>NZ_WQGO01000029.1 GCF_013034685.1 Ruegeria lacuscaerulensis | reverse complement strand
GAGAATTGAATCAGCAGCTTGCCTCTCAATCAAGGAAGAGTTTTTCAACGACATCAGCTCTAACCAGTCCTTCGCTGCACTTGGCCCAAACGCGCCCCCAACCCGCCAGCATCAGCGACCCACATCAGCCCTCCGGAACGACGCGTCAGCGGACGTTTCAGCACCAGTGGGCTGTCGATCTAGCTGTCTAGGCCGCGCCCATTAACCACCTCTCTAGCGATTAAAATACCCCCGAATTCGCCCCAATTTCTCGGGCTTCGCTGAAAAGCTGAGTCTAATCATTGGTCGGCAAGGAATCCTACCACCCCAACCAGTTCATCGGAACATGGAACGACACTCAGCTCTTGGGGTTGAACCTTCCGAGAAATGCCCCGGTTTATGCCACAGTGGTTTCGGGTGTTTAGGGTGCGTCCTCAGAGATCGTTGATACGGAATCGCCCGATATGTTCTTGTATTCAGCCGCCATCTTATTGAACAGATCCAAGTTCACATGGGCTTTCCAGCGACCCTAAGGCCGCAGAGTAGACAGGTAACCCGAGATGCTAACCGGGCCTAAAGACTGACCCAGGAACGCAGCGCCGGCAAATGGCGTGTCAACCGTACCCAGCGACAGCGCCTCATTCAGCGCAGCCTCTTCGCTCAATTGCGAGGGCGGGCAGACCTTCAACATGAAACGGTCGATGGTCTTTTCTTACAAAAGCTCGGCGACACGCACAGCCGCTGTAAGATATGGTGTTGAAGCCCCGTGGACACGGCCAAAACGCAGAGTCTACTTTACCAGACCAGCCTTTTCTCCGAGTGCAAGAACACGGGCGATCCCAAAGGCGGTTTTTTTTAAATTTCATCCTTAGGAGCAATTCCTTCGGGTTGCTTGAAGACCTTCGCCGGTCTACCGAAATTGTTCAGACCTTTGCATTTATTCCGCCGCCAGTTCCGCTGAAAAACGGAAATCTTCGATGGTTTCGGGTTTTATTTCGATCGAGAACCCTGGCTTTTCCGGCGCCATATAGGCCCCGTTTCTCACCACACAGGGATCGACGAAGTGCTCGTGCAGGTGATCGACATATTCGATCCGCTTGCTGTCTTTCTCGCCCGAGATCGCGATGTAATCGATCATCGACATATGTTGGACATATTCGCACAGACCCACGCCCCCGGCATGGGGCCAGACGGGCAAGTTGTATTTCGCGGCCATCAGCATGACGGCCAGAACCTCGTTCAATCCTCCCATCCGACAGCTGTCGATCTGAACGATGTCGATCGCGCCTTCTTTGATGAATTGTTTGAACATGATCCGGTTCTGGCACATCTCACCCGTCGCCACTTTGACCGGCGCAACCCCTTCGCGGATTTCCTTGTGGCCAAACACGTCATCGGGGCTGGTGGGTTCTTCGATGAAGTACGGGCTTGCAAAGGACAGGGCCTTGACCCAGTCGATGGCCTGATCCACTTCCCATACCTGATTGGCGTCGATCATGATGTTTATGTCTTCGCCTAGAACCTCGCGGGCGATGGTCAGACGACGTATGTCATCGTCAAGGTCGCGGCCCACCTTGAATTTGGTGTGGGTAAAGCCTGCGTCCTTGGCCTCCTGACACAGGCGGCGCAGCTTGTCGTCGGGATAGCCCAGCCACCCGGCCGAGGTTGTGTAACACGGGTAGCCTTCGGCTTTCAGCTTGGTGATGCGGTCGTCTTTGCCCGGCGCGGCGGCGCGCAGCATGGCCAGCGCTTCGTCCGGGGTGATCGCATCGGTCAGATAGCGAAAGTCGATCAGGCGCACGATATCTTCGGGGGACATGTCACCCACCAATTGCCAGACGGGTTTCCCCGCCTCTTTCGCCCACAAATCCCACGCCGCATTCACCACCGCGCCCGTAGCCAGATGGATCGCACCCTTGTCCGGCCCGATCCAGCGCAACTGGCTGTCTCCGGTGATATAACGCCAGAAGCGGCCCATATCTTCGGTGATCCATTCTAATTCCAAACCCTTGACCAAAGCGCCAAGCGCTTTGATCGCGGCCACGCAGATCTCATTGCCGCGCCCAATGGTGAACGTGAGGCCGTGGCCCTCATGCGCACCATCGGTTTCCAGCACCACATACGCGGCGGAATAGTCGGGATCGGGGTTCATCGCATCCGATCCGTCCAGACTGTCCGAGGTCGGAAAGCGCAAGTCTTCGGTTCGAATGCCGGTGATGCTGGTCATGCGCTGGCCTTTACATCCTGCCGTTGCACGCCCAGTCCTTCGATCCCCAACTCCATCTTGTCGCCGG
>NZ_WQGO01000028.1 GCF_013034685.1 Ruegeria lacuscaerulensis | reverse complement strand
TATAGACAACGCAGAACACCAAGACGCAAAAACGAACGACTTTTTCAACGACATCGGCTCAGAGCGGCCATTCGCGGCGCTTTGTTCGAATGACCGCTCTTCGGACAGATCAGCCGTTAAGTTATCCAGGACCCCTGTTTCACGCGCATTCAAGATGGTCAACCAAACGTCTGCCGCGAATGCGGTGCCTAGCAGACGATACCTATCGCGGATCTTGGAGAGCTTTTCAGATTTAAGCCATGGGCATGAACTGCCTATCATATAATATCGCCTAGGGACTTTCAGCTCGACGAAATTCATTTCGCGTTTACCGGAAGAACAACCTAGGCTTGGAGTTAACGTTTCATGGAGCACAACTTGGAAAGACGCCTTGCTGCGATTGTGGCCATGGACATGGTCGGTTTTTCCCGTCTTGTGGGTTTAGATGAAGAAGGAACAATTGCGCGGCAACAACGCCTAAATTCCGAAATATTCGAACCAATTATTGCTGGAAATAGTGGTCGCGTTTTTAAGAGTAGCGGGGACGGTCTATTTGTCGAATTTCCCTCGGCGGTTAACGCCGCACGTGCTTGTGTAGCGATTCAACAATCAGTATCGGAAGCCGAGAAGTCTATAGATCCCTCTAAGCGCATTGCTTATCGGATAGGCTTGCATGTTGGTGACGTAATCGTCGACGGCGACGATTTGTATGGTGACGGAGTCAATATCGCTGCTCGGCTCGAAGCTTTGGCGGAACCTTCAACGATTGTTACTTCAGCAGACGCACATCGCCAGTTTGATGGTAGGTTTGAAGCAGATTTTGTATCAGCAGGATCCCGCACCCTAAAAAACATATCAGAATCTGTTCACATCCTCCAATGGCCACCTGACGCCGTGATTGCTGCGACGACGGTTTCCAAGCCGACTGTAGCAGTGCTCCCTTTTGAAAACCGATCCTCTAATCCAGAAAACGAATTCATTGCCGATGGCATGGCGGAAGACATCATTACCGACTTAAGCCGTATGCCTTGGTTCAATGTGATTTCGCGAAATTCCACACTGGCTCATAAGGACAACGGACTGGATTTGACGGCGGCGATCAGAGAATTGGGTGTAGTCTATGTGCTGAAAGGCTCTGTTCGAAAGTCTGGAGACCGAATTCGGGTCACTACTCAATTAGTTGACTTGGCGACTGAAACACAGGTTTGGGCAAACCGTTACGACCGAGTATTCACTGACATCTTTGATATTCAGGACGAAATATCGAACGCGATAGTGTCAGCGGTCGGGCCAGGATTTTTGAGTGCCGAAGCTAGGCGCGCCCGGGCTAAAGATCCGACGCAGTTGGACGCTTGGGAATGTGTAATGAGAGGGCGACCTCTCGTCATGCGTTTGGGGCAGACGGAAACAGCAGAAGCTCGACGCTATTTTGAACGGGCTGTCGAACTTTCCGGTGGCGCATTTGGTAACGCTGACCTGGCTCTAGCGCATTTTCTACAAGCATTTTATAGTTGGGCGGAACCCGGCGAGAATTCAGCCGCGGCTATGGTCGCAGCGGCAGATGCAGCAGTTCGAGCCGACAATCAAGATCCAATTATTTTGGCAATCAAAGGATGGTCTTTGATGTTTGTCGGACGCTGGGACGAGGCAGTTGACCTCTTTGATCGCGCCATTACGCTCGCGCCCTCGTTTTCGACTGTATTGGGCTTTTGTGGAAGCGGATACTGCATCAGCGGCGCATACCAAAAAGGCCTCGATCTGGTTAAACAAGCTGAGACATTAAGTCCTCAGGACGTTTTTACACCGCTTTGGCTGATGGGCGTCTACTTTGCTCATTTTTGCTTGGAGGACCCCGAAAGTGCAGAAAAGACGGTGCGCCGTGCACTCGCATTGGCACCCGAAAACCCGACTTACAGAAGGCAGTTGGTGGCAACGCTTCATCTTTCTGGTCGCATTGAGGAGAGAGACAAGGCGTTAGACGCCTACCTGGCAGTCGCGCCGGACGTCAGAGCAAGTGATGCAAGACGAATTCCCGGTCGAGACCGCGAACAGGTAGAGCGCTTTGTTCAAGTCTTGATTGCCGCAGGCGTTCCCGACTGAGTTCTTCTGGAAGAATTTGCTAGTTGACCAATGTCCACCTTGGGCTCGGTGCGGACACTCAGCAAAATTCAGCGAACGACTGGTATGCGGACAAAGCGGTAATTTGGCCGCCGTTTGGTCCATCGCAAAGTCATTTCACAGTATCAAATAAAATTGATCCTCAATTTGCACCCCTAGTCTCATCTGCTTTTCAGGTTCCGTGTCAGAATACTCATGCGGGCGGTGGACACACGACTTCAATCAGCGATGGCCCTTCGCTGGAGAGACCGGCGGAGAGCGCCTTTGCGAAGCTGTCCATGTCATCTGCGCGTGTCCCCGGAACACCATGGCCTTTCGCCAGCGAAACCCAGTCCAACGTCGGGTTCACCACGTCAAACATAGCCTGAGCATTCTGACCATAGCTCGCCACGCCGACGTTTGTGAGTTCATCGCGCAGGATTTGATAACCGCGGTTCGCAAACACAACGATTGTCACGTCCAGATTTTCGCGGGCCATGGTCCACAATGATTGAAGAGTATACATGGCGGACCCGTCGCCGGTTAGGGCGATGACTTTTCGGTCGGGGCAGGCGATAGCCGCACCCGTCGCACAAGGCAAACACAACCCAATCGCGCCGCCGGTGCCTGCGAGTAGGTCATGCGGGTGGGCGGTAGCTGTCGGTGGCATGACATGAAACCCGGACGTCACGGATTCATTGCAGATGATCGCGTTTTCCGGGATCAGCGCGGCCAACGCCAAACCAACTTTTTCGAGGGTCAACTGTCCGATGGGAATGTCTGGCAGGTCGAGCGGATGGGTTTCCGTCGCCGTTTTGCTTGTGACCCCGACCGTGTCGGCGAGCGCTTGCAGCGTCCACTCGATATCATCCGTGGGCTTGCACAAGTCCGTAATGGGGCAATGCGGAGGTTCGGGCACGCTCGGTTTCCCGGGATAGGCAAAAAAGGCGACTGGCCTATCTGCGCCAAGCAGAGTGACCGAAGAGGTTGCTTCAAGCTGAGCGATCTTGGGCGATATCGGATAGACCAGTTGGTCTAGCCTTGCTGTTCCTGCGCCTTTGGAAATGCGCGGTATCAGAGTATCAGCCAACAAACGGCACCCCGTCGTGGCAGCGATCTTGCCAGCCAGTTCACGCTGGGGTCCAAACAGAGCTGATCCGCCAATCATCAGCGCGGCGTTCGGCGTCACAAGCCTTGCCGCCGCGGCCTCTATATCGCTTGTTGACGGTCGATGAAGGCTTTCTTGGTTGTCTAATCGGTTTACCGCTGCGTTCGCTTTGTTCCAAGCTGTGTCGGCAGGCAGGACCAGCGTTGCGATCTGACCGTTGCGCGCGCGGGCCGCCTGAACCGCAGCCGCTCCGTCCGTGGCTACGTCGGTGGCATTGGACGACACACGTGTCCAATGACTGACCGCCTGGCTGATACCGAGGATGTCTCCCTTCAAAGGACTTTCATAACGGAGGTGATGCGTTGCGTGATCGCCCACTACATTCACGATTCCGGACCCCGCTTTTCGGGCATTGTGCAGATTGGCAAAGGCGTTGCCAAAGCCGGGTGCAAGATGCAGGAGCGTGCCGGCGACGTCTCGCTTCATGCGAAAATACCCGTCTGCAGCACCCGTCGTGCCGCCTTCAAACAGGCAAAGAATGCAATTCATTTCCGGGTGTTCATCCAAGGCAGCGACAAAGTGCATTTCCGAGGTGCCGGGATTTGCGAAGACCGTATTTACACCATTGTTTAATAGGGTTTTTACGAGTGATTGAGCGCCGTTCATTTTATCCCTAGCCTGATTTCAAGCGATCATTTGATGACAATGCTCGCACGAAAAGGCCTTCTTTCTAAACATATTTTCCTCCCGGCACGATCACTTTTGACGCATAGTACCGAAGCCGCTCGCGACGTGGAGCAGTTACCGGATTTACGACCGTACCTTTTTGGCGGAGCCAGAACTTGGAGCGAAAGTATTCGTACTTGAGGTGAGATGGGCCTACGCATCACCAATTTGGTACACACCTCAGGGATGAGTGATATTAGGTTAAGACTAAAAACCACTTAGTCTGCTCTGGGCTGATGTCGTTGAAAAAGTCGTTCGTTTTTGCGTCTTGGTGTTCTGCGTTGTCTATA
>NZ_WQGO01000027.1:2500-6188 GCF_013034685.1 Ruegeria lacuscaerulensis | reverse complement strand
TGGTTGCGGGAGCAGGATTTGAACCTGCGACCTTCAGGTTATGAGCCTGACGAGCTACCGGGCTGCTCCATCCCGCGTCAGAGTCAGATTTGTTTTCATCGTGTTAGAGAGAATTGGGCTTTTTCTAGGTTTGGCGGTGACCTACTCTCCCGGGGCTTAAGCCCAAGTACCATTGGCGCGGCAGTGCTTAACTTCCGGGTTCGGGATGGGACCGGGTGTTTCACTTGCGCTATGACCACCAAACCGAGGAAAAGCCCTCGGTCGACTTTCTTGCTGTGCAAGAAAGCGACCATGCGGGAGGCAGCGTCTTTTGTTTACAAAAGGCGCGTTCCCGCACGGTTATATAATCAACCAACATCGCGGCTTGGCGCTGCGACGCTGTCCTTAGTCAAGGTGTGTATGCTTTTGGTCTTGTTTGATCGCCTACCGCTTCGCTACTTGAGGCGGCGGGCATGTCTTTCCATTACTGGATCAAATCAAGCCTATCGGGCGATTAGTACCGGTCAACTGAACGCATTACTGCGCTTACATCTCCGGCCTATTGACGTGGTGGTCTTCCACGGCCCTCAGGGAGACCTTGTTTTGAGGGGGGCTTCCCGCTTAGATGCCTTCAGCGGTTATCCTGTCCGATCATAGCTACCCAGCACTGCCGTTGGCACGACAACTGGTCCACCAGTGGATCGTTCACCCCGGTCCTCTCGTACTAGGGGCAACTCCTCTCAAGTCTCCTACACCCACGGCAGATAGGGACCGAACTGTCTCACGACGTTCTAAACCCAGCTCACGTACCTCTTTAAACGGCGAACAGCCGTACCCTTGGGACCTGCTCCAGCCCCAGGATGAGATGAGCCGACATCGAGGTGCCAAACACTGCCGTCGATATGGACTCTTGGGCAGTATCAGCCTGTTATCCCCGGCGTACCTTTTATCCGTTGAGCGATGGCCCTTCCACTCGGGACCACCGGATCACTATGGCCGTCTTTCGACTCTGCTCGACTTGTCAGTCTTGCAGTCAGGCTGGCTTCTGCCATTGCACTCAACGAGCGATTTCCGACCGCTCTGAGCCAACCTTCGCGCGCCTCCGTTACGCTTTAGGAGGCGACCGCCCCAGTCAAACTACCCGCCACGCAGGGTCCCGGATCCGGATAACGGACCGCGGTTAGACATCAAGAGTGCGAAGGGTGGTATCTCAAGGGAGGCTCCACAGGTACTTGCGTTCCTGCTTCAAAGCCTACCACCTATCCTGCACATCACAATCCTGATGCCAGTGCGAAGCTGTAGTAAAGGTGCACGGGGTCTTTCCGTCTAACCGCGGGAAGCCTGCATCTTGACAGGCAATTCAATTTCGCTGAGTCGATGTTGGAGACAGCGGGGAAGTCGTTACGCCATTCGTGCAGGTCGGAACTTACCCGACAAGGAATTTCGCTACCTTAGGACCGTTATAGTTACGGCCGCCGTTTACCTGGGCTTCAATTCAAGGCTCTCACCTCTCCTTTTAACCTTCAGGCACCGGGCAGGCGTCAGACCCTATACGTCGTCTTGCGACTTCGCAGAGCCCTGTGTTTTTAATAAACAGTCGCCACCCCCTGGTTTGTGCCCCCAGCCCCTAGTTGCCTAGGAACCGGGCCTCCTTCTCGCGAACTTACGGAGGTATTTTGCCGAGTTCCTTCAACATCGTTCTCTCAAGCGCCTTGGTATGCTCTACCAGTCCACCTGTGTCGGTTTAGGGTACGGTCTGATGGAGGGCTATTTCCAGGAACCACTCAGCAGCCCAATCAATCCGATAAGATTGAACTACACCTGTGATCCGTCACATCCTCCTGGCCTAGGAATATTAACCTAGTTCCCATCGCCTACGCCTTTCGGCCTCGGCTTAGGGGCCGGCTTACCCTGCTCAGATTAGCTTTAAGCAGGAACCCTTGGACTTTCGGCGAGAGTGTCTCTCACACTCTTTGTCGCTACTCATGTCATCATTCTCACTAGTGATCTCTCCACGGGATCGCTCACGCGCCCGCTTCATCGAAAGCTCCAAATATCCTCCAAGGCGTTCCGAAGAACGCTAAAGAGGATAGGAACTATGTCACACTACGCTCTGCTACCGATGCTTACGCATCCCTAGACTTCGGCTCATGGCTTGAGCCCCGTTACATCTTCGCCGCAGGACAACTTATTTAGACCAGTGAGCTGTTACGCTATCTTTAAAGGATGGCTGCTTCTAAGCCAACCTCCTGGTTGTTTTGGTCGTCCCACCTGCTTTCCCACTTAGCCATGAATTGGGGGCCTTAGTCGTAGGTCAGGGTTGTTTCCCTCTCCACTACGGACGTTAGCATCCGCAGTGTGTCTGCCATCTAGTACTCCCGGGTATTCGGAGTTTGGTTAGGATCAGTAAGCCTGTGGGGCCCCATTACCCATCCAGTGCTCTACCCCCCGGGGTATTCGGATGACGCTCTACCTAAATAGATTTCGCAGAGAACCAGCTATCTCCGAGTTTGATTGGCCTTTCACCCCTAGGCACAGCTCATCCCGATCCTTTTCAACGGATGTGGGTTCGGTCCTCCAGTAAGTGTTACCTTACCTTCAACCTGGCCATGCCTAGATCACTCGGTTTCGGGTCTGATCCCACGAACTCATGCGCCCTATTAAGACTCGCTTTCGCTACGCCTACACCTAACGGCTTAAGCTTGCTCGTAAGACCAAGTCGATGACCCATTATACAAAAGGTACGCCGTCAGATCTCGAGGATCCTCCGACTGATTGTAGGCGTTCGGTTTCAGGTACTGTTTCACTCCCCTCGTCGGGGTGCTTTTCACCTTTCCCTCACGGTACTGGTTCACTATCGGTCAGCAAGGAGTACTTAGCCTTCGAAGGTGGTCCTCCGATCTTCAGACAGAATTTCACGTGTTCCGCCCTACTTAATACGTCCATCAAAGCTTCCTATACGGGGCTGTCACCCGCTATGGCCACGCTTCCCAACGTGTTCTAGTCACTTATCTGGCTCGGCTGGTCCCCGTTCGCTCGCCGCTACTAGGGGAGTATCAATTGATTTCCTTTCCTCCGGGTACTTAGATGTTTCAGTTCCCCGGGTTTGCTCTTAAAACCCTATGTATTCAGGTCTTAAGTACCTGTTTAAGCAACATATTGATTATCAAGGATAACAATATGAAGCTTTCAGGTGGGTTGCCCCATTCAGAGATCCATGGATCAAAGCTTATTCTCAGCTCCCCATGGCTTATCGCAGAGTATCACGTCTTTCATCGCCTCTTGCTGCCAAGGCATTCACCAAACGCCCTTCTCGCGCTTGATTTGATCCAGAAAAAGAAAGACTTGACCATTTGTCCTACCGCCCATTCGGCTACTTGAGTGCGTTTGACCGCACACAACCAAAGCTGCGCTAGTAATCAAATCAATCGCAATGACCCAGCTGGTAACTAAAGGTCATCTTTCTTCTGAACCAAAAGCATACTTTCCCGCCTTCCATCCTGGAACCCGCGCTGCCGATGTCGGTCGGCCCCACGCAGAGGATAGAAGACATGCATAACCGTTAAGTTATGCGGGTTAGTGTACTTGACTTGGACAACTCTGTTCGTTTCAGCCGGGATAGTCGTGGACAGGCGAGGAAACACCCGTATCACAACCCGCTCATCCAAAGATGAGAACGACTGAGATCAACGCCACACTCGGCGCGATC
>NZ_WQGO01000026.1 GCF_013034685.1 Ruegeria lacuscaerulensis | reverse complement strand
ATATTTCAGAGTCGGTGGAACCTCTGGCTAGGAAAGCCGAGCTTGTTCCGGATCGTAACTCAGCCCTTTGATCGAACCGTCTCTAATCTTCTCGACTGCTTCGTCAATGGCAAAAATAGGCACCAAGAACCACTCTCTCGGAGTTACTGGATGGCCAAATCGATCTTTGATTTCGATCTCGAGCCGTGCCTTTTCAAAGACACGATGAAGCAGGTTCTCTAACTTCACTCGATTGATGTTGTAAAGCTCATAGGTCGTTACGATTTCGACGTCTGCCATCAGAAAAGTTGGGTCCAACTTGGCATTAGCAACCCGACGCTCAACGCTTCCACCAGTCACACCGATTTTGTGGAGCAGGTCTCGGTTCTCTGCGACAATGGGCAATTTCGACTTGCTACGAAGAACATAGATGATCCCGCTGGCCTCATCACCGTCAACGGTCGCATTCGAGAATAGCGGACCTGCAACTGGGTCACTGATCGTACGACTTGTTGCATCCTTGCTCATTGCACGGTGCAGGGATCGCATCAGAAGGTTGCTCTCGGTACCATTGTCAAACACAACACGCAGCCGGGCGTCCCAGTCACCGTAGTCCTGTTTGAACAGGTCACCCTTCTCCGCGACGTAAGCTTTTTGGCCTGACAAGATGTAAAAGCGTCCTGCCTCGATCTCCGCGCTTGTTTCAGGAGGCCGTGTGGTCCGTAAACCCGCATCCAAGTCAGACTGGACCTTCTCGAACAACGGCTTGAAACGGTCAAAGTCCCTACACGTTTCTCGGTTGGCGATTTCTTCCGCTGCTCTTTTCTCGGCGGCGGGCCGAACGTGCTTTAGCTGAGTGAGATCGCCAACTGCGTTTTCAATATCCGCTAGGTCGGCAGCAAGACCGTCCAAATCGACAGCATCCTCGTCATCGAGTGACGCGCTCGCTCTGGCAAGCAAACCGCTAGTATCCATGGGTTCCAGCAATGACCGAGCCTCAGAGTTTGCAGCCAAACGTTCCAGGCGCACTGCGTAAAGGCGTTCAAAGATATCGCGTTCCTCTCCGTGCTTTGGAGCACGCCCTTCACGCTCATAGAACCTCAGAATGTCTTCAAAACCTGCAATCAAGCGTTCTTCAACTGGTGACCGTTTTGCTGGCTTATCCGGTGTATCAAATTCCGCCAGATCGTCGGCTAGTGCATCTAGATCATCACTCATAGCGGCCCTCCTTGCGGAAGCGCATGAAGGCCGTCGCGCCCTCAGCCATAAGTTTCTCGAAGGGATCGGCAGCGGTCACAGAGGGCGCTCTGCCATTCTCCCTTTTGAAACGGCTGGCCCGTTTGGCCCAAGTGATCGCATCTTCAGGCGTGATCGGGCTTCGTTTCGCCGAAATAACGGAAGCAACCTGACGAAGACTCTCTTCATTCATAGACTTGGCGAGTATGTTATACGCCTCGCCGAAGGGATTGATGGAGTCGATCAGATCGATATCAAGGTCGCGCACATCCATGGCGAATTTGCGCACACCATCGATAAGTGCCGTGTTTGCGGATGGTTCCTTTTCTTCGTCATCCAGGAGTGTTTTCTTGGCTTGTTGAGTCAGATTCATTGCTGCTACGGCCCGTTGCCGTACAGCCTCCACATCCCCCTCTTCAAGCTCCGGATATCGGTCCTTGATTATCTTTCCCATCCGCATGACGGTGAGTTCCTCAGGCACAAGTTCTTCATCAAAGAGGCCGCGTTCAATGGCGGGTTTGTCCTGCACGAAGGCGGTAATCACCTCGTTGAGGTCCTCCTGACAAATTCTCTCCGCTTCCTTTGTTTTTGGCTCGGTTAAACCCTTGATCTCGATCTGAAACTGACCGGTTTCTTCGTTGAAACCGATGTTGCTCGTTTCGGGGTCATATCCATTCTCACCATAGTCAAACCCCGGCTCTGCAGTGGAACTTGCTGTCTTTGGCTTGAAATTGAACCGTGGGGCCAAGACTTGCTCCATAAGCAAACTGGCAGCGATGGCTTTGAGTGTGTCGTTGATCGCTTCTGTCACAGCTCCTTCAGATGCATCAGGCTCAGCGATCAGATTGGTGAAACGCGCATGCGTTTTGCCCTCAGCATCCCGCGTGGCCCTTCCGATGATCTGCACGATCTCTGTCAAACTGGCCCTGTAACCCACCGTCAAGGCATGTTCGCACCAAATCCAGTCGAACCCTTCTTTGGCCATTCCAAGGGCGATGATCAGGTCAACATGATCGCGGTTAGTCTTCTGTGCAGGGTCCTTCAACCCTCGGGACACCCGATCCCGCTTTGCTGGATCATCCTCGACCAGATCAGCGATTTTGATCACTCGACCTTCCGGCGTCTTGACCAAATGAAACCCCGTCACAGGATCTGTATCCTGGTACACTCCCAAAGCATCTATAATGTGATCGACTTCCTTATGTTTGTCTCCTGTACTCTCACGAGCATTCACATTGGGAATATGCAGGATCGTTTTCTCAGTAGGGTCGAGTACAGCAAGCAGATCGTCAGCATACGAACCCGTGTAGAAGAAGTACCCTATGTCGAGCGTCTTGAGGTGCTCATACCCGTTTAGTTGTTCGTAGTAGGTGTATGTTACTGTATCGAACTTGGCCTCGTCTTCAGGGGACAGAACGGCCTCTGCATCGCCGCGGAAGTAGCTGCCCGTCATCGCAATAATGTGCACTCTGTCTCGAGCAATCAACTGGCCAAGATGAGCGCCTAACTTGTTGTCAGGATTGGCGCTTACATGGTGGAATTCATCCACGGCGATCAGACGGTCATCAAACACCTCGATCCCGAACTTATCCACGGCAAAGCGGAACGTGGCATGAGTGCATACGAGAGTATTGTCATCGCTTTCCAGGAACTTTCCAACACTGCCAACCTTGCCGTCATCGCCACCAGGGGTGTTGCAGAGGTTCCATTGGGGGGCTACCGACCAATCTGCCCAAAACCCGAACTTTGACAACGGTTCGTCATTGAAGCTGGACCCGATAGACTTTTCCGGCACTACCACGATGGCCTGCTTCAACCCCTGGTTCACCAACTTGTCGAGTGCGATGAACATGAGGGCACGTGACTTGCCCGATGCAGGTGGTGACTTGATCAATAGGTATTGCTCTCCCCGTCTCTCATAAGCCCGTTCCTGCATCGCCCGCATCCCCAGCTCGTTGGAAGTGGTGGAGCGGCCCGTTTGCTTGTAGTTCACAGTCACAGAAGGCACATGGTAGCGCCCACGTGGTTCAGCAAAACCCTTTGGTGGCACTTTCGGGGCCAGCCTTTTCTTCTTCGACTTCATGAAGAAATCCTCGCCCTGTTCCGGCATCTCGGATAGGTCGATGTCTTCGTCGCGGATCGCTTCGATTTCAGTGATACGTTTTTTCGAAATGGACATCGAATTCCCTCCGTTCTCTAGAGGTTGCTTTGCGGGCGCTGATCAAGCGGTACGCTCCACCTCGATCTGTGTGCACGACGCACAAGATCAAGGGAGCATGTCCGTCGGGACCCAAGCGCCCAAAACTAATTTCCCGCAGTTCGCCGTAGGCGCTGTCGTCCTCGGCCGTGAGGACTTCGTTCTGAAAAATCTCAGCGGCTTCTTCGAAGGATATACCGTGTTTCTTTTGGTTTTCAGAGTCTTTGTTGGAATCCCACTCAAAAGGTAAAACACCGCTGCCGTCGTCCAGGATCAAGTCATATTTCACATTCATCAGGGGCACTCGCAAAAGGTCATTGGTGATCCTCGCGAACACCAAACTGTTCCTTCAGAAAGTCGGCGGTTTCTTGGTGGCGAATTTTACAGACAACGTTTTGGTTAGAGAAGATGCCGCTGAATGTACGAGCGTCGTTCACTGACACGGTCTTCTGCCAATCAACACCAACGACGTAGGCACAGTTGTCAGGATCACCCGCGTTCTCAGTCAGGTAATCTCTGGGCAATGCGTCGATCAAGGGCTGTCCGTCGGGAAGCACATAATCAGTTGCAGCAACTTTCTCTGCAGTGATCAGACCATAGCCAAGGTACCCATTCTTCTTCTGGTAATAGAAAACCTTGTCACCAACGGATAGCTGATCGAGGCGCTTCGTGAAGAACTGCTTTCCGCTGACCGTGAAGAACCCGTACTCTCGCAGGTCAGCCCAAGGGCGATCTTCCTCTGACCCTCCGGTGACATAGTAGTATCCAGACCAAGGGGCTTGCACCTTCTTCACGGCGCGGTCCTTGACCTCCTCTTGATCTAGCAGAGCATCGGTTGTTAGCCATTCCTGACCTCCCGCCTCAAACACATTGAAGAACGCCGCGTTTATGCCAACGTCGTGCTCTTCGGACAGGTATTCGATAATCCGCTTCGTACCTTCATCCACCTCACTGGCCACAACGACCATTTGATGGGAAGCATTAAGAGTTTGCGGAAGGCTGGTGCCGAACTGGTCGCGGTAGGCTTTGGCCAACGGCACATCGAGCGACATTGCCAAAGCGTGAACATCACCAGTGCTGAGACGCCTTACCCATGAGGCGTAGTCGAGCACCTGAGCCACGATATCCCTAGGGCTCCGGTCGCGTTTCAGTTCGATGATGACGAGGTTGCCATCCTCATCCATCGCAAGGATGTCGATGAACTTGCCATGATCCGTCGCGATCTGGCGACCGATGACAAAGCCATCCACCCCAATCAATGTGAGGTCATTCGCCACCCACGCCTCTATCTTGGTCTCAAGGTCTAAAGGCTTGCGCTTGGCGGGCATTAAATTGGTGCCATTGATTTGGAAAAGACGGGTCAACGACGGCCCCTTTCAGCAATGCGCTCAACTAACAGAAACGAAGATTGACTAGCGCCCATTGACCGCTCCATTGGTATCTTTCTGATGTGCTTTGTGGAACCACTGGGGAACTGGTTGAAACTCACTTTCGGTTATGTGTTCTGGGATGGCGTTCCAGAACTTCTCAATCGCATCGGAGAACTCATCAATATTCCCATCAGCAACGTACAGATCGGTATAATCGGCGAAGTCAGTAAAGCTGGAACTGTTTGATTTGGAACGCCAACCATATTGGTCAAACAGTTCTGGGCGTTTGATTTTCAACTCCTTCTCACTCGGACCCACACCATGCTTGTAAGTGTTGACCACCATTCGACACACGTCGAGGCTTTCTCTGATTGCACAACCTTGTTGGAACAGTTTTTTGCAATCAAAGACTTCAAGAGCCTGTGCAAAGTTGGATTTCCAAATGGCCTTGGGGAGATGTTCTCCTTGCTGAAAATACCCTATGCAATCGTTTGAAGTCATCCATTCTCTCAGTGACTTTTCCCAAAGATGGTACATGCCAGAGATGAGCGCTAGTCGGGCCGAGTTCCCTAATTCATCAAGAGCCTGATAATACTGTATTCCTTCGTCCTGAGCTTGCTCATAAAATAAACCTTCATCGTGTCGATCAGGATCAAAATACTGCCCAGCTTTCGCAAGCCAGGCTTGACTGAACTCATCGGCTTCTTGCACAAGCTTTGCACTATCCGAGAACTGGTCGGTCAGGCGTTTCTTTCCCTCTGCTACGTAGAACCTATGTTCCATAATTAGGTTCTTGCGCCGAGGCTCCCACATCCAAAAAACACTCGTCATTGCTGCGGCACCTGCGTCGTCATTTTCGTATACATTTCGAACAGCTTCTCCAGCCGTTCTGTGTCGTTGCGGAAGCGTCTGCCGATGTAGATGCGTTCTAGCACCTCGTCGTTGCGGTCGTGGGCGGCACGTAGGTTTTCAGGCATGGCGTCGGGTTTGTATAGGTCGGCGATAGTCGCGGGGAAGTGAGCCTCGCGGGCCAACAGGATATCCTCGGCACAGCGGGTCAGGTCGACCTTGTTCTTTTCGGTGAGTTTGGGGACGGGGAAGGTATTCCAGCCAAGGGTGTTGGAGTAGCGGTAATCGGTTTTGATCTTGCCGCAGACGGTGGCGATCCACTGTAAGTGAAGTCGCGACACCAAAAGGGCTAACGTCCAAAGCGGCGCATCATAGACAGCAAAAGCACTGTCATTGACAATTGTATCTGACGGTAAGAGTCCAGCGGGTAAAAAATCCCGGTTAACTGAAGAGTGTCTTGGAACTATGATGCTGGCTGACGTCGCGGATACAACGTCACGAAATTGGTGCGCTCTTTCAGCCAGTTTTTGAGCGCCTTGGTCTCGACTTCCCAATCGGTTCTCGCGGTTCGCTTCCACCCTTTCCCGAATGAAATCGCTCGACATAGCTTCGACCAAATCATCGCTCTCGATCCACAAGCAATAACGCAGCCCTCCATTGATATAATCATGGCTACCCGCAATTGGTCGTATGAACTTGAGGGCTTCCTTGTCGGCAATTTGAGCCTTCTCTTCGGCGGCAAGCAACAAGTGCCCTCCGTCTACGGGTTTGTTGCCGTAGGTCATTTTGGGCAACGCACTGACAGACGATGAGGCTTTGCCAACGGATACGTTTTTGCTGGGAACCAGATACCCGTTTAGGTTCGGCACATCCTTGACCAACGTCTCCCCATTCTCATCAATCGAGAACAGCCGCTTCTCGCGCCCGACCACATTCGTGATCGCCACAATCGCAACAGTTACACCTGCGTTGTGACTGGCGAGGTTCGCCCATTTGAAGGACGTGTGGGCAAAGGTGATCTCATGCCCGTCAGCAAAGATCGCAGGCCATAGGATCGGCACCTGCTGCCCTTGACAGATTGAGTTGGTGGTTACAAAGGCGCTGACTGTCGGTGTGTGTAGCGCATAATCGGCCGCCTTCATGAACCAACCCGCAACGTAGTCGAGCGATTTCCAACTTTTGACTCGACCGTCGAAGATGCGTTTCAGATCACTCTTCTGATCAGCCGATTGCCATGTCGAACCAAGGTAAGGTGGGTTCCCGCAGATATACGTCTCGCCGCCCTCGTTCTCGAAGTCGATCTCGGCTTGATCTAGCGGAGTGTCGAATAGGTCCTCCGATGTCAACTTCACTGACTTGCCGGTTGGCGGACAGACATCCAGCCAGTCAAGTCGCAAGGCATTACCGCAGGTGATCCAGTTCCGTGCATCGAGCGGTAGGAAAGTGTCCCTTGCCACTTGAGGACCGCGATAGAGCACGTCGCACTGATACTCCGCAATGATCAGGGCCAAGCGGGCTATCTCGGCTGAGAAATCCCGCAGTTCAATCCCGCGAAAGTTTTGGATGCTAATGTCAGATGCGCGGTCAGCCTCGCCCCGCTTCAAATTGATCTGATGCTCAATCTCGCGCATCTGCTTGTACGCGATGACCAGAAAATTACCCGACCCGCAGGCAGGGTCGAAGACCCGAATGTTGGACATCCTTTTGCGCAGGTTCAGCAGTTTGACGGGGCTATCACCCGCACGGTCCAGGTGGACGCGCAGGTCATCAAGAAAGAGAGGGTTCAGCACCTTCAGGATATTGGGCACAGAGGTGTAGTGCATCCCGAGCTTGGAACGCTCCTCCTCATCTGCAACGGCTTGGATCATGGAGCCGAAGATGTCGGGGTTTATCTGGTCCCACGGCAGACCACCGATTTGGATCAGATAGCGTTGTGCGATGAGCGAGAAGCGTGGTACTTCGGTGGAGCCTGAGAAAAGCCCACCGTTCACGTAGGGAAACTGGTTGGCCCAGTTGGGTAGGTTGGCCGACGCACGATCCTGGATCGGTGTGTTCATCGCGCGAAAGATCTCGCTGATCACTTCATGCGTGTTGGAGCCATCCCTCGCGGCAAAAGTGTTGACAGTCTCAGTGAAGAGGTTCTCTCCCACTAGGATGTCGGTGTCCTCAGCAAAGAAGCAGAAGATCAAACGAGCCATGAAGTGGTTCATGTCGTGGCTGCGAGTTCCCCAGTCGGGGTTGTCCGAGCGCAAAGTGACATAGAGCTTGTTGAGCCGAAGCGTGGCCCGCACATCAAACTCGGACTCGCTGAGTTGTTTGGTCTTGCTCAGACCAGCTAGCGGCCAGAAAAACACGAAGTGGTTGGGGAGGTCTTCGTAAGTACAGGTAATGACATCACCCGACACCAAATCCTCAGCCTCGATTTGAACGCCATCAGTTGCCAACACAAAGCGAACCTTGTTGCGTTTGGTCTGCGTGGCTTTGCTTTCTTTGAGTGAAGTGATGGTTTCAGGAACCTGACCGTGATCACAGGTCTTTATATGGATCGACCCGGATTGCAGGACACCGTCCATGTCTGATTTGTTCGATGTGCCTTTTCGCAGCTTTTTCGACCGTGCTGCAGAGTTGTCGAAGCACTCTAGGAAAGCGTATGGGAACTCCTTTGCATCGTAAGGATGGTCGGCTAGTTCGCTAATGGCCTGTTCGATCTCTACGGCATTCACGGTTTGAGTTTCCTGAGAATGATCGCCTCAAGTTGAATGAAGGGCGAATTTGTTTGTTTGCAGCAACATAGCGTGAAGTTTGGAGAGGAAACAACTTCAAGTTGGCCTGCTGGGTAGTGGCCAGATTGCAAAGGTAACCGAATTAAGTTCCGCCATTGCAGAATTGTCCCCCACCATTGTGAAGGATCGACCGTCGCGATGATCTGCAGCTTTGTCGGCAGCTAGTTCGGCTTCGACCACCCCCTCCAACAACATTAACTTCAAGGACCTACTCATGGCTCATGCATCTGCTTTTGCCACTGGGTCAGCTTGTGCTTTGCGGCATGGGGCTGACTCGGTGGTACAAACACCATTAAGACCTCTTTATAGCGATTGTACCAGCTATGGCTCAGGCGACTTGGCTGACACCACGACCAACTCTTTGCTGGAAGAACTGGCTCGGCGTGGAGGAGGTCCTACGCATCAGGATGTCGCTATGGCACTGCGAGAACTCGTCGCTGCTATGGCTGCTATGGCTGATGGTACAGCACCTTCTAGCTTCGTCCTCTCCAGTCTTGATCCTGGTGTCGGAAAGACCACGACGTTGATCTACTTCGTTCAGCATCTCCTGAGGTCTCGACATCATGACAGCGTGGCGGTCCTGCTCTGCGTCTCCCGGCTGGAGGAGATTGCTCGCCTGGTCGAGGAGATGAACCTCAGTGTGGCTGACTTCGCGATCCTGACTTCTGACGAAGAGTTCAACCGTTTGAGTTCTATACGGCCAAGCGAGGCCCGTGTTCTGTTCACCACTCACGCCATGGTCATGAACCGCTGCCGTGGCCGTCGCTTCGGGGATGCTGGCGTTTTCCATTATCAGGGCAAGGTTCGTGCTGTCCGGGTGTGGGACGAGGCGGTACTTCCCGGCGAGGTGGTCTCCCTCAACGCGGATCAGCTTGCGTCCTTACGTGATCCGCTGCGGTACTCACACCCGGCGCTGGTTGAATTGATCGAGAAGCTGGAGGGTGAGCTTGAAGCATCATGTGGTCGAGGGACATGTACTTGGCCGGATGTCGAAGCAACCACAGGGGTCAGCTTATTGTCGGTCCGGCGGGGCCTGGAGCAACGACATGCCTCCTATCTCGACGCCTTGTACGCTCTTTCAGGGCGATGCGTTCTCCTGCGAAAGCCTAACAATGCCTCCAGGGTCATCACTGCGCTCGACAGCCGAGACGCGATACCAGACGATCTGGCTCCCATGGTGATCCTCGACGCCTCTGGGCGTGTTCGTGCGACCTATGAGCTATGGGAGAAGTATCTGGGGAACCTCGTGCGACTGCCCTCAGTAGCCAAGAGCTACGGGAACCTTACTGTCCACGTTATGGACAAGGGGTCAGGGAAGAGCGCGTGGTTGAAGAACGGGGAAGCTCTGGCTCAGGAGGTCGCCCAACTGATCGACAGCAAGCCCGAGGAGCCTTGGCTGGTTGTGTATCACAAGGGGGTCAGGAATGGCGCCATTCCCGATCGGATCAGGGGGCTGCTTGGTTCAAA
>NZ_WQGO01000025.1 GCF_013034685.1 Ruegeria lacuscaerulensis | reverse complement strand
GAGAATTGAATCAGCAGCTTGCCTCTCAATCAAGGAAGAGTTTTTCAACGACATCAGCCCAAAGCAGAAACTGCGAGCAATATGTTTTTCAACCAGTTGATTGGCTTCGGCGATCTCGGTGTGACCGGCGACGCATTGGTCCAAACCCGCATATTCAGGCACCTGTGACATCGCTGACGTCGTCAGCGAGGCCCAGTAAATATCGGTGTCCATCGCGAGATTGCCATGATTTCACGTATTCTTTTTCGGCAGGATGAACCTCTGCGCTCTCTTCAGTCTCAACCGGTTCCGTCTGATAACCGGCGCCCTTGCGGGGCGCCGGCAAGAAACGTTCCGGTTCGGTTCGGTCAGTCGCCGACTACGGAGGTCATCTGTTCGATCACCTGATCGAGCGAGAAGCTCGCCGCCTTCTGGCGTGGCGGGAATTCCTGGAAGGTGGCCAGGAAGTTTGCCACGTATTGCTGCGCAGGCACCAAGAAGAACACGCGGTCAATCATCCAGTCATAGTAGCTGTTCGACGTCCGGTAGGACCGCTCGAACGGATCGCGCCGCAGGTTGAAGATCAGCGGCACACGCAGGGGGGTGAAGGGCTCCTGCCAAGCGCGAAGCGTGGTGTAGCGTTCCTGTTCCATGAAGATGAACTTCCAGTCGCCGTAACGCAGCGCCGTCAGGTCGCCGTCGTCCGAGAAGTAGAAGATCTCCCGACGATCGCTTTTGTCGGTCTGCCCTGTCAGAAGCGGCAAGATGTCGTAGCCATCAAGATGCACCTTATATTCGCGACCTATTGCCTGCACACCGCCTTCTTTCAACTCTTCCTTGATGTTGGGGCGTCCCGCGGCGGCCAGGAAGGTGGGCAGCCAGTCCATGTGGTGCACGATCTCGTTGGTGATCGAGCCTGCTGCAATCTTGCCGGGCCAGCGCACCATCGAGGGCACCCGCCAGCCGCCTTCCCAGTTGGTATTCTTCTCGCCGAAGAACGGGGTCGCGGCGGCATCCGGCCACGTGTTGTAGTGCGGGCCGTTATCGGTCGAGTAGTGAACGATCGTGTTGTCCGTGATGCCGAGTTCGTCCAATAAGTCCAATAGTTTTCCGACATGCATGTCATGCTCGATCATGGCTGCGCTGTATTCGTCGAGGCGGCGGCCGGCGATTTCGCTGGCTTGCTCCAGCATCCCGTCCTTGAGATGCGTGCGGAAGTGCATTCGCGTGCCGCTCCACCAGACGTAGAAGGGCTGGCCCTGATCATGCGCGCGCTTGATGAAGTCAATGGCCGCTGCAATGGTCTCCTCGTCAACAGTTTCCATCCGCTTCTTGGTGAGCGGCCCAGTATCTCCGATTTCGCCGTCTGCCGTCGACTTGATCACACCGCGCGGGCCAAAAGCTTCGCGGAACGTCTGGCCGTTCTCAAGAACCGCGTCGCCCGGATAATCCGAGTTCTCAGGCTCTTCCTCAGCGTTCAGATGGTAGAGATTGCCAAAAAACTCGTCAAAGCCATGGTTTGTCGGCAGATGCTCGTCCCGGTCGCCAAGGTGGTTCTTGCCGAACTGGCCCGTCACGTACCCCTCTGCCTTGAGGAGGCCGGCGATGGTCGGGTCTTCCTCGCGCATGCCAAGCTCGGCGCCTGGCAAGCCGACCTTGGAAAGTCCGGTGCGGAATACAGACTGCCCCATGATGTAGGACGACCGGCCGGCGGTGCAGGACTGCTCCCCGTAATAGTCGGTGAACATCATGCCCTCATTCGCGACACGGTCGATGTTTGGGGTCTGGTAGCCCATCAGGCCGCGTGTATAGGCCGAGATGTTCGCGACACCGACATCGTCGCCCCATATGACGAGGATGTTCGGTTTGTCCGCCGACTGCGCGATAGCCGCGACGGAAGACAGGCCAAGTGCAGCTGTCACTGCGACAAGAAGGGCCAGTAGCTTGCGTGGCTTCATAATTGTTACCTCCGTTATCGATTGGTTTACCCTTAAATGGAAAACGCGCACGATAAACACTACCAGCCGCCCGCAAATACGTAACTCGCAATTTGTCGCAAGAGCAGATTCCGGTGCGTGACCTCAGAACGGGTTCAGCGGAGGAAGCGCAGCTCCGGCGCGCGCCAGAGCGCGCGGCGCCCGGTCTTGAGGCTGCGCAAAAGAATAATCGGATCTATTACTTGCGCTTTGGGCAAGTGTGTCCGCTTAGCAGACATTGAACGGAATCCTATGAATATCCACGTCAAGCCCAAAGCGACCATTGCTGAACCACGAGCCAAGGTCGGCTTGTCGGTAAGTAGGCAGAGACCAATGTATGACCTATGCCTCATCCCCTTTTGGGAAGGCTGATTTTCGCCGCCCTTCGACGCCCAGATTGAACCAATAATGCTAAGAGCTTTGGGGCGCCGGAAGCGGTGGGACGAGTTGTTTCATGGGTGGCGATATAACAATCACAAGATACGCCTGATGAAGCCGCGCTGTGGACACCTATTCTTCGACAATTCCCACAGTAAGACCTTCCGTGAATCTTAGAGCTACTCTGTCTCCCGGGCTAAGTTGCTCAACAAACTCACGGCCAACTTCTGTTTCAACCTCGATCATTTGTTCTGTGCCGCTGCTGTCCGTCACAGTAGCGATTGAATTCGCGGCGTCGAAGGAAACAAAAGTCAGAATTAACGTGACCATCGTTCCAGCGGCTACGCCCGGTGTTGATCCCTCTGCCGCCCGGCCTTCCAATTCAACCATACTGTCGACCTCGCCAGGGAATGCCATATTTGCAGCTACCCCCAGTGTGTAAACCGCTTTGACCTTGTCGCCTTCTTCAATTTGGTCGAAGTTTACGACTTCCGCTCCTGCAACAATGGTCTCTTCTTCGCCTGTCTCTGAGTTTTGCAGCACTATAAGCCGAGTGTCCGGGTCAACCGACTTAACTGTCGCATCGGCTTCGATGGTCACGCTGCGCTCAGCTGTTTGAGCAAAACTGAACGCAGGCATAATCAAGAAAAATGCAGAAACAAGAAGTTTAGTTAGCATGTCTTCTCCTAACGGGATTCATCGTGGAAGTCTGCAATTCAGCACACAGTTTTGCAGGATTGCCAAACGTTGCCACACCGCTACGCAGTTTCAATGATGTTTGTCGGTCAGTGTCACCGAAGACTGAAGTGCTCGAGCATCAGATTTCCGCCGGATAGCACACACGCATTTTAGAGTGATTGAGCGGAGAACGCTTATTCGACGGTGGCGACGTCTGTTTGGTCCGCAGAGCAGAAATTCGCCCAAACTCTACGAGCGACCGCTTCGAGCCCAAAGCGAACTTAAACGCGCTCGCAAAAAATGAAGTGCGGCGATAGACATTCTCTTCAGCGGTCTAACCCATCACTAAATGCATTCACCGCCATCGATAACCAAGGCCTGCCCCGTCATAAAAGCGGATTCATCTGAAGCTAAATAGACGATCCCGTGGCCAATCTCTTCAACTGTCGCCCACCGACTCATAGGGATCGCCTGCTCGATGTAGCTTTCCAGTTTGGCACGGCCACCCATCTGCTTTTCGAAGCCTGCATTGAAAGGGGTGTCTACAAATCCTGGACAAAGGGCATTAAAACGGATTGCGTGGACAGCGTAGTCGGCTGCCATCTGCCGGACCATCGCAACAGCTGCGTGCTTTGTAGTCGCATATGCAATCATACCCCGGTCGTATTGAACCCCAGAATTGGAGGCCGTGACGATCACGCTGCCTCCACCTTGTGATTTCATATGGGGGACGGCCGCACGCGCGGCAATGAAGTGAGCGCGGACATTCAATGCCCAAGAAGCATCCATTCCATCTGGTTCTACTTCTTCCAGCGTTCCTTCGATCTGCAACCCAGCATGAGAGTGCAACACGTCGAGCCGACCGAAGTTTTTTACTGCTTCGTCTATGGTTTTGGTAAGGGCATCGTCATCGGTTACATCAAGCTGTATGGCAGATGCTTGATTTCCCTGCGCAACGATCGCGGCCACTGTGGCTTCAGCAAGTGTTGCATCGCGATCCGTTACCATTACATGCGCACCCTCTTGTGCCATCGCCATTGAACCCGCCCGACCAATTCCTGATCCCGCGCCCGTCACGAGCGCGACTTTACCTGCAAGCCGCATGTCACTAGGCTCCTTTATTTAACTATTCGATTTTGAGGCGCCTTGGCGCAAAAGCAGTTGCGCTGCAACGAGCAACAAGAGCGACGCGCCCATAACCATAGTGCCGATGGCATTGATCTCGGGCGTTACGCCACGCCGGATGGATGAGAATATGTAGATTGGCAGGGTTGTTTCTGAGCCAGCTACGAAAAACGCGATGATGAAATCATCAAATGAGAAAGTGAAGCTGAGCAGGAAGCCCGCCAAAATTGCCGGTGCTATCAACGGCAGTGTCACCTGCCGAAAGGTGCCCCAGGGCGTCGCAAAGAGGTCCGCCGAAGCTTCCATCAGGGCACGGTCCATACCCGATAGCCTTGCACGTACGATGATTATGACCAGCGCCATTGTGAACATGGTGTGTGCGGCGACAAGCGTGGGCATCCCCATGGAAAGTTGCGGGGGATTTGCTCCATCGGGCCATAGGCTCGCGAGAAGCGGGTTTAGCCAGCCGAATACGGTAACTAGGGCAATGAGTGTCGCGATACCGATGACGATACCGGGTATCATTATCGCAACGTAAATCATCCCATCGAACAAAGTTCGGAGCCATCCCTTAACCCCTTGTAAAGCGATGGCCGCCATGGTTCCGAGAGTTGATGCAAGGCAAGCAGTTATGAATGCCGCAAGCAGACTGGTCTCGAGCGCGTCCATAACAAATGGGTTGTTGAGCGCCTTGCCGTACCATTGGGTCGAGAAACCCATGAACTGGCTTGCGTGTCGCCCGGCATTGAAGCTGAAAAGCGCGATGATGCCGATTGGAATATATAGAAAAAGGTAGACGCAAATTGCGTATAAGCGCATCGGATCCTCACATCAGCGAGACATCTTCGCGCTGGCCACCCAGGCGCGAGATGAATTTCATGTAAATTGAGACAGTGACAAGCATTACGACAACCAGGGTCATTGCGACCGCCGATCCATACGCCCAGTTCCGAGACTGCAGGAACAGGTCCACTAACGCATTTCCGACGAAAAAGACCTTTCCGCCGCCCAAGATCGCTGGGATCAGAAATTCGCCCATCAGCAAGATGAAGACCAGCATGCAGCCAGTTGCGATACCAGGTACCGACAAAGGAAGTGTCACCTGACGGAACGTACGCCATGGGGTAGATCCGAGATCAGCCGATGCTTCCAGAAGGCGTTTATCCAGTTTGTCCAAACTTACAAAAATCGGGAAAACCATCAGAGGTAGATACCCATAGACAATCCCGACAAGCACAGCGAACGGCGTATTTATCAGGCGGATATCATCGATGCCGATCGACTCCAGTAAAGCGGGCAAGCCACGCCCCCCAAGGATGAAAATCCAAGCGTATGACCGGATCAGGATCGATGTCCAGAACGGCACGATCACTAGGATCAACAGCGAAGTTCTCCACTTTGGTGAACAACGCACCGCAAGAAAGTAGGCGAGCGGGTAGGCAATTACCAACGCAGCGATAGTCCCCAGAGGTGCAAGGATCAAAGTGTTCTTAAACGCCGTCCATCGCGCAGGAAGGTTGGCATATTGTTCCAACGTGAACGCTGGAACGTAGCCTCCGGCGGCACCCCGTTCGCCAAAGGAAAAGACGAAGACGACCAGCAGAGGAAGGGCTAGCATTACCAAAAGCCATATTCCTGCTGGAGCCAGCAACAGTGCTTTTCTGCCTCGTTCGGTCATTTTGTCCTCGTCTTTTCCGATATTGGCGGCCTTGCCGCTTAGGCCGACTTGAAGCGGGCGAGCAACTCGGCACGGTTTGGATCGGTTAGTGTAGCCGCCGCGCCGAACTCGAGTGCATTCAGAAGGTCAGCTGCCGGATAAAGGATCGGATCTTCCAGTAGTTCCTTCGGCAGCAACGCATTGGTGCGAGCATCAGCCGATGGATAGCCGTGAGCGAGGACTTCTTTCGCATTAACTTCCGGGTTCAGCAGGAAGTCGATCAAGGCATAAGCGGCATCCATATGGGGTGCGCCCTTAGGAATAGCGTAGTAGTCGGACCAGAGCTCACCGCCCTCAGTTCCCAGAACGTAGGCGATTTCAGGCATGTCGACATTCATCTGCTTGCCGTCACCTGTCCAGCACATCGTCATCCAGGCGTCACCGTTACGCATCGGTGGCTGATAATCCGACGAGATTGCAAACAGATGCGGTTTGGCATCCAGCAACAATTTCTCGGCATCCGCCAGTTCCTTCTCATCGACCGAGTTGAAGGAGTAGCCGAAGTATTTCAGGGCATTACCGATGGTGGTGAGTTGGTAATCATGCACCATTGTCCGGCCTGAGTAACCTTCCATAGTAAGGTCCCAGAACTCTTTCCATGTGGTTGGAGTCGGAGCGCCGTCAAGCTTGCTGGTGTTCACTGCAAAGCCAGTCGTGCCCCAGTTTTTTGGCACCGCGTAAAGCTGGCCATCGACAGAACCGGCATCGGAAAAGCGCTGTTCGAATGAACCTGCGTCGTAGTTTGGCAGTTTGGACGTATCGAGCGGGATGATCAGATCTTCACCCACATACGTAGTGATCGTGTAGTTGGTTGGAACGAAAACGTCCCAGCCAGACCCTCCAGCCTGTAGTTTTGCCAACATCTCTTCGTTCGAGCCAAAAACATTGACCTGAACATGGGCGCCAGTGGCTTCCGTGAAGGCTTCGAAGTTCATCTCGTCATGGTAGTTCGGCCATGTGGCGAGGATCACTCGGTCGCCAATGTCCCCGGCAGCAAATGCCGGGCGTGGACGCAACCCAGGAATGGCCGTGCCCAGAACGGCCGTTGCCATCCCAAGACCTGTCACGCCTAAGAAATGTCGCCGTGTAACCGAACCCTTTTGGTACCGGCGAAGCTCTTCCATGAACTTTTGCTTGGAAATAGTCCCATTATCCTTGGTCATTGTGAACCTCTCTGTTGTTGGATTGCGGGATTTGTTATTTTTCCAGGATCAGCAGTGCGCCTTCGCCCCATGAAACAAAGGCCTGCTCTCCTGCATTGAACGTCCCCTCGTTCAATTCCGCTTGCCTTGGCACAAGTACGTGGAAATCACCCAGTGCTTCGTTGCGCGCAAGGTATTCTGTGTGCTCCCCAAGGAAGATCCGATTTTGAATGGTAACTGGCAGAGCGATTTCAGCTGTGGGTAGCGCGCGGGTCAGCGTGATCTGTTCAGGACGGATACTAACGCACACTTCCTGCCCTGCATCTATTGGAATCTCCGGAGTTCCGTGCACCTTTTGGCCACTCGCTAAACGCACAGTGATTTGGTCGGCTGCTGAGTCAGTCACAGTTGCATCAAAGAAATTTGAGGTGCCTACAAATCCAGCCACGTAGCGGCTGCGGGGCATGTCATAGAGTTCGCGTGGGCTGCCAACCTGCACAATACTGCCGCCTTCCATCACACAAATTCGGTCGGACATTGAAAGCGCTTCTTCTTGGTCGTGCGTGACGAGGACAAAAGTTATTCCCAGTTGTCGTTGCAGGTTCTGCAGTTCAAACTGCATTTCTTTTCGAAGCTTTCGATCCAGAGCAGCCATTGGTTCATCAAGCAGCAAAAGCTTGGGCTCGTTTACGATCGCACGCGCCAAAGCGACGCGTTGCTGCTGACCACCAGACATCTCCCAGATGCGACGTGGGCCAAACCCACCAAGACGGACAGTTTCCAGCGCTTGCTCAACCTTTGTCGCGATTGTTTGTTTGTCTACGCGTGGTCGTTGTTGGCGCAGGCCGTACGCGATGTTGTCGAACACGCTTAGGTGAGGAAAAAGAGCATAGTGCTGAAACACCATGTTGACTGGGCGATGGTGCGCATCCAAGTCGTTGACGACTTCTCCATCGAGCAACACCTGACCTTCGGTTGGCTTCTCGAAACCTGCCAACATTCTAAGCGCAGTGGTTTTGCCACAACCAGATGGGCCTAAGAACGACAGGAACTCTCCTTTCCCAATGGAAAGATTCAGGTCTTTGGCGGCGACCACATTCCCGAAGGTCTTGGTCACTCCTCGGAGTTCCGCAATCGTCTGCATGGTGACGCTCATGTCAAAGCTCATATACTGCCGTTTTCCTTTTGCTTGATTTTTTGGCATTTGTTGGCATACCACTCAAACAAGGAAAAAGTAACAATAACTCGGAATAACTGTATATACCACAATTGGGGTATAGAGGTGCTTTTCGAAAATCTGGAGCGGCGCGTGTACGATTGGATGGAAGAGGCCGGCAGGGTCGTGGAGAAGATCGGAACCCCAGAATTTCCATGTGCTTTGGCAGATGGCATACGGCAGGTCGCACCATTTGATTTTACGGTGGTGTTTGGCCATGTCGGAACCGAAGCACCAATAGACCTTCACGACGATTTCCCCAAAAGCAAACGGCGTATTTTTGTTGAGGACTACCAAGCCGGGCCCTACGTACTTGATCCATTTTTTTTGGCCGCGACAAAGCCAATAACACCGGGTCTGTACCGCATGCGCGATATCGCACCGGACAGGTTCTATCAGGGCGAATACTATCGCAGCTATTACAAAAGGACTGGGTTAGCAGAGGAGATTGGCTACTTTATCGATATCCCAGGCGCTGGGATGGTTGTGGTCTCGCTCATGCGAGCAGAGAAGCCTTTTTCCGCCAAGGAAATTCGTCATTTGCACGCTCTATGGCCGCTCGTTCGGGCAGCCTGTTGCAAACATTGGAGTGACTTTCCAACGATGGCCCGAGGCGCCGCAGCGAATGGCGTTAGTCGTCGCGTTGATCTAGCATTCCAGGCATTTGGCGATGGCGTTCTGACGCCACGAGAACGAGAAGTCGTTGAGTTCACATTGAAGGGCCATTCGGCAGAAGCTGTTGGCACAATTCTCGGCATCTCTCCAGGCACAGTCCGCATCCACAGACGCAACATTTACGCGAAACTTAGGATCAATTCGCAGGGTGAGCTTTTTTCAAAGTTCATTGAAAAGGCACTTTAAAAGGATCCGCCAATTGGAAGCGCTCATGGCAGTTTCTACAAATGGGTCGGTCACTGCTGCAGCTACGGATCTGGGGATAAGCCAGCCTGCGGTCAGCCGACTGCTTTCTGATCTGGAAAAATCGCTTGGCTTTCAACTTTTTGATCGCCGTGAAGGTCGCTTAGTGCCTTCGCAGGAAGTGCGTTATCTGCAACCCAGCGTAGAGCGTGTTTTGGAATTGATGAAGCAAATCTCGGATGTCAGTCAGGACATAACGAAGCGCAAAGCGGGACACATCCGCATCGCATGTTTGTCTGGGTTCGCCACCAGTCACCTTCCCAACGTCATCGCCGAGTTTTTAGAACATCGGCCAGGTGTAACAATGACGATCGAACCAGACAGACCGGAACGCATTCTCGAGTGGATGATCGGTGAGCAATATGATTTCGGAATCACAGATAGTTTTAACGGGCATCCGGCCGTCGAAAGCAGAGACATCGATGTCCGTACAGTTTGCGTGTTTCCTACCGGACATGAATTGGAAGAACTCTCCGAGGTGTCACCTACTGATCTTGCGAATGCCAAGATTATTCACACAAGGCGCGACAGCGACTTTTTTGGGAAACTTTCAAAAGCGTTTCAAAGCGCCAACGTCAAACTCAATTCCCACATCGAAGTCTGGCAGTTCGCGGCGGCTTGCGAATTAGCTGTAAAGGGTGTTGGGATTTCCCTGGTCAGCGAATTGGACGCCGTCCAATACGCAGACAACGGGTTGAGATACCGACCGTTCAAACCGCTCTTGTCACATACGCTTTCCCTTGTGCGTCCGATTTTGAAGCAACCGTCATTGGTGACGCTAGAGTTCATCGAGCAGTTCCAAGAGAGCTTAGCCCCATTCAAGGTAGGTAAACTCCATCACTGACTGTAGGGCGGCAAACGCCGATGTTCGCTACCAGTAAGCCGTACTTTATCGATCTTCAAAGCTTGAAACCAATACTTGAGCATTTGGAATAACCCCCGAGATCGATCTCGGATTAACAATCAAAAACGGCGAAAAGCCGCGCCCGAAAAATCGGCCCTATGCCAACCGGCCTTGGACGGTGGAAGAACGCGCAGTTGTGCTGGATCGGGCCGCCCCGCACGTTCGAGTGGCGGTGGCGTTGATTATGAACACCGGCCTTGATC
>NZ_WQGO01000024.1 GCF_013034685.1 Ruegeria lacuscaerulensis | reverse complement strand
GAGAATTGAATCAGCAGCTTGCCTCTCAATCAAGGAAGAGTTTTTCAACGACATCAGCCCAAAGCAGACGCCCGATTTTGGACTGAAGCAATTTGGTTGTATCATAGAATGCATCAGAAAATCGGGGAAGACTGTGCGCTTAGGATTGTTGCTGCCATTGAGTTTTGTATTTGCGTCGATTTGCTGCGGCGCAGCTTCAGCTGGTTCATCCGGAGAGAGAAAGTTCTATTATCCGAACACAGAGCCGCTCGGTGAAGCAGAGATGCGAGTTATCTCGCTGGGAACTGGAACACCTAATTTTCGACATTCCCAAGCGTCAGCGTCGTGGTTGGTTGAACTTGGCAATGGCGACAAGTTCCTATTCGATGTCGGAACCGGTTCGTTAGCAAATTTGGCCGCATTGGAAATCCCATACACTTATCTCGACAAAGTGTTCATTAGCCACCTGCACGTAGATCATATTGGAGACCTCGATGCACTTTTTGTGGGCGGCTGGGTGTCAAACCGAACGGTTCCACTACGGGTTTGGGGGCCAAGTGGCTTAGAGCCAGAATACGGGACCGCAACAGCCATGGATGGCCTCCAGAAAATGTTGGCTTGGGACGTGGCAGGACGGCGCGGGAATATGCCGTCGGCAGGTGGACACCTGTCGGTGACTGAGTTCGACTATTCTCGGACACAAGTAGTTTATGAAAGCGATGGTGTTGTTATTCGATCTTGGCCCGCGATTCACGGCATAGACGGTTCAGTTTCCTACAGCTTGGAGTGGAAAGGACTTAAATTCGTCTATTCTGGTGACACCAACCCGAACAAGTGGTTCGTGGAAAACGCTAAAGAAGCTGATCTTGTCATTCACGAATGCTACTTAACGATCCAACAATTCATCGATATCAAGAACTACGACCCTGAACGCGCCAGACTAGTGGCAACGGTGGTTCACACGCCACCAAACGCGTGCGGAAAACTATTCTCGATGATCGAGCCGCGGCACGCGATTGCCTACCATACATTTGCCGATTTCGATATTGCTCCTGACACAATTGCAGCAATCCGAAAGACCTATGACGGACCGCTCACTTTGGCTCGGGACATGCTCGTTTGGAATGTTTCGGAAGATGCCGTAGGTGTTCGAGAGATCGTTGGATCAGACAATCCATTGCCTGTTGACCCTCCAACTCCTGCGGGCCCACCTGACCCCAGCGAAAGGACAGAGTTGTCAGATTGGCTTAATTCAGGTCGCCTAGATCTTAGCGGAGACTAGTCCGCACTGCGCTACAGTGAATTTAGCGGCTGCTTTGTCCGCAAGGCAGACATTTAGTTGCGTTCAAGGAACATCTGCATCAAGCTGGCGGGATACTTTTTGACTGTAAAAGTTGTCTCCGTGTGGCTACGCGGAAATTTAGTAAACAGCAACTTACGATCAAGGATCATGGGCTCCAATTTAGCTGCCGCCTCGCAATACGGCCCCAAAATCTGCGAATCTAGGTACTGAAAACCAATTTAAAAGTTAGAGATTCAATACTTGCACTGGACATTGCCTTTCTGAACAGGAAAGCATCTCAATAAATACTGTTTGCGAAAGCGGTCCTCGCTGTTGCAACTTCAAACACGGCCGGGCAAATGCATCCGGTGTCAGTAGAAAACAACATGGGGGGAACTTATGACGTATAAATCGATTGCCATTGCCGCATCCATCGGGATGCTGGCCACAGGCGCATTCGCTGAGACCAAGATCGGTATGATTACTACTCTGTCTGGTGGCGGAGCCGGCTTGGGGATCGATGTGCGCGACGGTTTCATGCTGGGCATCAAGCAATCCGGGCGGGATGACATCGAAGTTGTCATCGAAGATGATCAGCGAAAACCCGATGTCGCCGTGCAGCTTGCTGACAAGATGATCCAATCCGAGAAAGTGGATATCCTGACGGGCATTATCTGGTCGAACCTCGCAATGGCGGTTGTTCCAGCGGCAACGGCCCAAGGTAAGTTCTATTTGTCGCCGAACGCGGGACCGTCGGCGCTGGCCGGTCAGGGCTGTCATGAAAATTACTTCAACGTCGCCTGGCAGAACGACAACCTGCACGAAGCAGCCGGCGCCTATGCCAATACAGCAGGGTACGGCAACAGCTTCATCCTCGCCCCGAACTATCCGGCAGGTAAGGACGCATTGACTGGGTACAAGCGGTTCTTCCAAGGCAATCTTGCCGGTGAGATTTATACCGAGCTTGGCCAAACGGATTATGCGGCCGAGATTGCTCAAATCCGTGCGTCTGGCGCAGACAGTGTCTTTTTCTTCCTTCCCGGTGGAATGGGGATTTCGTTTCTCAAGCAATACGCGGACAGCGGGGTTGATCTGCCCGTGGTGGGTCCGGCGTTTTCGTTTGATCAGGGCATTCTTCAAGCCGTCGGGCCCGCAGCACTTGGGATTGTTAATACCAGCCAATGGAACAAGGATATCAACAATCCAACAAATTCCGCATTCGTAGAAAGCTTTGTAGCCGAGTACGGGCGGCTTCCGTCTCTCTACGCAAGCCAGGGCTTTGACACGGCGCAGTTGATTGTTTCGGCGCTGGGATCGGCTGATGTCTCGGATCAAGACGCGTTCCGCGATGCATTGCGCGCCGCCGAGTTTGACAGCACGCGAGGCGACTTCGCATTTGGTCCAAACCACCATCCGATTCAGACTATCTATGCGCGCGAAGTCATTCAGGAAGGTGATGTATTCACCAACCGGATCATTGGTGTGGCGTTGGATAACCACTCGGACGCCTACGCGGCAGACTGTAAAATGTAATCGGAGGGCCGCGCCCAACTCCAGAGCGGCGGCCCGTTTTTGCTCGAACCGTGACTTTAATCCTTATTGCCGAGCAGATTCTGAATGGAATACAGTTCGGTTTCATGCTCTTTCTCATGGCAGCCGGCTTGACGCTGATCTTCGGCGTGATGGGCCTGATTAATCTTGCGCACGGATCGCTCTACATGGTCGGTGCTTTTGCGGCTGCGGCGGCCGCTGCGGCGACGGGGTCTTTCCTAGTGGCTGTTGCAGCCGCCATTGCTGCGGCGGCTATGGCCGGGGTCATCGTCGAATTGGCAGTCATTCGTCGGCTCTATGTCCGCGATCATCTCGAGCAAGTGCTTGCGACTTTTGCGCTGATACTGATTTTCTCCGAGGGTACGCGATGGATCTTCGGTTCATTCCCGCTGTTTCTCGATATTCCGAGCTATCTGTCCGGTCCCGTTTCATTGCCAGGCGGCATTCAGTATCCGCTATATCGCCTCGTACTCATCCTTGTAGGGCTTTTGGTGGCGGTTGGACTGTGGCTTTTCATCTCACGGACCCGCATTGGCATTCAGATTCGTGCCGGAGAAAATGACCGCGAAATGATTGCAGCACTCGGCGTTGATATTGGCAGCTTGTACACGTTTGTCTTCGCGCTCGGAGCGGCGCTCGCCGGATTAGCGGGCGCACTTGTAGGTGCCATCCAATCGGTCCAGATCGGAATGGGAGAGCCGATCCTGATCCTTGCTTTCGTCGTCATAGTGATCGGGGGCATCGGGTCCATTCGGGGGGCGCTTATCGGCAGTTTGCTGGTTGGACTGACCGATACCCTGGGCGGCATCTTCCTGCCAGAACTGTTCAAACTGCTCGTGGCGCCGGATGTTGCGACGTCGACTGGGTCGGCATTGGCTTCGATGTCAATTTACGTTCTTATGGCTGGCGTGCTGATCTGGAGACCCACCGGGTTGTTCGGGGCGCGCGCATGATCTCGGAAAAAGCACTAAACGCCATTCTCATGAGCCTGCTTTTTTGCGTGCCGCTTTGGGCTTGGGTCTCGGACGAACCCTTCACAATTACATTGGCGACCCGCGCGGTCATCTTCGCTCTGGCTGCGGTTGGTCTCAATGTCGCGCTTGGGCTAGGAGGACTCGTGAGCCTCGGACACGCGGTCTTCTTTGGGATTGGCGGCTATGCGATGGGTATTCTGGCGTTTCACGCGCAGACGTATTCGCCATTGATGGAATGGCCGTTCACGATTTCTGGAACCAAGCTCATGCCTGTGATCTGGTTGATGGCAATACTGTTTTCAGGTGCTGCCGCCTTTATTATCGGGCTTCTGTCGCTTCGAACTACCGGCGTTTATTTCATCATGATCACTCTGGCCTTCGGGCAGATGTTTTTTTTCTTCGCAATCAGCTGGCCCGCCTATGGCGGAGAAGACGGCCTTTCTATCTACATTCGAAATTCGTTCCCGGGGATGAACACGCTTGATCCCATTCAGTTCTTCGGAATCTGTTTTGCAATTCTGAGCCTAGTCCTTTGGCTAAACGTTCGGCTCGTAAAATCGCCCTTTGGGCTTGCGTTAAACGCTGCGCGGCAAAGTTCCGAGCGGGTGGAGGCCGTCGGGCTTGATCCGTTTCGGCTGAGACTCATCGCATTGGTGATTTCTGGCATGATCTGTGGGCTGGCGGGGGCGCTTTTTGCCGATCTTAATCGCTTCGTCAGTCCGACGATGTTCAGCTGGCAGATGTCGGGTGAACTGATCGTTTTCATAGTCCTCGGAGGGCTGGGCCGGACGTTTGGGCCGGTCGCGGGCGCGACTCTGTTCGTCGTACTCGAGCATGCGCTTGGAGGCATTGGCGAATACTTCCTATTCTTTCTTGGTTTGCTTTTGTTGGTGGTCGTCCTTTTCGCCCGCGGCGGCCTTTACGGCATCATAACGGGAAGGGCCGACCGATGATGCGGCCCGTGTTGCAAGTTGAAGGTCTCACTCGACGCTTTGGCGCCCTGATTGCAAACGACGACGTGACGTTGGACCTGAGGCCCCGAGAAGTTCACGCCGTGATCGGCCCGAACGGGGCTGGTAAATCAACACTCATTGCTCAGATCTGCGGCGGCCTGAAGTCTGACGCGGGCTCGATTCGCCTTCTGGGCCAGGATATCACGCACGAGACTACGAAAAACCGGGCAAGGCTGGGGCTCGGACGCACCTTCCAGATTTCCTCTCTTGCGTCAGAGGACACCGTTTTGCAGAATGCCATGCTGGGCGCGCTTGGGGCCAAAAGCCGACCCTGGCAATTCTTCCTACCCGTTCTTGGCGACAAAAACCTGCGCGATCACGCAGAGAATGCTTTGCGTCGCGTGGACCTGATCGACTTTGCAGACAAGCGAACAGGTGAACTCAGCCATGGTCAGCGCCGCCAACTGGAAGTCGCAGTTGCGCTGACCCTTGAACCAAAGGTGTTCATACTGGACGAGCCAATGGCCGGTTTAAGCGCGGAAGGCACGCAGCTACTCACGGACCTGCTGCGCGACTTGCGAAATCAGGCCCCAATACTGCTTGTGGAACATGACATGGATGTCGTCTTCAAATTGGCTGACCGAATTACGGTTCTTGATTACGGGCGTGTGATTGCCACCGGTTCAGTCGAAGATATTCGCAAAAATCCAATAGTTCAGCGCGCTTATCTTGGAGAGAACCTATGAGCCTTCTTTCCATCTCCGGCCTAGTCGCAAGCTATGGCAAAAGCCAAGCCCTCTTTGGCGTTGATCTGACGATCGAAGCGGGCCAAGTCGTCGCTCTTATGGGGCGTAATGGCATGGGCAAGACAACCACCGTACGCGCTATTTGCAGAATGATCGGAAGCAAAGGCTCTATGGTTTTTGCCGGCACCGACATTCGCAGACTGGCGAGCCACCAAGTGGCAAGGTTGGGCATCGGCCTTGTCCCCGAAGGCCGACGCGCATTTCGCGATCTGACGGTGCGTGAGAATCTCATAGCTGTGTCCCGGCCTGGCCATTGGGATATAGACAAGGTCGTTGCGCTTTTCCCGCGTCTCAGCGAACGCGCCGACCAGCTTGCGGGCTCATTGTCAGGCGGGGAGCAGCAAATGCTGGTCATCGGGCGCGCGTTAGTTACCAATCCGCGCTTGCTCATTTTGGATGAGGCAACTGAGGGGCTTGCGCCAAACATCAGGCGTGAAATCTGGGTGACCGTGGAGCAATTAAAACGTGAATCTGGTCTTTCAATTCTGGTAATCGACAAATCGCTTAGCGAATTGCGAGCGGTCTGTGATCGAGCGACAATCCTTGAACGAGGCAGATCGATCTGGTCAGGCGCAATGGGCGATCTGGATAGTGAAGTCAGCCATCGGCATCTCGGCGTCTAGTTGGTACAAATACCCAAGCCTTGATGGCTAACACGCGGCCACCAAATCATTTTTGATGGCTCGACGCGAAATCAGAACAGTTGTCAAAAAGCGAACCGCATTACTTTCGTCGGGATGAGATGGCTGCTTTGTCCGCAGAGCGGTCATTGCTGCACCGTGCATCACTGTCGACAGTGCGCAGAATGCTGACTTTTCAAACTTCGGCGGACCATCATAGCAATCGTTTACCGAGACCTTTTGGAGCAACCGCTACTAGGAACCGGCTGGACAGGCTATTGATAATAACTTGCTGTCCTGTCGAAATCTCGCGCCAGTTGCAGGTCGCTTTGATTTCAAAGTCAGGCGATGGTCACTGTCCCGAATTGGTTTTCGCGATACTGCAAAGCAGATCGACATGTTTGTCCAACCATTCTTCGTTCAGCGCCTCGTGACGTATGAGCTTGCGGAAATAAGGTACTGCGACAGCTAGTTCTAAAAGCTGTTCAACCGGAACATCTGCGGCAATCTCACCTCGGTCTATTGCGGCTGCAAATACTGCTTCAACACTTGCGAACCTGTCTTTCATGAATTCAGTGATCACCAACCGCGCTTCTGCATCGGTGGACGCAGCAGCGACTACCTGAGGTGCAATTTGACCCCATGGTGTGTCATTCAAGGCTCCCATCAGTACGCTGAGTAACCAACGCAGGTCAGATCGCAGCGGGCCATCGGTTTTGGGCGGTATGTTCGGTGGTGTTGCGATGCGCCGGAATGCTGCATCACGCAGACTACGCGCATCTGGCCAGTGCCTGTAAAGTGTACTGCGCGAAATGCCCGTTGCCTTTGAAACTGCGCCATGAGTTACGTGCAGCACGCCTTCATCCATAAGTATCTTTTGCGCCGCATCAAGCGCCGCCTGTCGTGTGGCGATCAGCCTAGGATCTTCTTTCAATCACCTCTCCTATAGAACATTTTGTTGCATAGTAGAACTATTTGCTCTAAAAGCTTGGTCGGTCAAAACCTAAATCCCACAAACACGTCTTGTCAAAACGGGAGCGTATCAATGTTCAAGGTGGCAGCAACCCCGCTGGCGGTACTCTTATCGATGGGCGCGACAAACGCATTGTCCGAGAGTGGCAACTATGAGCTGGATCCTGGACATAGCCAGGTATTGTTCAGCTACGACCACATCGGTTTTTCAGAAACATTTGGAATGTTCTCAGGTTTTAGCGGTGAGATAGAGTTCAACGAAGATGATCCGTCATCATCATCTGTCTTAGTGTCTATGCCTGTAAAATCCATGATCACGGGCTGGGATGCCCGTTTGCAACACTTCATGTCCGATGACTTTTTTAGCGCGACTGACGGTGACGTGGTCACATTCGCCTCGACCAGCATTGAAGTCACCGGGGACAATACCGCGAATATTTCTGGCGACCTGACCATGAATGGCATCACCAAACCTGTTGTTTTGGAAACAACGCTTAACAAGTCAGCTCCATACCCGTTTGGCCCAAAAGAGGGCACGCCGACCCTAGGCCTGGCAGCCACGGCGACCATCGTGCGGTCTGAATTCGGACTTGGGGCATTTGCGCCAGCGGTGAGCGACGAGATAGAGCTCTTGATCAATATCGAAGCGTTAAAGGCTGAATGATGTGTGCAAGGGCACCGATACTGCGCTGAACGCTCATTCCTTGATTTTGGCGGATGGTCAACATGATGAATGAAATCCTGAGAGCATTGGCGGTTGCTGCAACGGCGGTGGCATTGACGTGCCCGTTGGCATCCGCACAAGAGCGCCCCTTGCCGGAGCGCACCTCACCCCGTCCTGAAACGACAAGCGGCGTACCGCATACTCAGATTGGTGTCGAAATTGATACCGACTTGGCCAAGCTATTGCTGGAGCGTGTTGCGCAACTCCCAGGGGTCACACTTGGCCCGACACGCATATCGCTACCCGGCGCGATTGGTTTTCAGCTTGATCCCGACATGCTGCTGTCTCAACCGAACTCTATCGTGGGTGGGTTTGAGTTTGCGCATATGCATCCTGATGGCAGCTTGCACGCGTCTCTGCATCCGGCAATCGCGCGACGGGCAATTGAGGCCGGCTGGGCCGTAGCTCACCCTTGGGCCAGGCAACGTCCTGGGTGGGGTGGCTTTGTCATGATATATACACCGACCACACCAGAAGAGTTGGATGTCGTCATCGATCTGGTAGAAAGCTCGTACACCTTCATCACCGGCAACACCTTGGGCTAAGCTCGAATTGCGCGAAAGTGTGCGGGGACGCCTGCTTCCTGTCAGAGAGCAGTTTCAGCCACCTAGTTTCTCGCAGTCATTTTTTTAAATAGTCGCCGTGGCGAAGCGCTCGATACCTTCAAGCCATTCACACTAATGGTAGCTGCCGTCCGCTTGTTAGATTTTGCAAAGCTCAGAGTCGAAGTTCCGCTTCGGGCTGCCGTCGGTCACAGATGAGAAGAACTACGGACTGACACCTTTAGAATTGATATTTCGAAGTGAACCTTAGTTAGCATCGCGAAATGCGTTAATCATTCACCTTAATTCTAGGTTTCGCCAGCCAGTAAGACATTTTGCTCGGCTGTGTGTTTCAACGCAAGTTTGGGAACTTGCAGGCTTAGCAAAATGTCCAGGCACAAGTTTTGGTCACAAAAATCTATTCGTCTGTTAATTTTGGTTCAGAGGAATTGGTTTAGCTATAAGGATCACATCGACTGATGAAGCGGAAAATTGCTGCGATCCTAAGCCTCGATGTCGTCGATTATACCAAGCGCATGTCAGAGGATGCTGAGACCACGCTGAACACTCTACAACGCATTTTGGACGATGTGATCAGACCATTGGTCCATGAAAACAAAGGACGAATATTCAAGCTGATGGGAGATGGTGCTTTGGTTGAGTTTGTTGCAGCCACAGATGCAATTAATGCTGCCAGCCAGATTTTCAATCAGATGAGAGATGAAGACGTAACACTTCGAGGAGGTCTCCACGTTGGTGACGTAATTTCCAAATGGCACAGACTTGTTCGGAGAGGCCGTGAATGTTGCGTCGCGCCTTCAGTCCAGCGCGCATATTGGAAGTTGTCTCATCAGCAAGACAGCTGCTGAAGTTGCGGGAACTTCGCTGGCGGTTGCTTTGCGACCAGAAAGCTCGATACGGTTGAAGGGAATTCCAAATCCAGTGGAAGCCTACTCTATTGATTTAGATGGTGACAAAAGACGCGCAAAGAACAAGCTGCTGGCTAGCTCTCAAGACGTCCGCTTTGCAAAATCAAAAGACGGTACAACGCTTGCCTGGACATCCACTGGAAGTGGTAGAAAGTTGCTGGTCACACCAAACTGGCTTAGGCATCTGGAATACGATTGGACGATGAACACCATCGCCGGGTGGTTGCCGCTGCTTTCTGAAAATCACTGCCTTTATCGGTTTGATGGTAGAAACAATGGCTTGTCCCAGAGGGGCGTGCAGGATGTGTCTTTGAATCGGATCGTCGAAGATGTTGAGGCCGTACTGGACGCAGCCGGGATCGAAAAAGTTTCATTGTTTGGCGTTTCTTTTGGGGCAACCATTGCCGCGGCTTTTGCCGCAAATAATCCTGACCGTGTTTCGGGGTTGGTTCTACTAGGCGGATTTGCACAAGGAGTCGCGGTGCGTTCACAGCCCGGAATTGCCGCGCTTGGGCAAGCAATGATGGATATGAGTCTTAAAGGCTGGAACGATGAATACCCTTGTGCAAGAGACTTGATGGCGCAATCATTTGCTCCAACCGCAAGTCCGCATGACCAGCGCACTTATGCATAATTTATGAAAGTCGCAATGGACCATCAGGATTGGCTCAAGATTGGACCACTGGTCGCAGGGGTCGACGTAGCCGATCTACTTCTGCGGATCACCTGTCCGGCTCTGGTTATGCACGCTAATCGAGACAGGATGCACAGTGTTGAACAAGGTAGGATTTTCGCCTCTGGCATCCAGAAGGCGCGCTTTATTGGCCTTGAGACAGCAAACAATACGATGCCAGAGTATGATCCTGCCTGGCCTAAAGCCCTAGTGGAAATAGAGTTTTTTTGAATTCAATTTGAGCAGTGTACGTTGTTCATCGCCAAAACTTTATTGTTCGAAGGTAAGTGGATGCCGTGCGCCCTTCGATTTTCGATACTGGAATTTAAAAACTCTAGGCTTCTTGTCATCGACCGCTTTGTCCTGATCTCGGAAATTGCAAAGTGTTGTTACGAATGTCCGGTTTGGGCAGACTGCGGTCCTTTGGAGTAAGAATGCGGATGGTTGCACAGTCCGCGTAGCAGTCATTCAAGCCGAGTGTTGCGAATAGCTGCTTTGAGCCGATGTCGTTGAAAAAGTCGTTCGTTTTTGCGTCTTGGTGTTCTGCGTTGTCTATA
>NZ_WQGO01000023.1 GCF_013034685.1 Ruegeria lacuscaerulensis | reverse complement strand
TATAGACAACGCAGAACACCAAGACGCAAAAACGAACGACTTTTTCAACGACATCGGCTCCGAGCGGTCGGTCGCTGTACAGCAGCGCTAACGTCTTATGGGCGCCCGCATTGGGCTCGATGTTGTCAATTTCTCAAACGCTAGGAATGTTCTCTTTGCGGATAAAGCAGAAATCGCTCGATCACTAAAAAACCTCAGGCGGCTTAGCCAAAGGTCCCCAAGTTTCAGGGTCTGGTAGACCGACACTTGACCACGCTTCTTGCAAAACTCTGGAGTCTGAAGATCTTGTCCGCGGCAAATCATCCAAAATATCAAACCAAGGCATTTTGCTTTCTATTCCGGAGTGGACTGAAGGAGCAAAGTTTTCCGGTTGGTCGAGGCTCGAAGTATGCAGGACCAGATAGGCCGTTTCTCGTGGCTTCACGAGCTTATAAGTTAGGCTTGCCCCGCATCTGGCACAAAAGCCACGATTTGCTATCGGCGTAGTTGCGAAGTATCGAGGTTCCTCGGTGAGAAATCGAACAGCAGAAGCGGGAAAAGCCGCCCATGCATTAACTGCTGAACCAGAAAATTTTCTGCAACAACTACAATGGCAATACCCGGTGCTTATGGCAGGCGCGTTTATTTCATACCGTACTAACCCACAGATGCAGCCACCAGTTATTAAGGTTTTGGCCAATTCATCTTCATCAAAATCCAGAAAACCTCCCTCTTCTCCGGGTTCTGAAACGGTCATGTAGACATGTATTGGACTATCAGTTCTCTTGAGTCTTTTGTGACCGCAATCCGCCAGCGGAAGATCTATCTTGCCCGCTATTTGCGCCATTACTTCTCCTGAAACCGCGATTTCACCTGGTTCCGCTATTGCTTCAAGCCGTGCCGCAGTATTTACGCCGTCTCCGAGAATATCGTCGCCGTGTACAACGACATCACCGAGAGAAACGCCGACGCGTAAGATGAGAGGGTCGTCACTGTTCGACCGGCGTGCTTCGCGTGCGCAGGCTCTTTGAATGTTAATTGCACAATTGACCGCCTCAAAGACACTTGAGAACTCAGCCAAAAACCCATCGCCAGTAGACTTAAAAACACGACCCCGGTTTGCTTCCACCTGCATGCCGATGATTTCACGTTCTAGTCGAACCAACTTAGCTAATGTTCCGCTTTCATCACGTGATACCAATCCTGCGAAACCGACTATATCGGTGGCCAGAATGGCCGCTAATTTGCGTTCCATCTCCGTTGCTCCGAGCTAAAAATCTCCAAATGGTGCCTGCTTACTTTAGCATAAAATCGGTCGCAGCGAGCCACGGTAGCTGAGGTGTTATTTCCAGTTTTGAAAGATCCTTCAGTGCTGCGACCAGCCAATCATACTTGCTGCGGAGAACGGCAACACGAGTCCAATTTGTTCGATGCCGCACAGCGCACAAATGTCCGGTGTTGGCTATCTACTCCATGGTCAGGCGACAAGTCCCAGCTCTTTGTCGGTGGCTGTCGCTGCATATTTTTCCCTTGGGGGCATGGGTCTCGATTGCCAAGGCGGTTCGAAGGTGAAACTTGAAACGCTGCGACCGTCAGGTAGGGCGCCGTTTCCAGCCCCGAGCGCGTAGTCGTAGTAGAGTTTGACGATCTCTTCTTCAGTCACCTGCGATGTTTCTGGATGCGCCATGCATGCATCACGCCACGCTCGTACCCGGTCATAGTCTTTGCCAACGGGTAGTTTGAACCCTTCGTAGTAGTCAAGGAACCAAAACCGCTTGAACATCGGGGTAAAAACAGCCTCTGCCAAACCGAAGTCATCGAACAGGAACGGGCCAGTCGGACTATGATGAGCCAAGAAATCATCAAGGTCTCGATAGAGCGCGAGGAGTTTATTCAAGTGCTCATCTCGGCGCGCCTGATCCTGATTCATGACAAAGAGATAGCCTGCCATTGTGAACGGTCCTTCGCGGGCGATCAGCATCGACTCAATGGCGTGCTCGGCAGGATCACTGCGGCGCAATGGAGCACCTGGTAGAGCCTCATCAAGATAGCGCAGGATCACGAGGCTTTCTTTTAATATGCGGCCGTCGCTGGTTTCCAGCACGGGCAAGGCTGTCGTACCTCGGGTCTTGGCCAGCAATTCGGGATCGCGCGGCTTGGTGATGTCTACGACACGAAATTCCACGGCATCCGTCAGTCCGCGCAGCGCCAGTAGGATTTCCAGTCGCTGCGAGAAGGGACAGACGGGGATATGATAGACGATGTGTTTCCCAGTCATGGTATCAATCCAAAGGTGGGCCAGTGAAGGCCATGTTGTGCCGCTTGGCGCTCTCTTCGATAGCAGGCATGTCCTCGGGAATACGGCACTGACCGGCTGCCATGTCAGCAAAGAAGCCTTCGAATCCGCCGGGCGTCAGGATCACGAGATGGCGGCAAGGTTCGTCGTCTGTCACCTTGAAGGTATGTTCCTTGCCTCGTGGGATGAATACGCTTTCGCCGGCCCCTGCGGTGAACTCCTCGCCTTCTAGCCAGAACCTGCATGTTCCGGTGAGGATTACGAAGGTTTCGTCTTCGTTTTGATGCACGTGGCGTGGAGGGCCGCTACCAGCAGGAGACCAACTGTCCACTATAGACATGGTGCCGCCTGTCTGTTCTGGGCCGAGGATGGTTTTGTATTTTACGCCGAGCCATTCGATGGCTCCGTCGATTTGGGCCTGATCCTTCATCGTTTCTCTCCATTGGCATTGGATTGAAACGAAAGCGCTTCCGTTGACAGAATCCTATCCGAAGGCCAACCTATCAGGCAAACCGCAATATCTAATATAGGATATCGGCTAGGTGAATTTCGCTACACTGGACCTCAACCTTTTGCGCGTGCTGGACGCCCTCTTTAGCGAAGGCTCAACCGTCAAGGCGGCCGACAGGCTCGCCATGTCGCAATCCGCAGTCTCCGGTGCATTGTCACGTCTTCGTCATGCTTTGGACGACCCCCTTTTTGTCCGGCAGGGAAACCGTTTGGTCGCTACCGATTATGCATCCAAGATTGAATCCGGTTTGCGCGAAGAACTTGAACGTCTGGAAGCTTTGCTAGCCCCACCGGCTACCTTTGACCCGCAAACCGCTGAAGGCACTTTCCGGATCGCCGCCAGCGATTTTTTCGCGGAACTCCTGATGCCGCCTTTGGGTGATTTCCTGCAAAAGTCAGCGCCCAATCTACGAGCGCAGCTGGTTGATCTGGTTCCGAATGACTATGTGGCCAGTCTTGAGCGACGCAACGCTGACATTGCGCTGATCCCGGATTTGCTCCTGCCGGACTGGGTCAATCGGGAGCCGCTTTTCCATTCGCCGTTCCACGTGATAGCTCGCAAGGGAAATCCAAAGCTTGAGGGGCTTCAGGAAAGGACACAAATGCACATGGATACGTTCTGTGCGCTCCACCATGTCTTGTTCTCCCCCGAAGGGAACTTGGCCGCGATGGGCGATGCTGCCCTAAACCGCGTCGGAAAACAGCGACAGGTTGCTATGACAGTGCCCGTCTTCAGTGGCGTTTGCCGCGCGGTTAGCGAAAGCGACCTCATCGCGCTTGTACCCGCTCAGCTCGCAAGGAAAGTGGCCAAGACATTCGAACTGAAGGTGTTCGAACCTCCGATGCATATTGAACCAGCGTTGATCATCGGCATCTGGCACAAGCGTTCCGACAACGCCCCGATGGCGGCTTGGATGCGTAGCCAAGTCTTCGAATTGATGAAGGCGTTGGACTTAGACAGTTAGTCAAACTGTCCTAAGCAGCGCCTTTCGGACAGAAACAAGTTGATGTTTCGAATAACTGAATCGAACAGCCAATGCAGACATTCGAGCAGCCGCAGCGAACACACGTTTTGCCCGCTTATCGAAAATTGCAAAGACTGGTTGAAAAGGTCCGTTTTGGGCCGCTGTTTGACAAACGAACAAACCGCAGAGGATGCATTGAGCGAACAGCGTCGGCGTTGTTTCTGCGTGTCGGTTTGTAGGCCGCAGATCTAAAATCGCTGGACAGAGTCAGAGCTGCTGGTGACTGTAGAAACCACGTTCAGCGGTGGAGATATTTTGTGGAACATATTGCACAAATGAACATGGGGTACTTGCTACACCCTCCAGGCGATCCCCGTATTGCAGGGTTCGAGGACAACTCGGATCGTCTGAACGCTGTCGCAGATCGATCCAAAGGTTTTATCTGGCGCCTTCAAGGAGAGGGCTACGATCTCCCGGAGAACGACACGGGTGCATTGTTTGGTCGGCCACACGTCGCACTGGCGACGCTATCGACTTGGCAGAGCTTTGCAGACTTAGAGCATTTTGTTCACAGGACTATCCACGGTCAGTTTCTTGACCGACGGATGGAGTGGTTTGCGCATTTTGATGAGCCAAGCTATGTTATCTGGCCGATCCAGGCCGGACATATTCCGAGCCTGATTGAAGGAAAGGAAAGACTTCTTCGGTTGAGAAAAGATGGGCCAAGTCCGGAGGCTTATTACTTTGCAACAGGTAGAGATATGGTTGCTAAATAACCAGCTCAGCGATTACAAAGTCGACTCGACTAGCGATTGATTTGCCCCAATATGAATGCACTTTTGATTGAGTTTCGGTGGGTTTAAGTTGATAGATTCACGCTACGACAATCACCAATTGAGCGTGTATGGTGAACCGCGCAAACTTATGGGCAAATCGTGCAAAATTATGCGCAAACACAGCGCAGAGTTATGGGCAAGTTTCCAAGATTTCCTTCAATGAAATCAATGTTGGGAATGCAGCGTTATGCGCGTCCCTACAGGATGTTTTTGGTTTGCGCACAACACTTCTCGCATCCAATATGTCTGCGTAGTTTGCCCAAGATTTTGCGCTACGCGATTGTCTGCCTTGGCGATGAATGCAATCAATTTTTGGCGAAATCGTTGCGGCTATGGCCCTTTGCGTTGCTCAATCCCGCAACGGGGCTTCCTAGGGAAACTTAAACTATCACGCAGGGTCTGCGATGCGCACAACCCGGACTTTTCTAAGTATGACGAACGGCTCACAGCCGTCGTTCAGAAGTATCCTGATGAATGACGAATTTGGAGATTTGAGAGCTGCGCCTTCAGGATCGCCTCATCAGAAGCGAACTTCTCAACACCGACGGTCCGGCCAAACTCCAGCCAACCAGCTGCGTGCAGGATCAGGTCGGCCCTTCCCATAAAAGATGCTCCGAAGGCGCTGGCACCTTCATATCCAGCCTGAGCGTCATTGATCTTGGACGACGTGACCAATCCGTCGCCACGGCAGGGAACCCCAAGTCGGCGCACCAGCTGGCAACCGGCCAATTGGGCCAGGTGAGATTCTGGCGTTCCAAAGATCGGGCCCATGAACTGCATCGAAAACGGGGTTGCGAAGATCCCGCCGACCACTGGCGCCCCAGGGCGATAGATTTGCGTCAAAGCCAGCCCAACCATGATTTCCGCAAGCCCCTGCGCCAGCGCCCCGGCAACGGTCACCGGTGCCGTGGCCCCCATCATCATGTAAGAGGCAACAAGGCTGGCCTGACCCAATTTAGCCGAAGCACGCAGGCAGCGCAGGGGATTGGTCTGAAAGACCAACGGGGGCGTCAGATTGATCAAATGAAGCAACCGACAGTCTTCGTCCGTATCCTTGACCCCAGCCGCGCTGGCCACCTCGCGCAGGGCGTCTTCGGACAGGACGGTGCCCATCATCGGCTTATCCGAAAGCTCCAGATGGACGCGGGCGAGCTCCATGTAGGGCACCAGTGCGTCCCCGTCGTGTGCGATGCAAAGCTGAAAGCCCGTGCTGTCGATTGCCGGCGAAGCATCGTACAGGCGCACGAGTTCGCGGTAGTCCTCGAGGGTGCCTTGGCGGAGGCTGTCGTCCGCGTGCCGGACATTCGGCGGGCCATAGAAGGGGACGACTACTGGGCGCTCGCCTCCGACCATTACTGAAGCCGCCTCAGTTTTCCCTTGCCAGATAAAGGATGCGGGCGCATCTGCAATCAGATCGCGCAGACGGTCAGCGTCGATACGCACATGCTCCCCGTCAATCCGCGCCCCGACCGACGCCATGGCGTCGAGGCTGCCGGGATCTCCCTGCAACTCTACCCCTATTTCATCGAGAATTTGGGCTGCCTGTGCTTCGATAGAGACCAGGGTTGGTTCATCAAGCAACGCGTAGGGGAATTGCATTTCTGACCTGTCGAGAGATTTCCTGGATGAGCGCCTTGACTGCATCATTCCGGTTCTTGGCGCGAGTTCGCGCGACATAGGCGATTGAAGGCGGTTCGGGGAACACATCTTCGACAATCTCCAGGTCAGGCGACAGGTGCAGCCCGTTCATCAGCGCGACCCCCAACCCCGAGCGCACGGAGGACAGGATGCCCGCCGCACTGGGGCATTCGAAGACCGTTTCAAACCGTTGTCCACCTCGCGCCCCTTCGGCACTGGCCCAATGTTTGTAGAAACAGTTGCTGTCAAAGGCGAGAAACGGCACCGGGACCGACAAGTCCAGCGGAAGGTCATGAGATTTGATCCAATGCAACTGGTCTTCGTAGAGAACAAGATCGTCAGGGAGCACATCACGGCTAAAGACCTGCATGACCGCAACGTCGATTTCACCGGCCTCCAGCCAGTCTGCGAGGGTCAGGCTCTGGCTGATCCGTGTGCGCACCTGGGTTTTCGGGTGCAGTCGGGTGAAGCGGCCTAAAATACGAGCCACGTCGCCGCCGGTTGTGTCTTCGGTCATGCCCAGTTGGATCATACCCTTGAGTGGTTTCTTGCCCAACGCCGCCAGCGCCTCGTCATGCAGATCCATCATGCGCTGTGCATATCCCAGCAACCGCTCGCCCGCTTCAGTAAACAGCGGTCCGCCTGCGCGGCGCGCCAGAAGGTCGCAGTCCAGAGCCTTTTCCAGCCGCCTGACCTTGTGACTGACCGCCGGTTGCGACAACGCAAGATGTTCTGCCGCGCGGGTAACGCCCCCATGCGACGAGATTGCCAGAAGTGCCCGCAGGCCATCTATTTCCAGCCGTTCAGCCATGGAACAACTCCATTCAAATTTCTTATATATTCATGACAATCATTCATTTGATAGATTGACTACACTAAAACTACAATCGGGGAAAGTCAGAAAACGGATTGAAACATGACAACCGATGCAAACAAATCGCTTGAGTGGGGTGGAGCCTTTTTGTCCATCGCCTATTCCCTGCTCATCGCCTCCAACACTGGTTACGAGGTGCTGTCCTTCGTGTTTTTCCTGTTGGCGGCGCTGCTGCTTTTCACCCTTGCGGTGCGAAAGCAGATGTGGGGCTGGACGACGATGCAGGGTTTCTACATCGCCACCGGCACCTACGGCATCTTTGCCTGGAGCGTCTGACCGTTCCTGCGCTCACTTTCCTTGAAATCATCCCCGAATGACTGGCCGACCAGCCCACCAAAGCAGGAGAAATATCATGACCCAACTTGTGGACCAACACTGTGTGATAAACGGAAACCGCATCGCCCAAGGCGTGCATGGTGAAGGCGAACCTGTGGTCCTCATCCACGGCACTCCGTCCTCGTCCTGGATCTGGCGCAACATCCTACCTTCGTTGGTCGAGGCCGGACACAAGGTGCATGTATTCGACCTGCTCGGCTATGGTCTGTCGGAACGTCCACGCGACCCGAACATCGACACCTCGGTCACCGGGCAGGTTCCGATCCTTGAAGGGCTGCTCGACATCTGGGGGTTGGATGGCCTGCATGTCATAGCTCATGACATCGGTGGTGGTATCGCCCAGCGGTTCGGCATCCAATCCCCTGAGCGTGTCCGCACGCTGACCATGATCGACGTGGTGAGCTATGACAGCTGGCCCTCGAAGCGTACCCATGAACAGATGCAAGCGGGTCTTGAGAAGCTGATCAAGGCGCCGGATGCAGAACACCGTGAGCATTTCCGGGAATGGCTCTATTCGACAGTGCTTAACAAGAAACGTCTCGCCGAGACATCGATGGAAACCTACCTCGATTTCATCTGTGGTCCCGTAGGCCAGGGCAGTTTCTTTCAGCATCAGGTCATGCACTACGACCCCAAGCACACCGATGAGGTCGCACCGCGCTACGCCGAGCTTGGGGAGCGTCCGGTCCAATTGATCTGGGGCGCGGATGACGCCTGGCAGGTGGTTGCGTGGGCCCATAAGCTGAACAACGCCATCCCCGGCTCGGAACTGCATGTGCTCGAGAACTGCGGCCACTTCTCGATGGAAGACCAGCCGGAGAAGATCTCGGCCCTGCTGGTCGACTTCCTCGAACGCAACAGCTGATCAGACTGGGGTGGGTCGACTGTATGTTGGCCCGCCCAAATGCCTAACACGAAAAGGCCCAACTAAGTGTTTTAAGCACCCCGTTACCCCGGCATCAAAGATATCCGCGCGCGTCAGAACCATGTGGGCTATGGGATGGGCCTTGGCGTTATGCTTCTGGACGATGCCTATCCGGGCTTCCCCGGTGACGTGCGAAACCCAAGCGCGTTTCCCTTTCCGATCCAGTATGACATCGCCACGGACGTCAGCAACAAGACCTTGGTTTGGGACCAGGACAAAACACCAGTTCGCGCGCCCATCATTGCATCCGCAAAGCGGTTGGAAAAATACGGGTGCCGCGCCATTGTCGCGGAATGTGGGTACTTTGCCTATTTCCAGCAGGAGGTGGCCAACGCCGTTAGCGTGCCGGTTTTCACGTCCAGCCTGCTGCAGGTGCCATTTGCCCAGACCCTCATAGGCTGCAGTAAGAAGGTGGCAATCCTGTGTGCTCAACGCCGCTTCCTGACGGATCGCCACCTTGAGGCTGTCGGAATTGATCCGAATTCCAACCTGATCATTGGCGGCGCCCAGGACGAGCTGGGGGTGACCGAGTTCGACAAACTTTGGGATCCGGAAAAACGTCCAGACGCTCCTATCGCAAACTTTGAGACCGCAGAACGCCAGATGGTCGAGGCAACCAAAGCGCTCGTGGCACGCGATCCGAACGTTGGCGCCATCGTCTATGAATGCACAGGGATGCAACCGTTTTCTCGTGCGGCACAGCGCGAGGTGGGCCTGCCGATCTTCGATTGGGGAACCTTACTGCATTATGCCTACTCGGTAGTCGCTGCCCGAGACTACTATGGGCATGTTTAATCGGGTTTGCACGAAAACATGGCTGCCCAATTCCATAGCTGACAAACTTTGGTGCTCAGCCTGTTGCTCCGACCTAAACTCTTGAAAAACTATCTGTCGATAGGCCAATCTCATTTTCAAGAACAATCCGAAGTGCCACCTATGGAACCCTGAATGCGGCTGATCAGAACATGTTTGATTTTGGTAGCGGTGATCGCAGTGACCATAATGGGGTTACGATTGACGTTTCCGCTTCCTGAAGAAAACTTTTCTGAGCCAACGCTTAAGGAAGATGCCGATTGGGTCGGACCACTGGGTGCAACAATAAAAAATGCACTTGAACGCAATCCCGGGCTCGACGGTGTAAGGCCGTTAGGAAATGGACGTGCAGCCTTTGCGGCCCGGGCGATCCTTGCAAGAGAAGCGACATCCTCAATCGATGCTCAGTACTACATCTGGCAAGATGACGTGACCGGCCTGATGCTTTTGGAAGAGCTCAGAGCTGCAGCAGAGCGCGGCGTGCGCGTCAGATTGTTGGTCGACGATAACGGTATCTCTGGATTGGATGGTTTGCTCGCCGAACTGGACGCCCTGCCACATGCAAATGTACGCATTTTCAATCCGTTCACTTTGAGGAACCCAAAACTTCTGTCTTATGCATTTGACTTTGGTCGCCTGAACCGGCGGATGCACAATAAATCAATGACTGTGGACGGAGTCGCCACGATTGTTGGCGGGCGCAACATTGGTGACATCTATTTCGACTACGGTGCAGGAACGCATTATCTTGATGTGGACGCGATAGCTATCGGCCCGATTGTGAATGAGGTATCGCAATCCTTCGACGCATATTGGAATAGTGCCTCCGCGTACGACGCGGAGTTATTTTTCGAGCCTCCGTCGGAAAAAAGTCTGAAAGCAAAGGCGGATGCAGCACGCCAGACTGCGGTTGGCGCAGGTTATCAAAGGGCAATTCAGGAAAATGAACTGGCCGGCCGGATATCGGCACGCGATCTGAAATTCGAATGGAGCGAAGTCACTCTTTTCGTCGACGATCCGTCAAAAGGGCTGGGGGAAGTCGAGAGTGAAGATCTGATTGTCGAGCAACTTATCGAATTCGCCAAAACCTCTGAAACCTCGCTAGACCTAGTCTCAGCGTATTTCATTCCGGGCGAAAGAGGCGCGGAGGTTTTGGAGGGGTTGGCAGAGTCCGGAGTGAAGGTCCGCGTTCTGACCAACTCATTGGATGCCACGGATGTGATGCCGGTTCACGCAGCGTATATGCGATACAGAGAAGGCTTGCTGAACAGCGGTGTAGAGTTGCTAGAGCTTCGAGCCTTGCGGCGTGAACATCGCGAGCGCAGCCTGCCCGAGATGCTGGCCGGGTCGGCCTCCGGTTTACACGCAAAAGTCTTTGGATCGGATGGAGAACGGATCTTCATAGGCTCTTACAACCTCGATCCAAGGTCTGCGCGGCTGAATACAGAAATGGGCCTTATGATCGAAAGCCCAAAGATTGCTGCATCGCTTGCGGAGCAATTGAACCGGCCTGAGTTTTCTTATCGAGTCGAACTTAACGACAGCGGCGAGATGACCTGGCTGCAAGAAGAGCAGGATGGGACAGTCACCATTCATACCGCAGACCCGGAAACCACCGGTTTACAGCGTGCCCTGACGGCCGTTGTCAGGTGGCTGCCGGTCGAATGGATGCTCTAGTCACCAAACGACCGACAATCCATTGGCCCGCAACCAGAGACGCCAGTGCGTGATCTGACCTACAGCGAACTCACAATGGCTCTGGCGTAAGCTTCCATGTCGATACTCGCGCCTCCGGTTGCGTACCAAACGACGACTGCGTCTTTTCCTGGCGAGACATAGATGCCTTGGCCATTCATCCCACTTTTGTAGAAATCGCCATCGGCAAAAACGGCATCCCATTGGTATGCGTTTGCCATCGGTTGTTCACGGAATGCTTCAGAAAGGTGCGGGCCAAGTGTTCCCTTCATGTAGTTTTCGGCGATACCCGCTGTTTGGATCGTGTTGATCATCTTTTCAGATACAACGCGATCTGACGCTGTCTTGTCCCAGCTTGGCGTGTACAGCAGGCCAATCTTTGCCATGTCGATCAAGCGGCTGCTGATCAGACCGTGTATGATGCCGTTTCCCTGAGGTGACAGCGCTAGGGTGGCATCTCCAGTCATTCCGGCTTTGCCCCAGACCCGTTCCGTGATCGCTTCGCCAAGTCGCTGGTTCGTGACGGATTCAATGACAAGACCAAGCATTTGTGTGTTTGCAGAGGAGTATTCGAAGGCCTCAGCCGGTTCCCGCAGCTTGGGTATAGCAAAGAGGGCTTCGTTGTGCGTTTGCAGGACGCCTGCTTCGTTCGGAACACCAACCTCAGCCCTGACAAAACGCCCATACGGTGTGTCGCCCTTGCGTGAAAGGGGGTTCTCTTCCAGATCCAAACCAGACTGCATGTTCAGGACGTCGATGACTTTTATGCTCTCCCAAGCTGTTCCTTTGGTGCCATCTACATAATCGCCAACCGTTTTCTGAACGTCGATCTTACCCTCATCTTCCAATTGACCGATCAGCAAGCTTGAGAGGATCTTTGCATTGGACATCCAGACGTGGTTGTCCGTCCGTCGCATTCCTGGGTAAACCTCGTAAGCGATTTCGCCGTTGTGAAGAACCATAACGCCCTGCACCGTGGAATCGTCGGCATTAATCATCTCGTCAATCGAGACAGCCTTTCCATCAGCGCCTGGGACACTCGTGGCACCTATGGCATCGTTAAGGTTTGCCGTAAGCATCGCGACGGCCCCGTCACGGCGAATAACCGAACTTGGCAGGAACTCGGCGAGGTTCATGTACGAAAACGCCCCGGCTTCGGTAATGTCGAGGAACTTCTGCAAATTCCATTCAGAGCTCAGGTCGTAAGCTTGCTTGGCTGTGTAACCATTCCTCAAGTCGCGGATGGAAAAGTCTTCTCGCGGCGTCGCGTATGGGTCGTCTTCAGCATGTACAGGAGAAGTTCCAAGGCTTTGCATAATCAAACCTCCAATGAGCGCAAAAACTGGAAAATTGGACTTTGAAAGTAACGAAGTGTTTGGCATCGCAGTATCGCTCCAAATGAGTTGCAACTAAAGTACGGCCGCAGTCGGCTTGTCAAAATCTGGTTTTCAAAGAACTGAACAACTTAGTTTTACGAGGCAAAGCTTAGTCCGTTTTCTTGGGAATTCGAGATTTACTGCCGTTCTATGCTGCCTGGTGAAAGTCCAACGTTGTTTCCAATGCAGGCATTCTGCGAATTTGGGCGAATGACTGCTGTGAGCTGATGTCGTTGAAAAACTCTTCCTTGATTGAGAGGCAAGCTGCTGATTCAATTCTC
>NZ_WQGO01000022.1 GCF_013034685.1 Ruegeria lacuscaerulensis | reverse complement strand
TATAGACAACGCAGAACACCAAGACGCAAAAACGAACGACTTTTTCAACGACATCGGCTCCGAGCGGATAAACAAGTTCTGAAGCAAAAAAGGCCCCCGCTAGCAACGGGGGCCTTTCAATTCTTAACAGATGCAGCGCTTAGCCGCGCTCTTCGATGATCTCGACCAGATGCGGGATCTTGTTGACCATGCCGCGGACCGAAGGTGTATCCTCCAGCTCACGGGTGCGGTGCATCTTGTTCAGGCCCAGACCGATCAGGGTTGCGCGCTGTTCGGCGGGGCGGCGGATCGGGGAACCGATCTGCTTGACGACGATGGTTTTTGCCATGGTACGCTACTCCTTACGCTTCGGCTTCAGCCGGTGCTTCGTCCCGCTTGGGCAGGATGTCAGCAACTTTTTTGCCACGACGTGCGGCGACCGAACGCGGGCTCTGCTCTTTCTGCAGGCCGTTGATGGTGGCGCGGATCATGTTGTACGGATTCTGCGAGCCCAGCGACTTGGACACAACGTCCTTCACGCCCAGCATTTCGAACACGGCACGCATCGGACCACCGGCGATGATACCAGTACCTTCAGGTGCGGTGCGCATAACCACCTTACCAGCGCCGTGACGGCCCTCGATGTCGTGGTGCAGAGTACGACCTTCGCGCAGTTGCACGCGGATCATCTGACGCTTGGCTTGCTCAGTCGCCTTACGGATGGCCTCAGGTACTTCTTTCGCTTTACCTTTACCAAAGCCGACGCGGCCTTTCTGATCGCCGACAACCACCAGAGCGGCGAAGCCAAAGCGCTTACCACCTTTAACGGTTTTCGACACGCGGTTGATTGCTACCAGGCGATCTGCAAATTCCGGTGCTTCTTCACGGTCGCGGCCACGGCCCCGACGGTTTTCACGTTCTGCCATTTGGCATCCCTTTTCTCATGTGGCGCATACGGCGCCGTTTTCGTCAATCCAAGTGAGCCCCGACTGACGTCAGGGCCCCCGGATCATCGGGGCAGCCGTCAAGCTGCCCGCAGGTCTTAGATCTTCAGACCACCTTCACGCGCGGCGTCGGCGACTGCCTTCACCTTGCCGTGGAACAGGAAGCCACCACGATCGAAATAGGCCTCTTCGACGCCCGCCTTCTTGGCACGCTCGGCGATGGCCGCGCCCACTTTGGTGGCCGCTTCGACGTTGTTCTTGCCAACAACACCCAGATCTTTTTCCAGGGTCGAGGCTGCGGCCAGGGTCACGCCACGAACGTCGTCGATCAGCTGAACGCTGATGTTCTTGTTCGAACGGTGAACCGACAGGCGTACGCGGCCGGCGTTGACTTTGCGAAGTTTGTTCCGAACGCGCAGGCGGCGCTTCAGAAACAGGGTTCTTTTGCTGTTTGCCATTGTCTGCGTCCTTACTTCTTCTTGCCTTCCTTGCGGAAGATGAACTCGCCCTTGTAGCGGATGCCCTTGCCTTTGTACGGCTCGGGACGGCGCCATTCGCGGATTTTGGCCGCGACTTCGCCCACCTGCTGCTGGTCGATACCTTCCACAACGATTTCGGTCTGCTTCGGCGCGGTGATGGTGACACCTTGCGGAGCAGTGAAATCAACATCGTGGCTGTAGCCCAGGTTCAGCTTCAGGGTGTTGCCCTGCATCTGAGCCCGGTAACCAACACCCTGGATCTCCAGCTCTTTTTTGAAGCCAGTCGTCACACCGGTTACCAGGTTGGCAACCATGGTGCGGCTCATGCCCCACTGCTGGCGGGCACGCTTGGACATGCCACGGGGGTCGATCTTGACCACGTTGTCTTCAACCGACAGTGTAACGTCGTCGGTGGCGGTGAAGCTGCGGGTGCCTTTCGGACCTTTCACTTCGATGGTCTGGCCGGACACAGAGGCGGTAACGCCGCTGGGCAGCTCGACCGGTTTTTTACCAATACGAGACATTGCAGACCTCCTTAGAAGACGGTGCAGAGCACTTCGCCGCCAACATTGTTGGAGCGAGCGTTTGCGTCCGACATCACACCTTTCGGAGTGCTGACAATCGACACGCCCAGACCCTGACGGACCTGCGGGATGTCATTGACGCCCATGTAGACGCGACGACCGGGTTTCGAAACCCGCTTCAGTTCGCGAATAACAGGGGTGCCTTCGTAGTATTTCAGGCTGATTTCGATGGCCGGATGACCGTTTTCACCGGTCGTCTTTTCATAACCACGGATGTAGCCTTCGTCCGCCAGCACGTCCAGAACCCAGCCACGCAGCTTGGAAGCCGGGGTGGAAACGGTGGACTTGCCGCGCATTTGCGCGTTGCGGATACGGGTGAGCATATCGCCGATAGGATCATTCATATCTATGTCTCCCTTACCAGCTCGATTTCACCATGCCGGGGATCTGACCAGCAGAACCCAGCTCGCGCAGCGCGATACGGCTGACCTTCAGCTTACGATAGTAAGCGTGGGGACGACCGGTCAGCTGACAACGGTTGTGCAGACGGGTAGCCGAGCTGTTGCGCGGCAGTTTCGCCAGTTTCAGACGCGCTTTGAAACGCTCTTCCATCGGGCGGCTCTCGTCATTCGCGATTTCTTTCAGCTCGGCACGCTTTGCGGCATATTTGGCCACCAGGCGTTCGCGCTTCTTTTCGCGTTCGATCATTGCTTTTTTAGCCATGTCTCAATCCTCGCGGCGCTTAAGCGTTGAAGGGCATGTTGAAAGCTTTCAACAGGCTCTTTGCTTCAGCGTCGGTTTTCGCTGTGGTGGCAATTACGATATCCAGGCCCCAGACCTCGTCGACCTTGTCGAAGTCGATTTCCGGGAACACGATGTGCTCTTTCATGCCCATGGCAAAGTTGCCCTGACCATCGAAAGACGGCTTAACACCGCGGAAGTCACGAACGCGCGGCAGCGCGATGGTGATCAGGCGATCCAGGAATTCGTACATCCGGTCACCGCGCAGGGTCACTTTCGCGCCCAGCGGCATGTCTTCACGGACGCGGAAACCCGCGATCGACTTCTTCGCCTTGGTTGCAACGGCCTTTTGACCAGCAATCGCAGTCAGATCTTCGACAGCAGCTTTCGCTTTCTTCGAATCTTTGACCGCCTCAGCACCACAACCGATGTTCAGAACGATTTTCTCCAGCTTGGGCAGCTGCATGTCGTTCTTGTAGCCGAACTCTTCTTTCAGAGCGGCCCGGATGGTTTCAACGTACTGAGCTTTCAGACGCGGGGTGTAGGTTGCGGAATCAAGCATCGATCACGTCCCCTGTGGTCTTGGCGAAGCGCACCTTCTTGTCACCTTCCATGCGGAAGCCAACGCGGGTTGCTTTGCCGTTTTTGTCCAGCAGCGCCAGGTTCGACAGTTGGATCGGGTTTGCCTGAGGCAGACGACCACCTTGCGAAGTTTGCGACTGACGGGTGTGACGGATGGCAATGTTGATGCCTTCGACAACAGCTTTACCGGCTTTGGGGTCAACCGAGGAAATGGTTCCCTCTTTGCCCTTGTCCTTGCCGGCCAGCACGACGACCTTGTCGCCTTTGCGGAGTTTAGCAGCCATGATTACAGCACCTCCGGAGCCAGCGAGATGATTTTCATGAAGTTCTTGCCGCGCAGTTCGCGAACAACGGGGCCAAAGATACGGGTACCGACTGGCTCGTTGTTGTTGTTCAGGATGACGGCGGCGTTGCGATCAAAACGGATCGCGGTGCCGTCTTCGCGACGGACTTCCTTGGCGGTGCGTACGACGACGGCCTTGCGGACGTCCCCTTTCTTTACGCGGCCGCGCGGGATGGCTTCCTTCACCGAGACGACAATGATGTCGCCGACGGAGGCGTATTTACGCTTGGAACCACCCAGGACCTTGATGCACTGAACTCGGCGTGCGCCGGAGTTGTCAGCGACATCCAGATTGGTCTGCATCTGGATCATGTGGTTTCTCCCGACCTGTGGGGGCTGGTCTGATTAGATCCCCCAGGGTTTCGACAAATGGGAAAATCCCGGAAGCTTACGCTTCCAGAACTTCCCAACGTTTCGTCTTCGATTTCGGCGCGCATTCGATAATGCGTACGGTGTCGCCGACCTTGAAGGCGTTCTTTTCGTCATGAGCCCGGTATTTCTTGGACTTACGAACGGTTTTGTGCAGCAGCGGGTGCTTGAAACGACGCTCAACCGAAACGGTTACGGTTTGCTCGTTGGCGTCGCTAGTTACCACGCCGGACAGGATACGCTTGGGCATAGGATTACTCCTCCGATGCCGCAGCAGCGGCCTTTTCGTTCAGAATGGTTTTGACGCGGGCAGCGTTGCGGCGGGCCGCTTTGATACCAGCAGTGTTTTCCAGCTGACCGGTTGCCTGTTGAAAGCGCAGGTTAAAGCTTTCTTTCTTCAGGTTGGCCAGTTCCTCGCGGAGCTGGTCCGGGGTCTTGTCACGCAGTTCTTGGGCGTTCATCGCCTTTTTCCTTTGCTCAAAACACCAGAAGGCCCCGTACTCGGGTCACCTTTGACCTGGTGGATGAATGATAGACATACGAATCGCCCGACAACGCCGGGAGACCGCAAGATGCCGCCGTATAAGGGTTTGGGGGGTGGGTGGCAAGAGGAAGTTTGAAAGACTCCAATCTTCGAGCCCTTCTACGATTCGAGCGATCGGAGTCTATCTGCAAGCTGCGTGTCCAACTCCGTGCACAGTTTGTCAAAGTCGATGAGATGTTGGAGTTTTCGACTGTGATCTTGGTGGAATTTATCAGCGTCTCCCCGAGTCAACTTAACGTTTTTCCAGTAATGTAGGCTTTGAAACTGATAATGGTTAATCTGGAAGGTCTCGTTGTCAGAGATCGTGCGGCATGAATCCGCGCCGCGTACATAGTGTACCCCGATATCCCCTAGTTTTTTCGGGACTGACGTCCTCACAAGGTACTTTCGCCATTTGTGTGGGCTCAAACCGGGTTTTCGTTTGACCAGATTTTTTCTCAAGCTGTTGGGATGTTCTTTGTGACCTGAAGTACCAAAGACCGTCCAGTTCGCATAAACAACGTCCACATCGTCAAACTGCTCTAACGCATCAACCAGCTTGGCCCCATCTTTGCAGAACCAAAACTCATCAACGTCAGCAACCAACATCCACTCAAACAACTGCGGAACCTGAAATTTTTGGAATGCCTTCCAATAATGAGCCACTTGCTTGTGTTTTTGGGGGAGACTGACAACTTCTACGAAACCAGAACTTAGGAAGCTCGAAATTACTTCCATCGAGTTGTCTGTACTTCCATTATCGATAAGAAATACTTTGTCGGCACCCTGCTGTGCGTAGTGCTCGACCCACTCGGCCAAATTCAAGGCCTCGTTTTTTGCTGTTCCAAGTACGCAAAGGCGGTTCTTGTTGGAGTTCTGAGTTTTAGCCTTGGCAAGCTCATTCCTACGAACCTTTCTCCTATGATTCCAGAACCTGGCCCAAAGATACAGATTGTTGAGTTTGTGAAGTATTGTGCTCGATCTCATCTTGATCACGTACAATCTGGATGTTTATTGAAAAATGCTCGCGCCTGAGGTAAGTGTCATCACTCCCACTTGTAGTTAAAGCTGACACTGATCCGCTCATCCTCGGCCATGTTCATCGGCACCTCGTGGCGCAGCCAGCTTTCCCACAGCAGCACGTCCCCCACCTGCGGCTTCATATAGATGAACGGCTGCAAATCCCTCCGCCCGCCTTTAACGCGCGTCGGCGCAGCCATCATGCGACCCGAGCGGGGATCCTCCAGCTTCAACGCACTCGCCCCCTCGGGCATCGCTACATAGGTCGTGCCCGAGATTACGCTGTGCGGGTGCAGGTGGCTGGAATGCATTCCGCCCTCGGGCAGGATGTTGATCCACAGGTCTTCCAGCTTCAACGCGCCCTCACCCAGATCGAACTCCAAATCCTTGGCAAAAGCGGCGACGTGCTGATCCAAGGCAGCGACCAGATCGGCGAAAATCGGGAACCGCCACGGCAGGTCGGTCAGCGAAGCATAACTGGTATAGCCGGGATAGCCGTTCTCTTCGCACCATTCCTGCCCCGCCTCATCATCCTCGGCGATAACAAGGCAAGAGCTTTCCAATTCCTGAGCGTCGATCTTGGGATCGAACTCGGAAAGAGACGCGCGGTAGAGACGGGTTACGAAGAGTGATTCAATCTGTGCCATGGGCCGGGCATACCGCAGTGTTTTCTACAAGGCCAGTCGATTAGCTTTTGACGGGTCCTTTGCCACAGCGGGGAATTGGGCGGCCGCCATCAGCATAGGCGAGGCACAGTACGATCTCATCCGGTTTCGGCGCGTCTGGAATGTTCAGCGTCATAGTGTCGAAATGGTCGAACGACCACGGGTTATCTTTATGCCCCAGTGGCAGATCAATCGCGCAACCCGGCGCGCCTAATTTGGCATTCGAGGGGATAACCGCCTCGCCTCCGCCCGCCGCCGCGCGCATGGGAGCACCGAGTTTGGGGTGGATCACCGCCCCGCCCTGTTCAAGATCGCCGTTCACGCCGATGATCGCTGCCTTACCGTAGGATACCGGCGCACCGTCCAGTTGGGATATCGCTTCGGATGCGAGGTCCGGGCCAAGAAGCGCACCAATCTCAAACAACTCTGAAAGGTCATCCGAGAACCGTCCAGCCAGAGGGTTCATGAACACCGCCAGAGCAGCAACCCGGCTGATCGGATCGCAGGGCTGGCCCAACTGATCGGTGGTTATGATTTCCTTGATGAACATCTTTTTGCGCAGCTGAACCATAGGGCCCTCCCATTTCTACCGGGCAGCCTAGGGGCGCGATAGGAAGAGGTCGACGGTTTTTGCGGCCCTTAACTTCACAAGCGCAACAGAAAACCCCCGCCGGCTTCCCGACGGGGGTCAATCTTGTCACGAACGGGGTTGCCCCCTGATCGCTTACCAGTCTTCGCGAACCACGACGCGAGTCTTGATCGGCAGCTTCATCGCGGCCAGGCGCAGGGCCTCACGCGCGATGTCGTCATTGACGCCGTCGATCTCGAACATCACGCGGCCAGGCTTGACTTTGCATGCCCAGCGGTCGACCGAACCTTTACCTTTACCCATACGAACTTCGATCGGCTTTGCAGTGACCGGAGTGTCGGGGAAGATGCGGATCCAGACGCGGCCCTGACGCTTCATGTGACGCGTCATGGCACGACGTGCAGCTTCGATCTGGCGTGCAGTTACACGCTCAGGCTCAAGAGCTTTGAGGCCGTAGGTGCCAAAGTTCAGATCAGAGCCGCCCTTGGCGAGACCCTTGATCCGGCCTTTGTGCATCTTGCGGAATTTAGTACGCTTTGGTTGAAGCATATCTTTCCCTCCTTAGCGACGACCGCCACCAGCACCACGAGGTGCAGGGCCGTCCTGGAGTTCCTGTGCTTTACGGTCACGTGCCTGCGGATCGTGCTCCATGATCTCACCTTTGAAGATCCAGACCTTGATCCCGATGATCCCGTAGGGGGTCATCGCTTCGGCATGTGCGTAATCGATGTCGGCACGCAGAGTGTGCAGAGGCACGCGGCCTTCGCGGTACCACTCGGTCCGTGCGATTTCGGCGCCGCCCAGACGACCCGCGACGTTCACCCGGATACCCAGGGCGCCCATGCGCATGGCGTTCTGAACCGAGCGCTTCATGGCGCGACGGAACGAAACACGACGTTCCAGCTGCTGAGCGATGGACTCGGCAACCAGCTGCGCGTCAAGCTCGGGCTTGCGCACTTCGACGATGTTCAGGTGCAGTTCGCTGTCGGTCATGCGAGCAAGCTTTTTGCGCAGAACTTCGATGTCTGCACCTTTCTTGCCGATGATGACACCGGGACGTGCGGTGTGGATCGTAACGCGGCACTTTTTGTGCGGACGTTCGATGATCACACGGGCAACACCGGCCTGCTTGCACTCTTTGTTGATGAACTCACGGATCTTGAGGTCTTCCAGCAGAAGATCACCGTAGTCCTTGGTGTCGGCGTACCAGCGGCTGTCCCAGGTGCGGTTCACCTGCAGGCGCATGCCGATCGGATTTACTTTATGACCCATTAGGCTTGCTCCTCAACTTGACGCACCTTGATGGTGATCTCCGAGAACGGCTTCATGATTTTGCCAAAACGGCCACGGGCACGCGGGCGACCGCGCTTCATGACCAGGTTCTTGCCAACCCATGCTTCGGCGACGATCAGCTCGTCAACGTCCAGGTTGTGGTTGTTTTCGGCATTCGCGATTGCGGACTGCAGGCACTTCTTGACATCCTGCGCGACACGCTTGTTCGAGAAAGTCAGGTCGGTCAAAGCCTTCTCAACTTTCTTGCCGCGGATCATTTGCGCAACCAGGTTCAGTTTCTGCGGGCTGGTGCGAAGCATGCGGGTTTTCGCCATTGCTTCGTTTTCAGCCACGCGGCGGGGGTTCTTTTCCTTGCCCATGACTTACTTCCGCTTCGCTTTTTTGTCTGCGGCGTGGCCATAATAGGTACGGGTCGGCGAGTATTCACCGAACTTCTGACCGATCATGTCTTCCGAGACGTTTACGGGAATGTGCTTCTGGCCGTTATACACACCAAAGGTCAGACCCACGAACTGGGGCAGAATGGTGGAACGACGCGACCAGATTTTGATGACTTCGTTGCGGCCCGACTCGCGCGCTGCTTCGGCTTTCTTAAGCACATAAGCATCGACGAAAGGACCCTTCCAAACAGAGCGAGACATAGATTAACGTCCCTTCTTCTTGGCGTGCCGCGAGCGGATGATCAGCTTCTGGGACGCTTTGTTCTTGTTGCGGGTACGCTTACCCTTGGTGTCCTTACCCCAAGGTGTAACCGGTGTACGGCCACCCGAGGTACGACCTTCACCACCACCGTGCGGGTGATCGATCGGGTTCATTGCAACACCACGAACCGACGGACGAACGCCCTTGTGGCGCATACGACCGGCTTTACCGAGGTTCTGGTTTGAGTTGTCGGGGTTGGACACGGCACCAACGGTGGCCATGCATTCCTGACGGACCATGCGCAGCTCACCCGAGCTCAGACGGATCTGAGCGTAGCCGCCATCGCGACCAACGAACTGAGCGTAAGTACCGGCCGCTCGAGCGATCTGACCGCCTTTACCAGGCTTCATCTCGATGTTGTGGACGATGGTACCAATAGGCATGCCCGAGAACGGCATTGCGTTGCCCGGCTTGATGTCAGCTTTTGCCGACGCGATGACTTTGTCACCAACAGCCAGACGCTGCGGAGCCAGGATATATGCCTGCTCGCCGTCTTCGTATTTTACCAGTGCGATGAATGCGGTCCGGTTCGGGTCATATTCGATCCGCTCGACGGTTGCCGCGACATCAAATTTGTTCCGTTTGAAGTCAACGATCCGGTAGAGACGCTTTGCGCCACCGCCGCGGCGGCGTGAAGTGATCCGTCCGGTGTTGTTCCGGCCGCCCGATTTGGTCAAACCCTCTGTGAGAGACTTGACCGGACGTCCTTTCCAAAGCTCCGAACGGTCGATCAGCACCAGCCCGCGCTGGCCCGGCGTCGTCGGCTTGTACGACTTGAGTGCCATGCTTTCTGTCTTCCGTTTAGCAAGTGCAGGGTGTTTCCCCGCTATGTGATAGGCCCCCGTAGGTGCCAAGGGTATAGGGCCCCGAAGGTCCCCGGTTACAAATATCAGAGGCCCCGGAACGAATCCGAGGCCGTAAGATTGGGAGCGTTTAGCAGTGTTGGGGGTGGGTGTCTATAGTATGCTGCCAAAGATTCTGATGGAGACCGAAGAAAACGCTACCGAAACATTTGCCCTAGGTTTCATTTCCTAAAGTCGCTCGGTCAGTTTGCTTTGCGCAAACAGTCCTAGAACCTAAGTCGTCAGCCACTTCACTGATACAGTATGCGCGCCTCAGCGAAGGACAACAGGCGGCGATGCTTCTCGTCCCAAAGGTGCAACCGCGCGTTTGCAAGGCTTTCACGGATGGTCATCTGGTTGCTGTTTGCCAATTCGTCGTGATCTCGCAGCACCTCGGTAAGGCGGTAGAAAGGAATACGACTGTACAGATGGTGCACGTGGTGGATACCAATATTGGCGCTGAACCACTGCAACACGGGCGGCAGGACATAATGCGAGCTACCGCGCAGAGCGGCCTCGTGCAATTGCCAATCCTCGTCCGCATCCCAATGCGTTTCTTCGAATTGGTGCTGCACATAAAACAACCACACTCCGGCAGTTGCCGCAATCAGGGTTGAGGGCAAAAAGATCAGCAGGACCGGCATTAGGCCGCCAAAGTAGTAGACAGCCAGAAGCGCGGCCAGAATAGCGACATTGGTGCCCATCGCACTGACCCAGAACCGAGCGCTATCAGTCAACCCCAACGGCAAGCGGTTTTGGAACAAGAACAGATAGCTGGGGCCAAGAATAAAAAGTGTGACGGGATTTCGGCAAACACGATACCAGAACCGGTTAATGGGGGTCTTGGATTGATACTCCGCCACTGTCAGCGTGTGGATATCGCCCATTCCCCGTTTGTCCAAGTTACCCGAGCTGTTGTGATGGTAAGAATGCGTGCGGCGCCAGACATCATAGGGTGTCAGGGTCAGCACCCCTATCGCCCGTCCAACCCAGTCGCTGACTGTCCGGTTCTTGAAGAACGCCCCGTGCCCGCAATCATGCTGGATCGCAAACAGGCGCAGCAGGAAGGCGGCATTCAAGACCGCAATCGCAAACGCCAACCAATAACTGACGGAAAGCGCCATCCAGGACAGCGCCCACAGCACAAAGAATGGAATAATGCTGACACTCAGTTCAAAGGAACTGCGCCATTGATTTGGCTCACGGTATTTGGCAAGCGTCGACACCCAATCCCGCGCAGCGGTTGTAGTGGGGTTTGCCCGGGTTGAGAGAGAGGTTTCGGTCATACGCCTGCCATGTCTTTTTTGCTTGTTTGAAGCCGGATAGACTACCCGCCCGACATAGCAAGTGAATTGTTCAAAATTAGAGAATTTCACGCTCAAATTTCGGTGTCGCTGCTTAAGAACGACCTTCACGTGTGCTGGCCTCGTTCCTCGCCCCAAAGATGATCCTATAAGGGGCCGCTGGACAAGTCGATGAGCGTTATCCACTTCCAGCTTTGACGTGTTTCTGAGGGGTCAGGAAAACCCTCAACCTAGCGAGCGTCTTCTACAGAGCGGCTCGGACTCCACCGCAATCCGCTGCTTGAGCTTGATATGGCCCAGCACCTCGCGAAAGGCGCGGTGTTTGGGTTTTCCTTCCAGATAATCCGCCAGTTTCAGCAGATTGATCGGGTGCTTCGCAATCAGCGCCTCGATCCGCTGTACGGCGTCGTCCAGCGCGTAATAATCCACGTACTGACAGGCCACCTGCGTGGGCGTCAGCAGGCAGTAATCCTGCGGGCGTTTCTCGGTATAGCGTGCGATGTCGAAGGGCGAAGCGCCGAGGGCGTGGAACTTGGGGATGTGCACGCGCATATCAGCCTCGGCATGCTCCAATACCGTGCCGGAGGTTTGGCGGAATCCTAGCGGACCAAGCTTGCCGACCACATGCTTGCGCATCGCCGGAGAGATCATGTCCACATCCGCCCGGTCATATTTCAGATCATCGAAGACGGACAGCAGCCCCAGCTGTTCATCAGCGATCTGGAAATAGGGCTCAGCGCTGAACACCCGCATTTGATCCAGCACCTGCGCGCGCACAGTATCAGGATCCGAAACGAAATCGGCCCCGGCGGGTTGAACCGCCGGGGCCGTGAATGCTCGCAGTAAGCGTCGGATCAAAGACCGGTGCTCACGTCGATTGTGTTGCCCTCTTCCAGGGTCACATATGCTTTTTTGACGTCTTTCCGACGACCCAGCTGGCCGCGGAACCGCTTGACCTTGCCTTTGGTCACGGTGGTGTTCACCGCTTTGACCTTCACACCAAACAGCGCCTCAACGGCCTCTTTGATCTGCGGCTTGTTGCTGTCGATCGCCACTTCAAAGACAACCGCGCCGTTCTCGGACGCCATGGTCGACTTCTCGGTGATGATCGGCTTGCGGATCACGTCGTAGTGTTCTGCCTTCGCGCTCATTTCAGACGAGCCTCCAGTGCTTCGACAGCCGCTTTGGTGAGCACCAGAGTGTCACGCTTGAGGATGTCATAGACGTTTGCGCCCATCGACGGCAGGATATCCAGACCTTCGATGTTCTTGGACGCTTTCAGGAACCCTTCGTTCACGGTCGCGCCGTCGATGACCAGAGCGCGTTTCCAGCCCAGGTTTGCAACCTGTTTGGCCAGAGCAGCGGTCTTGCCTTCGGCTTCGGCGTTTTCGATCACAACCAGTTCACCAGCCTTGGCTTTGGCCGACAGAGCGTGGCGCAGGCCAAGCTTGCGGAACTTCTTCGGCAGGTCGTGGCCGTGCGAACGCGGGGTCGGGCCCTTGTAGATACCACCCTTGCGGAAGATCGGTGCGTTACGGTCACCATGGCGTGCGCCACCGGTGCCCTTCTGGCGATAGATCTTCTTGGTCGAGTAGCTGGTTTCCGAGCGGGTCTTGACCTTGTGGGTGCCGGCCTGCGCGTTGTTGCGCTGCCAACGGACCACACGGTGCAGAATGTCCGCGCGCGGCTCCAGGCCGAACAGATCGGCGTTCAGCTCGATGTCGCCGGCTTTGCCGCCGTCCAGTTTGATTACATCAAGTTTCATGCTTCACCACCTTCCGCGGGAGCTTCTTCCGCAGGTGCTTCGGTTGCAGCCGATTTCACAGCAGCCGGGAAAGGCAGGCCTTCCGGTGCTTTCTTCTTCACGGCGTCCTTAACGGTAACCCAACCCGATTTCGGTCCGGGAACGGCGCCTTTGATGAAGACCAGACCACGGTCGGCGTCGGTTTTGACGACTTCCAGGTTCTGGGTGGTTACACGGGCAGCACCCATGTGACCGGCCATCTTCTTGCCTTTGAAAACCTTGCCCGGGTCCTGACACTGACCGGTCGAACCGTGCGAACGGTGGCTGATCGAAACACCGTGCGAGGCGCGCAGACCACCAAAGTTCCAACGCTTCATCGCACCGGCAAAGCCTTTACCGATCGAGGTGCCCGAAACGTCAACTTTCTGACCTTCCAGGAAGTGTTCTGCCGAAATCTCGGCACCCACATCGATCAGGCCGTCTTCGGAGACGCGGAACTCGGCCAGCTTACGCTTGGGCTCGACCTTTGCAGCAGCATAGTGACCGCGCATGGCTTTCGAGGTGCGTTTTGCCTTGGCAGCACCAGCACCCAGCTGAACGGCGGTGTAGCCGTCTTTGTCAGCGGTACGCTGGGCAACAACCTGCAAGTTGTCCAGGTGAAGAACGGTCACAGGGATCTGCTTGCCGTCTTCCATGAACAGGCGGGTCATGCCAACTTTTTTTGCGATAATACCAGAGCGCATAATCTATACCCTCCGATCTTACGACTGCAGCTTGATCTCGACGTCCACACCAGCAGCGAGGTCGAGCTTCATCAGCGCGTCAACGGTTTGGGGGGTCGGATCAACGATGTCGAGCAGACGCTTGTGCGTGCGGATCTCGAACTGGTCGCGGGATTTCTTGTCAACGTGAGGGCCACGGAGAACCGTGAACTTCTCAATCTTGTTCGGCAGCGGGATCGGGCCGCGCACGTTCGCGCCGGTCCGCTTGGCAGTGTTGACGATCTCTTGCGTGCTGGCATCCAGAACGCGATAGTCAAATGCCTTCAGCCGAATACGGATGTTTTGGCTTTGCATAGATACAGCCTTTTATCAGGCGTTGAGGTTGAGAGGAGGACAGACGCGCATCGCCAACCCTCTTCGAACCCAAAAGGCGGGAATCACCCCGCCTTGACGTTCTTATCGAGAACTCGCGCGTATTAGTGGGGTTGGTGGGGTTTGGCAAGGGGGAAGTTTTAATCAAATAGGATGCGCTCACCCGGCTCACAGCTTATGCACGCATCTGCAAAATCTGGACATTACAACCAGATCGGTTCAGCCTCACTCTGATACCATGTATCCTAGAGCTGATTGCCTAGCGATTTTCTTGGACAGAAACAAATAGCCAAAGCAAGATAATTGCACCAAACGGGTTGATGAAGATCGCCGTCACCTGCCAAAGCAATCGATCTTGACCGCGGCGTTCGGCCATATCGCCCACAAGCGCGAACAGTTCCCAGATCACCCAAAGGAAGAAAACGCAGAACAGAAGGGCGAGTATTGCTTCCATAATCTACTTTTCCCTGCTCTCGCATGTCCGCATTCGAGGCACTCGGCATATCAAAATGTGGCTGGCCCAATGCCGAGATCAGCTTTCAAATTGCTTGAACAGTCTACAGTTTCGGCACTGAAGTTACGACACCTCTAACGACCATGTCGCCGTCAACATCTATTTCGCAAACACCTTCGATGCGCTCGCCCGGTCTGTCGCCCAACTGCTGGCGCAATTGTTCCCGCTCTGAATCAGGCGGTTGATAGCAATACGACCATACGTCTTCGAGATAGAACGGCACTTCAACCGGATAGCCGAAGTAACGCCGCGAAGCCCTTTCATTTGGCACGTCAACTAGGATCGCACGAAGTCCACTCTTAAATGAGATCGAAAAGGCGCCTTCCGGCAACTCAGGCCGTGTATGAAATCCAGCCCTGTAGTAGTCATAAGCTATGTAGCCCATCCCAATCACCAAAGCGCCGCCAGCCAACCATTTCCACATAATCAGAAGATTCCACTTACTCTCGTTTTGGCTGTTCTAACCTTGATATGCAGAATGTCTACCAGATAGGCACAACAACAAAGGCCGCCCCGAGGGACGGCCTTCCGTATTCTCACCAGCTGGGTCCGAGATTATTCGACGAATAATCTCATCTCCTTCACCGATTACTCAGTGATTTTCGACACAACGCCGGCGCCGACGGTGCGGCCGCCTTCGCGGATCGCGAAGCGCAGGCCCTGCTCCATCGCGATCGGTGCGATCA
>NZ_WQGO01000021.1 GCF_013034685.1 Ruegeria lacuscaerulensis | reverse complement strand
GAGAATTGAATCAGCAGCTTGCCTCTCAATCAAGGAAGAGTTTTTCAACGACATCAGCCCAGAGTGCAAAATGCTGCCCATTGCACCAAGGGTGAGAGACCGCAGAAGGCCGTCATTGGCCATGGTCATGACGGCCCATACCTGCCTTTGAATGATGGTCGTCGTCGCTGCGGTGCGGCCCGTCAGACCGGACTTTTGCTGCACGAGCAAACGAAACGTCATACGAGGTCACAAATCGCGGGACGAAATTACCATTGGTACTTTGTTTGTGAACGCCCGCACTGCACGAATTTGCAACTGTGGAGCAAAATTGCTCCGGCGGAGTTCCGAAACTCACGGCTGATGCTGATCAATGTCGGAACTAAAGATACCGCTGATAATCATTGCACGACAGAGTCATTGAAACCAAACAATAGATTTCCACTGACTGAAAAGAGCAAGTTTTGGGGCGCGCTGAAGATCGCTGGATCAATCGGTATTTCGCAGACGGCAATTGTTGGTCAAACATGCAAGGCGGCAGAATGCTGCCGCCTTGCACTCGTCAATTATCTCAGTCCGCCGCGAGTTCTGTTATTTCGCGACGGAAAGGCAGCGCATCACCAATGTCTTCGCCGTCCAGCTCACGGGCGTAGCGGTGGCCGGCATAGGTCGCCCAGGCGATTGGGCCCGGGGCGTTGGCATCGCCAATCAGTTTTACCGATTTGATACCGGCATCCGCCCATTCGGCCTCACGCATTCTCAGGTCGTTGAAGACGGCGTTGTTTTCCAGACGTGACGCAACCATGACCACGGCATCGGCCTCGATCTTCCAGGTCCGGTCGGTGTAGACGCAGTTCGAGACCACATGATCGGGGTGGATTTCGGTGACGCCCTGGTTCAGCACGATCTCGACACCCGCCTCGACCAGTCGCGGGTGGATCGCGATCTGTTCCAGCGTGTTGTTCGTCCAGTCACTGACATAGGCCGACGGAGTGACCAACGTAACTTGCGCGCCGTTCCTGGCCAGCAATTCAGCCAACACGCCGCCCATGTAATAGTGGTCATCGTCATAGACCACCACTCGGCCCGAGGGGATGGTGCCGTCCATCAGATCGTCCGGGGTATAGACTTTGGCGCCATCGGCGATCGGCATCGGCACGACATGCTGGCGCGAGACACCATCGTTGCGCCACGTTGCACCAGTGGCAATACAAACGTTTTCAAAGCCGAACTCAAGGATGCTTTCGGCGTCCAGCTCGCTTTCGCGATACATCTCGACGTTTGGACGCTGGCTGAGTTGATAGTCGCGGTAATCCACCACACGGCCCCAGGCCGAAAGGCCGGGCAGCAGGCGTTCGCGGGCCACGCGGCCGCCGATCACGTCGCGGGCCTCGGCCACCGCGACGTCATAACCCCGGCGGCACAGCGCCCACGCGGCCTCAAGCCCTGCGGGACCTGAGCCGACGATCAGCACATTGTTGCTGTCGCCCTTTTCGTTCATCTTTTCGGGATGCCAGCCCTTGCGCCATTCCTCCATGAAGGTTGGGTTCTGGGTGCAGCGGCTGATCGACATCGTCATGTCGCCGGTGATACAGATGTTGCAGCCGATACATTCGCGGATGTCCTCGATCCGACCTTCCTCGATCTTTTTCGGCAGAAACGGGTCGGCAATCGACGGACGTGCGCAGCCGATGAAGTCCAAAGTGCCGGACTTGACCATCTTGGCCATCACATCGGGCGAGGTGAACCGCCCTACGCCAACGATGGGCTTGTCGGTCAGCTCGTGGATACCGCGCACCAATTCTTCCTGCGCGGCCTCTTCCTTGAAGCGCGACGGGCCAGAGCAATCCTCCCACGTTCCCTGCGCCAGATCCCACAGGTCGGGCAGGTCTTTGTTCATCTCGATATAGTCGCGCACCTCGGCATTGGAAAAGCCCAATTCGCCGATGGCTTCGTCCAAGCTCACGCGCAGTGTGATCGCCATCGTGTCACCTACGGCATCGCGCATGTCGGCGATAACTTCCTGACTGAACCGAGCACGGTTTTCTAATGATCCGCCATATTCGTCGCTGCGTTGATTGGTAGCACGGCTGAGGAAGTGCTGGAAAATACCAAACCCGTGCGCGCCGTACAGACAGATCAGGTCGAATCCAGCGTCTTTGGACCGTTTAGCGGCGTTCACGAACCATCGGCGCAGATCCTTGATGTCCTGCTTGTCCAGCGCGCGGGCCTGTACCGGGTCGTTGGTAAAGGTACGGATCGGCAGGGCCGATGGGGCCAGCGGTACCTCTTTGGTATAGAGGTTCGGCCCGTTGATACCCGAATAGGCCAGTTGGATACCAGCCAACGCGCCATGAGTCTTCATGCGTTCAGACATCTTGCGCAATTGTGGAATGTCCTTGTCTTCCCACAGGCGCAACTCGATGAACGGGGTGATTTCCGAGGTGTGGTGCATCTCGCACTGTTCGGTGAAGATGACACCCCAGCCGCCTTCGGCCTTGATGCCGCGCATCGCGGCGGCGGCCGAGGGGTCACGGTATCCGCCGCCATTGCAATGCGGCACCTGATAAAACCGATTCTTGGCGGTTAGCGGGCCGATCTGCATCGGCTCGAACAGAATGTCATAGCGTGGGTCGCGCATGGCTGGCTCCTTACGGCTGGCTGATGTTGGTTGGGCCGATGGCCCTCAGTGGTGTTGTGTTAAAGGCCCGCGGCGACTTCGGTGATGGCGTCGCGCAGGATGTCTTCGATGCGATCGATCAACGGTTCGTCCATGATCAGGGTCGGGGACAGGATCAGCACGTTGCCCAAAGGCCGTGCGATCAGGCCGCGTTTCTGACAGGCGCGGGCCACTTTCAGCCCAACCTGCGCATCGTAGGGATAGCTTTCCTTAGTGTCGCGGTCTTTGACAAATTCGATCCCCATCATGAAATGGCTGCCGCGCACTTCGCCGACCAGTTCGATATCGGTCAGGCTGCGCAGGTTGTTTTCAAACCGTTTGCCGGTTGTGCGGACACGCTGGGGGATGCCCTCACGCTCCATGATGGCGATGTTGGTCAGACCCGCCGCCGCCGCTGCCGGGTGGCCGGAATAGGTCATCCCATGCAGAAACATGCCGTCCGGCCCCGAAATCACCTCGTGAATATCGTCCGAGACAATAGTGGCTGACAGTGGTTGATAGCCAGAGGTCAGGCCCTTGGCGGTGGTGATGATGTCGGGCACCATGCCGAACACATCCTCGGACGAGAAGAAATGCCCAAGACGGCCAAAGGCGGTGACAACCTCATCTGCGACATATTTGATATCGTTGGCTTTGCAGACCTCCCACGCGCGTTTGTGGTATCCTTTTGGCGCGGGAACCACACCGCCTGCGCCCTGAATGGGCTCGGCGATGAAGGCACAGATGTTTTCCGCACCGATACGTTCGATACTGTCGCTCAGATCGTCGATCAGAGCATCCAGGAACTCGGCCTCGGTCATTCCTCCGCCTTCACGCCAATAGTGGGGCGAGCGCAGGTGATGCACCAAGTCATTGGCTGCGTGCCAGCCTTCTGAGTAGCCGGGTGTGGTCATTGCCATCGCCAGATGGGTCGACCCGTGATAGGCTCCGTGCCGCGACAAGACCTGTTTCTTTTCAGGCTTGCCCTTACGTATATTGTAGTGGTGCAGCATCCGAATGGCGCTGTCATTGGCGACCGAGCCGGAATTGCCGAAATAGACCGAATTCAGATGCCCGGGCGCCAGCTGCGCGACCTTCTCGGCCAGCGCCGCAGCGGCGGGGTGGGTAAAGTTGTAGAAGGTCGAGTAAAAATCCAGCGTCTTCAGCTGATCGGTGATCGCGTCGATCATCTCGGTATTTCCGTGACCGATATTGACGCACCACAGGCCCCCGATCCCGTCGATCAGTTCGGTCCCGTCGCTGTCATAGACATAAGCGCCCTTCGCGAGTGAGATCACGGTGCGCGCGCCTTGCTGTTTCAGCGCGTTCAGGTCGGCGAAAGACTGAATCAGGTGATCGTCCTGCGCAAGAATTTCAAGCGTATCTTTGGCCATGATTAACCCCCTTAGTCCCCGATGCAAATGCGTGGTGGTGGCAAGGCCCGTTGCGATTGGAGCGCGAGACATACCACCCATTTTCACGAAAAAGGTTACTTTGCTCAATTTAAGGGGTATATACCCCCAAAGGGGTACTCGCACATGTCGCCACTTCCAGCCGCAGATGCCTTGTCAGATGCCATTCTGGCCACCGGGTCCAAGCGTTTCAGCAATGCGCTGCGCCAATGGCTGAACGCAACATGTTCGTTCGACAATTTCGCGATCATTGCCTTTTTTCAAACCAGCAGCCCGCAGGTTCTGGCGACCCATGCCCGTGATAGCCGCGTGTTTGAACGTATCGACAGCCACTATGTCAAAGGGGCCTATCTGCTGGACCCGTTCTTTCGCCTGCACCAGAAAGGCGCGGCTGATGGTCTGTATCGCCTGACCGATGTCGCCCCCGACCAGTTTCAACGCAATGAGTATTTCAAATCCTACTACGCCAACACCACCCTGACGGATGAGCTTGCTTTCTTTGTTGGTGTCGCGCCCAGGTCGTCGATCACTGTATGTATTGGCAGGGATGCCACCACGGCGTCACGCTTTTCGAACAGGGATCACATTGCGGCCAAGCAGGTTGCCCCGGTGGTCAATGCGCTGGTCAAAAAGAACTGGGCCGACCTCAGCCCCCCGCACAGGGACGAGCCGGGCGATATCGTCGGTCATCTGCGCCAGCGCTTGTCCGCCGAACAGAGCATCAGCCTCAGCCCCAGACAGGCCGAGGTGGCGCTGTTGATCCTGCAGGGCCATTCGTCGATTTCCATTGGCCTGACGCTTGGCATCAGCCCGCAGACCGTCAAGGTTCTGCGCAAGCAACTTTATCGGAAAAGCGGAATCTCATCCCAGGGCGAACTGTATTATCTTATAGCGCCTTTCCTTTCGGAATACGGGCAAGTGGCCCGGAAAACAACGTAGTGCCAAGCAGATTAGCCAAAGCCTAATTAAGAGATAGCCAGACAATTATTTCGCGTCTTGCGAACTTGTGAAACCTTATTGAGGAAACGTGCGAAACCCGCTGGAGCGGCACAAAACGGGAGGCTTTTGTCAATCCAACCGGCCCGCTCGGACAGACATGGCGACCTGTTGCCTGCCTGACCCGACACCAGCAGACAACGCACGATTGCAACGACCTTTCGGGGTCAGTTCTAGATGCAGATATAGGGAACCGACACATGTCCATAGAGAAAACGGATACGCTGGTTGTTGGCGCAGGACAGGCAGGCATCGCACTAAGCGAGCATCTGGGCAACAACAACGTCCCCCACATCATCCTGGAAAAGAACCGCACCGCCGAAGCATGGCGCACCGGTCGCTGGGATGCGCTGGTTGCCAACGGCCCGTGCTGGCATGACCGCTTTCCCAGCCTCCAGTTCAAGGGGGATGACCCGGATGCGTTTGTGCCCAAGGACCGTGTCGCCGAATACTTGGTTGAATATGCCGAAATGGTCAAAGCGCCGATCCGCGAAGGTGTTGAGGTTCTAAAGGCGGAGCGCCTGCCGGGTGAAGGCGGGTTCAAGGTCGAAACCTCGGCTGGAGAGATTCACGCCAAGCGTATCGTGGCGGCCACAGGCGCGTTCCAGCATCCGGTGATCCCGCCGATCGTGCCGGAAACGGCTGATGTGAAACAACTGCATTCCTTCTATTACAAGAACCCCGAACAACTGCCCGAAGGGGCCGTTATGGTTGTAGGCGCGGGCTCATCCGGGGCGCAGATCGCGGATGAATTGAACCGCGCGGGCCGCAAGGTGTTTCTGTCGGTCGGCCCCCATGACCGCCCGCCGCGCCGCTATCGCACCCGTGACAATGTCTGGTGGCTGGGCGTTCTGGGCCTGTGGGACATGGCTGCGCAAAAACCGGGCACCGAACACGTTACCATCTCGGTCAGTGGGGCCCATGGTGGCCACACTATGGACTTCCGCCGTCTGGGCAATGAGGGCGTGACACTGACTGGCCTGACCAAAGGTTTCGAGAGCGGTGTGCTGAGTTTCGCCGACGACCTACAGGCCAACGTGGCCGCAGGAGACGCCAATTATCTTGAGATGCTGGATATGGCCGACGCCTATATCGAACGCACCGGCATCGATCTGCCGGAAGAGCCTGAGGCGCGTGAACCCTTTGCGGACCCCGACAGCCTGATCAACCCGCTGACATCAGTTGATTTCGCCCAAGAAGGCATCACCACGATCATCTGGGCCACGGGCTTCCGTCAGGATTTCAGCTGGATCAAAGCCGATGCCTTTGACGCCAAGGGCGCACCAATCCATCAGCGCGGCGTGTCTGTCGAACCCGACATTTATTTCCTTGGCCTCCCCTGGCAATCGCGCCGCGGTTCGACCTTTATCTGGGGCGTCTGGCACGATGCGAAATACATTGCCGATCAGATCGCGATCCAGCGCGCCTATGCCGATTACGAAGGCGAGGCCGCCATCATCACCCCCGCCGCCGCAGAATGAGACGACAGGAATCCAAAATGGCGCACACACGCATTCGCAAGTTCAACACCAAAGAAACCTACCCCGAACAGAACCTGGACAACGATCTTTGTCAGGCCGTGGTGACGCAGGGCGGCAAAACCGTTTATCTGCGTGGCCAATGTCCGCAGAATCTGGACGATGCCGTCAATATCGACAGCCACGATCCGGTCGAGCAGACCCATAAGGTGATGCAGAACATCAAGCAGCTGATCGAAGAGGCCGGTGGCTCGATGGAGCATCTGGTCAAGGTCGTCGTCTACATCACCGATGTGCGTCACCGCGAGGCGGTCTATCGCACCATGGGCGAGTATATCAAAGGGGTCCATCCCTGCTCGACCGGTCTGGTGGTTCAGGCGCTGGCCCGTCCCGAATGGCTGGTTGAAATCGACGGCACCGCTGTCATCCCCGATTGATCCCCTCGATCAATCAAACAGACCGAACCGCGCCCCTCTTTTCCCCGTGCAGGCGCGGTCCGGTATTTGTGTTTTTAGGAGAGCCTTATGACTTTTTCCTTGGTTGCCCGCTGCGCTGAAACCGGCATGTTCGGTCTGGCGATTTCGTCGTCCTCGCCCGCCGTGGCAGCGCGCTGTTCCTTTGCGCGGGCCGGTGTGGGGGCCGTGGCCTCGCAAAACGTGACCGACCCCAGCCTTGGCCCGCTGACATTGGACCTGATGGCACAGGGCAAATCCGCACCCGAAGCCATCGCGGCGATGGCTGCACAGGCGAAATTCATCGAATACCGTCAGGTTCTGGCCGTGGACACCGCCGGACGTACGGCGATCCATTCCGGCCCTAACAGCCTTGGGATCTGGACACAGGCGCAGGCCGAAAACGTTGCTTCGGGCGGTAATCTGCTGGCCAATGCGGACATCCCGCAGGCTATAGTCGACGGCTTCCTGTCGACCAAGGGCCATATCGGGGATCGCCTGATCGTCGCCATGCGCTCCGGTCTGGCCGCAGGGGGCGAAGCAGGCCCGGTGCATTCCGCAGGCATGAAGATTGTCGACAAGGTCAGCTGGCCCGTCGCCGATCTGCGCTGCGACTGGACCGAAGGATGCCCAATCGAGGCCATCGCAACCGCATGGGACGTCTACAAGCCACAGCTTGACGCCTATATCCAGCGCGCGCTGGACCCGCGCGAGGCACCGTCCTACGGCGTGCCCGGCGACGAATAATCAGGGAGATACAGGATGTTGGACTATTCACATGACGACTGGAAAAGCCGCGCCGCCGGTCTGTCCTTTCGCGGACAGGCATTCATTGACGGCAAATTCGTTGACGCCGAATCGGGCAAGACGTTCGACAGCATCAACCCCGCCACCGGATCGGTGCTGACCCCCGTCGCCGAATGCGACGCCGAGGATGTGAACCGCGCCGTCACCGCCGCCCGAACCGCGTTCGAGGACGGCCGCTGGTCACGTATGGCACCGGGCGACCGCAAGGCGGTGATGCTGAAGCTGGCCGACCTGATCCGCGACAACCTCGAAGAGATGGCGCTGCTGGACAGTCTGGACATGGGCAAGCTGATCACCGACGCTGTCACCATCGACGCGCCGGGATCGGCGCATTTCTTCCAATGGTACGCCGAGGCGATCGACAAGGTCTATGATGAGGTCGCCCCGACCGGCCCCGGTGATCTGGCGCTGGTCAGTCGTGTGCCTCTGGGCGTTGTTGGTGCTGTGACGCCGTGGAACTTCCCGCTGGATATGGCCACATGGAAAGCCGCCGCTGCACTGGCCGCGGGCAATTCGGTGGTGCTGAAACCGGCCGAACAATCGCCCCTGTCGGCGCTGCGTCTGGCGGAACTAGCGGCCGAGGCTGGCATTCCCGACGGTGTGTTCAACGTGGTGCCCGGCTTTGGTGTGACCGCCGGCAAGGCGCTGGGTCTGCATATGGATGTGGATTGTCTGGCCTTCACCGGCTCGACCGCCACAGGCAAGATGTTCATGCAGTATTCGGGTCAGTCGAACCTGAAACAGGTCTGGCCGGAAACCGGCGGCAAAAGCCCCAACCTTGTCTTCGCCGATTGCGAGGATCTGGACGCCGCCGCCGACATGGCCGCATTTGGCATCTTCTTCAATCAGGGCGAGGTCTGCTCGGCCAATTCGCGGCTATATGTGGAACGCTCGATCAAGGACGCGTTTGTTGAAAAGCTGATTGCCCGCGCGCAGGCCATGCAGCCCGGCGACCCGCTGGACCCGGCGTCCAAAATGGGCGCCATCGTGGACGAAAAGCAGACGCAGGGCATCATGCGCTTTGTCGAGGAGGGCAAAAAGACCGCCAATCTGGTGACCGGCGGTGACCGCGTTACAGTCGAAGGCAAGGGGTACTTCATCCAGCCGACCATCTTTGATGACGTCGCCCACGATAACCCACTGGCGCGGGATGAAATCTTTGGCCCCGTCCTTTCGGTCATTCCGTTTGATACCGAAAAACAAGCTGTGACCATGGCCAATGACTCGGTCTATGGGCTGGCGGCGTCGGTCTGGACCGACAACCTGTCCCGCGCCTGCCGGGTATCGGACAGGCTGATGGCCGGAACCGTTTCGGTGAACACGGTGGACGCGCTGTCGGCGATGACGCCCTTTGGTGGCATGAAACAATCGGGCTTTGGGCGCGATTTGTCATTGCACTCGTTTGAAAAATATACTGCCCTGAAAACAACGTGGATTAAGTACAAGGCTTGATACGCGAAATTGCGGGGATGCGCCTTTGCCTTTCAGATACACGCTGCGACAGCTTGAATATTTTGTGGCCGTGGGAAAGGCAGGCAGCATTGCCGCCGCTAGCGACAAGCTGAACGTGTCGTCGCCGTCGATCTCGGCGGCGATCACCCAGCTAGAGGTCGAGCTCGGCGTCACCCTGTTTGTGCGCGAACATGCGCGCGGCCTGTCACTGACCAAGGCAGGGCAAAAAGTCATGGAGCGCACCGAATTTGTCCTGCGCGAGGCCGAATTGCTGGCCACATTGGCCGGAGAGATCACCGGCAAGGTTCAAGGCATCTTGTCGGTTGGGTGCCTGGTCACCTTCGCGCAAATCATCCTGCCGGGTCTGCGGCGGGAATTTGAAACCTGCTACCCAGACGTGCGCATCGAACAGCGCGAGCTGCATCAGGCCGACATCTTCAGCCAGTTGCGTCGGGCCGAACTGGACATCGCTCTGACCTATGATCTGGACATTCCCGCCGATCTGGAATTCCAGCCCCTGCACGATTTGCCGCCCTATGCCGTTCTGGGCGACGGGCATCCTTTGGCCGACCGTACCGAACTGTCGATCGCGGATCTGCAGGACAGCCCCATGGTTCTGCTGGATTTGCCCTTTAGCGGCGAATACTTCCTGTCCTTCTTCCGCGATGCCAATATCAAACCCAACATCGCCGAGCGTACGGCAGACATATCGGTCATGAGGTCTCTGGTCGCCAACGGGTTCGGGTTCTCGATTGCCAATATCCGCCCCATGAATGTGTTGTCGCCGGACGGCAAAAAACTGATCTTTGTTCCCCTCGCCGGAGAGCTGCGCCCGATGCGACTGGGTCTGCTGCGCGCACGGTCAGAGAATGAGACCAACACGTCAAAAGCATTCATCGAACACTGCGCCAGGGCCGTTCAGTCCGGATCATTGCCGGGGCTGTGCATGCGCGAACAAGACTGACATGCGCGCCTTAGAGAACGCCTAACCGCTGCTTCGTCATTCCCGGATTTATGTTTCTGACCGGTGGTATAGGGTTGGAATGAACGCCCCCTCAGCGAAAGCAAGCTCAACCCGATGACCTCGACACTGGATATTCTCGACCGGCTCGTTGGCTTTGATACGGTCAGCAAGAACTCGAACCTTGATCTGGCCGCTTATGTCGAAGAATTCCTTGAGGCACGCGGGTTTGCCGTCCATCGCATCACCGATCCCGGCGGCGACAAGACCGGGCTTTATGCGCAAAAAGGCCCCGAAGGCGATGGCGTGTTATTGTCGGCCCATACCGATGTTGTCCCTGTCGAGGGCCAAAGCTGGACCAAAGACCCGTTTCGCCTGACCCGCGAAGGCAACCGCGTTTACGGGCGCGGCACCACCGATATGAAGGGTTATGTGGCCTCGGTCATGGCGCTGGCCGATCGCACCGCCGGGGCGGACCTGCGAGAGCCCCTTAAAATCGCGCTGTCTTATGACGAAGAAGTCGGCTGTGTCGGCATTCAGCACATGTTGGACCGACTGGCCCCGATGCTGGGCCAGCCCCGCGCCTGTTTCGTGGGCGAACCGACTGAAATGCAGGTCGCCGTGGGCCACAAGGGCAAGGCCGCGCTGCGCGCGGTTTGCCATGGGCAAAGCGGCCATTCGGCGCTGGCTCCGAAGTTTGTCAACGCGCTGCATCTGGCCACGGATTTCGTTGGGGAACTGCGCGCTCTGCAGGAAACATACGCCAATAGCGGTCATAGCGACCCGGCCTATTCAGTGCCCTATACCACCTTTCATGTGGGCATGCTGTCCGGTGGCAGGGCGCTGAATATCGTGCCGGATCGTGCAGAGCTGACCTTTGAGTATCGCCATCTGGCGGCAGACCTGGGCAAGGATATCCTGTCCCAGATACAGGACGCCGCCCAAAGGGTCGGCGCGGCCTGCCAAAACCTCAGCCCCGAGGCGCGTGTTGAAGTTGAACAGTATAACGCCTATCCCGGGCTGGACGTGGCCGAGACCGAAGGCATCATCGCCTATGCCCAGAAACTGGCGCAAAGCAACGCCACCACCAAGGTCGCCTTTGGCACCGAGGCCGGGTTCTTCAGCGAACTGGGCATTCCCACCGTCGTCTGCGGCCCGGGGTCGATGGAACGGCAAGGCCATAAACCGGATGAGTATCTTGAGATCGATCAGCTCAGCGCGTGTGACGCGATGATGGATCGCATCCTCGAAGATATCAGCCGCTGAGAGTCTCAATGGATTTGCTGAACGACTTCACCCTTGCGGACGGCATCGGCCTGCTGGGGTCGATTATCATCGTCGGGGCCTATTACCTGGCAACACGCAACATCCTGCCCGCCGACAAAATACCCTTCAACGCCTGCAATATCGCGGGCGGGTTGCTGGTGACGGTTTCACTGATCTATCGCCCCAACCTTGGGGCGATCGTGATCGAGGTCATGTTCCTGCTCATCGCAACCCTTGCCATCTGGCGCAATCTGCGCAAACGGGCATAACCGGAACGCCTTGGGTCAAGACGCAATCATGTAGAATTTGCGCAGGGTTTGTGTGATCTCCCACGTGCAAGGCGTTCCTTTGGGCATAAAAAATGTGTCGCCCGCGGTGAACTCCTGAACGGTACCGTCCGGACTGGTTAGTTTCACCAAACCCGAAATGACAGTCATCATTTCATCGACGGGATAGGCGTCGAAGACTTCAAGGCAGGGTGCACATTCCCAAACGCCGGACAAAACCTTGCCGTCAGAACTTTCGTAAAAGCTGCTGATGCGTTCAGTCTTGTCTTCGGTCGTGAAATCATCCGTGGAAACCGCAGAGGACGGAACAAAACCGTTTTCCGGGTGTCCGTCGGGCAAAAGTCGGATGGGCATGCTCATATTGCAATTTCCTTTCAGGCGGGAAGATACAAATAAAATGCCCCCCGAAAACCAGCCAGCGCCAGACCGGAGGGCAGAACCTGAGGGATTTTGTATTTATTTTTTCAGGTTCGTCCAAATCTGGTCATAGACCGCCTGAGTTTCCTCATCGCAGACTTCGATGAACACACCCGGGCCTGCATTCGCGTGGGGGTTCTTTTCAGGCTGCTCAGCCAGCGCCGGGTCTAGGAAATCGCCAACGCCGCTAACGCCCGCGTTGTACTGGGCAAAGTTGGTCACGGCCGCGATGTTTTCAGGCTCCAGCAGGAAGTCCATGAATTTCAGCGCGTTGTCGCGGTTCGGTGCGTCCTTCAGCAGAACAACGTTGTCCATCCACGCGATGTAGCCCTGTGTCGGATAAGCGTATTCCACGTTGGCACCTTCTTCGCGCGCCTTGGCCGCAAACCCGTCATAGATTTGACCAACGGCGGCATCGCCCGACACCAGTACCTCTTTTGCAGTGTCCGAATTGAACGACGCCCAATGTTGTTTGGCCTCTTGCAGCATGGCGTTCAGCGCCTTCAGCTGCTCGCGGTCCGTCGAACATTGCGGGATGCCCATATGCAGCGCGGCCATGGCCATGACCTCGCCCTGGCTGTCCAGCATGTTGATCCGGCCCTGCAACTCGGCGGGCGGGTTGAACAGGATGTCGGTGGTTTGAATGTCGCCCTCATAGGCATCGCGGCTGACCGCAAAGCTGGTCGAGCCCCACTGATACGGGATCGAGGACTGACGGCCGGGGTCAAAGTTGGGATCGGCCCATTCCGGCGCTATGTTGCCTTTGTTCTTTAGCTCACCGTCAGCGATGGTGTCGAGCATCCCCTCACCCGCCATGATCGCAACCATGTAGTCGCCCGGCACCGACACATCATACGTGCCGATGCCACCAGCCTTGAGAGAGGCCAGCATCGATTCGTTGCTGTCGTAGGTGTCCATGGTGACGGTGATGCCGGTTTCTTCGGTGAACTTGTCCAGCAGCTCCTGCGGGATGTATTCGAACCAGTGGTACAGGACCAGCTCACCCTCAGCGGCGGCAGCATTTGCGCCAATCGCCAGGGCCAGTGCAGCAACGCCGCTTTTCATCAAGTGTTTCATGTTTCTCTCCATCTGTTGGTTATTTGGTGTTGTCGGACTTGCTTACGAAATAACTGATCGTGACCATGATGATGGATACGCTCAGCAGCATGGTCGAAATCGCCATGATATTGGGTTTGATCCCCTGCTTGACCGAGCCGAAGATCGCCGTGGGCAGCGTTTCAACGCCTGCGCCTTTGACGAAATTGGTGATGATGAAATCATCCAGGCTGACGATGAAAGCCAGCAGGAAGCCCGAGATGATCCCCGGCATCATCAGAGGCAGAAGGATCTTGGTGAACGCTTGCCGTTTCGTTGCATACAGATCCAGTGCAGCCTGCTCATAGCTGTCTTCGATCCCCTGCATCCGGGCCGAGATTGGCAGGTAGGCAAAGGGAATACAGAACGCGATATGGGCCAGCAGGATGGTCAGAAGGCCGCGTTCAAACCCGATCGAGTTGAAGAAGATCAGGGTCGCAACCGCCAGCACGATCTCTGGCACCATCAGTGGCAGGCTGATGAGGCCGAAGGACACGGTCCGAAAGCGGAATTTCCCGCCGCGCACCATGCCCGTTGCCGCCAGTGTTGCGATGGTAGTCGCCGTAGTGGCCGCGATGATTGCGATGACAAAGCTGTTCTTCGCAGCCGTCTTGAATTTGGCGCTTTCCGGGCCGGTGAACACGTCCGCGTACCAGCGCAGCGAGACTCCTTCCCAATTGGTCAGCGATTGCGAGGCGTTGAAGCTGTAGATTGTGACCACGACCAGCGGAGCATAGAGGATGACCAGACACAGCAGGGTAATCCCCTTGAAGCCGGTATAGGTCTTGATGTCGAATTGCTTGCTTGCCATCACTCAGCCCCCGCCTTGTCCGCTTTGGCCTGCTGGCGGGCCGAGAACATCAGAATGATCAAGACCATTGTAAGCAGGATCATCGAAGCGGCGGCTCCGAAAGGCCAGTTACCCGCATTGCCCTTGAATTGTTCCTCGATCAGTGACCCGATCATGAAGTTCTTGGCCCCGCCCAGCAGGTCAGGCGCAAGGAACGACCCCATTGAGGGCACAAAGACCAGAATGCAGCCCGCAAACACGCCCGGCTTGATCGCCGGAAGCAGAACGCGCCGCAACGTTGTCCATTTCGAGGCGTAGAGGTCTGCTGCCGCCTCGGAGAGCGCAAAGTTATAGCGTTCAACCGCCGCATAGATCGGCAGCACCATGAAGGGCAGGTAAGAATAGAACAGGCCCAACTGCACTGCAAAGTTGGTGTTGACGATATGCAGGGGGCTGTCGATCAGGCCAATGCTCATCAGGAAATCATTGAGCGGCCCTTGATCGCGCAGCAGAAACTTCATCGACACGGTGCGGATCAGCAGGTTCACCCAATACGGGATGGTGATCAAGAACACCCAGACCGGGCGCATATTCTCGGATCGGGTCGCGATGAAATAGGCCGTTGGAAAGCCAATCACGAGGCTGAGCAACGTTGCCGCGCCAGCCTGCCAGATCGAGCGCCAAAAGATTGTGATATAGGTCCATTCTATCTTGGGCGGCTCATCCCCAAATAAGCCCCGATCAAAGAAGAACTGATCATAGGCCGCGAGGCTGAACTCCCAGATCACGCCGCCGCGGAACTCTTTCGTCAGGAAAGAGTAGATCAACATCATGATGACCGGTGCCAGAACCAGAATGGCCAGTGTCACCCAGGCGGGCAACAACAGCCATGTGCGGGCCTCTTTGTAGGTATCTGTGGTTGCGCTGCCGCCGCTTGCTGCGCCCGCCGCCATCAGTCCACCAGGAGGCGGCCTGCCCCCAGCTCCATGTTCACGTACATCTCGCTGCCGGGCTCGAAGATACGCTTGTTGCCGCGATCTGAGTTTGATGTCCGGACGATGAAGTCCGGCCCGTCCTGAAGATCGACGATGGTTGTGATGTCGGTGCCGACAAAGATATTTTCTTTGACCCGGCCCTTTAGGCTTTCACTTTCGGCAGGCGTATCCGACATATAAAGCCGTTCGGGTCGGATCGACATGTGGACATTTGAGCCCTCGCCAATGCCGTCAACTGCGTTGCAGGTCAGTTCATGTCCACCGCCTAGGTGGCAAACAGCCCGTCCTTCATTGATCTTGTCGACCGAAACTTCCAGAAGGTTGGTCTCGCCAATGAAATCCGCAACAAACATGTTGTGGGGCCGTTCATAGATGTCCGTGGGTGCACCGAGCTGCTGCATTTCACCCGCCGACATGACCGCGATCCGGTCTGACATGGTCAGGGCTTCTTCCTGATCGTGTGTGACGAAGATGAAGGTAATACCCGTTTCGCGCTGCAAATGCTTCAGTTCCAGCTGCATTGCCTTACGCAGCTTTAGGTCGAGCGCCGAAAGCGGCTCATCCAGCAAAAGCACTTTGGGTTGAGGGGCCAGCGCCCGAGCCAGCGCCACACGCTGCTGCTGACCGCCCGACAACTGGCTGGGTTTGCGCGCCGAGAACTGTGCAAGCTGTACCAGTTCCAGCATCTCACCGGCTTTCTTGCGCGCCTCAGACTTCGAGGTGCCGCGCATTTCCACCCCGAATGCTACATTGTCCAGAATGGTCATATGCGGAAACAGCGCATAGTTCTGGAAAACCGTGTTGACCGGACGCTTGTTGGGCGGCAGGTTCTCGATCTCGTCGCCGTAAAGGTAGATGGCCCCTTCGGTCACGGCCTCGAACCCGGCGATCATCCGCAGCAGAGTGGTCTTGCCGCAGCCGGATGGGCCCAGCAGAGTAAAGAACTCATTGTCCATGATCGACAGCGAGATCTTCTTGAGCGCGGTAAAATCGCCATAGCGTTTCACCGCGTCCCGCACGTCAATCGCGATATTTTCCGTGTCAGACAATTGCGCCTCCCTGAGCACCGCGAATTTGCACTCAGGTATATACGGGCCGCACTGCCTGCCTAAGAATTGACTTCCTCACTAAACATTAGGATTAGCCTAACCATTTTTCATTTTGGCTATAAATCAATGTATTATGTCGGGTCTGCACTCTTTTTAGTCGAATAGAAAAGACTCGGGCGCATATTGGATGTGCCAACTTCTTTTTCTATTGTGATCCCTATGGAGAGAGGATCAACCACGGCCGCCAGCAGAGGTACAAGATAATATATGCAACATCTGAGCCTTTGTTCTCTGCATTCTTAAGTGCATGAGATTATGGGGAGAAAACTATCCCGTCCGTCTGGATCCTCAGCTATCGGGAGATCAATGTGAAAAAAATCGCTAGGACCCTTGTCTCTATCGAAGGCATAATGCTCATTTTTCTCGTCAGCGTGTTTCTTTTTCTTGTATCAGAACGTTTCAATCACCCAAGCGTTAAGTTTTTTAGCCAATCTGAATCAGCAACCTTCAAAGTTTTTTGGGCGGTCAGCTCCGTTCACTAAACCAGTGTATGCCATGCAAAATTGTGTCCAATTGGTTTGCCAGCACTGGAGACAGATAGAGAGTGCTTCTTGATTCATAGTCCCATGTTAGGCATCAGCCACACTAAATGATACGCTGTGGCATGATACTTATATCGGGTAGCCCACCGTATCGCGCTGACCACGAAAGCCCACTTGATTGGCCGCCCGCGGCACCTCGGAGGTCGGTCGAAACACCGCCTTAAAACCACGTTGGAGTCGGCCGAATGCCAACTTTCAGAACTTAGTTCCAGTCTTTGCCTGATGCAGCAACCGGTTGGTATGGGCCCCTTGCCGCGAGTTGGAACAGGATCACTCGTCGGCTTTGGAAATTGCGATTGCCATGCGCAATTGGAATGAAACACGTCTGGACAGCCAGTTTGCAACCTTGATCGAAAACGAAGACGTTGATCCGGTAACGCAGTTCGCCATCCAAACCAAACTCGCCCCAATTGAGCGACAACCGACGGTTTCGAGCTGCGCTGAAACTGCCCTACTTATTGACCGCACATACTAAAGCAGCCGATCTTTGTTGCGTATTGCAATTGCCACTCCAGCCAGACGTCGGTCTAAAAATCTTTCGTGGCCGGTTGATCTGAACGTCCGGTTTCCGGAAATCAACGATCCATTTGGCACCCGCAGCCAACTTCCGCTACCCACCCTTGCTGTTTTCGCAGCTGTCGCAAAGCGTACACAGCAGCCGTTCGTTTTGTAAGAGGCAACGGCAGTTCTGTCCGCAGAGCGGTCACTCAGACAGATCGCAGCGAACGACCGCACCGACCCGATGTCGTTGAAAAACTCTTCCTTGATTGAGAGGCAAGCTGCTGATTCAATTCTC
>NZ_WQGO01000020.1 GCF_013034685.1 Ruegeria lacuscaerulensis | reverse complement strand
TATAGACAACGCAGAACACCAAGACGCAAAAACGAACGACTTTTTCAACGACATCGGCTCGAAGAGGACGTTCGCCGCACTTTACAGGAGTGACTGCTTACTTCGCACAAGCAGTCACATGGGAGTGATGACGCCCCAGCTACTGACCTGAGCCCGGCGATCCGGGCGGGAGCTTCAACTCAATCGACAACGATGGTGACGCTCGTCTCGGCTCAGAAGCCCAGTGGATGGTCAACACTCATGCGACAATCGCCAGTCACGAAAAGCGGGCGACTCTTGCCGCCCGCTCAATCTTCACACGTCGATCTTTTCTGCGATACTCAGCGCGTCTTCTAATTCAACGCCAAGATATCGAACTGTGCTGTCAACCTTGGTGTGGCCAAGCAAAAGCTGCACCGCGCGTAGATTGCCTGTTTTCCGGTAGATCAGTGCCGCTTTTGTGCGTCTCAGCGAATGCGTGCCGTAACCGCTCGGCTCCAAACCAATCGCCGACACCCAATCGAGGACCAGACGCGCGTACTGTCGTGTCGATATATGCGGCCTTTCGTGGAAGCGGCTTGGGAAAAGGAAAGTGCGTCCAAGCATCTCCGGGCGACATATCCAGGTCCACACGGACTGGCGGGTATTTTCCGAGACCTCGAATTGGACCGGCCGTTTTGTTTTGCTCTGGACAACTGTCACGCGTTCGCGGACACGATCACCAGTAACAAGATCGGCTACGTTCAATCGAACGAGATCGCAGCCTCGCAGCTTGCTATCGATCGCAAGATTAAAGAGTGCCAAATCCCTGAGATTGTCCGAGAGTTCAAGCCGGGCGCGGATGGCCCAGACCTGCTTCGCGAGAAGCGGGCGTTTCTGGCCTATAAGGCGACCTTTGTTCCACGGCGGGCGCTTCGGTGTGATGGCAGGAAGTTGAATAATGGACATCGATTGTCCTCCATCCTTCCCTCCCTCTCCAGGCACCGACACCATGTCGACCAACTGACTCTATCAAGGAGCAAAATGGCAGGTGTCATCAGCTTACCCGACGTTCGTGAGCAGCGCAGCGTATGACCGTTTCGAGCCCTCAGTGAACGATGCGGCACGATCAACCGACGACGGCTATGCGCAGAAAGCGGGCTTTGCATAGTTCGGAATGCGGCCCAAGCCGGACATGAGTTTAGAGTTAAATTGTTGCGGAGGGTTTTCCAAAGCTGCCGTTCACACGCGGAGCTTCGTTCACATGGTCGGGATCTGCGCAACGCTGATTCACCCGACGTTCGAGTTAACAGAAAGACGTGTCCAAGCGGAACGCCCTAATATCAAGGTCGGTTTACAACAAAGCTTGGCACTATCCCTGCCTTCATGATCGCTGCTTCAACATCATGCCCTGCGAAGAAACCGAATCCAGAGATGAGCGCGGAAGCTATGCCTGCATTTCGTGCACCTAGAATGTCGGTGTGCAGGCTGTCGCCAACCATCAGAACCCGGGACTTGTCGATGTGCCCCAGACGATTGAATGCAAGATTATAGATGTTGGCGAAAGGTTTTCCAAAGAACTGAGGGGTGACGCCTGTCCGGTCTGCTAGCCGGTGCGCGTAAAGACCGGGTTCTTTGGAGAAACCATACTCGCGCGGAGCGACAATGTCAGGATTGCCGACCAATACCGGGCGGGGACGTTGCAGCAAAGCGGCCTCTAACATGGCTTGTCGCGCTTCATTCCAAACAGCTGACCCAATCATCAAAAATCCGTCGACGGTTTCGTAGGGCTTCGGGTCATCCTCCAGGTAGGATAGCTTCAACTCCTCCAGATCGCGAAGGCCGGCACTTGGAGTTGCCATCAATCCCCAATGCAACTCATTTTGGCCGTTTAGCTCAGACAACAACGTGGCCCGACTGGTGATCACGTCTTGTGGCGCGAAGTTGTAGCCAAGCCCATAGTATTTCTCCATAAGAGTTGTGTGGGGAAACCCTGCAGCATTCGATACGACCAGAACACGTTTGCCGGCGGCTGTCAGCGACCTGACCCGATCTGGTGTTTCTGGGATTGCCGTATCACCAATATTGAGAACCCCGAAGGCATCGAGGAGGAACACGTCAAACTCGTGAGCTATGTCCTCTAGCGTGTCCGCCTGACGATAGCTCACTTCAGTTGATCTGGGTTGCGGAAGGCGATGTCTTACAGCCTCGTAGGCGTCAAAAGCCTCTTGCGCAGAGAAACCGGTCAAATGATGGCCCCTCTTACTTTCGCCGAAACCCATTCGCTGATCATAACCGCGACCAGAATTACAATCAGGATCAGACTAACTTGCGGCCAAGCCAGTACGTTGAGCGAGGCCGACAATTGCAACCCGATACCCCCGGCTCCAACCAGCCCGAGCACCGTGGATTCGCGGATGTTGATATCCCAACGGAAGACGGCAATGCCCGCGAAAGCGGGTAGGATTTGCGGTACGATCCCATAGGCCATGACCTGCCAGCGTGAAGCACCGGTTGCCGTGATTGCTTCGACCTGCGTGTGATCAATTTCCTCGATCGCTTCGTAAAGAAGTTTTGCGCAAAACCCGATTGAACGAATGGCGATTGCTATGACACCAGCAAATACGCCGGGACCAATAATCGCGATCAAAAGAAGCGCCCAGATCAACGAGTTAATAGAGCGGGTCGAGACAATGACCAACAAGGCAATCGGACGGATGAACAAGGCCGATGGTGTGGTGTTGCGGGCCGCCAAAAAGGCAACTGGCACTGCCATGCACAGTGCAATTATGGTCCCCAAGGTAGCAATGTTTAGCGTGTCCCAAATCGGGCGACCTAACTGGGTGATGTAATCCCATTTAGGAGGCGTTGCACGGGTCCAAATATCGTTGGCGATGCGGGGCGCATCCCAGACGAAAAACCAAGTCGTCGATTCCGAGATCAGCTGCCAGCAGTAAACAAAGATTGCCACGCCCAGCAACCAACCGAACCAACGGACCAAGCTCTGACCCGTTGTCCGGCGACGCCAGATTTGCGCATCGTCGCGTTCAAGTATCGGCATTACTGAACCCTCGCTCGAATAATTCCCGAAAGGTATTCAAGTGCCATCACGATGCCGATGATAAGAATGAGAATGGCTGCCGCAGTGTCGTATTCATAGCGGTCGAATGCGGTGTTCAAAGTTGCACCAATTCCACCAGCCCCCACGAGCCCGAGGATCGCGCTTTCTCTGAAATTGATGTCGATCCGATACATGGAAAGGCCCACAAGTCGCGGCATAACCTGGGGCTGAACTCCATAGTTGATCCATTGTGGCCAACGCGCTCCAGAGGCCTTAATCGCCTCGGCCTGAACCTTGTCCATGGCTTCGATATCTTCGGCCAGAAGTTTTGAGAGAAATCCGATTGTGGCGAAAGAAAGCGTCAGAAATCCGGCCAGCGGGCCAAAGCCAAAGATAGCCACAAGCAAAATGGCAACGATAATCTCTTGCAATGCCCGACTTATCGCGACAATGCCTCGGCAAATCATGTAGATTGGCAATGGCGCGATATTGCGGGCAGCCCCCAACCCAATCGGGATCGAAATCAGGATGCCCACGACCGACGCGGCCACGGTCATCACGATACTTTCCAGAAGGCCGCTCCAAATATCGGTCCACCGTGAAATGAAGTCTGGGCTGGTGAACGCAAGCACAAACGCCCAACCCCGATCCAACCCTTCATAGACACGACCCCAATCAACTTCGATGGTCATGAACGCCGCGATCAGGTAGGCGAAAAAGCCAAGGAGCAATGCCCAGCGGAGTAATGGATTTTTGACAAAGGCAGGCTTACGCCAGCCTTTTCCCAGCATGTCGTCTAACTCTCGATGGCTCATTCTGCAGCCTCGACATCGTCATCTTCGTCAACTTTTTCGATGGTTGCTTCCCAGTCTTCTTCCCCATAAATCTCGGTCAGCTTCTCAGGGGTAAGGCCTGTAGGAAGCCCATCATACACAATTTCGCCGAATCGGAGTCCTACGACACGGGGAACAAACATCTGAGCGAGCGCCACGTCATGGATATTGATAATGGCTGCCAATCCGCGTTCCTGACATAACTCGGTGATGAGACGCATAATTTGACGGCTGGTCTTTGGGTCCAGCGATGCAGTTGGTTCATCGACCAACAGCAGCTTTGGGTTCTGTATCAGTGCCCGGCAGATGCCGACCCTTTGGCGCTGACCGCCAGAGAGTTCGTCCGCCCGTTTATCCGCCATGTGCAACAGCCCCACCCGATCGAGTAGCCGGAAGGCTTCGTCCACATCCGACTGAGGATAGCGCCGTAGAAAGCTGCGCCAGAACCCCACATAACCCAGCCTGCCGGACAATACATTTTCCATCACTGTCAGGCGTTCGACCAAGGCATATTCCTGAAAGATCATGCCCATTTCGCGGCGTGCCTTCCGTAATGCCCCCGATCCGAGTTTGGTCAGGTCCACATCATCCAAAAGGACACCGCCGCTTGTAGGTTCAACCAACCGGTTGACACAGCGGATCATCGTCGATTTGCCCGCGCCCGAGGGCCCAATCAACGCAAGAACCTGTCCTTTTGGAACCTCAAGATCGATTGCCTTCAGCGCCTGATCCCCGGTCTTGTATGTTTTCGTCAGCTTTTGAAGACGCAGCATGAAATGCCCCAGATTAGGGTGAACGGCGGGCCCATTCAGGCCCGCCGGATTAGTGAAAGGTTATTGGCAGGCGTAGGAAACGCCATTTGCTGCGTCGATTTTACGAATGACTTCCCAGAATTCCTGATAAGTCATCTCCAGGAATTGGCCTTCGTTTGATTTTGAGAATTCAGCTTCAAGTGTCGTCCCCTCCCAATCGAAATTGAAGAAGGCATTGCGGATCTTTTCCTGCAGCTCGGGTGTCAGGTTGTAGACGGTGCCAAACCCAGTGGTCGGGAAAGTCTGCGACTTATAAATCGTAATGACATCATCCTCATTGATCACGTCACGAGAGATCATCCGCGATTTAACCGAGTTCGCGATTGAGGCCGCTAAGTAGTCTTTGTTGGCAACACCTAAGATCGAGTTGTCATGTTTGCCCGAATAGACGGGCTCAAAATCGCGTTCGGGCAGAAGATCAAAGTCGCTTTTCAGGATCGCAGAAGGAGCCTTGAATCCCGAGTTCGATGTGGGGGATGTAAAAGCCAGTTGCTTTCCCTTGATATCTTCAACCTTTTCGATGCCAGAACCCGGATAGGTGATGATTTCCATCTCGTAACCAAAATTTCCGTCCTTCGAAGCCATGATTGTGAACGGGCGGAACCCTGCGCAGTTTACCGCAAGTGGGTTGGAACCGGTGTTGAATCCCGCAATATGCAGGCGCCCTGAGCGCATCGCCTCGATCTGAGCTGCGTTGTTCTGGACTGGGAAAAAGACAACGTCCTTGCCCGTTTCTGCTTTCAAATGGTCGAGAAAGTCTGACCACGCAGTTTTGTATACGGCGGGGTCTTCAACCGGCGTGTAAGCAAAGATCAAGGTGTCTGGATCTATTTGCTCGGAAGGATCTGTAGGGATATCCGCGATCAAATCCCCGTCGGCATCACAAAAACGCTCATCCAAGTCACCGCGTGGACAATCCTGCGCCGACGCTATTCCACTCATCGACATGAGTGCGATTGCAGATGCCCCAAGCAATAGTTTGATATCGATCTTCATGTTTTCCTCCCAGTCATGTGCGGTGCTTTTTGTCCGCTGTGAATCAATCATTTTATGTTTACTCGGCGACGAGAACGTCGACCTCTACGCCCTCAAAAGCGTTGCGCAATTCTCCTGTTGGTTTTTTGTCGGTGACAATGGAATCCAAGTCGTTAAGGTCTCCTACTTGAGACAAGCCTTTCCGGCCGAATTTCCCGGAATCAACAAGAAGGTGCCGTTTCTCGGCACGCGTCAGCATCACCCTCTTTACTTCCGCAAAGCCCCGCACTGTTTCTGAAGGACCTTCTGTCGACAACCCAGAGGCACCGATCATGCACCTGTCGACGTTGAAACGGGACAGAAATTCCAGCGTCTCGGTTCCGATAGTTGCAGACTCAGTTGCCAGATATTCCCCCGGGCATAACAGGACTTGTGCGGCCCCATGGCCAAGGGTCATAGCTATGGGAATGGAATTGGTGATTACCGTGCAGGGAGTACCAATGTAAGCCAGTACACGTGCCATTTCGATTGTGGTCGAGCCGGAATCGATCATGACGGTTTCACCGCTCTGGATCAGTTCTGCCGCAATTGCACCTATCCGTTCGCGTTCCTCAACTTGATCGTTTGTTCGTTCATCCAAACCCGGATAGTGCCCTTGCGCAGCGGCTGATGCCCCCCCGTGTGCGCGCGCTATCAAGCCGTCGTTCGACAGAGCATCGAAATCTCTACGTACCGTTTCGTTGGAGACGTTGAACCGCTGTGCCAGTTCGTTGATGCGAACGTGCGGGCGCAGCTTCAGCTCCAACAATATCTGTTGGCGCCGGTCGGACTTCTTTACCCGGCTCTGGTTCTTTTCAGACATTTTGCCGCGCGTTTTTGTTTTGGACATCCGACGACCCGACTAGGCTTCTCAACCTACTTTTGTGGGCTTTCGGTCATATTGCAATATTTTTTGTTGCATAACCCTCAGAAGGTTGTGAGAATTCGAGCGAACATAAGTAATTCGAAGCGCAAAGCGAAGATGCACAGGTTGATCAAATTCAGAATACGAGCCAAGGCAAAGCGTTAACCGGCCAACCTGCCAATCAGACAGCTTCCTTTTGGTTCTTGATCGTGTGGCATTGAGGGGTGGCATGGGCGACAGCGAAACGGCAGATCAGATTGCGGCGCTTCCGATGCGCTGGGATAAGACTGGCAAATTGCGCGTTCTTATGGTCACTTCGCGGGATACCGGCCGGTGGGTTATCCCAAAAGGATGGCTAATGGACGGCAAAAAACCTTGGCATGCCGCAGAAATAGAAGCTCAAGAAGAAGCAGGCGCAGTCGGCACCATATCGAAACGGCCGATCGGTCATTTTTTCTATGATAAACGATACAAGGGGCGAAACAGCGTTCGCTGCCGCGTTACCCTTTATCCTCTGGTCGTCGAAAAGTTGAAGCGACGCTGGAAGGAAGAAGGTGAACGAACGCGTCATTGGTTCTCACCGGCAAAGGCCGCAAAGTTAGTTCAAGAAAGAGACCTGTCAGATTTGCTGCATAATCTAGCGGACGATCCAGAAGTCAAAATTGTCATAAAGAAACTTCGAAAGGCTGCATGAGGAAGGGCATGAAAGAACCGGGAAACCCGGACGCACTAAGCTCAAAGGGAGGAAAAAATGAGGAAATTGACATCCACTGCGGTTGGATCGGTGATTGCGCTGGCTGCGTCACTGTCGGCGGCACAGGCCGATAAGCTGACACTCTATTGTTCGGCGCAAGAAGATTGGTGCCAACTCATGGCGCGAAGCTTTGAAGACGCGACGGGCATCGACGTCAACATGACCCGGAAGTCATCAGGTGAAACTTTTGCACAAATCCGCGCCGAAAGCTCGAACCCGAAAGGAGACGTTTGGTGGGGCGGTACCGGTGATCCGCATTTGCAGGCCGCCGAAGAAGGCTTGACGATGGAATACATGTCGCCAGTGCGCGACCAGCTTCACGATTGGGCGATATCCCAAGCAGAAAGCGCGGGCAACAAGACGATCGGTATCTATTCAGGCGCACTCGGTTATGGCTATAATGCCGATCTCATCGCTGCCAATAACCTACCCGAACCAGCCTGCTGGAAAGACCTGCTGAAGCCCGAATACAAGGGCCACGTTCAGATGGCGAACCCGAACTCATCAGGTACGGCCTATACCACGCTTGCGTCGATGGTGCAGATCTTTGGCGAAGATGAAGGCTTTGAGTTCATGAAAGGTCTGCATTCGAACATCAACCAATATACCAAGTCTGGTTCTGCGCCGATCAAGGCCGCCGGTCGTGGTGAGAACACCATTGGTATAGTCTTCATGCATGACGCTGTGAAGCAGGCCGTTTCAGGATTCCCGATTAAGGTCGTCGCACCGTGCGAGGGCACAGGATACGAAATTGGCTCGATGTCGATTATTGAAGGAGCCCGCAACGAAGAAGAAGCGAAAAAGTTCTATGACTGGGCACTGTCACCCGAGGCCCAGAACCTTGCTCTTCAGGTCAACGCGTTTCAGGTACCTTCGAATAAGAGCGCGGAAACTTCGGATAGCGCGCCAGACATGAGTCAGATCAAGCTGATTGACTATGACTTCAAAAAGTATGGTTCGTCAGACGAACGGAAGCGTCTGTTGCAGAAATGGGACGAAGAGGTTTCGACTCTGCCGCAGTAAATGACTGACCGGACTTCAAAAACGACCCATCCGGTCCTGATCTTCTGGATCACGGCCGGGTGGGTCGGATTCTGCCTGTTGCCTTGGTATATGGTCGACGGTGGCCTTTGGTCGTTCGAGTGGCTTTTGGACGGCTACCCATTCGATGAGGATTATGCCCCCGCTGCGTTTCTGATTGGACAGGGTGAAAAACTATGGCTCGCTCCGCTCCTGATCGCACTCGCCCTGCCGCTTCTGGTGTTGAAGCGCCCCAAATCTGATCCACTTTACGCCAGAATACTGATCCTGTCAGGGGCGCTTGGCTTCGGCTGGCTGATCGCTCAGGGGTTCAGCATTGGCATCAGAGGCTTCAACTTCAATTGGTTGCAGGCGATGTTTGGCGAACTCGGCGACCGTCAGTTCGGAATGGGCTACGGTGCGATGATATGTGCCTCAAGTTTTCTGTTCCTGCTTACTCAGGGGATCGCGGCAAGGGGCGCCATTAACGGTGACGTCTTTGTCGTAAGCGCCATCGGTGGCGTTATTACAATTGTCACCGCTTTTGTCTTTTTTCCCATCGCGAAGATGCTATTCGCTGCCTTCATCACCGAAGAAGGCGCGTACTCCATCGCGGTATTCTTCTCGAAGTTTTTCGATGATCGACTGTGGGGTTTGGGGTGTTTTCATGGCGCGCGCTGTGGTGCCGCCTGGAATTCACTGTTCCTAGCCATCTTAGTCGGCGTCATCACCACGGTCCTGGGGCTTTGCTTTGCACTGGTCGTGACGCGCTCAGGCTTTCGCCATAAACGCGCGCTGCGGGCTCTGACCGTTCTGCCAATAATCACTCCGCCATTCGTGATCGGCCTGGCGCTGATCTTGCTTTTTGGCCTTTCTGGGTCGGTCACCCGGTTCTTTGCCGAGCTTCTCGGCACCCAGCCGACACGCTGGCTTTATGGAATGCCAGGCATCCTGATCGCGCAGACACTCGCGTTTACGCCAATCGCGTTTCTTGTTCTGATCGGTGTGGTTGAAGGCGTCTCTCCGTCGATGGAAGAAGCGGCCCAAACCCTCCGCGCCAGTAGATGGCAGACATTCAAGACGGTTTCATTGCCCCTGATGCGGCCCGGTCTTGCGAATGCATTTCTTCTGGGCTTCATCGAAAGCATGGCCGATTTCGGAAATCCGCTTGTATTGGGCGGCAATTTCGACGTGCTTTCGACCGAAATATTCTTTGCCATCGTTGGCGCTCAATACGATCAAGGCAGAGCCGCAGTTCTGGCCATGGTGCTGCTGTTCTTTACTCTTTCCGCCTTTTATGCGCAGCGTGTCTGGCTGGGGAAGAAAAGCTACACAACCGTCACCGGCAAAGGGGATGCCGGCGTTCATCCTCTGATGCCAACTGGCCTTTCAGTTCCGGTACTACTCATCGCTCTGGGCTGGGCGCTGTTCACAATTGTTGTTTATGCGATGATCATTTACGGCAGTGTCGTCGAGTTGTGGGGTGTCGATAACTCGCTAACTATCAAACACTATGTCACCGCATTCTCCGCACGTTTCGAAGAAGATAGCATTCGCTGGACCGGAGCCGCTTGGGACAGTTTCTGGACCACCATAACGATCGCGGCCATTGCTGCCCCATTGACTGCCGCCGTAGGTCTGGTGACCGCTTATCTGCTGACCAGGCAAAGTTTTGCAGGCAAGAACGCTTTCGAATTTGGAACAATGTTATCCTTCGCTATCCCCGGAACAGTGATAGGCGTCAGCTACATCCTAGCCTTCAACGTTCCGCCAATTGAAATCACGGGTACTGGTGTCATTCTCGTTGTCAGCTTTATCTTCCGTAATATGCCGGTTGGCGTTCGTGCGGGGATCGCGAGCATGTCGCAGCTTGACCGCAGCCTTGATGAATCGTCGCTGACCCTTGGTGCAAACTCGTGGCAGACGTTCCGAAACGTCATCCTGCCGTTATTGCGCCCTGCGATACTTGCTGCGCTTGTTTACAGTTTTGTCCGTGCCATGACCGCGATCTCGGCTGTCATCTTTCTGGTCAGCGCAGAATATGACATGGCGACCAGCTACATTATCGGTCGGGTCGAGAATAATGACTATGGCCTTGCGATCGCCTATTCGACGACGCTGATTTTTGTGATGCTCGCGGCGGTCGGTTTACTGCAACTACTCGTTGGCCGGGTCCAGATTGGTCGACGCACGCAACACGGAACGGAGGCATCGCGATGACCGACGCCAAAATCGGTTCCAAGGCCGCCCCGGTGCGCTTTGAGAACGTGTCGAAAGTATTCGGTAAAGACGTCGTCGCCGTCGACAACATCAACCTGCATGTCGATGCAGGAAAACTCGTCACACTGCTTGGTCCGTCAGGCTGTGGGAAAACAACGACTCTGCGCATGATTGCCGGGTTGGAAATGGCAAGCTCGGGCAAGATCCTAATTGGTGATCAGGACGTGACCAACTTGCCTGCCACCGACCGCGACGTATCCATGGTTTTCCAGTCATACGCGCTTTTCCCTCACATGAGCGTGCTGGAAAACGTGATGTATGGCCTCACATTCTCAGGCTTTGCAAAGGACGAAGCCCGCAGCCGCGCTATGCATGGATTGGAACTGGTTGGCCTGCAGGGGTTCGACAACCGTCTTCCCTCGGAACTGTCAGGGGGCCAACAACAGCGTGTTGCCGTCGCCCGCGCGCTGGTTCTTGAGCCTCAGGTTCTGTTGTTCGACGAGCCGTTGTCCAATCTCGATGCCAAGCTTCGCCGTCAGGTGCGAGAGGATATTCGGGCAATCCAGCAAGATCTTGGTTTGACAGTTGTTTACGTGACCCACGATCAGGAGGAGGCACTGGCAGTCTCTGATGAGATTGTCGTCATGCGCAACGCAGCGATCGCCCAAATGGGCACACCACGCCAGCTTTACGATGCCCCGAACGATCGTTTTGTCGCCGATTTCATAGGTGAGGCAAACCTATTGGATTGCCAAATCGTCGATATCAATGGCGACGTGGCAACGATAGAAATAGAAGGCTACCGACATACGCTGCCACGTCGCGGTTTGTCCGAAGGAAACGCAACCATTGCAGTGCGGCCCTCGCGTTTGGTTATCGGCTCAGACCAAGGCATAACAGCCAAGGTGGCGAAGGCGACCTATGTTGGCGTTCGAATGGAATATACGCTGATCGGTACATTCGGTCAGGTTTTTGCCGTACATGACGACGTCGATGCGCCGCTTGATCCCGGCGCCGAAATCAAAATGGGTTTTGCTGACAAAGGGCCCGTTCTTCTGCCGGATTAAATGCCGAAACTCATTATCATCACTCACCCCGAGGTCTCTATCGATCCGGCCGTCCCGATAACTGAGTGGGGCTTGAATGCTGTGGGCCGCAAGCGGGCTACTGAATTTGCATCCAGTGGAATCTTGTCCGCCGTCACTCAGATATGGACCAGCGACGAGCGGAAGGCCCGTGAAACAGGCGAGATTCTTGCTGCACCACGAAAGCTATCAGTGAAATGCAACTTGGATCTTGGTGAGAATGACCGCAGCGCAACCGGTTACTTGCCGCTGAAAGATTTCGAAGCCGCGGCCGATGCTTTCTTTGCTCAGCCGGAAAGTAGCTATCGCGGTTGGGAACCAGCGATCGAAGCACAGATACGCATTCTTCGGACAGTCACTAAGATTATCCGGTCGCATAATGCCGGGGATCTTGCAATTGTAACGCACGGAGCAGTGGGCACATTGCTTTGGTGCGCACTCTCGAATTGTTCGATAGACCGCAAGCACGACCAACCCTCACAAGGCCATTTCTGGCAGGCAGATTTAGCTACGCTCAAGCCTGATTCATGTTGGGTCTCTTTGACGTAGGAGCTAAGCGTTCCAAGCGTTCTCTGCGATCTCACGCAACGTCTCGAACACATCTGGTGTCCCCACGATCACGCGCCCGCCGTCTCGGATCATCTCATCGGCGTCCTGATCCTCGACAACGCCGCCCGCTTCCGAGACCAGCAATTGCCCAGCCAGACAATCCCATGCATTCATGTGCTCCTCCACGTAACCCAAAAGGCGCCCGGCAGCGACGTAAGCCAATGAAAGCGCTCCGCTGGCGTTTCTGTGAAACATCGCCCCGTGCTCGATCAGATCCTCGATAACAGGTAAGACATGATGGCTCTCAATCCGGTTCGAGTATCCCACAGCCACTGTTCCATCTTGCAACGGCACTCCTAACGCGACGCTTATCGGTGATCCGTTAAGTGTCGCACTTTCTCCGCGAGTTGCGACAAAAGTTTCATCCAAGTTTGGATCGTGGATCACACCAATTTCCGTTTGGCCCTCGGTGACACCAGCCAGAACAATGGTCCATGCAGGAATACCGTTCACGAAATTCGTGGTCCCATCAATTGGATCAATAACCCAGTCAAAGCCACTCTCTCCCGCTACCGCGCCATGCTCTTCACCGTATACGCCATCGTTGGGCCACGCCTCCGCTATCCTTTGACGAATGAAAGTCTCGACGTTCTTGTCCGCCTCGCTCACCCAGTCCTGAGCGCCTTTTTGATCAACTATAAGATTGACCCGATCTGCAAAGAACTTTTTGGCAAGTAGCCCAGCCTCCTCGCAGACTTCGGTGGCAAAGTCTCTGCGTCCTGAAAGTCGAGACATAGGTGCTCCTTTTTCGGTGGGAGTGTTTCCCAACAACACTGTAGGCCAAGCGAAGACTAGGCAACCACATAGTCTTCTCGCTTGCTTCAGGTGCCAATATTGGCTCTATAAACCTTGAGTTACTAGAGTCTACAATCTTCTCTGCGATGAATCTCCCGATCGATAGTTCTCTAATTTCTGTTTGGATTGGATGTAGAACCGACTTGCGTTAGCGCAGCTAAGATCCTGAGACACCTACCCTTTGAATGTCGGCTTACTTGCCGGCGTTCAATTTGGTCTGTGCGCGCAACAAAGTTCGGCTCTCTATTCGAACCGCAGATCTGAAATGTCCGCTTCTCTAATTGGGCGTTTGGGTCAAGCTCGTTTTTTTTTATTGTATCGGATCACTGTCGCTCATCCGGGTCACGCTTCTCTTCGCAGTCTGGGTGATGCCTCGTGGGGCATCGCCATTGTGAGCGATGTTGTGGAATCTGATGGGTACGGATTGCGTGCTCCACCGGCAGTGCAACGGAGGTATTGCACCGCCTCCCTTTAGTCATCCTCTGTTTCAACTTTGGCTCTAGCTTTTCGCTTCCCCTTTGGGCCGGTGCTGAGGCCGCCATGCAACCTGCAACGCCGTTTTCCAGGTACTACCCGGGCTTGGCATTGGCCACCGGCTCGGGTCCTAGCGCCGCATGTTGGGCGCTCTGTCTTAGGCAAGGGTTCCCTGGCATCATTCAAGCCCAGCTCAGCCATCCGTTTGCAATTTACGCCGTGGCACTGTGAGCAATCCCTACGATAGTCTGGATGCTTGTGCGCCTCTGCTGGGCATGGTCGCCAACGTGACCGAATTTCACGCCAATCAATGGGATCGCTTTGAAAGAGCGAGCGTAACTCAACTTCTAGCTTTGTCGGTCGCCCCATCAAAAACCCCAACAATTGTTAACATACTCGGCAAACCCCATGATGCGCGTAGTGTTTGGTGTTCGGTTCTCACAAATATCATTGAGTACTGCACCGTATCTCGCTCAATGGAGGTGCGGCACGCCACACCACCGCCCGCCCCCTTTAGGGGGGCGGTGGTGTGGCGACTGTTTTCTGCATGTTTGCCACACCCCACCACACCTCCGCTTTCGGGGTGGGTGTCGCACTTATGTGTTTGCCCATTCACCTACCTCCAAACACGGGCGTTCCATACGTTTTGCATCCAACAATTTGACCTTCTTCAAGGCACCAGATTTCAACCATGCCTCGATCATTTTTTTGATGCGTATGCGGTCTGAACAGGCATCAAGTGCCAAGACTTCCGCAATAGTCAGGCCTGCCCAGTCCTCACGAGCCTGGTCTGAATACCGTAGTCCTTTTCCATCCAGAGCTTTCTGCACAGCAAGAAGGTCGGCCAATGAAATTCCATCAAAGGTACCGGGCCAATTCCAGACTTCGCCTACGCTGTCACCGTTTGACAAGTGGACTGAAGCTAAGCGCCGCCAGACACGACCAGCAGTGGGGGCAAGGTTTGCCTTGTCGCGGGTCACTGCAAAGTAGGTAGACGGGTCCTCTTTCACACCCGCTTCAGCCTTCATGCTCTCTGTCATCTTGTTAAGCACCCGACCGGAACGCGCCGCTGCCAAAAGAGCGGTTGCACCTCGCCCACTTTCGGTTGTTGCTTCTTCACCGTTGGTTTTGCGAGTGTGGTGCACAAGTTCGATTGCACAATTGCAACGGTCTGCCAGCCGCGCCCATTCCTTTGCCACAAGGTCGATTGCGCCGTTGTCGTTCTCGCCCACCTGATGCGACGACACGAACGGGTCGATAATCAGAACATCGATTTCGCGCGCTTCGATCTCTTGGGCTAAGGCCTCCATTTCCGGCTTGACGATCTGGACGCCTTCACGAGTTTGAATGGCGGTACTGAGTTCGCGTTCCCGGCCCGTGTCCACAAATAGACGCCCTGAGATTTCCTCGGAGGCGACGTTGTGATGTTGCATGGCCGCGATGATGCGCCGGTTCATCTCGTCTCGGGTGTCTTCCAGGTTGTATATCCAGACATTTAGGTCTGATGCGGTCCAATCACCCAGTAGGTCGCGGCCGGAGGCCATTGCCAGCCCTTCGCAGATCGTCAAAGACGATTTCCCGACGCCGCCGGGTGCGACCGTCACCGATATCTGTTTGCGGATCAGATGTTGCCCGTAGAGCCAAGGACGGGGCGGAATAGTGGAAGGGTCGCGCCAGACGAACTCTGTAGGCAAACGATCCGACCGTTCATTGGGAAACTCGGCGCCGTGTGCATCCAGTTTCAACGCCATGTCAGCAAAATCACGCATCACGCCGCTTGCCTCCTTTGCACATGTTCAAGGAATGCTGCCTGCCGCGCGGGTTTCATGCGCTTAAAGCTGGCAAGGCAATAAGCGTATAGTTCTTCCGGGTCGGCATAATCCGCCCAGAACGCTGCCTCATCCATGAAGTTAAAGAACGGGGCAGGGGGCCGTCCCGCACCAGTGCCTAGCGCCGCCTCAGCCGCATTTACCGCGTCGTCACGGTCCAGAGCCTTGAGAGCCACGAATGCCAGGGCCACGCGCTGCCGCGCATCCAGACGTGCTCGCAGGATTACCGTAAGGCCGAACCATGCGTCAGTGCCATCCAGCCAAGCGGCGTATCCGATCGAGCGGCAAACACGTTTGATATTGTCGGGGATTTGCGTCGAAATATTCACAGCAGCACCCCCCAATGCATTGCCAATATGGGGAAAGCCGCGATATGTTCACTGTAAGAACAGACGCCTTCCATAACGTCTTTAACCCCGGTTGCGATTGCCGTCGCGCCGGGGTTTTCGTTTGTCAGTTCGGCTTCAGCCGGTTTGACACTTTCGCGGTAAGTCTTTGATGTTTCGTCGGGGGTTTGACGCACCCCGGTTTCGTAAGTGTTTGATTTGCTAGAATTAGCGCCGGATTGAAAATCCTCGTGTCGGTGGTTCGATTCCGCCCCCGGGCACCATTCCCAACAGGTAAGCTACTGTTTCCCTTCAGCTTTAACTACTGAGAGCTGGAGGCGTAGACCATGCTGGAGACCAAATCTGCCCCTTACACATTTGTAAAACAGGGCATATTCTATTTCTCGCGAAGGGTCCCGAGCGACCTTTCCCACCACTACAATGCAAGCAGGATCATGTATTCGCTACGCACGAGGTCGGCTGTAGTGGCCACTTCGAGAGCCCAGCGGGCGGCACAACAGCTCGACGAGCACTGGTATCACCTTCGCGTTCGCGATGTTGACCTCCCCGGAAAACACTTGCTCCGCATGACCGGGAGGTCTGTTGCGAGTGGTGTCGGGGCGTCGGGCGAAACCTCGGGTGAATCTGTCAAGCTCAGCGAAGCTGTGTCGATCTACATCCGCCTGAAGGGCAAAGATCGCCCCGTCACGTTCCATCGAGCTGCCGAGCGAGCCTGCGGGTATGTAGTCGATGCCTGCGGTGACAAGGACCTGACCGCCTATTCCCGAGCCGATGCCAACAGCTTCCGAGACGCATTGATTTCCAAACACCTCGCGGGAAGCAGCATAACCCGTATCTTTGGTACCGTGCGATCCGTCTTCAACTTCGCTGCAGCCGAGATTGGCATCATGATCAGCAATCCGTTTGCAGGGGTCTACTACGACCGACAGGCGGGAGTTGAGGATCGCCAGCCTCTGCCAGTTGAGATGATCAGGTCGCTGCAGGCGTTGTGTCGCGAAGAGGACGACGATCTTCGCTGGCTGGTTGCCATGGTGTCGGATACCGGGATGCGCCTCGCTGAAGCGGCTGGTCTACTCGTTGAAGACATCCGGCTTGAAGGCCCTATGCCCCACTTGGTCGTGCAAGAGCATCCATGGCGACGCCTCAAGACCAATAGTAGTGCAAGAACTATTCCTCTCGTTGGTGCCTCGCTCTGGGCCGCTGAACGCATCTTGGTTGAGGTTCGGGGCAGCAAGTTCGCTTTCCCACGCTACAACAAAAACAGTAACACGAACGCCAACTCAGCCAGTGCAGCACTGAACAAATGGATAAAGCAGCATGCCCAGAAAGAACACACCATGCATAGCTTCCGCCATTCGATGCGTGACAGGCTACGAGCAGTCGAGTGTCCCTCTGACGTCGTCGACCAGATTGGCGGATGGCATACAGAGGGTGTCGGTCACGGCTATGGTCGTGGCTACCCTCTTGAAGTCCTCGCGAAATGGCTAAACCAACTACCGTAGAGGTTGCGGTTGGGGCAACGAGGGAGCAGCCGTGGACCAAAGATGGGAACTCTAAAGGTATGAGTTCCAAGGGAGCATAAAGCCGCCGACGTGGTCAGCCTGCTTCCGATTGTAATGCTCGTTCATCCGAGCAATCAAAGTCTCCAGCGTCCTTTCGGCCATTTGCTGCTGCACCTTGGAGAACGCTTCGTGTTCGCGCAGAGGCTTAAAGTGCTTGACGTTCTGAATGTGTATCCGGTTTCGCAGTTCCGCAAGTTTGTTCAAATCGTCGTAGAAGCCGTCACTTCCGTCTCCAAAGAGCTGGTGTTTGCGGCATTGGTCGATGAAGAACTGAAAGTTGTCGTTGCTCATAGAACGAAGATGTTCGGCGAGTTCTTCCTCTATAGCTGCTACGCCCTCCCGAACAAAATCCCGGATTTTGGCAAAGAAGTCGAACAGCACTGCCTCGGCGATAGCACCGCAATACACGATGACTGGTTTACGCAGCCTTTTATGTGAACTGTCAGTCTCAGCATGTTCATGCTGCAAATCCCAGATCAACTGCAGTGCGTCGAGGTTTTCGTTGATGTTGTCACCCAGGCGATAGTTGCCCATGAAGTTGGTTGGATAAACAGTGGGCATCGGGATAACTTAAGTCGCTTTTGTGTGTGGCAGGGACGCTCCAGCATGGTCTACGCCTCCAGCTCTCAGTAGTTAAAGCTGAAGGGAAACAGTAGCTTACCTGTTGGGAATGGTGCCCGGGGGCGGTGTTCTATTCCCGTTACAGGCACCCTCGTCAGGTCTC
>NZ_WQGO01000002.1 GCF_013034685.1 Ruegeria lacuscaerulensis | reverse complement strand
CCGTGCCAATCGTGATAAACTCCTCAGCATAAGCCGCAGGCGACAAAAATGCGGCGATTGCGAAGGCTGTGATAGAAGATTTTTTGAGCACTTTGACACTCCTGTTGTCAGTTTTTTTGATCCTTGTGAGAATGGCTGATCCACCCGAAACTTCGTTTGGAATCAGCCATTCAGATGGCAAGGAACTAAGCGAAACCAGACAAGGCGTGTCTATACGGTAGATTACGTATAGGCTGGTGATTCAAAGAGCAGCCACCGCGATACGGCCTAGGTGAAAAGACCGTCTGGATTGACTATTGGACACAACAGCACAGCAACCCTTCCATCAAGATCACTCAGAGCCGGCCCGCAGGCGCAGATCACTGCGTGCGACGCTGGCGCTATGTCTGGCGGGGCTGCAATTCGTAGCGGTGCTGTCCGTGACATTGTCGACTTTTGTCAGCTCGGAAAAAGCCCTGCTACGGCAATCGCGGATTTCTCTGAACGAGGTCAGCGTCAATGTCATTGGCCAGGTGCGGAACTTTCTCAATCCGGCACAGCAAGTATTGGATGCCACCAGGCGGCTGGCGGAAAACGATGTGCTGGATATCAACGACACTTCGGCGCTGGAAAGCCATTTCTTTCAGCAAATTCAGGTGGCTCCGCAATTGGCGGGCATCTATCTGGCGGACCACAGCGGGCGGTTCGTCTATGTCATGCGGACCGAGGAGCCAGGCCGGTATCGCACAAAGGTGATCCCGCCCTTTACCGCTGAACTGACCGAGCATCCGGCAAGTTTTCAGTGGCGCAATGACCGGTTTACCCTTTTGGAAACGGCGCAATCCCAGACAGATACTTATGAGGCGCGCACCCGGCCTTGGTTTAGTATGGTATCCGAGGCGAAGGCCCCGATCTGGACCCAGCCTTATATCTTCTTCACCACCCGTCAGCCGGGGATTACGTATGGGGTGCCGGTTCTGGATGACGAGGGAAACATACGGGCCATTCTGGGGGTGGATATTCAGATTGACGCCCTGTCGGGGTTCTTGCTGGATATCTGGTCAGAGCGCCGCGGGGCCGCGCTGGTTTTGAACGAGGATGGTTCTGTCCTTGCCCACCCAACTCTTGTTCTGATCGACCAGGACGCGGATTTTGACAATCCTGAACTGCCAATGGTGGATCAGATTGACGACGAATTGGCCCGCCAGGCCTTTGGTGCTTTGGCGCAGAGGGGCAGCAGTCAGATCACCGGACCTGTTCATACTGATTTCGAGTTGGACGGTCAGGACTATGTTGCCATGTTGATCGATGTCTCGGAGCCCGGTTTGAACTGGCTGATCGGGCTCTATGCCGCCGAGGATAATTTTATTGGCGAAGTCAAAAAGAACCGGGTGCAAGGGATCTGGATTGCCCTGTCCATTGCGATTCTGACGGGCGCCATCGGTCTGGCGCTGGCGGACCGGATTTATGCCCCTGTGCGCATGTTTGCCAGTCAGACGCGCCGCCTGTCCAGTGGAGAGATCCCGGCCGGAGAAAGCCTGCACAGCCCCTATCGCGAGCTCGAGGATACCGGCGCGGCGCTGGCGCAGCAGGTGAGGCAGCGGCAGCGTTTTGAGGCGGCCTATGGGCGCACTTTTGATTTGGCGTCGCGTGGGATGGCACAGATTTCTCCCGAAACCGGCCGGTTTCTGCGGGTGAATGAGCAGCTTTGCGATATCATGGGGTATCAGCCGGGTGAGCTGGAAAAGATGACGCTGGCTGATATCCTGCCTGCAGATGGCAAGCAGATCGCTGTGACACTCCGCGAAACGCTATTGCAGGATTCTGAGTTTATCGTTGAAAATCCCTTTGTTCGAAAGGATGGGTCGAATATCTGGCTGCGTGTGAACGCGATTTTAATTCGCGACGAAAGTGGCGCGCCAGATCATGCGGTGGCCATTATCGACGACGTCAGTGACCGCAAGCTAGCCGAGGCTGAGGCCAGTCGTCTGAGCCGCGACCTGTCCCATGTGGCACGAGTGAACCTGATGGGGGAAATGGCATCGGGCTTGGCGCATGAGCTGAACCAGCCGCTCAGCGCGATTTCATACAATGTCGATGCGGCCATTATGACGCTGGACGAACTGGGCGAGACGGACCCGGAGTTGACCGAAATTCTCAGCGATGTTGACCGTCAATCGCGTCGTGCCGGTGACATCATTCGTGCCTTGCGCGATATGGTCCGCAAGGACCGGGGGCGGCAAACACCTTTCGAATTGGGGGGCCTAATCGCGCAGACCATCACCCTGATGGAGGCCGAAGCCAAAGCCCATGATTTAGCGCTGAGATATGATCGGGTAGACCTGCCGCCGGTGATCGGAAACCGGACTCAGATCGCTCAGGTTCTCGTGAATTTGCTGCGCAATGCGATCGACGCCTTGGCTCGAGACTCAGCCGGGGTCGGATCTATCGTGATCACTGCACATGCCGCAGAAGATGTTGTCGAAGTCCGGGTCGAAGACAACGGGCCCGGGGTTAGTCCCGATGTGGTACTGTTCAACACCTTCGACACACAAAAGGCCGAAGGCATGGGATTGGGTCTTTCGATCTGTCGCACGATCATCAAGACGAATGGCGGTGAAATCTGGCATGACCCGTCTGTTCTGTCGGGCGCGCGGTTCTGTTTCACCTTGCGGCGCAGCGACCGTTCCGGGAAAGAAGATACATGACCGAATTGACCGTCTATATCATTGATGACGATGATGATGTTCGTATTGCCTTGTCCCGTTCTTTGCGCAGGCGCGGCATGACGGTTGCGCATTTCCCGGATGCTCAGAGCTTTTTGGATCAGGTCGACGCAGATGCTGCTGGATGCCTTGTCCTGGACTACGGGATGCCCGACATGGACGGGCTTGAACTGCAAGATTACCTTGTCCGGCAGGATTCGACCCTTCCGATCATCTTCATCTCGGGGCATGGTGGCATCCCGGAATCTGTCCGTGCCACCAAGGCGGGGGCGATCGACTTTCTGGAAAAACCCTTTGACCTGAGCGTTCTGACAGACCGGATCGCAGTGGCTTGGGAGTTCGGAGAGAAGTTGCGCCAGCAAAAAGCGCGACGGCTGGATCTTGCGGAAAAGCGAGGGCGCCTTACGGATCGGGAAGACGAGGTATTGCAGTATATTCTGCGCAACCCCGGCCGCACCACCAGCAAAGAAATCGCAGCAGAATTGAATATCAGCCCGCGCACGGTCGAAATTCATAGGGGGCGCATTCAACTGAAAGTTGGGGTGAAAACCACAATCGAACTCTATGAGTTGTTTGGTAGATCGCCCTAGAGGTCGAACAAGAAAGCGCCCAGCCTACTGGCGGCCGGGCGCAGGTTCATCTCGACAGATTGACGGTTCGACTTCGGCTTTCGCGATACAAATGCCTCGGCTACGCGCGCATATTTGCACCGTTGGCATCGTATGCAGGTCCCCCCAGAACTTCGGCGTCGTAGAACTCGCCCAGGATTTCCACCTGCAGCTTGGTTCCCGGTGCCGCACTGCCCGAGGCGACATAGCCCATGGCCATCGACTTGCCGACACGGTGGCCGTAACCGCCGGACGAGACATAGCCGACCGCTTCGCCGTCTTTCAGGATCGCTTCGTCGTTTGAGACGTCGATACCGTCCACGTCGATGGTCATGGTGACCAGCTTTCGTGCCACGCCGTCTGCCTTGAACTTCTCGGTCGCTTCCCTGCCTACAAAGTCCTTCTTCCAGTTGATGAAGACATCCATGCCGGATTCGACCGCATTGAAATCAGGGCGGAAATCGGTGGTCCAGACGCCCCAGCCTTTTTCAAGGCGCAGCGACATCAACGCGCGTGCGCCGTACCAGCGATAGCCCAGATCGGCCCCGGCCTCTTCGATCGCCTCGGCCAGACGCAGCAGGTACATCGGCTTGCAGTAGATCTCAAAGCCCAGCTCGCCCGCGAACGAGATACGGTTCAGGATCACCGGCACGCCGCCTACGAAGGTCTGGCGCAGATCGCGGAACTTCAGCGCATCGGCGTTTACGTCGTCGCGGGTTATACGGGCCAGCAGTTCGCGCGATTTGGGGCCTGACAGCGCGATCCCGTGCCAGTCATCCGAGACATTGGCATAGCTCACGTCCGCAGGCAGGTCCGTTTCGAACCAGCGGCGGTGCGCATCCTGCATTGCGCCCGATCCGAACAGCATGAAATGGTCATCGCCCAGACATGCCACGGTCAGGTCACCGTACAGACGGCCTTTTTCGGTCAGCATCGGAGTCAGCGCCAGACGGCCCGGTTTCGGGACATAGCCTGCAAGAGTGCGGTTTAGGTAGTCTCGCGCCCCCGCGCCCTTGAACTCGTGCTTGGCAAAGTTGGCGATCTCAATGCCGCCCACGGCCTCTTGCACGGCTTTTACTTCGCGCGCCACATAGTCGTGGCTGCGGTTCCGCTCGAAAGTCGGGGTTTCATGCGCGTCTTCGGCGTTGTCAGCAAACCACAGCGCGTTTTCCAGGCCAAAGCCCTGACCCATCACCGCCCCCTTTTCGATCAGACGATCATAGAGCGCGGTGGTTTTCTGCATCCGGCCCTTTGGCAGCGTTTCGTTCGGGAAAGTCATCACGAAGCGACGCTCGTAGTTTTCCGAGGACTTGATGGTGCCCCAGTCCGGTGTTGCGAACTCGCCAAAGCGGGCCACGTCCATCGCCCAGACGTCGATCGAGGGCTCGCCGTCGATCATCCATTCGGCCATGGTCAGGCCAACGCCGCCGCCCTGACAGAAACCTGCCATGACGCCCACAGCGACCCAGTAGTTCTTCATGCCCGGAACCGGGCCGATCATCGGGTTGCCATCTGGGCCAAAGGTGAATGGGCCGTTGATGGTGTCCTTGATGCCGGATTCACCGATGGCGGGGATACGCTCGAACGACATTTCCAGACGGTCGGCGATGCGGTCCAGATCGGGTTGCAGCAGCTCGTGGCCGAAATCCCAAGGCGTGCCATCGACCTTCCACGGGGTCGATTTCGGCTCGTAGGTGCCCAGAAGCATGCCGTGGCGTTCCTGACGGAAGTAAATGTTGGCCTCATAGTCGATACCCGCAGGCAGACGACCGGCTTCACCCAGGATCTCCATGCGGTCCCTGATCATCGGGATCGCATCGGTGATCAGATAGTGGTGCTCCATCGGCTGCACCGGCAGGTGGATGCCCGACATATGGCCCACCTCACGCGCCCATAGGCCACCGCAGTTCACGACCTGCTCGGCATTAATGACGCCTTTGGGGGTGGTCAGATCCCAGCTACCATCAGGGCGTTGGGTCATCGACGTCACACCGCAATGGGTGAAGTATTGCGCGCCGTGGTGACGGGCGGATTTCGCAAAGGCGTAGGTCGCGCCTGAGGGGTCCACGTCGCCGTCCTGCTCATCCCAGAGCGCGGCGTGGTAGTGTTTGGGATCGATCAGCGGGTGACGCTCGGCCAGTTCCTGCGGGCTGATGAATTCCTGATGCAGGCCCATGTAACGCGCTTTCGAACGCTCGCGCTTGAGATAATCGTACCATTCCTTGGTCGAGGCCGCGTAGAAACCGCCGGTGATGTGCATGCCGACCGAGTGGCCCGAGGTTTCCTCGATCTCTTTGTACAGATCGATGGTATAGCTTTGCAGGCGCGATATGTTGGGGTCCGAGCTGATCGTGTGGATCTGACCCGCCGCGTGCCAGCTGGAGCCTGAGGTCAGTTCATCGCGTTCCAGCAGGACAACGTCCTTCCAGCCGAACTTGGCCAAGTGGAACAGGATCGAACAGCCTACAACGCCGCCGCCGATAATGACGACTTTGGCATGGGAGGGCAGTTGTTTGCCGGATGTGGTTTCATCTTTTTGAATCTCGGGCATGAGAGGGTCCTGTGTCTTTCGTTTAGCTGGGGAAGGGGGCTGTCTGCCCCCGCCGCGCTGGCGCGCGATTCCCACCGAGGATTTTTTTGGCCAGATGAAGAGATCCCGGTGCTAGTACCAGGCGTCTGGGATTTCTTCTTTGCGCTTGGCAACATAGGCGGCCAGTTCTTCTTTCTTGGCCTCGTCCATCTCAGGCGGCTGGTAGTCGTTCAACATTTGGTTCCAGCGTTCATAGGCGCGGCGGCGCATGTCCTTGGAGCCGCCTTCTTCCCAGCTTTCGACATTTTCGCTGTCGCTCAATCTGGGCTCATAGAACGCGGTCTGGTAGTTTCGCATGGTGTGGGCGCAGCCTAGGAAGTGTCCTCCGGCCTTGACCTCGCCATAGGCGTCGCGTGCAAAGGCCTCGTCACTAGTATCCAGGCCCTGGCTGAGCACTTTCTGGTAAGAGCCGAGACGGTCGGCATCCATGATCAGTTTTTCGAACCCGGTGCACAGGCCACCCTCGAGCCAACCGGCTGAGTGCAGCACGAAGTTGGCTCCGACCAGCATGGTGGAGTGCATGGAATCGGCGGATTCGTAGGCGGCTTGCGCGTCTTCGATCTTGGAGGCGGTCAACGAGCCGCCGCAGCGCAGTGGCAGGCCAGCCCGACGGGCCAGTTGTCCGATCGCATAGTTCGACATCACCGGTTCAGGCATGCCAAAGGTCGGTGCGCCGGATTTCAGCGACATGGATGACAGGAAATTGCCCAAGACAAAGGGCGCGCCGGGGCGCAGCAGTTGCACATAGGCGCAGACCATCATCGCCTCGGCCATGGCCTGTGAGACGCTGGCGGCAGTACTGACAGGACCCATTGCGCCGGACAAGATGAACGGAACCACGATCATGCCTTGGCCGCGAGTCGAATAGACTCGCGCCGCTTCGGTGACAACGCGGTCGACCAGCAGCGGAGAATTCGTGTTCACGTTGCCCATGATGACGCAGTTTTCGCGCATGAAGTCCGCGCCAAAGACAATCTCGGCCATGTCGACACTGTCTTGCGCCCGGCTCATCTCGGTGATTGCGCCCAGATGCGGTTTGTCGCTGAGGGTCATATGCGCAAACATCATGTCCAGGTGGCGCTTGCTGACCGGAACATCGCAGGGCTCGCAGGTGACGAACCCGCCATGATGCAGATATGGGTGCATGTAGGTCAGTTTGACCAGCTTTTCGAACGCGTCGATGTCGCCATAGCGGCGACCGCCCTCAAGGTCGCGTACGAAGGGCGCGCCGTAGACAGGTGCAAAGACCTGATTGCCTTCTCCGATCACCACTGATCGTTCGGGGTTGCGCGCGATTTGGGTAAAGCTCTTAGGTGCCTTGGCGCACAAGCTGCGAATCCATTGTGCGTCGGCCCGCACAATATCCCCTTCGACCCGCGCACCTTCACGTCGCCACAAATCCAGCGCCTGCGGATCGTCGCGAAATGCGATGCCTACATCCTGAAAAATCCAGTCAACCTGTGCCTCAAGCCGCGTCAGGGCCTCTTCGGTCAGAGGGTCGAAAAACGCCAGTTTGCGCTGGATGTATGGGGAGGCCGGAACCGAACCGGGCTCTGAACTGTGGGACCGGGATTGACGCGAACGCCGAGCCATAGTGAATCACTCCATTCTTTTTCGACATATTAAGACCTTGAAATGGCACTGTGATGCTTGAAAAAAAGAATGCGTAGCATAAACAGTATTTATGCAAGAACTCTGGAAACTTCTCGGATCTCCGCGGCATCTCGTGGTATTTGAAGCTGCCGCAAGGCTTCAATCCTTCACGCGGGCTGCGCAAGAGCTTAACGTCCAACAACCGGCGGTCAGTGTCGCGATCCGACGTCTTGAGGAGGGGTTGGGAACGGCGCTTTTTACCCGAAGCCACCGTCAGGTTGTCCTGACCACGGCAGGCGAGAGGTTGCTGGCCGATGTAACCCGCGCTTTTGAACAGCTCGCTCTTTCTGTCTCATCCATCCAACAGCTTGGTCAGACCGGATATGTGACTCTCAGCGCTTCGACGGCTTTCAATAACTATTGGATCATGCCGCGCCTTGCTGACTTGCAGCAGCAACACCCGCAAATTGACCTGAGATTGCAGTCCAGCGACCGGGACCCCGACATCGACGCGGAAAACATCAGTCTTGCAGTGCGGCAGGGGGACGGGAACTGGCTGGAATGCGAAAGCGCCCTGATCGCGCCCGAGGTGATCTATCCGGTTGCATCACCGCGCGTCATGGCGGCGGCTGTTGATCTGCGTAGCTTGCCCAATCTGCTGACCCAGCGCTTGATCCACTTGGAAGAGCCCATTCGTCAACGTCCAAGTTGGCGAGATTGGTTCGCGAATTTTTCGGTCAATACAGCGGTGCCGCAAACGGGTCTGCGTCTCAATGACTATGCTCTGGTCCTTCAGGCTGCTATGGCCGGTGAGGGCTTTGCCTTCGGTTGGAAACACCTGACAGACCGGCTGATTGAGCAAGGTCTGTTGGCGGCCAGACCGGAATGGCAATGGACAACGGGGAAGGGGTTTTACCTTATCTGGTCGAAGAGAAGACCCTTGTCTGATGATGCGCAGAGGGTCAAGGAATGGCTTCTTGCCACCGCGCAAGCAGAAGCCGGATAGACCTGCACAAAAGGGACCGTCTGGCCTTACATCAAATATTTTCCAGTACCTGCTGAAAGAAGCGGGCTGCTATCCCGAAGAGCCGACGCGGAATAGTGTGACCAGTAAACGGAGCCCTCGGCCGTCCACGTTTTGTCCTGAACACTTTGTGCGCTTGACGCAGAAAATACTGTGATATAGCGCAGAAGCGCACCCTTAACGGTTTTGGTGCGCGACCAGGCGGCGATTGAGGCGTTAATGTCCCCACCCCAAAAGTTTGTGTTCTTTCTGACGGATGAGTTTTCGCATCTGGCGTTTTCCTGTGCAGTCGAGCCTTTGCGAATTGCAAACCTGATCAGTGGTAAAGAACTATACGAATGGTCCTTGCGCTCGGAAGATGGGGTATCGGTTACGTCGTCGAACGGGTCTGAAACGCTGGTGGACGGGGATTTTTCTGTCGTCCCGAAATGTCATAGGTTGCTGGTGTTGTCTGGCATCAACATGCGCAATCATGTCAGCCGCCCCTTGTTGGCGGCGCTACGGCGTGAACGCGCAAAAGGAACAGAGATTGGTGCGCTGTGCTCGGGCGCATGGATATTGGCAGAGGCCGGTTTTCTGGACGGTATGAAAGCGGCCATTCATTGGGAATATCACGACAGCTTTATGGAAGAGTTTCCAGATGTGAATCTGGTGCGCAGTGTCTTTGTCGCGGACGAAAAATACATCACTGCCTCTGGGGGTACGGCGACCGCGGACCTGATGCTGCATTTGATCGAAGCGGATCACGGTGAAGACCTTGCCTTGGATGTCGCAGACCAGATGGTCTATGTCGCCGTTCGCAACGCCACCGCTGAACAGCGCGTTTCTTTGCAATCCAGAAATGGGATGCGCAACAAACATCTGGTCGGCGCGATCCGTGTCATGCGCGATCACATCGACGAACCGGTCTCGCCTTCGGTTATTGCAACGCAGCTCGGCATTTCGACCCGCCAACTTGAAAGGTTGTTCGGAAAATACCTGAATTCGACTCCAAAAAAATACTATGTCGAAATGCGCATGGACCGCGCACGGACGCTGTTGTTGCAGACCGAGGATTCGATCACCGATATTGCGTTGGCCTGCGGATATGAAAGCCCCGGTCATTTTTCGAAAGTCTATCGTGCCCATTTTGGCGTTTCGCCTCATGCGCAGCGCAACAAGATAGACTAGCTTCAAACGCCAGGGCCGACCCGGGGCTTCGAAGGTTGATTCGTGTCCCGTGCCCTTGTCGTGTCGCACGCGGCACCATCATGTCGCATCTATCAAATATGCTTCGCTCATTTTGACGCAGCCGCGTTCGGCAACTGCCATATTCTGTGAAAATCCTGGAGAATCCCGATGACCACAGAAACTCGCACCCGTTCCCGCTCTGGCGGTCGTTCTGCCCGGCGGGCCATTCGTACCGCTCCGGTGTTCGACATGCTTCCCGGCTTGACCCGCAACTTGCCGGTTTGTGAAGTCATGGACGGCGCCCAGGTAGAGTTGATCGACAATGCGGCCATGGACATTCTGGAGAATGTCGGTGTCCAGTTCCGCGACCCGATCGCGCTGGACGACTGGAAGAAGGCTGGTGCAAAGGTCGTTGGCGAACTGGTCTATCTGGATCGCAACATGGTGCGCGAGTTGATCGCAACCATCCCGGCGCAGTTTACATATCACGCGCGCGATCCGAAAAAGAATGTGAAGCTGGGCGGCAAGCACTCGGTCTTCGTGCCGATGACCGGCGCGCCCTTCCTGCGAGATCTGGAGGATGTGCGGCGAAACCCGTTGCTGGAAGATCTAGCGATGTTCCACAAGTTCAGCCAGATGATGCCGGCGCTGCACAGCTCGGCCCACCATATTGTCGAGCCCTACGATCACCCGATCAGCCAGCGTCACTTGCGCATCACATATTCGTCCATGAAATATTCCGACAAAATGTTCATGGGTATGACCACTTCGCCCAAAAACGCCGAAGACGTGATGGATATGTGCGCGATCCTGTTCGGCGATGAGTTCATCGACAACAATCCCGTCACCACGGGGAACTGCAATGGCAACAGCCCGCTGGTATGGGATGAAACCATGCTGGGCGCGATGCGCGCTTTCAGCCGACGCAATCAACCCGTTTTGTGCTCGCCCTTTGTGCTGGGTGGCGCAAACACGCCGGCATCCGTTCCCGCCACCGTGGCGCAGCTGACGGCTGAGGCCTTGTCGGCGCTGGCCTATACACAGGTGATCCGCAAGGGGGCCCCGGCGATCTGGGGTCACTATCTGTCGACTGTGTCGATGAAATCCGGCGCGCCGATGGCGGGCACACCCGAGATCAGCCTGATGAACTTCATGATCGGTCAGATGGCGCGGTTCTATGATGTTCCGTGGCGCACCTCGAACACTTTGGGCGGTGCCAAGACCTTTGACGCGCAGGCAGGCTACGAATCCGCAACAACGCTCAGTGCGGTGATCCATGCCGGTGCGAACTATATCTGGCACTCCGCCGGTTGGAACGAGGCGGGAATGCATTGCTCGGTCGCCAAGTTCATCGTCGATGCGGAACAATGCGCCATGGCCTATCGCATGGCAGAAGGCCCCAAATGGCACGACTTCGATCAGGCGCTTGCCGCGGTTCCAGATGTTGGGCCCGGTGGTCACTACTTGGGCCATCCGCACACGCAAGACAATTTCCAGGAGGCGTTCTTCATGCCGGAACTGTTCGACAACAACTCGATCGAGCAATGGCAAGCAGAAGGCAGTGTCGAGATTACCGAACGCGCGTTGAAACACGCCAAAAAACTGTTGGCCGAGTACCAAGAACCCAAATTGGACGAAGCCAAGAACGAAGAGCTATTGGATTACATCGCGCGCCGTGAACGTGAGATCCCTGCAGCTGATGAACTGAACCAGACTTACTGAGAAAAGTCTCTCCCCGTACTGGCCCGCCTCAATAGGCGGGCTTTTTTTCGAGGTGGGAAAACAATGTTGCGGGCAACCGAGCGGATCCGCCCGGCGCCCTGACTATTCTACACGCGCGCGCCATTCCTTCCACCGAAGCACGGCGTTGCCGCCGATTTCTCTGAAGGGTTGCGGTGGCAGTCGTTTTGGTTGAGCTTCTGCCGAGAAGTGCTGTGAGATGGCTGAACTGTGACCGCAGGCGAGTTCTGCCGCCGCGATACCTGTGAGGGTTCCGCGCGCAGTGCCCAGCCCGTTTTGAACGCAGCCGGAATAGACCCCGGTGTCGATTTCGCGGGTGACTGAAACGCCGTTCAGGCTCAGGCACAGGTGACCTGCCCATTGGTACTGCATCTTCATGCCAGCAAGCTGGGGGAAGCGCGCGTCGAATTTGCGCTGCATGACCTTTGAGGCGCGCGTCAGGTCGCGAGCAGTAGCGGTCATGCCGGGTCGTAAGGCGGCGCAGGTTCGGGTGATGATGCGGTTGCCGCCTTGTCCGGTGTCAATCCGGCGCATGGTGGTGCCCATGGGATCGGACGGGGTCACTCCCCAGCGGGGTTGGCCGCCCAGTTTCTCCAACGCATCGCTGCCCAATTCCGGGGTCATCGACGCAAACAGAAACAGATGCATCAAACGGTCGCGCTCGATCCCAAAGCTTTCAAGGTGGCCGTTGACGGTCAGGATCACCATGGGTGCCGTGACGCTGCCTTTCTCTGCCTGCACGCGCCAGTCTTTGCCTTCGCGGGCAAAGCCGGTGACAGGGCTGTTTTCAAAAAGACGCACGCCTTGCCCGACCAGACCGTCCGCCAACCCGCGGATATAACCGGCGGGCTGCAACATCACCGTACCTGACGTGTAAAGCCCTGACGTATAGTGGTGCGAGCCGGTCAGTTCATACATTTGCCGAGCATCCAACGTCTGGCTTTCTTCGCCCAACGATGTCAGGTGCTGCGCATAGCTTTTGTTGTGCGCCTCAGCCGTGTCGCTGACCGCCCCATTGACCTTGCCCGCCGGGTCAAAATAGTTCGGGTCGATTTGATATTCCTTAACGGCCATGCGGGCAAAACGGATCGCTTGTCGGTTCAGATCAATCATCTTGCGATCGTCACCGCTGCCTGCATAGTCGTCCGAGGCCAGATCATGCGGCAGGTCGATCATGAAACCCGAGTTTCTGCCTGCTGCGCCTTCGGCGATCCGACCGGCCTCAATGACCACAACTTTGGCCTCGGGTTGCAACTGTCTGATACGGCGTGCGGCTGTCAGCCCCGCAAAGCCCGCCCCAACAACGACAAAATCAGCAGTCTGGTCCTCGTCCAGCTCCGTCGGCTGAGCTTGCGGACCCAGAATCGTGTTCCAAGCAGCCGGTCCGCGTTGGACCGGCAGGGTTTTAGCGGTGTACCGCGTCAATTCACAGCCTCATCGGCGTCATCGGCAAGATCAATCCAGATGGTTTTCAGCTGGGTATATTGATCATGGGCATGGACCGAGTTGTCGCGGCCGCCAAAGCCCGACTGTTTGTACCCGCCAAACGGGGTCGAGATGTCGCCTTCGCCAAAGCTGTTGACTGTGACAGTCCCAGCCCGCAGGGCGCGGGCACCGCGAATGGCGCGTTTGGCATTGGCGGTGAAGATCGACGCACACAGGCCGTATTCGGTGTCATTTGCGACCGCGATTGCCTCGTCAAAGCCCGAGACTTCGATCACCGACAGAACCGGGCCAAAGATTTCTTCGCGGGCCAGAACGGCATTGTTGTCTGCAACTTCGACAACGGTAGCCTCGACAAAACCGTCCTTGGCGGTGCCGCCGATCAGCACGTTTTCAGCCTGATCCAGATAGCCGCAAACCTTTGTGTAGTGCCCCTCGGACACCAGCGCGCCCATGCGGGTTTCCGGGTCCAACGGGTCACCGATATTCCACTGTTTGGCATGATGCGCGATGCGCTCCAGCAGCTCGGCCTTGACGTCCTTGTGCACGATCAGACGGGACGAGGCCGAGCAGTTCTCGCCCATGTTCCAGAACGCCCCATTGACCAGATGCTGGGCCACGCGGTCCAGGTTTTCTGCATCATCTATCACGATGGCGGGGTTCTTGCCGCCCATTTCAAGCACCACCTCTTTGGCGTTGCTTTCCGCCGAATAGGTCAGGAACCGCTTACCGGTCACGGTCGAGCCGGTGAAGGACACCACGTCGACATCCATGTGGCGGCCAATGGGTTCGCCCACATCGGCCCCGCCGCCGGGAACAATGTTGAGAACACCGGCTGGAACACCGGCCTCCATCGCCAGTTCGGCCACACGCAACGCCGTCAGCGTGGTTTCCGCCGCTGGTTTGATCACCAGCGAACAACCCGCCGCCAGCGCCGGACCGATCTTCCACGCCAACATCAGCAGAGGGAAGTTCCACGGCAGCACAAGGCCGACTACACCGATGGGTTCGCGCACGACCATTGCGATGTGATCGTCAGACGCGGGTGACACCTGATCATAAATCTTGTCGATCGCCTCAGCATGCCACTTCAGACAATGAATCGTCTCGGGCACATCCACCGTTTCGCAATCATAGATGGTCTTACCGCTATCGATGCTTTCCATCACCGCAAGCTCCCGCGCATTGCGGGTCATCAGCTTGCAGAGTCGGATCAGTATGTCCTTGCGTTCGGACGGGTGCAGTTTCGACCAGCGGCCATCGTCAAAGGCTTCGCGCGCCTTTTCGACGGCAAAATCCACATCTTCCGCACCACATGCGGCGATCTCGGCCAGAGTCGCGCCGGTCGCCGGGTTGGTGCTGGTGAAGGTCTTGCCCGAGATCGCCGGACGGAAGCTGCCGTCGATAAAGGCACCGGTGGGCAGGTCCAGACCCGCGGCGATGGATTTATATTCGTCCTGTGTCAGCAAGCTCATGCCTTATCCCTCCGCCACGATGTCAGCGATTTTGCGTTTCAACACGCGCGTGACCTGTTCCAGCGCGCGTTTGTCATCCTTGTTCAGACCCTTCAGCGGCGGGCGCATGATGCCCGCGTCGATACCGTTCATGGTGACGCCGTGCTTGATGGTCTGGATGAACTTTCCACCCTGTTCCAGCACATGCATCAGCGGCAGCATGGCCGACATGATGCGGCGGCCTTTGTCAAAGTTCCCCTGGACCACGCAGGCATTGTACAGCGCCACATGTTCCGCTGGCAGGAAGTTCGACCCACCACAGACCCAGAACGGCGCGCCCCAGGCAAAGAATTCCAGCGCCTGATCGTCCATGCCGCAGCCCAGCTGGATATGCGGATAGTCACGCGCCAGCAGGTGTACCCGGTTGATATCGCCCGAGCTTTCCTTGATGCCGCAGAAGTTGCGGCTGCGACCCACGCGATCCAGAAACTCTTCGCCCATCATGGTGCCGGTTCGGTGCGGATAATTGTACAGCATCACCGGCAGATCAGCCGCCTTGTCGATGGTCAGCGCGTTCAGCGCGTTTTCCCGGTCGGTGGGCACCGAATAGGCCGGGCTGGCCAGCAGGATCGCATCTGCGCCAATCTCACGCCCGCCTGTCGCCAGCGCAATGGAATCCGGCGTCATCATCGCACCGGTGCCGACGACCAGCGGCAGGCGGCCATTCAATCGTTCATGGGTGAACTTCGCCAGCTCCAGGCGCTCGGCCACCGGCTGCGCATAGTTCTCGCCGGTGGACCCGCCCGAGATCAGGCCATGCACACCGTTTTCGATGAGATATTCGATCACATCCGACAGCGCGTCCCAGTTGACGCTGCCATCCTCGTGATATGGGGTCACGACGGGCGTGTAGATCCCTTCAAATTTGAACAGGGGTGTCATTTACATCCTCATGCAGGGGTTTTGCGCGCAAATGATCCAAGCGGTACATCAAGCCCTGCGGGCGTGACGAACAGCTCGATCTGGTCGCGAGACAGGTTCCAATGGTCGATGGCCAGCTGCGCGGCAGCCGCCTCATCGCCCGCCTCGATGGCGGCGATGATGGCATCGTGCTGACTGCTGGCGACTGATAGGTTTTCGGCCATGTGTTGGTCCTGCGGCTGATAAAAGGTCATGCCAATTCTGGCGTGGTCAATCAGCAGTCGCTTGAAGGACGGCAACAGATAGGTGTTATCTGCCATGGTGCCGGTAATCTCGTGGAACAGGTTGTTGGCCATTGCCCGGTCCGCACCCGAACCCGAGCGCAATGCCGTCTTGAAGTCTTCCTGTGCGGCTTTCAAATCGGCAAGTTGAGCAGTTGTGGCATTCTTTGCCGCAAGGCGCAGAATTGCCCCATAAATCATTGGTGCGGCCAGAAAGAAATCACGCAGGGTCGTGTACGACATCCCGGTTACCCGCGCACCGCGGTTTTCGCGAAGCTCCAGATACCCTTCGCCCGCTAACAGTCGGAACACTTCACGCAAGGGCGTGCGGGACAAGTCGAACTCTTCTGACAACGTGGCTTCGTCCAAATCTTCCCCTGGCGTCAGTGCAAGCGTCATCACCGCTGTTTTCAAATGCTCATACAGCTGCGTTTTCTTGCGTCGGGATGCATCTTTCATCTCAGGTCCTCTCATCGCGCGCCCCTGCGATCTGTGAAATCAGAATCGCGACAATGGGGGTTGTCTCTCGGTCAGATACCTTAAAATGCAAGTTGTATACAATTAAAATATTTTATCATCCGCACATAATTTTTGCTCGAAGGTCCAGGTGTAGGCCCTGTGATTGGTCGGCGAGGCCATGGGGCAGGCGTGGCGCGCGATGCGCACCCTGCGGGGTGCAACACTGGCCGTTCAAGACGGTAAAGTCCGGACATACAATTGAGACATGACCCGACATCCCCCTGAGACATAGAAACAGAACAATCATGACATCCGAATTCGATCTTGGATTGTCTGCTCGATGCGGGGCGATCAAACAGGTTTAAATTCTGTCCAATTCAACGCCGTCGGTTTGGGTTCATGCATGGATACAATTGATACAAATAGCGACATCAAATGGAAAAACTGTCATGGTTCTTTAACCTGTTCGCCAGTCGAACGCTCGCAAAGGACGGTGGTTTTGGAAGATTTTGCCCTACGCTCCGAACTTGACGCCAATGCGGCCATTGCCTTGCTGGAAGATGCGTTTTCCGGCGTCGCCTGCGGTATGGCGCTGTTGGATGAAGATCTGAATTTTGTTCTGGTTAACGAGAGCTTTGCGGATATCGCGTTCGGTGGTGAAACTGCATCTCGGTTTAGCGGGAAAGTGGACAAGATACCATTCGAGAACTGGTCTCTGGATCATTTCCAAACCCCGGATGGTTTGGAAGAAGTAGGGCTCAAGGCCGATCTGCGAAGAGCCATTACATCTTGCGAGCAGGGTATGGCATGGAAATTGCGGGACGGGCGACAATTTCAGGCTTCAGCCAAACGCGCCCAAATTGGCGGATATCTGGTCTCGACGACCGAGGTGACACCCCGCGATACGATGGAGGCCGCCGAACGCGCGCGGAACATGTTGCGTGAAGCGGTGGACGCCTTGGATGACGGGATCATGTTGTTCGACAGCGACATGAATCTTGAGGTCTTCAACACCCGCGCCTCTGAGTTCTTTCAAAGAGATGGCAACCGTTTCGAACCAGGCCAGTCGTTCGAGGCGATCTGGCGCCGTCTCGCGCTGGAAGGATTCTGGGTTCTGGAGGACGGCGTCGACCCAGAAGACCGTGCGCGGCTGGCGGTTGAAAACGTGCGAAACGGGGCCAAATACCGCGAAATCCGGCTGTCTGACGGGCGTGAACTGTTGGCCTCGTCGCACAAGACCGATCAGGGCGGGTACCTGCTGGTTTACCGCGATCGCACCGATCAGGCGCGGGTGGAAAACCTTCTGGAAGACGTCATCGAAAACCTGCCCGTGGGCGTCGCGGTCGAAGATGCAGACCATCGCCTGACCCATTGCAATGACGCGTTCAGCCGTTTCTACGGTATTTCGGGTGACGAATTGAAATCGCTATCGCGGGCGGATCGCATCGCCCAATTGTATGACAAGCTCGAGGCCCTGAACGACGTTCCTTGCGACGGCTTCCCGCTAAGCGCCCAACGCTCGATCATGCGCGCCCATAGCGAACAGTTCATCCCTGTTGAGATGAAATTCAGGGACGGGCGCCACATCCTGGCCGAACGTGCCTCGACCACACGGGGCGAGACCATTTTGGTGATGACAGACACGACCTCGCTGAAGGAAGCGCGGGATATGCTGCTGGACGCTTTTCAGGCGCTGGATGAAGGCATGGTGCTGTGCGACGGGGACATGAATTACGTCTTTGGCAATGACGCCTGGAAAAAGATGAATTTCGAAGGGGCTGAGCACATGATCCCCGAGGTCGGAGACAGTGTCGTTGAAAACCTCGCCGCCCTGATCGCCATGGGGCACTACGACATGGGCGGCATGTCGGGCGAGGAATACATGCAGTGGATGATGTCCGAGATGTCCCAGCACGGCAAACGGGCGCATGTGAAGTTCGCCAACGGCCGGCACATCACGGGTTCATCGCACCTGACCTCCTACGGTGGTGCGCTGCTGTTTGTGCGTGACATTACCGAACAGCAAAAGCTGGAAGCTGAACTGGAGCAACAGCGCGAGATCGCGCATCAGAACGAGAAACTTTCGGCTTTGGGCGAGCTTCTGGCTGGGGTCGCGCATGAGCTGAACAACCCTTTATCTGTTGTTTTCGGCTATTCTCAGATGCTGCAGGGCAAAATCAACGACCCGGTCTTGTCGGAACGTGTCGACCTGATCTGCCAGTCTTCGGAACGGGCGGCCAAGATCGTGCGTACTTTCCTGGCCATGGCACGGCAACGTCCTACTAGCATGGAACCCTGCCCGGTCAATGACATCTTGGAAACGGCGCTTGAGGTCTCAAGCTATTCCTTGAAATCCAACGGAACCGAAGTGGTTGTCGATCTGGACGGATCAGATCCCCATGTTACGGGGGATTTCGACCAGCTGGCACAGGTGTTTAGCAACCTGATCGTCAACGCGGGACACGCAGTGCGCAACAAGGGTGCGCGCGGGAAGATCACGGTTCGAACCCGGCATGAAGGCGGGCAGGTGCAGATCGACATTTCGGACAATGGCAACGGCATCCCCAAGGACATCCAGCCACGCATTTTTGAGCCCTTCTTCACCACAAAGGATGTCGGCGAAGGAACCGGGATTGGCCTGGCCTTCAGCCATCGGATCGTTGAAAGCCACGATGGCACTTTGACCGTGGCCTCGACCGTGGGGCAGGGGGCCACATTCACCGTTCGCCTGTTGGCATCGGAAGATGACAGCGTTCTTCTGACTGGTCCCGAGGTTGAACACCTGTCCAGCCGCTCGGTTCTGGTGGTGGATGACGAAGAGGGCGTCGCGCGGCTGATCACCGATTTGCTGACCGAGGCGGGATATACAGTGACCATGTCCACCGATCCGACTGCTGCACTGAAGTTGGCCGAGGCACAACAATTCGATGCGGTGCTGAGCGATTTCAAGATGCCTCAGATGAGCGGTGATACTTTCTATCGCGCTCTGCGGGCTGTTGCCCCGGAAAATGCCGCCCGAACCGGATTTATCACCGGTGACGCGATGAGTACGCAGGTCACAACCTTTTTCAAAACCTCGAAACGCCCCCATATCGAAAAACCCATTATGAAAGATGAGCTGCTGTCCCTGCTGACATCCTTGATCGGAGACTCCACGACATGACCGCCCCTCGAATTGCTATTTGCGATGACGAAGCCCCCCTGCGTCGCATGTTGCACGACCATCTCAGCGAATGTGGATATACCGTGGATCAGGCAGCCAATGCACAGGAATTGGCCGAACTACTGGAGGCCGGAGAGCCCGATCTGATCGTTCTGGATATTCGTATGCCAGGCAAGGATGGCCTGACCGCTTTGCGCGAAATCCGCGAAACCTCGACCGTTCCGGTGATGATGCTGACGGCGGCAGGGGATGTGGTGGACAAGGTGCTGGGACTGGAGTTCGGGGCCGATGACTATCTGGTGAAGCCAGTGGATCTGCGCGAATTGCAGGCCCGCGTCAACGCCGCCCTTCGGCGGAACAAATTTCAGACTGACAAGCAGGAATCGCTGAACAGGTTGTCGGGCACGGTACCTTTTGGAACCTGCCGCCTCGATCTGGATCAGGCCCGGCTTTTTGGTGCCGATGGGCAGGAAATCCCGATCACCGCGATGGAATTCAGCCTGTTGCGGGTTTTTGCAGAAAACCGCGGGCGTGTGCTGAACCGTGACCAGCTGCTGGAACAGGCCCATGATCGCGGGTGGGAGCCTTTCGACCGCTCCGTCGACCTGCGTATCTCTCGGATCAGGCGCAAGGTCGAACACAACCCGACAAAGCCCGAGGCGATCCGAACCGTGCGCGGCATTGGATATGTCTTCAGCTAGAGCGCTGCGGCCATGGTGAACCACACCCGCCGATAAAACGTCAACCCATTGATACAAATGAGACAAACCGCAACATCCTGCTGAGACAGACGGGGCGGATAAGGGGCTATGACAACCTTTTTGTATCGGAGAAACCCTATGCGTCTTGTTAAACCCGCCATCCTGACAGCCTGTATGTCGACCGGTATCGCCGCGCAGGCAAACGCGTGCGACATTGAACATTCCCTACGCTACTCGATCGACGGGCAGGGTGAGCACAGCGTGCATTTGAATGACGTCCTAATCGACAAAGGCGACCATTCAAGCGGTTTCGCGCGGCTCAGCAAAGGGCTGGTGGCCGGCATCAACGAGGTTTCGATCGCGTTCACGGCCCGTGATGCAAACAGCACGGCGCGCTACAGCGTCCACAAAAGCTGCAAGGGCGGCCTTCCAGATGAAACCCCGATTGCGCAGGTTAGCTTTGACAGCACGGCGACCAAGACGCTGCAATTTGACACCGAAGTGCAGGACACCGCAATTTATCCCGGCGTGGAAAGAACCGACGGCTCTGGTCTGATGGCCGCCGTGCAATCGCTGCAGGATGCCATTCGCAGCCGCAATAGCGACGCAGTGTTTGCTTTGCATGGGCCTCTGCTTGCCAACATGGTGGCCAACGGCGCGCCGCTGGAACGGATCAATGCGCATGTCGGCGGTATGATTGCCGAAGGCGAGCTGCACATTCAGGACGAGCTTGAGATGAAAGCTGTTCTGGACGGTCAAGCCTGGCAGGTGGTTGGCCCGCGGGGTGAACCGCCCGTGTCCATTACCCGGACGCATTCTGACGGCACCCATGGGTGGTCAAGTGGTACGTTGTGGATCTTTGTCGACGGAGCATGGGCCATTCTGGAACCCTGAGCGGAGGGTGTCGCGCCTGCGGGCGCAATGCAGCAAATCCCAAGAATTGAAACCCCAGCGCCCCGTTTTGCCCCTCTTCCGTGTCTTATCCAGTGAACTGACAGCAAAAGGGGTATTTGAAATGGTCGGAAAAACACTGATCCTTGGAGCCGGGCGGGGCGTTGGGCGCGCAACGGCGACCGCGCTTGCCAAAAAGGGACGAAACGTTGTTGCGGTATCGCGCTCGGCTGTGGATCTGGACAGTTTATGCGCGGAAACAGACAACGTCACGCCCGAAGTCATGGACGCGTCCGAGGATGGCGCGGTATCGGATCTGCTTGGAAAACACGATCCACACACGGTTCTACATATCGGTGGGATCAAACCGCAGATGGGGCCGATCAGCAGCTATGACTGGTCGGATTTCTGCGCGCCGTGGTTCAACGACACCAAGATAACCTTCGATCTGGCACAGGCCGCGTTGAACGGTGCCATACCGCAAGGCGGTACCGTCCTCACCTTTGCCAGCGGCGCAGCCCTGAACGGATCGCCCTTGTCCGGGGGGTACGCGGGGGCAAAACGTATGCAGCATTTCGTGATGAACTACGCGCAGATGGAAGCAGACAAACGCGGGCTCGGTCTGACCTTCGCCACGATCTACCCCAAACAGTTGATCGCGGGCACCGCCATCGCGCAAGAGGCAGCGAGAGCTTATGGTCAGATGCGCGGCGGCGGTGCGGCCAGCTTCATGCGCCAATGGGACACCCCCCTGACACCCGAGGCGATTTCTGCGCATATGTGCACCTTGGTCGCCCATCCCAAAGCCGGGGCCTATGGCATTGACGGCGCGGGCGTGGAAAACTTGGGGTGACATGAAGCCTGATTTGCCAACGACCAATGCCGCCCTGACCGCTGCACTGACGACACTGCGTCCTGATCTGCATCGCTTTCTGTCGCGTATGATGGGATCCGTCTTTGATGGCGAGGACGTGCTGCAAGACGCAATGCTTGCCGCGCTGCGCGCCATTGAGACGGGGGCTCGGGTCGAAAACCCCCGTGCATGGATGTTTCGGATCGCTCGGAACACCGCGCTCAACGCCATCCGCGCCCGAAAGTCGGAGCAGGCCATGAAATCCCGCCTGAGTCATTTCAAAGAGGTCACACAAACTTTGCCGGTTTCGGGCGGGACGGCGGATACGTTGCGCCCTTTGATGACGCTGACGCCCAGACAGCGCAGCGCTGTTATCCTGTTTGACGTGTTGGGATACAGCGCTAGCGAGGTGGCCGATATCTCGGATTCCAGCATCGACGCGGTCAAGTCGACGCTCAAACGTGGACGCGCGGCGCTGAGATCCGCGCCATCGGAGCAGCTGGGCGATCTGAACGACACTGACAAAGTGCTTTTGGCGCGATACACTGCCTGCTTCAACGCACATGACTTTGATACGATCCGCGCCATGCTGGCGGAGGAGGTGGCGCTTGATGTCGTCAGCATCGAACACCGCACCGGCGCTGAGGCGGTGGGCGGGTATTACTCAAACTACGCGAAGGTGACGGATTGGATGATGGTGCCCGGCCATGTGGACGGGACGCCTACGGTGTTGGTCTTTGACCGTGAAAAACCCGGCATTGCCCCGGTCTATGTCATTCGCCTGACCTTTTCGGACCAAAAACTGCTGCGCATTCAGGACTTTCGCTATGCGCGTTACGTGATGCAGGATGTTCACTGGCGGCGGGTATAACCTGATTGTCTCAGTTCAGGATGATAGACCATTCGCCGTCGATCCTGGCCCAATAGGTGCCAAGGGGCTGTGTCCAGGCGCTGCCATCGTACTTGTAACGGGACGTCAACGCCACATCGTACCCATCGGTCAGGCGTTGGAAGATCCTGCCATCAGCGGCGGGATAAAAGGTACTGTTTTCGGGCAAGTCAAAGATACCTTCTGTCACGGCATGGATCAGATGAGCAACAAGGGCATCCCGATCCAACCCGCCTTCGACACTCCTGTCTATGACAAGTTGCAACGCGCTCAGTACGGCTTGCGCATCCCGCGCAAGGACTGTGTCGCGAAACGCGTCATAGGCCGCAGCCAGCCCGTCAGGGTCCCCGGGTTCCAACGCTTCAAACAGAGGATTGCCGGGTTTCGTCAAATGAACCGAGAATGCCACTTCGCCCCCGCCAGACAGGTCAGCCTTGGAAGACGCCGCTTGACTTCCAAAACCCCCGGCACAGGCGGACCTGATCTGAAACATCGCGCTCTGATCACCTTCAAATCGAATGTGAACCCGGTTTTCGCCCTGAATGTTCCACTCGGCAAAGCCCAGAACGTTTTCATCTGGACCTACGAATTTGCGGTAGTACACGTCATTCAGAAAGATAATCGCGTGGCCGTCTTCGATGCTGAATTCAAGGACGTGTTTTAGATTGCAGCTTTGGGCGGGATGGGCCGCAATAGCAGCCGCAAAAAGGGCTGGTTTCCAAGGAAACATCATCTCTCCTGTCAAATTTTCGCAGAATAGGGTGTCGGCTTTTCCGTCCATCCTGCCCGTGCCGTGTGTCTGTAGTAGGTTGCGCCTCGTATCAAATGTATCACTGTCGCTCGGGTCAGATGCAGCCCTGAGAACCCGAAAAAGTGGTGGAATTACAATTGATACACTCCGCGGCATGCGGATGATACAAAGCGCATTCAGCATCCCCTCATCACGCGAAGATGGGCTGTTTTGCCCTCGCGGCTAGCATGGGGCAGGTCATATGAGCGCGACGAATTTCGTCCTTTTCACGATGGGGGTCGGTGGCACGGCCTTCGCCTTCTGGGGACTCTATACGCAGGCTGGGCAACAAAACTTTGACGGTATGAGCGGCATGATACCGTTCGCCGCTGGGGTTTTGGGCGTGTTGTTTCTGTTTCTGGCCATTCTTTTGGCGGGCTATCAGTATTTCTTTTCACCCATGGCTGTCGCGCCGGTGCCCCCGACTTTTCCTGATGCGCCGCGATACTCAGAGCAAAATCACTGGGTGTTGCTGCTTGCCCTTGTCGCGATGCTAGGCCTGTTTGATCTGTTCTGTCGCCTTACGGTTGGGGTTTCCGGTATCCTAATTGCGATTTCATGGTTCGAGGGCACCGGGTCTCATTGGGTGCTGGGCGCGCTTTTTGTCTTTGTGCTGTTTCTGCACGCCTTGTTTGCATCAACCTCGCTTGTCACCATCCATGCCCGGTATTTTGGCCAACCGGAACGCTCGGTCGTGGTTGGCCATGATTTGCACAACGAGGTGTTCCGGCTCTATCCCGCGGGCGAGATTGTCGCGACGTCCAGCGCCGTCCACGATGACAACGACGTGTTCACCGACCGTTTTTCCGATCTGCGATGGGAGAAAACCCTGCGGTTCGGCCAACGGGCCGAGGATACCTTGGGCTGGCAATCCTTCACCACAGCCGCAGCGATCAAGGCGGGTCTAATGCACTGCCTGACCTTGGCGATCCTCGGGCTGTTCTTTATCGGGCTGATTGGCTGGTCTGTCGACTATCAGGGGGATTTGGGTGATAGCTCGGGCCGACCCCTGGAAGATGGCTTTGCCTGGCTTTGGACCCATCACAGGGCTTTGTTTCTGGGCGCGGTTGTCGGCGGCACAGTCGCGATGATAGCTCTGGCCGCCTCGGTTCATGATCCGAAATTGGTTGCGCAACTTCAACCGGACGAGGTTTTTGCGCAGCTCCCCGATACAATCCAGTCCGGTGCGGTTGTTCAAGGCATTGTTACAGATCACGCCATTGAACAGTTGCATTTCAAAAACCAGTCTGGCCCGCGCGTCTCGCACTACAATGTATTGGTTCGCTTGGATGGGATTTTCGCCCGTCCGGTCTGGATGCGGATCTGCCTGGGCACTCAGAAATCGGTTCGTCTCTGGTTGGAAGGCACCGTCGCACAACAGGAATACGCCCAACCTTTTGTTGTGCAGCAGGATCTGTCGATCATGCCGCAATCGCTTCATGGTCAGCGGGTCGGGATCAGCGGTGAGTAGTTTCGTGCTTAACCCACAAACCAAGTCGCTTTCTTGCAGGATCACATAATGACCACACCCCCTCTCTCATGTTTCTGGAAGGGTTTGTCAGCGGTCTTGTCTACAGTGAATTGCAGCGCACTGCCGGTTAGTGAAGCGTTCGCGCAAACGGTTGCGGATAGTATGATATTGGCTGAAACACCTGTTCAGGAGGAAAAGCTTGAACTGGCTCCGGGCGATGACGGCGACCTTCGCCTTGAATGCCTCGAGGGGACCATGGACGTGATTGTCAACTCGGGGACCTATCGCCTTACCGATGGCGAAATTCTGGCGGTTCCGATTGCCAAACCCAGTGAAGTGGATCTGGAGTGCAGGTTTGCAAATATCAGGTTCTCGGCTGGAACAAAATGCTTTACACGCGGGCATCTTCGCGCGTTCTTTCTAACCGGAATGGCGATTTTGGAATGTTTTGACAGGCCGGTGCCCGCCTCACTTTCTGATCGAAGCTGATTTGGCCTGGAACTGCCTGTCCGAACCCAAATCAGGTTCAAGCCTTGTCTCTTTCCATCTGTTCCGGTCTTTCGATTGGGCGGTTGTCATCTCGGTACAAGGCCAAGTGCGCCCGAATGGCGCCGATGCATTCCGGTAGATCGCGGGCAATGGCGGCGTCATAGATCGCCCGATGTTCACGGCGTGTCAACTGAGAGAAGCCAAACCCTTCAATTCGGGACACCGCGCACATTCGGAAGGTGTCGTAGACCGATTTGTAGATCCGCATCAGCAGATCAGAGTTGCACGCCCCCAACAGTGTGCTGTGAAACACCCAGTCCTGCCGGGACCAGCGTTTGACAAACGGTGTGACATCTTCTGCTTGCTCCATACGCGCCTCGATATAGTCGAGGTTATGATGTGCCGCGTTCAGCGCCATCTCCCATTCGAAATCGCCCTGTTTCAATGCCAGCTCAACCGCTTCGCATTCCAACACCATTCGCAAGTGTGCCGCCTGTTGGAACGTTTCATCTGAGTGTTCCACGGCGCGAAACCCGTGGTTCTTTTCATTTTCGACAAACCCTTCACCGGCCAGGCGTAACAAAGCTTCGCGCAATGCTGCGGTCGAGCATCCGAATTCGTCTTTCAAGTGCTGTGGTTTCAGCCGCTGGCCGGATTTCCAACGCCCCCAAATCAACCCATCGCGCAGGGTGTCGTAAATATCGGCTGATGACGTGCTGTCAGGGGATATGTCCATGCCAAATGCCCTATGGGGCGGTTGTCATGGGGTCAAGAAATTTTGGCGAGAATTTTCCATTTCATTTTGCGGGCCATGTTCCAGAATTCAGGACTTTTGCATCCACCGGAACATTTGGAAATGGTCGAGACAGCGAAACGCCTCTGTCTCAGGTTACCCATCATTACCGCGCGGCGGTGGTGACAAAGAAATAGACCCACTCGCCCTTGAAATCCGGGTTGTCCGCACGGACTTCGGCAATGCGGGTCTTGAGGAATTGCAGATAGCCTTCGGCGGGTTCGACCAAGGGCCGCTCTGTCTGGTAAAGCGGCTCGGACGCGGCGAATGCGACGGCGATTTCCTGACCGTAGGGAGGGCCGATGGTGATGAACAAGCCCGGGTCACCCTGTTGCGCCGCGCCGACCTGTAACCGAGCCTTGGCGGGCGTTAGCTCCATCGGGGTGGAGGTGTTGGGTCTGAGGTGGATCACCTGTCCTTCGGCATCGAAATAATCGACATAGACATAGGCGTCATAATCGGCACCGGTCAGCTCCAGTACTAGTTGCTGGCCGTCAACATAGCGAAAGTCGCGAGCGTGGATATCCTGTCCGATCAGCAGCGGATTGGTGATCTGATCAGTGGATTGCGGCAGGCCCACATCGGCAATCCCGCTGAGCGCGCCGCATTGCGGGCGGGGCAGGATGCGAATGTTGTCATCCACCCGAATGTTGCTGCCCATCTGCGCTTGCAAGGCGGTCAAGACAGGGTTGCGCAATCCATCCTCAGGGATATGACCGATGACTTCCAAAGTATTGCTGTCAGGCCGAAACTGCACCTGAAGCCGCGCGCAGGGCACTTGCGCCAGCAGGCCGTCTATCCCGTCCCGCAGGTCTTGCGCGCTGGCACCGGCATCCTCAGGTCGCATGAAGCTTTGGATCGCAGCCAGTGAGACAGGGTCAATAGGGCCGTCGCCAGAGGTGGAAAAGACCTCGGACGCGCTGGTTTGCGGAACATCAGGGATGGTCTGGGGCAGGGCGACAGGTTCAGGTTGCAGAGGTCGGGCCTTCTGCGCTTTGGGGGCCGTAAGCTGGGCCGCCTGCGCCGCTGGCGGGTTCAGGACTACAGGTTGCGCTGACACTGCAGCCGAAACCAGTTGCACCGCTGCAACCTCAGCCGCTTGCAGCGGCGCGGCCTCGGCGGTGGTCTGAGCAATCACTGTGGCCCCGATGTCCTGAGGCGTTAGAGCCTGCGGCGCGGGTTCGGCGGCCACGACGGCTTGCTGTGGCAGGGGCGCGGCGGTGGCAGAAGACTGCGCGATTGCGCTTTGACCCAGTTGCGCTCCGGTGGCGTCCTGAGCCTGTGCGGCCTCTGGTTCTGGTCGGGCTTCAATGGCCTGACTTTGCTGCACCCGATGCGCTGAAAGCTGCATCCGGGTTTCGGGGACGGGCTGTTCCGCTACGGGATCAGGCTGAACGCTCCAGACAAGGGCGATCGCCCCACCGACATGCAGCAAGACCGAGCTTACCAACCCGATCCCCCATATAACCGGCCCCCGGATCACCGCACCGGCCCCGGTGGCGTCACCACCAGCACCACATCGCGCGCGCCCATCGCCTCGAACTGCGCAATCCGGGGTAAGATCGCGCGCAGGGCGGCGTCTCGGTGGGCGTTGATGCGGATTAGGACGTCCGGCTGCGTCGTCAGCAACGCCTGAATACGCGGTTCGATCTGGTCGGGTTCAATCGCCTCACCGTCCAGCGCCATGGTTCCGTCAGCGGCAACGGACAGGGTGACGCCACCTGCGGGCATGTCCGCACCGGTCAGGGCTGTGGGTGGTGAAACTTCGAAGGGCGCGGTGGCATCCATGCGACCGATCAGCATGAAGAAGACCAGCAGAAAGAACACAACGTCGATCAGGGCAATGATCGTCTCGGGGTGACGGCGCGGGGTGGGGCGGGTGATCTTCATGGGCGCGCCTCAAGCCGGACCACGCGCATGTTCACTGCCCCGGCGCCGGTGACAGTATCCATGACCGAGACAAGCGCTTGCAGTTTGGCCCCACCGGTCGGCAGAATGATGACCTGAAGTGCAGGGTTCGCTGTCAGGCGCGCCGTCATCTCATCGGCTAGTGCGTCCAGCGCCATCGCCTGCCCGCGATGATAGGGCGCCCCATCGCCACCAATACGAACCAGAAAGGTTTCCGAACCCGCCTGACCCGACGATGCCTGCGCAGGCCGATCGGATTGCGCCAGCGCCGGGATCATGTCGAGGTTCAGATAGGTCGACGTCACCATGAAAAAGACCAGCAGAATCAGCATCACGTCAATCATTGGCACCAACGAGATCAAGGGCCCCGTCGGTTTGCGTCTGTTCAGGCTGAGATCGCTGTCCATCGCCATGATCCTAATGCGCGCCGCGCTCCTCCAACACCATCAGACGGCCAACTGCGTTCTCGATGGATTGCGCGCCGGCCTCGGCCCGGCCCGACAAAAGCGAGGCGCCGATGGCGGCCGGAATGGCAACAACCAGCCCCGCAGCGGTGGTCAGCAACGCTTGCCAGATCCCTCCGGCCAGAACCGAGGCGTTGGCTGCACCCTGCGCCAACTCAAGCTCCTGAAACGACTGGATCATCCCAGTGACCGTGCCCAAAAGCCCCAGCAGGGGTGAGATCATGGCGATCAGCTCCAACACACGCAGCCAGCTGTTCATGGCGGCAAATTCCAGATTGCCGCGTCGGGTCAACTCGGCCATCAGGGCGGGGCCCTTGAAGCCGTCGATCAGCGCCTGCATGGCATAGGCGCAGACCCGATCGGCAGGGGATTTCCCCGCCGCAACCGCCTTTTGTGCGGTCTGCCGGTCGCCGCCCGACCATTGAACAAAGGCCGCATCCCGCGCCGGTCCGCCCGCGCGCACCGGGGCTAGCTTTATCACTTTGACGACGATCACCGTCAGCGAGAGCAGGGACAACAGCCCGAGAATGGCGATGATGGGCCCTCCGGTGCCCAGATTTTCCAAACCCGGCATGGCTTATTGCGCCAGATTGGCAGAGGTCTTGCTGTCCAGCGCCAGCAAAGGGAAGCAATCGACCGGGTCCGCGTTCTGCGGTTTGCAGGCGGGCAGATCGTGCAGCAGAACCTCTGATATGTCGGAACAGTCAATCTCGGGGATCTCGAACAATTTCAAAACCGTCCGTTGCACCGGCAAGGGGGCTGCGTCGATCGACAAGAGCCGGTCAATTACCCCGTTGGTATCAAGGATGGCCAGCGACATCTCGAACGCTTCAAAACTGTTGCCGGTCTGGTTTCGAAACAGAAAGAAGGCCCGGCAGCCGCCGGATTCGCCGGGTTCGAACTTGTTCAGCTCGATGGAAAGCTTGCCGTCCTCGGCCTGCGCGGTGACAGCGGCAAGCGACAGCGCAATGGCCGCGAATAGTCGTGATTTCATTCTTCTCCCCATTTTCCGATCTGGCAGTCTTGTTGACCAAACTCGCAAGCCCGTTTGCCGGTGAGACGCGGACCGGGCTTGTCTGATCATTGCAGCAACACCCCGCAGCCGAGAAGAAAAAAATTCCCGTGCAAGACAACTAACTTGGTTAGACATAAGAAAAAACGCGCCTCGGCGCTGGTGCGACCAAGTCATGTCGCAAAAAAAACGTATTTATTAGGTTTGACTTTACACCGGGTATGCGGCTGATTCATCACAGTGACTGCGCATGATGTGCGAAATGTGAGAAAATGTCGTGGCCCTGTGAAGTAGTTCATTTAGGTCGTCAACGATATCACGTTAAGCGGTGCCAACAAACAGACAAGTGGTGAATAACCGCGATGTTATTGGGGAGAGTATGAATTTATCGTCTTATCTGGAGCCCAGAAGCGAAGACCAGCCAAGCGGAGAAAACCTGGAATACGATCCGGCGTTTACCGATCTGGAAATAGCCGCGCAGCCCGGTGAAGAACGGCAGATGGGTGACGAGGTGGTCGCCGCCGAAGAACAGGATTGGGCTGAAGTCGAGACCAAGGCGCTGGCGGTCATGGAGAAAAGCCACGATCTGCGCGCTGCAATCTACCTGGGCGAGGCCGTGCTACACACCAAGGGTCTGCCCGCGTTTGCGACGACCCTGAACTATGCGAAATCCCTGCTTGAGGATTTCTGGGACACTTGCCACCCTGAGTTGGACGAAGACGATGGCGACGCCACGATGCGGATCAACGCGGTGCGTGGTCTGGCCTCGACCGACCGGATGGTGCGGGCGCTGCGGCGCACCGGTCTAACCGACAGCCGCATGTTCGGGCGCATGACCCTGCGCCATCTGGATGTTGTGGATGGCCGGATCAACATGCCCGCCGATCTGGATGATATACCGGATGCCAACGGCGTTGCGGCGGCCTTCAAAGATACCGATGACGAGGTTTTGGCGGCCAATGCCGAGGCAGTGTCTGCTGCGCTGGAAGATGTGGGTGCGATTGATGCGGTGTTTACGGACAAGACACCGGGCGAAGGCCCCAATCTGGACCCGCTGATCGAGGCGCTGAAAAGCATCCGACAGGCCTTGGCAAAATATGCCGATGTAGGCGAGGTTGCCGCCGAAGATGTGGCCGATACAAGTGCCCCCGCCGCAGCCCCGGCTGTTGCGGGCGGTGCCGGTGGCGTGGCCCCTGCGGGTGGCGGTGCGATCAACTCGCCCGATGATGTAACCCGGATGCTGGACCGCATCATGGACTATTACGCGCGGTGCGAGCCTTCCAGCCCGCTGCCAGTTTTGCTGGAACGCGCCAAGCGGCTGGTCAACGCGGACTTTCTTACGATTATCGAGGATATGGCCAAGGAAGGTCTGGACGAAGTGCGCCAGATTGGCGGCCTGAAAACCGATGATGACGACCATGGATTTTAATCCACTTCCGGCAAGGCCGGGGCGTGGACGGACACAAAAAACTGACGGATGAATCGAGGAGCAACAGATGGCTGACAGTTCACAAAAATTCATAGCCCGGAACAGGGCTCCGAGGGTTCAGATCGAATATGATGTGGAGCTTTACGGCGCCGAGAAAAAGGTACAGCTGCCCTTCGTCATGGGCGTCATGAGCGATCTGGCGGGCAAGTCCGAGGTGGAACAGCCTGCTGTTGCCGACCGGAAATTCCTGGAGATTGACGTCGACAATTTCGACGACCGGATGAAGTCGATGGCCCCGCGTGCCGCCTTTACCGTGCCCAACACGCTGACCGGTGAGGGAAATCTGGCCGTGGATATCACTTTTGAAAGCATGGATGATTTCAGCCCCGCCGCCATCGCGGCCAAGGTCGCACCGCTGAAAGAGCTGCTGGATGCGCGCACACAGCTGTCCAACCTGATGACCTATATGGACGGGAAAACCGGGGCCGAAGATCTGATCTCGAAAATCATGCAGGACCCAAGCCTGCTGAAGACACTTGCTGCGCAGCCCAAACCGGGCGGCGACGCTGCCGAGGAGGAATAAAAGATGGCCGATCAAGAAGCCAAGGTAGAAGCCACTGAGGGCGCAACAGCGTTCGGGTCCTCGGAATTCGAGGCTCTGCTGACTAAGGAATTCCGCCCGAAATCGGATCAGGCGAAAACCGCCGTTGAAAGCGCGGTCAAGACGCTGGCCGAACAGGCGCTGGCCAATACCGGCCTGATCTCGGACGACGCGCTGCGCTCGATCGAAGGGATTATTGCCGAGATCGACAAAAAGCTGACCGAACAGGTCAACCTGATCCTGCACCATGAAGAATTCCAGCAGATGGAAAGCGCGTGGCGCGGTCTGCACTATCTGGTGAACAACTCTGAAACCGACGAGATGTTGAAAATCCGCGTGATGAACATCTCGAAGAAAGACATGCACAAGACCCTGCGCAAGTTCAAAGGGACGGCATGGGATCAATCGCCGATCTTCAAGAAGCTCTATGAGGAAGAATTCGGCCAGTTCGGTGGCGAGCCCTATGGCTCGCTGGTGGCCGATTATCATTTCGACCACAGCCCACAAGATATTGAGCTGTTGGGCGAGATGTCCAAGATCGCAGCCGCAGCCCATGCGCCGCTGATCACTGGGGCCAAGCCCAGCCTGTTCCAGATGGACAGCTGGTCGGAACTGGCCAACCCGCGCGATCTGACCAAGATCTTCCAGACCCCGGAATACGCCGCATGGCGGTCCCTGCGCGAAAGCGAGGATTCCAAATATGTTGGTCTGGCGATGCCGCGTTTCCTGGGCCGTCTGCCCTACGGCTCCAAAACCGAACCGGTCGAGGAGTTTGCGTTTGAGGAAGATACCAGCGGCGCCAACAGCGACAGCTATAGCTGGGTCAACGCGGCCTATGGCATGGCGGTGAACATCAACCGGTCGTTCAAGGAATATGGCTGGTGCTCGCGCATTCGCGGTGTGGAAAGCGGCGGTACGGTCGAAGGCCTGCCCGCGCATACATTCCCGACCGACGATGGCGGCGTGGACATGAAGTGCCCGACCGAGATTGCAATCTCGGATCGGCGCGAGGCGGAACTGGCCAAAAACGGTATGATGCCTCTGATCCACCGCAAGAACACCGACTCGGCCACATTCATCGGCGCGCAATCGCTGCACAAGCCTGCGGAATATGATGATCCGGATGCCAGCGCGAACGCCAATCTGGCCGCGCGTCTGCCTTATCTGTTCGCCACCTGCCGCTTTGCGCATTACCTGAAATGCATGGTGCGCGACAAAGTCGGGTCGTTCAAAAGCCGTCAGGACATGGAAAGCTGGTTGCAGGAATGGATCAACCAGTATGTTGACTTCAACGCCGACATTTCCGCCGAAGCCGAGAAGGCACGCAAGCCGCTGGCCTCGGCCGAGGTTGTGGTCGAAGACGTCGAGGGCAACCCCGGCTATTACTCCTCCAAGTTCTTCCTGCGGCCGCATTATCAGCTTGAGGGCCTGTCGGTATCGCTGCGCCTCGTGTCTAAGCTGCCGTCCGAAAAGTCCGGTTAAATCAAAAACTTCGACGGCATGTGAAGTGGTTCACTGCCGTCGAATCAAACCTCGCATATCTCAGTGACATCACTAGTCCTTAAAGGAAGGTAAAATGGAAAACGTATTCATCAAAATGGACTTCCCCGGTGAAGCCCGTGAAAAACAACACTCTGGCTGGATCGCTTGTAAAGAGATCAGCTGGGAAGTTGCGCGTACCCTGGATATGGGTGACATGGGCACAACCCAACGTGGATACGCGAACGCGAATTTTGGTAAGGTCTCATTGACGACTGAGCTGAGCCAAGCGTCGGCCAAGCTGATGACGTATGTTGCCTCGGGCCGCGCCAACAAAGAGATGAAAATTCACCTCTGCCGGTCGGGCGATGACGAAAAGAAAGGCATGGAGCCTTACCTGATCTTCACTCTGCGCGACGCTATCGTCGACAGCTATTCGGTCTCGGGCGGTGAGGAATCCATTCCGTCGGAAAACTGGACTGTTGCCTATCGCGGTATCTCGATCAAATACCGCATTGCCGATTTCAGAGACGGCAAGCTCAGCGATTGCAACGAGTTCAAGTGGAACCTGGAAACCGGCGACGTCAGCTGATTTTCCCCACGATCCGGGCTTTGGCGGTATGTGCCGCCCAAGCCCACATTACCCAATTCTGACGATACGAGGGCCGCATGACGCCGGAAGACCATCTAAGAACAGGCGATCTGACTGCCACGCTTGCCGCCCTGCAAGACAAGATCCGCGCAAATCCCGCAGATGCGAAGCTGCGGATTTTCCTGTTTCAGCTGCTTTGCGTTCTGGGTGACTGGAAACGTGCGATCACCCAGTTAAAACTGAGCGCGGAAATGGACGAAGCGGCCACGATGATGGCCAAGACCTACCGCGAGGCAATCATCTGTGAGGTCTACCGCGAAAAGGTCTTTGCGGCGGAAAAGACGCCGATGATCTTTGGCGAACCCGAAGAGTGGCTGGCCCATCTGATCGAGGCGCAGAAACTGACTGCGGGCGGCAACTTCGATCAGGCGGCCGAGATGCGCGCCAAGGCTTTTGACGCGGCTCCTGCCACTTCGGGCACCGTGAATGGTGAGCCGTTCGAATGGATCGCCGATGCCGATATGCGGCTGGGTCCTGTACTTGAGGTCATCGTGAACGGGCGCTATTTCTGGCTGCCTTTCGCGCAGATTTCACGGCTTGAGATTGAGGCCCCCAGCGACCTGCGCGACGCGGTCTGGACCGCCTGTACCCTAACTGTTGCCAGCGGCGGCGAAGTCGCGGCGCTGATCCCGACGCGCTATCCCGGCACGACCCAGCAGGGCGACGACGCTGCACGGTTAGCCCGCGCGACAAGCTGGGTGGATGCGGGGTCCGAGACATTCGTGGGGCTGGGCCAGCGTCTGCTGACGACGGATCAATCGGATGTTGCGCTGCTGGATGTGCGCGAACTGGTACTGAACGTGGCCACCGAGGCCGGGGAAGCGGCAGGAGATGGCTGAGAAGACCCTTGCCGAACGCCTTCAGCCTTCGCTGCTGGACCGGCTGACTGACAATGCGCCGGACCAGTTGAAAGAAGGGCGCGAAGCGCGGGTCATCGACGTCGGGCGTCTGCGCGAGATTATCCAGCGCGACCTGTCGTTGCTGCTCAATACCACCGATCAGTCCGATCTGATTGATGAAGATATCTATCCCAATGCGGCCAAATCGGTTCTGAACTATGGCATCCGCGAAACCTCGGGAGCGTTTTCGACCTTGCGGCAGGCGCAGCGTATTCAGCGCTCGATTTCAGATGCGATTGAGGCGTTCGAGCCCCGGATCGTCAAGGGTTCGGTCTCGGTTGATTTGCGCTCTGAAAAGGGATCGGGCGAGATGCACGTGGAATATGACATCCGTGCCGTGATGTGGGCGCAGCCAATGCCGCTGGAACTCTATCTGCGCAGCCGGGTCGATGTAACGACCGGCGAAGTCGCAATCGAGCGGAGCTAGCGAGATGGACACACGGCTTCTGAAACACTACGAAACCGAATTGGCCTTTCTGCGTGAAATGGGGGCCGAGTTCGCGGCGGCCTATCCCAAGATCGCATCCCGTCTGGGCATGGAGGGAATCGAGGTCGTCGACCCCTATGTGGAACGTCTGCTGGAAGGCAGCGCTTTTCTGGCCGCGCGGGTGCAGCTTGAGCTTGAGATGCAGTTCCCGGCCTTTACGTCGAACCTGCTGGAAATTGTCTATCCCCATTATCTCGCGCCAACGCCGTCCATGATGGTGGTGCAGTTCGAACCGGATGTGGCCAATGCGGCGCTGAAGGAAGGTTATGACATTCCGCGCGGCACACCGTTGCGTTCGCATCTGGCCGAGGGCGAACAGACCGCCTGCGAGTTCCGCACCTCAGCGGACATGACCATGTGGCCGATCGAGATTACCGAGGCCGAATATATCGACGGTCGCGGTGAGCTGGTCGCGGCAGGAGTGGCTAGGGATACCGAGGCACGGGCCGGTATTCGCCTACGGCTGAACCGCACTGACGGCGCGCCGATGGCCGAGCTGGCGCTGGACAACCTAGTGCTGCATCTGGACACGCAAGGCGGCAAGGCCTGGTCACTGCATGAATTGCTGGCGACCCAATGCGTGGGCCTGACCGGGCGTTCGACCGATCGCCGCGCCGATTGGGCTGTGCGTTTGCCCGCGGCGGATGTGACCCCCAAAGGGTTTGAACGCGACGAGGCCCTGTTGCCGACCCCACGCCAGTCCTTTGACGGCTACCGCCTGCTTCAGGAATATTTTGCCATGCCCGAACGGTTCCTGTTCGTGGAACTGACAGGTCTGCAGCCGGCTTTGCAGAATTCGGCAGGCACGGATGTCGATATCTATATTCTCTTGCAGGACGGTATGCGCGATGTGGCCCCAGCGGTCACCCCTACGGCTTTTGCGCTGAACGCAGTTCCGGCGGTGAATCTGTTCCACCGCCGCTGCGACCGGGTGCATCTGACGCAGATGGACACGCAGCACCATGTGGTGCCGAACAGGACGGCCGGTCTGGACTACGAGATTTTCTCGATCCAGCGTGTCATCGGCATCAAATCAGATGATGAGGGCGACATCCCCTTCCGCCCCTTCTACAGCGACACAGACCTGACCGCAGCGGGCGACAACCACAGTGCCTATTACACGATCAAGCGGCGGATGCGACAGCGCAACGAAAAGGAACGCCTGCGCGGGGTACGCACGTCCTATCTGGGGTCCGAAGTCTATCTATCTTTGGTGGACCGGGCCGAGGCGCCGTATCCCGGCACGCTGGATCAGCTTGCGGTCGAGGCGCTGTGTTCGAACCGTGACCTGCCGATGCTGCTGGCAGCCGGTGGGGCGGATGTGTTTCATCTGCCCGAAGGTGGCCCGGTCAAATCAGTACGCACGCCGGTAACGCCGACCCGGCCCCATGCCACGTTGGCGCAGGGCGACGCGGCGTGGAAACTAATCAGTCATCTCAGCCTGAACTACCTATCCATCTCGGGCGATGGCAAGGAGGGCGGAGCCGGGGCGCTGCGCGAATTGCTGGGCATTTACGCGCCGTTGGGTAACCGCGTGACCGAGAAACAGCTTGAGGGCGTCGTCTCGGTCAACAGCCGCCCGATCGTGCGCCGCATGAGCGACGAGGTAATAAGCACCGCCGTACGCGGGCTCGAGATCACGCTGGGCTTTGACGAAAGCTTTTACGAAGGCACCAGCGTCTACGTTCTGGGCGCAGTGCTGGAACGGTTTTTCCGCAAATACACCACGATCAACAGTTTCACGGAAACCGTTCTGAAGACCGAAAGACGAGGAGAGATTGCCAGATGGCGACCGGCAGCGGGTCTGGGCAGGGTCATTTGAACCTGCTTGCCGCTCTGGCGGCGCATCCTGAAAGGCATCACGTCTTTCAGGCGCTTCGCGTGATCGAGGCGCATTATGCTGACGCGCCCCGTCTTGGGGAATCGCGCCGCCCGCGCGAGGACAAAGTGCGGCTGGGGCAAGAGGTCTCGCTGGCCTTCCCGCCCAGCACGCTGACCCGGTTTGAACCTGCCTCGGATGATGCACCGGGCAAGCTGAGCAACTTGTTCTTTGGCTATTTCGGCCCGCAGGGGCCCTTGCCACTGCATCTGACCGAATTTGCCCGCGACCGGCTGCGCAACCACCGCGACCCGACCTTTGTGGCCTTTGCCGACATGCTGACGCACCGGATGCTCAGCCTGCTGTATCGCGCCTGGTCTGCCGCTGAACCCGCACCCAGCTTTGATCGCGGCGATGATCCCTTTGAACAGAGGGTGGCCGCACTGGCCGGGTACAAAGGCACCGGCTTCGATAATCGAGACGCGATGTCGGACATGTTGCGGCGCTTCTTTGCGGGGCATTTGGGGTCAGGTACCAAAACGGCTGAAGGCCTGATCGCGATCCTGTCCGACTATTTCGGCGTCGAGGCACATGTGCAGCAATTCGTCGGCACCTGGCTGGAGCTAGAGCCCGACGACACATGGCAATTGGGTGCACCTGCGCGGCTGGGGCAATCCACCAGTATCGGCAACCGGGTCTGGTCGCGGTCTGCTAAGTTTCGCATCCGTCTGGGGCCCGTCTCGCTGGAGGACTACAAACGCCTGCTGCCTGGCGGGGTGTCGCAAAAACGTCTTGAAGCGATCCTGCGCACCTATGTCGGTGACACGCTGGATTGGGAGGTCAATCTGGTGCTGGCCGGTGACGAGGTGCCGCGCGCCTCGCTGGGCGGTACAACCCAATTGGGCCACACAAGCTGGATTAGAACCCGCGATGACCCGGACGAGGCCCGTCCGGATGCAGAGGATCTGATCCTATACCCCGGATACATGAACCAAGAATTCGAGGCCGACAAATCGGCCCCCAACGAGAGGTATTGAAGATGACGGAAATCAGCCGCGTGTCGCTGTTTGGCAAGCTGAACAAGCTGGGCTATCAGGCGATCGAAGGGGCCACCGTATTCTGTAAGATGCGGGGCAACCCTTATGTCGAAATCCAGCACTGGCTGCACCAGATCCTCAACGGTCAGGACAGTGATATTCACCGCATCATCCAGCATTACGATCTGGACCCCGGCAAGATCGCTTCCGAACTGACCCGTTCGCTGGACATGCTGCCGCGCGGGGCGTCTTCGATCTCGGACCTGTCGGATCATCTTATGGACGCGATGGAGCGGGGCTGGGTCTGGGGCTCGCTTCTTTATTCCGACAGCAAAGTGCGGACTGGGTATCTGATCCTCGGCATGCTCAAGACGCCTGCGTTGCGCAACATTCTGGCCAGCATGTCGCCGGAACTGGCGAAAATCGGCGCTGATGATCTGGCGGACAGCTTTGGTGAGGCCACCGAAGGCTCGCCCGAAGACACGCTGGGTGCGCAGGATGGCTCGAATGTTGGTGGCGGGGCCGAGCCGGGCGAGGCCAGCGGCGCGATGGCCCCCGGTGCCATGGGCAAGGGCGAGGCGTTGGAGCAATTCTGCACCGACCTGACCGAACAGGCCCGCAACGGTGAGATTGACCCGATTGTGGGCCGGGATGAGGAAATTCGCCAGATCGTCGATGTGTTGATGCGCCGCCGTCAGAACAACCCGATCCTCACGGGTGAGGCCGGGGTGGGTAAGACCGCCGTTGTCGAAGGGTTCGCTCTGCGGATTGCGCGTGGCGATGTGCCGCCTGCGCTGAAAGATGTGCGCCTGCTGGTGCTGGATGTGGGTCTGTTGCAGGCTGGTGCCAGCATGAAGGGAGAGTTTGAAAACCGTCTGCGTCAAGTGATTGACGAGGTGCAGGCCAGCCCAACGCCGATTGTGATGTTTGTCGATGAAACGCATACTCTGGTGGGCGCGGGTGGCGCCGCTGGCACGGGCGACGCGGCCAACCTGCTGAAACCGGCGCTTGCACGGGGCACGTTGCGCACCATCGGCGCGACCACATGGGCGGAGTACAAGAAATACATCGAAAAAGACCCGGCTCTGACCCGGCGATTCCAAGTTGTGCACGTCGAAGAGCCCGATATCCCCAAGGCGGTTCTGATGATGCGCGGCATTGCCTCAATGTTGGAAAAACACCACCGCGTGCAGGTATTGGATGAGGGGATCGAAGCGGCGGTGACTCTGTCCGCCCGCTATATCCCCGCGCGGCAATTGCCGGACAAATCAGTCAGCTTGCTGGACACGGCCTGCGCGCGGGTCGCGGTGTCTCAGCACGCGGTTCCGGCCGAGGTCGATGACAGCCAGCGCCGGATTGAGGCTCTGACCACCGAGTTGGAGATAATCGAACGGGATGAAACTGCTGGATATGACGTCGCCGACCGGCGCGAGGCGGTGAATGCCGCAAAAGAGGCGGAAGAGGCGCGGTTGGCCGAACTCAACGGGCGTTGGGAAGCCGAAAAGAAAGTGGTCGAAGACATCCTCGATCTGCGGGCTAAACTGCGCGCCGGCGGACAGGAGGTCGAAGGCACCGGCACCGCCGAAGGCGAAGCCGCGACCGAAGAAGCACCGGGTGCACAACCCATCGACCGCGACGCGCTGCTTGCGGAACTGAAGGCCAAGAACGCCGAGTTGGAAGAGGTGCAGGGCGACAGCCCCCTGATCCTGCCCATCGTTGATCATCAGGCCGTGGCCAGCGTTGTCGGCGACTGGACCGGTATACCCGTGGGTCGCATGGTCAAGGATGAGATCGAGACGATCTTGAACTTAGAAGACCGTCTGGCGCAGCGCGTCATCGGTCAGGATCACGCGATGAAGATGATCGCCAAGCGGGTGCAGACCAGCCGCGCGGGGCTCGACAACCCCAACAAGCCCATAGGTGTCTTTATGCTCGCAGGTACCTCGGGTGTCGGTAAAACCGAAACCGCGCTGGCGCTGGCTGAGGTGCTTTACGGGGGCGAACAGAACGTCATCACCATCAACATGTCCGAATATCAGGAGGCCCATACGGTCAGCAGCCTGAAAGGCGCGCCTCCGGGTTATGTCGGCTATGGCGAGGGTGGTGTTTTGACCGAGGCGGTGCGACGCAAGCCGTATTCCGTGGTGCTGTTGGATGAGGTCGAAAAAGCCCACCCCGACGTACACGAGATTTTCTTTCAGGTCTTCGACAAGGGCGTGATGGAGGATGGCGAAGGCCGTGTGATCGACTTCAAGAACACGCTGATCCTGCTGACCTCGAATGTCGGCACCGAAATGATCATGGATATGTGCGCCGATCCCGACCTGATGCCCGAACCCGAAGGCATGGCCAAAGCGCTGCGCGATCCGCTGCTGAAAGTGTTCCCTCCCGCCCTTTTGGGACGTCTGGTGACGATCCCCTATTACCCGCTTAGCCCCGATATGCTGGGCGAGATCACCAAGCTGCAACTGGGCCGCATCAAGAAACGCGTACAAGAGGCCCACGGCGTGCCGTTCGAGTACACGGATGCGGTGGTCGAAGAGATCGTCAACCGCTGTCAGGAGTTGGACAGCGGTGGGCGCATGATTGACGCGATTGTGACCAACACGATGCTGCCCGACATATCTGCCGAATTCTTGCGTCGTATGATGGAAGGGCACGAGGTGTCGAAAGTCACGATCGACGTCAAGGACAATGATTTCACCTATGGTTTTGACTGATCCCCGGCCACACCGGGCAGAAAAAACTCTGTTCTGAAATTGAGTTCACAGAAGGCGCCTTAAGAACTGTGGTTGTTTGAGGCGTCACTGCAAAAGGGAAAGGAAAACCAGTGGTTAAACACGTTGTCATGGACATGAAAAAGGTCCCCATCAAGGTAACAGGCCTTGAGATGGTGAAACCACCAGAACTGTCGTTCAAAGTGGTTGTCGAGCTGGACAAGAAGATGGAAAAAGGTGTCGAGAAAGACCCTCTTTTGCAGCAGGAATTTCAGGCCTCGGCCAGCGAGGTTTTGGAGCAGACCAAGAAGACGATCGAACAGAAATGCAAGGTGTTCGACAAAGCGTTTGTTCAGATGGTTAACAAGGGCGCATCCGACAAGGACATGCAAAAGCAGCTCAAGGGTCTGAACGACGCGATCAAGAATGACATGAAGATCGCTGAAAAAGGCGCTGAGCTGGCCGCGCAAAAGGCGTGGACCAAGCTTCAGGCCAAGAAAAAGGAATGGAAGAAGTTCAAGATCAAGGTTGCAGTGTCCATTGCAGGCACCGTGGCCGGTCTGGCTGTGTCCATTGCGGCGATGGCGACCTCTCCGTTCTCGGGGGGCGCGGGGGCCGCGTTCGGCATTCTTGGGCTGATCAAATCTGGTGTGTCGCTGGCCAAGGATATCGGCAAGCTTGCAACGGATATCGATACTGCCAAGAAACACCTGTTGGTCGAGTTGAAGGTAGTTGAGAAAGCCGCCCAGAACAAAGGCCTTTACGCCGCAAACGAAATTTCCGCCGCCGTGCTGAATGAATTCGTGGGCGTCGCACAACCTTCGATCAAGACCGTCGAAGATGCGGCGGATACGCTCAAGGCGAAATACGCCCAGATGGTCGTCAAGGTGCATGATCTGTCCAAAAAGCTGAACAAGGTCCTGAAGGAACAAGACAAGCTTAAGGCCGAGTTCTTGAAAGAGGTTGCCAGCAAGCTGAAGAAGCATCCGGTGAAGGACAAAAAGGCCCAGTTGACCATGATCAGTAAGGCTTTGGACACTGCATTGGCACCCAATTACAAGGCGGTCGATGAAGCGATCAGCAAGGTCCAGATAATGTATGCGGACACGCGAACATGGGCCCCGAAGATCAAGGACCTGATGAAGCGCGTCGCGCAGTTGAAGATCAAGGACCCCAAGGGCCTCAAGGTCTTCCGCGAAGGACTGAAATTTGCCGCGCTGGCCACATCGCCGATCGACGGAAACGCGATTGCGAACACCACCAAGGATCTGGCTTTGGGTGTCGGCGGCGCGGTTGGCGGGTATGCTTATGACAAGATCACCAGCAAGGCGCTGGACGGAACGGTGTTTGACGCCGCCTGACGCAGGTCAGGGTAAAGAATACGGGGCGCGCGGGTAGGACCGTGCGCCCCGAACGGACGACAGGAGGCAAAGTTGGAAACCGGAATCGGAAAGGGTGAAACGCTCCGTGATGCTGTGCGCGAATTTGTCGAGCGCAGGACGGTCACGAACACGATTTTGGGTGTGATCATCTTCAACGCGATCACGCTGGGCCTGTCCACCTCGTCGTCGATTCAGGCCAATATCGGTCATATCCTGAGCGTTTTCGACCAGATTGTTCTGGGCATCTTCGTCACCGAGCTGCTGCTGAAATTCTACGCCTATCGGATGAGCTTTTTCAGCAATGCCTGGAACATCTTTGACCTTGTGGTGGTGACACTGGGCCTGTTGCCCAACCGCGATGGCCTATCCGCCCTGCGGGGGTTGCGAGTCATCCGCGCGATGCGCTTGCTGTCGGTCATTCCGCAGATGCGATCCGTGGTGCAGGCATTGCTGGACGCGCTGCCAGGGATGGGCGCGGTGATCATCATGATTTCGATCGTGTTCTATGTCTTTGCCGTCATGGCCACGCTGATGTACGGTCCCGATTTCCCGGAATGGTTCGGCACGCTTGGTCGGTCTCTTTACACGCTGTTTCAGGTCATGACGCTGGAAAGCTGGTCCATGGGCATCGTGCGCCCTGTGATGGAGGTGCATCCCACCGCATGGATATTCTTTGTGCCCTTCATCGTCATCACTGCGTTTTCGGTGCTGAACCTGTTCATCGGTCTGCTGGTCAACACGATGCAATCGGCGGTGGAGGATGATGCGGTCGAGGAGTTCTCTCACCTTCGGGATCTGGTGCGCAGTGAAACAGATATCGTGGACGACCGGGTGAAAGAGCTGCTGGTCGAGGTCAGAGCCCTGCGCAGCGAAGTGGCGGAATTGAAAGGACAGGGGGATGGCTGACAATTCCCAGAAATTCATCGCGCGCAACAGGGCGCCGCGGGTTCAGATCGAATATGATGTCGAGCTTTACGGCGCCGAAAAGACGGTGCAACTGCCCTTCGTGATGGGCGTTATGAGCGATCTTTCCGGAAAATCCAAGGCCGAGACACCCTCGATATCCGACCGCAAGTTTCTTGAGATCGACGTCGACAATTTCGACGACCGCATGAAGGCGATGGCCCCGCGTGTCGAATTTGCCGTGCCCAACACGCTGACCGGCGAGGGCAACCTGTCTGTCGATCTGACCTTCGAGAAGATGAGCGATTTCAGCCCTGCACAGATCGCTTCGAAGATCGAGCCATTGCAGAAACTGCTTGAGGCCCGGACACAACTGGCCACGTTGTTGGCCTATATGGATGGCAAGGCCGGGGCCGAGGCGCTGATCGAAAAGATCCTGGCCGACCCGGCTTTGCTGGCGACATTGGCCAACAGCCCGGTTGACGCGCAGGACAGCCAATCGACGCTGGACGCCCTACGCGAAATGGCCCCGGAAGACGCGCCTCAGGACACTGCGGTCGCTGATGCGCTGGCCTCATTGCCCGAAGCCGAGGACACAGCGCCCCGGGATGAGACCTCGGATGTCTTGTCCGAGTTGTCCGCTGCAGCCCCCGAGAGCGCGCCGGAAGATACAACTGTGCAGGATGCGCTGGCCTCTGTTCCAGACGCGGTTGAGGCCGATGCCGAACCCGATGTCACCGCCGGAGTGCTGTCCGGCCTTGCCAACGCCGCCCCCGACGAGGTCCCGCAGGACACTGCAATCGAAGATGCGTTGGCGTCTATCCCCGAGACTGAGGAACAAGACGCGACAGATGACAGCGCGGATATCCTTTCGGAGCTTGCCGACGCGGCGCCCGAGGATGAGGAGGATACCAGCCTCGACGACCTGCTCGGCGATCTCGCCGATATGGCTCCGGATGAGGACGTTGAAGATACCTCTGCAGCCGATGCTTTGGCCTCGCTACCCGATGCGGTCGCGGAGGAAGATGCGGATGACAGCGAAGACATCCTCTCGGACCTTGCCGACGCTGCACCTGAGGATGAGGACGAGGATACCAGCCTCGACGATCTGCTCGGCGATCTTGCCGATATGGCTCCGGATGGGGACGACGAAGACATTTCTGCTGCCGATGCTCTGGCCTCACTACCCGATGTGGTCGCGGAGGAAGATGCGGATGACAGCGAAGACATCCTCTCGGAGCTTGCTGACGCCGCACCTGAGGATGAGGACGAGGATACCAGCCTCGACGATCTGCTCGGCGACCTTGCCGATATGGCTCCGGATGAGGACGTTGAAGATACCTCTGCTGCCGACGCTTTGGCCTCGCTACCCGATGCGGTAACAGAGGACGACGCGGATGACAGCGAAGATATTCTCTCGGGTATCGCTGCCGCCGCACCCGAGGAGGAAGACGAGGATTCCAGCCTCGATGACTTGCTGGGCGACCTTGCGGATTTGGCCTCCGACGACGAAGTCGGCGACGAATCCGACGATATTTTGTCAGACCTCAGTGACGCGACGCCCGACGAGGAAGATGAAGATACCAGCCTTGATGACCTGCTGGGTGATCTGGCGGATATGGCGTCGGATGATGATGAGGCTGAGGACAGTTCGACCGATGACGCCTTGGCGTCTTTGCCCGATGTGACCGAGGACGAGGATGATGACACGGATCTAGACGATCTGCTGACGGATCTTACCGATGACTCTGAGGAAGCGGACGAAGATGAGACGGATGATATTCTGAGCGCTCTCCCGGATATTGAAGAGGAGGCGGATGCAGATGACCTCGACGATATTCTGGGCGATCTGGCGGATACCGCGCCAGAGGAGGACGAAGCAGACGATCTGGATGCGCTGCTAAGCGATCTTTCGGACGACTCGCCCGAGGAGGACGAAGACACCAGCCTCGACGGTCTGCTGGATGATCTGACAGCAGAGGATGAAGACACGCCAGAGGATGATCTGGATGCGCTTCTGGCGGATGACACCTCTGACGATGATCTGGACCTCGATAGCCTGCTGGCCGATGACGCGGACGAAGCGGACGACGGGGATGAGTTCGATCTGGAAAGCTTGCTGGGCGATGACGACGAGCCTGCCTCGGACGATACGGACGATTTCGACCTCGACAGTCTGCTGGCCGAGGATGATGATACAGATGACGCCCCGACGCCGGACGGGGCCCAACCGGATGGTGAACCGGTGCTGGCCTTCGGCCGTATGAGCGCCGACCGGCCCGAGCCTGAACAGTTGAAACGCAGCCGGTTCCGCATTGCCATCTTTGGCGATTTCTCGGGTCGGGCGGCACGGGGGCAGATGGAAACAGGCGATGCGCTGGCTGCGCGCGCGCCGATCCTACTGGACCCCGATACGGTCGAAGATGTGATCTCAGGCTTTGCCACCACGCTGGTTCTGCCTATCGGCAAGGACGGCGCGGGGATCGAGGTCAAGCTGACCGAACTGGACGATCTGCACCCTGACGAACTTTATGAAAAGGTCGAGCTGTTCGAAGGGCTGTCGGGCCTGAAAAGCCAGCTTGGGGCCGGGGCAACCGCCGAACATGCGGCGAAGCAATTGACCGCTTGGGGCGAGGAATTCGGACGGGCCGTGGTTCCACCGCGCAAGACTTCGGGTGGCAATACCGTGCGGGCCGACTTGAAGCTCAGCGATTTTCAGAAGCTGATCGGGGACACGGACGGAGAGCTGGCGCAGCCTTCTCCGGTGGATGATCTACTGAAACGGGTGGTCGGGCCGCATATTCGCAAACTACCAAGCCCGGACGTTGCGGCGATGAAAACAGCAGTGGATGAGGCGCTGAGTGCGGCGATGCGCATGGTTCTGCATCATCCCGAATTCCAGTCGATCGAGGCGCAGTGGCGCAGTCTGGACCTGATCGCGCGCAGCGTTGAGGACGACGATACGCTGGACGTGATCCTCTATGATGTCTCAGCCGAGGAAATTGGTGCCGATCTGGCCTCGGAGGAAGATCTGGCGCAGACCGGTTTGGTCCGGCTGCTGACCGAGGAGCCGTTGGATGAGGAAAACGGGCGCGGCGGCTATTCCGCCCTGATCGGGCTTTATACGTTCGAGGAAACCCCCCCTCATGCCGAGTTGCTGGGACGTATCGGCCGGGTCGCCGCTCATGTGGATGCGCCTTTCATCAGCGCAATCACGCCCGCCTATTTGGACGTCAAGAAAGAGGACCGCCACCCGCTAGTGGTCAAGGCCTGGGACACGTTCCGCGCCATGCCTGAGGCCGGGCATGTCGGCCTTGCCTCGCCGCGCTTTTTGCTACGTCGGCCCTATGGGGCCAAATCCGAGCCCATCTATGAGTTTGAGTTCGAGGAATTCACCCAAACCGAAGGTCTGCGTGGCATGCTATGGGCCAATCCGGCGGTTCTAGTAACGATCCTGCTGGCGCGGTCCTTCAAACAGAATGGTAAGGCGATGAACCTCGGCTCGGTTATGAGCCTGAGCGGGGTGCCCTATCATTTCGTCAACGACCGCTATGGCGATCAGGTGGCGTTGCCTTGTACCGAACGCAACCTGTCGCTGGACAAGCACGAACATTCGGTTCAGCGGGGCTATATGCCGGTGCTTTCCGTCAAGGGACGGGATGAGATCCGGCTGGGATCGTTCAACTCGGTTGCAGGACAAGAACTTCTGGGGCCATGGTCAGGCGTTCCCGCCCCGGCGCCGTCGCCCGATATCCCCGCGGAACCTGAGTCTGAAGACACCCCCGCCGAGGAGGATTTCAATCTGGACGATCTGGGGCTGGACGACGATACCGGTTCTGACGATGACGCGTCGGATGATGTTGATGATTTGGACGACTTCCTTGCTTCCTTCGATAACGACACCGATGAAGACGAGGATGATGATGAAATGGACCCGGAGCTGGCCGCTCTGCTGGCCGATCTATAACGGCGTGTCCAACGCGATTTGGAAGGATTAGGAAATGTCTGACAATCTGCAAAGCAAGGAATGGCCGCTTCGGATCACCGGCAGTTACAAGTACAAGGAAGAAGAGCTCGTCATCCGCCGCGCGATCATCAACGAGAAGATGGGCGAGCTGACCGAGATACAGGTTGAGATGCTGTCGTCTGACAAGACCATCAAGCTGGAAGAGCTGCTGGGCAAAATCCTGACGATCCACATGGCTTCGGGCGAGGGGAAAGAACGCAAGTTCACCGGCACGATCGTGCGCGTTGAACGGCTGGCGCTGCGGGATGGGTTCGTGCATCTGCTGGCCGAGCTGCGCCCGTGGTTCTGGATGCTGCAACAGACCACCAACAGCCGCATCTTCCAGAACATGACGGTCGACAAGATCATCGAGGACGTTTTCAAAGCGCACGGATTCTCGGATTTCCAGAAGAAGCTGAGCGGAACTTATGAACAACGGGAATATTGCGTCCAGTACCGGGAAACCGATTTCGACTTTGTCTCACGCCTGATGCAGGAAGAGGGCATCTATTACTTCTTCGACTATGCCAAGGCGAATAACAAATATGAAACGTTGGTCCTGTGTGACGGGCTGTCGGGGCACACGCCGCTGAACGGAATGCCAGACCTGCTTTACCGGGCGGGCGACGACTACAAACAGCGCTTGTCTGACAGCGTGACCGAATGGGCCACCGCGCAGCAGATCGTTCCCGGTGTCGTTGCCTTGGGCGATTTCAATTTTGAGACACCCAGTGCCAAAATGGCCTCGGTGTCGAAAACCATCCTTTCGCCCGATCACAAGCACAATAAATATGAGCTGTACGACACGCCCGGTCATTACAGCGACGCCAACAAGGGCAAGCCGCGCGCGCAGGTTCGGATGGAGGCTGAAGAAACCGAATATGACCGCCGCCGGGGTCGTGCCTCGGTCCGGGCAATGGAGGTCGGAAAGACCTTCACCCTGAAGGAACATCCCGACAAGGATCAGAACCAGGAATATCTGGTCACGGCGGCCACCTTCTATTTGCAGACGACCGAAGGCTACGGATTTGTAAAGAACGAAAAGGATCTGGATACGGGTGCGCTGGAGTTTCCTGAAGACAACAGCGAAATGTATATGGTTGAGTTCGACGTTCAGCCCAAGAAGGTCCAGTATCGCAACGCCCGTACCACGCCCTGGCCGGAGATTGCCGGATTGCACACCGCAATTGTTACCGGCCCAGCGGGCAAAGAAATCTACACCGATAAATATGGCCGGATCAAAGTGCAGTTCCACTGGGACCGTGCAGGTAAAAAGGACGAAAAGACCTCGTGCTGGGTGCGTGTTGTCACCCCGTGGTCCGGTAAGAACTGGGGCATGATCCACATCCCGCGGATCGGACAGGAGGTCGTCATCCAGTTCGAAGAGGGCAACCCCGACAGGCCGATCTGCACCGGCATGTTGTATAATGCCGAAACGATGCCGCCTTATGATTTGCCAGCAAACCAGACGCAGTCGGGTATCATGACCCGGTCGTCAGAAAAGGGCAAAACCGACACGTTCAACGAACTGATGTTCGAGGACAAAGCGGGGGCGGAACTTGTGCGCTTTCAGGCACAGAAGGATCACCAAAAGTTGGTAAAGAACAAATCGACCATCACCATCGGCTATGACAAGTTGGACACGGGCGGCAATGGAGGCGACGGCTGTCTAAGCCAGGTGGTCAAGAAAGACGTTGATGAGACGATCAAGGAAGGTGATCACACGTTCAAGATCGAAAAGGGCAATCAGGACGTTTTCATCAAAACCGACCAGACGGAAACGGTTGAAGGCAAATCCACCCGAACCGTCACCGGCAACAACACCGAGACGATAAAGCAGGGCAACAAGACAACGACCGTGAAAATGGGGAACATTCAGGTCGACGCCAAGGCGGGGAAAATCACAATAACCGCGATGCAGTCGATCGAGCTTAAGGTCGGGACCTCTTCGATCAAGCTGGATCCGACCAGCATCACCGTCAAAAGCACGATGATCAACGTTAAGGCAAACGCCAAGCTTGACGCAAAAAGCCCACTGACGACGGTCGGCGGCGATGCTATGCTGACCCTCAAGGGTGGCGTGACGATGATTAACTAGGGGTCGGATGGATGAGCGAACGATTTGCCAATTTGACCAAGACACCCCAGATGCCCGCGGCCCGGATGCTGGCCGATGCCAATGCGCGATTGGGCACCAAGCTGGACGCGCCCGCCAGTGCGCCTCTGGATGTGGTTCTGGCTGAGCTAGATGAAAAAGGTGCCCCGATTGACATGCTACGACTGCTGGGCGTGGCTCTGCCGCCGCGTGAACGGGTATGGTGGTCCTGTCTGGCGGCGCGCGACTATATCGGCGAGGCGCCTGAACACAACACGCCGTCGCTGGCAGCGTCTGAGGCTTGGGTTTTTCGCCCGACGCCCGAGAATCGTGAAAAGGCCGAACAGACGATAGACTTGGCCGATCCGGATGATGAGACGATAAATTGCGCCATGTGCGCGCTTTATGCTGATGGGACACTGGGTACAGGTGAACTTGCTGGGATGACCGCTCCGCTTGGCGCGGCCGAGGCGCTGGCCTTTGCCATGAATGTCACCGCGATGGGTTATCATGAGGGCGACTTCGATGCCTATGTGCAATTGCTGATCGACCGTGGGCTTGATATCGCCCGTGGTGGAAACGGCAAGCTGGAGGCTAAGGAGTAGATATGGGATTTCCTCAGGCCCGCGTTGCGGATCTCCACACCTGTACCTTTCTGGCGCCACCGCCTGCGCCCCCCGCGCCGGTGCCTGCGCCGATGCCCATCCTGCCGCCCTGCTGCCCGACAGTGTTGGTGGGCAAGATGCCTGCGGCGCGAATATTTGACATGGCCACACCCGCCTTTCCACACCCGATCATCAAAGGCTCGGCGACGGTTTTGATTGGCAAGATGCCAGCTGCGCGGGTGATGGATACATGCGCCTGTGGCGGGCCCATCGTCAAAGGTGAATTTACCGTGCTGGTCGGAGGATGAAGACAGAAGAATGACGGTCACGCTCAAATTCCAATCCACCGGCGTCGTGCCGGGCGACGGGCGTCCTGTATCGATGCAGGGGGGATCGCTGACCGTAGGGCGTGGTCCGGCCAATGATCTTGTTTTGCCCGACCCCGAGCGGACGCTCAGCAAGAACCATTTCGTGATCGAGGATCACAATGGCAACGTGGTGATCGTGGACCTGTCGACCAACGGGACCTTTCTGAACTATTCCAAGATTGCTTTGGGTCGGACGCCGACGCCGCTGAACAATGGCGATGTGCTGACGGCGGGCGGTTATGAGATGGTGGTCGAGATCGGTGCCGATCTGCCTTCGTTCGAAGAGATGATCCCACAGCCGATGCAGCAGGGCAATGTCTCGCCCGGACAGTCGCAAAACGCGCCGGATCCCCTGGATTTGCTGGACGCGTCCTCGCCGGGCGGGGATTTTCTGGACGACCTGCTGGGTGGTGAAGCCCCCAAAGGGCCGGGCCAGATCGCAACGCCTGATCCCATGGACGAACTGCTGCCACCATTGGGTGATGATGACCCTTTCTTTGCCAAACCGGCGGATGCGCATCAGGGCATGGGGGCGAGCGACCCGATGCACAACCCCTCGGCTACGGATGCGTTTTCAGCGCCCACCAGTGGCGACGGCGCGAACCTGATCCCCGACGATTGGGATGACGATTTCCTGTCGCCGCCAGAGCCGTCCTCTTCGGACCCGTTCGCCGCGCCACCGCCGGAACCTGCCGCTCCACCGGCCAAGCCAACACCGGGCGGGCGGGCGGTCCCACCTCCGCCGTCGGAACCAGTGGCACCGGCGCCTGCGCCCGAGCCTGCAAATGAGCCCACAGTGGTCGAAACGCCTGCGCCTGCTGCGGCAAGTGGCGATCAATCCGCCGCCCGCGCGCTGCTTGAAGCGCTTGAGGTGGACGATCTGCGCATCGACGACGCCGATCTGCCCGCCACGATGGGCCGGATGGGACGCGTGTTACGGGCAATGATCACGGGTCTGCGCGAAATTCTGATGACGCGTACCTCGATCAAGTCTGAATTCCGGATTGATCAGACCATGATCAGCGCCGGCGGAAACAACCCGCTGAAATTTTCGATCAGCGCCGAACAGGCGATCGAGGCGTTGGTGAAACCGCGGGTCAAAGGCTACCTCGCCTCCGAGGAGGCGACCGCCGAGGCGTTGAACGATATCAAGGCCCATGAGGTCGCCATGGTCACAGGGATGGAGGCCGCGCTCAAAGGCGTGTTGTCGCGGCTCGACCCCGAGGTGCTGGCCGGGAAAATCGAAGGCTCCGGCAAACTTGGGTCACTTTTCAAGGGTAAGAAGGCCCAATATTGGGAAGTGTATGAAAAGATGTATGCGGAAATTTCGGATCAGGCCGAGAATGATTTTCACGATCTCTTCAGCCGGGAATTCGCGCGTGCGTATAAGGAACAGCTGGAAAAGCTGAAGTAACGCCCCAACGGGCGCAATAACAAGGGAGGGCAGCCATTGTCCTGGGACAGCAAGGTGCTTTGGACCGAAGGGTTGTTTTTGCAGCCCCACCATTTCCAGCAGGCCGACCGGTATACCGAGGCGCTGGTGGCCGGGCTTGCGCGCCGGGTGACACCCTATGCCTGGGGGCTGAGCGCGCTTGAGCTGGATGACGAGGTGCTCAAGGTCGGGCAAATAGCGCTCAAATCCTGTTCAGGGCTGACGCCGGACGGGCAGGTGTTTCGCGTACCGCAGGCCGAAGACCATCCGCCCGCTTTGGAAGTGCCCGAAACGATCAAGGATTGCGTTGTTTACCTGACCGTACCGCAGCGGCGCCAAGGCGCGTCCGAGGTGGATCTGAGCGGTGCGGAACAATCCGTCAGCCGCCTGCGTCCCGCCGAGCAGGAAATCACTGACGTGATGAGCCAGCAGAAAAAGCCGGTAACGCTGGGTGTTGGTAAGCTGCGACTTCAATTTGCACTGGCGGTGGACGATCTGGCCGACAAGCTGGCCATTCCGATTGCCCGCATCATCGAAGTGCGCCCGGACAAAGAGATTGTACTGGATCGCGGCTTTGTGCCCTCGGTCCTGGATGTGCGCGCAGCCCCGGCACTGGCGGGGTTCATGAACGAGCTTGAGGGAATGCTGTCGCACCGGATGCAGGCGCTGGCCGGGCGGCTGTCCGAAGGCGGACCTGCCAAGGGTGCCGCGGAGATTTCGGATTTCCTTCTGTTGATGGTGATCAACCGCAACCTGCCGCTGGTGCGCCATTTCGCCAATATCGAAAACGTGCATCCCGAACACGCCTACCGCGTTTGCGCCGCACTAGCTGGCGAGTTGGCGACCTTCATGAGCGCCGAGAAAGAAGCAGTGCAATTCCCCGCCTACCAGCACGACAACCTGACCGAAAGCTTTGCCCCGGTGATCCGAGTGCTGCGCCAATATCTCAGCTCGGTGCTGGAGCAGACGGCGATCTCGATCCCGTTGGAGCCGCGCAAATACGGCATTAGCGTCGGTGTGATTGCTGATCGCAAGCTGATCGGCTCGGCCGGATTTGTGCTGGCAGTTAATGCGGATATCCCCGCCGAAGACGTGCGGCGGCACTTCGCGGGTCAGGCCAAGACCGGCCCGGTTGAGGAAATCCGCCAATTGGTGAACTCGGCCCTGCCAGGCATCACCTTGCGCCCGCTGCCGGTCGCGCCGCGCCAGATCCCGTACCATTCGGGCGTGGTCTATTTCGAACTGGACGCAGCCAGCCCGTATTGGAGCAAGATGACCACTTCGGGCGGGATCGCGGTGCATGTGTCGGGGCAATATCCCGGCTTGCAGATGGAGCTGTGGGCGATCCGCAATCAGTAGCCGTCCGGGCCGCTGATTGGTACGAAACAAATTGATGGGGTTGCTTGCGTGGACCACTGGACTATGCGGGCGCTGTGAGGAAGCAGGTAGATCATGTCCGACAACGATCCTTTTGCCGAACCGGACGATACAGATAAGACGGTCATCCGCCCCAATCCGGGTGGACGACGTCAGGCCGGGACCATGCCGCAACAACCTGCCGCGCCTCAGCAACCGGCGGGCTACCCCGAGCCGATGGAAGCGCCACAGCCACAGCCTGCCGCAGATGGGGGCGGATATGGCGTGCCACCGGCGCAGGCCCCACAGTCGCGCCCGCCACAAGGCGGTGGGGAACAGGTGGCCGCAACCGGGATGAACCGGCTGAACGCCTGCGCCGCGCCTTTGTTTTCGCTGATCAGTCGTATACGCAACCGCGCCCAGCACATGGACCCTGACAAGCTGCGCCAAAGCGTGGTGGCCGAGGTGCGCAGCTTTGAAAATGCCGCCCTACAGGCGGGCATCCCAGCGCAATCGGTCAAGGTGGCGCGTTATGCTCTATGTGCGACGCTGGATGATGTCGTGCTGAACACGCCGTGGGGCGGTCAGTCTAGTTGGGCGACGCAATCACTTGTTGGCACCTTCCACCGAGAAACAGTGGGCGGGGATCGGTTCTACGACCTTTTGGCGCGGCTGGAACAGGAGCCTGCGAACAATATTGAGCTGCTGGAATTCGTCTACATGTGCCTGTCGCTTGGCTTTGAAGGCCGCTTGCGGGTCGAACAAGGCGGCCCGGATAAGCACTTGCAAATCCGGCAGGGCTTGGCGCGGGTCATCCGAGCGCAACGTGGCCCTGTCGAACGTGATCTGGCCCCGCATTGGGAAGGCGTGGACAAGCCTTACCGCGCGCTTAGCATGTGGAAGCCGGTCTGGATCGCGCTAGGCGTGACGGCGCTGTTGCTGGTGATCGAATTCAGCGGCCTGTCTTACGTTTTGTCGAACAAGACCGAAAATCTTGTGGGACAGATGTCGGTGATTGACGCGGGCCCGGTGACCGAGTTGCAGCGCCGCGCGCCACCGCCACCTCCGCCACCTCCGCAGGCGCAACCTCAGATCGCGAAGGTCGTCGAATTCCTTCAGCCCGAGATTGATGAGGGGCTGGTCGAGGTTTTTGAGAAAGGCAATACGCTGGTCATCCGCATCAAGGGGTCGGGCATGTTCGGGTCAGGCTCGGACAGTCTGCAAGACAAATTCCAAGAGCCGGTGCGCCGGGTCGCCGTGGCGTTGAATGCCGAGCCGGGCACGGTGATCGTGACCGGACATTCGGACAATGTACCAATCCGGTCAGCGCGCTTTCCATCCAACCTCGCCTTGTCGCTGGCGCGCGCAAAATCGGTGATGAATAAGATGTCGCCCGAATTGACCGACCCCGATCGCCTCAGCGCCGAAGGCCGGGCCGACAGTGACCCGATTGCCGACAATTCCACCCGTGAAGGCCGCGCCACCAACCGCCGGATCGAAGTCCTGTTGGTGCAGGAGGATACCCAATGAACATCCGTAGATTCTTCAGGTTCGTTTTCATGTCGATCTACACCGTGCTGTTCTTCACGGCGACGGCGCTGTCCTTGTGCCTGTACTTCTTTGGTCCGCTGATCGGGTCGGACGAATGGCGCCCGCTGGACGGGATGACCACCCGGCTGATCTGGTGCGGTGTGATCTACGCATTTTTCCTGATCATCGCACTGACCATTTTCTTTATCCGCCGCCGGCGCGAAAATAAGCTAACCGAAGAGATCACCGAGGCCGTCAGCGATGGCGGCGACATGATCGACAGTGAAATTTCAGAGCTGCGCGGTAAGCTGAAAACGGCGATGGCAGCGCTGCGCAAATCCAAGAACGGGCGGCGGCATCTGAATGAGCTGCCGTGGTACGTGATGATCGGCCCGCCGGGCGCGGGCAAGACCACAGCCATTGTGAATTCCGGCCTGAACTTTCCGCTGGCCGATGAGATGGGTAAAACTGCGATTGGCGGTGTGGGCGGCACGCGCAACTGCGATTGGTGGTTCACCGAAAACGCCGTTCTTATCGATACGGCGGGGCGTTACACGACGCAGGAAAGCGATGCTCAGGTCGACAACGCGGCGTGGATTGGGTTCCTGGGACTGCTGAAGAAATACCGAAAGCGCCAGCCGATCAACGGGGCGATGATCGCAATCTCATTGTCGGATCTGTCTTTGCAGGATGAGATCACGCAGAAAGAACACGCAAAAGCCGTGCGCCGCCGTCTGGAAGAGCTGCGCGAAAAACTAGGCGTGCGCTTTCCAGTTTATATCCTGTTCACCAAGGCCGACCTGATTGCCGGGTTTGCCGAGTTCTACGACAATCTGGGCAAGGAAGACCGTGAACAGGTCTGGGGTTTTACCTTACCATTGGATAAGTCCCGGTCTGAGCAATCTCCGGTCGCCGCCTTTGACGAGGAATTCGCGTTGCTGCTGGGCCGTTTGAACGCCCAATCGCTGGAGCGGATGCAGACTGAAACCGACCCCCAGCGCCGCGCCTTGGTTGCGGGCTTCCCGATGCAGGTGGCCTCATTCCGCAAAGTGGCGCATGAGTTCCTGACCGAGGTGTTTCAGGACAGCCGCTATCAGCACCGTCACATGCTGCGCGGGGTCTATTTCACATCCGGCACGCAAGAGGGCACCCCCATTGACCGGCTGATGTTAGGCATGGCGCGCACCTTCGGGATTGGACGTCAGGCGATTGGTTCGGGGCAGGGCTCGGGTCGATCGTACTTCCTGACCCGCCTGTTTGATCAGGTGATCTTCCGCGAGGCTGGTCTGGTCAGCGCCGATGACAAGGTCGAGCGGCGGTATAAGATCACCAAATGGGCCTCGGTCGCGGCGACGCTGATTGCCGCTGTTGCAGTGGGTGCCCTGCTGGTGCGCAGCTTTTCGGGCAATTCCGAGCTGATCGCTGAGGCGCAAGAGGGCGTTTCCGCCTATCAGGCTGCAGCGGCGACACTGCCACCCAGCCCGGTGGGCGACACCGATCTGGTGCCGGTGGTGCAGGCGCTGAACACGCTGCGCGATCTGCCTGCGAACCCGACCCTGTCCGACCCGGACCCTGAAACGCGCCTGACCTATGGCCTGTATCAGGGGGATGTGATTGGCACGCAGGCGACACAGACCTACCGCGCGGCGCTGAACCAGCGCCTTCTGCCGCGGCTGCTGTTGCGTCTCGAAGAACAGATGAGCGCCAATATCAACAACCCCGACGTGCTGTATGAGGCGCTAAAGGTCTATCTGATGTTGGGTTTGCAAGGGCCTATGAACCAGAACCTGGTCAAGGAATGGATGAATATCGACTGGACGGTGTCCTTCCCCGGCCCCTCGCGCGAGGAATTCCGCGCCGATCTGAACGACCATCTTGAAGCGCTGCTAAGCCAGCCGATGCAGGCCGTGGCCCTGAACGGGCCGATGGTTGAGCAGATACAGGGCCTGCTGTCCGAACTGCCGTTGGCGCAGCGGGTGTATAACGGGATCATCTCAAGCCCGTCCGCGACGGCTCTGCCGGAATGGCGGATCACCGAGGTCGGCGGCCCAGCGGTTGCGCGCGTTCTGGTGCGGTCTTCGGGAAAACCATTGAATGACGGGATCGAGGGGATTTTTACCTATCGCGGTTTCAATGACGTATTCGTGGGCGAAGCAGTTGGCGTAGCCAAACGGGTGCAAAAGGAAAGCTGGGTTCTGGGCCCGCGCGGCGAGGCGGAACAGACCGAACTGGCGCTGGCGGCGCTCAGCCGCGATGTTCTGGACCTGTATTACAACGACTATATCGCGCGCTACGACGCGATGCTGGGCGATATCGACATCGTACCGATGGAAAGCCTCAGCCATGCGGTCGAAGTGACCAATGTGCTGTCCGGGCCGACCTCGCCTATCGTCAACATCCTGAATTCGATCTCGGACGAGACGAAGCTGACAGAAAGCCGATCGGTTCTGCCCAATTCCGAAGCGCTGAGCGATGGGTTGTCCAGCGCAGCCAGCCTTGAGTTGCAATCGGCGACCTCGGTCCAGACGCAAATTCTGCTTGAGGCACTGGCTAAGTCCAGCGGCGCGACGGTGTCCGAGCCGGTGCAGGAGCCGGGTCAATATGTCGAAGATCGCTTTGCCTGGCTGCATCAGCTTGTTGATCGGCCCGAAGGGCAGCCCTCACAACTGGATCAGTTGATGGGGTCGTTGACGGGTGTCTATCAGGAACTGAACAAGATGTCCTTCAGCGGAACCTCGGGCGGTGAATCCGGGCAGGCTTTGCAGCAATTCCAACAGGAAGCGGCGCGCATTCCCGGCCCGATGGAACGCTGGGCGGTGCAGATCATCGACGGATCTTCGGGGATCACTTCGGACAGCACGCGAGCCTCGCTAAATGCGCGCTGGCAGGCCAATGTGCTGCCCTTTTGCGAGCAGGTCGTCACCGACCGTTACCCGTTCAGCCGCAGATCAGGTGCGGATGTGGCGATGGGCGATTTCAGCCGGTTGTTCGGCCCGCAAGGTCTGATCGACACGTTCTTTACGGACAACCTCGCCAAACACGTGGACATGCGCACGCGCCCATGGAGTTGGAAAAGCAGCGTGAACGAGGCCGATCTGGGCATCAGCCAGGCCGTTCTGACCCAATTCCAGAACGCCGCCGAAATCCGCGAGGCCTTCTTTGCTGCCGGACCACAGCCGCAAGTGCAATTCCAGATCATGCCCGAGGCGCTGGACCCCAAGGCCAAGGGCGTCACGCTTGAGATTGACGGCCAGTCGCTGGAGTTCCGCCATCGCGGCGGGCTGCCGTCGCCGATGGCGGTTACGTGGCCGGGGCAGGTCGGGTTGGCGCGGGTCACGTTCCAGCCCGACAAGCGCAACATCGAAAGCGTGCTGTCCAAGGACGGGCCATGGGCGTGGTTCCGTCTGCTGGACGCGGCCGAGGTGCGACGGACCAACGTATCGGACCGCAAGAAGGTGATCTTCAACGTCGGTGGCCGCATTGCGATCTTCCAGTTGCAATCCGGCTCGGTCATCAATCCCTTTGCCCTTCCGGCGCTGCAAAAATTCAGCTGCCCTAAATCGTTCTGATGCAGCGCAGCGGATTTGGCGCATTTGGTAAAATGCCGTCGGTCGGGGATTTCTTCCGACTGGGGGTGACGCAGGATTTCGTCCAGCCGTGGGACACGTGGATACAGCACAGCATGTTGGCCACGTCTGAGGCTTTAGGCGCGTCATGGGATGCCCACTACATGTCGGCCCCGATCTGGCGGTTCTGTCTGGCGCCGGGGCTGGCGGGGCCGCAAAAGATGCTGGGTGTACTGATGCCCTCGGTGGATCGGGTCGGGCGACGTTTCCCGTTGACTCTGGTGGCTGGGGTGTCCAACGAAGGTTCGGCCATTCTGACCCATTTCCGCGCGGATGCCGTGTACCGCCAGCTCGAAGATTTGGCCCTGGCTGCGCTTGAGGACGACATGACCCGCGACAAGCTGGCCGAGGGGCTAGAGGAGCTGCCCGTTCCATTGCAGGAACCCACATCCCCGGTCCGTGCCGAGGGCAAAACGCTGGTTCTGACGCGGGGCGAGGTCTCGGACAGCCTGTTGCCTGACCTTGCGGCGGGGCTGGTGTCGCATCGCTATCACACTCCGACAATCTGGAGCACCGAAATCGCCGGTGTCCCCCGCATGATGGTCTGCGAAGGTTTACCGCAAGGGGCAAACATGCAAGGCTTATTCAATCTTCACGCGTCAGTCTGGACCGAGGCACGACCAATATGAATTCAAGTCACCGCGTTCGGTACAGCGCCCGCAGCCATGTGGGCCTCAAGCGGAAGCTCAATGAAGATGCCATTCTGGCTCTGCCCGAAGAAAGCCTTTGGCTGGTCGCCGATGGTATGGGGGGTCACGAGGGTGGGGATTTTGCCAGTCGTTTGGTGGTCGATATGGTGGCCGCAATCCCGCCGGGCCTACCACCCGCGGACCGTCTGGTCACGTTGCGCGATGTGCTGCAACAGGCCCATGCCGCGATTGTGCGCGAGGCCGAGGCGCGCGGCGGCAAGACCATAGGCACCACCGTGGCCTGCATGATGCTGGCCAATGGCCATTTCGTCGGGCTATGGGCAGGCGACAGTCGCATCTACCTGCTGCGGGACAATCAGATTCAGATACTGACCACCGATCACTCGGTTGTTGCCGAACTGGTGCTGGCCGGGCAAATGAGCTGGGACGAGGCCGAGCAGCATCCGCAATCCAACGCCATTATCCGCGCGGTCGGGGTCGGGGATGTGCTAGAGCTGGACAAGATCCGGGGCGAAGTTCAACCGGGCGACAGGTTCCTGATCTGCTCGGACGGGCTGAGCAAATACGCGACCTTCCCGATGCTGCAAAAGGCTCTGTCCGAGATGCCGATTGAAACCGTCGCCGACCAGTTGATCCAGATCGCGCTGGACGGGGGCGGGGCTGACAATATCTCGGTGATCGTGGTCGATATTCCCTGAACCCCGCGCTATTGCGCGAGGGTGGTCAGGATACGGCTGTCCAGCGACAAAATCTGCGTTTCCACATTACGATCCTGTTCGCGCAGCGCCTCGGCATATCCGGCAGCGGATTCTGTGGTTGGGCGCAGCGTGTCGAACAGTTGATTGTCGGTATGCAGCACGATCACCTTGCTTTTGCCCAAGGTGCTATCATCGACCTGAAAGGCAATGCCGCCGTTTTCCTGACTTTCCGGAATGGAATAAGCCACGCGCACTGACAATGGCCCACTTTCCCCATCCCGCAGCGCGGCGATACCATTTTCCTGACGCGTGACATTGGGCAGCAGGTGGAACACATTGCCCGACACATCCAGCACCGAGACAGACAGGAACCCGTCTTGCACATCCTGCGGCAGGTCTACGTCGATCACCGGGTTCTGGCCGACAACGTAGTCTCCGGTCGGATTGGGGGCGTCGTTCTGTTCACCGTTATAGAACGCTATTGAGATATCGCTGGTGGGTGCTGTTGGCAGGAAATTCTCGATCAGGCAAAGAGTCGGGTTCAATACATTCACGCCGCCCAGATCTATCGGTCGCGCTCCGACCAAAGCGGTTAGAGCAGTGTCCAGCCCAGTCAGGCTGTCTTGCGAGGCCAAGGTGCCAATGACCCGAACCGGGGTCTCGGGGCCGTATCCGGCAGTGGGGGCATTCTCCAGCTTTAGCGCGCCGCAATCGGCTAGACCGGCCAGGATCGGTCGGATATCTGCGGCGGGCAGGAACAGCGGCTCAAGCTCCAGCTCGACAGTGCCTTGCAGTCCGGCGGGCAAGCCAGCCGAGTAAAGCTGTTCCAGCTTGTCATGCAGCGCCTGATCCGTGGTTTGCCCTGTCAATTGAGCGTCGTTTCCATTCACGACCAGCCGCCATTCATCCAGCTCCATCACTGTGTCGATAACGTCGCTGACCGCAGCGCCCCAGCTTTCCGAGATATCTCCGGACGCCAGCGTCAAATCAACCGTCCCGCCCTGATCGGTGATCTCGCGGGTCATGGCATCACGAGTGTCTTCCGAGGGCACAAAGCCGACGGCGCGCGGCGGCAGGCCCTCGCGCTTGTCCGCCACCAGCGTATAAGGTGCGGCCACGGGATATTGGGGCCCGGTAAAGCTGTCGAATGCGCCGCTGAAATAGGCACCGGCACCACCGCCGACAATGACCAGCGCGCCAAGGGCAGCAACCAGCCCGGTGCGTGATTTCTCGGGCGTTTGGGCTGGAGGTGCGGCGGGCGCGGCGACGGCAGGGGCCGGCTGCGCAGGAGTCGCTGGTTTACTTTTGGGAACGATAATCGTCGCGTCGTCATCGGTGTCAGCAGGGGGGGCTTGCACCTGTCCCGAGCGGGTCGAGGACAGAGCTCGCAAAACATCGCTGGCCGATTGATACCGGTCATCGGGGTCCGGCGCGGTCATCTTGTCCAGCACGGTTTTCAGAGGCTCGGGCACATCTGCAGTGTCCAGCGGTTGCTTTTTGCTTTCCACAACCTCCAACAGGTTACGCCCGGAATTGGCCTTTTCGCCACGGAAGTTTGCCAGCAGCAGCGCGCCCAGCGAATAGATATCAGTGCGCTGGTCGGTCTTGCCCGACAGCTGCTCGGGCGCGGCGTAGGCGTATTTGCCCGCGAACTCTCCGCCCACGATGGTTTCGGCACCGGGGTTGGTGTCCTTGGCGATGCCAAAGTCGATGATTACCGCCTGTGCCGGATCACCGTCACGCAGGATGATGTTGTCCGGGCTCAGGTCACGGTGGACGATGTTGCGCGCATGCGCGGCCTCAAGCCCTTCGCAGACGCGTTTGCAGATGGTCAGAATATCGTCTGCCGGCATGGGGCCATCGGCCAGTTTCCGGTCCAGCCCCGGCCCATCGACGTAGTCCATCACCAGATAGACATGTCCGTCGGCAGTGCGGTTGTTTTCAGAATACCGCACCACCGCGTCATGGCGGATGTCGCGGATTTCTTCCTCGCGGGTCAGCAGGACCAGATAATCTTCGTTGCTGGAGAACTCGGCCTTCAGCACCTTGAGCGCAGCCAAGCGCCCCGAAATTTCCGAACGCGCCCGGTAGACATCCGAGGTTCCGCCCCGCCCAAGGATCGCCTCGATCCGATATGTGTTGTTCACTAGATCGCCCGGCTGAAACAGATCGCCTGCGCGGGATTCAGTCATGCTGCCCTCGTTATTCTTTTGTCTTCAGAGGCTACGGATTCAGCCGAGGGCCTGGAATTCGACGCGACGGTTTTCGTCTGCGCGCGGATCGGATTTATTCAGCGGCTCGGCCTCACCCACGCCCAGCACCTCAAGCCGTTCGTCGGCGATACCGCAATCGCTGACTAGGAAACGTTTGACCTCTTTCGCGCGCAGCAGCGACAGGTTCTGGTTGTAATCCGCAGACCCGGCGCTGTCGGTGTGACCGATAATCTGGAAGACGCTCACATCCACGTTTTTCATCGCGTTACACAGCGCCGACAGCTTCGGCTTTTCGTCGTCGCGCAGCGCGGCAGATGCGAAATCGAACCGGACCTGAATATTGACCTGATCTTCGGCCGCAACAGGCTGATATTCCGCAGGCGCTGCGGCTACGGTGGTTTCCTCGACCGCAGTGGCGGCGGTATCGGTGTTGGACGGCACGATGACCAACCCACGCGTCTTTTGCTTGTTGAACGCGTCGGTGATCTCGTCTTCCGTCAATTCAGTGCTCTGCGCCAGCACAACCTGCGCCGAACAAATCAGCGCCACAACCGGCACCGCGATATATTTCCGAGGCGAGAATGCAATCATTACCAAAGTCCTTCCCTGTTTGACGGCAAGAGTATCTGTGCCTCAGGGACGCGGCAATGAAGAATGTCACATATAGGAGGCAGAAACGCAGGCAAATGCGTGACATCCCGACCGGTGGCTTTTAGGTTTGCTGCGACAGGCACGACAAAACAGGAAAATAAGGCAGATGCGCATTGTTCCAGCGATCATTCTTGGGGTCGCGATTATCCTTGCTCCGGTCATCTGGTATGTCTTCCCGCTGATCGTTCCAATTGAAGACGATTTCGAAGGGCCCGCCATCGATTCAGGCGCACGGATCGAGATCGAGATGCTTAGCCAGCAAGTTGAGGATATGCGCGCGGAAATTGAACGGCTCTCGCTTGAGATTTCGCGCGCTCAAAGCGGGGCGGCGGCACCGTTGCAGGGGGTCGATGGAGCGGATGATTATGGCTATGACAGCTCAACCCCCAACGAAATTATTGATGCCTATGCGCAGGTTGTGCTGATCGCCGACCGCAACAACGTCAATCAGGATCTGCAACTTGCCAGTTCATCCTTTCTGAAAGAGACGTTTGGACTCCCGCGTGAAGACCTGACGGATAGTTGCCAATCCATGACCAATCCGCGTCTTGAAGAGAATTTGGTGCTGGAAGAGGTCGGGCCGGTTCGTGTACGCATGCTGAAACCTGCAATCGAATCTCTGCGAACGGTGTTCGACAATATCCGCCGAACCGACCCCGACCTTTATGATCGTATCAACACGGCCGGGTCGCTTTGTGTGCGTCGGGTGCGCGGAGCGACATCGTCGGCCTCGGCGCATGCATATGGTCTGGCTGTCGACCTGAACGTCGACGGGGTTCTGGATACGCTGGGTGACGGGAAAACCCAGCTGGGCCTGACCATTCTGGCTGATTTCTTCCGGCAGGAGGGCTGGGTCTGGGGCGCGGCCTGGGGGCGCGAGGATTCGATGCATTTCGAGGTCAGCCGCAACAAGATTGAAGAGTGGCTAGAACAAGGACTTTTATGATTTTGTGTGTTGCACACGGTATTGTGAACTGGGACACGGACAACCATAGAATCAACTGAGATATGTATAGCCGCAATCCAAACGGGTATCCGGTGGTGGGAAATACAATCTTGCTTTGGCCTGGGGGCTGGGCTTTTCTAGGTACTGTTTCACGATTTCAGCAAGGGTAGCGAATGCCAAGATCTATGTATCGGACGATCACGCGAATTCCACGTCTCAGCATGATATTTGTATTCGTGACCATTGGTATTCTTGCGCTTTCTGATATGGCGCTTGCACAAAGCGCATCGAACCTTGCGCCATCTACGTTTCAGCCGCAAAATCAACGCAATACCGGGCCCGTTACCGTTGCACGCGATCCCGGTGCCCCGGTCCCGGAAGGTGCAGACCGGCTGTTTGTGACTGTTGGTAGGGTCGAGATCGAAGGCGCGCTGCCGCAGATGGAGGCCGCAAATGATGCCTTTATCGCGCGCCTTTCCGGCAAACGTGTTCCCGCGTCCGAGATCTTTGCTGCCACCAATCGTCTGGAAAGTGCTTACAACAATGCGGGGTTTGTCCTTAGCCGGGTCGTTCTGCCGCAACAGACCTTGCGCGACGGCGGGACGCTTCGGATCGTCGTGGTTGACGGGTTTGTCGAACGCATCGACGCTTCGAAAGTGCCCGAAAGGGTGCGCGATCGGGTCGTCAAAATTACCGAGCCGCTGATCGGAAAACGCGGCATTAAGCTACAACAAATCGAACGAGCCTTGCTTTTGGCGGGGGACACGTTCGGCATCCGGTTGGCCTCGACCCTGTCGGCGGGTCAGGCCAATGGTGGCACCGTTCTGACACTGGATGGTGAGTTCAAACAATTCACTGGCTCTTACGGGTTCGACAACACCTTGTCCGATGATCTTGGCCCCGTGAACCTGAGCCTTGGGCTGGAGTTCAACGGCCTTCTGGACCTGGGTGAGACATTCTATTTCAACCTTGGCGGCTCGCCCACGCGGTTCTTTTCGGACGATGCCGAATATCGAATTCTGGCGGCGGGTGCAGTGTTCCCCATTGGCTACAATGGCCTGACGATCAACGCCGAGGTCACGTCGAGCACAGCACAGCCCGACACCGATTTTCTGCCGAATGAAAGCGAATTCGAACGGTTTTCGCTACGTCTGTTTTATCCCTGGATCCGCTCCCGGCAGCTCAACTTGTCGTCGCAATTGATCCTTGATCGGATCAGCGACACGCAGGATCTGCTGATCGGCCCGTTCGAAATTCCGATCTTTGACGACGATATTAGCGTGCTGCGCGCGACGTTGGATGCCACGCGCGCCTATGACCATGGGGGCTTCCTGCGCGGCGGTGTGGTGCTGTCACGCGGTTTGGATATTCTCGGAGCGCGGACCTCGGTCGGGCCGGGCGAAACCCCGTTCTCGCGGCAGAATGCCGAACCCGAGTTCACCAAACTGGTTCTGTCGGGGCAGTATCAGCGCCCCCTGAGCGCCAACTGGTCGCTTAATGTGAACGGTCGGATACAGACGAGCTTTGGCGATGCGCTGGTGACGTCGGAACAGTTCAGCATTGCAGGCACCAGCGAACTGTCGACCTTTGACGCGGGGTCCCTGCGCGGTGATGATGGTTGGGTGGTTAGGTCCGAGGTCGGACGGTCCCAGCGTGTCGAAGTGGCGGGTTTTCCTCTGATTCTAAAGCCTTATCTGTTTGGCGCCTATGGCGAATTGGGTATTGAAGAGCCAACGATTCTAGAACAAAGCACAACCACGGCCTATTCCTACGGGATTGGGGCTGATCTGATTACGATTGAAGACTCGACGTACAAGTCGGGATCATTACGAGTTGAATATGGGAGGGGTGAACGCGATGACCTGGGGGAAGACGAAAACCGCTTCAGTATTGTTGCTAGTCGTAGGTTCTAAGTACCGCAACAGCATGCTGCGGGGTGCGATCCTGTCGGCAACGGCGGCGCTGTGGGGCACGACGGCGCTCGCGCAATCGCTGCCAACTGGTGGGACCGTGGCAGCTGGCACCGTGACGATCACGCAGCCCAGCAGCACGCAGTTGGACATTTCGCAAGGGTCGAACTCGGCCATTGTTAACTGGAATGGCTTTTCAATTGGTGCCGATTCAACGGTCAATATCTTCCAACCCGGACAGCAGAGTGTGATCCTGAACCGGGTGACGGGCGACACGACCAGTGAAATCCTTGGCCAGTTGAATGCCAATGGGCAGGTGTTCCTGGTTAACCCCAACGGGATTTTCATCGGTCCGAATGGTGCGGTCAACGCGGGCGGCTTTGTGGCCTCGACCTTGAACATAACTGATGAAGACTTCCTGAACGGGCGCAACAATTTTGCCGGAAACGGAGCCTCGGCGGCGGTGGAAAACGCAGGCACGATCTCGATCGTACCGGGCGGCTATGCGGCGCTGATCGGCGGCAAGGTCTCGAACTCGGGTCTGATCCGGGTGCCGCTGGGCAAGGTCGGGCTTGGCGCGGGTGAGCAGGTGACGCTGGATATTTCCGGCGACGGCTTTTTGCAGGTTGCTGTGCCCTCGGACAGCGATGACGCGATGATGGAGGCGCTGGTTACCAATTCCGGCCGGATCGAGGCCAATGGCGGATCCGTCCACCTCAAGGCAGCCAGCGCCCGCGATGCGGCGCGTCAGGTGATCAACATGTCCGGTGTGATCGAGGCGCAATCAGTGGGAGGCGTGTCCGGCGCTGTTGTGCTTGGCGGCAGCGGCGGTGCGGTTCAGGTCAGCGGCCGAATTGACACTTCGGCGCAGGAAACGCTGGTGGCAACCTCGCTACGGCCTAAAGTGCGCGGGGGATCAATCACCATAACCGGCGAAGCGATCACACTGGCGGGCGCAACGTTGAGCGCCGACGGGGCCGGGGGTGGCGATGGCGGCACCATTCTGGTCGGCGGCGATTTCCAAGGCGGCGGCACGCTTCCCACCGCGCAGACCACTTTTGTAGATGCGGGTACGACGATCTCGGCCGATGGCGGGGATGAGGGCAATGGCGGCCGCGTGGTCATCTGGTCCGACGATCTGACTGAATTCCATGGCCAGATCTCGGCCCGTGGTGGGGATATTTCGGGCGATGGCGGCTTTGTCGAGGTCTCGGGTCAGACCGATCTGGTTTATCGGGGTTTTACCGACCTTCGCGCCGCGAACGGGGAAACCGGCGAACTGTTGATTGATCCGGTGAACATAACGATCCCGGGCACGTTGACCGAAGCGGGCCTGGAAGCCCAGCTTGAATCTGCGGATGTGTTTCTGACAACGTCGATGGCCGGGTCGGATGCGGGTAATATTACGATTAACGCCGATATCGACTGGATGGCAGCCAATACGTTGTTCCTGGTCGCGGATAACGTGATCACGATCAATGGTGCGATCAACGCAGTCAGCGGAGGGTTGCTGTTGAACGCAATGGGAGCGGTTGACGGCGTTGGCCGGATCACCACCGGCCCCGGCGGCAGCATCAATGTGGCCACGTTCAACCTGGTGGCTGGTTTCTGGGACCAGGTCTCGGCCACATTGCCCAGCTTTTTCGCGGGGGATTTCATCGTCTCGCCCAACGCCACATTCCTGCGCGCCACGGGCGGAAACGGATCTGGCGCGAATCCGTTTCAGTTGACCGATGTCTACGGGTTGCAGGGCCTGAACGGCTCCAGCCAGTCATTTGCACTGGCCAACGACATCGACGCCTCGCCCACGTCCAGCTGGTCCTTCGGCTTCGTGCCTGCCGACTTTTCAGGCACGCTTGAAGGCAACCGCTTTGCGATCGACAACCTGTTTGTGAACAACGATTTCGTATTCGGCGGTCTGTTTGGAACTTTGAATGGCACCGTGCGCAACCTGAGCATCCGCAACGCCAACGTGACAGCGCAAGGCGGCGGCATTCTGGCCGGTGAAAACACCGGCACAATCTCAGCCGTCAGCGTCTCGGGGCGGTTCAACGGCAGTGACGACGTGTCAGGTGGCCTGGTCGGCATCAACAACGGCGGCACGATTGTCGACAGTTTCTCGACCGCGACCGTTTCGGTCGAACAGATCGAGGCCGATTTCGTCGTTGCAGGCGGTTTGGTTGGCGAGAACTCGGGCACGATCCGGCGTTCGCACAGTGTCGGCCCGGTATTGGGAGTTGGCTTCGGCGACTTCATTATGGGCGGCCTGGTGGGTGAGAACTCGGGCACCGTGGTGGATTCCTATTCGAACTCGAATGTCGATGGCACCAGCCAGTTCTCGGGACCTGCCAACACGGTAGCGGTCGGCGGGCTGGTCGGGTTCAACAATGGTGGTTCGGTCATACGCAGCTATTCCGACGGGTTTGTCGACTTTTCCGGCAGCGATTTCCCCTCGCTGGGCGGGCTGGTTGGCATTAACACCGGGTCGGTTTCAGCCTCGTTCTGGGATACGGAAAACTCGGGTCAGGGAACCAGCGCCGGTGGGACCGGTCTGACCACGTTTCAGTTGCGTGATACGGAAACCTTCTTTGCCATCGCTTCGGCTGCGGGGTGGGATTTCACTAATACATGGGCACCCGGTGTTGGCGAAGTCGGCCCGGCGAATTACACCACCTCGCCGGTGGTGTTCGCTATCCCCGATAATATCGCGGTACTGGATGGCGAAGAGCCACCAAACTTCACCACCGGCACGATCAATGGCGGCCCCTCGGTTTACCTGTTTGGCCCCGAGTCGGATTCACTGGACACCTCGACCGTGTTCCAGGGGCTGGAGTTTTTCGAAACCGAAGGGGGTGAGACCTTTTTCTTCCTGACGACGGACTTCCTGTCCAGTGCTGCAGATGTTGGCTATCAGGTGGCATCCCTTCCCGGCGCGGTCGTTACCGTTATCGACCCAATCCCGGTGCCGCCAACGCCCGAGGTCGAGGTGACGCCAACCGTTGACACAACCATTACCGGCGGCGGCGGAGGAGGTGGGACTGCCGTGACAACCGTGACCGAGGCCGAAACCGCGCTTGGAACGGTTGACAATGCCTCGCAGGAATTTGGAGGAGAGATCGCCTCTTGCGCAAGCAGCGGTGACAACGTCAGCGAGTATCTGGCCTGCTTAGCCGAGGCAATGGACGACTATGCCTCTGAGCTGGACGGTATCGTGAAAGGCCTGCCGCCGGGTCTGGAGTCGGTGGGTGACATCATTCGCGGTGCCAGCGCGGGTATCCGCGAGGCTGGTGACGAAGCCAATCGCCGCCTGTCGCTGGCCACTACCGCCGAAGAGCGCAACGCCATCCGCCGCGAGGCGGTTCAACAGGCCCGTCGGCAGATCCGTCAGGCCCAACGTGAGATCCGCAAGGCCATCACGTTGATAAGAGCAACCGATCCCGAGCTTGCCATCGTTCAGAACCAGCAGGTAGAAACGATTGTGGCTGCGGTCGGTCAAGCGGAAATCGGACTGACCCGCGCCATCGGGCTTTGATACGTCGGAGAGTGGACCTGTGCCTCTGAAACGTTGCTTCGCAGCGCTTATCCTGATGTTGTTCAGCGCAACCATGGTGCTGGCGGATAAGCGAGTTGCGCTGATCATCGGCAATTCCGATTACGTGTCGGTCAGCCCGCTGGACAACCCGATCAACGATGCCTCGGATCTGGCTATCGCGCTGGAAGGGCTGGGGTTCGAGGTGTTTCTGGGCACCGACCTGACTCGGGATGAGATGTTGTCGCTGGCAGAGTCCTATGGCACGACTGCTGCGGATTCCGATGTATCGCTATTGTTCTACGCCGGGCACGGGTTTCAGGTGAACGGACGCAATTATTTGGTCCCTGTCGATGCGCAGATCACCAAGCCCGAAGACATCCCTGAACAGACCATCCAGATGGAGGAATTCGTCAACCGGATGGAACGCTCGGACGGCATCCGTCTGGTGTTTCTGGATGCCTGCCGCGACAACCCGTTCGAAGGAACGGGACTCGAGGTTGGTGGCGAGGGTCTGGCACGGGTTGGCAGCGCGGCGGACTTCATGTTCGCCTATGCCACCCAACCCGACAACGTGGCCTATGACGGCACCGGCCGGAACAGCTTTTTCACCGAGGCGCTGCTGAGCCATATTTACACACCCGGGCAGGATATTTCGGATCTGATGATCTCGGTGCGCAAGGACGTGCTGGCCTCGACAGGGGGAAGGCAGATTCCGTGGGATAACTCGTCCCTGACGCGGCAGTTCCGGTTCGACAATAGCCCTGTCACGGCGTCTGAGGAGACGCTGCTGTGGCAGGTTGCCGCCAATGCGCAGGATGCGTCCCTGATGCAGCTCTATATGGATCGCTACCCGCAGGGCGCACATGTGAATGAGGTTGTGGCCTTTTTGGACCGGGCCGGGCAGGGGCAGACACTGACCCGCGCGGTGGCTGTCGAGGACAAAGACGAACAGGCTGAGCGTCTGTGGAAGCTGGCGCAGCGCAGCCGGATGCGCCCACTGCTGGAGTTCTATCTTGAGCAATATCCCGACGGTGCCCATGCGGCACAGGCGCAGCGTCTGATCGCATCCATCCCGCGCCCCGAGGACAGCACACCCGGCGGTATCTGCGAACGTCTGGCAACGCATCCACGCGACCGCACGGCCAGCATCCCCGGCGTGCCCTTTAGCCGTCTTCAGGAAAATGCCCTGACGGCCATTCAGGCGTGCAGCGCTGCAGCGGCGCAAACGCCTGATTTGACGCACTACGTGGCACTGTTGGCGCGAGCGACGATTGCCGCCGGTGACGTGGATCGGGCGGTAACGCTTTACAAGCAAGCGGCCGAAGCCGGGGACCTGCGGGCCATGGTCTCGCTGGCACAGCTGCATGAGGGCGGCACAGGCGTGTCGCAGGATCAAGCCAAAGCGCTATCTTTGTATGAACAAGCCGCCCAAGGGGGCAGCTTTGATGCGATGATCAATCTTGCCGTAACTCTGTTTGAAGGTCAGATCGTCCCCAAGGACGAAGCGCGCGCAATCGCGCTGTTGCAACAGGCAGCGAATGGGGGGTCAGCCAAGGCGACTTTCAATCTGGGCGTTCTGGCGCAGGATGGAATTACAGGTTCGCCCGATCAGGCACTTGGCTATTTCCAGCGCGCTGCACGTGAAGGCGAATATCAGGGCTATTTGGCAGCGGCGATCCTGCTGGACGAAGGGCGCGGCGTGCCCCGCGATCCGCTTGAGGCCGCGCGCATGTTGCTGCGTGGCGCGGCTGAGGATGACGGGGCGATCATGAACCAACTGTCGCTGGCCTCGGACCAGTGGACGCGCGAGACGGTGATGGAAGTGCAAAAGCTGCTGCAAAAGGCCGGGTACTACAACAGCACCATCGACGGTGTGCCGGGGCCGAATTTCATCTCGGCCCTGCAACAATGGCGCAGCGGCGGGTTCGATCCGATCATCCTGGCGGCGAACTGACGCCTCTAGTTCACCGGCACAAATTCGATCCGGCGGTTGCGGCGTTTGCCCTCTGCCGTGTCGTTCGAGGTCACGGGGCGGCTTTCGCCATAGCCCACAGTTACAAGACGTTCCGGCGCAATCCCCTGATCGACCAGATAGGCGTTCACCGCCTGCGCCCGCCGTTCGCTGAGCACCCGGTTGGCCGCATCTGATCCATCACTATCCGTGTGCCCACCGATCTCGATCGTCAGGTCCGGGCAGCGGTTCACGATGTCATGCAGGTTGGTTAGCAGCGGGATCGAGGCGTCGGACAAGCGCGCGCTGCCCGAGTTGAAATAGATATTGCCGGTGCGGGACAGGATCTCCATCCGGCCTTCGCAAGCCTCGCGGTCCAGATCACCCTTGGTCTCAAGCGCCGCAGCGCCGGGGGTGGCCGCAGCCGTGATCAATTGCGGCGGGGTGCCCGCCTGGGCGCGGTCGAACACAAACCCAAAGCTGACAAAGCCAAAGGGCAGTATGTCGACGCCCGCGGCCTCTTGCAGCTTGCCGCGACCCTCTTCGAGGTTGAAATCGGGCAGGGCGATGGCAATCGGCGTGGTATTGGCCACCGCCACGCGGTCATTGTCGACCAAAGTGATGGCGACCTGCGCGACGCCATCCTTGGTCACACCGTGTAGCGACAGAGAATAGGGAAGGTCGATGATCTTGTGCCGGGCCTGATGCAGGTCGACCAGCTTTTCGGGCGGAAGCTGGGCGGTGATAATGGCCTCGGGGTATTTGAAGGTTTCAAAGAACAAAAAGCGCATCCGCACGTTGCGCAGGTCGATCTTGGTATCCACGCTGTCCATCTGCACCCGGATCTCGGCGGCACCGTCCGGGCCGATCACGCCTGACAGGCTGGCAAACCCGCTATTCTCCGCGACCGAGCTTTTCTTGACCGACAAGAATTGCAACTCGGACGCGGCACCATCCAGCGTCCAGCCGTGTTCAAACGGATCAGCGCTTTGCGCCCATGTCGCGTTGGCCAGCATAAGGCTGGCTATGGCAAAAAAGCTTCGCATCAGGTTTGAACGCGGCATGTGTGACCCTCTTCCTATGCTTGATCGCCAATCCGGGATATGTCAGGCGATGGCCACAATAAAGTCAAACGATAGATTTAGATATATTCAGATTGGCATGATGCTACGACGTCACGGGTGTGATAAAAGAACGGCGACAAAGGATCCGACGTGTTTCGCATTTTCTACCCTCTGATTGCAATAATCAGCCTGGTATGGACCAGCCTCGCCTGGGCCGAGCCGCGCATTGCGCTGGTGATCGGAAATTCGGCCTATGGTTCAGTGTCGCCGCTGGACAATCCGGTCAATGACGCGACGCTGATTTCCGGCAAGCTGACCGAGCTCGGGTTCGAGGTTCGTAACCTGACCGACAGTTCCCAGATCGAAATGAAGCGTGCCATTGCCCAGTTTGGCCGCGATCTGCGGCAGGGGGGCGAGAATGCGGTGGGTCTGTTCTACTACGCGGGTCACGGGGTGCAGTCCTTTGGGTCGAACTATCTGCTGCCCGTTGATATCTCACTGAGCGACCCGGCCGATCTGGACCTGATGGCGGTCGAAGCACGCTCGGTCCTGCACCAGATGGCCTCGGCACATAACAAAACCAATATCGTCATTCTGGACGCCTGCCGGAACAACCCGTTCGAAAATCTCGCCGATATGGATGACAACGGTCTGGCCGAGATGAAGGCCCCCACGGGCACGTTTCTGGCCTATGCCACTGACCCCGGCGGCGTCGCGCTGGACGGTGAAAAGGGCAACAGTCCCTTCACGCTGAGTTTGGCGAGCCATATCGAAACACCGGGGATGGCCATCGAACAATTGTTTAAGAAAGTCCGCGTGGATGTGCTGGAACAGACCCGAGGGCTGCAAACGCCGTGGGATACTTCTTCGCTGACGCAGGATTTCGCTTTCTCCCCTCAGATCCAAACACCAATCGTCCAGAACCAGAGCGAAGATGAGCTATGGCATGAGGCGATCACAAACCGTGATCCGGTGCAAATCATGCTGTTCATGCGCGCCTATCCTGACAGTGTTCATGCTGACGAGGCCAGCGATCTACTGCAAACCGTGCTGGCCGAATCTTTCGGCACTGTGCCGCAACTCAAAGAACCGGCGCAAACAGTGGTCGAGGCGAACGAAACCGAACGTCTGATGTATGAACTGGCACTGGCTGATGACACGGTCCACGCCTACGAGGTCTATTTGCAGAGCTTCCCCGAGGGGGCGTTTTCAGACAAGGCTGCTGAACGTCTTGCAGCCTTGCAGTACGGCGAGGAAACCGTCACCCGCAAGACCGAGCCGGAGGCCGAGGTGTCAGAAATCGCGCCATCGGGCGATACCCCGATGACGCTGGACTCGATACTGGATTTCGGAAACGACCATGTGCGCGGACAGACGATCAATCAGCTGGTGGCAGGCGCGCCACTGTTTCCCCCGATCGAAGGGTTGCCGGATGAGCTGTGGAAAGACCAGTCTTGCTCGAACTGCCACCAATGGACGCCCGAGGACCTATGCAATCAGGCCCAGACCTATGTCAATCGCCCCGAGGCCGGGAATGTCGCCAAACAGCACCCATATGGCGGCGGTCTGAAGGTTAACCTGCGCCGATGGGCATTGGGCGGATGTCAGGGCTAAGGTCCTAGCCCGACAGTTTCGCCAGATCAGCGCTGAGCGCGCGTGCATCCGCGATGCTCTTTTGCAGGGCTGCAAGCCGGGCATCTGGCGTTGCACCGCCGGGGGCGTCGTTCAGGACGCGGTCAATGCGTGCGGCTGTTGCCGCGTCACCTCCTCCAATCGCATCCCGCTGTTGCAGTATTTTCAGTTTTAGCTGGGCCAATTCTGTTTCGGACCTGCGAATTTGCGCGGCCAACGCATCATTTCGAGCCTGCGCCGAAGCAACGTCACTCTCGGCGGAGGCGATCCGGTCGTCATAGGCTCCGGTGGCAATGCCCGAAACCCCGGCAAAGAACCCTCCATCCGCCGGGTCGGTCGTGGTCTGACATGCGGCCAGCACAATGCAGGGCAGGGCGGCAAAGCGGATCATTCTGTCCCCCATTACAACGACGACGCCAGATCGCTTGCGATCCCGCGCATTTGGGTGATCTGGTCCGACAGCGCTGTCAGGTCTGCATCAATGGGCGATGCCGTCTGACCACGGGCAATTGTCAGCGTTCGAGCCTCGGTGAACTCGGCCTGTCGTTTGGTGGCACCGTCTATGGCCAATTCCATCTGGGTAAGGTTGCCGTTGGCTTCAGCCAGTTCTTTTTCGATCAGCGCCGGGTCCGCCTTGCCCGCAGCGATGCTGGCGTTCAGCGCGTCCAACTCAGCCTTCTGGGCGGCCAATACTTGGTTCATGACAGTCAGCGTTGTCTGCATCTCGGAGGCGTTGCGGTCCAGATCTTCTCGGATCTGGCGCAGTCGTGCCTCGCGGCCGGCATAGTTGCGCTGAACAAAGGCCACATAGGTGCCGGCAAGCGCGCCAGCCCCCAAACCGATGGAAATCCCGCTTCCCGCATCGTCGCTACCACCCAGCCCAAAGCCGATCCCGCCGCCAATCGCACCTCCGGCGACGGCACCCTGAAGGATGGTCTTTTGCATGGCAGCGGCCTGTTTGACCAGATCTGCCTCGGCCTGCGTTGACCCAGTTGGCGCTGTCGCCGGGGCCGAAGTCTGGCTGCTGTCGCCGCAAGCCGACAGGACCAGAGACAGTGTAACAAGACCTGCGCCTATTCGGGTGGGATAAAATCGGCCAGCCATTGGTAACTTCCTTTTCTGCTATCATCTGCTTGCGACACATGCCGGAGGAACAGCGCCGCATCCCGACGCAATTGCGCGTCGGCAAAATTCAGGTCACGCGACTCCGACGCGGCACTTACAATCGAAATATTTATGTCGGGCGGGAAAAACACGACGGCGCGGCGTAGCACTTCGTCGTAGTAGCTGCGACTTTGGTCCAGCCGCCGCAGGATGATCCCGCGTGAACGGTAGATGTCGTAGATATCGTTTCGCGCCTGTTGCAAAACGGGCAGAGCGCTGTCATCTGAGCGGGCAATATCTTCGATTTGGCGCAGGGCATCTTCGGCAATGGTCAGTGTGCGTTCGACGCTGCGCAAGGCCACGATATCAGTGCGCAGCCGTTGCATCGTTGTGGCTGCCAGAAAAACCGAGACTTGCGCCGCATCCTCGAACAATTGCGCGGCCGAAGCGTTTTCAGGCATTGGCAGTCCCTGCCGGTACCTGTCTAACGCCGGGCCAAGATCACGGGTCAGCGGGTCAGTCAAATGCCCCAAAGCCATCAGGGCCGAGGCAAGTTGCTCGGGGTCTGCCTCGGTCATTGTGGTGGGGATTGGAGCGGCAATAAGAGGTGTCGCACCGTCCAGCCCCGATAGTTTCTCGTGCGCGAAAGATGCGAACAATCCGTCTGGAAAGGTCTGCAAATAGGTTTCGAACGCCCGTTTGTCTGAACTCGAGGCGATCTGCCTCCAATGTTCCAGATCGGCAGCGATGTCGTCTTGGGGCGTGCTGCCCGGCAAGCCCGGCGCAAAGCTATGTTCGTCCAGAACCGATTCCTCAACCCAAGGGATCTGGCGCCCTTCCGTCTCGAGCACAACTTGCTGGCGGACCCGACCCAGCATCAGTCGAACGTCCAGATCAGGGGTTGAGATATGGTCCAAAAGCCCCGAGGTGAACACGCTGTTCTGACCTTCGCCGTCATAGGCCACATTGCCGGGATCCGTGGCATAGGCGATCAACAGACCAGCGCCGCCGCGCATTCGGACCAGCCCTTGTTCCACTAACCCACTATCCGAAAACGGATTATTGCGGCAGGCGTCCAACAGCAGGATGCCAACATCCGGCCCTGCCTTGGCCATCACGTCCCGCACCCGGTCCAGCGTCATCGAACTGCGCTGCAGCGAGCCGAGATCTGACCCTTGGAAATCGGTGCCGATCAGGTAGTTCGCCCCACCGATTTGCACCCCGTGCCCGGCATAAAAGAACACGGCCATTTCCGCCCCTTGCGCCGCGATACCGAATTGATCCACCGCGCGTTCCATGGCTGCGGCGTTCTGGTTTAAGGCCTGAATGACGGTAAAGCCCAGCTCCTTTAACGCGTCGCTCAAGGCGGAGACATCATTGCCGGGGTTGCGCAGCGACATATCCGGCGATGCATAGTCCGAATTGCCGATCATCAACGCGACACGGTCCGAAGCAAGTAGCGGAGATGCACAAAGAACCGCGCAGAAAAACAGGGCAACTCGGCCAGCAATCAGGCGGATCACATTCATATACTCACATTACCGCAAAGAATCGAAAGACCACAATTCGTTTTCCCGCACGACGTTAAATTCGCGGGCTAGGCCGCGCCTGCCGCCTGGGACACAGTTTAGCTTGTCCGTTCCTTTGCCAGCCGTTTGGCAGCCTGATCCCCGGCAACGTCGACCTGATGCTTAAGCTCCTGTGCCACAACAATCATCGCCGCATGCGGGTTCAATTCGGTGTCCAGCGGGCGATAGCTGTTCAGCGCCTCAGACAGTTTTTTGGTGCGCTTCGCAAAGCTGGAAAGAATAGCGTGATCAGCAGAGTCGTCGGGGACAACATAGTTTTCGAGCAATTTGTTGATTTCCGGTGTCTTGAAATACCGAGAGTCCATGCCCGGTTTCGATTTCACCGCGCTGGCCTTGATCCGCGACCAGGCTTTCACGTCGGGCTCCACATCACAGGGCAACCAGTCCACATCCGCGTGCGAACCAATGGTTTCGAACTCTTTATCCTGCAGGGCCGCGCGCAGATAGGCGACCACGCCCTGACACACGTCCGCGCTGTCTTCGAACGCCTCGGGCGTCAGGCCACAGCTTTGCAGCGCGCGGCGGGCCTGTGCGTCGCCATCGATACAGGCACCATAGGCCAGAACGCATTTTCCAAGCGTGGTGTTGACCTTGATCGCTTCACGGGCGAGGCGGCGGTTCTTGGGCTGCTCGCGCGCCAAAACAAACAGCTCCCACCCCTTCTGGATTTGTTCGCGGCCATGTTTCCCGAACCAATAGCTGTTGAGGAACTTGCCGATCTTCTCGATGCTGGTCAGAACAGCCGCGCCGATATGCGTGGCATCGGTCAGCCGGGCAATTTCGGCCCCGACGCCAGCTGAATCGGCGGCGACCTGCGCCGCATCATGGGCGGTGCCTGCGATCAGCACGTCCCGCTCGCCTACCACGGCAGGTTCATAGGGGCTGTAGCTGCCACGTATCGCATTCATCTCGCGGCTCCATTTGTTCAGCGACTTGCGGCGGCGATGCAGCTTGATGCTGTCGGCAATCAGAGTGCGGATCTTGCCCAACAGTGCCGCGCCCGGCATGGCGGCCAGCAAAATGCCGGTAGCCCCTTTGGTGGCTTGATCAATCATTTTGATGCGCTGGTCGGTTTTCTTGACCTGCAGGGTCAGTTCCTCGACCGCCGACATCGCCCGCTCATACTCTTCAGCATAGATTTTCGGGTCGGAATATTGGTCCAACCGCGTCAAATCGGCCTGTTTTTTCAGTTTTTCAAGCCACTCGTCCTCTTCATCGATATCCGCCTCGACCGAGGCGACGAATTTGGGATCCTTCAGCAAAGTGGCGGTCACGTCGTCATAGAGAACCCGCACCTCGGCTTCGAGCTTCTTGTTGTTGCGTGTGGGTCGTTTCTCAATCTCGTCGATCTTGTCGATCATCGAGTCCAGTTTATCGTCCAGCGCCTTTTCATCTTCGGGTGACAGGTCAAGCGCGGCCACGTCGCGCGCATCCTGCGAAACCATGCTGTCGTAAATTTCGCCCAATTTTTTGAGCGCGCCCATAACCGCAGTCGGATCGGCCTTGTCCGGGTCCAACGACAGGAACAGTTTCACATCCTTCTGGTCCTCGGGCAGCTTGTATTTCTTGACCATGGCGCGGCATTTATCCATCGCCTTTTTCACCTTGACCCGGTCGGTCATAAAGCTTTCGTCTGCGATTTGCTGAGACAACTCGCGCGCTTCGTCCATGACCCCGCGCTGATCGGCGACGGTTGCCATGTTGCCGCTCATGCCGAAATCGGTCTGACCCCCGGCATGGGCCTCTTCCTCGAACGGGTTGGTTGCAAAGGGCGAGTCGCTGCCGTGGCCGCCCCAACCGGCCTCGATATCGCGCGCGTCCTTGTCGACGCGGACCGCATCCCCCTGCAAACCGGCGGTACCTGCAAAACTTGCCGCCACAGGCAACAGGGCCAGTTCCTTGACGAACGTGTCCCAATCACCTTTCTGGGCGGCCGCCACCATCTTGTCGATCATCTGGGTCGACATCCCGATGGCCTTGGCCAGCATCCCCCACGAGGCGGCCTCGTCCCGGCTGTCCTTGCCGGTGTCGCCCCAGCCGCCATCTTCACCCTTGGTGCCGCTGGCCGACATGCTTTCGCCTGCCGCGTCACACAGATCGGCGACCGCTTCGACCACCAGCTCGCGCGGATCGCGCAAGGTTCCCTTGGCCTTGGCCTCAGCCAGTTCGCTCAGCTTCGAGACTGCTTTTAGCCCGGCCTTTCCGGCCAGAATCCCGAACTTGGTCTTGTGTTCGCGGTTTTGCGTATCGGCGTCGCTGGTCAGTTCCTTGGCGGTGCTGCCGGCGGTCATGCCTGCCGCGAAGGCATCGGCCATCGCCCCGGCCAGACCAATCGCCACCTCGCGTTTCTTTTTCTTCTTGTCCCGCGCGCCTTCAACGGCCTCGACCGCACCAAGAGCTGCTGCAACTGCGCATTTGCGGGCAGCGTCCTGCCGCACGTATTCCCCATAGGCCTGGGTCATCTTGGCGGCCTTGATATTTCCCAGCTCGCGCTCAAGCTCGGCCTTGTCTGTCACTGAGGCGGTTTCCATCTCGGCCAGAATCCGCTTTTCTTCGCCCGCCAGCCAGTCGTCGTAGTCGCCTTTGCCGCCGTCCTCTTTGAATTTGTCGAATTGTGCCTGCGTCAATTGCAATTGCGTGACCTTGGCCTCGTCCTCGGCCAGTTCGGACAGGGTCATGCCGTCCTTGATCTCAAGATCCGCATATTCCAGCTTGTTCTGTTCAACCGACACGCCGTCCAACTCATTGCGCAGCTGAATCAGCTTTTCTTCGTCTTTTTCCGTCTCCATCTGCGCAACAAGAGTTTCTTCTTCCTGCGACAGCCAATCCTTGTAGCTTGTCGCGCCTTCCGGGTGGGCCTTAGCATAGCGCGCTTCGGTCAGATCAGATTGCGAAATCTTGGGGCGGTCCTCTTCGTCCATCTTCTTGATCTCGGCGATGGTTTTGCCGTCAATTACCAGATCGTCATATTCGTCGGGCATTTCATCATACGGGACGACATCGCCTTCGATCACATCCGCGCCCTTGAACTTCATGAATTCCGCAATATCGTCGCGGCTGGCCTCGGTGATCGACAGATTGGCGTAGTCGAGGGCCTGCGAACTTGCCAAATTCGCCGCGCCAATCAGTAATTTGGCGTTGCGCAGACCCGACCCCAGCTTGGAGCCGCCCATTTCCTGCCCTTCTTCTTCCGCCATCAGGCGGGTATAGATCGCGGTGGCATTGCTGAACACGTTCAGCCCCTCGGAAAAACTGTCGGGCACCAGGTTGGACGGAATGACCCCTTCGCGCACCAGCGGGGTCCACAGTTCCTTTTCGATGTCGCGGTCGCTGAACAGCCGCTTGCCATCCTTGCCTTGCAGCTTGGCAAGATCGTTGGATTTTTCGATCAGCGGTTCTAGCTTGGCATACATCTCGCGGATTGCAGCGGCGGCCTCGGGCGAGGAAAAGGCAAATTCCTCGTCGCCCTTTTTCAACTTCTTGAACTCACCCGCACGGTCGGCATAGCTGTCCCATTCGGCGTTCTCGATCTCGACCGGGATTTTCTTGTCGCCCACATTGGCCAGAACCTGAATGCGCTTGGGCGTTTTGATGCCCATCTTTTTCCACACAAGTCCGGCAGCAGGGTTCAGGGACATCGTGCTTTCGATGTTCTTGTCGTAAGTCATGACGACGAAATCCATATCGGACAAATGCGTCTTGAGGTCGGATTTGATCTTGTCGAATTCTGCGGTCTTCAACGTCGCGTCGATGAAACTCTGACGCTGTTCGAAATCATGCAGCTCATTGGCCAGTTCAGGGGCCAGAGTATCATTTTCACCGCAGACCTGTTTCAGCCATTCATGTTCTTTTTCAAATGCCATGATCTTTGTCCCCGGTTACGACTGTTTGACTTCGGCCAGAAGGTCGGCTTCGGTTTTTTCGAGGAAGTAGAGGAACCTGCGCACCGGGCGCCCGCCGTCAAACGGGTTGGTCTTGTAAAGCCCGCCGATCTTGCTTTCGTCCAGAAACCGCCTGTTGCGGCGGATCATGGCAAAGGCCTGTTCGCGCAGCGCAATCAGTTCGGGCATTTCCGCATCCTTGGCGCTTTTAATCAGATCTCGACATTCACCTGCCAGTTCCATCTTCAAGCTAACCTGTTCGGCGACGGATTTGATCGATTTTTCGTTGTTGTCGATCAAGGCCACAACCTTTCGAGCCGTTTCATCCGCGTCATCCGCATCGCTTGCCTTGATGGAAACAGGCTTGACGTGTTTGCCGTAAAACTCGTCTATTCCTTTGAAATAGGGCCTCAAGCTGTCGATCAATCTGTTCAGGATCATCTCGAACTTCTCAGCGGGCGGTTTGCCTTTCAGGTCCAGCGTCACATTTGCATCAGCAAACTCGCGCGCCTCGTCCATCAAACGTTTCGCTTCGTCGCGCAGCTCGTCCCAATCCTCGACCGTGACGGCAGATTTCGCGCGGCTTTTCAGCGCTTTCAGCAAGGTCTCATTGCTCTTGAAACTGTCCAGCACCGCCCCTTTGAGGTGTTTCTTTTCGGTGTCGATAAGATTGGAGAATTGGTCCCGCGCCTGTTTGTAGCGTGCCTTGGCTTTTTCGGCCTTTTCGTTTTGATCGCCTGACGAGTGCAGGTCCTGAAGCGCCTCTTTGAAGGCGGTACTGCCATGTCCCTTTATCGCGGCAACCAGATCCGAGGCGGTGCTCTTGTCCGAAAGTCCCTTGAAGGCCTTTTCTGCCTGGCTCAGCAAATTGATCTGGCGATCAATTCGGGCGACAAGCTTGTTCAACTCGGGATTGGCATCGTATTCGTAGGTAGTGTGATCGCCGATTTCGACCATGCCCCAAATTCTGGAAAACTCGACATCGAAGGTTCCCACATAGTCTTTGCGGTCGGCGGCGGCCTCAAGGGACTTCAGCATGCTCGCGTCGATTTTAAGGCCGTCGACCTTGCCGCCCTTGCCACTGCTATCCAGTTTTTTCGCAAAAGCCTTCAACGTTTCCTTGAATTGTTTGACATAAGCCTTGGTCTTGTCCTTTTGGGCGGATTTGAAGCGGCTTTCAAAATCCTTGTAAAGCTTGCGATGATCTTCCGCCGTATCGACCTGAGCACTCAGGTGCTTTTCAAAATAATTCAGGGTTTTGAGGCACTCGGGCAGGTTTGCAGGGTCTTTGACCTTTTCATTCGCGTCATCAAACTTGTCCTGATAATGCTGTTTCAGGGCCTCGGTGTATTTCAGAACGCCCTTATCCAGTAGGGTCTGCCACCGCTGGGCGCATTTTTCATATTCGACATAGTCATCGACATTATCCTCCAGAACTTTCAGTTCGGCGGCCATCTCTTGTTCGAAGGTTTCCAACAGCTCCAGATCGGCGCGGCCCAGTTCTTCGGACCCCGCAATCAACTGCATGACCTCAAGATTTGCGGCCAGCGGACGCAGCACTTCTTGCGGCAATCCGGTCAGACCGCGTCGGATCAACGGAATCGAGCGGCGGGTCTGCAATTCGCCGTGGCCCGTGGCATCCGCGCCTTCCTGTTTGATCTCATGATCCGAGATGGCCAGATATTTGGCCAGCTTTTTCTCATGAAACTCGGCGCATTCCTTGAAAAAGGCTGCCAGCAGTTTTTCACCGGCAGCGACTTCTTTTACCACCTTTTTCTGCCATGCCAGGATCTTGTCGACATCCTCCTCGAAATGGTCCTTGGCCTCGTCAAGTTTGGGCAGGTGCACATAGTTGGGCATGGTGTCGTTGAACTTGGCCAGCGCCTCGAAGGGTTTGTTCTTTTTGTCCTTGTATCTTGACGCGTATTTCTTGCGCATGTTGCTTGCGGTGATACGCATGTCCCTCATATGCCGGGTGGTATCGACCACCTCGCGCGCCAGGCTATCCAGCCGGTTGGCGTCGGCTTCGTCGGCCAGTTCTTCGGTCGATTTCCGGCTCGCGACCGCCTGTTCCAGATCCTGATCCTCATTCCCCAAAATCTCGCCTTTCGGGGTATCGGCGGCTTGGTTTTCGGACAGGGCCAATTTTTCGAGCGTCTCAAGGTACAGCAAACCATTCAGAACCGCCTGAGCTTTGGAATAATCCCCATCGGCGCACAGTTTCTCGGCCACTTTCGCGGCCCGTTTCAGCACGCGCTGCCCCCGGCGGGCGAGCTTGTCGTGATCGCTGTCCTGATCGCCCTTTTCGGCCTTTTGGTCTTGCAGATCGGCCAGATCGCCCCGCACGGTCTTGAGTTTCAGGTCAATCGAGGCCTTGAGCGCCGCAACTTTCTTGTCGCGCAGTTTCTTGTCTTTTTGGTGGTCACGGAAATCAATCGGATGCCGCCATGCTCTCAGCAGCTTGACCTCCTGCGAGGACAGCTCGAACTTCTCTAGTTCCCGATCTGTAAAAGTGAACAGCTCGGGGTCGAACTCATCAAGATCGGCACCCTCTTCGGTCATACCATAAAGCTGAGCTGCCGCCTGACTGATTTTCTCTTCGATGGACGTCCCATCGGGCCGGTCGGGCACCACTACGGATTTCAGTTTTAGGGCTGCCATCAACTTGGCGGCAAAATCGCGCGCCCGTTCGGCTTTTTTCGGATCTACAGTGTCGTCCAGTTCCTGAACTTCTGCGCCTTCAGGCATTTGCTTTCCCCCCAACGGACCTTTTAACTGGTGCTCAAGGCCTGTTTCATCTGTTCGACCGCCCCACCCAGCGTTTCGGCCAAAGTCATCGATACGTTCAGATCATTTCCATCCATGATCTGAATGGCCTCGTTCGTGTTCAGGAACTGGCCCATTTCGTCAAAAATGCTCTGCGCTTCGGCCTTGGCGTTGGGCAGCTTGTCCTCATTCGCGGCGTCAAGGCCCAGAAAGGCCGCATTCAACCGGGTATAAAGATTGTCGGAAAATCCGGTCAGGCCGTTATCGGCCAGAATCTGGCAATTTGGGTCTGGGAAACCCGCCAGCTCTTTCCGCAAGGCTTCGATCTGACCATTGGCCTGAGTGCAAGCCGCATCCCAGATATCGCGCACGCGTTTGGCCGCTTCCCGACCAAGCGGACCGGGGTCAAGACCTGCGGGGGTCGCATCAGCGCCTGCCAATTCCTGTTCGATCATCGCCAGCGCTTTCAGCGCAATAGGGTAGTCACCGGCCTCGGCCCGCGTGACCGCTTGCGTATATATCTTTTTGGGCTTTGCGAACTGTGCCGCATCCCGTTTCAGGGCCGCCGCCAGCATCGGTGCAATCCGGGCGCGCTCCTGTTCGTATTTCTGCTTGCCTGCCAGAGCGTCAGTCTGCCGGGTTTCGGGCTCCGCAGTACTCCCCGCTTGAATCTGGCCGGACAGAGCTTTGAGAATTTTCAACGCCATCTCAAAATTGCGCGCATCCGCTTCGGCCACCGCCTTGACCCAGGCCGCGTTGGCTTTGCCGCCGTCGATCCGGCCTGCATCGATCGCTTTTTTCAGAACGGGCTCAAACTTGGCCGAGCCGATTTGCCATTTCTTTTCGTTCAGATCGATAGGTGCAGGCGCTTCCTCGGGTTGCTGGTCTGCAGCGGTCATCGACTGAATCACCCGTTTGGCGACCTTGATCGCCCCGGCATAGTCGGTCTCTTCATCGCCGATCCGCACCGCATAGGTCCAAGCGGCTCTAATCTTGGATACATCGCCAGTCGAGGTCTTGAGGAATTGCAGTATTTTGGGTTCAACGGTCGATTTCAGCTGTTCCCATTTCGCTTGAAGCGGGTCGGGAGCTTGGGTTTCCGCGGTATCGCCCTCGGCATCCGCATCTTCGCCATCCTGTTCGATCAGGTTTCCCTGAGCATCCAGGATACACACTTTCATGGGCAGCTTGGCCAAAGTCAGAAAGGCGCGGGTCTTTTTGGACAGCCCGCCCAATTCATCGGAAAGAAGGGTCAAGTTTAGCGTATTGCCGTCAGCGTTACAGGTTCCAAAGGCGACCTTGGGAGTTTCTCCGGCCTTTTTCGCGTTTCGGCCCAACAGGTCTGGGGCCTTGATGCGGTCCAGCAGGAAAACGGTAGTGTCAGATTTCTTCCCCAAGCAAATAGCGAAATTGAGATCCCGTTTTCGGGCCGCCGCAATATGACCTTTGAGGTCTTTTACTACTGTCTTGTCCAATGCCATCTCTATGCCTCCCCCGAGCGCAAGAAAACGCGACGGTGCTGGCGGTAAACAAGATTTGCGACAGCACTTGGTAACGATCACACTTATAACTTCGCACAAATTTGAAATCTTTGCGCGCAAAACTCAACGAATTTTTGGTTTCTTTTGTGTTTAGTCTATGCCTTTGGAGTGTTTATCCGCCCCAACGCGTCCAAAACGGCAGCGCCGGTTTTAATTCCATCCAGAAATCTGACAATCTCCAAATTCTCATTTGGTGCGTGGTTAGCCTCGTCTGCGTTGGCATAAGGAATAACGAAGGCGTCCTTGCCTAATAATTTTGTAAAGACATAATCTGGCAGGGATCCCCCTACCGTGGGATAGATCAGAGGCTCGACCCCGCGGGCCGCGACAATCGCGTCGCGCAGTGGTTTGGCATATGGGCTGTCCAAGGGTGTCTTCGACGGCAGCATCCCGTTGTGGCGCACCACCTGAACGTTCGGGGCATGTCTGGCGACATGAGCCTCGATCCGCTCGAAAACGTAATTTGGCGTCAGCGGCTCAACCAGACGCACGTCGCATTTGGCAAATGCCTCATTCGGTAGAACCGTCTTGCTGCCGGGTCCGCCATAGCCGCCATGCAGGCCATTGATGGTCAGCGTCGGGTGGAACATCAGCCGGTCCCAATAGGGGCGCTCGAGCGGATCGTCCATCTGATCCAGTGCCAGATCTTCCATCACCGCCTTTTCGTCGTCAGGCAGGCGAGCCACGGCGTCGCGTTCCAGATTGGTTGGCGGGATCACCGGTTCGGTCAGGCCCTCAACCGTGATGTTGCCGTCGGCGTCTTTCATCGTGGCCAACAAGTGAACCAGCGTCCAGATCGGGTTGGGCACCACGCCGCCGTAATTGCCGGAGTGCACATCTCGCGCCGCCCCTTTGGCCACCAGATCGAACGAGGCCACGCCGCGCACGCCAAAGGTAATCACGGGCGCGCCGCTTTCATGCAGAGGCCCATCCGAGGTAACAACTAGGTCGGCTTGTAGTCGATCCGCGTTCTGTTGCACGAACTCGGCGATTTGGGGTGAACCGATCTCTTCTTCACCCTCCAGCAGGAAGATGACGTTGCAGGGCAGGGTGCCGTTCACGGCCAGATGCGTCTCAATCGCCAGAAGCTGCGCGAAGTGCTGCCCCTTGTTGTCGCCAATCCCGCGGGCCCAGATGCGGCCATCCCGCAGCGTTGGCTCGAAGGGCGGGCTGACCCACTGGTCCAGGGGGTCAGGGGGTTGTACGTCATAATGACCGTACAGCAGCACGGTGGGCTTTTCGGGATCAACGGTGGCGTGGCCTAGCACGAAGGGATGTCCCGGTGTTTCGACCAAACCAGCATCGAACCCAAGATCGGAGAGAAACCCGACCAGCATGGTCGCGACCTCGCGTATGCCAATGTCATGGGCCGAGATCGACGGGTGGCGCACATAATCCATCACCCGCGCGATGAAACTGTCGGCCTGCGTGTCGATATGGTCGAAAAGGGCTTGGGTCATTCTGTGTCTTTCATAAGAAATAGAGCGCCCGATGGGTGGACCGTCGCGGCCCACCCGGGTGCGATCAAGGCGGTGGTGTCCAACTGGGTCAGGATTGCCGGTCCGGTGATTGTGGCCTCAGCCCCAAGCGCTGCGCGGTCATAGATTGGCGTCTCGGCCAGCCCGGTTGGCCAATAGACCTGTTGCATCTGCAAGGGTGCGGGCTGGTCAGTCTTGTCCAACGTCGGAGTTTGCACCGGAGCGGTCTTGCCGACGGCCTCGATCCGCAATGTGACCAGCTCAATCGGAGCATCCAAAACGAAGCCGTACAGAGACCTGTGCGCCTCGCGGAACCGGGTTTCCGTATCGTTAGGTGTTTCGGCCCAATCGATCGCGATTTCCCCACCCTGTCCGTGAAAGCGCAGTAGGGCGCGGGCCTTAAGCGCCCTCTGCTCGGGCGCAATGCCTTCGTGATCCATCCAATCAGAGGCATCTTGCGTCAATTCCGCCACGATGCTGTCTCCCAAATCCTGATCGACCGGGCCAGGCTTAGGCAACGCCCGGGTGAATTCGGCCTTCATGTCGGCGGCCAACAACCCTGCGGCACAAAGTAGCCCAGGCGCGGCGGGGATCATTACTTGGTTGATCCCCAGTAAATCGGCCAAAGCACAACCATGCAGCGGGCCAGCCCCGCCAAAGGGAACAAGGGTGAAGTCGCGCGGGTCATGGCCGCGCTCGACGGAAACGGTGCGAACCGCGCCCACCATGTTGTTGTTCATGATGGCCAGAATGCCCTGCGCAGCCTCTTCCGGTGTCAGGCCAAGCGGGCGGGCGACATTGTCGGTGACGACGTCTTTGGCGGCCGTAACATTCAAAGACATCGCGCCGCCCAGCAGGGCATGGGGCAGGGTGCCCAAAGTGACATGCGCGTCGGTGACGGTGGCTTCGGCCCCGCCATGCCCATAGGCCGCCGGTCCGGGACGCGCCCCGGCTGAGTTCGGCCCGACCGACAGGGTGTTATGCGTCACCGCAGCGATAGACCCGCCCCCGGCGCCGATTGTCACCATATCCACCATCGGCAGGGACAAAGGCCATTCACCCACTTTGCCCTGTTGGGTCAGGTTGATCTGCCCGTCGCGGATCAGGCAGATATCGGCAGATGTGCCGCCGATATCCACAGTGATGACATCCTTAATCCCGCACGCCGCCGCCGCATCGACCGCGCCCACCACGCCTGCGGCCGGGCCAGACAGTGCGGTTAAAGCAGGTGCCGTGCGGATCGCTCCGGTCCCCGCGACACCGCCATTGGATTGCATCAGCAACAGAGGCGAGCTCGCCTGCGCTTCGGCCAGCCGGTTTTCCAGACGTGAGATATAGGTTGATACCCCCGGCATCACATTTGCGTTCAAGACGGTGGCCAGAGAGCGTTCGAATTCGCGCACCACAGGCAGAACATCCGTAGAGCAAGTGATGGCTACATCCGGCAGCGCCGCGCGCAACAGCTCGGCCACGCGTTTTTCGTGGGCGGGATTGGCATAGGCGTGCAACAGGCAGATGGCGATGGCCTCGACCTGCTGGGCGCGCAGGCTGTCCACCAGCGCGGTCACGCTACTTTCGTCCAGTTTTTCGACCACATGACCGCCGGTGCCGATCCGTTCATCGACCTCATGAATGCGGTCTGCCGGAACGGGCCTTGCCGGTTTGACCCAAGTGAACAGATTGGCGTGGCGCGGGATGTCTTGTCGCCCGATCTCAAGCACGTGGCGGAATCCGCGGGTCGTCACAAGGGCAGTGCGCGCGCCTTTGCCTTCGAGGATCATGTTCGTGGCAACGGTGGTACCGTGCAGAACGCGCGACAGGTCGGCGGCGCTAATCCCCGCATCCTCCAACACCATGTTCACGCCGGTCATAAACGCCTGCGACGGATCACTGGGCACCGAGGCGGTCTTGGCCCGCCACACCGCGCCAGAGCTGCGGTCAAGCAACGAGATATCCGTGAAAGTCCCGCCTATATCAACGGCCACGGCAAAGGACGGGTCAAAGAACATATCAGACGAGGGCATCGACATACTCCTGTCGGTAAAAGCGGCGGGTTTCGGGCCTGTTGGTGCGCAGGGTCTGCGTGGCTTGCACGTCCAGCGTGTCGCTCGCGACAACCACACCATATTCGGACCGGGCGGCATCAGCGGTGACAAAGCCGCTTAGAACATCCTGCAACACGGTCTCTGCGGGCCGGTCATAGGGATGGCCGTAGCCACCACCGCCCCCGGTCTCGATCCGCAGGATGTCGCCGCGTTTGAGCATGTTACCATCCGACAGCGGATCAAGGCGCACCTCTTGCGGCGTGCCCGGGTTCACGATGGCGATGCCATGGCGACCAGATTTGCCGCCGTGAATGCCCCATGGCGGGTTCTGAACGCTGTCGATACGGATGGCGACCATGGTTTCTTCGGCCAGAATTTCATATTCGCGGACGATCCCGCACCCGCCGCGATACCGACCCGCTCCGCCGGAATCCGTAACGATGCCATAGCTGCGCATGGTCACGGGATAGCCCGCTTCCAGAAACTCGACCGGATAGTTTTCCTGCGCCACGAAATAGACCGCATCTATTCCGTCCGCCGTGGACCGTGCGCCATAGCCAACGCCGATCCCATCCGCCAACAAGTAGGGTTCCAGCGTCCCATCCTTGGTGCGGTACTTCCCGCGCATGATGTTGACCACATAGGCCGAGTTCGCCGCCGGGGCTTCACCACCGCCCGCGTTCAACAGCCCGCACATGGCCGATATCATCCGCATCGCGGTCAGGCCGCGCAGACCCAGTGGGGCGGGGTATTCTGGTTGCAGAAAGCTGCCCTTGCGAAATAGGACCTCGTCCAGCGCATTGGGCCCCCCTGCATTGCAGACCTGACTGGGATCACCCCCCAGATAAAACAGACCCAGTGCCATACCGGGCACGCCGTTGTTCATCAGGTAGTTGATCGGGCCGGGGGCCTGATCGTCACTGTCGCGGGCGTCGAAAGTGAAATGATCCGTACCATCTGCGCCCTTTGCGCGAGTTAGCGAGAAGCGCATGTGGAATGGACCGTTGCCGTGCCCATCTGTGTCAATCGCGTCGGTGAAGGAATAGGTGCCGTAGTCGAAAGTCTCGGCCATCTTGTCCCGCACCAGATTTCGCGTGCGTTCCAGCAACTGCGCCAACGCGTCTTCGGTCACGTCCGGCCCGAACCGGTCGAGGATTTCACCCACTCGGCGCACGCCAAGTTCGACACTGGCCATGAGCGCGCGCATGTCGCCTTCGCTCTGCTCTGGATAGCGGGAATTGCGGTGGAAGATATCCAGCACAGCCTGATTGACGCGGCCCGCCTCGACCATCTTGGTCACGGGGATCATGACGCCTTCCTGAAAGATGTCGGTGGCATCAGGGCTGATCGAGCCGGGACGCAAGCCGCCTATATCGGCGAAATGCGCCCAGCTCATGACAAAAGCGCAGACACGGCCCTCACGAAACACCGGGGCCAGCAGGACCTGATCGTTGGAATGGGAAATCGCGCCGTATGAGCCGTAGCAGTCATTGTACCAGTAGACGTCGCCGTCCTGCATCGTCTCAATCGGGAATTTTTCCAACACGGGTCGGGTCATGTCGCCAAAGATCGGCACCATCGACCCCACGGCCATCGTGCCATTGCCGTCAAACAGCGCCGTATAGAAATCCTTCTTTTCGCGGATAAAGGCGGAAATGGCCGTGCGCTCGATCAGCGCCTCCATCTCGGATTGCGCGGCGGCAATGGCCCCGCGGATGATTTCGAGCGAGACCGGATCGCACAGCGCTGCTGTTCTAAGCGTTGAGGGCTTGTTCATGATCATCTCCCATCTGGTGAGCTGAGAAAAGGCACGGTGACGTAAACCGTGCGCGTATATGTGGCTGCCCCTGTCATTCTTCAGCGAAGTGACACGCGACGCGGCGCGTTCCTATGGGGCGAGGCATCGGGACTTCGTCGGCGCATCGGGTTTGCGCGCGGGGGCAGCGGTCGCGGAACACGCAGCCCGAAGGCGGATTTCGCGGGTCCGGGGCACCGCTGCCTATGGGCAGGGGATCGTGGCTTTGGTCCACATGGGGCGTAGGCACCGCCGCGACCAGCGCCTGACTGTAAGGGTGCAGTGGGGCATGCACGATGTCCTCGGTCGGGCCGTCTTCCATGATCCGGCCCAGATACATGACGATGGTGCGGTCACAGACATAGCGCACCAGCGCCAGATCGTGGCTGATATAGATCGCCGTCAGCCCCAGCCGGTCGCGCACATCGCGGAACACGTTCAACACGCCCGCCCGCACCGATACGTCCAGCATCGAGACAGGTTCATCCGCGACCACGAATTCCGGCTGAAGGATCAGCGCGCGGGCCATGACGACGCGCTGCAACTGCCCGCCGGAGAGTTGATGGGGATACCGCTCCAGAAACTGTTTCGGATCGCCCAGCCCGACCAACTCCAGCGCGTCGATGACGCGGGTATGCCATTCGTCACGCGGAATGCGGGCGTTGGCCAGCGGTTCTTCCAGCGTCTTTCGGATGGAATAGCGCGGGTTCACCGCATCGAACGGGTTCTGGAAAATCATCTGCGACCGGCTGCGGAAGGAGCGCAGCTCATCGCCCGACAGATCCTTGATCTCTTGCCCGTCAAACCGGGCCGAGCCACCCGTCACCTCCTCCAACCGCACAAGGATGCGACCCATCGAGGTTTTTCCGCAGCCGGATTCGCCCAGCAGACCGACGCTTTCGCCCTTGTTCAGGGTCAGCGTCACGCCATCCACTGCCTTCACGGTTGAGGGCAGCCCCATCATCGCTGAGATCGCGTTGCCGATCTTGTAGTGCAACTGCGCGTTTTCCATCTGGATCATCGGTTGTGTCATGCGGCGGTCCCCCATGTCGCAGGGTCCTGCGCCACTTCGCGCAAGGTGGCGGCCTCATCGGCACGATGGCAGGCGACGTGATGGTCGGCGGCGGCTTCAGTCAGCGGTGGCTCAGTGCTGCGACACAGTTCGGTGGCGAAGGGGCAGCGCGGGGCAAAGCGGCAGCCTTTGGGCGGATCAATCAGGTCCGGCGGGCTGCCCGCGATAGGGGTCAGAACACCGGTTCCGGCGGATTGCAGATCGGGAAACGCGTTTTTCAGCCCCATCGTGTAGGGGTGCAGCGGTTCATTCAGCAGGGTCGCGGTGTCGCAGTTTTCAACGACCTTGCCCGCGTACATCACCACCGTGCGGTCGCAGATATAGGCCACGACCGAGATATCATGCGTCACCATGATGACAGACAAGCCAAGGTCGCGTTGCAGGCTGCGCAACTGGTCCAGAATCTGGCGCTGAATGATGACGTCTAACGCTGTAACCGGCTCATCCGCCACGACCAGTTTCGGGTTCAGCGCCAGCGCCAGCGCAATCGCCGCGCGTTGCCGCATGCCGCCCGAGAATTGATGCGGGAAATCGCGGAGGCGACCCGGATCAATCCCCACCATCTCAAACAATTCGACGGCACGCGCGCGGGCTTGTTGCTTGCTCATCCCGCCTCGGTCGCGCAGCACCTCCAAGATCTGATATTCTACGCGATAGACGGGATCGAGCGAGTTCATCGCCGATTGTGGAATGAACGAAATATCGCGCCAGCGCAGGTTGTTCATTTCACGCTCGGACATCGCGGCAAGGTCTTGTCCGGCGAACTGCATCGCGCCGGCGGCAATACGCGCATTGTCGGCAATCACGCGGGTCAAGGCTCGGGCCATGGTGGTCTTGCCGCAACCTGATTCCCCTACCAAACCGACGATGGCGCCTTGCGGGACGTCGAAAGACGCCTCACTGACCGCGACCACATCCAGTGCGCCCACCTGATAGGCAATCGACAGGTCTTGGATGGAAAGAAGCGTGTCAGCCATTGTCAGCGCCCCAGCTTCGGAAACAGCAGGTTTTCATACCCACGCGAGATGAAGAAACCGGCACTGACCACAAGGATGATCGCCAGCCCCGGCGGGATGAACCAGTGATAAGCTTGCCGCGCCAACGCCTGACTCGCAAAGGCGTCCTGCAGCATGAAACCCCAGCTAATCGCATCCGGATCGCCGAAACCTAGGAAGCTGATTGATGCCTCGGTCAGGATGGCCCAGCCAATGGCGATCGAGCCATACAAAAAGCTCAGCGGCAGGATATTCGGGGTGATGTGGCGCAGGATGATCTTCAGATCGGAAGACCCGACAACACGCGCCGCCTCGACATATCCGCGCGAGCGCAGGGACAGGACCTGCGATCGGATCACCCGGCCCGTGTCGCGCCATAGCACCAACGCCATGGCGATGACCGTGTTCCATATCGACGGCTCGGAAAAGGCCGAGATCACGATGACGAAGGGCAGGAACGGGATGCCGAAGGCCACATCGGCCAGTCGCATTAGAAAGGCGTCGACACGGCCTCCGAAATACCCTGCCAGCAATCCCACGACCGAGCCGATGAACGCCACCATGAACGCCGCCGTGAACCCCACCAACAAGGCTGATCTGGCCCCCCAGACGATCTGGGAAAAGATATCGCGGCCAAGGGATGTGGTGCCTAGAATATGCCCCTCTTCCCCCGGCAACAGGTCCGAGGCGAGGTCGTAGTCCTCGGTATAAAGGATCTCGGTCGGGTCGTAAGGTGCAATCAGAGGCGCAGCGATGGCCGTGAAAATGAACAGCGCATAGATGATCAGACCTGCCAACGCGAACGGGTCGCCAACTGGCAGCTTGATCGCCTCGAATATGCGCGCAATACCTGAGGAGGTTGCCTTGACGCTGGTATCAGGCATGGGAAATCCTCGGGTCCAGGAAAGTATAGAGAAGATCCGCAATCAGGTTCATCGTGATGACCACGATGGCGATCATCAAAAATGCCCCTTGCGCCAGCGGATAATCCGAGGCGGCGACCGCGTTCACCAGCTCTCGCCCCAGACCGGGCCAGGAAAACACGCTTTCGACCACCACGTTGCCCTGAAGCTGATAGCCCACCGCGATGGCGAACGAGGTCATCACTGGCAGCAAAGCGTTTCGCGCGCCGTGCCGGATCACCACAGCCGAGGGCGACAGCCCCTTGATCTTGGCCATGGTGACGAAATCCTCTTTCATCACATCCAGCATGTTCGACCGCATCAGCAGCAACGGCAGTCCTTGCGAGTAAATCGCCAGTGTCATCATCGGCAGGAACAGATGCGAAAGGAAATTGGCCGAGGTATAAAGCTGCCACAGGCTGTCATAACTGGTGCCGGCTGACCGCGTGCCGCCAGCGGGGAACCAGCCCAGCGAGAAGGAAAAAATCGCCAGTAGCACCATGCCCAGCCAGAACTCAGGCATAGCACGGGTGGCCAGAACGGCGGGTAAGGCAGCAGCCTCGAACCGTGAATTGCGCTTCCAAGCCAGCCATGCCCCGGCGAGGATGCCGAATGTGTAAGCCACGATCAGGGATGAGAATGTCAGGATCAGCGTATTGGGCAGCAACAGCATGATCCGTTCGGCCACAGGTGTGCGATAGCGGAAGGAATAGCCAAGCTCACCCTGCAACAGATTGCCCAGATAGGTAAAATACTGTTGCCACAAGGGTTTATCGAGGCCAAATTGCCGGATCAGCGCCTCTTGCTGTTCGGCCGTGAAGGTCGGATCAATATAGGCGGCCAGCGGATTGCCGGGCATTAGACGGAACATCAGGAACAGGATCGTCACGACCGCCCAGAGGACGAGCATCAATTGCAGCGTACGTATTAGGAAAGGCTTGAGAGTGCTCATCTCTGTCCTGAAAGCGCCCCGGAGGGTTGGTTTGTAGTGGGAAGAATGGCGCGGCGGTTGCCCGCCGCGCCAGCCCGACGGAGATCAGTCCGCGAGTGTTTCCTTAACTCCGTCGGGATAGGTCAGCCGATCCCCGACGCCGCCATAGCCGGCCTCTTGCAGGATAGACTTGGCTACGTCGCTACCGGCTTCGAACCCGGTCACGACATCTTCGGCGTGCCAGTATTCCAACGCCGGGGAGACGACAGAGTTGGATGGAACGGCGAATTTCTTGAAGGCCGCGTTTACGATCAAGCGACGGTCGACCGCAGCCGACAACGCACGACGGAAGGCCGGGTCATTGAACGGCGGACGGCGCAGGTTGAAGGCCACGTAGCGGAAGCCGATATCGACCGTCGAGACGACCTCGAGGTCGCCATCCTGCTCGGCGGCATCCAGCAGCACTTGCGGATCGCCCTGGAAATCAGTGAGGAAGTTCAGCTCACCCGACCGCAACATCCCCAACGCGGCTTCGGCGTTCGGAACCAGACGCAGGATGAAACGCTCGGCCTTGGGGGCGTTGAAGTGATCGGCATTGGCCTCAAGCACGATTTCCTCATTCGGCAGCCAGCGCACAAACTTGTACGCGCCCGAGCCAATAGGGGTATCCTCCTGATAGCTTTCCGCATTCTCATCCTTCGTGGACAGATCGGCCAGAATGGGTTCCCACACATGTTTCGGGATGATGTTGATCTTGGCCAGGCTGGACGTCAGGAACGAGGCTGAAGGCGTATTCAGTGTGAACACGATTGTGTTGTCGCCCTCGACATCGACACTGGCGACATTGCTGCCAAAGGGCGCATACATCGGCGCCTCGCCGCCGGTGGTTGCCGCGTATGAAAAGACCACATCGTCAACTGTGACGGGCTTGCCGTCGTGGAATGTCAGGCCATCGCGCAGGGTGACAGCAATGGTTGTATCATCGCGCCAGTCATAGCTTTCCGCTGCCCACGGCTGCGGCAGGCCATCGGGACCCACACGGAAAAGACGGTCATAGATCAGTTCCGTCAGCCAATTATCGGTCACGCCCGAGATATAAAGCGGGTTCACCGCAATCACGTTGTCCGAGCTGTTGACGATGATATCCTTCTGATCGCCCGTAGGCGTCAGACCCAGCCACGTCCAATAGCTGCGAATGCCGATACCCGACTGATCCACCACCGAGGCAGGGTCAAACACGGTCTTGTCAAAGGCAAAGGCCTGCTGAGGATGCACCAGCATCATATTTGGCTGATCGGCGTCCAGAATTTCCTGCGCTTTCAGCACCAGTTTCTGCCGCGCTTCAGGGTCGACCGTCACGCGCTGTTCTTCGACCAGTGCGTCATATTCGGGGTTCTTGTAGCCGATGAAGTTATACCCGTTCTCGGCGGTTGAAGAATGGAACAGGTTATAGATGATTTCATCGGGGTCGGACCGCTCGGGCCGTCCGGCCATTTGCCAGGCCGTCACATCCCAGTCTTCGCGGTTATACCAGACCGCATCGGCCATTTGCGACCAGGGCATGACATTCACATTCACATCCAGCCCCAGCTTGCGCCATTCCTGGGCAATCAGCTGGATGGCCTGAAACTCGGCCGGTTGCGCGGCTTGTGGCCGTGTCAAAAGCTCAATCGTGCGGATTTGGTCCTGCGCGCTGGCACTTGCGGCCCAGAGCGATGCTCCGACGGCAAGTCCGGCAGCAGCCGTAACAAGAGTCTTCAATGTCGTTCTCCCGTTGGTTCGCCCACGATGCGCGCGGGCTGTTTTCATCATGGCGGTCGTTGTGGTGCCGCCTTATGCGCAATATCCGCTTCACGATTACCACCGTCTTGCAAGGTGATATTATTGTTTTACTCAATGAAACGTGTTTGCTATTGTTCATTCAGTAAAACATAGATTCGTTTAAAAGCAAGAGTGTCAGGGCTGCGCGTGTCACAAGATTCTTCCTACGCTGGAAAAGACCGAAAGTCGTATCGCATCGACGCGGTGGCCCGTGCCTTGCGCGTGATGGAGGCTTTGGCCGAAACCCCCGGCATCGGCGCGACGGCTCTGTCTGAACAGTTGGGGCTGACCAAGTCGATCGTCTTTCGCTTGCTGCAAACACTGGAGGAAGACGGCTATGTCCAGCGCGACCAGGAACGTGCGATCTATTCGCTTGGATACCGTATCGCGCTGCTAGGCGAACGGGTCGGGCGCGAGGGCGCCTTGCTGCAAGTGGCGCGCCCTGTGATGGACGCGCTACGGGATGATACGGGTGAGAATGTCAATCTAGTGATACGGGAAGCCACCGCGTCTGTGGCGATCGCAACGCGTGAGGGATTGCACAGTATAAGGCTTTTTGCGCAGCCGGGGCGGCGCGGGCCTTTACATGCGGGCGGAGCATCGATGCTGCTGCTGGCCTATGCAGAACCTAGTATCCGCGACAGTGTTCTCTCCTCTGAGTTGGAGCAATTCAGCCCGCACACCATCACCGATCCCGACCGTCTGCGCGAGGTTTTGCTGCTGATCCGGACCAACGGATACAATGTCGCGATCAACGATCTGGATGACGGGGCCTTTTCTATCGCCGCGCCGATTCAAAACAGCGCGGGCGAAATCATCGCGGGTATCTCAGTCGCCGGGGCCTCGGTCCGGTTGGATGAAGTGCGTCGGGCGAGCTACATCAAAAAAGCTATTGCTGCTGCCAATGAGATCTCAGAAAAGCTGACATTGGGCTGAGAAAAACCTTCGCTTTTGCGTCGAGTGCTTTCCATTTTTTGCAATTTCCGAGCTAGGGCAGCCGGCCTTGCGCGGAATCATTTTGTCTGCATATGTTTTATTAGACGCTACATCGTTGCACTCAATAAAACACTGGAGAAGCCTATGACCCCTCAGGAAACCGCCTTGCTGGACCAGGTTACGATTGATGAGCCTTGGGCGCTTGTAGAAAGCTTCTCGACCTTCAAGCGCGAGCATCCCGATGACGTCAATCGCGGCATGGATGAGGTGGTGGAACGTCTGACCAAACACGGCGTAGAAGTGAAGGTACATGAACCCGAGCTGTTCCTGAGTCTACCCGGTCAGGCCCGCATCGAAGCGGGCGGCGTGATTCACCGGGCCAAACCGCCTGCGTTCAGCGCTAATGCGCCTAACGGGTTCAGCGGACCTCTGGTCTATATCCGTGGCACGACCAATATGGATGAAGAGGACGCCTTTGAAAGCCAGCTTGAAGCGGGGCCCGAAATGGAAGCCCGTGTTCGAGGCAAGATCGTTCTGACCGAAGGGTTTGCCAGCCCGGCTATCATCTCGCTGATGGAAGGGTGCGGCGCAGTTGGGGTGATTGCGATCAATCCCGGCGTCGATATCCATTGGGGCATCTGCACGACGATCTGGGGCATCCCAAGTGTGAGTGACCTATACCGTAAGCCAAACATTCCGGCGGCGGCGGTGAATATGGAAAGTGGGCAGGCCCTGATCGAGCTGGCGAAATCCGGGGGTGATGCCACGATCTTTACCGAGATGGAGGAAGGCTGGTTCCGTTCAAAACTGCCCGAAATCACCATTTCCGGCACAGAAGAGCCTGAGAAATATGTGCTACTGCACGGTCATCTGGACAGTTGGGATGTGGGCGTCGGCGACAATGCCACCGGCGACGCGACGATGCTCGAGGTCGCGCGCGTGCTGTGGGCCAATCGGGACAAATTGCGGCGCACGGTCAAGATCTGCTGGTGGCCCGGACATTCGACCGGGCGGTACGCCGGATCGACCTGGTATTCGGACACGTTCGCGCTGGATCTGGATGAAAACTGCGTGGCGCAGGTGAATTGTGACAGCCCAGGCTGCCGGTGGGCGACCGAGTTCATCCATGTCTCGGTCATGTCCGAAGCGCATGATTTTCTGGCGGGGGTTATTCAGGATGTGGCCGGAAAAACGCTGCAATCCGAACGGCCGCATCGGGCCGGGGACTATTCCTTCAACGATATCGGGATTTCAAGTTATCTTATGCTGTCCTCGGCCATGACCGACGCGCATCGGGAAGAGCTGGGGTACTACGCCGTCGGTGGGTGCGGTATGAACATCGCCTGGCATACCGAAAATGATACGCTTGAGATCGCCAACAAGGATATCCTGTTGCGCGACATCAAGGTCTATCTGCTGGCCGTTTTCCGCAACGCAAATGCGGGTCTTCTTCCGATGGACTGGCGTGCGACAGCGCGGGAGTTTCAGGCGACGATCGCGGATTATCAGCAGCAGGCCGGGGACGGGTTCGACCTGTCAAATGCCGCCTCTGCCGCAGACGATTTGCTGGCGGAATTGGAAACCTTCTACGACCGCGCCGCCAAGGGAGATATCCCTCAGGCGAAGGCTAACGCGGCTATTCAGGACCTTGCCCGCATATTGGTTCCGCTGAATTTCAACCGCTCGGACCGGTTCCGGCATGATCCGGCCCTGACCATTCCACCCCTTCCCGGATTGGAAGAAGCAACAAAGATAGCGTCCCGATCCAAAGACCTTTGGGGGTTTTCACGAACAGAACTGGTACGGGGTCAGAACCACGTGATCGCAGGTCTGAGACGCGCGCGCGCGCGCTGCGCCATCTAGCCCGGGGGTTGCAGGCGCAGAAATTGAGACCAACTCCTGTGGTCGGGTAGCAAAACCCGGCCATTCATTCACACAGAAGTTTCATTTCTGATGCGTGCAACAAACTCCATGAAGGCGCGGATCACACGGACATCTGCCCGCTGCGTCAGATGAATCATGCTTTCTCCCATTTGCAGATCAACCCCTTCTAGCGGGATCTGCCGTATGCGATCATCCCGGCCAAATTCGGCCTGGGAAACGAACCCGATCCCTGCCCCCGAGGCGACCAATTCGCGCACGGCTTCGCGCCCTTCAGCGACAATGGCGGGATTTAATGTAATTCCGGCGCGCCGGGCTTCATCCTCCAGTTTCTGACGGGTTTTGGACCCTTTTTCGCGAAAGACCAAAGGATGGTTCTGCAATTCGGACATCGACAGAGACAGCAGATCATCCGAGACACGTTCGCGTGCGGCAAATCCGACGATCCGGGCTGAACCAAGGTCCAGCAAGGTCATGTCTTTTCCGGGGGAGGGGCTGCCAACAATGCCGATTTCCGCATTATAGGCTCGCAATTCGTCTAAAACGTCGTTCGTATTCCCACTGCGGACGGTGATCGTGATGTTGGGGTACGCGGCCCGAAACTGCCCCAGATAGTCAGTCAGGTGATGCGCGGAGTCGGCGATTATGCGCAACTCTCCATCAATGGCTGCGCGAGATTCCGACAGGAAATCTTCGATCTGCGCTTCGGTCTCAAAATATTGCTTTGTGAACCGGAACAGACGCTCTCCTGCGGCGGTCAAGACCACCTGCTTGCGATCACGCTGAAACAAAAGCAGGTCATGGTCCTGTTCCAACCGTCGGACCTGTTCCGAGACAGCGGGCTGGGTCAGAAACAGCGCTTCTGCCGCGCGGGAAAACCCGCCGTGTAAGGCCACATGATGAAAGGCACGAAGTTGACTGTAACGCACGAGGAACCACCGCAGCTCGATGTATAAGCCAGATTTATGGATAGATTGATAATAGCAATTTTACATATGGCAAACCTCGTTGCAAATCAGGCGTGAAAACCTGGTGCAGGATCTTGATATGACCGGACACGACACAGCGATCCCGAGGCCGAATATGGGCGAACCCTATCTTCTGACACCCGGCCCGCTGACCACTTCTTACGCGGTGAAACAGGCGATGTTGCGGGATTGGGGAAGCTGGGATGAAGATTTCCGAGCCATGACGCGTGAAATGCGTCGTCGGTTGCTGGCGCTGCTGGGCGAAGGTGCGGATGCGTTTGACTGCGTTCCCATGCAAGGCAGCGGCACATTCGCGGTCGAGGCGATGCTGGCCTCGTTCATTCCGAAAGAAGGCAAAGCGCTGGTGCTGGCGAATGGGGCTTATGGGCTGCGTTCGGCGCAGACGCTCGCCTATCTGGGGCGCGAACATGTGGTGCTGGACAAGGGCGACTACCTGCCGCCGCGCGGCGCGGAAGTGGCCGAGATTCTGGCGCATGACCCCGCGATAACCCACGTGATTGCTATCCACTGCGAAACAAGTTCCGGCATTTTGAACCCGGTCGAAGAAATCTCTGAAGCTGTCTACGCGGCGGGGCGCAAGTTGTTGATCGACTCGATGTCTGCTTTTGGCGCGATTGAGCTGAAGCCCTCCGACATCAGGTATGAAGCTGTCGTGTCATCGGCCAATAAATGCATCGAAGGCGTGCCGGGTTTTGGCTTTGTCATCGCCCGCAAGGAGGAGCTTGAGGCGGCCAAAGGCAATAGCCACTCACTATCGCTGGATGTGCATGCGCAATGGGCGCATATGGAAAAGACCGGCCAGTGGCGATTTACCCCGCCCACCCATGTGGTTGCTGCTTTTTTGGAAGCGCTGAAAGCCCATGAAGCCGAAGGTGGTGTTGCCGCGCGCGGCGCTCGCTATAGCCGCAACCGCGATGCGATGGTTGCGGGTATGCGCGCATTGGGGTTTGAGACGCTGTTGCAGAACCGTTGGTTGAGCCCGATCATCGTGACTTTCTTTTGCCCTGCGGACGAGAAGTTCGTTTTTGACCGCTTCTATGAGTTGATGAAGGGCAAGGGCTTTATCATCTATCCTGGCAAGCTGACTGTAGTGGACAGTTTCCGCGTCGGCTGCATCGGACAGATGGATGAACATGTGATGCGGCAGGTTGTGGCCGCCGCCAAAGACAGTCTGACCCAAATGGGGGTCGCCAGCGCGACACCTCCGGCGCAGGCTCTGAAAGAACGCGCCAAACTGGCCGCATAAGAGACAAGGACACGCCTATGACCATTCAAACTCCCGTGACCGCGAATGAGCGCGTCTACCCGTCCCCCAAAGTCCCCGCCATCGCCATCTGCCTGGACGGGTGCGAGCCGGAATATCTGGAAGTGGCCATTGCCAAGGGCCTGATGCCGACACTTAAACGTATTTGCGAGACTGGCACCGACCGACTGGCCCATTCGGTGATCCCCAGCTTTACCAACCCCAACAACCTGTCCATTGCCACCGGTCGTCCGCCGATTGTCCATGGTATCTGCGGCAACTACCTGATCGACCCTGACAGCGGCGAAGAGGTGATGATGAACGACGTGCGCTTTCTGCGCGCGCCGACCATCTTTTCGCAATTCTATGATGCGGGCTATCGTGTTGCCATGGTCACCGCCAAGGATAAGCTGCGCGCGCTGCTGGGCGCGGGCCTGAAATTCGACGAAGACCGCGCGGTGGCTTTTTCTTCAGAACGTTCGGGCGAGACTACCAAGGCCGAGCATGGCATCGACAATGCCAGTGCTTGGCTGGGCATGCCGGTGCCCGAGGTATACTCGGCGGATCTGTCCGAATTCGTCTTTGCCGCAGGCGTCAAGCTGCTGAAAGAGTTCAAGCCCGACATCATGTATCTGTCGACCACGGACTACATCCAGCACAAGTTCGCCCCCGAACAGCAGGGCGCACTGGATTTCTTCGCCATGTTCGACAAATACCTAGCGCAGCTGGATGAGATGGGCGCGGCCATTGTCGTCACCGCGGACCACGGCATGAAGCCCAAGCACAACGCTGCGGGTGAGCCCAATGTGATCTACGCGCAGGATCTGATGGATGAATGGCTGGGCGAAGGTCAGGCCCGCGTGATCCTGCCGATTACTGACCCCTATGTGGTCCATCACGGCGCGCTTGGCGCCTTTGCTACCGCTTATCTGCCCGAGGGCGCGGATCGCGCGGAGATCATGGCCAAGCTGGACGCAAGGGACGAGTTGATCCTGGTGGTGGATAAGGAAGAGGCAATCAAACGCTTTGAGCTGCCCGCCGACCGGATTGGGGATATCGTGATGATCTCGAGCGAGAATATGACGATTGGAACCTCGGCCGACCGTCACGATCTGGCCGCGCTGAAAGAGCCGCTGCGCAGCCATGGCGGCTTGACCGAGCAAGAGGTGCCCTTCATCGTCAACCGGGTCGTTGACCTAGGCAACGCGCCCGATCTGCGCAACTTTGATGCGTTTTTCTACGCCACAACAGCGGCGGCACAATAAGTTATGAAAGATCAGCCCATGACCGAGATCAGAAACGAAGGGATGCGTATCGGCGGCGAGATCGTCTTTACCGACGAGACCGTGCCAGTCCTGTACCCATACACCAACGAGGTGGTTGGCCACGTCCCCGCAGGCAAGGCCGAACATGCCCGCAAGGCGTTCGAGATTGCCGCTGCCTATAAACCGAAACTCACCCGCTATGAGCGCAGCCAGATCCTGCAGCGTGCCGGAGAGCTGATCGGTGAGCGCCGCGAATACCTGGCCAAGTGGTTGGTGCTGGAGCTTGGCATCTGCCACCAGCACGCGATTTATGAGACCAAGCGCGCGCAGGACGTTTATCAATTCGCCGCCGCCGAGGCACTGAAGGATGACGGTGAGATTTTTTCCTGTGACCTGACCCACAACGGCAAGGACCGCAAGATCTTTACAACGCGCGAGCCGGTGAATGCGATTAGCGCGATCACGCCCTTCAATCACCCGCTGAACATGGTCAGCCACAAGATTGCGCCCTCAATCGCCACCAACAATTGCATGGTGTGCAAGCCGACCGAATTGACGCCTCTAACGTGCCTGACGCTGGCTGATATCCTCTATGACGCCGGTCTGCCGCCCGAAATGTTCCAGGTGGTCACTGGCTGGCCGAACGATATTGGTGATGAGATGATCACCAATGACCACATCGACATCATAACCTTCACGGGCGGCGTACCGGTGGGCAAGTTGATTGCGTCTAAAGCAGTATACAAACGACAGGCGCTGGAACTGGGAGGCAATGACCCGCTGATCGTTCTGAATGACCTCTCGGACGCCGATCTGGATAAGGCAGCAACTATCGCCGTGGCCGGAGCAACTGGGAATTCAGGCCAGCGCTGCACCGCGATTAAGCGCATTCTGGTGCAGGACAGCGTGGCGGATAAGTTCGTGCCGCTGGTGCTGGAGAAGGCAAAGAAGATCAAGTTTGGCGACCCGCAGGACCCGGATACCGAACTTGGTTGTGTCATCCATGACAAGGCTGCTGAACTGTTCGAGAATCGCGTCTATCAGGCCGAGAACGAGGGCGCAGAAATCCTCTATCACCCTGGTCGCCAAGGCGCGCTGCTGCCGCCCATCGTGGTAGACAAGGTGCCCCATAACAGCGAGCTGGTGATCGAGGAAACCTTCGGCCCGATCATTCCCATCGTCCGCGTGCCAGACAGCGACGAAGAGGTCATGGCCATTTCGAACTCGACCGAATTTGGCCTCAGCTCGGGCGTTTGCACCAACGACCTCAATCGCGCCATCGCTTTTATTAACGGGTTGAACGTCGGCACCTGCAACATCTGGGAACAACCCGGATACCGCATCGAAATGTCACCCTTCGGTGGTATTAAGGACAGCGGCAACGGGGTCAAAGAAGGCGTTATCGAAGCGATGAAATTCTTCACCAACGTCAAAACCTATTCCTTGCCCTGGCCGGGGTAAATTGAAAGGCGTTCTTGTCTGCCGACGACAGAACCTTGGTGCCCGACTCTGGCCGATCGGGCGTCAGCTACGTTTGGGCGCGCTCAGCCGTGCGGATGTACCGCAATTTGAATTCCTGTTCGGCCTGATCATCGACATCGACTGTCTCAGGGTGCCTGAACGATCCTGAGAATGCTTTCGACGTTGAAATTCAGACGTTCTTCCAAAGCCTGCTCGTCCATCATGTTGCGCTGAAACAGAAATGATCCCGTAAAGCGGTTGGTCAGATAGTAATAGCCAATAGCCGCAATCGTAATGTTGAGCTGGGTTGCATCAATGCCCGCGCGAAATTCGCCAGTTTCCTGACCGCGCTTCAGGATCGACTCGACCATATCGACAAGTCCTCGGGTCGAATCCTGCAAGCTGGTCAGCGATTTGATATGCCGGGCGCGATGCAGGTTTTCACTGTTGACCAAAGTAATGAACTCGGGATTTTTGAGGTAGTATTTCCACGTAAATCGCACCAGGGATTCCAGTGCGTCTGACGGCGACAAGCTTTCGAGGTTCAGCTTGCGCTCGGCGCTGCGGATATCAAGATAGGCCTCTTCCAGAACGGTTCGGAACAAGTCCTCTTTGCTGCCGAAATAGTGGTACAGCATCCGCTTGTTAGCATCTGCCCGCTCGGCGATTTCGTCAACGCGCGCGCCACCCAATCCGTGTTTGGCGAATTCTTTTTTGGCCGCATTTAGTATTCGGGCCTTGGTCGCCTGGGCATCCCGCTTTCTACCCTTCTTTTCTGGTTCGCCCACGTCCTTGGTCCTCAATACTTTTTGTTACTGGCTTCTCTGCAACTTCAATATTTCAAATCCTGTTCCAGCGAAACCATCCAGCCGCGCAATATTGCAGTCGACCGCAGCCCAATTTGCGATCTGGGTTTCCTTTTCTTAACGCTTGACACATGCTCTCGTAAAGAAGTAACTAGTTAGTGCATAAAATTCGCACCTGAGAGGGTGTGTAGCTTGCGCCGAGGGGGAGCGGCACGTGCGTGTCTTTGCTTCTGACTGCGGATCCAAACGGGAGGACGTAATGTCATTTATCAAAAAATACATCGAACAAGAGACGATCACGCGTCGTAATCTGTTGCTTGCATCGGCTTATGGTGTTGGTGGTGCTGCGATTTCCAGCATGTTGGGGGGCATGGCGCGTGCGGCTATTACCGACCCGACAGTTGCATGGTCCTATCGCAACCGCACCAACCCATACTGGAACGAGATCGTTTCGGGCGGCGAGGCGTTTGTCGAAAGCCTGGGCAAGCCCAAGGACTTCCTGACTCACCTGATCAACGAGGGCTCTTCCGAGAAATCCTTGGCGGACGTCAAGGCGTTGCTGTCCAAAACCAATGGTGAACTGGCATTGGCCATCGACACCAATGATGCGCCCAATGCGCGTCCGGTGGTGGAAAGCTGTGTCGAGGCAGGTGCGTATGTATCCACGCTGTGGAACAAGACCGACGACCTGCACCCCTGGGACTTCGGCGATAACTATGTCAGCCACATGAGCTGGTCCGATGAAGGCCCGGCCGAACAGACGGCGCGAATTCTTCTGGATGCCATGGGCGGTTCCGGTGGGGTTGTTCATCTGGGCGGTATCGCGTCAAACAACCCTGCGATCGAGCGTCTGGCTGGACTGAACAACGCGCTGAAAGACTACCCCAACGCAGAATTGCTGGCAGCCGAGCCTGCCGACTGGGATACTCAGAAAGCCAATCAGGTCATGAGCGCTTTCCTGACCCGCTATGGCGACGACATCAAAGGTGTGCACTGCGCCAACGACACCATTGCTTATGGCGTGCTGGAAGCGCTGCGTGCGGAAGGTATCGAGGATATGCCCATCGTATCTTATGACGGTAACCCGCAGGCGGTTGAACTGGTCGGCGAAGGCAAGATTCTGGCCACTGTCTTTACCAACCCGCATTGGGGTGGCGGCATCACGGCGGCGCTGGCCTATTATGCCGCAACCGGTCACTTCAAGCCGTCCGAAGAGCCCAACGAGCACCGCGAATTCTACGGCCCGACCATCATGGTCCGCCCTGAAGACGCACAGGCGTTCAAGGCTGAATATCTGGACAGCGTCCCGACTTATGACTGGAAGGATTTCTGGTCCACGTCGAACGGCCAGATTCAGTATAAATAAAGTGATGGCGGGCCGGACGTGATCCGGCCCGCTCACACGGGTCTGCGGCGACAGCGACCCCCACCAATTCACTCAGTGGGAGAAAGCACGTGAGCAATGTGCTGACACGGGATGTTCTGATCAAATGGGCGCCCCTGATTGTCCTTTTGGTTCTGGTCCTGTTTTTCACAATGATGGAACCCCGTTTCTTTTCGCTGCGCAATTTCGCGCGGATCGGGATTTCGTCCGCACCGGCGTTGATGGTCGCAATCGGTGTGACCTTCATCATCATCATGGGCTCGATTGACCTGTCGATGGAGGGCACGGTGTCGGTTTGCGCTGTGGTGTTTGCCTTTGCCTTTATCGCCTTGGGCGGCACGTTGGCGTCGTGGGCGTGGCTGGCGATCCCGCTGGCGCTGTTGGTTGGTGGGGCCATAGGATTCGTGAACGGGCTGGTCCATGTCCTGCTGAAAATCCCGTCGTTCATGGCCTCACTTGCAATGGGTTTCGTTGGCACTGGGTTCGCGCTGCTGTTGACGGGCGGTGACCGTATCCGAGTCGAGGATGACCTGTTCCGGTCCCTGCTGACCGAGCGTTGGTTCGGGTTTCCTATCATGTGCTATGTCGCGCTGCTGTTCCTGCTGATCGCCTGGTTCATCCAGTCCCGCACCACGCTGGGTCGGAATTTCTACGCTGTCGGCGGAGGCGAGGAACTGGCCCATGCCTCGGGCCTGAACGTCAATCGCGTGCGGATCATGGGGTTTGCACTAGCCGGTATTTTCTATGCGGTTGGGGCCTTGTTGGCTGTGGGTCGGATCGGGATCGCGGAAACCGCGACCGGGTCGAACTTCATGTTCGTGTCGATTACTTCTGTCGTTGTTGGCGGCACCGCGCTGTGGGGCGGGATCGGGGGTGTGTGGAACACTCTGATCGGGGTCTTGATCGTCAACGTCATCAACAACGGCATGGTTGTGATCGGGTTGCCCGGCTACGTGCAGGACGGTGTTCTGGGCATATTGGTCATCGCTGCGGTGGTTCTGTCGACCGACCGTAAATCCGTAACCTTCGTGAAATAGGGGCGGGCAGATGTACGAACTGATCAATGTCGACAAGAAATTCCCAGGCGTCCACGCTCTGAAATCTGTGGATTTCAAGATCGGACGCGGTGAGATCGTGGGCCTCGTTGGTGAAAACGGCGCGGGCAAGTCCACGCTGATGAAGGTCATCTACGGCGCCTATCAGCCCGATGGCGGCGATATCACCATCGATGGCACCAAGGTTCGCTTTCAGAACCCGCGTCAGGCGATGGATCACGGCATCGGCATGGTGTTTCAGGAACAATCCCTGATCACCAACCTGACCGTGATGGAAAACATCTTTCTGGGGTTCGAGCAGCAATTCGTCAGCTATGGAGTGATCAACTGGAAAGCCATGGCCGAGGCCGCGCGCAAGCAACTGGCCAAGGTCAAGCTGGATATCGACCCGGCGACCACGACCTCGAAACTGTCCTTTGCACAGCGACAGCTGGTCGAGCTGGCCAAGGTTCTGACGCTGGAAGAACGGATCGATGGCGATCTGGTCATCCTGCTGGATGAACCGACCAGCGTGCTGGCCAAGGAAGAGGTTGAGCTGCTGTTCAGCCTCGTGCGGGAACTCACCAAACGGGCGTCCTTCATCTTTGTCAGCCACCGCATGGACGAGGTTCTGGACCTGTCAGACCGTATCTATGTGATGAAGGACGGCGAGGTTGTGGACGTTGTCGCCCATGATGACGCCGATGTGGATGCAATCCAGCACAAGATGGTGGGCCGCGACGTCGACAAGGAATATTACCGCGAACAAAAGCAAAAGCCCTATCAGGCCGAGGCGAAACCGTTGGTAGCCTTCAACGATGTCTCTGTGGCTGGAAAATACTCCGATATTTCATTCGACCTGCGCCCAGGAGAGGTTCTGTGCCTTGTCGGTACAGAGGGATCGGGGCGTGAGGCGATCCTGCGCACGATTTTTGGTCTGGAAACTCCGTCTTCGGGAACCGTCGCCCTCAAGGGGGAAACGGTTACCAAGTTTAACGCGCAGGCCGGGGTTGCCAATGGGGTCGGTTACATCCCTCGCGAACGCAAGGTCGAAGGCATCGTGGCCGGGATGAATGTGTATGAGAACATGACTCTCAGCCAGATGGGCAACTATGCCAATTCCGGCGTGCTTCGCATTGGTGAGGAGAAATCTCTGGCCAAGCAATGGATCGACCGTTTGGCGATAAAAACCCCCGATGTCTACAAGGATTGCGGCGGGCTGTCGGGCGGCAACCAGCAAAAGGTGGTGCTGGCCAAATGGCGCTCGGCGGGATCAGACATCATCCTGCTGGATCACCCGACGCGCGGTTTGGATATCGGCGCCAAGGAAGATGTCTATGACATGGTGCGTGAGATGTCGGATGACGGCGTCGGCATCATCTTGGTGGCAGATACGCTGGAAGAGGCCATCGGCCTCAGCCACAGCATAATCGTTCTCAAAGACGGTGTTGCCCAAAAACGTTTCGATTGCAGCCCAGGGGACAAGCCGTCGCTTTATGACCTTGTCCACCACATGATCTGAGGCCGGACCCATGAGCTTTGAACGCATCAAACCCCATCTGCCCTGGATCACGCTGCTGGCGCTTGTGCTGGTCGTGGGGGCTGCGGATGCTAATTTTCTGCGCCCGGCGAACCTGATTTCGATGATGGCCGACATTGTGCCGCTGTTCATCATGGCGCTTGGGATGACCTTCGCGATCTATATCGGCGGGATCGACCTGTCGGCACAGTCGGTGGCCAATATGACCACGGTTGTGGCGACAATTGCCCTGCCGACTTTTGGTATCGGCGCGGCGTTGATCTGTATTCTGGCCGGCATTGTTCTGGGCGCTGTCTCTGGTTTTGTGACGACTCGGCTATTTGTGCCGTCCTTTATCTCGACCCTGGCAGTGGGCGGCATCGCCTTTTCGGCCGCACAATACATGTCGGGTCAACGGGCTTTGTTCATGGATGCAGAGATGCGGGATTCGACCTTTGGCTGGATGACCGGCTCGGTCGCTGGTTTGCCCGCGGAATTGATCATTGCTGCAGTGCTGGTTCTGGGCGCGTGGTTCCTGCAGTCGCGCACCACCTTTGGGCGCGCGCTCAAGGCTGTCGGGGCAGGGGAACCGGCTGCTGTTGCCTCGGGGCTGAATGTTAACCGCATCAAGATCATGGCCTTTGCCCTGTCCGGTGGACTTGCGGCGATTGCAGGCTTGCTGTTCTCGGTCAAACTCTCCGGAGGCTCTCCCACTCTGGCGAACGGGTTCCTGCTGCCGGCAATCGTCGCGGTTCTGGTCGGTGGCACACCACTGACCGGAGGAGTAGGCGGGGTGATCAACACGCTGATCGGTACACTCATCGTGGCGGTAATTCGATCCTCGATGCTGTATTTCGAGGTGGACGCCACCCAGCAGCAGATGGTGTTTGGCCTGATCCTGATCACGGCTATCGCACTGACCATCGACCGCACAAAGCTGAGGGTCGTGAAATGACCGGAACCATGAGAGCGGCCGTTTTGGTGAAACCCGGCCAGTTCGAAGTTCAGGATGTGCCCCGTCCTGTCCCAGGTCGCGACGAGGTTTTGATCCGCATCTCTCGGGTCGGGATCTGTGGCACGGACATGCACATATTCAACGGGCACTACGCGGCCGAGAACCTGCCCATGATTCCCGGTCACGAATTCACCGGAACGATTGCAGAGCTTGGCCAGGGTGTCACGGGGCTGACCATCGGCGCGCCTGTGGTGGTCGATATGAATATCGGTTGCGGTACCTGCTATTGGTGTCGCCGCAATGAGATCCTGAACTGCCCCAATATGCAACAAATGGGCATCACGATGGATGGGGCTTTTGCCGAATATATCTCGGTGCCCGCGCGCTTGGTGATCCCTGCGCTCGGTGATGTAAGCGCCGGGGTTCTTGCCCTGACTGAACCGCTGGCCTGTGTCGTGCGTTGCGCGCGCAAGGCGAACATCAGTTTCGGTCAATCGGTTGTCGTGCTCGGCGCGGGCCCTATCGGCAACTTGCATGTACAACTGCTTCGCACAATAGGAGCGGCACCGATCATCGTGGCCGATCTGTCCGAGGAGCGCGTCAAAATGGCGCTGGAGGCCGGTGCAGACGTGGGTGTCAGCGACCCCACAAAGCTGAAAGACACTGTTCTGCACCATACAGATGGACGCGGTGCGGATGTGGTGATCGAAAGCGTGGGACTGCCTGCGCTTTACCAACAAGCGACGCGCCTGATCCGCAAAGGTGGTCACATCGCGGCTTTCGGTATCACCGGGGCGGGTGAGACCTTACCTGTCGATATTCTTCAAACCATTCTACAAGAGAACTCGATCAAGGGTTCGGTCGCGGGCATGGGGCAGGATATGCACGACGCGTTGACGCTGTTGACCTATGGGCGGATCAAAACCTGTCACTTTACCGGCGCATCTTATCCACTGGATCAGATACAGGCCGCTTTTGACAGTTTTGTCGACCGTCCGCAGGACCTCAAGACGCAGATAGCATTAACAGACTAGCCGCAATGGGAGGAGCGCACATGACTGTAGAAGTTTACACATCCAAACCCGAAGGCATGATCCCAAACAGCCGGTTTCCCCTGCTGATCCATCGCGGCGCAATACCCGGTGGCGGCGTGGATGCGGTCAAGGCCAGGTTTCGCAGCAATGGCTGGGGGAACAATTGGGAATATCCAGGTGTCTATGAATACGCCCATTTCCACTCGACTTCGCATGAATGTCTGGGCTGCGCGATTGGCTGGATGGAGTTCAACCTGTCCGTCGAGGGCTGGACCCGGGTCAGGATCGAGGCGGGCGATGTCATCGTCATGCCCGCCGGAGTCAGCCACGAGATGGTGGGTCATTCCGACGATATAATGATGGTCGGCGGCTACGCCGGGGGTCGCGACTGGGACAACATTCAGGAAGCCTTCCTGACGCCCGAGATGTTTCAGGCGGCCGCCAAGCGGATCATGATGCTGCCTATCCCGGACAAGGACCCCGCAACCGGGGATATCCTGCACCAATGGCATGATGCGCCGTCCTCTGTGGATGGCGGGTGGAATGATTTCCGCGACGGGCTGGACGCCTCGGCCTGACGCGCGCTTATTTCGGAGACCAGATGATGGACCAAAACGCACAGATACTGACGCCACCCTCCGAACCTCGTGAGTTCGGGTTCTTCATGGAGGGCAGCTGGGTACCTGCCGGAGACCGCGATCTGTTCGAGCGGTCTTCGCCCGGACATGGCGTGCCAGTTACACGTATTCCGCGTTGTACAGAGGACGATCTGAACACCATTGTCGCTTCGGCCCGCACGGCCTTCGACGACCGCCGGTGGTGTGGGTTGTCCGGGGCCGACCGCGCGGCGGTCTTGCTTAAAGCCGCTGAGTTGATCCGCCAGCGCACCGATGAAATTGCCTATTGGGAGACGCTGGAGAACGGCAAACCCATCAGCCAGGCGCGGGGCGAGGTCAGCGGTTGCGTTGGCATGTTCGAATTTGCAGCAGGTTTGGCGCGGGCTCTGCACGGTGACAGCTTTAACAACAGTGGCGATGGCGCCATGGGGATTGTCACACGCGAGCCCGTTGGCGTGGTTGGCCTGATCACGCCTTGGAACTTCCCTTTCCTGATCCTTTGCGAACGGGTGCCTTATATCCTCGCTTCGGGCTGCACGATCGTTGCCAAACCTTCCGAGGTGACCAGTGCCACGACCTTATTGCTCGCCGAGATCCTGTCGGAAGCGGGATTGCCGGATGGTGTGTTCAACGTGGTCACCGGATCAGGCAGCGTGATCGGCCAGAAGCTGGCGGAACACATGGATGTGGATATGCTGTCCTTTACCGGCTCGACCGCTGTTGGTCGATCGGTCGTTGCAGCGTCGGGGCAGAGCAATTTCAAAAAGCTAGGCTTGGAACTTGGGGGCAAGAACCCTCAGATCGTCTTTGCCGATGCCGACCTAGAAGACGCAGCCGATGGCGTAGCTTTCGGCATCGCATTCAACACGGGCCAGTGCTGTGTATCCGGCGCGCGCTTGCTCGTTGAACGCTCGGTTGCAGAAAAGTTTGCAGGCATGGTCGCGGACAAGCTGCGCAAGGTCCGCGTGGGCGATCCGTTGGACGAGCGCACCCAGGCGGGCGCGATCACGACAGACGCGCAGAACCGCACCATCCTGTCCTACATCGCCAAGGGTCAGGAAGAGGGCGCGACCCTGCTGATCGGGGGCGGAACGCCCGAAATCGCGGGTGGGCAATATATCGACCCGGTCATCTTCACCAATGCGACCAACGACATGGCCATCGCGCGGGAAGAGATTTTTGGACCGGTTCTGGTCGTCATCCCTTTCGACACGATTGACGAAGCGATCTCGATTGCCAACGATACTGAATACGGTCTGGCGGCAAGTGTCTGGACCAAGAATATCGACAAGGCGCTGACGATTTCTCGCCGTGTTCAGGCGGGACGGTTCTGGGTCAACACAACCCTGGCTGGGGGACCCGAACTGCCGATTGGCGGATTCAAGGCTTCTGGTTGGGGCCGCGAGGCCGGGATGCATGGCGTCGAGGAATATACGCAGATCAAGTCGATCCATGTCGAGATCGGCAAACGGTCACATTGGGTAGAGTAATGGCAATCGGATTTGACTATATCATCGTTGGTGGCGGATCAGCGGGCTGTGTTTTGGCCAATCGCCTGACCGAAGACGGCGCCGTCAAGGTGCTGCTGCTGGAGGCGGGCGGAAAGGACAATCACCCGTTGATCCACATGCCTGTGGGCTTTGCCAAGATGACGGACGGGCCGCATACCTGGGGTTTTAACACCGTCCCGCAAGTCAACGCCAACAATCGCGAAATCCCCTATGCTCAGGGCCGGGTGATCGGTGGTGGAAGCTCGATCAATGCCGAGGTGTTCACGCGCGGCAACCCGGTCGATTATGACCGTTGGGCCAATGAGGAAGGGTGCGAGGGCTGGGCCTTCAAGGATATCCAGAAATACTTCATTCGCTCCGAACGCAATGCGATCCTGTCCGGAGACTGGCACGGGACCGAAGGGCTTTTGGGTGTGTCCAACATCCCAGACCCGCAAGAGATGACCCGCGCCTTTGTACGCTCGTGCCAAGAGGCGGGCATCCCTTATAACCCGGATTTCAACGGGGCGGTTCAAGAAGGTGCAGGCGTTTACCAGACGACCACTTGGAATGCGAAACGCTGCTCGGCTGCTGTAGGATATCTGAAACCTGCGATGTCGCGCGGGAACCTGACGGTCAAAACTGGGTGTCAGGTGCATCGGATTGTCATCGAAAATGGCCGGGCGACCGGTGTTGAATTCGATCAGGGCGGACAGGTTGAGACGGCATCGGCGGATCAGGAGGTGCTGATCACTTCGGGCGCTATTGGAACACCCAAGCTGATGATGTTGTCGGGTGTCGGCCCCGCCGCGCATCTGCGCGAGCACGGGATCGAGGTGAAACAAGACTTGCCCGGTGTGGGTGAGAACCTGAACGACCATTTCGGCATCGATATCGTGGCCGAACTGAACGGGCACTATAGTTTGGACAAATACAACAAGCCCCATTGGGCGGCCTGGGCTGGAATACAGTATTACCTGTTCGGCTCAGGGCCTGTTACTTCGAACGTGGTTGAAGGCGGGGCGTTCTGGTATGGAGACGACACGGCCACGGTGCCGGATCTGCAATTTCATTTCCTTGCGGGGGCCGGTGCCGAGGCCGGGGTTCCCAGTGTGCCCAAGGGCAGTTCGGGCATTACGCTGAATTCGTATACTGTCCGTCCCAAGGCGCGCGGCACCGTACGTCTACGTTCGAACAAGGTCGAGGATATGCCGCTGGTCGATCCCAATTTCCTGGGTCACCCGGATGATCTGAAAATCTCGGTCGAAGGAGTGAAGCACAGCGTCGATATTTTTCGGCAGAAAAGCCTTCAAAACTACATCCGCAAAATTCACTTCCCCGGTGACAACGTGAAAACACAGGCCGAATACGAAGCCTATGCCCGCCAATATGGCCGTACCTCCTATCACCCAACATGTACTTGCAAAATGGGTGTGGATGAGATGGCGGTGGTCGATCCGCAAATGCGGGTGCGCGGGGTTGATGGGCTGCGAATCTGCGATAGCTCGGCGATGCCCAGCCTGATCGGATCAAACACCAACGCACCGACAATCATGATGGCCGAAAAAGCATCGGACATGATCCGGGGCAATCACTGAACTTGAAAGCGTTCCCCAAACTGGCGGTGCCGTATCCCGGCACCGCTTTTTTTCCTTAGTCCCACTCGGGGGCCCACGGCACTAGATCTTCGGTTACAATCCGGTATCCGGTTTGGGTCATCGCGTCGATCCGGTCCATGTCGATGCTGGACAGCGTGAAATCCATAACGTCGAAATTGGCCTGAATGTTGGCCCGTTTGGTGGACATGGTGTTGATCGACACCCCTTTTTGCAGAATCCAACGCAGCACGACCTGCCCCGCCGTTTTTCCATAGCCTGCGCCGATCTCGGCAAAAAGCGGATGCTTGAACACCTCGCCGCGCGCGACTGAGCAATAAGACGACAGCGGAATACCTGTCTCGGTGGCAGCGGCTAGCAGGACATCCTGATTCAGCAAAGGATGAAACTCGACCTGGTTCGAGACAATCGGCGCATCAATGATTTTTACCGCGTCACGCATCATCTGGGCGGTATAGTTCGATACACCAATATTCTTCGCCAACCCCTTTTCATAAGCTTGCGCCAGCAGTTGCAGCGAAGGTGCGATATCCCCTCCGATCGGCGGCCAGTGCAGCAACAGAACATCGACATAGTCCAGACGCAGTTTCTTGAGGCTTTCCTCGACCGAAGGCAAGAACTCTGCTGCGCCAAAATTGTCGGGGTGCACTTTAGTTGTCACGCAGATCTCTTCGCGGGGCAATCCCAGATCGGTCAGCGCGTCACCGGTTTCTTTTTCATTTCCATACATTTGTGCTGTATCGAAGGAACGATACCCAACCTCAGCCGCGATGCCCATTGCGGCGCGAAGCTCTTTCTCGGTCAGTGGAAAAGTGCCAAATGTACGTTGATTGGTATTCTGAAAGTATATGTTCACGATGATGCTCCCAAAGGACAAGTTTGCAAGTAACCTAATAGTTACTTGTATTCTGGTCAATTCCTTCGTTTTGGTAATTTCAGTTGCCTTTTGTCGCCCGCCAAGGCATAAACTTATAACCAATTAGTTACTTTCGTGAGGATCGCATGACAAAGCAGATGACAGCGCGCGAAGCGGCCAATCTCGTACCGGATGGGGCGACTGTGGCGGTGAATTCGTCCAGCGGTCTGTGCTGTCCCGATGCGGTTCTGAAGGGTTTGGGCGAACGTTTCGATGAGGAAGATGCGCCGACAAACCTGACCACCATTCATCCCATCGCGGCCGGAGATTTCTTTGGCACCAAAGGGGTCGATCATATTGCCAAACCTGGTCTGCTGACGCGGATCATTGGTGGCTCGTATCCGTCAGGTCCCAGCAATGCTGAACCGCCCTTGATCTGGCAGATGATCACGGGCGAGCAGGTGCGGGCGTATAACGTGCCCTCAGGCATCATCTTCGACATGCTGCGCGAAGCGGCGGCCAAACGGCCCGGTGTTCTGACCAAAGTGGGAATGGACACCTTTGTCGATCCTCAGATCGAAGGCTGCGCCATGAATGCAGCGGCGCGGGCCGAGCCCATTGTCAAACGAATGGAGTTTGAGGGCGAAGATTGGCTGTATTTCAAATCCATGGCCCCCAACGTTGCCATTATCCGCGCGACCACAGCTGACGAAAAAGGCAACCTGAGCTTTGAGCATGAAGGAGCCTATCTGGGCGCGATGGAAATGGCACTGGCGGCTCGCAACAATGGCGGTGTGGTCATCGCGCAGGCAAAGCGGATCGCGGCGGCGGGCAGTATCCGTCCCCATGACGTACATGTGCCGGGTATTCTGGTGGACGCGATTGTCGAAGCGCCCGATCAGTTGCAGACCACTGCCACAGAATACGACCCCGCAATCTCGGGCGAATTGACCCGTCCCATCGAAAGCTTTCGCACGGCCGAGTTCAACATTGGCAAGGTCATTGCCCGCCGCGTCGCGAAAGAACTGAAAGACGGCTGGGCCGTCAATATCGGTTTCGGCATCTCAGCCAACGTTCCGCGCATTCTGGTCGAAGAGGGGCTGCATGGCTCGGTCACATGGATGATTGAGCAGGGCGCAGTGGGCGGTGTGCCGCTGTTGGATTTCAAATTTGGCTGTTCGGCCAATGCCGAGGCGTTCGTGCCGTCACCGCATCAGTTCTGTTACTTCCAGGCGGGTGGCTTTGATGCCTCGCTTCTGTCCTTCCTTGAGGTGGACAAACACGGCTCGGTCAATGTCTCGCGCCTGTCGGCCATCCCGCACCGCACGGCGGGGGCCGGAGGATTCGTTGATATCACGGCGCGGGCGCGCAAGATCGTGTTCTCGGGCAATTTCAATGCGGGCGCAAAAATGACGGTCGAGAATGGGCAGATCACCATCCTGAAAGAGGGGAAAGTGGCCAAGTTTGTGGACGAGGTTGACCAGATTTCCTTCTCGGGCCAGCGCGCGCAGATGCAGGGGCAGGACGTGACCTATGTGACCGAGCGCTGTGTGATCAAACTGACCGATGATGGGCTGATGATCACCGAAATTGCACCGGGCCTAGACTTGCAGCGGGATATTCTGGATCAGGCAGCAACTCCCTTGCTGGTCTCGGAGGATTTGAAAACCATGGATGCCGATCTGTTTGATCCGGCATTGATGGGATTGGAGTTGCAGTCGGCGTGATGGACCATTTCCTGCTCGATATCCAAAACGGCATAGCTCGGCTGACGATCAACCGCCCGGACCGGCTGAACGCGCTGACCGAAGCGATGATGGATGATCTTTTGGCGTTGTGTCGTCAGATCGAAAGGGCAGAGGATGCACATGTTGTCATTCTGACCGGTGAAGGCAGGGCGTTTTGCGCAGGCGGAGACATTGATGCCTGGGCCGATCATACGCCCGATGGATTTGCGCGGCACTGGCTGCGCGACGGGCACCAGGCCTTGGACGCTTTGGCGCGGCTGCGGCAGCCGGTGATCGCTGTGCTGAACGGTCATGCGTTGGGGGGTGGGTTGGAACTGGCTGCTTGCGCCGATCTGCGCATCGCCGAGGCGCATATCCGAATTGGCCAACCCGAACCCGCCTTGGGCATCATTCCGGGCTGGTCCGGTACACAACGCACCGTGCGTCGTTTCGGAGCGCAAACCGTGCGCCGCATGGCACTGTTCGGAACTCAGTTCGACGCGGTCGAGGCCGAGCGTCTGGGGTTGGTGGATCAGGTCGTTGAACAAGGCCAAGGTCTGGCTGCCGCGACCGAACTGGCCGAAACGCTGCGCCATCGTGGGCCTATTGCGACCGAGTTGGTCAAAATGCTGATCAACGCCGCCGAGGGCGAAGAGCGTGAACGCGTTTTCGAAGTTTTGGCTGGCCGCGCTGCCGCTATGCAGCCCGAGCTTCAGACCGGGTTGGCCGCCTTCAAGGCCCGCAAAAAAGCAGATTTCTGGAAGTAACATCCAAAGGACACAAGCATGATCCGCCACCTTGTCCACCTGCGCTTTACTGACACCGTGTCAGAGGGTGAAAAACAAGCGCTCTACGATGATCTGGCCGCGCTTTCGGGCCATATCGACGGCATTCTGGATTTTCAGCACCGTAAGAATATCTCGGTCGAAACGCCCCTGGTGCGGGGGTTCAACGACATGTTCTGGTTTGATTTTCGGGACATTTCGGTGCGTGACGCTTACCTTGTGGACCCCACCCATCAAGAAATTGGCGGACGGATTGTGGCCAAACTGGAGGGCGGCGCGGACGGCGTCTTTGTCTGCGACATCGAGATGTAGCACCCGACAGCGCAGGTCAGTCCGCCGTGGCAGGGCCTGCGTGACGCTCAGCAACAGGCGCGAAAGCGGCTGACGATCGTGTCTAGAACCTCATCGGGGTCGTGTTTCCACCAGTTTTCGGCCGAGAAAATCTCGACCTCGCACAGCCCGTAATAGCCGGCAGATTCTACCGCATCACGCAGGGCACGCAGATCGGCGACGCCGTCTCCCATCATACCGCGATCGAGTAAGACGTCGGTCGTGTCGGCCAGCCAATCACACAGGTGATATCCCAATATGCGGCCTTGCGCTCGGCGGGCCAACGTGTCGGCCAGCGTAGTGTCCCACCAGACATGGTAAACGTCGATGGCAACGCCCACATTTTCTGCTCCAACAGCATCGCAAACATTCAGCGCATCCGCCGCTGTCATCAGACAGGTCCGGTTCCCGGCTGTCGCGGGGTTCAGGGGTTCCAGCGCTAGGTTAACGCCTCGGTCCGCTGCATAAGGCGCCGCCCGCGCCACCCGGTCGGCCAGGATTTTCTGACTGTCCAGAACGCCTTTGGTTCCGGGCTCTGGTCCGCCAGTGACGATAGTCAGGACGTTCGTCCCAAGGCCTGCGGCCTGATCAATGGCCAGGTAGAAATCATCCATAATCTGCTGGTCCGAGGGCAAGGCCAGCGGTCCGGTCAGAAATGGCGTCCGGCACAGACCGACCACTTGCATCCCTGCCGCGCGCACCCGGTCGCCGATTTCCACCTCGCGCCCACTCAACTCGCGCCGCCAGAAGGTGATGCCGCCATAGCCGAGCGCCGCGCAGGCGTCGATCACCTGCTCGGGCGACCATCCGGCACCATGGCCATCAAGATTGTGGCCTAACGTAGCCGTATTCAGCGCCAGCGCAGAATGATCGTCAGAGAAATCGCGCAAAAATCAGACCCCGTAGAGCTTCAGCATATGCCCCATGCGCGAAACCGCCAGATCAGGGTCGCGCAACAAGCCGCATTCATCTGCCATTTTGAAGCAATCGGTGAAATAGGGCAAAGACCGGGTCGCCTGCGCGCCGTTCAACATCACGAAATGATCCTGAAACCCGTTCAGCCATGCCAGAAACACCACGCCGGTTTTGTAGTATTGCGTGGGCGCGCGGAATATGTGCCGGGCAAGTGGAACGGTCGGGTCCAACGTCGCGCGGAAGGCCGCGGTATCACCTTCGCTCAGTTTGCTGACCGCATAGGCCGCCGCCGGGGCGAGGGGGTCGAATATCCCCAGCAGGGCGTGCGAAAAGCCTTGCTCATCACCCTCGATGAGTTCGGGGTAATTGAAATCGTCGCCGGTATACATCTTGACCCCGTCCGGCAGAAGGCGGCGCATGATGATCTCTTTTTCCGCGTCCAATAGCGAGATTTTAATGCCGTCGACCTTGTCCGGATTAGCGCGGATCACGGTCAGTGCGGTGTCCAGCGCATCGTCAAAACCTGCGCCACCCCAATACCCAGCAAGCTGCGGGTCAAACATCTCGCCCAACCAATGCAGGATAACCGGGTGATCGCAGGCCTCCAGCACATCGGAATAAACTGCGATATAGTCATCCGGCCCCGTCGCAACCTTGGCCAGCGCCCGAGACGCCATCAGGATAATGCGTCCGCCCAGCTTTTGGATTGCTTCGACCTGCTCCAGATAAGCGCGGCGGACATCGTCCAGCGATGTGGCATCTGCTGGGTCCAGATGATCCGTCCCACAGCCATTGGCGACCAGGGCATCCGGCAGCTCTTCTTTCGTGCGCCGGATCAGCTCTAGTGCTCCGGTCCAGTCCAGCCCCATGCCGCGTTGGGCGGTGTCCATCGCTTCGGCGATGCCCATACCCATCCCAGCCAGATAGTGGCGGAATTCCATGGTCTTGGCCCAATCCACCTGAGCGGGACCTGTAGGGTCGTGATCACCAAACGGGTCCGCCACGACATGGGCAGCGGAATACAGCACGCGGGCCGAATTGGGCGTCAGCTTCGACGGCGCAACAGGGGTGCCGACAAGGGCATAGTCATGCAGCGTTCCGGCCGTATCAGGCAGTTTGATCTTCATCAGTCGACCTCAGAAACGGGGGACCAGCATCCCGGCATCGGCCGAGATCACCTGTCCGGTGGTATAGGGAAGTTTGCCGCTGGCCAGCGAGGCGATGATATTGCCCATATCCTCGGGCTGACCGACACGTGGGAACAGGGTCAACCCATCCTTGGCGCGCTGTTCATAGCTGTCGATCACCGGGGCGGTCATCTCGGTCGCGATCAGTCCGGGCTGCACGTCGTAGACCGCGATATTCTCGGGACCCAGCCGCACGGCGAAGGTTTTCGACACCATAGCCGCCGCCGCTTTTGACGCGCAATATTCCGCGCGCGGCGCCGCGACTGCGGACGCGTTTGACGAGGTCACGTTGACAATTGAATGGAACGCGTTTGCATCTCGATCCCGCGCCAGCAGACGTTTGGCAAAGGCCTGAGACAGAAAGAACATTGCCTTGGTGTTGATTTCCATACAGCGGTCATAGCTTTCTTCGGACACCTCCAACAGATCTCCGCGCTGAAGAACGCCAACGCCGGCATTGTTGACCAAGGTCGTCAGAGGGCCCAGCTGGTATTCGATGGCCGACAGTTGCTCTTCATGAGCGTCGATGGCCGAGACATCGAACGCAGCCGCCACGGCCGGAACACCAAGGTCGCGAACCCTGTCCAGCGCGGCCTGCAACTCTGCGTCCGCTTCCGGGCCGTTCACAGCGATGGCAAACCCTTGTTTTGCCAAGGCTATGGCAGCCGCCAGGCCGATCCCGCGGGACGATCCTGTTACTAATGCAACCTGTCTGCTCATGTAGCAGCCCCTTTTGCAAGTAGTTCCCGTGCGATGATCATACGTTGAATTTGGTTGGTGCCTTCATAAATCTGGGTGATCTTGGCGTCGCGGTAAAGCCGTTCAACCTCAAAACCGCGAATATACCCGGATCCACCAAAGACTTGCACCGCATCCGAGGACCGCTGCACAGCCATGTCACCGGCAAAGCATTTTGCCATAGAACATGCCTTGGTTGCATCCTGACCTGCGTCGATCTTGTAAGCGGCAGAATGAACTAGCAAACGGGCGGCTTCGACGTCTTTGGCAATATCGGCCAACAACCACTGGACACCCTGAAAATCTGAGATCGGCTTGTTGAACTGTTTGCGCTGCTTCGCATAATCCGTTGCGGCTTCTAGACCGGCCTGACCGATCCCCACTGCAAGAGCAGCGATGCCTACGCGGCCTTTGTCCAGAACGCTCATCATCATGTGGAACCCGCGCCCTTCTGTGCCCAACAGCGCATCGGCCGGCAGGCGCACATCGTCGAAGGAGAGCGGGCCAACCTGGCTGGCGCGCTGGCCCATCTTGATCTCTTTCGGGCCGCGCGTAACGCCGTCAGCATGCAGGTCGACCATGAAAATCGACATGCCGCGATGCCCGGCCTCGGGGTCGGTACGAGCCAGAACAAAACCCACATCCGCAACGGGCGCGTTGTGAATCCAGATTTTACCGCCATTCAACACCCAGCCGTCGCCATCACGTACCGCCATAGTCCGGATGCCAGACACGTCGGTGCCCGCTTCGGGTTCCGTGATGCAATAGGCAGGGCGCATTTTTGCGGCCAGCAATTCCCCCAACCATTTGCTTTGTTGCTCGGCCGTCCCGTGGCGCACCAGTAGGGTCGTCACTAATTCAAGAAGGCCACATTGATCCGCGATTGAGGCGTAACCATGAGATAATTCCTCCATCACCAAGGCATAGGTTAAAGTGTCGAATCCGGGCCCTCCCAATTCTTCAGGTACGCCGATACCGAACAGGCCGAGTTCAGCCATTTGGTCATAGATTTCAGAAGGAAAACGAGAATCGCGATCTAGTTCTTCCGCGGCGGGGCGAATGACATCCTGTGCGAACTGGCGGGTCATATCGCGGACCTGGATATGTGTTTCGGTCAGAAACATGGTGGCGTCCCCAAATGTAACTAATCAGTTACTAATATGATGTCCTAGGTGCCCGCGTCAAGTGGCTTGATCGAGAGTGTGAATTGATATAAATAACCAAACAGTTACTTAAAAGAAGGCAGATCGGACCGCCCCGGTTTGCGCAAGGGAGGTTTGCATGACACCAAATTCCAAGGCCAAATTCGGCCGCGTAGATCTTGAAGTATCCACCTTCGGCTTTGGCACTGCGCCGATTGGCAACATCTTTCGCGAGATTGACGAGCAAACCTCGGACGCGATGATTCAGCACGCTTGGGATGCTGGTGTTCGCTATTTCGACACGGCACCAATGTACGGCCACGGCCTGTCCGAATTGCGCACCGGTCAAAGCCTGCGCTGGAAGAATCGGGACGATTTCATCCTGTCCTCCAAGGTTGGGCGCGTTCTGAAACCGGCGCGCCGTCAGGATATCAACTTTGAACCTTGGACCAATGCTGCCCCCTTCACCATGCATTTCGACTACAGCTATGACGGTGTGATGCGCTCGTTCGAGGACAGTCTGCAACGCATGGGGCTGGAACGGATGGATATCTGCTTTATCCACGATATCGACGTGTTCACCCGTGGCGACGAACAGCCCGAAGTGTTCAAGCAGGCAATGGATGGGGCCTGGAAGGCACTGGAAAGCCTGCGCAATCAAGGCATTGTCAAGGCGATTGGCGTAGGCGTCAACGAATGGGAAGTCTGCCACGCCGCCTTGGAACAGCGCGACTTTGACTGCTTTCTGTTGGCCGGACGCTATACGCTACTGGAACAGGATGCTTTGAATAAATTCCTTCCCATGTGTGAAGAGCGCGGCGCCGCCGTTGTCGTGGGAGGGGGGTTCAACTCAGGCATTCTGGCGACCGGCGCCAAAGAAGGGGCCAAGTACAACTATGCGCCAGCCCCGGCAGACATAATGGAAAAGGTCCGTAAAATCGAAGCCGTCTGCGCCGAGTATGATGTTCCACTGCCGGCAGCCGCGCTGCAATTTGTCGTCGCCCACCCGGCGGTACCGACCTTCATGGCTGGAACACGGACGGTCGAGCAGTTGGACCAGAACCTCAACTGGTTCAGCCACGACATTCCATCCGATTTCTGGGCCGATCTGAAAACCAAAGGGTTGCTGCGCGAGGACGCTCCGGTTCCCGCATGACTGGGCTCCTAAAGGCCGGCACCTACGGGTTTCATGACCTGGAAACCGGTGATCTTATACATACCGAAACGGCCGAGATATCGGCGGACCTGATCACGAGCTTTGCGAACCTGACCGGGGACCGTTACGCGCTGCACCTGGATGATGACGTCGCGCGCGCTCGGGGCTTCAGGTCTCGGGTGGCCCATGGACTTTTGGTGCTTTCGGTGGTCGATGGGCTGAAATTCCAGGCCGAAGCAAAACTGGGTGGTCTTGCTTCGTTGGGTTGGGATTGGCGTTTTGAAAACCCGGTATTTGCGGGCGACAGGATACGAGCTGTTCTGACGGTGACGGCAAAACGCATCACCGCGTCTGGCAAGCGCGGGATCATCGCGTTCCACTTCGATGTTCTGAACCAGGATGATCAGCGGGTTCAGCAGGGTACCAACGAATTGATCTTTGATTTATAGATGGGGAAGAGATGTCGGTTTCGATCTCGAAAAAGATGATCACGTACAGCGCGGCGTCCACAGCCGTTCAGGCGGCCATAGGGTACGCTCAGCAAAATGGCTGGGCAGTTGCCGCAATCGTCGTTGATGCCAGCGGTCACATGCTGGCGGCGGGGCGGATGGACAACGCGCCTGCGGCTGTTGCTGGATTTGCATTGGACAAGGCCCGAACCGCGGTTCTTGGCAAATCCACCCAGGATTTCGCAAAACGCATGCTGTCCGGGCCAGAGCTCCAACTGGGAATGGTCAATCGCCCCAATATTTGCGCATGGGAGGGCGGGATACCGGTTCACGAGAATGGAGTTCTGATCGGCGCGATTGGCGTATCTGGCGCAGCAGGGCCAGAGGACGTGCAATGCGCCAAGGCCGGACTCGACGCGATCGGCCTCTGACCTCAAGCAATCAATGCCCGGCTTCTGGCGTTGCCAGCGCCGAGCGCGCACCGAAACGAAAGCCCGGCTTATGCAGCCGGGCTTTTGAGCTTTGAGCGGCTCAAAGCCCCCATTTCTCGCGGTTCTGGTCGAAGAACCCTTGGGCTTTTTTGACTTCGATCCAGTTGTTCACATAGTTGATCCAGACCTGATCGCCCTGCGGCAGGATCATCGCAATCGGCGAGGGTGACCGTGGGCCCGCATTCTTGACTCGCACAACCGGGAATTTTTCTTCCAGCGTTGAGCCTTCGATATTCGAGGTGATGAACACGTCGGCACGCCCGGCGATCACCTCCTGAAAGCCGCGGGCCGGGGCCTCGACCACTTTGATCTCGGCATTCGGGAACCATTCACGCACACGTTTTTCAAAGGTGGTGCCCAAAGTGGTGGCGACCTTGACGCCCGGCTGGTTGATCGAGTCATACCCGTCGAACTTGTCAGCCTTGTCCTTGGTTGTGTAGGGGAACAGTTCGACCGAGATATAGCTGTCCGAAAACCCCGCGACCTTCATGCGCGGCGGTGAGATCGAGGCCGAGCCCGTCAGGTGGTACTTGCCTGCCACGACGCCGTTGACCAGTGTTTTCCAGTCGGTCGGCACATACTCGACCTCAACCCCCAGATCGGCGGCCAGTTCGTTCATGATGTCGATGTCATAGCCCTTGTAGCTATTGGTCGCCGGATCGCGCAGCGACATAGGGTTCCAATCCCCCGTCGTACCCACCTTCAGCACGCCGGAATCCAGCACCTCGTTCAGGGCCGACTGCGCGTGGGCTGCACCCGTCACGACCAGACTAAGCGCCGCAATGGCGGCGGCTTTGCATATACTCTTCATGGACTTCTCCTGTTGGTGGTGTTTCGACTTCGTGGCCGCTTTCGAGGTTGATTTAAGCGCAAAGCCAAAGATAACCTCAAGAAAATATTCTAATATCAACAAAAAGGGGCAGGTCGGCCAATGTCAGAAGCCGCCATAGAACTTGCGGGCGTGAACAAATGGTTCGGCGACTTTCATGTTCTGAAAGACATCAACCTGACCGTGAATGCCGGGGAAAAGGTCGTCATTTGCGGCCCTTCCGGGTCGGGCAAGTCCACGGTTGTCAGATGTATCAACCAATTGGAAAAGCACCAGAAAGGCGCGATCCGGGTGGATGGGGTCGAGCTGACCGACGATCCCAAATCCGTCGCCACGATCCGGTCCGAGGTTGGCATGGTGTTTCAGCAATTCAATCTGTTTCCGCATCTGACCGTGCTTGAAAACCTGACCCTCGGCCCGATCAAGGCGCGAGGCCTGTCCCGCAAGGAGGCCGAAGAAAAAGCCCGCCACTATCTGGACCGCGTCCATATCCCCGATCAGGCCGACAAGCGCCCCATTCAGCTTTCGGGTGGCCAGCAACAGCGCGTCGCCATTGCCCGCTCTCTGTGCATGGAGCCGCGCGTATTGTTGTTCGACGAGCCGACCTCGGCCCTGGACCCCGAGATGATTTCCGAAGTGTTGGACGTCATGGTCGAACTGGCGCAAGAGGGGATGACCATGGTTGTCGTCACGCACGAGATGGGTTTTGCCCGCAAAGTGGCCGACAAGATGATCTTCATGGATGCCGGTGAGATTGTTGAGGAAGGGCACCCCGAACATTTCTTCACCAACCCGCAATCCGAGCGCTGCCGCAAATTCCTGTCGCAGATTCTACAGCACTGAGAGAGGCCGATGAAAAAACTTCTGCTGATCGTGCCCTTGCTGTTGCTGGCGGGCTGTTCTTCGTCCCAGACTTGGGGCTGGTATGTGATCGACCCGACCACGCAATCGGGCTGGACGAATGTGAAATTCCTGATCTCGGGCATGTGGGCGACGATCCAGATCTCGCTGATCGCCGCCGTGCTGTCGATCGTACTCGGCCTGATGGTCGCGCTGCCCGGCCTGTCAGAGAAACGCGGCTGGCGCTGGGTCAACCGGATCTATGTCGAATTCGTTCGCGCGATTCCTCTGCTGCCGATGCTGTTCTGGGTGTTTTACGGCCTGCCCATCGTGTTCCAGTCCATGGGGTTGAACATCCCAATCGATCCTTTCTGGGGCGCGATCATCACGCTGGCGATTTCCGACAGCGCCTTTACGGCCGAGATTTACCGAGCGGGCATTCAATCCATCGCTCGCGGCCAACGCGAGGCGGCGCAGACCATCGGGCTGAACTATGTGCAGACCATGCGCTATGTGATCCTGCCGCAGGCGATCCGGCGCATTCTGCCGCCGCTGGCCAACCAGTTTATCTACATCGTCAAGATGAGCGCCTTTGCCAGCGTCATCGGGATGCAGGAACTGACCCGCCGCGCGAATGAGTTGGTGGTGACGGAATACCGCCCGCTGGAGATCTATACGCTGCTGATTTTCGAATACCTGATCCTGGTTCTGATCATCAGCGCGGGCGTACGTTGGCTGGAACGCCGCATGGGCGCGGATGAGCGCGGATAAGGAGAAATAGTCATGGACTGGAAAGACTTCATGGCCGAGACCGAGGCCAATATCGGCACCCTGTCAAAAGAAATCCCCGACACAGTGCGCGGCTTCGGTATCATGGGCAAGGCGGCGAAAACCGACGGCGTCCTCAGCGAAAAGACGAAGGAATTCATTGCTCTGGGGATTGCCATCGCCACTCGCTGCGACAGTTGCATCGGGTTCCACGTCAAGTCCCTGGTCCGTCTGGGGGTCACGCGCGACGAACTGTGCGAGGCCCTGTCCATGGCCACCTATATGGGCGGCGGCCCATCCTTTGCCTACAGTGCCAAAGCACTGAAAGCCTTTGACGAATTTTCGGAGTAACCCCCATGCGTCCTGATCTGGCCGGAGCTGAAGGCTACATTCGCAACACCTGGTATGTCGCCGGACGGTCCGAAGATTTTGGTCGCAACCTGACCGCCCTGCGTATGTTGGACGAAGAGATTGTCATCTACCGCGACACCGTTGGCAAAGCCATCGCGCTGGAAGATGCCTGCCCACACCGCAAACTGCCCCTGTCCCAAGGGACAATCGAGGGCGACCACGTGGTTTGCGGCTATCACGGGCTGACCTTCGGCTGTGGCGGCGAATGCGTCAGTGCGCCGACCCAGTTGGATAACCCCCCGCGCCGCGCCGCAGTGCATGCCTATCCGGCCGAGGATCGCTGGGGCTTTCTGTGGCTGTGGATGGGCGACCCGGAGGAGGCCAGCACAGATGATATCATCGACATCCCCAATTTCGACAACCCGGACTGGGGTAAAACCCAAAAGGGCGCGATGGAAATGGCGTGTCACTACCTTTATATTATCGACAACCTGCTTGACCCCAGCCATGTGGCCTGGGTGCACCTGACCTCATTCGCCGGGGCCGGAACCGACAACCGCCCGCTGGATCTGGAGGAAACAGAGAACGGAGTCATCGTCTCGCGCTGGATCGCGGATGAGCCCGCGCCACCCTATTACGCTCCAATCTTGCCCTTTGGCCCAAGCTGTGACCGCAAGCAGCACTACGAATGCCGCCTGCCCGCGACGGCGATCAATATGTCCGTCTATACTCCAACGGGCGAGGGCGGGGCGGACCGGCCCTTTTCAGCAAACGCGTTTGTCAATATTTCGTACAACTTCATCACGCCGGTCGATGGTGAGAATTCACGCTATTTCTGGTTCCAGCATCGCAACATGCATGCGGATGACACGGCCATGTCCCAACGCATGTTCGACGGGGCGGTCATGGCGTTCAACGAGGACAAAGAGGTGCTGGAACATGTCCAGACCGGCATGGCCCGCCGCAAGACCGGGTATATCAATCTGGGGCTGGACGCAGGCGCCATGCGGTTCCGCGCCCGTGTCGCCAAACTGATCGCCGGGGAAGAGGCCGCGCGACTAGCTGGCTGACAACCGACCGTTCGGGCCTTGTCCGACCTGTTGCGCAGGGGCGTCGAACACGGCCCGGATGCTGGGATAGGCCTCGAGAATATCGGAACCGCCCTCAATCAGCTCGGGCCGGAACACGCCGTGCTCCCACACGGCCACGCCGTCGACGCGGATTGTGGGGTCCAGCACGTTCAGGCAGATCTCGCCCGGCGCATAGTTTCCGCAGGTATGGAAATGCATCAAACGGGGGTTCCCAAAGGCCGAGCCGCTCCAGCGTTCGTAATTCTCATGCGCGGGGGTGGGGTAGGCGCAGCCAGGGTGAATGCCTGCGTGCCAGGAATGCATTGTCATCGGGTCTAGGTCGAACATCTGGCCGACCTTCTCGTAGTGCATCTGCGCGCAATGCACGTCCATTGGATGGCCCGAGAAGCCCGTTAACCTGTTGTCTTCAAACGCGACCGCAAGCGGTTCCTGCAAATCGCAGCCATATGGTTCGTAGAATTTCGACCCGGTCCCGACCAGAAACCCATCCTGTATGACCACGCCCGAAAACCCCGCCGAAGGTACCGGCGCAAAGACCGACATTGGAAAGCGGGTCACGCTGACATCCGCCGCACTGGCGGTCGGGAATGCAGCGCCCGGTCCGCAGAAATCGGTGCCAAGCGGGCAGGTGACATGAATATGCGTCGCATCCGCCAGCGCTGTGTTCACCGCATTCTTGAGAGCGACAAACCCCGCGTAGTCGGCCGAGCCAAATCCCGATCCCAACATCTCGACATCCAGCGCATAGGACATGATCGGCCGGATATTCGAAATCTCGGGATTAAAGCGAAGCTGATCACCCGTGCGCGACAGGAACAATGTGCGATCGGCTGCCTTCATTTCAGCCACGACGGACTGCGGCAATCGCGCTTCCATCGGGTCAAAGGGTATGGTTTGCACCGACGCCCTGACGCCGTTCTGACGGGCGCATTCCACAATAACATCAGCGATCTCGGAATCGTAATAGGCGTAGTCGGGGTCTTCGCGCAGCACAAGAAGGTGGTCGCCTGACGACAACCCGGCGCAGTTGAACAACAGGTTTTCAGCGCCCGCTTTCTGGTTCGGACGAATCATGATGGTGGCTCCTGCGCGATGTCACAGTGCAGACTATCCCGCTCACGATCCTGTGATCTAGCAAAAATGACTGTGCAGGAAAAATATCTGCTGACACCCGCGTTGCCTTCGCCCATAACCTGAGGTCGTTCTAGACAGGAGGCCCCGGCATGAGCGCTTGGATCGAAATGGTTTCGGATGATCAGGCCGAAGGCCGGTTGAAAGAGCTTTTGGACAAGGCTCGCACCCCGCATGGCACGGTCGACACCGTCATGCGCGTCCATTCCCTGCGGCCCGAAACGATGAACGGGCATGTCACGCTGTACCGCTCGGTCCTGCATTCCGACGACAACCAGCTGCCGTTTTGGTTTCTTGAGATTGTGGCCAGCTATACTTCGATACTGAACGATTGCACCTATTCGCTGACCCATCACTTCATGAATGTGCGCAACCTGTTGAAAGACCAAACCCGCAGCGACCGCATCTTTACTGCCCTGAAGGCGCACCGCCCCGAGGATGAGTTCGAGGGCAAAGAACTGGCGTTGCTGCGATACGCGGGCAAATTGACCACCGATGTCGGCCGAATGGTGAAATCGGACTTTGAGGCTTTGAAAATCGCAGGTTGCTCTGACGGAGAGATCCTCGAGGTCAATCAGGTCTGCGCCTATTTCAACTATTCCAACAGATTGCTCAACGGGCTTGGTGCAACGACCGAGAATGATGTCATTGGCTACTACAAGGCCGATGAGTAACCACAATAGGTGCCGCGCAACGCGCCCCTTGGACAGCAACGAACTAAAACCACGAGGCGACAATGCACATCAAATCGTTCGGCGTTGAAATGTGGATGAACGAGTTCGAGACAACTTGCGAGCTCAACCTGGCCGAAACCTGTGTGGAATCCATCACGTTGGGCGAGTTGTTTGAGATGTCTGGTCAACACAACAGCATTCTGAATGACCTGTCGGCGATGAAGATGTCCTATGGCGCAATCGAAGGGTCGGATCGGTTGCGCGATGCAATCAGCGGCATGTACGAAACCCTGAACCGTGACAATATCCTGACCACCCATGGCACCATCGGTGCCAATGCACTGGTACATCAAACGCTTGTGTCGCGTGGGGATCACGTGATTTCGGTCATTCCGACCTATCAGCAGCATTATTCGATACCCGAAAGCATTGGCGCAGACATCCAACTGTTGCACCTGCGGTCAGAAAACGCGTTCCTGCCCGACCTGGACGAGCTGCGCGCGATAATCCGCCCAGATACGCGGTTAATTGCGATCAATAACCCCAACAATCCAACCGGTGCGCTGATGGATCGTGCGTTGCTGGACCAAATCGTGGATATCGCCCGAAGCGTGGACGCCTGGCTGCTATGTGATGAGGTGTATCGCGGCACCGACCAGACCGGCGGCGGGTTTACCGCATCGGTCGCGGATATCTACGAAAAGGGGATCAGCACAGCCAGCACCTCAAAGACGTTTTCATTGGCGGGGCTGCGCGTGGGCTGGATTGCCGGACCAAAAGACATGCTGAACCAGGTGATGATCCATCGCGACTATAACACCATCTCGGTCGGTGTCGTGGACGAGTTTCTGGCCGCAATCGCGCTGGAAAACCGTGACAAGATACTGGCCCGCAGCCAAAGGATCACGCGCGAGAACCTTCAGATTGTAAAGGACTGGATCGCGTCGGAACCTCTGTTGAGCTGGGTCGAGCCTATGTCCGGTACCACCGCGCTGCTAAAATACGATCTGCCGATGACATCGCGCGATCTATGCGTCGCGCTATTGCAAGAAGAAGGCGTGATGCTGACCCCAGGCAGCGCGCTGGAAATGGAAGGCTGGCTACGGCTGGGCTATACTAATCCGACGGCAGATCTGAAGCTGGGGCTGGAACGTTTTTCGGGTTTCCTTACTCGTCATCGAGCCCACACAAGCAGCTGAAAACAAAAGCCAAGGGCATAGCTTGTGTGTTTGCTTGCGGTCCGAAAGCGGCTGAACAAAGGCCACTTCAAGTTATCGAATACGTCTTTAGTTGTTGAAGCAATCCAAAACAATGGGGTTCCCGTCCACATCTACAGCGCCCACATCAAATTTGATTTGAGGCGCGATTCGGGGGCGCGTGAAGGCAATCGAGGCGTATCTGCTTGGCGAGATGATAAAATCACCCAGTAAAGGAGTGTAGTCCAAAAAAGACTCGGTCATCAGCATCGTGTCGCCTTGCGCGAATAACGGAATGCGACTTGCGTACAAGTCTATTTCGTCATTTGTCAGGTCCAACAGCCCGTCAGTGGATTCGGACCAACAGAACTCCAGCACCCGTTGCGATTCATCCGCGCAATTTTCGGTACATTCGACCGTCGATATGCGCAGCTCGGTTGGATAGCCGTTATCAGTCAGGAACCTGAAGACACTGTCCATCCCGTCGAAATAGTTGGCATCAATAAAACTGTCTTCACGGCTAACCATGTCGGATACCGTATAGGTCGCCTTCGACTGGATATAAGACACCCGGATCGCGTCCTGGACCACAAGGCCGCCAGAGGTCAGTAGAATCAAAAAAGGAAGCACCATCCCCATTTCCACAAGTGCTGCGCCGCTTGTGTCATCTTTAAAGCGGAGGATTGCACAATGAATAGCGCGGGCATGTGTCTTGAGTTTGGAAAACATCAGAAGGGCTCGTTCACAAAGGCAGATTTTGAAACAAGGGCGAAATTGCCGAACTCATCATAGCGTGGCAAAGACCGCAAAGCGTTTATCGGGGGAAACAGAGAGCGCTGGATCAAACAGGCGCGTGCAATCATCAACTGATTTTCGATACCTGCCGTGAAATCAATCGGCGGCATATAGCCGTCCTCGGGAGTCGTATCCAGGCAATTGGTTTGACCCAGATCCAGATTCCAAACCGATCTTTCAACTTCGCGCACCTGCAACAACAGGCTTTCCGAGCAATCCCAGAGAATGATCCGGGCCAGCGTTTTGGCACACATCGCATCTTTGACGCTGTCGTGGTCTGGGTTGGGGATCAGACCCAGTCGCAATTCGCGAAATGTCTGGTCGGTTACCCGATCGAGAGAGATCTGCCGCATCTTCAGATGGGCAAACTCAAGCGTCAGAAAGAGCATCAGCAAAAGCAATGGCAGACAGAGCGCGTATTCGACCAGGACTGCACCATCTTCGTTTTTGCGCCAGCCCCGGATGCGCTGAAAAAAGGTCCCGTTTGCACGCCCGTGCGTTGCAGCAGAAGGGGTGGGGATTTTTGCGAAATTCATCATGATTCAAACACTCCAACTCAACTACTGCGTAAGGCGCAGGCGGTTGATTTGACGCGCAATCGATTGAAACGCCGAGTCGATGTCCAAGCTATTTACGTCATAGAAAAAGGCAGGGGACGAAGCGCAATCCAGCAAAGTTGCGTCACCCTGGGCATAGGTATCCATACCAATGGTAAAGATAGTGATGCCGTTATCTTTCGCTGCCTGACAGATTGCCGACGTGCGCGGATTTTTCGAGGTGTTTACCGTTTGGTCGATAATCCGGTTGTAATGGCCGACAGCGCTCCTGCGTCTGTCAACTCTGGCGAGAACAAGCTCGGCAAATCTGTATACCGGGAATTGGGCCCATACCTCTGGCCAAGTCAATTGAACCAGCGTTCCGTTCGGTCGGCTCACCCACCGGGCTGTAGATATTTCGAAAAAATCGTTGCGGGTTCTGGGGCGGTTCTGGAAATAATAGAACCTGTTTGTTCCACGTACCTGGACCACAGGTGAATTACCGGTCCTAAACGGCGGCTTGACGTCATAGCTCTGCGTGTTTTCTCCATCCGACATGACGATCAGATACTTGACTGTCTCATCGCTGGTGAATTCGTCGGGGACACCGCGCACGGCCGGACCAGACAGATATTCAAACCCCGGCTCAGTCGACAGAGATGACAAAACCGGTCGCAACGTAGGGTCCAACAAAGCGGCCCCCCATTTCGTCGCCATTTCAATCGAGGTAAAGCCGCCCGGCTGCATTGCTCTGATGCGCGCTTTCAAGACTTCGGGGTCTTCTGACCACGGTACAATGTCACGGGTCGCCGAATCTGTAGGGCAGGCGACCGTACCACTGGTGACCGAACGAGCCCCCGTACTTGGAGCATGATGCGCTGTCCGGTTCAACAAATCCGTCGTTGAAATCGCCGTGGTCTGATAATCAACCTCGTCGCTGAACGTCACGCAATGGGACAGGTTGTGCTCTGCCGTAACCGAGAAATTGCCCAACAGGGCTTCGCCAACCGAAACCTGTGTCGCAAAGGGTACGAGCGATATCGTTGTTCGCCCCGGCTGTCCAGGTCTGGGTTGCACCGCATCAACAAAAGCCTGAGCAGCAGGGATCAAAAGATCCATCCGAGACGGCGTTGACGCTGGGCCGGACGTCGCGCCCGGTGCCCAAGACATTGATCCTGAGTTGTCCAGCGCCACGGCAATTTCCAAATCCTGACGCGATTCCGTAGCGGCGCCGGCGACGGCCACATCCCAAGCTTCGTTGCCGACAACACGGGACAGGTATGCCGGGAGACGTTCACTGGCTTCGATCGATACGGTTCTCTCCGCAATGCCGCTGACAACAGTTACGTTATCCAGATTGTCTGCCAAACCTGCCTTGGCGAAAAAATCTTCGACCAAATCCTCGGGATCGAGCGTTTGCTCCAAATCAGCTGCCGCCAGGCTGGCTGCATCGGTTGTGTTTTGCAGCTTAACCCGTGTGTCCTCGGTCAGCGCTAATTCGAAGGCATATCCGATGAAGGCCATCATCGGGATGAACATTATCGCAACCAGAACCAAAACACCGCCTCTAGTGTCGCGCCGAAACCGCTCAGGCAGGCCACCGGAATTCATTAGATCGCAGTGTGGTTTCTTGTGTGAAGGTGCTCTGTTTTGCCCTTCGTTCAAATCCTCAAAACTCATACCCATCTGAACAACTCATTAAGTGTTGGAACCGTTGAAACGTCGAAAACAAACAGAACTTTACACCAAAATGAACCAATGATGAACCCAAAATGAACAAATTCCGACAAGATTTGGCCACAATCGTTAATTTGAAATAGTCGTTGAGGTAGACGCAAGGTTGCTGGAACCTTGTTTGCGCTTGGTAGCAGGTCAACACTCAGGTTTATAAAATTGCCTTTTAATCATGATGTTACGCCGAGTTGCACGCGATTGGAGAAGCTTTTCCCAAAAAGACTCCGCAGCCTTTTGGCCACGAAGCAAACTACCAGCGCAGATGTGGTGGTTTTGTTGTGCCCTGACTCTCAAACCTTTGAAATTCAGCTGATTACTCCGGATTTCGGCGACGATAGGGCTGTGGCGACTGCATTGTTTGCAAGAATCAAAGCAATGTTGCCTCTGAGCCAGTCGTATCAAGCGTGAAACCGGAAGTACGCATTGGATCGTTTGTCCAATAGCAGGCAGATCGCCGACGGTTAGATCACTGCGCCAAGGTCACTTGTTTGAGCCCGTCGAAAATTTCAGATTTGGCACTATCACTTAGACAGGGAACCGACAGGGCCACGTCAAAATCTGCGTGGTCTACATCGTCTATTTTGCCGTTTTCAGAAATTTCGTTGCCCAATTCGGTCAGGATAGTCTGACCTAGCCGCAGCAATTCAGGACGGATATCTGCCACAAGATCAAGCGGGTTTGGTACTTGAGTGTCGCCGCTTTGCCACTGGCTGAGCCAGCACCGCTGGATAGCCTTTGCTGCTTCGATCTGAGCGCGAAAAAACATCTGGACACTGGGGCCGGCCAGACCGGCCTGTTGGGAAGCTTCCACAGCGGCTTTCAGAACCACCGCTTCACGCGCGAGGTCTTCCACGTCGACCTCGTTTCGATACTTCCACGCGGCGACACCCTTCATCCATGACAGACGGTCGTTGATGGAATTAAACAGCGCATCCGTATCTGCGCGCGGCTGCGCAGAAGTCACCAAAAGCATGCAGACAAAAAGGCTAAAAGTCCCAATAGATTGTTTTAGCATGAACTCTGATCGTTATTTGGGGCGCAGTCGGTGCCGCGGAACTTGCGACTATTTCATAGTTTGTTTAGCCCAATGCGTTGTTGCGAACCACAAGAGTTGCGGACAGGGTCGTTCAGGGTCGTTCAGGGTCGTTCAGGGTCGTTCAGGGGCGGTTCCCAGAGATCGTTTTGATCAAAGGTTGCAGGTGTTTTTCGTACCGGCGCCACTTCTCTTTCGACGTCGCATAGAGAGGCTGGCGCACCTGCTGCACGCTGGCGGTGCGGACCCGGCGTTTGCCGGTATAGAATTCAAGGCAACTTTCTGACCAGTCCAACCCGCAATAGTCGATGAGCCCGCGCGCGACCTTGTCGATATCATCCACCAGCGCCTCATACCGGATCGTATGGAAGGCATCTAGAGGCAACACCGCCTGCCAATGCCTCATTAACCGCGTGTAGGCGTTGTAGTAACGCCCCAGCTCGACTTGGTCATAGCTGTGCAACTGGCTGCGTTCGAACAGGCGTGTGTAGCAGGACAGGCAGATATCCAGCGGGTCGCGGGTAACGTGAATGATCCGGGCATTGGGCATTAACGCATGGATCAGGCCCACCAGTTGGAAATTCGCGGGCATCTTGTCGACCACATGGGGCGCTTCACCGCCCAAACGGGACAGAATGGCCACGTAGTCTTCGGCGCGGCGGGTCAGATCGGCGCTCGACAGACCGTTAAGGGCGTGCGGTACGTTGTTGCGCCCGTCAGGCAGCGAGCCAAAGAGCTGTTGCATTTCATTCAACTCTCCGGCCCCGGCCACCAGCGGGTGGGCGTCCAGAATGGATTCCGTCAGCGTGGTGCCCGACCGAGGCATTCCCAGCACGAAAATCGGTTTTGCGCTAGAAATGCCATGGCGGCGAAGCTGCGCGATCCGGTCGGCTGTAAAGGTAGCAATCAGATCGTCGGTCAGCTTGTCCGTCTCGGCCGCATCGTAGGAGATCAAAGACCGCTTCAACTGCGCGCCTGCCTCGAATTGCGCGAAGGCCTCGTCATAACGTTGTAGCTTCTCGTAGCATTCCCCCATCGCAAACCGATACGAGACCGCCTTTTGCGGCAACATCTCGGCGGCCTTTGTCAAAGCCGCCTCCAAAGCTTGAAACACCGGACTATCCTCGGTGATCTTATTCAGCCGCGCCAAGGCGATTTGCGCGCTTAGCGGATCATCCGAGGTTTCGGCGGCGGCGGTGAACGCATCCCGCGCCGCGTCGAAATCGCCCTGTTCCATCGCCAGATGCCCCAGCGCCAACCGACTGGAGGTCATGTCCGGCTTGATCGCAAGCGCTTTGGCATAAAGCGCACGTGCGCTATTATCGTCCCCCAAATGCGCTTGGACCAACGCCATTTGATGGCAAGCCACCGCGCTTTCGGGGTCCAGCTTCAAGGCTTGTTCAGCCTCGATCAACGCCAGTTTGGGGTGGTTCTTTTCAAACAAGACCTGCGACAAACCCACGTAGCTTTCCGTCTTTGTCCCATCCAAAGAGATGGCGGCGCGAAAGGCTTTCTCGGCCTCATCCAAATTGCATTCCAACAGCGCGATACGGCCAAAATTGCGGCGCAGCTCAGCATCGCGCGGCGCAGTTTCGGCATGTGCTTCTGCCACAGAGCGGGCGGCGGCGACATCTTCAAGCTCAATCAGGACCGAGATCAGGTTGTTGACGGTCTCGGACGATGCTGGGTGAAGCCGAAGCGCCTGACGATAAAGCTGGGCTGCCTTGGCGCGGTCCCCTTGATCACGGGCGATGCTGCCCAGATTGTTCACAGCCCTATCCAAATCAGGAGACAGAGCCAACGCCCGTTCTTGTGCGGCTCGGGCTTTCTCAAGGTCTTCAAGGTCATAATAAACCAGACCGAGGTTGGACTGCGCCGCCGCATGCCCCGGCGCCAGACGGACTGCCTGTTCCCCGGCGGCGCGGGCCTGATCCAATTGCCCTGCGCTGCGCAGAATTTCAGTGTAGTTGGCAAGGTATTGAACGCTGTCGGGGCGCAACTGAACCGCGCGCTCAACCGCCTGTATGGCCGCATCGGTTTGTCCGGTCTGGAACGCGATCAGGCCCAATATGTGATGCGCGTCTGCATGTTTGGGGGCGGCAGCGATGATTTTGGACAAAAGCGGCACGGCTTGTGTCAGCGCACCCTTCTGGTACTGAGCCATGGCCAGCGAAAAGGCCTCCTGTACCGAGATCTGCTGACCCTGCGCAGTCATGATGCTCCTCCTCTGACACGGTGCCCGGTTATTCGGGTCCGGGCTGGTGTGAGAAAGGTGGTAGAGCATTCCTGACAATGCGTCCATCCGCCAGCTACGGCGGGTATGGGGTCGCTAAAGGCGATGATGACGTTTTCGTGTGATTAACCGCATAGACCCACGGCAGTTTCAATTTTAGCATGGGGTAGAAATTTACAGAAAAGGTGAAATGCAATGTTCCCAGACCGTAAATCCATCCTCCCGCTTCTTGTGATCGCATCAACCGCCATCGCGGGGATCGTTCAGGCAGACGACACCGATACCGAAAAGATGTCATTCTTCATCACCAGCATCGGGAAAGGGGATGGTGCCAATCTTGGCGGTCTGGAGGGGGCTGACGCCCATTGCAACGCATTGGCTGCCGCCGCCGGTTCATCCAAGACATGGGCGGCATATCTGAGCACAAGCATGGTGATCGACCGCAACACCGATCCGATGACCATCACCAACGGTATATCGGCGCGGGACCGGATCGGGACTGGCCCGTGGTATAATGCCAAGGGGGAAATGATTGCGCAGGATGTCGACAGCCTGCATTCGGACGCGGTCAATATCAGCCTGCAAACCGCGCTGGATGAAAACGGCAATCCGGTGAACGGGCGGGGCAGCAAGCCCAACCGGCATGACATTCTGACCGGCTCGGACAGTGCGGGGCATTTCTCGACCTCGGGTGGAGACAGCACATGCAGCAACTGGACCAGCAACAGCCCCGACGGATCGGCCATTGTCGGGCATCATGATCGCGTTGGGCTGAACGATGCGCGCAACATGGTGTCGTGGAATTCGTCCCACGGCTCGCGCGGGTGTGGCGAGGGCGATCTGCCCCGGTCTGGTGGCGCTGGCCTGTTCTATTGCTTCGCGGTCGACTAGCCTGATCCTGAAAACGTGACCGCAGCGCATGGGGCAAGGGTGTTAGAGTTCTCGTGACCGAGTTGGGAGAATTCCATGACCAGACTGCTTCTTGCGTTTGCAGCCCTTTTTCTTGCCACCAGCGCCGCGTTTGCCGAAACCGTTCGGTTCAAGGCGGCGGACGGAGTTGTTGTCACCGCCGATTTTCAAAAGCCCGGTGCCGCCTATGACACCGTCCTTGTCCTTTATCACATGGCCGGGGCCAGCCGGGGCGAATATGGTGATATTGCCAAGCGGCTGAACGAAATTGGCTATGCAACGCTGGCCGTCGATCAACGCTCGGGTGGCAAGTTCAACGGCGTAAAGAACGAAACCGCCGCCAAGGCAGGCGGCAACGTGGCATACACCGAAGCGATCCCCGACATGCAGGCTGCGTCAGCCTGGGCGCGTAAGAACGCGGGCGCGCGTCATGTCGGAGTTCTCGGGTCCTCGTATTCCGCGGGTTTGGTTCTTGTCCTCGCCGCGCAGGATCGCAAATTCGCCGATGCTGTCATGGCCTTTTCGCCGGGTGAGTATTTCGGTGGCAAGACCTATGTCACCAAACGGCTGGGTGATTTAAAAGATCCGGTCTTTTTGACCTCGGCCCGGAATGAGGCCGGTCAGTGGAAGCCCTTCGCCTCCAAAATCGCCGGTCCCGTCACCGGGTTTCAACCAGACGGGCGGGGTCGGCACGGGGCGTCGGCTCTCGTCAGTGCGGATGGGGCCGAATACTGGGCGGCACTAACCGCTTTTCTAGCCACGCACCTACCGGCAAAGGGAGGGAGTTGAGCGCATACCGCTCAACTTCTTTTTGACCTCGCTGCCCGGGTCTTAGTGACGTTTCTTGGGCGGGATCAGATCTGTGATCGTACCCTCGAACATCTCGGCGGCAAAGTTCACCGTCTCACTGAGCGTCGGGTGCGGGTGGATCGTGTGGCCCAGATCGACTGCGTCTGCACCCATCTCGATGGCCAGCGCAGTTTCGGCGATAAGATCACCTGCATTGGTGCCCACGATACATGCCCCTACGACGCGCTGATCTTCGGGATTGAACAGCAGCTTGGTGATGCCTTCGGACCGGCCATTGGAGAGGGATTTGCCGGATGCAGCCCAAGGGAACACGCCTTTTTCGAGCTTGATCCCTTTGGCCTTGGCCTCGGTCTCGGTCAACCCGCACCATGCCACCTCGGGGTCGGTATAAGCGACCGAGGGGATCAGCTTGGCGTCGAAGAACCGTTTGTGACCGGCGGCCACTTCGGCGGCGACCTTACCTTCGTGCACGGCCTTGTGTGCCAGCATGGGCTGGCCGACCAGATCACCGATGGCGAAAATGTGCGGCACACCCGTGCGCTGCCGGTTGTCCACCGCGATGAAGCCACGTTCATCAACCACAACACCCGCCTTTTCGGCGTCGATCAGCTTGCCATTGGGTTTGCGACCCACGGCGACCAGAACCTTGTCGAACGTGTCGGTGAAGCTTTCGCCCTTGTCATCCTCGAACGTGACCTTGAGGCCCTTTTTCAAGGGCTCAATCGCGGTCACTTTGGTCTTGAGGAAGATGTTCTCATACCGGCCCTTGATGCGGTTCATCAGGGGTTTGACGATATCCTTGTCGGCACCGGGGATGATCTGATCCATCAGTTCAACCACGGTGATGTTCGACCCCAAAGCGTCATAGACACAGGCCATTTCCAGACCGATGATACCGCCGCCCAGAACCAGCATCCGCTTGGGCACATCCGCCAGTTCCAGCGCCCCGGTCGAGTCGATCACGCGGTCGTCGTCATGCGGGATAAAAGGCAATTCAACCGGTTCAGAGCCCGCAGCAATGATGCATTGGTCGAAGGATACAGTGGTAATGCCATCGTCGCCCACAACTTCGATCATGTTCGGGCCCGAGAAACGGCCATAGCCGCGCACAATCTGAACCTTACGGCCTTTGGACAGACCGTCCAGACCGCCGGTCAGCTTGCCAACAACGCTGTCTTTGAAGGCGCGCAGCTCGTCCAGGTCGATCTTGGGCTTTCCGAAGCTAACCCCGTGTGCGCCCATCTCTTCGGCTTCGGTGATAACCTTGGCCACGTGCAGCAGCGCCTTCGAAGGGATACAGCCCACGTTCAGGCAGACGCCGCCCAGTGTCGGGTTGCGTTCGATCATGACCACCTTTTTGCCCAGATCGGCGGCACGGAAAGCGGCGGTGTAACCACCGGGGCCAGAGCCCAGCACAACTACCTCGGCATGCACATCGCCTTGACCGGTCGCCGTGCCGGTGGCGGCCACGGCCTGCGGCGCGGCGGGTGCCTCTACCGGAGCAGCTTCGGGCGCGGCCCCATCGGCTGCTTCCAATGTCAGGATCAGCGCACCTTCCGAGACGTTATCGCCTTCGGACACGGCAATCGAGACCACTTTGCCTGCGGCGGGGGAGGGGACCTCCATCGTGGCCTTGTCGGATTCCAGCTCGATCAGTGGGTCCTCGGCGGCGACGGTGTCGCCGACCGAGACAAGAATGCTGATCACGGGCACATCGGAGAAATCACCGATATCGGGTACTTTGACGTCCATCTGATCTCTCCTTACCACATCAGCTTGCGCATATCGCCCAACAGCGTCTTGAGCGTCACGCAGAAGCGCGCGGCCAAGGCGCCATCGACGGCCCGGTGGTCATAGCTGAGCGACATTGGCTGCATCAGGCGCGGCACAAATTCCTCGCCATTCCAGACCGGCGCCATTTTCGAGCGGGTCAGGCCCAGGATAGCCACCTCGGGTGCGTTGACGATGGGGGTAAAATGCGTGCCGCCGATACCGCCCAGCGACGAGATCGTAAAGGTCGCGCCCTGCATGTCGTTTGACTTCAGCCCACCTGCGCGGGCCTTGCCGGACAGCTCCATCAGGTCCTTGGAAATCTCGACAATCCCCTTGCGGTCCGCATCCTTGATGACCGGAACCACCAGCCCGTTGGGTGTGTCAGCCGCAAAACCGATATTGTAGTAGGATTTGCGGATCAGCTTATCGCCATCGGGATGGATGGACGAGTTGAACTCCCAATGCTGTTTCAACGCACTTACCGAGGCTTTGACGACAAAGCTGAGCAGAGTAACGCGATAGCCTTCTTCCTTGGCCATCGTATCCATTTCCTTGCGGTACTTGTCCAGATCGGTGATGTCCGCTTCGTCATTATGCGTCACATGCGGGATGTTCAACCAGGACCGGTGCAGGGCAGGGCCCGACAGCTTTTTGATCCGCGGCATTTCCACATCTTCCACGGGGCCGAATTTCGAGAAATCGACAACGGGGATCGGCGGGATGCCCATGCCGCCCGCCGCACCGACAGCAGCCGGGGCCGCCGCGGTTGAGGTTTTCAGGAACTTGGTGACGTCTTCGCGCAGGATGCGACCCTTACGGCCCGAGCCGTTGACCTTGGACAGGTCAATATCCAACTGGCGTGCAAAGGCGCGCACCGATGGCGAGGCGTGGGCCTTGCCGAACCCACCATCCACAACGGGTGCGGGTGCCGGGGCAGCAGGTGCTGCGGCCGGGGCCGGAGCGGCCGCAGAGGCGGGGGCTGCCTCAGCCGGGGCAGCCGGGGCCCCTTCACCTTCCAGCAGCAGGATCAGCGCGCCTTCAGACACGTTGTCGCCCTCGGCCACTTTGATTTCCTTGACGACACCAGCGGCCGGGGAGGGAACCTCCATCGTTGCCTTATCGCTCTCCAACTCGATCAGCGGGTCTTCGGCGGCGATGGTGTCACCGACCGAAACCAAAATGCTGATGACGGGAACGTCCGAGAAATCCCCGATATCCGGGACTGTTACTTCGATTGCCATGTCTATGTCTCCTCGTGCCCCGTGGCCTTAAACCAACCGGGGGTTCGGCTTGTCGCCGTCAATTTCATATGTCTTGAGCGCTTTCTCGAGCTCGGCCTTGGTCACAGCACCTTCGCGGTACAGATCGACCATGGCCGCCGCCGCGATGTGGTTGGCGTCGACCTCGAAGAACCGGCGCAGGTTCACCCGGCTGTCCGAGCGGCCATAGCCATCCGTGCCCAGCACGGTGTAGCGGCCCGGCACAAAGGCGCGGATCTGCTCGGCGTAGTTCTTCATATAGTCGGTGGCCGCAATGATCGGGCCTTTGGCTTTGGACAGCTGCTCGGTCACGTAAGGCACACGTTCTTCAGCCAGCGGGTCCAGGCGGTTCGCGCGCGCCGCGTCCTGACCATCGCGGGCCAGTTCGTTGAACGAGGTTGCCGACCAGATATCCGAGGTCACGCCGAAATCTTTCTTCAGCATCTCGGCGGCTTTCATCGCCTGCACCAGAATGGTGCCCGAGCCCATCAGGTTGACGTGCTTCTTGCCCGGCTTTTTGACCTCCTGGAACCGGTAGAGCCCCTTGATGATGCCTTCTTCAGCGCCCATCGGCATATCGGGATGGGCATAGTTTTCGTTCATCAGGGTCAGGTAGAAATAGATATCCTCCTGATTGCCATACATCCGTTGCAGGCCGTTCTGGATGATCACCGCGACCTCATAGCTGAAGGTCGGGTCATAGGTGATGCAGTTCGGAATGGTGCCCGCAAGGATATGGCTGTGCCCATCCTCGTGCTGCAACCCTTCGCCGTTCAACGTGGTCCGACCGGCAGTGCCGCCCAGCATGAAGCCCCGCGCGCGGCTGTCGCCTGCGGCCCAGGCCAGATCGCCAATCCGCTGGAACCCGAACATCGAGTAGTAGATGAAGAACGGGATCATCGCCACGCCGTGGTTGGAATAGGACGTCGCCGCCGCAATCCAGTCGGCCATGGCTCCGGCCTCATTGATACCCTCTTGCAGGACCTGACCGTTGGTCGTTTCCTTGTAGAACATCATCTGATCGGCATCTTCGGGGGTATAGTTCTGACCCGCTGGATTATAGATGCCCACGGAACGGAACAGCCCCTCCATCCCGAAAGTGCGGCTTTCATCCGGCACGATCGGAACCACGTTCTTGCCGATCCCTTTGTCACGCAGCAGCGTGGTCAAGATGCGGACAAAGGCCATGGTGGTCGAAATCTCGCGATCACCCGTGCCTTTGAGCTGCGCTTCGAACTTGGACAGGTCCGGGATATCCAGCGCAGGTGCGGTGCTGTCGCGTTTGGGGAACTCACCCCCAAGCGCTTTGCGCCGGTCCGCGAGATAGGCCTTTTGTGCATTGTTCAGCGACACGAACGGCGCGTTTGGCAAATCTTCGTCGCTGACCGGGATTTGGAACCGGTCGCGGAAGGCGCGCAGTTGATCTTCGGCCAGTTTCTTTTGCTGGTGTGTGGTGTTCTGACCTTCGCCAGCCGAACCCATGCCATAGCCTTTAACGGTTTTCACCAACAGGCAGGTTGGCGTGCCCTCATTCTCGGTTGCGCGTTTGAACGCGGTAAAGACTTTCTCAGGGTCGTGTCCGCCCCGACGCAGCGCCCAGATCTGATCGTCGGTCCAGTCTTCGACCAGCGCCGCGGTTTCGGGGTACTTGCCAAAGAAATGTTCACGGATATAAGCGCCGTCCTTGGATTTGAAGGTCTGATAGTCTCCATCGACCGTCTCATCCATCAGCTGGCGCAGACGACCGGTGGTGTCTTTCTCCAGCAGCTGATCCCAGCCTTTACCCCAGAGCAGCTTGATCACGTTCCAGCCTGCGCCGCGGAAGTCGCCCTCAAGCTCTTGCACGATCTTTCCGTTGCCGCGCACAGGGCCGTCCAAGCGTTGCAGATTGCAGTTGATAACAAAGATCAGGTTGTCCAGACCTTCGCGCACGGCAAGGTCAATAGCGCCCCGGCTTTCGGGTTCGTCCATTTCACCATCACCTAGGAAACACCACACTTTGCGGTCGGCCATGTCGATATGGCCCCGGTTGTGCATGTATTTCATGAACCGCGCCTGATAGATCGCCATTAACGGGCCCAGACCCATCGAAACGGTTGGGAACTGCCAGTAATCGGGCATCAGCCACGGGTGCGGATAGCTGGACAGACCTCCTCCGCTGACTTCCGAGCGGAAGTTTTCCAACTGCTCTTCGCTGATGCGACCTTCCATGAAGGACCGGGCATAGATGCCAGGGATCACGTGGCCCTGAAAGAACACCAGATCGCCGCCATGAATCGCCGATTTCGACCGCCAGAAATGGTTCAAACCGATGTCATACATGACCGCCGACGAGGCGAATGAGGCGATGTGCCCACCGTATTCGCTGCTGACCTTATTACGCCGCACAACGGTCGCCATCGCGTTCCAGCGGTTGATCGTGCGAATGCGCCATTCCATGTCCTGATCGCCGGGAAAGGCATACTGATCATCGACAGGAATGGTGTTCTGATAGGGCGTCGTTGCCGAAAACGGCAGGGTCGCCCCAGCAGCGCGCGCCTTTTGCACCGCTTTGTCCAGCAGGAAATGCGCGCGATTGGCGCCATCCCGTTCGATGACGTCTTCGATGGCGTCCTGCCACTCCTGAGACTCGATTGGGTCGATGTCGGGTTCAAGGTCTTTCATGTGGCAGGGTCCTTTCTTGTGTGTGTCCGCGCGTCAGACGAAGAACTGCGCGCCGTTGGCAGAGATGGTCGAGCCGTTGATGAACTGACTGTCATCCGAGGCAAGGAAGGCCACGCAACGGGCGATCTCCTCGGGCTCGCCCAGCCGTCCCGCTGGGATTTGTGCAATGATCGACTCGCGCACCTTCTCGGGTACGGCCATGACCATCTCGGTTGCGATATATCCGGGGCAGATCGCGTTGGCGGTGATGCCAGCCCGCGCGCCCTCTTGCGCCAGAGATTTGACGATACCCAGATCGCCCGCCTTGGTTGCGGCATAGTTCACTTGCGCGAACTGACCTTTCTGACCGTTGATCGAACTGATGACGATGATACGGCCAAACTTGCGCTCGCGCATACCGGGCCAGATTGGATGAACGGTGTTGAACACACCGGTCAAGTTGGTGTCGATCACGTCTTTCCACTGGTCCGGGGTCATCTTGTGGAATGGTGCGTCGCGAGTGATGCCTGCATTGGCCACGACAACGTCAATGGGTCCGAGGTCCGCTTCGACTTGCGCGATACCTGCGGCCGAGGCTTCGTAATCGGCAACATTCCACTTGTAAGTCTTGATACCTGTCTCGGCGGTGAAGGCGGCGGCCTTTTCATCATTCCCCGCATAAGTCGCGGCTACATTATATCCTTCAGCCTTCAACTTTCTGGAAATCGCTTCGCCGATACCCCGGCTACCACCGGTTACAAGTGCAGTACGTGTCATTTTCAATTCCTCCAATTAGTCAGAAACTTTGACCTAACTCACTTTGTTACGTAGCGTAATTTTCAGCGTACGGATAGGCCTGAGCGGAATACCAGCTATGCGTCTCAGGAAAAGTTTAACGTTAAACTATCTGAAAAACGCCACGCATAGCCTTGGGCGATTTACTTGATCCCTTCGTCATAGTTGCGGGATTTTGACATCTTGCCGATCCCCGGATTGAAAGAGTTTGTCGGATCGCAACACGTGTAATGCGCCGCAAGGTCGGGTTTGGCCTTATAGAGATGTCCGACATTATGTTCCGCCGGATATTCAGCACCACGTGCGTCGAACAGCTTCAGCATCGCAGCCTTCAGTGCTTTGGGATCCGCCCCTTTGCGCACCACATAGTCCTGGTGCATCACGTGACACATGAAGTGGCCATAGTAGAGTTTGTGAACAATCTGATCGCTGATCTCGGGCGGCAAAACCTCAAGCCAATCACGATCATTGCGGCGTAGGGCTACGTCCAGCGCGATGATGTCCTCGACCTCATCTGCGTGAATCGCCATGTAGCGCACCGCAGCACCAGCGGCTGCAAACCGGTGCAGACCCGCGATCTTGGCTTCGCGGGGGGTGCATTCGAAGAAACCTGCATCGCGCCCTTCGAAGAAGCCGGGCAACCAATTGCGGATCGCCTCGATGCCATCGTCCTTCATCTTCAGGATCAGATGATGTTCATAGGCCTCTCGGTATTCGATCATCCTCTTGGGCAGGACCTGCGGCAGGAGGCTGACTGCGGCCTGCATGAACCGGTCGGTGAAATTGCGCAGAAAAGGAATGCGCCGTAAACGTGCATCCACTGCGCCCTTCAGCGCAAAGAACATCGGCAAGCGATCTGTGCCCAACTTGTCGATCATCCACACCGTGTCCTTACCGTAGGCCTTAGTGATGTCGAACACGTCGCGCTGCATGTACTCGGCCGAGACTGGCAGGGACGCGAATTGCGACAGGATATGCCGGCGCAACTCGGCCAGATCGTCTGGGGAGTTGGTTCCGATATAAAAAACCTGTTCGGCCTCGTTCTTGGCGAAAGTGTCCAGACGCACGGCAAACACAGCCATTTTTCCGGCTGAACCCGCAGATTCAAACAGCTTCGCCTTATCCGCATTGTATCGTGCGGGCGTTTCGGCATCCACGTCGCGCACGATCTGCGCATAATCACTGGCCGAGGCGCGTTTATTCGTGGCCCCCGGATTGCGCTCGAACTGACCAGCATCGAGATTTGACAGTATCTGTTCCGGTGTCTCACCCAGGTCAATGCCCAGGTGGTTGACCAGCTCTAACGTGCCGTCTTCGGTGATGCGGGCATAGACCGACAGCTCGGTGTAAACCGGCCCGCGTTCAACCAATGAGCCGCCCGAGTTGTTGCAGACCCCACCCACAATCGACGCCCCGATGCACGAGGATCCGATCACCGAGTGCGGCTCACGCCCCATTGGGTCCAGCAACTTTTCCAAGGCAAAGAGTGTGGCACCGGGAAAGCTGACAACCTGTTCACCGCCGTTCAACGGTACCAGAGTGTCCATGCGGCGGGTGTTGATCAGAACCACATCGCGGTCATAGCGGCCCGAGGGTGTGGACCCTTCTGTCAGGCCGGTATTGGCGGCCTGCATGATGACGATCTTGTCGGCGGCAACGCAGGCTTGAAGAACTTTCCACTGCTCAAGCAGGGTGCCGGGTTGTACGACGCACAGCGCCTCGCCCTCGCCCGACCTGAACCCACGGCGGAACCGCTCGGTGGCGCGGGCGCCGGTCAGCACATGGCGTGACCCGACGATGGCGCGGAAGTCGGATATGAGGGTGTTGTTGGTCATGCCGCGGTCCGATGTACCTCGCCCTGAACCGTCATCGGATCGCGGAACCGCAGGTTGCTGCGGGACAGTTGGTCAACCCGGGTGACGCCCATCAGCTTCATGTCGCGCTCGATCTCGGCCCGCATCAGCCTCAACGCGCGTTCGACACCGGGCTGACCGGCAGCGGCCAGCGGATACAGATAGTGCCGTCCGACACCAACCGCTTTGGCCCCCAACGATAGTGCCTTCAGCACATGCGTGCCGCGCTGAATGCCGCTATCCATCATCACGTCCAGCTTGTCACCCACCGCGTCCACGATCTCGGCCAGTTGGTCGAAAGGTGTGCGCGAGCCGTCCAACTGGCGACCGCCATGGTTCGACAGGATGATCCCGGTGCAGCCGATCTCGGCCGCGCGGCGGGCGTCCTCGACGGTCATGATCCCCTTAAGGCAGAACTGACCGTCCCATTCGCGCACCATCTGGGCCACATCGTCCCAGTTCATCGACGGGTCCAGCATTTCGGTGAAATAGCCGCCGATGGAACTAGCCCCGCCGCTCATGTCCACGTGTTCATCCAGTTGCGGCAGGCGGAATTTCTCGTGCGTGACATAGTTGATGCCCCACATCGGTTTGATCGCAAACTGGATCATGCCGCCCAGCGTCAGCCGGAACGGGATCGAGAACCCCGTGCGCAGGTCACGTTCGCGATTGCCGCCGGTGATGCTGTCTACGGTCAACATCATCACCTCGACACCCGCCTCTTTGGCGCGCTGCATCATGGCCGAGTTCAGGCCCCGGTCTTTGTGGAAATAGAACTGGTAGACTTGCGGGTTTTTGTGTTTCTGGCGTAGTTCCTCCAGCGAAACGGTGCCCAGCGAGGATACGCCGAACATGGTCCCGTATTTCTCGGCCGCCGCCGCCACGGCGCGCTCGCCCTGATGGTGGAACAGGCGCTGCAGTGCGGTGGGCGAGCAATAGATCGGCATGTCCAGCTTTTGCCCCATGACGGTGACGGACATGTCCACGTCCTTCACCCCGCGCAACACCGATGGCAGCAGATCGCAGCGATCAAAGGCGTTGGTGTTCTCGCGATACGTCACCTCATCATCCGCGCCACCGTCGATATAGTTGAAGATCGGTCCCGGCAGGCGGCGCTTGGCCAGTTGGCGGAAATCGTGGAAGTTATGGCAATCGGTCAGACGCATGTCTCTTCCTCCTATCAATACGCGACGGATGGCAGCCAGGTGGCCAATGTGGGCCACAAGAAGACCAACGCCAGCCCGGTCAGTTGCAGCAGGACAAACGGGATGATGCCCTTGTAGATGTCGGTCAGTTTAATCTCTGGCGGGCAAACGCCCTTGAGATAGAACAAGGCAAAGCCAACCGGAGGTGTCAGGAAGCTGGTTTGCAACGTGACTGCCACTAGGATCACGAACCAGACCAGCGCGGGTTCGTCCAAGACGCCAAAGCCGGGGATGTCGATGCCCAGCCCATTCACGATCGGGCGCATCAGGGGCAGGACGATCAGGGTGATTTCGATCCAGTCCAGTACAAAGCCCAGCAGGAAAACGATGAACAGGATGAACAGCACCGTGCCACTTGCACCGAACCCGGTGGATTGCACCACATGTTCGATCAACTCATCGCCGCCGAGTTCGCGCAGCACATAAGAGAACACGGTCGCGCCCAGGAAGATCGCAAAGATATAGGCGGTGGTGTTGAAGGTCGACACCAGCACGTTCCACAGCTTTTGGAAGTTCAGCTTGCGATAGCCCAAGGCCAGCAGGGTCGCACCCAATGCACCGATGCCTGAGGCCTCGGTTGGCGTGGTCAGGCCTGCAAAGATCGAACCCAACACCGCGAGGATCAGCAGCAGCGTCGGGATGACAGCGATCAACACGTCTTTGACGGCTGCCCAATCGGGGGCCGTAGCGCCCTCGGGGACAGGGGCCGCGTCGCGTTTCACCAGCGCCAAGATGAAGATGTAAGTCAGGTAGAGGCCACCAATGATCACTCCGGGGAAGACGGCGGCCATGAACAAATCACCCACCGACAGGGCCATCTGGTCGGCCATAATGACCAGCATGATCGAGGGCGGGATTAGAATACCCAGCGTGCCCGACGCGGAAACGACGCCCGCCGCCAGCGTAGGTTGATATTTCTGCTGCATCATTGAGGGCAGCGAGAGCACGCCCAGCAACACGACAGACGCACCAATGATCCCGGTTGAAGCCGCAAGGATGATCCCGATCAGGGTCACGGTGATCGCCAAACCTCCGCGCACTGTGCCAAAGAGGCGCTGCATCGAAGACATCAGGCGCTCGGCCACGCCGGATTCGTCCAGCATCAGACCCATGAAGATAAACATCGGCAAGGCGACCAGAACCGCATTGGACATGGTCGCGTAGACCCGGTTCACCACCGCACCCAGCGTCAGATAATCCAGCCCGGTAAAGGTGCTTTCCAGCCCCGTCCACAGCATCAGGTCGTTGTCGAACAAATAAGCCAGCCCGCAATAAGCGACACCGACACCCGCCAGCACCCATGCAACCGGATAGCCGGTGAAGAGCAGCGCGATGAAGGTCAGGAACATGGCGATGACCAGCTTTTCTTCGGTGGTCTCCACCAGGAAGGTCAGGCCAACGCAGACGGCGGCAAAGACGGCCAGTACCAGCAGAATGCGGCGCAGGGAAGCGCCCTCACGTTCGCTTTCGGGGCCGTAGATCAGCGCGTGGCCGTCATGGATCAGCCGAGCGAGGGCGGCCAGCGCCAGCAGCACGAAGCTGATCGGAATGACGGCCTTGAACGCCCACCGTGCCGGCAAGCCAGTCGGGCTGTCAGAGCGTTCGTTGACGCGGAAGCTTTCGTAGAAATAGTCAAACCCCTGGTCGATCATCAGATAGATGAACGGGGTCAGCAGGGTCAGGATGCCGATGACTTCGATTACTCGCTGGGCGCGTCGGGAAAGCTGCATATGCAGCACGTCCACACGCACATGGCTGTCGGTGATCAGGGCATAGGAAATGCCGATCATCGTGACGATGCCGTAGAAATGCCACTGGATCTCATCCAGCTTGGGATAGTTCTGGCTGAAAAGGTAGCGCAGCGAAACCTGTGAAAAGATCGCTGCCATCAGCAGCACATTCGCCCACATCACGACATGCCCAACAGCCTTTACGCTCGAGTCGATGGCAACGGCAATTTTCTGGCGGTCTGTATCGGGGTGCTCCAGGAGGCCTTCATAGGCTTCGACCGGATCATTGAGGTCTTTAGGCGTGGCCATGGGTAATCCTCGCTCGGTTGACCGGCTTAGCCGCGGTCAAGGGATTGCAGGTACAAATCCTGAGAGAACCAGGGCGGCAGACGAAGGCGCCGCCCCGGCAGCATCAGCAATTTAGCTTACTGACGGGGGAGGAACGCGTTGGTTTTCCACAGGTCATAGCCTTCGCGGAACTGGGTCATGTCATCCATGACCTTGGCAAAGAAGGCGTCGTTCGCAGCCTCTTCAGCGGCAACCTCTTCCCAGGTGGCGCGGAAGGTATCCAGCATCTCGGGCGACCACTGCTTGATGGTGACACCGTTGTTTTCAACGTTGTCGATCAGTGCGGCGTGCTGAATCGCCTCACCTTCAGCAAAGCTGTCGGTCATCGAGGCCTTACAGGCATTTTCGATGATCGCCTTGTGCTGATCGCTGGCTTCGTTCCAAACGTCTTTGTTGATCATCAGCTCAAACACAGTCGCCTGCTGGTGCCAGCCGGGGAAGTAGTTGTACTTGACCAGCTTGTGGAAGCCCAGACGGGCGTCAATTGCAGGCATCGAGAATTCGGTCGCGTCAATCGCGCCTTTTTCCAGCGCCGGGAAGATCTCACCACCGGGCAGCAGCGAAGTGGCAACGCCCAGTTTCTGCATGACTTTGCCGCCCAGACCAAAGAAGCGCATCTTCAGGCCGTTCAGGTCTTCGGGGCTGTTGATCTCGGATGCAAACCAGCCTGATGTTTCAGGCGCGATAACTGCGCAGGGGATGACATGGACGTTATAGCCCGCCTGGTCATACATTTCCTGATACAGCGACATACCGTTGCCATAGTAGAGCCACGCCATGTATTCGCCGGCTTCGGGGCCGAAAGGTACCGCCGAGAACAGCGGTGCAGCCGGGATTTTACCCGCCCAGTAGCCGGCGGTTGTGTAGCCCGAGTTGATCTTGCCAGTCGACACCGCGTCCAGAATTTCAAACGGCGGGACCAGTTTGCCGGGTTCATAGACCTTCATCTTCAACGTGCCGCCCGACATCAGCTCAAGCTGTTCGGCCACGCGCGGAATAGGCGAGCCCAGACCGGGCAATTCGGTCGAGAATGCGATCGGGGTTTTCAACAGCAACTTATCAGCGGCAAGCGCGGGTGCAGCCATCAGGCTGGCAGCAACCGCAAGGCTCGTCAGGGTCTTTTTCATGAATTCTCCTCCGGGATGTTTCGGACGCAACGTCCAATCAATCTGTGACGCAAGGTTGTCTGGCGCCTTGAGTGGTCAATAAAGTTTACCATATCAATCAGTCAACAACTTTATTTACCACTGGCTTGGTCACGCAACTGCCCATCGGTTTGAAATTTTTCGCAACTGGAAAGAGTGCAAGAGCACCCGGCTTCAGTTTCTTTGCGATTTTTCTCTTTCAAAACAGTGAAAAGTGTACTTTCCGGGAATACAACCTGGCGGCAAATATTAAGTTGAATACTAAGGTCTCAAAGGTTAACTTATTTTACCAAGTGCTATGTACAGGACCCTGATCAGAAAGGCGGCCCGACATGACCCCAACTGCGATTTTTGAACCGATTGGCCACGAATCACTGGCGGACGCGGTGGTTGCGCAGATTGAAGATCTGATTGCCTCGGGCGTGTTGAAACAGGGTCGCAAGCTACCATCCGAGCGAGAGCTGGCCGAAATGCTGCGGGTTTCACGTCCAAAACTGCGCGAAGCGCTGCATACGTTGGAAGAACGCGGTCTTGTCACCACGCAGCACGGAGAAGGCACTTTTGTCGCCGCCCTGACCGGAAGCGCCATGTTGCCCGCTTTGCTGGCGCTCTATGAACGGCACGAACCGGCATTTTTTGATTATCTGGAATACCGCCGCGAACAGGAAGGGTTTGCCGCCCGTCTGGCCGCGCGTCGTGCAACCTCGGCAGACAAGGAGCGGATCTCTGAAATCCTGGCCGAGGATGAACGCGCTTGGCGTGAAGGGGATGCTCTGGCTTCGCGAGAGGCGGATTTCGCGCTGCACGCAGCCATTGTCGACGCAAGCCAGAACGCAACGTTGATCCACATGATGGCGTCAATTTATGAACTGACCCGCCAAGGCGTCTTTTACAACCGCGATTTTCTGAAAACCATCGACGGAACCGGCAAACAGTTGATGGAACAGCATCGCGAACTGGGGCAGGCCGTCATAGACGGCGACGAAACCCGTGCACAGAAAGCCGCGCACGATCACATCGATTTCGTCGAGGAATCCTTCAAACTCGGGCTGGAAAGGCGGCGTCGAGAAGCCATGGCGGAAAAAAGGCGCATCTTGTCGAACTCGATGTCGAAGTAGCGATCTGCAACCTGTCAGACGCCCGCGTTGCAGATCAACTCGTCACCGGCAAGGTGATCGATCAAAGCACGGACTCGGGTGGTAAGGCGGCGGTTCTGAGGGAACAAGGCGGCGACGACATAGGGGGTGACGCGATGGTCGGAGAACAGTTCGACCAATGCACCTGATTGCAGTTCTCTGGCGACCGTATAGGCCGGACATCGCGCGATTGCCGCGCCAGAGACCGCAAGCTGTGCTGACGCGGCCGGAGCATTCGCTTTCAACCGCCCATTCACCTGTACTGCCACATCCTCTCCATCAATACTAAACCGCCACAAGGCGGGTTCGGACATGTTGCCGTCCAGAATGCAATCATGGTTTGCCAACTCCAATGGATGTTGAGGCACGCCAGCACGCGCCAGATACGCGGGCGCCGCACAGATGATCAGGGGCATCGGCCCCAACTGCCGGATCTTTAGCGAGCTATCGCGCATCGGACCGATGCGGACGGCCAGATCTAGCCCTTCCTCTATGATCGACACGCGACGGTCGGATAGTTGCAGATCAATCTCGACCTCGGGATGTAGGGTGGCGAAAGCAGCCAGAGACGGCGCAAGACGGACAGAGCCAAACCCGGTCGGCGCCGAGATTCGAATAACGCCCTGCAAGGATGTCTGGGCATTTCTGACCGTTTCCTCCAACTCGTCAAACCCGTCCAGTAGCGGCTCACACATAGCCAGATAGGTCGCGCCCGCATCAGTCAGAGACACGCTGCGTGTGGTCCGGTTCAGCAATTGCACCCCCAGCGCGTCCTCCAAATCAGCCACGTATTTGCTGACCAGTCGCGCAGATTTGCCCAACCGCTGGGCGGCGGCAGTGAAAGAGGCGTTTTTGGCCACCAGCGCAAATGCGCGCATTCGGTCTATCTTATCCATGGTTATTGCGCCCTCTCAGGGCTTAATCATCCACCAAAAGTGGCAATTATCATCAACCCGTGCAAGCGTTATCTGTCGCTCCAGTTCACAGTTATTCAATGATCGGAGCCACAACATGTCTAACCCAGTTCGCATTCACCATTTCCCAAAGTCAGGCCATGCTCACCGGGCGCTGGTTTTCGCCAAGCTGGCGGATATCCCGCATGAGGCTGTCTTTGTCGATCTGGTCGCTGGTGCGCATAAGACGCCCGAGTTTCTGGCGATGAACCCCAACGGCCAAGTACCGGTTTTGGAAGATGGCGATGTGGTTGTCTCGGACTCGAATGCAATTCTGGTGTATCTCGCCCGTCAATACGCGCCGGACTGGATGCCCAGCGATGCGGTCGGGGAAGCTGAAGTCCAGAAATGGCTGACCCTGGCTGCGGGCGAAATCGCCTTTGGCTCATGCGCGGCGCGCTTGATTACTGTCTTTGGCGCCCCGCTGGACGTTGACTTCGCGGCAACCACCGCTGCCAAGGCGATGCAAAAGCTGGAAACGGGTCTGGAAGGCCGCGATTGGCTGGTCGGGGATCAACCCACCATCGCTGATGTCGCCGCCTATTCCTACACCGCCCATGCGCCCGAGGGGAATGTCTCGCTTGAACCCTATCCGAACGTGCGCGCTTGGATTGCCCGATTCGAGGCGCTGAACGGGTTCGAAGCCATGCCCGCAACCGCCGCTGGCCTTGTGGCCTGAACCAAACCCGCCCCAAGGTCGGCATGTCTGGCCTTGGGACTTTTGGCAACCGAAGGGATCAGGACGATGACCGATGCCGCAACTCCGTTCCACGCAGGCGAACTTGCCGCGCAGCAACGCGCGGGCGTTGGCTATATCGCCACAAAAGGCGCGCCTTTCATCCGAGAGTTCATGCCCGACCAGCACCGCACCTTTTATCAGGCGCAACCCTTTCTGGTTGCTGCGTCCGCAGACACAAAAGGCCGGGTCTGGGCGAGTATTATCGAAGGGCGCGATGGCTTTGTCCGGTCCCCTGACGCCCACACAATAACCTTGGACACAACCCCGGATCCATTCGACCCGCTGGCGCAGACACTGACAGCCGGAGCCGATATTGGCGTGGTCGGAATCGAGCTTGCAACAAGGCGACGCAACCGGTTCAGCGGCAGAACGCGGCCAACCGATAGTGGGCTCGCCATAGATATCCGTCAGACATTCGGCAACTGCCCCCAATATATCAACGAACGGGACTGGTGGCGGGTTCAACCCAACCAGCCCGTCCGGCCACTAACATCGGAAAGCCTCAATTCCGCACAGATCAAGCGGATTGAAGCCGCCGACACTTTGTTCATTGGCTCTGGTCAGCAAGGACAACAAGGGGCGGCCTCGAACGGGTATGATGCGTCTCACAGGGGGGGCGAGCCGGGATTTGTTCGCGTGATCAGCCCAAACCGTCTGCGCATCCCCGATTACTCGGGCAACAACTTTTTCAATACGATTGGCAACTTGCTCCAGGACCCTCGCGTCGGGTTGCTGTTTGTCGATTTCGAAACCGGTGGACTGTTGCATCTGACCGGGCGCGCCACGATTGACTGGTCTCCCGAAGAAGCGCGCGATCCGAACATTCTGCGCATGATAGAAGTCGAGTTCGACGCCGTGATCGACCGGCCCGAGGCGCTGACGCTCAGATGGTCAGCGCAACCGACACCATCCCGGAAATTGCTCGTCACCAACAAGGTTGTCGAGGCTGAGGGGATCACGTCCTTCCATCTTGCGGCAACCGACGGCGATCCGCTGAAGTTGTTTCAAGGCGGTCAGCACCTGCCCATCGCATTGGATATCCCGTCGCATGACAAAAAGGTCCGCCGCACCTATTCCCTGTCAGGAACAGCAGGAGGCGGCCACTACCGGATAACTGTCAAACGCGAGGCCAGTGGTGTCGCCTCACGTTTCTTGCATGATAACGTGGCCATCGGAGATGTTGTCGAAGCCAAGCCGCCCACCGGGGATTTCATCATTCCCCAAGGTGATGCGCCTTTGGTTCTGGTCAGCGCAGGCGTCGGTTTAACGCCGATGCTGGCAATACTGCACCAGCTCGCGGGGCAGGGGAGTCAACGCCCGGTCTGGTTCGTACATGCCGCGCGCAACGGGCGCCACCACGCCATGGCGGACGAGGTTGCACAGCTTGTGGCTACAAACCGCACCCTTAGAAAACGCATCTTCTACAGCACACCCGACAGCACAGACCAGCTGGGACAGGACTTTGACGCGACAGGTCGGATTTCGGCCACCGACCTTCTGGCGTTGGGTGTCGGACGCGATGCCCACTACATGCTGTGCGGCCCATCTGGGTTTGTAACCGATCTGAAATCGGGGCTTGAGAACGCGGACGTGCCGCCCGACCGAGTTCTGTTTGAGGTTTTTGGAACGACTAAATCATAGCTGTGAGAAAGCTATTTTGAATTTCGAACCCGGTATCAAAGGGTAGACAACCTCTTGTTGCGCAGCCTAACTTTTGGGAATTCGCAAAGGTAATGTGGTCGATCCCGGGTTCGACCCGCAGGATCGAAGGAGCGGGCCATTTCAGACGGAAACGCCAACGCAGCCGAAAATCGGTTCGTCCATCTTTCGACCCAAAAATTCCGCCCCAAGGAAAAGTTTGAATTCTGGCGCAGCCTGCACCCGTGGATTTCTATGGACGCGTCGGACCGATCGCGCGAGGCCAACTACAAAGGCCAGCTTTCCTATTTTGGCGCGCCCTCGGGCGCGACCTTCGGATTTACCCGTTCAGACGATACGACCACTTATTTCGGTCAACCGACGGGGGACTATTTGGTTCTTAGCTCGACAATTTCCGGGGCCGTTCGTCTTGAGACCAAGGATGGCGACGGCCAGACGGTAACGGCGGGGTCGAACCTGGTTGTTCTGGACGGTTCAGTCCCAGTTTCAACCCGCACACGAGATCATTCGCATGTCTACATGACCCTTCCGATGGAGCTGATCCGAGATCGGTTAGGGGCCGAGGTCCGTCTCTCGGGCAGGGGGGTTGCCCATATGGCACCCAATGGGTTGACCCCCTTCCTGGAAAGCCAGTTGCATATGATGGCCAAGGACTGCGCCCAGCTTTCTGAAGTTGAAACTCTGCATCTGATTGACTCGTTGCAAAGCCTGGCTCTGGGGGCCTTGTCGCGCCTGGGTTCTGATCCGCCACCTGCGGGCGCCCCTGCGCAAACGCACGCACTTCATACTGCTGCGACGCGTTACATCGCATTAAATCTTGGGGACGAAAACCTCAGGGCCGACTCGGTCGCGGATGCAATCCAATGTTCCAGATCGTCCCTGTTTCGCGCGTTTCAAGACCACAACGACACGTTCGGCAATCATATCCGTCGCGCAAGATTCGAACTGGCAAAATCCTATTTGGTGAACCAGCCAGACTTGCCGATCCAGATCGTGGCCCATCTTTGCGGCTATAAAACCCCGGAATCCTTTGGTCGGTTCTTCCGCGAGCAGGCCGGAATGACAGCATCGGCATATCGAGACAGCGGCGTCTAGACCTTTCCTATCCTAAATTCCTTGATCAGATCTTGGTTCTGACACGTTTTGTCAGGCGATTGAGACGTACTGGCAGGCCAATGTTCTGTCGAGTTGACCTGGCTTGTATATCCTCGTCTTTAACTTGGCACCTTCGGTTGATGTGGCTCTCCGGTCAACTAGCGACAGGTTGCTTCACAGAATGGGGTCGACCGAACACGTTTGAAAATTCCTCGTCAATCTAAGCGATATCGCGTCGAAGTTTTCCCTAATAACGGCTGACGCGATGCCCATCCCCGACTTCTGGCGATCACCTTCATGATCTTGGATCAGTTGCCCTGCAGGCTATGAGCTGGTCCTGATTGAAGTACGCCTTCTGGTCGGGGATGGGGTTTTCATAACTCCTGACTGGCTCTTGCCAAGACCAGATTGGTTTCGATTCAGTTCGCTCGCAATTTAACCAATTTCCCTTGGTTTCAAACTTGGAGACTTAAGCGGAAAACAGTTCTTTTAGCCTGCGATCCAGCGCCCGGTCGTCATCGATCAAAGCGGCAATAGTCGGGCGCGACAAGGCACGGGCTCGATAGGCGTTGAGATTTGGAAAGGCCGAGTGATCAACTTTTGCATGATCCGACAAAACGAAGAACCACGTCAGATAGGCATCCGCCGCCGAAAACCTGTTACCCAACAGATAATCGCGCCCGTTCAAATGATCCTCAATTATCTGAAACCTGAGCGGTGCCAGAGCTCGTACACGATCTTTCACTTCATCCGTGGCTTCCTTGTAGAACACCACACGAAACAGCCCCTTGTGCAGTTCCGTCGCGCAGAAAGCCAGCCAGCGCAGCATCTGAAAATACTCCGGGCTGTCAGGCGATATCCGGAAATCATTGTCTTTGGACTGTGCCTGAATCCAGGCAATGACTGCCGAGGTTTCGGTTAGTTTGGTTCCATCGTCAAAGCTGAGAACCGACACTTGCCCCAAGGGGTTCACGTCATAGAGCGAACCACCTGCCGCCAGATTTTTACTGCGCAGGTGCAACGGCTCAATTTCCAGTTCGACACCTGCTTCGGCTGCGGCGAACCGCGCAGCCAATGAACATGTGAATGGGGCATGAAAAAGCGTTGGCATAAACAGGTCCGATCAATTGCATTGGTAAGTTACTGCGCTCGGCAGAATAGACTCAAACTTGTCTGCAAGGACAGGCGTAAATACGGGGTCCGAACCTTGAGAAAATCCGCTTTCGTGATCGCCTGAAGGGTTAACTTGACGAGCGTCTTTTTGACGGTTGTAGTGCAAAAATACGAATTTGGATCGGATCGAATTATGCGAATTTTTGTGCCTTTTCTGGCGGCCACTTTCTTTCTGGCATTCTCGCTGAGCGCGGCACTTGCCGAAACTCAAGCGCACACAACCACCTCAGTTCATATGCGCGCAGGGCCAGGCACAAACTATCCCGTGGTGGCTTCATTACCGCAAGACGCAACGATCGAGCTTTATGGCTGTCAACCGGGCTATACTTGGTGCGACGTCTCCTGGAATTCGGCGCGCGGCTGGATCGCTTCGAACTACATTTTGGTTGATAGCGAGGGACAGACCAAGGTGATGAACCCCGTCATCGCAGCCGCATTGGGAATTGCCATTGTAGAGTTCAGCCAGGCCTATTGGGAAAACCACTATCAAGCCTATCCCTGGTTTGCGTATTGGAACCGCTACTACCATCCTTATCACCCAGCCCCCGGGCCGTATTGCTACCATTCACCACAAGACCCAGCCTGTCACTATCCACCGCATGATCCGAACCGGCTGTATCAGCCTGCACCGCATCATCCCTTCTATGGAAACGGATACTTCCATTTTCACCGCCACTGACTGGCACGGGTATTGTCGCTGAGAGCCTGAGGATAAGATCAGTAAGGTCGTGTTCAGCTGTTTGACCAGTGAACTTTTTGTTGGCGTTAAATAACACACGGTTTTTAACATAACATGGATTACAAGATCTACTACTGAAGCAAGGCGCGCTAACGAGCGCATGCGTCTCCTTTCATAAGATAACGAGTTAGAGAGGCAAAATTCCTTGGATTGAACCCGTCTACGCGACGCCGTCTGTGCATCTCAGTTTCGGAACGGCCCAGAAGTTCAAAGGCCAAACACATCCATGGCGTTCTTACCCGCCTTGAGCCCTGCGACCCATTCGGCTTCTTTGCCGATTTTGTCCTTCACGTCGGATAGAAGATCACGGGCAGCAACCGGAGAAAGGACCACAAGTCCGTCACGGTCACCCAAAATCAGGTCACCCGAAGCTATTTTGCATCCGCCGAAAGAGACTGATGCATTGATTTCTCCATCGTTGGCGCTGGTGGGGCCACGGGGCGTAATGCTTCGGGCGAAGACAGGAAAATCCTCCCATGAACCCAGCGTGTCTATGTCACGTACGGCCCCATCTACAACAACCCCTTTGCAGCCGAGGTCCCTCAGGTGCCCGCCTAGAATTTCACCTATCATGGCGAATTCGGTTTCACCGTTGGCGGCAATCACAACAACTTCGCCGGGCTTTGCATGGTCTAAAACGTGAATGACGCCCCCGAAATCAGGTGGCGAAACCGAGACAGTCCGGGCCCGCCCCAGCAGATGCAGTGGCCCGGCAATTAAGGTTCTTACCTGAATCGCCGGATCGATCAGACTGGATGGCTGCAAGTCGGCCACGATACTGGCGGGCACACCCCGCCACGCCTCGACTTGGCCCTGACTTAAGGGAATGTTTTCGGGATGTATGGTTACCGACATTCTTTACCCTTTCTCGGCAAGTTGACGCTGAACAGCTTTCGCCAATCGTTGGACGGCTTCGGTCAGTTTGGCCTCGTCGTTTAAGGTGAAATTCAGACGGATCCCCTGCCTGTTTTCCCCATGGGCATCAAAAACGCTACTAGGCGAAATACAAACCTTTTCGTCCAGCGCAATTTCAAACAAGCGGTCCGTGTCGATACTCTCATCCCGCGCACGAGCCCAGACAAACATGCCGCCTGCGGGCACCTCCCATTCGAACCACTCCGCCAGATAGGAATTCAGAGCCGCACACAGGGCATCTCGTCGCCTGCGATACATGTCCAGGACCTGCGATTGTGTTGCCTTGATCAAGTCGGATTTCAGGATTTCATACGTAATACGCTGGGTGATACCGCTTGTGCACATGTCCGACCCTTGTTTGGCAAGTGTCAGTGCGGAGATCATCTCGGGCCTCGCAATCACCCAACCCACGCGTAGACCAGGGGAGATCAGCTTCGACATCGTGCCCAGATAGACGGTGTTGGACAATTCCCCAGTCTGAAGCGCTAGATCAAGCAGGTTCGGGGGCAAAGGACCGTCGTAGCAAAGACTGCCATAGGGATCGTCCTCGACAAGCCATGCCCCGGTTTGACGGGACGCAGCCAGCAAGGTACGGCGCGCCTCCAATCCGACCAATCGTCCTGTCGGGTTAGAGAAATTGGGCACAGTATAGGCAAACTTTGCGCCTTTCATGGCTTGAAACGGGTCGAACGCGGCGGCATTCAGATCCATGTTTCGAAAGCGCGGGCGACGGGGTCGCCATGCGTCAAGGGCTCCCAGATAGGTCGGAAACTGCCCCGCAATCAGATCCCCTTCGTTCAGCAAGACCTTTCCCAACAGGTCGAGCGCCTGCATGCCGCTAGTTGTTATCAACACATTTGCGGCAGTCAGTTTTACGTTTTTGGTAGAAAACCGGTGCGCAATGGCATTGCGCAATTCCGGGAGGCCTTCGATCGGACCATATCCTAGTGTCTCGGTCGGGTGGGTCTCAATAACCCTTTGGGCCAGTTTTGCGATCTGGGGACCGGGATAGGTCGCAGGTTCAGGTAGCCCCCCAGCTATGTTGAGCAGACCGGGAATTTGACCGGCCGCGAGAAAAGCTCGTGTGATTTCATTTGTCTCAGACAACCAACCGGCAAAGGCTGCGGGCTCGACAACCGGCTCGCCCACACGTTCCAGTTTGTTTTCCAACTTCACATTAAGTCTCCTGATCGGTTCTTCGGGAGGATAGCCAATGTCGCGCGCGCTTTCTCGGCGTTCTTCGCTTTTATCCCTGTCAATATTGATGATTTGTGCTAACTTTTAGCTTTAAAATAGAGGAAAACGTTAATGTCCGACCCGGATAGTATCGACAAGCGCATACTGGCGGAACTACGGCGCGATGGGCGCCTTGCCATAAGTGATCTTGCCGAAATTGTTGGGCTTTCACCGACGCCCTGCGCCCGCCGGGTCAGAAAGCTTGAGCAGGCCGGGATTATTCGCGGGTATCACGCAGACATCTCGCCGGAAAATCTTGGGAAACAAATCTGTGTGCTGATTTCAGTGAAACTGGCGAAACACAACCCAGACGGCCATGCGGTTTTTCAACAAACTGTAAAACAGAGTTCCGAGGTCTCGGAATGCCTGATGGTGACCGGTGCGGCGGATTATATCCTGAAAGCCTGGTTTCCGGATATCGAGGACCTGCGTCTGTTCATTACCACCACGGTTCAAAACCTTCCCGAAGTTGCCGAGACCTCGACAATGTTGGTTGTGGGGCAAACCGATACCGGATTCGAGATGATGTGATCTATGTGATTGCGCCCTGCAAAACAGTGTCAGCCTACGCGCAAAATGTCACAAGGACGGCAAGGTCAACGCGATCCCTGGGAAGGCGATCAGCAGCACCACAAGCAATAGCGAGCAGAAAATGAACGGGAAGGCCGAGGTATAGATCTCGCGCATCGTAGTGCCTGGTGGGGCGACGCCTTTCATCACGAACAGCAGCAGCCCAAAGGGCGGCGTCGTAAAACTGATTTCCAGCGACAACAACATGATCAGGCCGAACCAAATCGGATCGAACCCGAGCGTTTGGGCCAGCGGGAAAAAGATCGGTACCGTCAGCAGCATGATCGAGATTTGCTCCATGAACATGCCCAGCAGCAGTAGGACGGCGAACATCACCGTCAGCATCGCCAGAGGGGCCAGATCGAACGCAATCGCCCAATTGACCAGCCCTCGGGACGCGCCGGAAAAGGCCAAGAGCTGACTGAACGTCGCCGAACCAAAGACGATCAGGTAAGCCATCAGCGTTACTTTGAGCGCGCCAATGACGGACTTCTTCATCGCCTCCCATGTCAGGCAGCGAAAAACGGCAGCGAGGATCAGTACACCCAATGCCCCGAAAGCCGCCGCCTCGGACGGGGTGACAAAGCCTTTGATCATTAGAACGATGATCACGACCATGACGCCGACCATCGGAACCACCTCGGTCATCAGCAATTTCAGGCGGTACCCCATCGACATCGGTTCGACGTCATAAGCCGGTGCGGCGGTCGGGTCGATCCGGGTCTGCAACCAGATCGTTCCGATATAGAACCCGGCCAGGATCAGGCCGGGAATGACACCCGCGATCAGCAACGCAGCGACGTCGATCTGCGCCAGCGTGGCCAGCAGAACCGCAAGCGCCGAGGGTGGGATGATGATCGCAAGGCCGCCCGTGCCCAAAATGGGGCCGATGCTCATGTGCGATTTGTAACCACGCCGCTTCATCTCGGGCACCATCAGCGACCCCAGCAGCGCGGTGGACCCCATCGACGACCCGGACAAAGTAGAAAAGGCCGTTCCCCCCAGAACAGTCACATAGCTGAGCCGCCCGGGCAATCGGCCAAGCAGCTTGTCGATTGCGTTGAACATTCGCCCACCAAGGCCGGTGTGAAAGAAAATCTCACCCATCAGCAGAAACAGCGGGATGGGCATCAGGGCGTATTTCGTCAACGCCCCCAGCCCGTTGTTGAGCAGCTGTGTCACCCCGCGCTCGCCGCCCATGAATACCCACGCCCCCAGAATATTCGCGGCCAGAAAGGCCAGCGCAACCGGCATTCCGATGGCCATCAGGAACACGATCGAGCCCAACAGCAGGGCAAGGGCCTCGTACCATTCCATTATTCATGTATCCCTGCTTCGCCGCTGTGCATCAGGTTAGGGCCAAACACAAAGCGTGAAAATTCAATCGCCATCAGCCCAAAGGACAGAGGAAAGGCGATAGTCAGCATCCAGCGGGGGAAGTAGTAGGCGCGCGTATCATAGTCCCCGCGTTCGATATTAGTCAGAACCAGATCGCCCCCCTGCCACGCAAGGATCAGGCAGACCAGCACGCAGGCAGCTGCGACCGAACGGCTGACGATCCGGCGCAGGTGCAATGGCAGAGCAGCCGTAACCAGCTCGATATGTACATGGCCCTTTTCGCGCACCAGCCAGGGAGCGCCCAGCATCGTCATATACAACAGCCCGTATTCGGCCGAGGTGAACAGCCACGCAAAAGGCTGAAGCCCTGCATTGCGCATCAGCACCGAGGTAATAACAGACAGCATAAGCCAGACCAGCAACAGCCCCGCCAGAATGGCCATGCCAAAAAGCACCGCATCATAGGCCTTTTTCATGGTCATGCCTGCATTGCCCCGAATTCCGGTCAGGCCCGCAGGGTTTCCGCGGGCCTGCCCTTGGTCTTAGTTTGCTGCGTCGAGATCGTAGAACAACTCGATCAGGCGATCATAGTTGTCGGTTCCACCCGGCTGTTCTGCCATAAGGCCATTCATCCGCTCCCACGTTTTTTCGCGCGCAGCGGCAAGGTAGTTCGCCTTGGCTTCACCTTCCAAGCTGACTACGGTCATGCCTGCAGCATCCAGCGCGGCGAAATCATCATCCCGTTTGCTGCGCAGGGCTTCGACGCTGTCTTTCTCATGCTGGATCGCCACGTCTTGAAGGATCGTCTTGGCCTCATCCGACAGCGAGTTCCAGCGCTCCAGATTCACAATGACGCCCAGATCGGTCGAGAAGAAACAGGGTTCGATCCGGTAGTTCAAAAATTCGTTCCATTTCAGGTCGATCAGACCGATCTGGGTCCAGCCGGTCGCGTCCACGACACCGCGTTGCAGGGCTGAATAGACCTCACCCGTTGGCAAGTCGATTACCTGCGCGCCCAGATAGTTGGTGAAGAACGCATTATACACGTTGTTGCCGCGCAGCTTTAGCCCTTCGACCTCAAGATTGCCATCGGCGTCAAAGCTGGGCTCATTCCGGGTCCAGAGGTTGTAGCAAACACCACTGTCGAACCAGCCGAGATACTTCAGACCCATTTTTTCCTGATGAATCTGATCGATCAGCTCTATCCCGCCATTCTGGCGGGTCTCAATCGCGGTCAGGTTTGAGGCTACCATCGCGTCTTTTTCAGGCAGCGCACCGCCGTAAAAAGAGCCCGGCGTATAAACCATATCGACAATGCCATCGCGCACCGCGTCGGGTTGCTGGAACATGCCGATGGCCTCGGGGCCACCGCGCACGTCAATCTGAATGACACCTTCACCCGCCTCGTTCACTTTATTAACAAAATCCAGAAAGCTCTGGGTGTAGATCAGAGTTTCAGGAAAGGCGTGCACGGCAGAGATTGTTTCTTCCGCCTTGGCTGCTCCGGCAACCATCACGGCTCCGGCGAACAGGCCAGCCAATGAGTTCAGTTTCATGAGTCTTCCTCCACATGTTGTTGGGGCAGTTTTCTGAATGCGCCCCTTGTTTTCGTGGCCTTTTGGCCTGTTGCGTCGTCTTTGCGCGACGTGGCTTATTCGCAAAGTGCAGGCCATGCCCAAGGCGCGGTCTGACTGCGGTGGTGTCGGTGAGCACGGATTGTCTGCGCGTGCTGTTGGGTCAGGTCAATGTCATCCCAGCCATTGATCAGCTTGACGCGCCATCCTTCGTCCAGTTCAAATTTCTCAGTGCGGCCTTCCAAAGTGAACCGGCCTTCGGGCAGGTCAACCGAAAGCTCTGCGGGCGCGTCTGTCAGTGTCTGAATAAGGCGTTCGTGCGTCGAATTGCTTACCCGTGCGGGTAGTAAACCGTTGTTGATTGCATTATTGGCGAAAATGTCGCCAAAGCTGGGCGCAATGACGGCGCGTATCCCAGCATCGACCAGAGCGTATACCGCTGCCTCGCGGGATGAACCGCTACCGAAATTCTGACCTGCCACCAGAATACTGATGTCTTCATGCCGGTTGAGCGGGAAGTCTGGGTGCAATTCTTCATCAGCGTTGCGCCGCATATCGTGCAACAGGTACCCTCCGTACCCATCGCTACGCGGAACCGACATGAACCGCGCAGGGATCAGTTGATCGGTGTCGATATTGTCAACAGCCAACGCCAGGGCCCGGCCCGTATGCTTGCTCCACCCGGCCATCACGCAGCCCTGCCCTGCAAAAATGGTCGAACATCCGTGATCGTACCTGTCACAGCAGCTGCAGCCACCATTGCCGGAGACATCAGATGCGTACGCGCACCGCGCCCCTGCCGGCCGCGAAAGTTACGGTTGGTCGACGAGGCGCAGCGCTTGCCTTCACCGACCAGATCGCCGTTCATTCCGACACACATGGAACAGCCGGATGCGGCCCATTCCAATCCGGCATCGGTGAAAACACGGTCCAGCCCTTCCGCTTCGGCCTGCGCCTTGACGCGCGCAGATCCCGGCGAGACCAAACCCGGCACTTTCGCACCGCGTCCGGACAAGACCAACGCGGCCTCTCGCAGGTCTTCGATGCGGCCATTTGTACAGGATCCGATAAACACCTGATCTACAGGGATGCCGTCCAGCGCGCGCCCCGCTGCCAATCCCATATAGTCCAGCGCATCGCGGGCGGCATTTGCCTTAGCAGGGTCCATCACGTCCGGATTCGGGATTGATGCTGATACAGGTAGTGCCTGTTCCGGACTTGTGCCCCATGTCACGGTCGGAGCAATGCCGGACGCATCCAGCGCAACGTCGCTGTTGAATACCGCACCTTCATCAGTGGTCAGCTTTTGCCACGTCCGGCAGGCCGCCTCAAAATCCGGGCCGTTCGGCGCATGTTCGCGGTTTTCGAGATAGGCAAACGTCACCTCATCAGGGGCCACCATGCCGAAACGCGCGCCTCCTTCGATGGACAGATTGCACAGGGTCATGCGACCCTCCATGGACAAGTCCCGCACCGTCTGCCCCGCATATTCCACTGCGTGACCTTGCGCACCACCTGTGCCCAGCATCGCAATCCAGTTCAGCGCGATATCCTTGGCCGAGACACCCGGACCCAACTGACCATTCAATGTAATCCTCATCGCCTTGGGCTTGCGTTGCCAGACGGTTTGCGTCGCAAGAACATGCGCAACCTCGGTCGCGCCGATCCCGAAAGCCAAAGCCCCAAAGGCGCCGTGCGTAGATGTATGGCTATCTCCGCAATTAATCAGCAGACCCGGCAGTGTCAGCCCAAGTTCCGGCCCGACCACATGCACGATACCCTGTGTCGGATCATCCAGATCGAAAATCCGCAGATTGTGCCGGGCAGCGTTGTTGCGCAACGTCTGGATCATGCGGGCAATCTTTGGATCAGAAATCCGGCCGCGATCGCGCGTCGGCGCATAGTGATCGACAACCGCAAAGGTCAGATCCGGTTCGGCCACGTGCAATCCGCGCTCTGCCAACTTGGCAAAGGCATGGTGCGAGCCTTCATGCACAAGATGCCGGTCCACCCACAGCAGCGACACGCCATCATCGCGCCGCAGCACCTCATGCGAGGCCCATAGCTTGTCGAGCATTGTACGCGGGGCGGTCATTCCTCGGCCTCGCTGCGGCCGATGGCGGGTTCCCAATGACGGGCTGACCCGGTTCCGACCCGCGCCAGAGGCATCTCAAGGCGGAACATGTCAGGCCGGTAAAGACCAGACAGGTATTCGACCCCATTGCCTTCGACATCCCGCACAATCCGTTTCAACGACAGCAGCGCCGAGCCAACCGCGACGCCCAAAGCCTCTGCCACGTCGGGGCCCGCAAGCGTTGCCGACACCGTCTGGTGCGCCTCTTCGATCTGCACGCCACCCCGTTCCAGCAGTTTGAACAACGGTGTCGTTGCAAGATCGCTTTCCGAGTAATTCCGGGCAATTTCAGCAGGAACATATGTTGTCAGGTGAGAAAACGGCACATCGTCTGTCAGGCGGACCCGCGTAGCAATCTGCACCTGCCGGTCGTCCTGAAGACCCATGGCTGTCGCCACCGCCTCGGGCGCTTTCCCATAGGAAAACGACAAGAGCCGGGCCGTCGTGCTTTGGCCCATTTCCACAAGCTGCGGCATCAAGGTGTTGAAGTCCATCGCCGCCCGCGCCCCATGCGGCGACCGGCCCGATACCCGTGTGCCACTGCCCGCGTGCCGTTCGATCAGGCCGTTGCCTGCCAGCGCCTCAAGCGCACGCCGGATGGTTACGCGGGACACGCCGAACTTCTCAGCCAGACGCTGTTCGCCCGGCAGGGTCTCCCCTGCCGACAACTGCCCCTCGGTGATCTGATCGCGCAGAGACAGGTAGACGCGCTGCGCCTTGGTTCCGTCCGGAAGATTGGCCGCTTTGATCTGGTTCACCCGATGATTCCCCTTTCCCAGCATTGGCAATCGTAAGAGGGACACTTCGAAAATCAAGCTTTAGTATTATGGGTCTTTCAAAAATAGTCTTACCATTGATGGCAAAGCTGTATTACAAATAATACCAATTGTGAGGGGTAAGCGGCGTGCCAATTGTCGAGCTACATGTGATAGAAGGCTATAGCGCCAAAGAAAAACAACGACTTGGCCAAGCATTGACTGACGCAGTGCGATTCGTCGTGCCTGCTCCGCCTGATCTCGTCACGGTGCTTATCCATGACCTCCCACCTGAAGACTATTACCGGGGTGGCCAGACCAGACAGCCCGCGCCAGCGAAGGATGACCCCGAAAAGATCGTCCGGGCTTTTCTGGCGGAGATGAGTGAACGCGCGCTCGACAAAGCGAAGACCCGACTGGCACCGGGTTTCGTGATGCACTTCCCCGGAGCACAACCGATGCACGACTTGTCCGAGTTGATGGACTGGGCGGCGCCGCGCTATCGCAGCATCGCCAAGAGCTATGAAGGCTTCGATGCAATGCAAGGCGTAAGCGACGCCGCGATTGTCTATTGCCGGGGCACCTTGTCCGGGCAATGGCCCGATGGGACCCCTTTCGAAGGCATCCGCTTTATCGACCGGTTCGAGGTCGCCGACAATCTGATCACGCAGCAGGATGTCTGGAACGACATCGCAGAAACAAGGGCACAGGCATGAGCGAGATTGACCCGATCACTCTTTCGGTTCTGGCAGGTCGCATGGAACAGATCGCAGATGAGATGGACGCAACCCTGTTCCGCGCGGCTTTCAACCCCATCATTGCCGAGGCGCATGACGCCAGCCACGGGCTATATTCGGCCACAACTGGCGACACATTGGTTCAGGGCAAATCCGGCCTGCCGATCTTTGTGGGCGTGATGTCATTTGCGGTGAAGGCTGTGATCGAAAAAGCTGCTGCAGATGGCGATCTGGAAGACGGCGACATTTATATCTTCAACGACGCGCATATTGGCGGCACGCATCTGTCGGACATGCGATTGGTGCGGCCCTATTTTCGCGATGGTCAGCTATTCTGCTATCTCGCCTCGGTCGGGCACTGGCATGACGTGGGCGGTGCGGTTCCCGGAAACTACAACCCCGCCGCAACGGATGTATTTCAGGAAGCGTTCGTTCTTCCGCCCGTCAAACTGGCGCGGAAGGGCGAGGTCAATCAGGACATCATCGACATCCTGCTACGCAACACCCGCCTGCCCCAATCCGCCATGGGCGATCTGAACGGCCAGTTGGGGGCGCTTGATCTGGGCGTTCGGCGAATGGATGAGCTGCTGGACGAATACGGCGCGGACACCGTATCAGCCGCGCTGGAGGCACTTGGCCATCGGGCCAAGGCGCTGATGCGCGCCGAATTGCAGGACCTGCCTGATGGCCGGTGGGAGGCCGAGGATTTCCTTGACAATGATGGCATCACGGACACGCCCCTGCGCATCAATATGGCGCTCGAGATATCGGGCGACCGGATGGTTCTGGATTTCAGCGGCTCTTCGCCTCAATGCGCAGGGCCGGTAAATATCGCTCTGCCGACGACTGTCGCAACGGCCTATGTTGCCATCAAGCATGTCTTCCCATCCCTGCCCGCCAATGCCGGGGTGATGCGGCCCATCGAGGTCATTGTGCCCGATGACAGTCTGCTTTCGGCCAAGTTCCCGGCCCCGACCGGCGGATATACTGAAACCATCTTACGAATGATCGACGTAGTCTTTTCCGCCTTCGCCAAGGCCGCGCCGGACCGGGTGGTGGCCAATGCCTATGGCACAATCAACGCTCTGTCGATTGCGGGCAAACGGTCGAACGGACAGCCTTGGGTAATGTTCAGCTTTTTCGGCGGTGGGCACGGCGGCTCGATCGAAAGCGACGGGTTGAATCACGGCAATGCGCCAATTTCCACTGCCACGATCCCGCCGATGGAAATCCTAGAGGCCGCTTATCCCGTTATGTTCCGGCAATGGGCCCTGCGCCCGGACAGCGCCGGGGTCGGGGCGCATCGCGGCGGTCTTGGGGCCGTCTATGAAATCGAAGTGTTGGAAGAAAACGGGGCCGAGGCTTTTTTGTTCGGCGAACGCGGACGTTTTGCGCCCAAGGGGATCGTCGAAGGTCAGGATGGCGCGATGAACGTCTTCACTTACGAACAGGATGACGGCTGGAAAGCCCCGCCTTTGGTTTCGAAAATGCGAGGGATCAAGTTGCGCCAAGGGCAAGCCGTCCGGTTGGAAACCCCCGGTGGCGGGGGATATGGTGCCGCGAAACACCGCGCGCCGGAAGAGATCGCCAAAGACGTTTCACGCGGTTTGGTCAGCCCCGATCAGGCGGATCAGGCCTATGGTTCCGCCTGGCGGGAGGTGGTGCAATGACCGGACATATGATTGGCGTCGATGTTGGCGGTACCTTCACGGATGTCTTCGTGTTGAACGAAGAAGATGGCACCGCAACCGTCGCCAAGGTGCCCACCACCCGCCCGGATCAGTCCAGTGGTTTCCTTGACGGAATCAGGCGCGAGGTCTCAGACCTGTCCGAAATTGCAGTGGTCGTGCATGGCACCACTGCGGGCACGAACGCCTTGCTGGAACGCAAAGGCGCGAAAACTGGGGTGATCTGCACCCAAGGTCTGCGCGACGTGCTGGAGATGCGCCGCCGCGACCGCCCCCGCACATGGGGGCTGCGCGGTGGTTTCGAGCCCGTCGTGGACAGACGCGATCGGCTGGAGGTGCCAGAGCGCACCTTGGCCGACGGCAGCATCCGCACCCGGGTCGATCTGGGTGCCGTGCGTGCGGCGGCCAATCAACTGCGCGATCAGGGATGTGAGGCCGTCGCGATCCTGTTCGCCAACGCCTATGCCAACCCCGAAAACGAGACCGCCGCCGTGGCAGCGGTGCGCGACATCTGGCCTAACCCGCATGTTTCGGCCTCATCCGAAATCCTGCCGGAAATCCGGGAGTTCGAGCGGTTTTCGACCACCGCGCTGAACGCCTATCTGCAGCCCGAGGTTTCGGGTTACTTGAACCGGCTTGAGAACGCACTGCACTCGGGCGGGTTCGATGGTGAGTTCATGATCGTGCAGTCCAACGGGGGTGTCATGGGCGTTGGTACCGCGTGCCAATTGCCGGTGCGCACCGCCCTGTCTGGCCCAGCCGCAGGGGTCATCGCAGCCGGTTACATCGCGCAATCGGCGGGGTTCGACAATGTTATCACCGGCGATATGGGCGGCACTAGTTTTGACGTCTCGCTGATTGCCGAAGGGCAGACGATGCTGTCGGCCCAGACTTCAATCGACTTTGGCATGGTCGTGCGCAACCCCATGATCGAGATCACGACCATCGGCGCAGGCGGCGGGTCAATTGCTTGGGTCGACAAGGGGGGGTTGCTGAATATCGGCCCGGAAAGTGCCGGTTCGAACCCCGGCCCGGTGGCCTATGGGTTGGGCAATGACCGCCCGACTGTGACCGACGCTAACGTGGTGCTGGGCCGGATCGACCCTGACAATCCCATTGGCGGCAAACTGGAAAGACTGGATGTCGAGGCGGCCCGTCAGGCGATTGACACTCATGTGGGTCAGCCACTTGACCTGTCCACGGTTGAGGCCGCCGAGGCCATCCTGCGTGTCGCCAATTCTCGCATGGCAGGCGCGATCCGACTGGTCAGTATCGAACGCGGGTTTGATCCCAAGCGGTTCGTCTTTATGCCCTTCGGCGGTGGTGGAGCACTGCATGCCGGGGCCATGCTGGCCGAGGTCGGCATCGCCCGCGCCATCGTTCCGCGCTATCCTGGCGTAACCTCGGCGATGGGCTGCGTGATTGCGGATATGCGGCAGGATTTCGTACAAACGATCAACACGCTGGTATCGCAGTTGGACAGCACCGCGATGGGGGCTTTCATGCAGGATCACGTCGATCAGGGTATGGCCTTGCTGGACGCCGCCCGAACCACGTTCGAGGCACGCGAAATCTCGTTCGAGCTCGACATGGCCTATGTGGGACAAACGCACACGGTACCGGTGCCGCTGACTGTCACCGTGTCGGACGGAAAGGTCAATCCGCCGGACAGCGCGGCCATAGAACAGGCTTTCGACACGGCCTACAACGCCACCTATGGCAGGCTACTGAAGAACGGTGTGCGCCGCATCCTGAACCTGCGCAGCGCGGTTACAGGCAAACGGCCGAAGTTCGACCTGTCCACGCTGGCCCCTTCAACGCAAGGCCCGGTACAGCCAATGGCAAAGCGGCAGGTCCACTTTGCCCAAAACTGGTATGACACGGCGATCTATGACCGTCTGTCCCTGCCGGTCGGGACAATTGTGCAAGGGCCCGCGATCCTGACCCAGCCCGATACAACGGTGCTGATCGAACCGCATCTGCAAGGCCGCGTGGATGCCTACGGCAACACGATCATCGAACCGCGGGAGGCGTGAATGAGCGATCCGAACACCTGGGACCCACAAAAGACGGCCCTTCTGACCATCGACCTGCAGAACGATTTCCTGCATCCCGAAGGCGCCTATGGCCGCGCCGGGCAATCGGCCCCCGCCATTGCGGCTTTGCCCGACCGCATCGCGCCGTTGGCACGGCGGCTGCAAGAGGCCGGAGGGCGCTATTTCTCTGCCCAGTTCACGCTGGTGCCCGATCGCAATGGCGAGCCGCTGATCGCCCCACACCTGAAACAGTTGCGCCCCTTCCTGACCACGGGCGATTTCGCCCCCGGAGAGTTCGGTCACGCATTGGTCGACGCGCTGCAACCTTGCGACTTCGTCATCGAAAAGGTTGCCTACTCTGCCTTCTACCAGACCCGGTTGGAATACCTGATGCGCGCCGTGGGGATCGAAAACCTGATCGTTGGCGGGATAGTTACCAACGGCGGCGTTGCCTCGACCCTGCGCGACGCGCATCTGCGCAATATTGAAACTGTGTTGCTGACCGACGGCTGTGCGGCCTTCCGGGATGAAGTTCATGAGGCAACGATCCTGTCACTGGGCACGGTCACACATCAACGCACCTGCGCCGAGGTCCTGAATTGGCTGGAGGGCGCAGCATGAACCTGAAATCCCGCCTGCAACGGCAAAAAATTCTTGTCGCGCCCGGTGTCTATGACGGGCTGACCGCCTCGCTTGCCGAAAAGGCGGGGTTCGAGGCGCTGTATCTCAGCGGGGCCGCCGTGGCCTATACGCGGCTTGGACGTCCCGATATCGGCTTGTCCACTGCCTCGGAAATGGCCGACACCATGACCCTGATCGCGGATCGGGTTGGGCTGCCGGTTATCATCGACGCGGATACCGGCTTTGGCAACGCGCTAAACGCACAGCGTACCATGCGGCTGTACGAACGCGCCGGAGCCTCGGCCCTACAAGTTGAAGACCAGACCTATCCCAAACGCTGCGGGCACCTGTCGGACAAATCGCTGATCCCGGCGCAGGAGATGGCCGGAAAGATCGCCGCCATGGCCGATGCACGCGCCAGTGCCGATACGCTGATCATCGCGCGAACGGACGCTATCGCGGTCGAAGGCTTCTCGGCCGCGACCGACCGCGCCGAAACCTATCTTGAGGCAGGCGCGGATGTGCTGTTCATCGAGGCTCCGCAGAGCCGAGAGCAACTCACCGCCATTGCCGACCAATTCGCCCACCGCGTGCCCCTTTTGGCGAACATGGTCGAGGGGGGCGCGACCCCCATACTCGGGGCCAGCGATCTGGAGGAGCAGAGCTATTCCATCGTCATCTTCCCTGGCGGTATCGTAAGGGCGCTGGCCAAGACGGCACAGGCTTATTACCAAAGCCTTGCCGCAAACGGCTCCAACAAACCCTTTGCGGATCGCATGTTCGACTTCGGTGGCTTGAACGAAGTTATCGGAACCGCCGATATGCTGGAAGCCGGGGCGCGCTATGACGACCCCCAGAGTTGAAAGCGCCCTGCCCGACCAATTTGATCTGAAGACCGGCACTTTGATTGTCGGCGCTGGCGCTTGCGGCATGGTCGCGGCCCTGTCTGCCGCTGAACAGGCGCAAGATGTGTTAGTGATCGAGGCTGACCCGGTCCCCAGCGGCTCAACCGCCCTATCCGCGGGGTTGATCCCAGCTGCGGGCACCCGATTGCAACAGGCCGCGGGGATCACCGATTCTGCCGCGCTGTTTGCAAACGATATTCAGGCAAAAGCCCATCATCAGAACGATCAGGCATTGGTTGACCTCCTGGCAGGGACTGCCGCAGAGGTCATTGACTGGCTGACCGATCGGTACGGCCTACCCTTTTCGGTTGTGACGGATTTCGACTATCCCGGACATTCCCGCAGACGGATGCACGGCCTTCCGACCCGCTCGGGCGAGGAACTGATCAATGCCCTGCGCAGCGCCTGCGAAGACGCGGGTCTGGACATCATCTGCGACCGTCGCGCAACGGTGCTGTATCGAGACGACGACCAGATCCTCGGTATCGCTGTCACCGGCCCGGATGACCTCGTCGAAACCATCGAATGCGACCGTCTGATCCTTGCCTGCAACGGGTACGGCGGCAATCGCGAACTGGTCGCCCAACATATGCCCCAGATCGAACAAGCCTTGTGGTTCGGCCACAGCGGCAACCGGGGTGAGGCCGTTTTGTGGGGTGAAGCACTGGGGGCCGACTTGCAGAACCTCGGTGCCTTTCAGGGCCACGGCAATGTCGCCCATCCACATGGCATCCTGATAACCTGGGCCGTCATCACCGAAGGTGGCGTCCAGGTGAACCGCGACGGCCAACGCTTCTGGAACGAGGCGCAGGGCTATTCCGAAGCCGCCCGTGCTGTGCTGTCTCAACCCGGTGGTGAAGCCTTTGCCATCTTCGACGAGAGCATCGCGGCGATAGCGCGCCAGTTTGAGGATTTCAAACAAGCCGAGGCAGTTGGGGCCATCCATTCGGCAAATTCAATTCAGGACCTCGCGACCCGCCTCGCCATGCCTGCTGACTCCCTGGCACAAACGCTGCGGGACATATCGGAAGGCGGTACAGACAGGTTTGGCCGCACTTTCAGTTCACCCCCTCTGACCCCGCCCTACAAGGGCGTACGTGTCACCGGTGCCTTGTTTCATACTCAAGGTGGTTTGAAGATCGACGCCTCAGCTCGGGTGCTTCGTGCAGATGGTGCTGCGATCCAGAACCTTTATGCTGGAGGAGGCGCCGCCTGCGGTGTCTCGGGTACCGGCGACAGCGGATATCTGTCAGGAAATGGCTTGCTGAGCGCGGTTGTTTTGGGGCGAATTGCTGGGCGACAGAACGGAGCCTTTCGTAGTCGCTAAAACTTCTAGGCCCGTCATTTTTGTCTGCGCGCAGCATCTTTGTCCGGAAAAGCGCGTGAAAACCTTGATAAACAGTAATCGCTGATCGGTTTTGGTAGCGCATCTTTTTGCTGGTCAAACCGCCCAAGGCAGCATCGCGCCAAGGTCGCGCGGCGGTGCAAATTGTGCTAGGGTCAGGACCTTGGATGCTGCGTATTGCTTTTTCTGGATTTTCGCCGCTCGCGCTTTTGCTGGGCCTTTTTTGTTATGCGGACCGGTTATTGCGTTGGCGGAAATCTTGGGCGCCAAATGCATGGCGCCTGTGATCAGAAACGCACAATATGACTATGTTTCGAACCTTCCCAACACATCCAATAACGCGCAGGACGTCGCCGCAGCACTGGGGCGTATCCACTTTGATGTGACCGAGCTCTACGATCTGGACTATCGCCACATGCGGCTGGCTCTTCGTGATTTTTCCGACAAGGCGGCGGGGGCCGATGTGGTGTTGGTCTATTTCGCCGGCCACTGGATCGAGATCGACAATACCAACTACCTTATCGCCTCCAATGCTAAGCTTAGGAATGACAGTCATAGACTTGGTCAACATGATCCGCAAAGGTCAATTCACGCCCGGATATCGTCCGATTCAACGGTTCGCGCAATTGGCAGGATAGTCACCTTTCCTGCTCAACCTACGTTGCCTTCGAAGAAACTCGCGACAAAACCCGTCGCCGGGCAGCCTGAAGATCTCTAATTCTGCCAGGAACGGCCTATTGACTGCATCGGCTTAACAACCGGGCAGAGCAATCTTTTGGCCGACCCGGACTGACCACCTCAGAATTGCTACGTCCGGTCATCGGGACTGATCGTCTGCCCTGCCGCGTCGAAAAATTGCAGTTTCTCGGGTGCAAAATGTAAGCCGATTTGTGATCCGGCCCTAATCTGTGTGTCCCCGCCAAGGCGAACCGTCACTTTCTCTTCAAACCCGCAATCGACGATGATGAACATATCGGCGCCAAGATACTCGACCACCTCAACCTTGCCGTCGCTGTGACCAGAGCCAGGTTCGACGACACTTATATGTTCCGGACGGATGCCCAGCATCGTGGCCGTACCAGTCCGATCAAACGGGCCACCTCCGCCGTTTTCCAGCTGAAACTGATCACCGGACACGGTGCAGGGAATGACGTTCATTTTCGGGCTGCCGATGAACTGCGCAACGAATAGGTTGGCGGGGCGTTCGTATAATTCGCGTGGGGTGCCGACCTGTGCGATCTTACCGAATTCCAGCACCACGATACGATCGGCCAGTGTCATCGCCTCGACCTGATCATGGGTCACGTAGATCATGGTACGGTTGAGGCTCTGGTGAAGCTTGGCAATCTCATAGCGCATTTCGACCCTGAGGGCCGCGTCCAGGTTTGACAACGGCTCATCAAACAGGAAGGCAGTGGGGTCACGCACAATGGACCGACCGATCGCCACGCGCTGTCGCTGGCCGCCGGATAAGTCTTTGGGTTTGCGCTCCAAATAGGATTCCAGCTTGAGGACCTCGGCGGCTTTTCCCACACGTTCGGCAATCTCGTTCTTGGATACGCCAGCCACTTTCAGCGAGAACCCCATATTTTCAGCCACAGTCAGGTGCGGATAAAGTGCGTAGGACTGGAACACCATGGTCAGCCCACGCTTTGAAGGTGGATTATCGGTGACGTCATCCCCATTGATCAAAAGTGACCCACGCGAGATGTCCTCGAGCCCACCGATCATCCGTAACAGGGTCGATTTACCACAGCCCGACGGGCCAACGAAGACGACAAACTCGCCCTCTTCGATCTTTAGGTCGATGCCTTTGATCACCTGCACTTCGCCGAACCATTTCTCGACGGATTTGAGTTCGATGCTGCCCATCAGTTTCTCCCTGCCCAATGCAGCCAGACGGCGGCAGTCCATGTGAACGAATTGCCACCGGCAGGACTCCCGGTAATCGGATCGTAGTATTCGGCAAACCCGTGGCCTGCGATCAGACGACCGGTTTTCAGGCGCAGCGCTTCGGCCTCAACCCCGTGGCCCATATCCTTCAGACCGAACCCCGCCAGCATGTTCATGAACGCCCATGTTGGCCCGCGCCAATATCGGCGTTCATCGAATTTGGGCGATGTGGGATCATAGCTGGGGATCGGGTGCGGAACCGTAGTCAGAACAGTTTTCAATCGGTCCAACATTTGCTGGGATTCGATGCCTGCATACCAGCACAGATAGCTTGCATTTGAGACGCTTTCAGCCCACTGGCCCGTATGCGCATCTCGAGCGTCAAAGGCTCCCAATGTTTCGTTCCATAGTGACTTTGCACCGGCGTCGAGCCGGTCCACGTCAGCACTAAGGCCTTCAGCACTGATCCCCAATTCCTCACTGATCGTCAGCAGATCGCGGGCGGCGCGTAGGGCTGTGAAACTCATGGTCGGGTCGGCAACACGGAACGGGTTCTTCTCCAGCAATTGCTGCTGATCCCAGCCCGCTTCACGCCCAATCTGCACTAGTTTGATGTAGCGGTCATAGTCGTATTTGGTGGGCCGGTCGGCGCTGTTCACGTGGCTGGTGTCGCGGCGCTGGTATTCCCCCACGTCCGAGGCATCAATGCCCGCCATCGCGCCATCCCAGTCCGGTGCATTGTCACGCCCTGCCTCCCACGGGTGGGTGGTGCAGACCGCGCCTTGATCATCAAGACGCCATCTCATAAACCACTGATGCCAAGCCAACATGGCCGGGAACAGGGCGCGGAGGCGGTCTTCACCAGCCGCGGGGTCTTTCTCCCATATCCGCCGCGCCATGGTGGCCGCCAGTGGTGGCTGGGTTACGCCAGACGAGGCAATTGGCCCAGTTCCGCCCCAGACATCCGGCCCGGGAAAATAGCCCGGATCCGGTTTGTGAAACAGGATATGTGGGAGCATTCCGTCATCCCACTGGCCCGAGAATAGCGTCTCAAGCTCAGTCCAGGCACGGTCGATATCGAACTCGGCAAAACCCAGCGCGGCGACCGCGCTGTCCCAGTTCCACTGGTAGGGATAGAGCCCGCTGGTTGGGATCGTATAGCCGCCCCGATCGTTGGCAATCAGGATATTGCGCGCGGAATCCGTCGGCGAAGTAAAGTGGTTCATGTCTGTCATCCTTTGACCGAACCTGCAGTCAGGCCCTTGGTCATGAAACGTTCAAGCCCCAGAAACAGGGCCATAATCGGAATGGTGGCAATCACCGCGCCGGCCATCAGGTGTTGGCGTGGGATTTCCGAGGAGTTCAGCATTGTGACGCCTCGGGTTAGGGTGAATTTCGAGGGATCGTCCAGCAGCATGAAGGCCAGAAGGAATTCGTTCCAAGCGATCATGAAGACATAGAGCGACACCGAGGCCAGCGCAGGAAGGCTGAGCGGCAGGGTGATCTTCCAGATCACTGCCAGGCGCGAGAGACCATCCATCAGACCAGCCTCTTCCACCTCGGTCGGGAGACCGCGGAAATACCCCTGCAGCATGTATAGCGCGACCGGGATAGTGGTGACCGGGTAGATCATGACGATGCCAAGGATCGAATTCCGCAACCCAGTGAGCGAGAAAGCTATATAGATCGGCAGCGCCAGAACGATCATCGGCACCATGTAGATCAGCAGAATCGAGCGTGAGAATGCCTTTTGGCCCTTGAACCGGAACCGCGCGACCGCATAGGCCCCTGGAATGCTGAAAGCCAGTGTGATGAAGACCGTCAGCACCGAGACGTAGAAGGACGTCCACAGGTACGAGCCGAAATTGAAGTCGCGGAACAGTTCTGTGTAGCTGCGAAACAGCGCCCAGCCCTGATCCAAATCCAGCGAGAAATCCAGCGGGTTCTGCAACAGGGCCTGTTGAGATTTGAGGCTGGTCATCACCATCACGTAGAAGGGGATGACGACGATGGCCGTGAAGAAGATGTATCCAAAACCAGTGCAGAACCGGATCACAGCGTCTTCATATTCATGACGGGTAAGTTCGCCAAAGGGCAGTTCTTTCAGGATTTCCGCCATCGACAGGTGCATAACGGCAGCAATCGCCACCACAGTGACCAGCACGGCCTGCAATGTGGTGTCCGAGCCAATCAGAACCGGGCCAAAACTGGTCAGGCAGGTTAGACCCAACAGGGCCGATACGCCCAGACGCGCAGAGGCATGGCGGGCCGGAAAGCGGACATACGCCAAACCCGCAAGTGCGCCCCAGATGACGCTCAGCAGAACCTGCGGACGGAAAGCAGCACCCGTGGCGAAGGACATTGTGACCGCGATAGTGGTAGCGATTACAACCAGCCAAAGCGCGCCTAGGATCGGGCCAGTGAAATAACCTTGTCGCATCACAGACCCTCCTCACGGCTAATGAACTTGAAAAAGACTAAGCTGAAGGTGATCAGGCACAGCAATATGACCACGGCCACAGCCGCGCCCGCCCCGATATTCGACACCGCAAAGGCCTGTTCATAGACGTTCACAGTCAGCGTGCGGGTTCCTGCATTGCCACCGGTCAACAGGAAGATGTCGTCGAATTTGTTGAACGTCCAGATGAAGCGCAGCAGGAACAGGACCGACAAGATGCCCAGCAGTTGCGGGATGCTCAGCAGCCAGAACTTCTGGAACGGTGACGCGCCATCCATATCCGCTGCCTCATACATGCTGCTATCGATGGACTGCATCCGCGCCAGAATGAACAGGAAGGACAGCGGGAAGTAGCGCCAGATTTCAAAGACGGTGACCATGATCAGCGCCAGCGGGCGTTCCCCGAAGAAGTTGATCGGCTCGCTGCTTAGCCCCATCTGCACAAGCAGCGCATTGGCCGAGCCTGAGAAGGGGTCGAACAGTGTTACCCAAGTAAAGGCCACGGCGATGACGGGGGCCACATAGGGAAACAGGTAAAGACCCCGGATGAACCCTTGTCCCTTGAAACTTTTGTTCAGTAGCAGGGCTGCAAAGAGCCCCATGACAAGTGCGCCGATGGTGCCGAAAACCGTGTAAAACAGCGTAACCCACAGCACGCCCCAGAACTCGTCGCCGTCGAACACACGGGCGAAGTTCTCCAGGCTGAACTCGAAATTCGTCAGAACACTGGGGCCGCTGCCAGTGACTGTTGGTTCTGACCCTTCAACCAGATCTTCGAACGCATCCGGGTCACCATCGACCGCAACAGGGACGCGAATACGCTCGCGTTGGCCACCTTCCAGCGTACCAAAGTCGCAGAACAGCTCTTGCCCGGTTAACGCACAAGGGGCTGCAATGTCGCCGAGTGGCATCACGCCATCGGGCAGGACATCCCGGACGGTCACGCCATCAATCGCAATATCCTGACTGGAGTTGCGCAGGCGGTATTCGATCCGCAGATCATCACCCGATCCACGCAGGCTTTCACGCACGACCGGTGCAGGAGGGCGCAGGTCAGACAGGGTGAAGGGTTTGAAGCTGATCCAGAAGATCGCCAGCAGGGGCAGGATCACAACCAGCGACACACTGATGATGGTCGGAGCCAGCAGCGTCCAGGCCAGACGCGCCTCGCGTTTGGCTAACGCCCCGGTTCCGGTCGGTGGGGTGGCCGAAGTCATAGTTTACCTCGAAGGGTTTAGGGGCAGCGGCGCGCACGCCGCTGCAGGTGCCGGGGTGGTTACTGAACCTTGCCCAACTCTTCGTTCATTGCCGCGATGGCTGCGGCCGCGTCGATCTCGTCGTCGATATACTGGCGCACGACGCGGTTTATGGCCTGGCTGTTGATCATCTTCGATGCCAACGCCAGTTGGCCTTCAGCCACACCCCAGCGCTGTGCCACATCCAGGCCGCCAACGATTTCGTCGATCATGGATTGTTCGTACAGATCACCCAGCGGGGCCTTGCGATCGACACCAACAGGTAGCTCTGCCCAGGCTTCCGAGAAAGCGGTTGGGTTGTCGGCATTGCCACGGCGGACTGGGAACTTGCCTTCCGGCGCGATGGCCAGCGTCTGGGTGTAACCTTCGTCCATAGCGTATTTCACGAACTCCATCGCTGCATCGGTATCGGCATCATTGGTGATACCAAAGTACCGCACATCCCCCCAAGCCGCGCCATCAGGGTTCGACGGACCCGACAGTTTGGTCACGATGCCGGTCTTGCCGGCCAGATCGCGCGAGGTCGGGTCGTCGTTGATCGTTGGCGGGGCGCTGTCACGCAGACCGGCCAGTTCGTCCAGTATGAATGGCGACCAGATGATCATCGCGGCCTTGCCGTCAAAATACAGTTCGCGCGATTGTTTCCAGAAAAGCTCACCCGGAGGTGACGCTTTGGAGATTGCTTTGTAGAAATCCAAAACTTCGGTAGTCTTGGCTTCGTCCAGCGGTTGGAACCCATCAGGGCCAACGGGACTGACGCCATTGGCGAGGAACACGTGCTCCAGCACCTGGCTCATGAAGTTTTCGTCAACCTTGGTGGCTGAGACAAACCCGTACATTTCCGGCGGGTTGTGCAAGGCTTCCAATGCGGCCTGAATATCCGCAAAGCTGTCGGGGGCCTCCAAACCCGCCTCGTCGAACAGGTCCTTGCGGTAAACGACCATCTGCGTCCAGCCATCGACTGGAACCGAGGCGGTTTCGCCGTTGAACGCAGCCATCGCCAAAGCACCGGGTGCAAAAGTGTCTGCGCCCAGTTCTTCGATCACTTCGGTCGCGGCTTCGGTGTCCAGAATGCCAGCCTCGGCCCAGGGCAACGCGTATTGCAGCGTGTGATAGACAACGTCCGGCAGGTCGCCAGCAGCAAAAGCGGCAGTCGCGCGTGTGCCCAGATCGCTTTCGGTGACAGGGATCACCTCGACCGTGGTGCCGGTTTCGGCTTTGAACTGGTCCGCCATCTCTTGCTGTTTGGCCAGGCGTTCGGGCTGCTCTTCAGTAGTCCAAAAACGGATTGTGTCGGCCTGCACGGATAGCGCTGTCAGCGCCAGCGCAAGTGACGAGCCAAGCATCAGCTTCGCAGCTTTGGGTGTTAGTTTCATCGGTGTCCTCCCCGGTTGTGTTCACGTCAGATGGTTTAGTTTCTGTGCCAATTCGTGTGACGTCAATTTTGGTGGCCCGTCAGAGCCACCTTCGATCAGAGTGGCCTCGGCCAGTTCTCGCAAGTCTGCAGCCACTTCGCCGCGGATTTGCCGGATCAGTAATGTCGCCAGCCGTACACCCGCCGCACGGGAATCGACGGAAAATGTGGTCAGTGCGGGCCGCGCGTAACGGCATTCCGGAATGCCGTCATAGCCAATCACCGAAACGTCGCGCCCGATCTCGAGCCCCTGATCCTGCGCATCCGCGCAGAACCCCAGTGCGGCGAGATCGGTCGCAAAGACAATCGCTGTTGGAGGTTGATCCCAGGCCATCAGTACTCGTCCCTGCGCTGCGCCATCTTCGCGCGTGCGCGCACCCTCCTGGATCAGATCCGGATCCAATGGCAGACCAGCAGCGTGCAGACCCTCGGCATAACCGTCACGGCGTAGATGCGCGTAGTTGAACTTGGGATCGCTCCCGACAAAGCCTATGCGTGTATGCCCCAAATTGCTCAGCCGCAAAACGGCATTGCGCATCGCGCTTTCCCCGGCAATGTCGAACCACGAAGTCTCGTCCCAATCGTTCGGTTGTCCATAGCCGGTACGACCATACAGGATATGAGGCACCCCAAGACTGCGCAGCAGGCCGATACGTGCATCCTTCACCGCTGTCCGCGGTAGAATAAACCCATCGGCTTTCCGTTCTTCGTAGAGGCGGCTAAGAACTTTTAGTGTGTCTTTCTCGGAGGTCGCCGTGGAAATCGTCATGGTCCAATCCAGGCAGCTTGCTGCTTCGCAGGCTCCGGCCAGAAAGTCCTGCAAGAAGGGATTGTGCTGATCCGGTTCCTCGCTGTTGATAACCATCGCTATCGCACGAACTTGCCCGGTTCGGATCGCCTGCGCATGGCTGAGCGGGCGGTATCCCAATACCCGAGCCGCTTTTTCAACACGTGCGCGCGTCGTCGAAGAGATATCCGGATACCCGTTGAGCGCGCGTGAAACAGTGCTTTTGGACAAGCCCAGATGCGCGGCCAATTCGTCCAGTTTCACCCGGCCCGAGACGGTTGCTGGACCGGATTGGTCACGCGGTGGATATGAAAGATTCGCAGTCATTGAAGCTATTTGTTTGCTCCGAAACCGGTTTCGGCAACAAAAAAGTTAAAATAAGTGCAACCTGGTTATTTTTTGAACGCTTTAAGGATCGCACCAATAATGAAAGGAAACACGTAGAAGGAGTTTGGCTCTCCTATCCCGACCGAGATGGTCAGGCGCAAGTAGCAAAACGAAACAGCGGAGCAGGATAGCAGGTTCACCAAGAGGCAAACCCGCCGAGCCGATCTCTTGATTTCGTGCAAAGTTGTGATCCCGACATCCATTGCGGGCCTCTGCCACGGGCCTATTGTTGCCTCGAACTGCAGACGGGTTTTTATCGGTCTTTGGGATGTTGTTAGCCAGTGAAAGGACACCTCATGAACTCTTTGGCTCAAGCTCTTCTAGGAGCCGCCGTATTCAGCGCTTCAATGGGTATTGCAGTGCATGCAGGCGATCTACAGGCTGGTGGTGAGATAGCTGGTCAATGCGCCGCCTGTCATGGCAATGCCGGGATCAGCACCGCAGATAATTTTCCAAACCTCGCAGGTCAAAAAGAAGGTTATATCAAGGCGCAATTGAAGGCATTCAAATCAGGGACGAGGAAGAACGATCTGATGAATGCAATTGCCGCAAACCTGACCGACGCGGATATCGAGAACCTGGCTACTTATTTTGCCAGTCTGCCCGGAGATGAAGCCGGCGCGGTCGCGAATAATGAAACTGGTTTGGACGGGTCACTCTTGAAGCTGCCAGAGGACTACGAAACAACTTTCACCCGATATCATCGCAAAGACTATGACGATCGCAAGCAAGTGCGGTTTTTCAGCGGTAACGACATTGCACTTGCCGGAGTGGCGGATGGAGGGCCTTTTGAACCCGGAGCCTATTTCCTTGTGGAAGTATTCGACGCCAAGAAGGACGCCGATGGCAATCTGCTCAAAGATGCCGAAGGCCGTCTTATCGCTGGTGAACGAAAGTTATACACCGCGATGGAAAAACGAACCGGGTGGGGTGATGGCGTGCCCGATATCTATCGAAATGACAACTGGCGGTATTCCGTGTTCGAAGCTGATGGCAGCAACAAAGTCGGCGTAAATGAAGCGCCCTGCATGGCGTGCCACAAGCCCCTGACAGAGGATGATTATGCCTTTACCGTTGATTGGGTGGAAGGTTTCCAATTCTCAAAGACAATCGGGTATTCTCACAAACTTTTAGAGTAAGTGTTTGAAGTTCCCTGTGCCTCATTGGCAAGGGCCAGTTGCAGAAAGACTAGCACCAAGGTGTTTTTTCCGCTCGACCTTGCCAGTGGGCTCTGGATGCCTATCGAATACGCCTTTTTGCCCACTGGCAATTGCATTTCTAGGCTGGATTGAGCCGGCTAATTGCGTTCTGATTTGACGACAACGCTTAAAAGTGCGCCGCTTTCTTGCGACGCGTCGATGATGACCTAGTGTGGGCCCAGGACGTTCGCGAAAACTTTGACAGTCGGATTCTGATGGCTTGCAACGATTGCTGGTCGGTGCCTTACATGTCGAAGCCAAAGTTGTTTAAGACAAAAGCGAACCGGTTATTCGACCCGCATCGCTTCGGTTTCGATGTTGATATCCACCTGATCACCCACCAGACCGTTTCCTACGCCATAGGCCATCCCAAACTCGCTGCGTTGGACCGATGTGTCGATAGACAGGCCAAGAACCATACGTTTGTGCCCGAACGGATACGTATCGGCTTTGTTGAGTTTTACGTTCAGCGTCACCGGTTGTGTGATCCCTAAAATCGTTAGGTCTCCGGTCACGGTACCCGCATCCGCCGAGGCCGGTTGACCCGCCATGGCGGTGAAGGTGATTTCCGGAAACTCGGACACATGAAGAAAATCTTTTGCCTTTACGTGCCCATCCCGCGCGTCGTGGAAGGTGTTGACGCTGTCGGACGCGATCACGACTTGCACATTCGCAAGTTCCTGCGTGTCGGTGTCATAGTCAAAGCTGCCCCGAACCTCACCAAAGATGCCCAGCGTTTTTGCGAAACCGATATGCTCGACCGTGAAGTAAACCGCTGTGTGATCGGGGTCGAGCTCATACCGGGCCATCTCAGCAACGGCTGCGACTGGGGTGGTGGCGATCAGAAAGCTTAAGGCTAGGTGGCGCATCGGTGGCCCTCGTCAAGTTGTCGAGTTAGGGTGCAAGACTTACCTGTACATAGTACGCATTCCGCATCGACAAAGAACATCAAATGTACGCTACCCGATTGATTTGCGTCACCTGGAACATTCACCGCGCTCGCGGGCATGACGGCCTTGTCGATCCTTCGCGCATCCACGGGGCCGTTGCATCAGACCTTGCCCCCCTAGCTCCAGATATCTTTGCCCTGCAAGAGGCGGATGAAGAGTGCAGGCCGCATGCAGGTCTTCTTGACATGAACCGGATATCGGCCGAGACCGGGCTTACCTATCAGCATGACGCGCCCGGCATGCGTTGGGGTCGTGACAGTGATGGGTTTCTGGGGACCATTCTGTTCCTGCATCCGCGCTTCAACGTCAGGCACAGGGATGTACTGGACCTGCCCGGCCATTGCTATCGCGGCGCGGTTGTCATCGAGGCCGTGTGTGACGGCATTTCCGTTCGTGTTATCTCGACACATTTGTCCCTGTTCCAGCCTTTGCGCGTCATTCAGATGCGGATCGTCGGTCAATACCTGCGTCGCCGCCCCGAGATGCAAAACATACTGCTGGGGGATCTGAATGAATGGCGGCCCTGGGGAGGGGCGATGTTTCAGCACCGTCTTATCGGGAGGTCGCTGAGCGGGCCGGTACGGGCAACTTTTCCAGCCAAACGCCCACTATTGCCCCTGGACCGGATTTTGACGGATCGCGAAGGCGCCGTCCGGGACATGCAGGTCTGCACATCGCGGGCCCTTCGCAGTGCCTCGGACCACCTGCCCTTGAAGGCCGAGGTCCTAATCGAGAAATCTGGTGAATAAAATGGCGTTTCAAGTGTTATCACATTAGCCAAAGCGGAATTACGCACTAATTTGAGTATGATGGTAACAGACGACCCGAAGAAACTACCATGAAAGCGCATCGGCCCCTGGGCCCGGTGACCCATTCCCAAGCGTTCTCGCCTGTGTCTGTATTTGCAGGGCAGGCAGTGGTGATGGGCGCAGGGTTGGCTCTGGCAGCGTCGATGGCCCTGCCCTCGGTCTTCTGGGCATTGTCCGCGTTTCTGGTCGCGACGGTCCTGTCTGGTGCGGGGTTGGTCAGCCGCTATCCGCACAACGTGCTGGGGCTGTGCAACACAACAACGCTGCTACGCGCCGCCTTGGTTGCTTTTCTGTTCGGCACCCTGTTCTTCACGACTGAGGTCTCTGGCTGGCTAGTCTTTGCGGTTGGTGCGTTTGCCTTTGCTCTGGATGGGTTGGATGGGTGGTTTGCCCGAAGGTCCGGTCTGCAATCCGACTTTGGCGCGCGGTTCGACATGGAAACGGACGCCGCGCTGGGGGCGGTCCTTGCGCTTTGGGTGATGTTGTCGGGGACCGCGCAGGCCTATGTGCTGATTTTGGGGTTCGCGCGTTACGCTTTTGTTGCGGCCGGGTGGGTTTGGCCGCAACTGCGCGGGAACCTGCCCCCTTCGTTTCGCCGCAAAGCAGTCTGCGTGGTCCAGATTGCGGCGTTGCTATTGCTGGTCTTCCCGCTGACCCCTGCCGCTGTGCTGGCGCCGCTGTCACTAACGGCGTCCTTGGCGCTCAGCTATTCTTTCGGGGCCGATATTCACTGGCTGTTGCGCCGATCGAAATGAAGCAGGTCCTGACACTCAGCCTCGGAACCGGCCTGATCTTTTGCGTACTGGTCCTGCCCAACCATCCCGGCACGATGACGTGGGCCGCGTTGAATCGCTGGCCGTTGGAATTGCCTGTGATCGTTGCGCTGATGATCGCCCTTGGCCGGTTGCGCGGACTGGCGACGGTGACTGCGCTGTTGTTGGTTGTCGCAACGCTGGTAAAAATTGCCGACTATGGCACGTTCATCGCCTATAACCGGACGTTCAACCCCATCGTCGATTTGTTCCTGATCAACGCCGGGTTCGGCCTTTTGACAACCAGCTTGGGCCTGCCGCTGACGCTTATGTTGGTGGTGCTGGGCAGCGCAGCCCTAGTCCTTTTGTTTGTCCTGCTTCAGTTCGCGTTGAAAGCCTGGGCCGATCTGCCCACACAAAACTGGATGCGAGGGGCGGCGGCGGCAGGTGTGCTGATGGCCGGTACATGGGCCGTTGCGGATGTGGGTCACCACCTTGACCAGTGGCGGTTCGAAGCCAGCCCGCCAGGTACGGCCTGGACCTCTCGCCTGATCTACAAGCGCGGGGCCGAGATGCAGGCGACTGCCGCCGATCTTGCCCAATTCCGCCGCAACGCGCAGTCTGACCCGATGCTTCAGGCCCAAGGCTTGCTTGACATGCTGGAAGGCCGCGATGTGCTGCTGATTTGGATCGAAAGCTATGGGCGCGCCAGTTTCGACAACCCGCTTTATGCACAAACGCATCAGCAAACCCTGCGGAGCGCCGAGGCCGCGATCAGAGAAACCGGCATGTCCATGCGCAGTGGCTGGCTGACCTCTCCGACGGCGGGCGGCGAAAGCTGGCTGGCGCATGGAACGCTGGCAACGGGGCTGTGGACCTCGGATAACGGGCGATACAACGCGATGATCGCCAGCGGTCGAAAATGGCTGTTCCACTACGCGCAGAGGGCTGGATACCAGACGGCAGCCATCATGCCCGCCATCACGCTTGCCTGGCCGGAAAGCAGCGCCATGGGTTTTGACCACGTGTTTGCCGCCGCAGACATTCCCTACCAGGGCAAACGCTTCAATTGGGTCACGATGCCCGATCAATTCACGCTTGCCGCCTACCCGGACCTACTGCCCCAATCCGCGCAGCCGCGCTTTGTACAAGTGGCGCTGATCTCGTCACATGCCCCCTGGACCCCGGTTCCCCGGATGATCCCTTGGGAGGAGATCGGAGACGGTTCGGTTTTTGACCAAATGGCCCAGCAAGGCCCCGCCCCCCGCGAGTTGTGGAAGGACCGAGACGCCGTGCGGGACGCCTATCGGCGGTCGGTCGATTATAGCTTGCAAGCCGTGTTTGCCCATGTGGCCAATCTGGGCGCGCAGGCGCCTTTGATCATTGTTGCAGGAGATCATCAGGCCGCAGGATTTGTGGCAGGTAGCGACAACCGCGATGTCCCCTTTCATGTCATTGGCCCGTCCGAGGTGGTGTCGCATCTCGCCCATTGGGGGCTGAGCGACGGGCTTTTGCCCGCGCCTGACACGCCGGTACGGCGGATGGATCGATTCCGCGATGACTTTCTGAGCGCATTCTCGTCCTTCGAGCCATTGGCGAAGGCCGCGCCATGATGGGACGTATGGGGCGCATACTGGGATCACTGGCGCTGTTGGGCGGCCTTCTTTGGTTCAGCGCTGCTGGCGATGTCTGGGCGCGGCTACGTGAGACCGACCTATACTGGGTTTTGGTCGCGTTCGTGGCCCTGACATGCAGCACGCTGTCGATGGCACGGCGCTGGCAACTGACCGCAGGCGCACTTGGGCTTGAGCTGTCCTATTTCGGCGCGGTGCGAGAATACTATCTGTCCCTGCTTGCCAACTCCGCCTTGCCCGGTGGCGTCGTCGGAGATGTCAGCCGCGCCATTCGCACCCGACATCACGGCGACCTGAAAAATGCAGCCCAATCGGTGCTGGCCGAGCGTCTTTTGGGTCAGGCCGCGCTACTGGCGATTGTGTTTGGCGGTTTGTTCTGGGCTCTGTTGATACCGGGCGGGATCGCATGGCCTGCGGCGACCGGCTGGCTGATAGCCGGCGCTCTGGCCGTTGCGGCGGGTCTGGTGATCTGGCTTGCAAAGGTCAGGATGACGGCGGGTTTCACCCGATTTTTCCTAAGGTTGCTGTCCCGGCGTGATATCACGGCGCATGCGGTTTTCGCGGCGGTTTTGCTGATACTGGGACTGTACGCCTGCGCCCGTGCCACCGGTACGTCCTTGCCGCCAGAGGCCTGCTATACCATCCTGCCCTTGGTCTTGTGTGCCATGATTGTCCCGCTGTCCATCGCCGGATGGGGCTGGCGCGAAGGTGCTGCCGCAGCGCTGTTCCCGCTGGCTGGTGCCACGCCCGAGGCCGGAATAGCGATGGGCATTTGCTATGGTGCTGTCATGTTACTGGCCGCCCTACCTGCGATTGGCTTTCTTCTTCTTTCAACCGACCATGCCCATAAGCGCAAACCATTGGAAAACGTATGATGAGTGCTGTTTTTGCAATACCCGGCGACAAAGACCAGCGCACTGGCGGCTATATATATGACGCCACGGTTTTGGACCTGCTGAATAAAAGCGGCTGCGCGACAACGCATCTGGAACTGCCCGGCAGCTTTCCCGACGCCCCGCCGCAGGACATGTCCCGAGCTGTGCGGGCGTTGAACGCCGTACCCGCCTCGGACCCGGTTATAATTGACGGTTTGGCCCTTGGCGCGATGCCGCCTGACGCGATTGCCGCGCTTGCTGCGCCTGTCATTGCACTGGTGCACCATCCGCTTGGTCTTGAAACCGGCACTGATCCGACCAAAGCTGCCGCGCTAATCCGCAATGAGGCCGCAGTTTTGGAACAGGTCGCGCATATCATCGTGACCAGCGCCCATATCGGACGGACGCTCCGATCCGATTTCGGGGTGCCTGCCGACAAGATCACCGTGGCTGCGCCCGGATTTGAACGTCCTCGCGCCGTTTCAGCGCCGGTTGACCCCCCGCTTATCCTCAGCGTTGGTCTACTGGTCGAACGCAAGGGGCATGACGTGCTGATCCGCGCGTTGGAGCAGATATCGGACATCCCGTGGCAAGCAGAAATCATAGGTCGGCCGCAAGACCCCGCCTATGCCGCCGCGCTCCAGGCACAGATTAAAACGGCGGGTCTGAAAGACCGCGTAACGCTTGTGGGTGAAGTCGGTGGCACAGCGATCGAGGCGGCCTATCAGCGCGCCTCTCTCTTTGCTCTGGCCACCCGGTACGAAGGCTATGGCATGGTCCTGAGCGAGGCGATGCTGCGCGGCCTGCCCGTCGTCTCATGCGCAGTCGGCGCGGTCCCGGACACCACCGGTGATGCGGCAGAGTTGGTCCCCCCGGACCAACCCGAGGCTTTTGCCCACAAGCTGCGCGCGCTGTTGCAGAACCCCGACCATCTTGCGCACATGGCCCGCGCCTCGGCTTTGCGGGCCGCAAGTTTGCCAACCTGGCAGGACACCGCAAACCAGTTCGCCAAAGTAATCGAAAGGTTTGCGTCATGACCTGCGCCCTCATTTACACCATGCAGATGCTATGAATTGGAAAGCTCATGTTTGCTGTTGAAGTCCGCGACCACGTGATGATCGCACATTCCTTGCCCTCGCCCGTGTTTGGCCCCGCTCAGGGGATGCATGGGGCCACATTTGTCGTGGATGCCGCTTTTTACACCGCCGATCTGGACGAAAACGGTCTGGTCGTCGATATCGGCCTGGCCACCGAGGCCCTGGCCCAGACGCTGGCCCCGCTGCGCTATACTAATCTGGACGAGGTGCCTGCCTTCAAAGGCAAGATCACTACAACCGAATTCCTTTGCCACCATATCTGGGAACAGTTACGCGATGTCGCAAAGACAAGAGGGCTTGGCGACAAAGGTCGCCTCAAGCGTATCCGCGTGCAGCTACACGAAAGCCATGTCGCGCGTGGGTGGTATGAAGCAGACCTCTGAAATCGGCTTTGAACCCGACTGGCTCAGCCTGCGGGAACCGGTCGATCACCGGTCTCGGGATCAGGATCTGCTGCGGCGTGCTGCGGGCTGTGTCGCTGAGGGGATGACGATCCTTGATCTTGGCAGCGGCACGGGTTCAACCGCTCGCGCCTTTGCCAATGCCGGATTTTCGGATCTCAACTGGCGGTTTGTCGACAATGATCCGGCCCTGTTGCGTATCGCGGCCTCGCGGCATCCCAACGCGCAGTGCGTGCAATGCGATCTGAGCCGCATCGACGGTCTTGATCTAAACCGGGTCGGATTGATCACAGCTTCGGCCCTATTCGACCTGATGCCCGAAAGCTGGGTGGACGCTCTAGTCAAGTGGGCCAGCGCAGCCGGTATTCCGGTTTACACGGCGCTCAACTATGACGGCGTGATGCGTTGGTCCCCCGCAGACCCACACGACGAGGGCGTCACCCAAGCCTTTAACCAGCACCAGCGAACCGACAAGGGGCTGGGACTAGCACTTGGCCCCGAAGCCGGATCACGCTTTGCAAGGGTTTGCGCGGCAGATGGCTATGCGGTCAGTTCGGCCCAAAGCCCCTGGCAACTTGGTGCTGAGGACACCACGCTGCACGCCAAGCTGTTGGCCGGAATTGCACAGGCCGCGCATGAGGTTGGCAAGGACGAGGCCCAGGATTGGGCCGCCGCCCGACAAAAGACACTGTCCCAGACGCTTGGTTTCATCGGCCATACCGATCATCTGGCGGTCCCAAGATGAACAACGGCAAGCCGGAATACGGAGATAACGATGCAGGACGTTGACGTAACACCCAAGGTCTGGGACCGTATCTTGTCTGTCCGTGCCGGTCACGGATGCTTATGCGACCCCGATTGGAGCGAAGGCGAAAAGCAGGCCCTTTCGATCTATGGCGCTCTGGCGCAACCGAAGTCCAGTGGCCAGGTCATTGGTCAGATTGGGCAGTCGCTGGATGGGCGCATTGCCACCGTATCGGGCGATGCCAAAGATATCTCGGGCAAGGATGGCCTTGTCCATCTGCACCGTCTGCGGGCGCTGTCCGATGCGGTTGTGATCGGGGTCAAGACAGCTCTTCACGACAATCCTCGTCTGACCGTGCGCATGGTCGAAGGTGAGAACCCCGTCCGCGTGATCATCGATCCAAACGGGCGCATGCCGGACGATATCGGGTTGATGCAAGACAGGTCAGCGCATTGCATTGTCATCCAGTCCGTCGACAAAGCCCGTCCCGATCATGTCGAGGTGATTACACTGCCGTGCACCCATTGGATTTCACCCGCACAAATCCTGAATGCCTTGCAGCAGCGGGGATTGAACCGCATCCTGATCGAAGGCGGTGGCATCACCATCGCCAAATTCCTTGAGGCAAATCTGTTGACCCACCTACATGTCGCCGTCGCGCCCTTGCTGATCGGCGCCGGGCCACAGGGCCTGACCACCTCTCCAGTCGAGCGTCTATCTCAGGCGCTGCGGCCCCGGACGGATGTCTATGGGCTGGGCTCGGATGTGCTGTTCGATTGCGCATTTGAACCCGCCTCTGCGCAGATCAAGCCATACCCCCTGCCCTGCCGGGCCGCCGTCCACACAAACTGACAGCGGCCCCCGGCACAAACCCGAAGATCAAAGGCACACCATGCAAGCCAATTCAGACCAAACGGCCCGCGCGTTGTGGATCACCCAAGCCGGAAAACCCGCGCTTCTGGACACGGTCCTTGGCGACAGTCCCGACGGCGTACGGATCAAGACGCTATATTCCGGCATCAGTCGCGGGACCGAGCGTTTGGTGTTTCGCGGGCAGGTTCCTAAGGCCGAGTTCGACACGATGCGCGCCCCTTTTCAGGAAGGCAGTTTCGAATTCCCTGTCAAATACGGCTATGCCGCCGTCGGAAGCATTCAGTCCGGCCCTCGGGCAGGAGAGCTCGTTTTTGCCCTGCATCCGCACCAAACGCAGTTCAGCGTGCCATCATCTGCGGCCATCCCAATCACTCCATCGGTCCCTCCCGCCCGTGCCGTGCTTGCCGCCAACATGGAAACCGCACTGAACGTTCTGTGGGACGCGGGGCTCGGCGCCGGTAGCCGCGTTACAATCGTCGGGGCTGGGGTAGTCGGGGCCCTGACGGGGTATCTCTACGCCCGCATGCCCGGAACCGAGGTCTGCCTTGTCGACACCAACCCCGACAGAGCCACAATTGCGCAGCAGTTGGGTTGCGACTTTGCGCACCCCGATCAGGTACCGCAGAATTCCGATGTGGTGATCCATAGCTCGGCCACATCTGCGGGGCTGGCGACCGCAATCGCCGCAGCCGGGGTCGAAGCCACCATCGTCGAAACCAGCTGGTACGGCACCCAACCCACCACCGTGCCACTGGGGGGCGCCTTTCATCGCAAACGCCTGCGGATAATCAGCAGTCAGGTCGGGCGTATTCCGGCCCATATGGCCGCACGCTGGACCTATGGAAAACGGCTGCGTAAAGCCATCGACCTACTTGCAGACCCGGTTCTGGATGCTCTCATCTCGGGTGAGACGGAATTTGACGATCTGCCACAAAGCTATGAGGCGATTTTGGACGCCTCATCAACGCTTTGCCATCGGATCAGGTTTGCCCGGGATTGACCATGGTGCTGGACATACAACACTGGCTTCCGTCAAACGCGTCGCACCATTTGACGGCCATGGCCGACGCCGCGTTAAGCGCCACGGCCGGCTTGCAGCAAGCCTTTGCAAACCGCGACGCGCTGCAGGTCGAACAAAAGACCAAGGGCGATTTCGTCTCACAGGCCGACCGCGAGGCCGAGGCACAGATCGCCCGGAAGTTGACCAGTGCCTACCCGGACTACGGCTGGCTGGGCGAGGAAACGGGCAGCCGCCTCGGTCAAGGAACCGACTTGCACTGGGTTGTTGATCCATTGGACGGCACGACGAACTTCGTGAAGGGCATTCCGCATTGGGCTATCTCAATCGCGCTGTGCGACAAAGACGAAATCGTCGCCGCCCTTGTGTGCGACCCAACAAAGAACGAGGTATTTTCTGCCGAACGTGGGACCGGGGCCTATCTGAACGGTGGACGCATTTGGGTCAGCGGCGAGAGCGACACACAAAACGCACTTTTTGCCACCGGGGTCCCTGCTGGCGCGCGGGTGACGTATCTGAAAGCTGCATTGGCGGATATCGAACGGCTGATGCCGAGCTGCGCAGGGATCAGACGCGGCGGCGCGGCGGCGCTTGATCTGGCTTATGTTGCCGCAGGCCGCGTTGAGGGCTATTGGGAGCGCAACCTTGGCGCTTGGGATATCGCCGCCGGGCTGCTACTGGTCCGCGAGGCCGGAGGATTGGTTCAACCCCTTTGGCCAAACACCGACATTCTGGCGACTGGGTCCCTGATTGCGAGCAATTCCGAACTCGCCACAGTGCTACGCAAGAACATCTTATGAAAACGCTCGGCAGATTGCGCCCGCGGAAGGTTGTCCTCTAAGGTGTTGTTTAAGAATTTCTGCCTAGCCATTTCGATTGGGATCGAGCAACCGAAGCCTTTGTCCTAGACGTGCCCGACGGATGGATGAAGATAGGCCACCTGTGGCATCGTAGCGGGGCTCATCCTTCTTCTAAAACCCGACTCTATCTTTACTGGTGAAACGGTTTCTATTCTGGATCACCTGAGCAGCACCGCTTCGGGCAACTATCTGACCAATGCGGACCTAGGATGCGAAAATGCGCAGCATGATTTTTTGCCTAAACAGTAAAATTAGATAGCTTTTTCTTATACTTATACTAAACGCCGACTGCAGACAACCAGCGTCCACACTGAGTCAAAACCGGTACGACAACACCGATAATTCGCTGCTTGAAGCACCGTCCAAAATACTTCTTGACGTTTTGTTGAAGCCTGTGGTTTTGTATATGAAACCGTTTTGCGGTGAATCGTTAAGATCGGCGAAGGGAGGCGCTGTGATGGCGAAGCAAGAGTCGGCGCTTCGGGCGCAACAAGGAACCGAAAGTCAGATTACCGTGTCCCTCAGCGGGATTGGTATGTCGTTTTCCGGTGTATCCGTTCTCCGAGACGTCGATCTGGTTTTTGACGGCGGTGAAATCCACACTCTCATGGGTGAGAATGGTGCCGGGAAAAGCACGCTGGTCAAGATCATCAGCGGCGTACAGAAGCCGACATTCGGAACGTTCCAGATTGACGGGGAAACCGTCACGTTCGACTCGCCGCGCGATGCGGAACAGCACGGTATCGTCATCATGCATCAGGAGCTGAGCCTGATCCCCGAAATGACGGTGGCCGAAAATGTTTTGCTGGGGCATGAGCCGCGAAAATTCGGCACCTTCATCGACCGCAAGGCTCTGAGGCAGAAGGCACGGCAGGCCCTATCGCGGTTCGGATTCACACTGGATATCGACACCCCGGTCAAAGACCTGCGTGTCGGAGAACAACAACTGGTTGAGATCGCACGCGCACTGCTGATGAATGCGCGATTGCTGATCATGGATGAGCCGACCTCGGCCCTGTCGCAGGCTGAAGCCGATATTCTGATGGAAGTCGTGCGCGATCTGGCGCTGCAGGGCGTCGCGGTCGTCTATATCTCTCACCGGATGGATGAGGTGTTCGAAATCTCGGATCGGGTCACGGTTCTGCGCGATGGTGACTTGATCGGAACGCGTCTGGCATCCGAGACAACATCCGCCGAACTAATCCGAATGATGGTTGGCCGCACGGTTGAGATTAACCCCGTTGAACGCCAGAACCCGGCGCAAGACGAAGTGGTTCTGCAGGTCGCGAACCTGTTGGCCTGGACCGGTAACCGCAAAGTTTTGGAAGATGTGTCGTTCGACCTCAAACGCGGAGAAGTGCTGGGCATTGGTGGCCTGCTAGGAGCCGGTCGCACCGAGCTTCTGGAAACACTATTCGGCGCGCGCGGCGGGAACTATCACGGGCAGATCACGCTGGAAGGCAAACCGCTGCGCCCGGTTAAACCGCAAGACGGGGTTCGCAACGGGCTGGCGCTGATCACCGAGGACCGCAAGGGGAACGGGCTGTTGCTCGAACGGTCAATCTCATCGAATGTGGCGCTGCCGCTGATGCCTTTGCAATCGCGATTTGGGCGGTACTCGGACGTCGAGCAGCGCAAACAGGCGTTGAAGGCGATCGAAACACTGAAAGTGGCGGCCACAGGGCCGGATCACCCGGTCGGAAAGCTGAGTGGGGGCAACCAACAAAAGGTCGTTTTGGGCAAATGGTTGGCGACGCAACCGCGTGTACTGCTGCTGGATGAGCCTACCCGTGGCATCGACATTGGTGCCAAGGACGAGATTTACGATCTGGTTGGACGGCTGGCAGATCAAGGCATCTCGGTCTTGTTCGCAAGCTCGGAACTATCCGAGTTCATGGCTGTCTGCGACCGCATGATCGTGCTGTGTGAGGGCCAGATGGCCGGAGAGCTTTCGCGCGACGAAATGACCGTGGATTCGATCAAAGCACTTGCGATGCAATTCCGCTAAGCGCTTGATCCTTAATCGAGAAAAGACATGACTGTTATGGAACCCAATAGCCCAACCTTAGAACAAAACCGCACCTCGGGCGCGGTGTTCATGCGGCTGCTGAACAAGACGAAACTCTACTGGGGCCTGGTTGCTCTGATCCTGTTCGGGGCGTTGACCTCACCGGTTTCGTCCAAGGGCAACAACATCTTTCTGTCGCTGGGCAACCTGACAGACATCCTGCGTCAGGTCTCGGTCACGGGCATTGTGGCGGTGGGCATGACGATGGTGATTTTTATCGCTGGTATCGACCTGTCTGTCGGGTCCGTCATGGCGCTGGGTACCGTGATATGCGCGATGTTGCTGACGCAAGAAGGATGGACCGCGGCAAGCTATTTTGGCGTGCCTGCCACCGGGATCGTCCTGTTTGTAGCCATCGCCGCCCTGATTTATTTCGTGCAAAGCAACCTGAACCGCACCTCGGACACAGCGGCCACCACAAGCGCGCCGTCACGGATGCTAAGCCGTCTTGTTGCCGCTGCAATTGCCATCGGTGTGATGGTTTGGCTGGCCGGTCAGGTGATGCCCAAGTTTGGCGTCTTGGCTGTGCTGATTGTGGTGCCCTGCATTGGGGCCGTGATGGGGACAGTAAATGGCGCCTTGATCGTCTATGGCCGCCTGCAACCCTTTATCGTGACGCTTGCAATGATGGTGGGTGCGCTGGGTCTGGCGCGTGTGATTGCCGGGCAGGATACCGCTGTCTATCCGGTCTACACCGGCAGCAACGCGACCGAGAATTTCGAAGTGCTGCGTCAATTGCTGTGGGGTGTTCTACCCGTGCCGGGCCTGTTCTTCCTTGCCGTCCTGCTGATCTTTTTCCTGATCACCCGTTTCACCACCTTCGGCAGCTATCTGATGGCTATCGGCGGCAATGAAGAGGCCGCGCGTCTGGCTGGCATCAATGTGGGCCGCAACAAGATCATCACCTATGCGCTGGCGGGCGGTTTGTCCGCGCTGGCTGGGGTGTTGTATGTGGCGCAGTTCCGCCAGGGCAAACCGGATGCCGGTCTTGGCTTGGAGCTGGACGCGATTGCGGCCGTGGTCATCGGCGGCACCAGTCTGATGGGTGGACGCGGCGCAATCATGGGAACATTCGTTGGGGTCCTGATCTTTGGCTTCCTCAGCAACATCCTGCAATTGAACAACATCGACAGTAACACGCAGCTGGTGCTGAAGGGCATCATCATCGTGGTCGCCGTCCTGCTTCAGGAAGGGCGATTTGAAGAGATCTTTGTCATGGCGAAAGAGCGCCTGGGCAGAGGGAGGAGGCTCTGACCTCGAATCTTGGCGGACCAAGGTCAGAGCAATCAGAACGCGGGAACATTGGAGTAACCCGCATCATGACTAAGGAGTAGACTATGAAAAGAAGAACATTTGGCAAGAGCCTGATGGCTGCCACCGCGCTCGCAACTTCGTTTTCGGCCTCGATGGTACTGGCGGCTGACAACTATGTGATCGGTTTCTCGCAGGTGACAACGGTTGAACCCTGGCGTGTCCAGTTCAACAAAGACCTGCGCGCCGAGGCCGACCTACACGACAATGTCGAGCTGATCATCGCCGACGCAAACGACCGCACCGAAAAGCAGGTTGCCGACGTCGAAAACTTTATCCGTCAGGAAGTTGACGCGATCCTGATCTCGCCGAAAGAATCCGCCGGTCTGACCGGTGTGGTCGAACAAGCCACTGACGCGGGCATCCCCGTCTTTGTTCTGGACCGTAACGTCGACACCGACAAATTCGTTCAGTGGGTTGGCGGCGACAACGAACTGATCGGCCGCGAGGCGGGCAAGTTCGCGTTGGACCAGCTGGGTGGCGCGGGCGCTGCCAAAGGCACTATCGTAGAAATCTGGGGGGGTCTGGGCACGCAAGCCGCGCACGACCGCGCCAACGGTTTCCACGAAGCCTTTGAGGGCGAAGAAGGCGTTACCTTCCTGCTGGATCAACAGTCGGGCGACTGGAAGCAGGATCAGGCCTATGACATCATGTCGACCGCCCTCCGTAACTATGAAGACATCACAATGGTTTACGGCCACAACGACCCGATGGCCTATGGTGCATATCTGGCAGCCAAAGACGCAGGCCGTGCCGATGACATCATCTTCATTGGTGTTGACGCGCTTCCGGGCGAAGGCGTGACTTGGGTTGCCAATGGCGAGCTGTCGGCCACCTTCCTGTACCCGACCCCCGGTGCAGAAGGCCTGCGTCAGGCACTGAAGCATCTGAAAGGTGAAGACGTTCCAAAATCGGTTGTCATGGGCACCGAGGCGATCACTTCGGAAAATGCTGGTGACGTCCTGAAGAAGAACGGCCTGTAAGGACCGTTCAGGCCGGTTTCCTTTCTCCTCCCTGTCGGGATGGCCGGCCGGACAAGCAGGGGCTTGCGCCCCTGCTGTTTTTTTTGGGAAAGCTACAAGAAAAGGTTCCGCCCATGTCCGAGCAAAAAACGAAACTTCAAAAATACTCCGCCCCCGCACTGGAAAAGGGGTTGGATATTCTTGAGTTTCTTTCGCTTTCGGACGTTTCCCCTACCCTGTCGCAACTGGCGCAGGGAATCGGGCGGTCGAAAAACGAGATCTTTCGCATGATGATCGTGCTGGAAGAACGCGGATACATTGAGCGGCAAGAAGGCGATCTGTTCAAATTGACAGGTAAGTTGGCTTTGCTGGGCGGCGACCGCACGGATAACGGCAAACTGGCCGAACTGGCCGAGCCGTATATGAATCGGTTGGCCGAGGAAATTGAGCTGTCCAACCACCTTTGGGTACCTAATGGCAAAAAAGAGTTGATCGTCGTCAACAGCGTTTCATCTTCGCAGAACTATGGGGTCACGGTTCAGGTTGGATACACCACCCCCGTGTTTCCGACCTCGGTCGGCGCATGTTTTCTCTCAGATTTTGCGCGCGAACACGACCGGTTAACCTTTCTTCGCAGCATCGTGCCCGGCGAAAGCGAAGACGCACTTCAGGAGTTTTCCGATCAAGCAGCAATCTGTGCCGAGCAGAACTATATTTCGCTTAGCAGCCCTGAAAGCAACGCGATCAGCGAGATTTCAACGCCCATCCGTCACGGTGCGGATCAATCCGTTATCGCGTCGCTGACAATCCCACATTTCGCATCCGCCCTGATCGACAACCGGCGCGAATTTGTAATCGACGCGCTGAGGGCAACTGCAGCACAGCTACAGACTAGTATTGCGACACGGATGCCGCTTCCGCGGACACCCTGGCATCAACTAGCCTGAGCATTGGTCAAAAGCATTCAGACCCCCTATACCCATCTCCAAAAACTAATGATCAGATTGCATGGAACTAGTGCGACGATTGCCAATCGGCAAATACCCGCATTCTCCTTTCCAAAGGGACTTTCCTAGCAAAATTACAGGATCAAACGCGGTAACTCGAACTATCCCGAAATGTCCTCGCATGTCGGGTATTCGTCCTCGAATATCATTGAGAAAAGCCCGCTTCGAGAGGATTTTTCACACCAGCGTTGAGCACTAACGTCGCCATCTATTCGTGGTGGTGGCGCTGATAGAGTTTTCGGAGGAGATAAAAATGGGCGAAATCACGCAACAGAACATTTGGCCGGACATGCAGATCGAAATAGATCCCAACAGCTACAGCTCGGTTGTTGAGATGTTCGAACAGGCCTTCCTGACATATCCCGAAAAGACAGCATACGTCGGGCTCGGCGGAAGCCTTTCCTACGCCGAAGCGGATCGGCTGTCGCGTGATTTTGCGGCGGTTCTGCAAGCCAAACTGGGCGTCAAGAAGGGCGATCGCATTGCGCTGATGGCACCGAATATTCTGGCGTTCCCGATTGCTATGCTGGGTATCATTCGCGCCGGTGGCGTGCAGGTGAACGTCAATCCGATGTACACGCCGCATGAGTTGGAACATCAGTTGAACGACGCCGGTGCCGAGATCATCGTGGTCTTTGGCGGCTCGACTTCCACGCTGGCTGAAGTGGTGGACAACACACCAATCAAGACGGTGATCACGATTGATCTGGGCGACACCACAACAACCAAAATTCCAAGCCCGCCAGTTGATGAGCGGCTGTCAAACACGCTGCGCTTTGCCGAATTGCTGGATGACGGTGAAGAACTGGACTTTGATCCACCGGTGATCACCGGGGATGACTTGCTGTTTCTGCAATACACCGGTGGTACAACCGGACTGTCTAAAGCAGCCGTTTTGACCCATCGCAACCTTGTGGCCAACACCGAGCAGACCAAAGCCGCGTTGCCGGAAGCCATGCGGCACGGGCAAGAGGTCGTTGTAACCCCCCTGCCACTCTATCATATCTTTGCGTTGATGGTGAATATGATCACCTACAGTTCGATCGGGGCGACAAACTATCTGGTGGCTAACCCGCGTGATCCAGAACAGCTGATTTCGGCCTATCGCGACAGTGGTTTTACGGTATCGACTGCCGTAAACACACTGATTGCCGGGTTGGCAGCCCATCCAGGTCTGAAGGACATTGATTTCTCGAACTACCGCGCGATGATCGGCGGCGGCGCACCGGTTCAGGAAGCCGTTTCAAACCGCTGGAAAGAAGTAACCGGCCATCACGTGCTGGAAGGTTATGGCATGTCCGAAACCTCTCCGGTGCTGACGCTGAACCCGATGGGGCAGGAAGAGTTCTCGGCCGCCGTGGGGTATGCGCTGCCTTCGACTGATATCATTTTTCTGGACGAAGATGATCATCAGGTCGGCGTTGGTGAAGCGGGTGAGATTTGTGCCAAAGGTCCGCAGGTCATGCAGGGTTATTGGAACCGCCCGGAAGAAACTGCATCGAACTTTACCGAAGATGGCTACTTCCGAACCGGCGATATCGGTGTGCGGGACGAAAATGGCCTGATCAAAATTGTGGACCGAAAGAAAGACATGGTTCTGGTCTCGGGCTTCAATGTGTATCCGAATGAAATCGAAGCCCATGTGGCCATGTTGGACGATGTTGCCGAATGCGCCGCAATCGGAGTGCCGGACGAGAAAACAGGCGAGGCGATCCGTTTGTTCATCAGTCTCGCCAACGGCTCTGACCTTACGTCGGATCAGGTAATTGAACATTGCCGTCAAGGACTGGCCGGGTACAAAGTTCCTAAACAGATCCGGTTCCTTGACGAATTGCCCAAATCAACCGTGGGCAAAATCCTTAGAAAAGACTTGCGGGAGTTGTGAACGATGACTCAGACAAAGAATTTTCCCGACGCCTACACTGTTGAGAATATCGAGGATCATGTGGGCCGTGTTTTCGGCCCCAGTGATCCGGTAACTGTTGATCAAGAGCGCATTCAAGGATTCGCGGACGTAACCGGCGATCAGCAATGGATCCACGTGGATGCCGAGCGGGCAAAGACCCATAGCCCCTTTGGCGGCCCCATCGCTCATGGCTACCTGACCCTATCGATGCTGGCCGCAGCCCAGATGGACTTGGGCATCGTGCCGGAGGGCAGCAAAGGTGTGATGAACTATGGGTTGGACAAGGTGCGTTTTCTGTCACCGGTTCCCAGCGGCGCTGACGTCGAAATCTCGGCTGTTCTAACTGGTGTCGAGCGCAAAGACGGCAATCGTATCATGATCCACTCGACCGTCACGGCACAGGTGGTCGGAGCGGAAAAGCCGGCTTTGATCGCCGAAACTCTGGCGATGGCCTTTAGCTAAAACTCCGAAAACAGGAGAACAAAGATATGTCTGACAAAGACCCCAAAGACGAAGGTTTCGCCGGCTCGATCTCGAATTTCTATGGCGCACTGGCAAAGCATCCCATGGAGCTGATGCGCATGGGCATGAACACGAGCAACGAGCTTTTCAGCGTATTCAGTGGCCTGAGCACTGCAAAATCCGAAACTACGGACAAGCGCTTTGCCGACCCGGTCTGGGACAGCAATCCGGCGTATCGTGCTCTCAAGGAAAGCTACATTGCCTGGTGTCGCAATGCCATGAAGGGCATAGACGACCTGGATCTGGACCACCGTGACACAGAACGTCTTCGTTTGCTCACCAACACCTTTTTGGACACCTGGTCGCCGACCAATGTGCTGATGGGTAACCCCGCGGCGATGAAGAAAACTCTGGAAACTGGCGGCGAAAACGTGGTGGCCGGGTTTCGGAACTTCATCGATGATGTCGTCAATAACAACGGGATGCCATCCTCGGTTGACCGTTCGAAATTCACCGTCGGAGAAAATCTGGGCATCACAAAAGGGGATGTCATCCACCGCGACAGCCTGCGCGAGTTGATTCAATACGCGCCCCAAACCGAAAAGATCAAAGCTACGCCGATCCTGATCGTGCCACCTCAGATCAACAAGTTCTATGTCTGGGATTTGTCACCCGAGCGGAGCCTTGTCGAATTTCTGGTGCGCGAAGGCTTTACGGTTTTCATCGTATCGTGGCGCAACCCTGGCCCAGAAGACGCTGACTATGGGCTTGACGAATATGTCCGTTCTCTGGACGAAGCTTCAGAAATCGTGGCCAAAGTCAGTGGTTCGGACAAGATCCACGTCGCGGGCGCCTGCTCGGGTGGGATCACGATGTCGATGTTGCTGAGCTATTGGGCCGCGAAAGGCATAGACCGCGCCGCAAGCGCCACCTTCTTGGTCACCATTCTGGACACCGATGGCGCCGCAAACACCTCAATGGGTCTGTTCGCAAACCTGGAAATCCTCGCCCTGGCCAAGATGATTTCAAAGACTAAAGGGGTTATCGAGGGCAGTGATCTGGCCAAGGTATTTGCATGGCTGCGACCGAATGATCTGATTTGGTCCTATTGGATCAACAATTATCTAATGGGCCAGAACCCGCCTGCCTTTGACATCCTTTACTGGAATGACGACACGACCAATATGTCCGCTGCTTTGCATGGCGACTTCATGGCGCTTCTGGAAGCCAACGGGTTGAAGAACGGTGTAAGCCAAGTGTTGGGTGAAACCGCTGATCTGTCAAAAATCACCTGCGATTCATTCGTACTGGGTGGCACCACGGATCACATTACACCGTGGGAGGGCTGCTATCGCACCGTGAACATGCTGGGGGGAACCTCTGAGTTTGTTCTCAGCTCCAGCGGTCATATTCAAGCCATTGTAAACCCACCGACGAACCGCAAGGCCAAATTTCAACGCATGGCCAACCCGCCCAAGGACTCGGAAACCTTTGTTCAGCAAGGCACCGAAGTCGACGGTACATGGTGGCTGCATTGGGCCGAATGGTTGAGTAAACGATCCGGCAAAGAGATATCTGCTCCGGCATCAACCGGAAGCAAGGACTTTCCAGCCCTTTGTGCCGCGCCTGGAAATTATGTTCATCAAAAAGCAGGTAAGGCATGAGAACGAAGCTGATCGCTGAAGAGACAACGGTAAAGATAGCCACCGCCAGCGTGTGGGGAAGGCCCGTGCGGTATGCCGATTACCACCCGGAGAATGCCGAGCAGACTTTGCTGTTGTTCAACGGGATTGGCGCAAATATCGAAAGCGCCAATCGCTTCATCAGCAGCTTTGACAATGTCAGGGTGATCATATTCGACGTCCCCGGTGTTGGCGGCACGCCAACGCCAACCTTGCCCTATCGACTGTCTCATGTCGCCGACATCGCGGCCACCCTGCTCAATCAGCTTGAAATTGAGAACGTCCACGTCTTCGGTGTTTCATGGGGTGGCGGTGCAGCGCAGCAGTTTGCCTATATGTACGATCACCGTGTCTTGTCTCTGACCCTAGCGGCAACGGCCGCCGGGGCAATCATGATTCCGGGGTCGCCGAAAACCCTGTTGAAGATGATGACCCCCAAGCGTCACAGTGATGCATCCTTCATGATCGACAACGCAATGACGCTGTATGGCGGAACTGTTGCCGTTCAGGAAGAACTCATGCGTGAGTTCTCAGATGCTTTGGACCACGGCACACCAGTCGGTTACCTTTACCAGCTTTCCGCGATGGTAGGGTGGACCAGCTGGCACTACCTTCCCAAACTGAAAATGCCTGCTCTGGTCTTGATGGGTGAAGACGACCCAATCGTCCCTGTCGTCAATGGCCGCATTCTTGCCAACCGCCTGGCCCACGGCAAGCTTGAAGTTCTGCCATGCGGACATCTGTTTATGGTAACCATGCCTGAACAAACAGCACAGCGTGTCGAGCAGTTCATTAAGGACGGCCATTGAGGAAGCTGGGCATGGCACGGCAGGGCCTTGGTCTACGGGAAATGCGCCTTGCGGCAACAGGCATCCTTATTACCCTTGTTTTGATCTATCTCGCGACATTCACGGCAACGGATCCAGGGTGGCCAACAAAGCTGCTTAGGGCCGCCGCCGGTGCTGGAATCGTCGGCGCGCTGGCGGATTGGTTTGCCGTCGTTGCCCTGTTTCGGCACCCTTTGGGCGTACCTATCCCCCACACAGCCCTTCTTCCAAGAAATCAGCAGCGTGTCGCGGTCAATGTCGGGCGCTTCATCGAAGACAATTTCCTGCAATCCGATCTGATCGTGAGCAAATTGCGAAACAGTGAGATATCTAAAAAGATCGCAATTTGGTTTCTGGAAGGCGATCGTGCTGACTATCTTGTCAGGCGCCTCATATCTGGCCTGAACCAGGCCCTGAGGGCAGACCTGAATGACGACGTGCAGGCTGTTCTGAGCAAAATGATCCGCAGACTGATTCACGAAGCCTCTGCGGATCCTAAAATGGCGTCCGAAATATCAAAACTCCTCCAATATGGGTTGACCGGACCAACGCTGACACGCGTCGTCTTTTTTTTGAGAGAAACCGTCGAAGAAAACCATAGCGCCGTTCGCAGGCTTGTGCGGGACAACAGCCGCTGGTGGATCGCGTCCCGGCTGGATCGAAACGCGTCCGAACTTATTGTGAATGGGTTGATCTCGGTTCTGGACGAACTTGCGAAACCCGAAAGCGAGTTGCGTCTGGATTTTGAACAGGCTGCCTCGGACATCCTGCGCAATGTCTCGAAGACCGATCAGTTGCAAACAATCATTGATAGTGTCGTGCAAGACTACACCCAAAATGACGCGTTTGAAGGAAAGCTTCGCGATCTGATCTGCAACCTTAAAAACAAGTTTGCTGACTATCTGGACAGCCAGGAAGCCATGGACGCAATTCAGGCGTCGCTGCGCAAGACCGCACAAGATCTAACGCAGAATCCAGTTCTGCAAGCAAAAGCGGACGATACGATTGCACGTTTCGCAGACAGCTTGCTGCCCGAAGTTCGCCCGCTTGTTGGATCATTTGTAACCCAAACCATATCAGAATGGGATCCGGACCTGTTGGTCGAGCGTTTTGAAACCGAAACAGGCAAAGATCTTCAGTTCATCCGTATCAACGGGTCACTGCTTGGGTCTGCGATCGGCGGTGTTCTGTTTTCCGTCGAGCACCTTTTCAGCTAATAAAAAAACCCGATGTCTCTGGACACCGGGTTCTTTGTCTTTACTCGCGCAAGGCTTACTTTTTGTCAGCCTTTGCCACGGCTTCGTCAACAGCGTTGAACAAAGGCGCCAGAGCAGCTTTGCTTTGCTCTTCGGCGATGTTGCTCAGGTCTTTGATCTGACCGCTGACCGCTTCGATCTGCTTGATTACGAACGCCTGGTGCTGTTCGGCAACTTTTGCAACACTGGCGGCTTTCGCAATGTTGCGGCCATGTTCAACAGTGTTGTCCAGGTTGGCACGGGCGAAATTGATCAGAGCCCGGTCAAATGCAACGATGCCATCAAAGGTCTTACGGATGGTTTCGTTTGCTACCGAACCGTACTGGCTCAGGTTTTCGCCATAGCCTTTGAAGTTCTTTGTAACGTCTTGGTACGAATCCGCGATGGACTGAACCATTGCGGTAACGTTCTTTTCTTCGGTCGATGTGGGTGCCTTTGCGGCAGTTTTGGGCGTAGCCATTTTGGCCTCCTTTTCAGTCAGGTTTGCTTGACAGGATGAATATACCTCTTGCGGGTGCTGCATTGCAACAAAATTGCTGCACTGCGGCATTCGCGGTGAGACTACTTATTCATTTAAAAACAACATCTTAAGCCGCATCACTCTAAGCTTCGAAATTACGTCAGGTCACTTTCAGGTCATTAATCGCTGAACGGCCAAGCCCCTTGGGCAGCGATTGGCAATCCGTTCCGCAACGTCCGGATTGCCAGCCTACAACGGCCTTAAAACTCGGGTAAAAGGTGCCAACAAGGTTCGCGGCAAAGCGTTCAGGCCGCAAACTCGTCTTCGCCGATTTCCATCAACGAATCCGAACCGCTCTGAATACTGGCAGCCAACGACAGGGTGCGCGGTAGTAGCTTTTCAAAGCAGAATCTGGCGGTTGCGAGTTTACCTTTGTAAAATGAAAGCTCAGTCGAACCCGCGTCTAGCGCCTGCTGCGCGGCGACAGCACTTTTCGCCCAGAAGAAAGATAACGTGACGTATCCCGAATACATCAGATAGTCGACGGATGCCGCACCAACCTCATTCGGATCAGCCTGCGCGACAACAGCGATTTCCTGGGTCAGCTTCCGCCAATCGTCGCATTTCATGTGCAAGGTCTGAAGAAGACCGCCCAAGTTTTTTGTTCCGGCGTGCGTCCGACAAAAGCTCTGAATTTCATCAATAAAACTGCCTAGTGCAGCGCCACCATCCAACAGGATTTTTCGACCCAGAAGATCCAGAGCCTGGATTCCCGTGGTCCCCTCATAGAGTGTTGAAATCCGCGCATCCCGCAGGTTCTGCTCCATACCCCATTCTGAGATGTATCCATGCCCGCCAAAGATCTGAACGCCATAGGATGCGGCCTCGTAACCGGCCTCTGTTAGAAACGCCTTGGCGATTGGTGTCAAAAGAGACAGCATCGCGTCTGCGGCCCGACGCATTTCGGGGTCGGCGCTGGTTTCGACTGTATCCACAAGCTTCGCGCAGTGCAGAACCAGACAACGGCCACCTTCAGCAACCGCTCGTTGCGTCAGCAACATCCGTCTGACATCTGGATGAACAATGATTGGGTCAGCGGCCCGCTCGGGGTGATGCGCACCTTCGGCTGCGCGCATCTGCAACCGTTCGCGTGCATAGGCCAAAGAACCTTGGTACGCGCGTTCCGCATGGGCAACGCCTTGTTGTGCCACACCCAAACGGGCGACGTTCATGAAAGTGAACATACACGCCAATCCCCGGTTCTCGGGCCCAATCAGGAACCCGCGGGCCTGATCGAAATTCAACACACAAGTCGAGCTTCCGTGGATGCCGTGCTTTTCTTCCAGCGAACTGCACACCACTCCGTTTCTGTCCGTGACCGATCCTTCGTCATCAACGTTGAACTTGGGCACGATGAACAGCGAGATACCCTTTGTTCCTTTGGGCGCGCCTGGCAGACGGGCAAGAACAATATGCACAATGTTTTCGGCCAGATCATGGTCGCCACAGGAAATAAAGATCTTGCTTCCGGTGATGGCATAGCTTCCGTCCGCATTGGGCTCTGCACGCGTTCGAACCAGCCCAAGATCTGTACCACACTGAGGTTCCGTAAGGCACATTGTGCCAGTCCAATCGCCAGAGATGAGCGGCCCCAGAAATTTCTGCTTCTGCTCCATACTGCCGTGACGGTTGATGGTCTCCAGCGCGCCGTGGCTTAGGACTGGGTACATTGTCCACGCCCAGTTTGCAGTTGCCATGAACTCGCTGACAGCGGTTCCGAAAGAGGCAGGCAAACCCTGCCCGCCAAAATCGGGATCGCCTGAGATCGAGGACCATCCGTTTTCTGTAAACTTCGCGTAGGCCTCGGCAAATCCGGTCGGAGTTTTTACATTCCCGTTTTCCAGACGGCATCCCTCGGTGTCGCCGATGCGGTACAAAGGCGCCACTTCCTGTTCGGCAAATTTGCCCGCTTCTTCCATGATCGCAGTCATGAGGTCCACATCCGCCTCAAAATCGGTGTCCAAAGCATCGAGATGGGCGTCGTAATCCAGGACTTCCTCAACCACAAAGCGGGCATCTCGTAGCGGGGGCGAGTAAACGAGCATATCTTATCTCCTCTCCTCTCAGCATTTCGGCGCCGATTTACGGAACGGATGAAGGCTGAGTCACAAACTTGTTGGACTTTACCGGCCATCAGACTTGATTGTTTATGGCCCAGCAGGACATAATAAATGACATTTCAGGCCAATTCTGCTTGGAACTGACGATCTGGCGTGTTGGGGAGGAACGTTGGGCGCACGAATATACAATACGGCAAAGCTGCACGCTGCAATGAATGCTTTGGAGCAGCACAATATCGACAGCCAACATATTTTTCACGGCACGGGGTTAGGCGCGGACCAGCTTCAGGATGAAGATCTTCGCATTTCATCGTCTCAGGTCATTCGGGTATTCCAGAACATCTCTGAAAAGCGATGGCATCCTTACATTGCTTATGAAATCGGCAACAGCATGCACGTTTCATCGTATGGCCTTTACGGGTACGCGGTGCTTTGCAGCGTTACCTACCGCGACACTGTCGAGTTTGCTCAGAAGTACCATTATCTGGCGACGCCAACGGCCAGCCTAAACTTTCAGCACTCAAAAGATGTGACGGCATGGGAGTCTGAGCCTTCAGTCGACAGAAACGTTACCAAAGATTTCTATTCATTTCTCGTCTGCGTTCAGATGGGTATCTTCAATTCGCTGCATAAAGACGTGTTGGGATCGGGGTTCGAAACGCACCTGATTCAAGTGCGTTTTGGTGAAGACAGTCCTAATTTGTTGCCCGCGGATGCTGCACCGAAAATTGAGTATGCCAGCGACAATAATCGTTTTCACATCAGGCCCGAAACCATCGATCAAAGATTGGAACTGGGAAATCATCTGACGTTCAAGCAGGTACAGCAGATCTGCGAAACAGAACTGTCGGAACTCATGAGACAAGAAGGCATCGCTGGCAAAGTCAAAAAGACAATTGTTCAGAACGCCGCTTTCTCTGAAACGATGGAAACGATCTCGGATCAACTTGGTCTCACCAGTAGAACCTTGCGCAGACGTTTGAAACAAGAACAGACGACCTTCAGCGAAATTGTCGACTCCGCGCGTACAGAACTGGCGATGAAGTACCTAAGGCGAGCCGACCTGAGCACTGACGAGATTGCTTATGTTCTTGGTTTTTCCGAGACTGCAAGCTTTGTACGCGCCTTCAAGCGTTGGACCGGAACAACACCCAAGAGCTTCCGATTGCCTCAATAACCCTGTCGCAATCAATGTCCTAAGGTTCCGTAGAATTTCGACAAATTCACCTTTCTCGCATCCGGTCGAAAGAAAGAAGAGATTTCTGTGCCCAGACGCAATCACTGAGAGTGCTTCCGAAATCCAAATCCCAAGTCCGACCGAAGCAGATGGCTAGTGGTTCAGAGTTGTTTCGGCGATGCGGAGTGTATGGAGTCATTGCCCAAGCAATATTGTCCGAAAATGTTAGATACTTGTCCGCCTCAGACGTGTTTGGTGCCCAGGCAAGATGACATACGCTTCAAAATCTTGCCGCGACTTGAAGCTCGCGACTGTCTAACAGAGGCACTCAGGTGACTTCCCTTTTTCGACCGATAGCATTCTTCGTCGTTCTGTTGGCCGCCGCCGGCGGGGTCTTACTGGTCGAATATACGCGGCCTAAGACCCTGATCGTTCAGGGTGAAGTCGAAGCGACGCGTATTGATTTGGCAACACAAGTACCGGGTCGTGTATCATCTGTGAATGTGGATTTCGGCGATCGTGTAAGTGCGGGTGAGACGGTAGTCATCCTCAACAGCCCTCAACTTGAGGCCGCCATGACAGCTGTCGAAGCGGCCTTTCTGGTGGCCAAGGCAAATCGTAATCTGGTCTTTTCGACACGCGCCGAAGTAATCGACGCACGTTCGGCCGAGTTGGAACGCGCGCGTGCGGCATTGGTTTTGGCAGAAAAGAACCATGAACGGATATTCAAGCTTGTTGAAAGGTCAACAGCGTCGGTTCAGCAATTGGACGAGGCCTTGAATAATCTTAGCGCAGCGCAACGTGCGGTGCAGGCCGCAACAGCCAATCTTAAATTATCTCAAAACGGCAGCAGTGCCGAAGAAAAGGCCGTTGCTGAGGCCCAGGTTGCACAGGCTGCGGCCGCTGTGCAACGTACCAGTACGGACTTGAAAGAACTCACGATCTCGGTTCCGATCGACGGACAAGTGACCGCCCGGCTGGCAGAACCCGGAGAGCTCTTTTCAGCCGGGGCAATCATGTTGTCTGTCGTGGACATCGACAACGCATGGTTCACCTTCAATATACGAGAAGATCTATTAGGCGACATTGCAATCGGCGACGTTTTGGATCTGCGCGTTCCCGCCCTGAACGACCGCATTGTCCCCGGCAGAATAAAAGCAATCAATGCCGAAGGCAGCTACGCCAACTGGCGCGCGACCAAAGCCACAGGTGATTTCGACCTGCGCACGTTTTCGGTTCGAATAGAACCCTTGACTCAAGACCTCAACCTGCGACCCGGTATGAGCGCGCTTATAACCTTGCAGAGGGGTTGAGCGATGCCGGGTAGACCGTGCGCCGGACTTCAACGGATCCTTCGGCGCGAGTTGCGTCAGATCGCGCGTTATCCGGCCTGGATAGTGATGTTGGTGCCAGCTCCGATCGCTTTGTTGGTGGTTCTGTCACTGATTTTTTCAGATGGGCTGCCAACGGACTTGCCAGTGGCTGTGGTGGATCTCGACCGCACGACCTTGTCCCGTCAGGCCATCCGGATGGTCGACGCAACCTCGGACGTTGACGTGGCACTTCAGGCTTCTTCCCTTGCGATCGGCAAAGAGGCGCTGGTGGCGGGCGATGTATATGCCGTGGTGTATTTGCCTGAGAACATGCAGCGCGACCTTCTGTCCGGCCGACAGCCTGAGGCGATCACCTTTTACAACAACCAGTATCTGACTGTGGGCAGCATTGTCGCTCGCGCGACAACCAGCGCCTTGCAGACATTTTCGGCCGGCGTCTCGCAAAGCGCCCTTATCTCAAGCGGGGTATTGCCTGAAGCCGCGCGCGAGGCTTTGGTTCCCATCTCGGTCCAGACCGCGCCGCTTTTCAACCCTGCCCTCGACTACGTGCAATTTTTGCTGGCCGCTTTGATGCCGGCCACATTGCAAGTCTTCATGATTGCCAGCGCAGCCATGGCGGTTGCCCGCGACATGCGCGTTCGTTCAGGTTCATCAAGGTTAGTTACACTGGGTCGAACGCCGTTCGGCGTTCTCGCGGGAAAACTGGTGCCTTACGCGGTTTTCAGCCTGTTTTCCCTCATCGTTGCTGACGCAATTATTTTTGGTTTCTTCGGCGCCCCGTTTCGGGGCAGCATTCCTGTCCACATGTGCTACACGGTTTTATTTGTCCTGTCCTGTCAGTGTTTTGGCGCAGTTGTCGGGACGCTGGCTGGCGAGGCCGTTGGCGCGCTAGGTCTGTCCGGTGTTCTGGCCGCCCCGGCCTTTGGGTTTGCCGGGGTCAGCATTCCACGGTTGACCATGAACACCTTTGCATGGTCTTGGGGCAGTTTGCTGCCATTGGTACCCTATCTACAGCTCAGAACCGATCAGGTTTCGCGCGGTGTGTCACCAGAGGTGTCGCTGTCAGGGTTTGCATGGCTGACCGCGCAAGTCCTCATTTACGGCTCTCTGGCAGCGCTGCTTCTGTGGCGCAAATCCAGACCGCGTGCCTTTGGTCAGGAGGGGCTGGCATGATTGCCTTATTCCACGCGGTATGCACGTCACTTAAGAACTTGTGGTATGACAAGAACGCGCGATCTGCGATGATCGTGGCGATCTGTATCTATGCACTGCTTTACCCCCAACCTTATGCGAATGAAGTTGTGCGGAACGTTCCGATTGCGGTCGTCGACTCGGATCAATCTACGGCTAGCCGAGAGTTTTTGCGGCGGATTGACGACACCGACTCGGTCGCCATTCATGCAGCCAATGACAATCTTCTTGCGGCGCAAGAGTTGTTTTACGCTCGGGAAGTCTTTGGGGTCGTATTGGTGCCGGCCCATTTCGAACGTGATCTACTGGGCGGCCTTCCATCCTCGGTGGCGGTTTTCGGTGATGGTGGGCACTTCACTTTGTACCAGTCGTTTTCCGCCGCCGTGCGAAACGCCAGCCAAAGCCTAGGCACCGAAGTTCGAATCCAACGGCTGGTGTCCTCGGGCATGGACAGCAATCGGGCACAGTCCATCGTCTCTCCACTCGAGATCACTGCGGTTCCGCTTTTCAATCCGCACGGTGGTTTCGCGACCTATATCCTGCCGGCGGCATTTGTTTTGATCCTGCAGCAGACTCTGTTGACCGGTATCGGATTGCTGCACGCGGGACGCCCTCAACTAAAGGGGTTGGAACTGATCGCGAGCCCATTGGCATACATCCTTTTGTACTTGATGTGGATTGTCGTCACCCGACTGCTCGTGCCAGCGGCCTATGGGATTTCTCGTGTCGGCGACATTCTTCCGATGTTGGTTGTTGCCCTACCTTTCCTGACGGCTGTCACGGCTATGGGCTTTGCTTTGCTGCGTGTTTTTCCGACCCGTGCGTCGATGATGTTCTTTTTGCTGTTGCAAGGCTTGCCGCTGTTTTTCTTGTCCGGAATTTCCTGGCCGACTGAATCCATCCCGGACATCATCCGTCTTATCGCGTTGGCAGTACCATCCACTTCGGCAACGGCTGCGTTTGTTCAGGTGGACCAACTGGGGGCAACCCTTCATCAGGTGTTGCCAAGCCTAAAACTACTTGCGGTACAAACACTGCTGTATGGCGCGATTGCCGTATTGCCAAAGAGAAGCAAGGTGGCACCCACTGCTCTGCGGTGATGTCGAAAAGGTCAGACGAGTCAACGTTTTGTCCTGAAATGGCATATCCGCAAACCCTAACTTTCCTTACGTAATGCCCCAAAACTACGGAATCAGGCCGAACACCGGCCATTGCCTGGAACGATAGGGTTACGACTATGGACCGGAACACCAAGACTAGCCAATGCATTAGGCCTGCGCAGGGGGAAACTCAAATCTCCGATCACTTCTTCGAGGCTGTATTTGAAAGGTCTTCCGGTAGGTGTTTTGAAATGAATCAGCAAAGTGGTTTTCCGTTCGAACTTGAGAAAAAAAAAGGCTATCAGGATGTCCTTTAGTGGTCGTAGAATTTTCCAACTGCCAGCCCTCACCCTCCTCGCGTTAGCTGCCTGTAGAGAGGAAGAAGTTTCCAAAACTGAACTGCCGCCTCGGCCAGTCTTGTCCATTGTGGTTGCAGATGTTGAGTCGGTTCGGCAAGCGACATATCCCGGACGCGCGCAAGCGGTTCGCGAGGTTAACATCGCGTTTGAAGTGCCCGGAAAAATTTTGGCGCGTCCCAGTGATGTTGGTACGACTGTAAAGCAGGGGGACGTTCTTGCCGCCCTCGATTCCGATCCCTACGTCGCCCGGGTCCATGCGCTGGAAGGACAACGTGCTGCGCTGGTGGCTACACTGGAAAATGCGAAGACTGAGTTAACCCGCCGCGAGCAGCTGGCGCAGAACGATTTTGTTGCCCAAGCGCGGGTAGATGATCAGATTGCACTGGTTCGGGCCACGGAATTCAATATCGATGCGGTTGAAGGGCAACTGGACGAAGCCCGGCTGAACCTTGGCTATACAACTCTTGAAGCCCCGTTTGACGGGGCAGTATCCAACACCTATGCCGAGCGATTTCAAAACGTTACGGCCGGTCAGCCAGTTTTGCGACTTCTCGACACGTCTCGGATTGAAATGGAGATTGCGGTTCCAGAAAGCCTGATAAATCTCGAGGAGTATGTCGAAGCTATCGAGGTTGAATACGCAAGCCTACCTGGTGTCAAAATTGAAGCGCAAATAGCGCGGGTCGGAAACGAAGCATCGGAATCCACCCGGACCTATCCGGTTACAATCGTGATGGAACAACCTGAAGGGGCCGAGATTCAACCGGGCATGGCCGGCCGCGCAACAGCGTTGGTCCGACTGCCCGAAGACTACGCCCAAACCGGGATTCAGGTTCCGGCTTCAGCGGTGTTCTCGCCCAATACATCTTCCGGGGACGAGGCCTTTGTCTGGGTCATCGACCCGGAAACCAGCACTGTCAGCGCAACACCCGTCACTGTAACATCTTTTGCTGATCGCGGTTTGTTGGTCACTGGTCTTGAACCAGGGGCAAGGATCGCCACTGCGGGGGTTAACACCCTGCAGGAAGGGCAAGAAGTCTTGTTGCCCAAAGTCGGAGAATGAACTGATGTCGATTGCGTCAATTGCGGTTCAGAACCGGTCGGTCACCTATTTTACCCTGTTTCTGATCCTCGTGATCGGTGCGCTCAGCTATTTTCGACTGGGCCAATTGGAAGATCCTGAATTTACTGTAAAAACAGCCATTGTCGCCACGCAGTACCCCGGTGCAAGCCCGTTGGAAGTTGAGCTGGAGGTGACGGACAGGATCGAAACGGCAATTCAGGAAATGCCCGAGCTGCGTTTTTTGACGTCGTTCTCTCATGCCGGTCTTTCAATTGTAAAAGTTGAGATCGAACAGGAGTTCTGGGCAGACCGATTGCCACAGGTCTGGGACCAGTTGCGTAACAAGGTACGCGATGTTGAAAGCCAGTTGCCACCGGGCGCCGGAACCCCTCTGGTCGCGGATGATTTCAGCTTTGTGTATGGCTTCGTGCTGGCCGTAACCGGTGATGGTTTCAGCCATGCCGAGCTTGAGGAATACGTCAAATCCATCCGCAAGGACCTGAACCTGGTTGAGGGCGTTTCTCGCGTCGAAACATGGGGCGTGCAGCCCAAGGTCGTCTATCTCGACGCATCAGAACAGCGTCTGCAGGATTTGGGCATATCGGCACTTGATTTTGTGTCGACCCTGAATGTGCAAAATCAGGTTGTCGAAGCAGGTGGGCTGAATATCGGTGATCGCCGGTTGCGCATCGCGCCGACAGGGCAGTTTCAATCACCACAAGATATCGGCGATCTGCAGCTGCGACCGGCTCTTGCCGATACGGTTCTGGATGCGGTCGAGAATCTAGATGCTCCGCTGGATCTGCCAATTCAACGAGATGCCGAGATCGTGCGGCTGCGGGATATTGTGGAAGTCCGTCAAGGCTATCTTGAACCAAAGTTCACCGAAATGCGCTATAATGGCTTGCCCGCTATCGGCCTGTCGATTGCCAACGTGTCCGGCGGCAACATCGTAGATACCGGCAAAAACCTCGAGGTCGCATTGGCCGAGATTTCCGCCCGCCTGCCCGTCGGGGTGGAATTGCATCGCGTGGCCTGGCAAAGCGATCTGGTTACCCAAGCCATCGACAGCTTTGTCGTCAACCTGGCCGAGGCTGTTCTGATCGTTCTGATCGTTGTGGCCGTGTTCATGGGTTGGCGGATGGGGATTATCATCGGCGCCGCGCTGCTGTTGACAATTCTGGCCACGTTTATCGTCATGTTTGTGCTCAAGATCGACTTGCATCGGGTGTCTTTGGGCGCGCTTGTCATTGCCTTGGGCATGATGGTGGACAATGCCATTGTCGTCGCGGACGGCATGGCCACGCGCCTGCGCAAAGGCATGGCCAAGGTTGACGCCGCGATCGAGGCCGCAAGCCAACCCAGTGTTGCGCTATTGGGCGCAACCATTGTGGCGTTGATGGCCTTCTTTCCGATCTATGCCTCTTCGGCCAGCGCCGGAGAGTATGCCGGGTCACTCTTTGTGGTTGTAGCAATCTCGTTGTTGATAAGCTGGATTATCGCAATGACGATCACGCCGCTTATGTGCATTGACCTGCTCAATCCTCCGAAAGAGATCGAGACACCCCGCGAAAGCGTCTTTACGCAGGTATTCCGCAATGTTCTCGGGGCGTGTTTGCGTCACCGTGGGATTACGGCTGTGGTTGCCGTGGCCTTGTTAGGGTCGGCTCTCTATGGGTTTGGCTCGGTTGACCGTCTGTTCTTTACCGACGCCACCCGGCAGCAGTTCATGGTGGATATCTGGGCCGAAGAAGGCAGCACCATTGATCACACGTCCGAACTGGCACAAAGGGTCGAAGAACGTCTGGCCGATGATCCCCGCGTCGAAGGAATCGCCACTTTCGTCGGCTCGGGTGGCCCCAGGTTTTATTTACCTGTTGACCCAGAATTTCCGTACGCCAGCTACGCGCAGGTTGTTGTGAACACCACAAGTCTTGAGGTGGTGAACGACCTGATTGCAGAGCTTGACCCGTGGACCATCGAAGCAGTGCCCGAGGCCATGGTGCGAGTTCGCAAATACACAGCAGGTCCCGGCAACACCTGGCCGTTCGAGGTGCGCTTTAGCGGTCCGGCGAATGCAGATCCGGCCGTCTTGCGTGATCTGGCTGAACAGGGGATAAACATCCTGCGCGCTTCAAATCATGCCAAAGATATCCGGCATGATATGCGTAATCGCGTGACCAAACTGGTGCCAGACTATAATCAGGTCACAGGTATTTGGACCGGGACTTCCCGCAACGATATCGCGAACGCTACAAGAGTTGCATTTGACGGTATGCCTGTTGGCCTTTACCGCCAGAACGAAGACCTGTTGCCAATCATCCTGCGCCGCACTGAAGAAGAACGTCAAACCGCAGCCGGAAATTTCGACAGTTTGCAGGTCACACCTGCCTTCACCACCAAAAGCTTGCCATTGGCCGCTGTCACGGATGGGGTGGGTGTCGAAATTGAAGATCCCACCATTGTCCGTTGGAACCGCCAGCGCTCTATCGCCGTTCAGGCGAGTCCGGTGGGTGTGACACTGCCCGCTTTGGTTCAGGATGTACGGGACCAATTCGAGGCTATCGAGTTGCCCCCTGGCTATCATCTGGAATGGCGAGGTGAGACTTTCAGCACCGCCGACTCGCAAGAGGCTTTGATACCCGGCTCAGGCCCTGCAGTGGTCATCATGGTGTTTATCATCGTGGCGCTATTCAATGCGTTCCGCCCGGCGCTGGTGATCTTTACGGTCGTCCCATTTGCCCTCATCGGCATCACCGGCGGATTGCTCGCGTTCGGTCAGCCGTTCTCGTTCATGGCATTGCTGGGCGCGATGAGCTTGGTTGGTTTGATGATCAAGAACTCGATCGTGCTGCTGGATGAGGTCAATGTGAACCTCCAACGTGGGCTGGAGCCATACGACGCTCTGGTCGAGGCAGCGGTTTCACGTTTGAACCCGGTATTGCTGGGTGCGGCCACGACTATTTTGGGAGTGTTGCCATTGCTACAGGATATCTTCTGGGTCGCGATGGCGACGACCATCGCTGCGGGTTTGACCATTGGTACAATGATAACAATGATCATGGTGCCCGTCTTCTACGCGATCTTCCACGGTGTTCGGCCAAAGTCAACTTGACGTTGCAACATCCAATCGGAGCATGTCAGAAGGCCATTTCTGAGTGTTTACTCCCGCCGTTGCTTCACGATCCTCTGGAAGGAATGGACGCCCCCAGTATTGAAGAAACACGCTAAGAGCGCGCGACTAACTCGCGCGCTCTTATGACTAATGGACGGCGTTCGCTCACATTGCCTAAACGTCGGAAAACGCGTGCCTCAGCGACTGCAAACACGAAGATGGTACGGATCAATTTAGTTCACAGGCTCGAGTGGTCTTTCCGCCTCACGCCTGTAGACGGTATCTACAGATCCCGGATCGCGCTCAATTCGCCATGATGACCCAAGTGTCCGAAGCCGACGCGAAGCACTTGGGTCGGAAAATTAAGACAAACAATCTTGGACTGACTATTTGAAGACCGGCTTTCGGTTTTCTGCAAACGCCTGAAACGCTTCCTGAAATTCGCTATGATCAAGCTGAGCAGCAAAATCCGTCAACTCTTCGGTGACCCTTATCCAGACATCACCCGTAAGAGGGCGGCGCAGAAGCGCTTTGGTTTTCATCAAAGCGTTCGGTGGCAATTCACCAAGCTCGGAAACCGCGGCTGAAACCGTGTCCTCCAGATCCTCGGCGGCGACAACCCCACTGACAAGCCCGGTTTCAAGCGCAACTTGGGCAGAGAACATCCGGCCCAGAAGCAAAAGTTCCGCCGCTTTGGCCTGCCCCATCAGACGCGGCAGGATGTAGCTGGCCCCGGCTTCGGGTACCAGACCAAGGTTGACAAAAGGCAGACGGAATCGCGTGCCTTTGGCCGCATAAATCAGATCACAATGCATCAGCATTGTTGCGCCAACACCGATGGCCACTCCTTCTACCTGTGCGACAATCGGCTTGGGGAATTTGATCAACGCTTCAAGAAAAGCCACAACGGGCGGATTTTCACCAGAGGCCGAGTTGTGAAAATCGCTCACCATGTTGCCGCTGGTGAAATCACCGTCTGCACCGCGCAGCCAAACCACTCGAATTTCAGGGTCTTTGGCTGCGGTTGTCAGGGCTTCGGCCAGACCAAGATACATCGACCGATCGATCGCATTTTTTTTGCCGGGGTTCGACATCGTTATACGCAGGGTAGAACCCAGTTTCTCGGTCGCGACACCTTGCGTGGCTGTATTTTCGTTCGTCATTTTCGTTTCTTTCGCAGGTCTATTTTCGGGTTGTCTGTTAGGCAGCGTTATAGCCAGCCAGGCGTTCGCTGATGATCTGATCAGCCTCGGACATGACGCGGTCCAACAGCTCCTGGCAGGACGGCACGTCATTGATCAGGCCAACAACCATGCCGCAGGACCAAGCACCGCTATCCATATCCCCGCCCTGCATGATACCCGGGTAGACACCGGCCACTTCGTCGATGATGTCTTCGAACTGAATTGTCTCACCCTTTTCTTTTTCCTTGGCCAGAATGCGCTCGACCGCCGGGTTGGTCATGACCCGTTCCGTGTTGCGCAGCGGGCGCATGACAAGGCGCGTGTCCAGTTCGGTCGCCGCGACGATGGCGTCCTTTACGTTCTGATGCACAGGCGCTTCCTTGGTGGCAACGAAACGCGTACCCAGATTGATACCCGACGCCCCCATAGCCAACGAAGCCACCAGCGAGCGGCCATCGGCCTGACCGCCGGACGCGACGAAGGGGATCTCCAACTCATCCGCGGCGCGGGGCAACAGGATCATGTTGGGCACGTCATCCTCGCCCGGATGCCCGCCGCATTCGAACCCGTCAACAGATACGGCATCGCAGCCGATTTCCTGCGCCTTGAGAGCATGGCGAACCGAGGTACATTTGTGGATCACCTTGATCCCTGCATCCTTAAGATACGGCATAACCTGCGCCGGGTTGCGCCCAGCCGTTTCTACAACTGTGACGCCACCGTCGATGATCGCCTTGATTAGGGCCGGGTAATCCGGCGCGTTGACGGTTGGCAGAAACGTGACGTTCACTGCAATAGGTTTGTCGGTCATATCCTTGCAACGCGCGATCTCATTTGCCAGATCGGCGGGCGTTTTCTGTGTCAGTCCAGTGATCGTTCCCAGACCGCCAGCATTTGAAACGGCGGCTGCGAGTTCGGCAAACCCGACATAGTGCATCCCGCCCTGAATGATTGGGCGTTCAATGCCAAAGAGTTCGGTAATTTCGGTTTTCATGGCCTTGGCCTCCGTGATGAGTCTGTTGTTGGCACCGCCTCTCAGGTGCCTCAGTTTTTGCGATTGGGGGCGGCGCCGCCGCCCCTTACCCCAGTTTTGATGCACCTAGCCAACCTGAACGTCAGATGAAAACAGGTGTTCGGCCAGCGTTTCCCCGACCTTTGAAACCGTTGCTCCGTTCTGTCCCGAAAGTGCTAAAGGTACGTGCATCCTGTACGCCGTTTTTCTATTCGCGATACGGTGTGTCATACCGGATTCTGGCGGAAAGCATGGCGTGACGTGGGGTCGAACTGGATTGCCGGTTCACTAGACGTCGGATCAGCCGGGTGTACTGTCACGACGGGCCAGAGAATGCCGCTTCACCTGAAAACCCTCGCGATTGTCAAATTTTTCAAGATAGAGCTGTCGTTCCCTTGTGTCTGGTCGGAAACCTACAACCAGAGCATATGTTAACAGGCACGGTTTTCTTCAGGAGCACACATGAGCAATACGTATTTCGCACCAAAAGGTGGGCATCCCGGACAAGACCAGTTGCTGACAGATCGCGCCGTGTTTACTGACGCCTATGCCGTCATCCCTAGGGGCACAATGCGGGACATCGTCACCAGTTTTTTGCCCTTTTGGGAAGACACGCGACTGTGGGTCATCTCGCGCCCGCTGAGCGGCTTTGCCGAAACCTTTTCGCAATACATCATGGAAGTTCAGCCCGGCGGGGGCTCTGACCGGCCCGAGACCGATCCCGAGGCGCAAGGCGTCTTGTTCGTGGTCGAAGGCAACGCGACATTGCAGGCCGGCGGTACCACCTATCAGCTCACCCCCGGTGGCTATGCCTATCTGCCTCCTGAAACCGATTGGACCTTGCGAAACCACGGTGAGGACACTTTGCGATTTCATTGGATCCGCAAGGCGTACGAAGCTTTAGAAGGGCTGGGCACACCTGATATCCTTGTTCTCAACGAAAACGACATTGCGCCAACACCGATGCCGGGCACGGATGGCAAATGGGCGACAACGCGATTTGTAGACCCAAACGACTTGCGCCACGACATGCATGTGACCGTCGTGACTTTTGAACCCGGCGCGGTCATCCCATTTCTTGAGACGCATGTGATGGAACACGGCCTGTACGTTCTTGAGGGCAAGGCCGTTTATCGCCTGAACAATGACTGGGTCGAGGTCGAAGCCGGGGATTATATGTGGCTGCGCGCCTTCTGCCCTCAGGCATGCTACGCAGGTGGGCCAGGGAAATTCCGGTACTTGCTATACAAGGACGTGAACCGCCACATGGCGTTGCGGACTGGACCCGCAGCGTTTCCACGACATCAGCGCCTTAGGTCCGCGGCAGAGTGACGACACCCCCGATCGCCTGCGTCAATTGATGGGCTGCCTCGATGACGGGGCGGCTTAGTCGCTCGATCTCGGCTTCGCTCACACGGCTTGTTGGCCCGGACACCGATATCCCGGCCACCGCTTCTCGATTGATATCGAACACGGGTGCTGCAATGCATCTCATGCCCGTGTTCTTTTCTTCGTTATCAATCGCGTAGCCCTGCGATCGGATGGCTACCAGATCCTCTTTCAGTGCATCCGGCTGCGTAATCGACCGATCCGTGAAAGCCTGCAACTCGGCGGCGGCCAACAAGCGATCCAGCCGATCTTCATCCATATAAGCCAACAGAGCCTTCCCAATACCCGAAGCATGCATCGGGGACAAAGTGCCCGGAGGGAAGAATGCACGGATGCTGGCGTGTGTTTCCACCTGGCTCAGAAACAACACTGCCCCTTCTCTCTCGACGCCAAGATTGGCGGTCTCTCCAGTCGCTTCCATCAGCTTTCGCATGACGGGCCGTGCCCGATCAACAAGGCTGGTTCGTCTAAGAAACCGCGAGCCTATAACAAAGGCGCGCGGGCCAATATGCCAGACCTGTTCATCACGATCGAATTCGACAAGCCCCCTGCCCTCCAGCGTCACCAGAATACGATAAACCGTTGCTGGGGACTGCTTCATTTCATCGGACAGCGTCGTCAAAGCCTTCCCTTGCGCTTCGCTCAGATATTCGAAAACCTCCATCGCCCTATCTAGGGACTTGATGGTATTTTGCGCGGTCTTGTCATCCCATCCTCGGGGTCTTCCCCTGGCTTTGCGACGGGACTCAGGCTCATTGTTCCGGAAATCCATAAAATACCTTTGATCTGTTTTGAAAGCTTAATTCATGATATGAAAAATGTAAGCTTATGACAACTATAAGATAAATGTCATTATCTGTATTTTGAAAAGTGTTTTCAAAATAATTTCCCGACGAACGCCTTGGTCGTATTGTTTGGTCAACGACGGAAGGAGACCACCCATGAGCTTTCAAAACCCCGTTTTCATTCCGGGTCCGACCAATATCCCCGAGAGCCTGCGCAAGGCCTGCGATATGCCCACGATCGACCACCGCTCGCCGCTGTTTGGGCAAATTCTGCATCCCGCGCGTGCCAGTGTTCAGAAAATCCTGAAAAGCAAATGCGCCGAGGTTTTTATCTTTCCGTCCAGCGGGACTGGCGGCTGGGAAACCGCTTTGACCAATACCCTGTCAGCCGGCGACAAGGTTCTTGCAGCGCGCAACGGTATGTTCAGCCATCGCTGGATCGACATGTGTCAACGTCACGGGTTGAATGTGAAAATCGTTGAAACCCCTTGGGGCCAGGGCCTGCCCGCCGACCACTACGAAGAGATTTTGACCGCGGATGCGAACCACGAAATCAAGGCGGTTATAGCCACGCACAACGAAACAGCAACAGGCGTAAAATCGGATATTGCTGCCGTGCGCAAAGCATTGAACGCCGCCAAGCACCCCGCCATGCTGTTTGTCGATGGAGTTTCGTCCATTGCATCCATGGATTTCCGCTTTGACGAATGGGGCGTAGACGTTGCGGTGACCGGATCGCAAAAAGGATTCATGCTACCCGCCGGGCTTGCCATTGTAGGCTTTAGCAAAAAAGCGATGGAAGCGACCAAAACCGGCACCTTGCCCCGCACGTTTTTCGACGTGCATGACATGGCCAAGGGTTACGCCAACAATGCCTATCCCTACACGCCCGCCGTCGGGTTGATGAACGGTCTCAATCAGGCTTGCGACATGTTGCTGCGTGAAGGTCTAGAAAACGTCTTTGCCCGCCACTACCGCATAGCTGAAGGTGTTCGCGCCGCCGTGAGCGCCTGGGGGTTGGAGCTTTGCGCAGCCAACCCATCGGTGTATTCAGACACCGTCAGCGCGATACGCACGCCGGACGGCTTTGATGCAACAGACATCGTTACCCATGCCGCCGAAAAATATGGCGTTGCTTTTGGTGTCGGGCTCGGCGAGGTCGCCGGTAAGGTGTTCCGTATCGGGCACCTTGGCAGCCTGACCGATGTCATGGCGCTGTCCGGCATCGCCACAGCTGAAATGTGTATGGCCGATCTGGGACTGAACATCCAATTGGGCTCGGGCGTTACGGCTGCACAGGAATATTATCGCGGTCATCCAGCCGTCGCGCAGAAGGACGCTGCATGATGAAGGATTGCACGATGTATATCCCGACCTACGAAGATATGCTCGACGCCCACAGCCGGATCGAGCCCTACATCCGCCGCACCCCGGTTCGAACCTCGGACTACCTCAATGAACTGACCGGGGCGCAGTTGTTCTTCAAATGCGAGAACTTCCAGGAACCCGGCGCCTTCAAAGTGCGCGGGGCTACCAATGCCGTGTTCGGCCTCAATGAGGAACAGGCAAAGAAGGGCGTCGCGACACATTCGTCTGGCAATCACGCCTCGTGCCTCTCTTATGCTGCAATGAAGCGGGGCATACCGTGCAATGTCGTCATGCCGCGCACCGCGCCACAGGCAAAAAAGGACACGGTTCGCCGCTACGGTGGAAAGATAACGGAATGCGAACCCTCTACCTCGTCGCGCGAAGCGACATTTGCCGAGGTTCAAGCAGCGACGGGCGGCGATTTCGTTCACCCGTATAACGATCCAAGGGTGATCGCCGGGCAAGGCACATGTTCGCGTGAATTCATAGAACAGACGGATGGCCTGGATGCTGTTGTTGCCCCGATCGGAGGTGGCGGCATGGTGTCTGGGACGTGTCTGACTCTTTCGACCTTAGCGCCCGAGACTGCAATCATCGCAGCCGAACCCGAGCAAGCCGACGACGCCTATCGCAGCTTCAAAGCAGGGCACATTATCGCCGATGATGCTCCAAAGACAATCGCCGACGGTCTTCTTGTCCCCCTGAAAGATCTCACGTGGCACTTCGTGTCGAACCACGTTTCCGAAATCTACACGGCCACGGAACAGGAGATCATCGACGCAATGAAGCTGACGTGGAAACACCTTCGGATCGTGATGGAGCCGTCCTCGGCCGTTCCATTGGCCACGGTACTGAAGAATCCAGACGCGTTCAAAGGCAAGCGGGTCGGTCTGATCATCACCGGTGGCAATGTCGATCTAGACAAGCTGCCCTGGCTGACTGTGTGACCACCCCCGACAGACATCAATCCCGATATAGGAACACGGAAATGAAAGACATGACCAATCTCGACGAATTCGAAGTCGGCTATGACATTCCGGCCAAGCCCGGAATGGATGAAGCCGATATCCAGACCCCTAGCCTCGTGCTGGATCTCGATGCACTGGAACGCAATATCAAGAAAATGGGCGACTATGCAAAAGCGCATGGTATGCGCCATCGCGTGCACGGGAAAATGCACAAATCTGTGGACGTTGCAAAACTTCAGGAAAGGATCGGTGGCGCCGTTGGTGTTTGCTGTCAGAAAGTTTCCGAAGCGGAAGTTTTCGTTCGCGGTGGCATCAAGGATGTTCTGGTATCAAATCAGGTGCGTGACCCCGCCAAAATCGACCGTCTTGCCAGCCTGCCAAAGCTGGGCAGCCGCATCATCGTCTGCGTGGACGATGTGGACAATGTCGCAGACCTGTCCGGCGCGGCCGTCGATCACGGGACGCAATTGGAAGTTTTTGTGGAAATCGACTGCGGTGCCGGGCGTTGCGGTGTCACGACAACCCCAGAAGTGATTGAGATTGCCAAAGCCGTAGTAGACGCCGAAAATCTGAAATTCACGGGCATCCAGGCCTATCAAGGCGCGATGCAGCATCTCGACAGCTATGAGGCGCGTAAAGAAAAGCTCGACACGGCGATTGCCATGGTCAAGGACGCTGTTGAAGGGCTGAAGGCGGAAGGCATTGAATGCGAATTGGTCTCGGGTGGCGGTACCGGATCTTATTACTTCGAATCCAACTCGGGCGTGTATAACGAGTTGCAGTGTGGGTCTTACGCTTTCATGGACGCCGATTACGGCCGTATTCTGGACAAGGACGGCAATCGCATCGACCAAGGAGAGTGGGAGAACGCCTTTTTCATCCTGACAAGCGTTATGAGTCACGCCAAGGCTGACAAGGCAATCGTCGATGCCGGCCTCAAGGCACAGTCGGTTGATAGTGGCCTGCCGGTCGTCTATGGGCGCGACGATGTCGAGTATATCAAATGTTCGGACGAACATGGCGTCGTCATGGACACGGACGGGGTACTCAAGGTCAACGACAAGCTCAAGTTGGTTCCGGGGCACTGTGACCCAACCGCGAACGTGCATGATTGGTATGTCGGCGTGCGCAACGGCAAGGTTGAAACCGTTTGGCCCGTATCTGCCCGCGGCCACGCGTATTGATGCCCGACACCCAATAGCAGGCAAATCCGGCTCAAAAAGCAGCCCGACAAGTCGCCCGTGTGCGTTCGCTTCCTTCCAGAGACGCACACGGGCGCGTGAATTCTGAGTGGAGAACAACATGTTGATCGTACCCGAGCGCGAAATCGGTGACCTGATGACCCGACAAGCCGCCTTTGACGCCGTCGAAAAGGTTTTTGCTGCGATGGCCGCTGGCGATGCCTACAATTTTCCCGTTGTTCGGGAAGCCATCGGGCACGAAGATGCGCTTTATGGCTTCAAAGGCGGCTTTGACCGCGCCGGCCTTACGCTGGGTTTGAAAGCAGGGGGCTATTGGCCGAACAACCTGGAAAAGCGCGGGCTTATCAACCACCAGTCCACCGTTTTCCTGTTCGATCCCGACACCGGCAAACCTTCGGCCATGGTGGGTGGCAATCTTTTGACCGCACTGCGCACTGCGGCGGCATCCTCTGTGTCGATCAAGCATCTCGCGCGCGCGGATGCAAAAGTGATCGGTATGATCGGCGCCGGCCATCAAGCCGCCTTTCAACTGCGCGCAGCACTCGAGCAACGTGCATTTGAAAAGGTCATTGGCTGGAACTACCACCCGGAAATGCTGCCCAACATTGAAAAGGTCGCCAATGAATCAGGCGTTCCATTCGAAGCGGTAGAACTCGACGGAATGACCGAAGCAGATGTGATCATCTCAATCACCTCGGCCTTTTCTCCTTCGCTCATGGCCAACCATGTCAGCCCTGGAACGCATGTCGCCTGCATGGGCACCGATACCAAGGGAAAGCAAGAAGTTGAAGCCGCGTTGTTGGCAAAAGCATCCGTCTTCACGGACGAGGTTGCGCAATCCATCACAATCGGCGAGGCGCAGCATGCCGTGGCCGAGGGCTTGATCAAGGAAAGCGATGTGGCACAGCTCGGCGCGGTTATCAACGGCACGAATTCCGGCCGGATATCGGACGATCAGATCACCCTGTTCGATGGCACCGGAGTTGGACTTCAGGATCTAGCGGTGGCCGCGTCCGTTGTAGAGTTGGCCGTAGAAAAAGGGATCGCTACCGACGTTGATTTCTGAGGGTCAAGGGAAACATCCGACACAGAACTAGTTGCACAAAAAGCTTGGCCACCAGTTCTTTTTCCGGTGGCTTTTTTTAGTCCATGATCATGAACGGCTCGGGGAACCAATATTCCTCAAGGTTGGGCCCGCTGCCAATTCTGTCCACGACCGCAAATAGACCCGGATCGTGAAGCGGGGTCAGCACGCCATGCCAGGTGTTGCGGTGGTAATTCACGCCCTGCCCCGGCGTTGTTTTGAAAGCCTCAGGCCTACCGGGGATGCCATCTTCATCACGAGCGACGACTACGACGAAGGGTTTGTCCGACAATGGCAGAAACGCCTGACTGCCGTCCGGGTGACGTTCAACCATTTCCAGCTTAATCGGAAGGCTGAAAGCCTTGGACTGAAACACGCTGATCCCGGCGCGACCGCCGTTGAAATCAAGCAAGGCACGGTCGTGATATCGAGCACAATTGCCTTGATTGATGTATTTGTCCGCGTTGCCAGACACCTCGATGACATCACCAAAGGGCGCGAAAACTTGCGACGTCAAGGGCCGGAGTTTCAGCGCAACCGTCATCCCGCAAATTTCTCGATCAAGCGCAGTTCTGCAATCCGCTCGACCTGGCGGCAGGCTTCGGCAAATTCGGTGTCCCGGTCGCTGTCGATGCGGCGATGGAATGCGTCAAGGATGCTTGCCTTCGTGTTGTCTTTGACCGCGATGATGAAAGGGAAACCAAACTTGGTGGTATATGCCTCATTCAGCACGGTGAACGTTGCGCGCTCATCATCGGTTAACATATCCAGACCGGCCCCGGCCTGTTCGGCGGTGCTTTCCTTGGTCAGCCGTCCAGCGGCAGCCAGCTTGCCGGCCAGATCTGGGTGGGCCGTCAGGACATCAAGCCGTTTCTCGGAAGGTGCCGTTCGAAAAACCCGCGCAAGTGCGTTGTGGACGCCAGCTGCATTGTCATGGGTTGGCCCCAGCTCAAGCTCATATGCGCCTTCCGCAATCCACGGGCTGTGTTCAAACACTCCGCCAAATTCGGACACAAAGGTAGACTGGTCCATTTCGGACGGGGTTAGGCGTTGCATGGGGGGGTGTTCCTTTGCCCAGTGGTCGGCAATCTGTTCGCGCGTTGCGAACCAGACGCCATCATGTTTCTTGAAATAGTCCAGCGCACGTTTCAGCGCCATCGCGCGACCTGGCCGACCAATCAATCGACAATGCAATCCAATCGAAAGCATTTTCGGCGCCCCTGCCTCACCTTCGGCATACAGCATGTCAAAACTGTCTTTCAGATAGCTTTCAAACTGTTCGCCATTTGTGAAACCTGCCTGGATCGCAAAACGCATGTCGTTGCAGTCCAAGGTATATGGCATGATCAACTGATCTTTGCCTCCGGTCTTGGTCCAATATGGCAGATCATCCGCATAGCTGTCAGCGATATACGCAAAGTCGCCTTCCTGGGCAGCCAGATCGACCGTATTCATCGAACAGCGGCCCGTATACCAACCGCGCGGAGGCTGACCAGTAACTTCAGTATGCAAGCGGATGGCTTCACGGATTTGAGCACGCTCTTCCTCCGGAGCCATATCCTTATGTTCAATCCATTTCAGCCCGTGACTGGCGATCTCCCATCCTGCATGCTTCATTGCCGCAACTTGCGCAGGAGCACGCGCCAAGGCAGTAGCAACCCCATAAACGGTTATCGGCAGATCCTGCAAAAGGTGATGCACACGCCAGAATCCCGCGCGACTGCCGTATTCATAGATCGACTCCATATTCCAGTGCCTCTGCCCCACCCACGGGGCGGCACCGGTGACCTCCGAGAGAAACGCCTCAGAGGCGGGGTCACCATGCAATATGTTGTTTTCACCGCCTTCTTCATAGTTCAATACGATTTGAACCGCGATCTTGGCACCATTTGGCCAGTTCGCTTTGGGCACTCGCCCAGCGTAACCGGTCATATCTCGTGGATAAGGCTTCACGTCAGTTTCCTTCTACTTGAATTGATCAATACCCCAGATAATTCGAGATATTTTTCAAAAAATACGAAAAACAGCTTCGGACAGTCTGCCTTTGCCCATTGACAAGAAATAAGATTAGTAACTGGGTGACTTGAGGAGTAGCGCAAATGACTGGTTACCTAACCACCCACGTCCTGGATACCGCGCGGGGCTGCCCCGCCCAAGGGTTAAAAATCGAGCTTTTCCGCATCGACGGCACAGATCGCAGTTTACTGAAAACACTGGTTACCAACGATGACGGCAGAACTGACGAACAAATATTGCCCGAAGCTGAGTTTTCGACAGGCGAGTTCGAGTTGATCTTTCATGCAGGCGCATATCTCGACGCGTCCGGTACCCCGCCCGAGGACCCACGTTTTCTAGATGTGATACCCATTCGCTTTGGGATGTCCGAACATTCGCATTACCATGTGCCTTTGCTTCTTTCACCCTTCGGGTATTCAACCTATCGCGGCAGCTGAGTAGTTTACCGAGAAGTATTGGCCGCAGCTATGGATGATCCAATACGTTCAATGATGAACTCCATGAAAAGCCGCGTCTTGGGGTCCTGCATGCGACGATGCGTGAACAGGCACGCCATCTGAATCGGTTCCGGGGGTGTTTTTTCGGCCACCGGGACCAGTTTTCCCGACTTAAGATGCTGGAAAATCTCAAATATCGGTTTCAACGCGATCCCGTGACCAGCAAGAGCCCAATCGGTTAGCACGTCACCGTCATCTGACTCATAGCGTCCCGAAACGCGAAACCGCTTTGGCCCGGAAGAGGTTCTTAGCAGCCATTGAAACTCGGTCGCGCCCGGAAAGCGCAGGCTCAGACACTCGTGGTTGTCGGCGATAATGTCATCACCGCTTTCAGGCATTCCGCGGCTTTTGATGTATTTCGGAGATGCACAGAGAACCCGCTCCACATCAGCTATCTTGCGAATACGCAAGTTGCTGTCTTCCGGCTGACCAAGGAAAAACGCCAGATCCAGCCCTTCGGTCGTCAGATCCACCTTTCGATCTGTCAGCCTGAGCCTTACATTCACCTCTGGATATTCAGCTAGAAACTTTGGCACTTGCGGCGCGATCAAGCGGCGACCGACCCCCAACGGGGCGGCAACATAAAGTGACCCTTTCAGGTTTTCAGTAATATTAACGATCTGCGCTTCTGCTCTTTCGACCGCCTCAAGAATTTCAGCAGCCCCCCGGTAGAACGATTTTCCCTGCTCGGTCGGGGTCAGGCTTCGTGTGGTGCGCTGAAACAATCGCACGCCCAGATGCTCTTCCAGTTGGGATATTCTTGCCGATGTCACAGCTGGAGAAACCCTCAGATCACGACCTGCCGCAGACATGCTGCCCAACTCGTAAACCCGGACAAAAGTTCTGATGTTATCTAGGTATGACATTTTTTTGCATTTTTTGATACTGCTTGGTCTTTGCTAGCAATACCAGAACAAATCGGACTCGCATAGAGTGCCGGAAAAAGGATACTGAGGAGCAAAGCCATGTATGACCTAGCCGTAATCTGGGAGTGGGTCGCCTTTTCTGTCCGCTGGCTGCACGTGATCACTGCGATGGCGTGGATTGGGGCGTCTTTCTATTTTATTGCGCTTGACCTCATGCTTAAACCGAACGCTGCGCTGCCGGATGGTGCCTATGGAGAAGAGTGGGAAGTCCACGGGGGCGGGTTTTACCACACCGTTAAATATCTGGTCGCACCCGCCAGCATGCCCGAGCACCTGACCTGGCACAAATGGCAGAGCTACACGACATGGCTTTCAGGTGCGGCATTGCTGATGATCATCTACTGGGTCGGAGGCGAGTTGTTTCTGCTTGATCCTACCAAAGTGGATCTGGCGCTGTGGCAGGGGATCTTGATCTCTGGCGGGTCACTGACAATTGGCTGGCTCCTTTATGATTACATGTGCAAATCCAAGTTAAGCGATCATCCCACCCTTCTCATGCTGCTCTTGTTTGTGATCCTCGTGATCATGTCCTGGGGCTACAATCAGATTTTCACCGGACGCGCGGCGCTGTTGCACCTTGGTGCGTTCACAGCCACCATCATGACGGCCAACGTGTTCTTTCAGATCATGCCGAACCAGCGAATTGTGGTCGAGGACCTCAAGGCAGGTCGAACCCCGGACGCCAAATACGGTAAGATCGCGAAGGTTCGTTCCACCCACAACAACTATCTGACATTGCCTGTCGTGTTTCTGATGCTGTCAAACCATTACCCGTTGGCCTTCGGGACCGAGTATTCGTGGATCATTGCCAGCCTGATCTTCCTGACGGGCGTGACCATACGGCACTACTTCAACACGATGCACGCAAATGGCAAGGGGCCGCATTGGACCTGGGGTGTTACGGTCATTCTTATGGTCGCGATCGCCTGGTTGTCTTCCGTTCGATCCGGCGAGACCTGGGAAGACGCAGAAGCGCGCGAACTGACGCCTTACGAGCAAAAATTTGCGTCAGCCGCCGGGTTCGAGGCCGCATATGACACCGTGCTGGGCAATTGCTCTATGTGTCACGCCCGAGAGCCCGTCTATGGCACGATGAAATGGGCGCCCAAGAAGGTCTACCTTGAAACACCCGGTGACGTCGCCCGACAGGCCGACCAAATATATCTTCAGGCAGGGATCAGTCACGCGATGCCGCCGCCATCCGCGGTTCAAATGGATGATGAAGCGCGCAAGACGATCATAGCATGGGTAAAGGAAGTCAGGGCTCAGTAAAACCGGACAGTACCAACCAGCGAAGGCGAAATCAGTCTAGTTTCTGATCTCGCTTGTTTTCAGTGAGACACAAAAAATCGCTTACTGTTCTGCGCGATATGTTCGACGAACAAACGCACCTTGGGATCCTGAAGCTTTTTGTGCGGGTACAAACACCCAAAAATCGTCGGCACTGGTGGCGTCTTTGGAAGGACCTCGACCAACTGTCCATTCACCAGGTATTCCCGCACGTCAAATCGGGGCTTGTTGACAATCCCCTTTCCTGCCAGCGCCCAATCCGTCAGCACGTCCCCATCATCGGCGTCGTACTTGCCGCGGACTTCCAACTTTCGAGGACCCATATCGGTATTGAGAGACCAAAAATATTCGGGCGATCTGGGATAGCGCAGCAATAGGCAGTTATGCGTCGGCTGTAGCAGGTCGTCTGGAGTATTGGGCACGCCGAAGTTGGACAGGTAGTCAGGCGACGCGCAAAGGACACGGTCGCAATCCGCGAATTTTCTCAGCTTCATGGTGGAGTCGCCGGGCTCTCCTATGAAGAACGCGATATCCAGGCCATCGGCCATTATATCCACTTTGCGGTCGGACAGGCGCATGCGAACCTCTGTTTCCGGGTACAGATCCGAAAACTCCGGGACCAGCGGCGCAACGATTCTACGACCGACACCCAATGGTGCGGTGATGCGAATTGCACCTCGGGGGGCGTCGGAAAAGCTGGCCACCCGCGCTTCGGCATGATCAAGCGCCAGCAGGACCGCTTTGGCTTCCTCATAGAATACGGAACCAACTTCGGTCGCCGTCATCGAACGGGTTGTTCTGTTGAACAGCCGCACACCCAAATGGTTTTCCAACTCTTTCAACCGCTTGCTAGCCACCGCCGGAGTCAACCTCAGATCGCGCCCGCCGGACGTGATGCTTCCCAGTTCCATCACTCTGACAAAAACCCGCAAACTTTCGATATATGACATTCAACCCTCCCGATGCGGTCAGATTGCGCTGAGGACCTGCTTTTTTCAATGATCAGTTGAAAGTATTTTCCATTTCCGACGATTTTAAGACTCAATCGTTGACTCTATGGTCCCCCGGTCACCTCCAAGCAGGCAGGGAGTAGGGAGAGCTTCATGACGTTTCGTACCGACATTCGTTTTGTCCTGAACGGCAGGGATGTGACCGTTCCAAGCGTGTCAGCAAACCAAACTCTGTTGGACTTTTTGCGACTGGAGCAACGGCTGACCGGCACAAAGGAAGGCTGCGCCGAGGGCGATTGCGGCGCATGCACTGTACTTGTCGGACGGCTTGGAAAGGCAGGTCTTACCTACGTGCCAGTTAATGCCTGTATTCGCTTTCTTGCGTCTGTAGACGGGTGTCATGTTGTGACGGTTGAACACCTTTCCGGGCCCAATGGACGCCTGCATCCGGTTCAGCAAGCCATGATCGACCATCACGGCAGCCAGTGCGGCTTCTGCACACCGGGCTTTGTGATGGCCCTGTACGCGCTTTGGATGAAAACGCCAGAACCGAGCAAAGAACAGGTCGAAACTGCCCTACAGGGTAATCTTTGCCGCTGCACCGGATATGAACCGATTGTACAAGCCGCGATAGCCGTCAGTCGCTATGGCACCCCAGCATCGGATCATCTGAATACCGAACGTGAAACCATGACATTGCGCCTGGCTGCGCTGAAGGACGGATTGCGGGTCGTTTCTGGCCCAGAGGATAACCTGAGTATCCTTCCTGCCTCTGTCGATGACCTGGCCGTCTGTCTGCAAACCTATCCAAAAGCCACGATCATTGCAGGGGCTACCGATGTTGGTCTTTGGGTCACCAAGTTTCTACACAAAATTGGGCCGGCGATCTTTATCGGTCATCTTGAAGACCTGCAAACAGTTGAACGACAGGGTTCCTTCCTCCTGATAGGAGCTGGCGCAAGCTACACCGATTGCCAAGAGCACCTGTCCAAGCACTTGCCACACCTTTCCCGGTACTGGGATCGCATTGCAGGATGGCAAGTGCGGAATATGGGCACGGTCGGCGGCAATATCGCCAACGGGTCGCCCATCGGGGACACGCCGCCAGTGCTGATCGCGCTCGGCGCCGAGATCACATTGCGTCGCGGTTCGGATATCCGGGCATTGCCACTCGAGGCTTATTTCCTTGAATACGGCAAACAAGACCGCCAACCGGACGAGTTTGTCGAAAGCATACGCGTTCCTCTGCCGAAACCCAATGATCTGGACGCGGCCTACAAGATTTCCAAACGCCGCGATGAAGACATTTCATCGGTCGCGGTCGGTATCCATATGACGGTCACGGACGGCATCATCAGCGATGCGCGCCTTGCATTCGGTGGCATGGCCGCCACTCCTAGGCGGGCCACTGCCACGGAAACAGCTTTAAATGGCCAGCCTTGGTCCCGCGAAAGCTTTGAGACCGCCGCTGCGGCACTGGCGCAGGATTTCTCTCCGCTCACGGATTGGCGCGCATCTTCAGATTACCGAATGCTGACCGCGCAAAATCTGCTGCTCAGGTTCTTTCTTGAAAACGACGCCGAAACAACTGGCCCTTCGCAGCTGGCCTGTGTCTGACAAGGAGACCCACAATGAAAGACAACGTTTCCATTATTGGCGCGCCGCACACAAACGTTAACCACGACAGCGCAGTCAAGCATGTCACCGGACGCGCCGACTATACAGACGATATCGCGCTGCCCGAGGGCACTTTGCACGCATATCTCGGTGTCTCAGACGTCGCACATGCCAAGCTTATAGGCATTGATTTCGCAGACGTTCTGGCAGTGCCCGGCGTGGTCGGGGTGATAACTGCAGATGACGTGCCAGGGGTCAACGACATCAGCCCGACACATCTGAATGATGAACCCGTTTTTCCGACCGACACTATTCAGTTTCACGGCCAGCCGTTGTTCGCAGTGGTCGCCGAGACCCGTGACATCGCGCGGCGCGCAGCGGAGTTGGCAAAGATAGAATATAAGGCCTTGTCGCATGCACTGGATCCGATTGCGGCGCAGGAAGCCGGGTATCCGCATGTAACAGCACCGCTCAAGCTGGAGCGCGGCAACGTAGACGCGGCACAGGAAACGGCCCCAAACAGAATCAAGGGTCGGATGCGGGTTGGTGGGCAGGATCATATGTATCTTGAAGGCCATATCGCCTTTGCCCTTCCGGGTGAGGACGATGACGTGGTCGTGCATTGCTCGACGCAGCATCCGTCGGAAGCACAGCACATGGTGGCCCATGTGCTTGGGGTGCCTTCCAATGCAGTTGTGGTCAATGTGCGCCGCATGGGCGGTGGTTTTGGCGGCAAGGAAAGCCAGATGAATCTGTTCTGCGCCGTGGCTGCCATAGCTGCGAAGAAGTGGAACCGAGCGGTCAAAATCCGGCCCGACCGGGATCAGGACATGACCGCCACAGGCAAACGCCATGACTTTGTGATCGACTATGACGTTGCCCATGACGACGACGGCCGCATTCAGGCCGTCGATGGCTGCTTTGCCGCGCGCTGCGGGTATTCGGCAGATCTGTCAGGTCCGGTCACCGACCGGGCGTTGTTTCACGCAGATAACGCGTATTTCTATCCAAATGTGCGCCTGAACAGCCGCCCGATGAAAACCAATACGGTGTCCAATACCGCCTTCCGCGGGTTCGGAGGGCCTCAGGGCGTGATCGCCGCTGAGCGGATGATCGAAGAAATCGCCTATGCCACGGGGAAAGACCCGCTGGATATTCGCAAGTTGAATTTCTACGGCTCAGGGGACCGCAACATAACCCCATACCATCAGGAAGTCGAAGACAGCATTCTCGACCGGCTGGTCGGAGAGTTGGAAGAGACATCGCAGTACCGCCAACGCCGTCAGGACATCATCGCGTTCAACAAGACCTCTGCTATTCTGAAGAAGGGCATCGCGCTGACGCCGGTCAAATTCGGCATCTCGTTTACGGCCACATGGTACAATCAGGCCGGGGCGCTGGTGCATGTCTACAACGATGGATCAATCCACCTGAACCATGGCGGCACCGAAATGGGGCAAGGCTTGAACACCAAGGTCGCGCAAGTTGTGGCCGAGGCCTTTCAGGTCGATTTCAGCCGGATCAAGATCACCAAAACAACCACTGAGAAAGTTCCCAACACCTCGGCCACTGCGGCGTCAAGCGGGACGGATCTGAACGGTATGGCAGCCTTGAACGCGGTTGAGCAGATCAAAGACCGTCTTGTGAAATTCGCCTCCGAAACCTGGGGGGTCACGTCTAACGAAGTGATCTTCCTCTCCAATCAGGTACATATCGGTCAAGATGTTCTGCCCTTCGAGGCCTTTATCAAACAGGCTTATCTAGCGCGCGTGCAACTGTCCGCAGCCGGGTTCTATAAAACCCCAAAGATCCATTGGGACAGAGCAAAAGGACAAGGCCGCCCGTTCTATTACTATGCCTATGGTGCCTCATGTTCCGAAGTGACGATTGACACGCTGACCGGTGAATATCGGGTTGAACGCACAGATGTGCTACATGATGTCGGACGCTCACTGAACCCGGTTCTCGACAAGGGTCAGGTTGAAGGCGCCTTTCTTCAGGGCATGGGCTGGCTAACCACCGAGGAACTTTGGTGGGATGATGCCGGTCGCCTGCGCACCCATGCACCTTCGACGTACAAAATCCCGCTCGCATCGGATCGCCCGCGCAACTTCAATGTGAAGCTTGCCGATTGGTCCGAGAACCGCGAATTGACGATCAAACGGTCCAAGGCTGTTGGCGAACCCCCATTCATGCTGGGAATTTCGGTGTTCGAGGCGCTGTCGATGGCGGTCGCTTCTGTCGCCGATTATCGGGAATGCCCTCGTCTGGATGCTCCGGCCACGCCGGAACGTGTGTTGATGGCCGTTGACCGTTTGCAGAAAAGCACTTGAGCCATGAACTCTGCCTTGTCCCTGAAAGAGTTTCTGTCCGCACAGCACAGCGTGATCTGCATCGCGCTAACGCGCGTACGCGGGTCCTCGCCGCGCAATGAGGGGACAGAAATGTTCGTAGCCCCCGAGGCGCTTTGGGGCACCATAGGCGGCGGGCAATTGGAATTCTTGGCCATCAATGCCGCGCGGAAGATGCTGGCTGATGGGGTTCTGCATCAAAAGATGGATGTGCCGCTGGGGCCCGAGATCGGCCAATGCTGTGGCGGACGGGTCGAGTTGAAACTGAACCGTATGCGCGCATCAGATAGGCACTCTGCTACGGAACGGGCGGCGCGTCGTGATAAAACGTTGCCCCATGTTTATGTGATGGGCGCCGGCCATGTCGGACGTGCACTGGCCAACCAGTTTCAGCATTTGCCTGTGCGTTGCATTCTTGTTGATACAAGACCCGAGGAAATCGAACTTTGCTCGGCGAATGTCGAAACTCGCGTAAGCGCAATCCCGGAATTCGAAATTCACGGTGCACCCGAAGGCAGCGCATTTGTCGTCCTGACCCACGATCACGGGCTGGATTTCCTGCTTACAACTGCAGCTCTTGAACGTCAGGACGCCGCCTATGTAGGCATGATTGGATCTGCGACAAAGCGGATAAAGCTCAGGAATTGGGCGCATAGACACTGTGACGGACAGTCCATCGAACATTTGAGATGCCCCATTGGGGCCAGCGGTAGCCGCGACAAGCGGCCCAGCATCATCGCCGCCTTCGTGGTATCCGAGGTGATGGCTGAACTGACCTCTGAAACTGCCGCGACCGCCCCGACCGGGGCAAACCAAGCGCCCCTCGTGGGCCACTATCACAACCGGAAAGGGAGATTGGCCTGACACTTGTCGGGCTATTCCGGTCATATCAGAGGAGGAAACCGTCATGGACGGGAGGACCTACGAATATAAGCTGTTTACGCGCAGCGATTTCAGCGCTTTTTGGGCGCTTTTTACTGACAACCTGGTAAACTTGCTGATCCTGTCTGGGGTCTGTCAATTCGTGTTCCAGATGCCGGCCGACATCGTGTATGGCCGTATCGTTCCAGGTGCGGCGATTGCAATTTTGGCCGGGGTCGCTGTTTACACCTATCTTGCCAAATATGCGGCAACCTTAAAGGGTGAAGATGTCACCGCGTTGCCTTACGGCATCTCGACACCGGTCATGTTCGTCTACCTTTTTGGTGTGATCGGGCCGATTTACTGGGCGACCAACGACCCAATGCTGGCTTGGCAAGTGGGCATCGGCGCCGGTTTCATGGGGGGCATCGTCGCGGCATTGGGTGCCATCGTGGGACCTTACCTCAAGCGCATTACCCCACGCGCGGGGATGTTGGGCACGCTTTGCGGGATTGCCTTGGTCTTTATCGGCTCCGTGCCGTTAGCCGAAGTTTTCGAGAACCCCATCATTGGTTTCACATCGCTGCTGTTCATTCTCTGGGGTTTGATCGGTCGTTTTCGCCTTCCGGGCAACGTTCCGGCCGGGTTGGTTGCGATTGCTGCCGGTACGGTCATTGCCCTTGTTCTGGGCGAGTCCAAAATTGACACAAGCGGTATCGGATTCTACCCCCCGATCCCCTATATCGGAGACCTGATCGCCGGTGTGCAGTACCTGTTCGCCAACCCGGAACTGTTCCTTGTTCTGATCCCAGTGCAAATTTACAACTTCATCGAAACCATGAACAACGTGGAATCGGCCGAAGCGGCCGGGGATCACTATCCGGTTGGGTTGTGTCAGGTTACCGATGGTGCAGGTACGATGCTGGGGGCTGTGTTCGGTTCGCCGTTCCCTACCACCGTTTACATCGGTCATCCGGCGTATAAGCGACTTGATGCACATGCAGGATATATCGTGGGCGTCGCGGTCGTGATTGCCGCTGCTGCCTTTGTCGGTTTTCTGTCTTTCCTTGCGGGGTTGATCCCGATTGCCGCTGCAGCACCGGTATTGGTGTTTGTCTCTGTCAGCCTGATCACCAATACCGCCTGGGCCGTAAAACCGATGCACATGGCAGCCGTATCTTTCGCGATCTTGCCGCACATTTCGGCCTTCTTGATGGTCAAATGGGGATCACTGATGAATGCACTGCGCAGCTCAGGCGTCGAGGGGCTTCCTTCGCTTGGTGACGAAGGCCTGACGGCCGCACTTCTCATGGAAGGGGCGCATTACGAGGGGCACCTTGCCCTGAGCCAAGGCGCGATCATCACAGGGCTGATCTGGGGTGCGATAGTGGCTGACGTAATTGATGGCCGCTTTCGGATGGCCGGAGCGTTCGCTCTGGCAGGTGGCCTTATGTCCTCGGTTGGGATCATTCATGCATACACGTTGCAGATGCCTCAGTTTGACGGGATCACCGTCGGCTACCTGATCGTCGGAACCTTCCTTTACGTGTATCCGATGCTCGCACCGAAAGGAGATCTGGAGCACCGCGTGATTGTCCCGGATGAACCTGACTTCATCGACGACAACACGCCGGCGCAGCAGGCCTGATCCGCATTGGGGCAGCCGCGCGGGCTGCCCCATCTCACCCCTCCTATAAACGAGAATTTTCATGACCCAGAGATTGCTGCGTGGTCGTCTGCTGACCTTCCATCGTGAGCCTCAGAACGGCAAAGACTTGAGCGCCTACACCTATCTTGAAGATGGCGCCCTGTTGATCGAAAACGGGATTATTCAGCAAACGGGCCCCTATGCCGAGCTGAGTGCAAAAGCCGTAAACGTGCCAGTGACGGATCACCGCCCGCATCTGATGATGGCCGGTTTCATCGACACACATATTCACTTCCCCCAGGTTCAAGTGATCGCCTCTTGGGGGGCCCAGCTCTTGGATTGGCTCAACAACTACACGTTCCCGGAAGAAATCCGGTTTGCGTCCGACGAACACAGCACGCTTATGGCGCGAGCGCTTTTCGATCAGCTTGTCGACCACGGCACAACGACTGCGGTCGCCTATTGCTCGGTCCACAAAACGTCGGCGGATGCATTTTTTACCGAAGCGACCAGGCGGAACATGCGCATGATTGGCGGCAAGGTTCTGATGGACCGGAATGCGCCCGACGGTTTACGGGACACGTCACAATCCGGCTATGATGACACAAAAGCCCTGATCGCCGATTGGCACGGCAAAGGTCGCAACGGCTATGTTATCACACCCAGGTTTGCAATCACGTCAACGCCGGATCAAATGAGGATGGCCCAGGCATTGGCACGGGAACATCCCGATTGCCACATCCAGACTCATTTGTCGGAAAATAAGGATGAGATCGACTATACAAAGCAGCTCTATCCGCATGCGCGCGATTACCTGGATGTTTACCAGTCCTTTGGACTGTTGGGGCAAAAAACACTTCTCGGGCATTCCATCCACCTCGAGGCACGGGAGATCTCGGCAATTGCAGAAACCGGCGCGCACCCTGTTTTTTGCCCGACCTCAAACCTGTTTCTAGGTAGCGGCCTGTTTGACCATAAAGGTCTGAGCATGCGCGGCATTTCAAACGGGATTGCGACGGATGTTGGTGCAGGCACCAGCTATTCGATGCTGCAAACCCTCAATGAAGGATACAAGATCCTTCAGTTGCAAGGTATGGCGCTGCATCCGTTACAGGCATTCCATTGGGCAACCCGTGGAAATGCCCGCGTTCTGGGCCTTGAAGACAAAATCGGCAGTCTCGATCCCGGAACCGAGGCGGATATCGTCGTCCTGAATGCGCGCAGCACACCGGCTATGGCCCTGCGTATGGATCGCGTTGACAGCCTTGCTGAAGAACTGTTCGTCTTGCAAATTATGGGCGACGATCGCGCGATTGAGGAAGTCTATATTTCAGGGTCACCCAGCAAGACCGTCCCGAAACAAGAAGCCGCTTCCACCCGCGCCCAAGTAACGGCCTAGCAGCGCCCGAAACGAAAATCCAAGCTGACCACTGTGACGGTCACACGGTTTTGGCGGACAGCGGCACTGCATCGAGAATTCCGTAGGGGTCCCAGTTGCTACCGAGTTAGACTGGCCACGACTCAGAATACCCTCAAACACCTGTGCTTTCGGAAAGGATGAACCATGCCCGAAGTCAAAGTTGCGCTGATGACCGGTACAGGCCAAGGCATCGGTCGAGGTTGCGCCATTGAAATGGCCAAGGCTGGCTACAAGGTCTCGTTGATGTCCCCGTCCAATCGATCGATCGAACTCGCACAAGAGCTTGGGGGAATAGGCCGTCGGGGCTCTGTGTTGGATGTCGATGATCTGCAAGCGATGGTCGACGACACCATGCACGAATATGGACGTATCGACGCAATTGTCAGCAATATGGGCCACGGGGGGTCAGTGCCCCAAGCCATCAAAACGGTTGGGTTCGACCCCGACTTTGACGGGCCGCTTCTAGAACTCAGCGACGCGCTGTGGCATGAAAGTTTGGACATGTATGTGCTGAACGTCGTCAAGATTGCCCGTATTGTCACTCCCATCCTGATTGAACAAGGTGGCGGCGCCTTCGTGAACATTTCATCCATGAACACGATAGAACCCCGCGCGCCCTACCCGATGAGCATGCTGCGCGGTGCCCTGCACAGTTTCTCAAAACTGTATGGCGACCGATATGCCCGTCACAATATTCGCATGAACAATCTGCTGCCAGGCTTCTGTGAGAACGTAAACCTGTCGGACCGCGCGCGTCGGGAAATCCCAGCTCAGCGGCCCGCAACCTTCGAGGAAATTGGACAGGCTTGTGTATTTCTTGCCAGCGAAGGGGCCCGGTATATTAATGGTCAGAGTATCCTGTCTGATGGCGGGATGAACCGCGCGGTACGCTAGGTGCAAGGCTGGAAAAGATGATCGTCAAGACACTCGAAGACATTTTGGGGACAGAACGGGATGTCTCTGGTCCGGGATGGAACAGCCGAAGATTGCTGCTGGCCTCTGACCGCATGGGATTTTCGCTGACCGACACAATCATCAAAAAGGGCGCGGCGCTTGAGTTGGAATACACCCACCATCTAGAGGCGTGTTATTGCATCGAAGGTCAGGGGCAGATCAGGGCTGCTGATGGCGAAACCTGGCAATCCCTTGAACCCTTCACCCTGTATGCACTGGACCGGCACGATCGGCATGTGGTGCAGGCCACTAACGCCGACCTTAGACTTGTCTGCGTTTTCACACCACCGCTCAGTGGGCAAGAAGTGCACCGGGACGATGGCAGCTATGCCCCGACCGAAAATCTTGAATAAGGCAGGTACTAAGCAGAGGACCTGCCAGCCGGAACCGCCCAGTGCTTTCTGTCAATCAGACCCTCGCTTTTTCGAATGCACTCCAGGCAGTTTCGAAGGCTTCAAAATCAAATCCCGGCTGTCGGGCGGCGTCCAGGATGATACGCTCGGTCGACAAAAGATTTTGAATGGCGGCTTCCAGTTGATCAATAATGTCTTCCGGCACAACCAACGCCCCATGTCGATCGGCGTGGACCAAATCGCCGGGGCACACCTCAAGTCCAAAGATTGAAACCGGCGTGTCAATCTCGCGGACATGGACAAAGCCGTGACTTGGCCCGACGGAGCCTGCGATGACCGGAAATCCCTTGGGCATGTCCCCAAGATCACGCATGACGCCATTGGTCAGGACGCCCGACATGCCGAACCCTTTATGAACCGTTGTATTGATCTCACCCCAATATGCACCGACGCATTCGGGATGGTCCGTATCCTCGACCACCGCGATGGTTGGGCCGGGCGGTTCGGCCATATATTTGTAGTAGGCCATGCGACGTGTTCGAATGACCTCTGGCGGCTCATTCGACGGGTGAACTGCAGCTATCTTGGCCGTGCGCGCGTAGCCAACGATCGCGGGTTCTTCAGGAGCGGAGCAGAGCATTGTACCGCGTGTAAACCTGTTGAACCCGCGCTGGCCCTGCGCCACTTCGATGGCGTTGCAGACAGTCGGCGTATCGACCTTACGAAGCAAAGACAAAAGAGACGGTGTCATGTGTTCTCCAACCAGCTCGAAAGGGCTTCTGTTGTTTCGTTTGGCTGTTCCAATGTAGGCAAATGACCTGCCCCATCGACGATTTTGAACGTGCTGTTTGGCAAGAGATCATCCATCAACTGATGACGCTCGATCGGGCATAGCCCGTCTTCTCGCCCACACAGAACCAATGTCTGTCCGCGATAGCTGGACAGAACCGCGCGCTGGTCTGGTCGGTTCATTAGTGCTTGCGACTGGCGCAGAAAGACGTCCGCTCCCAGATCGACCGCCATTTCCATGCAAAGATCCAGTATGCGGCCCTGACGAGAACTCTCGGCCAGATAGTTGGGTTTCATTTCCTCGCGCATCACTTGCTGCAGGCGACCTGCACGCACCGCTTCCATTTGCGGCCCGCGACGAGCTTTCACTTCAGGCAACTCGGCCAACGGATTTGTATCGAGCAACGCCAAACGTGCGACACGGTCGGGGGCTTGACGCAGCACCTCCATAGCCACAATCCCGCCCATCGACAGGCCCGCCAGTGCAAAGTGCGGTGGGGCATTTCCCAAGATGTCAGCTGCCATTGCCTCGACGCTATCGTGTTGGCTTAGCGGAAAGGTCATGACCGGCAAAACACTGGACAATGTTTCGATTTGAGGGCCAAAAAGCCGCGCGTCACACATCATGCCGGGCAAGAAGATCAATGGGGTCATAAGGAAACCAGCTTTGCGCCCTCTGACAGTGCGGACAGTTTGGCATAAGCAATCTGCGGATCGACCGCGCCGAAGCCTGCAAATGTTCCAAAGCCACAATCGCTGCCAGCAATCACCCGGTCGGCCCCTACAATCTGGGTAAAACGTTCGATCCGCTGGGCCACGAGTTCGGGATGTTCAACGAAGTTGGTGGTCGTGTCGACCACGCCCGGGATCAGAACTTTGTCGTCGGGAATCTCGGCCTTGCGGTCACGAAATACTGTCCATTCATGTGCGTGGCGCGGGTTCGAAGTTTCGAACAATACATAGCGTGATTTGGTCGCCATCAGCGCGCCAAACACTTTGTCCATTGCGATGTCGCAGCAATGCGGACCCTCGTAGTTGCCCCAGCAAATATGAACCCTCACGCGCTCTTGCGGAACGTTTTGAAGCGCATGGTTCAGAGCCTCGACATGCATATCCGCAATCTTGACGAACTCGTCGTCTGAAAGGTCGGTGAACAGCATGTGGCGGGACAAAGCCAAATCCGGACAATCCAATTGCAGATCCAAACCTGCGGCGACAATGGTTTCGTACTCCTCTTTCATAACGTCGGCCAACGCCGTCAGATACGCTTCGCGCGACGGATAGAAATCATTTTGCAAAAACAACGAGATTACACCCGGTGAGGCCGCGTTCATAAAGCCATGTTCGACCCCGTGCTGCGCCATAGCCGCTTTGAGGTTGGCAAGGTCTTTTTCCAGCTCTCCCTGCCCTTTGGACCGAACCTCGCCAGTGCACATTGGCCGTGCGTATTGCGGCGTGCCCCCACCCTCAGCCAGCCGTTGAAGAAAGCTGGGAAACATCTTCAAATCTGCGGGCGCGTTGCGGGGGCTGTCACCTGAAAATCCAAAATACCGATCCTTGACATAGGTCGCGTATGAAATTTTCGACGTTTCACCGTCACTGACTATGTCCACGCCGGCTTCGACCTGTTTACGAACCGTTTCGGAGACTGCATTTGCCATGCAAGCGTCAAAAGCATCCCCGACATAAGGCGTGTCGTTTTCGCGGGCGAAAATGAAATCCACAACGTCCTGCGTTCGAGGCAGAGACCCAACATGGGTGGTTTTGATCGTCATCAGAGCCTCCTGATATTTTTGCGCGCATTTTTGGCCTGCGCGTCTATGGTGTCCACGCTCATCCTATCCAAGTGGGGCCCGCCGGATCATCCGTTGCCGTGATCCGATAGAGACCCGCCTGCCCTGTCATCGAAGGGTTCACACAATAGGATTCACCAGGCAGGACCAAAGCCGTGTCACCGGTGGACAATGTGGTTTCATGATCGTTGATCGAAATGCGCCAGTGGCCGCTTGCAGGCATAAGAACGACGGCAGATGCTGCAACGGTTGGTTCGGTAACAGAAGTCCCCCGTCCAAGGAAATCGACCTCAAACCCGGGTTTGTCCTTGATTATTCCATTCTCACCGATCACCCGAACGGGCTTTTTGGCCGACAAAGCCATTAGGTCCCAATAGCGCGCAACATATTTGCCTACGACATCCTCAACCGGAACTTCGGGGTAGTCCTTCAATTGCTCTTCAGTCAACAGAGGCATCGGATGCACATTGTGTGGCAGTTCCTGCCCCTTTTTGGAATCGTACAAAACCCCATTGTCACCCAGCATCAAACCATGTGCCTGCGCATCTTCAATAACCTGAGGGGCCCAGGTCACTCCGCCGCCTGCATCGTCGCCGCCCAGGATCGACATGATCATCCCATAGTCCTGACCGACATTTTCGAAACCTCGGAAAATACCCGTGGGAATGTTGAAAATATCGCCTTCTTCGGCAATGAATTCACCCGCTGTGCCATAGCGGCCCCAGAAGAACCGCCAGCGCCCTTTAGCGACGAAAAAGACCTCGGCTGTGGTATGGCTGTGCAGTGAATTCCGGCATTTCGGAGGCTGCCCCGCAGCACCAATGTTAAAGCCAATCTTATCGGTGATATGGACGTGCTGATCGGGGCTTTCGGACACGCCACCGCCGATGATGGTAAAGTTCTCTTTCTGATCGCTGCCCGGAGTATGGGCGTCGATGAAGGCGGTTTTGCAGGGCTGCAGTTCGCCGTAGCGGACGATGCGTTGTTGGATTGTGCTCATGATGGTCTCCTTGAAAATGGGGGTGATGGGATCAATCCCGTCCCCCGGGAGGTCGGTTGTTCAAACGCCGCGCGCGCAGCGAGGCGCGATGCGTGTGAAAGCGCCGCGCCGCCTGACTGGCGTTCAGGGAGAGGCACATCGCAGCCACTCAGCCCTCCTGTCCCTGTAGCAGGATCTGTTTCCAGACCGAGGTCTCGTCGAACAAGGTGTATTCCCGGCGCAGCTGCGGCTGGCCGGCGATCAACTCGCCGAACTCACCGTGGCTGATGCCCAGAACATAGACCTGCGCACCTGTTGGCGCGCCAAAGACACCCCAGCCATCATGCTTGCCCCACAGGCTCCAGCGGATCGCGGCGCGAGGGGGCATATTCGGGTCATCGCGGCCAATCTGGTGCTCGATCTTGAACTCTGCGTTGGGGAAGCTGGCGCGCAAACCCATCCAGAACCGATCCACTGAGTCCCAGCCGTGACCGGTAACCCCGCCTACATACTCGGACTGAACAGCGCGGTCGTATTCGGTTTCGATTGCGCCCATATCGGCATTCATGATCCGGGTCAGGATATCGGCGTAACGCTGCCCCCATTCATTGTCGTTGCCGGTTCCCTTGTAGGGACCGGGCTGGTCGATCTCGGGTGTCAGCGGTTTGACACAGTTCTCAGGTCCACCTTCGCGCGCGATCAGATCGGCGGCGTATTCTTTGGGGTCCCAACCCATCTGACGCACGATCGCCCCCTGATCGCGGATCAGCCACTCGTCATTGATCTGATTGTCGATGGCGTGGCAGTCGGCGAGAATCCGATAGCGCAGTTTGGTTCCGGTCGCTTTACCGTAAACACCTTCGGCCAAATGTGTCGCGGTCGAGATGATCCGGTGCGAACTTAGCATCCCCTCTTCCGGAGTACCGGACCAGATAACATCCTCTCCAAGCAATTGACGGTCAGGAAATTCGGCCAGAGTCGCCATAGTCGCGCCGATGACGTTCTGGTTGCCCAGCACCACCGACCCGGGCGAGCGCACGACGATATCCTTGCTATAATAGTCATGCAGCGTGACGATGCCGCGATCTTCCCAGATCTCTTTGGTGATCCCGATGATGTAGTCCGGAAAATCCCGGAATTTCGGATCAAAGCCCTTCATGTCTCAGTCCTTTGTGGTTTCCACCCCTTCGGCAAACGCGCCGAAGTCCGCACGACCAGAGGCCCGTCTATGGCCACTTTGCGTGGTTCGGCCGTGGCCGGGGTGTCGATGTGGTCAAGCAAAGCGGTGACGGTTTCAGCCACCATCAGATTGGCGCGCTGGCGGATTGTCGTCAGGTTATAGGCGGGCCACCCGGCGGGCGGCACGTCGTCATAGCCGATGACCGAGACATCCTCGGGCACGCGCAGGCCCAGTTCAAAGCGGATCACGTCCATCACCGCCAAAGCCATGTGATCATTGGCCACAAACACGGCGTCGGGCCGTTTGCCGGGGGCAACATCAAACATCCGGCGGGCGGCGGCGCGGGCGTTTTCGGTGTGGAAATCTCCGACATCATGGGCGAACACATCCTGCCCACCTTCAGCCAGGGCCGCACGGAACCCTGCCTCGCGGTCACGCTGGGTCGAGGCACCCTGCCAACCCGCGATATAGGCGATACGCTTATGTCCTCCGGCCAGTAGAAACTCAGCCACTTTGCGCCCGCCCGCATAGTTGTCCGAGGCCACCGTGGTGATCCCATCAATATCCTGCGAACGGTTGAACAGCACCACCGGAACGCCGGCCTGCTGACAGCGCGTGGCGATATCCGACGACATCGGAACCGAGGCAAGAATGACTCCGTCCACCTGATAATCCAGAATTTCATCCATCACGCCATCAATATTCCCGGCCGAGCGTGAGGCCATGAAAATCAGCACGTGATAGCCTTGTTCCTGCAACGCATTGGAGAGCTTCTCCAGGGCCTCGGGGTAGAAGTAATTCTCAAGATACCCCACCACCAAACCGATGATGCGGCTTTTGCCCGACACCATGGCGCGGGCCAGAACATTGGGCCTGTATCCCAGTTCAGCGGCGGCTTTGCGCACTTTGTCTTCGGTCTTTTTGCTGACGGATGCACCAGGCGTAAACACCCGGCTGACCGCCGATTGGCTGACACCGGCCAGTTGCGCAACCTGCAGGGATGTGACCTTTTCAGCCATCAGTCCGCCGTCCACCCGCCGTCAATCAGCATCGAGGTACCGGTCACCAGCGCCGAGGCGTCTGAGGCCAGATAGGTGACCGCCCCCATGATGTCTTCGACTTCGCCCACGCGGTCGAGCTTGATCTTCTCCATGATCCAAGCGGCACGTTCGGGGTTATCAAACGTGGATTGTGTCAGTGGCGTGCGAATGAAAGTCGGGCAGACGGTGTTGATGCGGATGCGCTGTTTGCCCCATTCGATAGCCATCGCTTTGACCATGCCCTCAAGCCCGTGTTTGGTGGCGCAATAAAGCGCCCGGTCCACGCCACCCACATGGCCCATCTGGCTTGAGATATGAATGATCGACCCCGGCCTGTCCGCCGCCAGCAGCGCCTTGGCCGCATAGGACGACAGAAAATAGGCCGAGCGCAGATTGACGCTGGTAACTGCGTCGAAATCTTCAGGCGTGGTCTCCACAGCCGGGCTGTGGCGGGCGGTTCCGGCGGAGTTGACGACCACGTCAAAAGTACGGCCTTCGAATAGCTGTTTCAGCGCCTGCAAGTCGCCCTGATCCACCACGGTGGCCTCGGCCGACCAACCCTGCGCCTGCAGTGCGGCGACTGTCTCAGCCAGGCGATCCGCCCCGCGCGCAGCACAGACCACATGCGCCCCGGCCTCGGCAAGCGCCACGGCGCAGCCCTGACCGATGCCCGAGGAGGCACCGGTAACCAGCGCGGTTTTACCGTTTAGCGAAAACAAGGGGGTGCGGGGCAGGTCAGTCATCAATTCATTCCATCCGGTATTTCAATACGGCCCATATTCCGGGCCTTGTTGAATTCCCGCAGACGGGCGAACACGTCAACTCCCAGTTGGCGGTATGCGTCCAGAAGATCGACCAGAACCCAGTTTTCGCGGATCAGGCCATTCTCGAGCCGCCAGAAATCCAGGCTGCGCATGGTGATCCGTTGGCCCGAGGGCGCAATCCCCATCCAACCGTCATGGGTCACCGTCTGGATCATGTTCGGCCAGCCGGTGACGGCGGCATAGTCGCCATCGCCGAAAAAGTGATAGGTGATGTCATCCACATACTTCCCACGATCCGGCATCCCGTTCAGGAACGGAATCTGGTGCCAGTTGCGAAACCCAGCATAGCCGCGCCCAGTGCCGATTCCGGCGGGACCGTACCAGTTCATGCGGGGGTGCCAGAACTTCTCCATCTCCATAACCTCTGGCCCGCCCTCTGATGGGTGTTTCTTGAGGTGATCCAGCATGTCGATGATGTGCTGGCATGTCTGCTGGCCTTTATCGGCATCATATGGCCCCGGCAACAGACCATCCTGCGTCGCTGGGCCCGGAACATGCCATTCATGCCCAAGACTGGGGGCCATGGGCCAGGCGTTGGCCTGCATCATCACTTCGGGGATGTCCCACAGCGCCTGCATCTCGACGATCTTGCCGTCGCGGAAGCGATAGAATTCATGGAACCGCATTGTCACCTGATGGCCGGTCGGCGGGATATCCAGCCAAGGCCCGGTGAAGGTGCCGGTATAATAGCCGCCGCAACCGACCCAATCCGCGCCGTGTTCATCCGGCCCGGCCATGACGATGTAGTCGCGCCGCTCCAAATCAAGCCATGCGTCCAGCAGACCCTTAAAGGCGGTGTCATAGAAGGCATCGCTGCCGGTGCTGTCGCCAAACGGATGGCACAACCGAAACAGGGCGTCCGGGGCGCTGACCCTGGCCAGCGCCTGCCGCACACCCGTTTCGGTAAAGTCATACATAGCCGCCCTGACCGGCGCGATCAGGGCTTTATGCTGCGCATGAATATCACTCATTCGGCGGCGTCCCGATAGGGGGCCGCCTCGCCATAGGGCACGTTGATCCCGCCATAGCGGCGGACGCGGACGTTGCATTGCTCGGCATGACCCACAAAGCCTTCCAGCATACACAGGCGCGAGCCATATTCGCCGATCAGCGTCGCCGCCTCATCAGTCAGAACCTTCTGATAACTGTGTGTTTTCAGGTATTTACCTACCCAAAGCCCGCCGGTATAGCGCCCGGCTTTTTTGGTGGGTAGCGTGTGGTTGGTGCCAATCACCTTGTCACCGTTCGACACATTGGTGCGCGGCCCAAGGAACAGCGCTCCGTAGCAGGTCATGTTCTCAAGGAACCAGTCATCGCGGTCGGTCATCACCTGCACATGCTCAGAGGCGATATCATCGGCGACCTGCAGTATCTCGTCATAGGAGTCACAGACGATCACCTCGCCATATTCTTCCCAGGACACTTTGGCGGTGTCGGCGGTGGGCAAGATGCCCAGCAGGCGATCGACCTCAGCCAGAGTATCTTCGGCCAGCTTGCGCGAATTGGTCAGCAAAACGCAGGGGCTGTTATAGCCATGTTCGGCCTGACCCAGCAGGTCGGTGGCGCAAAGCTCCGCATCCGCTGCAGTCTCATCGGCGATCACCATGGTCTCGGTCGGGCCGGCGAACAGGTCAATCCCCACGCGGCCAAAGAGCTGGCGCTTGGCTTCGGCCACAAAGGCATTGCCGGGGCCGACCAGCATGTGCACGGGATCAATGGTTTCGGTTCCCAGCGCCATGGCGCCAATGGCCTGAATGCCGCCCATGACGTAAATCTCATGCGCGCCGCCCAGATGCATGGCTGCGATCACTGCCGGGTTCGGTTTACCCTGAAACGGAGGTGTGCAGGCGATGATCCTTGGCACACCCGCCACGCTGGCCGTCGCCACCGACATATGGGCCGAGGCCACCATCGGGAACTTGCCGCCGGGCACATAGCAGCCCACGGACTGCACCGGGATGTTCTTGTGGCCCAGAATGACGCCGGGCAGGGTTTCAACCTCGATATCTAGCATCGAGTCGCGCTGCGCCTGCGCAAAGTTGCGCACCTGTTCCTGCGCGAATTTGATATCGTTCAGCTCGCGCTCGGTCAGTTGGCCGATCAGCTCGTCGATCTGATCTGGCGACAGGCGAAACGAGGCGGGGGAATAGTTGTCGAACTTCTCGCTCAACTCGCGCACGGCGGCATCACCCCGGGTTTCGATGTCCTTCAGCGTGGCCTCGACCACGGCGCGGGTCTTGGCGTCATCCTCGGCCCGGTCAGCGTCGGACTTACCGCGTTTGAGATACTCGATAGCCATAATCCTGATCCTTACTTGTCGGGGCGAGGGGCGGTTTTCTCACCTCGGTCAAAGGCTTCCCAGCCCTCGCCGTTGAACAGATCCACACCCAGCTGCGCGGCCACATGGGCGAAATCCACGTTCACCCAGTTGTCGACGATCTTGCCATCGACCACTTTCCAGAAATCCATGTAACGGATTTCAACCCGTTTGCCGGTTGGGGCGATTCCGAGGAATTCGCCGGAATGGGTGGCCTCTTGCCGGCCAAAGGCGGCGGCCCATTCGCCCATGTAAAGACGCGCTTCGTCAATGCAGGTCTTGTCGGAAAACGCCGCCTGGAAGGGGCGCTGCCAGTTGTCCTGAAACTCTTTCAGGCCAGTTTTGGTGCCACAGCCCTGATTACCCAACCAGCGGAATCCTTGCGAGAAGAACTCGCCGATATCATCAATGCGGTGGTCATTCAGACCATCGACCATCGTCTCGATCACACGTCGCGTTTCATCCGTTTTGGACATGTCCGTATCACGGGTCAGAACGGCTTGTTCCGGGCGGGAACCCTTCATTTCTTTATCCTTTTACTGCGCCAGCGGTCAGGCCACTGACGATTTGGCGTTGGAAGATCATCACAAGGAAGAACAGCGGGGCGATGATCGACACCGCGGCAGCCACGGCGACCACCTGATCGGTCGTCGTTGTCTCGCGGTTGAACATGCCCGCAATGGCGGGGACCATCGTCTGGTTCTGCGCATCAAGCAGCAGCGAGGTCACAAGAAAGTCGTTATAGGCCAGCAGGAAGCTGAACAGCCCGGTAGTAATCACCCCCGGCCACATCACCGGCATGATCACCCGGCGGAAGGCCTGAAAGTGGTTGCAGCCATCAACCCGCGCGGCTTCGTCCAGTTCAGCTGGGATGTTCTGAAAGAACGAGCGCAGCATCCAGATGGTGAACGGCTGGTTGATCGCCACCAGCACCGCAATCACGGCGAAAGGCTTGCCATAAAGCGTCGGCGCATTCTCACCCAGAATAGGCGCCAGCCATTCGGCCGAATTGATGAAAACCGGCAGATAGCCCGCCACCAGCACGGAATGAGGCAGCGCGCGGAAGATCAGTGCGATCAGCAAAATCCAGAAGGCCAGTGTCGAGCCCGACCGCGCCAGGCCATAGCCGGCCAGCGTGCCTACGGTCAGCGATACGGTCACAACCCCGGCGGTCACGATCAGCGAATTTTTGAAGTTATTGGAGAAGCCCCGATCGACCCAAACGGTCTTGTAATGCTCAGTCGTTACGCCCAACACATCGCGACCCAAGGGGCCGAACAGTGGGTTCAGGATGTTTAGAACCGCGGGCAGGACAACAAAGAACACCAGCAAAAAGGCGATCAGCGCGACAAGCACTCCGACCACCCAACCGAACCATTCCTGACCCGGTGATGTGTATTCCTTGATCTTCGCGGGCAGCACTTTGGTCACGATCATGGCCGCGCCCCAGATCACTGCGATGCCAAGGATGATATCCAGAACCGACAACCCGTTGCCTGTGGCCAGCGTCGCGGGGCCAAAGATCACGTTCAGCGCGTTGCTGTCATAGGCATCCACAGGGGATTTGACGCTCATGATAGCGATCCAGACGATCGGGAAGGCGGCGACAAGGCACCAGAACGCGAGGAAGATGTTCGAGGTCAGCCGCAGGCTGAGAGGTTGGCGAAGCGCGCGCGAGGACATATCAGTGGCCTCCTTTATGGTCGCGCCAGGTGCGGCGCAGCGGCAGGATCAGAAGAAGGACGATCCCGATCATTGTCAGCATCGCGCTGGCCGAGGCCCGGCTGATCGACCGGTTGCCCGCCTGATCCGGCACGAGGAAGTCGAAGGTCAGCCATTGCAGCGAGATGACATAAGCTTGGCTCGAGAAACCGACGATCTCTTCGAACACCCGGTAGGCGTCCATCAGGTGGATCATCGACACGAAGATGATCAGCGGCATCAGATGCGGGATGACGATGTATTTCATGCGTTGCCAACGAGTCGCCCCATCGATCACGGCGCTTTCGAGACTGTCCTGGTTGACGGTCTGCAACCCGGCATAGAACACAACGGCCGCAAACGGGGCCACGTGCCAGACGCGGTAGAACATCATCAGGATTTCAATGGTCCACGCCTGCGCAAACAAGGCAATATCGCGGTTCAGCCACCACTCCAGCAGCGCGGTCAGGATGCCGTCCCCACGGAACAACCAGTTGATAGACAGTGCGCCGATCACCGGCGTGATGATGAAGGGCAATAGCGAAATAAAGATCACCGGTCCGCGGATTGACCCCGCGGCGTTGTTGATCAGAACCGCAATACCCAGCCCGAACCCGATGACCAGTGGCAGCGTGATCAGCGTGAATGTCAGTGTGAAACGCAGCGCCTTCCAGAAATTGATGGTGGACAGGACCGACCAATTGCCCTCAGTGATCGCGCGCCATGCCCGCTCGGGCTCCAGCACGTTGCGATAGCTTTGCAGGCCAACATATTCCGTCCGCGTGATAACCTCACCATGTTCATCCAGCTTGGGCTGCGATTTCAGCTCGGTCACGCAGGTCTGGGTCAGGAAGCCGGGCGTGCAGGTTTCGACCTCGACCGTCTCATAGACGGGTTGGGTGATATAAAAGCTCTGCTTGAACACGCTAACTAGTGGGAACGCGATAAAGAGAAGCATCATAAAGACAGAGGGGCCAACAAAGGCGGCAAATGTCCGGAAATTCATGGCTCTGCCTTTCTCATGGTTCTCGGGTGGGAAAAGAGGGAGGGCACGGGGCCCTCCCCAGAGAGGATCAGTTACTGATCAGACCGGCCTCTTTCGCGGCGGTGATGTAATCCGCCTCGATATCGGCCAGCGCGGTTTGCGCATCTTTGGCACCGGTCAGGTAATCGGCCAGACCATTGCCCAGCGACGTGTGCATGATGCCCATGGGACCAGATGCAGGATATGGTTTGGCACCACCTTCTGCCGAGGCCGCAGCGCCTGCAGCCAGCTCACCCGGTGTGTACGCCGTGCTCAGCCAGACAGCGGTGTCATTGTTTGCGCCAACCATCTCGGCATCGATACCTTCCATCACCAGACGGAAGGCCGCGTCTGCTTCTTCATCGCTCATGTTCGAGGCCAGGACGATGCCGTCCCACCAAACGGTCGTGGCCGGAACCGAGGACCCCATCGGCGCTGAGGCCATCGTGACCTTGCCGACAACTTGGCTTTCAGCCTCATCATTCATGGCAGCGGCCCGGCTGGCCCACAGGTTGGCCATGGCAATTTTGCCCTGTTGGAATTGCTGCTGGACATAGGTGGAGTCCGAGACGAGGTATTCCGGGTCCATATAGTCCGTCATCGCTTTCAGCGTTTCCAGCGCAGCTACGCCTTGCGCATTGTTGATTGCGGGCATGTTGCCGTCACCAAAGAATGCGCCACCTTCGCCCAGATACATGTTGACGAATTCCTGACCAAGGTTCCAACCGGTCTTAAAAGTGCCCCCGATCGGATAATCCATTACACCGGCTTCTTTGATCTTGGCCGCTGCGTCTATTATCTCGCCATATGTCTTTGGTTCTTCGATGCCCAGATCAGCCAAAACATCATTGCGATACATCAGGTGCTGCGCATTGACCATGAAAGCAATTGCCATTGTCTTGCCATCGACTTTGATCAGCTGGTTCGGCAGCAGGTTCTGGCCGTATTTTTCGACCAGATCATCCAGAGGCCGGATTGTGCCTGCGTTCAGCAAGGGCACAAGGGTCGCGTTGGAAACGCCGCCGATTTGATAGAGCGACGGGTTGGCAGCAAAGGCTTCGGGCTGCTTCTCGCGGAATTCCTGATCCAGCGAAGCGCTGAAGTTGCCGCATTCGGCCATCGCGTCCGTCACCGCTTTCCACGCTTCGAAACCCGCTGATAGCGACTTCAGCGGCACTTCGTTTTCATAAGAACAGGCCGCCGATGCACCGCTTGCTGCGATGGCCATGGCTCCTGCCATTAGGATCGTCTTGAGTTTCATGCGTTTCTCCCTGTCAGGATGGGTCCGTCGTCGACGCCCGGACCGCTGTTATGCCCCGAAGGGCTGTTGGCGGGGTTACTCCCCGATCCGCGCACCGCTTCCAGCTTCGAAGAGGTGACAGATTTCTGTAGGCACCGAGAATGAGACATCATCCCCGATCTCGGCGCGGAAAGATTTATCGGCCTTGACCGACACCAAAGCTCCACCGACCCGGACCGAGATCATGGTCGCGTCGCCCAGCAGCTCCAGCGTGTAGATCGGAGCGGTGATCTGGCCTGCGCCTTCAGCAAGGCTGGCATCCTCGGCCCGGAACCCCAGAGTCATAGGGCCATCAGGCGCGCTGACCGGAATTTCAACATGTTCAGCTCGGAATACGCCGCCTGTGACCTCTCCTTCCATCAGGTTCATGGCCGGCGAGCCGATGAAGCTGGCCACGAAAGTATTCGCGGGACGGTCATAGATTTCGGTCGGACTGCCGACCTGTTGCACCACGCCCTGTTTCATCACCACAACACGGTCGGCCAGAGTCATCGCCTCGATCTGGTCGTGGGTCACATAGATCGTCGTCACCGCCAACTCATGACTGAGGTTCTTGATCTGCGCCCGGGTCGAGACCCGCAGCTTGGCATCGAGGTTAGACAGAGGCTCGTCCATCAGGAAGACATTCGGTTCCCGCACGATGGCGCGGGCCAGCGCCACACGCTGCCGCTGACCGCCCGACAGTTCGGCCGGTTTGCGATGCAGAAAATCGTCAAGCTCGACCATAGCGCTGGCGCGGCGCACCTTGTCGTCATGGGTCGCTGGATCGATGCCGCGCACTTTCAGCGGAAAGCGGATGTTTTCATAGACGTTCATGTTCGGGTACAAGGCATAGCTTTGGAACACCATCGCCACGTCACGGTCCTTGGGTTCCAGATCATTGACGACCTTGCCGTCAATCAGAATCTCGCCCTCGGTCACGTCCTCAAGCCCGGCGATCATCCGCATCGTGGTGGTCTTACCACAGCCCGACGGGCCCAGCAGCACCAGAAACTCGCGATCTGCAATGGTCAGGTCGAAATTGTGAACCCCAATGAACGAGCCCCATCGCTTACCCACGTTGCGTAACTGAATTTCCGCCATGGTGCCCCCACAAAGATTCGCTTGCATACGTTTGCAAAACTGTAATTCGCATATATCAAATCAGGCAAGACATTTTTGCATACGTATGCAAGAATATTGGGAAAAACGCCCGATCAAAAGATTCGCGCGCCTCGCAACACTCTGACAATAAATGGAAAAATCGTGAGTTTTCAGACCCAAAAAAAACTTGTCTATGCGTTTCAAACGGCCATGGATACCGCAACAGAGCATGACATCCCAAAGGTGATGAGCCAATTCAGTACGACGGATTTGAAGTGGCGTGGTTTTCATCCCTTCAACGAAATCACCGGTGCTGACCAGGTTGCCCGGCAGTTCTGGCAACCTTTGAGGTCCAGCCTCGCCCACATGCAGAACCGTGTCGATATCCTGTTCGCGGGGCACAACTCACTACATGACCCAGACGACGTATGGGTCGTTTCCATGGGACATTTGATGGGGTTGTTCGACAAACCGTGGCTGGGTATCCGCGCGACCGGCAAGATGGCGTTCCTGCGGTATTGCGCATTCTACAAAGTCTCAGGCGACCGGATTGTCGAAACAGCGATGTATTTCGACATTCCGCATTTGATGGTGCAGGCTGGGCAAAATCCGTTTCCCCCGCAAACAGCGGCGCATTTGGTCCAACCCGGGCCGTTGACCCATGACGGCCTGCTGTGGAACGAGCAACCCATTGAAGAAGGCAATAAGACTCTGGCGCTCATCAATGCTATGATCTCGGATCTCGGGCAGTGGAACAGCGGAATGACATTGCAAGAGGAATTGGCCCGAACCTGGCACCAGGACATGATCTGGTGGGGGCCCGAGGGTATTGGCGCGACCTACACAATAGACCGTTATGCCAAACAACATTCCGGGCCCTTTCGTGCAGGTTTCACAGAACGCTCAAAGACAGAACATGTCTGTCGGCTGGCCGAAGGAAACTACGGCGGCTTCTTTGGCTGGCCAAACTTCACTGCAATACCGTCAGGAGGGTTCATGGGCATGCCATCCACTGGCAAGCCGGGCGAGTTTAGGGTGATCGACATTTATCGGCGCGCCGATGATAAACTGGCCGAAAACTGGGTGTTAATTGATTTGCTGCATTTTTGGAAACAGCAAGGGGTGGACGTTCTTACTCGGACAACGGGGATCAAACAAACCGGAGGATGAATGTGGACTTGCGCCACCTCAACTCCATAGAAACGGTGTAGAAAACAAGCATTTCTGGAAGTCGCGCACAAGGCGTGTACGGGTTTGCCAACAAAACATCGGTCCGCATTGCCCGCTGGATGCATTCGATAATGCTTTGAAGCTGCGGGCAAGACCGCCAACCAAATGAGTCATCTCCACTAGACTTTTCAATCCCCTATCGTACTGTTGCCGCATTATTTGGTCGGGGTATCCGTGTGTCGGTCAGGGTCGTATCACTCGTCTTAATGGCGTCGAGTTGGCTGTTTTGCGCGATCTCAGCTGCTTCTGGGGAAACTCTGTCTCATTGGGTGCAACTTGGACCGGATCGCGAAATAGTTGTCCGTGTTATCTCGGCGTCGCCAAAATGTCCTTTGCTACAAGTCGAAGGCCGTTCTGTCGCCATGCAGAAAAGGGCAACACCATCGGCCCAGTTCCCGGGCCACGTTTGCGAGCATCGGGCGCAGGAAACCCCTGGTCAGATATCTGTGGACACAAAGGTGCTCCCAACGCTCAGCCCGACCGTAGAACGTATCGCTGTCATTGGTGATACCGGCTGCCGCATTCGCGGAAACAGGGCCCAGGCCTGCAATGATCCGAGTGCCTGGCCCCTGACGAAAATAGCAGAGGAAGTCGCGTCCAGATCGCCGGATTTGATCATTCATGTCGGCGATTATCTGTACCGGTCTTCGGAATGCCCGGACGCGGAAAAATGCGGCGGCTCACCATTCGGAGACACGTTTCAGGCCTGGTCTGCCGACTGGCTAACCCCGGCGGAACAGCTGTTCCAGGCCGCGCCGTTTCTTTTTCTCAGGGGAAATCACGAAAATTGCGGACGTGGAGACAAAGGGTGGTTTCGGTATTTCGCAGACGGCCCGGTGCCGTCAGATTGCCCAGCAGTTTCCCAGCCATGGATCACATCTGTCGATGGGTTGGATCTGATCGTATTTGATTCCTCCGCCGGTCCCGCGCCTCATAGCAGCCCCGACTTGCTACCGGAATATTCGCAAATGGCGCGCGATCTCTTCGCAAGAACCAATGGCGAAGGCTGGCTTCTGACACATCGCCCGCTTTGGGCGAACATGCGCGCATTTGGGGAGCTGATTAACGGGGATGACACCCAGCGCGCAGCCTTTGGCGGTGCCATGCCCCAGGCCGTCACCCTCATCCTGTCGGGTCATATTCATGCGTTTCAAGCCATCGACCTGTCGGACGGTCCGGTTCAAAGCATCGTCGGCAACAGTGGCACGCAGCTTGATCCAATGCCCACAGGCGTTGCAAGGGATATCGAAATCGCCGGACACTTGGCAGACCTTGTGGTCAACAATGGCGAATTCGGTTTCTTGATGTTGACCAAGGGCACTGACAATACATGGCTGATGGAGGCCATTGGGGACACCGGGCAGGTTCAAATTCGGTGCCAGTTGGCCGAAAGCAGGCTCACCTGCATTTAACAGGCAGTCACTCTATGGCCTTGTTGGAAACCCAAAGGAGTTACTGAATCAGCCCACGAAAACGCGCCAGCAGGATAGGCGTCAGATACATCGGGATTTGGTAACACCCCACAAAAATCAACAATGGGGCCGCTGCCTCTTCCGGCAAAACGATCAGGAACAGGGCAATATTGCGATTGCCCGCGTAGATCGCAGTTGGAATGGACATGTCCAACCGTGCCCAGTTTGAAACCAACAATGCCCCGCTGACGAGGACGAAATTGATGGCAAGCGCTGCCATGAGCCAAAGAAGCAGAGCCAGAGGTTCGGTTTGCAAAAGCGGGCCTATCGCGCTCATCAACCCGACCACGACGACGCCCAGCAATAGGGCGGAACACCCGTCCAAGGCACCCTGTTCCCTTGGCTGCCCCATAACGGGCAACAGATGACGAATGGCAAATCCGATCCCGACCGAAACAAGGATCGCTGCAAGAAGGCCAAGCGACAAGCTGATCCCACTCAAAACCCCTCCACCAGCAGGGTCGAGGATAAGGAACACCGGAAGGGCCGTGATCGGAAACAACGCCGTTCCGATGACCAAAATCCGCATTCCCGGTGCCGGGTCCTGACCCATCATGATCGCGAAATTCGGAGCACCTGTCAGTGAAGGCGCAGCCAGCATCAAGGAAACCGCCATGGCCAAGGGGAAGTGCAATAGGTCCAGCGCCGCCAAGGTTACAATCACGATCAGCGGCAACACCGCTTGCAGAGCCACGATGCGCAGCACTGTCGCAGTCAAATCACTTTGGACACCCAACGCCTGTTTTGCGCCTACACGAATGCCGGTGACCAGCAGCAGCAAAACCACTAGAACCCCGACCCACGGACGCAGAAACTCGGCAAGGCCTGGGGTCAGCAATCCTGCAATTAGCCCGGCAATCAGGCAGTAGCGGCCTTGCTGCCCCAGCCAACCAAGCGCTGAAACCACCTGTCAGGGCGCCTGTCGCATGGTTTCAGGCAGCCACATGGCAACATCCGGGAACCAGATCAAAACAAAGCACATCAGCACCATGATCATGAACATCGGAAACGCAGCGCGGGTGATATAGCCCATCTCATGCTCTGTCATACCCTGCAGAACAAAAAGGTTGAAGCCGATCGGGGGCGTGATCTGCGCCATCTCGACCACGACGACGACGAAGATACCAAACCAGATCAGGTCGATCCCCGCCTCGCGCACCATCGGTTCGACCACCGCCATGGTCAGAACAACCGAGGATATTCCGTCCAGAAACATGCCCAGCACGATGTAGAACACCATCAGGATCATCAGCAACTCGAAGCGCGATAGCTCCATCGCGGCGATGCCGTCCGCCAAGGCGCGCGGCAGGCCGGTAAAGCCCATGGCCAGTTTCAGAAACGCAGCGCCCGCAAGGATCAGGGCGATCATAGCCGAGGTCCGGGTCGCCCCCATCAAGCTTTCCGTAAAGGTGTTCCAATTCAGCGACCTCTGACTGGCCGCAAGAACCAAGGACCCTATGACCCCGATGGCTGCAGCTTCGGTCGCGGTGGCGTAGCCCGCATACATCGACCCGATCACCACAAAGATCAGACACATGACCGGGATCAGAAAACGAGAGTTCTTCAGCTTTTCACCAAAGCTCATGAACGTTTCCTGTTTCGGGTTCCAGGCACCCGAGAACCACGAATACAGCGCCACATATCCCATGAACATCAGCGCCAGACACAGACCCGGAAACACCCCGGCAAAGAACAGTTGCGTGATGCTCTCATTCACGGTGACGCCATAGACGATCAGAGCCAGCGACGGAGGGATCATCAGACCCAGCGTCGCAGCACCCGCCAATGTCCCGATTACGATCCGCTCGGGGTAGTTGCGCGCCCGCAGTTCCGGGATGGACATCTTACCAACCGTGGTCAGCGTCGCGGCAGAGGATCCGGACACAGCCGCAAAGACCGTACACCCCACAATATTGGTATGCACCAATCCTCCGGGCAGCCGCGCCATCCAGGGCGACAAACCGCGGAACATGTCTTCGGACAGTCGCGTTCGGAACAGGATCTCTCCCATCCAGATAAACAGCGGCAGCGCTGTCAGAGTCCAACTGGAAGATGAAGCCCAGATCGTGGTGATCATCGTGTCGCCTACCGGGCGGGTCGTGAACAGCTCCATCCCGACCCAGGCCACGCCCATCAGCGCCAGGCCAACCCAGACGCCTGTGCCCAGAAGAAGGAACAGGACGAACAGGAACAGAGAGATTGCATAGATTTCTTCCATCGCCCTACTCTCCGAAACTCTGATCGACGAGATCACGCTGAATCCGGTGATCGCCCCGGAAAATGACATGCACGAGGTGATCGGTCAGCGAGATGGCGAGAATACCGCCCCCGACGACCATGACAGATTGCGGAATCCACAATGGCGTCGCATCCTGTGCCTGGCTGACTTCGTTGAATTTCCAAGACCAGTACGTGAACCAATAGGCGTAGTAGACAAAGTACCACATCACAGCTGCCGCAATGGTGAAGCACCAGATTTCCAGCACCCGACGAAACGCCTGCGGGACAGCGTTCAACAGGATCGAAACCCGGATATGCGCGCCCCGGTTCAACGCATTTGCAAAGGCAAAAAAGCTAGCCGCTGCCATTGCATAGCCCGCGTAATTCGCCGCACCGGGAAAGATTTCACCCGTCCAGCGCGCTACCATCTGCGCAACGATCAGCAACAGGATGGCGATCAGGCATAACGCAGCCAGCACACCGGCCGCAAAATAAAGAAGATCGAGAAAGCGGCGCAGGCCGCGCAAGGCACCCGTCATAGGTCGGTCTCCGGGGCAGAAAAGGCCCGGACCAGTTCAGAGGTCCGGGCAAAGGTACTTATTGCGCTGCGTTATACGCGTCCAGAATGGCCGCACCGGTATCACCCGCCGCTTCCAGCCACTCGGCGGCCATGGTTTCACCCACGCCCCGCAGATCGGACATCAACTGATCACCCGCCGGAGCAACCGTCATGCCGCCTTCGGCCAGACCTGCCAGGGTGAAGCCGGTATATTCCTTGGCGCGCCATGTCCCCGCGTATTCGGCCAACTCGGCACAGGCCTTGATCACGTTCTTGTTCTGATCAGAAACGCCGTTCCAAACGTCGTTGTTGATCAGCATGTAGTTGCGCGGCAACCACGCGTCGACGGAATAGAAATGGCTGAGGCTTTCCCAAACCTTCCGGTCATAACCGGTAGCCCCAGACGACACCATTGACTCGGCCACGCCTGTCGCAAAGGCCTGGCTGATCTCAGCCGCTTCGATGGACACGGGCAGCATCTTGGTCAACTCGGCCATGCGGGCTGTTGCATTGTTGTACGAACGGAACTTCAACCCTTCCATATCAGCGATGGAATTCACTTCCTTGTTAAAATACAGCCCCTGCGGCGGCCACGGTACAGAGTAGAGCATCGTCATGTTCTGCTCGGCTAGCAAATCCTGCACGTGCGGCAGCGCCACTTCGTACAGCTTCTCATGCTCGTCAAACGAGGACACGAGGAAGGGAACCGAATCCCAACCGAAGATGGCACTTTCATTCTGATGTCCGGACAGCAGACGCTCACCTATCGGCACCTGGCCGGTTTGAACCGCGCGTTTGATATCGGCCCCTGCATAAAGCGACCCGGAAGGGTGCGTGGTAATCTCGATCTCACCGCCGGTTCCGGTGGTCACACATTTGGCAAATTCCGCACCGGTTACTGAATGAAAGTTCGAGCCCGAATACGCCATGGGCAGATCCCACTTTTCCTGTGCAGTAGCGGGAAGCCCCAACACGGTCGCCGTGGCAATGGTTGCACAAGTTGTCGTAATTTTTGTCATTTTAGTCTCCCTGATGGTCAAAACTTCGCGGCTTCATGCAAAACGCATGGGATCAAATGCACCGATGTCGGTGTTGACTGGTTGGCCCGCGACAAGACCTGCGACGATCCTTCCCGTTTTTGGGGCACCGGTCAATCCAATGTGGTGATGGCCAAAAGCGGTAAACACCCCGGTTTCTCGCACCTCTCCAATCAGAGGCAAGCTGTCCGAGGGGGCCGGACGGTGTCCAAGCCAGGGCACCTCTGCCTTGTATGTCAGGTTTGGAAAGGCCGCCTTGGCCGTACGGCGCAACAGGTTCAGGGCTGCATCGTTGGGACCTGCGTCTAATCCGCCGAACTCGACCACTCCGGCGCAGCGCAAGCCCGCAGCCATTGGCGTTGCTACAAATTTCCCGCTAGCCACCATGATGGGATGGGACGGGCCACTTTCGGCGTCTTCGAATATGATGTGATAGCCACGCTCGGTCTCAAGTGGAATGTCCAAGCCCAGTTTCTGCATCAATGGCTTCGACCAAACACCTGTCGCCAATATCAGCTGATCGCAAGGATGCGGTCCTGCCGATGTCAAAACAGCGGACACCTTATCGTCCGTCATCTCGACATCCTTGATCTCGGCCTGCTGAATGGCGCCGCCGGCAGCTTGGAACACGTCTGCCAGAGCTTTTACATATCCACCGGGGTCCCGGACATAGCCATGATCCGCCATCGTTGCCAACAAACCGACCGAGGGCGCAAGGTTCGGCTCAAAATCACGCAGCGCACTTCCTTCGCGTATGATCGGTTCAAATCCCGCATCCCGACGCAGACCCCAAGTGTAGCTGTCCGCTTCGAAGGCCGCCCGGTCGGTATAGGCAAAGGAATAATCACTCTCCTGCACCCAATCCGAGGCGGCTGTACCCGCAACCAGGGATTTGTGTTGCTCGACACTGTCGGCGACGATTGTGGTCAACCCGCTGGATATGCGGCGGGTGTCGCTGTCATTTGCGGTGCCCAGATACTTGATCAGCCATGGCAGCAATTTCGGAAAGTATCCCCAGCGCACAAACAGCGGAAAGTCCGGGTTCATCAGCATCTTAGGCGCTTTTCGCACCAATCCCGGTGCCGTCACCGGCGCAACCGAACAGGCGGCGATCACGCCTGCATTGCCATGAGACGTGCCTTCGCCCGGCGGAAGCCGATCTATGATCGTCACGTCTGCATCAGAAAAGCGGCGCAGCCAGATACCTGTTGATACGCCGACAATTCCCGCACCTGCTATGATGATCCGTTTTGGAATGGTCTCGCCCTCTTTCTGTATACAGATCAATGCACAGTATTGCCTTCAAAGCAAGCCTTGCGTATTTTAGCTGCAAATCTCAGGGAAAACGGTTGTGACACTCGCAGTTTCCAATACCGAAGACACAGTCAGCACAGTTTATGCGCAGCTGCGATCCATGGCGGCCTCGTTTGCGTTCAAACCGGGCGAGCGGATCAACGAATCCGCACTGTCCCGCGACCTTGGAGCCAGCCGCACCCCCTTGCGCGAGGCTTTGAACAGGCTGGTGGCCGAAGGGTTCGTCGATTTTCATGCCGGGCGTGGATTTTTCTGCCGGGCCCTGACCGATGAGCGGATTACCCATCTGTACCAGGCGCGCATGGCCATAGAGTGTGAAACAGCACGCCAAGCAGCACTACGCGCCGAGTCCGACGCCCTAGACGACATCAACGCCTCGCTGGACAGTACAGCAGACGAATATGCCACGTGCTCGGATCCCTTGCGGTTGTTGGAGCTGGACGAGGCGTTTCACATGAACCTCGCGCGATTGGCCGACAATCCCGAACTGACGCGGCTGCTGACAACGATTTATGATAAGATCCGATTTGTGCGCGCGGCAGACCTGCGCAGCTTGCAGGCCGCTGGGCGGACCACAACCGAAAGGCATCGCATCATACTGGATCTGGTCCGGAATGGGGACGCAGAGGGCGCAGCGAAAGCGATGCGCCAACATATCGAAAACCGTGCGCAGCATGCGTCAGCCGCCGTGCGCCTTGCCTTCGCAGATCTTTATGCCCCGCAGGATACACCCTGATGACAACATTTGGCGGTAAAACCATATACGGAGCATCGGTCGGCATCCTGATGCTAAACACCCGATTTCCCCGCATTCCGGGCGATATCGGCAACGCCGGCACCTGGCCCTTCCCGGTGCAATACAAGATTGTCTCAGCGGCCACGCCAGACAATGTGGTCCGCGGCGATGCAACCCCGCTGCTGGGTGCATTCATAGAGGCCGGACAAGAACTGGTGGCCATGGGCTGCGATGGCATTGCCACTAATTGTGGCTTCCTCGTCCCGTTCCAAACCGAACTTTCGCGCGCGCTTGGGGTGCCTGTTGCATCATCCTCGCTGCTTCAGGCCCCGCTGATCCGTCAATCCCTGCCCGCCGATCAGGAACTGGGTATCCTGACGATCTCGTCCGAAACGTTGACCACCGCCCATCTTGATGCCGCCGGCATCCCCGAGGGAACTCCGGTCGCCGGCACGGGTGCCGGGTCTCATTTCACCACGCTCGTGTTGGGCGATGCTGCAGAGATCGACTTTGAACAGGCGCGCATGGACAATGTTCGCGCAGCCCAAAAGCTGGTTTCGGACCACCCCAATATCGGCGCGATCCTTCTTGAATGCACCAATATGGTCCCCTACGCCGCCGATATCCGCCGCGCGACGGGGCGTCCCGTTTTTTCCATCTACACCTACCTGCTTTGGTTCCAGTCTGGCTTGCTGCCACGGCGGTTCCCATCGCATCTTGACGATATCCCGCAGGACCAGCCATGAGCGACCATCGCATCATCGACCTGCGTGTCCATTGCGTTCACATCCCGGCGCAGGCCGTCCACTCACACGGTTCGGGCGATGTGGGTGGTATCAACGCAGCCCTGTGCGAATTAACCACAGATAGCGGCCTGACCGGATGGGGTGAGGCTTCACCCTGGCCCGTCTTTACCGGCACGCTAGAGGCCGCCGCCGCCGCGCTGCATGTGCATCTGCGACCGCACGTCGTTGGTCAGGATCCATGCCAAGTAGAGCCGACCATGACGCAGGCGGATCGCGTGCTGGTTGGTCATCCCGAAGCCAAAGCCGCTCTTGAGTCGGCGCTACTGGACCTGACCGGTCAGATCACCGGGTTGCCCATTGCCGAATTGGCCGGCGGTAGGCATCGCGGCGAAATACCGTTGAGCTTTTCGGTTGCGAATCCCGATTTCGGGGCCGACCTCGAAGATATTGCCCGCTTGTGGGGCGATGGGGTGCGTCTGTTCAAACTCAAGACCGGGTTCGCCGATCATGCTTTCGACCTCATGCGGCTGGAACACCTGCGTAACACATATGGCGAGGCAATACGCCTGCGGATCGACTATAATCAGGGGCTTCTGGCCTATGACGCCATCCGCCATATTCGCGACCTTGAAGCTTTCCGCCCGGATTTCGTCGAACAGCCGGTCCGGATGCATGAACGCGAAGCGTTGGCCCAGATCACACGCGCCGTCGATGTCCCCATCATGGCGGACGAGGCCGTGTTCAACGTGCATCAGGCGCTTCAGGGCGCCGGTGATCGCATTGCAAACATCTTTTCTTTAAAGACCGCCAAATCAGGCGGCATCCGGCGCTGTATCGAGATCGCCGCGATCGCCCGCGCAGCGGGGATTGATGTCTACGGAGGATGCATGTTCGAAACCTCGATCGCGCACATGGCAGGCGCCCATCTTATGGCGGCCATCCCCGACCTGACGCTGGGGTGTGAGTTCTACATGTCCACTTACTATGCCCAGGCCGACATTGCGCAGTCGCCCTTCCCCGTCCGGAACGGTCATGTGCAGGTTCCCAAAACGCCGGGGCTGGGCATCGCCCCGGACCCCGACATGTTGGGGCGGTATCGCACCCAGCTTTTGAAGGACACATGATGGCCGAATTAATACGAATGAACGGCGCGCAGGCTTTGTTGCGGATGCTTGAGCTGCACGATGTGACCCATGTGTTCGGCTTGCCTGGCGAGACAACCATTGGCTGGTACAAGGAATGGCGCGCCAATTCGGACATTGAATTCGTCCTCACCCGCGACGAACGCACAGCCTCATACGCGGCCGAAGCCTATGCCAAGATCACCGGCAAACCCGCCGTGCTCGAAGCACCAAGCCCCGGCGTCACCCATTGCAGCCCCGGCATCACCGAAGCGTTTCTCAGCTCGGTGCCGGTGATTTTCTTCTCGTCCGATATCCCGATCAATCAGGACAAAAGGCACGGGCTGACCGGGGTCGATCAAACAGCACTGTACGATAGCATCTGCAAGGAATCCTTCACGGTCACGAACGTCCGAGAAATTCCGTTTCTGCTGCGCCGAGCGTTTCGCGTCGCGACCTCGGGCCGCCCTGCCCCTGTTCATATCCGCATCCCGATCAACATCTTCGGTGAAGAGGCCGACCTGAACGACCTTTATGCCGAACCGGAATACGCAGCCTATCCGGCGCACCGACCCGTAGCCGATCACGGCAAGTTGCGGGGCGCCATCGACGCGTTGCTTTCGGCCAAGCAGCCCGCGATTGTCTGCGGCCAGGGTGGGCTGATCTCGAAGGCGGGTGACGTCATTCTGGAACTGGCCGAGCTTCTACAAATCCCGGTCGGAACAACCACGCCCGGCAAGGGTACTATACCCGAAGATCATCCCCTGGCGCTGCGGGTCATCGGTGCGCGTGGCGGTATGGAGTATTCCAACCAATATGTGCACGACGCCGATCTGATCTTTTTCATCGGGTCCAACACCGACAGCGCCGCGACCGATCATTGGAAACTGTATGGCGACCCACAGAACAAGACCTTTCTGCATCTCGACATCGCCGAGGCCCATATCGGCAATAACTTCCCGGTCAAGATAGGCCTTGCTGGTGATGCCCGAGCCAGCCTAGCCTATATGCTGGAAATCCTGAAATCCGAGCATCCGGGCTTGACCCGTCCCCGTATTGATCTGACCCAGACAAAGCGCACGGCGCTAGACAAGGTGTTCAACGCGAATATCCCGATGCCAGAGGGAACGATATCGCCCGTGAAGCTGTCGCAAGTGTTGGACCGGATCATGCCTGCCGACGCAATCGTCACCTCCGAACCCGGCGTCAGCGCTATTTACCCTTCTGCCCTTCTGACCTTCCGTGAGGCCGGCCGTCGCTATATCACCAATTATTCGATGGGCGCGTTGGGCTATGCCATTCCTGCGGGTCTTGGCGCGTCTTACGCCACCGAAGGGCCGATCATATCGCTGACGGGGGATGGGTCGATCGGGTTTGTACTGGGCGACATGGAAACCGTAAAGCGGTCGGGCAAGAACGTGACCATCATCCTGAATCGAAACGACAGTTTCGGTTGGATCCGGGGCGAGGCCATCTTGCTGGATGACGTCGACGCGCCCTGGACAACCGATTTCGGCGCCGTGGACTATCTGAAAGTGGCTGAAGGCTTCGGCTTTAAGACTGCCCGCATCACATCCGAAGACGAGATAGAGCCGATCCTGACACAGGCGATATCAAACCATGGCGCGAATTTTATCGAGATCATGGTCCCAACGCAGGACAAGATCATCCCCTTTGTCCCGAATTGGGTCCGCGTGGCCCGAACGAAAAATCTGCCTCATTTCTATTGATGGCCCGGGACAGCTACAAAAACTGCTCCTTGTGAATCGCCCCAGCCTTCCAGAGGGGCGGCCAGCAGATCATCCTCGAGAAGGTGCTGTCAATTCCACGACAGGCCCACAAGCTGCATGTCGGAAGGTAGCCCATGCGTCATTGCACAGCGCCGGACACAAAGAGGCCAAGTTTCTGATCTAAGTAAAGATTTAGGCCATTCTGGCCTCTGGTGCATTGTTGCGACAAAACTGTTCTATGAGTTAGGTTATCTGGCATGACATCCTTACAGAGTGACCTGATACAAGCCATCTACGACACCGTTGTCGCCCCCGAGGGCTGGCAGGACGTGTTGGACCGGGTGGCTGAGGCGGTGGACGCGCGCGGCTGCATCATGTTCGACCTCGTCGAAGATGCTTATGGGAAACAACAGCTTGTCGCCCCATTCATGTCGTCGCGATATGATCCGGCGGCAGTCGCGGGCTATGCCGAGGCATTCGCCAAATGGGAAATTGAAGACCAACGGCTTTTTGCTCGTCATTCCTCGATGGGTGACCATATAGACGTCATTGGTGAGGAAGTATTGGCCGAAACGCCCGAGGCCGTCGCCCGCCGTCCCAATGCTCAGGCAATGGCCGAATTCGGTATCATGCATCGCGGCGGCGCGTTGCTCAGCCGTGACCAACCGATGCGCGATCGGTTTTCCGTCCAGTTTTCGCGCCGCCACGGCCCATTGGGACAATCGGACAGAGCAATTTTATCAACCCTTCTGCCCCATATGGCAAAGGCCTGCGAATTGGCCCGACCCGTTCGACAATTAAGGTTGAGGTCTCAGGTTCTGGTTGACGCAATCGACCAGTTGAGGATCGGGATTTGTCTAGTTCGCGCGAATGGAACAGTGCTGGTCCACAATCAGGAGTTTCAGCGCCAGCTGGAAGAGGTCCGACTATTCCGCGTGACGCCCGAAGGCCGGTTGGAACCCCAGGCCGAAAAACACGGCGACTGGTTTCGTCGCATGACCCGTTCCGCAGGAAAACATGGCCGATTTGGTGCCCGACCCCGGAAAGAAGCCTTGGCTGCCGAAGATGAAACCGGACCTGTTCTGGCGGTTGAGATCGTGCCGCTTGCGTCGGATCGTGTTCTTGGCGAGCCTATTGAAAATACATTCATGGTTTGCAGTCTCGATACAAGCAGCGGCTTGGAACTCAACCAAGAGATGATCGACAAAGTACTTAAGCTGACCCCGTCGGAAAGCGCTTTGGTTACGCTTCTGGCTGAGGGCATGACAAACCGCCAGATCGCTGAACGCCGAGACCGTTCTACTGACACCGTCAATGCACAGGTTAAGACGCTCCTGTCCAAGACGAGTTGCTCTAACAGAACACAACTTATACGGCGCGTTTCCAGTATTGGCGGGCAATTTTTGACCAGCCGTTAACCCATTTGGGCGATGCGCCCGATAGAAATTAGCGGCCAAATGAATTGGACTAGGTTGGAGGAGCAATTACCATGTCTATTTCACTAGTTAATTATTTTCAGGGACCAATACTAACCGCTGTGAGTGTAACGGTTGCTACTTCTCTGGCTTCTCCGACCTGGTCACAATCAACTCTGCCGAAAATCGCAACATCGTGCTCACAAGGGGATGCGATGTGCCTTGATCAGGGCTGGAGTGATGAGCGCCGCCAATGGTGGTACACGACATCGCAGGGATCTCGCCTGTTGCCGCTGGACTGGGCCTTGGCGCTAAAGTCGGCAAATGGCGAAAATGAACTGTACAGCTCGGAAAGCCTTGTCGCATTCGGGTACCTCCCCAACCCGTATTCGCAGGACAACCCGTATGGATTGCCAGTCGGCTTTGCCGTGGACCATGACTCATCTGAAGATGCCGACCTGATGTGCGACCGTTTTCCAACAATGTGCGGCGCTGGCACAATGCGCGCACCTTGGGTTGGAATGAACTGTTCGGCCTGTCACACGACGGAAATCACCTTTGAAGGGCAGCGCGTACGCGTTGAAGGCGCGCCCACGCTGGCGCGGTTCGACGATCTGGTCAACAGCACGCAGAGCGCGCTAGAAGCGACGATTGCCGACCCAGATCGGATGCATGAATTCGCGCGCTTAGTGCTGCACGGCCCGGTGAATGACCAGACCAAAGCCGGTCTGGCAACTCAGTTGCAGGAACAAATCGATTGGATGGCGGCGCTACACGACATCAATCATTCCGATGTCACAGCCGGGCCCGGCCGTTTGGATGCCCAGGGTCACATCCTGACAAAAGTGTCGATGGTCATCGGCGCAGAGACGCCGTCAAATGCATTCTCGGCCGATGCACCGGCCAGCTATCCGTTTATCTGGAACACACATCAGCAAGCCAAGTTGCAATGGAATGGAATTGCCGAAGCCAGTGAGCCGATCCGGGTTTGGGGACGTGACACCGAGCTGACAGCACTTGTCAGGAACGTTTCCGAGGTTATTGGCGTGTTTGCTCATATTGAGGCCGATGACGGCTGGGCGATACGCGGCTATGACAGCAGCGTGCGCGTGCGCAACATGGTTGGATTGGAACGCCTGTTGTCGCAGATGACATCCCCCGTTTGGCCCCAGGACGTGCTTGGTGAGATTGATGCGCCCTTGGCGGCAAGGGGCAAAGACCTGTTCGAGGCTAATTGTAGGGGTTGTCATGCGCCTCTCGATCCCACAGATCTGGAATCGTCCGCGCAGATCGAGATGTTTGGCCTTGATGAGGCGGGGACAGATGTTTTCCTAGCTTGCAATACCTATCTTCGCACAACCGACGCAGGGAACACTGCCGGGCAACGCAGCATTCCTCTGAAGGGCGAGTGGATCGAAGAAACGGACGCGATCCACAAGATGCTGACCAATGCCGCCAGCGGGGCCATTGTCGGCAAGCTGGGTGAACTGGCCGATGCGGTATTTTCGCAAGTTGAACCAGAGGATGGGCGGGTCGGTTTCAGCGGCACGGGTGACAGTCCAATCTTGCCCGGTGTTGCAGACGAGGAAAAACGAGCCCAGGCAAAGGAATGTCTGAACACTGATCACCAGCTACTGGCTTACAAGGCGCGCCCTCTCAACGGGATTTGGGCCACTGCTCCCTATCTGCACAACGGATCGGTTCCCACACTTTATGATTTGCTTTTGCCTGCCGTGGCCCGCAACGTAGGTGAAGAGGTGACCGTCGCCGGTCCAGTACGCCCGGAAGAATTCGGTATCGGCTCTCGCGAGTTCGATCCCGTTAAGGTAGGCTATGTCAGTGATGTGCAAAATGCACCCTGGGTGTATCGCGTGCGCGATTCCGCCGGAAATATTATTCCGGGAAATTCAAACGCCGGTCACGATTACAACAATTCTGATCTGACCGACGACGAACGTTGGGCTATCGTGGAATATCTCAAAGGGCTGTAGGTGCCCATGAAGCTCCACGATCCTGACCAAGATCAAGGGAGAGATGGCATGTTGCATGGAATAACTCGCGCGTGTTCATTGGGACTTGTTCTAAGCGCAGTAGCGACCTGTGTCCTGGCCGAGATGCAAGACCAAGAAGTCTTCTGGACTGCACCAGCGGCAACCGGAGTTGAAGCTCAGCGCGCGCAGGAAGACCTTTATCTGAATCTGTTCAACACGGGCCGGCTTCGCTTCAAGTTGGTCCCGATGGGGGACCATAAGCGTCTTGAAGACGTGATGCGGGATCAGGGCGCTTGGGTCGGACCGATGACTGAGCCGGTGGCCGCGATGCTTTGTGCGGTCAACGGATCAGGTTGCAATCTGACCACAGCGCCAGTTGCCCAGGCACAGATAACCGACCACGGTGCGCATGTAGCCGGACTAGTAGGCGTCGGTCAGAACTGGACAGTCGGGAAGAACGATCTTGTCTGGATTCCCGATGTTGAAATCGTGCAGGTTTCGACCCCTGCCCCGGCCGAAAATGACGCTCGAGTCGAGATCAGGGGATTAAACGTCCAAAACCGGTGCCTGAGTGCAGATTATTGCGTCAATGACTACCAGCCCGATATACCTGGTTGGAATGTCAAAGGTCGCCTGCGCGAAGTCGTGGTGGCCACCCGCGACGCCGAAGGTCAGGGGCGCGCTCTGAAACTGATACCAGAGTTGAACGCACGTATTGAGCTGAGCGAAGACCCGTTACCCGACTACCAGTCAATCAAGTCTCAGAACAGCCTGCCCTACGATTTCCGCGACCCCTCTTTTCTGAAACTGGATGCTGGAATTGGGGCGGGCATTGTCGGTACCTTCTCAATCGAATCCCAAAGCACAACGTCGGATTCAAACGTCCACGCCCTGAGCGGCTACCAGCGTGAGCCGCTATCTGAGCACAGCCAAAAACTGTTTGATCATTTCTGCAACACGCAGCTGCACGGTAGCTGCCCGGATTTGTCCGACAAAAACCTGGACGGCCTTGTTATCGGTGTGATGGATCAGACACCGGAACATCGCCATTGCGATCTTGATATCAATGCCAAGGTTCTGGTCGACAACGAATTCGTTCCGACGCAAGCCTCCGGAGAAGCCGACGATGATGCGGCATCAACCGACACAGCCGTCGGATGTGATACCATGCGACTGGCCGGGCAGGTGCAGGGCATCGACCACGGAACTCATGTCCTAGGCATCATTGCAGCACCCCAAAACCAACGGGGCATAAGTGGGCTGCTGGGTGGGTTTGAGGACCTTTCTTATCTTCTCATACCGTTCAGTGAAACCGATGGCGTGCTCATCGACGAAGCCAAGGCACGCCAATTGGCCGATGCAATCGACAGCGCCGGATCCCTAAACGTCAGCGTCATCAATCTAAGCTTTTCCTACAACCTTAGGAACATAAGGCGCGCAGATAAGATTGGGGAAGCGATCAAGAAATGGCACCCCAGCATTCTGTTCGTTGTCGCCGCCGGCAAGGGCGGAAACCTGTTCACAGCGCCACCGGTCTCGTTCGGACAACCAGACGAGCTGCCGCCCTGTCTAAGCCCGCCAGCTTGCTATGCCAGTCACGTCGAGAACATCATCGGCGTGGTTGGATTGGAAACGGATCAGGACAATCTGAAGTTGCTCCACAATCTAAGCGACCCAACACAGTTTCGAACAAACTACGGGGCTTCTGTTTTTGACATCGGCGCGCCGGCTCGGGATATCCTGTCGACCGTTGGTGTGGATGGATTCGGGCCGCTGTCGGGAACCTCGCAAGCGGCACCGCAAGTGACGGCAGCCGCCGCGCTTTTGAAGAAAATCTCAGGCGCGAACCCGATCCAGGTCCGCCAACGGCTGACCTATACAGCGCGTATGTCGATGGATTCCATCGACAAAATCAACGGCGGTGCCTTGGACGCCACCGCTGCATTGCGCATTGACAAGGACTGGTTGCACATGGCCGACAACTGCAAGGTTGCGGGCGAATTCATCACGCTTGTCCGTGTCCTTGACGGAACGCCGCAAGAGGGCAGTTTCGATATCGTCCCCAACGACCAAGGCCCGTGGAGATATGTTCCGAAATTCGACATGCGCCGCATCCACTGGAATGCCGACGAAAACAAGGGCGTGTTTTTCTTTCGCGACGGACGCAATTTTACACGAATGGTCGCCTCGTACCTGTCTGCGCAAGGAAAGCAACATTTCTTGCGGATGCGAGTCGACCGGGCGTCCGAGGATTGCGCCGACAGCGTCAAGCCAGGTAGTGTGGCAGAGTTTCAATTATCACAAGTCGTCGACTATATTTCTCAGATGGACTGATGAGAGTGCGAGTCGCCTTCATAGCAGCTGTCCTGGGCGTTCTGGGCTACGAAGTCGCCGCCCAACCTTATGTAGGCAGCATAGTTGAAGACATCTCGACGCCACTCGCCTTTCCGCCTGATCAAGACGGGCTGACCTGCACAGGGTTGGTGTGGAACTTTCGCGTGGACGCGCCCGTACTTCCGGGCAACATCAAGCAACCCGAAATGAGGGTCCATCTGAACAATTTGGTTTTGCCCGACAACGACGCGTTTCACATCGAAATCGCAGACACATCGGGCAATGTCGTCGAAACGCTGGATCGGGCCGTTTTGGCGGGTCGCTCTGATATCTGGACCCTTTCAATCTCAAGCATTGCCGCAGAGGTATCGGTATTTGGTTGTGACGCCCTGACAGGGTTGGCTTTCGAGATCGACCAAATTGCATTTCCCTTTGAGGATTTGGAGCTGGAATCCCTTTACGGAACCAGCGATCTGATCGAAACGAACAGCTATACCGGCGCCGACAGCGATCTTGTTACCGAAAGCGCTAGCTCCGTCGCGCGCCTGTCGGTTATCAAAGACCGGACGGAAACCTATTGCACGGCGTTCCGGATAGGTCCTGATTTGGTGCAGACCTCAAGTCATTGCATTTCCGATGAAACGGACTTTTGCGAAACCACTCAGATCTGGTTTGACTATCACAAAAACGAATTTGGCCTACCCATTACTGGCCAAAAGGTCCGATGTCTTGAAATCGTCGACAGTGCCGCCCCTACCCAGGCGGATACGACCATTCTGCGAGTTCATCCCGAGCCGCATGCGGCCTACAAAATTGCCAGTTTCACGCCCGATTCACCGCAAGAAGGAGACCCACTGTTTGTACCGCAACACCCCGGAGGGCTTCCCCAGAAGCTTTCAATCGCCGACTGCGTTCGCCAGGAAGATATGCGCACTCAGGCACATCCCAACGCCTACGGCCACACTTGCGATACACTGCGAGGATCGTCAGGTGCCCCCGTTTTCAATCTGGCCGGAGAAGTCGTTGGCCAACACCGCGCGGGCCACACTAACCCCGAGGTCACAAATTGCCTGAACCTTGCGACACTTCCCCATTTGCTCGACCTGTCCACTGGCGTAACCGGACAGACCACAACAGCAAGCGCAGAGGCCTGTTGATGCCTAGACCAAACACTCCAACCGACTTATTGCTGTCGCTTGTGCTTGTCGCAGTATGGATTGCCTTTCCCGGCCCAACGGTGGCGCAGCCCGTCACCAAAGAAAACCCCAACGCAGATCAGCAAGCGATGGTCGATCACTGGACACGGCAGGCTCTGTCTGACGCAGTGAACGCCGGATTGCCTGTCCCGCAAGCCAACTATGAGGATCTTCTGCTGGCAGAGCCGCATCCGAGAGAAGCGTCTCAGTTGCTCGATGGACGGTTCACTGGCGAGACCGATCAGATCGCTCCGCAGGATGTCAATATCGCAGACCCGAAATCGGTTGCGTCCGTGCAAGAGGAAGCCGCGGGCATTGCCTCGGACGGTGCGTTTTTCTCTAGTTCTCGTCTTGTCCCCATGGATGCCAGGTTTCACTATCCCTACAGATTGAACGGTAAGTTGTACTTCACCAAATTCGACGGCAAGAATGAGGTCTGTTCAGCAGCGGTTCTACGCCCGAGACTGCTCTTGACCGCAGGGCATTGTGTGCATTTCGGGCGCAATAAAAGCTCGGGGTTCTACAAGAATTTCAAATTCGTACCTGCGTATCACGAAGGCCACGCGCCCTATGGCGAATGGTATTGGACCTGGGTTGGCACAACCCAAAGCTGGTCAGAATCCCGTCGAAAATTTCCCAACATCGCCGATTTCGCAATCATCGAAGTAGCCGATCAGAACGTCAACGGACGGATGATGCGGATCGGTGACATCGTGGGATGGGCGGGGTTTCGTACTTTCGCGCTTTCGCCCAATCACACTAAACAAGTAGGCTACCCGCAGAACCATGACAGCGGTGAGATCATGCATCAGGTCGATAGCGCATGGCATGCCGACGGTCAGGAAGGTGTTTCATTCTATGGGTCAGACATGCGCAATGCGTCTTCCGGCGCTGCCTGGTATGAGAATTTCGGTGTACAGGCGACAGGCCAGGTTGGAGCTCTTTTCGCCAGCCCAAACCGCATCGTAGGAGTGACATCCTTTGGTTTTGCAGAACAGGGAAAAATGATTCAGGCGAGCTCGCAACTCAACGATGAATTTCTGGACCTGCTATCCGTAGCCTGCCAACGCAAGATCGGAAATTGCTGACGATCCCTTTTCAAAGCCACTCTTGTGACCTGTTGATTTGCGAGTTGCCGATGGAACACCATCATACGGTCCATCATTTCTAACTTGTCATATTTGAGACCGGTGAATAGACATTCGGCCCATGACAACAGCCAAGCTCGCAAAAATTGATCACCAGCCCGCCACTCTGCGCGATATGGTGCAAGACAGGATGCGAGAGGCCATTGTCGAAGGTGTGTTTCAGCCGGGCGAGCGGCTAGTCGAACGCCCGCTATGCGAACAGCTTGGGGTGAGCCGGACAGTCATTCGGGAAACGATCCGCTATCTTGAAGCCGAAGGGCTGGTTGAGATCTTGCCCGGTCACGGGCCTATCGTCGCCTCCATGAGCTGGGATGACGCCCGTCAGATTTATGATATTCGTCGCCTGCTTGAAACGGCTGCGGCCGAGCAATGCGCGCGCAATATCGACGAAGACATCACCCGCAAGCTGGGGGCTGCGCTGAAGCGATTGCAAAAGGAATCCAAGGGCAAGACGCGGGGGGCTTTGTTCCGGGCAACTTCGGATTTCTACCAAGTGGTCTTTCATGGCGCAGGACATCACATTGCCTGGGAGGTCGTGCAACGTTTGAACGGTCGCATCAGCCGGCTTCGCATGTTGACGCTGACCTCGGCTGACCGTACCCGACCCGGCATTTCTTATATGGAAGACATTTTTTCCGCGGTCGTATCAGGCGATCCCGCCGCAGCGCGACGTGCCATTCAGCATCATCTGGACGAGGCGACGTCGGTCGCGGAACGTGTGTTTGCATCGCAGGATAATGGGCAATGACAGATCGGCCAAAAGGCTATTGGATCGCCAATGTCACCGTGTCAAACGCTGAGGCCTATTCCGACTATCAAGCGCTTGCACCGGAAGCCTTTGAAAAATACGGCGGCCGGTTTTTGGCACGGGGCGCGGCGGAAACGCTAGAGGGCCAAGACTGGCAACGGCGCGTCATTATCGAATTTGACAGCATAGAACAGGCTCGGGCTTGCTACAATTCGCCAGAATATCGCCTTGCACGCGAAAAACGGGCCCATGCTTGTCAGGCGGATATCGCTCTGATCGAGGGGTTGAACGGCGGCTGAGTTGCCTGGCCAAGCGCCATGAAGGCTCAAACACCTTGTATTCGCCGCAGGCGTATCGGGGCGAGTTTGGAATCAAGACGCGTCGCCGCATGTTTCAAGTCCATAAAACTCCAAACTCATCAATGTCTCGCCGTTATACTGAACGGTATCTAACCTTATTCCGCTTTCCAAACTTCATAACCTGACTTTTCGCACGCCGCGGACCCGTCGCGGAGACGCCCGGCCAAGGTGTTTTCAGGATTGACATCTTGGTCGATGGTATACCATCTTACCTTAAAAAACCACGACCTGCGATGGAGCCACAGCAATGCCTGCTGAAATTCGAAAAACACTGCTGCATGTCGAAGAGACGCTGATCGAAGGTGGCAAAACCGCCAAGACCCCGCTGAAGATGATCGCGGCGATTGCAGTGATCAGAAACCCCTGGGCCGGTCAGGGCTTTGTCGAAGACCTGCGCCCCGCGATCCATGATTGCGCACCAGGGCTGGGCGAGTTGCTAACCAGGATGATCCTGGATGCATCCGGCGGCGGCGACAAGGTCGAAGGTTATGGTAAATCCGCCATCGTCGGCGTGAATGGCGAGGTCGAGCATGCCTCGGCCCTGATCCACACGCTGCGGTTCGGCAACCACTATCGTGAAGCAGTGGGCGCGAAGTCCTATCTGGCCTTCACCAACACCCGTGGTCCCGCGAGCGCGCCGCTGCAAATCCCGCTGATGGACAAGAATGACGGCGGCAGACGCAGCCACTACCTGACCATTCAGCTTTCAGTCGCCGATGCGCCCGCGCCGGATGAGATCGTAGTTGCTCTGGGGGCATCGATTGGTGGACGTCCGCATCACCGTATCGGTGACCGCTATCAGGACCTCAAGGAATTGGGCCATGACGTTGACAACCCTGCGGCTGTCTAAGCCTTTCGGGCGCGTTACCTATTGCGAGGCGGGGCGAGGTGCCCCGCTGGTCTTGATTCATGGCGTGGGCATGCAGTCGGCTGCATGGCAGCCGCAGATTGAGGCGTTCTCGACGCAATACCATGTCATGGCGCTGGATATGCCGGGACATGGGGGCAGCGACGCGTTGGGCGGCACGCCAAAGTTACCGGACTATGTGGCTTGGTTGCACGCGGTTGTCGCCGCTCTGGATTTGGGGCCGGTCTGTTTGGCCGGGCACTCGATGGGCGCTCTGATCTCGGGCGGGTATGCCGTAACTCACCCGCAGAGGGTGGCGCGTGTTGCTTTGCTGAATGGCGTTTTTCGCCGCACGCAGGCTGCCCGAGATGCAGTAACAGCCCGCGCGCTTGAGATCCGCAAGGGCAGTTTTGATCTGGAAACGCCGCTAAAACGGTGGTTCGGTGACGCCCCGTCTGAACAGGTCGCCAGCGCCAAAGTGGCTGGATGGCTGTCTTCGGTGAACCTTAAGGGCTACGCTGATGCCTATGGGGCCTTTGCGGATGGGGATGAGGAATATGCGGACGGGTTTGCCAAAATCCCTTGCCCATTGCTGGCGCTAACCGGCGCACTGGACCCAAATTCGACGCCTGAAATGGCGCAGGCCATGGCAGATGCAGCTCCGCTGGGGCGCGCCGCCACCATCGAAGGTGAGCGCCACATGGTCAATCTGACAGCGCCCGAACAGGTCAATGCGATACTGGCCGACTGGTTGCAGACCCCGATGGAAGAAAGGGAAACCGCATGACGAGTTTTGATCCACGCGCGCTGAGGAACGCGTTTGGGGCATTCATGACCGGCGTCACGGTTGTGACGACCCATGATGAAGACGGCAACCCGCTGGGCTTTACCGCGAACTCATTCAGCTCGGTGTCGCTGGATCCGGCACTGGTGTCGGTCTGTCTGGCCAACAGCTCGCGGAACTATGAGGCGTTTGCCAATGCCAAGGGCTTTGCCGTCAACATCCTGTCGGAATCGCAAAAGGATGTGTCCAACACCTTTGCCCGCCCAGTCGAAGATCGCTTTGCCGCCGTGGACTGGCGCCCCGGTCCTGTTGGGTCGCCCGTGTTCGTTGGCGTCTCGGCCTGGTTTGATTGTTCGACCTTCAAAACGGTCGAAGCGGGCGACCACCTGATCCTGATCGGCAAGGTCGAAGCCTTTGACACCTCGACCGCGCCGGGGCTGGGCTATGCCCGTGGCGCCTATGTCACCCCGGCCGCCGAAGCCGAAGCGCTGAGCCAGAGTACAAACCTGATCGTCTCGGCCCTGATCGAGCGTGAGGGCAAGGTACTGCTGATCGGAAATGATCAGGGTCGTCTGACGTTGCCCGAAACCAAGACCGGAAAGAACGGGGCCTCAGCCGCCCTGAATCGTCTGATCGAGCAATGTGGTGTCCGCGCCGAGCCGGGGTTCATCTATTCCGTCTACGAAGACGAAGCGCGCGAACAACAGCACATCTCGTTCTTGTGCCAGGCGGCCGAGGGGGAACCCACCCAAGGCACCTTTACCGAACTGACTCAAACCACTCTGATGGACATTGCCGATGCCGCGATGTGCACCATGTTGGAGCGGTTCGCTCAGGAAAACCGCATGGGCAATTTCGGGGTCTATTTTGGCAATCAGGTCAGCGGCAAAATCCGCCCGATCTCATCTGAAAAAGAGTGACGCAATGAAGTTCTCGCTTTTTGCACATATGGAGCGCATCGATCCGAAGGATGATCAAAAACAGCTTTATGATGAATTCGTTCAGCTGTGTCAGATCGCGGATGAGGCCGGGTTCAACTCGGTTTGGACGGGTGAACATCATGGGATGAACTTCACTATCGCCCCGAACCCCTTCATCAATCTGGTGGACCTGGCCAACAAGACCATGAATGTGCGTCTGGGCACAGGCACGATCATCGCACCCTTTTGGCACCCGATCCGTCTGGCTGGCGAGGCCGCGATGACCGATCTGATCACCGATGGCCGGCTGGAACTGGGCATCGCGCGCGGGGCTTACTCGTTCGAATATGAACGCATGATGCCCGGTATGGACGCGTGGGAGGCTGGCCTGCGCATGCGCGAACAGGTTCCGGCGATCAAAAAGCTCTGGGCCGGGGACTATGCGCATGACGGCGAATTCTGGCAGTTTCCGAAAACCACCTCTGCCCCGCAACCGGTGCAAAAAGACGGTCCGCCGATCTGGATCGCCGCGCGCGACCCCAACAGCCATGAATTCGCCGTGTCCAACGGATGCAATGTGCAAGTGACGCCGCTGTGGAACGGAGACCCCGAGATTGAATCGCTGATGGGCAAGTTCAACGACGCCTGCGCCAAATTCCCTGATCAGCCGCGCCCCAACATCATGTTGCTGCTGCACACCTACGTTGCCAGCGACTCGGACGATGCGAAACAGGCCGCAGTCGAGTTAAACCGGTTCTACAACTATTTCGGCGCCTGGTTCATGAACAAGCGCGAGATTAATCAGGGTCTGATCGATCCGCTGTCAGACGACGACATCGCCGCACATCCGTTCTATACGCCGGAAGCGATTCAGCGCGATTTGGCCATCGGAACCGCCGAAGAGCTGGTGGAACGGCTGAAGAAATACGAGGCCCTAGGATATGACGAGTATTCTTTCTGGATCGACAGCTCAATGCCATTCGAGCGCAAGAAAGCCTCGCTTGAACGGTTCATCTCGGATGTGATGCCAGCTTTTCAGTAAGGACAGAATATGCAACAGTTTCAGCAGTATATCGACGGTGCTTTCTCGGACGGAGCCGCACAGTTCGAAAGCAAGGACCCGGCAACCGGCCAGCCCTGGGCTTTGATGCCCGAGGCCCGCGCCGAAGATGTGAACCGGGCCGTTTATGCTGCCGAGCGGGCATTTTTTGATCCCGAATGGACCAATATGACCGCAACGCAGCGGGGTAAGCTTTTGCTGCGCCTGTCAGAGCTGATCGCGGAAAACGCACCGCGTCTAGCCGAGCTTGAGACCCGCGATACCGGCAAGATCATTCGCGAGACGTCCGCCCAGATCGCCTATGTAGCCGAGTACTACCGCTACTACGCCGGTCTGGCTGACAAGATCGAAGGGGCTTTTCTGCCCATCGACAAGCCGGACATGCAGGTCTGGTTGCGGCGTGAGCCTGTGGGCGTCGTGGCGGCGGTGGTTCCCTGGAACTCGCAACTGTTCCTGTCGGCGGTCAAGATCGGCCCGGCTTTGGCGGCGGGGTGCACGGTCGTGCTGAAAGCCAGCGAGGAAGGCCCCGCGCCGATGCTGGAATTTGCTCGAATCTTCGATCAGGCGGGTTTTCCCAAGGGCGTTCTGAACATCATCACCGGATTCGGGCCTGATTGCGGATCGGTCCTGACCAGCCATCCGAAAGTGGCCCATGTGGCCTTTACAGGCGGCCCCGAAACCGCGCGCCATATCGTGCGCAATTCTGCCAACAATCTGGCCTCAACCTCGCTGGAACTGGGCGGGAAATCTCCGTTCATCGTGTTTGAAGATGCCGATCTCGACAGCGCCGTGAATGCGCAGGTGTCGGGGATTTTCGCGGCCACCGGGCAAAGCTGCGTGGCCGGATCGCGCCTTGTGATCCAACGTTCGATCAAGGACGAATTTCTGGCACGCTTGAAAGAAAAGGCCGAGAATGTGGTGATCGGATCACCTCAGGACATGGCGACCGAGGTTGGACCGCTGTGCACCCTGCGTCAGCGCGACCGTGCTCTTGACCTGATTGACCGGTCCGTTGCGCAGGGCGCGCGACTAGTCATTGGCGGGCAGGTGCCCGAGGGTGCGGGGTATTTCTTCCCCCCGACCATTCTGGATTGCACCGACGCGCCCGATGCGCCCTGCGTGACCAATGAATTCTTTGGCCCTGTTCTGTCGGTCCTCAGTTTTGAGACCGAGGCCGAAGCGCTGGCCATCGCCAATGACACGCAGTTCGGTCTAGCCTCGGGCCTGTTCACCCGCGACCTGACCCGCGCACACCGCATGATGCGGGGCATTCGTGCGGGCATCGTCTGGGTCAATACCTACCGCGCCGTCAGCCCGATTGCGCCGTTTGGGGGCTTTGGTTTGTCAGGGCACGGGCGCGAGGGAGGCGTTGAGGCAGCGCTTGAATACACAAAAACCAAAGCGGTGTGGCTGCGCACCAGCGATGACCCGATCCCGGACCCGTTTGTGATGCGGTGATTGCGGCAATTCGCGCGCCCGACAGCTGCGAGTTCCTGCATAAAACCATGAAAAGCCTGACCAGGACAACAAAGAAGCGCCAGCCTCCAACGTTGTTGAAAATTCCTCATTGGGATTGAATGCTTATTGAGGGGCGTTCACTGTAAACCTTGATTGGAATGTTGGACTTCAAACCCAACGGCACAACCAAGCAGAATTGGAGCGTCAGCATGGCTTGGCCCAGCAACCACAGGACAACCGAAGAGGATCGCCAGCGATGGCGTGACACATACGCCGATAGCGACGCTGCCGCAGGTATCGTAACCACGGAAGATTTCGAGCCCTTCAAACAGCGCAACGATATGTTCACCCGCGCATTCTGGGACGATACGGTGCGGTCGAAACATACGGATGGCTTCTTTCAAAGCTACCGAATGAAGGCGAACTATCGCAACGGTGACGGGTTTCGGCAAAAGGATTTTGCCCTTCGCAATGCCAGTTGGCTTATCTCCGATGTCATCAGCAATCGCTCGGCTGATCAGGGGCGGCGTGAAGGCTTTCAGGCACCGATCTCGGAAGACACGCCCGTCGCCGAAACCAAGGTAGAGATCGATAATCCAATGGCCATGGCGGCAGAGATCAAGCGTATCGCCCGGTTCTTTGGCGCAGATCTGGTTGGGCTTACCGATTTCGATGACCGTTGGATCTATTCCAGTCGCGTTGACACGCGGGATTTCTCGGACGCCGAAAATACGCTGCCCGTGGGGCTGACCAGCGTGATCGTATTGGGCCACAAAATGGATCAGGAACTGGTGGCAACCTATCCTTCGGCTTTGGCCGGAGCAGCCACTGGGCGCGAATACAGCCACGAGGCCGCAATCGTCATACAGTTGGCTGCCTATATCCGGAACTTGGGATATCAGGCGGTACCCTCAATGAATGATACCGGGCTGGTTATTCCCTTTGCTATCAAAGCCGGGCTGGGCGAATACGCCCGCAACCAAATGGTCATCACCCCGGAATTTGGCCCTCGGTTGCGGTTCTCCAAGATTTTCACCAACCTGCCTTTGAGCCATGACGCTCCGCGCCCGCTGGGGGTTCGGGCGTTTTGCGACATTTGCACCGAATGCGCAGATGCCTGTCCGGCAAAGGCCCTGCCCTATGGCCCACCCGAAGTCAGCGCGGCATCCGAGGCATCAGCCATCCAAGGTGTGCGCAAATGGACATCGGACGCCAAAGCCTGTTTCCAGTATTGGGCCAAACTGCAAAGCGATTGCGCGATTTGTATGCGCGTCTGCCCATTCAATCGCGACTTTGACAAATTGACCGACCGGCTTTGGCGAAAACTTGCACTTGGCCGCTGGCGCAAACTGGCCTTGTGGCTGGACAAACGCAGCAACCGAGCCAAACGCCTGAAGCCCAAGGATTGGTGGGACGGCGCATGACGGCAACGCGGTTTGTGCAATCTTATCGCCAGTGAGGTGGATAGGCCGCTTCGTACCCAGGAATAGCCTCTATTCGCCGCGCCCAGTCAGCAAGGTTCGGATAGTGTTCGTCCAGGGGCAGCACCTGAAGATCCAGCCCATCAGCGCCATCATAGTTAGCCCCGCGCAAAAGCTGCATCACGGCCGGAAAGACGATTAAATCGGCGGCCGAAATATCGGACCCGCAGACGAAATGCCGATTGGCAAGGTTCGCCTCCAGAGCTGACAGTTCCTGATACACAAGCTCGATTGCCGTCATGATCTCGTCGGCCTTTTCCGCTGAACGTTTGCGGAAAATTGGCCGGACCAAATTGCCAATCGGCGCTCTGAGGCGATCTCCGGCTTCACAGACGGTCTGCCATATTTCCGCAGTCTGCACCTTGTCGGTTCCGAACAGTGGCGGCTCTGCATAGGCCGCATCCAGATAGGCCAAGATCGCGTTGGTCTCTCGCACCGTTACGTCGCCATCCACAAGCACGGGAACATTTCCACGGGGATTGATCGCTAGAAACTCCGCACTCTTCTGCTCACCTGCCGAGTTGCTCAGGCGTCGCGCGTCGTAAGACAATCCTTTGACAGCCAGAGCGAGCATGACGCTCCAACAAGGCGGGCTTCCGCTTATGAAATAGCACGCGCGATCTGTCATGATGTCCTCCGATGCGTATGGCTAACCCGCCGCGGAGCATCTTGGCAATATGTCTGGCGATCAAAGGTTTGTGGGCTTTAAAACATGCCTTTGGGCAATAACACGGATAGCCGGGAGCGGAGTATCAAGCTGGGATTCAAGCAACGCAAGCCGTAAGAGAACGTCGCGAAGTTGCGTCAAAAAAGGCCTTATTCCACATATTGCTCTTTCATTTCTGCATCCAAAGTAGAACCAAATTCGCAAAATTCCGAATCTAATCTATGATAATTTCGGATACGCCAGTTTGTCGTCTCTGACACTTGATGGGCGGCACACCGGCGTGTTTCAATTTTCTGGCCACCCGGCGCAGATGGCCTTTGGCCGCAAACCAAGGAAAGGTCAGCTTTCCCAAAAACCTAAAAGGGCGAAACGACCCTACTAATACTCATAACAACACCAACAGAAAAACGACCAACGTGGAGAAATCAGATGAAGAAACTTACAACGCTTTTGGGGGGCGCATCCGTGGTGATCGCCGGACCGGCAATGGCCGCAGATATTGTTATCGGCGTTCCAAACTGGGCGTCAGTCAATGCCACAGCCCATATCCTCGAGGTTGTTATCGAAGAAAACCTCGGTCTGGATGTTGAACTGCAAAACGGCACCAACCCTATCGTATTTGAGGCGATGGACAGCGGATCGATGCACGTCCATCCCGAAGTCTGGATGCCGAACCAGCAAAACCTGCACGACACCTATGTCAAAGACAATGGAACTGTCGTGATGAACCAGAACCCCGTGCAGGCTGAACAGGGCATGTGTGTGCCCACCGCCACCGCCGAAAAATATGACATCAAGTCTATCGACGACCTCAGTGATCCGGACAAGATGGCCATCTTTGACACGGATGGAAACGGAACACCCGAGGTGTGGATCGGTGCGCCGGGGTGGGCTTCGACCGTGGTCGAGAAAATCCGGGCCAAGTCTTATGGCTATGACCAGATTTTCGATCTGACCGAATATGAAGAAACCATCGCTTATGCCAATCTGGCAAACGCGGCGAAGGCAGGCGATCCCTGGATCGGGTTCTGCTACAGCCCGCACTATATCTTTGTCACGCAGGATCTGACTGTTCTGGAAGAGCCCGCGCATGATCCGGCAACCTGGACCATCGTGCAGCCGACAGACGACCCGGATTGGCTGGAAAAATCCGAGGCATCCTCGGCCTGGAACGGGGCAACTCTGCATCTGCACTATGCCAAAGAGCTGGAAGAGAACTTCCCTGAGGTGGCCGCTCTTTTCAACAATTATCAGATGAGTGGCGATGACCTGAGCGCAATGGGCAAGGCACTGGCCGTTGACAATATCGAAGCCGCAGAATTTGCCCGTCAGTGGGTAAACGACAACGAAGACACCGTCATCGGGTGGCTGACAAACTAAGTCGCAGATATCCGGGCCGCCGAGATCTTCCCGGCGGCCCTTTGCATATCTGCGGGCGAAACTTCGCCGCACGAGGGACATATGGACGAACCTGTCGTAAAACTAGAAAATGTCTGGAAAATATTCGGCGCGCGCGCCGAGGAAGCCATGGCTGCCGTTAGGGCGGAAGGAATTGGAAAACCCGAAGTTCTGGAAAGATTTAATTGCGTGGTCGGCGTCCAAGGTGCGACGTTCGAAGTCCCCAGAGGAGAGATTTTCTGCATTATGGGCCTGTCCGGCTCGGGTAAGTCGACGCTGGTGCGCCATGTCAATCGGCTGATAGAGCCGACCGCCGGAAAGATCGAAATTCTAGGGCAGGACGTTTCGAAGATTTCCGAGTCCGAGCTGCGCCGTATCAGGGCACAGCAGATCGGAATGGTGTTCCAGCACATGGCGCTGATGCCGCATAGGTCCGTGCGCGATAACGTCGCCTACCCGCTTGAGATCAGAAAAATATCTAAATCCAAACGCTGGGCAGTATCGGACCATGCGCTCGGCCTTGTGAACCTCACCGGTTACGAGGATCGTTTGCCCAAAGAGCTGTCTGGCGGGATGCAACAGCGGGTGGGTATTGCCCGGGCGTTAGCCTCGGACCCCGAGATCCTGCTGATGGATGAACCCTTCTCGGCGCTGGATCCATTGATCCGGCTACAATTGCAAGACCAGTTCAAGGCGCTTGTGGCGCAGTTGCAAAAGACCACCCTGTTCATCACCCACGATCTGGACGAAGCCATCCGCATCGGCCACCGGATTGCGATCATGAAGGATGGTGTGATCGTTCAGATCGGCACTCCGGAAGACATCGTGATGAACCCCGCCGACGATTATGTGCGTGAGTTCGTTCAGGGCATTTCGAAACTCAAACTGGTCAAGGCGCACTCGATCATGGAGCCGATCGACAGCTATGCCGGGCCACTTGATGGCGCCCCGCGCGCGGATGAAGGCTCGGATCTGGATCAGTTGATTGATCTGGCAGTGGGAACTGATTTGCCCGTCGTCATCACGGATGCGGGCAATGACATCGGTGTCGTGACCAAGCCGCGCCTGCTGCGCGGCATTCAGGGGGGCAAAAATGACTGATGCAACCGCCGAGGTAAAAGTAACAGCAGCCTCCGACATCGAAGTCGACCGCGAAGCTTTGGACAAGTCCATTCAGGAATTTGCCGGCCCGAACGGAGATTATTATGTAAACGCGTTCCACAAAATTCACGACGCGACCAGCGCAATGCCCAATACCTTCAACAAATGGGCGGCAGCGCTGGGTCCGCTCTGGTCAGCCTCCCGCGCGATCTGGGGGATGTTCTGGGCGTTTTTGATCCTTGAGATCATCGCATGGGTCCAGATCGGGCGCGGCGCATGGGGCAATCCGGGGGCCGAGTTTTCGGACCGGGCAGCCGGACAGTTGGACCGTGCCGCCGAGTTGTTGGAACGCGCAGCAAACGCAACCGAGCAGTCGGATATCGATCGGTTCACGCGTTTGGCTGAAAACATCCAGAAGGCAGCAGATACCAGTCTGGAACGGGCGGCAGCTGCTCAGGCCGAAGCGACGGGAATCCTGCTCACCGGTCTGGTCATGCTCGTTGTATTCAAGCTGATACAGGGCCTTTACGCTGATCGCATCTATGAAAAACAGTATTCCAGATGGCGCATTGATCCCGACAGTACGGAAAGCGGCCGGTCCACGCGCAACACAGTTCTGGGCGCAGTGCTTGTAGCAGCGATCGCGCCGCTGATCGTCTATAAGTTCACGGTCAATGCGTCGATTGCGATGCTGGACGCATTCCCGGAAAAAGAGGTCTCGGCACTGTTTTTGGGTGAAGATGGCGGCACGTTGTTCTCAAGCCTTGCCAGTTGGATGGAGGCCAAGATCGACGCCGCAGCCCTTGCGGGCGGGGATGTGTTCGACGGGATTGTTGCCGGGGTACGCTCTGTCCTGGATGCGCTGACGGTGGCGTTGATCGGATCGCCGTGGCCGGTGGTGATGTTAGTGATCTGCGTCACCGCGTGGCGTGCGGCGGGGCCGCGCGTGGCGATCTTTACTGCCGCGTCTTTGGCTTACATCGCACTTCTGGGTTACTGGGATGTCGCGATGGAGACTGTGGCCCTGGTTGGTGCTGCCGTGTTGCTTTGCGTGGTAATCGGCATTCCGTTGGGTATCTGGTTTGGCAAATCAGCACGGGCCTACCGTGCGGCTGAACCGGTGCTGGACCTGATGCAAACGCTGCCCGCATTCGTCTATCTGATACCAATCATCGCCTTCTTTGGCACTGGCAATCCGCCGGGCATTCTGGCCACGATCATCTTTGGCATGCCGCCGGTGATCCGCCTAACGGCGCTGGGGATGCGAGGCGTGCCCGACAGCATCAAAGAGGCTGCCGTGGCCTTTGGCGCCTCAAAGTGGCAATTGCTCAAGGATGTTGAGATTCCGCTGGCGCTGCCTTCGATTATGACCGGGGTGAACCAGACCATCCTGATGTGCCTGTCGATGGTGGTGATCATCTCGCTAATCGGCGGCGGCGGTCTGGGCAAGGAAATCCTTGAGGCGCTACAATATGCGGCCAAGGGTCCGGGTCTGCTGGGCGGCTTTGCCATCCTGTTCTGTGCCATGGTCATCGACCGGATCGTGCAGGGGGCCTTCCGGCGAGAAGACGAGAAAATCTGAATGCATGCGCCCCCGCTTGACGGGGGCGTTTTTTTGAAGGGGGTGCAGATGGCCGACCGCTATGAACAGTCGATGATGGATAACCTCTATTGGTGGGGCGTGCCGACCCTGTTTCGCTGTCCCAATACCGGGCCCGAGGGTCAGGACATCGCCTTGGTCGGCGTCCCGCATTCCACCGGCAACGGCACGACTGAGCGGGATCAACATCTTGGCCCGCGCGCGTTGCGCCATGTCTCGGCCGTGCAACGCCGGGTGCATTCGGTGTTCGAAATCGACCCGTGGAACAGCGCCAAGATCGCCGATGTGGGCGACGTGCCCTTTCCGCGCGCGAATGACAACGAGGAATGCATCGAGCGTATCACGGCATTTTTCAAGGACATCGACGCAGCAGGCGCGCGGCCCGTATCAGTGGGCGGAGACCACTCGATCACCGGCGGCATCGTGCAGGCGCTGGGGCGTGGTCAACTGGCTAAAGGTGAGCCGATCAGCTTCCTGCATCTGGACGCGCATACAGATGTATTTACCAAGGTCGATCACTTTTTGGGCGCAAAGAAATCGGCCGCCCATTGGGGCGCTTACCTGGCCGATCAGGGGCACGTTGATCCAACGCGGTCTATGCAGATCGGTCTGCGAGGTCACCCGCGCAGTCTAGACTGGCTGCAACCGTCTTATGACTATGGCTACAACATCGTCACCATGCGCGAGTTCCGCCAGCGCGGGCTGGAGGACGTGGTGGCGCAGACGCGCGAAGTGTTGGGCGACCGTCCGGTCTATATCACCTTCGATCTGGATTGCCTCGACCCGACCGTCGCGCCCGCGGTGTCCAATCTGGAACCCGGCGAGAAGGGCTTCGAAATTGACGAAGCCGTAGGGATTTTGCGGGCCGCGCGCGGGCTGAATATCGTCGGCGGAGACGTCGTCTGCATGATGCCCACCAAGGACAGCCCCAACAACATCACTGCTTTAACGGCAGCGGCAGTGATGTTCGAGATGATCTCGATGATCGCCGAAAATGTCCGCTAGCGGCGGGCGTCCACGGCTTGCGCCAGAACACAGAGCAGTTCGAACATCAATGATATCCCCAGCCACGCGGTGCTGCCCGAAGCGTCGAAGGGTGGAGAAACTTCAACCAAATCGGCCCCTACGAGGTTGATCCCAGACATTTCCCGAATAACTTGCTGGGCCTGAAAGCTGTTTGGGCCGCCGATCTCGGGCGTTCCGGTGCCGGGGGCAAAGGTGGGGTCGACGAAGTCGATGTCATAGGTGCAATAGGTCGGCGCATCACCGACAATACTGCGCACCTCGGCCATCACATCGCCGATGCCGCGGTCGAACAGTTCTTCGATACGGATGATGCGGATACCCTGCTCCTCTCCCCACTCGATATCCTCGGTGTTATAGGCGGTGCCACGAACGCCGATCTGGACAAAGCGTTTGGGGTCCACCAACCCTTCTTCAACCGCGCGCCGGAAGGGGGTGCCATGGGTGAACTTGTGCCCACCGAAATAGGTGTCGAACAGGTCCGTGTGGCTGTCAAACTGGATAAGACCCAGCGGACCAGACCCGGCTAGTGCGCGCAGCACCGGCAAGGTGGTCAAGTGATCGCCCCCGGCCGTCAACGGAGTAATGCCGCGCGCGTGCAAGTCGGCGTAAAACATCGTGACGCGGTTCAGCGTATCCTCAATATCCACTGGGTTTGGCGCGACATCCCCAAGATCAGCACAATTGACCAACGAGAATGGCGCAACACCTGTCACCGGGTTCATTGCGCGGATCATCGTCGAATAGTCGCGCAACTGACGCGGCCCATGCCGTGCACCGGGGCGGTTGGTAGTGCCGCCATCCCAGGGGATGCCAATCAGGCCCAGTTCGACCTCGGCGATGCGTTCGTGATCCAACGTCATGCCCGGCAAACGCATGAACGTCGGAATCCCTGCAAACCGGGCCAGATCCATCGCCGAAACCGGCTGAAAAAAAGAGTTGGTCATGTGGTTCCTCTACCCTGTCATACTGCGACCCTAGCCGCTGACATCAGACTTGGGAATGGCCGGAACGGTTCAGATCAGAATATCAAAACGCCCTCGGATTTCGGCGTCTTGCTGAGGTGTGAGATATTCAGGATGATGGGTATCCAATATGCCTTTGGCCTTTTCCCGCGCAGCAGCCCAGGCGTCTGTTGCGCCTTCTTCTTGCCAGGTGCGGGGTTCATTCCGGTCGGCCAGCGACGGATAGAAATAATCGCGCTCCATCGCTGCATAAGTCTCGGCGCTGCCCAGAAAATGGCCGTCCCCAAGCACAGATTGGCATATCGCCTCAAAACCCAGATTTTCTTCGGTTACTTCGACTCCGCGCAAAGCCCTGTATGTGTGGGAATGCATTTCATCATCCAGTACAAAACCCTCGAAACTGGCCCCCAGCAGGGATGCCGTCATGCCTGAACTTTCGTAGATCAAGTTCCCTCCTGCCAAAGCGGCGGCCAAAGACGTCATCGCTTTTTCAACGCCGTATTGCGCGTCAATGGCCTTGGCGTCGGTCATTGACGCCGCCACGCCGGATGGCAAGCCTAGCCAGTTGGTGATTTGCGCGGAAGCAGCATTCAAAATCGCCGTCTCGCCACTGCCCCCGGCAAACGCTCCGGTGCGCAAATCTACGACAAAGGGCCAGTTCGAGAACACCATCGGAAAACCGGGACCGATTGTATTGACCATCACCAGACTAGCCAATGTTTCGGCCAGTGACTGGGCCAGAAACCCTGCAAGCGTTGCCGGTGCCGTTGCTCCCGCTTGGGCGGCTGTAATACAGGACATCGGGATGTTATGGGCGACGCACTCATAGACTACGTCCACCGCATCCTCGCCGTAGCGCAGCGGTGAGATCACCGGACTGATATGGGCCTTCAGAAAAGGCCGTTTGGAAAATTCGCCTGGCCCACCAGCCGCAATGTCCAGCATTTGAACAATAGGAGCTACGTTTTCGGCCAGCGTGAAAGAGGTCGCCACAGGTTTAGTCGTGTTGCGCAGCAGCGCATAGGCCGTGTTGATGTCCAGATCGCGCACGTCTGTCACATCCGTGGCCACGCAACAGCGCGTAAACCAGCTGACATTGGAAAGCATGTCTTGCAGACGCGTAAAGTCATGCAGATCGGCCAGGGTTGACGGGCGATACAACCCGGTCTCCAAATCCAGCGTCTGGACGGCTGCGCCACCAGTGCCGAAATACACGCTATCACCGCCTACTTCGATCGACCGCACCTTATCGCGGCCATGAAAGGTAAATGTCTTGGCGGCCGTCTGAATCGACCGCTGCACCATGGCGCGTGGAAAGACCAGCCTCTCTCGATCTCTCGGCTGAGCACCGGCTGCACGCAAATCCGCGGCAAGACGGTCGGGCACATTGCCCATGCCAAGCGTCTCCAGAAGACGCAAAGCTGTCTCAAAGATCTGGTCCAATTCTATCGGAGACAGAGGTTTGAACGCCCCGCCCCTCTGGCCGGGTGGACAGGGGTCGACAACCGGCCTGGCCGCGCGCTGCGCGTGCCGGGCCTTTCGACCGCTTCGCTTACCGCTTTCTGCTGGCATCGTACCTCTTACTGCCTATCTTTCGGCCAGCCTAATCGGCAATCACAGCCATTCGCAAAAGCGAACTGCGAATATCAATATCCTCAATCGCCGTTTCGATTTTTCCACACTGACAACACCTCTGTTGTCGCGCTGCTTCGTTCTTACGCAAAACTGGCTTTGTACCAAAAGGAGCATTGCCGATGAAGTCTCGCACCAAAGCTGTTGTGATCGGCGGCGGGATCGCCGGGTGTTCAACACTCTACCATTTGACACAGGAAGGATGGACCGACGTTGTTCTCGTCGAACGGAATGAGCTGACATCAGGCACGACATGGCATTCGGCTGCCCAGGTGACGAACTTTGGCATGAACCAGACGATGGTAGGGCTTAAGTCACACTCGATCCGGCTGTACAAGGAACTGGCCGAAGACCCCGACTATCCGATCAACTACCACCACGGCGATGGCGGCATCCGTTTGGCCAATACCGAGGCGCAGATGCAGGGTTATCGCCACTTTGCCTCGATGGCGCGCGGGATGGATGTGCATTTTGAGGTGATCGATGCACAGGAATGCGCGCGGCGGCATCCGCTGATCTCGACCGAAAACCTGATCGGCGGACTTTGGGACCCGCTTGATGGCGATATCGACCCGGCGCAGCTGTGTCAGGCCTTGGCCCGTCGCGCCCGAAAAGCAGGGGCCGAGGTCTATCGCAACACACCCGTCACGGCCCTGACCCAGCACAGCGACGACACGTGGACTGTACACACAGAACATGGCGACATTGACTGCGATGTTGTGGTCAATGCCTGCGGATACCGCGTGAATGAAGTCGGTGCGATGATGGGGGTGCATCATCCCGTCGCCTCGATGGAGCATCAGTATTTTCTGACCGAAGAGATCCCCGCCATCCGTGATGCGGGGCACCGCATGCCCCTGCTGCGCTGTCCGATCAGCGACTATTATTGTCGGCAGGAAAAGAACGGGCTGTTGCTGGGGTTCTATGAACAAAACTGCAAGACGTGGGGCATGGACGGGATCGACCCGAATTTCGTCAATGCGCTCTGCCCCGATGATCTGGACCGGGTGACCGACGTGTTGGAGGGCGCTTTTGCCCGCATGCCAGCCCTGATGGAGGCTGGGGTTCACACCGTGGTCAACGGCCCGATCACCTATACCATCGACGGCGCGCCTCTGGTCGGGCCGATCCCTGGCAAGCGCAACGCATTCTGCATCATCGGCCTGCGGGCAGGTCTGGGCGAAGGCGGCGGCCACGGTTGGCTGTTGGCGCAGCAGATCGTGCATGGTGAGGCATGCTATGACACATGGTGCCTCGATCCGCGCCGGTTTACCGGGCATGCGAATGTGGAACTGACCGCTCTGAAAGCCATTGAAGACTACCAGAATGAGTTTCGCTTTCACTTCCCCCACGAACACCGCCCCGCCGGACGACCGGCGAAGACGACGCCATTGACACCGGTGCTAGCGGCCGAAGGGGCTGAGTTCACGGTGATCAACGGATGGGAAAGGGTGGACTATATCAAGCCATCTCCTGAATTCACCCACGCCCTCAGTTTCGATTTTGACGAAACCTTTGATCTGGTCGCCGCCGAGGTTGCCAGCGTGCAGGCCGGCGTCGGGCTGGCCGAGGTTAACGGTTTCAACCGAATTGAGATCACCGGCGCTGACCGGCACAGCTTCCTGGATCGGATGCTCTGCGGCATTGTCACGCGAAAGACCGACCGGGTCGGTTTGGGCTATCTTCTGAACCAACATGGCATGATCAAGGCCGAGGCCACAGTTGCCAACCTGCCCGCCAGTGACCGCGGGCCCGAGAGGGTCTGGTACGGGTCAGCAGCTGCCAGCGAGTTCCATGACATGGATTGGCTGATCCGCCATATACGGGCAGATGAAGACGTGCAACTGCGAAGCCTGACCAATGACCAAACCATTCTGATCCTTGCAGGCCCCAAGTCGCGCGATGTTCTGTCGACCTGCGCGCGGGGCGACTGGTCGGCGCAGGCCTTCCCGTGGCTCAGCTTGCGCGAATGTTATGTCGGGTTCGCCCCGGCCACCGTGATGGCGGTTAGCTTTTCCGGTGAGCTGGCCTATGAAATTCACGTCCCCAACGCTTCGCTTTATGCGGCCTATCTGGCGTTACGACAAGCGGGTGAAGCGCACGGGCTGAACCTGTTCGGCGCCCGCGCGGTTGAATCCATGCGGATGGAGAAAAGCTTTCTGCATTGGAAGGCCGACCTGATCACAGAGTTCGATCCTTTTGAAACCGGTCTGGAACGCTTTGTGAAACTGGACAAAAGCGATTTCATCGGCCGCGATGCGCTGCTGAAACGACAATCTAACGGCCCGCGCAAAAAATTAGTCGCCTTGCAGCTTCAGGCTACTGACCGGCCTGCGCATCCGGGCGCGTCACTGATGCAAGACGGTCAGGTCGTCGGCACTGTCACTTCGGGCGCATGGGGACATCGGGTTGGCCTGAACCTCGCACATGCGTTTGTGAACCCAGCGCTAGCCGAAGTCGGAACCGAGATCGATCTGGATTCCTGCGGACAGATCGTGCGCGCCACGATCATTCCGCCATCCCCATACGATCCGGGGTTTGACCGGGTGAAGGCCTGATTTCATCCTCTCTGGCGAATTTCCCGTTGCCGTGGGTCGAAAACTTTGCTTGGCTTTGTTTCGAGGAAATCGAAACAACGGGTGTTACACGTGTCCAAAGCTCTAAGCCTGCGCTGGTTGGAAGTGTTCCGTCTGGTCGCCAAGTCAGGGTCGATCCAACAGGCTGCGTCCGAGACCAGCTTGTCGATCAGCACTGTCTCCAACCACCTGCGCAGCCTTGAAGCCGCGCTGGGGGTTGAGCTGGTCGACCATGGTCGGCGACCAATGGGCTTGACCCCAGCTGGTGAGGTCTTTGCCCGCTATGTGCGCGACGGACTGACCGTGCTGAAACGGGGTGAAGCCGAAATTCGATCCGGTAACTGGAAACACGCAACCGATCTGCGCCTAGCTCTGATTGACGATTTCGACAATCAGATCGCGCCGGATTTGTTCCGCTTTCTGGCGCAGGCGCTACCTCGTTGCAGTTTTCGCCATTACACTCGCCCCAGTCACGAGATTCTCGCTAACCTTCAGGAACACAAATTGGACGCCGGGGTGGCCACGCGGCCGTCAGAACGGACCGACGGGCTGATCGAATACCCTCTGATGCGCGATCCATTCATCGTGATTTTACCAATGTCCTATCAGGGTGCGCCCGAAAACCTGCTGAAGCCGGACGCGGAATTGCCCCTGCTGCGCTATTCTCGGGACTACATGATCGGCAAGCAGATCGAGATTCAGTTAACCCGCAGCAAATACAACCTGCCCAACCGGTTCGAGATGGAGTGTAATCATTCAATCATCGGGCTGGTCGCCGAAGGCAGCGGCTGGGCAATCACGACGGCCGCATGTTTTCACCGGGCTCAACGGTTCCATGACAGCGTCAAAGCGCTTCCGTTTCCGGGTCGGAACTTTGTGCGGACGGTCTCACTGTTCACGACGGAAGTGTACCCTGAAACAACTTCGAAACTGATCCAGAAGGTCATGACTCAACTGATCCGCCAACACTTTACCGAGCCGATGGCGGGAAGCCATGGCTGGCTAAAGAACGACTTCCGGACGATGGAAGGCGAGGCAGCCTAGCCTTTCGCCGGTGGGCCCAACGACTGACGTTCGACAATATGCGTATCCAGCCTTGATCCTGTTCCGTCTGACTGTTGTTCCAACATCGAAACCAGTTCCATAGCCGCCCTGCGCCCCATTTCCCGATGCGGGACGTGAACGGTCGTCAAAGCCGGTGAGACGATGCGGGCCAGTTCAATGTCATCGAACCCGGTGATGGACACATCGCGCGGCACGTTCAAACCCATTTCCCTGGCCCGATGCAGGGCACCAACAGCCAGAACATCGTTCCCGCATAGTACTGCGGTGGGCCGAACGCTCTGCGACATCAACCTATCGAACGCCGCGGCGCCATTTTCGATTTCATAAGATGTTTCAATGATGGTCAGGTCCAAAGGCGAAATACCATGCCGGGCTGCCGCCTGTTCTATTCCTTCGATCCGAAGTCGCGCCCGGTCATTGCCGGACCGAATGCCCGAAATCACGCCAATCCGCCTGTGACCCAGACCGATCACCCGGTCGGCCAGTTCGGCCATGGCGGCGCGGTTGTCAAATCCAACCGAAGGCAATTGTGCGTCCGGCAGAAAAGACCACGCAATCAGGGCCGGGATTTTGCGGCGCTCCAGCTCTGTGTAAATCTGCGGCGCACGATCATGCCCGATCAACAACAACGCATCCGCCCCCCGCGCGATAAGGGTGCGGATCTGCTCCTCTTCAATTTCGGGTTTGTAGGCCGAGCTTGAGACCAGCAGTGTATAGCCATGTGTGTGCAGCTCTTCCTGAAAGGCCTGCAGACCACGCGCAAAGATCGCGTTCTCCATAGTCGGAATGATGGCCCCGACGGTCAGGCTGCGATTCGCTGCCATGACCCTTGCAGCAAAGTTAGGCATGTAACCCAGCGCATCAACGGCCGATTGCACCCGTTCGCGCGTCGCCTTGACCACCCGGTCGGGGGTATTGAGACAGCGCGAAACGGTTGCGGTCGAAACTCCGGCCATTTTGGCGACATCGTCCAGTGTCGGCGCCGTTCGAAGTTTTGACATTCCCAATCCTGCCATTTGTCTTTGCCAATAAGTCTAGACGCAACGGCCGCCGTAGGAAAGCAATTATGTAAGCGCTTGCAATTTACATGTAAGCGCTTACAAATGATGTTGAACCGAATCTCGAGAAAGCCCAAGACATGTTCCTGACCGCATCAGTTATCGTCTTCGTGATCTACTTTGCGAACGTCGCAGTGGGCGCTTTTGCGGGTGGCGCATTTCTCGGCGATGTCGGAGAGATGTTGGTTCTGTTCGCGGCGTCGATCCTGTTCGTTGTCGCAATTCTGAAAAAGGAGGCTGATCGCAACGCAGAACGCGACGGCTGACTTTTTTGCTTGGGAGGGCAAACAATGAACAAGGATAAACTGGAACTGGCGTCGGCCGAGCGCCGCAATTTCCTGAAGCTCAGCGCCACGGGGGCATTCACGGCAGCCCTGGTCGCCGGGGCCGGCGGAGTGTTGTGGTCATCCGAGGCCGCCGCGCAGACCGCAAAGGAAGAACGCGAGCGTGAAAACGCGGCCGATCATGTGATGACCATCGCCACGGCCTATGTGCTGGGTGCGTCACGCAGCTATCCAATCATGCAGCTGGACCTGAAGGAAAACATCCAGAACGCCACAAACGGCAAGGTATATGTCAAACTAGCCCCCGGCGGGCAGTTGGGTGCGGGCGGATCGCTGGTTCAGAAGGTTCAGGGTGGTACAATTCAGGCCGCACAGCACTCGCTGTCGAATTTTGCACCTTTTGCCTCGACCGTTGACCTGATCAACATGCCGTATCTTTGTGGCTCGAACCAGAAATTCACCAACCTTGTGAACTCGGACACCTGGAAGAACGAGGTGCATCCCAAGGTCGAGGCCGCCGGCTTCAAGGCGCTGTTCTACGTTGTGATCGACCCGCGCGTGGTTGCGGTGCGTCAGGGTGGCAATGCAATCATCACGCCGGGCGACATGAGCGGTGTGAAGTTCCGCGTTCCGGGCTCGAAGATGCTGCAGCAATATTACCGTATGGCGGGCGCAAACCCGACGCCGGTTGCCTGGGGTGAGACCCCTTCGGCCATTAAGCAAGGTGTCGCGGATGCGCTGGACCCGTCAGTGGGCGCACTGTTCGTGTTCGGTTTCAAGGATATCCTCAGCCATGTGACCTTCACGCAGGCGGTGCCGGACAGTCAGGTCTATTCCTGTAACCTGGAGTGGTTCAATTCGATGCCGCCTGACGTTCAGGAGGGTATCATGTGGGGTGCGGAAATGACCGCGCATCAGAACCTGGCCAAAGTGCCCTCGGCCCGCGCCTATGCCATGGCCGAACTGAACAAGGCGGGGGTCGAGTTCCACTCGCTCAGTTCCGATCAACTGGCCGAATGGGAAAGCGTCGGCGGCTATCAGAACGCCGAATGGGATCCGTTTAAGACCGAGCTTGCCGGGTCGATGGACGCCTTCGAAAAGCTGGTCGAGGCCGCTGGCACGCAGGGCAAATACTACGTCCACGACGCTTAGCAGACAGGCGGCGGGCGCAGCGAGTGAGCCCGCGATCTTCCAAAGCAGCCGGACCTGAAGCAGGCCCGCCAAAAAAGGCTATGGCCCGGTTGCTCTTTTGCCGAGGGAACAGATGACCCTACTTCAAAACATAGACCGCAACGCCGAGCGCTGGCTGCTGCTGGTGTTTTACGTGATGCTGGTCATCACCATGGCCATCGAGGTTCTTCGGCGTGAGATTTTCGCTTTCTCGTCGATCTGGGGCGAAGAGATCGTCCGCTATTCTTTCATCTACCTTGCGTGGATCGGTGCGGCAGCAGCCGTAAAGGAACGCGCCCATATCCGCATCGACGTGATCATGCACTACCTTGGGCCGCGTCCCAAGGCGCTGCTGTATATCTTTGGAGATCTGGTGATGTTCGGCGTGGCGGTCATCGCGCTCTACTGGTCGTATGAGGCGGTGCATGTTTCGGCCAAGTTCGGTTCGGTGACGGACGGGCTGCGGGTATCGAAGGTGTGGTTCCTGATGGCCGTGCCCACCGGTTTTGCGCTGATGATCTGGCGTCTGATCCAGTCACTGATGCGCGATCTGAAATGCCTGAGGGACGGCACGCCCGTCTTCGAAGGCGACAAGCTGTTTGACTGAGGGGACACGTAATGCTTTGGGGTTCTCTCAATCAAACCGTTGAACTTGGGTGGGATTTCTACCTGCCTGTGATCCTGTTCGTTGGTCTGATTGCCTTGGCTGTGCCCGTCTGGGCGGCCATCGGCACCGCCGCCATCGTGATGCTGGTCATGTCCGGCGACCTGCCGTTGAGCCTTGTGGGCGAAAGCCTGTTCACCGGCATCGACGCCTTCGCCCTGACGGCCGTACCGCTGTTCATCCTGACCGGGGACGTGCTGGTGCGCACGGGGTTGTCGCGAAAGTTTCTGGACGTGGCCGAGGCGTTGACGTGTTTTGCCAAGGGTGGCTTTGGCTCGGCCACTGTTCTGGTCTGCGGCATGTTCGCGGCGATCTCGGGCTCGGACGCGGCGGGCGCTGCTGCGGTGGGCCGAATGACGATCAATCGGCTGGTCGAAAGCGGTTATCCCCGCCCCTATGCCTGTGCGCTGGTCGCGGCAGGGGCCTGTACCGGCATCCTGATCCCGCCCTCGATCGCCTATATCATCATCGGTCTTGTGCTGGGTATTTCGGCCTCGACCCTGTTTCTGGCCGCCCTCATCCCCGGATTGGCCATTCTTGTCTCGATCCTCGTGACCAACATCATCATGAACCGCATCTACGCCTACGAGGGTGGCGGCATGATGACCATGGGCGAATGGCTGGCCAATCTGGGCAAGGCGCTGAAATCCGGCTGGTATGCGTTCATCGTGCCGGGGATCATCTTCTACGGCATCTTCTCGGGCCGCCTGACGCCCACCGAGGCCGGTGCGACCGCTGTCGTCGTCACCATCATCATGGGCTTCATCCTGCGGACGCTGACGTTGGCTGATTTCCCGTCGATGCTGGTCAGTTCGGCTAAGGTGAACGGGGTGATCCTGCCGATCATCGCCTTCTCGGCTCCACTGGCCGAGGCACTGGCGATCATGGGCGTACCGCAGGGGTTCGTGACGGCCGTCACCTCGCTGACCGATGACCCCTATCTGCTGATCCTGCTGATGATCGGTATCCTGATCGCCGCAGGCTGCGTGATGGAGACGACGCCGAATATCGTGATCCTGGCTCCGATCCTGAAACCGCTGGCGGACAATATCGGCATGAACGAGATTCAGTTCTGCATTATGATGATCACCGCATTGGGTGTGGGCTTTATCACCCCGCCTTTGGGTCTAAACCTGTTCGTTGTTTCCGGGATAACCGGAGAATCAATTCTAAAAATCGCGGCGCGCGCCGTGCCCTTTGTTCTGACCATGCTGATCGTGGTAATCCTGATCGCCTATGTACCGGCGGTGTCGACGACATTGCTTCCTGCCATCTACCAATAGGACCTGCTGACCATGCCCCGTGACTATCTGAAAAAGGCGACATTGACGGCGCAATCTCATGCGTCCGAAGTGCACGACACGGTCAAGACGATCCTTGCCGAAATCGAGGCGGGTGGAGATGCAAAGGCGCTGGAATACGCCGCCAAGTTCGACAAGTTCGAAGGCAATGTGCTGATGACACAGGCCGAGATTGACGCCGCCATTGCATTGGTGCCCGAGAAGCTGAAGGCCGACATCCGCTTCGCCCATGACAACGTGCGCCGATTTGCCGAGGCCCAGAAAGCGACCGTGTCGGACGTCGAGGTTGAGATCGTACCAGGCGTGACCGCAGGCCAAAAGGCGATCCCGGTGGACGCGGCAGGCTGCTACGTCCCCGGCGGGCGCTACAGCCACATCGCCAGCGCAATCATGACCGTGACCACAGCCAAGGTGGCTGGATGTCGTCATATCACCGCTTGTTCGCCCCCGCGTCCCGGTGAAGGTGTGGCCCCAGCCATTGTCTATGCCGCCCATATCTGCGGTGCCGACAGCATCTTGGCCATGGGCGGGGTACAGGGCGTGGCCGCGATGACCTATGGCCTGTTCGGCCTGCCGCGCGCGAATATCCTTGTGGGCCCGGGCAATCAGTTCGTAGCCGAGGCCAAGCGCATCCTCTATGGCAAGGTCGGCATCGACATGATCGCCGGTCCCACAGACAGTCTGATCCTTGCCGACAGCAGCGCCGACGCGCATGTGGTGGCAACCGATTTGGTCAGTCAGGCCGAGCACGGCTACAACTCACCCGTTTGGCTGGTGACGGATGACCGGGCTTTGGCGGAAAAGGTGATGGAGCTGGTGCCCGCCCTGATCGAAGACCTACCCGAGTTGAACCGAGAGAATGCCTCGGCCGCGTGGCGCGACTATGCCGAGGTGATCCTGTGCGGCGACCGAGAGGAAATGGCCGCCTGTTCCGACTCTTACGCGCCCGAACACCTGACCGTGCAGGCCGAGGATCTGGAGTGGTGGCTGGATCGGCTGACTTGCTACGGCTCGTTGTTTTTGGGTGAGGAAACGACAGTGTCCTATGGCGACAAGGCCACCGGCACCAATCACGTCCTGCCGACTTCCGGCGCGGCCAGCTATACCGGAGGGCTGAGCGTTCACAAATACATGAAGATCGTCACATGGCAGCGGGCCACCCGCGAAGGGTCGAAGCCCATCGCCATTGCGACTGCGCGGATTTCAAGACTGGAAGGCATGGAAGGCCACGCCCGCGCTGCCGATGTTCGGCTGGCGAAATACTTCCCCGATGAACAGTTCGACCTGTCCGCAGATGGATGACCCGCGCGCGCTTTTTGACCTGACCGGTCGGGTTGCGTGTGTCACCGGCGCCAGTTCCGGCCTTGGGCGGCAAGCGGCCAAGGTTCTGGCCGCCGCCGGAGCAAAGGTCGTGGCTGTAGCCCGTCGACACGATGCTTTGGCCGGGCTGGTCGCCGAGATTGGTAACAGCGCGGCCATGGTCGCCGCCGACATCGCGGATAGGGACCAGATCGAAGCGGTGGCGCAAGATATCTCGGACCCTTTCGGACCGCCGGATATTCTGATTCACGCCGCTGGAATCAACACCCGCGAAGCGGCAGATGACGTGACCGGCCAGGGTTGGGATGCAACGCTGGCCCTGAATCTGAGTGCACCGTTTTTCCTGAGCCAAGCGCTGGTCCCTGCCATGAAAGACAAGGTCTGGGGCCGCATCGTCACGTTTGCATCCCTGCAAACCACCCGCGCCTTTCCCGGCGGTATCGCGTATGGCGCGACCAAGGCCGGGATCGGCCAGTTGACCCGCGCCATGGCCGAGGCCTGGTCGCCCCACGGTATCACCGCCAACGCCATCGGGCCGGGATTTTTTCCGACCGAATTGACACAAGCCGTGTTCGACGACGCCAAAAGGGCCGAGCGCAACGCCGCCCAGACCTGTATCGGGCGCAACGGACGGATGGAGGATATCAACGGGCCGATCCTTTTCTTATGCTCAAGGGCCTCGGACTATGTCACCGGACAGGTCCTGATGGTTGACGGGGGGTTCACAGCAAAATGAAAGCACTGGTGTATGAAGGCGTGGAACATGTGGCCTATCGGGATATGCCCGACGCGGCGCCTCAGGATGCCGAACATCTGATCCGGGTCGAGGCGGTGGGTATCTGCGGCTCGGACATGCACGCCTATCTGGGGCACGATGCGCGACGTCCTGCGCCGCTGATCCTGGGGCACGAAGCCGCCGGGGTAATCGTGGGCGGCCCACGCGATGGGGACAGGGTGACAATCAACCCTCTGGTCCATTGCGGCACCTGCACGGCCTGCCAATCGGGCCGGGTCAATATCTGCCCTAACCGCCAGATCATCTCGATGCCCCCCCGCGAAGGGGCCTTTGCGCAATACGTCGCCATGCCGGACCGCAATCTGGTGACGGTGCCTGACGACGTGCCGCTGGCCAAAGCAGCATTGGCCGAACCGCTGGCAGTGAGCTGGCACACGGCCCGGCTAGGGCTGGAGGCGCTGCATCCCGCGATGGATCGGCGCGCCTTGGTCATCGGCGGTGGCGCCATCGGGTTGGCCGCAGCGCTGGCGCTGAAGGCAATGGGTGTCAGCGATGTCACCATCACGGAACCCAACGACGCCAGACGCACATATGTGGCGAGTATTTGCCCCTTCAACCTGCGAGCTGAAACAACCGAGACATTCCCACTGGTCGTCGACGCGGTAGGCTTCGCAGCGACACGCCAGGCTGCCTCGTCACTGGTCGAACCGGGGGGTGTGATCGCTCATGTCGGCCTGGGCGACGGGGGCGGCGGGTTGGACATACGCCGTATGACCTTGCAGGAAATCACATTTATCGGCACCTATACCTATACGGTCGAGGATTTCCGCCAAACCGCAAGTGCCATTTTTGATGGCAGGCTGGGCGCACTGGACTGGATCGAAATGCGGCCCCTGTCCGAAGGTGCCGATGCGTTCCGTCAGTTGCGCAACGGATCGGTGGCCGTGCCCAAGATCATCCTCACGCCGTGGGATTAGGCCCGGCAGAAACGGAGGCATTCATGTATCAGAAAATTCTTGTGCCCATGGCGCTGGATCACGACATTTCACCCCACACACTGCAGGTGGCCCGCGCATTGGCTGCCGATGACTGCGAGATCGTGGCCTTGCATGTCTATGAGATGCCGCAGGGTTCGGTCAGCGCGTATCTGGACAAGGATGTGGTAGATGAAGGCTTTCGCGCCGCGCTGAATTTGCTGCGCGACAAGGTCTCGGGGCTCGAGGGCGTGAGGCCGGAAATCATCAAAGGCCACACCGCGCGTACCATCATTGATTTCGCCAATGAACACAGCTTTGACTGCATTGTCATCGGATCGCACAAACCGGGGCTTAGCGACTATTTCCTTGGCTCAACCGCCTCACGCGTCGTGCGCCATGCAGGCTGCGCAGTGCATGTGCATCGCCGAACCTAAACCGCTCATCGCGCTGGCAAAGCGCCCAATACAGGACGGACACACAGGATATGAACATAGACAAAAAGATCACGGATGATCTGGTGGCCAACGATATCTCGTTCGTCACCACCGTTCCGTGCAAGCAACTGGCCGGAGTTATTGCCGAGATTGACGCCCATGACAGCATCTACCACATCCCGTCGAATAAAGAGGATGAGGGCATGGGCCTGTGCGCGGGCGCATGGATGGGGGGCAAGCGCCCTGCGATCATCATGCAGAACACCGCGATCGGGGTAACGATCAATACGCTGGCCACGCTAATCCAGTACTACCGGATGCCCTTGCCCATGCTGATCTCGTACCGGGGCGAGCTGCGCGAACCCATCGCCTGTCAGGTGGAAATGGCCGTTCACACCAAGGCACTGCTGGCACAATTGAATATCCCGACCTACCACTTTCACAATCAGGCGGATGTCGAGGAACTGGATGCGATCCTGAAATACACCTTCATGTGCAACAAACCGGTCGCCATTCTGACCGACGCCAATTTCTGGGGAGGCTACGGCGACCAATGATCCGTTCTGACGTTTTGAAAGAAATCGCTCCGATCCTGCGTGAACAGCTTGTGGTCTGCAATATCGGTATTCCCAGTCAGGAATTGCACGCCATCGACGATCAACCCAGCAATTTCTATATGCTGGGGACAATGGGTCTGGCCTCAAGCATCGGCCTGGGCCTGGCGTTGTCGCAGCCCAAACCGGTGATAGTCATCGACGGTGATGGCTCGGTCCTGACCAATCTGGGCACTTTGCCGACCATCGCCAACAACGTAGCCGACAATTACATCCTGCTAATCGTCGACAACGGCTCTTACGGCTCGACCGGCGATCAACCGACCTACGCGGGACAGAAAACCTCGCTGACGAAAATGGCCGAGGCGGCAGGCTGCGAGCGCGTGATCGAGTGTCAGGCCGAAGACACCGGCCGGGTGCTGCAAGAGGCGCTGGATGCCAAACAGATGACCATCATCGTGTGTAAATGCGAAAGCGGAAACGCCAAGATGCCGCCGATCACGATGGACCCAGTCGTCATCCGCGACCGCTTTATGAAAACCGTGATGGCCTGATGCTAGCCACCATCCACAGTGCCGAAGATGCCCGTCGTCTGGCGCGGCGGCGTCTTCCGTGGATGGTGTTCGACTACATAGATGGCGCAGCCGGTACCGGACAAGGTGCGATACGCAATCGCGCGGCACTGGACGCCATGACCCTGTGTCCACGGGTATTGCGGGATGTCAGCGAGCGGACGTTGGAAACGCGACTTTTTGGCAAGCCCGCGCAGCGCCCCTTTGGCATTGCACCGATGGGCATGTGCAACCTGTCCGCGCCCGGTGCCGATCTGATGCTGGCGCGGTTGGCGGCGCGTTATGCCATACCTCTGGGTGTATCGACCGTCGCCTCGACCCCTATGGAGAAGCTGATCGAGATTGCCGAAGGGCACGCCTGGTTTCAGCTCTATTTCAGCGGAGACGGCGCGGGAACGTTCAAGCTGGTCGATCGCGCAAAATCAGCCGGGTACAAGACCCTTGTGCTGACCGTCGATGTCCCCGAAGTGGGTCGCCGCCCGCGCGAACTGCGCCACGGGTTCAAGATGCCCTTCCGCATCGGTCCACAGCAGTTTCTGGACTTTGCGATGCATCCTTGCTGGTCCTTGGCCACATTGCGGTCGGGAAAGCCTCAGATGGCCAATTTCCTGATGGAAGGTTACGAGTTCGACCGTACAGAAAGCCGAGCCAAAGCCACGTGGGAAACGCTGGCCCGCCTGCGTGACCAATGGGACGGAAACTTGGTGCTGAAGGGTATTCTAGACCCCGAGGACGCGCTGGCCGCAAAATCCGCCGGAGCCGATGCGGTTCAGGTGTCCAGCCACGGCGCACGACAGTTGGACAGCGCCCCAGCCGCCTTTGACGCCCTGCGCCAGATACGAGATGCCGTTGGGCCGGAATATCCGCTGTTTTACGACAGCGGGCTACGCTCGGGTGAAGACGCAGTCAAGGCTATGATTTCCGGCGCCAATTTTGTGTTCTTCGGTCGGGTCATGCAATACGCAATCGCCGCCGCTGGCGAGGCTGGGCTGCATCAGCTCTGGGACGTATTGAGCGATGAATTTAGCATCACAATGGCCCAGATCGGGGCCACTTCCATCGACGATCTAAACCCCTGACCATTTGGCTGAACTCTTCTGCCCAGGCTTTTTGACCACCAATTTCTAGGTTGGCTTCGTGGGTTCGGTCATCAGATGTGCAGCGGACTGGTTGAACAGGGTGGCGTGTTGCTGGGCCGTGGCCTTGCCCGAGAACTGAGCGTCCTTGTGCAGGTTGATCGCGTCGATCACCGCCGGGCGCGCTTTGATACGCTGACGCCAAGCGGCCACATTGGGGAACCCGTCCAGTGAAACTCCCAAGGGTTTCGCAATAAAGGCCCAAGGGAAACACATCATGTCCACGATGGAATAGCGATCCAGCATATACTCCCGACCTTGCAGCCAGGTTTCCATCACCGCCAGCGCGCGCTCGAATTCGCCCTTGTAGCGTTTATGGGCGTAGGGCTGATCTTCGGGGCTGTAATTCACGAAGTGACTCAGCTGCCCACCCATCGGGCCTTGGTTGGCGGCCTGCCAGAACAACCACTCGTTAAAGGCTATCCGTTCGGCCGGGGTTTGCGGCCCGAACTGTCCCGTGCGCTCAGCCAGATAGAGCAGAATTGCGCCGCTCTCGAATACGGTTTGCGGCCCATCAGGCGCGTCGTGATCGACAATTGCGGGCATTTTCGCGTTGGGGCTGATGGCGCGGAAGGCAGGCGTGAACTGGTCTCCGGCGCGCAGATCCATTGGGACGGTGCGATGCTCCAACCCCGTTTCGCCCAGCATGATCGCCACTTTCCAGCCATTCGGGGTAGGAGAATAGTAAAAGTCGATCATGAGGCGTCTCCTGACTGCGCCTCGGCGCGTACTGCGTCTGTATGTTCGCCCAGCTCTGGCGCCGGGCGCAGATCGGTTGCGGGAGTGCCGTGAAATACGGCGGCAGGGCGCGTTTGACGCAATCGGCCCGCCGAGGGGTGGTCATATTCTACGATCATCCCGTTGGCGTGCAATTGCGGATGTTGGCGCATCTCTTGCCGGGTCAGAACAGCGGCACAGGGCACCCCTGCCTTTTCCAGTTCGGCCAACAGGGTGTCCCGGTCGATTTCCTGCACGATGGTCTGGGTCAACTCCAGCCGGGCATGGCGGTTGATGTCGCGCAGCTCGGTCGTTTTAAAGCGTTCATCCTCCAGAATATCCGGACGGCCTGTGGCTTGGGCCAGCGCCTCCCAGTGCTTATTCTGCATGATCGAAATGCTGAGATAGCCACCGCTCACCCGGTAGATCAGGTCGTGGAAAGACTGGCTTTCCTCTTTCTCCATCTCATCGCCAACGAATGTGTGGCCGTTCATATCCGAGGCCCAAAGGAAAGCTGCCACCGTGTCCAGCATCGACAGGGTCACTTTCTGCCCCTGCCCCGTGCGTTCGCGTGCGAACAACGCAGCGGTGACCGCCTGGCTCGCCTGCACCGCCGTCAACTTGTCGGGCAGAATGGTGCGCACCAGACGCGGGCGTTCCTCGTCCGAACCCGCCTGAACCGTGGTCAGGGCCGACAAGGCCTGAATCAGCGGGTCATAGACCGGTTTATTCGCCAATGGTCCATCGAACCCGAAGCCCGAGATCGACATATAGACCAGACGCGGATTCAGAGCGCTTAACACCTCATAGCCCAGGCCCAAACGATCCACGACACCGGGGCGGAAATTCTGGATGAACACATCTGCGGTTTTGACCAGAGACTTGATCATCTCGATATCGTCAGGGTTCTTCAGATCCGCCACTACCGAGCGCTTGTTGCGGTTGTTATTGAGGTATGAGGCCGAATGCCCACCCCGCCGCGTGGCCACATGGCGGGTAAAATCGCCTTCGGCGCGCTCGATCTTGATGACATCTGCGCCCTGATCGGCCAGGATCATCGTGCTCATCGGGCCCGAGACCACAGCCGTCAAATCCACCACCCGGACGCCCGACAGCGGCCCGTTGCGCCGAAGGTTTTCGCTTTGTGTCATCGCCAGTTCCTTTTGATCCCCGCGCCGATGCTAACTCCGGCACCGGCCAGAACGTAGAGCAAAAAGCTGGGGTGTCGTCGTCCAATATGCAAGCACCCGCTGCAATTGCGCCAGTTTTGTGGACCAAGTGCTCACCTGTGAGGCCGTTTGCTGAAAACGCTTTGGCAACTCATCTTGTTACAAGCCTCAGGCGTTCTTCGGGCATCCCTGCGCAGCGCTTCATCTGTTGTACTCGCGCTGCGAATGTCTTGACGACCGCCGCACTAGACAAAGCCTTTTACCTGTAGGAACCTGTGGCCAAACAGAAAACAGGGAGACGTTTGATGAAACTGCTTTCCAGCACAGCTTTGGCTTTGATGGTCTCTGCAACGGTGGCGTATGCCGCAGGCGGCGGAGCCTGTGCAGTGGACAAAACACTTGTGGAAGGAACGCTGACCATCGCCACTGGGAACCCGGCCTATTATCCTTGGGTGATGGATGATGCGCCCGAAAGCGGTCAGGGGTTTGAAGCGGCTGTTGCCTATGCCATCGCTGATAAAATGGGTTTCAGCTCGGATGATGTCACCTGGGTCCGCACCAGCTTTGATGAGGCGATTCAACCTGGCGCGAAGAATTTTGATTTCAACATGCAGCAATACTCGATCACCCCCGAGCGCGAGGAAATGGTCGATTTCAGCCTGCCATACTACGCCTCGGCCATGGCGGTTCTGACAACTCAAAATGTGGTCGACAACGGCGCCCAAGCAACATTGGACAGCCTCAAGGGTTTGAAATGGGGTGCCGTGGCCACCACGACTGCGCTGCCGATCCTCAATGACCTGATCCAACCTGCGAGCGATCCGCTGCTTTACAATGACAATGCCGATGTGAATGCCGCCATTATGGCGGGCCAGATCGACGCCGCACTGTATGATCTGCCCACGGCACTATATCTGTCGGCCGTGGTGGTGGAGGGCGGCGCGCTCTTGGGTCAGTTCCCGCCGGACAAGTCGGAAAACCCCGATCAGTTCGGACTTCTGATGGAGGAAGGGAACCCGTTGAAGGAATGCGTCGACGCGGCGATCTCGGAACTAACGGAAAGCGGCGAGCTTGCCGCTATCGAGGCCCAATGGCTGGCCGAGGCCACGGGTGTTCCGGTCATCGAATAAATGAGCGAAACATCGGTGCAGAACAAGGCGACCGAGCGCTCTAGCTCGGCGCCCACGCGGCGTGAGGTCTATGAGGCCGGGATTCGGCGGCGCTCGAACCGGATCGCGTTGACTTCAACAGCTATCGTGGTGCTGGCCATTGTGGTGCTAGTGCCGCTTGCCCCCGGCTGGGATGCTGTACAGCGCGCCTTTTTCAACGGTCGGGTCTTTGCGGCGACGTTTCCCGGCCTGCTCGAGGCCTTTCTGCTGAACGTGATGATTTTCGCGTGGTCCGCGCCGCTTATTGCCATCACCGGCCTTGCCATTGCGCTGTGTCGCGACACCCGCGCGCCTGCGCTGTTTCCACTTCGGCTGTTCGGGATTGCCTATACCGATGTCTTCCGCGGCCTGCCGGTGGTTCTCGTCATCTATATCATTGGCTTCGGGGTGCCCGGCCTTGGCCTACCCAGGCCCTGGAACAGCCCCTATATCTGGGGCACCTTGGCGCTGGTGCTGGTCTACTCGGCTTATGTGGCTGAAGTTATCCGTTCCGGCATCGACTCGATCCATCAGTCACAACGATCCGCCGCAGCCTCCTTGGGTCTGAGCGATCAGGACACCATGCGTTTTGTGGTCTTGCCGCAGGCTGTCCGCAACGTTGTTCCTGCCAATATGAACCTCTTCATTGCCTTGCAGAAGGACGTGGCGCTTTTGTCTTTCATCGGTCCGGTCGAGATTTTTCGTCAGGCCGGGGTCTACAAATCGCTTTACGCGAATTTTACGCCCTATGTCGGTGCCGCGCTCATCTTCCTAGCCCTGACCATCCCTGCCACACGATATGCAGATTATCTGATGAACAAGCAGAACCGGGCGCGCACATGACGACGAAACTATCCTTGCGAGGGGTACGCAAACGGTTTGGCGATCACGAAGTCTGCAAAGGCATTGATCTGGACGTGGCCGAGGGCGAGATGGTCTGTCTGATCGGGGCGTCCGGGTCTGGCAAGTCGACGCTCTTGCGCTGCATGAACCTGCTGGAACCGATTGACGATGGCGCAATCTGGCTGGACGGCGTGGACATATCCGAGCCGGGGCTGGACCCACAGCCCGTGCGTCAGCAAATCGGCATTGTATTTCAAAGCTATAACCTCTTTCCCCACATGACCGCAGCCGAGAATGTGATGCTGGCCCCGCGTCGTGTACGTGGTTTGAACCGGCAAGACCTGCTTCCAAGGGTAACGCAGCTTTTTGCCCGCTTCGGGTTGGGCGAACGGATGGGGCACTATCCAGATCAGCTTTCAGGTGGCCAACAGCAACGGGTGGCGATCATCCGAGCGTTGGCGATGGAGCCCCAGATCATGCTCTTTGACGAGATAACAAGCGCGCTTGATCCCGAACTTGTGGGCGAGGTGCTGGATGTGCTGCGCGATCTGCGACAGCAGGGCATGACCATGGTGCTGGCAACCCATGAGATGGGTTTTGCTCGAGAACTGGCTGACAAGGTCTGCTTTCTGGATGCAGGTCGTATTCTGGAACAAGGCCCGCCCGAGGTACTTTTTGCCGCGCCGCAAGAAGAACGCACCAAGGCCTTTCTTGCGCGGGTCCTCTGACCATATTGGTCCCGCCCAGTGGGCGTCCGCAACATCCTTTGCTGCATCGTTTCCACCTTTACTGTTGCGCGCAGGCATCTTGTTATGGGTTGATCAAAGCAACTTGGTACTTGTCGAGAATTTCCGCCAGTTCAGCACCGTAAGAGAACAGGGGTTCGCTGCGGACTGATCGGACTTTGGTCATCCCACGTTCAAATACTGCCACATTAGACTGTTCATTCAGGCGGGATGAAAAAATGATCCCGTCGGGCTGATCTTTATGTTCATGAATGGCCAGTGACCAAATCTGTCCCAATTCATGAGACTGTGCCCGGACCGCATCTGTCGGGATCCGATAAGACAGGGTGCCTGACCCACGGAGGTCCAAAAGTTTCAAAGGTTCTGTTGTGGCGATTTGAACTATCGACCATCCTTGCAGATACTTTCGAGAGATGGGGATACCTTCTTTGCCGGCGCCCAGCCCGCTGTCGCGTATGATGGCTTCTAAAACGCAAGTTTCGACACTCGTCCCGAAATAAACAGTCGCGTACGCATCGGCAGTGCCGCTACCAATCCTGGGATCTGAGAAACGGCTTGGAGCGGGGCGAAACCCCAACGGGTTTGGATATCGTGTCTGAAACGCGCGAAAATGCGGCACCTGGTCAAGGTCAACAAGATTGAGATCGCGCGCGTGGAATGCCTCGGTCGGCAGGAATTCATCAGGAAACAGACTGTCTGGCATTAAGTTGTGCTACCGCCAAGTACACCATCTATATGCGCCAGAACTTTTGAGGCTTCTCCACGGCGAAGTTTTTCGTAGACGGGCTCTCCTTGCGCATCCGGAAAAGTTTCGGTCAGCATCCGATAGGCCGTCCAGGCGTCACCGTCCAAACGATCAATGACCTCGCTTAGTCCCTCAATTGTTTCTCCGGTCGGCAAGATTTGCCACTCGGGATATTTGAGCGTCTTCGGCCCCCCGCGCAAAGCAAGAAGCTGTCCCGATTTGCGGCGCTTGTCGATTGCTTGGCGTGTAACACCAATGAGATCGGCCAATTGAGGTGTGGTCAGCATCTCATCACCAGCAAGCACAGCTTTGCTCGCGGCAACGCCGCGTCGTTCAGCGGCGCGCAGTGCCTTCTCAAGCGGGCTATTGACCACGGAACCTGTCGACTTTGAAACTTCGACAAACTTTGCCAAAGTATATGATTTTTCGCGCCGACCGCCTCGGGCGTGTTTACCCTTCGAACCCTTCTTGACACCTGCCGTAAGCGTCTTTGCGGCGGGGATATCGGTATGAATCCTGACACTTCCCTGAACATACTCAACGTTACTGACGGCATGCTCCACGCCATAGAAGGCCTTTTGCGTACTAGGGTTGCCTGTCTGCGGAATGCTCGGCTCGGAACTATGACCAAAGGCCACAACCTCCTCTTCGCCCAGGTTGGACAACATGGTCCTCAAAGCGGCCCCGAGATCGGCATCACTTGCATTCATATCGAACGATGACACCTCAACCCCACCGGGCATCGCGGCGGAAGTTCCTGTTTTCATGTTTGTTTTTCGGGTCATATCGGAAACCGTTTTTGTGAAAGCGTGAGAAGCGATCAGTCCGCACTAGACTTCAACGGACACTGCTACGCTCTGCCAATATGGTATCAATTGACCATTTTGTCAACTTTAGCAACCTAGTCAACTTTGCCAACCTAACAAAAGCACCCGGAAGATTCCCTGTATGAAACTGACAACTCGCTGAAATGAATTATGAAATGCCCCAAATACGCCACCTCAGCGGACGATTGAGTGCACCTTAGCTACCACGATTTCCCACTAGGAGATTCATCTTCAACATAGCTACGGAGCGCGTCGATATCCGAAATCTCGGCATGGTTTCGATTGATATTCACACCAACTGTTTTGAGCCTGGAAAACGCTCGGCTTAGGCTTTCGGGTTTCATTCCCAAACGACCGGCAATAAGCATCTTGTCGTAAGGTAGCGACACGTCGCAACGACCTTCGTCGCTGTCGCAAAGGTTCAACAAAAACTCGGCGACCCGCTGAGCGCCCGTTTGCGCCTTGAGCTGCTCTAGTTGAGCGACCAACGAATGCAAATGGGTAAACGTGGACGCCAGGATTGATATTCCTATTTCGGGGTCCTCTTTCATCAACGAGATCAGGATCGGGCTGGGGATATGCATCAATTCGCAAGCCGATACCGCTTCGGCTGATACCGGATACGGTACGTTTCGCAGGGCCACAGCCTCGCCAAAACTGTCGCCGCGCTTGAAAACACTGACGACAGCTTCTGCGCCGGTCGGTGTAATGCGAAACAGTTTAATCCACCCCGCCAGTACAACGTGAACAGCCTTCGCAGTTTCTTCCTGAAGGAAAATTGTCTCGCCACGATCATATTGCCGCCATATCGCATGGCTCAACAGCGTCTCGACGTGCTGATCCGGCAAACTGCGCAGCAAAATCGACTGACGTGCGATCGCTTTTTGTGCTTCATGAGGCAAGAATACTCTCCCGGTGTCTTTTAAGCCGCCGAAAAACCACCGTCCGGGCAGACTGTCTTTAAGTTATGTCAAACCCGCAGCGTTCGCATCAATCTTTTGATGCCGAGTCAACTTGACAATTGTCATGTCGAAAGCTGCACGCCTGGCTTACCCTTGGTGCAACGCCAGCAATCCGGGGGAGCACGAAATGGACTACGAGCGATTTTTTACCCAGCGCCTTAATGCCCTTCGGGACGAAGGAAACTATCGTGTATTCATAGACCTGCAACGACGCTGCGGGTTTTTTCCCAATGCAAGGCAAACCGATGGCACCGCAGAACGAGATGTGCGCATCTGGTGTTCCAACGACTATCTGGGCATGGGTCAGCACCCCGCTGTCATTGCCGCCATGCATGACGCGCTGGATCGCTGCGGCGCAGGTGCGGGCGGCACGCGCAATATTTCGGGCACCACCCATGACCACGTGCTGCTTGAGGCTGAACTGGCCGACTTGCATGGCAAAGAGGCCGCGCTGCTGTTCACCTCGGGCTATGTGTCGAACTGGGCGGCGTTGGGGACGCTGGCGGCAAAAATTCCAGACCTGATCGTTTTCTCTGATGCGCTGAACCATGCCTCGATGATCGAAGGCATCCGCCACTCACGGGCACAGAAGGTGATCTGGGCCCATAACGACCTTGCAGATCTTGAGGCCAAGCTGGCCGCAGCCGACCCCGACGCGCCCAAGATGATCGCCTTTGAATCGGTCTATTCCATGGATGGCGATATCGCGCCCATCAAAGAGATTTGCGATCTGGCAGATAAATACGGCGCGATGACCTATTTGGACGAAGTCCACGCCGTCGGGCTGTATGGCCCCTGCGGCGGCGGTATTGCCGAACGCGAAGGGCTGATGGATCGCCTGACCGTGATCGAGGGCACGCTGGGCAAAGCGTTTGGCGTGGTGGGCGGCTATATCGCAGCATCCGCCGCGCTGTGCGATTTCGTCCGCAGCTTTGCCAGCGGGTTCATCTTTACCACCGCGCTGCCGCCCTCGATTGCGGCCGGGTCTGCGGCCTCGATCCGGCATCTGAAACAGTCGAATGTGGAACGCGACCTGCAAAAAGCCCGCGTCGCGCAGGTTCGGGCGCGGCTGGATGCCGAAGGTATTCCGCATCTGCCCAACCCCAGCCATATCATCCCGGTGATGGTGGGCGATCCGGTGAAGTGCAAATTTATCTCGGACACGCTGCTGGAGGAGTTCGGCATCTATATCCAGCCGATCAACTATCCCACCGTCCCCAAAGGCACCGAACGTTTGCGGATCACGCCCTCGCCCGTGCATACGGATGACGATATCGACCATCTGGTCGGTGCGCTGTCCGCGCTGTGGCAGCGTTGCCAGATCGCGCGGATGCCGATGGCAGCTCAATAACCAAAGCGCCCCCACGCTTGAAAGGCCGTCGCCCCTTGGGGTGGCGGTTTTTCATATTAGGTAGAGGCCAAACAACACCACTGCAAAGCAAATCAGACCAAAGCTGAAGCCGCGCAGCCAGGCAGGGCTGTGAGCAAGGTCCAAATAGCGGGCCAGGATGAGGCGCGATTTGATCAGCGCCAGCAACAGGATCGCTGCGGCCAGTGCCGATCTGGGGATCGGCAACGGGATCAGCAGGGCCGACGCAACAGTCAGCGCCAGCAAAGCCACCCAGGTGCGTGTGAGCGGGTTCAGGAGCCTCCGGCGGCCGTATTTGGAACAAGAAGAAAGTGCGGACATCGCCCTTATCCCAAAAGGTAAATAACAGGGAACAGCATTATCCAGACCAGATCGACCATGTGCCAGAACTGGGCGCCCGCCTCGATGTTGCGGGGGTGGTCGTGCCAGGCGACCAGCAGAAGCACACCCACACCGGCCAGCACATGTGCCGCGTGAAAGCCGGTCAGCAGGTAGTAGAATAGGAAGAACGGGTGTGTTTCGAACGAGATGCCCTGGGCGGCTTTGTCCGCGTATTCGATCCCTTTGATGATCAAAAAGACAACACCCAGAAGGGCCGCGCCGATCAGGCTGAACCGCGCAGCTTTGCCACGCTCAGTCTGCCGCCAATGCAGTGCCATTGCCGCCAGATACCCTGACGTTACCAGAACTGCGGTATTCAGGGCGGCTCCGGTTCGGTGCAGATGCGACTGCGCCTCGGCAAAGCCTGTCGGGTCGGTCAGGCGCACACCCATGAACGCGATCAGGCCCGCACCGAAAACCAGCAGTTCCGAAATAATCAATACCCACATCAGCAACTCGCCCGGAAGCTCGTCGATCAGAGAGCTGCCGCTCATGCGCCCACCAGTTGGCGGTAGATCTGTGGCAGCGCCATGGTCAGGCGGTGCGGGTCGGGGATGACGGCAAAGCCCCCCTGCCCGAACATGCGTGGGAACCAGCTTTTGCCGGTCTTGTCGATGGTGACGCCAAAGACCGATTGCCCGGCGCGGCGCGCCTCGCGGATCGCCATGCAGGTGTCCTCGATGCCGTGGCGGCCTTCGTAGTGGTCCAGATCGTTTGGTTTACCGTCTGTGATGACCAACAGCAAGCGGCGTTTTCGGTATTGCACCGCAAGATCGGCCGAGCAATGGCGGATCGCGGCCCCAAGCCTCGTGTAGTGGCCTGGACGCAGCGAGGCGATGCGTTGTTCGACGGTGCAGCCCATCGGCTCATCGAACTGTTTGCAGCGTTGCACATAGACGCGCTGGCGTTTCAGCGAACTGAAGGCGTGGATGGCGAAATCGTCGCCGCAGGCATTCAGGCCCCAGGCGAGTGCGGCCAACGCCTCGCGTTCGATGTCGATTACCGCGCGACCAGTGACAGCACTTTCGGTCGAGCGGCTGACATCCAGCAGGATCGAGACCGCCAGATCGCGTGCCTCGGGGCGGGATTGCATCCAGATACGTTCATTGCCTTCGCCGCTGGCGAAGCGGTCCGTTTCAGCGCGCACGGCAGCTTCGATATCCAGCTGATCGCCATCAAGATGGCCGCGCGTCATGACGCGGCCGGGACGCAGGGCCTCGAACTGACGTTTGACGGCGCGGATGCGGCGGGCGGTGGCGGGGTCTTTGTCAAACTCGGCGGAGTCGTCGCGTATATCGGCTTCGGACAACAGGACGTTCACATGGTCGGGCAGGTATTGGCCAGTGCGCACATCCCATTCGGGATAGAGGATGCGGCCAGACAGGCGTTCGCGGTTCACATCCTCGGGGGCCAGATCCAGATGTAGCTTAAGCTTGGTGGGCGGGGCTTTGGAAATCTGGCCCAACCCGATCTCTTCCTGATCGTCCGCGGCTTTCTTGGCGTTGTCGGGGTCGTCATCGTCGATGCGCCGGTTGATGTTCAGGAACTCAGCCCAGCTGAGGATGGCTTCGAACTTATGCAGGATGAAACTGTCACTGCGGTTCGCCTGATCCGATTTGCGACGGCGAGCGCGGTGGGTTTTTTCGCCGGATTCCTCAGGTTCACCTTCAGTGTCGGGGTTCTCGACCTCATTGTGTTCGGAAAAGCCGACGGTGCGCAGCTCTGGCCACAGGGGCACCGGGCGAAAGCGTTGATAGCCGCGCGGGGCCTCAGCCTGAAGGTCCAGATAGGCGCGGGCCCGGTCGGACAGCGGATGGGGATCACCCAGCATGTTTCGGATGATGTTTTCAACCGCCGCTTCGGCAGGGGGCAGATCGGGGACGCTGCGTTGATGCAGCAAACCCTTGCACAGCTCGGCATATAGCGGGCGCAGGCCGGGGGCATCTTCCAGGGTGTCCCTGACCATCTGCCGGGCCGCAGCCAGCGCGCGCAGATCAGCGCGCAGCAGGTCGGTTTCGTCTGTGCGGGTTCCGGCATGGGCCGCTGCAGCGGCCAGCCAGACATAAAGCGCACCATTGGCCTCGCGCAGCGGATAGACCGCTAATCGGTCGGGCAGACGCAGAACCTCTCCGTCGAACGAGGCGCGCGGCATCAGTTCGGCCTCGGTCGCCAGTTTGCGGCGCCAGCTTAGACGGTGGCGTGAAATCTCGGGTGAGACCGGGCGCAATTCAACGCCCGGGCTACCCCCAAGTCCTCTAAAGAGGACGGCCAGCCGCCCCGCGACCTCTGAGAGGTCGACCGCGGCTCCATCATGCACCTTGGGTGCATCGAGGCGGCTGGCAAGGGTGTGCCACAGTTTCCCGATCGTTTCTTCGGGTTCCCATGGCTCAAAATCGATCCTGACCATCGGCCGGCCTCACCCAAAGACAGCCGTGACAAGATCGAGGAGCCCGCGTTTGATATCCTCGTCATCTGTCAGAGGTTCAACCATAGCGGCAAGGATGGCGCGGTCGGTGGACATGCCCTGTGCGATCAGTGTCGCGGCATAGACGACCAAACGGGTGGAGACGCCTTCCTCAAGGTCCTGACCCTTGAGCCCGCGTAGCTTGTTCGCCAGCCGGATCAGCGGCTTGCAGCGTTCCAGCGGCAGGCCACTTTCCTTGGCGACGACTTCGGCCTCCATTTCAGGTGACGGAAAATCGAACTCCAGCGAGAGAAACCGCTGCCGGGTCGAGGGTTTCAGGGTTTTCAGGATATTCTGGTATCCGGGGTTGTATGATGCGACCAGCATAAAACCGGGCGCGGCCTCAAGCTCTTCGCCGGTGCGGTCGATCGGCAGGATGCGCCGGTCGTCGGTCAGCGGGTGCAGCACGACGGTGACGTCTTTACGGGCTTCGACCACCTCATCAAGGTAGCAGATCGCGCCTTCGCGCACCGCGCGGGTCAGGGGGCCGTCGACCCAGACCGTTTCACCGCCTTTCAGCAGATAGCGGCCGATCAGGTCGGCAGCAGCCAGATCGTCATGGCAGGCCACGGTATAAAGCGGGCGGCCAAGCCGGGCGGCCATATGGGCCACAAACCGGGTCTTGCCGCAGCCTGTCGGGCCTTTCAGAAGAACCGGCAGGTCGTTGTTGTAAGCGGCGCAGAACACATCGCATTCATCGCCTTGGGGCAGGTAGAAGGGGGCGTTTGCCGCCCCCTCACTCAGTTTCATGGAGCCGTCCATATCCATCACTCCGCAGGGGTTTCAGCTGCGCCGGATTCAATCACCTCTTTCCGGGGGACCCAGAGCGAGTAGATGAACAGCAGCGCGCCAAGGACAACGACCACACCAGACCCCAGACGCATCCAGTAGAAGATCGCAATCTGGTCCTGCACATCCATGAAGTAGTCTCCGACCACCCGCTGCATGTGTGTCTGGACGGTGCCACCGAAGGTCAGCACAAAGGTCATGAAGACCATGCCCGAGGACATCAGCCAGAACGATCCCATGTTCAGCACCTGATTATACGGATCGCGGTTTTTCAGGATCGGCATGGCATAGCTGAAGATCGCCAGGTTCAGGCAGACATAGGCGCCATAGAAGGCCAGGTGACCGTGGGCTGCGGTGATCTGCGTGCCGTGGGTATAGTAGTTCACCCCGTGCAGCGTATGCAGGAAGCCCCAGACACCGGCACCAAAGAAGGCCAGCGTCGCACAGCCCAGCGACCACAGCAGAGCGGCCTTGTTGGGATGGTCCCGGCGGCCTTTCCAGACCATGACAAAGGCAAAGGCCATCATCGCAAAGAACGGGATCACTTCGAGGCTTGAGAAGATCGACCCGATCCACTGCCAGTAGGCAGGCGTACCGATCCAGTAGTAGTGGTGCCCTGTGCCAAGGATGCCAGAGAACAGCGCGGCGGCGACGATGACATAGAGCCATTTCTCGACCACCTCACGGTCCACGCCTGTCAGCTTGAGCATCAGATAGGCCAGGATCGACGCCATGATCAGCTCCCACACGCCTTCAACCCACAGGTGGACGACATACCACCAGTATTGCTTGTCGAGCGACAGGTTGCCGGGGTTATAAAAGGCAAACAGAAACAGCAGCGCCAGACCCCACAGACCCAACAAAAGGATGTTGGTGATCGCGGTCTTCTTACCCTTCAGCACGGTCATCGACACGTTGTAAAGGAAGATCAGCGCGGCAACGACGATGCCGGCCTTGACCCATTTGGGTTGTTCCAGGAACTCGCGTCCCTCTTTACCCAGCAGCCAGTTGCCTTCGAACAGGTTGAACGTATAGGTCAGCACCACGCCCAGTGTTCCGAGGATCAGGATCGCCAGTTGCGCGTAGGCCAGCGTGGGCGAATGAATTTCGCGTTCCGCCTCTTCGGGGATCAGAAAGTACGCCGCACCAAAGAAGCCGGTAATCAACCAGACGATTAGGGCATTGGTATGCAGCATCCGCACGATGTTGAACGGCAACAGATCAGCCAGGAAGTTCGGAAACACATAGATCAGACCGGCCAGCAGGCCGCCGATCACCTGGATCGCGAACAGGCCCATTGCGAATGCGAAATACGCGTAGGCCACTTTTTGGGATTCATATTTCATTGTTCCGGTTCCCTTCTCAGCCCGCCTCGTTGGGCGGCCAGTCCTGAGCGTCAATATTGTCCGTCCAGATCAGGAAGTTCGCCAGATCGCGGATCTCTTCGTCGCTGAGGTTGAAATTGGGCATTTGCCGGCGACCGGGAATGCCGGTCGGCTGCGCCTCCATCCAGCCCTTGAGGGACTCAAAGGCCGATTCCGGGTCGTCCAGCACGCCCCAACGGGTCATGACGTTGCCGACTTCGGGGGCATAGTATGCGCCCTCGCCCAGGATCGTATGACAGTTGATACAGGCGTGTTTTTCCCAGACATGTTTGCCCCGGACCACGCTTTCATCCAGCTTGGCGGTGTTTTCCGACCGCAGGATATACAGATGGGAATGGGCCGACAAAGCCAGAAAGATGAGGATAAAGAACAGGGACCCGCCGTAGAATATATTGCGAGCCATGCTCTTGGTCATGACTTCACGCATTGCGCTCTCCTTTGCGCAGATTAGCTAGTATGGGCAGAATGGAGATTGGGCAGGCCCGGCTCCTTAACGAAAGTCAAGCCTGTGGGATTTTACGCGGATCGGGCTGCGCGGGCGCCCGTCAACGCGGGCCACATCGCAAGCAGATACAGGGCAAAAGCCGCAACCCACAGCCCGTCCGACAGCAGCATCGCCACCAGATAGCCCGCGTTCAGATCGGTGCCGATCCAACGGGTCAGCGCGGCGACGGCCATCAGCCCGTAGGCCACTACCATCGGTCCCGGCGCGACCAAATCGCGCCCACTGTGACCCAGTGCGGCGCGACTCATGACGGCCAAGGTCATACCCCCAACACAGCCGATGCCTAATACGTGCAGCGCGGCGACCTCATTGCCCAGGCCAAGCCCGGCCAGACCCCATAGGATCAGACCCAGCGCCAACATGCCCAGCCCCAGATGCAGCGCCAAAAGGATCGGTTGGTGCAGGGTCCAGCGAGTGCGCCAGCGTGCCATGCGCAGAACCTGAACCCCACCCAGCAGCAGGGCCAACGCCGCGGCAACCCGACCTATGCCGAAGACCAACACGCTCAGCGGCAGGGTCAGCGCCAACACCATCCCCGCCCTGTCCAACGCCGCGACAGATACCGGCCACTCCGCCTCGGGAACAGCGGCACGTTTCATGGCGTTGCGAGTAAAAGCTGGCGTAATCCGTCCTCCTAAAATGGCGATCATCGCACACAAGGTCAGCAAACCTGCGCGCAGGCCGGTTTGCAGCGTGTTTTCCGTCACCCCCATCCATTCCAGATGCGTTAACAGATCCGCCACCCAGATGAAGACCAGCAACAGCAGAAAAATCATGTTTTGCGGCTTCGGCCGCCGCATCAGCTGAGTCGCGATCTTGGCCGCCAGTATCGGCACAAAGGTCAGATCAACCGCCGCAACCAGAACCGGTGATATCATCCCTGAAAACCACATGGCCATCCGCCCTGCCAACCACATTGCGGCAGCCAATGTAATGAACCGCACGCGCGCGTCCGCCGCTCCTGTCCAGTTGGGAACTGCCGTCAGAAAAAACCCACCAAGCGCTGCGGTGGCATAGCCGAAAACCATCTCATGCGCATGCCACATTGGGGGCGTCATCCCGTAGTTCGGTGCCAGATAGGGCACGCTTAACCACAGACCCCAGACCAACCCGGCAAATAGGCCATAGAGCCCAGCGGACAGAAAGAAAACGCGAAACCCTTCCCCAAATACGCGGGTTAAGATTGTGGGCATGGCTGCTCTCCTTGACGGTTTTGGTCATCCTATCAAGGCGCTCAACCGCACTGCTTAACCAAAGTCAAAACCCGGCAAACATGCCCGTAAGACTCAGATTTTACTGCCGGATTTTCAGGTTTTTTCGCGGCTGACGACAAATTGCCTCGGCACTGTTGACTTTCGTCAAGGATCACCGGTCGCCGATGTCTCAGGCTTGGACCTGCCTCACCAGCAAACGGAGAGTGATCATGTCACTTGGAATCAGCTACAATAAAACCGGTCGCGCCTTTGGGGTCGGTTTGGCGATGCTGCTGGGCAGCGTCGCTGCACCTGCCCTGGCAGAAGAGCCAACCCTGAGCAAGGAAGCCTTTGAATCCTCGAAACAGCTGTACTTTGAACGCTGCGCCGGTTGTCACGGCGTGTTGCGCAAAGGGGCAACAGGCAAAAGCCTTGAGCCTGTGGTCGAGAAGAAAAATGACGATGGCACCGTCACCGTATCCGGTACCCTGAAACTGGGTCAGGAACGGCTTGAGAAGATCATCGCATGGGGTACCGAAGGTGGGATGAACAACTTCTCGGACGTCATGACCGAGGACGAAATCCGCGATATGGCGACCTACATCCAGATGGAGCCGCCCAAGCCGCCCGAGATGTCGCTGGAACAGATGATGGCGACCCGCAAGGTCTATGTGGAACCCGAAGATTACCCGACCGAGCCTCTGCATGGCCGCAACTGGGAAAACTTCTTTGTCGTCATTGAGCGTGACGTAGGCAAGGTGGCCGTGATCGACGGTGATACCAAGGAAGTGCTGGCGCATATCCCAACCGGCTATGCCGTGCACGTTCTGAAAGCGTCCGAGCACCATAAACTGGAAGAACCGGAAAATCCGGGCCGCTTCTGGTACACGATGGGCCGGGACGGCAAGATGACCAAGATCGACCTGTGGCAGAACCCTGAAAACATGCTCGTGGCCGAAGTCACCATTGGGTATGACGCCCGCGACGTGGCTGTTTCGGGTGACGGTAAATACGTCATCGGTGGGGCCTATTGGCCGCCGCACTTTGCAATTGTCGATGCCGAAACCATGGAGCCGAAAAAGGTTGTCTCAACGCGCGGTGTGAACGTGGACGGGGATTATGTGGAAGAAAGCCGTGTGGCCGCCATCTACACCACCCCGAACGAGCCCACATGGATTGTCGCCGTCAAGGAACTCGGCCAGCTCTGGCAGGTGGACTACACCGACCTGGACAACCTGCGGATCGACAAGATCGACAGCGCCAAGTTCCTGCATGATGGGTTCTTCGACCCAACCGGTCGCTACTTCCAGATCGCCGCAAACGCGTCGAACAAAATGGTTGTCGTCGATACCCAGACTCACAAGCTGGAAGCACTGATCGACACTGCGCCGCTGCCGCACCCCGGCCCTGGTGCAAACTGGGATGACCCGAATTGCGGTCCTGTTGCAGGCACAACCCACCTGGGCGAAGGCACGGTCACCGTTTGGGGTAACGACCCCGAAGGTCACCCCGATCAGGCATGGCAGACTTGCTATGAAGTTGAAACCGATGGACCCGGTCTGTTCATCCGGACCCACCCGGAATCAGACTATATCTGGGCCGACCAGACCAAACACCCCGAGCCTGAAATTCAGCAATCGGTGCAGGTCATCGACAAGGCCACCGGTGAGATCGTGAAAACGATCCAGATCACCGAAGAGGAAGGCAATGTCGCCGTCCACTTCGAGTTCAACCAGGACGGCTCCGAGGTCTGGGTTTCCAAGTGGAACCGCTCGACCTCGAAAGAGCCTAACGGTGAGATCGTGATCTTCGACGCCAAAACGCTGGAAGAGAAAGCGCGCGTGAAAGGTCTGTTCGCGCCGACTGGCAAGTTCAACGTCTACAACCGGTCGAACCACGTCACCTGACGGGTTCAGCACCAAACACCAGAAAGGGCGGGCCCCTCGCCCGCCCTTTCTTCGTTTGACTTCTCATCAAAATCCACAGGCCTGACACCCAGGGCCAGAAAAGAAAGCCATAACGGAGACTGGATATGACCTCCGAACCGGAAAAGAAAAAACCAATCTGGCGCCGGTATTTCCTGTGGGGAATGCCCGTGGCTGGAATCGCCGCGGCCTTTGTCGGCGGCATCATCTTCTGGGGCGGGTTCAACACCGCCATGGAAGCGACCAACACCAAGGAATTCTGCGTCTCGTGCCACGAGATGCGCGATTTCGTTTACGAAGAATACACCGGAACGATCCACGACGTGAACCGTTCAGGCGTCGGCGCCGTCTGTTCCGATTGCCACGTGCCGAAGGACTGGACGCACAAGATCATCCGCAAGATCAAGGCGTCTAAAGAGCTGTATGGCAAGATGGTCGGTACCATCAACACGCGCGAGAAATTCGAAGCCAAGCGCGTGCATCTGGCGATGAACGAGTGGGAACGGATGAAGGCCACCGACTCGCGCGAGTGCCGTAACTGCCACGATTTCGAATCCATGATGCCCGAGTTCCAGAAACCCCGCGCACGGCAGCAGCACTTGAACGCGATGACCGTGGGTCAGACTTGTATCGACTGCCACAAGGGGATTGCCCACTCGGATGCCCGTGATCGGGCGGATGAGGAGTATCTGGAAGAACTCGAGGCGCCGAACCCGGCCTTTATCCGCGAGATACCGGCTGAATATCTGGCCAGTCTGGAACGGATCGAAGCCAAAGAGGCGGCAGAGGCTGAGGCTGAAAAAGCTGCACGTGTTGCGCAGCAAGAGGCGGTGCAGGCCCAGATCGCAGCAGCTGTAGATGCAGCTGTGGCCGAGGAACGGGCCAAAGCCGCTGGCGAAGAGGCCGCCGCGCCCGCTGAGGGTGGCAGCGATGTCGGCACGAATATCGACTGGAATGCGGTCGCCAGCGCTGACATGAAACTGTTCTATCCGGGTCAAGCCTCGTTCGAATGGGTGCAGAATGGTCGATCACATGGGGGCGCACGGCCTTTGACCAAGGGCGGCGACAAATGCACGACCTGTCACGCCGCCGAGCTGGACGCGATCGGCAACAAGATTGTTGCCGGGGGAGAGCTTGAACCGACACCGATCCCCGGAAAACGCGGTGTGATCGACGCAACCGTGCAGGCGGCCCATGATGATGAGAACCTCTATATCCGCCTGCAATGGCCGGATGCGGGCCACAGCCCTGCCCCGTTCGTGGATGGTGGAAAGATGGACCCCGACAACCAGATCAAGGTGGCCATGATGATCACCGGCACCGGTATCGAAATGGGCGATCAGGTGGGTTGCTGGGCCTCGTGCCACGCGGACAACACCTATATGCCCTTTGATCCGGGCGCCGAGGAGATTGCAGCAAATGCGGATGTCTCGGGCCGTCTGGCCGCTCAGGACACAGTGACTAAGTATATCAGTGAAAGCCGGACCGAGATCGACACCAAAGGCCGCCGGGGCAAGCCTCTGGGTGGTTGGGACAAGCTGCACGCGGCTGAACAGATCGAGCAATATCTGGCTGATGGCACCTATTTGGACTTGATGCGCGTCTATGCCGATGGCAGCGCTAGCAACGGTTATCTGTTGGAGCAACGCGTGGTCAATGACGGCGAGATTGCCGCCTCGGCCAGCCTGGACGGCGGAATGTGGACGGTGGTCTTTACCCGTCCGCTGAACTCGGGCGCACCGGGGGATGTGCTACTGGAAGCAGGCAAAACCTACACCGTCGGTTTTGCAATCCACGATGATTTTGCCGCCGCCCGGTTCCACCACGTGACGCTGGATACCAGCCTGGCGCTAGACGACGACAGCGCGTTCATCAACGTGGTTAAACAGTAAACGGCAGGGGCCGGACGATCCGGCCCCTTCCCCAAAGAAGAGGAGATTTGGACGATGAAACCCCAACACCTTCTTCCCGCCCTGCTGCTTCTGGCTGCGCCCGCATGGGCGGATGACACTGCCGAACTCTGCGCCGAAGCCGAAGACCGCTATGTCGAGCTGTTCGGCCAGCCCTCATCCGCGGTCGAGGATGCCGAGGTGGTGTTGATGTACAAATACACCTTCTGCCCGGTCGACCTGACGGTCAAACCCGGGACCACGGTGCGCTGGGTCAATGTGGACAAGCGCACCAGCCATTCGGTGTTGCTGAAAGATGGCAGCGAGCCCGAAAGCGACCGGCTTTTCCCCGAGGAATCGGTTGATCTGACCTTCCTCACCCCCGGCCCGCAGGACTACCTGTGCGGACCGCATTGGGAGACACAGAACATGATCGGAATGATCACCGTCGAACCCTGAGCCGAGGCAACCATGCAGGCAGAACAAAGGAGCGCGGGCGCAAATCCCGCGCTCCTTAACTTTAGTCAAGGCAAGGCGGCCGAGAATGCGGGAACCTTGGGGCAAGACACGCCCGGCCTGCCCAGCAACGTCCCAGACACGCAGCGCGATTCCGGGTTCCGACTACATTCAGATCAAGCGAGTTAGCACATGAGCGGTAAGGTTTTTCTGATTGGCGCAGGCCCCGGCGACCCCGAGCTGATGACTCTGCGTGCGCTGCGGATGCTGAAGGAAGCGGATGTGGTTGTGTACGACCGTCTTGTTTCGGCCGATATTTTGAACCTGCACGCGGATGGCGCGCGGTTAGTCCCCGTGGGTAAGGCGCCCAAATGCCATACGGTGCCGCAAGATCGGATCAATGAAATCCTCGTCGACGAAGCCCGCGCCGGTCACACAGTCGCGCGCCTTAAGGGCGGCGATCCCATGATCTTTGGCCGTGGCTCTGAAGAGGCCGCCTATCTGATGGACCGTGGCATTCCTGTCGAATACGCGCCGGGGATTACGGCGGCGCAGGGGGCATCGTGCTCCACTGGCGTGCCGCTTACCCATCGCGGGATTGCTACGTCGGTGCAATATGTCACCGGGCACCGGCAGGCCGACAAGGTGCTGGATCTTGACTGGAAACGGCTGGCCGACCCGGACTCGACATTGGTTGTTTATATGGGCGTCGCCAATATCGGCCAGATCGCCATAGGCCTAATGACCGAGAACCTGCCCGGATCAACCCCGGTTCTGGCTGTCGGCAAAGCGACGACCCCGAATGAGCGCCGCATGGTGTCCCGGCTGGATCGGTTGGCGGCGGATGTGCGCGAGGCTGATCTGAAAGCGCCTACGCTGTTCATCATCGGCAAAGTGGTTTCGCTTTATGCCGAAAAGCCTTTGGCAGAGCTGTTGGAGCAAGCACATGGCTAGTCTCGCCCATCGCCGACCAGGGTTTCGCGACGTCGCGACGACCCGCAGTGCAGGCTGGACCGCGCGCGCCGCTCTGACAACCGCCGTGCTTGTGGCCACAACCGCCTTTGCCGCCGACACGCTGGACCCCAACGCCCTGAAACGGCTGGTCCACCAAGATTGCGGCTCGTGCCACGGGCTGTCGCTAAAAGGTGGACTTGGGCCCGATCTCCGACCTCAAAATCTTGAACACTATGACGCCGAAATTCTGACAGGCGTGATCCTTGACGGCATCCCAGACACCGCAATGCCCCCATGGCGACCCTTGATCAGTGAAGAAGAAGCCGAATGGATCGCCCGTTACCTGTTGCAACAGGAGACCCAATGAAACACCTCATCCTCACCCTTGCCGCGACCCTCTTGATGACCACGGCGCAGGCCGAACCCACAGCCACCGGAGATCTGGGCCTTGTGATCGAACGGGCCAAGGGCTCGGTCCTGCTGGTCGATCAATCCGACCGCGCCGCGCTGGCCCGGATCGAAGGGCTGGGCGACCTGTCCCATGCCTCGCTGGTCTATTCGCCCGACGAACGCTTTGCCTATGTGTTCGGGCGTGACGGAGGGCTGACCAAGGTTGATATCGTCACCCGCCAGATCGTGAACCGCGTCGTGCAGGCGGGCAACGCCATCGGCGGCGCGATTTCGGACGATGGCAAACTGGTCGCCGTATCCAACTATGAACCCGGCGGTGTGCGGGTCTTTGATGCGGATACGCTGGAGATGGTCGCCGACATCCCCACCGACAGCAAAACCATCGGTCTGGTCGACGCGCCTGGCCGCCGGTTCGTGTTCACCATGTGGGACACGGGCGAGACCTGGATTGCCGATTTCTCCAAGGGTGACCCGGCGATCACCAAGATCACCAACATGGGCAAAAACCCCTATGACGCGCTGATCACCGCCAATGGCCGCACCTATATCACCGGCCTGTTTGGCGAGGACGGTCTGACTGCGCTGGACTTGTGGGCCGAGACGCCCGAACCCATCCGCGTGCTGCCCAATTACGGACGCGGGCAAGAGGAAATGCCAGTTTACAAGATGCCTCATCTGGAAGGTTGGGCGCTGTCGGGCCGCGAATTCGTGCTGCCCGCCGTGGGTCATCACGAGGTACTGTGGATCGACGCCGACACCCTGACCGAGACCGGTCGCACACAGACGCACGGCCAACCGGTTTTTGCCATGGCACGTCCTGACGGGCGGCAGGTCTGGGTGAACTTTGCCCACCCGCTGAACGACACGGTTCAGGTGATCGACGGCGTCAGCAAAGAGATCATCCACGAATTCAAACCAGGACCCGCCGTGCTGCATATGGAATTCACTCCGCGCGGACATGAGGTCTGGATCAGCGTGCGCGATGCCAACAAGGTCATGGTCTACGACACGCAAAGCTTCGAGAAACTACGCGAGATCGAGGCCGACAGCCCATCCGGCATCTTCTTCACCGCACGTGCACACAAAACGGGGCTGTGAGATGATACATATCACCGACCCGATTGATCGCCGCCTGCTGGATGAGTTTCAACGCGATTTTCCTGTCACGGAACGTCCGTTTCAGGTTTTGGCAGATACTCTGGGTCTGGAAGAATCCGAAGTTCTGGATCGTCTGGAGCGGATGCGCAAAACCGGACGGATCACGCGGGTTGGAGCTACAATTGCGCCGGGCGCAGTTTCGGCCAGCACCTTGGCAGCCGTCGCCGCTCCGGAGAGCCGTTTAGAAGAGGTGGCCGCGCTGATAGACGCGGAACCCGGCGTTAACCACAACTACCAGCGCGAGGATGAGTGGAACCTGTGGTTTGTGGCCACTGGCCCAGACCGCACGCATGTAAACGAGACGCTGGCACGGATTTCCCGGCGCACCGGGTTACGCGTTCTGGACCTGCGGTTGGTGCGCCCGTTCAACGTCGATCTGGGCTTCCGCATGTCCGGCGCGGCGCGCCAAGTGCCTGGCCCGCGCCGCGTTGACCGTTCAGTCATGCGGGATGGCGACCGCTCCGTGTTGCAAGCACTCAGTTCCGGTTTGCCTCTGGTGGCCAAACCCTATGCTTTGCTGGCACATGCGCTGGGATGCAATCCCGCTCAGGTTATGAACCGGATCAGAGTTCTGCACGCGGCTGGTATCATTTCCCGGCTGGGCGTCATCGTGCGCCACCGCGCACTCGGATGGTCGGCCAATGCGATGGTGGTCTGGGACATGCCCGCCGAACGGGTCGAAACAGCAGGGCCCGCACTGGCCGCCCATCCCGGTGTGACCTTGTGCTACGAGCGCAACCCCGTCGAAGGCGTCTGGCCCTATCGTCTTTATTCCATGATCCATGCGCGTTCACGCACCGAGGCTCTGGAGATTCTGGCCGGGGCCTCAGCGCTACCCGAACTGTCGGGAACCAAGCACAAAGTTCTGTTCTCAACCCGTTGCTTTAAACAGACCGGTGCGTTGATCCAAGCCAAAGAGGTGGCCGCATGATGCTGGATGACACCGACCGCGCGATCCTGAACCGGATGCAAGATGACCTGCCGCTGACCTCGCACCCCTATGCAGCGATTGCCGACGAGTTGGGGATCGAGGAATCCGACCTGCTGGCCCGGTTGGGCCACATGAAAGAGGACCGCGTCATAACCCGGTTCGGACCTTTCTTTGACGCAGCCGCAATGGGTGGTGCCTTTTGCCTCTGCGCCATGGCCGTGCCTGCGCAGGAATTCGAAACCGTCCTGACCAAAGTCAATGCACATCCCGAGGTGGCGCATAATTATGAGCGTACGCACCGGCTGAACGTGTGGTTCGTTCTTGCGACCGAGACGCCCGAGGGGATCGCAACGGCAGCCGAGGCCATCGAACGGGATACCGGGATCACGGTCCTGCAATTTCCCAAACTTCAGGAATTCTTCATCGGTTTCCGGGTAGCAGCATGATTGACGCAAAAGAACGAGAGATTGTCGAAGCGCTGCAAGGCGGTTTGCCTTTGGTTCCCGCTCCCTATAGGCAAGTTGCCGATAATCTGGGGTTGGAAGAAGACGATCTTCTGTTCCGCCTGGCCGATATGAAATCGCGTGGCGTGATCCGGCGCATTGCCGCGGCGGCCAATCACTACAAGTTGGGCATGACATCGAACGGAATGACCGTCTGGGATGTCGAGGATACGCGGGTTGCCGATCTGGGCCCGCAGATCGGACTGCTGGCTTTTGTGACCCATTGCTATGAACGCCCCCGCGCCCTGCCCGACTGGCCCTATAACCTGTTCGCCATGGTCCATGGATCGGACCCGATCGAGGTCGAGGAAAAGCGCGCGGAGATTGCCGCTATCCTGGGTGATGCCTGCCGGGCGCAGGATATCCTCTATTCCACACGCATCCTGAAAAAGACTGGGCTGCGCCTGAAACAGAAAGGCTGAGGACCATGTTCCGCCTGACCGAATACATGCATCAACTGGTCGCCCCGACCCCGGTACGCCCGCGCCGCACCGGCCCGGTGAAGCCGGTGGTGATCTGGAACCTGACTCGGCGCTGCAACCTGAAATGCCGCCATTGTTATACCGTCTCGGCGGATGTGGCGTTCCCTGGCGAGCTCAGTCACGCTCAAGCCATGGTCACCCTTGAGGATTTGGGCCAGTTTCGCGTCCCGGCCCTAATCCTCTCGGGTGGTGAGCCGCTGGACAGGTTCGATTTCTTCGACATCGCCAAACGCGCCCGCGATCTGGTGCCGATGCTGGCGCTGTCCACCAATGGCACGCGGATTTACGATGAGACAGCCGACATGATCGCCGATGTGGGGTTCAACTATGTGGGCATCTCACTAGATGGGCTCGGCGCCACGAATGACTGGTTCCGCGGCGTTGAAGGTGCCTTTGCCGATGCCTTGCGCGGTGTGCGCGAATGCAAAAAGCGCGGTATCAAGGTGGGTCTGCGCTTCTGCCTGACCGAGGGCACCCAGCACCACCTGCCCGATCTGCTGCAACTGTGCAACGACGAAGGCGTGGACAAGTTCTATCTGTCCCATCTGGTCTATGCCGGGCGCGGCGACAAGAACCGGGGCGAAGATGCCGAACATCTGCGCACGCGCAAGGGCTTGGACCTGTTGCTGGACCGTGCGTGGGAGGCGGCGTCTGGCCGGCGTCCTCTGGACATCGTCACCGGCAATAACGACGCTGATGCAGGCTATTTCCTGAATTGGGTGCGCGCGCGGTTCGACGCGGACAAAGCCGCCCATGTGCGGGATCATCTGGCGGCCTGGGGCGGAAACTCCAGCGGGTTGGGCGTGGCCAATATCGACAATCTGGGCCGCGTGCATCCGGACACCTATTGGTCCGATTACACGGTCGGAAATGTGAAAACCAAACCGTTTTCCGAGCTGTGGACCAGCAATGATCCGATGCTCGCCATGTTACGCACCCGCCCGCGTCCGCTGAAGGGACGCTGCGGGGCATGCACGTTGAAGGACGTCTGTGGTGGCAATACTCGTATCCGGGCTTTGCAACTGACCGGCGATCCCTGGGCCGAAGATCCGGCCTGTTACCTGAGCAATCAAGAAATCGGTGTCGAAGATGCGCTAGAGCGGCTGCAAGTGACGCCATTCCGGGGGAAACGTCATGATCCGGCGCATCAATTCTTCTGACACTCTGAAAATCAGCGCGCTGTGCGCCCTGCTACTTGCGGGCACCTCATGGGCTGACGCGCCTTCGGATTACGCGGAATACTGCGCCTCGTGCCATGGCGAGAGCCGCTTGGGCGGCGTTGGCCCGGCGCTGATCCCCGAGACGTTGAAACGGATGCGCGGCCCCCGCGTGGCTGCCGTGATTGCCGAAGGACGCACGGCCACTCAGATGCCTGCCTTTGCCCATGAGCTGGATGCCTTGCAGATCGAAGAATTGGCGGGTTGGTTGAAATCCCCGTTGGAGACGGACCCCGAGTGGGGTGCAGCCGATATCATGGCCAGCCGTACACTGGACGATGACTATGTCCCTGTCGATGCGCCGATCTGGGACAGTGATCCGATGAACATCACTCTGGCGGTTGAGACCGGCGATCACCATGTCAGCGTGCTGGACGGCGACACGTTCGAGGTTCTGGACCGGTTTGAGACGCCGTTTGCCGTGCATGGCGGGCCGAAATTCAGCCCCGATGGGCGCTATGTGTTCATCATGTCCCGCGATGGCTGGGTGCAGAAATACGACATCTGGGCGCTGAAACAGGTGGGGCGCGTGCGCGCGGGCCTGAACAGCCGCAACATTGCAATGTCAGGCGATGGCAAATGGGTAGCCGTGGCGAACTATCTGCCCAATTCGTTGACGTTGCTATCGACCGAGAATCTTTCGGTGGCGTCGGTTATCGAAGTGAAAAGCAAAAAGGGTGTGCCCAGCCGAGTCTCGGCCGTGTATCAGGCGCCGCCGCGTGAAAGCTTCGTGCTGGCGCTGAAAGACGTGCCCGAAATTTGGGAGGTCTTCTACGGTGCCAACCCGCCGCAATTCGGGCTGGGCCATGATTTCCGCATCGAGGGCCAGTTCAAAAATCCTGACCCGTTCCCGGTGCGCAAGATCACCACGCCGGATTATCTGGACGATTTCTTTTTCGACCAGAGCTATGAATACGTTATGGGCGCCTCGCGCGATGGCAAGGGTGGACAGGTGATTGATCTGGTAATCGGGCACAAGGTGGCTGATCTGGACCTGCCGGGCATGCCGCATCTGGGATCGGGCATCACATGGCAGCATGGCGACACAACCGTTATGGCCACACCGCATCTTACCGATGGCACGGTGTCAGTGATCGACATGAAAAGCTGGGAGACCGTCAAACGGATCAAGACCGAAGGGCCGGGGTTCTTCATGCGCAGCCATGAGAACTCGCCTTACGTCTGGACCGATGTGTTCTTTGGCACTAACAAGGATGTCATGCATGTAATCGACAAGCAGAGCCTTGAGATCGTGAAGACCCTGCGCCCTGCCCCCGGCAAGACCGTGGCGCATGTGGAGTTCACCAAGGATGGCAGCCACGCTCTGGTGTCGATCTGGGAGGATGATGGCGCAGTGATCGTCTATGATGCGCAGACGCTGGAAGAGGTCCGCCGCCTGCCGATGCGCAAACCGTCTGGAAAATATAATGTCTGGAACAAAATCACCTTCTCGGAAGGCACCAGCCACTGACGGGCGCTGGCCGGTCTGGAAACTGTCCATCCTGCTTTACCCGGCCACGGCTTTGACCGTGGCCATCAACCTGTTTTTGGCTGGGTTGATCGCGCATACCCTTGGTTTTGCGGTCATTCCCCCGGTGACAGCGCTGATCTGGTCAGTGCCGTTGGGCGTGCCTGCAAGTTGGCTGGCGGGTCGTTGGCTGCGTGGACTGATGGATGAGGCCGACGGCTAAGTCGCGAAAACCTTCGCACCTAACAGAAGTCAAGTATCGGTCCGAGAGATTCCCCTAGAACTCTGGAAAAGAATACCGAGTTGGATTCTCTATGCCCGCCTCTAACCCTCTGCACAACCTCCCTGTTCGCGCGTCCCGCGTGGCTTGTGCATGGGCGGGCACCCTTCTTCTGCTGTTGCAAATGCTTGGCCCGGTTCTGGCGAGTCCCGGTCAAAGCATATGGGTGGAGATCTGCTCGGAGGCGGGGGCGGTTTGGGTTCAGGTGGACCTTGAGGAGGAGACCGATGACCCGACCGCGCCCTGCCCGAAATGCGCCGATTGCACCTTGTGTGCCGTCACCACGCTGGCGCAGTTGCCCGATCAGCCTCATCTGGTCCTATCCCAGAAGGCCGGCCTCGCCCTGTACCGGTGCGCCGATCAGAACCAACCCCATGATCAGGCCCGCTTGTGGCCTGAAACCCGAGGGCCCCCGCACGCAAACCTAAAAACAACTGAACGCGCCCCGCGCGCTTCCATGGCGTCTACTCAAAGTATCGGAGGTGCGCCATGGTCGTAAGTCGCGCATTCCAAGCCCTGCTGGCCTTCACCCTGTCCTGCCTGATGGCGATCAGCGCCCATGCCGACAGCCTCGCCAGCTTTCTGCCCGAGATTGAGCCTGCCGATTTGGTGCCCGGTGCCGATGCCTTTGGCCCGGTGCGCGAGGACGTCATGGTTGCCCCCGTTCTGAAAGGAGGCGAGACGGTGGCCTGGGCGTTCCTAACATCCGATTTCGTGGGCACCACCGGATATTCCGGCAAGCCGATCCACGTGGTTGCTGCCATCAATGACGAGGCGGTGTTGACCGGGGTGCAACTGGTCAAACACTCGGAGCCGATCGTGCTGATCGGCATTCCCAATGCGCGCATGGTTGAGCTGACCGAAGGCTATGCCGGGCTGGACCTGAAGGTTGAGGCCGAGACGGGCGGTGAGGGGCATGACCTTGATATTATCTCGGGCGCGACCGTCACGATCATGGTGATCGACGACAGCCTTGTGCGTGGTGGCATCAAGGTGGCGCGCGCGTTGGGGTTGGGCGGATTGGCACCGGCGCAGGCCGACGGGCCCAAGCGCGAGGTCGATATGGCGCAGGACGCCATCTATGACTGGACGACGCTGTCGGGCGACGGCTCAATCCGGCGACTGACGCTGGATATCGGGCAGGTCAATGCCGCGTTTGAGGCGACGGGCGATCAGCGCGCGATCAAACGCCCCGAACCCGGTGAACCCGATGACACCTATATCGACATGCATTTGGCACTGGTCTCGGTGCCGTCGATCGGCAAGTCGCTGCTGGGCGAGGCCGAATATCAGAACATGGTCGACTGGCTGGGCGAGGGCGAGCAGGCCATTCTGGTGCTGGGACGTGGGGCCTACAGCTTCAAGGGATCGGGCTATGTCCGGGGCGGGATTTTCGACCGTATTCAGCTGATCCAAGGCGACAATTCGGTGCGGTTCTTTGACAAGCAGCAGCGCCGTCTGGGCGAGGTTGCAGCACCGGATGCGCCCAGCTTCACGGAACTGGACATCTTCAAGATCCCCGCCGAGGCTGAATTCGACCCGGCCGAACCCTTCCGCCTGCAACTGCTGGCGCAGCGGGCTGTTGGCGCGGTCGAAAAGACCTTTCTGACCTTCGATCTGGGCTACAGATTACCCGAACACTATCTGCTGCCCGTTGCGGCCACCGTGGTCGTCGATGACGCCAGCGGTGAGGCTGCGGCAAAGGCTGCGCTGTGGCAGCGCATCTGGAAAGACCGCGTGGTTGAGATCGTGATCCTCGGCGCGATGCTGCTGGTGCTGACGGCGACCTTCTTCTTCCAGTTCCACGCCACCATGAATGCACGCGTGTTCTACTGGTTCCGCATCAGTTTCCTGACCATGACGCTGTTCTTCATCGGTTGGTACGCCAATGCGCAGCTGAGCGTGGTGAACCTTATGGCGCTGGCGGGCAGCCTGCGCACGGGCTTCTCGTGGGATGCCTTCCTGCTGGACCCGCTGGTGTTCATCCAGTGGTTCGCCGTCGCCGCCGCGCTGCTGTTTTGGGGACGCGGGGCCTATTGCGGCTGGCTGTGCCCGTTCGGTGCACTGCAAGAGCTGACCAACAAGATCGCGCGGGCCTTCAAGGTGCCGCAATGGATCTTGCCTTGGGGTCTGAACGAACGGCTCTGGCCAGCAAAATACATGATCTTCCTAGTGCTGTTCGGGATCAGCTTTGTCTCGATCCCGCTGGCCGAAACCTATGCCGAGGTCGAGCCGTTCAAGACCGCGATCATCCTGAAATTCATGCGAGACTGGCCTTTCGTGGTCTTTGCGCTGGCCTTGCTGGGGATCGGGCTGTTCATCGAACGGTTCTACTGCCGCTATCTGTGCCCGTTGGGCGGTGCGCTGGCGATCCCGGCCCGTATTCGCATGTTCGACTGGCTGCGCCGCTACAAGGATTGCGGCACCCCCTGTCAAACCTGCGCCAATGAATGCCCCGTTCAGGCAATCCACCCCACCGGTGAGATTAACCCTAACGAGTGCGTCACCTGCCTGCATTGTCAGGTGCTCTATCAGTCCGAGGACAAATGCCCCGTCGTTATCCGCCAGTTGAAACGGCGGGCCAAGACAGGGTCGGTGCAGATGAAGACTCCACTCGGACAACCACCGGCGAACCATCCGAACGCCAAACCGCAAACCGTTTCTTGATTGGAGGGACGATCATGTCAGACCAAGAAAACAAACTGAACATCACACGCCGCGGAATGCTGGGGGCGACCGCCACCGGTGCCGTAATTGCCGGGACCGGCCTGGGTTCGACCCTGATGACCGCGCGCGAAGCCAGCGCCGCCGCCAAGGCCCATCTGGAGCCGGGTGAGCTGGACGAATATTACGGCTTCTGGTCTTCAGGCCAGACCGGTGAGTTGCGCATTCTGGGCGTGCCTTCGATGCGCGAGCTGATGCGGGTGCCGGTGTTCAACCGCTGCTCGGCCACCGGGTGGGGCCAGACCAATGAATCGCTGAAAATTCTGACCGAAGGCCTGCTGCCCGAAACCAAGGAGTTCCTGGCCGCAAACGGCAAAGTTACCTATGACAATGGCGACCTGCACCACCCGCATATGTCCTTCACCGATGGCACCTATGACGGCCGCTATCTCTTCATGAACGACAAGGCGAACACCCGCGTGGCTCGTGTGCGTTGTGACGTGATGAAATGCGACAAGATCATCGAGATCCCGAACGCGCATGACATCCACGGTCTGCGTCCGCAGAAATACCCGCGCACCGGCTATGTCTTTGCCAATGGCGAACATGAGGCACCGCTGGTAAATGACGGCCAGATTCTCGACGATCCGTCCAAATACGTGAACATCTTTACCGCCATCGACGGCGACACGATGGAGATCGCATGGCAGGTGATGGTGTCGGGCAACCTCGACAACACCGACTGCGACTATCAGGGTAAATACGCCTTCTCGACGTCCTATAACTCGGAAATGGGCATGAATCTGGCCGAGATGACCGAGAATGAGCTGGACCACGTGGTCGTGTTCAACCTCAAAGGCATCGAAGACGCAATTGCTGCGGGGAACTATCAGGAGCTGAACGGCGTCAAGGTCGTAGACGGCCGCAAAGAGGCTGGCGGCAACCTGACCCGCTACATCCCGATCCCGAACTCGCCACACGGTGTGAATGCCGCGCCCGACAAGAAACACATCATGATCAACGGCAAGCTGTCTCCGACCGTGTCGGTGATCGATGTCGAAAAAGTCGACGCGCTGTTTGCCGACAACGCTGATCCGCGCTCGGCCATCGTCGCGGAACCGCAACTGGGTCTTGGCCCGCTTCACACCGCGTTCGACGGCAAGGGCAACGCCTATACCACCCTGTTCCTGGACAGCCAGGTGGTGAAGTGGGACATCGCCAAAGCGATCGAAGCCTATGGTGGCGCGGACGTCGATCCGATCCTCGACAAGGTGGACGTGCAGTATCAGCCGGGTCACAACTCGACCTCGATGGGTGAGACGGCTGAGGCTGACGGCAAATGGCTGATTTCGATGAACAAGTTCTCGAAAGACCGCTTCCTGAACGTGGGACCGCTGAAGCCTGAGAATGAGCAGCTGATCGACATCTCGGGCGACAAGATGAAGGTGGTCCATGACGGCCCGACCTTTGCGGAGCCGCATGACTCGATCCTTGTACACCGGTCCAAAGTGAACCCGGTCAATGTCTGGGATCGCAACGACCCGATGTGGGAAGATGCGCGCAAACAGGCCGAGGCCGATGGCGTCGATCTGGATTATGGCGCGGATGAGCCGATCCGGGATGGCAATAAGGTGCGCGTCTACATGACCTCGGTCGCCCCTGTGTTCAGCATGGAGAAGTTCACCGTCAAGCAGGGCGACGAAGTCACCGTCTATGTCACCAACCTGGACGATGTGGATGATGTAACCCACGGCTTCTGCCTGTCGAACTTCGGTATCGCGATGGAGGTTGCCCCGCAGGCCACCGCCTCGGTCACGTTCATTGCCGACCGTCCGGGCGTGCATTGGTTCTATTGCCAGTGGTTCTGCCACGCGCTGCACATGGAAATGCGCGGCCGGATGTTTGTTGAGCCGCGGAGCGCGTAGTCATGCGTTGGTCCCTGCTCATACCGCTCCTGCTCGGCTCGCCCCTTTGGGCGACGGACTGGGATGTGCCCAACCGGGCGGGGGCCATCAATCAGATACTGGCGCAGGCGGCGGATGGGGATACCCTCCGCCTGAGCCCCGGCACCTATGCCGAAACACTGGTTCTGGACCGGCCCATCACGATTGACGGGCTGGGACAGGCCACGATTGACGGACAAGGCGAAGGCAGCGTTATCACCGTGACCGGACCCGGCGTGACGGTGCGCGGGCTGACGGTGATCGGCTCCGGTTCAGACCATGACGGGATCGACAGCGGCATCCAACTGACCAAAACGGCCACCGCGCCTGTGGTCGAGGATAATGTGCTGCTGGGCAATCTCTATGGCATCGACATCCACGGGGCCAAGGACGGCATCGTGCGCCGCAACCGGATCGAAGGGCGGCAGGACCGCCACATGAACGCGCGCGGCAATGGGGTCTATGTCTGGAACGCTCCCGGGGCCGTTGTCGCCGACAATGACATTCAGTTTGGCCGCGATGGGATTTTCGTGAATTCTTCGAAGAAGAATTTGTTCACCGGCAACCTGTTTCGTGATCTGCGCTTTGCGGTGCACTATATGTATGCCGACAACTCCGTGGTCAGCAACAACGTCTCGATCGGCAACGATCTGGGCTATGCGGTGATGTTCACCTCGAATGTCAAAGTCACCGACAATGTGTCGATTGATGACCGCGAACATGGCGTGATGCTGAACTATGCCAACAAGAGCGTCATCACCGGCAATGTGGTCAAAGGTGCGAAAGAGAAATGCACCTTCCTCTATAACTCGAACAAGAACGACTTCACTGACAACTGGTTTGAAGGCTGCGGCATCGGCATCCACTTTACCGCCGGGTCCGAACGCAACCGGATCGTCGGCAACGCCTTTGTCGGCAACCGGACACAGGTGAAATATGTCTCGACCAAATGGGTCGAGTGGTCAGAAGACGGGCGCGGAAACTATTGGTCCGATTTCGCCGCCTATGATGTGGATGGCAACGGCGTGGCCGATGCCCCTTATCGCCCCAACGATTCAATGGACCATGTGCTGTGGACCCAACCCGCAGCCAAATTGCTGCTCGGCTCACCTGCCGTGCAGCTGGTGCGTTGGTCGCAATCGGCCTTCCCGGCGCTGTTGCCGGGAGGCGTGGTGGACAGCAACCCCTTGATGCAAGCCCCTGAACCCCCAGCTATGAAAAAGGTGCCTCATGACGGATAAGGCCCTGACGATTGACCAAGTCTGCAAAGACCGTGGCAAGACCCGCGTTCTTGACGATATCACCCTGTCTCTTGCCCCCGGTCAGCGCGTTGCGCTGCTGGGCCATAACGGTGCGGGCAAGTCAACGCTGATCAAATCCATCCTTGGCCTGACGCCGATCCATGGCGGAGCCATTCGGATCGGAGACGTCGCCCCCGGTACGGCGCAGGCGCGGCGAAAGACAGCCTACTTGCCCGAGGCGGTATCCTTCCACCCGGCCTTGACGGGCCGCGAACAACTGACACTGTTTGCGCAACTTTCGGGTGCGCAAGCAGATGTGCCCGGCCTGTTGGAGCGGGTCGGCCTCAGCGATGCGCTGGACCGCCGGATCGGAGCCTATTCAAAAGGAATGCGGCAGCGTCTGGGTCTGGCGCAAGTGCTGCTGGGTCAGCCCAAAGTGGCGTTGCTGGACGAACCGACCAGCGGGCTGGACCCAATCTCGCGGCAGGATCTCTATGCCATCATTGACGAATTGGCCGGGCAAGGCACCGCTGTCCTGATCGCCTCCCACGCATTGACCGAGGTCGAGGCGCGTACCGACCGCATCGCCATCATGCGCAAGGGTCGCATGGTGGCCGATGATACGCTGACCAACCTGTCGGCGCTGGCCGGTCTGCCAATCCGCCTGAAAGTGCGCGCCAGTACCAATCCTGACGCGTTGGCCGCCGAACTGGGTGGCAACCGGATCAACGGGGCTTCGGTCGAACTGCTCTGCTCTCCTGAAGACAAAATGGAGGCCCTGCGCCGCATCGCCGGGTTGGGCGACGCGGTGGCGGATGTTGAGATGACCCCGCCCAAGCTGGAAGACCTCTATCGCCACTACGCACAGGAGGGATCGCGATGACCCGCTTCCTTGCCATCACTCGCACCGAAATGCTGATCCTGCGCCGCAACCGCTGGCTGCTGGTCGCGACGTTGATCATGGTGCTGTTCGCGCTGGCGCTGACCTTTGCGGGCAGCGCGCCAACCGGCACGCTGGGGGTCGATATGCTCACCGTCTCGGTCGCCTCGATGACCACACTGTCGGTCTATCTTGCGCCATTGCTGGCGCTGATGATTTCTTTCGACGCCATCGCAGGCGACGTGGACCGGGGCAGCCTTTCCCTATTGTTGTCCTATCCTGCAGGGCGCGGAGAAATCCTGTTGGGCAAGTTCACCGCCCATCTGGCCGCGCTGGCCTTCGCCATGACCGTCGGCTTTGGCACGGCAGGCGCAGTGGCCGCCTTCTTTGGAGGCGCGGGGGCCGAAAGCCTGATAGCTCTGACGCGACTGATCCTCACATCCATCCTGCTGGGCGCCGTCTTTCTGGCGCTGGGATACCTGCTGTCTGCCCTGGCAAAGGGGGCTACGGCGGCAGCGGGTCTGTCGGCCGGGCTATGGCTGGTTTTTGTTGTCCTCTATGATCTGGGCCTGTTGGGGGCCGTCGTCATGGACAAGGGCGGCAGCTTCACCCAATCCGTCTTTCCGTGGGTGATGGTGGCCAACCCGGCCGACGCATTCCGTCTGTGGAACATTGCCGCGACCGAGGGTGTCGCCATGGCCTCCGGCATGACCGGGGCCGCGCAGGCCCTGCCCTTCTGGGCCGCGCCCGCCTCACTTCTGATCTGGCCGGTGCTTGCCTTCGCGCTAGCGCGACTGGCCTTCCGGAGGGTCGAACCATGAAGCGCCTATGCCTGATTGCCCTCATTGCCCTGACCGCCTGCAAAGAAGAGGTCGCCGAGGCCCCCGACCCGGTGGATCTAACCCCCGATGCGCTGAGTTTCTTCTGCCAGATGAACATCGCCGAACATGGCGGACCCAAGGGGCAAATCCATCTGGAAGGCTACCCTACGCCGCTCTTCTTTGCGCAGGTCCGCGACATGGTGGCTTATCTCAAAAGCCCCGAACGTGACGCCGCCATCACCGCCGTATATGTCAGCGACATGAGCGTCGCACCCAGTTGGCGACAACCCGGCATTTCCAACTGGATCGCCGCCGCCGACTCCACCTTTGTAGTCGGCGCCAACGTCGCGGGGGGAATGGGCGCGCGCGAAGTTGTGCCTTTTGGCGATGCCAGCGCGGCGCAGGCCTTCATCGACACTTATGGCGGCGCCGCCCTGACCCTGTCCGATATCCCCGATGCCGAAGTGTTGGGCCCCGTCGATCTGAACCTTGCGCTGGAGACCCCGTCATGACCGCCCTGACCCGCCGCCGGTTTCTGGCTATTTCCGCAGCCTGCGCCTATACTCCGGTTGCCGCCGCTGCGTCTGCGCGATGGCACGGCTCAGCATTGGGCGCAAAGGCCAGCCTACGCGTGGAAGGACTAACCAACACTGAAGCAGCACCCATTTTCGATGCCGTCACGGCCGAGCTGACCAGGCTTGAGAATATTTTCAGCCTGTATCGCCCTCACTCTGAGCTGAGCCGACTGAATACTGATGGACACCTGATAGCACCGTCACCCGAACTGTTGAAAGTTCTAAGCTTGTGTTCCGCGTTGCATGACGCCTCGGACGGCGCGTTCGACCCAACGATACAACCTCTCTGGATGGCGTTCGCCAAAGGAGCGGAACTCTCTGAACTGAATCGCGCGCAGCGCGGGATTGGATGGCACAAAGTGTTAGTAAACACGAATGCAATCCGCCTGCCAGATCCGGGATTTTCAGGATTGACCCTGAACGGAATTGCCCAGGGCGAAATCACTGATCGTATCGCAAGTCTGCTAAACGGGTTCGGCCTGCGCAATATTTTGGTTGATATGGGCGAGATATCAGCCCGAGGCACCCGTAGCGATGGAAGCGACTGGCAAGTCGGCCTGGCAGGTCCCAAGCATATCGTAAGGGGGCGGCTTTCGTTACGTGACCGTGCTGTCGCAACCTCGGCACCGGCAATGATGAAGCTGGCTGCGGGACATCACCACATTCTTGACCCAAAAAACCGAATGGCACCGCAGAGTACTGTGTCCGTTTCTGCCGCAAATGCCGCCTTGGCAGATGGGTTGTCGACTGCGCTATGCGTGACACCAGATAGGAAGGTCAGGTCAGTCTTGTCCCACTTCCCGGACGCCAAACTTGAGATGCTCGTCCCCTAGGCTCAGGACCCATTGATTTTCGTTTTGCTGCCAACCATGGCGAAGAAAAGACGGTCAAAATCTTCCTCTCAGCAATCGCGCTCGCCGCTTTGGTGATCTATCGGCCATGAGGCCTGAGCCTAAGCAGCAACTTGGGACTACGGCTGCGCTCGGTCTTGTCAGCGCATTTTTTACCGGATTCCGTTTTCGGTAAGACACTGTTCAATGGGGCCGGTAAGAGCCTGGTGTCGTGAGCGTCTCGCCGGAACGAGTCTCAGCACAATCAAATGAGCGCCCGAGACCTTATCCGCGGAACTTTGCTGCCGTAACCCTAGCAATCATCTCTTTCGGGCGGCTCAACGCCGATTACAATTGTCAACGCAGTGGAAACGCATCCGGAGTGATCTGCCCTGTCTCCGCTACTGTCCAACCGCGTGTTTTTAGTGAGTCCGTCGCTAAACCGGACATCTCGTCCGAAACAAAAAGCACGATGGGACCTTCGGTCGCCTCTGTAAGATTGGCAGAGAATGCATCCAGCGTTTCGGTCCAGCTCAGGTAGTCTACCGGAGCCATGACCACGGAATTGCCACTACCTCCGACGCCAATGATTGTGCCTTGTACGCGCAACTGGGACAGTGATTCTTTGGTCACGTGATACGTCCTGAACATGTCCAAGGTCTGCACCAGGAAACGCGCCTGACCTTCCGAGCCCACACTCAGGATCAACGGAAGGACATCCGCCCGGCCTTGCACCCCCTCAAGCGATTTCAATGAATCCGCCACCACAGCTTGCATGCTGAGCGTATAGTAGCTGTGCCGCAAAAAGCGGTCGACTTGATCACGCGGCACGCCGACGAACAAAAGCGTTTCCTCAACCTGCACGCGCAGATCACCGGGGGCGGTATCCCAAACCCAGTCACTGAGCCGCGAGGATGACGACAGGACCAACCCGCCCGGAACCAAACTGGTCAAGACATTGACGCCAAGCCCCCCGGCGAAGGCCGCCCAAGTAACCTCATCCAGCCGCGTGGCCAGGAGTTGATTGGTGGTATAGGGATCGACGCCCAATTCCTTGGCCAGACGGCGGCGCTGTTTGTCAAACCCAAGGATATTTACAGCAACATCTCCGCTGGCGCGCGCGACATTCTCAGTAAAGCTGCCCTGCGGACCGGCTTGTGAATCTGCCGAGCCTCCGGGAAGGTTAGAGGTGGTCTCGGGATCAACGCCGGGCAAGTTTCCCTCTCGGACATCGCCCAGTTTTTGCAGCCCCGTCTTGGCCGACCGTCCGGTACGTTTGAGAAACCGCCCGACACCTTCGGGCACACCTTTCAGAGTTTCCTTCGGCTGCTTCGCAAATTGGCGCAGGTTTTCAAACGTCTCTCCGGCTGTGTCTTCGGCAGCGTCGATGAATTGCTGGTCATTCTGGATATGGTCCAGCGCAGCAAGAGCTCGGATTTCGGCCAACCGCGCCTGCAACATACCCGGACCAGAGGCCGAGAATTGCCCGAACTGCGTCTCGATGCGGTAGGTCGCCATGTACCCATCCGTCGGGACCTGTTCGTCGATGCGATAAATCTCGGTCGCAAGCGGAACGTCCTGAACGCTTTCCTGCGCAGACAGTATGGGCTGTGCTTCATACTCGGCACTGAACGCAACTGTTGGCACAAACAGCAACACAATAGGAAATGCCTTAACAAAATTCATTCGTTCCATCCCTTTTCCGCGCATCCCGGCCAAATTGCACAAACACGGAACACGGGGACGCTGCAGATCTTCAATCATCCCGACAGCAAGCACCGAGATGTCTTTCTTGTCCAGTCCGGGGCTCCATACTGCGACGGGGGGGGCTATGGCGACGGCGTAGATGTGGAAGCCCATCTTGCGCTAAAGCTGCGATCCAATAGGCAAAATGGCCAAAAACCCGGCCTTGATATGATCAAAGAAACTACCGGTGGGTTCATGTCGGTTCAGCAAGATCGCACCATCCTCGCGGTAGGACCTCCAGGTGACGCGTTTTTCCTCGTCATATTGGACCGAATAGGTGTTTTGCTTCAAAGCTTCGTCAAGCGCAGCAACCGCGCGTCGCGTCAGGTCCGGCGAGTCCACAAGCACGCCCATTTCTGTGTTTATGTTGACCGACCGCGGGTCCCAGTTGAACGAGCCCACGAACAGGTATCGCTCATCGATGGTAAATGCCTTCGTGTGCAAACCCGCGCGCGACTGACCCCAATTCACCCCCCGCTGATTGACCCGGTCCGAGTCAGGGCGCAGTTCGAACAGTTCCACGCCCCCGTCCAATAGAGCGCGGCGTTCCCTTGCATAATGCGCATAAACCGGCGCCACATCGTTTGACGCCAGCGAATTGGTGACAACACGCACCTTAACCCCGCGATCCTCGAGTTCGCTCAGCCATTTAACCCCTCGCTTACGGGGCACAAAATAGGCTGAGATGACGTCGACCGAGCTTTCAGCCTTTTGGAAATAGGGTACCAACTTCGAGGCCAGAATGGGCTGATCATTGTCGACACCGGCTGCCTTGGACGGCGGGTCGGAATACAGTTTGGCCGGAACCCAGTCTAGCCTGAGCGTCTTGAGGGTAAAAGTCTCTTGCGCGGTCTTCTTGACCGCTGCCGCATACGGTGTTTTCAGGGCTTCATCGACCAGCGCATTCAGACGCACGCGGGCATCTGCCAGACCCAGAGTCTCGGGTTCGCCAATCACCGCACGGGCAGGAACAGCAAATTCGCTGTTCCAGTATTCGTCGAAATTGTCGGACACCTCGTTCACCACAGGCCCGGCGACGAAGATATCCAGATCTGCATAGTTAAACTCTTCCTTGGCCAGGAAGTACTCATCCCCCACATTGCGACCACCAACGATGGAAATAGTGTTGTCGACGGTTATGGATTTGTTATGCATGCGCCGGTTGATGCGTTTGAAATCGGTCAAACCTGCAACCAGCAGGCTTTGGTCACGCCAGAAAGGATTGAACAGCCGGATCTCGATATTTTCATGAGAATCCAGCGCGGCAGTCATCGCGTCGTAACCCGATGTATCCATGTCATCCAGCAGCAGCCTGACCCGTACACCGCGATCCGCCGCGTTCAGCAGGCTCAGCGCAAACAATTGCCCGGTCAGATCGTTGTGCAGTAGATAGTATTGCGCATCTATTGTCACATCCGCCTGCGACGCCAGAACCAGACGCGCGGCCAGTGCCTCTTCGCCGTTGCTGATCAGCTTGACACCCGACCGTCCGTCACGTGGATCACCCAGTTTGCGCACCGCTGTCGTCAACCTGCTATTGGAAGGGCTCTCGACCGCCCGCGATGGGACTTGAACAAAATCCCTAGGCCCAGCCGAACAGGCCGCCAGAGCGATCAATCCCAACAAAGGCCAAAGCAGTTTTCTCGGCATCTTCCTTCTTCCTTTAGCCTTAGTCGTTTGCCCGGATCGGTTGGGTTCGACGTCTCATTTACCGACTTACCTTAGCACCTTAGTATCCTGTACCGAGCTTTTTCGCATCGACCGCAAAGTACAGTTGGGAATCTCGCCAAAATCGCTTTCACTTTGCAGGGCGATGGCGGCGTTGGTTCTTAACCGAATCCAACGCCGCAAACGCTCTGATGCCTTCTGGAAATGCGATACGACCGGATGCTGGAATCGACGCGCAGGATCAGTTCACAGGCTGCCATTCCTCAGTCGGATCAAACCCGGTTATGCCTGCCGCCTTTTCCAGCGTGTCCTCGCCCAGAACAGCCTCGAACACGACACCGTTTTCCGAAACCATGAAACTGTGCACGCCGGTCTCTCCGAATTCTGCTGGAACGGCCAAAAGGGCATGACCCGCAACCATGTGGCCATTGACGATGTAGTCCATCGCTCCGCCGGGCGCCGCATCGGTTTGCTCTGTCAGGATACGGAAATAGTAACCTGAAAAGGGCTCGGGCGCGAAGTCGGTTTCGCCGTCACTGAAGCCAAAAGCCGAAGCGCGCGCGAAAAGCTCACCCAACAGCGTGTCTTCGGATGCCCAGAACAGCCCATCCCGCTGATCGGCAGAAGTCGAAATGATCTGGCTTGCGAATTCCCTGACCCCGTCGCCGTCTTGATCCTGCGACCGGAAATCGGCCTGTATTTCGACATAGGCCTCCATCAATTCGATCACGTCCAGCTCGTTGCGGCCGATTTCGCGCAGACGCACTTCTTCCCGGCCTGCGTCGTTGTCGAAAGACCATGATGTGTCCGTCTTTGCTATGGGCACCGGGAACAGCCAGCCTTCCTCACCCAGCGCAATCAGGACCGAGCCATCGTCTTGCGGCACAAGCCGATAGCCTTCTTTGTAGAGGGACAACAGTGCCAGCTTGTTGATCTTGTCCTCGACCGGGTTTCCATCGGAAAGATAGTCCGCAGCCTCTGGCCCGAAGACGGCCAGAGCAGCACCCACCTCAGGGCTTTTCAGCGCTGCGACCATCGCCTCAAGCGCCTCTTGCGGAGAGGCATATGCGGCAGGTTCAGCCCAGGCCGGACCAGTGAGAAATGCGGTGATTGCAGTTGCTTTGATCAAAGTATTGGTCATGCTCTTATCTCCTCCGCTGGGCTTTTTGGTGGCTGGCTTTGCCCCGTTGCGAAGCCGAGCGTGCTTTTTGCCCGCTGGATTTCTTGTGGGTCGCCTTCGGCTTGCTTACCGCTTTGGGCTTAGAGGCTTTGGTGACATGGGACTTGGTCCCGGATGGTTTCTTAACCGCTGGCTTTTGGGTCGGTTTCTTCACGGCCTTATTCGGCGTGGCCCGATTGACCTTGGGCGTACCCCCATCCTTCATGGTTTTCCGAACTGCTTCCGTTTTGGCCTGCGATCCGGGCCGGGAGATATCTGGCGCACCGGATTTCTGGGACAGTTTGCTTCGCAAGGCATCCGCGCTGCTGTCACCTTTGTCTATCGGCAGCTTGGTCTTACCCCCTGGATCCTTTTTGGAGGCAATCTTGTCTCGCGCCTGATCTTTCTTTCGATCATCCGGTTTCCAGCCATCGTCAGGACGATTGATGTTACCGTTCCCGATATTGACGTCATTGCCGATATTCACATTGCCGTCGATATCCAGATCAATATTCGGGTTTCGATAGATCGGGCCCCCACCCCAACCCCCGCAATTTCGACAACCCCAGTAGTCATTCCAGTCGTCGTCATCGTCAAAAATGGCGTCGATCAGGGCGAATGTCCCAAACGCGATAGCTCCGGTGACAATGGCGTCGCCAACAAGGTTGCTGTTGCTGTCGGTATAAACGACCTGAGGGTCATATTGCGGCACATAAACAACTTCGGGATCCGCAGGTTGGATAATGACGGTTTCGTCTTCCGTGACCTCGACAAGCTGTTCTTCACCCGATACGAGCGCACCGTTGTTGATCGCCTGGGTCCGCATGGTCTGAACGGCGACCATCACCTCGTCACTTTGGGCAAGCATGGCGTCGCCCATGGTTTCGGTCCATTCGATATGGGTGGCCATATCCTCGATCACTTCAGGGAAGGCGACGGCCAGAACCTCAACGCTTTCGTCCCATTCTTCGGCTTCGACGGCAGCTTGAATGACTTCGGGTTCCTCGCCGTCCATGCTGGCCAGCAACCGGTCGCTTTTGACGACTTCCATCGGGTTGGTCGCCGCAACCAGTATCTGAATCAAAAGCGTGTCCGGAAACAAAGCAATCGGCGCGACGAGATTTTCTAGCTCGGCCTGGGTAAGCAGATCGGTGTCTGAAATAGGTTCCGCGACACCCTCCTGTTCGGACTGCGCCCCCACTAACGTCGGTGTGAAAACCAGAAACGCGGATACAATCCAACGAACGATATCAGCCATATCTCCCCCCCTTTTTAGACAGCAAATGTCCGAGGTCCAATTCGCCGCGGACACACTGGAAAACTCATCCCGTTATTCGAATGCTTAAATTTATCTCATGTTGTCGCGGGAGGGGCTTCTATGTAAAGGGCCTTTGGCTCAAATGTCGGAACACCTGTTTGAAGAAGAGCATGGGTACTGCTGGTTTGCCGCTGGTACCTTCGACATTGGGACCCATGCACGACCACGGGCGAAGCCGGCGAGATCTCGCTGTTTTTTACAAACCGATCAAGCGACGTTCGTAGCCCGTACGATTTTTCGAACAGCGTTCGCTGCGTCAGGCCGGTCTCACGTCCACACCCTTAGAGCAACTCAATTCGGCGCGCTCTCTTGGGGCAAATAGCGATCCAACAGGGCGTCAACCAGACCCGAAAGAAGCCGGTCACCTTCTGGCTGATCAACGCGCAGAATATCTTCCAAAATGATGAACTGCTCCATTCCTGTCGTCATCGCCAACCGCTTTTTCAGATCCTCGAAGTCTGAGGGATTCATTCGACCACGAACAGGTTCAAGCGCTTCGCCAAATGCAGCCACGCGTCGGGCCCCCCGTATGTTTCTGCGCGCGTCCTCCAAAGCTGCCTTCAGTGACTCTGCCAGGAACTGCCGGAAATAGGCTTCGTGATCACGTGAGAAATCCAAGTAATATTGCGCAACCTTTTGCACACGGCTTCGTACGTCAGCGAGATCTTCCAATAGGCGCGAAGTCGGCAAAACCTCGAAATCCAACGTCGCATCAAGCGCCAAAACTCCGGGGTCTGAAAAATACCTGTACACGGTCGCACGGCTGGTTTTCGCACGATCCGCAACTTTCGCAAGAGTAACCTCTGTACCCTCGGCCATGATGTCGCGCGCCGCTTCCAGCAACGCCTCTCGGGTCCGGTTTTTCTGATTGGTTCGTGGGGCCAATATTCAAGTTCCTAAATGTTACACTTGTCTTATAAAGAGATGTATGTATCATAAACTCACTTTGATTTTAGTAAAGGGAATCTTCAACGTGGAACAGACTCGCCCGCGCATTTATCACCTTTTCGGCAATCTCTTGACCTTTCACGCGTTCCCTGCGGAGACCGGGGACAAATACGCAATCGTCGAAATCAAGACTGCGCCCGGAGCAGGCGCGCCTCCAAACCATCATGCCGGAGAGGAAGAGAGCTTCTTTGTTTTGGAAGGCGAGTTCGAATTTATGGTCGATGGGCAGACGCTTGGCGTTCGCGCAGGTGATTTTGTGAAAGTACCCGATGGAGCGGTTCACGCGTTCACATGTAAGGGGCCCCAAGCAGGTCGTTTGCTGTGCATCAACGCGCCCGGCGCAATGCATGACACATTCTTCACCGAAGCGGGTGAAGCAATGCCGGACAGCACGACAGAAATTCCTGAACCCGACGGCCCGCCAGACATCCCAGCAATCGTAGCTTTGGCAGATAGAATCGGCATGACAATCCTCGCGCCGGATCATGCTCCGACCTGAAGCGGGTCCTTTGTTCACGCGAGATGGGAGTACGAAAAATGAAATGCATAGGTTTGTTTTTGACCCCAATCCTTCTGCCGCTGGTCGCGATGGCTGAGCCGAGTATCGAACGCGGTGAGTACCTTGTACGAGGGCCAGCTGCGTGCGGAAATTGTCATACACCGCAGGGCTCCAACGGCCCGGACATGTCCAATGAGTTCGGTGGAATGTTGGTCGAAAAGAACGAGATGATGGAGGCCTGGGCCGTCAATATAACGCCAGGTAGCCGGATTGCAGACTGGAGCGACGCAGACCTGGTGCGCGCAATTCGGGAAGGCATCCGCCCGGACGGTTCTGTCATCGGACCGCCCATGCCCATCGGGCTTTACCGCAGCCTTAGCGACGATGACGTTATGTCCATGGTAATGTTCCTGCGCACCGTCCCCGCGAGCAAGAATGAAACGCCTTTTTCAACCTACAACTTCCCCCTTCCGCCCAGCTATGGGCCGCCTGTGGGCCCGGTGACGGCCCCGCCCGCTGGACCAAGCGTCGAGTACGGAGAATACCTCGCCGGGCCAATTGCACATTGTATCGAATGCCACACTACCTTTGGGCCACAAGGACCAATGTTCGACACGCATCTTGGCGCCGGAGGTTTTGCCTTTCACGGTCCGTGGGGGGTCTCCATTGCACCAAACATCACATCGCACGAGGATGGGTTAGCCCAATATAACGATGATGAGTTAAAGATGATGATCGCTTCGGGTGTACGGCCCGATGGCAGCCGAATGCGACCCCCAATGGGGTATGCGCATTATGCCCAGATGTCTTCAGATGATCTTCAGGCAATTGTCCTGTACCTTCGGACAATCCCGGCTCTACCGGACCCATGACTGGTCTGACACCGCCAGGTTTTTGTTGGGGTTCCCAGGGAATTTTGTAACGCGCGCGTTGCTGAAACAGAGCACAACAAATAGGCCAAACAGTTTTCACTATTCGGCGTTCTATTGCTTCGCTTGGCGGCCAAGAATGCCATGGCCACCGACCCTAGAGCGGTGCCAAGGGCGGATCGTCAAGACCATGGGAGACGGAATTCTGGTCGAATTCGCGTCTCCGGTCGCCGCGCTACGCGCCGGCCTGCAAATACAGGACAGTATGCACGCGCGGGAAGTAGGCGAACCAAAAGATCACCGTCTGCGGTTTAGTGTCGGGATAAACCTCGGTGACGTCGTAGTAGATGGCGATGACGTATTGGGCGACGCTGTGAACATAGCCGCTCGGTTGGAGAGTTTGTCGCCCGTTGGCGGCATCTGTATCTCGCGCCAAGTACGTGATCAGGTGAATGGACGCATAGACGCTGAATTCACGTCACTCGGGCTGCAAACTGTAAAGAACATTCCAAATCCGTTGGAAGTCTAGAGCGTAGACGTTGTAGGTGACGACGCCATTCCAGTGGCTCAGACCGGCCGCGACGTGACGAGTGTCGCCGGGTTGCCGTTTGAGATTGACACGGACGACCAGGATCAACTGTTTCTTGCGTCCGCATTGGTGGAAGATGTCACCTCTGCACTAGGACGTTTTCGACGGGGTGGAAACCGCTTGCGGGTCTCGGCGCGTTTGAACGGCGCAAAAGACGAAGAACAGGTTTGAGCCAACCACTGGGATGGGCCGGCAGACGATTTGTTCGCCATTCTCCACCAACTCACCGGGGCCATCGTCATGGGCGTCGAGCCCGAGATTGGCGCGCATGAGCGTATGCTTTCCCGCTGCGCACCGACCCACAGCCTTTCAGCCTAGGAGCTTTGTCAGCGCGATTTTACCATTTTGCACTCGCCACCCCCGAAGCGATGACAGAGTCACAACCTATTTTCGAAGCGGCCATCAAGGCAGATCCGGGCTATGCCCTGCCGCAGGCACTGTTGGCGCGCCAAAAATATTTACTGCCGAGACTGGGCGTTGCGAAAGACCCTGTCGCCACGATTGCCCATGAAGAAAAAGCCCGACGCGTATACCCGTACGATCCCGTGGTTTGGGCATTTCTGACCACGCAGGCAGCGGGGCTGGTTTGCCGGGGTGTTGAAAGCGACCTGGAGGCGGCAGAAGAAAGATCGCGCGAAGCGATACTTGCAAACACCAAAGTCTGGCATCCCGCAGCCATAGCTGCGCTTTCAGCGACGCGGCGCGGGGATCATGACACGGCGCAAAAGCTGGTTCAGCGGGCGAAAGAGACATTGCCAGTGTTCAGCGCATCCATGATTAGGCAGTCTCTCGGCAAAAGCGCGCAGACCGAGCCCTGGTCAAGCATTGCGGCAATGGTCGAGGAAATGGATCTTCCTTGATCCACGCTCACCACTTTGGCATTCACCGATCAAGCCAAGATTTTAACGGGCTACCGCTCTTTGACCGGAGTACCGCCAAATAGGTCACTCTTGTTTGTCTCGATGAGACTCCAACGCCATTTCGTCCAGAATACCGAACGCCACCGGATAAAAGTTTTCGAACAGATCAATTACCGCAGATTCCTCTGCAGGATGATGTTTGCCGTCGGCATCCGTCAGCCGTCCCATCCGATACACAATCTCGGTCCCTTCTTCCACCGGGGCCAATTCATAGGTCTCCAGGTTTGTAAGGCCCTCGATGGACGAATTGTGGAGAATATCGGTCACATATTCGAATGGATTCCAGTCGACGATCAGCATCTGAAAGTGAGCCGCCTCATGAATGCAGTGCAGGCGGACACCGGCTGACGTACGCGACACATCCCCTTCCCGATAGGCGTCTCTCAACATCATCCATCGCATCTTGAGTGCGGGGTCCGTAAGCATTTCCCAGGCAACCACCGGCGGGGCCTTCAGTATGTGCCGGGTTGTGAATACAGCCTCCTCATCGGTCACGCGCACAGGCCCGGCGATCTCTCGGTATTTTTGCCAAGCTGCCGCAAGGTCATAGACCCGCATGGGTACGTCACCAAAATGCTCGAACTGAGCGCTATATTGCATGAGATCCGATGTGATACCCATCGCCTGAAAAGCGTCTTCCGAGAACAGCGCATAGCTGCGTATCCCGGTCTCTTCCTTGACATCGGTCTTCGCCATGCGATGGACAAGTATGACATCGGCACCCGAGATATCCTTCATCGGACCGATCGACAGTTCTTCAAACTTTCCGTGATGCGCAAGGATTTTCAGATCGAGGTCGGCGACGTTCCGGCATGCATTGCAAGGGCAAGTCGTGTTCTGCACGATGTTCCGGCGGCGTTCGGCGAACGCTCGATACAGGCTTTCGCATATGTTGAGGAACGTTTCGCCAGATGGGAACGGCCCGCTGGAATAGGCAAGAACAGCGTCCCCTTCAAGGCCCCGCAGTTTCATCGGGTCTTTCAGCTCAAAAACAATCGCCTCAAGTAAAGACCGTATGATCGGGTTGGCGTGCTCCAACTCTGACCGCGTCAGATATCCGGTATACCCGGTAATATCGGCGATTAGTAAGTAACCGGTTTGAACTGGCATTCCCGTCTTCCCATTTACGCCCTGCCCGATGACTGTAGCTTCCGCCATAGTACCGGACAAGCAGATCAGCCCTGTCCCCTAGGCAGGAGCCCCGCGGAACAAAATCCGCATAGTTGGTCAGATACGACCACTGAAGCCAAAGGCGGTCCGAGGCGGTGCCAGTCGTGGAATGGACACTGCTATCCGAGGCTTTAGTTGTTGGTCCGCTGTTCCCAGTTTCGCTTGAGCAGGAATTGGTTCTTGAAATTTCTGAGGCCCAGCATCACTTCTGAATCCACGATGTCCTCGACCCCATGTATATGGTCTTCAAGGAAGGTCGCCAAATCGTCCGGCTCGTCGCAGACCAGTTCCACCATCAGATCGAACCGCCCCGTGACCCACAGGATATAGACAACACTGGAAACGGCACCCAGACGCGTTGCCACCGCTTGCGGTGTCGTGCCCGGCGCCACCTTCAGACAGATCATTGCATCAGCCTTGTATTCCGTGGCGGTCGGGTCCGCGATGGCCACGATCCGTAGCAGGCCCGCCTCTTTCATCGCGTTGACGCGATTGCGCACCGTGCCCTCGGACACATCGAGTTTTTGGGCAATCTCGGAAAACGGCATCCGCCCGTCCAGCTCAAGCATACGGACGATCTCACTGTTCAGACGCTCATCCACCGAATGCGTGCTGCGCTGACGCAAGGGTCTGTCCGCTTCTGGTTTGCGCGATAAGTTCACAGCGCGTCCTTCTTGTGTCTGTCGGCCCAACGGCCCGTTTTGTGAACTCCGATCATAAGGTCCAACCCGCCGGGACAGCAAACCGATTTCCGGCCCGATGCATCCTGACCCCGCTTATTGCTGCAAAAGCGCGCGGATATTGTCATCCAAAGCCGCCGTAAAACCGGCATCGTTGCCAGGATTGGCCGCGCAATGGCCCCAGGGCGAGTCATAAGGACGGAACCGGGCGTTTGGCATGTGCCGGGCCTCGATCTCGTTGTCTTCGGGCGGGAAATACAGGTCCTGCGTGCAGGGCATCAGGATGGCGCGAGCCTTGATGGCGCCCAACGCGGCCTTGAAATCGCCGCTATACAATGGCCCCGCCGCGATATCACCCGCTTGCCACGTCGCCAGCTTGGCCAGCAGATTGTTGGCATCCCAACTTTCGACATGATCAATCTCCCAATCCAGCAGCAGATCTTCGATCGTGTCGAACCCCAGCTGTTTATACAGTCCCTCGCGGTAGAAGGTCTGCGAAAACGCCCAGCCCGCATAGACACGGCCAAAAGCTTTTAGTCCGGCAACTGGCGGGCTGTCATAGTCGCCCCCGTTCCATGCCTGATCAGCACAGAGCGCGGCCTTCACCCCTTCGAGAAAGACGAAGTTATGCGGCGAGGTCCGGGCCGAGGCGCAAAACGGCAAGATCGCCTGCACCATGTCGGGGTATTGTGCCGCCCATTGATAGGACTGGCATCCGGCCATTGACCAACCGGCCACCAGCGCAATCCGATCGATGCCGAGATGGTCATGGATCAGCCGGTGCTGCGCCGCGATATTGTCCCACATCTGAACCAGCGGAAAACGCGGCCCGTCCTGTGGTGCGAGCGTGTTCGTCGGGGACGAAGATCGCCCGTTGCCAAACAGGTTCGGGCTGACGATGAAATGCCGCGCCGGGTCAATCGCGCGACCCGGGCCGAAAAACCCCTCGTTTCGGGAATTGGTGCCGGTGTAGAAGGTGGGCAGAACGATCACATTGTCACGTTCGGGCGCAAGCGTGCCATAAGTCTGATAGGCCAGCTTCGCATCCCGCAACACCGCGCCGGACAACAGTGGAAAATCGCCTAGCTCAAGAATCTGATAGTCTTGCGTCATGCCCGCCTCTGGCTGTTGGACCCGAGCGACCCCAGGGCCGTCCGAGGTGGAAATCAATAGAGCCGCAGGTATTCCTGCACTTCCCAATCCGTTACGGATTGGTGGTATCGCTCCCACTCGTCGTTTTTGTATTCCAGATACGAGTTGCGCATCACCGGTCCCATCACATGCGCGGCCATGTCGTCACCACGCAGCGCCTGAATGGCGTTCCACAAAGTACGCGGCAGGCGTCGAATGCCAAGTTCAGCCAGTTCGCTTTCTGTTTTGGAATACAGGTCGAAATCCGTGGGCTTGCCCGGATCGATCTTTTTCTTGATGCCCTTCACCGCGCAGCTCAAATGCATCGCCATCGCCAGATAGACATTCATGGTCATATCGCAGGCACGGTTTTCGATGCAGTGGCGGCTTTGCGGCAGACGGAACTGGGCTGAGCGGTTGTTGAACCCATAGGTGATATTGGTCGGCGCCCAGGTCACGGTGCCACCCTCGAACCCACCCACGCGCGGGACCAGACCATTATACGAATTCACCGTCGGACAGGTGATGGCAGTGATCGCCTCGGCGTGCTGCATCAGGCCGCCCACGGCCCAACGGCTTTCATCCGACCAGCCGCCATCGGAGGTTTCAAAGATATTCTCACCGGGGCGGCTTTCATGCTGCATCGACATATTGATATGCGCGCCCGAACGCCAATCGCCCACTGTCGGCTTGGGCATAAAGGTCACGAAGCAGCCATGCTTCTTGGCGACTTCTTTCAAAACAATGCGCAGAAAAGCCAGCCGATCGGACATTTCCAGCATGTTGGTATAGTGGAAATCCAGCTCAAACTGGGAATAAGCACCCTCGGCCACCACGTCGTGCAGGTTCCAGCCCAGCCCTTCGATAATGTCGATCATGTCCTTTAGGAAGGGCATCGAATCCACCGAATATTCCACGTCATAGCCAAAGGCCTGACGGCGCGGGCGCAGGCCCTGTGCCGGGTCGTCGTCGAAGGCTTTCACAGGCTGACCGTTTTCATCGTATTTCATCACGATAAACTCGGGCTCGACCCCGGCATAGCCAATGTAACCTTCCTGCGCGGCCTCGTGCATGGCGCGTTTCAGGGCCTGACGGGGGCAGACGTTGTAGGGTGCGTCCTCCCAGTAGAGGTCCGAGAACATGATCGCCATCGATGTGTCCCACGGGCAGACATAAACCGCGTCCAAATCGGGAACCACCACTTGATCGCTGTCGGCGGGGCTCAGCTCGGGGACGTAAGAGATCGAGTGCACAGCGAATTGCGGCCCCTTGCCCAGACACAGCGCCTCAAAATCGCTTATGGGGACAGGTTTGGTCTTTGGGATGCCGTGCAGGTCGATCCATGCCCCCATCACATATTTGACACCCGCATCCTCAAGGCGCTTTTTCACCTCAGGGATCTTGGGCCGGTTGCGTTCGACCGCGTCGTGAAAGCTGTCGTAGTAGATTTTGGCAGTGGGATTATCTTTTGGCATCTGGGCCTCCTCCTGTCAGCGGGCCGGAGCCCCGGCAATTAGCCGGGCACAAAGTCGTCGGGGTCGATGCCGGGCACTTGCGTGATACCGGCCAGTTGCTTCCAGTTATGGGGATAGGCGGCATAGAAGATCACACAGCGTGCGTCCGCCTCATACGAGATGTGATTGTCCTTGGGGATATACAGCACGTCGCCGCGGTTGCAGATATAGGTTTCGCCGTCGCACACCAGCCGGAAGGTGCCTTCCAGCACATAGATGATCTCATCACAGGTCAGATCCCACGGCACCTTGATGTTCTTTAGAACGTTGATCCCACCGCACATGGTCTTGCTGTATTCGCTTGTGACCATGGGCTTGATATAGGTGTCGCTGTCGCTTTCACCGATCGCGTTATAGCGATCCTCGACCAAATCCCATTTCATAAGTCTTGGTGCATTGCCCATGGTTCACGCCCCTTCCTTGGCCAGATGTTTCAGAATGCTTTCGTTCAGCTCGACCTTGTAGCCGTCCGGGTCCTCGCAGAACGCAATGACGCGGGTGCCGTTCTTCATCGGACCGGCCGGGCGAGTGATATTCACGCCTGCGGCCGCCAGTTCTTCGCAGGCCTTATAGACATCCGGTGTCTCGATGCAGATGTGGCCCCAGCCATTGCCCTTTTCATAGGGGTCTTCCTGATCCCAGTTCGCCGTCAGCTCCAACGTCGGGAACTCGGCCTCGGGGCCGTAGCCGATAAAGGTGTTGGTGAATTTGCCCTCGGGGTAATCGGTGCGTCGCAGGACCTGCATGCCCAGAATGCCGCAGTAAAATTCCAGCGACCTCTCCATGTCCATCACTCGCATCATGGTATGCGCCAAACGGAATCCACTGCTGATATTCTCGCTCACTTTGGTCTCCTCAATTCAGTGTTTTTCGAGTGTGGTCACATCCTGCGCCACCAGTTCCTGAAAGGCGCGCACGCTGTCTTCCCAAGCGGGCGACAACACGCCCCCGGCCTCGGAAACGGTCGAGGACCGACCCAGTTGCAGCCGCTCGGTCATCTCGTGATCTTCCTTGTGCACGTCCCACCACAGCTTTTTGAGGCCTTCGATCGCGTCGGGCGTCAGGGTTTGACCCTCGGTGGTATAAAGCGCCCTTTTCTGGACCATCGTTCCAGGACCGGTCGGAATGTTCAGGTAAACCCCCATCTGGTCAGGGAAATACCGACCCAGAATGAAGTTGGGATACAGCGTCAGATAGCGCGAGCTGACGCCCAGACTGCCGGATGTCCCGATCTCTTCATCCAGATCGACCGCGCTGCCAAGGCAGTTGCCGTCAACGATGGTATAGTGGTCGGCAAGCGGCTGATCCGTGGTCGAGGCATGGACGAACTGCACGTGATAGGGTTCGATGAAGTTCTCCATGATGAACTTCCAGTTGCATGCGATCTCTCCGAAATCGAGCGTTCCAATACAGTCGACCTTATCCCAGTCGATGCCCTCCAGACGCGCCTGCATCGAGGCGGAATAGGCATCGAAATCCGGCGCGCTACCGTCGAGATTGACGAAAACCCAATCGTTCCAGACATGGCTGCGCACCGGCACAAGGCTGTTTTGCGACGCGTCGAACCCTTCGGCCTGATGTTCGTTTACACCGCCGAAATGGGGTGCGGCACGCAGTTTCCCGTCCAGATCATAGGCCCAGGCGTGATAGGGGCAGCGGATCAGCTTGCCCACATTCTTAGGCGCATCCACCAGCGTCAGGCAGCGGTGGCGGCAGATATTGTGGAACGCCCGGATTTCGCCCGCCATATTGCGGACCAAAAGCAGCGGATGCCCGGCCAGCGTGACCGGCACCGCATCCCCGGCGGCCTGCAATTCATGGACAAACCCGACACAGACCCAGTTGCGCGTAAAGACCGAGGCACATTCGGCCTCCCAGAACTCCGCATCCTTGTGGGCCGCCGCAGGCAAGCCCCGTTTGGGTGTGGTTTCTTCGTAAAAAGACTCAAGCAACGAAGAGATCGTATTCATCGTTCAAGTTCCTGACGCAGAGTTTCAAAACCAAAATCGCAGGTGGGCTGCGGGTGTGTGGCCAATGTGGCTGTCAGGAAGTGAACTGCGAAATAATCACTCTGTCTAGATTTTTCTGCGAATTCGTTAAACTATATTGAAGTATCAGTAAGTTTATGTCGCATTTAGACCACTACTTTGTCGATTTCGTACCATTCTCACTAAAGAGTGACCCGACTGCCATAGGACAGCCGGGTCACGTTCTACCAATTTCGAAAGGAGGTCTGCGGTATCCGCAGAATCGCGGTGCCCGTTGCAGGCGGCGGACAACACCAAAGGCCCCTGTCCCGTCGACAGCAGGGCCAGAACAGGGCACCCTGCCCGGTCAGATATCCAGCGTGTTGTCTTTTTCCCAGCGCGAGAAATGCGACACGAACGAATTCCATTCCTGATGCTTCATCTTCAGGAACGCGGATGAGAATTCATCGCCCATCATCGCCTTCAGTTCCGTGTCCTTGTCGTATTCGCGCAGCGCGTCCAGCATGTTCAGCGGCAGCTTGGGCGCATCTGTGACAGTGTGCCCTTCGGCATACATGTCGATATCCCAGCGTTTGCCCGGATCAGCCTTGGACCGGATGCCCGACAGACCGGCGGCGATGATGACCGCCTGCAACAGGTAGGGGTTGGTGGCCCCATCGGGTAGACGCAGTTCGAACCGGCCCGGTCCGGGGACTCGCACCATATGGGTGCGGTTGTTGCCGGTCCATGTGACCGTATTGGGTGCCCATGTAGCTCCCGACATGGTGCGCGGCGCGTTGATGCGCTTGTAACTGTTTACCGTCGGGTTGGTGATCGCCGCCAGCGCGCTGGCATGTTTCATGATACCGCCCAGAAAGTGCTTGCCGCGCTCGGCCAAACCAACCTCGCCCGTCGGGCCATCACCTTCGCCTGCAAATACGTTGGTCTCGGCAACAGCCCCCGGTGCATCCCAGACTGAGATATGGGCGTGACAGCCATTACCTGTTAGCCCCTCGACCGGTTTGGGCATGAAGGTGGCGCGGAACCCGTGTTTTTCGGCCACGGATTTGGTCATGAACTTGAAGAAGGAATGCTTGTCGGCAGTACGCAGAACATCGTCAAACTCCCAGTTCATCTCGAACTGGCCATTGGCGTCCTCGTGGTCGTTCTGATACGGACCCCAGCCCAGATCCAACATATAATCGCAAATCTCGCGCACCACGTCATAACGGCGCATCACCGCCTGCTGGTCGTAACAGGGTTTTTCAGCGGTATCGAACGGGTCGCTGATCTGCTCCCCATCGGGGGTGAGCAAAAAGAACTCGGCCTCGATCCCGGTTTTGACATGCAGGCCTTCGGCGGCGGCCTCTTCGATCAGGCGGCGCAGCACGTTGCGCGGAGCTTGGGCGACGTCCTCGCCCTCCATCACGCAATTGGCGGCGACCCATGCAACCTCGGGCTTCCACGGCAGTTGAATGACCGAGGACGGATCGGGCACCGCCAGCATGTCGGGATGCGCGGGGGTCATGTCCAGATAGGTGGCAAACCCGGCAAAGCCCGCGCCCTCTTCCTGCATCTCGGCGATGGCTTGTGCGGGGACCAGCTTGGCCCGTTGTCCGCCAAACAGGTCCGTGAATGAGATCATGAAGTATTTGACACCATTATCCTTGGCGAAAGCGGCAAGATCCGTCGTCATACGCGTCTTTCCTTTCCCTGTTGTTGCAAAAAGCGCGCCCCCCGGTCAGGGTCGCGCCCGCTTGTCTCAGAACCCCGGCTTGCCCGGATACCAGTCTGTTCCCGCCAGAGGCACGCGCGCCATGGCGGCGGCTTCCATCGTCAGGGCGCACAGGTCTTCAGGCTCCAGATTGTGCAGATCATTGTGGCCGCAGGCGCGCGCGATGGTCTGCGCCTCAAGCGTCATGACCTTGAGGTAGTTGCGCAGACGCCGCCCGGCCTCGACCGGGTCAAGGCGCGCGGCCAGTTCCGGGGCTTGCGTGGTGATGCCTGCCGGATCGCGACCCTCGTGCCAGTCGTCATAGGCCCCGGTGGTGGTGCCCAGCTTCTGATACTCAGCCTCCCATTTCGGGTCATTGTCCCCCAAGGCGATCAGGGCCGCCGTGCCAATGGCCACCGCATCTGCACCCAAAGCCATCGCCTTGGCCACATCCGCGCCATTGCGAATACCGCCCGAGATCACAAGTTGCACCTCGCGATGCACACCCAAGTCTTGCAACGCCTGCACGGCTGGGCGGATACAGGCCAGCGTCGGAATGCCCACATGTTCGATGAACACATCCTGCGTGGCCGCGGTGCCACCCTGCATCCCGTCCATCACCACCACATCCGCCCCGGCTTTCACCGCCAGCGCCGTGTCGTAATAGGGACGCGTCGCGCCGACCTTCACATAGATCGGTACCTGCCAACCGGTGATTTCGCGCAACTCTAAGATCTTGATCTCAAGATCATCCGGCCCGGTCCAGTCCGGGTGCCGACAGGCCGAGCGCTGGTCGATCCCTTTGGGCAGGGTCCGCATCTCGGCCACGCGGTCGCTGATCTTTTGACCCAGTAGCATCCCGCCACCGCCGGGTTTGGCGCCCTGCCCCACCACAATCTCGATCGCGTCGGCTTTGCGCAGATCGTCGGGGTTCATGCCATAGCGCGAAGGCAGATACTGATAAACCAGTTTCGAGGAATGACCGCGTTCCTCGGGCGTCATACCACCGTCACCGGTGGTGGTCGACGTACCGGCAGCTGACGCTCCGCGACCCAGCGCCTCTTTCGCGGGGCCAGACAGCGCACCGAAACTCATGCCCGCGATGGTGATCGGGATATCCAGCTGGATCGGGTTCTTGGCAAAGCGCGTGCCCAGCGTGACCGAGGTGTCGCAGCGTTCGCGATAGCCCTCCAGCGGGTATCGGCTGACCGAGGCCCCCAGAAACAGCAGGTCGTCGAAATGCGGCACCTTGCGTTTCGCGCCGCCGCCGCGAATGTCATAGATACCCGTGGCCGCCGCCCGCCGGATTTCCGCATTGACCGGGTTGGAAAACGTCGCAGACTGTATCGGCATCGTGCGTGGTGTGTGATCGTCCATAACCGTCTTCCTCAGTATTCTGCCGCGTTGTCGACATCGAAATTGTAAAGCTGCCGGGCCGAGCCATAGCGTTTGAACTCTTCGGGCTTGGCATCTGCGCCTGCGCGCTCCAGCAGGTCGGCCAGCAGGGTCAGATGCTCGGGTCGCATCTCTTTCTCGATGCAATCGGCACCCAGACTTTTAACCGAGCCGCGCACGAATAGCCGCGCCTCATAGAGGGAGTCCCCCAACGCATCGCCCGCATCACCGCAGACCACCAGCGTACCGGCCTGCGCCATAAAGGCGGACATGTGGCCGATATTGCCATGTACCACGATGTCGATCCCTTTCATGGAAATCCCGCAGCGCGAACTGGCATTGCCCTTGATCACCAGCAACCCGCCATGGCCCGTGGCCCCGGCATACTGACTGGCGTCACCTTCGACGATCACGGTGCCCGACATCATATTCTCAGCCACGCCCGGCCCGACCGAGCCTTCAACCCGGATCGTCGCCTGTTTGTTCATCCCAGCGCAGTAATAGCCGGTCGAACCCCTAACGGTCACGTCGATCGGCGCATCCAGACCCACGGCGATCGCATGGCTACCCTTGGGGTTCACCACTTCCCAACTGGTCTGGTTGGTGTCGGCGCTCTGCGCCTGCAGGGTCGCGTTCAGACCACGCAATCCGTTTTCAGCGACATCGTAGCTCTGCATGTCAGTGGCTCCAGAAGTAAACGGTGGCGGGTTCGGGTTCCCAGACGCGGGCGTCTTCGATCCCTGGCAGGTTTACCAGCGCGCGGTACTCGCTGCCGAAAGCCACGTATTGATCGGTTTCGGCCATCACCGCCGGCTTGCAGGCAATCGGGTCGCGTACCACGCCAAACCCGTCCTTGGTGCCGACCACAAAAGTGAAGAACCCATCCAGATCCTCAAGGCTGCTTTCCAGCGCCTCACCCAGTGTTGCCCCATTCTGCATCTTCCAGGTCAGATAGGCGGCGCCGACCTCGGTATCGTTCATCGATTCAATCCGCACCCCTTCGCGCATCAGCTTGCGGCGCAGCGCGTTGTGGTTTGACAACGAGCCGTTATGCACCAGACACTGATCGCCGCCGGTTGAGAATGGATGGGCGCCTTCAGTGGTGACGGCGGATTCGGTGGCCATGCGCGTATGCCCGATCCCGTGGCTGCCATGCATCGACGACAGCGAGAAACGAGCCGCCACGTCCTTTGGCAGACCAACTTCTTTGTAGATTTCAATCGCATCACCATCCGACATGACGCGCATGGCGGGGCGCATCTCACGGATCGCCTGCCGCGCAGTATCGACCTTGTCAGCCTGCATCGACAGCACCGCATGCGTGTCATTGGCACGCAAATTGACTTCAGTTCCTACCGCCGCACTCAGATCTGAAGCGAGAGTTGCGAAATCGGCATCCGGGCTATCCGACTGCACCGTCATCTTTGCCTGGCCTGCCGACTGGGAACCATAGATTGCGATGCCGGCACTGTCGGGGCCGCGATCGGTCATGGTGATCAGCATATCGGTCAGCATTGAACCCAGTCTGGGCTCGAGCGTTTGGTCTTTGAGAAACAACCCCACAATCCCGCACATCGTCTGAGACCTTCTCTTGTTGTGTTGCCGATACCCTAAACCACGTCCCTCAGGGAAATCTACCCTTAAGAAAATTTTTTTCCCTATGCGAAAATACGTCTAGACAGATTCCTAAGGCGAAAGCGCTTTCATTTTCCTCATGGTAGGATAACTTTGCTGCCAAGAAAGACCGCATGAACGGGCAAACTGCGAATCGAAGCGGAAGGAAACAGGTGGCAAAACTGACCCAAGACCCGCATTCCGTAAGTTCAGGTGATCGAGAAAAGGTTCTTGAAGTCGCCATCGGCCGAGAAGTTCACGCCTTTCGCAAACAGCAGAACATCACTGTTGCAGATCTTGCGCAGATGACCGGGCTGTCGATCGGAATGGTGTCGAAAATCGAAAACGGGAATACATCGCCTTCTTTGACGACGCTTCAGGCGCTGGCGGATGCACTGTCGGTTCCACTGACCAGTTTTTTCCGTCGGTTCGAAGAACGACGGCTGGCCGTTCACACCAAGGCCGGACAAGGGGTCGAGCAGGAGCGAGAGGGCACACGCGCCAACCATCAATACAACCTGCTGGGCACCATAGGCGCCAACACGTCAGGCGTGATCGTCGAGCCCTATCTGATCACTCTGACCGCTGAATCCGACACCTTTCCGACCTTTCAGCACAGCGGAATTGAGACGATCTATATGCTGGAAGGCGAGGTTGACTACCGCCACGGTGATCAGGTCTATCCGCTGAAACCCGGCGACACGCTGTTTTTCGAGGCCGATGCGCCACACGGCCCCGAGCGTCTGGTCACGTTGCCCCTTCGCTATCTGTCTATCATCAGCTATCCGCAGACAAACTGAAGGGCGCCAGAAATTCAGCCGTCAAATATGGTTTGCGAAATAAGTCCAGTGACCAAACCCAAATCAGCCGACATCGATTTCTCGCATTCGTAAGACTTGACCGGGCATTGACAAGCATTGGAACGCCTTTCCCGACATTGACTTGGGACTTGTCTGACCCTTTTGAAGAAATCGACCGCTTTCAGGCCGACATGTCCTTAGGATTAGCACATCAGGTCGAAGACGACTTAATCATCAGGAACTTCTGTCAAACGACGCTCGTGCCAATAGCCCACGTACCGATAGCAGGACCGAAAGACAAAAGACCGATTTGGATCGTTGGGGCAAAGCAGCCGGGACCCTGATCCGGTTGTACGAAAGCCAACAAGTTCCGACAGAAGTGCACTGAGGTCGCGGCTCAGGTATCACTTGCAACCTTCCCTGCTCTTTCTATGCTTTCATTTGGTGGGTCTGGCCCACGGCCTATGCGCCCCAAGTCAATGATTTTACGCGACCTAATAAGTTGAAGAGCAAGACTAATACACAAAGAGCTTCGTCAAGAGCCAGATATTCAGTGCTTCAGGAGGGAACACCATGAAGAGAATTATTCAAACCGCCGCATTGAGCGCGGCTGCTTTCATTTCAGCCATTGCCGCAGGCAATGCGGAAGAATGGCGATTCAACAATTTTCTACCCGAAACCCGCCCAGAAACGGCAGAGCTGGAACGCTTTGTCGAAGAGGTCAACGCGGCCCTTGAAGGCGAGGATAAGCTGAAGCTTTATAGCGGCGGATCGCTGGGTCTTCCGAACACGGACACCCTGCGGTTCCTGCCAAAGGGTGCGGTCGAGATGAGCCTGATCTGGGCGAACTATCTGGGACGTGACGCGCCAGCGCTCAGTTCAGTTGTGGTTCAAGGCACCATTGGCTCGATCGAGGAATTCGAAAAGGCGATCCCGACAGTGCGCGAGATTTATCAGGAAGAGTTTACCGATTGGGGCGTGACCTCGGTGGGGTATGTGCCGATCCCGATGTTATCTGTGTCGGTCTTCTGCCGGGATGAGCCGGTGCGCACCATTGACGCGCTGAAATCGAAAAAGCTGCGCGTTTGGGCTCGCGATCAGGTTGAAACCTTCACACGCCTTGGGGTCGCCGCGCAGATCATTCCACAGGAAGAGATGTATGTGGCGCTGAAAACCGGCGTGGTCGATTGTGCACTTTATCCTGCGCTTTACGCACACACAGTGTCTTTGCAGGAGGTCGCCAAATATGCCTCGTTCCTGTATCCGATGGCGTCCGGCCCCTATGTGATCGGGGTCGCCACCGACAAATGGGACGCTACGGATGACGCCACCAAGGCGGCAATTGCGACCGCCGCAGACGCCTTGTGGGAGCGTACCAATCAATACGAGGACGATTTCGAACGCGAGCTGGCCGCACGTGAGCAGCTGGTCGCAGATGGTGTCACCTGGGGAGAAGATTTCTCGCAGGAAGACCGCGATCTGTTTGTGTCGAACGTCACCGAAATCTGGGCTGAACTCGCGGAAGAAGCTGGCGGCAACGCCCCTGCCTATCGTGAGCGTGTCCTGACCGCCCTGGGCCGCTGACGTCAAAATGGCGCTTAGTCCGGGAAACATTATCGCGCGGGGGCTGGACCGTCTGGCCCTTGCGTGCGCCGTTGCTGCGGCCCTCGGAATGGTCGCCATTGTCGGCATCATTGTCACCAGCGTATTGATGCGCAAATTTGCCAATACGCCGCTGCACATCACCGAAGAAGTGGTCGGCCTATTGCTCAGCGTTTCGTTGTTTCTAGGTCTGCCGATGGTGACGTTGCGGGCCAAACATGTGCGTGTGGCACTGTTGGCGGATTTTCTGAAAGGTCGACTGCATGTCGCAATACAGATCGCCGCCCTTCTGGTAGGTATCGTTTTTTTCCTGTGGTTGATCGTCGAAACTATTCCTTGGTTCGAATTCGCCTTCAAGCGCAACCTTAAAACAGAAACCACGCGCATTCTGCTTTACCCTTGGATGGCGCTTATGCCGCTGTCGCTTGGGCTGACTCTGTCTATCTTTGTGGCACGCCTTGTCGGCATTCTGGACAGGGTGGACGACGCCGAGGCCGACATCAAATGACCCCAACGAAAGAGACCAATAAATGTCGTTCTGGCTGACGTTGACAGGCGCGCTTGTTGCCACCGCTGGCACGGGCGTGGCCCTTGGAGCGGCGCTTGGTCTGACCGGGTTGACCATTCTGCACTTTTTCTCGAACGGGGCCACGTCGCTGGCTGTGGACGCAATCTGGAGCGTCTTCAATTCGTTCACCCTCAGCGCAGTTCCCATGTTCATCCTTCTGGGCGAGGTGCTACTGCGCAGTGGAATTAGCGAGCGGGCCTACTCCGCCTTTTCCCCGCTGTTTCGTCGCATCCCGGGGGGCTTGCTGCACACCAATATTGCAGTTTGCACCCTGTTCGGCGCGGTCAGCGGATCCAGTCTGTCTACGGCTGCGGCGGTGGGTTCGGTCGCATACCCTGAGATGTCGAAACGCGGCTATGACAAGGATACGATTGTGGGCAGCTTGGCGGGCGGCGGTACTTTGGGCCTGCTGATCCCGCCCAGCTTGTCTTTTCTGATCTATGGCGCGCTCACTGAAACCTCGATCGGGCGCCTGTTCGCCGCCGGTATTATCCCTGGTTTTCTGGTTGGTCTGATGTTCATGGCGTATCTGTTGGTCAGATGTACCCGAAATCCGGCCCTGGCCCCGCGCGACGAAGCCCCATTGCCGCTGCGGCAGACACTGGCGGGGTTCAAACAAATCTGGCCGTTGCTTGCGCTGATCATTGCGGTCATCGGCAGCATTGTCGGAGGGCTGGCGACACCGACCGAAGCGGCAGGCGTGGGCGTTGTACTGGCCGTGATCATTTCCTCCATATGGGGCGACCTGACCTGGAAGAAGCTTGTCGAAGCGGTCTATCAGTCGGTTCTGTTGTTTGCGTCGGTTGGGTTTTTGGTGCTAGGCGCGACGATACTGGCGAAATCGACCAGTATTCTGGGCGTGCCGCAACAGATCCTAGAAGTCGTGGCCGAAAGCGGGATGGGCACATACAGCGTGCTGTTGATCGTGGTGCTGATCTATCTGGTGCTGGGGTGCTTTTTCGACGGATTGTCGTTGATGATCATGACCTTGCCGGTCGTATTCCCATTGCTGACCGGGCTGGGCTTTGACCCAATCTGGATCGGGGTCATCATCACCATCGTCATCGAGATTGGTCAGGTCACACCCCCAGTAGGGCTTAACCTGTCGGTCCTGACCGCGCTGACCAACAACGAGGTTGGCTTGGGCCGTGTGGCAATTGCGACAGTTCCATACTGGCTCATCCACCTGTTGACCATCTTCATCCTGACGGTGTTCCCGGCACTAACCCTTTTTCTTCCCAACCTTTTGTTCTGAATGAGCGTAGTTGAGCTCTTGCAACGGACTGTTCCGGCCGAACAGGTTGTGTTGCAGAGTTTTTCTGCTAGCCAATGAGACTCGGCGTGTCTTCAAGTTAGACGGCCAGTTTAGCGAATTGTCGAAAGGGGCAGAGTCCAGGCGTGAATCGGCCCTCGTGGATCATCTTCGCGACTTCGATTTCAGCAACGGTTGCTGCAGTAAAACCGAAAGCTTTGAACCCAAGCATTGGTCAAGTTCGCCTTTTGATGAACCGGTGGTCCTGTCCACGATGTTGTTCTAGTGTTTCTGCCTCACCACCTCGACTGGAATCGGACATCAAAAGCCCTTCAGCATTTTGTTGATGGCTTTGATACCTGCTGTTTCTGCGCCGCTTTTGTCGATGACGATCTTTCGCGGCGACCCGCGGCTTCAGCGATCACGCCGGAATACCGTGTAACGCATCGGTTCAGTGTTGTGTGGTCTACCGCAACGCCGTGCACGGGTATGATTTCTTCTATATGTCGATAGGAAACACCGTAGCTGACGAAACCAGGGGCAATGGTCAAAAGTGTGAAACGCAAGCTGGTGCAAGCGCCAGTTTCGTTTTCCTCAAGATCAAAGTGCGGTTCGGCCAGCTTCGCCTATTGGGTTACGGCCCAGACCTGTCGTTGAGCAAGCTGCACTGCGGCTTCACCAAAGCGGTCACTCAACAGCCAACCGCAATACAGCAGGGGCAGTCCACCACCCAGACATTCACTGCTTACACCCAGTTCTTACGCCGCAAGAAGTTAGTCACGTCAGAATGTTTGATAACTTACTGGTTTTTCCACCCTTCAATCAGCCCGACCGCCGCCTGGGCGTAGCTCTGCGGAAACTGATCCGAGGTTCGGGCTTTCATAATCGTATGAAGGCCCAGCAAAAGACCGATCAGCACCCGTGCAGCCTCATCCGGATCGACCTCGGAACGGATGGCCCCGTCAACCTTTGCCCGGCTCAGTATCGCCGCAAACCGCCCTTCCAGTGCAGTCAGGTACCGCTCGATTCGCGTGTTGACCTCGGGATCAGAGCGGTCGAACGAACTAATCGAATTAAAGGCAAGACACCCGGCATCCTCAATCTTTGGCATTCGCTCGGCTGATACGATGCCCCGGAACCAACCAGCCAGATCGTCCAGCGCATAGGTTTCGGGATCAGGAAAGTGCCGGGCTTCGGCATTGTCCAAATAAGCATCCAGAGTCTTTAGAAAAAACTTTTCTTTTCCACCATAAGTGGTTTGGAGCGTGAACCGTGTCAGCCCCGTCTGCTGCTCCAACTCCCGCGTGCTGGCACCGTGGTATCCCCTTCGCCAAAACAGGTCCAAGGCACCCGCCACAGCACTGTCGTGATCCGTCTTGCGTTTTCGCGCCACAGATTTCTCCTTGCTATTTCTATCCATGTGGATAGTAATAAGTTCCTATCCACATGGATAGCATTAGAGATGCGCGGCAGCAAATGCTGCGTGATCGCACCTGAAACGGAGACCTGACATGACCGCCATCGACCCGGCACCCGGCGCATTAAAACCCGTCACCCTGCGCATGATCTTCATCCTGAACGCGCTGAAAATCCTGCTGGCCTTTGGTTTCTTCGCCGCCTTCAAATTCTACGGCCTGCAGGTCGGAGAGCTAGCTGGCCCGCAAGCCGCCAACCTGATGCTCTATACGATGCTGGGTTACATGGTCACCTTTGCCTGCATCGTCGCTTCCATTCTCAAGCGCAGCATGACCGGTATCCGTGCCGCAATTGCTGTTGATTTTCTGGTCTCGATCCCGGCGACAGCGGTTGTCGGCTTTGTCATCGCGATCATTAGCATGGGCCTGACATTCACCACCACTGTCCGCGCGTATTTTGCCTATCGTGTTTGAGATGAGCTCTTTGGCGAGTCACCCAGACATGATCGACGGGCAATGTATCTGCGGCGCGGTGCGCTATCGGGTGCAAGACAACATGACCGCCTTCAAATTGTGCTATTGCAACTTTTGCAAAAAGGCCTCGGGCTCGGCCCATGTTGCGAATGCTTTCACCACGCCTGACCGGATCGAATGGCTGGAAGGTCAAGAGCAACTGACATCTTTCAATGTGCCTAATTCCCAAGTGCGCCGGGTGTTTTGCCGAAGCTGCGGGACATCGCTTCCATTCAAGACACAGAACGGCAAGTTTCTGGTTGTCCCAGTCGGCAGCCTGTCACGCCCGCCGTCCCAGCCCGTTAGCGCGATTGTCGGCTGGGCGTCCCGACCCGCATGGTATAATGAGGCGCTGGGGTTAGAAGGCGTGGTCCTCCCGTTGAACTGAGCTGGACGTCCGCGCTGGGTTTTGCATTTTGCGAACATCAGGTCTGTGGTGGATATCGGCAAAGGCATTCATTTCCTGCAGGAAGATAATCCCCATCTGATCGGAGAAAAGCTGGAGGAGTGGTTGGCGCGCCTGCCCGCATGAACCTGTCCTGCCATCTGTAGTTGTTGAACCGTATACATAAATCAGATTTCCTGATTTTATGCTCTGACTATCGCCCAACGCGTTCAAAGGCCAAGCACCGGAGGGAACCCTGTTGAATCTGACGATCCCCATTCCTTTGATCCTGGCGGCTGTCCTGCCCGCTTTTCTGGACCGGTGCTCTGGGTCCGATACCAGCATCGCTCTGGGTGTGTTGGCGCGCGACCGGGTGGCCTTGACCGCGACGGCCAGCGAAATTGTCGTCGATTTACCAATTGCCGAAGGTTCCGTGGTCAAGGTAGGCGACACGCTGGTTCAGCTTGATCCCACATTGCAAAGCGCCAAGCTGGCACTGGCGCAGGCAGAACTGGAAAAGGCACAGGCCACGCTTCTGAAACTGCAGGTCGGACCGCGCGAGGAAGAAATTGCGATTGCCGAGGCCAAAGTAGCAGGCGCTGTTGCGCGTCTTGCCGATGCCGAGGCCATCTATGACCGAAATGCCAGACTGGTCGAGAACTCGGTCGTGACCGAGGCTCAGGTGGCAAATGATCTGGCCATGCGCGATTCCGCGCGGGCTGAATTGGCCAGCGCTCAGGAATCGCTGAAAGAGCTGGAAAACGGCACCCGTCCCGAAGATCTGGCGGTCGCCGAGGCCAATGTGCGAGCTGCCGAAGCCTCGGTCGCCGCCGAACAGACATTGCTGGATGATTTGACGGTCATAGCCACCCGCGACGGCGTTTTGGATTCCCTGCCGTGGAATTTGGGCGAGCGGGTGACATCCGGCAGCCCGGTTGCCGTGATGGTCACGGGCCAGACGCCTTACGCGCGCGTCTATGTACCCGAACCACACCGCGTCAATCTGAAACCCGGTGACACGTTGGAAGTGCGCGTAGACGGGCTGGCCGATCCGTTGGATGGCGTGATCCGCTGGATCAGCGACGACGCGTCCTTCACCCCATATTACGGGTTGAACAAGGACGACCGCACGCGCCTTGTCTATTTGGCTGAGATTGACCTGCCCAATGCCTCACCGGACCTGCCTGCCGGGGTCCCCGTACAGGTCCCCATGCCATGAACGATGTGGTCGTCTCGACGAAGGGCTTGACCCGCCAGTTCGGGGAAAACATCGCCGTCAACAATCTGGATCTTGAGATTCAAACCGGCCAGATCTACGGGTTTCTGGGACCGAATGGCTGCGGCAAAACCACGACAATGCGCATGCTGACTGGGCTGCTGACCCCCAGCAGCGGTGCGATCTCGGTTTTGGGCCGGTCAATGCCCGAAGCGGCTGAGCCGCTAAAAAATGAGATCGGGTACATGACCCAGATATTCTCGTATTACCGCGACCTGACGGTGCTGGAAAACCTCAGGTTCGCGGCGGAGATTTACGGCATTCCGGTAAAAACGGCCAAAGATCGGATCGATGAGTTGCTGCACACTTACGATCTGACAACGAATATCAATCAACTCAGCGGAAGCATGAGCGGCGGGCAACGTCAGAAACTGGCCCTTGCTGCAACCGTAATGCACCGACCTAAACTGTTGTTCCTGGACGAACCGACCTCGGCCGTTGATCCCGAAACACGTCGCACCTTCTGGGAACAACTGTTCGATCTGGTAGATCAAGGCGCAACGATGATCGTTTCGACCCATTTCATGGACGAAGCCGAGCGCTGTCACCGGCTGGCGATCCTGCAACACGGTGTGAAAAAGGCGGACGGGTCTCCGCGCCAGTTGATGGATGATCTTCAGGCCGATGTAGTTGAGGTTGAAGGGCCGGATCTGAGAAAGGTCAAACACGCGCTGGATGGCAAACCCAAGATCCTGTCGACCGCGCAAGTCGGGTCGCGGCTGCGTGTGCTTGTGGACAAATCCGAACCTCAACCGGTGGACATGTTGCGCGGCCAACTTGCTGCGTTTCCTGGCCTGTCCCTGACCCCGCAGAGGCCAAATCTGGAAGACGTGTTCGTCAGCGCCACACGGGGGCCAGAACAGTGATCTCGCCACGCCGCATCGCTGCTGTACTGAAGAAAGAACTGCTGCAACTGCGGCGGGATCGGATGACCTTTGCCATGGTCATCATGATCCCGCTGATCCAACTGCTTCTGTTTGGATACGCGATAAACACCAACCTGCGCCATGTCCCTGTCGCGGTGGTGGACCAGTCCGGAACCGAACTCTCCCGCACGCTGGCGCAGATCGTTCAGGCGACGCAGGTCGTGACCATCACCGAGCAGTTGACCACCCCACAAGAGGCCGAACGCGCAATAACCGAGTCCCGTGTGCGTGCTGCGCTAATCATCCCCCCGGACGTGAGCCAGCGCCTTGCCCGCAGCCCGTCTGTCGGGCTGGGCCTGCCCAACGCAACCAACCAGACAAGCAGCCGACCGGTTGCCCATTGGATCGTGGATGGTTCGGACACGATGGTGGCCAGCGCGATCAAGTCCATGCGCACAATGCCTTTGACAGAACTGCTGAAACAACCACCAAACCGGCAGGTGCCCACGTTCGAGGTGACGCTTTACTTCAACCCCGAGCAACGGTCGGCGGTCAATATCGTGCCGGGTCTTGTCGGCGTGATCCTGACCATGACGATGATCCTATTCACCTCAGCCGCCATCGTCCGCGAACGCGAGCGGGGCAATATGGAAATGCTGATCAACACGCCAATCCGGTCGATCGAACTGATGATCGGAAAGATCATCCCCTACATCTTTCTGGGCCTGATACAGGTCGCAATCATCCTCGGCCTCGGGCATGTCCTGTTCGATGTGCCAATAAACGGCGGATTGGGCACTCTGCTTGTTGTGACTTTGTTATTCATCGTCGCCAGCCTGTCGCTTGGGCTGGTGATTTCCACGCTTGCGCAGAACCAATTGCAGTCGATGCAGATGACCATCTTTGTCCTGCTGCCCTCAATCCTGATGTCAGGTTTCATGTTCCCTTTCGACGGTATGCCACCACCCGTCCAGATGATCGCTCAGGTCCTGCCGGCAACCCATTTCATGGACATGATCCGCGGCGTGGTCCTTCGTGACGCGTCGTTATACGAGTTACGCTGGGGAATTCTCTGGATGATCGGATTTGCGATATTCGGATTGCTGGCGGCAACTCTAAGATTCAAGAAACGGTTGGGTTGAAGATCGACCCTGATCTGCCGTTCCAGATTGGTACTGAATTCTGCAGTCGCATTCTACATTGCTGACATTTGCCAGACCTTCGATCTCTTGACCGGCGACGGCGTTGGTATGTTGGCGGCTCAGATCTGATGTACAGGGGCTGGCATTTTTCTTTTGGGGCCAAAGTGCTACAGGCTTGGCCGCGCAGTGGGCCAGCCGCCCGCCGTCAGGCGGTGACAAACACCTTCATTCCGATGGTGTCGTGGAAAGGAGCGCAGTCCATATCTGCAATACTAGCACCATCTACTTTGATGCGTCCTGTGCGCTGGAGACATCAAAGTCGCAAGATAGTCGACCCAACTTTAGTGTCGCCCATTGGCAACTTCACGAACCGTATTTGTAGGGCTTATGAGGGCAGGACTATTGCCCAACGACACTTCATTGAGAAAACATCTGAAGCGGCATGAATGTCACCTCATATACGAGATGACAATTGGGTTTATGCTTTTCGCGGCTCTTGCTGCGCGTGAGGACGATTTAAAGTCACAAAAGGTTGCAAGCCTCTCGCATCTCAGGCCAAAACAGCGCAGATGTTTGGCAAGGCTTGAATGACCGAGTTTTCAAGTCTCACCGTACCATTCGAATTGGACCTGCAGGTGCGCGGCATCTGACTGAACAAAAGGCAAGGCTTCGCTTTGAGCACTACAAGCAGCAAGTCGAGCTGCGCCAACTGAGCATTGGGTGGCCGAACACGAAAGACAGTATGCCAACGGGAAAGCAGTACGGGTCCGGGCGCACAAGCGAGGACAACCAACAAGCAGGGATGTACCTACGCGCGTCATAGGCTCGAAAATAAAGAGGTGAGTTTCTGACAATTGTTTATGAAGGGTAAGCGCGCAGCTACATTTTTTAGTACGGCCCAATCCTGCCATTAAACTGTGTGCTTAAACACCGCAGCCTACTCACATTGCGGACATTCACTGCCTTCATCCAAAAATGCCTTGCAGACCTTAGTATTACAACCTGAACGGCATACACATAGAGCGCTTTGCAGTTTTCCCCCTACATTCAATCCTATTGCAGCAAGTAGAATCAAACCGGTGAGACGCCGTTTACATTCAGATAGATCGCGTAAAGGCTGCTTGTTCCCGCCGCGAACAGTCGGTTCAGCTTGGCACCGCCAAAACACACATTTCCTACCATCTCGGGCATGTGGACCTTGCCGATCAGATCTCCTTGGGGGTTCAGGCAATGAACACCGTCTGCGGCGGAACTCCAGATGCGGCCGTCGCGGTCTGGCCTGAAACCGTCGAACAATCCGGCAGAGCAATTGGCGAAGACCTCACCTCCTGAAAGGGTTTTTCCGTCGTTCGATACGCTGAACCGGCGAATATGGGCCGGACCTTCCGGGTCATGCGTGATACCGGTATCCGAGATATAAAGTGCGCTCTCATCCGGTGAAAAAGCCAAGCCATTGGGTTTGACGAAATCAGTTGCAACCGCTGTGACCTCACCCGATGTCGGGTCTACGCGATACACGTGGCACACGCCAATCTCGCTTTCGGCGCGCTCGCCTTCATAGTCCATCATGATCCCGTAGGATGGGTCCGTGAACCAAATGGACCCATCCGATTTAACAACGACGTCGTTTGGTGAGTTCAGGCGCTTTCCCTGCCATGCGTCCGCCAGAACCGTGATGGATCCATCATGCTCGGTTCGGGTGACACGTCGGGTTAGGTGCTCGCACGACACCAAGCGTCCCTGCCGGTCTACCGTGTTGCCATTGGCGTTGTTGGAGGGTTGCCGAAACACCGAGACCGAACCATCTGTATCGTCCCATCGCATCAGGCGGTTGTTGGGAATATCCGACCACACCAGATAACGCCCGGCGGCAAACCACGCCGGGCCCTCGGACCACCGTGCACCGGTCCATAACCGCTCGACCCGAGCATGGCCGATGAAACAGGCCTCGAATTCGTTTTCGATGACTTCAAAACCGGTTCCGTCGAGAACGCCGTACATCCGTTTTCTCCTTCGTTTTTCTGTTTTCCTGGGGTGAAAAGCTGCGCACTCCAGGCAGTTCCGGGTCAGGCCAGAGATGGCCCAAAGGACCGTATAGGGGCGGTCACCTGACGATTGCGACCGTCAGGCACTTAGGCCTTTCAATTCATCCGGCAGCAATGCGTCCGGGATGTTTTGATAACTGACCGGGCGCAGCCAGCGTACGATCGCCAGTGTGCCGACGGAGGTCGCACGGACATCTGTGCTGGCCGGATAGGGCCCGCCATGCATCATTGATGAACACACCTCGACTCCGGTGGGATAGCCGTTTGCCAATAAACGACCTGCTTTTTCCTCGAGAATGGGCATCAGTGACTTGGCCAACGCGGCATCCGAGTCGTCCAGATGCAAGGTCAGCGTCAGCTGTCCTTCCAGACATTCCGCCAGCTGTTGCATCTGCTCTGTGTCGTCACACAAGACGATAATGCCAGCAGCACCAAATACTTCGTGCTGCAGCTTGGGGTTCGCCATCCACTCCGCCGCACTGACTTTGAACAAAGCAGGCACAGCGGCGCGTTTACCCGTCGCGGCACTGCAAGACGTAACCTCGACCATCAGATCGCGGAATTCGCGAACCCCCTGCTCATAAGCGCCAAGGATTCCGTCTGTTAGCATTTTCTGCTCTGCCGTGTCGTTCAGCGCGGCGACACAGGCGGTTTCCAATGCATCCGCATCCGGGCCTTTCAGCATCACGGCAACCCCGGGATTGGTGCAGAACTGTCCGGCCCCCATGGTCAGAGACGCGGCCCAGCCAGCGCCGATCTCGGTCGCGCGGGCACGCATCGCGTCTGGAAGGCAGAACATAGGATTGACCGAGCCAAGCTCACCATAAAAGGGGATAGGGTTTGAACGCGCATGGCATAGATCATAAAGCGCCCTGCCCCCGGCGAGTGATCCTGTAAAACCGACGGCAGTGATCTCGGGTTGCTGAACAAGGGCGGAACCCACCTCGCGCCCTGATCCTTGCAAGATCTGAAATGTAGCAGCTGGCATGCCGCAAATCTCGATCGCCTTGGCAATGGCTTGTCCTACAAGTTCAGCAGTGCCTGCATGAGCGCTGTGTCCCTTGACGATCACCGGGCACCCAGCAGCAAGGGCCGAGGCGGTGTCCCCGCCCGCCGTGGAGAAGGCGAGCGGGAAGTTCGACGCACCAAACACGGCCACTGGACCTATTGCTTTGTGCGTCAGGCGCAAATCCGGACGAGGGAGAGGTGTCCGGTCAGGGAGGGCGCCTTCTTTACGTATATCGAGATACCCAGTCTCTTCGATCAGATCTGCGAACATGCGTAACTGGCCCGTTGTGCGTCCACGTTCACCCACCAGCCGCGCCTCGGGCAGGCCTGTCTCAGCCATGCCGGTTTGCGTGATCTCGTCACCTAGCACATCCATCTGTTCGGCAATCGTGCGCAAGAATGTGGCGCGCTCGGTCCGCGATTTACCCGAGTAAGCGCGGAAATCGCAACGTGCGGCGCGGCACGCGTCATCCACCTGCGCGGCGGTGGCCTGAGCAAAGCTTTGGCCGTCAAGATCGTCTGAGGCACGCAGATTGTCTGACCCGACCCATGCGCCGTCGATCAGATTTTGTCCAAGTATCATTTTATTTTCCCCAATTCAGGACCATTGGGTCCAGCGGTTTTAAAAGGTCTATCAACCGGTCTCGGATGGCCGGTTGCAGCGGATCAATGGGATGGCGGCAGAACTCGGACCCGATGACGCCCCCTTCGACCATCGCCGCTTTGCAGGATTGCCAGCCGCATTGGCGGTTTTCATGGTTGATCACCATCGCCACCCGGCCATAGGCCGCCGTCGCCTCATCTACACGGCCTGCAAGGTGATGTGTGATGACCGGCTTTATCTGGTCCACGATCATGCCTGAGGTCATTGAGCCCGTCGCCCCTGCATCCAGATCGGCCAGTAAGGTTATGCCTTCCTCGCCATCAAAGGGTGCTTCAATCGCCTCTCCGCCTTCGGCAATCAGCGCCCGCAGCTTGTTCGCGGCGCGAGGGCATTCGATTTTGAACAGCTTCACCATCTCAATCTCTTGCGCCATCCGCACCAGCAACGGCACCGGCAGATCAACGCCCGACAAGGGCGCGTCTTGGACCATGATCGGAATGCCGACCTCGCCCACGGCTGCAAACTGATCATAGGTCTGCTGCGCGGTCCCCTTCAGAAGCGCCCCGTGATAGGGCGGCATCATCATCACGATGTCCGCGCCCAGATCTTTGGCGAATTTGGCCCGTTCCACTGCGATCTGCGTCGCAAAATGGCTGATCGTCACGATCATCGGCACGCGGCTCGCGACATGTTCAAGGCTGAGCCGGGTCAGGATCGCGCGCTCCTCATCCGAGATCAGGAATTGCTCTGAGAAATTAGCCAAAACGCAGATCCCGTCCGCGCCTTGATCGATCAGGCAATCCAGAACGCGCTTCATCCCTTCCAGATCAAGTGTTCCGTCTTCGTGGAATGGTGTCGGCGCAACGGGCCAGATACCGGTATAGCTCATGGACTACTCCGTAATCTCAAAGTGTTTCAGGTGTTTGTCCGTGATCTCAATCCCCAGACCGGGCTTATTGTCATCCAGATCAAGGAAGCCGTCCACCGCCTCGGGGTCACCTTCGAAGATGTAATAGAACAGCTCGTTACCTACCTCGACGTCGAAGACAGGGAAATATTCGCTGATCATGCAATTCGCGTTGGCCATGGTCAGATGATAATTATGCATCTGACCTGCATGCGGGATGACCGGTATCTGATGCGCCTCGGCAATCGCGTTGATCTTTTGTGCCGCCGTAATACCGCCCACGCGGTTGGTGTCATATTGCAGGACGCTGACGGCCTTTTTCTCGATCAAGTCCTTGCACCCGATGATCGAGAATTCATGCTCACCGCCCGAGATCGGGACGATGTTCATCGCATTCAGCTCGCGATAACCTTCAACATCGTCGGCAATCACGGGTTCTTCCAACCAGCGCGGTTCGTATTTAACAAGCTTGGGCAGCATGCGTTTGGCATAGTCCAGGTTCCAGCCCATGTAGCATTCGACCATCAGATCGACGTCATAGCCGATGACCTCGCGCACGGCCTCGACCCGTTTGAGGTTTTCACGCATGCCCGCCATGCCGTCCTTCGGCCCCCAGCCGAACCGCATTTTATAGGCGGAATAGCCGTTCTTTTGCGCCTCGGCGGCCTCGGCCTGCATCACATCGATCGGGCCAGAGTAGAGCTTGGAGTAATACACCGGGATCTTTTCCTTGGTGCGGCCACCCAGCAGTTTGAACACTGGCTTACCCGCCAGTTTGCCCATCAGGTCCCAGATCGCCAGATCAACGGCCGAGATCGCGATCATCCCGATCCCCTTGCGCCCCCAGGCGTGGCTGCGGCGGTACATCTTTTCCCACAGATAGGCATAGTCGAACGGGTCCTCGCCGATCACCAATGGCGCGAACCATTCGTCAATGGCGGCCTTCACCACCGAGGGTGCGAGGGCTGCGTTGCCGATGCCGATGGTGCCGTCTTCGGTTTCGATCTCGCAGGTCAGCCATTGGTGAAACCGGAAAGACGACATCGCATCGCCTTTTTCGTACAGCACGTCCGACGCGTTGGTGCAGAAATTGCCGGTGGGCGGGACGGTCGGTCCGGTCCAGTTCCAGACGCGGGTGCGTACGGATTTAATCTTGGTCATCTTTGTCCTCTCAGTCCGCGCGGCGTTCGGCGCGATGTGTTTTGGCCATGCGCACCAGCAGGTCGAATGCCTGCCGCGTTGCGCCCGGATTGGCCTTGTTCTGTCCGGCGATATCAAAAGCGGTGCCATGAGCCGGTGTGGCAACGGGGATGGGCAAGCCACCTGCAACCGTCACGCCGCGTTCAAACCCCATCAGCTTGATCGCGATCTGGCCCTGATCGTGATACATGGTCACGACCGCATCGACCTCGCCCCGCTGCGCCTTGAGGAACACCGTGTCCGAAGGCCATGGGCCCGTTACATTCAACTGTTTTTCCTGTGCTTGGCGCACAGCGGGTTCGAGGATGTCAATCTCCTCGCGGCCAAACTTGCCATTGTCCCCCGCATGCGGGTTCAGCGCCGCGACCGCGATGTTGGGGCGCGCCTTACCCGCCTTGCGCAGCGTGTCATTGGCCAGGTTGACGGCCTTCAACACCCCCTCTTCTGTGATATTGGCCGCGACATCCTTGAGGCCGATATGCGAAGTTACACGGGTCGTCATCAGCTCATCCAGAACGTTGAGTTCCGAGTGATAACCAGTATGTCCCATATAGCGCGCCATATAGCGGTGCTCATCCTCGGCATTCAGCCCTGCGGCGGTCATTGCCGCCTTGTTGAATGGCCCAAACAGAATGCCATCGACCTGTCCCTCCATCGCCAGATCCATGGCCTTGTCCAGACAGCGTAACGCGGTCGTGCCGCCCTCAACCGTTACTTCAGCAAGCTGGACATCCCCGGGCGAGATCGTGTCCATCTCAAGATGGATCAGGCCCGGCTGGTCCGACACTTCGTTTATTGTATTTAGCGGCACATCTAGTTCCGCATGCGCGGCACCGCGCTGCCAGAGGTGACTGTCACCAACCAGCACGATATCGGCAGCGTCCTGCACCCCCTCCTGATTAAGCAGTTTGGCGATCAGTTCCGGCCCGATACCCGAAGGGTCGCCGGGAACAATTGCAATGCGGGGTTTGGTCATGCCGCTTTCTCCCAATGTCTCGAAAATCCATCGGGCAAGATGACCATGACATCTGGCTCGTTGCCCGTGTCGAAAGTTTGAACCACCTCGAACGTATCAAGGTCGAACCGCTGCACCTGTTCGCAATCAACTGCGATGTAGGCAAAGTCCGCTTCGTCGTCGATACACAGGGCCAAAGGGTTCGCTGGTGTTTTTTGTTCGTGCAACAGCTTGCCTGTCGCTTCGTCAAAAACGGAAAACGACCTGCCAAAATGGTTCATTGTCAGAAGACGATTGCGCTTTTCATCGTAGTAGATGCGGCAGGGATCGTTGGGCGTCGGAAACGTGCGTTCGATCTCAAGCGTCTTCGTATTGATTACAGCCACTGTGTTCGAAATGCGTTGCGAGGTATAAAGCGTCGCTGTTTCTTCACGCAGGCAGCGCCCTTCGGGCTTTTGTCCGGTCTTGATCGAGATAGGCTCGATCGAGGCGTCGTAAGGATTGAACTTGGTAACGTCGCCTGACGTCAGATTCATCGCAAAAGCCGTCAGGCCGTCTTTGGTCAGCGCAAAGAGGTGCCCTTTGGTGCCCCCTGTTGGCGTGATGTGATCCCAACCCTGGTCGAAAGCGCGAGGGTTTTCCTTGACCAGCAAGTGACCCGACCATTCCGACAGGACGTAGAGACGCCCCTGCCCATCCAGCCCAATCCCGTGGGGTCGCGCGTGTTCACCCAGATCGTAGACGTGAACGATTTTTCTCTCTCGGATATCAATCACGATGACCGAGCGGCCGTGATTGCCAGCTATGTCTGAATTCTGCACACCGTAGTGACCCACATAGGCATAACGAAATTCGTCATCCACAACGAACTCGTGGGGGAACTGCGGCAGCTCCAGACACCCCTGCGATGCGCCGGTGTCTATGTCGTACCAGCTTATTCGATGGCTGCATTTTTCAACCAACATCATGGACTGCGCCATGTAGACCTCATCTGAATAGTAGATTGTCGAGGTGTCTGTGGCCGACCACTCACATATCGGCCACAGACGCACTCCTTAGCGTTCCAGCGCCCCGACGCCTGAGAAGCGGAAGGCTTCCTGTTCCAGCGCGTCAAGTTCTTCGGCACTCATCTGATCATGAGCAACCGTGATCCGGCCAAGGAAAACAAAGGGCAGTTCGTCTTGACGTCCTTCCAGATGCGCCTTGATCGCCTCGGCCGTGGCGGCCCCAACGTCATCGCCCATACGCATCGGCGTAGCATCCAGCTCACCCCGGCGGATGGCATCCAGTTCAAGGCCTGTGCCGCCCCAGCCGGTTGAGAACACGTCTTTCTCTTTGCCGACCGCGACCTGAGCCTCAACCGATCCCATCGCCATTGCAGTGTTGGCGTTGTGGATAATTGTAGCCTCGGGATAGGCTTGCAGGATCAGGCTGGTGCCTTCGAACCCGCCTTCACGCTGATACTCGCCGTAGTGTTCGTAAACGGTGTTCCAATTGCCTTTCTCCTCGACGCAGGCCTTGAAATCACCCGAGCGCTGATCGTCCGTGATGCCCGGAATACCCCGGTTCATCGCCATGGTCACATCATTGCCAAGACGCTCCAGCATGTAGTCGCACATGGTCAGTGCGCCCGCAGCCGAACTGAAGTCGAACCACGCATCGGGCTGATTGGTCAGGTCTTTGGGCGGTGTGTGGAAGGCCCAGACAAAGGTCGCAAAGCCGTCATTGCCTGCCATCTTGTCAATATTGTCGGCCTGAATGGCCAGTTCTGACGGCCCGAAGATCACGAAGTCATACAGATCTGCATCCTGAACCACCTGGTTGGCATAGGTCGATTGCAGGCTGTGCTCAATCTGGCGGCTGGCAAACTCGGTCGTCTCGTATTCAATACCCAGCTCTTCCAGACGTTTTGTCATCGCCAGATAATTACGCGCCCAGAAATCGGACGTATCCGCAGACGGATAGATCAGCGCAATCTGCAACGGCGCATCCTGCGTACCGGTGTATTTCACGGCTTCCGCGCCAGTCGTTGCCTGAAGCGCCTCAAGCTTGCCCTCGGCATTCACTTCGCCGGGCACCCAGTAATCTCGGTCGCCGATGCCGGGCAGTTCCTTCAGAGGCAGCTTGGTTTCCGCCATGGCCGAAGCGGCACACAGGCAAAACAGGCTTGTCGTCAGTAGTGCTTTGTTCAATTGTTTCACGGTAAGTCCTCCCTTTCGCGAACATTGTGGGGTCTTGCAGGTGCGCCAGGACTCCTACCTCCGGGCGCACCACTTTGATTGCCTTAGCCGCTTGGCGCAGGCTCGGTTGCCAGTCCCGCCCCAAGGGCCAGCAATAGGATCAGGGCGCCGATCAGCGCTGCAGAGAAGCGGATGAGTTTCTGCGCCTCCTTGCTGCGCAGAGCCGCCATCAGGCCATGCGCCCCGTCCCGGTCTTTCTTTTGCATCCAGGTGTACAGTGCGACCGAGCTGACTATCACCACACCCGAGGCGACGGATTGCCAGAAGAATTCGATCCGCAGGGTCACCAGCGCGTTGATCATCATCGACAGCAACAACACCCCGGCCAAAGATCCAATCATCGAGGCACGCCCGCCGAACAGGGACGTACCGCCGACAACAACCGCAGCGATGACGTGTAGATTGAAATAGGGGGCCGAGGTTGCCTGAATGGCGTTCAGCTTTCCGGTCAGCATGACACCAGCCATGGCTGCTGCAGCGCCCATCAGAACATAGGCATAGATCTTGTGGCGATCGACGGCGACACCGGTCATCTCGCTGGCCTCGGGGTTCGAACCGATAGCAATGGTGTAGCGCCCGAAATAAGTGCGGGTCAGGACCACGTAGCCGATGGCCATTGTAATCAGCCCCAGGACCACCGGGACTGGAATAAAGCCCGGGATCTGACCCCGTCCAATTTCCGTGATCAGGTCCGGGAAACGGGCCAGAACCAGACCTTTGGCAATCACCAGCGCCAGACCGCGATAGACCAGGTCCATCGCCAGTGTGCCGATCAAGTCGGGAACTTTGAACCGGGTAATGACCAGACCATTGATCAGACCCATCAGCGCCCCAAGGACAATTGCCAGAGGAACGGCGACCCAGGCGGGAAACCCGTATTGTTTGACCAAAAACGCCATGAGGATCGCGGACAGCGCCGCGATTGAGCCAATAGATAAGTCGATCCCGCGCTGGGTGATAACGAAAGTCATCGCCATGGCCATCGGCATATAGAGCGCCGCGTCCAGCAGGATCAGGTTCAGGTTGGTCAGACGGAAATATCGCGCGGGTTCAGCAATGCCCATAAAGATGAGGATCGCCAAGATCATTACCATTGGACCAATGAACGCCAGATAGGGCTCTAGCCGGTCCATGATGGTCTTTTGTTCGGGATTTGTGGTGGTTGCGGACATGTCGTTCTCCTTCACGCGGCCGCATCCTGGGCGCCGACAATCAGGCCCAGTACGTCTTGAACGGAACTATCCGCAGTTTTGACAACGCCAACGGCGCGCCCTCGGCGTTGCACATGAACGCGGTCGGCGACCTCGAAGACGTCGTCAAGCGAGTGTGAAATCAGTATTACGGCCAGACCCTGTTCGCGCAGCGCCTTGATCAGTTTCAGCGTCCGCGCGGTTTCTTGCGGACCCAAAGCTGCGGTGGGTTCGTCCATCACCAGCAAGCGAAGGTCTTCGTGATAAACCGCACGCGAAATGGCAACTGCCTGACGCTGACCGCCCGAAAGGCTTTCCGTCATGACATCCATTGACCGCAGCCGGACACCAAGGCGTTCTTCCAAAACCCGCGCGGCCTCGGTCTTCATGCGTTTGTTGTCCAGAAACGGAATGCCGAAAACGTTCTTGGTCAACTCATTGCCAAGAAACATGTTCGCTGCCGGCGACAGATGATCAGCCAACGCCAAAGTCTGATAAACCGCATCAATGCCATTCGCGATTGCGTCAGAGTGGCTGGCCATCTCCAACGGTTTTCCATCCATCAGAATGTGGCCTTCGGTCGGCTGATACACTCCGGTCAAAATCTTGATCAGGGTGGACTTACCTGCCCCGTTATCTCCAACAATAGCAAGCACTTCGCCCGCATATGCGGTCAGATCCACATCCTGCAGCGCCGTCACACCGCCAAAACGTTTGGTTATTCCTTGCATTTGAACCAATGGCTGGTCGCTCATGGTTTCCTCCTCTGCGCAAAGCTCCGCCATGGCGGTCAAAAGACCGCTGAGTTGGCTGTGCGCTGTGTCATTTTTTGAACGAGGCCCCTACCGATTCAGGCAGGGGTCGCCTGTTCGCTTACTTGCCCCAGATCTTTGCGTAAGCTTCGCGGTAGGGGCTGTCGGGATCGAACTGATTGCTGTCGCCAAGTTTTGCCAAACCTTCCTCGGTCACCAACGCAGGCGACGTGACATAGCCCGAGCATGGCTCGCCCTGAATGGCACGGTTCAACTCGTCGACCAATTGCCAGCCCTGCAGGTTCAGCGGCTCGGCCACTGTAATTGTCTGGTAGTTGCCGCTGCGGATACGTTGGAAAGCGGCCTCTGATCCATCACCAGCAGACCCAGCCTGCGGCCCATCTTCGGACGAGATACCCGCCGCCGCCAATGCAGGCCCCATGAAGTCGAAGTATAGATCGTTGATTGCAAGCGCATGGGTCCACTGATCACCATATTTCTGCAACAGGCTGGTGGTCAGCGGCCCCATCCGCGCCGAGGTATCGGCGATGGGCGTGTCGACATATTCAAGCACCGTACCGCCGGCAGCCTCAATGGTTTCCTTGATCCGGTCCGCTTTGTCGATGGCGATCTGATAGGTCGAATCGGTGAAGATGATGGCACCAACACCATCGGCGCCGTCATCCATCGCCCATTCCGCGGCCACCTCAGAGACGGTCATGGCATCGGTCGAGACATTGGCGAAAATTCCTCCGGGTGCGTCACACCCGATCTTGGGACCGGAGTGCCAGGCCACCATCGGAATGCCTGCGTTCACCACGCCTTCCAACGCGGCCTGCTGTTCGATGGCATCGAAGCCGTTGATGATAATCCCGTCAGGTTGCAAAGCCAGTGCCTGGCCAATGGCCCCGGTCCGGCCCTGAATAGAACCCGCACCGTCCAGAACGCGCACGTCCCAGCCAATGGTTCCGACGGCTTCCTCGACGCCATTGGTGACGCCCAGAATACCGCCGTTTTTCAGATCGCCCGCGACGACGACAATGGATTTACCCTCGGCGGCTTTGGGTCCGCTGGTGGGGCCGTCGAACGCCGTCTCGGCGGTCACCGGAAGTCCCAAACCCGTCAGAAGCGCAGCAGCGGATACTGCCATGAAAGTCCGTTTCAGCATAATCTCCTCCCTTATGCCGTTTACTTTTGAGCGCCTTTGCGACGCTGAGCGTAACCGGCAATACCGATTGCAATCAGCAGCGTGACACCGTTGAACATCGGCTCGACCCAGAAGGATCCTCCGAATTGCTGAATGCCCGAGATGCCAACAGCCAGGATCGCGACACCCACGACTGTTCCCCAAACATTCACGCGTCCCGGCTTGATGGTCGTGGACCCAAGAAAGGCCCCAACCAAAGCAGGTAACAGGAATTCAAGACCGACCGAGGCTTGCCCGATCCGCAATTTCGACGCCAGCAGCACTCCGGCAAAAGCCGTGATCAGCCCCGAAGACATGAAAGCGCCGATGACGAATTTCCGGGTCGGAATACCGTTCAGTTGCGCAGCGCGCTGATTGGCCCCAATCGCATAGAGATACCGGCCAATCGGCGTGTATTCCAGGATCAGCCACATCGCGACCGTGATACCCAGCACATAAAACCCCGTGATTGGCAGGCCGAACACGAAGGTGCCGTTGATTGCGTAGAAACTATCCGGCAACGCCCCAACCATCTGACGTCCGCCCGTGTGCCACAGTGCCAGAGCGTACAGCACCGTGCCCGTGCCCAAGGTCGCAATGAAGCTGTCAATTTTGGCCACCTCGACCAGCAGTCCGTTCAGGAACCCGGTTAGCAAACCCAGCGACAGGACGATTGCCACGGCAATCGGCCATGGAATTTCAAACGTGGTTTGTAACGAGATCGCAAGGATATGCCACAGCACGATCCCATATCCCACGGTTAGATCGATACGACCCGCCGCCATTGGGATCATCGCCCCCAGCGACAAAAGCGCGATAATCGCCTTGTCCGAAATAATCGCCCTTAGATTCAAAAGGGTCGGGAACGTGTTTGGCAGCAGGATGGAAAACAGGATGATCAGAAAACCTGTCAGCAAAACCAGGCCATAGACCGGTAGGAACCTGAGGATCCGTGTCTTTAGCGAAACATCTTTCAGCTCGGCCTTGGTTGGTTCCAGCGCATTGGATTCAAGCGATTGCATTCTCGTATTCCTTAACTCGCGACGGCGTTCGAGGCCGAAGCAGCTTGTATCAGGTTTTCAGTGGTCAGTTCGGTTCCGGTCAATTCGCGCACGATCTGACCCTGACTGAAGACAATGGCGCGATGGCAGATGGCTGCAACTTCCTCGAAATCGGTGGAAACGACGATGATGCCGACGCCCTCTTCCATTGCACGGTTCAACAGCGCGTAAATTTCTGCTTTCGCACCAACATCAACCCCCGCGGTTGGATCTTCGCAGATCAACAGCTTGCGTTTGGTTTCCAGCCAGCGTCCGATGACCACCTTTTGCTGGTTTCCGCCCGACAAGCTTTCAATCGCCATACTTTGATCATTGGGAGACAAGGCGACGTCCGCACCGATCCGGGTGGCGCTCTCTGTTTCAGCTTTGTGGCTCATGAACGACAACAGCGACCGCCCGATCGCGGCAGGGTTCAGGAACGTGTTCTCTCGGATGGTCAGTGACATGGCGACGGACTCTTCAGTTCTGTCCCGCGCAACCAACCCGATCCCTGATGCCATCGCTGTTTGCGGCGTGCTCAGGTCAGGCGTTTCACCATGCAGGGTTATCTGGCCGCTAAACCCTTCCGACCCGAACAGCGCGCGCGAGACGTTTTCATGACCCGCCCCGCGCAGCCCAACCAGCCCGACGATTTCATTTGTCTGCAACTGGAAGCTGACGTTGTGCGCTGCTTCCATGTTCAGGCCAGACACCTCAAGCAACGTTGCACCCGGCGGCATGTCTGGTTTCATCACCTGCCGCGTCTTGCGGCCGACGATCATATAAACCAACTCTTCGGGTGTAGTGTGGTCAATGCTGCGCAGTCCGACCATCTCTCCGTCTCGTAGCACGGCAACCCGATCAGCAATCTGAAAAATCTCATCCAGCCGATGCGACACATAGATCATGCCGACGCCTTGTTCCTTCAACGGGCGGAGGGCTTCGAACAGTCGTTCGACCTCGTCCGCAGGTAGGGATGCGGTTGGTTCATCCAGCACCAGATAGTCACAATCTACGGCCAAAGCGCGGGCAATCGCGACCAGAGACTTCTCGGTCCGCGACAAGTCCTGAACCCGCGTGGTCGGATCGAATTCACATCCCACCTTGTCCAGCGCGTCCTGTGCAAAGCTATCCACGGATTTCCAATTGATCAAACCGCCTTTTCGGGAATAGCCCAGAGCAAGCGCAATGTTCTCGGCCACGGTCATCCATTCGATCATGCCGAGATCCTGATGGATAAACGCCACGGACTGACGCTCGCCGAACCCGCCTGGACGATGTTCGTAGGGTTCACCGTTGATCAAAACCCGCCCTTCATCCGCTTTGTGAATTCCGCCGAGGATTTTGATGAGGGTCGATTTCCCGGCTCCGTTTTCTCCCAGTAGGGCAACAATCTCTCCGCGCTCGACATTCAGTGACACGTCGCGCAGCGCATAGGTGCCTCCGAAATGCTTCTTTATCCCGTCAAAGAACAGATTGTTTTGCGCTGTGCCGGGCACGGCTGTCTCCTCCTGGACTTGGGTCACCCTGATGCTCCTCAACATCGTATTGAGTTACCCGTAACGTTACGCTAGCATTCGCACAGACCCGCCCATTGTCAATAAAAAAGAGTTACCCGTAACGTAAATGAGCAGCGACACTGATAAATCAAGTAAAAACAATAAAGTAAGCCTTGCCGAGGTGGCAAAAGCTGCGGGTGTGTCTAAGATGACGGCCAGTCGAGTCCTGCGCGATGAAGGCGGGTTTTCGGAAAAAACGCGCGCGAAGGTTATGGCCGAGGTGGACAGGTTGGGCTACCTACCGAATCGGCTAGCGACGGTTTTTGCGGGCGACAAAAAATCCACTTTTGTCGGGGTCAGCATCCCTGAACTGGGCAACGAAATATTTGCGCAGGTTCTGGAAGGCATCGACCGAAAACTTGGTGCATTTGGCCACCAGACGGTGCTGGGACTGACCGAGCATGAAATCGACCATGAGGAAAAATGGATTGAGACCGTACTGTCCTGGCAACCTGCCGGGCTGATCATTACCGGTCGCTCACATAGCCAGAAAGCGATCCAGATGTTGCGCGGTGCTGGCATTCCTTTGGTCGAAATCTGGGACTTCAATTCCAGCCCTTTGGACATGTGCGTCGGGCTGAACCACTTTGACAGCGGCTATAGCATGGGTCGTTATCTGGCCGGAATGAATTACCAAAAATTCGGCTATGTCGGCACATCTCATGACGTGGCGAACGCGGCAACCGCACGCCTTAACGGCTTCTCTAAAGCCATCGAGGATGCAAACGGCCGACTGGAAAAACAACTGCTCCTAAAAGATACGCCAGGGTTTTACACCGGGTTCTACGGCACCGAGCAGCTGCTTGCCTCGCATCGCGATATCGAAGTCATATTCTATCAGAACGACAACATGGCGATTGGCGGGCTTCACTATGCCCAGAAAATCGGCCTGAGCGTTCCGGAAGATATCGGCATCGCCGGATGGGGCGATTTGCCAATTTCGGCAATACAACCTTATCGGCTGACATCAATCGCAGTTCCCCACCTTAAGATTGGCCAGATCGCAGCCGAGATGGTTCTGGCTCAGATCAACGGTGAACCAGCCAAGTCCACTACGGATGTCGGGTTTCGACTTATTCCAGGGAGCACAGTAAGGAAGTCGAGATCGGCTGAGTAAACACCGAAGCGGTGCGAGGAATGTATGCCAGTAATCGGCCCTCTACTTCCGTTGATCGGCGGGCATCGTCGAGGAGGCGCAGCGAACCAAAGGAAATATTCGCAGCACGCATACTATCAAAGCGAAGGTGTGAGTGAACTGAAGTCTAAGCCCGAACCAGCGGGGCTATGGTGTTGTTCACAGCTTTGAAGGCTCCAACGTGGCATAGTGCCAAGCCTCGCTATTGCCCCTCAAGCCACAGCAAAATTGCGCTCCAGTTCTTTACTGCCTTAGTCAACGCCTGAATCTTTCTTGAGTTAAGAACAAAGTACCCACCGGTAGCAGTAAGAAGCAAAAAGTCAGGCGACCGGAACGCGAACTAAATAGCACTTCGCAGCTGAATGAATCGGTCTTATTGTTCCTAGAAAAGGGGGATTGACGTGAGCAGAGCCGATATTTCGATCCCGGACGGGTCAAACCAGAGCCTTGATATCGCCATCTCAGCTGACGGGACTGCGGAAGTGGGGCGAACCTACAAAATACCTGCCCGATGCGGTATCGCTGTCAGGCTTGCGCGGGGGCAGGTTCTAAACATCGTAAATCCAAGTGGTCATCAGGTCTGTGACTTCTTCGCCTTCGCTGCCGAGAACCTAAACGAACATCTTTCGATGCCTCATCTGCACACTTCGATTGCATCAATCTTTCCAAAGGTTGGCGACGCCCTTGTCAGCAACCAGCGGAGGTCTTTGCTGACTATCGTCGCGGACACTTCGCCAGGCGTGCATGACACAGTTATCGCCTGCTGTGACCACGCGAGGTACCGCGAACTGGAATGTGAAGGGTATCACGACAATTGTGCGGACAACCTGCGCATGGCGCTTATCGCTATCGGGCTGAAAGCGCCGCTCATCCCCGCCCCGTTCAACATCTGGATGAATGTGCCGCTCAACCCGGACGGATCAACCAGTTTTGAAACTCCGGTCGCGCGGGCGGGCGATCGAATATCTTTGCGGGCCGAAGCCGATCTGGTCGCCGTGATGTCGGCCTGCCCTCAGGACATGACGCCTGTAAACGGCGAAGGGGTTGCGCCGGACAAACTGGAATTCTTTGTGTCAGCGGGCTGAACCGACAGCGCAGAAAAACTAGTTCTGAAGACGAGTTGTCAAAGCATAGGCGAGCGCCGTCCGAAATATCGGGTGAAGTATTAGAGCACTTTGTGGCCACACCTCGCGAACGGGGGCCTCGTGCAAAACACAGTATCCTGTGAAACGCGCGATATCTTGAAATCTGTTTCAACGATCATTGTGTTAAGGTGACAGAGATGGTCGAACTTATTGCTCTCTTAAGTATTTATTACAAATGCACGGCTCTTGCTGTCGATGACAAATTGACTCAATCAGAACGCTTTGCATGCAATAACGCCTATCAAGAAGCCAAACGGATATTTGTCCATGATAGTTTGGACAGCGAAGAAACGCGTTTGACAGCGCAGCAGAACATCCTTGCCTACAGACGCTTCAAGAGTTGGGAGTTTGAAAACGCTGATCTGGTTCGTGAGTTGCGAGCCGCGGAATAAGAAGCGACCCAATTGAGGATGAAGGCGTTCCAAAAGACGAACCAAAACACCCGCTACCGTTGCCACAATTCTGTATCGGGGTGGAATTGAGACCAAGCAAACCAAAAGGCTTGGTGGCTGCCAAGGTCTGATCCGTCTTTGCCTACGGCCCTAATCCCGCCGGCCGTAATTTCCAACCGAACGTTTTCGACAACAATCTCGTCTCCGCGTTGCAAAGCCAAAAGCGCGGTGCTTCTTTGAAATGCAACAGGCTTGCCCGAGGCTGTCAAAACACCAATGATATCCTCGTGAACGGGCAAACGCGGGTCGACATCACCGATCGGAAAGATGGGGCCGTTTGCGTCCCGTCCGTTGCGGAAATCGGGATCGCGACCCAGCGCATAGCGCTCAAGCAAAACCGTGGTATCCGGATACTCCGCTTTCCACGTGCCCCAGTCGGTAGTGATGACTGTGGCTTGATCAAGCTGCAAGCCTTTCTCGGCCAAGGGGCCCGTTACGGCGTGACCCAAGAACGTGTCAAACACAGAGTAGGTGTTCAGGTCGTACATCACTTTGTTGGATCGGTTCAGCAACCCCGAAGTCCGCAGAATCGGGCGCTCGATCCCCTCGGGCAAACCGTCGGTAAAATAAGCCTGCGCAGCCCCACACAAAGTGCAGTACGGAATACCGAGATCGCGACCACCCAAAGTGTCGTTTACCATCTCGCGCACTTCCATAATACGACGCGGATAGGCCCGATGTTCCCCATTTATAGAAATGCCAAAAACGACGTCGTCGTCTTGCAACCAAGTTGCGTCTTTGGCACTGCTGGTCTGTGGGTTGTCGGCGGCGGGGATACAATTGCATCCATTGTCAGTCGTGTCATAGAGGCGGTCATCAATAAGCACTCCGCCCCAGGATACCATCCTCCAGTCGATGTCGCCTTCGACAAAGATGCGTTCCCATCCGGGTACGATATTGGTGAAAATCGACCGTTTGTACGAAAGATATTCAGGCGGTGCGGGAATGTCCCACGCAATAAGATGGTCCGTCAAGTCACCCCAGCTGTTATCCAGCCTGATCTCTTTCCCCAAGAGCGCTGAAGCGGCAGTCGTCAGTTCTGTGTTCAACTGTTCTGAGGGCACAAATCGCATCAAATCGCTGATGATCCACGCCAATCGCGGGTCACCAGAAGATGCGATTTCAGCTAGTGCAAGCTTTTGATTTTCATCCCATGTCGACAGAACAACGCTGTCAACGAACGCAACCCGAAGCGCAAATTGCATCGCAGGGCTCAGCGGGTCCGTCGGCAGATCTGGTGGGTGGCCGAACTCTTCTATCACGTATTCAGGCAACTGCTTTGCCGTTTGTGCCTGCAACGGCTCCGAGTAAATAAAAGTCAAAATAAGAAACGACGCTGCAAAAAGAAGGCACCCAAAAGCATGGCTTTTGCGTGTCATCAACAAAGCTTTTTGATCAACCGTCTCCATAACCCCACCCATTGTCTGAGCACATACGCGCCTGAATGTCGTTGTTTCAGCAATACGACCCTGCGTGGCGCCCCGCGAAAGGTTGGACGATCTGCGCACGCAGGCAAAATCACTTTTGCGCCAAGCTTTGTGAACCGAGGCAAGCGGGCCAATCCAAGGCCCCAGCAGAGCCTTCAATACAGCGCGCCAATCTGCCAAACATGATCTCGATCCGATTGCGGCTCTTGTCGTATCGGACGGCAGTGTTGCGCTGTTTGCGACCCGGGACGCTCGCGCCAATCCCTATTTCTTTCACCGTTTCTCTGATCCAATCGGCACGATAGCCGCGGTCACCCAGCACCCATTCGACATTTGACAGACTGCCGATTAATGCTTTCACACCAGTTTTGTCGCTGACCTGACCCGCGAAGACAAATAGTTTCAAAGGGCGTCATTCGCCCTTGTGCATAAACCAATGGCGCACCATGGCTCATCTGTCACAAACCGCATGTCACTTTGCGTTCATGCCACCCTTGGTGCGCCCGATCTAACATGTTCAACGCTCGTTTCGAACGCGATGAATCACGCAGCAAATCGAAGTCAATTGGTCCTGAGCCTAGACAGCCTCGGATGGCAGGCCTCATGGTTTACTGCAGCTCAGAGATAGGAAAGACCATGATCGCGAAGCGAATGGAAAACCTGTACCCAACAAGATACGAAGCAGATATTGGCGTCACCCTTACACCGATCCTGTTAATGCAGGCGCCTCCTGCACTCGATAATGGGCGTCTTGGTCCGCACGTTCTGGCAGCGATCGGCGCCCATGTGGGGGCGACACACGGTGTCCAAACTGGGCGCGCGTGCCCTCAGCCATTTGCGAGACATAAGCTCTGAAGACCATCATGATCGACGAAGTCCACAACTAGCTCGCGGGCGGCTGTCGCGAGCAATGGCGTTTCCAGTCGAATGTGTATCCTGCTCAGACAGTTTCACAACTGTCCGACTTACACGCAAAAAGTCCCTGGTATCTCTCTGCGTCATTGGCGCTACGCTAGGTCTATGACCTGTAAGTCCTGTGCTACTTGCTTATTACCTCTCAGCACAGCGTCAGGCGAAGAGTTTCAAGTTCCCATGCGGTTGAAAGTCCGAGCTTTGAAAGGCGCAACCTGGTTGGAGCAACTATATTGCCTCGGAAGTCAGCATGTTGGTCGGTGAGTGGATTTGGCGCTACAGGTCGTACGGGTAGAACTTCGTCACGCGAGGTTCTGCTCCAAGTCTGGCCATGACCAGTTTGCTATGCTCGCTGCCGTGCACCTAGTGATGAAGCGACCATTGGCGGCTGTATCTATTGCGATGTGTCTTAGTCCCACGGCAGGTTTGGCATTCGCTGATCGACGCAACATATTCGATCAATTCGTTCACCTTTCATGCAGTTCGCTAGCCCCGGCAAAAGATGATCGCACATTTCAGAAGACCCGGTTGCCAGCACGAAACTCTGAGAACATAACGAAACCCGATTTTCTGGCAGCGGTGAAAAAGGCAATCGAACAAATCGGTGTAAAGGCGGATCGCACCTTCGAAATAGGTCGCCGGTGGCCTGTGGATACCCGTGAATTAAGGGAAAAAACCGGGCCAAATGTCCGGCAACTTGTCTGCGTCTTGCAATCTTGGTGTCGCGGCTTAATGCGTGAACGGCCATATTGATGCAAATATGGCCGTTCAATTGATGATTAGTTCGGTTAAGACACCCGCCACAAGGCACAGCGATCAGGAGGATCGCCTGCTTTTGGCAGTCCGCACAAAAAACTATGCGTTGGCCAGGCGGGCGTTCACGTACTCCCAGTTGACGATACCGTCGACGACAGCAGCAACGTATTCTTTGCGGCGATTGCGGTAGTCGACGTAGTAGGCATGTTCCCAAACATCGATACCCAAGAGTGGGACCATGTCGTGCACAAGCGGGTTTTCACCGTTTGGCGTCGACAAAACGACTAGTTTGCCCGAGTTGTCTATGGCCAGCCAGCCCCAACCAGAACCGAATTGTTTACTGGATACATTGACCAACTGCTCGCGGAATTCTTCAAAACTTCCGAAATCACTCTCGATCTTTTTCTGCAGGCTGCCGGGCACGCCGGTGCCGCCCGGAACCAGCATTTTCCAGAATTCGGTGTGGTTCCAGTGCTGGCCTGCATTGTTTAAAACGGTCTGATATGTCCCGCGATCCGCAGCCGCGGTCTTGATGATATCTTCCAGAGACTGGCCCTCAAGACTGGTTCCGGGGATCAGTTTATTCAAGTTGCGGGCATAACCGGCAGCATGTTTGCCGTGGTGCAGCTCCATCGTTTCTGCTCCAATTACAGGCTCCAGCGCACTGTGGCTGTAATCAAGGGACGGGAGTGTGTAGATTTCGGCGGCATTTGCTTTTTTTGCAAAAGCCGGGGCTGCAGCAACCAACAGACCCGAGCCGGCAGATGCAAGAAAACCGCGACGCGTTAGAGACATTTTTCGATCCTTTCCATTGCCTGCCGATTGAGCCGACAGATGTCTCAAAAACACCTGTCTGAGGCTTTTATTCGAAAGAGTTGGTGTACAAATCGCCGCACAGCTCGTTTGGGACAAGGCGATTGCGGATCACGGTAGGCCGTCTACCGCGCGGGTTACTCAGGTTCTACAACCTTACTGCACAGGTCGACCAGAAATTCGAGCGTAGTCTGGACATGTGGATAGGGGGCGATGTCGCTATGGGTCAGAACCCAAAGATCCAGTGATTGCGTTAAAAAGCCAGGCAGGGCTTCAATCAAATCTGGATTGTCCCCGGCCATAAACTTCGGCAGTGCGGCAAACCCCAGTCCGCTTTTGACTGCAGAGAGTTGAGCGTTTACGTTATCTGTTCTGGCCGCAATATTGCACTGATCCGTTATTTTTCGGAACTCGGTTTCCTGGACCGTGTTTCCAAGTGCGCCAGTGGCGACGACCACGTTATGCCCCAGAAATTCGTCCAGCGTATGGATCGGCTCAAGGTCGCACAGGTATTCCCGTGACGAGTAAATACCAAATTTTACTGTCCCAAGCTTTACCGCATTCACTCTGTACGCTTCTGGCTTACCCAGACGAACGGCAATGTCAGCCTCGCGGTTGTGCAAATTTACCTTCTGATTGGACAAAAGGAGGTCGATCTTGATGTTCGGATTCAACGTGTGAAATTCGATCAGTTTGGGCGCCAGCACCGACGCACCGAACCCTTCGGGCGCAGCGACCGACACCCTGCTGCCTTTGAAGTCACGATGCCCGCGCGCCACTTCGCCCATATGGCAAAGTTCCGTTTCGATCCGTTGCGCGATTTTCAGAATATCCTCGCCAATTGGTGTAAGCGCGACGCCCGTTGTCCCGCGATCAAACAGCGGCAGGGACAGCGCTTTTTCCAGGTCTCTCAACTTTCGCCCGACCGTTGCCGGGCTTTCGGACAATTGCGACGAGGCGCCTGCGATGCTTCCTGAACTCGCGACCGAAACGAGGAAGCGCAACAAGTCCCAGTCCTGTACCGGAATCTTTTCTAATGCGTCTGTCGCCGCGTTGTTGCTCATCTGTCCACACCCTTGTTCTTTACTTACTTTTTCACAATTCAACAGAAAAAAAACCGTCTTCAACTTTACTTGTTGTTTCGTGATTGGAAAAAAATTTCACAATTTTTTCTAAGACTTAACGTTTTATCCGAGGTCCCTTCTCAATTGATGATCCACCCTTCATTTTTGAATGGTTGAGACGAGTTTTCCCAAGCTCAGGTAACGCCGCGTGAGCGCATCAGCGTTTGCTTATTAGCTTGGAGTGTAAAATGAACCCTGATGAAATAATGAGCCCGATTATCGAGGGCGACGAGAACGACAATATGCTGATGGGAACGCCCGAAGACGACATTATCAACGGTCTGGGCGGCGATGATCAGATTGAAGGCCTCGGAGGCAACGACGTTCTGACTGGCGGTTTGGGCAATGACATGTTGGATGGTGGCGAAGGTATCGACACCGCAGCCTTCAATGACATTGACGTGCCCGTCGACGTTGATCTGGTCGCAGGTGAAGCAACGCGTGAGACAGGTTTCTCGGTTTCGATCGTAGATCAGCCTTTCGTAAACTTTGGTGATCCTGAAGACAGCCTGGTTGACGAAGCGCTGGCCGGAAATCTGTACTACAACATCCACACAGCCGATTTCCCCGGCGGTGAGATCCGTGGTCAGTTGGTGGTTGACGAAAACAACCTGGATCAGGACGGCAACGGTACGTTGACTCTGACCGCAGTACTGGATGCTGCACAAGAGCCCGGCCCGCTGTCGGATTCGTTGGCAACAGGTACAGCCAGCGTCACTGTCACTGTTGTTGACGGTGTCGCAACCTACTCGTCCGAACTGTCGGTAACCGGCCTGGCCGTATCCGACCTGCTGACCCCGATCCCAGGCGTGGTTTCGGCGATCCACCTGCACAACGCACCCGCCGGCCAGAACGGCCCGGTTGTGCGCGACTCGCTGGTTGATGCCGGTGGCGAACTGGCAAGCGCCGAAGAGGTTTCGGAAAACCCGTCGGGTGTTCTGAATGTCGAAGAAGTGACCACTCCGGATTCGGAAACTGACACTCTGACCAGCATCGAAAACATCATCGGTTCGGATGACCCTGACAACCTGATCGGTGACGAGAATGACAACGTTCTGACCGGCGGTCTGGGCGATGACACGCTGGATGGCGGCGAAGGCATCGATACTGCAGCCTTCAATGACATCGATGTTCCTGTCGAAGTTGATCTGGGTGCAGGCACAGCAACACGTGAGACAGGGTTTTCGGTTTCGATCGAGGATGCACCTTTCGTGAACTTCGGTGATCCTGAGGACAGCCTGGTCGACGAAGCGCTGGCTGGAAACCTGTACTACAACATCCACACCGAGGATTTCCCCGGTGGTGAGATCCGTGGTCAGTTGCTTGTTTCTCAAAACAACTTGGACCCTGAAGGGAACGGCACACTGGTTCTGACCGCACGATTGGACGCAGCTCAAGAGCCCGGCCCGTTGTCGGATTCAGAAGCAACCGGCTTGGCGACCGTGACCGTTACTGTTGAAAACGGTGTCGCAACCTACTCGTCCGAACTGTCGGTAACCGGTCTGGCCGTATCCGACTTGCTGACCCCGATCCCAGGCGTGGTTTCGGCGATCCACCTGCATAACGCGCCCGCCGGTCAGAATGGCCCGGTTGTGCGCGACTCGCTGGTTGACGCTGGTGGCATCCTGGCAAGTGCCGACGAAGTCTCCGAGAACCCCTCGGGCGTGACCAACATCGAAGAAGTGACCTTTGCTGTATCTGAAACCGATAGTCTGAACAGCATCGAAAACGTCATCGGATCGAATGACGGTGACGTACTGATCGGTGACGCGAACGACAACGTGTTGAACGGCCTGGACGGCGACGATGTTCTGAGCGGTCTGGGTGGCAACGATACTCTTAACGGCGGTGCAGGGGATGACACTCTGATCGGTGGCGGCGGTACCGATATCATCGATGGCGGCGAAGGCTTCGACACCAACGACTTTTCGAACATCAACGTGGGCGCCGCAGATCCGACGATCGCAGGTGTTCGTGTCACGCTGGCTGCTGATGGCAGCGGTACGGCCGAATACAATGGCGGTGGCGGAAATGGTCCTCTGATCCAAGAAACCTTTACCAGCATCGAAAACATCACCGGTTCGTCCAACGATGACGAGATTGTTGCGACAGGTGCTGCTCCGAACACCATCGACGGTGGTGCGGGTGATGATTTCATCGCTGGTGGCGGGGGTCTGGATGACCTGAGCGGTGGCGAAGGTATCGACACCAACAGCTTCCAGGGCATCGGTGCCGAAGTGATTGCGGATCTGGCAACAGGAAGCGCATCTTACGCGCCAAATGAAAACGTCACGATCTTCGAGACCTTCGACGGGTTCGAAAACCTGGATGGGTCTGCCAATGACGACCAGCTGTTTGGTGACAGTGGCGCCAACACCCTGACCGGCAATATCGGCAATGACCTGCTGGTTGGCCGTGGTGGCAACGACATTCTGGAAGGCGGCGAAGGCAATGACGTCCTGCAAGGCGGCGGCGGTAACGACATCACCGATGGTGGTGAAGGAATCGACACTGCTGATTTCCAAGACATCGGGTCTTCGGTCACAGCTAACCTGGCGAACGGTACTGCGACCTATGCAGCGCCGAACGGCAATGCGGTTGCGGACCAGCTGATCAGCATCGAAAACCTGACCGGGTCGGTCAACGACGACTTCCTGACTGGTGACGATGGTGACAACCTGTTGGCAGGCGCTGCTGGTGACGACGTCATTAACGGCGGTGCCGGCAACGATATCATCCGCGGCGATGCTGTCGGTGAAGGCGAAGCTATCACGGTGTCGGTGACCAACACACTGGGTGAAGGCGGAACCTTCCTGACACCCGTCTGGTTCGGTTTCCACGATGGCGCCAACTTTGATCTGTTCACAGTTGGTGAAGAAGCCAGCCTGGGTCTGGAACGTCTGGCCGAAGACGGCAGCGTCGAAGGTATCGCGGCTGAATTCAACCAGCAGGTTGGTGACAACGGTGTTGATGCGACAATTATCGGCGGCATCGGTGCTCCGGGACCGATTGATCCGGGTGAAACGGCCAGCTTCACGCTGAACGTCAATCCTGATCAGGTTGGGCAAGGTTTCTTTACTTGGGCAACCATGATCATCCCTTCCAACGACGCCTTCCTTGCCGTACCGGATGACGCGCTGGCTGATCCCATCTTTGACGAAGAAGGCAACTTCATTGGCCCGATTGTCATCGAACGCTTTGGCAACGATGTTCTGGATGCGGGAACCGAGGTCAACAATGAAGAAGGTGCAGCCTTCCTCAACCAGACCGCGCGCGATCAGGGTACTGCCGAGAACGGCGTCGTGGGTGCGCACCCGGGCTTCAACGGCTCGGAAGGCAATCCGGATGGTGAGCCTGTCAACATTCTGGGTGGAACAACCGCTGCCAACACGATTGTTGACCCGATCGAAGGGGACTTCACCCGCAACAATGGTGAAGAGCAGCTTCTGCGGATCGTGATCGACATTGCAGAAGGTGGCAATGACGAACTGTTCGGTGGTGCCGGCGACGACATCATCGATGGTGGCCGTGGCGACGACATCCTTGATGGTGGTGCCGACAACGATACCCTGATCGGTGGGTCTGGCCGCGACACGTTCACGTTCCGTCGTGGAACGGGCTTCGACGTCGTGGCGGACTTCTCGGCCAGCATCGAAGACGGTGACTTCCTGGATGTGTCAGACTTCGGTGTCACGCAGCTCGAAGAGCTCAGCATCACAGCCGATGGTGAGAACACCGTAATCGACCTGGGCAATGGTGATCAGATCACTCTCGAAGGGGTTAGCCCCGATGAGCTGGTGGCCGAGAACTTTATCTTCGCTGAAGAAGAAGTTGTCGCTCCGACCAATGGTGATGACGATCTGGTTGGCGGCGTTGGTGACGACGAGATCGAAGCTGGCAACGGCGACGATATCGTTGAGGCCGGTGCAGGCAACGACGTGGTCGACGGTGGCAATGGCGATGATGATCTGGATGGCGAAGCCGGAAACGATCAACTCATCGGCAGCAACGGCGACGATGATCTGGTCGGTGGTCTGGGTGACGACAACCTGGATGGCGGCAACGGTGATGACCTGCTGGAGGGCGGCGATGGTGCCGACACTCTGGACGGTGGTCGCGGTGACGACATCCTGGACGGCGGCCTGGGCAACGACATGATCGAAGGTGGTCGTGGCAATGACGTCATTGATGGCGGCGAAGGTGATGACGACATTTGCGGTGGTACCGGTGATGACATCATCAACGGTGGTGCTGGCAATGACCGTCTGGAAGGGAACCGCGGTGCGGATACCTTTGTCTTCGAAGCTGGCTTTGGCGACGATGTCATCGCTGACTTTGAAGCCTTTGCCAACGGCGACACACTGGACCTGACCTCGGCAGCGTTCGACCTCGACGACTTCGAGGATCTGGCCGCAGTCGCGTCGCAGGACGGTGATGACGTTGTCATCGACCTGGGTGCCGAAGGCAGCATCACTCTGCTGGGTACTCAGCTTGCCGACCTGAACGAAGACAACGTTCTGGTTTAACCCAAACACGGCGGCGGCCCAGACGGTCGCCGCCGTTCCATTCCTTTATGTCAGAAAGAGGGCCACCATGTCCCATAGTCCCCTCAAACGTACCGAGCTTGAGCAAGCGTTCCGTGCTGCTCGCCCGGGTCTTTTTGCCACCGGTGTCATCAGCATGGTGATCAACCTGACGATGCTGACCGGTCCTTTGTTCATGATTCTGGTTTATGACCGGGCATTGCCCAGCCAGAGCTACCAGACCTTGCTGGGTCTGAGCGTGCTGATGCTGGGGCTGTATTCTGTGTTTGGCCTGCTGTCCCTGGTGCGGTCCCGCATTCTGGTGCGTATCGGCAACCGGCTTGGCAACACGTTGGAAAAACGCGTTTTCGAGGCGCAAATTGAACGCTCGGTCAAGGAAGGCGGCGCCAAGGGGCGCGATGCCGTGGGCGACTTGGGCACGTTGCGCGACTTTATGGGCGGCTCGACCCCAGCGGTTATTTTTGATGCCCCCTGGACCCCGATCTATCTTGGCTTTGCCTATCTGCTGCATCCTTGGCTGGGCTATGCCGGTCTTGCCGGTGTGGTGTTTTTGCTGGCGGTGGCCATGCTCAACAACGTGCTGACGCAGCGCGGCGTAGCACGTGCCAACCAGTTTCAGGTTCGCAGCAATCGCGTTCTGAACGACGTCAGCCGCAACCATGAAGTCGCCCACGCGATGCGGATGCGCGACGATCTGTATGACCACTGGCACGGTCTGAACGGACAGGCACAAGTGAAACAGAGCCAGATCAGCGACATGGCGTCGACACTGTCATCCATCTCGCGGACCGTACGCTTGATTTTGCAATCCGCCGTTCTGGGTTTGGGTGCCTATCTTGCCATTTCGGGTGATCTGAGTGCCGGTTCGATCATTGCGGCCTCGGTTCTGGTTGGGCGCGCGCTTGCTCCTGCCGAACAGGCGATCGGTAGCTGGCGGCAATATGTTCTGGCCAGCGCTGCCCGCAAGCGTCTCAACAGCTTGCTGGAAGACTATCCTCCTGCCAGCCCATCGGTTCAACTGCCGCAACCGCGCGGTGTTCTCGAGCTGAAAAACGTCTTTGCGACCACCCCGAACGGCGGTGCAACGGTACTGCGAAACGTCTCCCTGTCGCTGGACCCTGGTGAGGTGCTTGCGGTTATCGGCCCCAGTGGATCGGGTAAATCCACGCTGGCCCGTGTGATCGTCGGTACGTTGGAACCCAGTCGGGGCAGCGTGCGGCTTGACGGCGCGGACATGAGCTATTGGAACGCCCTGCAACTGCGCGACTCTGTCGGCTACATGCCGCAGACGGTCGAGCTGTTCGACGGTACGGTCCGCGAGAACATTGCCCGTTTCCAAGCCGATGCCAGCGACGCCGATGTTGTCGCAGCGGCCCAAGCGGCAAATGCGCATGACCTGATCCTGAAGCTGCCCGATGCCTATGACACGTCTCTGGGCGAAAGCGGTAGCGCGCTGTCGGGTGGCGAGCGTCAACGGATCGGTTTGGCCCGTGTTCTTTACAAGAATCCGTCCCTGATCGTGCTGGACGAGCCGAACTCGAACCTGGATGCGGCTGGTACGGCGGCTTTGTCGATGACGATTGATCGTCTCAAAAGCGAAGGACGAACCGTTGTCATGATCGCGCATCGTCTTGGTGCCTTGAATCAGGCGGACAAGGTTCTGGTAATGGATGGCGGCAGGGTCTCGGCCTATGGCCCGCGGGACGAAATCCTTCGGACCTACTCGGAAAACCGCAACAAGAAAGCCAGCGCAGACGCAGAGACTGCTGCGCCAAAACGTGAGGGTAAGACCAATGCGTAACGCAAAGACAGCTCCGGCAGACGGAATTGGAAAGTGGGTTCTGCTTGGAACCGCGATTATGGGTCTGATGGTAGGCGGGCTAGGTTATTGGTCCGTTGCGACCCGCATCGACGGCGCGATCGTTGCCCCCGGCATGGTGGCGCTTGAGACGGATCGCCAGACGGTCCAGCACCTTGAAGGTGGCATTATTTATGAGATCCACGTCTCGGAAGATGATGCCGTGAAACAGGGGCAGGTTCTTGTCAGCTTGGACACGACGCGCGAACAGGCGGAACTGAATGCGCTGAGCAGCCAGATTGCAACTCTGACCGTTCGCAAGGCGCGGTTGCAAGCTGAATTGGCCAACCTGGACTTCCTGTCTTTCGCCTCGGAATTTGATCACAGCGAAGATATTCGCGAGATTTTCGAAAGCGAAGCGCAGCTTTTTGAAAGCCGTGCGATGGCAAAAGCTGCCAATATCGCTCAGCTTGAAACCCAGAAGGACGCGCTGTTGGCTCAGGTGGCAGGCCTGCGCAGCCAGATCAAATCGCAGGAAGCCAACCAGAGACTGACCCAGGAAGAGCTTGAGACTGTTTCGGTCTTGAACGACAAAGGTCTTGCAAACGTGACACGACTGCTTCAGGTGCGCCGCGCTGCGTTGGATATCGAAGCAAGCTTGTCCACGAACACAGCTCAGATCGACAGTGTGCAGGCCCAGATCGCCGAGGTCGAAAGCGCACTGATCAGCAATGCGGCCACATCCCGTGAAGCAGTCTCGACCGAACTATCCGACGTATCTCAGCGGTTGCGCGAAGTCTTGGAACGTAAGACAACAGCTCAGGACCGAATTGCTCGCAGCCAGATATTGGCGCCGCTGGACGGTCGGGTTCTGAACCTTGGATTCCACACCAAAGGTGGCGTTGTCGCGCCCGGGCAGGCGATTATGGATATCGTTCCGGTCGCCGAGCAGCCCATTCTTATGGCGAATATTCCCGTCACCGAAATTGACAGGGTCGTTCCCGGTCAAGACGCGCGGGTTCGTCTGACCGCGTTCAATTTCAACCAGACCCCAGAGTTGAATGGGTCAGTGAAATGGGTGTCGGCTGACACGTTGTCAGACCCTGCGACAGGCGCTGTTTACTATAGTGCCGAGGTAGAGATTCAATCCGAGGAATTTGCCAAGATCGAGGACAACGAGTTGGTTCCCGGTATGCCGGTGGAAGTACTGGTTTCAACCGGGGAACGACTGGTCATCTCATATCTGTCGCGGCCCATTCGGGATGCCATGTCCAAGACGTTCCGGGACGAATGAAACGGTAATTCCGCCCGAGAGGGCGGAATTTGTTTAGCAGGCAAGAACAATGAGAATCTCACTCGAGGCAATTGAGTCGTTTGCGATCCTGTGTAAGGTCAAGTCCTATTCGAAGACGGCTAAAGAGCTGGGTCGATCTCAGCCAGCCATAAGCAACAGGATCCGATCGCTTGAAACTCTGGTCGGGGTCAACTTATTTGAAAATGGTGACCCCAATCTAGCGTTGACGGAAAGCGGCCGCGAACGTCTGGATTGCAGCGAGAAAATACTGCAAAACATACATCGCATACGGAACATCTCAGACAGTAGAGGCAGCCAGCCTGTTCGCATCGCGTTTTTGTCAACGATCGAAGCTTTCCTGAATCCCTACAATTTATTTCACACGGCCCCCGATATCGCCCGGTCCTCGTTATTTATAGAAATGCAAAACTATGATGACCTCGAAGATCAAATTCGTTTCATCGAGGGGAATGTCGCGTATTCGGTCGTTCGGGACGAAAACTTGCCGTCACTCCGGAAAAGCTGGCCATTCACTATGCGCTGGATCGCCAGCTCTGATTTTCCATTAGAGAATTTCGGGGGCAGCACTCAGCTTCCGATAGTAGAGCTTTCTGAATTTGTTAGGTTTTCCAATGTCTTTTATTCAAAACTCGAATCCTTGGGCGTCGGATATAAGGTCGTATGCCGCGCGGCGGGCATCAACTCTTATCTGAATGCGATTTCTGCCGGTCTTGGCATCGGTTGCATCGGCGATTTGTTCGTCGTGCAAAAGATGAAATCCAGAAACCTGCGCTTTCTTGATAAAAGTTTAGGAGATTTTGGGCGACTCCATTTGGGTCGGTTCAACGTTGGAGATCTTTCCTACGACGCCGCAAAAGCGACGGGTATTTTTGATAAAGCAATCGACAATCAAAACCGGGTAATGCGGGAGTTTTTGTCTTCGATTTGAGCTGAAGTGTCCCAATCGGATTGGAAAGGACCTTCTCGCAGGATTGTGTTTCACACTTTTCACCGGTGACCTTGAAGTACATCTTTCGAACAAGCTGAATGCAAAGGCCGTTTTCAAGGCGGCATTGCCCTTATGTGCGCAAAATAAACACAAAATGACCACTTCACCGCCAACCCAGAAAAACTGGACAATCGTAGCACCTGATTGCTTAGCACCGGCATCGTTGAAGCGTAGGATTTTTCAACATCGAAAGCGCCTTAAAGTTCAAGGCACAGACGAAAGAATGTCGGTATTACATCGACGGGTTCCAAGTAGCGGCCACCTAACTTCGAACGCAAATCAAAAGTCCGTTCCGCGCAGATTGCCAAATCTAGGCTTGGGTCGACGTTAACCTATGGCGTATTGTGCCACTTTACCCTCGTCCCATTCCAAACCCATTCCCGGGCGATCGGGCGGGGTTACTTTGCCGTTGACCACTTCGTATGGGTCCTTGAGGATTGGATTCGCCCAATCGACCCACTCCAACCAATGCGCGCCCGGATCCGCACACATCAGATGCGTGCTAACCTCAGGGAAAAGATGCGACGACACCGGCCATCCTGCGGCGCGTGCAAGGCTTGAGGCCTCGAGCCAACCTGTTACCCCACCGATTTTCATGGCGTCTATCATGACCAAATCAAGCGCCCCCGCGCTTGTCGCTCGCGCCATGTCACCCGGCCCCCAATGGTTCTCACCCCCTTGAATAGGAATGGTAGAAACTGCGCGCAGTTCGGCCAGCCCATCATAATTGTCGAACGCAATCGGCTCTTCTATCCATCCCAACTTCTTCCCGGCCAAGACGGTTAGCCGCTGTTTTGCCTCAGCTACTGACAGCCCCTGGTTATAGTCAGTCACAATTGTCGTCGCCTCGCCGACCGCGGTCCGCACCTCGTCCAACACAGCCAGATCAGTGTCTACGTCGGGATAACCCAGCCGAACTTTCAAGGCTGAGAATCCGCCCTCTGCCAACAAGTCCCGGGCCTCGCCCGCAACCCTACCGGGTCCAATCAAGCCCATTCCATTCGAGTTGTAAGCGGAAAGAGCTTTCGCAGCGCCGCCCAGAACCTGATACAACGGTCTGCCAATAGACTGCCCAACAGCGTCCCACGCTGCCATGTCTATCCCGGCTATGGCCATCAGTGTAACCCCCTCGGTCCCCAGCAGTTTGAACTGCCCCAAGAGGCGCGTGTGCAGTCCACGCGGTTCCGCAGGAGTTCCTTCCACTACCGGCGCCAGATCGCGCAATAGAGCCGCCGTGGCTTTTAAGGCAATCGGAGAATACGTGAACAGGTAACTGCGGCCAACGGACCCATCACTTCGTTCGAGATCAATCAGCACCAAAGGGGCCATCGTAACCTGCCCGGTCATCACAACGACAGGGCGTCGCAATGGAACCAATACAGGGCAGATCTTCAGCTTTGTGATGGTGATTTCTGACACAACAACCAAGCCTTTCTTTTGCAGATTTAGAAGGCCACAGCGACCAGTTCTTTCGTTCACCAAAACCTACGCACAGAGCCGCTTCATCGCAATCACTGACCCCGAGCCTTAAACCTGTTCCTCAAACGCTCCGGGTTCCAATTCATCCCAGAACGCAAAGATAGCAGTCGCGTTCAATCCGGATCGCCATCCATGCGCGCGAAAATGCTCGCGATCCAGATCATCTGACAAGCCCGATAGAAAGAGCCTTTTATCTGCGTCGCGTTGCGTGGGGTTTCGCCGCGAAACCAAATCTTCAACCACCGACAGTTTCCGCGCCCGTTCCGTGCGCTCGGCCGCGCGACTTTCATATGCCTGATCTTCTTGTGCCTGATCAGCCTTTCGCTTCCGAGCGGCCTCCAAAATCTCGGGGCTGGGATCGGAAGGTACGGGCTTATCCGGAACTTTGTAGTCATCGCGCAAAGCCGCAGACAGATACCCTATCGTCGACTTTACGCCCTGTTGCCGTTCATTCATGTAATCCAGTTTTTGCTGAACATAGTCCTCACCATGTTCGGCGATCCATTGTCGGGCCAACCGATCCGCGACCCCCTGTTTACGCAGTTTTTTGTAAACCGGAAGATTACGGACCCCATCGCCGTCATCAATTTGGAACATGGCCATCTGCGGATTTTCCCGGATCAGAAACCGAATATCCGTGACCGCCCTGCCCTTTTTGCGAAACTCTGGTTCAATCACGATGTCCGAGCTTTTGTTCACCTCAGCCACTGCTGGCTTTATGATCTTGGCGTTCAAATGCTTGAAGCTGCCGTAATAGTCGCTGCCATCCACGCCCATCAGTTTGCGAAATACATCCAGCGCCCACCATCCCGTCGACCCGGTGCGTACAAAACGGTAGCAATTTTCATATAAGGCCAAGCCATGGCCTGAGCTGAAATTACGTTGGATATGTACATTGATCAGTGCATAGATCTTCGGATCGAACAGCTTTTGCGCCAACGCCGGAGAGTAAGCGTATTCGCAGATACCATTCTTGAGTTTGGCAAAACTCAAAAGCGACGAAACACCCCATTCCTGCCGCCCTTCTTCATCCAGCATGTCCCATTCGGCCACCGTCTCGGCAAGGGCGCGCAAGCTGGATCTGAGTGTGTCAAAATCGTTGGAATTATATCCGACCATCATGGCCAGCGTCCGCGCATCAATCGTGTGGGTCGCAGCTGATGTCAAAGTGTCGTAGGCATTTAGCAGCAATACATTTGACAGTTTACGCTGCAACAATGTGAGCTTGCCGCTGATATGAATAGCGGCAACGTTCTTTTTCACGGTCTCACGCCGCAGCGCGCCCGTGAGAGTATCCATATTGACCTGTGTCTCTGGCATTTTCCTGCCTGACTGCTCGTTTGCGTTATTCTGTCACGAAAGGTACCTTGATTTCAATTCTTATTGGGTGCCCAAATACAGGATGAGATACGTCCTGTAGACAGGTACCTTACTAGGTTGAACGGCGTGTCTTTCAGAGTTGATCTAAGGAATAGGACAACAGCGATCATCACGTGACGCTGAAACTAGGGGCTAAACGGCAATAATAGACTCCTTTTTCAGCCATTTGTGACGTCCCGAGAATCGGCGCTCTTGTTCCCGAGAACGGCAACCTTTCATCCCGCATTTGGGTTCCATTGATCCCGTATACAGGTACCCAACAGCCTGAATTCGGGTACCAAGTTGCATCTACCATGTTGATAATAAGTAATATTACAGCTGCAAAGTTTCTAAATACCCTAAAGAATCAAAACTATTTGTCGCTGCTTTTTCCTCGAATCCTACAGGTTTCGCAGCGAAACTGATTCCACAACCGCCTAAAACCCGAATAATTTTCAAACAAGGATAGCCCAAGAACAGAATGTACGTTAGATTGATGAATATACGCTGATAAGGCGAACATTTTCTGAGGCACCGACAGTGAACAAACCTGCACAACCTAGCCTGCCCCCCTATCTGAATCTTGATCCAGAGGCTGCGGCTGTCCGATTACCGGATCCTATTGGGACTCAGCGATTCGCGAAAGCTGCCGCTTTTTGCGCCAAAGGTCGTGATGATCTTGCCCGTCGTGGATACGCGCCCGATGGTGAAAAACGCTTGCGACGGTTTTCCACATGGGAAATCACCAAATACCTTATCCCGGTCGCTCCCGCCCATCTCCGGCGTGTGCTCAAGGCCAATCCAGAACTTCCTCAGGGCGAGGGAGAGGGCGGGTCCAAGTGGTTCACGTTGGAAGAAGTGCTGGCCCTACGCAAGTTCTTTGCCAGCGAAGGGGTCAGCACGAAAGAATACCTACCCTATCGTCCCGAAGGTCTGCCCGCCAAGGTGGTTTCGGTGGCGAACTTCAAGGGTGGTGTTGGTAAAACCAGCACCGCCGCGCATCTGGCCATGTCAGCCGCGTTGGACGGCTACAAAGTCCTGGTGATCGACTTGGATAGCCAAGGTTCGATGACTTCGATTTTGGGCGGCAATGTTGCAGATGAATGGCAAACCGTGTTTCCGCTGATCGCCAAGGACTATGCGCGTGCTGTTCAGCAGGAAAACCAGGTTCGTGCCGCAGCAGAGCAGCCGGAAATTCAGCTGGATGAAACGTTGCGAGAGGCGCTGACCACTCAGCCGCATGACGTCATCCAGAAAACGCATTGGCCCAATATTGACCTGATCGGTGCGCAGTTGAACCTTTACTGGGCCGAATTTCAGATTCCCGTCTGGCGTATGGGATTGCGCAGTTGGCCTCTGTGGGATGGATTGACCAACTTTTTGAACGATGACGGTGTTCTGGATGCGTATGACGTCATCTTTCTGGACACACCCCCTGCCCTTGGCTACCTGACCATCAATGCGCTGGCCGCGGCCGATATCTTGCTGGTGCCGCTTGGGGCGTCTTTTCTGGAGTTTGATTCAACCGGCCGGTTCTTTGACATGCTGTATTCGACATTCGCCAGTATCGAAGATGGCGAAAACACAGCCCACCGCGCTGCTGGATTGCCTGAGATGAAGTTCGAATGGGACGTGGTCCGCGCGATCATTACGCGGTTTGATGCGAGCCAACAGACCGATATGGCCAATGTGATTCAGGCCTATTTCGGCGATTTCATGAACGCTTATCGCCAGGATTATACCGCTCTGGTCGGACAGGCCGGCGAGCAAGTGAATGGAATCTACGAAGCGGATTACCGTGAATTCAACCGAGAAACATATGTCCGCGGACGCGAGACATTCGACAGAACCTATGCCGAGTTCAAAGAGCTTTTGATCGGATGCTGGTGGCGGGACGCTCAGATGGAGGAGCAGGCAGATGGCTAAGCGCAGAAGATTGACCGCACCGGACGCCACCGCGTTGCAGGAGATGGAGGAAGGTTTCGCCGCGAAACCGCAATCCAATCCGTTTGAGACCAACTCACTGACGCCCCCAATTGCACAGGTTGCGGCCGAGGCCGCAGCCCTCTCGGGCATGGCCGCTGTCACGGATCGCGCTGCCTTGGCTCAGGATCAGGGCGATGCCGAGCGTTGGCGCTTGGCGCAAAGTGACGGGTTGGTTGCACATAAGGTTGCTCTGGATGAGGTCGAGCCCGACTACATTCGGCGCGATCGACTGGACATCAACGAAGAGGAAATGGCGGAGTTGATCGAGTCCATCCGCGCGCATGGTCTTCGCACACCGATCGAAGTCACCGGGCTTGAGGACGGGTACGGGTTGATCTCGGGGTATCGGCGGTTTGAAGCGTTTCGGCGTTTGGCTGCGACGGATTCGAATTTTGCAGAGATCCCTGCATTCATCCGCGATGCCGGAGCGGGGCAGGGTGCTTATGTCTCGATGGTGGAAGAAAATGAGTTGCGCTCGAACCTAAGCCACTATGAGCGGGGGCGTATTGCGGTGTTGGCTGCAGGGCAAGGTGTGTTCGACTCGGTTGAAGACGCGGTCAATGCCTTGTTCTCGACTGCGTCCAAAGCCAAGAGATCTAAGGTTCGCAGCTTTGCGGTAGTGCATGAGGCCCTGGGCGACCTGCTTCAGTTTCCGACGGAGTTGACGGAGAAAGCGGGCCTCCAATTGGCGGCAGGATTGCGCAACGGTGCTCAGGCGCGATTCCGTGAGGCGCTAGACGGGGCCGAGGTACTGGATGCCCGATCGGAATGGAAGCTTCTGGAGCAGGCGGCAAAGGACGCGCCCGTGCAGCCTGTCATCAAGTCCCGAGGGGGACGTCCGCAACAGGTCGAACGCATTGATCCTGTGGCCTTGGCAAATGGAGGTTCGTTAAGCGCCGAGGTCGCACCGGGCGAGGTGCGTATCCGGGTAGAAGGGCGAAGCCTGGATCGTGAGGCCGTTGAAGTGCTGCTGCGTCAGCTTGCAGATCACATCGGTTAGTTTCGCTGCGAAACCCGCGTTTCAACGCTCGTTTGAAGCGATGTCTAGGGTGTCGGGTTTGTCTTGGGTGGGGCAGGGAAGGATTCTTGAGTGTGGTGTCAATGTGTGCTTCATTTGAATTGATCAAACTACTGGCAGGGCAGGGCTTATGACCCGACGGTGTAGTGACATCGACTTTGTTCACAGAAATCACCAGTAGAAAGTAGTGCGCAAAAAGATTTATTAATGAGCATTAAGTTCCAGAGATGCTGGAATACAGGACTATGCCGGAGAGCCTGACTGACGCGGGACGGTTCCTTCGCTCAGACAGAATGAAATCGAGGTTTTCTCTTGCTTTGCTGACCGCTCGATAGAGAAACATCCATTTTTCACAAATAAGGATTTTTGTCTCGTCTATACGCCATGAGCGAACTCAGACCCACTTTTGACAGCGGGCCCGTTCCGCGACCGGAGGTGCGAATATGATGATCCAACTGTTCTAGGTCGCGCGATCCACCTATACCCCTCGCTTGGGCATGATCTTTTCCTGATCGCGCTACGACGCGCCGTATCGCAGTTAGAAATAGACTCAGAGCAAGATCATATCCTTTGGATGAGGCACGTCCTTGGACGAGCCGGCTAACACCTGGCGACCACTGTTCTGGGAGTTTACTCGCCGGATCTTCGAACAGATCAGCGGGCAGACTACAGAGTTTGTGACAGAGCCGTTTACCTCGAATCTGTTGCAAATACCATTTCCGACATGCGGACTCGGTGTGTCAAAAGCTAAGCCCTTTTCGTAGCGCAAATTCTGAATTTAGTTCTCAAACCGCAAAGCAATGTTTTTTTGCGTTGCCACGCTTTGGCAAGTCAGAATCAGCCCCTTTGCAATGTCACCGTCGTCAAGCGCGATCCGGTTCCGCATATGGACGGCGCCTTCGGTCAGGTGGGCGATGCAGGCCCCGCAAACACCGGACTGGCAACTGAACGGCGGGTTTATTCCTGCTGATCGCGCAGCTTCGAGTATGGTCTGGCCCGCAGCAACCGGCAACTCATTCGACCTGCCGTTCATCTCAATTCGAGCCGTCGCCTCGATGCCGGGTACACTCATGTCGCTTTCACTATCTCCGCCGAAGCTTTCAAAGTGGATGCGGCTGTCCGGAACGTCCAGATTTTGCAGTGACGCCCGTACTTCTGCGTTCATGCGACCGGGGCCGCAAATCCAGTACTGAGCATCTTGGGCGACGGGAGGTGTTTCGGAAATTGCAGCCAAAATGGCATCAGTACCTACCCGCCCCGTACGCCAGGGGCTGAGCCAACTAAGTAAAGTAGGGCGTGACAACACATGGCGCACAGTAAAACGCTGCGGGAATTGCGCTTGAATCTGATCCAGTTCATCCTTGAAAAGAATGCCGCTTGCTTCCGTGTTGCCAAAGACCAGATGCGCAACCGAATGGGGTTCATCGGCCAAAACGGCATTGATCATCGCATAAAGAGGCGTGATGCCGCTGCCTCCACCGAAGAAATAATGCGTGCGCCGTTTCAAAGGCCCGGGCTGCAGCTTGAAATGTCCGAATGGCGGCATGACATCGACGGCGTCGCCAACCTTCAGGGTGTCACCCACGTGGTTCGAGACAATCCCATCTTTCACACGTTTCACGGTAATGCGCAGCGCAACCCCGGGTGGGTTCGAGATAGTATAGCTTCGCCTTTGCTCTTGCTCGTCCAGCTGAAACCTGACCGTCAAATGCTGACCGGCTGTCCATTGAAACAGATCGGTCGCGGAAGATGGAACATCAAAGGTGACGCTGGTAGCGGCCCCCCCAATCTCTTTGCGGATTTCTGACACAGTCAGAGAATGAAAGTCACGTTGCATCGGGAAATCCAATCATCGGTAGTCGCAAGTTGTCGTCAAAGACCGGATCACCGTTCCACCCAAGTAGGTTTCAAAGACAAATTCATCTGTCTGACGCATCTTTCCAGCATATCCCTGCCATTCATAATCCACCTGGCTCACGGCAGTGACGTAGCGGGTATCTTCCTCGGATCGCGCAGTTATCTGAAGTTCAGATCGTGCGGTTTCCGAGTGCCCCTCCAAAGCCTTGGTGAAGTCGGTTTCCTCCGCATCGGCGCTATCAGAGATCCGATATGAAAAACAATCATCCTGCTGACCCGGCCCGTATTTAAGTACGACCCGGTGCGTGGCCTCAGGGTGCCAGTTGTCCCATGTGGCCAACAGGCTCTGTTCGTCCTGGGCCTGCAAAATACGCGCAGCCATGTCCTCGGGGGCCTCCGACTGTGCTGTTAGCACCAGAGCCGAAGCGACTGCAACGCCGATCAGGGTGGCTTGGATGGATTTCATGATCCGTTTCCACATCGTTCAGTCGTCTTGCATGAAGGCCAGCACGGCTTTCTGGTGCTGCGTGATCGGGCTTTCGCCAACACCGGCAGGACCGATTTCAAGGTATGGACTTTTCAGAGACTTCTGCTGTTGTTCGCAGGCATAGATATCCTCGGTCGTGAAATCTCCGGATGCCATTGGGTCATCGTCACCAGCCGCATCATCACCGTGGTACTTTGCGCCGCCGAAATCCTTCCAGAAGCCCCAGCTTTTCCACTGTTGTTTCTGAAACGCCCAGTCCGAAACATTCGCCAGCTTTGTGCGATTTTCGATACGCGTCAGATCAGGCGCCAGAGGCGTGATGATGAACAAGTTCCAGCTTTCTTCGCTGGCCCCGATGCCGATACCCGGAAAGAGCATTGGAACCCATGCCCCGACATGCGGTTCAGGTATTGTACGCGGCATTGGCAAGTTGGCTTCGTGGTCCTTGGCGTATTCTGCTGATGGGGGCTCCCAAAAGTGGTAGTGCGGCCCCTTCCAACCGTATTCCGCCTTTGCATGGTCATACATGTGCAGCGTGTTCGAATGCAGATGGCTTAGGTGGTAGACGTCGACGTAGTTCTCAACAACGATCTTCCAGTTGGCCTTGATCTCATAGCTGTTTCTGCCATCAACATATTCGACCAACGCCTCGGGTTTGTGAGGGCCGAGAAAAGGATCGACCTCGCCGAACCACTTCGCCAAAGTCGGCGCGTCCGGGTCGGGATGCACAAACATCATGCCGCGCCAAACATCGACGCTTGCAGGCTTTAACCCAAGACAGGTCTTGTCGACACCGTTCGGAAACTCGGACGCCTCGTCAGGAACCGAGATCAGGTTGCCTTCCAGGTCATAGGTCCAGTCATGATACGGGCAGGTCAGCGCCTTTTGCGTTTTTCCAACTGCGCGGATCAGTTGGGTGCCCCGATGACGGCAAATATTGTGAAAAGCGCGCAGACGGTGATCACGACCCATGACAATGAACAGGTTGTTCAGGCCTGCCTGAACGGAAATGTAATGCCCCGGGCCCTCGACATCCTCGACCAATCCCGCGAACCGCCAGGTGCGCGAAAAGATTTGCCGCTGTTCCCGATCGAACCAGTCCTGAGAGGTATAAGCCGAGACCGGCAGGTGGTGGTACATTTTGGTCATGTCAATTCCTCAGGCAAGCAGGTGGGCGTATTGCGGAAACAGGCTGGCGGCGATCATCATCAGTCCCGACAAAGCCCACAGGCAAACTATGGCCCAGTAGAGCAAAGGGTCGTCATCTCGGTTGATCTCGAAGACCAGAAAGGCTTGCCGGTTCAGAACGGTTGGGACGATCCACCAAACAAAAAGCAGCCCCCATACCCAGTAGAGCTCTAAGACGGTGGCGATCAGCAGGATAGGCAAAGCAATGTAATTCGCCGTTCTGGCATGGCTCATGGCGTTGCCTCCAGAGTGGAGGCCAGCAAAGAGGCCGCCAGTTTCAATTCCGCACGCCAGACTTTGGGTGGGTCCAGCCGCGACAGGGCGTCCATACTGACAAAGATTGCAGAAATTCCCTGAGTCACGGCGCGAATGTGTGTATCTGGCGCGTTAGGGGTGGCACGCCTTAGGATATCCTCGACCACATCGAAAAACTCCGTAAGGCTGTCCATCAGATCTTGCCTCAGATCCGGACGATTCGGAACCGCGACCACCAATGCCTGATAGGCCAGCATCAACCGTGGATCGGTCCCGCTATCGTCGGCAAACAGTGCGTCTACAAGGTCAGACGGCGTTGCTCCGCCTGGCAGCGCCTGTCGGAGCCCTTCCAGCGACTCAGAAAAACCTGCAACAACGTAGCCGGCCAAGGCGGTTACCATTTCGTCCTTGTTTCCAAGGTAGTGACGCAGAAGCGGTCGTTTCACGCCAGCCATCTCGGCGATCCGCTCTTGCGTCGCACCGTTAAGCCCGAACCGCGCCACACATGTGAGATATGCGTCCAGAATTTCCTGAGATCTTTGGTCTTTTAACGAAGGTCGCGGCATATTGGCCCTATAAATTGTCAGTGATGACAAATAACTATGCTCGATAGTTTGTCAATGGTGACAATTTAACTTCTTCGTCTCAGGAAGGGTCGCAGTTTTTCGGTTGATACAAGGGAGGCGAGGCTAAGCGTGTGAGGCTTGCCTTCCACCAATCTCCGCATCGCGTCGGGGTCCAAGGGCAACGACTTCAGAATGCTGCCGGCCACTTAAACTTCTGCCTGGCTTCTATTCATTGGAACCTAGCGACAATGACCAAAAAAACCTTTGCGAACAACAAGCCTTAAGTCTTAAGCCGATGGTGAAGCATCTGCGGAAATGAGGTTCGCGACTGGAACAATCTGTGCGGTTATTTGATCTCTAAGCTGAGTGAGAGTCATCTCATCCTGTTTGATGAATTCGATAAACGCCTGATTTAATGCACTGAAGACAAGCGCGCCCAAATCTGTTGCCACCAGGTTTCGGCGAACTTTTCCTCGATCCTGCAGAACCGCAATCAATTCGGTTACTTGCGCCACCAACCGACGATCCTGTTCCGCATAGCGCCGACCGCTTGGCGTGTTGGGGTGTTCAATAGAATGGGCAATCGCCGTGCGCCACATTTCCTTTGAGAGGTATTCAAGCGAGTGATCGTAATACTGGAAAATCAACGCCAGTATCGCATCATCAACGCGCTGCGGAGGGTCGGTCAGGATGGGCGCGCCTGCGGCGATGACCTCTTCGACTTCCATCGCAACAGTTGCAATCAGAATGTCGCCCTTGGTTTCATAGTAGTTGTAAACTGTGCCGACAGACACTTCGGCCATTTCTGCCAATTCTTCGATTTTCACGGATCTATACCCGTGCGACCGGAATTTTATGGATGCAGCTTCGAGGATGCGACGCTCGCGCGCTGCTTTTTGCCGCTCTCTTAATCCTGCCATTTGGAAAAATGACCTCGTGTAGCACAAATCCAAATTTAGAGTTGACTAAAAAGATGAGGCTGTTCAAGTTTTTTCGAACAGACCCACTCAAAAACCGGGCGACCCACAATCAACAGGAGATGAGGAATGCAAACCGGACGTAAAATCCTTGGTGTGTCGGCACTGGCCCTGATGGCTGGCAATGCCTGGGCCGAAGGCGAACTGAATGCGCTGGTGTGGTGTGACCATACCGATCCCGAACTGATCGCTCCGTTTGAGGCGAAGCATAACGTCAAGGTCAATCTGCGGGAATACGAGGGAACGGGGGCGGCACTTGCACTGCTGGAGCAATCCAGGCCCGGCGACTGGGACGTGCTTGTGGTCGACGGGATCGATGTGTTCCGCGCAGTCGAGGCCGGTGTTCTGGCCCCGCTGCCCGAGGGCGCGGTCTCGACTGCGGATTACTTCCCCGAAGTTGTCATGGTCGAAAATAACACAGTTGACGGCGTGACCTATGCCGTGACCGAGAAATTTGGCTACAACACGATCTCGTACAACTCGGCCAAGGTCGATCCCGCTGATATGGAAAGCCTGAGCACTGTCTGGTCCGAGAAATACGACGGGCGGATTTCGATCTATGACTACTACCTGCCCGTGATGGGGCTGGCCGCCATTGCCGAAGGCATTGCAACGGACGCAATTGGCGCGGGAGATTTGGCAAAGATCGATGGTGTCCTTTCAACCATGCGAAGCCGAGCTGCCTCGGTCGCGGGGGTGGTTGCGGCGCAAACAGCACTGGCGACAGGCGAAGTAGATATCGTTGTGGGTGGGGGTGAGTGGCTGACGGCCGTGCTCGCCTCGGAACAGCCGGAACTGACATGGACCATCCCCAAGGAGGGCGCGGTTCGCTGGGCGCAATCCATCGGCGTGGTCGAGGGGGCCAGTAACCCCGATCTGGCGGTTGAGTTCATCAAGTACATCACCAGCCCCGAAGGGCAGGCCCGTCTGGCGACGTCTTCGTGCTTTTGGGGAATGCCCGCAAATGCCAAGGCCGGAGACGTTCTGACCGACGCACAAAAAGACATCCTGCGCTGGGATCAACAGCCTGACTATCTGGCGTTGACACAGCTTTACCCTGCGCCGGATGCAGATCTGGACATCGAAATGCAGGATCTGTGGCTGGAAACTCTGCAGCAGTGAACATGTCCAAGGACCAGGTCCGCGGCTGGGGCTTTGTAACCCCGGCCCTGCTGTGGACCATCGCCTTTTTCATCGTGCCTTTCGTTGTGATGGGCGCGATGAGCCTTGCTTCGCTTGAAGGGCGAACGCTTGTTTGGGATCTGTCACTGGCCAACTACGCCGAGCTGCTTGAAAAGAAATATCTATGGCGGGCGATCCTGGTTTCGCTGGAAATCACACTGACGGTGACGGTGATCTCGGTCGTGCTGGCTTATCCGCTGGCCTGGATCATTGCCTTTCGTGTGTCACCGCGCTGGCAGCGATTGGCCTTGCTGCTGGCGATCCTGCCGTTCTGGACATCTTACGTGGTGCGATCTTATGCGTGGCTGCTGGTACTGGCGCGTGAGGGTGTGGTGAACGAAACGCTGATGTGGATCGGAGCCATCGCCGAGCCGATCACGCTGGCCAATACGCGCTTTGCGACGGTGACGGGCTTTGTGCATTTCTTTGTGATGCTTCTGACCCTGACGATCTATGCCAACCTGATCCAGCTGTCCCCGAACTATCGCCGGGCGGCAATGGACCTCGGCGCTAACGCGTTTCAAACCTTCCGGCACGTGATCTTGCCGTTGACTCTGCCCGGTATCGTCACCGGAGCATTCTTGACCTTTGTCCTGTGTATCGGCGACTACGTCACGCCGCAGATTCTGGGCGGCAACACCGAACTGACCGTGCCACAGGTCATCATGGTGCAACTGGGACGGCGTGCGGATTTCCCGCTGGCTTCGGCGCTGGCCATTGTCTTGATGAGCATCGTCGCGCTGGCCTATCTGCTGTCAGCCCGCTGGTTAAGGCTTGACCGGTTATGATGCGCTTTCTGCCCTGGGCGTACCTGATCGCCGCTTTTGTCTTTATCTACCTTCCGGTGGGCGTGCTGGTCCTGTTCTCGTTTCAGGAAGGATCGCTGCCTGTGCCACCGTTCAACGGGCCGTCCCTGCAATGGTACCAGACCATTCTTGGGGACGAGGATTTGATGGCAGCGCTGCGCAATTCGATCCTTGTCGCGTTCGGGTCGTCTGCGGTTGCCGTGGCGCTTGGGTTTCTGGCGGCATACGGGCTTGCGCGGCACGTTCTGCCGGGATCGGCCCTGATCCGAGGACTGCTGATCGCCCCCCTGACGGTCAGCTACCTGATCGTCGGGCTGGGCCTGCTGATCGTTCTGACGCGCTCGGGCTTTGGCGTTTCGCTTTGGACCGCAGCCATCGGGCATGTGGTCATCAACTTGCCGCTGGCTTTCGCCATCATCTATGCCTCGATGGGAGCGCAACAGCAAAACGCCGAACGCGCCGCCCGTGATCTGGGCGCGTCCGAGCCCAAGGTGATCGTGTTGGTGACAATACCGATGTTACTGCCCTCGATTGCGGCAGCCTTTTTCTTGTCGGTCACACTGAGCTGGGATGAGTTTATTATCTCCTTCCTTCTGACCCGTTTTGACGTCACCTTGCCGGTTGAAATCTGGTCGCTGCTCAGGTCGGGCCTGTCGCCGCAACTGAACGCAATCGGCAGCTTTGTCTTCTTGATTTCAGTTGCGGTTGTGCTGCTGCTGGAACTCACCATCTTTCGGAAAGGCCGCCAATGACCGCGTCTGTCACGTTTTCGGGTCTCAATCACTGGTTCGGTCAGTTTCAGGCGCTGTCCGGGATCGACCTGCAGATCGAGGCCGGTGAATACGTGACTTTGCTGGGCCCGTCCGGCTGCGGTAAGACCACTCTTTTGTCGATCCTAGGGGGGTTTCTTGAGCCTACCCAGGGCCGCGTCCTGATCGGCGGTCAGGACATGACCCGTGTAGCGCCGGTCAAACGTCCCACGACCACGGTGTTTCAGGATTATGCCCTGTTTCCGCACATGTCCTTGCGCGACAATGTTGGCTTTGGCCTGCGTATGAGCGGTATGGGTCGGAAAGACCGCCACGCACGCGCCGAACAGATGCTGGATCTGGTTGGTCTGAAGGATGTGGCGCTCAAACGTCCTCATGCCTTGTCCGGTGGGCAGCGACAGCGCGTCGCCCTAGCGCGGGCCCTGGCGGTCAATCCGGACGTTCTGCTGCTGGACGAACCGCTGGGCGCGCTGGACCTCAAGCTGCGGCGATCCATGCAGGATGAGTTGAAAAGCATTCAGCAACAGATCGGCACAACCTTTGTCCACGTCACCCATGATCAGGAGGAAGCAATGGCGATTGCCGACCGGATCGTGGTCATGAGCCGGGGCCGGATCGAAGATCACGGTACCCCGGACCGGGTCTACCGCTATCCGGCAACCCTGTTCACGGCGGATTTCATGGGCGAAAATAACCACATTTCAGGTGTGAAATCCGGGGCGGGTGTAGAAACACCGTTTGGACTTTTGCCGGCCCAGAACGCCCCGGCCTCGGCCAAAGCCGCAATCTGTTTGCGCCCCGAGGATATCCGCGCCGACGATCAAGGCTCGTTCCCGATGGGGCAGGCCACGGTGACTGCGGCGGCGTTTTTCGGAACCTATTGCCGGGCGCACCTGTCGCCGGCCTGTGCCCCGGACCTGAGCCTGACGGCCTATCTGGCCCCTGACCGCCCTTGGGCGCAGGGCGATGTGGTATCGGTGTCCGCAGATGTCGAGAATTTTCGCCTGTTCGAACCGGAGACCCCCTGATGCAACGCGCGCAACCGCAGGATTGGTACCGCACAACCCGCAAAGGTGAAGACGTTACCCTGATCGATGAGCCTTTCATCACGCCTTTCTATCGCTGCAACATGTGGCATGTACGTGGGCGCGACCGCGATATGCTGGTCGACAGCGGCATGGGCGTTGTGTCGCTGCGAAAATGGGTGCCTCTGGTGACCGAACGTGCGTTGACGGCGGTTGCAAGCCACACCCATTTCGACCATATCGGTTGTCATCATGAGTTTGAGGACCGCGCGGTCCACAGGGCCGAAGCCGATATTCTGGCCAACCCGACGCGCGTGGCGACGCTGGCCGATCCTTATGTGACGGACGAGATTTTCGACAGTCTTCCGCCCTTGCCCTACCGATCCGACACGTATGCGGTCAGCGGCGCGCAGGCGACGCGGCTGCTGGACGATGGCGATATTGTCGATCTTGGGGACAGGCACTTCGAGGTGATCCATACACCGGGTCATTCACCGGGCGGAATTGCCTTGTGGGAGGCCGCGACGGGCATCCTGTTCTCGGGCGATATTGTCTATGATGGCGAGTTGATCGAAGACACCTATCACAGCAATGCTCAGGACTATTACCGCTCGATGGTGCGCTTGTATGATTTGCCGGTGGAAACCGTGCATGGGGGTCACTTTCCCAGCTATGGCCGGGATCGCCACCGCGCAATCATTCGCGCGTGGTTGGAAGGAAAGAACACGGCGCCATGACTGGCCTGCCCACCAGGATGAAAGCGGCGATCAGTACGGGGCCGGGTGCGCCGCTGGTCGTGACCGAGGTACCAGTGCCCATAGCAGGTCAGGGTCAGGTTCTGGTCAAACTGGAAAGCTGTGGGATTTGCCACAGCGATCTGCATCTGCGTGATGAAACGTTACCCAACGACGCTTATCCCAGAGTGTTTGGGCATGAAGGGATAGGGCGCGTTGTGGCTGTGGGTGCAGGTACTTTCAAGGCTCCGACTATTGGCGCGCGTGTCGGGTTGCCATGGCTTTACGACACCTGCCTTGCCTGCAAACCTTGCCGATCCGGGCTTGAGAACTATTGCCCAACGCAACAAGCGCGGGGCGTTGAACAGGATGGGGCTTTTGCAGAATATGCGGTGCTTGAGGCCCGCTTTGCCTGCGAAATCCCCGATCAGATCGACCCCATCACAGGCGCACCGCTGCTGTGCGCAGGGCTTACTGCATGGAGCGCGCTGAAACGCTCCAAGCTTGAGGCAGGCCAAAATGTTCTGATCATCGGGGCAGGGGGTTTGGGGCAATACGCTGTCCTGATCGCCAAAGCCCGTGGCGCGCGGGTGATCGTCGTGGATCAGGACCCTGCCAAGTTGCAGACGGCGCAAAACCTGGGGGCGGACTTGGGTATCCTTGCCGGTCCCGAAGCAGGCGCGGCTGTACGGCAGGCCGGAGGTGCCGATGTGACGCTGAACTTTGCGCCAACCCCTCGGGTCTGGCAGACAATCAAGGACGCTGTGAACCCGCTGAGCGATATTGTGGCTGTGGCTCTAGTGGATGATCCGGTTGATCTGTCGATGCTGTGGCTGATCGACGGGGGGCACAGGGTTTACGGTTCCTCTGTTGGGACACGGCAGGATTTGTTGGACTTTCTGAACTTTGCGGCGCAAAACCCTTTGGCAGTGAATGTTGAAACTGTACCGTTGGATCAGGTAAACCATGCGCTGGATCGGCTGCAAGCGGGGGATGTAGCCGGCCGTTTGTGCGTGGATTTCAGTCTGTAGCCAAGTATGTCACGACCCCGTTGCAGATCGTTGCCGCAATGGCAGTGTCGCCTGCGTTGCTGTCCGTTAGCATCCGGTCCAGCACCACTATATCAGCCAGCAAGCCGGGCGCCAGACGCCCAAAATGATCATCGCGGCGGCAGGCATAGGCCCCTTCGCTGGTATAGGCGGCAAGGGTGTCTTCAAAACTCAGACGCTCGTCCTTTTGATCGGCGTCCCAGACCTGCCGGGTCAAGGCGATGTCGATCCCGGTCAAAGGTGGCAGGGCTGCAATCGGCCAATCGCTTGAAAAACAGACACGCGCGCCCGTCTCTTTAAGAGTCCGCCACGTATAGGCGTCGGGCCATTGGTCCCTGCCGATGATCGAGGCCAGAGGCTCCAGCGGGAAATCCCCGCACCCCGGCGGATGCGGCGGCATGAACGAGGCGACCACATCAAGCGCGGCAAAGCGGGGCCGGTCTGCAGGGTCTAGCAACTCGATATGTTCTATCCGGTGCCGATTGCCCTGCGGGCCGTTGGCAGAGCGGGCGGCCTCATAACCATCCAACACCGCGCGTACGGCCCCATCCCCAATGGCATGAACCGCGATCTGGAACCCGCGCTTGTCCAGTTCCACCGCCAGATCGGAAAATCGGGCCGGGTCATGCAGCGGCGCACTTTTGTGGCCGGGTGTATCGGGGTAGTCCCGCACCCGGTATCCGGTGTGCGCATCCAGCGTGCCGTCCATGAAAAATTTGACCCGGTTGCACCACAGCATCGGGCTGTCCAGCTTACGCCGCATCTGCTCGGCAATCTTGATGTTTTCGACGGGTTCGCCGGGCGTGAAGTGATAGGGCAGCTCAAGCCGGCAACACAGATCGCCCTCGGCCTCGATCTCTTGTAGAAGACTGGCCTGATAAAGGTTGCCGTCCATATTGATGATCGTCGTGATACCGTGCTGGGCGCAGTATTGCAGCCCTTCGCGCATCAATGCCTTGTCGGTCTCGCGCTGAGCTTGCGTCACTTCTTGGGCCGGTTCGACCCCCTCCAGCCCCAGAACCTCGCGCCCACCATGGCGGCCAAGCGCCTGTATCGTGGCAACGGCCGGAGGCTCAATCAGCGTGCCAGTGGCGATCCCGTCCGGGTCCAATTCAATATGCGAACCCGGTCCCAGATCGCGCCCCCGTAGCACATCAGCAGCCTGTAGCGCCGCGGTATTTGCCCAGCCGTTGTGAAAATCCGCGCTTTGCAGCAACAGCGGGCGATCGGGGCATATCGCGTCAAGAATATGCCGGTCCGGATTTTGGCCACCGTCAAAACTCGCATAGGCCAGACCCTGTGCCACAAGCAAGTTGTCATCAGGGTTTTGTGCGGCAAATTCCTGAATGGCGCGGGTCAGTGCTGCAGTGCCCGTGATCGCCTCAAGCCGCAATACCTTCAGGGAATAGGCGCCGAAAAACAGATGCATATGGCTTTCGACAAAGCCCGGCAGAACCGTTGCGCCCTCGGCGTCGACGACCCGAGTGTCGACGGTACATAATGCCTTGATCTCTTCCGTTGATCCAACCGCTGCGACCCGATCCCCCGACACGAATATCGCCTGCTGTCGCGGGCCACCGGGCTCCATCGTGCGCAGATCGGCATTCACGATTGCAAGCGAAGAGGTCATGCGCGCGGCTTTCGACTAAGGGTGGGCTAGATTCAGTGCCACGGTGTCTGACAAATAGGGGTTCTCGTCGCGCGATTGGGCATAGGCATCTGGATCAATCGAGGCCGAGATCACCTGCCCGCCTTCCCCAGCAAAACCCAACTGCTGACCGTCCGGGGCCACGATCGAGGACATGCCCTGATAGGCATAGCTTTCGTCAGAGCCCGCGTGGTTGGCATAGACGACAAAGACCTGGTTTTCGAAGGCGCGTACCGGCACAACCTGTTGCGTAATGAACGCTCCAGCGGGGCCTTTGGCCATCGCGGTCGGCACAATGATAACCTGTGCCCCGGCATGCGCTAACCGACGCACGTTTTCAGGAAATTCGATATCGTAGCAAATCAGAAAACCAAGGGTTAGACCGGCCATTGTGGTCATCACCAAGGACCGCTCGGGCGTCTGGAAGATACCTTTTTCATAGGGGCCATACAGACAGTTTTTGCGATAGATCAGCGGACTATCAGAGTCATCACTGTCGATGATCATGGCGCTGATATAGCGGGCGTCGCCCTCGGCCTCTGGGAAACCGGCGACTAGGCTGACGCCGCTGTCCCGTACGGCTTGGGTCAACCGTTGCACCCATGGCCCATCCTTCGGTTGCGCCAGATCACGTAAGATCGCGCCGCGCCCGTATCCGGTGATGGCCAATTCAGGCGCAACCAACAGGTCTGCTTCCGAAGCGTGCAAGGCTTGTTCGATTTGGGTCAGCCGATCCTCGGTGCTGCCTTCGGCTTGCATCTGATATGCGGCGATCTTCATGTCACGCGTCCCTTGTTCCGGCGCAGTTCGATCAAATTTTCAGCGCCTGCAGCTGTGACGGTATTCAGCACGCTAGAATTTGCAAATAGTGCGTTGCAAAACGATACATTTCTCTGGCTCAATGCAAGGATGAAAATCACAGGCTCAGATATCCATCTTTTGACTGTTTTTGACAGTGTTGTTCGGAACCGGGGATTTTCGGCGGCTCAGGTTGAGCTGGGCCTTAGCCAGCCCACGATCTCGAACCACATCACCGCGCTCGAGGAACGTCTGGGCGTGCGTCTGTGCCAGCGTGGACGGCGCGGGTTTTTGCTGACTGAAAAAGGGCGGATGGTGCATCAGATCGGTCTTGCGCTGATGGACTCTCTGGATCAGCACTCGACCCATCTGGCCGAGTTAAAGGGCAACCTGGTAGGACGGCTGAAACTGGCCGTCGTGGACGCCACCACAACCGATGAGGCATTCAAACTGCCCCAAGCAATCAAGCAGTTCACCGAGGCCGCTCCCGCCGTGCGCATCGACCTTGCGATTTCCGAGCCGCAAGATATTCAGCAAGGCGTATTGGACGGTACGTACCATATCGGATTCGGAAGTTTTGATAATGTGAGCAATGGCTTGCATATAACCGATCTGTATTGCGAACATCATGCGCTTTATTGCTCGGACACCCATCCGTTGTTCTCGGCACCCGCGGACGCCCTTGGTGACGATACCATTTCTCAGCACGCTTGGGTTCATCGCGGGTATTGGAATCAGCAAAGGCAAAAGACCCAGCATTCCTCGGATCGAGACCTTTTTGTACAAGAAATTGAAGCGCAACTGATCCTGATCCTCAGCGGGGCCTATATCGGGTTATTGCCGCTGCATCTGGCCGCTGACTGGGAAGGTCGGGGGCGGTTGCGGCGCTTGCCCAACAGCAGCCGCGACTACTCTTGCGACATGCAGATTGTCACGCGATCCGGTGCGGCACCCAAGGTAAACACGCTATTCATCCAGATCCTTCGGCAGATGTACCAAGGGGATTACATTGCAAAATGAAAATGTAAGAGTTTGTGGAACGCTATTTTTTGACCCAATTGGGCGGCGTACGGTCCAAGAGACCCTTGTATGACTTCAGCCGCAGGACCCTCAATGCCAGACACGACCGCGCCGCGATACAATCAGCCTTTGGGTGGCAACGACATGCCCCGTTTCGGAGGCGGCACGACAATGATGCGCCTGCCAGCGCAGGAAACCGCCGCCGGGCTGGACGCTTGTTTCGTGGGTATTCCGATGGATATCGGCACCTCGAACCGGACGGGTACGCGTCACGGGCCACGTGCGATCCGGGCCGAAAGCTGCATGTTGCGGCCCTTCAACATGGCCACGGGCGCGGCTCCTTTTGCCAACATGCAGGTTGCCGATATTGGCGATGTGGCGATCAACACGTTTGATCTGAAGAAAACCATGGACATAATCACCGGCGCCTATGATCAGATTCTCAGCCACGATGTCGTTCCGGTCACACTGGGCGGAGATCACACGCTGACCTACCCGGTGCTGCGCGCGATCGCCCGCAAACATGGCCCAGTAGCCTTGATCCATGTGGACGCGCATTCAGATACGAATGACGAAATGTTTGGCGAAAAAATTGCCCATGGCACTCCATTCCGCCGTGCGGTCGAAGATGGGCTGCTGCAGAATGACAAGGTGTTCCAGATTGGCCTGCGCGGGACGGGTTATGCGCCTGACGATTTTGACTGGGGCCGCAATCAGGGCTTTACTGTCATTCAGGCCGAGGAGTGCTGGCACAAATCCCTGACCCCCCTAATGCAGGATATCCGCGCGCGGATCGGGGATGTGCCGACCTACCTGACCTTTGATATCGACAGTCTGGACCCGGCCTATGCGCCCGGAACCGGGACGGTCGAAATGGGCGGGCTGACCAATATTCAGGCGCTCGAAATCGTGCGCGGTTGTGCCGGGCTGAACCTTGTCGGAACCGATCTGGTCGAGGTCTCGCCGCAATATGATGTCAGCGGCTGCACTGCGCTGATCGGGGCCAACTTGGCCTATGAAATGCTTTGCGTCCTGCCCAAGAACCGGGCCAACTGAACAAAACCAACAGGAGATCACAATGCCAACCACCCTTTCACGCCGCCGATTTTTAGGTACCGCTGCCGCAACCGGGGCTGCCGCGCTGGCCGCACCCGCCATCGTGCAAGCCGCCCAGTCACTTAAGGTTGGAACCTATGGCGGGTTCTTTGAAGACAGCTTCAAGCAGTTCATCTTCCCCGAATTCACCAAGGCCACCGGGATCGAGGTGAACTCGGTGGCCGTACCTACCGGCGAGACATGGCTGGTGCAGATCAAGAACGCTGCCCGCGCCAAAACCGCCCCTGCGGATGTGTCGCTGATGGCGGGTATCCCGCGCAGCCACGGGGCGGATCAGAAAGTGTTCAAGGCGCTGGACGACTCCAAAATCCCGAACCTGTCGAACATGCCTGACAGGTTCAAGGACCGCTATGACGACGGTACCCTGTACGGCGTCGGCGCGGTGTCGTGGTATATCACTCTGTGCACCAATTCAGACGAAATCCCTGACGCGCCGGATAGCTGGGCCGCGCTGTGGGATGAAACCTACAAGGATCAGATCGGTCTGCTGGGCCTCGCGTCGAACTCGCATATGCTCGAAGTGACGGCGGCCACTTTCTTTGGTGGTACGGATATTCTGGACACCAAGGACGGTATCCAGCAGGTGTTCGACAAGCTGTCTGAACTCGTCCCAAATGTACGGCTTTGGTACAAAGACGAAGGCGCGTTCCAGCAGGCGCTGCAGGATGGTGAGATTCCGATGGGCCAGTACTATCACGACGTGGCGGGTCTTGCCGCTGCCGAAGGTTTCCCGGTGGTCTCGACCTTCCCGAAAGAAGGCGCGGTTGTGGATTCGGGCTATTGGATCGTGCCCGAACACGCCCAACCGGTGGATGAGATTCACGAGTTCATCAACTTTATCTCGGCGGCCGAAACGCAGGCCCTGTTGTCGCGCAACGTGGGCACCGCGCCGGTTGTCGACCCTGCGCTGACGGATTTGACCGAAGAAGAACTGGCGGCCGTCAGCAGCCCCAAAGCGCCGATCGTGCCGCGCTATGACATTTACAAGGATCACGCGGACTGGATTTCCGACACCTGGAATCAGATGATCGCGGGATAACACCACTCACGACACTGGCCCGTCCCGCGCAGGTGGGGCGGGCCGCTTCCTTTGTTGAAAGAATAGACCCTTATGCCCGGTTTAAGCATCGAAAACGTCACCAAGAAATTCGGCACCGTGACGGCCGTCAAAGATGTGAACCTTCAGTTCAATACCGGCGAGATGATCTGTTTTCTGGGCCCGTCTGGCTGTGGCAAGACCACTCTGCTGCGGATGATCGCCGGGCTGGACGAACCCACGCAAGGCACGATCCGGTTCGAGGATCAGGACCTGACCGGCGTGCCCGTACATCAGCGCAATATCGGCATGGTATTTCAGTCTTTTGCGCTGTTTCCGCATCTGAATGTGGGCGAAAACATCAGCTATGCGATGCGCATTCGGGGTCATTCCCGGTCGGAATGCGAAGACCGCGCGCGGCAGTTGCTGGATATGGTTCACCTTCCGGGGCTTGAGGATCGCAAGATCTCGCAATTGTCGGGGGGTCAACGTCAGCGCGTGGCTATCGCGCGCGCCTTGGCACTGAACCCGCAGGTGTTCCTGCTGGATGAGCCGATGTCAGCGCTGGATGCCAATCTGCGCGAGGTCATGCAGATCGAGCTGCGCAAGCTGCAGCAAGAGCTAGGGATCACTACCGTCGTCGTCACCCATGACCAGACCGAGGCGATGACGATGGCCGATCAGATCGTGGTCATGGGCAAGGCGCAGGTGCTGCAGACCGGTACGCCGATGGAGATCTACAAGACCCCGGTCGACAAATTCGTGGCCGGGTTCATCGGCACCAGCAACCTGCTGCCTGCCAAGATGTCAGGGCCTGACAGCGTGCATGTGAACGGGGCCGCTCTGAACGTGGGCGGCAACACAGGTCATTTTGCCCAAGGCGATGACGTTCTTCTGATGACCCGCCCGGAAGAGGTGTTCGTGCATCACCCCTCAGATGTGGATGTGGCCAATTCGGTCACCGGCACAGTGACATTCGTGCGCGATATCGGCGCCACGATCGAGATTTTGGTGGATTGCGCCGGGCACGAGGTGATTTCGGTCCTGACGCCAAAGGACTGGCCCAATGTGAAAGTGGGCGATCAGGTCCATGTAGAAATGCCTGCTGCGGCCTGCAGCGTTCTGGCGGTTTAGGAGGGGCGGGATGCAGAAAAGCGCGCTTTCCCGCTATATCGGGCTGATCCCGTCCTCGGTGATGATCGGGGCGTTTTTTGTGATCCCTTTCGTCCTGATCTTGCTGACCAGCGTGTCCACGCCAACCGATGACGGAGGCTATGCCACCGGCTTTGACCTGCAGCATTTTGAACGCTTCCTGACGTGGTTCTACATCGAACGGGCGCTGTTCTCTGCAGGTCTGTGCGCGCTGATCGCGGTGCTGAGCCTGCTGATCGCATACCCCTTCACATATTTCCTGACCACGTTCCCGCCGCGCACGCAGACATTCTGGCTGATCTACATTCTGGCGCAGCTGTCGCTGTCCGAGGTGCTGATCGCCTTCAGCTGGCAAATTCTGCTGTCCCGCACCGCAGGCGTGGCCAATATCCTTGTCTGGTTTGGCGTGATTGAGAAAAGCTTTGCCATGACCCCCTCTGCAGGCGCAGTGGTGGCCGCGCTGGTCTATCTGACCGTGCCGTTTTCGGTCCTGCTGCTGTTTCCCGCGCTCAGCCGGTTGGACAAAAGCTTGATCGAGGCATCGCGCACGTTGGGGGCCTCGCCTTTGCGGACGTTTTTCACGGTGATCATTCCCGTTACGCGGCCTGCGATCATCTCGGGCGGGGTCACGGTATTTGTGCTGACGCTGGGGGCCATCATCGTGCCGCAGGTTCTGGGCAAGCCCGAACATTGGACGCTGTCAGTGCTGATTACGGATCAGGCGATATTCAATTTCAATATGCCCTTTGCCTCAGCGCTGGCGGTGGTGTTGCTGGTTCTCAGCGCGACGGTGATCTGGCTGGTCACGAAATTCTCGGGGAAAAAGGCATGAGAGCGCTGCGCAGTATCTATCTGGCGCTGTTTGCGCTGTATCTGATCGGACCGATCCTTGTGATCGCGGCCGTGTCTTTCAACGCCAAAAAGTTTCTGGCCTTCCCGCCGCGCGGCTTTTCCTTCCGCTGGTATGCCGAGGTTTTCGTGGCGAATGACTGGTTCACTGCTTTGAAAAACTCTTTGTTCATCGCCTTTGCCTCGGCCAGTCTGTCGGTTCTGATCGCGATGCCGGTGGCATATTTCGCGTGGCGCTATGGCCTGCGCTATGCCAAGGCGCTGCTGGCGCTTGGGGTGGCACCGTTCATCCTGCCGCCTGTGATCATGGCGCTAGCCTTCCTGCTGTTTTTCACCGGGATTGGGCTGAACGGGTTGATGATCAACGTCATCATTGCCCATGCGGTCTTCCTGCTGGCGCTGCCTTTGGTCACGATCTCACTGGGGTTGGAAAGCGTCGATCACGCGCTGATCGAGGCCAGCCAGACCATGGGCGCCTCGAACGCCGTTGTCTTCCGCACGGTGATCCTGCCGATTGCCGCCCCCTTTGCCTTTGCGGGGTTTGCGTTCTGCTTTGTCCTCAGCCTGAATGAATACATCATCGCGCTCATGACCGTGGGCTTCTCGGTCGAGACGCTGCCGATCAAGATTTTTAACGCCCTGCGCTATGGGTACACGCCGGTTATTGCGTCGATTGCGGTGATCTTCATGGTGATCAATATCGTGATTTTTGCCCTGATCGCGCGGTTCTCGAACCTCGCTCGTATTCTCGGCGCGATGGAGTAACCGAGCCATGCCCCATGATCACGATCCTCTGGAAGAAGGCCCCGCCTTGCGCGTGCGCGCGTTGGAAGAGTTGATGGTGGCCAAAGGCCTGGTCAAACCCGAAACGCTGGACAGCATCGTTGAATATTATGAGCGCGAAACCGGCCCGCGCAACGGCGCGGCTGTGGTGGCGCGTGCGTGGACGGACCCAGAGTACAAAGACTGGTTGCTGCGCGACGGTTCTGCGGCGATCAATGCGATGGGGTTCAGCGGGTTCCAGGGCGAACATATCCGCGTGGTCGAAAACACGGATGCGGTTCACAACGTCATCGTTTGCACCTTGTGTTCCTGCTATCCGTGGCCGGTTTTGGGCCTGCCGCCCACATGGTACAAAAGCCCCGCCTACCGGTCGCGTGTGGTGCGCGAACCCCGTGCGGTTCTGGCGGAATTTGGTGTCAGCCTGCCCGATGAGGTGCAGATCAAGGTTTGGGACAGTACGGCCGAGATCCGCTATCTGGTTCTGCCACGCCGCCCCGACGGGACCGAAGGGCTTTCCACCGAAGAACTGGCTGATCTTGTCACCCGCAACGGCATGATCGGCACGGCTTTGGTTTAGGGGCAGGGGATGGACGGCATTCATGATATGGGCGGGATGCACGGGTTTGGCCCGGTGCCCTGCGAACAGGACCGGGCGTTTGACCACGACTGGCAAAAGCGCGCTTTCGCCCTGACAGAGGCTTTGGCGTGGTCCGTACCTTTCTGCGCCGATGAACACCGCGCCGCGATTGAACGTATCGCGCCGGAAGACTACTTGCGGCTGGACTACTTCGAAAAATGGACCGTGGCCGCCACAGCGCTGGTACAGGCGGCAGGTCTGGTTGATCCGCAGGAAGTCGCATCGGGCCGCAAACGGTTCGACATTGCATTGGTCGACCACCCAGCGGTTGGCCCGGCTGACATACTGGCGGCCACCAAAGCAGGGGCTGAGATGACATTTCCCGCAACCACCGCCGCGCCACGCTTTACCGTTGGCCAGTCGGTGCGCGTTCTAGCCAATAGCCCCGCCGGCCATACGCGGGTGCCGCGCTATGTGCGCAACCACGTGGGACAGATCACCTTGAATGCCGGAGTTTTCCAGTTTGCCGACACCATGGCCGTAGGGCAGGGACCTAGCCCGCAGCATTGCTACTGTGTTGAGTTCTTGGCGACCGACCTATGGGGCAATGACGCGGACCCGAAGGGTCGTGTCTGCCTGGATCTTTGGGAGAACTACCTTGAACCCGCTTGACGCGCATCAACAGGCAGCAGCCCAGCTACGCAGCTCTATTCCGGGGCTAAGCGAAGATAACCCGTTGTTCAGGGCTCCCTGGCAGACAAGGGTCTTCGCCCTTGTTGTGGCTCTGGTCCAACAGGGGCACTTTTCCTGGGCCACTTTTCAATCCCGATTGGCAGCGTTGGTGACAGAGACCGAAAAGCAGAAACATGCAACTTCGGCCGCGGCGGTGGAAGGCCTCTATTTCAATTGCTGGCTGCAGGCGATTGAAGAAACGCTGGAAAGTCAGGGGATGTTGAGTGCCCGAGACATTGACCAAAGGATTGCAGTAGTGCGTGAAACCGTCAAAGAAATCAGAGCTGCGCAATCTGGATCCTAAGGCCCCAAGACAACCTCACCTGCTCAATATCGAGGGTACTGGGGTAAACCGGTCGATTTCGGTACCCGCCTCAAAAGACCGGTTGGTAAAGTCACTGATGCCGGGCTAAAGCGCAGCTTCGGGTTCCGCCGAAATCTGCCCCTCCTGCACCACGGGTATCAGTGAAAATCTTTTCGCTATTGGTTTCAACTGAATGTCAGGTCACGGTTTCCGGCCAGCACGGACTGTAGAACCCGGGTGACTTGTGACCGCCGCATGACACGCGGAACAGCATAGGATGAGCGCGCTTCAGCCAGCGCATCGCTGGAAATTACACCGAAGTCCTTTGATTGGAGGTCGGTCAGGCTGGCGGGAATTCCAACGCGGTCCGCTAGGGCATCGACACGGGAAATGAACTGCTCGGCCAACAGGTCTGTGTCGTTTGAAGCGCTGGCAGTCAGTATTTGTTCCAGCTGAGCAAACCGCGCGGCGCAGGTCTTTTTGTTGAACCGCAACACACGCGGCAGAATGACCGCGTTGGCCAAACCATGGGGCGTATTGTAGTGCGCACTGATCTAATGTGAGATTGCATGCACATACCCCAGGCTGGCCTTGGTAAAGGAAAAGCCAGCCAGGAACGATGCCAGCGCCACCATCTCACGCGCATGTTCGTCATGACCATTTTCATAGGCAATCGGCAAATATTCAAACAGCAGCTTGATCGCCATTGCCGCATCGCGGTCGGTGTCGTCAAACCGATTGCGCGAGGTATATGCCTCGATCGCGTGGGTCAATGCGTCCATACCGTTGGCGGCAGTCATGGGCGCTGGCAGAGATTTCAGCAACCCGGTGTCAAAAGCGGCGGCAATCGGGATGTATTTCGGATCAACAAAGAACTTTTTCTTGTGCGTTTCGGTGTCCGATATCACCGCCGCGTTTGTCACCTCGGAGCCGGTGCCCGATGTGGTCGGTACCACATAGAACGGCAGCAGCGGCGCGTCGACTTTCAAAGTGCCGGTCAGCTTTTTCACCGACTTACGACTGGTGCTTGCGGCCGCAATCACCTTTGCAGCGTCGATGGCTGAACCGCCACCCACAGCAAAGACGGCATCGCATTTATTGTCGAGGCTGGCTTTCAGCCCCGCTTCAACTACGGCAAATGTGGGGTTCGGGATGATGCCGTCGAAGGTTGTCACGTGACAACTCCGGCCCTTCAGAAAGGTGATCAGGTCATCCAGCATTCCGTTTTGCAACAGAAAGCTGTCCGTAACGATCAAAGGACGCCTCTGCCCGTTCACCACCATCAAGTCGGCCAGTTTGCGGGCTGCATCCGGGCCTGAAAACGTTAGTGGTTTTTGCGGCGTGTAGAACGTGGACAGCGCCCGCAATGCGATACGAATAGGAGCGTGAAGCATGACAATCATCTTCCGTTAGCAATTGGCTTTTAGGGTGGCCCGACCCTTTGCACAGTTGGGGAGAGAGCGAAGGGATGCGCAGAGGATCGGAGCCAATTCTGCGGGTTCAGGGTTTCTGAACCGACGCAGGTGAAACTTGACGAGCAGTTTGAAGATCTTGCTGTCCCAAGATGTGCCAACGAACGTGTTGCCGTCCAATTTGCCTTCGCGGACAAAATCATTGGCATTTGAGAAGCTCGGGCCTTTCTCTTTGCCGTGACAATACCCCACCCCAGATGACCTGACGCCGCCAAAGGGTATGTCATCAACGTTCACTTGGGTGACAACGTCGTTGATGCAGACACCGCCCGAGTGGGTCTCGTGGGACGAGGCAGGAACATTCCGGTAGGTCGCCTGCAGCTCGGCAGGGAGATCGGGACCTGCATGGTCAAGTGCAACGACGTTCCGAACAGACATGGGGGTCTCTCACTCACGACTTAATGGGACAAGCACTGGCTTGAAACGTGCTACTAACATCGGGATTGGTCGGGCTTGAAAACATGTTCTAAGGGGACAAGTTTCTATCAATTTCGGACATGCGATTCACTGTGTTTCAAACGTGAACAGACGGTAAGAAACGGAAAACGCCCAGCCAGCGGGTCGGGCATTCCTTTGATAGTGACACCTGTCTACGAGACGAAATACAACGTCAATTCGGGAATGAAGGTTACAAGCAACAAAGCGATCAACATTAGGATGATGAAGGGGATGACCGACAGGCTTACCTCTGCGAACCGTTTCTTGAATGCCCCTGAAGCGACCAGAAGATTCAGCCCGATTGGCGGCGTCAGTAGGCCGATCTCCAGGTTGATGATCATGATGATACCCAGCTGAACCGGGTTGATCCCGAAATGCGCCGCAGCGGCCAGCAGAACCGGACCTAGCAGCAAAATGGCTGAAACAACATCGATCAGGCAGCCGACCAGCAGCAGCGCTGCGTTCAGTGCCAACAGGAAGGTCACCTTGCTGGTGAAAACGGTTTGCAGCCAGTCGGCAAAAGCCGCCGGAACCCCCTCGATCGCCAGAACTGACTTCAGCGAAAGCGCGACCGCGACGATCGGGAACAGAGTACCCAGCATTACCGCGGTCGAGACAAACTCTTCGAAGAAATCTTTGGATGACAGTTCGCGATAGACGATGAGTTCAACGAGAATGGCGTAGCCCACGGCCACGGCTGCAGCTTCGGTTGGTGAGAAATAGCCCGAGTAAATCCCGCCGAGCAGGATCACGGGGGTCATCAGTGCAAAGATGCCCTTACGAACAGCATCCCACAGCCGCTTGACCGAGAACGTCCCGCGCGCGTTGTTCAGGTTTGTGCCCATCGAATACAGCGCGAAGATAGCGGTCAGCAGAATACCCGGTATGATCCCGGCCAGAAACAAGTCGGCCACATTGGTCTCGGTCACGATGCCATAGATGATCAGCGGGATCGACGGCGGGATCAGAATGCCCAGCGTCCCCGCCGAAGTGACAGCCCCAATTGAGAATTTTTCGGAATACCCTGCCTCTTTCAGGGCCGGGTACATCACCACACCAACGGCCAGCAAGGTCGCAGCGGAGGAGCCGGACACAGCCGCAAACAGTGCGCAGGACAGGACCGACGCCATGCCCAGACCGCCTGGCATCCAGTCGGTCGCGGCGCGGACCATGGCGATCAGGTCACGGGCAATCGAGCCGCGCGACATCAGCTTTCCCGCAATGATATACATGGGAATGGCCAGCAGAACCTTATTGTCCATCGACGACCACAGGTCCTCGATAACATAAAGGACGTCTCCCCCGGCCCAGACCAGCTGGATATAGGCCGTGACGATCAGCAGGATCAGCACAACGTTCTGGCGCAGAGCCAGCATCGCGATGACGATCCCCAGAAGAATGATGCCGTCCATGTCAGATCTTCCTCAGTTCGGTTTTCACCATCGGGTCCCAGGCAAACATCAGATGTTTCAAAGCCGAGGACGCCAGCGCGTATGGCACAATGATCTGAACCGGCCAGAGCAAGATGTTGACCACCGGGACACGGTCGGCGAATTCCTTCGATTCCATGACGAACTCGACCGCGAAATAGGCGAAGACGAGCAGCAAAATCCCCGAAATCAGATCACCCAGCCGGTCGACAAAGGCGAATTTCAGGATGCCGTCGGCAAACTCGGGTCGGAAATGGGCGCCGCGCCCGGTGGCAAGGGTCAGACCGACCATTGCCGCCAGAATGCTGCACAGAACCGCAGTTTGCTGCGCGCCCCACAGAGCTTGCGATAGAAACTCGCGCGCGATCACATCCGCCAGCAGAAGCAGGGTTGTGGCAGCATATGCTGAAGCTGCCATAATGGCTTCGATCCTCATCAGAAACCGAAGTAGACCCATTGGATTAAGACCCGCAGGCTTGCTTGGCGGCTTCGATCTGCTCAAGGATCGAAACAGCTTTGGGGCCTAGTTGTTCAGCCAGTTCCTCGCGCAGCCCATCGGATGCGGCGCGCCAAGCAGCGGCTTCTTCGTCTGTCAGGTGTGCAACCGGAACACCAGCTCCTTCAAGTTGACCCAACAGAGCGGTTTCAGCACCCAGGATCGTGGCCGACAGGCCGGTGCCGCCCTCTGTGAAAGCCGACAGCCATTCTTTCTCTTGATCGCTCAGCTTCTTGTAGCTCCGGCCCGACACAGCAACGGTGCCGATCAAACGGGTGTGGTTGCTGACAGTGACATGAGGGGCCACTTTGTGGGTCCCGATGGCGATGCCGAACACGCCGGGTAGGAATGCCGCCTTGACGTTTCCGGTCTGCAAGGCCGGGATCGTGTCAGAGGTGCCCATCGGCACACCTACCGCACCAAGTCTACGTGCAAACAGTTCATCCGCCGTGGTTGCAGCCACGCGGACTTTTTGACCTTCCAACGCATCAGGAGTTCTGGCCGGTTCCTGCGAGAAAACCAGGTAATTGCCAACCTCCATCCAGGTCAGCGGCTCAAGGCCCGAATCCTGCAGGCTTGGGCCCAAAATCTCGCTCAGATGATTGAAGGCGACACAGCTGCCCTGTTCCGTGCTGTCATAGAGAAATGGCGAAGACACAAGATCCAGTTCCTGTCCAATCAGGGACAATGGAATGTTGGACACCATCACCAGATCCACACGACCCTTCATACCTTGCCGCAGGATTGTCTGTTCGTCGCCCAGCTGCGCATCGCCAATGACTTCGATTTTCAGTTCGCCACCTGACATCTCGGCGATCTGATCCGCAACACCCTGCGCCCATTGGCCCCAAGGCGATGACAGTGGCGCAACGGTTCCAAGTTTCAATACTGTTTCTGCCTGAGAGGCGGTACTGGTCAGGCTGGCTGCCAGTGCAATTCCGGCGACAAAAGATTTGAGTTTCATATTTTCCTCCTCACGTATTGGTCGCGGCGGTTGTCTTCCACCGACACCGGGGTTTCCGCGTCAAGCCGACGCCGGCGTTTCCAATTCCGTTAATGAAAGATTTGGCTTTTTCAAAAAATGTCGCGACTGGCCAGATAGTTGTCCTAAGCGGACATCTCGTTTTTTGACGCTAGGTAAAATTGGGAAATGTGTGTTTCACGCTGAATTGCTTTTGCTCCAGCTCACCTGAGCGGGAATGGCCTTGTTGTGCAGCACCGGCTTTGCCCGGCCTACATTGGATTAAGTACGTCCTAAGGTGTTCATGATTTTTAAACGGACCTCCCTCCTGTCCCCAAGAAGGTAGTGGCATTCTTCCGTCCAAAACCGCACTCGCAGCGATTGTCATGCACTGGCTATGAGGCCTGAACTTAGGGAGACAAAACTCAGACGGATCTCGGATCCGTTTTGATGAAAGAATTGGATGTTGCAGAGCAACCTTCCGAGCTATCCCTGCAGCCCGTGTTTCTTGATTTTGTTGTAAAGCGTGCGCGTGGTCATACCCAATTCTTCGGCGGTCTGCGCGCGACGGAAACCATTTCGCGTTAGGGCCTCGGCAATCCAGTCCCGCTCGGATACCGCGGCCCGAACCGGAGTTTCCTCTCTCGGAGCTTTCGAAATCCCCGTCGTTTTTTGGCGAAGGAAGTCGATAGCCTTGAGGTCAATCGTGGACCCTCCGGATTTGCGAATTGCACGCTGTACCGTGTGCTGAAGCTCGCGCACATTCCCGGGCCAATCGTGTTCGAGCATCAACCGCAACGCAGCGTTTGAAAACTTCGGAGGCTCGCCGCTCAACTGCCGCCCCAGATATATGGCCAGTTCAGGGATGTCATCCACCCTCTCGCGCAAGGGCGGCAGGGTGATTTCGTGACCGGAGATTCGATAATAAAGATCCTGACGAAACGCGCCCATCTCAATCAGGCCAGGGATGTCTTGGATGGTCGTCGAAATGATCCGCGCTTCGGCCCGTCTGAGTGTATGATCCCCAATCCTCTGCACGGTCTTTTCGTCGGTGAATTTCAGTATTTTGCCCTGATACGCAGGCTGTAAGGCGGAAATTTCGTCAAAGATGAGCGTGCCCCCGGAAGCCAGCTCCAAAGCGCCACGCTGAGTGCCCGTCGTTCCCAATGCGCCGGGGGCCTTGCCCAAAAGATGCACACCGCCTTCTTCGTTGTCCAAGGCGGGGCAATCCACAACAACGGGCTGACGCCGCGCTGCGGGCCCTGCCTCGTGCAATTTGAGGGCAGCGCGGCTTTTGCCGGTTCCCGTTTCGCCGATCAACAGGATCGGGACATCCTCATAGGCAAGATCATCAAGCTCTTCTCGGATCAACTGCATGGAGTAGGAAGATCCAACCAGTTCATGTTCAGTGGTTGGCGCACCGGTTTCGATCCGTGACAAGCTGGGAATGGCGGTGAACCCCTTTGTCACCTCATTCAACGTTTGTTCCACTGGCAGCCGGTCCAGCGTCGAGCCGGCCACGAAACCCTGCACACCGCAAAGTCGCGTAATCGCCAATGCTTCTTCGGGCGAAGTGATGGGTCCGCCATGGCAAAGCTTGTCCACCGAGGTGGGAACTCCTTCGAGAACGCGGTCAATTTGGGCGGCAGCTTTCTCTAACGTCAGGTGTGTGTTGACCCCGGTGCCACCGCTTGTGAATCCGATATTTACGCAGATTGCCGTCGCCCCGGCGTCGACCATTTTACGGGCTTGAGCGTTAGTCTGGACGTAAGCGAACACCCCTAACCCAATATTTGTTGCTTTCTTGACCATTGTGATTTCCCGGTCCAGCCCCAAGCCTTCCCGCTCGATCGCGGCGCCCAGACGTCCGTCGATCAAAGTTGTCGACGGGAAGTTGCAGATGCCGGAAAACCCCAGCGCTTTGGTGCGCCGCACCAGTTCCGCAATGTCGAGATTAGGATCGCTGACCGAAAACCCGGCATAGATCGGCGCGGTACACCGCCCCAGCATTTCGCGTTCGGCAAATTCAATTACCCACTCATTGGCCGCGCGGACCGGAAGGAAGCTGGTCAGGGAGGATGCCCCTTGAACCCGAAACCGTCCAGCATTTAGGGCCAGCAGGTAATCGGCCCCCGCCTTGTCCGCTGCCTTTGCGGTCAGGCCAGACCCGACCACGGCGGCGAACAGAAAGTTCTTGTCGCGCGCGCTCATGCTGCGGCCTCGTGCCGGACCAGCCCGTCCACGTTCAGTGTACCAAGGGGGACCGATCGTTCATGCCAGTCCGAGGTATAGGCATAGATAGCTACTTGCGGAACCTCAGCCCGGATCGTGTCGATGATGCGCTGCAGCGACCCAAGCACTAGCGCGCCGCTTTCCGCGGTTTCCACCTCAAGCAGTCCGGGATGTAGCACCAGACTTTCCAGCCCTGCCTTCAGAGCCGCGCGGGCTTGCGCGAGCGAAAGGAAGAACGCCAAAGTTTGGAACCCGGCCCGTTGGGCACGGGCCAGAAAGTCATATTCGAACTCGGGCGAGGCCGGGATGGTCGACATGGATTGCCTCAACGACCCGTCCAGCAGGATAGAAGATGGCCAGTTGGTGATGCCGCGATAGCCCAGCTCATACAACTGAGCAAACAAAGCCGCCTCGGACCCGAACGGGTCGCTGGCCAGCAGTGCGGCCCAACCGCCCTGACAGGGGGTTTCGCGGACGGCCCTGTTATGATCCAGCCGCGGCATCACAAATGCCAGATCAGCTTGCACGGCGGTCAGGCCGTTCAGAGCAGGGCAATAGATTCGGTTATCCGAAGGGGCAGCGGTAGACTGCGTACCGGTGAGCGTGAGAGTTGTCATGAACCTATTTAGGAAAGAATTTCCCTTATTGAGAAGTAATTTCTCACGTTTTCTGATATTTCCCAAAACAAAAAATGAGAATTTGGAATAACATATTGAAAACTAACATTTAAAAATTGATCTCCAAAACCTCTCGTTTCTGTTTTTGCCCCGTTTTCTGCGCCATGCTGCCCCTCAACGGGAGGAACCATGACACTATTTCTGATCGTCACCTTGAACGGGTTGACGCTAGCAGCGCTCTACTTTTTGGCGGCCAGTGGCTTCAGCCTGATCTTCGGGCTGATGCGCACTGTGAACATGGCTCATGGGGCATTGCTGCTGCTGGGCGGCTATGTCGGATACAGCATTGTCGATGTTACCGGGTCGTGGGGACTGGGTGTCATCGGCGGTGGTTTGGCCGCAGGTCTGGCCGGTGCCATCGTGCAAGCGGGGATTCTGGGTTGGATGCAGGGGGATGAGCTGCGTCAGACTCTAGCCTCGATTGCGATTTCAATCATCATGGCCGATCTGATGCTGTGGTACTGGGGCGGGCTAACCTATCAAGTAGAGCTGCCGGATGCCTTGGCCGGGGGGCAGCGCCTGCCGGTTCTGGGCGTTGGGTACGCCAATATTCGTCTGGCGCTGATGGGCTTTGCGCTGGTGGTCGGGATTGGCCTGTGGTTCCTCATCCAGCGGACACGTTTTGGTGCTGTGATCCGCGCGGGCGTGGATGATCAGGACATGCTGCGGGCGCTTGGCTATCCGATCAACCGCATCTTTGTCGTTGTGTTTGCCTTGGGCGGCATGTTGGCCGGAATGGCCGGGGTCGTCGCCGCCAGCGCGCTGTCGATTGCGCCGGGCACGGACCTGCAATTCCTGCTGTCTTCGCTGGTGGTGGTTATCGTTGGCGGTATGGGCTCGATCGGCGGGGCTGCGCTCGGTGCGCTGCTGGTCGGTCTGGCCGAACAATACGGTCTAGCCTACGCACCCACCTACGGCGTGGTGTTTACCTTTGCGATCATGGTGCTGGTGTTGGCGGTGCGGCCGCAGGGCTTGCTGGGAAAGGCCGAGCAATGAAACAGGCGCTGACCCTTGTCCCACTGCTGATCCTGCCCTTCGTGTTGAACGACTTTTGGCTGACGCAGGTGGCCACACGATCACTGATCCTGGGCATCATGGCGCTAAGCCTGAGCTTTCTGGCCACCTATTTGGGCGTCGTGTCCTTTGCGCAGGCCACAATGGCCGGGATGGCGGGCTATACCATCGCCTTTTTCGGACCGAACAGCGTGGGGATCGGCGTGCAGTTACCGTTCTGGGTCTCGATCCCGCTGGCGCTGACGCTGGCCGTGGTGTCCGGGGGGCTGATTGGTCTGATCGCGCGCCGGTCGCGGGGGATCTATGCCATCATGATCACGTTGGCGATTGGGGTGGCGTTCTTCTACTTCACCCGCCAGAACTATGCGCTTTTCAATGGCTGGACCGGCTTCTCCGGCGTCCGCGCGCCGCAGATTGCTGGCCTCAGTCTGCGCGATCCGCTGCCCTTGTACTTATTGTCTCTGGGCGTCGCTGCGCTGGCGCTTGCACTGGTCAGCGGCTTTGTCCGTTCGCCGCTGGGCCTGACCATTCAAGCGGTGCGTGACGCGCCGGGACGGGTGCTGGCGCTAGGGATTTCCGTTACCACACCCATCGTTGCGGCTTTTGCCTTCTCGGGCCTGCTGGCCGGAGCAGGGGGCATCCTGAACGTCTGGTATCAGGAACGCATCTCATCCTTTTCAGTCGGCCTTGGGCCCATCATCGACATCCTCATCATCTCGGTCATCGGCGGCTTACGCCATCCGGGCGGGGCGTTTGTGGGTGCGGTGGTCTTTGTCCTGCTGGACACCTTTGCCGTCGACCTGATCGACCGCGAGCGGTTCAACACACTGATCGGCGTCGTGCTGCTGCTCATCGTGATCGTAGCCCCCGGTGGGCTTCAACAACTGGCAAGCGACTGGATGGCGCGGCTGCGCCGTCCCGAGGCCCCAAAGAAATCAACTGTCTGAGCAAACTCATAGGGAGGAACCTGAAAAATGAATAAGCTCAAAATGGCTGCATCCGCGCTGGCGCTCTGCGCAATGGCGGTGCCTGCATCTGCCGAAGACGTCAAGATCGGCGTGATCTCAATTCTCGAAGGCGCGTTTGCTGCTTTGGGTCAGGATGGGATCCGCGGTGCGGAACTGGCGGTGCTGGAAACCGGTGGAGAGGTCGACGGCAATAAGATCGAAGTCATCACAATGTCGTCCGACGCCAGCCCCGACAGTGCTGTGAACGCAGCCCGCAAACTGATCGAGCAGGACGGCGTGGATATCATCGTTGGCCCGCTGTCGGGGTCCGAGGGTCTGGCCCTGCGCGATCTGTCGAAATCCTATCCCGGCGTGACCTTCCTGAACGGATCGTCGGCGGCACAGGATACAACCCTGCGCGACAGCTCTGACAACTTCTACCGCTTTGGCGGCGACGGGGCGCAATGGATGGTGGGCGTGGGCGACTATGCCTTTAACGACATGGGCTACAAATCCGTGGCTGTGATCGCCGAGGATTACTCTTTCCCCTACACGCAGGTTCTGGGCTTCATGACCGAGTTCTGTGAAGCAGGCGGCAAGGTGCCCGAGAAGTTCTGGACGCCGATTGGCAACAAGGATTACTCCTCGGTCGTCTATTCGATCCCGCAGGATGTTGATGCGCTGTTCGTGGCGCTGGGTGGCGCGGATGCGGTCAACTTCCTGACGCAATACAGCCAGGCGGGCGGCGACAAGCCGATCATCGGCGGCTCGATCACCATCGACCAGTCCATTCTGGACAGCAAAGGCCCGTTTAAAAAGCTGCTGGTGGGTGCGCCTGCGGGCACCCCGACCGTTGGTGATTATGACGGCGACGAATGGAAAGCCTTTACCGCCAGCTACACCGAAGCCTTCCCCGATGGCTTCTCGGCCCCCTCGATCTTTGCGCATCACTATTACATGAGCGCAAAGGCTGCGATGCTGGCGCTGGATGAGGTTGATGGCGACTTGTCCGACAATCAGGCGGCCTTCCGCGCGGCGCTGAACGATCTGACTTTCACCACCCCCACCGGCGGCACCATGCGGCTGGATAAGAACCGCAATGGCGTGATCGACAACTTTGTCACAGAGGTCTACGAGCGTGAGGATGGCACGCTTGGCAACCGCGTGGTCAAGGTTGTTCGCGATGTGGATCAGCTGCTGGGACAGGACGAAGAGGCGTTTCTGGCCTCGGGTCCGGTCAGCCGGGACAACCCCTCGTGCCCGTAAACCACTTACATAACACCGCCAATGCCCTGGAGGTCCGGGGCATTGGCAAACGCTTTGGCGGGTTCTGGGCGGTGCAGGATATCGACCTGACCGTCCGCCCCGGCGAGCGGCGCGCGATCCTTGGGCCGAACGGGGCGGGCAAGACCAGCCTGTTCAACGTGCTGACCGGAGATACCAGTGCCACGACCGGCCAGATCACCCTGTTTGGCGACAGCGTAACCCGTGAGCCGATCAACAAGAGAATTCAACGTGGGCTGCGTCGAACGTACCAGCACGCCCATCTGTTCAACGGCCTGACCGTGCGTGACACGCTGTTTCTGGCCGTGGCCGGGCTGCGGGGCAGTTGGCGGCAGGTATTGCCCCTGCGCGCCACTGACGCACGGCTTGCCGAGTCCGAACGTTTGGCCGAGATCGCAGGCGTGGCGGATGTGCTGGACCGCGAGACCTCGGAACTGAGCCACGGTCAGCGGCGACAGCTTGAGATTGGGATCGCGCTGGCCGAAAACCCGAAGATTTTGCTGCTGGACGAACCGGCGGCGGGGTTGTCGCCAGCCGAGCGGCCCAAGCTGAGCGCCTTGCTGATGTCACTGCCCAAGGATGTGACCGTGGTGCTGATCGAACACGATATGGATATCGCGCTGCAGACTTCGGAGAGTGTCTCGGTTCTCTATAACGGGCGGATGTTGGCCGAAGGGTCGCCCGACGACATCATGCGCAACGAGGATGTGCATCGCGTCTATATCGGAGGCGCCCATGGCCACTGATCTGCTGGAAATCCGCGGGCTGGACCTGCGCTATGGCTCAAGCCACGTCTTGCATGGCGTCGGCCTGAACGTGTCGGACCGCCTGCTGGGTATTCTGGGGCGCAACGGCATGGGCAAGACCAGCCTGTGCAACGCGATCATGGGACTGCATCCGCATTCGGCGGGGGAAATCCGCTTTGATGGCGTCGATATGACCGGACTGCCGCCCGAGAAACGCGCGCAGATGGGGATCGGCTACGTGCCGCAGGGGCGGCGGGTATTTCGGTCTTTGACGGTCGAAGAACATCTGCGGATCGTCGAACGCAAGGGTGGCGCGTGGTCGATAGACCGGGTTTATGAGACATTCCCGCGCCTGAAGGAACGCCGTCGCAATCTGGGCGACAGGCTGTCAGGCGGTGAACAACAGATGCTGGCGATTGGCCGGGCGCTGCTGCTGAACCCGCGCCTGATGGTGCTGGATGAGCCGACCGAGGGGCTGGCCCCCGCCATCGTCTCGGACGTGATTGATCTGATCGAGTTGATCGCAGGCGAAGGCATTGCGGTGTTGCTGGTCGAACAGAACATGCACGCGGCTTTGGCCGCCGTGCAGGATGTGGCCATCATGGTCGGCGGAGAAGTGGTCGAGCGGATGACGGCAGAGGCTCTGGAAAACGATCCGGCGATGCAAAAGCGCCATCTGGGGCTGGAACCCGGGCAGTCGGGCTAAGGGAGGGAAGGATGACAAAAAGAGCTTACGTGATCGGAACCGCTGACACCAAAGGGCCGGAATTGCGATACGTGCGCGATCTGATCGACGCAGCGGGGATGGAAACCGTCTTGGTCAACGTTGGCACCAAGGGCGGCGAGACCGGCATGGAAGTGACTGCTGCCAGTGTCGCCGCCTGCCATCCCGACGGGCCGGCGGCGGTGTTCGTGAATGATCGCGGGCAGGCCGTGACCGAGATGTCGCGGGCACTGACCGCCTTTGTCCTGGGCCGCGACGATCTGGGCGGCATCATCGGGCTGGGCGGCTCGGGCGGCTCGGGGATCATTGCTCCGGCCATGCAGGCTTTGCCGATTGGGGTACCCAAGGTGCTGGTTTCCACCCTCGCGTCGGGTGACGTCTCGGCCTATGTTGGTGCGTCGGATGTGAACATGTTCCACCCTGTAACAGATGTATCGGGGCTGAACCGCGTCTCGCGCCGGTTGCTGGGCAATGCGGCACACGCGCTGGCGGGGATGATGGCGAACGACGTGCCTGAGAACACCGATGATCGCCCCGCGCTGGTTCTGTCGATGTTCGGCGTCACCACGCCCGCCGTGCAGGCCATCACGGAAGGGCTGGCCGATGACTACGATTGCCTTGTCTTTCACGCCACCGGCAGCGGGGGCCGGTCGATGGAGCAACTGGTCGATCAGGGTGACGTTGCCGGGGTGCTGGACATCACCACCACCGAAATCTGCGACCTGATCGTGGGTGGGATGCTCAGTGCAGGTGAAGACCGGCTCGACAGCATTGCCCGCAGCAAACTCCCTTATGTTGGCTCGTGCGGCGCGTTGGATATGGCGAATTTCTGGGCACCCGATACGGTGCCCGCACAGTTCAAAGGGCGCAATTTCTATCACCACAACGCGCAGGTCACGCTGATGCGGTCCACAGCGGAAGAATGCGCACAGATAGGCGCGTGGATCGGCAACAAGCTGAACGCTTGTGACGGTCCGGTGCGCTTCCTGCTGCCCCTGCGGGGCGTCTCGGCGCTGGATATCGAAGGTGGAGCCTTCCACGACCCGGCAGCCAATGACGCACTGTTTCAGGCGCTGCGCGATACGGTGACACAGACCCCCGACCGACAACTGATCGAGTTGGACATGCACATCAACGATCCCGACTTTGCCGAGGCGGCGATCGCCAATTTCAAAGAAATCTACACCAAGAAGGATACCTGATATGGCAGTCACGGGACGCGCAGACATCCTCAGCCGCTTGCGGGCAAAGATAGCCGCTGGCCAAGTCATCATAGGTGGCGGTGCAGGCACCGGCCTGTCCGCCAAATGCGAAGAGGCCGGCGGCATCGACCTGATCGTCATCTACAACTCGGGTCGCTACCGCATGGCCGGGCGCGGATCTCTGGCGGGCTACATGTCTTACGGCAACGCGAATGAGATCGTTGTCGATATGGGGCGCGAAGTTCTGCCGGTCGTCAAGGACACCCCTGTTCTGGCAGGGGTAAACGCCACCGACCCATTCTGTCTGATGGACAAGTTTCTGGATGATTTGGGGGCAATGGGTTTCGCAGGTGTGCAGAATTTTCCCACGGTGGGCATCATCGACGGCCGCTTCCGGCGCGAACTTGAGGCCACCGGAATGTCCTATGACATGGAGGTCGAAATGATCGCCAAGGCCCATGAGCGCAACCTTCTGACCACGCCATACGTTTTCAGTGCTGACAACGCTGCCGAAATGGCGAAGGCGGGCGCGGATGTCATCGTCGCACATTTCGGTCTGACCACGGGCGGAACCATCGGGGCCGGGGACAGCGCACCGGATATAGCCGAATGCGCACGGCTTTACGACGAATGGGCCGCAGCGGCGCGCGCTTATCGCGACGACCTGATCTTTATCTGCCATGGCGGCCCATTAGCAGAACCCGAGGATGCACAGAAGTTCCTGGACCTCTGCCCGGACTGTCATGGCTTTTACGGAGCATCATCGATGGAGCGTCTGCCCACCGAACGGGCGATTACAGCTCAGACTGCAGAATTCGGAAAGCTGCAGCGGGGGGTTGAACGCTCTAAAGGGGTCGCATGACGACAAAACACCAACTTGCAGAACTAGTGCGCAATCAAAACACGATCGGAGAATAGGGATGATCGGAAAATTCATGCTTTCGGCGGATACACCGCAGGAAACGCTCGATTGGGGTAAGTTGAAGTGGATGAGCAGTCCGCCCGCTACAGGCGCCGGACAGCTTACGGTGATTGAGGTCAGCCTGGCTCCGGGCCACGGCCACAATTTTCACAAACACCCCGATCAGGAGGAAGTTATTTACTGCGTCGCGGGTGAGGTCGAACAGTGGCTTGGCAAGGAAAAGCGGGTGATGGGACCAGGGGACTCCGTCTTTATTGGCGCGGATGTGGTCCACGCCACGTTTAACATTGGCGATCACGAAGCGACTCTTCTGGCAATTCTGGGACCATGTGTCGGAGATATGGGGTACGAGATCGAAGATGTCGCGGACAAGGTGCCTTGGAACGGTCTGCGTTAGATTGCAGAAAAAGCGCCTAGGATTTTTGCACAAGAGTGCAGCCTTATCACTTCTGGACTTGGTGAGCAGGTCCAGACGCTGGATGGTGAAGGCCCACAATGCGAGATCATGTTTGGCTGCGTTAGCGGCTGGCACCTGTCGCGAAGCGGTACGACGTTTTCCTCACAGCAACTGCCCTCGACGCTTTGATCGTCTGTTGACTGTGAGCCCTGAGCCTAGCGTTGTTCCTGCCCGGTCCCAAGCACCTTGACCTCCAGCCAGTGGAAGGCAACTGCGATCAGGCCAGCGACCAGAATGTAGAATACCGCCAGCAACAGCAGTGGTTCATAGATGATGAACGTGTCCGAACGCACCCGCGATGAAACTGCATAAATGTCGACAACAGTGATGGTCGCCACCAGAGGTGTCGCCTTCATCTGCAAGATGGTTTCGCCGCCCAAAGTCGGCAACACATTGCGGATTGCTTGTGGCAACCAGATGCGGCGGAACATCGTCAGTCTGGGCATGCCGAACGACTTGGCGGCCTCTAGTTGCCCCTTGGCAACACCTTTGAAGGCCCCGCGCATAACCTCGCCCTCGTAGCCTGCATAGGACAGGGTCAACGCCAAAACCGCATAGGGCCAGGCCTGCCGCAGATACGGCCAGAGTTCAGACGAGCGTATCCACGGGAACTGAGGGAACAGTGACCCGAGACCGTAGTACAAAAGCCAAAGTTGAAGCAGCAAGGGCGTGCCGCGAATGATGGTGCAAAACGCTTTGGCCGGGGCAGCAAGATACCAAGGTCCAACAGCCTGCGCCAACCCAAGAGGCACCGCAAGACAGAACCCAAGTACGACCGTGACGACCAGCAGCCAAATTGTCGTCCAAATACCTTGCAAGGCCAGCGGAGCGTATTTCGGCAGCCAGTCCCATTGCAGCGAGACGGCACACCAGATGACGATCCCTGCGAAAATCAGCATCATTGCGACGCGATGCGGTTGCATCAGAGATCTAAGACTGATCATTTACTACCCCCTGTCAGAGAGGGTTGGCCACGGCGGGCCCATTTTTCAATCCGGCCGAAAATGACGCCAGAGCACAGGGTGACCATGAGGTACAGAAACCCGGCAGACAAGAAAAAGGTAAAATAGGCGCGGGTGCTGCTGGCGGCTTGTCGGGTTTCAAGGGTCAGTTCGTTGAAGCCAACGACTGCAAGCAGCGCGGTGTCCTTGGTGGCGATCAGCCATAGATTGGCCAGACCGGGCACGGCAAAGCTCATCATCGCTGGTATCGTTACGCGGCGCATGGTCATGAAGGCTGGCATGCCATAGGACTTGGCAGCTTCGATCTGGCCGGGCGGTACAGCCTGAATGGCCCCGCGCAGAATTTCGGTGGCATAAGCCCCCTGAACAACGCCCAGCACCCAGATGCCAGCGGCCACTCCGTTGATCTCGACCCGTCCGCCACCTACGGCTGCGGATATCTTGTTAATAATATCCGACCCTACATAATACAGGATCAGGATCAGGACCAATTCCGGCACAGCCCGGATAACGGTCGTGTAAATGGCAAGAAGATCGCGTGTGACCTTCCCGCCGTATAGTTTGCCATAAGCTCCGAACAGTCCGATCACTAGGCCGAGCGCATAAGCACCAAAGGCGATTTGCAATGAATTGGACAAACCGCGCAGCAGATTGCCGCCCCATCCCGGAGGCGAGAGCGACAGCAGCTCCGCGCTCTGCGCCAAACCTAGCGATTCCAGTAGTCCGGTCACGTTAATGGCTTAGTAGATGCTGGCGGAGAAGTAGTTCGAGGTGATCTTTTCATGTGTTCCATCCGCCAGGATGGCAGCGATACCCTTGTTCAACGCCTCTCGCAGATCATCTTGCCCTTTGCGGACACCGGCCCCAACGCCGCGCCCCAGAATGGCAGGATCATCTTTAACGGCCCCTTTGATTTCACAGCAGGCACCAGCGTCGGAATTCACAAAGTCCGCCATTGCGATGCTGTCGGCCTGTGTGGCGTCGATCCGGCCCGCAAACAGGTCCTGATTGGCTTCGTCCTGAGTTTGATAGACGCGCAGTTCCGCATCTTTGAAGTATTCTTGTGCATAGGCCTGGTGGATGGTCGAAGCCTGCACGCCAACAACTTTGCCCGCTAAGGATTCCGGAGTTGCATCGATATCGATCGACTTATCTGCGACGATGACCGCAGGAGTGTTGTAGTAGGGATCGCTGAAATCAATGGTTTTCAGACGTTCCTCGGTGATCGACATCGAGGCCATGATGGCGTCGATCTGCTGACCCGTCAGCGACGGGATGATACCGTCCCACGCAACCGGAGTGATGACGCAATCAAGTTCGGCCGCCGCGCAAACAGCGTTGATCACGTCGATCTCCCAGCCGACCCAGGTGCCGGAGCTGTCAAGCGACGCGAATGGCGGATAGGGTTCGGCAGCGATGCCAATCTTGACCTCTTCGGCACTGGCGACGCCAGCTGAAAGAAATGCAGCAGCAAGGCTGGATGCAAATATTTTACTGATTTTCATTATGTTACTCCCTGTTGGCTTTGTTTTGTTGGACTATGCGACCGAACTTAGAAACTGCTTTAATCGTTCAGACTTGGGGTTACCGAAAACCTCGGCAGGTGGTCCCTGCTCTTCAATTCGGCCTTGATACAGATAGACGACGTGATTGGCGACTTCGCGTGCGAACTTCATCTCATGAGTCACCAGCAGCATCGTCCGCCCTTCGGACGCGAGATCGCGGATCACGGTCAGCACTTCACCGACCAGTTCGGGATCCAGCGCCGAGGTCGGCTCGTCAAACAACATGACCGAAGGATCTACGGCCAGCGCTCGGGCGATTGCCGCGCGCTGCTGCTGTCCGCCGGATAGATATGCAGGGTAAGTGTCGGCCCGGTCGCCCAGCCCCACGCGCTCTAGCAACTCATGCGCACGCGCAATGGCCTGAGCTTTGGGAACCTTGAGTACGTGCACCGGCACTTCGATCACGTTCTCCAGAAGCGTACGATGGGTCCACAAATTGAACTGCTGGAAAACCATCGCCAGCCGGGTGCGTATACGCTCGATCTGTCGACGATTGGACGGGCTGCCATCGTCGTGCATCTCGACCTGCTCGCCACCTATCGTGATCTTGCCCGAACTCGGAGTTTCCAGGAAGTTGATGCAGCGCAACATTGTCGACTTGCCAGAGCCCGACCCCCCGATGATCGCGACGACATCGCCTTTATGCGCAGTCAAGGACACGCCTTTCAAAACCTCTAGCGGGCCGAAGGACTTGTGCAGGTCTTCAACCTTAATCGCTTCGTCATTCTCTGTCGTATGATTTGCGGGTGTAGCGGCTTTGGCTGCGTCCATATCCAGGCATCTTCTGATTTCAGCTTGCAGTAAGCCCCGAATCTCGTGATTATGCAAGTGTATAATAACTTCATGTCATGGATATGCCCGCGGTGCAGGACGATAGCCGAAAATTTACGCGTGAGTCCGCTGAGCATCGGCGCGAGGCATTGATATTGGCAACTCTGGACCTGATCGCCGAGATGGGGGTGCGTGGCGCAACTGTGCGTGAGATCGCGGCGCGTGCAAACGTGACCCAAGGTTTGATCCGACACTATTTCACCTCGAAAGACGAATTGGTGCACGCGGCCTACGAGCATCATATGAATACGCTGACCGTCAAAACGGCCGCCTATACCGGGGAAGGGACGGCGGTGTCTCGGTTGTCGAACTTTGTCGATGCGTCTTTGCGGCCACCAATTGTCGATCCCAAGGTCGTCGCCCTTTGGGCCGGATTTCTGAACAAGGTCCAGACGGACCCCAAAATGCAACATGTCCACCAGCGCACTTATGACTACTTCCGAGACCATCTCGAAGCGCTCATCGTCGCTGCGCTCAAGGAAACCCGGCGCGATGTGGAACCCTTCGAGGCGAAACAGTTGGCGATCGCGTGCAACGCGGTGATCGACGGCCTCTGGCTGGAAGGCGGTGCGCTTCCGGATGCGTTTGCCGAAGGCCAGTTGCCCCAGATCGGCCTAGACTCGGTCGGCGCAATTCTAGGTATCACGTTGAACAAAGAGGCAGCAGAGTCATGAGAACCTCAGCAGTAACAGCTCGGTTGGCGGGTTTGGGTGGCGCCAAATGGAGCGTACACCTGAAAGCTCGCGAACTTGTCAAAGCAGGTGCTGATATCGTCGAGATGACGATAGGTGAGCCGGATGTTCCTGTGCCCGCCTCTCTGATCGAGACTACGGTACATTCGCTGCAGGCAGCGCGGACGGGATATTCCAATGGTCGTGGAGAAGAGGGCCTGTTGGATGCGTTGGCCGAGCGATACTCGCTCCGCCGGGGACGCAGTTTTAAATCTGAAAACATCCTCTGTTTTCCCGGCACGCAAACCGCCCTTTTCGCGGTTATGGCCGGGGTTGCTGAGGCTGGCGACGAGGTTCTGGTCGGCGATCCGATGTATGCCACCTACGAAGGTGTCGTGCGCGCGTCAGGTGCAGACATGGTGCCCGTTCCCTTGCGACCCGAGCATGGATTTCGCCTTCAGGCTGAAGACATCGCCAAACGGATAACGCCGCGCAGCCGTGCGATCTTGCTGACGACGCCGCACAACCCAACCGGTGCGATCCTGACTGCGCAAGAAATTGCGGAGATCGGGCAATTGGCAATCGCGCATGATTTGTGGATCATAACGGACGAGGTTTACGAAGACCTGGTCTTTGAAGGGTCACAATTTGTCTCGCCCCTTGCGTATACGGAATTTGCGGATCGCGTCATCGGAGTTTCATCCATTTCGAAGTCACACGCTGCGCCCGGCTTCCGCAGTGGCTGGTGTGTCGGTCCATCCGACTTCTGCGAGGCACTGCTGCCTTATTCTGAAACCTTGCTGTTCGGAAATCAGCCCTTCATCGCCGATATGACCGAGAAGGCGATCCGTGACGGGTCAGAGGTTGCCTCTGGTATGGCCAAACGGTTCGCGCGCCGGGCCAGTTTGCTGGCGGATCGCTTGGGGGCCGACACTGAACTTGTTGTGCACCGTCCCGAGGCTGGGATGTTCGCACTCATTGATGTTGCGAACACCGGTCTTGATGGTGAGGCCTACGCATGGCGCTTGTTGCAAGCCGGAGTTGCTGTCATGCCGGGCTCGGCCTTCGGCGACAGCCTGAAGAACTGGGTGCGTGTGGCATTGACGATCAGTGACGATGATTTCGCCACCGCCATCACCCGCATTGTTGATCATGCCAACAACATACCGCGTGAGGTCGCATGAGCGCTCTGACAGTTGGGGAAGCTTTGGTCGCAGAGCTTCGGCGCCGAGAGGTGGCCTGTGTGTTCGGTATTCCGGGTGTCCATACCATCGAGCTGTACCGCGGTCTTGCGGCATCTGGCATTCGACATGTTACCCCTCGGCACGAACAGGGCGCAGGGTTTATGGCGGATGGCTATGCACGTGTATCGGGTAAGCCGGGCGTAGCTTTTGTGATAACCGGGCCGGGTTTGACGAATACGCTGACCCCTATGGCCCAGGCACGGTCGGATTCAGTGCCCTTGTTGGTGGTGTCCGGTGTTAACCCGACGGCATCGCTTGGAAAGGGCATGGGGCATCTGCACGAGCTGCCCGATCAACTGAAACTTGCGCAAACAGTCGCGTTGCTTTCTGAACAGGTTTCTGACGCCGATCAGCTGGACCCGGTCGTAGACCGCGCCTTTCAGCGTTTGACCACCGAGCGGCCCGGGCCCGTGCATATCGAGGTTCCCTTGGATGTGGCTGCCCATCCCTATGTCGCGGCGCCCATTGCCCTTTCCCACACCGAGTGTCAGGCAGGTACTGATCTGATCAGTGAGGCTGCAAGCCGACTGGCCGAGGCTGGGCGCGTCGTAATTGTCGCCGGTGGTGGTGCAAAGCGCGCAGAGGGTGCTTTGCAAGCGTTGGCCGAAGCGCTTGACGCGCCGGTTGTGCAAACCGTCAACGCCCGAGGCCTCATGCATGATCATCCACTGACTGTGCCTGCCAGCCCCAGCTTGCCGGCCGTGCGCAACTTGATTGAAGACGCAGATTGCGTGCTGGCATTGGGAACCGAACTTGGCCCCACCGATTTCGACATGTATGCAACCGGCCAGATGGCAGAGATGCACGGTCTGATCCGGGTGGACCGATGCCGTGATCAACTGGCCCGCCATACAGCCAAGGTTGCGATTCACGGAGATGTCGAACTGGTCGCACCTGTGCTGGCCGCGTCATTGCCAAAAACGGCAAAAAAGGGCGAAGGTGAAATGCGGGCCAAGCTTGCACGCACCGCTGCGTTGGACGAAATTGGCCCGGACTATCGCGAAATAGTTGATATTCTCAATGCGATCCGCGATGCGGTGCCCAATGCGCTTGTGATCGGGGACTCAACCCAACCGATTTATGCGGGTAACCTGTACTATGACCACGACCGTGCGGGTGGCTGGTTCAATGCTGCAACCGGATATGGTGCGCTTGGCTACGGAATTCCTGCGGCGGTCGGAGCTGCAATCGCCGCCCCTTCCACCCCTGTGGTGTGTATTGTCGGGGATGGTGGCGCCCAGTTTTCCCTTCCTGAAATCATGGCCGCCGTCGACGAAAACCTGCCTGTCATCTTCGTGATTTGGAACAATAGCGGGTACGGAGAAATTGCAACGTCGATGAGGGACGTCGGTGTAACAGTGATCGGTTGTAATCCTACGCCTCCCGATTTTGCGGCAACCGCAAAGTCTTTTGGCATTCCGTATCTTGAAGCTCGTGCGGAACCACAAGTGGTTGCGCGAAAGTTACGCGACGCTGTCGCCGTGAAAGGACCGTCCATGATCGAAATCACTGCCGCAAAACTTGCACCCACGAAAGACTGACCCATGACAGACCCCACTTTCGAGTTTTCACGCGCCATCACCCGTCGCCCTGCATCCACAATCGCAAACGGGCTGCGCGCTGAGGATGTCGGCGATCCAGATCTTGATGGGATGTTGGCAGCGCATCAGGCATATGTGGCTACCCTAAAGAGCACGGGTGCAGAGGTGATCGAGCTTGGTCCGCTCGATACCTTTCCAGACGCACAATTTGTCGAAGACACTGCTCTTTGCCTCCCTCAAGGCGTGGTTCTGATGCGGCCTGGTGCGCCATCGCGCATGGGCGAAGTCGCCGAAATGGCTCCGACCCTTCATGACTGCTACGATACGGTACGTGCGATCGAAGGCCCTGGTCATATCGAAGGCGGTGATATTATTGTAACCGGTCGGGAAATTCTGGTGGGCCGATCAGATCGTACCGACGCGGAAGGTGTCGCTGAACTGGCAAGGATAACTTCTGATTGGGGACACAAGCTGCGGGAAGTCTTCACGCCCAAAGGTGTGCTGCACTTCAAAACAGATTGTTCGCTGATGGATGCCGAGACCATCTTGTCCACCCACCGACTGGACGCATCAGGCTGTTTTGACGGCTACCGTGTGTTACATGTCGCCGAAGGAGAAGAAGCCGCTGCCAATGCCATCCGTTTCAACAATCTGGTGCTGATGGCCGCGGGCTTCCCTCGAACGGCCGATATGCTGGACCGCGCAGGCTATGAAGTTGTCGAGATAGACAACACCGATTGTGCCAAGTTGGACGGTGGTATGTCATGCCTGTCTCTAAGGCTTCCCTAGAGGTATCGCCAAGTAGTTCTGTCGCAAACTCTGGCCTATATGTATTGGGCTTGCGTCTAAAGTAACGTCTGTCGACCCAGAAGATGCGTTGCGAATTTGTGTCTAAGCCGACCGGCCATATCCCTGCGGCATCTTCCGGTGGGGGGTAAACCGGCAAGCCATCTGAATCGGGCCCGGCGGTGTTCCGCCCTAGGTTCGGTGAGAGGATGCCGCCGTCGCGCCGGACCTTCTCCAAAACGTGCCAAGAAAAGAAGCTTTGGTAGAAAGGTTGCGATCGTGGGCAAGAATCATATGACGACGACTGCAAAGATCTGGATCAGAATGAAGGGCATGACTTGGATTAATAGTGCGCCGATTACCAAGGTTCGAGCCATTGCCAAGCCAGGTTATCAGCTCGTGGCCCGCGCCAACTGACGGAACAGTTTGCCCGAGTTGAAGTCACACAACGGGCATCCGAATTGAGCAGATCCACATTGGATTTGTTGAAGCGTTAGTCGGGCGTTGCGCCGATTGAAATGATCTGCGTGCACAATGTGGTGGCCGCAGCAAGTGACCGAGCCGTGGTCTGGGCCATGGTCGGCAGGATCATCCATTCCAATGCCCACGCGCTGCCGGATCGTTCCTGTTCATGCACCATAGCATGGTGCATCCCGGACACCTGTACGGCGTTGAACCGCGCCAGTGTTACCAGCAGCTCAGCCAGAATGGGGTTCTGTTTGTGCGGCATGGCCGAAGATGTTCCGCCACCGGACAGCCTGATCTCGTCCACACCTTGTTGGGCCATCAGGCAAACATCCTGCCCCATCTTTCCCAGTGACCCCGAGATGCGCGACAGCAGATCGGCATACGCCACCAGTCTGTCGCGGGTGGTGTGCCAGCTTTGATCTGCCACATGCAGCCCAAGGGCATCGGCGATATGCTTCGCAAAATCGTGCTGCGCAAGCCCAATGGTCTGACCATCCCCGACGGGTCCGGCCAGTTGTACGCATTCCACGCGCGGGCGCAGGTCGGATAGGCTTTGGTGATAGCTGCGCAGCGGATCGCGCCAGGTTTTGATCCGGTGACCGACCAGGACGGGCAGGGCAGCCTGCATTCGCGTGCGTCCCATGACTTTGCGTCCGCCAAACTGTTCACTTAGATCGGCCAGCACGTCCGACAGCTGCGATAGGCGCGCTTGCAACAGGTTCGTGGTCTCACGCAAGGTCAACGCTAAGGCCGTGTCCATCACGTCTTGGGATGTTGTTCCGGTGTGAATGGCTTTGGCCAGTGGTCCTGCATCCGATGTAAGGGCCTGAACCAGTGCTGGTACAGGCAGCCCATCCGCCATGGTGCCAGCGCGCAAGGTATCCATACCGGGCACGGCTTGTTCAATCCATGCGGCAGCAGCGTCTGCTTGGTCGGCGGGGATTTTGCCGGTTGCGCCCAAGCCGCGCGAATACGCGGCCTCGAAGGCCAACATATGGGTAAGTGACCGCTCCGCCGACCAGATCTCTTGTGCCTCGGCATCTCCGAACAGGCCCGAAAACCAGGGGTGCGAGAACAGATCGGTCATAGTCTACGTCCTTATCTTGGGTCGTCCGGCCTAGCGTTAGGCCGCAGCCGGGCGCAGGCCCAGAATGGCGCGCGCCTGGTCTACACTCGCAACTGGGCGGTCGTGGGCGTGGCAAAGATCGACGGCTCTCTGCACCAGCGCTGCATTGGACGGGGCAAGCGTGTGGCGATCCAGACGCACGTTGTCCTCCAGCCCGGTGCGCACATGCCCGCCCGCCGCGATGGACCATTCGTTCAGCTTGATCTGCCCAGCCCCGATCCCGGCGGCGCACCACGGGACGTCTCCGAACAGGCGGTGCACGGTTTTGACGTAGAAGTCGAATACGTCACGATCCACGGGCATTGCATTGCGGACGCCCATGACAAATTGGACATAGGGCGTATCGGGCAATTGCCCCTCGCGGTGCATCCGGGCCGCTTGCAGGATATGCGAAAGGTCAAAGGCCTCGATCTCGGGTTTGACGCCGTAGGTTGCCATCTCGCTGGCCAGCCAGTTCACCAGATCGGGCGGGTTTTCATAAACGCGCGTCGGAAAGTTGTTCGATCCCACCGAAAGCGAGGCCATATCCGGGGACAGCGGCAACATACCCCCGCGCGCTTTGCCCGCGCCGGACCGCCCCCCGGTTGAAAGCTGTACAATCATGCCGGGGCAGTGCGTTTCGATCCCCTCCTTCAGCGCTGCGAACAAGTCGGGGTCCGAGGTGGGTTTGCCCTCGGCGTCGCGCACATGGCAATGAGCGATGGAGGCTCCGGCCTCGAAAGCTTCATGCGTGCTTTCGATCTGCTCCGGCACGCTGATGGGAACGGCCGGGTTATCGGCCTTGGTGGGCACCGATCCGGTGATCGCCACACAGATGATGCAGGGGGTTTGTGAGACAGGATCAGACATCGAAAAACACCGTTTCTGAAGGGCATTGTAATTGAATATCGAACCGGTAGCCGCCTTCCACCTGTTCCGCGATAAGAGTTTGCCTGCGCACGGGCTGCTCAATCAGGTTCAGCACCGGATCCGACGCATTTGCCGCCATTTCATCGGGGAAATAAAGCCGGGTGTTGAGGCCCAGATTGATCCCACGAGCAACGAGCCACAAGTTGATATGCGGGGCCATCACTGTACCGGTTTGGTCGGTTACAGCGCCTGGTTTGATCGTGTCGAACGCCCATTCGCCCGTGTCGAAATCCGGAATCACACGGCCCCAGCCACGAAAGCTCGGATCAACAGAGCCCTGACTGGGATAAACGCCATTTGCATCCGCCTGCCATGTTTCAATCAGTACATCCTTGACCGGCGCGCCGGTTCCGTCGCGCACCACACCGCGTACAGTGATCTTCGTCCCTGACGCATCTGGACCCGCGATGTCACGGCCCAACTCGTGCCGGTAGATATCGAACCCGGCGTCTCCGGGGGCCAGCCCGATATGCACATAGGGCCCCGCGGTCTGTGAGGGCGTTTCCTTGAGATAGTCCAGCTTTTGCACCATGGTTAGTTCCCCTCGGGCCGGTTTTCAAAATAGGTCGACCGCAGCCCGCGCAGCACGATGTCGAATTTATAGGCAAGACAGTCGAAGGGAACGGAGGCGTTGATATCCAGCGCGGCCACCAGTTGGTCAATCGCGCGCGGGTCGGGGATCGTGTTGATGATCGGGCACTTGGCAATCAGCGGGTCGCCTTCAAAGTAAAGCTGCGTGATCAGGCGCTGCGCAAAGCTGGTTCCGAAGACTGACACGTGAATATGCGCAGGTCGCCAACTGCTGACCCAGTTGCGCCAAGGATAAGCGCCGGGTTTGACAGTGCGAAACCGGTAGTAACCCTGATCATCGGTCAGCGTTCGACCGCAGCCGCCGAAATTCGGGTCGATGGCGGCCAGATAGGTATCTTTCTTGTGACGATACCGCCCGCCTGCATTGGCCTGCCAGATCTCGACCAGAGTATTGGGCACCGGGCGGGCGTTTTCATCCAGCACCCGTCCGTGCAGCAGTATACGTTCACCCACCGGATCACCGGTTGTTGCGAAATTGCGCAGCAAGTCATTGTCCAGCGGGTCGATGTCACTATGGCCAAAGGTCGGGCCGGACAGCTCGCTTGTGGTTCCTTCCAACGACAAAAGCGGCTGTGTCGGAGACCGCGTCACGCTGGTCTTGTAGTTGGGGTCCAAGGCTTGCGGATGCCAGGCCCGGTCGCGTGGGAAAAGCTGGGTCATTCCGCCATGTCCTCCATCTCGGAAAAGGTTTGTTTGGCAAGGGCAATGGCCCGATTGGCGCAGGGAACGCCTGCATAGACGGCGGCGTGCAGGAAAGCCTGAAGGATATCGTCTTTCGAAGCCCCGGTATTGGCGCAGGCGCGCACATGCATGGGGATCTCGTCAAAGTTCCGCGTCGCGGCCAGGAGTGCCAGCGTAATCATAGATCGTTCGCGCGGGGTGATCGTGTCATCCGCCCACAGCGTGCCCCACGCGGTTTCGGTGATCATGTCCTGAAACGGCGCGTCAAAGGCGGTTTTCCGGGCCTCGGCGCGATCCACATGGGCGTCGCCCAGAACCTTGCGTCGCACGGACATGCCGGTTGCATGGCGTTTCATCACGTTCCCCTTTTCGTCGGTCATCTTCAATAGGGCAACCCTACATAGTTTTCGGCCATCGCCTTTTGCGCGGCTTCATTGCTGCGCAGAAAGTCAATCTCGGCCCGTTGCATCTTGAGGTCAAATTCGGATTGGTCGGGAAAGCGGTGCAGAAGTGATGAAAACCACCAACTGAACCGCTCGGCCTTCCAAACCCGCGCCAGAGCGTTTTGTGAATAAGCGTCGATCCCGGCTTCAGACCCGTCGCGGTAATAGTCCTTCAAGCCCTGAAACAGGTAGTGCACGTCCGAGGCTGCCGTATTCAGCCCCTTGGCCCCGGTCGGGGGCACGATGTGCGCCGCATCCCCGCACAGAAACAGCCGCCCCCAGCGCATCGGCTCGGTCACGAAGGAACGCAGTGGCGCGATGGATTTTTCGATCGACGGACCGGTTACAAGGCGATCGGCATATTCCTGTGGAATGCGGCGTTTAAGCTCGGCCCAAAAGGCGGCATCGGTCCAATCTTCCGGATGATCGGACAGGGAACACTGGATGTAATAGCGACTCAGCGCCTCGTTGCGCATGGAGCACAGCGCAAAGCCGCGATGGGACGAGGCGTAGATCAGTTCGTGATGCACAGGCGGGGTTTCGGACAGAATGCCCAGCCAGCCAAAAGGATAGATCTTTTCGTATTCGCGCCGGACCGACAGCGGGATGGTTTGGCGGCTGACCCCGTGAAACCCGTCGCAGCCCGCGACGAAATCCGCATCGATACGCTGATCTTGCCCATCAGTGGTGAAGGTCACATAGGGGGCGTCGGATTCAGCGTCACGAATGGTGACGTTTTCGGTGTTGAAGATCATCGCGCCACCTGCGGCTTCGCGCGCGTCATAGAGGTCACGGGTCACTTCGGTCTGGCCGTAAACCAGAACCGGGGTGCCGGTATGGTGTTGGAAGTCGACCCGAAAGCAGTCCTCTTCGACCGCGATCAATGTGCCGCTATGTTCAATTGCCTCAGCATGCAGGCGCGCGCTGACGCCTGCCTGATCCATCAGGTCGACAAAGCCTTTCTCCAACACGCCCGCACGGATGCGTCCCAGCACATAGTCCTTCGTCCGACGTTCCAGAACGATGCTGTCGATTCCCTGCGTTGCCAGAAGCTGTGACAACAGCAAACCTGACGGCCCTCCGCCGATCACAAGAACTTGTGTCCGCATCTGATCCTCCTGTCCCCGCTGCGCAGGATTGCATTGCAGACGGGGTTTCGCAACGCATGGATGCCAGCATACCGTTGCGATTAAAGCATAAGGGGGCCATACATGACCCTATGCGATGGCCGGATACGGGCTGTGCAGGTTCAAAGGCTTTGACCTTGCGACGAAAACAGCGACAAAAAAGTTGCGATATTATGCATGTTATGCATTAAACTGCATCATGGCGCATCGCGCAGAGGAGGAGGAACCAATGAAGATCAAACGCACGCTCATCGGGGCGTTGGGGGCTTTGACCCTTGGCATGGGAACGGCGGCAAACGCGGCCGAGTATGAATTCAACCTGCAAAGCTTCTTGCCTGCCCAGGCGACGATTCCATCGAAAATCATCGACGTCTGGGCCGACAAGATCGAAGAGGATTCGGGCGGACGCATCGAAATCACCCGCTATCCCTCGATGCAACTGGGCGGCAAGCCGCCGGAACTTCTGGATCAGGTGATCGACGGCGTGATTGACATGACCTGGAACGTCATCGGTTATACGCCGGGCCGCTTCCCGTCGACCGAAGTGTTCGAGCTGCCCTTCCTGGTGAATGACGCCAAGCCCGCTTCGGCCGCGTTCTGGACCTTGCTGGAAGAAGACATTGCCGCGCGTGAGTTCTCGGACGTGAAGGTTCTGGGTGGCTGGGTCCACGGCCCCGGCATGATCCACGCCAACAAAGAGGTTCTGACGCCAGACGATTTCAACGGCATGAAAATCCGTGGCGCCTCGCGTCAGGTCAATGCCTTGCTCAGCACATTGGGCGCGACCCCGGTGGGTATGCCTGTGCCCGCGGTGCCCGAGGCGCTGTCCAAAGGTGTGATCGACGGCACGACCATTCCGTGGGAAGTGACCAAGGCGCTGAAAGTGCCGGAACTGGTGGAGAATCACACCGAATTCACCGGGCCGATGATGTATACCGTTACCTTCGTTCTTGCCATGAACAAGGACAAGTACGCCGCACTGCCGGATGATCTGAAGGCCGTCATCGACGACAACTCGGGTTTGGAATTTTCCATGTTCGCAGGCGAAGTCCAGCAGGGCTATGACGAGCCCGCACGTGAAATCGCGCTGGATCGCGGGAATAACGTGGTGACTCTGGACGCTGAACAATCCGCCGCCTGGGCCGAGGCCGCACAGCCTGTCTATGACACCTGGCTGTCCGAGATGAACGAAAAGGGCATTGACGGTCAGGCCCTGATCGATCGGGCCAAAGCGTTGATGAACGAGTACGGCAGCTAAGCCGGACCTTCCGCGCGGCGTATTCCGAACGCCGCGCGGCAATTATTCCAAAATCTGCATCGGCACCGTTGGTGGAGGGGACATGCACCAAACGATAGAAAAGCTGGCGCGCGGCATGGCATTGCTGGGCGGGGCGGTTCTGACGGCTTTGATCCTGTTGATCTGTATCTCGGTTCTGGGCCGGTCCCTCAATACATTGCTGCATGGGTGGCTCGGGCAGGTTGCGCCGGGCTTTTCCGAATGGGCGCTAGGGTTGGGCGTCGGGCCCATCAATGGCGATTTTGAGATTGTCGAGGCGGGCGTGGCCTTTGCAATCTTTGCTTTTCTGCCGCTCTGCCAGTTGAATTCGGGTCATGCGGTCGTGGATATTTTTACCTCGAAACTATCGCCTCGGGTTGACCGTATCTTGCGGATGTTGGCCGAGGTGGTCTTTGCCGCCGTTTTGGTCCTGATCGCGGTGCAGTTGTTTGGGGGCATGATGGCGAAGCTACGGTTTGGCGAGAATACGTTTATCCTGCAATTCCCCGTCTGGTGGGGTTACGCCGCCAGCTTTTGCGCAGCCGTAGTGGCGGCGGTCGTTGGTCTTTATATGGCGGGCATCCGCATCCGCGAATGCGCGACAGGAAAGGAACTCCTGCCGTGAGCGATCTCGCCATCGGGTTGCTGTCCTTTCCCGCTCTGCTTTTGTTGATTTTTGCCCGCGTGCCGATTGGGTTGGCAATGTTCGTCACCGGTCTGGTCGGCATCGTGACCGTCACCGGAAACCTGAACATTCCGCTAGGTCGTTTGAAATCCGAGACCTACACGACCTTCTCAAGCTATTCGCTGTCGATTGTGCCGATGTTCCTGCTGATGGGGTATTTTGCGACACTGGGCGGGATGTCTACGGCCTTGTTTAAGGCTGCCGAGGGCTTTCTGGGTCACCGCAGGGGCGGTGTGGCCATGGCCGCGATCGGAGCTTGCGCGGGGTTCGGGGCGATCTGCGGATCGTCGCTGGCCACGGCGGCCACGATGGGGCGCGTGGCGCTGCCTGAGTTACGTCGGTATGGCTATGCCGGTGGCTTTTCTACCGCCACGCTGGCCGCAGGAGGGACGTTGGGCATTCTAATCCCGCCTTCGGTCGTGTTGGTGATCTACGCGATCCTGACCGAACAGAATATTGCCAAGCTGTTTCTGGCCGCATTTATCCCCGGCGTTCTGGCGGCTTTGGGTTATGTGATTGCCGTCTCGGTCTATGTGCGCCTTTACCCAGACAGCGCCGGAACCCGTCCCGCCGTGCCCTACCGCGAACGGTTTCGGTTGCTGCTGGACGTCTGGCCCGTGCTGGTTGTCTTTGGCGGCGTCGTCGGCGGCATCTATGCGGGGTGGTTCACGCCCACGGAAGGCGCTGCTGTAGGGGCGGCTGGAACTGGCTTGATCGCGGTTGCGAATGGGGGGCTGACATGGTCGACGCTGAAAGACAGTTTCACCACCACAGCCAAATCCACCGCGATGATCTTTTTCATCATTCTGGGCGCAGGGTTTTATAACGGGTTTCTGGCGCTGACGAATGTGCCGCAGGAACTGGCGAATTTCGTGTTGAGCCAGGGCTTCAGCCCCTGGGCAATTCTGGCGCTGATCCTGGTGTTTTACCTGATCCTGGGCTGCGTAATGGATAGCCTCAGCATGATCCTGTTGACGATTCCCATCTTTTACCCGGTCATATCTGTGCTGGATTTCGGCTTGGTCGACCTGATCGCGATGCAACATGATGCAGCCCGTGCTGCGATGGCCGGAGCTGCCGACATCGCTCCTGAGATTCGTGCTGAAGTCGAAGCCCTGATGGCTTCGGGGGCCGAGATTAGTCGCGATTTGCAGAAAGAGATCGATATCCGCATCACACAAGGCATGGCGGACCGCATCGCCGAAGAGCGCACAGCCATCTGGTTCGGTATCCTCGTGCTGATCGTAGTAGAGGTAGGGTTGATCACGCCGCCGGTCGGGATGAATCTGTTTGTGATCAACACGATGGACCGTGAAACCCGCATGACCGAGACCTACAAGGCCGTGCTGTTCTTTGTCGGATCTGACATCCTGCGTGTTGTCCTTTTGGTGCTGTTCCCGGCGATCACCCTATTCCTGATCCCATTTGGCTGACCTTTGCTGAGTTGTGCAAGAAAATGCACAAACGCAAAAAACACTGTTGCAAACATATCCGGGAGATGTGCATTATAACGCATATTTCAGGCGTCGAGGCGGAATTTTCCAAAAACCTCGATTCGAATGATCCCCGAACGAGGCGACCCATAGGGGAGATGGGTCGCGCAGCAGGGTGATTGTTTTTCCGGCAAGCAGCCGCTGGCCTGTCGAGGGGAGGAGGAACCCGTGTCAGAAAACCAGAATGCAGCCCTTTGGTTTGTGGATCGTCACCTGCGCGAAGGGCGCGGTGACAAAGTGGCATTTCACGAGGCCGACGGACAGCAACGCACCCTGACCTATCGCGCCTTGGCCGAGGAAAGCGCACGGTTTGCGGGCGCGCTGGCGCGCCATGACGTGCGCCGGGAAGAGCGCGTCGCGATGGTCGTGCTGGATCAGATCGAATTTCCGATCCTGTTCTGGGGCGCGATAAAGGCCGGGGCCATTCCCGTGCCGATCAACACATTGCTATCCGCGCCGGTTTACGCCGCGACCCTGAACGATAGCCGCGCGACGGTCCTGATCGTATCGGCCAAGATGTGGGACACGGTCGCACCTGCGATCCAAGGCAACACAAATCTGCGGCAGGTGATTGTCATAGGCGACGCGCCCGATGGCACCACCAGCCTTGAGGCGTTCATGGATGGGGCCACGCCAGTGGAAACCGTCACGTCGGAAAGTGATGAGGCCGCGTTCTGGCTCTATTCCTCGGGCTCGACGGGTTTGCCCAAAGGTGTGCGCCATGTGCAGTCCAGCCTTCGGGCTACCGCCGACACATTCGGGGCGCAGGTGCTGGGTATCCGGGAAGAGGACGTGGTGTTCTCGGTCGCCAAGCTGTTCTTTGCTTATGGGTTGGGCAACGGGCTGACCTTTCCGCTGTCGGTTGGGGCAACGACGATCCTGCTGGGTGGCCGCCCAACGCCGGATGTGGCGTTTCAGATCATCGCCGCGCACAAGCCGACGCTGTTTTGCGGTGTGCCCACCTTCTTTGCCGCGATGAATGCGCGGTTCGAGGCGGGCGATCTACAAAGCGAACCAAATCTGCGCCTGTGTACATCGGCTGGCGAGGCGCTGCCGCGTGAGGTGGGCGAAGCATGGGAGAAGAATATGGGCGCGCAGATCGTAGATGGCGTGGGCTCTACCGAGATGCTGCATATCTTCCTGTCAAACCGGCCCGGCGACATTGTCTATGGAACCTCCGGCACGGCAGTGCCGGGCTATGACGTGCGTCTGGTCGACGAAGCCGATCACGAGGTGGGCGATGGCGAAGTGGGCGAGCTGCTGGTGCGGGGTCCTTCCTCTGCCGAAAGCTATTGGAACCGGCGCGAGAAATCGCGCGCGACTTTCGAAGGGCATTGGACCCGGACCGGCGACAAGTATGAGCGCACAGCCGAGGGTCGCTATATCTATTGCGGGCGCACGGATGACATGTTCAAGGTGTCTGGCATATGGGTCAGCCCGTTCGAGATTGAACAGACGCTGATCGAACATCCCGCCATTCTGGAGGCCGCGATTGTGGCCCATGCCGACGAGCAAGGCTTGGACAAGCCCCGCGCCTTTGTCGTTCTGAAAGATGGTCAAAGCGCGGATGCGATCGGGGATCTGAAGGACTTTGTCAAAGACCGGATCGGCAAGTGGAAATATCCGCGCTGGGTCGAGGTGGTGGACGATCTGCCCAAAACCGCAACCGGCAAAATCCAACGTTTCAAACTGAGGGAAACCGCATGATCTGGCAGGATGGCGGCTCGGGCCGCATGGATGTGAACGGCAAGGAATTGGAATACGGCATCTGGGGCCCTGCGCCACAGGATGCGCCGACCATCGTGATGCTGCACGAAGGGCTGGGGTGTTTAGCGATGTGGCGGGATTTCCCGGTCGAGATTTCGGCGGCAACCGGTTTTGGTGTTCTGGCCTATTCCCGTGCTGGCTATGGCCAATCCGATCCAGCAGAATTGCCGCGCCCGCTGGACTACATGACCGTCGAAGCGCAGCAGGTTCTGGGTCCCGTTCTGGATCAGGCTGGCATTCGGCGGGCGGTTCTGCTGGGCCATTCCGACGGTGCGACGATCGCGGCGATCTATGCGGGTTCGGTCTCGGACCAGCGGGTGCGGGGGCTAATCCTGATGGCGCCGCATTTCTTTACCGAAGAGATGGGGTTGGCTTCGATTGCCGCCGCGCGGGAAGCGTTTGATACCGGCGACCTAGCAGGGCGGCTGGCGTCTTATCACCGCGACCCGGCGGCGACATTTAATGGCTGGTGTGATGCGTGGCTGGACCCCGGTTTCCGCACCTGGAACGTGGCGGATGTTATCGACTACCTGCGCATTCCGACGCTTGCGATTCAGGGGCGTGAAGATCAGTATGGAACACTGGCTCAGATTGCCGAGGTTGAAACCCGCAGCTATGCCCCGGTCGAAACAGCGATACTGGACAATTGTCGACACGCCCCTCAGTTTGATCAACCCACAGCAACCCTGACAGCAATCGCAGAGTTCACCGCCCGGCTTGAGCGGTTGGAACACGCAATGCCTGAAATGGCATGACCAGCGACTGTTGGCCTCCGCACGCTTACGTACCGGGTCAGACAGCGCGTCACCCCGAAGGTCTGTTTGACCCGCTGAAAACCGGCCTGTCGGATGTTGCGCCGTCGGATCTGCAGAATACATCGGCCTGGACCAGCGGTTTGGCCTTTCTGAGCGAAGGGTATTTTTGGGAGGCGCATGAGGTGCTCGAGGCCGTCTGGCTGGCCTGCCCACCAAATTCGCCAGAACGTCTGATGGTGCAGGCGATTATTCAATACGCAAACGCCTGTCTGAAAGGCCGGATGGGGCAGCCTCGCGCGATGGCGCGTCTAGTGACCTTATCCGACGATCTGGCTCGCGAGGCGATGGACCGGGCAGGAGGGGCTGTTCTGGGTTTGCATGGTGAAATGTGCAAGATAATGCACAAGATAGTAGAATTGGGGGATGAGAATGGCAAAAAATGTATCTAGAAGATGCGTTATTTTGCACTCATTCCTTTACTCGATACATGCAGCGCACTATTCTGCATGACTGAACTTAGGAGTTGCACATGACCAAGGTCATCAATTTTCAGACCGATCCATCGCAATATCGCCATTGGCGGGTGGAATATGATGGGCCGGTTGCGAACCTGTTTATGGATGTCGACGAAGATCAGGGATTGTTCGAGGGGTATCAACTCAAGCTGAACTCTTACGATCTGGGCGTCGATATCGAACTGGCCGATATCGTGCAACGGATGCGCTTTGAGCACCCCGAGGTGAAAGTGGTTGTCATGCAATCCGGTAAGGACCGGGTGTTCTGCGCGGGCGCGAATATCCGCATGCTCGGCGGCGCGGCGCACAGTCACAAAGTGAACTTCTGCAAATTCACCAATGAGACGCGCAACACCTACGAGGCTGCTGAAAAGGACAGCGGCCAGAAATATATTGCTGCCGTCAAAGGCGCCTGCGCCGGGGGTGGTTATGAGCTGGCGCTGGCCTGCAACCACATCATGCTGACCGATGACAGCACCTCCTCGGTCGCACTGCCCGAGGTGCCGCTGCTAGCGGTTCTGCCCGGCACGGGTGGGCTGACGCGGGTGACGGACAAACGCAAGGTGCGGCGCGATCTGGCCGATGTGTTCTGCTCGACCGAAGAAGGGGTCAAAGGTAAGCGGGCACTGGATTGGCGTCTGGTGGATGAGGTCGTGCCGAACTCCAAGTTCGACGCCACTGTGCAAGAACGTGCCCGCGAATTCGCCGCTGCGATGCCCAAGCCGCATGCTGCCGGGGTTGTTCTGGGTCCGTTGGACAAGACGGTCGGCGAAGATGGCTCGGTCACATATAGCCTGATTGAGGTGGCTGTTGATCGGGATGCCCGCAAGGCGACCGTGACGATCAGCGGCCCGGATGCCGACGCGCCGCAGGACATGGCCGCGTTCACCGCGCAAGGGGATCAGGCCTATCTGTTGCGGCTGGCGCGCGAACTGGACGACGCAATTCTGCACCTTCGCCTGAACGAAATGGAACTGGGCCTGCTGGTCTTCCGCACCCAAGGCGACCCCGAACTGTTCCAAGCGCATGAGGCGTTGTTGCTGGCCAATCGCGATCACTGGTTGGCTAATGAGGTGCTGCAATATTGGAAGCGCCTACTGAAACGGATCGACGTCACTTCGCGTTCGATGTCGGCGCTGGTCGAACATGGCTCGTGCTTTACAGGTATTCTGGCCGAAATCCTGTGGGCGGTGGATCGTACGTATATGATGGAAGACGAGTTCGAAGGCGACAATCGTCCCTTGGCGACGGTCACTCTGACCGATGCCAATTTCGGACCTTTGCCTATGGGCAATGATCTGACCCGGCTTGAAACCCGGTTCTATGGCACGCCCGATGCGGCTGGCCAGATGGAAGACCATAAAAACACCGCGCTGGATGCCGAAGCCGCTGACGAGTTGGGCCTTGTGACGATGATCCTGGATGACATCGACTGGGAAGACGAGATCCGCATCTTCGAGGAAGAGCGCGCCTCGTTCAGCCCTGATGCGATGACCGGGATGGAGGCGAACCTGCGTTTCGCCGGTCCCGAAACCATGGAAACTCGCATCTTTGGCCGCCTGACCGCGTGGCAGAACTGGATTTTCAACCGTCCCAATGCGGTGGGTCCCGATGGCGCGTTGCAACGGTACGGCACCGGGTTGCGCGGCGAATATGACATGGAACGTGTGTGACAGGTTCCCCCCGAGCTTCATCAGGAGAAAGACATGCTAGACGTCATCAACGTAAGTTACGACACTCAGATCCCCAACAATGTCGGCCTGAGCCAGGACCGCAAGGTTCTGAAAGCGCTTGAGAAATGGCATCCCGGCTATATCGACTGGTGGAACAAGCTGATCCCACAGAACTTTCAGGACTCCATGGTTTACCTGCGCACCGCCGTCAGCGTCGACCCCAAAGGTTGGGCCAAGTTCGACTATGTGAAAATGCCGGAATACCGCTGGGGCGTTCTGCTGGCTCCGCAGGTCGAAGAGCGCATCATTCCAATGGGTGAGCATAAGGGTGAGAAAGCATGGCAAGAGGTGCCGGGCGAATACCGCAACATGCTCAAACGTCTGATCGTCATTCAGGGCGATACCGAGCCGGGCTCGGTCGAACAGCAGCGGTTCTTGGGTCTGACCGCGCCATCGCTTTATGACATGCGGAACCTGTTTCAGGTCAACGTGGAAGAAGGCCGCCACCTGTGGGCGATGGTCTATCTTCTGCAGAAATATTTCGGCAAGGATGGCCGGGAAGAGGCGGATGACCTGCTGATCCGGTCCTCGGGCTCCGAAGAAGCGCCGCGGATGCTGGGTGCCTTTAACGAAGAAACACCCGATTGGCTGTCCTTCTTCATGTTCACCTATTTCACTGACCGTGACGGCAAGATGCAGCTGGAAAGCCTTGCGCAATCTGGGTTTGACCCGCTCAGCCGGACCTGTCGCTTTATGCTGACCGAAGAGGCCCACCATATGTTTGTGGGCGAAACCGGTGTCAGCCGTATCGTGCAACGCACCTGCGAGGCGATGAACGAGGCCGGTCTGACCGACCCTTATGATATCGGCAAGGTCCGCGATCTGGGCGTGATCGACCTGCCGACGATCCAGAAAAAGCTGAACCTGCACTATTCGCTGTCGCTGGACCTGTTCGGGCAAGAGGTTTCGACCAATGCCGCCAACGCTTTCAATGCGGGTATCAAGGGCCGGTATATGGAGAACCGTATCGACGACGACCACATGCTGCAAAGCGACACTTATGCAGTGAAATCCATTGTTGATGGGGCGATCGTGACGCAGGATGTGCCCGCGCTGACCGCGATCAACATGCGGTTGCGCGACGACTATGTTCGCGATGCCTCGGGCGGCGTCGGGCGCTGGAACAAGATCATTCAGAAAGCCGGGATCGAGTTCAATCTGGCCCTGCCAGACGAGGCGTTCCACCGTCAGATCGGCGTCTTTGCCGCGATCAAGGCTAATCCCGAAGGTGATATCATCTCTGAAGCGGAATGGGCCGCGAATGCCGACAAATGGCTGCCGTCCAAGGAAGATGGGGCCTATATCCAGTCGCTTATGGTGCCGTGCTATGAGCCCGGCAAATACGCAGGCTGGATCTCGGCCCCGAAGGTCGGGATCGACAATAAGCCCGGCGATTTCGAATATGTGAAACTGCACATGGCTTGATCTTGGGCCTGTTTGGCAGGGTAGTGGGGATCCCCTCTGCCCGCCGCATCTTGCCAGCCAACGCGGGAAGGACATGGATGATGGCAGCGGAACGTTCCGCACTCAGCGCAGACAAGGCCGAGATACAGCCCAATCACTCGGTGATCCGGGGGCGTTGTCTTGGCTGTGACACCTGCACCGGAATCTGCGCTGCACTTATCGACGCCATGACCCTTCCCGCCCTTATCCAGCGACGGCATAAATCATGAACAAACCCATCAAACAGCACCTGATCGACCCGGAAATCTGTATCCGTTGTTACACGTGCGAGATGACCTGCCCCGAACAGGCCATCGAACATGACGACAACAACGTGGTTGTAAACGCCGACCTGTGCAATTTCTGCATGGATTGCATCCCGGTCTGTCCGACCGGCTCAATCGACGAATGGCGCGTGGTGACCGAACCTTACAGCCTGGAACAGCAATATGAGTGGGAGGAGTTGCCGGAACAGGAGGATCTGGGCTCGGATGACGCCGACACCGGGATAGAGGCGCTGGATGATGCGATGGCCGCGTTGCTGGCCGATGCCCATAAGGGTGCTGGTGGCAAGTCCAAGGCCCCGGCCACGGCATCGAAACCCACGATCAACCTGTACAATTTGGGTAAACCTGTTCAGGCCGTTGTGCAGGGTAATTACCGCCTGACCGAGGCGTCCTCGGACAGTGATGTGCGCCATATCATTCTGGATTTTCAAGGCCGCCCGATGCCGGTTCTGGAAGGGCAGTCGATCGGGATCATCGCGCCCGGCACAACCGATGAAGGACAACCGCATCTGCCGCGGCTTTATTCTGTGTCCAGCCCGCGGGATGGCGAACGTCCCGGTTTCAACAACGTCTCACTGACCGTCAAACGCGAAGAGGGCGGCGTTTGCTCGAACTATGTCTGTGATCTGCAAAAGGGTGACACGGTCAATGTCACCGGTCCATTCGGATCGACTTTCCTGCTGCCCGACGACCCGGATGCGCGTATCCTGATGATCTGCACCGGCACCGGCTCGGCCCCGATGCGCGCCTTTACCATGCGCCGTCAGCGCAAGGTGGGCACCATTCACGGTGGCATGACGATGTTCTTCGGAGCCAGAACGCCTGACAGCCTGCCCTATTTCGGGCCGTTGCAGAAAGTGCCCAAGACGCTGTTGGATCAGCATCTGGTATTCAGCCGGCAAGAGGGGCAGGACAAGGAATATGTTCAGGACAGGATGCTGGCCAAACGGGACATCGTTGCCGATCTGCTGCAAGACCCCAACAGCTATGTCTATATCTGCGGCCTGCGGGATATGGAGGACGGGGTTGAGCAGGCCCTGACCGAAATTGCGGCGGGCGTAGGGCAGGACTGGACCGCGCTACGGGACCAGATGCGCGACGCCGGTCGGTACCACGTGGAGACCTATTGATGTCGGCCCGGCCAGCCTCGGCCTATCGACATGATATACGGGTGACATGGGGCGATTGCGACCCAGCCCGCATCGCATATACCGGGCGCCTGCCATGGTTCACGCTGGATGCGATCAACGCCTGGTGGGAAGAGCATCTGGGTCAGGGCTGGTACCAGCTGGAACTGGACCGCAATGTCGGCACGCCCTTCGTCCGGCTTGAGATGGACTTCAAAGCGCCGGTCACGCCCCGGCACACGCTGGCCTGTCACGTATGGCCCAGTCGGTTGGGCACATCCTCCATCACGTTTTGCGTCGATGGCGAACAGGACAGCCAAATATGCTTTTCGGCCCAAACGGTCAGCGTCTTTATCGTGGCGGACGCGTTTGAAAAACGCCAACCGCCGCAGGATATCCAAGACCTGTTGGCTCCGTTTTTGCGTGACGCGGAGCAGACCGGGACATAACCGTTTTCCTTTTTGGTCCGGCGAACGTATTGTGCATTATTATACACATTCGGAATTGCGGAACATGGCGGAAATTACAACCTTCAGCGGGGTGTCGACCCAGATCGACACAGAATCCGAGATCGAACGCAGCATCTCGGCGCTGATGGTGCAGGTGGGCGAACGGGTCCGAAGCGCGCGTGAACGCAAGGGCATTTCTCGTCGGGTTCTGTCCGAAAGCTCGGGCGTGTCACAGCGCTATCTGGCGCAGCTTGAATCCGGGACAGGGAATATTTCGATCGGGTTGCTGCAACGTGTGGCGCGTTCTTTGGATCACCGGATCGAGTGGTTTGTTGGCGCAGAAGACCCGTGGAACTCCACCAGCCTGCGCGTGGCCGAATTGTTCTCTGCCGCCGACAGCGAAACGCGTGATCAGGTGTTGCAGGCCCTTTCACCCGACAGCGATCAGGCGGGTCGGGCACAGCGTATCTGCCTGATCGGGTTGCGTGGTGCCGGGAAATCGACGCTGGGCAAACGGGCCGCTGAACAACTGGATGCGCCGTTTCTGGAGCTGAACAAGGAAATCGCCCTGCACGGCGGAATGCCGATTGACGAGATCCTCGCCCTTTACGGGCAAGAAGGGTACCGCAAGCTTGAGGCCGGATCGCTGGACCGGGTGATCGAAAACTATGACCGCGTGATCCTGGCCGTGGCCGGTGGCATCGTGTCCGAGCCCGAAACGCTCAACAAGCTGTTGTCCAGTTTCCATACGATCTGGCTGAAGGCCTCGCCGCAGGAGCATATGGACCGGGTGCGCGCACAGGGTGATGAGCGGCCCATGGCGGGCAATGCCGATGCGATGGAGCAGCTGACCTCGATCTTGGCCAGCCGCGAGGTTCTTTATGCGCGGGCGCGGTTCATGCTGGACACGTCGGGGCGGGCGCTGGATCAGTCGCTGGATGAATTGGTGACGATGATCCGGACGCAAAAGCTGTTGGATGCTTGACCTAGGACTATATCCACACAAAAGTGAACTATAACGCAGAAGGAGCCGATGATGGCCGTGGATGTCTGGCGTCAGGGGACCGTCGGGTTTGTCAGGCTGAACAACCGGCCTGTGAATGCCATCGGTCTCAGTGTTCGGCAGGGCCTGTGGGATGCGTTGGCTTGGGTTCAGGCACAGAAAGGTCTGTCGCGGGTGGTACTGCATGGATCGCAACGCGTATTTGCTGCGGGCGCGGATGCGCGAGAGTTTGACGCGCCGCCGGTTGCGCCGCATTTGCCGGAGATTTTGAATGGGATCGAGGCCTCGGACGTGCCGTGGGTTGCGGCGATAACGGGGGTTGCGTTGGGTGGTGGGTGTGAGCTGGCGCTGGCTTGCCGCTATCGGATCGCGGCGCCGGGTGTCCGGATTGGCCTGCCCGAGGTGACGCTGGGCGTGGTGCCCGGCGCGGGCGGCACGCAACGCTTGCCGCGCCTGATCGGGATTGCGGCGGCGGTTGATTTGATTGCAACCGGCAAGCTTGTCCCCGCTGAACAGGCCGAAGCCTTGGGGCTGGTGGACAGTATCGCAGAGGACCCGGTGGATGTTGCGCGGCTTCTGGATGTAGGCACGCTGGAGCTGTCTGTGCCACCCGGATTGCGGGACTGGCCTGCCGCAGATGACACGGCGATTGCGGCCGCGCGCGCCGATGTCGTGCAGCGGATGCCCCACCAGATCGCGCCGACTCGGGCGATTGATCTGGTGGCCCTGTGCGCCACGACCCCTTTGTCGGACGCAATGGCCCAAGAACGCGCCGCGTTTCTGGACTTGCGGCAAGGCGCACAAGCCCGCGCCCTGCGCCATATCTTCTTTGCCGAACGCGCTGTGCGGGGGCAGGACACCCCCAGCACTAGCCATATCGCAAATCGTATTCTTGCCCGGTACCACGAAGCGGCGGATACGGTGCTGATGGATGGCTCGACCCCGTGGGAGGTGGACGAGGCCATGGTCGAATTCGGCTATACCATGGGCCCCTACGAGGCGCAGGACCTGACCGGTGTGGACATCGCCCTTGCCAATCGCCGCGAAAACGCCTCGCGCGACCCGAACCGGCGATATGTTCCCATCGCCGACCGGATGATCGAGTTGGGCAAACTGGGCAAAAAGGTCGGCGCAGGCTGGTATCGCTATCCCGGCGGGGGCGGCAAGGTCGAGGACCCGATTGTGGCTGACCTCGCGCTGGAAGAGGCGCATTTTGCCAAGATCACCCGCTGCGACTACGCCGCGGATGAGATCACGGACAGGCTGCTGAGCGCCATGATCAACGAAGCGGTCGCCCTGTTGGACGAAGGCATCGCAACCGCGGCCCGCGAAATCGATTGTGCCAGCGTGACAGAACTTGGCTTTCCACGCTGGCGCGGCGGGCTGTTGCACTACGCAGACACAATCGGGGCCACGACCCTTCTGGCGCGACTGGAGACTTACGCGCAAGAAGACAGCCTGGCCTGGGCGGCCAGCCCGTCCCTGCGGCTTTGCGCCGCACAGGGTATTTCCCTGTCCGACTGCTTTCCCGGCTAAGGCCTAGCCGATCAGGATATCCGCCATCCGTTCGCCAATGATCACGGTGGGCGCCATCGTGTTGCCGGTTGAAACGCGCGGCATGACCGAGGCATCGGCGATGGACAGCCCCTCAAGCCCATGAACAGAGAGATTGCCGTCGACGACGGACATCTCATCGCGGCCCATTTTGCAGGTGCAGCTTTGGTGGAAATAGGTACCTGCTGCGTTGCAGGCGAAATCCTTCAGGCTGGCCTTGTCCAGTGGCCCCGGCATCACCTCGCGCTTGGCGTATTCGGCCATCGGCGCGGCGTTGCCAATTTCACGGCACAGCTCGATGCAGGTGGTCAGAGCGGTCAGGTCGGCCTCTTCTCGCAAGAACCCGCCGTCGATGGCAAGGGGGGCGGTCACGTCAGCGCTGGTCAGACGCACACTGCCGCGGCTTTGCGGGCGCACCAGACCCGGCGCAATGGTCCATGCACCGGGCGGAACCTCGGTCTGCGCGCCGGTGACCTCTGATGCATAGGGCACCTCGATGTGGAACGGTTGCAGGTCGGGCGTGTCCAACGCCGCATCGGATTTCCAGAAAAACGTGGCCTCGGCGGCGCTGTTGGCGGGGGGAAGGGGGGTGTTGTATTCCCAGATGCACCCGGCGGCCAGAATGTGATCCTGAAAATTCTGACCGACGCCTTGCAGGTCGTGTTTGACCTCGATCCCCAGTGGTTTCAAATCCTGCGCCCGGCCGATCCCCGATTGCATCAGGATGCGGGGTGAGTTGATGGCCCCCGCCGACAGGATCACCTGAGATCCGGCGGTGACAGATTGAACCTCACCATCCTTTTCGAAGGTGACGCCCGTCACCTTGGTGCCATCCATCGTCAGCGCATGCACGGTCGCCCCGGTCAACAGCGTGATATTGGGCTGCGCCAATGTCTCCCACAGGTAGGAGGCGGGCAGGTTCAGACGTTGACCGTCACGGATACGCACATTGGCCAGTGCCGCGCCGCCGTCGCCCTCCATCATCGCGCCGTTCATGTCCTCGAAGGCGGGGATGCCTACGGTACCGCAGGCCTCGACAAAGGACTGGGCCGAGGGGTTGATGTTGCGCACCTGATCCACGTAAAGGCGCCCTCCGGTTCCGCGCCGGTCGGGGTCGGGCGCGCCCTGCCAGTCCTCGATCCGTTTGTAGATATCCAGCACCGAGGCATAGTTCCACGCGTCATCCCCGGTTTCAGCGGCCCAGAATTCGAAGTCATTCTTGTGCCCGCGCGCCCAGATCATCACATTGATCGAGGACCCGCCGCCGACAACTTTTCCCATCGGCAGGATCAGAGAGCGGCCATTCACGGCATCGCTGGGATCCGCTGTGTAACCCCAATCCCGCTCGGACCGGATGTTTGTGGGCCAGAGCAGCGGGTTCAGCACCGCGTCGATCTGGTCGGTATCTCCGGCCTCAAGCACCAGAACGCTGGCGCCGGTTTCGGCGGCCAACCGGCCTGCAACGACGGCCCCGCCCGAGCCTGATCCGATGACGATATAGTCATATTGCGGGGCCAGTGCCTGTGCGTTGTAGCGCTGAGTGATCGCCGCATCGCCCAGGGTTTGCGCCGCAGCCTGAACCGCCAATGCGCTTGCCCCTGTGGCAAGGGCCAGTTGAACAAACCGGCGGCGGCTGATCCGGCCATGCAGCAGACCCGCCTGCAATGCGTTGAACATATCTCCGGCCAGCAGGTCCAAAGTTGGCTTCAATTTCATCTGTCTCTCCCTGTTTTCAAACGGTCCGTTGCTGCGCAACGGTCATGTCTTTTGGTCCGGCCAAAGGGCTGGTTTGGAACGGGGCGAACCCCATCTAGGTCGGAAGCTCCTTCAGTGCGGCGACAGGACCCCGAGGATCACGCGCATCGCATTCGGTAGTCGCGGGGCGTCATTCCGTATTGCGCTCTGAAGTTCCGGGTCAGGCTTTGGTGATGTCCAAACCCCCAACGCAGAGCGATTTCGTTGATCGACATGCGCGCGCAGCGCGGGTTTCGCAGGTCGTCGGCGATCCGGGCAAGCCGCATTTTTCGGATAGTGGACGAGATCGACCGGTTGTCTCGTCCATAAATCTCAGTCAGCCGCCGAACCGACATGCCCATCCCGGCCGCCAGCACGTTCCGGTCAAAAGACGGATCGCGCAGGTTGGCTTGAATGGCGGCATCGGAGCGCAACAGAATCTGCTTTTCGGGCTTGGACAGCTCGAACGCTGTTTCCCCGAGCGAGGCCAAACCGGTCACGAACAGGTCAAGGATGGTCGTCTGCATTGCGTGTTGCACGGCCTCACCTGCGGTATCTGCGGCCTCGACCAGTTGCACCACGCTGGACCCCGCAACGCGCCCGATGGCGCTGTTCCCGGACACTGTGATCCCGGTGAACTGATCCGCATTGGGCAGATGGGCCAGCAGGTCTTCGCGTGGGATTTGCACGACCAACTGACGGAATCCGTCTTGCAGGTCTATGCTGTAGCGATCCGTGCTGCTGTAGAGTGTGAAATCGCCGGGCCGCAGATGAGCCGCGCGCCCGCATTGGCTGATGGTGCCCTCTTTGGCGATTTGCAGGCTGATCAGAAAGCTTTCCTCGCTGGCGCGTGAGACGTCCTTCTGACGGCGGCGCACCAGTTGCTGGCTGCCGGTCACAAAGGATGTGGACAGGCGCGACATACGGTTGAGTGAGATCTCGCCGTCGAAGGCCTCGGGGCGGTCGCAGTGGCAATCGAGCATAACGTAAGCGTCGCAAACCGCCTCGCGCCAGAATGCAAACCTGTCTTTCCGCCGAACGCTATTGGTGCTGAGCAAAGACGTCATGTTGGAAACCCCATCTCCCGTCAGTTTTCTATCATGAAACCGTTGTTTCAAGAAACCTTGCCGGTATGTCGCCCATTCTGACCCGTCTTTCCGCTCAGATTGAGAAATCGGCCACCCGCAGATGTGCCACAGTACGGATCAGACCCGACCGATACTGAAGGAGATTGCCATGACTGCCCCGTTTAAAGCCGCCGCCGTTCAGGCCGCTCCCGCCTTTCTTGACCTGGATGCGGGGATCGACAAAGCGATCAAACTGATCGAAGAGGCCGCTGCGCAGGACGTTAAGATCATCGCTTTCCCTGAGACCTGGCTGCCCGGTTATCCCTGGTACATCTGGCTGGATGCGACCGCGCTTTACATGCCGTTGGTGCCGAAATACGCGGCAAACTCGATCGTGGCGGGCAGCCCGCAGGATAAACGGCTGGCGCAGGCCGCGCGCGACAACAACATGCATGTGGTGATGGGGCTGTCGTGGAACGTGAACGGCACGCTTTACATGGGTCAGTGGCACTATGGGCCGGATGGCGAGGTCATCTCGCGTCGGCGCAAGCTGAAACCCACCCATGTTGAGCGCACGGTTTACGGCGAAGGTGATGGCAGCGACATGGTGGTCTATGACACCGATCTGGGCCGGGTCGGGGCCTTGTGCTGTTGGGAACATATTCAGCCTTTGAACAAATACGCGATGTTTGCGCAGAACGAACAGATCCACATCGCCGCCTGGCCCAGCTTTTCGGTCTATGAAGGTGGGGCCTATGCCCTGGGCCCCGAGGTCAATACCGCCGCCAGCCAGGTCTACGCAGTTGAGGGGCAGTGCTTCGTGCTGGCCGCCTGTGCAACCGTGTCCGACGAAATGGTTGAAGCGCTGTGCGACACACCGGTCAAGCAGCAGCTTTTGAAAAAGGGCGGTGGTTATGCTCGGATTTTCGGCCCCGACGGATCGCCTTTGGGCGAGGTCATCCCGCCGGACCAAGAAGGGTTGGTGATTGCCGAGATTGACCTGAACATGATTGCCATTGGCAAGGCAGCAGCCGATCCCTGCGGGCATTATTCGCGCCCTGACGTGTTCAGGCTGATGTTCAACAACAAACCCAGCCCGCCGGTCATGGCTTTTGACAATGAAGACGCGCGCGAATTTGCGGGCGCAGATGGTCGGACCGCATCACAAGCATCGCAGGACGGTGCCGAAACCGCGACATGATACGAACCTGATCCGGCGCATTGAACACAATTGATCGCGCTCGGCAGATAATCCTTGCAAGGGGAAGGATGCACCTGATCTTGTGTCCAGATGCTGGCGAGCTTTTGGGGGGAAAGAGCGTGCAGGACGGGCAGGACAAAGACTACGAACGCGAGCTGCGAATTCACGAGGCACTGGACGTTGCGTCGACGACGCCTGTATTTGCACTGTCTTTCCTGATGGCTTTTGTCGTTATGATTTTGCAGTTCGGCCCTGCAAACCTGACGCTTCCCGCGGTCGTATCTTTGGCATTGTTGCTGGCCATGAATGTAATGGGGATGAAAAGTTATTACGCGCTGCGTAATAAGCCCAGGCCAAAGTCGATCTCGAAACGTCGCTTGAAAGTTATCCTCATTACCTCCGTGATCCTTGGAACAACATGGGGTTGCTTCAATTTTTTCATGATGCCGGTTTTGGCGCCGCACGAGCAGATGGTTCTGTATCTGTTCGCCTTTATCGGCGCGTTTGGCGGTTCTACGACTTTTTCGCTGAGGGTGACGTGGGGCTTCTCCAGCCCGGTCCTGTTTCTGACCTGGCTGTCCATGCTGCTGTGGGGACCGCTGGAGTGGTATTTCAACACGCTCACAATCTTGGGCACGGTTTTGGCGATTACGCAGCTCACGTTCCTGACCAGAAAAAGCGCAATCAACGGGATCAAGTTGAGTTTGGCGAATACCAAAGCGCTGAACGAACAACTTAAGGCCGAAGGTCGGATACGTGAACTTGCTCGCATCCCTGAAGAGAACCCCAACCCAGTCTTGCGTATCAGTGATGAGGGCAAGCTTATTTACGCCAACCGGGCCAGCGCACCATTGATCAAGGCGCTGGGTTTCAAGGTTGGCGCGCAGGTCGCAGCCGATTGGCGCGAGCGGGTCTCACGCGGCATGACCGAGGACGAGCGGCAGGATTTCGAACATGCCGCCGGCGACTTGATCTACGCGCTGTTGCTTTGGCCGGTCCCGGATGGGGGCTACGCGAATGTCTACGGCCGCGACATCACCACTCAGAAACGGGTCGAAAGTGAATTGCGCGTCGCCCGCGACATTGCCGAGGCGGCCAGTCAAACCAAAAGTTCGTTCCTTGCCAATATGAGTCACGAGCTGCGCACGCCCCTGAACGCCATCATCGGTTATAGCGAGTTGATGCTTGAAGAAGCGATAGACCAGAATGATGAAGCCAACCTGAACGACCTAAAAAAGATTCAGTCCGCGGGGAAACATCTGCTGGCGCTGATCAACGACGTTCTGGACCTGTCCAAGATTGAAGCGGGCAAGATGGAGTTCACTCTAGACACGTTCGACATCTCTCAGGTGATCAACGACGTCAGTACCACGGTGCAACCTTTGGCCGAGAAAAACGACAACACGCTGGAAATCTCGTGCCCCGAAGATATCGGCGAGATGGTTTGTGACCTGACAAAGGTCCGACAGGCGCTGCTGAACCTGCTGTCCAATGCCTGCAAGTTCACCGAAAACGAGAAGATCACGCTGTCGGTCGTGGAGTCTAACGAAGGCGGTCAACTGGAATTTGCCGTCTCCGACCATGGGATAGGTATGTCACCGGAGCAGGCTGACCGGATTTTCAACGCCTTTACACAGGCCGATTCCTCGACCACGCGCAACTATGGCGGCACTGGGCTGGGTCTGTCGATCACCAAAGCCTTTTGCGAGCAACTGGGCGGCGATATTCACTGTGACAGCACGTTGGGTGAAGGGTCGACCTTTACCATCCGGCTACCGCGCATCTGCAAGGACCCGTCCGCTGATCTGTTGCAACGGGCCGAATTTACCGAGGGCAGCGTGAACAGCGATCCAAACGCGCCGCTTGTTCTTCTGGTTGATGACGATCCAACTGTGCATGATCTGCTGGGGCGACGTCTGGTTCGCGAAGGCTATCGCGTGCTGGCTTCGACCAACGGTGATCAGGCTTTGGAACTAGCACGGACAACGCGGCCTGACGCCATCACTCTGGATGTTTTCATGCCCGAGATCGACGGCTGGGCAGTGTTGTCCAAACTGAAAGAAGACCCAGAACTGGGGAATATCCCGGTTATCATGCTGACTTTCGCCGAGGACCGAAAACGGGGCCTGTCTCTCGGGGCCAGCGAGTATCTGGACAAGCCGATCGACACAGTCGCGCTGCTGAAGGCCCTCAAAGAGCATTGCCCAACGCAACCAACCCCGACGGTCCTGGTTGTCGAAGACGAAGTTGCAACCCGCGAATTGATCTGCCGCGTCCTCGGCCGGGAGGGTTGGCAGATCGACGAGGCCGTCAACGGGCTGGACGCGTTGCAACGCTTGTCTCAATCTGTTCCAGACGTGATCCTCTTGGACCTCATGATGCCTGAAATGGACGGGTTCGAGTTTCTGGCCGGAATGAAGAAAAACCCCGACTGGAAAGATATACCGGTCATCATTGTGACCGCCAAAACCCTATCCAGCGAGGATCGAATACGTCTGAATGGATCGGTCGATACGCTGATCCAAAAGGGAGGGGACGAAATTGAAACCATTCTTGCCCAATTGAATGAGATTCTGCTCACCTCCAGGTCTGGGGAAACGTGAGCAGAAGAACTCTTTTTAACGGCTCGATTGGTGGAAACACACCTTGGGCCAGACCTTTCCAACCGAGCGCAGCCAGAGCGTGTGAAGACTCCGCGATCCAGCTTGGCTATATGATTGCGGGGTTCTATTCCAGATAAAGCGCTGTTGCCCCCGCGATCTGAGGTGCAGCAGTGAAAGTGTTGCTCATTCTTGGCGGCCGCGCATGGCTTTGGCGCGCTCTGTATGCAGCTTGCGGAAATGTTCGTCAGATTCGGGGGTGCCGTCATGGAGGCTGCCGAACCATTTATCCAGCGGCACGTTGCTTTCGCCGAAATTTACGTTGTGATAGCGGTGGTGCAAATAGTGCATATAGCGGTCATTGCGCAGGGCCAGCTCATCTCCAAACACGATTTCATCGAATCCTGAATGGCTGACTGCAGGGCCGAGGGCAGTCTGGAACCCGTTGAACATCATGTGCAGCGGATGGCTGGGTACGATCACGTGAATCAGCATGCACGAGAAATAGATCAGATGTTCAACCGGATGCATTGCCAATCCGGACCAAGGGCCGACATTCACGTTCTTGTGGTGCAGGAAATGTACCCAGTCATACAGTGGTTTCCAATGGATCAGCCGGTGAATCCAGTAGAAGTGAAAGTTGCGCCAGAACGGAATTGCCATCATGAGAAGGCAGAACAGGATCGGATGCTCGGCCGGATCAAGATAGGGCATCCAGCCATTTGCATAGCCCCACCACAGGAAACATTCGTAACCGGTCCAGATCAGTGTACCGACCTGCGCCCAGAAAATATTGTCCCAGACCTGATCACTGAAAAGGAAAGTAGCGTTGTTCTTTGCCTGCCAGTTGGCGTTGTACTTTTTTAGACGCCCCTGCATTTTGAAACCGCAGAACCACAGGTGGATTATCCCAGTCCAAACCCAGATCAGCACAAGATTGCGCAAGAAAATCTCACCCATCCAACCAAGTTGGAAAGTTTCCATGCGCGACAGTTCTGGCGTGAACCAGACATAGCAGACGCCGATCAGGACCATGTAAATGGCAAACCACGGAAAGAAAAACCCCGGAAAACCAGTTAGCCATTTGAATATCTTCGGGAAATTCAGCGGATCGTCCAGCACCGGTTCAAGAAAAACCGGGCGGCCCGACCACCACTCACCACGGCGGTTTCGTTCCTGACCATGTTCGTCAATCGTGATCTTGGGCTTTTTCGCCATTTCATGTCCTTCCCACACCCAAACCCGGAAAAAAGGGCGCTACTGACCTTATACTCGGATAGAGAGGAGCCTGCATTCCGTCAACAAAAGTTTCGAAACTGTCTTGGAATGGCGAAAAAATAGACATCTCCCAAAATAATCTTGACGTGACTTCAACCTGTCCTTACGCCTTTTGACATGGACGACTCCTCTGCCCTGCAATCCTCGCCGGATATTTACGACAGCCTGCGCGATGGGCTGATCTGGGGGCGATGGAAGTCTGGGGAACGTCTGAAACCTCAGCACCTCAAGGTCGAGTTCGGCAGCACCACCGCAGCCCTTCGTGAGGCATTATTGCGGCTGGCCGGAGAAGGTTTTGTCGAAAACGAAAAGAACCATGGTTTCCGCGCAGTCGAGCATTCGGAAGACACGTTTCGGCAGGCGGCGCATCTGCGGCTTTTGCTGGAATGCGAAGCGGCTGAAATGGCGTTGAAACAAGGGGATTTCGAATGGGAAATGGCGCTGAACGCGGCGCATCACAACCTTGAATTTATCGAGGTGCGTATGGAGCAGGCGGATGATATTGAACCGTTTCTCAGGCGCTGGTCCCGGCAGGACTGGGTGTTTCACAGCACATTGTTGGGGGCGTGCAAATCTGATCTGCTGATGCAGACCTACAAGTCCGTCTACGACACGTTTCGAATGTACGCCGTATCCCGGATCGCCGGGTTCGGGTTCTCGCAGGTCACGCGGGGCGAACATCGGGCGATTTATGATGCTGCCATCGCCCGCGACTTGCCTGCTTGCCTTGATGCGATACGCGCGCATTTGGCGTTGTATGAAGACAATAACCGCCTGCCAGACAGGTTGGCGCCCAAGGGAGGAAAAGGGACATGAGCAAGATTGCTTTGGTGACGGGCGGCGGCTCTGGCATTGGCAAGGCCTGTGCGGTGAAGCTGGCCGAAAACGGATACACGGTTGTGGTCACCGGACGGCGGCAGGAACCGCTGGACGAAACTGTTGCTGCCATGGGCGGCGGGTTAGCTTTGGCCTGCGACGTGACGGATGCGGCACAGGTTGATGCCCTGTACGACCAGATCAAACAAGCGCATGGGCGTTTGGATGTCCTGTTCAACAACGCCGGCAACAATGTGCCCGCAGCGCCGATTGGGGATATCCCACCCGAGGATTTCCTGACCGTGATGAACGTAAACCTCTATGGAGCGTTTCTGTGCGCGCGGGGGGCGTTTAACCTAATGCGCGATCAGGACCCGCAGGGCGGACGGATCATCAACAATGGCTCGATCTCGGCTGCGGTGCCCCGACCCGGATCAGCGCCCTATACAAGTTCCAAACATGCAATCACGGGCATGACCCGGTCGATCTCGTTGGATGGTCGCCCGTTTAACATCGCGTGCGGCCAGATAGACATTGGCAATACGGCGTCCGAAATGACCTCGAGAATGTCCGGCGGTGTGCCGCAGGCGGACGGGTCGATAAAGCCTGAACCAGTGATGAGTGTCGAGAACGTGGCGCAATCAGTTCTGCATATGGCCGATCTGCCGCTTGAGGCGAATGTCCAGTTCATGACCGTCATGGCCACCAACATGCCTTTCATCGGGCGCGGGTGACCCAGGTGGACACCATTCGTGCATCGCATGGCCATGACGCATTTCACAGAATCTGAGGGCTATATGGCCGAGAAAATCCGCGCCTGTTCAACGGGCGACATCGAAGAAGAGGACGTATTTCGCTTTGATTATGGGGACAAAAGCCTGATCATCATCCACGGCCCGGACGGAAATTTTTATGCCACCGATGGTTATTGCACCCACGAAAAGCAGCACCTGTCCGACGGGCTGGTGGACGAGTTCAACATCGAATGCCCGCTGCATTTCGGGGCCTTTGATTACCGCACCGGCGACCCCACCGCAGCACCAGCTTGCGAGGCGCTGAAAACCTACCCTGTCGCTGTTGAAGGCGACGATGTTTATGTTGAGATCTGAACCATGACCCTATTTGACCTGACCGGAAAAACTGCCCTTGTCACCGGATCCTCTCAGGGGATCGGATTTGCGCTGGCGCGAGGCTTGGCCGAGGCCGGTGCCTCGGTGGTGTTGAATGGCCGCGATACGACCAAACTGGATGCAGCCGTTGCCAAGCTGGCCGGCGAAGGTCACAGCGTCACGGCGCTGCCTTTCGACGCCACCGATCATGCGGCCGTCAAGACTGCAGTTGACGAATATGAGAGCGCAGGACAGATCGACATTCTGGTCAACAACGCCGGGATGCAGTTTCGGACAGAACTGGAGAATTACCCCGCCGAGATGTTCAGCAAGCTGCTGGAGACCAATATCTCAACGGTCTTCAACGTTGGGCAAGCCTGTGCGCGGCATATGATCGGCCGCGGTGCGGGTAAAATCATCAACATCGCCAGCGTTCAAACCGCGCTCGCCCGGCCCGGCATTGCGCCTTACACCGCGACCAAAGGCGCCGTAGGCAATCTGACAAAGGGTATGGCCACTGACTGGGCCAAGCATGGGCTGCAATGCAACGCAATCGCGCCGGGCTATTTCGATACGCCCCTGAATGAGGCGCTGGTCAACGATCCCGAATTCTCGGCCTGGCTGGAAAAACGCACCCCGGCGGGCCGCTGGGGCAAGGTCGAGGAACTGGTGGGGGCCTGCGTGTTCCTGTCGTCCCCGGCATCCAGCTTTGTCAACGGACATACTCTGTTCGTGGACGGCGGCATCACGGCGAGCTTGTAAGCCATGCGTGCGATTGTCATTCACTCCGCCCGCGACCTACGTATTGAAACCCGCGAAGTGCCAGAGCCAGGATCCGGTCAGGTTCGCATAAAAATGGCCGCAGGGGGTATTTGCGGCTCGGATTTGCATTATTACAACCACGGTGGTTTTGGCACGGTGCGCCTGCGCGAGCCGATGATTCTGGGGCATGAGGTTTCGGGTCACGTCGAGGCGTTGGGCGAAGGTGTCGACGGGCTGGCAGTTGGCGATTTGGTTGCCGTGTCCCCATCGCGGCCCTGCGGGAAATGCCAGTACTGTGCCGAAGGTCTGCGCAATCATTGTGAAAACATGCGGTTTTACGGCTCTGCCATGCCGTTCCCGCATATTCAGGGCGCGTTTCGTGAGGTTCTGGTGGCAGATGCCAGCCAATGCGTGCGTGCAACGGGCCTGACGGCGGGTGAGGCGGCGATGGCCGAGCCGCTCTCGGTTGTGTTGCATGGCACCCGGCGCGCGGGAGAAATTCTGGGCAAGCGGGTTCTGATCACCGGCAGCGGTCCCATTGGCACTCTGGCTGTGCTGGCTGCACGTGCAGCAGGGGCGACCGAGATTGTCGTGACCGACCTTGAGGATAACGCGCTTGGCTTTGCGTCTCGGGTGGGTGCCGATCGGGTCATCAACGTGGCGCACGATAGCGACGCGTTGGCCGCCTATCAGGCGGGCAAAGGCACCTTCGATATCCTCTACGAATGTTCCGGCAGCCCCCAGGCGCTGGCCGCAGGCATTGCCGCGCTGCGTCCGCGCGGCATCGTTCTGCAACTGGGTCTGGGCGGAGACATGACCATCCCTATGCAGATGCTGACCGCCAAGGAACTGGACCTGCGCGGCTCGTTCCGGTTCCACGAGGAATTCCCCACCGCCATTGCCCTGATGCAGAATGGCAGCCTGGATGTGAAACCGCTGATCTCGCACACGGTGCCTTTGGACCAGGCGCAGGCGGGCTTTGACCTGGCGGGGGATCGAACGCAGGCAATGAAGGCGCAAATCGCATTCGGATAGGAGCCCCAAGCGAAATCCTTTTTTAGAAGCTCAGGACTCGGAATGAGAGGCCAATTTGCTGGGCAATGCCCCAGTTAAACAGCTTGCCGCTGAGTTCGATCAGGTTCAGCGGTCCCCACTACGGGATCACGACCAAATACCAAGACCTTGTGTTGCACGCAGGCCAGGCTCAGCGCGTCATTCTCCACCAAGATGAAACGATTGTGGCTCTAAATAACGCAAAAAATCGGACTATCTGCCCGACTTATTGAACTGCAAATGGGGTAAGGCTTTCCTTGAACTGTTCAATGAACTCTAACGTCACCAGCGACGGTTGCTTCAGGATAGGCCGGACGAGCGAAAGGGTATGTGGAAGTTCAGGTGTGAACGGTCGAAAGCTAAGACCACGTGAGGCGTATTGCACGGCGTCCAACTCGCTGACGACAGAAACGCCTACGCCTTTCATGGCCAGCTCGCAGGCCGCGGTAAACTGCCTGACCTCGATATGCGAATTCAACGTCGCATTGACGTTGTGAAAGGCTTTGGAAAGCCTGCTGAAGAAATCGCTGTCTCGTCGGGTGTGGATCAGTTTGCAGTCAGCAAGATCCGCTGGTGCTATGGTAGACAGGTTTTCAAGGTGATGTCCTGTTGGGAAAACGCAAACGGTGCGGACGTCGATGTTGTTGCTTTCAACCGCAGGATGACCGTTGAAACTGTCTGTTATGCCGAAATCATATTGCTCTCCGATCATCCATTCCAGAATGCGCTCTGGCCGGTCCGGTTCGATCGTCAAAGTCACTCCGGGTCGATCTTTTAAAAACCCTGCAACCACGTTGGGCAGATGGCTGGTTGCAAATCCGGGAAGGCAGGCAACGCGAATATGCCCTGCCTTGCGCTGCGTGATGTCCTGGCTGACATCCGAGATTTGATTCATCAACTCAAGGACGCGTTCAACGCTAGGCAGGAGGTAGCGCACCTCTTGCGTGGGAACCAAACGACCTTCTCGACGGTCGAAAAGTTGAAACCCAAGCGACTTTTCAAGATCTGAAAGTAGCCTGCTGACAGCCGGTTGGCTTACGCCCAAATCGACTGCGGCCGCCGTGACCGAGCCATTGGTCGTCACGGCCATAAGTGCTTCCAATTGCCGGACCCGCAGAGTTTGGTTCATCGCTGTTTCCAATCGTTCCCAAGCTTTCATAACACCATGTTATTTTTTTATCCATCAGATCGGACTTGAATTATAATTCTGTGCGTTTAACGTCGGGAAATCGTCATGTGTGCCGAAGCTGTTGAGCGGTCGGTATTCAACGAAGCATCGAACCTGATGCATGGGAGGAATCATGAAAAAGAAATTTCTCGGCGCTCTTGCCGTAACAACTGCTTTGTCTCCGGTGGCGGCAATGGCGCAGACCGAAGTTCAGTTCTGGCACGCTTTCACAGGTCGTCTGGGTGAGCTTGTGAAAGCCCAAGTGGAAGAATTCAACGCAAGCCAGGATGAATTTGTCGTGGTGGAAAGCCACAAGGGCAACTACTCGGAAACCTTGAACGCAGGCATCGCGGCGTTTCGCGCGGGGGAACAACCCCACATCCTGATGGTGTTCGAAGTCGGCACTGCCACGATGATGTCCGCCGAGGGAGCTGTCAAACCTGTGTTTGAGGTCATGGCCGAAAGCGGCGCATCCTTTGACCCCGACGCCTATATCGGCGCCGTCAAAGGCTATTATACCACGACCGATGGCGACATGCTGTCCTTGCCCTTCAACTCGTCGACGCCAGTTCTGTGGGTCAATCGTGACGCTTTCGAAGCTGCCGGTGTTGATCCCGACACCGACCTGTCTACGTGGGAAAATGTCGGCACGGTTTTGGATCAGTTGAAAGCAGGCGGTGAAGACTGCCCGCTGGTCACCGCTTGGCAGAGCTGGATTCACCTTGAAAACCTGTCCGCATATCACGACGTCCCGTTTGCCTCGAAGGACAATGGGTTTGCCGGTCTGGACACCGAGTTGATGTTGAACGGGCCCACGCAGGTCGCGCACCTGACTGCCATGGGTGATTGGGCCAAGGACGGAAAATTCATCTATACCGGTCGCCGCAACGAAGGCGGAGCCAACTTCCGGTCTGGCGAGTGCGCACTGTTTACCGAAAGCTCAGCGGGCTATGCGGGCATCAAGGCCGAGGCCCAGTTCGACTTTGATGTCCGCCCGCTGCCCTATTGGTCTGGCGTGATCAGCGAGCCGCAGAACACGATTATCGGCGGTGCTTCGCTTTGGGTGATGGAAGGCCATGAGGACGATGCATATAAAGGCGTTGGCGAGTTTCTCAGCTTCCTGTCGACCTCTGGTGTTCAGGCCGATTGGCACCAGAATACTGGCTATCTGCCGATCACCGCCGAAGCCGGTGTCGAGACGCGCAATGCAGGGTTCTATGAAGAGAACCCTGGCACTGATATTGCCGTGATCCAGATGACCGCGAAAGAGCCAACCGCTAATTCCAAAGGTCTGCGTCTTGGGTCGTTCGACCAAATCCGCGGCATTATCGACGAGGAACTTGAGGCGATCTGGTCGGGAGAAAAGACCGCACAAGAGGCGATGGACAGTGCAAAAGAACGCGGAGACGCCCTGTTGCGCCGCTTTGAGACTGCAAATCGCTAAAATTAAAGGCACATGTGGGTCGGTCCTGGCCCACATGTTTATCTGCTGATGGGCCTCTAGGATGGAAAAACGCGTCACCTTTCGCGGCTGGCTTTTGCCACTAGCACTGATCGCGCCGCAAGTCATCATCTCGGCCGTTTTCTTCTTTTACCCCGCAGGTCAGGCGATCTGGCAATCTTTGTTTATCCCCGACCCGTTCGGGTTATCTTCGCAATTCGTTGGATTGGGCAATTTTGAATTCCTGCTCAGCGACAAGTTCTATCGTGCGTCTTTCGTGACCACCGCGGTGTTTTCGACGCTGGTTACGCTCTGCTCAATGATTCCGGCGCTGTTTCTGGCGGTTTTGGCGGATCGGCTGATCAAAGGATCGGGCGTCTATCGGACGCTGTTGATCTGGCCCTATGCGGTCGCGCCTGCTGTGGCCGGGGTGTTGTGGCTGTTCATGTTCAACACTCGCGTCGGCGTGATCTCATGGTATCTGGGCCAGCTTGGCTATGATTGGAACCACGTTCTGAACGGGACCGAGGCGATGGGACTGGTCGTCGTAGCTTCGGCCTGGGGGCGTATCAGCTACAACTTCCTGTTTTTCTTCGCAGCCCTGCAATCGGTCCCCAGATCGGTGATCGAGGCCGCCGCGATCGACGGCGCCCGCTTTTGGCGGCGGTTCTTCACCATCGTGTTGCCATTGCTGTCGCCAACCGCGTTTTTCCTGCTGGTGGTGAATGTGGTCTATGCGTTCTTTGAAACCTTCGGGGTTATCCACACGATCACCGGGGGCGGGCCGCAACAAGCCACGACCATTCTGGTCTACAAGGTCTTTTCCGACGGGTTCGTGGGGCAAGATCTGGGATCGTCCTCGGCCCAGTCGGTCATCCTGTTGGTCGTAGTTGGCCTGCTGACCATCATCCAGTTCAAATACGTGGAAAAGAGGGTGCACTACTGATGGCCGCCCAACAACACGGAATGGTCGAGAAACGCGGCGCGGGAATCTGGCTGACCCATGCCTTCATGATCCTGGGCGTTCTGATCATCTTCTTTCCGATCTGGCTGGCCTTTGTTGCCTCGACTGTCACGCAGGCTGATATCGTGTCGCCCCCTATGCCGGTGATGCCAGGGGACCAGTTCTGGGTGAATTACAAGGCGGCGCTGTTTTCAGGCGTCAACGTGCCCGTGGCGACGATGCTGTTCAACAGTCTGGTGATGGCCATCGGCATTGCCGTGGGTAAGATCATCATCTCGCTGCTGTCGGCCTTTGCGATTGTTTACTTCCGCTTTCCCGGTCGTCAGACATTTTTCTGGATGATCTTCATCACCCTCATGCTGCCGGTCGAGGTGCGGATCGTTCCTACATTCGAGGTTGTGGCCGGGTTTGGTATGCTCAACAGCTATTCGGGGCTGATCTTCCCGCTGATCGCTTCGGCCACCGCGACCTTCCTGTTCCGTCAGTTCTTTCTGACCATTCCCGATGAATTGGCCGAGGCCGCACGTGTCGATGGTGCCCGCCCGATGCGGTTTTTCATTGATATTGTCGTGCCCATGAGCCGCACCAATATCGCGGCGCTGTTCGTGATCCTGTTCATTTATGGCTGGAACCAATATCTGTGGCCGCTGCTGATCACCACCGATCCGGAAATGAACACCATCGTAATGGGCATCAAGCAGATGTTCCCTTCGGGCGATGATTTTGCCCATTGGCCGACGATCATGGCCACATCCATACTGGCGATGATCCCGCCGGTCATCGTCGTCGTATCCATGCAAAAGCTGTTTGTGCGCGGCCTTGTCGATAGCGAGAAGTAAGAAATGGCAACTGTAACCCTGCAAGACGTCAAGAAAAGCTTTGGTCCCACGGATGTGATCCACGGCATCGACATCGACATTGCCGACGGAGAGTTCATTGTGATCGTCGGCCCGTCGGGCTGTGGGAAATCTACGCTTTTGCGCATGGTGGCCGGTTTGGAAACCGTTACTTTGGGCGAAATCCGCATTGGCGATGAGCGCGCCAATGAGAAAGAGCCGATGGACCGCGACATCGCGATGGTGTTCCAGAATTATGCGCTCTATCCGCATATGTCGGTGCGCCAGAACATGGGCTATGGGCTGAAGATCGCTGGACTGCCTAAGACGCAAATTGATGCGAAAGTGACCGAAGCGGCCAAGCTGTTGCAGCTTGAGCCATTGTTGGATCGAAAACCCAGACAGTTGTCCGGTGGCCAGCGTCAACGGGTGGCAATGGGTCGGGCCATTGTTCGCGAACCAGCTGTTTTCCTGTTTGATGAACCGCTCTCGAATCTGGACGCCAAGCTGCGCGTGCAGATGCGCCTTGAAATCCGTGAACTTCAGGAAAAACTTGGGATTACATCCCTGTACGTGACGCATGATCAGGTCGAAGCCATGACAATGGCGGACCGGATGATCGTGATGAACGCAGGCGTGGCCGAGCAGATCGGAACTCCGCTTGAGGTTTACGAAACGCCGAAAACACTTTTTGCAGCGCAATTCATCGGCAGCCCCGCGATGAATATTTTTGACGCGCGCCGCGAAAACGGATTGATCAAGGTTGGGGATATCGAGATTGGCCCTGCACAAGGCCCGGATGCCAACCTAATGCTGGGTATCCGTCCCGAACATTTGTTTGCTGACAATAGCGGCCCCTTTGAAACCAGTGTACAAATGGCAGAGCCGTTGGGCGCAAACACGTTGCTACACGGCCACCTTGCCAACTCTGGCGCTACAATCACGATCAGTCTTCCGGGCGTCCACCCTATCGAAGGTCACCACCCGAAAATGCGGTTTTCGGTTGCGCCCGAGCATATGCACTTGTTTGACAGCAAAACAGGTAAGCGGCTGGAAAGCTGATACCGTCCCCGCGGAACAAGGTTTGTGGGTTCAAATGCTGTCCTGGCCTTGGGACATGCTGGTCCCTTACGGCATCGACGCTCTATTGAACTTTCGGCACGGTCCTGATGCTGTACTTTAATTTCGCGGTCCGGCCACGCTGTTTCGCGAAACGATTCTGTGATCCAAATAGACCGAGCCGGTCGAAAAGGGTTTCTTTTCAAGTTGTTCCAGCAATATTTCCATGGCGCGTTGTCCAATAAGGTTCCGGGCCTGATGCACTGTGGTCAACTCAGGCTGGAAAATACGAGCGAAAGGGACGTCGTCAAAACCCATGACGGATATATCATCCGGTACCGAGTAGCCGTGCTGTTGCAGGCTTCGTATGACCCCCATGGCGGATTCGTCGTTTGCGCAAAACACGGCAGTCGTGTCGGGCCAGTTTTTTGCCAGGTGGTGCCCTGCGTGTTCACCGTCTGAGTAAACGAAGCCTCCGTCTATGAGGCGAATGTGGTCTGACAGCCCCGCTTCGGTCATTGCTTTCACATATCCATCTCGCCTGTCTTTGGTCAGCGTATTGTCCTGAGGTCCGGTGACATGGGCGATTTTTCGGTGACCTTGTTCAATTAAGTACCGTGTGGCGTCGAATGCGGCCCTTTCATTATCCGTGCCAACGTGCGGATAAGGTGTTCCGTCCAGGCGTTCTGAGATCGAAACGGCAGGGGTGCCTTCGGGTAGCATTCCGTCTGGGGGCGCTTCCCCGTTCAGGATCAAGGCCCCGTCCGCGCGTCCATTGCGCAGGTTTTCGAGGATATTCGCGTAGCGCGTGCTATCCCCGTTTGTGTTGCCTATCAGAATTGTCAAATTTGCGCGGGTGGCAACCTCTTCGATACCGGAAAGGATTTTCGAGAAGAAGGGGTTGGAGATATCCGGGAGGATGACAAGTATAGTCCCGGACCTGTTGCGACGCAGCATCTGTGCAGCAGTATTGACGCTGTAGCCTGTTTCCGAAACGGCGGCAAACACTGCATCCCGTGTTTTTTTAGAAACGATATCAGGGGATTGCAGCGCCCGACTTACTGTAGCCGTCGAAACTCCGGCCACCCGTGCAACGTCCCGAACCGTGGGTCTGTTGTTCGATTTCTTTGTCATGTCAGCCAGTAATAGCAGCGAAAAAGACAGAATGTAATCCTTTACATTAAAAATGAAAACGATTACATAAGATTCGAGACGGGTGTGCGATTTTGCCTTGGGAGGGGAAATGAAGCTGGGCGTGAACCTGCTTTGTGTCGGTGGATTTATCGACCAGTCGCAGCTGAAGTTCTGTCAGTTAGCGGCTGAAGTAGGGTATGACGGTGTTGAAATTCCCGTGCTCGAAGGAACAGCCGATCACTATGAATGGCTGGGCGGCGAATTGGACGCATTGGGGTTGGAGCGAACATGCACCGCGATTACGCCTGACCCGAATGCGGACCCCACCAGTGCTGATCCTGAAATCCGCGAGCGTGGGCTGGAGCATCTGGACTGGATCGTGGATTGCGCCAACGCACTGGGTGCTCAAACCATCGGGGGACCTTTCCACGCACCGATCGGCCACTTCACCGGCAGTGGTCCGACTACCGAAGAATGGAAACGCGGTGCTGATGCTCATCATCGGATGGCAGAAAAGGCATCAGTGCAAGGAATGCGGTTGGCGCTTGAGCCGCTCAACCGGTTTGAGACCCATTTCCTGAACACCGCCCAACAGGCCGCGCAATACTGTAAAATGGTCGATCATCCCGCTTTTGGGATCATGTACGATACCTTTCACGCACATATCGAGGAAAAAGAGCAGGCAAGGGCAATCGCCGCAGTCGTTGGTCAAATCAACGTGCTGCACATTTCTGAAAATGATCGGGGCACCCCTGGAACAGGGCAGATTGATTTTGGGCGGGTTTTCTCATCCGTGAAAAAGACCGGGTTCGACGGATGGGTCGTTATGGAAGCCTTTGGCGCAGGCGTGCCGGAACTTGCTGCGGCTACGCGTATCTGGCGCCCCATGTTCGATACTCCTGCGCAGTTGTTTCGGGACAGTGCTGAGTTCATTCGTAAGAATTGGGCCCAAGCATGACCGGTGACGCAATCTTTGAGATGAAAGGGATCACCAAGGTTTTTCCAGGGATCAAAGCGCTGGATTCGGTCAGTTTTTCGGCTCGGGCTGGTGAGGTCCACGCGTTGGTCGGAGAAAACGGCGCGGGCAAGTCCACCCTGATGAAAGTTCTGTCGGGTGTTTATCAGGCGGAGGAAGGGGAAATATTCCTTCGCGGTCGGAAGGTTCGGTTTCAGCATCCGCTGGAATCGCTCACCCAGGGTGTGAGTGTGATCTATCAGGAGTTCTCGCTGCTGCCGGACAGAACAGTGGCCGAGAATATATTTCTGGGTCGCGAACCAACCAACCGGTTTGGTATTTTGGACGCCGCGAGGATGCGGCGCGAAACGCGCAACGTGCTGGCTTTGTTTGGAGATCGCCATCGGTTTGGACCCGACACGCTGGTCAGTGATCTGGACGTCGCGCAGCAGCAGATGGTTGAAATCGCGAAAGCATTGTCTTTGAACGCGCAAGTGATCGTCATGGACGAGCCAACCGCAGCCCTAAACGATGCGGAATGTGACTTGCTGTTTCAACTGGTCGAAGACCTGCGGGGGCAGGGGCGTTCGATCGTCTATATTACCCATCGTATGCGCGAAATTCGGCGTCTGGCCGACCGTGTGACCGTCATCAAGGACGGAAAAGTAGCTGCCGCGTTTGATGATGTGCCCGAAACCGGCCAAATCGTAGAAGCTATGGTCGGGCGAGACATCGGGCATTTCTATCCCGACCCCGCAACATCGGACGAGGTCGGCGCACCGGTTCTGACCGTGCACGGTGGGGGTAACGCGCGCTTGTTCGACATTGATCTTGAACTGTGTGCAGGTCAGATCACCGGATTCGCAGGTGTTCAGGGGGCAGGTCGCACTGCATTGGCGTTGGCCTTGTTTGGCGCAGAACCCTTTGAGACCGGCACAGTGTCGGTCGAAGGGCAACCGGTTTCGCTGACAAGCCCGCGCAAGGCCGCCAAGGCGGGCATCGCCATGTTGCCAGGTGATCGCAAGGCCGAGGGGCTCATGCTGATGCAATCGGTTCGGGACAACGGAATGATCTCGGCACGCGCGTTTTCCAACCCCTTGGGCGCGCCGAACAATACGTCGGTTGCGACACTGGATCAGATGGATAAGCTGTTTGACGCCTTTGACCTGCGAGCTGCGAATTACGAGGTCGAGATTCAGTCTTTGTCCGGCGGTAATCAGCAAAAGGCCATCGTTGCCCGCTGGCTGTCCTTGGCTCCAAAAGTCCTGATCTTTGTTGAACCGACCAGAGGGATCGACGTCAACACCAAGGCCGTCATCTACGCTCAGATGCGCAGTTTGGCACAAGACGGCGCGGCGGTTATGGCAATCTCGTCTGACTTGCCCGAGGTTCTAGGCATATCGGACCGGGTTCTGGTGATGAGCGACGGTAAAATCGTGGCCGAATTTGGATATGGCGCCAGTGAGACTGAGGTCATGCATGCAGCAACTGAAGCGCATTTGGGACTTGAAACCTCATGAAACCTGCGCGCTCAAGAAATCTCATGGCTTTTGCGCCGTTCTTGCTGCTGATGGCTGCGATCGCCGTCTATGTCATCGTGGCCGTGCTGACAGGCCAGACACAATTCCTGACGGTTGAAAACCTTCTTGGTCTGTTGGGGCGCTCGATTGCCCTTGGGATCACGGCAGTGGGCCAGACCTTTGCCATATTGATCGCGTCAATTGATCTGAGTGTCGCGAACTTAATCTCGGTATCTGCCGTTCTGGCGTCGTCAATCATGTCGGGCGATCCTTCGATGATGCTGCCAGCGATTGCCGCCGTTTTGGCTGTGGGTGTTGTGGTCGGGTTGATCAACGGGCTAATAATCACCCAGTTCGAAGTCAACCCACTGATCGCTACTCTTGGCATGGCGCTCGTCCTGCAGGGCCTTCTGAGCGCCACGTTCAACAATTTTGCCGGCGAGGTGCCAGAAGAGTTCCAGGTTTTTGCCTATGGGCAAGTCGGGGGAATTTCGATCAGTCTGATCTTTCTGATCGCGCTGACCGTGGCCGCTTGGGTGTTTCTGCGCTTTACCCGCGCCGGGTCGAATATCTATTCAGTTGGAGGCAATCCGGACGCCGCCAAATTGGCGGGTATGCGGACAACCCGCGTGGTCATCATGGCGCATGTGATCTGCTCGGTCTGCGCCACCATTGCGGGGTTGTATCTGGCCAGTCGGTTGCGTTCGGGCGCGCCGTGGATTGGGCGGGACGGGGTATATGATCTGGAGTCCATCGCTGTGGTGGTGATCGGCGGCACGGCGCTTTCAGGTGGGCGCGGAGGTGTTTGGGGCACCCTGATGGGGGTGATGATTTTCTCGCTGATCGACTCGATTTTCAACATTGCCGGTGTCGATGCCTTCGCGAAACAGATCCTGCGCGGGATCATCATTGTGGCGGCTGTTGCCGTCTATGCAGTGCGGAGCCGGAGGATCGAGGCGTGATCGAACGGCTAAAGCAGATCAATCCCGTCTTTCTGGTACTGGCACTTTTGTTTGTGGCGATTGCGATCCTGTCGCCGTATTTCCTGCAGCCTACCGGGTATATGAATTTTCTCAAACGGGCCGCTCCGATCGCAATTTTGGCCGTTGGGCAATTGTACGTCATCAATTCGGGCGGATTCGACCTGTCGGCAGGGGCGTTGGTAACTTTGACCGTGATCGGCAGTTCTATTCTGCTGGATGGCGACGCTAGCGCGACGTGGTGGGTTGTCCTGGTCATGCTGGGTGTAGGTGTGATTGTCGGAACGGCGAACGCGCTCGTGGTGTCGTGGCTCAAAGTGCCATCGATAATCGCTACTCTGGGGATGATGATCACGCTCAGCGGTGTCGCTCTGACATGGTCAGGTGGGGCTCCTCGCGGTTATCTGCCAGAGAACTTTAGGTTCTTCGGCCGGTATTTGATCAAGGATGTGCCGCTGATCAAGATTCTTCCGGTGGCGGTCATCGTTATGGTCATTGTCTGTGCCGGTATGTGGTGGCTGATGCATCGCACCAATTACGGCAAGCGTCTGATTGCGATGGGCGACAACCCAAAGGCTGCATTGCTGGCGGGCGTCCCGCTTACCGAGACCAGGATCATCGCTTTTGTCGTATCTTCGGTCTCGGCTGTTATCGCCGGGATCCTTCTTGGCGGCTTTGCGGGGGTGTCCACAGATGTGGGTGTCGGGCTGGAGCTGCAGGCCATTACCGCTGCTGTGATCGGCGGTGCGCAATTGCTAGGCGGGCGCGGCACTGTCGGGGCAACGATCGCAGGTGCGCTGGTATTGCAGGCGATGTTCACGCTGCTCAACATTCTGGGCTTCCCAAAGCCGATCCGGGACGTGGTTCAGGGTCTGATTTTGATCTCGGCGGTGGTGATCGCCGGATACCGACGACGCCGATCAGGGGGATAGGCGCCCGAAACTTTTCAGAGGAGGAAAACAAAATGATCAACAAGTTTACAGCGACAGCCTTGGCGGCTTTGGTGGTAGCGCTTCCCGCGCAAGCACAGAATTTCGATGACCCGGTGGAGTTCGCCAAACAAAAGGACATGCTGGGGGCTGCCGCCAACGGCGATGCTGAAACACCCTGGTTGCAGTACTATGGCGACGTGATGGCTGATACGTCGGCGTACAAGAAAGACGGCCCTCATACGATTTGTTTTTCGAACGCGGGCGTCAACAATCCTTGGCGCGTAGTTGGTTGGAATACAATGCAGGCCGAGGTCGAGCGGCACGACAACATTGCGGACTTCGTTGTGACCGATGCGGAAGGCTCGGATGACAAACAGATCGCCGATATCGAAGATTTGCTGGCTGGCGGAACTTGTGACGCCTTGATCGTGTCCCCCAACACGACAGCAGCCCTGACCCCCGCTGTGGAAAAAGCCTGCGCGCAATTGCCGGTCATCGTGTTTGACCGCGGCGTAAACACGGATTGTCCCGTGACGTTTATCAAACCGGTCGGCGGGTATGGTTTCGGCATTCAATCGGGCGAGTTCATCGCCGCCAACGCACCCGAAGGCTCGGACGTGCTGATGTTGCGCATCCTGCCCGGCGTGGATGTGCTGGAAACCCGCTATTCGGCGGCCAAGCGCATCATGGAAGAGGCTGGGTTAAATATCGTAGGGGCCGAGTTCACCGATGGCGACCGTGCCAAGACCAAGGCGATTGTCGAGGATTATATCCAGCGCGGAACCCAATTGGGCGCAGTTTGGATGGACGCGGGTGCCACTTCAGTCGCCGCTATCGAAGCCTTCGAAGATATGGGCTTGGAGGTTCCGATCGTAACCGGCGAGGATCAGCAGGATTTCCTACAGAAATGGCAGGAGATTGGCCTGAACACCATTGCTCCGACCTACCCGACTTATCAGTGGCGCACGCCTATCCTGGCAGCTCTAAAAGTTTTGGATGGCGAGGCCATTCCTGGGCCGGAATGGAACCTGCCACAACCGGCGATCACCAGCGACAATCTCGGCGATTTCGTGAACCCCTCCATGCCTCCGCTGCACTACGCAGCCTGCGGGTGTGAAGACATGCCCGGCTACCCTGAACGCTGGGGTGGCAAATAACTGTGTGAATTCACCGGGGCTGCTTGAGGCCCCGGTATTCGGAATTTGAAAGGGAGTCTGTGATGTCGGGTGCAATCAAAGGGCCAGGACTGTTTCTTGCGCAGTTTGCGGATGATGCCGCGCCGTTTAATTCGCTGGGGTCGATTGCGGAATGGGCGGCCGGTCTGGGGTACAAGGCAGTGCAGATCCCGACCTTTGATGGGCGGCTGTTCGACTTGGACAAGGCGGCGGACAGTCAGACCTATTGCGACGAAATACTTGGCACCTGCCGCGACGCAGGGGTTGAGATAAGTGAACTGTCGACCCATTTGCAAGGCCAGCTGGTTGCCGTTCACCCGGCTTATGATCCAGCTTTCGACGCCTTCGCGCCCCAAAACATGCACGGCGACCCAAAAGCGCGGCAGGATTGGGCTGTGGACCAGGTGAAGAAAGCTGCCATTGCGGCCCGGCGCTTGGGGCTGGACACAACGGTAAGTTTTACCGGATCACTGGCCTTTCCCTATCTTTACCCCTGGCCGCAGCGCCCCCAAGGTCTAATTGAAGAAGCCTTTTCCGAGCTTGCCCGTCGCTGGCGTCCGATCTTTGACGCCTATGCAGAACAGGGCGTTGCCATCGGATTTGAAATTCACCCTGGCGAGGACGTCTTCGACGGAGCCACCTTCGAGATGTTTCTGGATGCGGTGAACGGGCACGAGGCCTGCCAGATCAACTACGATCCCTCGCATTTCCTGTTGCAGCAGATGGACTATCTAGAGTTCATCGACCTCTATCACGAGCGCATCTGTGCTTTCCACGTCAAGGATGCCGAGTTCAACCCGACCGGTCGCCAAGGTGTCTATTCCGGTTATCAAAGCTGGACCAACCGGGCGGGGCGGTTCCGCAGCCTTGGCGACGGGCAGGTAGATTTTGGGGCGATTTTCTCGAAGCTGACGCAATATGGATATGACAGCTGGGCTGTTCTGGAATGGGAATGCTGTCTAAAATCGCCCGAGCAGGGCGCTGCCGAGGGCGCGCCCTTCATCGCGCGTCATATCATTGAAACCACGGACAAGGCCTTTGACGATTTCGCAGGCGGCGAAGTAGATCAGGCCATGATCCGATCCATGCTGGGGTTGGGCCAATGACACCATTGAAACTGGGCATGGTCGGCGGCGGAAAAGGCGCCTTTATCGGAGCCGTACACCGAATTGCCGCCCGGCTGGATGGGCAGTGGCAGCTGGTGGCCGGTGCGCTGTCTTCCGACCCGCAGCGCGCGGCGGCCTCGGCGCAAGAGCTGGGGCTTGATCGGAGTTATGCAGATTTTCGTCAGATGGCACAGGCCGAGGCAGCGCGCGACGACGGTATCGACGCCGTAGCGATTGTGACGCCCAACCATATGCATGCCGATCCGGCGATTGCGTTTCTTGAAGCGGGGATCCACGTCATTTGCGACAAACCTCTTTCCGCCACGGCTGAGGATGCCGCGCGCATCAAGGCCGCAGCCGAGGCGTCATCCGCCCATTTCATCCTGACGCACAATTACACCGGCTATCCGATGATCCGGCAGGCACGTGAGATGGTGCAGGCGGGTGAGTTGGGTAAGTTGCGGCTGGTGCAAGTCGAATACGCGCAGGACTGGCTGACCGAACCGGCGGATGCCGACAACAAACAGGCCGACTGGCGCACGGACCCTGCACGGTCGGGTGCTGGGGCGATCGGCGATATCGGCACACACGCTTTCAATCTGGCGCATTTCGTGACGGGTGAAGTGCCCTCACATCTGGCGGCGGACCTTTCAAGCATGGTGCCGGGCAGGCAAGTGGACGACAACGCCCATATCCTTCTGCGCTATGGCAATGGTGTGCGAGGCATGCTGTGGGCCAGTCAGGTGGCTGTGGGAAATGAAAACGGGCTGCGACTTCGGGTCTATGGCGACAGGGGCGGGTTGGAATGGTCGCAGGAACACCCCAACCATCTGTACTTTAGCCGCTTTGGTGAACCAACTCAGGTTCTGACCCGAGGGTCGGCGGCAACATCAGAAACCGCGCGCGCGGCCACCCGCATTCCGCCCGGTCACCCTGAAGGCTACCTGGAAGGGTTTGCGACGATTTACAAGGACGCAGCGGCGCTGATCCGAAAAGATCAAGATCGCCAAGATCTATTGCCTGAGCTGAGTGATGGTTTGCTGGGGATGGCATTCATCTCGGCTGCATTCAAATCGTCCGATAGTGATGGCGTGTGGCAGCCGGTCTCAATCCAGTAAGGTAACTGAGCTTGCGCCGAACCTAATGACGGCAGTGACCCGCCAGACGCTTGGACTCCAAGGTTGTCTGTGGTTTCGCCGTAGGTTTTGTCAAAATCTGCGCAGTCTATTTGGGATCATAGACATACCCGATCCCGCGTACGGTCCGGATGATCTGGGGCTTTTCGGGGTTTGTCTCCAGTTTTCGGCGCAACCTGGAAATACGGATGTCGATACTGCGATCAAACGGGTCCCAGGACCGATCATGCGCATGTTCAAGTAGTTGGTCACGGTTCAGAACACGCCCTTTGTTTTCCGCAAAAACCTTGAGCAACCTGTATTCCATGGCCGTCAACTGAACTTCTGACCCATCTTCGGCCAGAAGTTTGGCGGCCTCTTTATCCAGTACATAATGTCCGAATGCGGCCTGTTCGGCGTCAGTCGAACCCGCCGCGGGTCTGTCAGTCAGGGCTTCGCGGCGTAAAATGGCCTTGATCCGGGCTTCAAGTTCGCGAAGATCGACCGGTTTTCCTAGATAGTCATCTGCGCCCATCTCAAGCCCGATAATCCGGTCTACAACGTCGCCCGCTGCCGTCAGCATGATGATCGGCGTCGTGTTTTCTGGTCGCAGAGATCTGAGGATGGACAAGCCGTCCTCTTTGGGCATGTTGATATCCATAATCATCAGGTCGACCGGCACATCTGCAACAATCGCGCGCAGTTCTTCGCCGCCAGAGGCAGTTGAGACCTGATACCCGCGTTTGCCCAGATATTCCTGCAACATCTCACGCACGTCGATTTCATCGTCGCACACCAGAATGTGGCATTGCTGACTATTCATCTGACAAGTCCTTCTGGTCTGCAAGCAACTGCCCGACAAGTGTCCGGAGTTCCGAGGGTGATACGGGTTTTTCAAGGTAGGGAAGGCCGGATTCCTTCAGTAAACCCAAAGAGCTTTCGCCCATCGTGTCACCGGTGATATAGGCGGTTTTCTTCAGCATCTTGGGGAAGCGCGTTCTCAACGCTTCAAAAATCTTACGACCATCGACACCCGGCATGTTCAGATCGCTTAGAAAGATATCGTATGACGATATCTGCAGCCGGTTCAGCGCCTCTTCACCCGAGGACACGAAGTCTACCTCGAACCCTTCCCGTCGCAGGATCTCGGCATTCAATTCCCCGACTTCGATCTCGTCATCCACTACTAAGGCCCTATGCCTGGATGCGGCTGGAATGGAGTCTTTTGTGTCATCCGAACAGGTGCTTTCGTCAGAGGCGATTGGCAGGGTAATTCGGAAACACGTGCCAGTGCCTCCAGTTTGCTCCAGCCTGATCTGACCACCATGGGACAGTATTATGCGGTGACAAAAGGCCAGGCCGATGCCTGTGCCATCGCCGACCTCCTTGGTGGTGAAGAAGGGCTCGAATATCCGCGGTGCTATGGTTTTGGGGATGCCGGGGCCGTTATCCTCGACCGTGATTTCGATCATGTTAGTGTCTGCTCGGGTTTCGGCAGACAACGTGATACGATCGCCGACACCCGAAGATGTCATCGCCTGTTCCGCGTTGATAATCAGGTTGATGATAACCTGCGTGATTTGATCAGCGTCCCCTGCAATGGGTGGCATATCCTGCGGAACAACGCGAGAAATATTGATCTCACCCGAGGTGCTGCCATAGCCCGCCACATCGGCAGCAGTTTCGATCAAAGTGAGCACATCGACAGGTTCGATCTTGCTGGGTTTCTGCCGTGCCATCGCAAGAAATGTCTTGACGATCTTGGCGCAGCGTTCCGCGGCGTTGCCGATCTTTTCAATTCTGACTGTCAGGTCCGGATCTGTTATCTCTTCCTTCAACATCAGCGAATGACCCACAACCACCGACAGCGGATTGTTAAGCTCATGGGCGACACCGGCAAGCAGCTCTCCCAGGGCCGACATCTTTTCATTCTGGAATAGCATCTCGCGCTGTTTTGTGAGTTCGGCTTCGATGGCCAATTCGTCTGTAAGGTCACGCGTATTCGAAACGATGACCTCCTCGCCATTGAATTCGATAAGGCGAGACGAATCCGCGGCCCAGAATTTACGCCCACGCGCGTCAACGAACTCCATCCGCCGATCTTTCAGCGCCCCTTCTTTTCGCAGGTCGTTCAAGTATCGCTCGCGCTCGGCCGGGTCGGCATAGTAGGATTTGGAGCTTTCGGTGTCGCCAAACAGTGCTTTGATCTCGGGCGTGGCAAACAGGACCTTGCCCGTTTCTGCATGAGTCATGTTGATCGCGGCAGGGTAGGCCTCCATGACCTGTCGGATCAGCGCATCGGCTTCTTTTTGCACGGTCAGGTCGATGATGCTGGTGACTATGACTTCTTCGCCTTTGTAGTCGATCAGCTGCGAAGAGATTGACGCCGGAAACGTCGCGCCCGCGGCGTTCACCAGATCCAGCTTGTAATCTTCGACCCGGCCATCGGCCAAAAGCAGAGTGATGAAATCTGCGCGTTCTTCCGGGTTCAGATAATGCTCGCGCGCGGACTTCGAAGGGCCGAACAACTGCAACGCCGCTGGCGAGCGATAGAGGATCTGTCCATCGCCAATGCGCGCCATTGTGACAACGGCAGAACTGGCATCCAGCACCTTTCGGATCAGCAGGTCCCCATCGCGCTCTTCAACCTCAGCCTGCTTTCGTTCAGTGATATCCTCGCGCGTGACGACGAAACCGCCGAACTTCGTTGGATGAACAGAGACCAGAAACGTCCGCCCATCCGTTTCAAGAAGCTCAAAGTCCTGAATGAAATCGATACCATTGGCCAGCCGGTCCGAGACCCATTGCTGTTCATTGCCGACGGCGTCGGCGTAGATGCCGCGCCGTGCCGTTTCGCGCATCAGGATTTCCCAGTCGAGGCCCGGCTCCAGCAGGTCGCCAACCCCTTTGTTCATTTCGGCATAACGTTGGTTGAACATTACCAGACGACGATCGTCGTCATAGAGGGCAAACCCCTCTTTCAAGGACTCGATCGCGTCGCGCAGAAGATCCCGCGCCTTTTCGATTTCTTCAAGATCAGTTGACGAGTCCATGTTCATTCCGAATGTCTAGAATATCAGTGTTTCAGTGCCATTTCAAAATCGGCCTGCTGTGTTTCAATTGTTTCAAGGCGTGCATTTTCCTGCCACTGACGTTCGAAAACATGGCGTGTTTGGAACCGGATAGCGCGTTGTGTGAACGGCTTCACAGAGCAACAACTGAAACACGAACCGCTGATTTCAGAAATCACATTGAAACATAAAACGCCCAGTTTTGATCCATCAAAATTGTAATTGGGTCAGAATGATGAGTATTTCTTTTATCACTACCGAAACAACCAACGCACCGATTGTCGCGTTGCATTCCTCGGCATCAAATGGTGGCCAATGGGGTCAGTTGGCAAAGGATCTGGCGGGGCGGTTTTCTCTCCATGCCTTTGATTTGCCCGGCTACGGGCTCGATCCCATTGAACCTGACATGTCCCAGACTGGCGCGGCAATTTCGGCAGCACCTGTTCTGCGCGAGATCGAAGCACTGGGACGCCCCGTGCATCTGGTCGGTCATTCCAACGGTGGCGGCATCGCGATCAAGATCGCTCTGCTGCGCCCTGACCTGGTGAAAAGCCTGACGCTCTACGAGCCGGCAATATTTCATTTCCTTGCTCAAGGGAATGACCTGAGCCAAGTGCTGTTTCGCGACATTCAGCACGTGTCGGCGACGGTCTCGACTGCGGTATCCACGGGTGATCCCGCCAGTGCGATGCAGCACTTCCTGAACTTCTGGAATGAAGATGGATTTTGGGAGGCGCTGCCCGAACAGGCCAAAGATCGCTTAGCCGCGATGGTGCCCTCGGTCCTGCGCGATTTCGAAAATGGTTTCGCCGAAGACTGGGATCTGTCCGAACTGTCCAGGCTTGAAATGCCGACTCTGGTCATGACCGGGCTGGAATCACCGCAGATTGCGCAGCACGCGGCAGTGGAAATCGCGCAGGCGCTGCCCAATGCGCGGATGGCGCTGTTGCCCGAGCTGGGGCACATGGCTCCGATCTTCCAGCCGGAATGGGTCAACTCGCGGATCATTGAACACGTGGCCAGCGCCGAGCGGCCCGCCGTGAACATCAGCTGGCCAAGCGGGAAAGCCGCCTGAACCACATAAATTCAGCATTCAGCAAGAAGGATTGAGATCATGAATGTTCAAACATCTACCACGGCCACCCCGGACTTTACGGCTATTAAAGCCAAACAGAACGTTGCCTGGGGGTCTGGCGACTACAGCAAAGTGGGCGTGACCCTGCAGATCACCGGAGAAGAGCTTGCCGAGGCGATGGCTATGACGCCAGGTGCCAAAATTCTGGATGTCGCGGCCGGGAATGGCAATGCCACCCTGGCGTTCGCCCGGCGGTTTTGCGATGTCACGTCGACCGACTATGTTGAAACTCTGCTGCAGGCCAGTAGCCAGCGCGCCAAAGCCGAAGGTCTGTTTGTGACCTACAAAGTTGCCGACGCCGAGAACCTGCCTTTCGGGGATCAGACTTTTGATGCGGTGGTTTCAACCTTTGGTGTGATGTTCACGCCCAATCAGCAGCAATCCGCGGCCGAGCTTCAGCGCATGGTTCGTCCGAGTGGCAAGATCGGTATGGCAAACTGGACACCGGACAGTTTCATCGGACAGTTGTTCAAAACCATTGGGAAGCATGTGCCACCGCCTGCGGGTGTGAACTCTCCGGCGCAATGGGGCAGTGAAACCTGGGTTCAAGAGACGTTTGGAGGCAAGTGCGAAATCACGTCTTTCCGGCGCAAAACCTTTATGTTCCGCTACAGATCGGCCGAGCATTTTCTGGAATACTTCCGCACGTTCTACGGCCCGATGCAGAAAGCGTTCGAGGCACTGGATACGTTAGGGCAAGCCGCTTTGCGCGACGATATCATGGCATTGATCCGGGAATTCGATGTGTCAACAAATGACACGTTGTGCATCGCGTCGGAATACGCCGAGATCATCGCGGTACGACGCTGATTTCAAACAGCATTTCTCCAACGTTTCAACGCATCTTTTCAGGAACGTTGGAGAAATGCGCATGAGCATATCAGGGTATACGGGTGAAGAGTAATTTTCAGATAGGGATTTGTTTAAATGGTTGAGCGCACACTTTATGAGAAATACGGCGGGTTTTCAAAAATCAGCAAAATCGTGATTTCCTTTTACGACACTCTGTTGGACAACGATGAGGTCGGCCCGTTCTTTGATCATGTGGACATGACGAAAATGGTGGACCATCAAACCAAATTTGTCGCATCTTTGTTGGGTGGCCCGGCTTCTTATACAGACAAACAACTGCGTCAGTTGCATTCACATCTTGAGATCACGAATGCTCATTTCGATGAGCTGGAAACCGTGTTGCAAGGCGCGCTTCAAAAACACAACGTGGCGCAGGACGATATCGCTGTTGTCCTGGCAGAATTCGGGAAACGTCGTCCTCTGATTGTTAGGTAAACCATGACTATCGAAGCCATCAATGAACAGTTGCTGCGTGCCATCGGTGTGGGTGTTGCGCTTTTGGATCGCGAAACACTTCGGTTCGGTTTCCGCAACGATACGTTTGAGGATTGGTTCAATACCGAAACTCAATCGTCGCATTTGCAGCAGCTATTCCCCGATCTGGAGATTGAGACGGTTCGCAAGAGCTTGTTTGAATCCGGACGCTACACCTCGGAAATCAGTTTCAAGAAGAAGCGCCGGACATTGGTGATCGCGCTGGACTTTACAGTCGCACATGATGATGTGCTGGTTCTTGTCTGTCAGAACATCACCCGCATCAAAGAGCTGGAGTCCATGATCGATTCCTACTCGATGATGGTTGAGCGCAATACGCGTGAGCTGAAACGAGAAAAGGAACAGGTTGAAAAGCTGTTGCTGAACCTGATGCCGCGGTCTGTCTACGAGGAATACAAGACCTTTGGGGTCGTGACGCCGCAGCTTTACGATCCAGTGTCCGTCCTGATGCTGGATTTCGTTGGTTTCACCGAGATGGTAGCTTCGCAGGACCCCAGCGTGACGGTCACCGAGTTGAACGACATCTACAGCGCCTTTGACCGGATCGGTGAGCAATTCGGTTGCGAGCGTATCAAGACCATCGGCGACGCCTATATCACGGTTGCAGGTTTGCCGGATCCGACGCCGGATCACGCAAAGGCAATCGCCAATACGGCCATTCGTTTCGTCCGCTATCTGACCCGCCGCAACCTGAGCCATCCGCACCAGTGGCGCTGTCGGATCGGGCTGGCCTCGGGTTCGGTTGTGGGCTCGGTCGTGGGTATCCAGAAATATGTCTACGATATTTTTGGACCGGCGGTGAACCTGGCCTCACGCTTGCAAGAGTTTTCGGAACCGATGCAAATCACCGTTCAGGACGAAGTCGCCGAGGTGTTGAAAGATCAGTTCGACATTGAAAGTGTTGGCCTGAAATCCGTTCGTGGCTTTGAACAGCAGGAAATCTGGCGCCTGACGGACAGGGATTGAATGCGTTTTGGCTGTGTCGCCGTCATCTGAGATTTTGCGCGGCAGAGCCTTCCAAAGACACCCAAAGCACCTTTGCATCTTCCTTGCTGGTCGAGATGCAGCCGTGCCCCATTCCACTGTCGTAGTAAAGCGAGTCTCCGGCTTTCATTGGAAGCGGGCGGTAATGTTCGGACACAAAGATCAATTCGCCACTGATGACGTACATGAACTCTTCTCCGCTATGTCTGATCCAGTTCTCGAACTCTGAGACATCGCGGGCCTTGATCGTGGCGATATAGGGCAGCATCCGTTTGCTGGTTAGTTCAGGGCACAATAGCTCGTGCAGATATGTGGGGGTGTCCCGTGTTTCGCCCTGCCCTTTGGGGGTGAAGTCGCGCCGACCCGAAATGCCTGTTTGACCCGATTGCAGGAATAACTGCGGCGTGCTCATATCCAGCGCCTGAGTCAGCCGTCGAACGATGTCAAAGCTGGGGCGGGTCTGGTTGTTTTCGATCTTCGAGAGTGTCGAGCGCCCGATTCCCGCCGCCCGCCCGGCCTCTTCCAGAGTCCAGCCTTTTGCACGCCGCGCGTCCCGAATGGACCGGCCCAGTGCCGCCCCATCGTCATGTTCTTCCGCATTGGAAACATCGCCGGGGGTATCTTCAGACATGTATTCTCCTTGTTTTTCAAAGATTAGCCGGTTTTCCCAAGCTGCACAACTTCACAATTTTGAGAATAATGTTGCTTTAAGAGATAAAATTCCACTATAGGAAACAAAATCTCTTACATGGGATTCGATACTACGGGAGGAGACAATGTTCAAAACTTCGCTCAATACAGCAGACCCGGTTATCGCTGCGTCGATCGCACGCGAAAGCCAGCGGCAGGCTGAGCAAATTGAATTGATCGCGTCAGAGAACATCGTCTCTCAGGCTGTGATTGAGGCCCAAGGTTCCGTGCTGACCAACAAATACGCCGAAGGCTATCCGGGTCGTCGCTATTATGGCGGGTGCGAATTTGTGGATGAGGTTGAAGCCGAGGCAATCGAGCGGCTGAAACAGCTTTTTGGTTGCGAATTTGCCAATGTGCAGCCGCATTCGGGTGCTCAGGCAAACGGGGCTGTCAAATTGGCTTTGCTCAGCCCAGGTGACACGATCCTTGGAATGTCGTTGGACGCTGGCGGCCATCTGACTCATGGTGCAAAACCCGCGCAATCGGGCAAGTGGTTCCGGCCAGTACAGTACGGACTGACCGATGCGGGGTTGATTGACTATGATCAGGCGGCGTCTTTGGCGCGGGCCGAGAAACCCAAACTGATCATCGCAGGTGCGTCCGCCTATTCCCGGACAATTGATTTCGCCCAGTTCCGCCAGATCGCGGACGAGGTCGGGGCCTGGTTGCTGGCCGATATGGCACACATTGCAGGGCTTGTGGCAACGGGCTTGCACCCTTCGCCGGTCGGTCATGCCCATGTGGTGACGTCAACTACGCATAAGACGCTGCGTGGTCCGCGCGGTGGCATCATCCTGACCAATGATGCGGCGCTGGCCAAAAAGCTGGACTCGGCGGTGTTTCCGGGCCTTCAGGGAGGCCCTTTGATGCACGTGATCGCAGGCAAGGCCGTCGCGTTTGGCGAAGCACTAAAACCTGAATTCTCAACCTATATGCAACGGGTTGTCGACAGCGCCTCGGCCCTGGCCGAAGTGATGATGGCGCGCGGTTGCGACATCGTTTCCGGTGGTACGGACAATCACCTAATGCTGGTCGATCTGCGCCCCATTGGGGTGAAAGGGAAAGACGCCGAAGCCGCGTTGGAGCGTGCAGGTTTTACCTGCAACAAGAACAGCGTTCCCGGAGACCCGGAAAAACCAACTGTGACCAGCGGTATCCGTTTGGGCACTGCCGCCGGTTGCAGCCGTGGGTTCGGGCCGGATGAATTCCGCCAGATCGGCCACTTGATTGGCGATGTCCTGGACGCGCTGGTCCGGGCGCCCGAAGGCGATGCGACCGTTGAAACACGGACCCGCGATCAGGTCCGCGCCCTGTGCGCACAACACCCCATTTACTGAGAGACGACCCATGAACATTTATGACATGATCGTCATTGGCGGCGGCCCGGGCGGCTATGTCGCGGCCATTCGCGCCGCCCAATTGGGGTTGAAAGTGGCCTGCGTCGAGGGGCGCGGGGCGCTGGGTGGTACCTGTTTGAATGTGGGGTGTATCCCCTCCAAAGCGTTGCTGACCTCCTCGGCCAAATATGCCGAACTTGCACATCTCTCCTCCCATGGCATTGCGGTCGAGGGGGCCAGCATCGACGTACCCGCCATGATGGGGCGCAAGGACAAGATCGTGGGTGATCTGACCAAGGGCATTGGGTTTCTGTTCAAGAAAAACGGCGTTGAGCTGATCGAAGGCTGGGCACGCATTCCCGCCGACGGGCAGGTGCAGGTTGGCGATGATATCTATGAAGCCAAGAACATCCTGATCGCCACCGGGTCCGAACCGACGCCGCTGAACGGGATCGAGATTGATGAGCAGCACGTATTGAGTTCGACCGGAGCCTTGGCGCTGGATACGGTGCCGGATCATCTGGTTGTTGTCGGCGCGGGCGTGATCGGGCTGGAACTTGGGCAAGTCTGGGCGCGTCTTGGCGCTAAGGTTACGGTGGTTGAATATCTCGACCGCGTGCTGCCCGGCATTGATGGCGAGATTGCGAAACTGGCGCAACGAGCCTTGTCCAAACGGGGGCTGAAATTCCAGTTGGGGCGCGCGCTGAAGGCCATCGACAAATCAGAAACCGGATTAACGCTTACGCTGGATCGGGTCGGCAAAGCCAAGGAAGAGGTGATTGAGGCCGACAAGGTCCTGATCGCCGTCGGCCGCCGTCCCGTTACGCGCGGGTTGGGGCTGGAAGATCTGGGGATAGCTCTTGACCCGCGCGGCTTTGTTCAGGTTGACGGGAAGTTCCGCACCTCGGTGCCCGGTATCTATGCCATCGGCGATTGCATCCTCGGCCCGATGCTGGCCCACAAAGCCGAAGAGGATGGCGTCGCCTGTGTCGAGATGCTGGCCGGGCAGGATGTTCACGTGGACTACAACACCGTACCGGGTGTTGTGTATACCGACCCCGAGGTCGCCTCGGTCGGCGCAACCGAGGAGGCGCTGAAAGAGGCCGGTACCGACTACACGGTCGGCAAGTTCGCCTTCATGGCCAACTCGCGCGCGCGTTCGACCGGGGAAACCGACGGCGCGGTAAAGGTTCTGGCTGACCCGAGCGGCAAAATTCTGGGCGCGCATATTTGCGGAGCCCATGGCGGCGATCAGATCGCAGAACTCGTTCTGGCGATGACCAAAGGCGCCACCGTCGCCGATGTTGCCGCGACCTGCCACGCACATCCAGCCATGGGAGAGGCGGTGAAAGAAGCCTGCCTCGACGCCATGGGCCGCGCGATCCACGCCTAAGGAAGTTCAGCCAGATGACCATCCAGCTTCGCCCTCGCCACCCGGAAAAGGCCAAAAAGGCCGACAGCGTGATCCCGCGCAAGCCCAAGTGGATACGCCGGAAAAAAATCGAAAGCGCCGAGTACTATGAGACTCGCCGCCTGATGCGCGATCACGATCTGGCAACTGTCTGCGAAGAAGCCGCCTGCCCGAATATCGGCGAATGCTGGTCCAAACGTCACGCCACCATGATGATCATGGGCGAGGTCTGCACCCGCGGTTGTTCCTTCTGCAACGTCGCAACCGGACGCCCGGATGCGCTCGATGTGTTCGAGCCGGGCCGCGTCGCGTCAGCGGTCAAAAAGCTGGGCCTGCGCCATGTGGTGATCACATCCGTGGACCGTGACGATCTGACTGATGGCGGGGCCGAACATATCGCACAGACCATCCGCGCCGTGAGTCATCAAAACCCCGGCACCACGGTAGAGGTCCTGACCCCCGACTTTCTGGGCAAGGGCGGCGCGGCGGAGGCCGTCTTCGAAGCTGCGCCGGATGTGTTCAACCACAATCTTGAAACGGTCCCGCATCTCTACCCGACGGTTCGTCCCGGCGCACGCTACTATACTTCGCTGCGCCTGCTGGACGACGCCAAACGCGCCAATCCCGAGATTTTCACCAAATCCGGTCTGATGGTCGGGCTGGGGGAAAGCCTGGATGACGTGCGGCAGGTGATGGACGACCTGCGCGCGGCACAGGTCGATTTCCTGACGGTTGGGCAATATCTGCAACCGACCCCGAAACACCATCCGATCGACCGGTTCTGGGCACCGGAAGAGTTCACCCAGCTGGAGCAGATCGCGCGCTCCAAGGGCTTTCTGCACGTGTCGGCCACACCGCTGACCCGTTCGTCGTTCCACGCGGACGAAGATTTTGCCGCCCTCAAGCAAGCTCGCCAGCGGGCGATTGCTGCCGGGGCATAACCAGACGCACTAGGGAGGAATACCATGGAAGCGTTAAATTCAATCGTAGGGGCCATCAATGGCGTCGTTTGGGGACCGCTGATGCTGGTTCTTATCCTCGGCGTCGGCTTCTTCCTGCAGGTCGGGCTGAAATTCATGCCGATCCTGCGCATTGGCACAGGCTTCAGCCTGCTGTTCAAAGGCCGCGAAGGGCAGGGCGAGGGGCAGATCAGCCCGTTCAACGCGCTGATGACCTCGCTGTCGGCAACTATCGGTACGGGCAACATCGCTGGTGTGGCCACTGCTGTCTTCCTGGGCGGTCCGGGTGCTTTGTTCTGGATGTGGATGACCGCCCTGGTGGGCATGGCCACCAAATATGCTGAAGCCGTCTGCGCGGTGAAATATCGTGAGAAAGACGAGCTGGGTAACTATGTCGGCGGCCCGATGTACTACATCAAGAACGGCCTCGGCGCGAAGTGGGCCTGGCTGGGTGTAGCTTTTGCCCTGTTCGGCGCGGTCGCAGCTTTCGGTATCGGCAACGGCGTACAGGCAAATGGTGTTGCTCAGGTGTTGGAGGCCAATTTCGGCCTGAATACTTCGGTCACCGGCGTTGTTCTGATGGTCTTGACCGCAGCTGTTATCCTGGGCGGGATCACGCGCATCGGTGCTGTCGCAGGCAAGCTGGTTCCGTTCATGGCTGTTGCCTATATCATCGCGGGCCTGCTGGTTCTGCTGATCAACATCGGCAACATCGGACATGCGCTGTCCCTCGTCTTCACCTACGCATTCACCCCGTCCGCCGCCGAAGGTGGGTTCGCGGGCGCAGCCGTCTGGGCCGCCATCCGCTTTGGTGTGGCACGTGGTGTGTTTTCGAACGAAGCGGGTTTGGGTTCCGCCCCGATTGCGCACGCCGCTGCCGAGACTAAAGGTCCGGTAAACCAGGGCCTGATCGCGATGCTGGGTACGTTCATCGATACCATTATCGTCTGCTCTATCACCGGTCTGGCAATCATCGCGTCGGGTGCCTGGACATCCGGTGAATCCGGTGCGGCGCTGACCAGCCATGCGTTCGAACTGTCGCTGCCGGGTATCGGTGGGTATTTGATCGCCATTGCCCTGTCGATCTTTGCCTTCACCACTATCCTTGGCTGGTCCTTCTATGGCGAAAAATGTGTCGAGTTCCTGCTGGGTGTGAAATCCCTGATGCCCTACCGCGTCCTGTGGATCGTCATGATCTACTTCGGCGCAACTGCGGATCTGGGCTTCATCTGGCTGCTGGCGGACACGCTGAACGCCATGATGGCTGTCCCGAACCTGATTGCTCTGGCCCTGTTGAGCCCAATCGTCTTCAAACTGACGAAAGAGTTCTTCGCCTCGGGTGGTCAGTCCGAAGAGCCGGAGGCAAAACCCGCCGAATAGGTTCGGCCCGACCAAAACGGGGGGCCAACCCGGCCCCCCGCCTTTGAAACAGAATTCCATATCTCGAGGAGAGACGTGATGGCCAAGAAAATCCTGCTGCCGATTGATCATACGGATGACCGTTCCTGGAAACTGGCTCTGCCGGTCGCGTTGGAACAAGCGAAATTCTACGGCGCCGAACTGCACGCGGTTTCCGTCATCCCCGAGATAATTCAATTGCCGAACCTGCCTGCGAATTATGGTGCCGGTGCCAAGGATCACGTTCGCAACGCGGTCCAGGCCATTCTGGATCACGGCGATGCCTCCGATGTGGCGATCCACATCGAAGAAGGCAGCGTCTACCGTGAAATTCTGAAACTCGCCTATAAAGAGGGGTTTGATCTGATCGTCATGGCCTCCACCAAGGGCGATTTCCCGAATTATGAAATTGGCCCGAACTTGGCGCGGGTGGTGCGGAATGCGCACTGCACTGTCATGGTCGTTCGCGACCAATCCCGCTATTTGAAAGGTTATAGATATGACATTACCGCGGCGCACGCCTTTGTATGACTTGCATGTTGAGTTGGGCGGGAAGATGGTTGATTTTGCTGGGTGGGAGATGCCTGTTCAGTATTCTTTGGGGATTATGGGTGAGCATTCGCAGTGTCGCGAGAGGGCTGCGGTGTTTGACGTCAGCCATATGGGTCAGGTGATTCTGCGCGGTGAGAATGTGGGGGAAAAGCTGGAAGCTTTGTGCCCGCAGGCTTTTGCGACGCTGAAAGAGGGCAAGGCGCGCTACGGTTTTTTTACGAACGAAGACGGCGGGATCATGGATGACCTGATCGTGTCGAATGCGGGGGACCATTACTTTGTGGTGGTGAACGCGGCGCTGCGGCATCAGGACATTCCGCATATGCAGGCCAACCTGGACGGCGTCGAGGTGATCGAGATCTTCGACCGTGCGCTGGTTGCGGTGCAGGGACCCAAGGCCGAGGATGTGGTGGGCGATCTCTGCCCTGCGGCGCGGGATCTGAAGTTCATGGAAACCACGGTGGCGGATATCAACGGCGTTGAATGCCGTATCTCACGCCTGGGTTACACCGGTGAGGACGGGTACGAGATCTCGATCCCGGAGGACAAGGCCATAGAAGTGACCCGCGCGTTCCTGGCGCATGAGGATTGTGAAGCCGCCGGTCTGGGCGCGCGCGACAGCCTGCGGCTGGAGGCGGGGCTGTGCCTTTACGGCAATGACATCGACCAGAGCACCTCTCCGATCGAAGCTTCGTTGGCTTGGGCAATCCAGAAGCGCCGCAAGGAAGAGGGCGGCTTTCCCGGCGCCGCGCGTATCCAAAAGGAACTGGCCGAGGGGCCTGCACGCAAGCTGGTGGGCATCAAGCCGACAGGTCGAGCGCCTGCACGTCAGGGCGTGGAAATCCAATGCGCCGAGGGCAATAGCATTGGCCAGATCACCTCGGGCGGGTTTGGCCCCACGGTGGGTGGACCGGTGGCGATGGGCTATGTGGCGGCGGGCCATGGCGCGCCGGGCGAGGTGGTCAACCTGATCATCCGGGGCAAGCCGCAACCGGCCGAGGTTGTGGCGCTGCCCTTCGTCACCCAGAATTACAAGCGTTGAAGTCAGGAGAGAAAGACCATGGCAACCTATTATTCCGAAGAACATGAATGGCTGGATGTGGACGGCGACACGGCCACGCTGGGCATCACCAAGCACGCTGCCGAGCAGCTGGGCGATGTGGTCTTCGTGGAACAGCAGGAAGTGGGTGACGAGTTCGAGAAAGACGGCGAGATCGGCGTGATCGAATCCGTCAAGGCGGCCTCGGAACTCTATGCGCCGGTGGATGGCGAGATCACCGAGGTCAACGAAGCACTGGCCGACAATCCCGGCGCGCTGAACGAAGACCCCGAGGGTGAGGCGTGGATCTACAAGATCAAGATCGCGGACGCGTCGCAACTCGAAGATCTGATGGACGAAGCTGGCTACAAGGCCTTCATCGGCTGATCCAGACCGGGGCCCTGTACAGGGCTTCGCCCGTTCGGGCCGAACCGGCTCGTGATGATGTATCGGAGGCCTGCGTGGTCTCCGCCCGACCTGACTTATTCATAGGAGCGCTGCAATGGCTTTCAAACTGACCGACTACGAAGCCTATGACTTTGCCAATCGCCGCCATATCGGGCCCAGCCCGACCGAGATGCGCGACATGCTCAAGGTAATCGGCTTCAAGACGCTGGACGCGCTGATCGACGCCACCGTCCCGCCCGCGATCCGCCAGAAAGAGCCGTTGGACTGGGGTCCGGCGATGACGGAACGCGATGCGCTGTTCCATATGAAAGAGGTGGCGAGCAAGAACAAGGTTCTGACCTCGCTGATCGGTCAGGGGTATTATGGCACCACCACGCCCGCGCCGATCCTGCGCAACATCCTGGAAAACCCGGCCTGGTACACCGCCTATACGCCCTATCAGCCCGAGATCAGCCAGGGCCGGCTTGAGGCGCTGTTGAACTTCCAGACCATGGTCAGCGACCTGACCGGGCTGGATGTGGCCAATGCCTCGCTGCTGGACGAAGCCACCGCCGCGGCTGAGGCCATGGCGATGGCCAAGCGCGGTGGTCGGTCCAAGGCCAATAACGCCGCCTTCTTTGTCGACCGCAACTGCCACCCGCAGACCATCGCTGTGATCAAAACCCGCGCCGAGCCCTTGGGCATCGACGTACAGGTGGGCGATCCCGACCAACTGGAAGCAGGCGCCGTCTTTGGCGCGATCTTCCAATACCCCGGCACCCACGGCCATGTGCGCGACTTCACCGCCGAGATCGCGGCGCTGCATGAACACAAAGCGATTGCCATCGTCGCCGCCGATATCCTGTCGCTGGCGCTGCTGAAGTCACCGGGTGAGATGGGCGCGGATATCGCCATCGGATCGACCCAGCGCTTTGGCGTGCCGATGGGCTATGGCGGGCCCCATGCCGCCTATATGGCGACCACCGACAAGCTGAAGCGCGCGATGCCGGGCCGGATCATCGGTGTCAGCATCGACAGCCGGGGCAACAAGGCCTACCGCCTGGCGCTGCAGACCCGCGAGCAGCATATCCGCCGCGAAAAAGCCAACTCGAACGTCTGTACCGCGCAGGCGCTGCTGGCGGTGATGGCCTCGATGTACGCGGTCTATCACGGCCCCGACGGCATCAAGGCGATTGCGCAATCGGTGCACCGCAAAACCTCGCGCATGGCCGCCGGTCTGGAAGAGGCGGGCTTCTCGGTCGAACCCGAGGTGTTCTTTGACACCATCACGGTCGAGGTCGGCCACTTGCAGACCACCGTTATGGAGGCCGCCGTTGCCCGTGGCATCAACCTGCGCAAGGTCGGCGAGACGAAAGTGGGCATCAGCCTGGATGAACAGACCCGCGCCGAGACGATTGAGGCGGTTTGGGGCGCCTTCGGCATCGACCGTCAGGATGACAGCTCGAACGTGGCGTACCGCCTGCCGGATTACGCCCTGCGCGAGACGCCCTATCTGACTCACCCGATCTTCCACAAGAACCGGGCCGAGGCCGAGATGACCCGCTATATGCGCCGTCTGGCCGACCGCGACCTGGCGCTGGACCGGGCGATGATCCCGCTGGGATCCTGCACCATGAAGCTGAACGCGACGATCGAGATGATCCCGGTCACATGGCCCGAGTTCGGCAATCTGCACCCCTTTGCTCCGGAAGATCAGGCGCAGGGCTATCATGAGATGATTGCCGATCTGAACGACAAGCTGTGCCAGATCACCGGCTATGACGCGATCTCCCAGCAGCCCAACTCGGGCGCGCAGGGCGAGTATGCAGGCCTGCTGACCATCCGCAACTATCACTTCGCCCGCGGCGAAGGGCACCGCAATGTCTGCCTGATCCCAACCTCGGCGCACGGGACCAACCCGGCCTCGGCGCAGATGGTGGGCTGGCAGGTGGTGCCGGTGCAATCGGATGAGAACGGCAATATCGACCTGAATGACTTCCGCGCCAAGGCCGAGAAGCATTCGGATCATCTGGCCGGCTGCATGATCACCTACCCCTCGACCCATGGCGTGTTCGAGACCACCGTGCAGGAGGTCTGCCAGATCACCCATGACCACGGCGGTCAGGTCTATATCGACGGGGCCAACATGAACGCCATGGTCGGCCTGTCGCGTCCCGGAGACATTGGCGGCGATGTCAGCCACCTGAACCTGCACAAGACCTTCTGCATCCCGCATGGCGGTGGTGGCCCCGGCATGGGCCCGATCGGCGTCAAGGCGCATCTGGAAGAGCATCTGCCCGGTCACCCGGAATACGGCACCGCCGTGGGGCCGGTCTCTGCGGCGCCCTTTGGCTCGCCCTCGATCCTGCCGGTCTCATGGGCCTATGTGCTGCTGATGGGTGGTGCGGGTTTGACGCAGGCGACCAAGGTTGCGATCCTGAACGCCAACTATATCGCAGCGCGTCTGCAGGATGCCTATCCGATCCTCTACACCTCCGAATCCGGTCGTGTGGCGCATGAATGCATCCTCGACACTCGACCCTTGGACGCCGAGGCGCATGTGACCGTCGACGATGTCGCCAAGCGTCTGGTCGATTCAGGTTTCCACGCCCCGACGATGAGCTGGCCGGTGGCCGGCACCCTGATGGTGGAGCCCACGGAATCGGAACCCAAGGACGAGTTGGACCGCTTCTGCGACGCCATGCTCTCGATCCGCTCCGAGGCGCAGGACATCATCGACGGCAAGATCGATGCGGAGAACAACCCGCTGAAAAACGCCCCCCACACGGTGCGCGATCTGGTCGGTGACTGGGACCGGCCCTATAGCCGCGAACAGGCCTGTTTCCCTCCGGGCTCCATGGGCGTCGACAAATACTGGTCCCCCGTCAACCGCGTCGACAACGCATACGGAGACCGAAACCTCGTCTGCACATGCCCTCCAATGGACGCATACGCGGAAGCGGCGGAATAATACTCAGATAAATCCCCCGCCCCAGCGGGGGTTTTTCTTAGGGGACGAAGCCTTTCGGTACCCCGAATGGTGGAGAGTCCACGCTGGATCCCGTCAGTGCGTTGAGGAATGCCACGAGACTTGCGATGTCAGCTTCGGACAATTCCAATGGCGTGATGTCCATCTTGCCGCGCACACGCGCCATTTCCAACCGGTCGTCCCAGACGACGAAATCGGCTTTGTGCAACCAAGGAACGTTCGGCAGGTTAGCCATATCACGGGTCCATTGTGACAGGCTGCGTTCTGGATTCAGGTGGTGGCGTATCATGCTTTCTAGGTCCGGAAATGCTCCATTATGCCCATAGGGCGCCGTCAGAGCGACGTTTCGCAACATCGGAGTGCGAAAGCGATAAGCATCCTCCAGCCGGTCGCTTTCCCCCATGCGGCCAACGTCACGCACGTAGGGGTCCCATTGCCGCGTGCGACCTGGCCCAAAAGGGGGCAGGGCTAAGGCGTGAAATTCCTGATCTGACATTAGTGGCCCTGAATGACAGGTCGAACACTGGGCTTTGCCGTAGAACAGGTCCATCCCGTCTTTCTGCTCTGCCGTCAGCGCCGAGGAGACACCCGCGAGGTATTGATCGAACGCGCTGTCGGTGCTGCGCCATTCAACCGCCATGAAAGCGGCTAAGGCGTTGGCGATCTGGGTGATTGTGATATCCTCGGTCGTGTTGACCTCATCAAAAGCAGCGACCATGGCCGGGCCATAGCGCGGATCGGTGCGCACGCGCTTGGCAAGGATAGGCCAGCCCAGATCAATTCGGTCGGCAACCGCTCCGGTCACCTGATTTTCGCCGACATTGCCGGCCATTTCGAATTGCGAGGTCAGCGGGAACAGCGCCTGTGCGGCGAGCAGCGAGTTCAGCCCCTCAGGCAACCATTCCTGGGCCGGAGAATTGAATCCGTTGCCGTAGACATCCGAGATGCTCAGGCGGCCATCGTGGAATACGGTGTGAAGCTCTTTTGCCCCAAGGTTCCAAAGCCCCGGTGAATTGCGCGGGATGCGCTTGCGGATCTTTTCTGCGCCCACGCCGGGCATGCGGTTCGGTCCCAGACCCTGTCCGCCTTCACCGATCCCCAAAGACAACCCGTCCGACGTGCCGAAATCGGGGTGATGGCAATGGGCGCAGGATATGTTCTGATTGCCCGACAGGATCGGGTCGTAAAACAGTTGATGACCGATGGCAGCCTGTTCCATATCAAAGAGGATAAAGTCATCATCGGTCAGCGGGCGCGGCAAATCCTGAGCCGCAGCCGCACCGACGAAAAGGAAGAAAACCCAATGCGCCAGCTTGTATTTGCCCTTTGCTTTCTTGCCACCCCGGCGCTGGCCGAACTGGAACAGGCGCGTGACATGATGGAGGCCGGGGAGTTCGAGGCCGCACGCGAGGAACTGATGCCAGCCGCGCGGTCTGGCAATGCCGAGGCCGAGGAACTGATCGGCGTCATGTACGGCCTTGGGCTGGGGGTCGAGCAGGATTACGAGCGGGCGTTTGATTGGTATCTGCGTGCTTCGATGAAGGGACATCCGGGGGCGCAATCGGGCGTCGGTTGGTATTATGAGCTGGGTCTGGGCATGCCCGCGCCCGATCTGGTGCGGGCGTATATGTGGTACACGCTCAGCGCGATTGGCGGTGATCCCGATGCGGCGATCAGCCTTGAGGAAGTGGTCAAGAAAATGTCGCCGGAGCAGATTGAAAGAGCGCATGTTCTGGTCAACGACTACAAAGGGTGGATGTACCCGTTTCGGTAAGGGCCGGACGAAGCGCCCGGCCCCTTTCGCTTAGTTCAGATCCGCATCGCGAGAGGCGTTGATATCAGCCTCGGCTGCAGCAACCGCTTCGGTCAGGGCGTTGAACACCTCGTCCCCGCGGGCCACGTTGGACTGGAACCAGTCATAAACCGGCGTTGCGGCCTCTTTGAACGCAGCTTTCTGGTCGGGTGTCGGCACATAGAGATCCCCGCCACCGGCGACGAAATCTTCATAGGCTTGGATCGACTTGCGCTTGGGCGAGGCAAAGGTGGCCTGCTGCAGAGCATAGAACCCATCGACCACCACGCGGCGCATGTCCTCGGGCATCTCCTGGAACTTGGCGTTATTCATCCACCATAGCGCGCCCATATAGGCGTGGCCGTCCAGCGTGACGTATTGCAGACCGGCATCGGGGAATTTCATACCCATGATGTCGGTGATGCCGTTCTTGGACCCTTCAACCACACCGGTCTGGAAGCTGGTGAACAGTTCCGGCCATGGGATCGGAGTAGGCGATGCACCAAGTGCCTTGACCAGCTCTTGCGGCAGGTCGGCGACCACGGTGCGGATTTTCAGACCTTCCATATCGGCAGGTTCGGCGATGCGACGCTGGGTGTTGGCGAAGTTGCGCCAGCCGCCGGTGTTTCCGATGGTCATCAGACGGATCGCGCCACCGGAATCCTCGAGCGCCATGTCGCGGACCTTGCGGGTGAAATCGCCTGACAGAACATGCTCGGCCACGCGGTCATCGGCCATCAGGTAGGGCAGATCGAGGACCTGCACGTAGGGGAAGATGCCCGACGCGCCGCCCGAGGTAGAGATGTATATGTCGATCGTGCCGTCAGCCACGCCTTGCAGGCACTCGGCCCCGTTCGAGCACAGCTGCGTCCCGATGAACAGTTCCACCTCGATGGCGCCGTTCGAGGCAGCCTCAACATAGTTCTTGAAGACGATCAGACCATCATAGTCTTCGTCGTTTTCGTTTGAGTTCGCTGTGGCGCGCAGGGTGTAATCAGCAGCCGTTGCAGCTAGTGCGGATGCCGCCACCAGCGAGGTGGCCACCGCAGCGGTTTTGATGAAGTCTCTGAGCATTCGTTTCCTCCCTGTGATACTCAGTTCAGTTTGCAAATCCCGTTATCCTCGGGATCGTCATGGATAGTGCGGGGACATAGGTGATCAGGAAGATCACTATGATTTCGACAGCCAGAAACGGCAGGATCGCCTTGGCAATGGTTTCGACCTTTTCGCGCGATACAGCGGCGGCCACGAACAGGACCAACCCCATGGGCGGAGTGGCCAGGCCGACGGTCAGGTTGACACTCATGATAATAGCAAAATGGATCGGGTCTACGCCGAGGCTTGTGAAAATGGGCGCAAGGATGGGGCCAAGGATGATGATCGCGGGGCCTGCATCCAGAAACATGCCGACGACGAACAGCAGCAGGTTGATCAGGAACAGCAGGATCAGCGGATTTTCCGACAGGCCAAGGATCAGTGCCGCCAGTTGTTCAGGCGCGTGGCTAAGGCTGACCACGGTCTTGAATGCCATCGCAGCGCCCACCAGCAGCAAAACCACCGCGGAGGTCAGACCCGCATTGCTGAGGATCTCGGGCACTTCTTTCAGGGTCAGCGTGCGCAGGACGAAGAAGCCGATGATGAATGCATAGCCTACAGCGACCGCAGCAGCCTCGGTCGGGGTGAAGATGCCGCCGAGGATGCCCCCCAGAATGATGACGGGGGTCAGCAGCGGGAAGAACGCTTTGAGGCTTGCCTGACGACGCTCGGACCATGTGTATTTGCGGCTGGCGACGGGGAAGTCGTATTTGTCGGCCATGACTTTGATCATCAGCATCAGGCCGACGCCAACCATCACGCCTGGAACAATGCCTGCCAAAAACAGGGCGGCCACGCTTTCACCCATCACATAGGCATAGATGATCATGATGCCCGAGGGCGGAATGATTGGCCCGATCACCGAACTGGCCGCCGTGATCGCAGCGGCGAAGCGGCGGGTATAGCCCTGTTTCTCCATCGCTGGGATCAGCATCGAGCCCAGTGCCGAGGTATCGGCGACCGCCGAGCCCGACAGGCCGGCAAACAGGATCGAACTCAGGACATTCACATGGGCCAGACCGCCGCGCAGGTGCCCCATCAGGGCCTGAGAGAACTCGACCAGACGAATGGTGATGCCACCACGGTTCATCAACTCTCCGGCCAGCATGAAGAAGGGGATCGCCATCAACGGGAAGCTGTCCATACCGTTATAGACGTTCCGGTACAGCAGCGTGATGTCGTTGGTTTGACCGTTCAGCCAAAGCAAAATGCCGGGCGCGGCCAAAAGCGCGAAAAAGACCGGCAGGCCGATCATCAGGAAAATCAAGAAGGTGGGCAGGAACCAGATCAGCATCTATTCAGCCCCCACCGGTGCATCTGCGATTTCGGGTAGCAGGTCTCCGCCGCCCATCATCTTGACGATCGACCGCAGGATAAGCTCGATATTGACGACCAGCAGCAGGAATACCCCCACCAGCAACGATGCCATCATCCAGCTGCGCGGAACGCGGTACCACTCGTCAAACCCCAGCGAGGTCGGAATATAGAGCGCCGCCGTGGCGAAGCGGCCGCCAAAACCCGTGACCTCGGACCAGCCGATATTCACGGCGACGGCCAACACTGCCAGCGAGACGAAAAGCAGAAACAGCATCAGAAGCTGGCCAATAACGCGCGGCAGCATCATGGGCAGCATATCAATGGCGACAAACCCGCCGCGCCGAAACGCGGTAGGGGCCATCAGCCCGGTCATCCACAACATGCAGAAGCGCGCGGCTTCGTCCGGCCAGGGCAGGGCGTTGCCTAAAACGTATCTGAAGAACACCTGAATCAGGATTGCGATCACCATCAATGCAATCGCAACGACACCAACCGCGCGGCCCAAACGCAGCACGGTTTCGTTCACGAATGCAATCGGCGCAAGCGCCGTTGCCAGTCCGCCCATGCGGATCCTCCCTTGTTCAGCCGCAGGTTTGTCCCGCGGTCGTCAAATCGCGCTTAGTGCTGCGCAAATTGGCCGAGTTTCCCGGCGTAGAATGTCAGCGCGTCTCCGTCCGCCATGCTGACTTTCAGGACTTTGCCCACCACGATCACATGATCACCTGCATCGTGATAGGCGTGCTGTTCACACTCAAACCGCGCCAGACAATCCGGCAGCAGAGGTGTTCCGTTCCCGCAGCGGTCGTGGTCGATATCCCGCAGGGCGAACGCGTCCTTCGAGCAGCCAAAACATAAGTCGGCCTGTTCCGACGATAGCACGTGCACGCTGAAATGGCGCGCCTTGTGGAAATAGGGGAACCGGCGCGAATTGCGGTCGCCTGCCCACATCACCAGCGGCGGGTCCAGCGACAGCGATGAAAAGCTGTTGGCAGTGATGCAGACCGGACCATCGTCGCTGTCACAGGTGACAATGGTGACGCCGGTTGCAAACTTGCCGAAAGCGTCCCGCAGGGTGCGGGTGTCGTCCTTGTGTGGGATGAAAGTGTGGCTCATATCCTTTGAGATTGCGTTCATCATGGTACCTCATGCCCCAGCGCCGCCTCATACAGGCGGAACCAGCTTTCGCGATCCAGATTGACTTTTAAAGCGTCCGAAAGGGTTTTGATCCGGCCCAGATTGTTCGTGCCCATTACCGGAAGGATTCCTGCCGGATGCGCCAACAAAAAGGCAACAGCCACCGCCGCGCGATCTACGCCGAATTCAGCGGCAATCTCATCGGCCACGACACCGACCGGAGGGTTTCCAGCCATCAGCAGCCCGCCCCCCAGCGGAGACCACGCCATAACGTGCTGGCCGTGCTGTTGATGAAAGGCCAGATCGCCATTGGTGAAAGGGCTGATCTGCCCCAGCGAGATCTCGATCTGGTTCGTGACCAGACGCGTGTTCATGGCTGATTGCAGCAGGCTCCAGTCCCACGGGCGGAAATTCGACACGCCGACAGCGCGCACCTTGCCGCTGGCGACCACCTCATCCAGTGCGGCGCCGGATTCGTGGTGGTCCATGAACGGATCAGGGCGGTGGATCAGCAACAGGTCAATATGGTCGATGGCCATCTCGGTCAGAGAAGTATCGACCGATTTCAGGATATGCGCGCGCGAGGTGTCGTAGTATTTGACTTTGGCGTCCGAATACCGTCCGCAGGGCGCGACGATATCGCATTTGGTGACGATCTCCATCTTTGACCGCAGGGACGGGTTGGCGCGCAGGGCGGCACCCAGAATGCCTTCGGCCGTGTAGTCGCCGTAGATATCCGCCTGATCGAAACTGGTGATCCCCTGATCCAGACAAGCCTGTATCTTGGCCTCGACATGCGCGGCCGAGGTGTCATCGTCATCCCCGATGCGCCACATGCCGTAGACAATGCGGCTCAGTTCCAGCGTGTCAGATAGTTTCACACGGTGCATCAGCGGCGAACTCCGGCGCCCAGCGGGGTGGCCGGGGTTTTTGCAGGCACGCGCCCGTATTCTTCGGGCAGCGAGCAGGTTTTCAGATTAGGCAGGACGCGGGCCCCGAAATGCTTGGCCTCATCCATGTGCGGATAGCCTGAGAAGATGAAAGCGCGGATGCCCATCTTTTGATATTCTTCGATCTTGGACATCACCTGATCGGTCGATCCGACCAAAGCTGCCCCACAGCCCGAGCGCGCGCGGCCAACACCTGTCCACAGGCCCGGTTCTACATAGCCATACTCATCCGCCAGATCGCGGTTCTTGGCCTGATGCGCCACGCCCAGAGAGGTCGAATCCAGCGCCCGTTCCCGGATCGCACGGCCATATTCGTCATCCAGCTTCGAAACGATGTAGTCCGCATATTCCTGCGCTTCAGCCTCGGTATCGCGGACGATCATGTGAACGCGCAGGCCGTAATCCAGCGTGCGGTTGTAGTTTTCAGCCACGGCGTGAACGGCTTTCATCCGTTCGGCCAGTTGATCCTTGGTTTCGGGCCACATCAGGTAGACGTCGCAATGCTCGCCGCAAAGATCGAGCGCAGAGGGGGAGTAGCCTCCGAAATACAGCAGCGGACCGCCGGTCTGATAGGGCTTGGCCGGGTCAGTGGTCAGACCAGAGAAGTTATAGACCTCACCCGCATGGTTGATCTCATCCTGTGTCCAGGCTTGCTTGAGGATCTCGACCACCTCGCGGGACCGCTGGTAGCGGAACGCGCTGTCGGCCTTTTCGCCGGGGAAATCGGACGAGATGATGTTCACCGTCAGCCGCCCTTGCAGCATGTGATCCAGCGTCGCAATGGTGCGGGCCAGCATGATCGGCTGCATCTCGCCACAACGCACAGCAGCCAGCAGGTTGATCCGGTCCGTGATCGGCGCGCAGCCAGCCACGAAACTCAGCGTGTCCTGACCGACCTGATAAGAAGACGGGCACAGGATGTTTCGGAACCCTTGCGCCTCGGCCTCGCGGACGATGCCGGAACAATGCTCCCAACTCGACCGGAGGTCACCATCCGGGACACCCAGAAACTGATAATCGTCTGAGCACAGTGCGGCGAACCACGAAACCTCGGCCGCATCCAGATCGGGGGATGTGATGGGGACGATGGTCATTTGATTCGTTCTCCGTGCATCTTTTTACTTTCCTCTTGCGTAGCAATCACTTTGATGTAGATCAATAGTGTATCAATTTTTTCTGCGACTCGGTGAAGCACCCCGAAAATGACTGCCAACAGCCGCAATCCCAACGCGCTGCCGATCTATGTGCAGATCGCCGAGCTTCTGATCCGCGACATCGCCGCGGGCCGATTGATCGATGGTGAGCGTTTGCCGCCCGAACGGGACATGGCGGCGAACCTCAACGTCTCGGTCGGGACGCTGCGAAAATCGCTGGCGGAGCTTGAGAAAAAAGGGATGTTGGAGCGTATCCAAGGCTCGGGCAATTACATCCGCGAGACCGGGACGCAGAACAGCGTCTATGCGATGTTCCGGCTGGAGCTGCCCGAGGGCGGGGGCCTGCCGCGCGCGGATATCCTGTCGGTGGATCATCTGGAAAAGCCCTCCGATCTGCCGGAATTCGGTACATCGACCAAGGGATCGCGGGTGCGCCGGATGCGCTATTTGAATGACACAATCATCGCGGTCGAGGAAATCTGGCTGGATGAGTCCGCTGGAAAGGTGGATCAGGCGCTGCTGTCGGATTCGCTTTATCGCTATTACCAGCAGCAGCTTGGGTTCTGGATCACGCGGGCTGAGGATCGGGTTTCGGTCCGTGCGCTGCCCCATTGGACGCCTGAGACCTTCACCAAACCCGCTGGCGAAACGGCCGGTTATATTGAGCGGTTCAGCTGGTCCGAGGGGCCAGAACCGGTCGAGTTTTCAAAAACGTGGTTCGACCCGGATCGGGCCACCTATGTCCAACGTCTGAAATAAAAGGAAAAACGCATGACCCGGACCATCCATTACGGGCTGATCGGTTGCGGCATGATGGGGCAGGAACACCTGCACAATATCGCGTTGCTGGACGGCGCGCGAGTCTCGGCGATTTATGAGCCCGACGCCGCGATGGCCAAAGCGGCGCGGACGATTGTGCCGGATGCGCAGATGGTGGGTTCGGTCGAAGATCTGCTGGCCGTGGGCGATCTGGATTGCATCGTGATTGCCAGCCCCAATCATTTGCACGTGGATCAGATCGAGCAGATCGCGCGGGTGCTGCCATTGCCTTTGCTGGTCGAGAAACCTCTGTTCACCGACCCTGCAGATGCGGCGCGGCTTGACGCCATCCAGCGTGACTACCCTCATCCGATCTGGGTGGCGATGGAGTATCGCTATATGCCGCCCATCGCAGCCTTGATTGAGGGGGCGCAGGTGACCGGCGGTGTCAAAATGCTGACCATCAAGGAGCACCGCTTTCCCTTCCTGGAAAAGGTCGGCAACTGGAACCGCTTCAACCGCAATACGGGCGGTACCTTTGTCGAAAAATGCTGTCACTTCTTCGACCTCATGCGCCTGATCCTGCAATCGGACCCCGTGCGCGTGACAGCCAGCGGGGGGCAGGCTGTCAATCATTTGGACGAGGCGTATAACGGCGAAACACCCGACATTCTGGATCACGGCTATGTCATGGTCGATTTCGCCTCGGGTGCGCGAGCAATGCTTGAGCTGTGTATGTTCGCGGAAGGTGCGCGGTATCAGGAGGAGATCTCGGCCGTCGGGCCGGACGCGAAGATCGAGGCGCTGGTGCCCGGACCGGGCCGTTTCTGGCCCGAGCATCTTGGTGATGCGCCGGTGCCGCAACTGATCGTTAGCCCACGTGCGCCTAAGGGACCGGTCGCCAAGGACATCCCCGTTGATCCAACGCTATTGGCCGCGGGTGACCATAACGGGTCTACTTTCTATCAGCATCAAGGATTCCTAGCCGTCCTGCGTGGTGATAAACCCGCCCCCGAGGTGACTCTGCAGGACGGGATGTGGGCTGTGCGCATGGGTCTGGCCGCACAACAGGCGCTGGAGACCGGAGAGGCGGTTTGGCTCTAGAATTACTGAGCGGCCTCTTTATGATGTGTCGACGCCAACAGTGTCGCCAGTTCCGGGCGGCATGAGCCGCAATTGGTTCCGGCCTGCAACGCCTCACCAATGGCTTCGACGCTCATCAGCCCTTTGGTCTCAATAGCGGTCAGGATGGTGTTCACGCCTACGTCTAAACAGGAACACAGAACAGGGCCGGGATCGGGCCGGTCCGCAGGGGCCAAGCCTGACAGCAGGTCGGGCACCTGTGGCAGAGTCGCCAGATAGTCGCGCATCACCGCCACGGGCTCGGGAGAGATGAACAAGGCAGCGACCAATCGTCCGTCTTCGTAAAACGCCAGCCGCGCCATGCCGCGCGCTGGGTCTTCGACGATCGTTATCTGCGCCTCGGGCAATCCGAAAAGATCACGCGCGGCGGTTTGCCAGTTATCTATTCTATCTATCCCGGCCAACTCCGCGCGATAGCCGAGTTTTGTGGGGGTCTGCGCCCAATATTCGCACGAAGGTCGCATTTCGCGATCTGACACCGCAAACCCATACCATTTGGCGTCAAAGCGGGTGACGCTCACCACGGACGCTTTGCTTTCGGGCTGTCCCGAAACCGGGTCCGTCGCCGCAGCGACCACGGCGTCGATTCGGGCCGCAGGGGCGGTTTCTCCGGTCCAGTGGATCGGCGCAAAGACCTGTCCTTGTGTGACATCGCGTGTGATCCGCGCCCGCAGGATGGATGCGCCATGCGGGCTTGCGACCTGCACCAGATCGGCGGGGTTAATGCCCTTGTCGCGGGCGTCATCGGGGTGAATGTCCAAAAACGGCTCGGGCAGATGCGCGGACAGGCGCGCCGACAGACCGGTACGGGTCATCGTGTGCCACTGATCGCGCAGCCGACCGGTGTTCAGCCAGAATGGATAACGCGGTTCTGTTTTGGCCGCAGGCGCGCGCCATGTAACTGGTAAAAGCCGCGCCTTGCCGTCGGGGTGATAGAATTGCCCATCCGTAAAGAACCGCCCGCCCTGCCGTGTGGCGGTGACAGGCCAGCGCGTTGGCTGAAGAGCGTCATAACCCGCTGCATCCAGATCGCTGAGGCCCGAGATATCGAAATCGCGTCCAAACTTGGCGGCAATGCCGGACAAGGTTGCATTCTCACGAAAAATCTCTCCGGGAGTTTGATAATCGAAGGCCGAGGCCCATCCCATCCGTCGTCCGACCTCGGCCAGAATGTCCCAATCCGCGCGCGCTTGTCCCGGTGCGGGCAGGACCGAACGTTGTCGGCTGATCGTACGGTCGGAATTGGTGACTGTGCCGTCTTTTTCGGCCCACGCAGCGGCGGGCAGCAGCACATCGGCCAGCCGCGCCGTATCGGTGAGGGCGGTGATGTCAGAGACCACGGTGAACGGGCAGGCCGCGATGGCATCGCGCACCGCGTCGGCCTCGGGCATTGAAACCACGGGGTTCGTGTGGATCACCCACAGCGCCTTGACGCGCCCGTCGCCCACGGCGCGGAACAGGTCCACGGCCTTGAGGCCCGGGGCCTCGGGCATGGCCGGGGCCGACCAGAAATTGCGCACGGCGGCGCGATGATCGGCGTTTTCGATATCCAGATGACAGGCGAGCATATTGGCCAGTCCACCAACCTCGCGCCCGCCCATGGCATTGGGCTGGCCGGTGACTGACAACGGGCCGCAGCCGGGCTTGCCGATCCGCCCCGTGGCCAGATGGCAGTTCAGGATCGCGTTGACCTTGTCGCTGCCAGAACTGGATTGGTTCACGCCCTGACTGAAGATCGTCACGACCTTCTCAGTGCCCATCCACATCTGGCAGAACTGCGCGATATCGTCGGTGTCGAGACCGGTGACGGAGACATCGTCGGCCAGCGCACTGTCCAGCGCCGCTTGAATGCCGGTGGTGTGGGGCAGGAAATCCGTATCGACTAGCCCGGTTGCGTCGATCTGCGTCAGCAGATGGTTGAACAGCGCGACGTCGCTGCCCGCTGCCAGCGGCAGGTGCAGATCGGCACTGTCACACGATGCCGTCCGGCGCGGGTCGATCACGATGATCCTGGTGCCGCGCGCCTGCCGCGCCGCCATCAGGCGCTGATACAAAACCGGGTGGCACCAGGCCAGATTGGAGCCGACCAGCACGACCAGATCGGCCTCGTCTAAATCCTCATAGGTTCCGGGCACGGTGTCAGTGCCAAAAGCGCGTTTGTGGCCGGCGACCGTCGAGGCCATGCACAGCCGTGAATTCGTGTCGATATTGGCCGAGCCGATAAAGCCCTTCATCAGCTTGTTGGCGACATAGTAATCCTCGGTCAGCAACTGGCCCGAGACATAAAAGGCGACTGAATCCGGCCCGTGTTCGGCGATCGTGTCGCGGAAACGGTCGGCGACCAGTTGCAGCGCGTCGTCCCAGCCAGTCTCTTTGCCCGCAACCACGGGTACCAGCAGCCGCTGCGACAGGCCCACCGTTTCGGCCAAAGCCGAGCCTTTGGAACACAGCCGCCCCTGATTGGCCGGGTGATCCGGGTCACCGGTGACGGTCAGGCCGCCCGCGCCATCCGGTTGCAGCAGAACACCGCAACCCACCCCGCAATAGGGGCAGGTTGAGCGCGTGGTGCAGGCACTCAGGTCTTTCACGCGGCGCTCCTTTGCCCCAATGACGTGCTGTCGAGCAGGATACGCTCACCGTCCAACTGCACCGGGTAGGTGGCGATCTGGCCTTCATCCGCGCCTTGTGCCTGACCTGAGTGCAGGTCGAACACCCAGTTGTGCAGCGGGCAGGTGACCGACTGGCCGTGCACGATGCCTTCGGACAGAGGGCCGCCTTTGTGGGGGCAGGTGTCCGAAGCTGCAAATACCTTGTTCGCGCCCGTGCGGAACAGTGCGATGCAGCCCACGGGCGTTTTCACCACGCGTGCGCCGCGCAGGGGGATGTCGTCGATATGTCCGATGTCGATCCAGCTCATTCTGCGGCCTCCAATGTCAGATCGGCCATGGGCGCAAAGCGCGGGGCCTCTTTGGCCTGCTCGGCCCATGGGTCTTTGCGGTAGATGGACTGGCTGAGTTCGAACCGCTCAACCAGCGCGCGGCGGTTTTCCAGATCATCCACCACGGTTTCCTTGATCCAGTCGAGGCCTACCTTCGCCATCCATTTATACAAACGGTCCAGATACTTACCGCCCTCGCGATAGGCCTGGGTGACGGCCATCACGACCTCAATCGCCTCGTCCTCGGTGGGAACCTGCACCAGCAGTTCGGTTTCCTTGACGTCCATGCCCGCCGCGCCGCCGATGCTGATCTGGAAACCCGAGTCCACGCAGACCAAACCAATATCCTTGCAGGTCGCCTCGGCGCAGTTGCGCGGGCAGCCCGAGACCGCCAGCTTCAGCTTGTGCGGCGTCCACGAACCCCACAGGATTTTCTCAAGCTTCACGCCCAGCCCGGTGCTGTCCTGCGTGCCGAACCGGCAATGATCGGTACCGACACAGGTTTTCACCGTGCGCAGACCTTTGGAATACGCGTGGCCCGAGACCAGCCCGGCCTTGTTCAGATCGGACCAGATATAGGGCAGATCCGCGCCTTTCACGCCCAGCAGGTCGATGCGCTGCCCGCCGGTGACTTTGACCGTGGGCACATCGTATTTCTCGGCCGCATCGGCGATGGCGCGCAGTTCCGCCGGGTTGGTGATGCCGCCCCACATACGGGGCACCACGCTGAACGTGCCGTCCTTTTGAATGTTGGCGTGTTTGCGTTCGTTGACGAAACGGCTTTGCGGGTCGTCCTGATATTCCACCGGCCAGTCGGCCAACAGGTAATAGTTCACCGCCGGGCGGCAGACATGGCAGCCGTTCAGCGTCTTCCAACCCAGCTCCTGCCAGACGGCCTCCTGACTTTTCAACTCCTGCGATTTGATCAGGCGGCGGACGTCTTCGTGGGTCAGCTCGCAGCAGCCGCAGACGGGCTGAGCCGTGGGCATCTGGAAGTCATCGCCCAGTGTGACCTGCAACAGTTGCTCGACCAGCCCTGTGCATGTCCCGCAGGAGGCGCTGGCCTTGGTGGTCGCCCGGATCGCGCCCAGATCGGTTGCGCCGCCTTCAATAGCGGTGGTGATGTCGGATTTGCAAACGCCGTTGCAGCCGCAGATTTCCGCCTCAGGCGGCAATGCTGCAACGGCTGAGAGAGGGTCCGCAGAGCCGCCCCCCTGATAGGCCGGGCCAAAGATCAGAGTTTCACGCATCTCGGACACGTCCTCACCATCGCGGATCAGGCCGAAGAACCAGTTGCTATCACCGGTGTCGCCATACATGACCGCGCCGACCAGCTTGTCACCTTCCAGCACCAGCCGTTTGTAAACGCCGCGCGCCGGGTCGCGGAACACGATGTCCTCGCGGGTCTCGCCCTCAGCAAAGTCGCCTGCGCTGAACAGATCACAGCCGGTGACTTTCAGTTTGGTTGAGAGCGAGCGCTGTTTGAACGCCGCATCCTCGCCCAGCAGGGTCTGTGCTAGCACTTTGGCTTGGTCGTAGAGTGGCGCGACAAGGCCAAAGACCTCGCCCTGATGTTCGACACATTCACCGACGGCATAGATATCGGCGTCCGAGGTGATCATCTGGTCATCCACATGAATACCCCGCCCCACTGCAAGGCCCGTTTCCTGCGCCAGCGCGGTGTTGGGGCGGATGCCCACAGCCATCACCAGCAGGTCGCAGGGAAGCTCGGTGCCGTCCTCCAGCAGCAACGCACGGGCCTTGCCATCCTTGCCCGCGATCTCGGTCGATTTGGCATTGAGCAGAACGGTGATGCCTTTTTCTTCCAGCGATTTCTTGAGCAGATAGCCTGCAGCAGGGTCCAGCTGACGCTCCATCAGATGGCCCATGATGTGCACGACGGTCACATCAGCGCCACGCGCGGCCATGCCTGCGGCGGCCTCAAGCCCCAACAAGCCGCCGCCGATCACGACGACCTTGTTGCCCGCGCCCATGCCCATCATCTGTTCGGTGTCTTCCAGATCGCGATAGGCGATCACACCGTCCAGATCGTGCCCCGGCATCGGGATCATGAAGGGGTTGGAGCCGGTGCCGAAGATCAGCTTGTCATAGGGAACATGGCCGTTTTCGCCTTCGACGACTTTCAGCTCGCGGTCAATTTTGACCGCCTTCTCGCCGAACCGGCAGGTGATTCCGCGTTCCGCATACCAGGCGTCGTCATGGGTGACGATGTCTTCATAGGTTTGATCACCTGCCAGAACCGGGCTCAGCATGATGCGGTTGTAGTTTCCGCGCGGCTCGGCGTTGAACAAGGTGATATCGAATGCATCGGGGGCAGCGTCGGTCAGGTGTTCCAACACCCGACCCGAGGCCATTCCGGCTCCGATGACAACCAGTTTCTGTTTCATGGCTTTCACTCCGCGGCAATGGCTTTGGGGGCAGGGGATTTAGGCTTGGGTTTGGCCCCATGCTCGTATTCCTCAAGGAAATCCAACACCTCTTGCCGGTATTCGTAGTAATCAGGATGGGCCAGCAGCGCCTTGCGGGTGCGCGGGCGCGGCAGGTCGACATTGGTGATCTTGCCGATCGTGGCCTGCGGGCCGTTCGTCATCATCACCACGCGGTCAGCTAGCAGGATCGCCTCGTCCACATCATGGGTGACGCAGATGGTGGTGACTTTGGTGCGCGACCAGACCTCCATCAGAACCTCCTGCAGCTCCCACCGGGTGAGGCTGTCGAGCATCCCGAAGGGTTCATCCAACAGCAGCAGTTTCGGCGACAGGGCAAAGGCGCGGGCGATGCCCACACGCTGACGCATCCCGTTCGACATATCAGCGGCGGATTTGTCCATCGCGTCGGCCAGACCGACCCGTTCGAGGTAGTATTCCACCACATCCTGCCGCTCGGCCTGGCTGGCGCGCGGATATACGCGGTCCACACCGACCGAGACGTTTTCCTTGGCCGTCAGCCACGGGAACAGTGAGGGCGACTGGAACACCACGGCGCGTTCAGGATCGGCGCCTTCAACGTGGCGGCCATCCAGCTTGATCGCACCCTTGGAGATTTCGTTCAGACCAGCGGCCATGGTCAGCACCGTGGACTTGCCACAGCCCGAGTGACCAATCAGCGAGATGAACTCGCCTCGGTTGAGTTTCAGGTTGAAATCCTCGACCACGGTCAGCGGGCCTTTGGGCGTGGGGTAGACCTTGTGCAACTGGCTGAAATCCAGATAGCGATCTTCGATCAGACCCGACTGCGCCTCTTTCACCGCCGCAGGTACACCGTGGATCGGGGTCACGTCGGGCAGGGTCTTGGTGCCCTCGACCTTGGCCTCGATCCCCACATCCATCAGGTATTTCGTGACCTCACCGCGCAGCGCCTTGAACGTCTCATCATGGTTCATGGCGGACCGATCACGGGGGCGGGGGATCGAGACCTTGAACTCGGTCCCGAGCGTGCCATCCGGGTTCAGCGGGATGATGCGGTCGGCCAGTAGGATCGCTTCGTCCACGTCATTGGTGATCAGGACACAGGTCTTGCGGTCGGCCTCCCAGATCTTTTCGATCTCTTCCGCCAGATTGCCACGGGTCAATGCATCCAGCGCCGAAAGGGGCTCGTCCAGCAGTAGAACCTCGGGGTCCATCGCCAGAGCACGGGCCACGTTCACCCGCTGCCGCATCCCACCCGACAGCTCGGCAGGGCGGCGACCAGCGGCGTGGCTGAGGCCCACCATGCGAATGTAATGGGCTACCTTTTCCTCTTTCTCGGCCTTGGGCATCTTGGGGAACACCGCGTCCACGGCCAGCCGCACATTGCCCGTGACCGTCAGCCACGGCATCAGCGAGTAGTTCTGGAAGATCACCCCCCGCTCCGGCGCGGGGCCGGTGATGGCCTTGTCGCGAAAGGTGACGTTGCCCTTGGAGGGGAATTCGATCCCCGCCATCAGGTTGATCAGCGTGGTTTTGCCGGTGCCGGAAAAGCCCAGCAGTACCACGAATTCACCTTCCTGAACCGAGAGGTTGATGTCTTTCAGCACATCCGTCGCAGCGGTGCCGGTGCCAAAAGATTTGCTGACATTCTTGAAGTCGATCACAGCCATTTGGGTCACCGGTTGTCGGAGAAGGTAAACAGCGACTGCAGCGCATACATCACGCGATCCAGCAGGAAGCCAATGATGCCGATGGTAAAGACGGCAACCATTATCTTGGCGAGTGAGCTGGACGAGCCGTTCTGGAACTCATCCCAAACAAACTTGCCCAGACCGGGGTTCTGCGCCAGCATTTCAGCCGCGATCAGAACCATCCAGCCAACGCCAAGCGACAGACGCAGGCCGGTGAAGATCAGCGGCAGGGCCGAGGGCAGCACCAGCTTGGTGATCTTGGTATAGGTGTTCATTTTCAGAACCTTGGAGACGTTCACCAAATCTTTGTCGATCGACGCCACACCCAGCGAGGTGTTGATCAGCGTGGGCCACAACGAACACAGCGTCACGGTAATGGCCGAGATCAGGAAGGATTTTGCGAACCAGCCGTCATTGGTGACGTAAACGGCCGACACGATCATGGTCACAATCGGCAGCCAGGCCAGCGGCGAGACCGGTTTGAAAATTTGGATAAGCGGGTTCAGCGCGGCGTTTGCGGTTGGCGACAGGCCTGCAGCGATGCCCAGCGGAACGGCGACGATGGTTGCGATCAGAAAGCCGAAGAACACGGTTTTGATCGAGGTCCAGATTTGGTTGTAGTAACTCGGCGCGCCGGTATAGGCGACCTCTTTGACCTTTTCGGGCTGGCCCGCGTCGATGAACTTCTGGTTGCGCTTTTCAACCATCGCCTCGAACTTGGCCTTTTTGGCGGCCTTGGCCTGTGCGTCCTTATGCAGGCTAATGGCTTCGGACCAGACCTGCGCCGGACCAGGCACTGCGCCCAGCGAGGTTTGCACCTTGGGTGCCAACGTGCCCCAGAGAACCAGAAAGGCACAGATGGCCAGCAATGGTACGACCAGCAGGCGCCAAATCTCGCCCATCTGGGCGCGCGGGTTGTCGCCTGCACCGGCCTTCAGGATGGGGGTGATCCAGGCCAAGCCCAAAACCTGAAACCATTTGTCGGCGGCGTTGATCCGGGTGAACAGGCGGGCGCGTCGGGCCTCGCGTTCAGCATCAGCGGATAGCGTATCGTGGTCGATGGCTGTCATCTTGCGGTCTCCTGGCCCGGTCGTTCAGCGCCGGACGGGGGTGGAATTCTGTGAGAGAGAAGGAAGCCCCCCAGCCACCAAGGGCCGGGAGGCAGTGGAGTTAACCCTGAACTTCGGTGCCGACGACGACCTGTTCGCCTTTCAGGCCAATCGGCAGGCTTTGCAGATAGGCGTTGGGCGTGCGGGCGTCATAGGGAATGCCGTCGATGATATCCTCGGCGGGCGTGGGGGCCTTGTAGCCGTCGCTCTCCCACGGGAAGTCGGCCTCATTCGCCAGACCCTCATCCACCAGCATTTTCGCGGCTTCCAGATAGATGTCCGGACGATAGACCGACTTGGCGACCTCGTCATACCACGCATCGGTCTGCGGCTCGGCGATCTGGCCCCAGCGGCGCATCTGGGTCAGGTACCAGATGGCGTCCGAATAGAACGGGTAGGTCGCGTTATAGCGGAAGAAGACGTTGAAATCGGGCACTTCACGTTTGTCGCCCTTTTCATATTCGAACGTGCCCGTCATCGAGTTCGCGATCACGTCGTAGTCCGCACCCACATATTCCGGCTGGCTCAGCATCTCGACCGCGGCGGGGCGGTTGGCGTTGTCGTTTTCATCCAGCCACATCGCAGCGCGGATCAGGGCTTTAGTCACGGCGCGGGTGGTGTTGGGGTACTGCTCGGCGAACTCGGCATTGATGCCGAACACCTTTTCGGGGTTGTTCTTCCACAGCTCATAATCGGTGATGACCGGCACGCCGATGCCTTTGAACACGGCCTGCTGGTTCCAAGGCTCACCCACGCAATAGCCATAAATTGTGCCCGCTTCCAACGTGGCCGGCATCTGCGGCGGAGGCGTCACCGACAGGAACACATCCGCGCCGATCTGGCCGGTCACATTCTCGGGGCTGTAGTAACCGGGATGCAGACCACCCGCCGCCAGCCAGTAACGCAGTTCGTAATTGTGGGTCGAAACCGGGAAAACCATGCCCATGTTAAAGGGCTTGCCTTCGGATTTGTATTTCTCGACCACCGGGGCCAGCGCCTCGGCCGAAATCGGGTGCTGCGGGCGGCCGTCATCCATTTTCGGGATGTTGGGCTTCATCTCTTCCCAGACCTCGTTCGACACGGTGATGCCGTTGCCGTTCAGGTCCATCGAGAAGGGAGTGATGATATGCGCCTCGGTGCCGTACCCGATAGTTGCGGCCAGCGGCTGACCGGCCAGCATATGCGCACCGTCCAGTTGACCGTCGATCACACCGTCCAGCAGGACTTTCCAGTTAGCCTGTGCCTCAAGCGTCACGAACAGACCCTCGTCCAGAAAATATCCGTTCTCATAGGCGACGGCCAGCGGGGCCATGTCAGTCAGTTTGATAAAGCCAAAGGTCAGCTCGTCCTTCTCCAGCTCCAGCGTTTCGGCCAGCGCGGGGCTGATCAGGGCGGTGGTGGCGACAAGGCCTGCAAGCAATTTCTTCATGTGGGTCTGTCCCTTTCTTGGTCCCGGTCTACCGGGTGGGTGAAAAACAAAAGCCGCTGCACGCTCTGACCGGGAGGATTGGCCAGAGAGTGAGCGGCTTTGCTCAGTCGTTCCCAAACTTTGGGAGGAATTCTTGCGGCACACGCCTTTGCGTGCCGATGGGTTCAGAGTGGTAAATGCGCCGCTGCCGATCAAGTGATTTTGCTGCGATGCGGCGTTAAATTCTGCAATCGCGCGGTGCGGCACGCGCGTCTGCCTAATTCTTGGGCGTCAGATATCCTGAGGGTCAAAAATGCGCCCATCCAAGAACGCATCCCGCTTCAGCGACAGCTGCCCGTTATGGGACGCAACCGGTGTGGTTTCACGAATCGCGCCCTCAAGTTTTTCCGAGGCACCGGGCAGATCCGCCCCCAACCCTGCCAGTTGATTGCGGTAGATATCGCTGCGAAACACGCTGCCCGCTTGGGCCAGCGCCAGATGCGGGTCCAGACCGTATCGTTGCGCCAGACGGTGGGCGATCCACTTGGCCTGACTGCGCCATGGGAAGTTTGCGGCCCCGTCGTGGAACTCGATAAATCCCGGCACCTCGCGCTGTTCGGCGTGGCCTGTGATGGTAAAGCGCCCCGAAAGCGCCCGGTCGATCAGTTCCGAAGGCAGGTTCAGATAGGTGTCTCGGGCAAGGATTTCAGCGGCGGCGGTGTGGCTGCCCGGCTGGCCCAGCCAGCGCCCGGCGCGCCAGACCGCTCGCATCAGCTTGCCCAGCAGGTGCGGCTCGGTATCCGCCCAGTCGGTGCGCACGGCCAGCACCTTTTCCGGCGCAAAGGCCCAGATCGCCTGACCGGGCAGCAGTAACGCCCCCGCCTGCGATTCCACGGCGACCGAGCCCCAGGGCTCGCCCACACAGAACGCATCCACATCGCCCTCGGCCAAAGCCTGCGCCATCAGGGGTGGCGGGATGGTGCGCACCTCGACCCCGATTTTGGACAGTTCGGTAGCCTCAAGCCAGCAATGCAGCAGTTCCACATGCAGCGAGAACGGGAAGGGCACGCCGAAGACCAATGGCCCATCCGCGACCGAGGCCAGCGCGGCGGCGGCCTTGAAGGGGTCGCGAAAGTCGAACTCATAGCCCGAGTCGCGTAGGCGGGTTTCCAAAGCGCGGCTAACGCCGATCACGTCGCCATTCACCGACAGGACCGAGACGGCAGACAAGGGCTGTGTCACCCCACCCAGCCCCAAAGCCATTGCAACAGGGACCGGCGACAACAGCTGCGCGGCATCCACCCGCCCAAAGGCCAGCATGTCGCGCACGGATGACCATGAGGGCGCGGCGATCAGGTCCAGTTCGACCCCTTCGGCGCGGGCCAGACCCATCTCATGCGCCACGATCAGGGGGGCGGCGTCCACCAGCGGTACATAAGCAACGGGTAGGGTCACAGCGTTCATGACAACAGCCCCGAGGCCGTGACCAACGCCTCGGCCACGTCGGCGACGCGGCGGCCCTGATCCATCGCGGCCTTGCGCAGCAAGGCATAAGCCTCTTCTTCCTCGACCCCGCGCGCCTTCATCAGCAGCCCTTTGGCGCGGTCGATCACCTTGCGTTCCTCCAGCGCACGTTTGGTTTCGGCCAGTTCGCGGCGCATCTGGCGCACGATCTGGAACCGCGCGATGGCCGCATCCAGCACGGGCTTCAGCCGATCCGGCTGCATCCCGTCAACCACATAAGCCGACAAGCCCGCCTCAATCGCGGTCGAGGCCAGATCTCCGGCTGCGCCCGAGACGAACATGGCCACGGGCCGTTCTAGAGGCCCGGATGCAAGCGTCAGTTCCTCAAGCATATCGCGGGTCGGGTTGTCGATGTCGATCAGCACCACATCCGGAATCAAGGCGGCGATCTTGCGCGCAAGGCTGGAGACATTGCCGATCACGTGCACATCATAGGCCCCGGACGCGTTGAGTGCGTCGACGATGGCAATCGCACGCTCGCGGTCTTCCTCTACTACGACAATGGTTAGGGTGTCTGGCATGGCACCTTTTCACCGGGTGGCTGCGCGATCTCAAGAGTTCGGTGGCTTTTCCGTCGGGACGCGAGACTGAGTGCCTAAAAAACAGTCAACCCCGCCGGGTGAATGTTCATGGCTCGCAAATCTTTTCGCCTATCGGAAACCTACGACCGTTTGCGGAGCGAAAAGTGATGTCGTTTTTCGGCATTCAAACGTCTTTTCCGCTTGCTGCACTGCCGAGGGGTTTCTAGGTGTGGCGGCGGGACACCCCTCCCCAACGAGGGGCGTGTATCTGGAAGGGTAATACAGATGAGCACAAATACACCGGCAACGCGGCCGGCGAATCCGCGTTTTTCCTCTGGCCCCTGCGCCAAACCCCCCACATTCGAGCTGTACAAGCTGGCCGACGCTGCGTTGGGCCGGTCGCACCGTGCGGCGGTGGGCAAGGAAAAGCTGAAGGCGGCCATCGAAGGCACGCGTGAGGTGCTGGGCATTCCGGCGGATTACAAGATCGGCATCGTTCCCGCCTCGGACACCGGCGCGGTTGAGATGGCGCTGTGGTCGCTGTTGGGCGAACGCAAGGTCGAGATGCTGGCCTGGGAAAGCTTTGGTGCCGGTTGGGTCACGGACGTGGTCAAGCAATTGAAGATCGACGCCGAGGTGAAAACCGCCGAGTATGGGCAGATCGTTGATCTGGCCTCGGTCGATTTCGCCAATGATGTGGTGTTTACGTGGAACGGCACGACCTCGGGCGTGCGGGTTCCCAATGGCGACTGGATCGCGGATGACCGTCAGGGTCTGACGATCTGTGATGCGACTTCGGCTGCATTTGCGATGGACCTGCCGTGGGACAAGCTGGATGTGACCACGTTCAGCTGGCAAAAAGTGCTGGGTGGTGAAGCAGCGCACGGGATGCTGATCCTCAGCCCGCGCGCGGTTGAGCGGCTGGAAAGCTACACCCCCGCATGGCCGCTGCCCAAGATTTTCCGCCTGACCAAAGGCGGCAAGCTGATCGACGGTATCTTTACCGGGGCCACGATCAACACGCCTTCGATGCTGGCGGTCGAGGACTACCTGTTTGCGCTGGACTGGGCGCGCTCGGTCGGTGGGTTGCAGGGCCTGATTGCCCGCGCAGATGCCAATGCTGGAGCGGTTCATGCCTTTTGCGATCAAAACGACTGGATCGCCAATCTGGCCGAGGATGCGGCGACGCAATCGAATACGTCAGTCTGCCTGAAATTCACCGATCCGCGCATTCAGGATGGGACGACATTCGCCAAGGCCGTAGCCAAACGTCTGGAGGTCGAGAATATCGCACTGGACATAGGTGCCTATCGCGACGCGCCCGCGGGTCTGCGCATCTGGTGTGGCGGCACGGTCGAGACCTCGGACATTCAGGCCATGCTACCGTGGCTGGCCTGGGCTTTTGAGGCAGAGATCGCTGCGCAATCGGCAGCCGCCTGACAAGATTTTTCGACGAAAAATCTGGGCCCGCCTGTGGCCCGGACATCTCCCTATATTCAAGGACCAGAGAAATGGCCCCCAAAGTACTCGTATCTGACAAGCTCAGCGAAACCGCCGTGCAGATTTTCCGCGATCGCGGCATTGATGTGGATTTCATGCCCGATCTGGGCAAGGACAAAGACAAGCTGGCCGAGGTGATCGGCCAGTATGACGGCCTTGCCATCCGTTCCGCCACCAAGGTCACGCCGACCCTGTTGGAGAAAGCCGACAATCTGAAAGTCATCGGCCGGGCCGGGATCGGCACCGACAATGTCGACAAGGAAGCGGCCAGCAAGAAGGGCGTGATCGTGATGAACACGCCCTTTGGCAACATGATCACCACCGCCGAACACGCCATTGCGATGATGTTCGCCGTGGCGCGGCAAATCCCCGAGGCCAGCACCTCGACCCATGCGGGCAAGTGGGAAAAGTCCAAATTCATGGGGATTGAGCTGACCAACAAGACTCTCGGCGTCATTGGCGCAGGCAACATCGGCGGCATCGTCTGCGAACGCGCGCTGGGTCTGAAGATGAAGGTCGTCGCCTATGATCCCTATCTCAGCGAAGAGAAAGCCGCCAAGATGGGCGTTGAAAAGGTCGAGTTGGATGACCTGCTGGCCCGCGCGGATTTCATCACGCTGCATGTTCCGCTGACCGATCAGACCCGCAACATCCTGAGCCGTGAGAATCTGGCCAAGACCAAGAGAGGCGTGCGCATCGTCAACTGCGCCCGCGGCGGTTTGGTCGACGAAGACGCGCTGGCCGAGATGCTGCAATCGGGCCATGTGGCCGGTGCCGCCTTTGACGTGTTCAGCGAGGAACCGGCCAAGGAAAACGCTCTGTTCAACTTGCCCAACGTCGTCTGCACACCGCATCTGGGGGCAGCTACGACCGAGGCGCAGGAAAACGTGGCGCTGCAGGTGGCCGAGCAAATCTCGAACTACCTGCTGACCGGGGCGGTTGAAAACGCGCTGAACATGCCGTCCGTGACCGCCGAAGAGGCCAAAGTCATGGGGCCGTGGATCAAGCTGGCCGGGCATCTGGGCAGCTTCATTGGGCAGATGACGGATGAGCCGATCAAGGCGATCAACATCCTCTATGACGGTGTCGCCGCTGAGATGAACCTGGCCGCGTTGAATTGTTCTGTCGTTGCGGGGATCATGAAAAAGGTCAATCCCGATGTGAACATGGTGTCTGCACCGGTGATCGCGAAAGAGCGCGGAGTTAAAATCTCGACCACCAATCAGGACAAGACCGGCGTTTTCGATGGCTATGTGAAGGTCACTGTTGTCACCAGCAAGCGTGAGCGTTCGATCGCTGGGACTGTATTCAGCGATGGCAAGCCGCGGTTTATTCAGATCAAAGGCATCAATATTGATGCCGAGGTCGGGGCGCATATGCTCTATACCACCAACGAAGACGTGCCGGGCATCATCGGTACGCTGGGTCAGACCATGGGCGAGAACGACGTGAACATCGCGAACTTTACCCTTGGCCGGTCCGAAGCGGGCGGCGAAGCGATCGCGCTGCTGTATGTGGATGAACCTGTCCCGGCCGAGGCCCGCGCAAAGTTGGCCGAAACGGGGCTGTTTACCCAGATCAAACCTTTGGAATTTGACGTGGCCTAGTAGGCAGTGTTGAATTTCTGAGACTATCCCAACCCGCGCCACCTAAGGCGCGGGTATTTTCTTTGTCAGGGGCGGTTTTCGCGTCACAAGCAAAGTGATTTTCGACCCGAGGTTTTTCATGACGTCTGCCATTTACGCCATTGGCGATATTCACGGCCAGCTTGAGATGTTGCGAACCGCCCTGCGCCGGGTCGAACAGGATGGCGGCCCGGACGCACGGGTCGTGTTTCTGGGGGACTACGTGGATCGTGGGCCGAACAGTCGCGGCGTGCTTGACCTGTTGATCGAAGGTCGGCGCGCTGGGCGCAACTGGGTCATGGTGCGGGGTAATCACGACCGGATGATGGCGCGGTTCGTGCAGGATTGCGAGGTCGCAGACAGCCATCTGCCCGTTGCGCTCAGCTGGTTGCATCCGCGTTTGGGCGGGCGCGAGACGTTGGCCTCTTACGGTGTGGATGTCACCGACAATGACCGTATCATCTATGTTCATCAACGCGCGGTCGAGGCTGTTCCACCGCAGCATCTGGATTTCCTCAATGCTCTGCCGAACTATCACCAAGAGGGCGAAATGCTGTTCGTTCACGCGGGTATCCGACCGGGCCTTCCGCTGGAGCAGCAATCCGAGAATGACCTGATCTGGATTCGCAACGAGTTTCTGATCGAGGCCGCGCCGCATCCGTGGCTGATTGTCCACGGCCACACACCTGTCGATCAGGCCGAGCATTGCGGCAACCGTGTCAATCTGGATGCGGGCGCAGGTTATGGCCGTCCATTGGCCACGGCGGTGTTTGAGGGGCGTAAGTGCTGGCTTTTGACCCCGACTGGACGCGTGCCGCTTAGGTAAACAGGTCGGCGAAACGCGCGCGCAGGGCGTTTTTCTGCACCTTGCCCATCGTGTTACGCGGCAGCTCGTCCAGAACGATCAGTTTGCGGGGATGTTTGAAACGCGCCAGTTCGGCCTGCGCACGGGCCATGATCGCGTCCAGATCAGGGGTCGCGCCGGGTTCCGCCACCAGCAGGCCCACGGGGGTTTCGCCAAAATCTGGGTGCGGTACGCCGATCACGGCGCTTTCCAACACGCCGGGCTGGTCGTCCAGCAGCATCTCAAGTTCCTTGGGGTAGATGTTGAACCCGCCTGAGATGATCAGATCCTTTCCGCGTCCGACGATATGGACATAGCCATCCTCATCCACTCGCCCCAGATCGCCGGTGATGAAAAACCCATCCTCGCGCAGCTCGGCAGCGGTTTTCTCGGGCATTTGCCAATAGCCTTGGAAGACGTTCGGGCCGCGGACTTCGATCATGCCGATCTCGCCCTGCGGCAGGGTCTCGCCGCTGTCGGGGTCGGTCACTTTCATTTCGACGTCGGGCAGGGGGAAGCCAACCGTGCCCGCGCGACGCTCGCCGTCATAGGGGTTTGAGGTGTTCATGTTGGTCTCGGTCATGCCGTATCGTTCAAGGATGCGGTGGCCGGTGCGTGTTTCGAACCGCTCATGGGTTTCCGCCAGCAAGGGGGCCGAGCCCGAGATGAACAGTCGCATATGCTGAGCCAGATCACCGGTGAACCGATCATCCCCCAACAGGCGGGTGTAGAAGGTCGGCACCCCCATCATTGAGGTCGCCTGCGGCATCAGGCGCAGCACATCGTTCAGATCGAACTTCGGCAGAAAGATCATCGACCCTCCCGAGGCCAGCACCACATTGGTCGCCACAAACAGCCCATGTGTATGGAAAATGGGCAAGGCATGCAGCAGCACGTCTTCGGCTGTGAACCGCCACACCTGCACCAATGTTTCCGCATTCGATAGCAGGTTGGCTTGAGACAGCATCGCGCCTTTGGACCGCCCGGTGGTGCCGGAGGTATATAGGAAGGCGGCCAGATCGTCCTCGGTCCGGCGCGCGGGCTCGAACGCGGGCAACATCCCCAAGGCGCGCCGCATCAAACTGCCCGAGCCATCGGCATTCAGCGTCTCGAGCCGCGCTTCTTGCATCTTGGCCAGCGGTGCCAGGGCGGTTTGGTTCGCGTCGTCGCACACAACCAGCGATGCGCCGCTGTTTTCGATGAAATAGGTTAGCTCGTTGACGGTGTAGGCGGTGTTCAGGGGCAAAAAGACCAACCCGGCCTGCGCGCAGGCGGCATAGAGTGCCAAGGCCTCGGGCGATTTTTCGATCTGAACGGCAACCCGGTCGCCCGGTTCCAACTCGTAACCAACCAGCGTGTTTGCGAGCCGCGCCGCCATATCAAGGAATGCGGCATGTGTGATAACCTCGCCATCCGGCAGATGCAGAAACGGCGTGTCCTTACCTGCGTGAATGCCAAACAAGCGGTCGTATAGCGGGTTTGCCATTCTGTCTGCCTTTGTCAACGGAACTGTTGCCTGCGAATCTGGCGTGGATTGGCACAGTGGTAAAGCCCAATTTGACGCGCTCAGAACTGGGTGGTCATCCGGTATCCGGCGCCGAAATACATTTTGGCGTAGGTGACGGGTTGCCCCTCCAACCATGTGATGCGTTCACCGGTAAACACCGGCTCACCTTCAGGCAGGTCCAGAAAACGGGCGACGGTCGCGTCCGCCCGGCTGGCTAGAAAGCTGAGTTCCACATTGGTGAACGGCACAGTCTGGATCAGCCACTCATTTGGGCCGATTGCCGAAAAATCCGCCTGCGCCACTTGCGGCACGCTGTCCACTACAATCCATCGGTCTTCGTATTGAAACGGGGTATTGCCCGAAAAATGCATGCATCGCACATGCACGGTGCTTTGGTCGGGCCGCAAAGCAAGACGCGCGGTCAGCCAATCCGGGGCGACAGTCGTCTCGGCTGAGACCAGTGCATAGCGATAGGTGCCACCGGTCGCTTCGACCTCGTCCCGGACCATGGGTATGCTGAACCGGGCCTGCCGCTGAGGCGCGCTGAGCACACGGGTGCCAGCCTTGCGGCGGCGTTCCAGATAGCCTTCATCCGCCAGTTCCCGCAAGGCGCGGTTGACGGTTGTGCGGGTACAGGAGAATTCAGCTGCCAAATCCTGTTCGTTGGGCAACAACGAGTCTGGCTGCCATTCGCCCGAGCGGATGCGCGCCAAAACAGTTTTCTTGATGTCTTTGTAGCTGGTGGTCTCGGTTGATTGCGGCATGTACCCTCGGCTTTCGGATGCGTTCTAGACCGCGGACAAAAGATCGGCAATTCCTACCCTGTAGGCAGAAATGATCTCGTCGCGGTTCACGTGGCGGCCTTGCCGCACCATATGCCGCCCGGCAGACCACAGATCGGTCACGACCCCGTCATGGGTGGCAAAGCACAACCCGTCCAACAACTGATCGTCGGTCAATGCGCAAAGGGTCGGGTGGGTGCGGTCGATGGCGACCATATCAGCCAGCTTGCCCACCGCAATCTGCCCTGCATCCCGCGATAGGGCCTGCGCGCCGCCTTCAGCTGCCCCGGTATAAAGTGCGTGGCCCACCGATCCGGCCTGCTGAACCAGAACCGTGCGTTCCCGGTCGCGAAGACGTTGGGAATATTCCAGCATCCGCAATTCCTCGGACAGGGAAATCCGGACGTTCGAATCCGACCCGACCCCAAGCCGTCCGCCCGCCTGCATATAAACCGCGCCGTTGAAGATCCCATCACCCAGATTGGCCTCGGTGATCGGGCAGAGCCCGGCAACAGCGCCCGAGCGCGCCATGGCCTGCGTTTCCGCATCGGTCATATGGGTCGCATGGATCAGGCACCAGCGGTCATTCACATCGGCATTGTCCAACAGCCAAGACACGGGCGTCGCGCCCAATGCGGTCTGAACATCCCGCACCTCCTGCGTTTGTTCGGCAATGTGGATATGTACCGGGCCTTGCGGTGCCGCTTGCAACAGGCTCTGCAAGTCGGACGCAGAGGTCGCACGCAGGGAATGGGGCGCAATGCCCACAAGACTGTCGGGATGCGGCGCCCCTTTGCGGCAATCTTCGACCAGGCGCAGATAGGCGTCCACGCTATGACCGAACCGCAACTGCCCGCCCGCAAGCGGCTCTTGCTGAACGCCGCCATAGGTGTAAAGCACCGGGAGATGGGTTAGGCCTATTCCGGTCTGTTGCGCAGCGGCAAATATACGTTGGCTCAGTTCCGAGCGGGTCTCGTAGGGCTGCCCGCCGGGTTGGTGGTGAACATAGTGAAATTCACCGACCGAGGCGTAGCCTGCCTCTTGCATCTCTATGAAAACCAAAGCTGCGATGGCTTCGATCTGGTCGGGCGTCAACCGGTCCAGAAAGCGGTACATCAGGGTGCGCCATGTCCAGAAGCTTTCCCGCCCGTCGGCGCGGGTTTCGGTCATTCCGGCCATGGCGCGTTGAAAGCTGTGGCTGTGCAGGTTGGCCAAAGCGGGCATCAGAACGTCCACCTGATCGTCCTGCGGCTGAGGCCGCGCGCCGGTTTCGATCCGACTGATCCGGCCTTCTTTCACCTCGACCCTAAGGTCCGAGACCCAGTCAGAGCCGATCAGGGCGGTTTTGGCGTGCACAGTCATCGGGATTCCATTTTGTGTAGACTTTAGTGTTTTATAAGTATACGTAAAAAATAACGAGAAAGGGAGCCCAAAAGAATCCTCATGGTAAAAAAATCGGTTCTTCTAAGTGCGCATATGGCAACCATGGTTGAGGGCACGGGGCCGTACGGCCTGTGTCAGAACGCGGCAATCGCTGTCGACGGGGGGCGGTTCGTCTGGGTGGGCGCTCGGGCAGATATGCCCTCGGATTATGCGGATTGGCCGATTCAGGATTTTGGCGACCGGCTGATCACGCCAGCCCTGATTGACGCGCACACGCATGTGGTGTTCGGTGGCAACCGCGCCGCCGAGTTCGAGATGCGCCTGAACGGGGCCAGCTATGAGGAGATCGCCCGCGCCGGAGGAGGGATTCTGTCCACTGTGACCTCTACGCGTTCAGCCAGCGAAGAGGCGCTGCTGGCAGATGCCCTGACGCGCGTGGATGCACTGCTGGCCGAGGGGGTCAGTTGTATCGAGGTCAAGTCCGGCTATGGCTTGGATGTCGCGACCGAGCTTAAGATGCTACGCGTTGCACGGCGGATCGGGCAGGCCCGGCCGGTGCGGGTCAATACCAGCTTTCTGGGCGCACACGCCGCGCCGCCGGATTACCGCGCGGATCCCGACGCCTACTTGACCGAGATTTGCATTCCCGCCCTGCGCAAGGCCCATGCCGAAGGTCTGGTCGATGCGGTGGATGGGTTCTGTGAGGGCATAGCTTTCAACCCGACCCAGATCGCCAGGGTGTTCGATGTGGCGCGGGAGCTTGGTTTACCCGTCAAACTGCACGCCGAGCAACTCTCCAATCTGGGCGGCGCCAAATTGGCCGCAGCCTATGGGGCGCTGTCGGCGGATCATGTGGAGTATCTGGATGGCGAGGGCGTCTCGGCCATGGCGGATGCGGGTACGGTTGCGGTTCTTCTGCCCGGTGCGTTCTATACTTTGCGGGAGACCCAGAAGCCTCCGGTCCAACTGCTGCGTGACCGAGATGTTCCGATTGCGCTGGCGACGGATTGCAATCCGGGCTCGTCACCTTTGGCCTCGCTATTGCTGACCATGAACATGGCCTGCACCCTGTTCCGCTTGACGCCAGAAGAGGCGTTGGCCGGTGTAACCCGAAACGCTGCGCGCGCTTTGGGGCTGGCGGATACGGGACAAATTGCGCCGCACCTGCGGGCTGATCTTGCGGTCTGGGATGTTTCTCATCCGGCGGAACTGGCTTATCGCATTGGCTTCAACCCCTTGCACGCGCGCCTGTTCGGAGGATCGGAATGACCGAGCTGACCCTGACCCCCGGCGCAGTCACTCTGACCGATTTGGCGCACGTGTATTGGCAAGATGCCACCGTGACGCTGGACCCCGCATGCAAGCCTGCGGTCGAGGCCGCAGCCCACCGCGTGCAGGCCGCCGCGCGGGGCGCAGACCCTGTTTATGGCGTCAATACTGGCTTCGGCAAACTGGCCAGCCACAAAATCGCGGCGCAGGATACATCTACCCTGCAACGCAACCTGATCCTCAGCCATTGCTGCGGGGTTGGCCCCGCAATCTCGCGCCGCGTGACCCGGTTGATGATGACGCTCAAGCTGTTGTCCTTTGGCCGTGGGGCCTCGGGCGTGCGGTGGGACTTGATCGAGCTGCTCCAGCAAATGCTGGCACGTGGTGTGACACCTGTCATCCCGGCGCAGGGATCGGTCGGGGCATCGGGCGATCTTGCCCCTTTGGCCCATATGACCGCCGTGCTGATCGGTGCAGGTGAGGCCGAAGTGGACGGGACGGTCCTGCCGGGGCTTGATGCGCTCAAAAAAGTCGGGTTAGAGCCGATTCAACTCGGTCCGAAAGAGGGGCTGGCATTTATTAATGGGACCCAGTTCTCGACAGCATTTGCGCTGACAGGGCTGTTTCAGGCCTGGCGTGCAGCGCAAAACGCTTTGGTGGTGTCTGCCCTGTCGACCGACGCGATCATGGGTTCGACCGCGCCGTTGCGCCCCGAAATCCACACTTTGCGTGGCCATCGCGGCCAGACTGAGGCGGCCAGCGCCATGCGTGCGGTTCTGGACGGGTCGGAAATTCGCGAAAGTCACCGTGATGGCGATACGCGGGTTCAGGACCCTTATTGCATCCGTTGCCAGCCGCAAGTCACGGGCGCGGCCATGGATGTGATGCGCCAAGCGGCGGCCACGCTTGAAGTCGAAGCCAACGCCGCCACCGACAACCCGCTGGTTCTGGAGGACGCGATTGTCTCGGGCGGGAATTTTCACGCCGAGCCCGTGGGCTTTGCCGCCGACATGATCGCATTAGCCCTGTCCGAGATCGGAGCCATCGCGCAACGACGCATCGCCCTGATGGTGGACCCGGCGCTGAGTTTTGATCTGCCGCCCTTCCTGACACCCGAACCGGGTCTGAACTCGGGCCTGATGATCGCCGAAGTGACAACTGCGGCACTGATGAGCGAAAACAAGCATCTGGCCAACCCCTGCGTCACCGACAGCACGCCGACCTCGGCCAATCAGGAGGATCACGTCTCGATGGCGGCCCACGGCGCGCGACGGCTGACGCGGATGGTCGAGAACCTGAACTATATCCTGGGGGTCGAGATGCTGTGTGCAGCCCAAGGCGTGGAATTCCGCGCCCCGCTGGTAACAAGCGCCCCGTTGCAGCAGGCCGTAGCCCGGCTGCGATCCGATATTCCAGCCTTGTCCGAGGATCGTTATCTGGCGCCAGAGCTTGAACAGGCGAAGGTGCTAATTGCCGATGGGTGCGTGTTGGACGTGGTCAAACTGCCCATGCCGGAGTTGTTCTGATGCAGGTGGTTTCGGTTCGTTCCGGTGACAGCCCGATTGTGCTGGGTCAGCCTCATGGTGGAACCCATGTGCCCGATGACATCGCAGCGCGGTTAAACGACATTGGCCGGGGGATTGCGGACACAGATTGGCACATAAACAGACTCTACGACGGGGCATTTACCGATGCGACGGTGGTGCAGTCCCATATCCATCGCTATGTCATCGACGCAAATCGCGACCCGGGGGGTGTTTCGCTCTATCCCGGTCAGAACACGACGACGCTGGTTCCGCTGACCGATTTTGACGGCCAACCGATCTGGGCCGATGGGCAAGAGCCCTCAGCGGATGAAATCGAATCCCGGCGTCACGCCTATCATGCGCCTTATCACGCCGCGCTGCTGCAAGAACTACACCGCGTGCGCGAGCGTCATGGGGTGGCGATCCTGTTCGATTGCCACTCTATCCGGTCCCGAATTCCGTTTCTGTTCGAAGGGGAATTACCCGTTTTCAACACCGGCACGAATGACGGTCAAAGTTGCGCACGCGTCATCGAACAGGCCGTGCAAGGGGTGGCTGAGGGTGCCGAAAGGATGCCCGCGGTGCTGAACGGACGCTTTCGTGGTGGTTGGACAACCCGCCACTATGGGCGACCAGATCAGAATATCCACGCGATCCAGATGGAGTTGGCGCAGCGCTCTTACATGGACGAAGCGCCGCCGTGGACGTGGCGCGCGGACCGGGCTGCGGCCTTACGGCCTTATCTCACCGACATGCTCACCCGCCTCAATGACCTCGCCCGATCGGGGGCACTGACCAATCAAGGAGCCCAGACATGAGCGATCCACGCAAAAACACCCGTGATATCTATCCGCCCACTGGCCCTGAGTTGAACGCCAAAAGCTGGATGACAGAGGCGCCTCTACGGATGCTGATGAACAACCTGCACCCGGACGTGGCCGAGAACCCGCATGAGTTGGTGGTTTATGGCGGGATCGGGCGCGCCGCACGGACTTGGCAGGATTTCGATACTATTGTGGCGGGTTTGAAGGATCTGGAAGAGGATGAGACGCTGATTGTCCAGTCTGGCAAGCCCGTGGCCATCATCCGCACCCACAAGGATGCACCGCGCGTTCTGATCGCCAATTCCAACATCGTGCCGCATTGGGCCAACTGGGATCACTTCAACGAACTCGATAAGAAGGGCCTTATGATGTACGGCCAGATGACGGCCGGCTCGTGGATCTATATCGGCACGCAGGGCATCGTTCAGGGAACCTATGAGACCTTTGCCGAGGCCGGGCGTCAGCACTATGGCGGCGACCTGACCGGCAAGTGGATTCTGACCGGCGGCTTGGGTGGTATGGGCGGCGCGCAGCCATTGGCGGCCGTCTTTGCCGGGGCTTGTTGTCTGGCGGTGGAATGCAACCCCGACAGCATCGACTTCCGCCTGCGCACCAAATACCTGGATGAAAAGGCCGAGACGCTGGACGACGCGCTTGAGATGATCGACCGCTGGACCAAAGCCGGTGAGGCGAAATCCGTCGGTCTGCTGGGCAATGCCGCCGAGGTTTTCCCCGAGATCTACCGTCGCATGGACGAGGGGGGCATGCGCCCCGATATCGTCACCGATCAGACCAGCGCCCATGACCCGATCAATGGATACCTGCCTATCGGCTGGTCCATGGCACAGTGGCGGGAAAAGCGCGAAACAGAGCCTAAGTCGGTGGAAAAAGCCGCACGTGCGTCTATGAAACAGCATGTGGCGGCCATGGTTGATTTCTGGAATGCAGGCGTGCCGACACTGGATTACGGCAACAACATCCGGCAGGTGGCGCAGGATGAAGGGCTGGAAAACGCCTTTGCCTTCCCCGGTTTTGTGCCCGCTTATATCCGTCCGCTGTTCTGCAAAGGGATCGGCCCGTTCCGCTGGTGCGCCCTATCCGGCGACCCCGAAGATATCTACAAAACCGACGCCAAGATGAAGGAACTGTTCCCAGAAAACGAGCACCTGCACCGCTGGCTCGATATGGCGCAGGACCGCATCGCATTTCAGGGTCTGCCCGCGCGCATCTGCTGGATCGGGCTTGGGGATCGGCATCGCGCAGGGCTCGCCTTCAATGAGATGGTGGCTAATGGTGAACTAAAGGCCCCCGTGGTGATCGGGCGGGATCACTTGGACAGCGGTTCTGTTGCCAGCCCGAACCGCGAGACCGAGGCGATGTTGGATGGCTCGGATGCCGTCAGCGACTGGCCTTTGCTGAATGCGTTGATCAATACGGCCAGCGGGGCGACATGGGTGTCGCTGCACCATGGCGGCGGCGTTGGCATGGGCTTCAGTCAGCACGCGGGTGTGGTGATCTGCGCTGACGGGACCGAGGACGCCGCGCGGCGGCTCGAGCGGGTGTTGTGGAACGATCCGGCCTCGGGCGTGTGGCGTCATGCGGATGCGGGGTATGAGGCAGCGAAGGATTGCGCCCGTGCGCATGGGCTGCGGTTGCCGGGTATTCTGGGCTAGGGCGCATCTGTCCTCTGGTGAAAATGCTGCACCTGCGATATCCCGCAGATGAGCTTGCCGGAGATTGAAGATGTACGTTGCCACCCTTTTGACTAACCCTGACAAAAATGCGCTGGAACAGAGTCTGGTCGACTCCCTGCGTAACGCCTGGGGCGGCGGCGATGTGCAGTGGTTGAACCCGGATGAGGCGGCAGAGTTTTCGCTGTCAGGCCTGCCGGACAATCAGTGGGACGTGTGGGCTGATTTGCAGAAAATGGGTGTCGATCTGGTGGTCCAACCCGCCAACGATCGCCGCAAGAAGATGCTGCTGGCCGATATGGACAGCACCATGATCCAGCAGGAATGCATCGACGAACTGGCCGATGAGGCCGGTGTTGGTGAGCGGGTCAAAGACATCACCGCGCGGGCCATGAACGGCGAGCTGGATTTCGAGGGGGCGCTGACCGAACGTGTTGGACTGCTGAAAGGGTTGGATGAGGCCGTGATCGACAAGGTGCTGGCCGAACGTATCACCCTGATGCCGGGTGGTAGGGAACTGGTCGGCACAATGCGGGCGCATGGTGGTTATGCCGCGCTGGTTTCGGGCGGGTTCACGGCGTTTACGGCCAAGGTCGGGGCCGAACTGGGCTTTGATGAGAACCGCGCCAACACGCTGCTTGCCGAGGGCGGCAAGCTGACCGGTGATGTCGGGCGTCCCATCCTGGGTCGTCAGGCCAAGGTGGATGCTTTGGAACAGATCACTGCGCGGTTGGGTCTTTCCGAATCGGATGTGATCGCCGTGGGCGATGGCGCGAATGATCTGGGTATGCTGGGACGGGCCGGAACCGGGGTGGCGCTGCACGCGAAACCTTCGGTCGCGGAACAGTGTGAGGTGCGGGTAAACCACGGAGATCTTTCGGCTTTGTTGTTCCTGCAAGGCTATGCACGATCTGAGTTTGCGGCCCGTTAGCACGGCGCGGCTTTCTTTTATTTAACAAAAATGTTAAACAATGGTCATGAACACTCTTCTGACCACATTTTCCGCGTTGTCTGACGCCACACGGTTTTCCATCGTCGAGCAGCTTATGCAGGATGGGGAACTACCCGCCGGAGACCTGATCGAAGGGCGCGGCATGTCCGGCGCCGCTATCTCGCGCCATTTGAAACTGCTGCGCGAGGCGGGGCTGATAAATCAGCGCGTAAAGGGCAGCCAGCGGATGTATTCGATCCGCCCCGAGGGGCTGCGCGCGATTGCGGAATGGACCATCTCGAAACGTCAATTCTGGGAAAGCAGCCTGGACCGTCTGGGTGATGCAATCGAAAAGGAGACCTCATGGCCGATTTGAAACTGGAGCGCGCTTACCCGCTTGCACCGGACGATCTGTATGCGTGGATCAGCACCCCCAACAAGCTTCTGCAGTGGTGGGGACCCGAAGGGATGCATGTGCCCGAGCACAACCTGGATTTCTCTCGCACGGGTCCGTGGTATTCGGTGATGCAAAATGGCGAAGGGCAGCGGTTTAAGGTTTCGGGTCATGTGACGCATGTCGATCCGCCCAAATCGGTTGGGTTCACATGGGGCTGGCATGACGATCAGGACCAGCGCGGAGCCGAAAGCCATGTGATGTTGGTGGTCGAGGCAGCAGAAGAGGGTGCAAAGTTGATCATCGACCACCGCGAGTTGGGCGATGACGAAATCGCAGCGAACCACACCAAAGGCTGGACGTCGACGCTGAACAAGCTGGCCGCACAGCTGGCCTAGTTTTTCATCACGAAGGCATAAGGGAGGAAATAAATGCCACAGTTTCTATTTGTCTATCACGGTGGTCATACCCCGACCGACCCCGCTGAAATCGAAGCGACCATGGCCGCCTGGGGCGCTTGGTTCGGCGGAATGGGCGAGGCACTGGACATCCCCGGAAACCCGGTTGGCCAGTCTTACACCGTCAGCAGCAGCGGTGTTGTTGACAATGGCGGCGCCAATCCGGCCTCGGGCTTTACAGTTGTCAAAGCCGAAAGCATGGATGCTGCGACCGAGATAGCCAAGGGTTGCCCGATGGTTATCAACGGGTCCGGCTCGGTCGAAGTGGCCGAGATTCACGAGATTGAGATGTAGCCTTTAGCTGGGGAACCCCGGCGCGGGTTTGATCACGCCGCATTCCAGCCCTCGACGGCTGTATTGCGTGGCGTTCAGAAATTCGCGGGTGGCCGGGTGGTCGGCCTCCAGCACGCCCAAGCTGACCAGAATCGCGGCAATGGCGCATTCGCTGGCGCGGGTGGTGCCGTCGGTGATCTTCAATGCCACGCCCATGCGTTTTTCGGGTAGGATTGCGATGAACACAGCCTCGGCACCGGTTTTGATGGCAACGCGACCACCCATGGCGCGCATCAGTTCGGTGCAGGCGCGAGTTTCACCGGCGACCAGCTCGGGGTGTTTCATCATTGCGGCCGTCAGCTGTTGCGCCGCGTCGCTGGCCCGGTCCGACCGATCCGCGGCGCTGGCAAACCACGCCATCGAACGCGCCAACCCGACCAGCGAGGTCGCAAAGTTCGGGGCCGAGCAGCCGTCGATGCCGTAGGCGGGGCTGGTCTCGCCCGTTGTTTCCTCAAGCGCGGACAGGCAGGCCTGTTGTACGGGGTGGTCGATTTCCAGATATTCCGGTCCGGCGCCCATATGCTGAGCAACGGTCAGAAACCCGCAATGCTTGCCCGAACAGTTATTGTGAATCTGACATGGCGTGTCATCGGCTAATATTAACCCGTCGCGCGCAGCCATGTCCTGTGGCTCTTGCGGGCCGCAGCGAAGATCGGGTTCCGCCAGACCCAGGTGGTCCAACCAGGCTGAGACGCGATCGGTATGAATATGCGCTCCACTGTGCGAGGCACAGGCCAGTGCAAGATGTTCCGAGGTCAGCCCGTACTTCGCCGCTGCACCCGAAGTGATCAGCGGCAATCCCTGAATCATCTTGGCCGAGGATCGCGGATAGATCACAGCGTTCGGATTCCCCCAACTTTTAACGATCTGTCCGGTATCGTCGCAGATCACCGCATGCCCAAGATGTAGGCTTTCCAACAGGGGTCCGCGCCACAGTTCTGTCATTGGTACGGCTTGTGTCATTAGAACATTCCTTAACATGCGCAAAATTCTGCCAATCGCTCTTTCGCCTGTGGCGAAACCTGCGTTACAGTGTGTATGTCGGCAATCATCGGAAGACGCAACGTACAGACGGATCAGGCAGGGTCCGCACGCATTTCCGGTGGGTATGAGGTAATGGGTCGAGCTAGGAGGCTGGACGATGGGATCAAAGCTTGTCCGCGTGATCGCGGGCCTGTGCATAGCAGGATTGGCAACAACGGCAACTGCACAACAGGCGACGAGCACGAACAGGGTGGCAGCCAAAACGGACTGGAGCGTCTTCGTCGAGGATGACCCGACTGAATGCTGGAGCGTTTCCGCCCCCAAGGAAACCGTGAACACCCGCGGTGGGCGGGTCGTGTCGGTACGGCGCAGCGACATTCTGCTGTTCGTGTTCTACCGCCCCAACGCCGAGGTCAAAGGGCAGGTGACGTTCACGGGCGGCTATCCATTTGCACCGGGATCGACTGTCAATCTTGATATCGACGGCACCAAGTTCGAGCTGATCACCGAAGGTGAATGGGCGTGGCCCGCAACCGAAGGTGAAGACCTGAAGGTGGTCGCAGCCATGAAGCGCGGGACCGAGGCCGTCCTGACGGCGCGCTCGGAGCGTGGGACACAGACCAAGGACACGTTCTCGCTGCTGGGGTTCACCGCCGCGATTGAAGACGCCGAGACGCGCTGCACCAACTAGACTGGGAATTCCCCTGATCGCTGCCCTGCCAGTCTGGCGGGGTTTTTGCGTTGCGGCAGGGCATTGTGCAGCGTTCTGGAGGCGGCATTCGTATTCGAAATTTGATTCCAGTCAAAGAATTGAATGCAAATATCTGCATGTATAAGGCTCTGAACTAGGGAAGGAGCCCGACATGCAAACGAAATCACTCACCGCTCTCTTGATGATGGTCGCCCTTATCCTGAGTGCTTGCGAGAAAGAGGCCGATACATATCCGATCACGGGCGAGCAATGCGGGCCGGATGATCCGGTTCAAACGCTGGACGCGACGGATTGCAATATCGTGCCACCGGGCATTTGACGCATGCGGGTCCCATCGTGGCACGGCCATGTCGTCGTGTCTGGGGCTTCGACGCTTTGGGGTAAAACCGGGCCTGTGCTAGTATTGGGCAACCAACAGGGAGCTGCCCGATGCGCTTTGCATTTTTGATTTTGTTTCTGTCTTCCGCTGCCAGTGCTGATCCAACTCTAGAATGTCTGGATGCTGGTTCTCAGATAGAGATTGGCGCATGCGTGGGCGCGATGGAGGACCGCGTCAATCAGGCGATAGATGCAAGTTACGACATTGCCATGCAATCGGCCAAAGAACTGGATGATGTTACCGGACGTGTTGTGGCAGTGCCCGCGTTGGACAGCGCGCAGACCGCGTGGCTGGCTTACCGCGATGCCCAATGCGAGGCTGTTGGCGCGTCGTTTGGTGGTGGGTCAGGTACCGGCATTGGCATTACCGCCTGTCGGGTAGAGTTGGGCCGGGCACGTGTGGACGAATTGCTGCGCTACGCGAATTAAACGCGACGATTTCTTTTGATCTTTGCGCTAGGTCCTATATAGAGGCGCATCCCAAGCCAGAATCTGCCGAGATAGCCCCATGTCGCCCAAAGCGCCGATCACTCAAGACGTCATGACCATCCCCCGCAAGCTGCCCGAGGGGAAGGTTAACCTTGTCGGTCTGACTCGCGACCAATTGCGCACGACGCTGGTCGCACATGGCACGCCCGAGAAACAGGCCAAGATGCGCACCGGGCAGATCTGGCAGTGGATCTATCAATGGGGTGTTCGCGATTTTGCGCAGATGACGAACCTCGCCAAAGCCTATCGGGCCCAACTGGCCGAGAGCTTTGTGATCGAAATTCCCGAGGTCGTAACACGGCAGGTGTCCGAGGATGGCACCCGCAAATACCTGTGCCGCATTGCAGGCGGGCACGAGGTTGAGGTGGTCTATATCCCCGAGGACGATCGCGGCACGCTGTGTATTTCCTCGCAAGTGGGCTGCACGCTGACCTGTTCTTTCTGCCATACAGGCACACAGAAACTGGTGCGCAACCTGACCGCGGCCGAGATCGTGGGTCAGGTGATGATGGCCCGCGATGATCTGGACGAATGGCCCACCCCCGGCGCGCCCAAGGATGAAACGCGCCTGCTGTCGAACATCGTTTTGATGGGCATGGGCGAGCCGCTTTACAATTTCGACAACGTGCGCGACGCGATGAAGATCGCAATGGACCCCGAGGGAATTTCCCTGTCCCGCCGTCGGATTACGCTTTCGACCAGCGGTGTGGTGCCCGAGATTGCCCGCACGGCGGAAGAAATCGGCTGCCTGCTGGCGATCTCGTTCCACGCCACTACGGATGAGACCCGCGACGTGCTGGTGCCGATCAACAAGCGCTGGAATATCGAAGAGCTGCTACACGCACTGGCCAGCTATCCCAAGGCGTCTAATTCGGAGCGGATCACGTTCGAATACGTGATGCTGGATGGCGTCAATGACAGCGACGCCGACGCGCATAGGTTGATTGACCATATCAAGCGCCACAACATCCCGGCCAAGATCAACCTGATCCCGTTCAACGAATGGCCAGGCGCGCCTTATAAGCGCAGCTCGAACAACCGGATCCGGGCGTTTGCGAATATCATCTATCAGGCGGGTTATGCCTCCCCCATCCGCAAAACGCGGGGCGAGGACATCATGGCAGCCTGTGGTCAGTTGAAATCCGCAACCGAGCGTGCGCGCAAATCGCGCAAGCAAATTGCAGCCGAAGCGGGCCTCGACGGATAGTAAGCATAAAATTTGATCGCCCCGTAAACAGATTTAATGCGTCTGCGTCTGTCTATTGCATGCTTTTTTTGGTATGTTTGCCAGGTCAAAACTTGGGTACTTCGCTCACATCCATGCACAATGGGGTGAGAGTCGAGTGCCCCGTGATGGCGAGAAGACCCATGGCCGCTATCTAATAGCCACTCACAAGACGTGCGGCGTTTCTGTGAACCGAATTGAACAGATAGGCCATATGAATGTTTGTGCAATTGATACGACAAAACCGCAAAATTCTATTGGGGTTAGGATTGGCAGGCTTGGTGGCGACCGGAGTCGCGGCCCAGTCGAATGGTGAAAACGCGCATCTTGCGATCGAAAACCCGGCGGATCTAACCAAGGAAGAGGCGCTGAGTATCTATGCCTCATTACAGCGCCGGATGGCGCGGGGATACGCCGCCGCGCAGATGGATGAGCTGCGAAATTATCAGAACTGGCCTTTGTTCAACGATGCGCCCTATATCTCGGAAACCCATGGCAGGCGGTTCGTAAACAGCTATGCCAACCGGATGGCGCACAATTACGGCACGCTGCAACCGGGTGAAAAGCTGCCTTTGGGGTCGGTGTTGGCCAAGGACAGCATGACTGTCACGGATGAGGGCAACACCCATCCCGGCGCCTTGTTCGTGATGGAGAAACTGGCCGAAGGCGCCAGCCCGGATACGGCAGATTGGCGCTATATCATGGTGATGCCGGACGGGTCGGTCTTTGGCGACACGATGGGCGACCGCGCCAGCGCCGTGTCTTATTGCCACGATTGTCACGAGGCCGTGGCGGATAGGGACTATACATTCTACGTGCCCGAAGAATATCTGGTGCAGAACTGAGCTTTCCTATCGCCCGAACCGGGCGGTGCCGATCACGTCGATCAGGCTTTGCCTGACGGGTTCGGGCTGCGATTCGACGGCGTTCAGCACCTCGCGCAGTTCGGCGCGCAACCCGTGCATCTGGTCGATCAGCGAGATCATCATCGATAGTGCATCTGCTTCCATCTCGTACTGGTCGTGTAACTCGCAGGCCAGCTCTAGTCGGGCCACGTCAAGGCTATGATAGACCAGCCCTTGTTCGGTGCTTTCAGGGATCACGATTTCGGCGGCCAGATACTCGGTCAACCGGGCTGAGGTCAGGCGAGTCACGGTTGCGATCACTTCGGATTCGGTCAGGGTGCGGGTCATGACGGCATTCCTTTGCGAGGATCATAGCGGTGTGTGTCACGCCACGTTTCCATGAAAGCCTTTAGGTCATCGTCGATCTGGTCCGGCATGGCGACGGTCAATTCGATCAGTTGGTCGCCCCGGTCGGAAGAACCGCGTTTTTTCACCCCTTTGCCCCGCAGCCGCAGGGTTTTGCCGCTGCTGGTACCCGGCGGCACGCTGACATTGACGCCGCCGTCAATAGTTGGCGCGGGGACTTTGCCGCCCAGAATGGCCTCATCAATGGTGATGGGCAGGGTGATGTGGATGTCATCACCCTGACGTTCAAACACCGGATGAGGTGCGACTGTCACGGTGACCAGAGCATCACCTGCAGGCCCGTCGCCAAACCCGGGATCCCCCTTGCCGCGAAGTCGGATGGTTTGGCCGTCTGTAATGCCTGCCGGGATCTTAACCTCGATCCGGTCGCCGTCAGGCAATGTCAGTTTCTGGCTGGCGCCAAACACAGCGTCCAGAAAGCTGATCTGCAGGCTGTAGCTGCGGTTATGCCCCGGCGCATGGAACCCCTGACTGCGTTGACCATAGTTGGCGCGCCCGCGCATGAATTCGGCGAAGATGTCCGACATATCGTCCGGGTCTGCCGCGCGCCCGCGATAGGGGTTTCCGGCAGCCTCGGCATAGTCACGATAGTATTGTTGTTGCGGACGCTCCTGGCCCGAGGCGTCAATCTCACCCCGATCGTATTGCGCCCGTTTCTCGGGGTCTTTCAGCAGATCATAAGCGGCGGCTGCGGCTTTGAATTTTGCCTCGGCCTCGGCGTCGCCGGGTTTCAGATCGGGGTGACAGTCCTTGGCGATACGCCGATAGGCTTTCTTGATCTCGGCGTCGCTGGCATCCTTGGCAACACCTAAAACGGTATAGGGATCGTCGCTCATCTCACCTCTCGTCGGTGGGGGTCTGACCTTGATACTTGGGTTTTATCATGCGATTTCAAAGACCCAAAAGAAAGAGGCTTTTGAAATACCTCGCTAAATCGCTTAATCCTGCTAATATCTGCATGTTTTGAATTGATTGCTGACGGAGACTTTAATGACGCGCAGACTCAAGTCCGTTCTGGCCCTGCTGGCTGGGAATGCCATCGGGTTGCTGCTGGCGGCGATCTTGCTGCCTGAATTTGCGATCCGGCCGATCTCGTTCATCGTGGTGGTGATCGTTTTCACGCTTATTCAATGGGTCGCCGAGCCACTGATCCTGAAACTGGGCGCAAAGCGCGCGCCTGCAATCAAGGGCGGTATCGCGTTGATCGTGACCTTTGTCGGGTTGCTGCTGACCGATCTGATCACAAATGGTCTGACTGTGGGCGGTATTTCGAACCTGCTGGCCGCAACCTTGCTGGTCTGGCTGGGGGCGTTGATCGCCAGCATCGTGCTGCCGATCTACGTGTTCACTGAACTGCGCGAGCCCAAGAAATAATCACAGCGCGTTAAGGCTGGCGTTTATCGCCTGCCACAACTCCACGACCGGCTCACACCCGACCGAAAGACGGATGAAGGCCGGGTCCACATCGTCGCCCCAGCGCGCGCGGCGTTCGGCTGAACTGTGGACGCCTCCGAAGGATGTGGCAGGACGAAGCATCGGGCAGGCGTTGATGAAGGTTTCGGCTTTGTCTTCACTGTCCAGCGTGATCGACAACAGAAACCCGAACCGCGTTGTCTGCGCTTTGGCCAGCGCGTGCGCGGGGTCAGAGGGCAGACCGGGATAGCGGATAGCTTTCACCGCAGGGTGATCCGCTAGCCGCTCGGCCAGTACCTGCGCCGAGGCGCACATCCGGTCGAACCGCACATCCAGCGTCTCTAGCCCGCGATGCAGCAGCCATGCCTCATGCGGGCCGGGGATCGCGCCAGAGACTTTGCGCCATTCCTCGACCCGCTCCATGATCTGCGGATTGCGGCTGGAGACATGGCCCATCAGCAGGTCGGAATGCCCACCCATCGCCTTGGTGTCCGAGGCGACAACCACATCCACGCCCAGATCCAGCGAGCGCTGGCCCAGCGGGGTCATGGTGGTGTTGTCAGCAATCGTGATCCCTCCGGCCGCGCGGACGGATTGTGCAATCGCGGGCAGGTCCATCATGTCCAGACCAGGGTTCGATGGGCTTTCGACAAAGACCACATCGAATCCCTCAAACCCGCCCTCAGTGAAACCGGTCGTGGGGCGTTCGGTGACGGACACACCCAGACCCGACAGGAACCGATCCGCCAACACGCGGGTGACGTAGTAGCCGTCAGAGGGGATCAGGATGCGCGACCCGGCCTTGATGGTGGCAAACAAAGCGGCCGAGATCGCCCCCATGCCCGAGGGGAACACGAGGCAAGGCGCGTCCTCCAGATGGGCCAGAACATGTTCCAGATGCACCCATGTGGGGTTGTCGACGCGGCCATAGGTTGCCAAACCATCCGGCGCGCCGGGCAGATGGTACATGCTGCTTTGCGTGAGAGGCAGCGCCACAGGGTCGCCTGCATTCAGGGCATTGCCGCGCAGGTGCAGCATCTCTCCGGGTTTCGGGGCCATCGTTCAGCGCCCCGGAATGTCGTCGCGGGGCGGGGCGGGTTCCCAGTTCTCGATGATGTCGACAGCCTCTTGCGCGGTGTCGACAAAACGGAACAGGTCCAGATCTTCTTCCGAGATGGTGCCCGCATCCGCCAGCGCCTCCCAGTTGATGACCTTTTCCCAGAACGCGCGGCCAAACAGCAGGAAGGGCACGCGGTCCATCCGGCCGGTCTGGATCAAAGTCAGGGATTCAAACAGCTCATCCATGGTGCCAAAGCCACCGGGGAAGATGGTGATGGCCCGGGCGCGCATCAGGAAATGCATCTTGCGGATGGCGAAATAGTGGAAGTTGAAGCTGAGTTCCGGCGTCACGTAGAGGTTCGGCGCCTGTTCATGCGGCAGCACGATGTTCAGCCCGATGGAACAGCCGCCCGCGTCCTGCGCGCCGCGATTGCCAGCCTCCATCACGCCGGGGCCACCGCCAGTGACAATGACATTCTCGCGACAGCCTGTCTGGTTCGACTTCTCGGTCATCAACCGGGCAAATTCACGTGCTTCGTCATAATACTCCGACAAGTCAGCCAGAGTTTTCGTGCGCGCATTGTGTTTTTGCGACGGTTCCGGGATGCGCGCGCCGCCGAACATGACGATGGTCGAGGTGATCTGACGTTCGCTCATGATCATCTCGGGCTTAAGCAGCTCCAATTGCAGGCGTACCGGGCGCAGCTCATCGCGGCACAGAAACTCGTCATCGGCAAAGGCAAGACGATAGGCGGGCGAGCGTGTCTGCGGCGTGTCCGGCACCTCGCTCGCGGTCGAGCGGTCGGTCTGCGCGTCGCGAAACGGGCTGTGGCGGTCTTCTCTCATATGTGAGGTTTCCCTGCTTGCGTGTTTGCAAAACAGCTATAGGGTTCGCGGTCAGAGCGCCAGTCACGGAAGTACAAGAATGAATTGGAAGAACGAAATTTCAGCAGCCGCAGACCGGATCGCCGGGTACGCACAGGTTACACCCGTGATGGAAAGCCGCGTTCCGGGCTACCCGATTGAGTTGAAGCTGGAGCACATGCAGCACACTGGCAGCTTCAAAGCGCGTGGGGCGTTTAATACGTTGCTCAGCATGGATGTCCCAGAGGCCGGTGTCGTGGCCGCATCGGGTGGCAATCACGGCGCAGCGGCGGCCTATGCGGCGCAGACGCTGGGCTATCCGGCCAAGATTTTCGTACCCGAACTGGCGGGTCCGTCCAAAATCGCGTTGATCGAACAAACGGGAGCAGACCTGAGTGTTGTGTCTGGCGAATACGCGAACGCGCTAACGGCGGCGCAGGATCACGCGACGCAGACCGGCGCGATGCAGATCCACGCATATGACGCGCCGGGCACCGTCGCCGGGCAAGGCACGTGTTTCGCCGAATGGGAGGCGCAAGGCCTGCAAGCCGACACAGTTCTGGTCGCTGTCGGTGGCGGAGGGCTGATCGCCGGGGCGCTGGCGTGGTTGCAAGGTGCGCGCAAGGTCGTGGCGGTCGAGCCCGAGACCTCATGCGCTTTGAATGCCGCATTGCAGGCCGGGGAGCCGGTCGATGTCCCGGTCTCGGGTATTGCGGCAAATGCGCTGGGCGCGCGGCGGATCGGATCGATTTGTTTTGGTCTGGCGCAGGGCATGACCTCGGTCTTGGTCAGCGATGCGGCCATTGCCGATGCGCAAAAGCGGCTTTGGCAAGCGCATCGGATTCTGGTCGAACCGGCAGGTGCTGCGGCTTTGGCGGCGTTGATCTCTGGCGCGTATAAGCCCGCGCCGGGGGAAAAAGTGGCCGTGCTGGTGTGCGGGGGCAATATTTCACCCGACCCGCTGATGGGCTGAGAATGCGGCTTGTGATCTTTGGGGTCGGATTTTATCTATAATCCATGAGCGCGACCATTGCCGACACCATCTACGACAGCTTGAGCCAGCAGATCATAACCGGCGCACTGACCGCCGGGGAAAAGCTGCGTCAGGATCATATTGCACGGGCCTTTGACACCAGTCATGTGCCGGTGCGCGAGGCTTTGCTGCGGTTGCAGGCCCATGGGCTGGCCAAAAGCGAACCCCGTCGTGGAATGCGCGTAACAGCGCTGGACCCGGTTGAGATGCGCGAAGTGATCGAGATGCGCGTCGCGCTGGAGCCTCTGGCGCTGCAATACGCGGTACAGAACCTGACACCTAATGCCCTGGTACGTGCAGAAGAGGCGCGACTTGCCTGTGATGCGGCTGAAACCATGCCGGAATGGGAAGCCAGGAACCGCGCCTTTCATCGCGCCATTCTGACGCCCTGCGGGTTGCCGCGTTTGCTGCGTACAATCGACGATCTGCACATCGCAAGCGCACGGTATCTGTTCGCGCATTGGCGGCCGAAATGGGAGCAGCGGGTCGACAGCGACCACGCCGCGCTGATGCAGGCGATGCAGAAGAAAGACACCGCCGGAGCGGTTGCCATTCTGGTGCGCCATATCCGGCGGGCAAGCTAGACGGCGCGCAAAACACCGCAGTGTCGATGTCCTGACGTAAACGCGCCCGCCTTCGTCGCATTGCGTCATTGTTTTCGTCTGCGTATAGGCAACACCAACGTGAACAGATTCGTCAGGGAGCCCCGAAATGTCCAACGCGCAACTGGAAGCCGCCATCGAAGCCGCATGGGAGGCACGCGATACCATCACCCCCGCCACCACCGGCGAAACACGCGAGGCCATCGAAGACACGCTGAACGCGCTGGACAGCGGCACGCTGCGTGTTGCTGAAAAGCTGGACAGTGGCGACTGGCACGTGAACCAGTGGGCCAAGAAAGCGGTCTTGCTGGGCTTCCGCATCAAGGACATGGAAATCCAGACCGGTGGCCCACAGGCCGGTGGCTGGTGGGACAAGGTGGACAGCAAGTTCGCCGGTTGGGGTGAGAACCAGTGGAAAGCCGCAGGCTTCCGCGCCGTGCCCAACTGTGTGGTCCGCAAATCAGCCTACATCGCGCCCGGCGCGGTTCTGATGCCGTCTTTCGTGAACCTCGGCGCCTACGTTGACGAAGGCACGATGGTCGACACGTGGGCCACCGTTGGGTCCTGCGCGCAGATCGGCAAGAACGTCCACCTGTCGGGCGGCGTCGGCATTGGTGGCGTGTTGGAGCCGATGCAGGCCGGCCCGACCATCATCGAAGACAACTGCTTTATCGGAGCCCGGTCGGAAGTGGTCGAGGGCTGCATCGTCCGCGAAGGCTCAGTTCTGGGCATGGGCGTGTTCATCGGCAAATCAACCAAGATCGTCGACCGCGAAACCGGTGAGGTCACCTACGGCGAAGTGCCGCCCTATTCGGTGGTCGTTGCTGGCTCCATGCCGACCAAGAACAACATCAGCCTCTATTGCGCTGTGATCGTGAAGCGGGTGGACGAAAAGACCCGCTCGAAAACCGGGATCAATGAACTGCTGCGCGACTAAACCCCGCGCCAGTCGAATACAGGCCGCAGCCCCGCGCTGCGGCCTTTATTGTTAGCCCTTGACCGGATAGCGGTCGGCTTCCTCGAACACGTCGATCACCCGCGACCCGGCCTTAATCTTACCGCCATGTTCCACACCTGAAGGGATCGAGTAACTGTCGCCGGGTCGGTAGATGCGTGTCTCATCCCCGATGGTCAATTCGATCTCGCCTTCAATGACCGTGCCCCATTGCGCCTTGTGCGAATGCATGGGCAGTTCGAAGTCTTGCAAAAAGGTAAAAAATGCCACCAAACCGGCGTCCGAGCGGATCACGGCGGATTGTACCACGTCCTCGGGGAACGGGACGTCGAGGCTGGGAAAAATGGTAATGAAATCTGGATAGGTCATATGGCCCCCTCTTGGCTGATGGCGTCACTATGGCCAGATGCCCGCCCTCATGCAATCGCTTGACCGGACAGGGGCGCGCGGCTATGGCCCCCAACATGGAAAAGCAAAAGAAACCCTCCCGTCAGCAAGTTTACACCCTGCTTGTGCAGATCGGCCGCAAAGAAGGCGACGGCCTGCCCGAAGGCGCGACCGGGGCGGCGTTGATGTGCTTTGCCAGCGGCGTGGATGAGGCCGAGGCGGTGCGCGAAACCGTAGCGATCCTGAAACAAGCCGACACCGCGCCTTTGGACGTGACCGGCTATGGCACATTGGCCGAGCGCGAAGCGCAGGGCCATGACATCGACCCGAATGAGCGCGCCCTGATGCAACGTGCGCTGGACGAGAACGCGGTCATTGTTGCTCAGATGACGCCGTTTTTCGGGAATGAAGACGCGGTCTAGTTCCGCGCGCCGAACCACTTTCGGTAAATCTCGTCATAGGTGCCGTCTTCGCGCAGGGCCAGCAGTGCCTGATTGACGTCTTCCACCAAGGGCGAGCCGGTCGGGAAAACGATCCCGTAGTTTTCGCGCAGGAAAATACCGCCGGTCATCGAAGCGAACCTGCGACCCTGATGCGTGGCATAGTAGGACAGGATCGGGGCATCGAACACGACGGCGTCCAGATCCTCGGCTTCGAACGCGGCCAGCAAGGGATCAAGACTGTCATAGCCTGCAAACTCTATCTCGCGCCGGTTCAGGAAACTGGCAGCGGTCGAGCCCGAGATCGTGCCGACCTGCTTGCCATAAAGGTCATTGACCGAATTCACGTTGCCGCTGATCGCATCCACCGTCATGACCGAGGTGATGCGCGCGGTGAACACCGAAACGATGAACAGGGACGACACCACCAGCACCACGCCCAGCAGGCGGCCAAAGGGGGTGCGCGGCATCCGTTCCTCGAACCCGCCATTCACGACCAGATTAAGCGCCCACCAGAAGGACGGAAACCATGCCTCATCTAGCTTGCGGTCGAAATAGGGCTGCGAGCGGCGCTCGAACACCCACATCAGCATCCCTCCGCCCAGCAGGATGGCAAAGGCCAGCCCGATGGCGATGAACAGCTCAACCGACAGCAAGGCTTGCAGCAGAGACGGGCGGCGCACCGCGTCCGAGGGAACCATGATCTGCAAACCGGCCTCGAAAATCGGTTGGCTGAAATCCATCTGCGTTTCACGCGCGGCGGTGATCGAGATATTGGCGATGGCCAGATCAGACGTGCCGTCTTGCACCGCAACCAGCATGTCGCCGAAGCCGTCTACGCGGTCGATCTCGTAGTCCCAGCTCAGGGCCTCGGCCAAAGCAGCCAGCAGGTCCATCGAGAATCCCACATCCGCCCCATCCTCGACATATGAGAACGGAGGACGGGTCACGGTGGTGACCGACAATGTCTGCGCCTGGCTTTGCTGTGCGAGAACCGCGAAAGTCAGGCAGATCCATGTGACAAGAATGCGAGTCATCAAAATTACCTGTTTCGCGGCCCTGTAACGCGAATTTATCGGGTGGGACAAGGTGGTCGCTGGGTCACACCTGATGTTTTGTTGGGGTATCACCCCGAGAGTTCTGTCAAAAAACGAGGTGAAGTGGCCGACTCAGGGGTTGGCAATTGGGCCAATTCGTTGAATCTGTGCGCGAACCTGCGTGTGAGGAATGGGAAAGGGGCAAAGATGACAGACCCGGTAGAGTTGACGGCGGAGCTGATCCGTTGCCAATCGGTCACACCCGAGGAGGGCGGAGCGCTGGTTCTGCTGGAAAATCTGCTGTCCGGCGCAGGCTTTGACTGTACCCGCGTAGATCGCGGTGGGGTCAGCAACCTATTCGCCCGTTGGGGCGACAAGGCGCATCCGCGTAGTTTTGGTTTCAACGGCCATACCGATGTTGTTCCCGTCGGCGATGAGGCCGCATGGACCACGCCGCCCTTCGCGGCGCAGGTGAAAGACGGTGTGATGTATGGGCGTGGCACCACGGATATGAAGTCCGGCGTGGCGGCCTTCGCTGCTGCCGCGGTTGATTTCGTGCGCGACACACCCCCCGACGGTGCGGTGATCCTGACCATTACAGGCGATGAAGAGGGCGACGCGCTAGATGGCACGACCGCCCTGCTGGACTATATGGACAGCGCAGGGGAACAGATGTCGGACTGTCTGGTTGGTGAGCCGACCTGCCCTAATACAATGGGCGAGATGATGAAGATCGGGCGGCGTGGCTCGATGAATATCTGGTTTACCGTGACTGGGGTTCAGGGCCACGCGGCCTATCCGCACCGAGCCAAGAACCCGATGCCCGCAATGGCGCGGCTGATGGACCGGTTGGCCAGCAACGAGCTGGACCAGGGTACAGACCATTTCGACGCCTCAACACTGGCCGTGGTAACGATCGACACGGGCAACCCGGCAACCAACGTGATCCCTGCACAATGTACCGGGGCGGTTAATATCCGGTTCAACGATCTGCATTCCGGGGCCAGCCTCAGCGATTGGTTGCGGGCCGAGGCCGCTGCCGTGGCCGATGAGTTCGGGGTTGAGATCGACCTGCGCATCAGGATCTCGGGCGAGAGCTTTTTGACCCCGCCGGGGCCCCTGTCCGCACTGGTCGCCAAGGCGGTTGAGGCGGAAACCGGTGTGGTGCCCGAGATGTCGACCACGGGCGGCACCTCGGACGCGCGATTTGTGAAAAATCACTGCCCGGTGGTGGAATTCGGGCTGGTGGGCCGCACGATGCATCAGGTGGACGAATGCGTCGAGGTAGCCCAGATCGAACAGCTTAAGGCGATCTATACGCGCATCCTGCGGGACTATTTCGCCTGAGATGCAGCGCACCCTTGTGATCATGGTCAAAGAGCCGCGTCCGGGTCGGGTGAAAACCCGGCTGGGCCGCGATATCGGTATGGTTGGCGCCGCGTGGTGGTTTCGCCACCAGACCCGAAACCTGATCCGGCGGCTGCGCGACCCGCGCTGGCAGATCGTGCTGGCGGTTTCGCCCGACCGCGAAGGGCTGAACAGCCGCATCTGGCCCACCGACCTGCCGCGCGCAGCGCAAGGGCGGGGAGATCTGGGTGACCGGATGGGGCGAATGTTGCGCGGGATGCCAAAAGGACCCGTCTGTCTGATCGGGGCGGATATTCCGGGCATCACGCGTAGCCATATTGCCCGCGCGTTCACAGCGCTTGGCGGAGCGCAGATGGTGTTCGGCCCTGCGCCCGATGGCGGGTATTGGCTGGTGGGCGCGCAAAGATACGGTGCGCTGCCCGACGGTCTATTTAGCAATGTGCGCTGGTCCACCGAACATGCGCTGGCGGATACGCTGGCCTCGATCCCCGGTCAGCGGGTGGGGCTGCTGGACCCGTTGCGTGATGTGGACACGGTGGCGGATCTGAAACCTTGATCCGTTTTTGGTCATGACGCCGTCGCACGCCCGTGTTACGCCAAATATATGAGTCGCATACCCACCAAGCAGGAGGTCCTTGACTGGATCTCGGCGAACCCCACCCTGACCTCGAAACGTGATATCGCCAAAGCCTTTGGGATCAAGGGCGCGGCGCGGATCGACCTGAAACGCATCCTGCGCGAGCTTGAGGCCGACGGCCATCTGGAAAAGCGCAAGCGCAGCTATGGCGACCCGGATCGTCTGCCGCCGGTCAGTGTGCTGCAGGTGAAGGCTCCGAACGCGGATGGCGATCTGTTCGCTCGTCCGCTGGAGTGGCATGGCGAAGGGGTCGAGCCTGTTGTGCTGCTGATCACCCGCGCCAGTGACCCTGCGCTGGGCGAGGGCGACCGGATTTTGGCCCGCCTGACCGTGGTGCATGAGGAAGACCACAATTATGAAGCCCGCCTGATCCGCCGCATTGGCACCAACCCGCGCAAGATCGTCGGCATCTTCCGCAAAGGGGCCGAGGGCGGGCGGATCGTGCCCATCGACAAAGCGGGCCAGAATGAGTGGCTTGTTCCCGATGGTGCGGTGCATGGCGCAAAGGATGGGGAACTGGTCGAGGCCGAACAGGCTGGGCCCAAGAACCGCATGGGCCTGCCCCGCGCCCGCATCGTAGAACGATTGGGCGATCCAACCGCGCCCAAGGCGGTGTCGCTGATTGCGATCCACCAGCATGGTATCCCCGACGACTTCCCGGACAAGGTGATCGCCGAGGCCGACAAGGCCAAACCCGTCGGTCTGAAAGGGCGCGAGGACCTGCGGGATATGCCGCTGCTGACCATCGACCCTTCGGACGCGCGGGATCATGACGACGCCTGTTACGCGCACGCCGATGACGACCCCAAGAACCCCGGCGGCCATGTGATCTGGGTCGCCATCGCCGATGTCGCCGCCTATGTGCAGCCCGGCACCGCGCTGGACCGTGAGGCACGCAAGCGCGGCAATTCCAGCTATTTCCCAGACCGCGTGGTTCCAATGCTGCCCGACCGTCTGTCGGGCGATCTGTGTTCACTGCACGAAGGCGTCCCGCGCGCCTGTATCGCCGTGCGGATGCAGATCGACGCCGAAGGCAACAAGATCGGTCATCGTTTTGTACGGGGGCTGATGCGGTCGGCCGCGTCACTGCACTATGCTGAGGTGCAGGAGGCCATCGACGGGTCGCCGAATGATCGCACCGGCCCACTGTTAGAGACAGTTCTGAAGCCGCTCTATGCCGCTTATGCCGCGTTGAAATCCGCGCGTGCGGTGCGACAGCCATTGGAGCTGGACCTGCCCGAACGCAAGATCGTCCTCAGCGACACCGGCGAAGTGACCAGCGTGGCGTTTCGCGACCGGCTGGATGCTCATAAGTTGATCGAAGAGTTCATGATCCTCGCCAACGTGGCTGCTGCTGAGACGCTGATTGCCAAACGCCGCCCGCTGCTGTTCCGCGTCCACGAAGAACCCGCGCCCGAGAAACTGGAGAGCCTGCGGGAAACGGCTCAGGCTGCCGGTTTGAACCTTGCGAAAGGGCAGGTGCTGCAAACCCGCCACCTCAACGCGCTGCTGAACGCCGCTGCTGGAACCGAAGATGCGGAACTGATCAACCTGACGACCCTGCGGTCGATGGCACAGGCCTATTACAACCCCGAAAACTTCGGCCATTTCGGTCTGGCGCTGCGGAATTATGCACATTTCACCTCGCCCATCCGCCGCTATGCGGACCTGATCGTGCATCGCGCGCTGATCTCGGCCCATGGCTGGGACAAGGATGGGCTGACCGAAGATGAAATCGCGCGGCTGGACGAAACCGCCACCCATATCTCGGACACCGAGCGGCGTTCGATGATGGCCGAGCGTGACACAACCGACCGCTATCTGGCCGCCTATCTGAGCGAGCGGGTGGGTAACGAGTTCACCGGCCGTATCAGTGGTATTGCGCGGTTCGGGGCCTTTGTGAAAATGGACGAAACCGGCGCTGATGGGTTGGTGCCCGTGCGATCCTTGGGGCGTGAGTTTTTTCATTTCGACCGCGAGGCCGGGACGCTGATGGGATCAGACACCGGGCTGATTATCGCCATCGGCCAACGCGTCACCGTGCGCCTGACTGAGGCGACGCCGGTTACGGGCGGGCTGGAGCTGGAGCTGCTGTCCATCGACGATCAGACCCTGCCGCGTGGGCGGGGTCCGGTGAAACGCGGCGCGCGGCGAAAGGCGCTCAGCAACAAGCGAAAGAAAGAAAAGATCAAGCGCAAGGTCGAACGCAAGCGCCGGCAGAAGTAGGCGCCCTGGCCGGGCCTCAGGTCACGAACCGGTGCCGTCAGCATGCGTTCGCTGGGCAAAACACGGCGCATCGGTCTTTTGCGCGCTTTGTGAATTTCCCGTTTTGCGCTATTCTTGGCCTTGAGCAGTAATCAGGACATTCGACATGCGTAAAAGCATCAGCGGCGCCGTGACCGTCGCGCTATGGGCGTCCCTTTTGCAGGTATCGCCGGGTCACGCAGAAGACGGGTCAGGGGCTTTTCAGGTGGCCTCGGCGGATGTGACGGTTTCGCTGCGTCCGGCCTTGCGGCCATCGACACAGGAGTATCGGGTGGCAACCGAAGGAAACGCACGCTTTCAGGCATGGTTGGGCGCCTTTCGCAAACGGGCGCTGGAACAGGGGATTTCGGCGGGTACTTTGGACCGGTCACTGACCGGGCTGACCTATGACAAGGACGTCATCAAACGGGACCGCAATCAGGCCGAGTTCTCAAAACCGATCTGGGACTATCTGGATTCCGCTGTGTCGAGCAAACGCATCGCTGGTGGGCGTGCCGGGTTGGATGACTACAGTCAAACCCTGAACAAGATCGAAAAGAAATATGGCGTCGAAAAAGAGGTTGTGACCGCGATCTGGGGGCTTGAGACCTCGTATGGATCATTCAAAGGCGGGGATCAGACGATCCGCTCGCTGGCGACATTGGCCTTTGACGCCCGCCGCGCGCAGTTTTTCGAGGCGCAGCTGGTTGCGGCTTTGCAGATAGTCGAGGCCGGGGATGTAGCGCCGTCCAATATGGTTGGAAGTTGGGCGGGTGCGATGGGGCATACGCAGTTCATGCCGACCTCGTATCTGGAACATGCGGTGGATTTCGACCGCGATGGTCGCAGGGATATCTGGGCCGATGATCCAACGGATGCACTAGCCTCGGCCGCGTCTTATCTGGCGCGCCATGGGTGGAAAAAGGGTCAGCCCTGGGGGGTCGAAGTGCGGTTGCCTGAAGGGTTCGACTATAGCCAGGCGCGGCGGGATTATACTCTGAAACCATCGCAATGGGCGCGGCAGGGGGTGGTGACACCGCAAGGCCGTGCGGTTCCCAACCATGGTAAGGCCGCGATCCTGCTGCCTGCTGGTGGGCAGGGGGTTGCGTTGATGGTCTTCGACAATTTCCGGGTGATCGAGAAGTACAATAGCGCGGATGCCTATGTGATCGGGGTCGGGCACCTGTCGGACCGTTTGGCGGGTGGCGCGCCGTTTCAAGGCGCGTGGCCACGTGGCGACCGGGTGCTGAGCTTTACCGAGAAGAAAGAGCTTCAGACCCGCTTGACTGAAGCCGGGTTTGATACGCAGGGCGTGGATGGACGCACGGGCCCAAATACGGTCAATGCTGTGCGAGAATATCAGCTCGCGCAGGGGTTGGTGCCGGATGGCTACCCGTCCCTGCGGTTGCTTGAGCGGTTGAGGTAAAGGGGGCGCTGCCCCCGCCGCGGCAGGCCGCGACTCCCCCGAGATATTTTTGGCCAGATGAAGCTGCGCGGATCAATTGGCGGCTCTCATCAATCCCTGTTTGGTGATTTCTGCATGCGCTTCGTCCAGTGATTTGTGGATGCGCAGGAACATTTCGTCGATATCCGCAGGTGTCACAATCAGCGGTGGCGAGATAATCATGCGGTCGCCGACATGGCGCATGATCAGATTGTTGGCAAAGCAGCGCTCGCGGCAGATCAAGCCGATCGTTCCAGCTTCGGATGCGAATTTTGCACGGCTGGATTTGTCCGGGGTTAGGGCGATTGAGCCCATCATGCCGACAATTTTCGCTTCACCCACCAGCGGGTGGCTGGTCAGAGCTTCCCATTTTTTTTTCAGGTAGGGGGCGGCGACGTCGCGGACGTGGTCCACTATGCGTTCCTCTTCGAGGATGCGCAGGTTTTCCAACGCCACGGCAGCGGCAACAGGGTGACCGGAATAGGTATAGCCGTGGTTGAATTCGGTATCGCCGATAACTTTGGCGATGTCGTCGTTGACGATGGACCCGCCGATGGGGGCGTAGCCCGAGCTTAGGCCCTTGGCGATGGTCATGATGTGCGGGCGGATGCCCATGGTTTGTGAGCCGAACCAGCTTCCGGTGCGACCGAAGCCGCAGATCACCTCATCGGCGATCAGCAGGATTTCGTATTTGTCGCAGATGCGCTGGATTTCCGGCCAATAGGTTTCGGGAGCTACAATCACGCCACCCGCGCCCTGCACGGGTTCGGCGATGAAGGCTGCAACGCGGTTTTCGCCCAACTCCAGAATCGCCTCTTCCAATTCACGCGCACGGGCCAGGCCGAACTCTTCTGGCGCCATGTCGCCGCCCTCGGCCCACCAGTTGGGTTGATTGATATGATGGACATTTGGGATCGGAATGCCGCCCTGAGCATGCATCCCAGCCATTCCGCCAAGCGACGCTGAGCCTACGGATGAGCCGTGATAGGCGTTGTGGCGGCTGATGATGATATTCTTGTCAGGCTGGCCTTTTTCGGCCCAATAGGTGCGAACGAGGCGGATATTGGTGTCATTTGCCTCGGACCCGCTGCCTGCGAAAAACACATGGTTCAGATCGTCTGGCGCCAGTTCGGCCAGTTTGTTGGCCAAGGCGATGGCGGGAACATGGGTCGTCTTGAAGAAGGTGTTGTAGTAGGGAAGCTCGCGCATTTGGCGGGCGGCGGCATCCGCCAGTTCATCGCGGCCATAGCCGATATTCACGCACCAAAGCCCGGCCATGGCATCCAGAATCTGTTCCCCTTCACTGTCGGACAAATAGATACCTTTGGCACGGGTAATGACGCGCACACCGTCCTTGCTCAGGTCAGCATTGGTCGAGAAAGGGTGCATATGGTGGGCAGCGTCCAGCGCCTGCAACTCGGCGGTCGGCATGTGGTTGGTGATGGTCGACATCGGGGAATCTCCTGCAAGAGCGGTTGGCGATCACAATATGATCAAATTTTCCCCTGTCAATCGAATCGCATTATTCTAGGACGTCGATAGTGCTCCGGCCATCAGTTCCATCCCTTGTTCGATGTCTTGCGCGGTGGCTTTTGCAACGCGCTGGGGGTCTTGATCACGCAGTGCCGAGACGATGTCCTTATGGCGATCCGGCAGGCTTTGAGTTCCGAACCGGCCGCATACGACTCGTAGGGACGGGCCGAACCGAAGCCACAGACTTTCGGCCAAATCGTTCAGAATCGGGGCGTCAGCATGAGCGTACAGAGTTTGGTGGAACTGGTGGTTCAGGCGCAGATAGCCGCCGACATCTCCGTCCGCGATGGTGCGGTCCAATCGTTGATCGATGCGGGCGAGCGCGTCTATCTCGGCCTTGCTCATGTTAAGGGTCGCACGTCTGGAAAGCTCTGATTCTATTGCAATTCTTGCGAAAATCATTTGCCCGACATCACTGTCCTTCAGCAAAGGTACACTGACCCGACGGTTGCCTTGAAACACCAGTGCGCCGTCCGAGATCAGCCTTCGGATCGCCTCGCGTACAGGGGTCATGCCAACTCCAAGCGAATCAGTCAGTCCTTGTATGGTGACAGGCTGTCCGGGCACCAGATCGCCGTACATGATCTGTGCGCGCAGTGTCTGATAGACCTGTTCATGCGCCGGCTGTTTCTGATCCCCGGAGACCTGTGAAACCGCCTTATTTTTGATCAAATCCAAGTGGTTTACCCTATTTTCGACTATGTTGACTTGCCAGGAATCTGACCTCGTGAAACCATACGATGGATCGGGGGAAAACGCAAAACTTGATCAAATCCAAAAAAACGGGAAAATACCCGCACACTTGCAGGGAGAAGAAAATGTCAATCAAAACGCTGACACTGACAGCGGTCATCGCATTGGGGACTTCGGCGGCCTTCGCCGAAGAGGTGCGTGTCTACAATTGGTCGGACTATATCGACGAGGAGCTGCTGGAGAAGTTCGAGGCCGAAACCGGCCTGACGCTGATCTACGATGTGTTCGACAGCAACGAAGTTTTGGAAACCAAAATGCTGGCTGGCGGATCGGGCTATGATGTGGTTGTGCCCTCGGGCACATTCCTTCAGCGCCAGATCCAGGCTGGGGCTTTCCAGCAACTGGATACGTCGCAGTTGGACAATTCAGGCAACCTTTGGGATGTCATTCAGGAACGCACTGCGGGCTATGACCCCGACAACGCCTATTCGATCAACTACATGTGGGGCACCACCGGGATCGGTGTGAATGTTGGCAAAGTGCGTGAGCTGCTGGGCGACGATGTTGCGCTGAATAGCATGGAACTAGTGCTGAAACCTGAGAATATGGAAAAGCTGGCCGGTTGCGGCGTTCATTTCCTGGATGCGCCCGCGGAAATGATTCCGATGACGCTGCAATTTTTGGGCGAAGACCCTGACAGCCATGATCCCAAGGTGATCGGCAAGGTCGAAGAAGTGCTGACCAGCGTGCGCCCCTACATCCAGAAATTCCACAGCTCGGAATACATTAACGCGCTGGCCAATGGCGATATCTGCGTGGCCGTGGGTTGGTCGGGTGATATTCTTCAGGCCCGTGACCGTGCCGCCGAGGCCGACAACGGAGTCGAGATTGAATATCACCCCTTCGCCGAAGGCTCGCTGATGTGGTTCGACCAGATGGCGATTCCGGCGGATGCACCGAACCCGGAAGGTGCGCATAAGTTCCTGAACTTCATCCTGGATGCCAACAACATGGCTGCGGCGTCGAACTATGTGTACTACGCCAATGGCAACAAGGCCTCGCAAGAGTTTCTTGAGGAAGACGTGATCGGCGATCCGGCGATCTATCCGGACGACGCAACGATGCAGAATCTCTACATCACCACGCCCTACCCGGCAAAAACGCAGCGGGTTGTGACCCGTCTGTGGACCAAGATCAAATCGGGTACCTGATCCGATTTCCTAAGGCAGGGCGGGTTTTCCGCCCTGCCGTTTTTCCCAAGATTGCCGAACGGGGGCTGTAGTGAACTCTGACGTCTTTGCGCCGTGGGAAGACCCACAGGCGAAACCCTTGATCCAATTCCAGAATGTCACCAAGCGGTTTGGAGACTTTACGGCAATCGACAACCTGTCTCTGGATATTTTCGAGAAAGAATTTTTCGCTCTTCTGGGGCCTTCGGGCTGCGGCAAGACCACAATGATGCGGATGTTGGCCGGGTTCGAGACGCCCACCGAAGGCCACATCATGTTGGGCGGTCAGGATATCGACCCGATCCCACCGAACAAGCGGGCGGTGAACATGATGTTCCAATCCTATGCACTGTTCCCGCATCTGAGCATCTGGGAAAACATCGCCTTTGGTCTGCGCCGGGACAACATGCCCAAACGCGACCTTGAGGACAGAGTCGAAGAAATGCTGCGCCTGACCCGGCTGACGCAATTCGCGCGTCGTAAACCGCACCAGATCTCGGGCGGGCAGCGGCAGCGGGTCGCTTTAGCACGGTCTTTGGCGAAAGCGCCAAAACTATTGCTGCTGGACGAACCGTTGGGCGCGCTGGACAAGAAGCTGCGGCAGGACACGCAGTTCGAGCTGATGGATATTCAGGAAAAGACCGGCACCACCTTTGTCATCGTGACCCACGATCAGGAGGAAGCTATGACCGTGGCCAGCCGCGTGGCCGTTATGGATCAGGGACAGCTGATGCAAGTCGCCACGCCGGACCGGATTTATGAGAACCCCAACTCGGTCTATGTCGCAGACTTTATTGGCGACGTGAACATCATTGAAGGCCGCGCCACCGCCAATGGTGAAGACACCTATCAGATCGATTGGGCCGAAGGGCAGGCCCCGTTGACCGCGACCTCGGCCAAAGGGTTTGCGCGGGGGCAGGCCTGTCATCTGGCCATCCGCCCCGAGAAGGTAACTATCTCGGCCGACCGCCCGGCGGACGCGATCAATGCGGTGCAAGGCAAGGTCCATGACATCGCCTATTTGGGGAACCTGTCCACCTATCACGTCGAATTGCCCAACGGCACGATCATCAAGGCGCAGACGGCCAATACCCGCCGTATCTCGCGCCGTTCATTCACGTGGGAAGACCCGGTCTGGCTGTCCTGGACAGCAACGGCTGCGGTTCTGCTGGCCGACTGATGCGCCGCGCCTTTCTGATCGCCGTCCCCTATGTCTGGCTGCTGGCGCTGTTCTTGGTGCCGTTCTTCATCGTCCTGAAAATCTCGCTGTCGGATATCGCGCTGGCGATTCCGCCTTATACGCCGACGCTGGATTTTTCGCAGGGCTGGTCGGGCATCAAGGATTTCTTCAGCCAGCTTGACCTGGAAAACTATGTCTGGCTGACCGAGGATGACCTTTACTGGAAAGCCTACCTGTCCAGCGTAAAAATCGCTCTGATTTCGACGTTTTTGACCCTGCTGGTGGGGTATCCGATCGCCTATGGCATGGCCCGCGCGCCTGCCGAGTGGCGCCCGACGCTGATGATGCTGGTGATCCTGCCCTTCTGGACCTCGTTCCTGATCCGCGTTTATGCGTGGATGGGTATCCTGTCGAACGAAGGTTATCTGAACCAGTTGCTGCTGTGGACAGGGCTGATCTCGACCCCGCTGACCATTCTGAACACCAACACTGCCGTCTATATCGGCATCGTCTACACCTATCTGCCGTTCATGATCCTGCCGATCTATTCGGCGCTGGAACGGATGGACGAATCTCTGATCGAGGCCGCCGAAGACCTTGGTTGTTCGCGGGTTCAAGCCTTTTGGCTTGTGACAATCCCGCTGTCGCGCCCCGGTATCATAGCAGGCTGTTTCCTTGTGATGATCCCGGTGATTGGCGAATTCGTCATCCCCTCGCTTCTGGGTGGGTCAGGCACATTGATGATCGGCAAGGTTTTGTGGGAGGAGTTCTTCTCGAACCGCGACTGGCCCGTGGCGAGCGCCGTGGCCGTAGTGCTGCTGCTGATCCTTGTGATCCCAATCGTGCTGTTCCAGCGCAACCAGCAGAAACAGACGGAGGCCGAGCAATGAACAGGCTGAGCTGGTTCAACGCGGTCTCGCTGACGCTGGGATTTGCGTTCCTCTATATCCCGATGATCATTCTGATCATCTTTTCCTTCAACGAAAGCAAGCTGGTCACCGTCTGGGCTGGCTTCTCGACCAAATGGTATGGTGAGCTGGTCCAGAACGAGGCGTTTCTGGATGCGGCATGGGTGACAATCCGGGTGGCTGTGTTCTCATCTACGCTGGCGACCATTCTGGGCACCGCCGCCGCCTATGTGCTGGTGCGTGGGGGGCGTTTCTTCGGTCGAACGCTGTTCTCCGGTATGATCTACGCCCCTCTGGTGATGCCCGAGGTAATCACCGGCCTGTCGCTGCTGCTGCTGTTCATCGGCATCGGGCTGGATCGCGGTATCCTGACCATCGTTCTGGCGCATACGACCTTTTCGATGTGTTTCGTCTCGGTCGTTGTCTCGTCGCGTTTGGTGACGTTCGATCAGTCGCTGGAAGAGGCCGCTCTGGACCTTGGTTGTTCGCCCGCGCAAGCGTTTCGCCTAGTGACATTGCCGATCATTGCGCCTGCCGTGATTTCCGGCTGGTTGCTGGCCTTTACCCTGTCGCTGGATGATCTGGTGATTGCGTCCTTTACCTCGGGGCCGTCGGCGACGACCTTGCCGATCAAGATTTTCTCGGCGGTCAGGCTGGGCGTCAGCCCCGAGATCAACGCGCTGTCAACGTTGATGATCGCCGTCGTGACAGTGGGCGTCATTACCGCGTCGCTGGTGACAAAACGCGCCATGATGCGACAAAAGCAGGATGAAATGGCCGCGGCACGGGCCGAATGAAACGGCTGTTTCCGGACTATACCTATGGTCCCGGCCCAAGGCAGGGATGCTGGTGGGACGAAACAATTGCCGCCCCCAATTGGCCGGAACAGTCTGGGGATTTGGTCGTTGACGTAGCCATTGTTGGCGCGGGTTTCACTGGCCTGTCCGCCGCGTTGCATCTGACCAAGGCCGGGGCATCCGTCGCTGTGCTTGAGGCCGAAACGCCCGGCTGGGGGGCGTCTGGCCGAAATGGTGGGTTTTGTTGCCTGGGCGGGTCGAAGCTTAACCCCAAGGCCATGACCCGTCTGTTCGGTGAGGCGGCGACAGCGGGCTATGCGCAGGCCGAGGAAGATGCCGTGCATTTGGTCGCCGATCTTCTGAGCAGTTATGAAATCGACGCCGATACCCATTCCAAAGGTGAAACCCAACTGGCGCACAATGCGCGGGCAATGGAGAGGCTGAGGAAAAGCGCCGAGACCTCGGGTGTCTTGCACGAAGCTGCAGACTTGCCCGCCTTGGGGTTCGGTGGCGCGTTCCATGGCGGATATACCACCCCCGTCGGGTTTGGTCTGAACCCAAGGAAGTACCTGTACGGGCTGGCAGACGCCGCCAAAGCGCGCGGCGCCCAGCTCTTTCAGAGAAGCCCGGTGTCAAAAATTGTCAAAACAGCGAACGGCTTTGATGTCCAGACGCCAACTGGCCGGATACAGGCGACAAATGTTTTGATCTGCACCAACGGATATTCCAGCGAGGATGTTCCGGCCTGGATGTCTGGGCGTTATTTGCCTGCGCAGTCGACCGTTCTGGTGACGCGGCCTTTGACGCAGGCCGAACTGCAGGCGCAGGGTTGGACTTCGGATCAGATGTCATATGACACCCGGAATTTGTTGCACTATTTCCGCCTGATGCCGGATCGTCGGTTCCTGTTCGGAATGCGCGGCGGCCTTCGGTCCTCGTCGCGTGCCGAGGCCGCCATTCGCCAAAAGGTTCGCCATGACTTTGCGGCGATGTTTCCCGAGTGGCGCGGGGTGGACGTCACTCATATGTGGTCGGGGATGGTGTGCCTGTCCCGCAACCTGATGCCCTATGCCGGTCCGGTGCCAGATCAGCCTGGCATGTTCGCCGGGTTTGCTTATCACGGCAACGGTGTCGCGATGGGAAGCTTTTGCGGACGGGCTCTGGCTCAACTGGCTTTGGGGCATAACCCGGACTTGCCAGAGCCGATGACCCGCAGGCCCGGTCGGTTCCCCCTGGGGCGGTGGCGACGCGCCCTGATGCCGCCTGCCTACGCGATGATGGGGCTTGCGGATTTGTAGCGCGGTCAGAGGGACGCGATTTCCAGTTCTAGCCCGGCGGCATAATCGTCGGCCCCGTTCTCGATCCGCCACAAGCAATAGGCCGCCATCCGCCATGCATACCAGGGGCGCAGCGCGTTGAAACGCGCGAGGATTTGAGGCTGGTCATAGGAGGTCAGAAACGCCTCCTCCTCCTCGGGCGTCAAGGGTGCCCCGCGATAGAGGCGCTGCATAGCTGGGGACAGGAACAAGGCGATATCTTCGCAGGGGTCCCCCAGCGCTGGGCATTGCCAGTCAATCAGCGTCAGACTCATATCCGAAACCAGGATGTTTCCGGCTACCGGGTCGCCATGGATGAGGCACGTGTCCGGCGTGGCGGCAACATGGGTCTGCGGGCAAAGCTGTTCCAACCGCTGGCGAACTTGTGTCTTGCACAGACCCAGAATGCGCCGCGTATGATCCCGTAGGTCGTCGCTGCCATTGCATCCGTCGGGTGCGTCAATCCGGATTTCCATACTGTGCAGCCTGCGCAGCAATTGAGCCACCTGCGCGGCCCCGGTTTGCCAGGGCGCACCGGGCGCGTGATCATAGAACACCCAATGCCCATCACTATCCTGCCCCGCCGCCCGCAAGCGCGGGGCAAACCCTGTGGGGGCAAGTTCCGTAAGGCAGAGCGCCTCAAGCCGGGCATCGTTTCGAAACAGAGGATTGCGCAGCCCTGAACGATACAGTTTGAGCACCTTGTCTCCGTCTCCGCCCAGAACCTTCCAGACCTGATTGGTGCGCCCGCCATAAAGGGTCTGAAAACGCGCACCGGCCTCGACCAGACCTGAGCGGCACAGATCATCCACAAGGCGGGGCGGAGGTGCGTTTGAAGCGGGCAGAGGGATCACCGGGTCAGGAGTTGAGTCGCGCGTTGCACAGCTTTGGCCTGTCCCGGCGCGCAGATCAAGTTCCGGCTCGAACGCCCGAGACCAGACCGGCCGGTATGACCTGCCCGTTTTCGAGGGTCAGCAACACCGTATCCTCGCCCACCTGAGCCTCGATCACTTGCGCGTATGAGGACATGGGCTGCGTCGACAGAACCTCTTCCCCGTCATAGCTTTCCAATGCGGCAGAGTAGGTTCCAGCCGGAAGCGGCGTGCCGTCCTCTTTGGTTCCAGCCCAGACAAACACGGAATCGATGGTTTGAACGGTGATCCGTTCAACCTCGGCCCCGTCTGCGTCGCGGATAACCAGAACGGCACCGTCCGCCGCCGGAGCGGCCTGGCCGTAAAGTGTCACCGGCGCGCCGTCGAACTGGAATGGAGAGGTGCTGCGCACATCCATGCCGACCCAACTGGCTAGTTCCTCCAGATTCATGCTGCTCATCGACAGGGTCAGGGCCGTCAGCAGGTCATTTGTCTGCACCTGTTGTTCCACCATCGAAAACTGCGCCAGTTGTGCGGCGTATTCCGAGGAATCCAGCGGCTCCAACGGGTCTTGGTGACGGGCCTGAGCGGTCAGCATCAGCAAAAAGGTTTCAAAATCCGAGGCCAGCGCGGCCGTCTGACCTGAGGACGCCGCCAATGGATTGGCGTTCTGCGTGGTTGAAGCGATAGGAGAGATCATGAGTCACAGCCTTATGTCGATGCGCCCGGACGTGCCAAGGTTGACCGGGCGCTGGAGAGTGGCAGAGGTGAGTTCGGATTGTACCGTCTCAGAAATAGAGTTTTCGCCGGAGTCCGATGAGTCCTGTCCCTTGTCGGCGGAGTTGCCAAGATCGAAAGACAGATCGCCGAAGCCGAGGCTTTTGAACTCGGCCTCAAGCACAGCAAGATGGCGGCGCATCAAGTCCAGCGTCTCGGGACGTTCCGCCGCGATGGTCAGATGCAGCCCATCATCACGCCCATTCAGAACCATCGAGACGCGCCCCAGTTCTTCGGGGTTCAGCGCGATTTCCACCGCACCTGATTGAGGCCGTGTGGTGATCGCTGCCGCCATCTGTCCGGCAATGGCCCGAGCAACTTCGGACCGTGCGGTCGCTGGCAGATTTGTCGTCGCCGTATCGCGCACCGATGCGGTCGCGCCGGTTTCCTTCACGATCAGGCCGTCCTCTACCTCGGGGAGAGGAGTTGAATCGGTGTGTGCAGCGGCATTTTCCGATACCAGAAGTTGCATCTGCATTAGGTTGGGTACTTGGGTCGGTGCAGCAGGTGGTTTTGGATTTGCAGCCGACTCAACATGTGGCTCCTGGGAAATCGGCGAAGTTAGAACTTCCTTCTTTGCGGAAAACGACGTTGGAGCCGCAGCGATTGCAAAAGCAGGAACTGACCTGCTCTCTGCTTTTGGCAATGTCGGAAGATTTGGTGAATCCTCAGGCAAGTCATCGTTGAAAACAGGCGATACCTCGGCGCGTCGATCGCCCATATTGCGCTTCGGAGGTTCTGCAAGAGCTTCGTCAGATCGTATGCAATCACCCGTTTCCGCCAAATTGTGCGGAATCCCAGCAACCGCCGGCGCAGCGTCAGGTCGCGACAGTGGGTGCGATTTGATCGTCTGCGAACCTGTTTCAACAGGCAAACCTTTTTCCACGACTATCTGCAGATCCTTGGCTTCTTGCCCATCCGAGTCGGGCACCGTTTCGGTATCCAGCAGAGAAACAAGATCTTCTGTCGATTCGGATAGGCTCTGCTCGGGCGGCGCCTGATCATCCAGAACGGATTGAAAAGACATATCGGCCTTTTGTCCTGAACCATCGGCAGGTTGGGGAGAAATTTTGGCGTTATTTTGGGCGGGCATCACCGCTGTAAGAGGATTGGGCATTTTGCTCCCACTCAGGTTGTCTGGCCACAAACCTGCCCGCAGGAAGTTACGTTTATTTTAACTGCTTTCCTTTTTGATCGAGAAAGTTCGATGCAAATTTCGGAGAAAGCGATGAAGATTACAGCACCAGCCTTCCCTGCAATGCCCGCGTCCTCGGCGGATAGAATCAAGGCCGCAGCGGTCGAGCTTGAGGCGGCATTCCTGTCGGAAATGCTGAATTCCGCCGGGTTGGGGGAGGCACGCAGTTCGTTCGGAGGCGGTGCGGGCGAAGATCAGTTTTCCTCGTTCCTTGTCCAGCATCAGGCCCGCCAACTGGCCGAAACCGGTGGCGTGGGCCTGTCGGAAATTCTGTTTCAATCAATGATGGAGACAACCAATGATGACCAAACCTGACATGGGGCTTCTTAAGTCTTTGGAAGAGGTTCTGGACCTTGAGCGCAACGCGCTGGTGCAGGGTGATCTGGATCAGCTGACCCAGATGGCGCCCGAGAAGGAAAAGCTTATCGATGCAGTCAATGATTTGCAGGTGCTGGACAGCGAAGATCTGATTCGTCTGCAAGACAAGGTCGCGCGCAATCAGGCGTTGCTTGGCAGTGCAGCGGACGGAATTCGCGCCGTTGCAGACCGCATGGCCGAACTGCGCCGGGTACACGGCGAATTCAGCACCTATGGTGCCGACGGGCAGCGCAGCGATTTTGCCGTGCGCAGCCACGCCAAGCTGGAAAAACGCGCCTAGGTGGCGGTTTGATTCAAATCCAAAATTTCCAGCCCAGGGGCTTTAGCACTCCGTTAGGAGATCAGGGGCCAAGGTGATCGGGCACTTGAAACAGCAAGTGGCGCGAACAGCCGGACGGCGGATCGCACAGATCAGAAAGACGTTAAAGCCCGCAAGTGGTGCGGGGTTAGCACGGGCGCAAAGGGCCCATACGTAAAAAGGAAGAAGCTATGTCCAGCATTCTGACCAACAATGGCGCAATGGTTGCGCTGCAGACTCTGAAATCGGTCAACAAAAATCTGGCGATGACCCAGAACGCGATCTCGACCGGTAAAGACGTTGCCACGGCCAAGGACAATTCAGCGGTTTGGGCGATCTCGAAAGTTATGGAATCCGACGTCAAAGGATTCAACGCGATTAAAGACAGCCTAGCTTTGGGCGAATCGACTGTTGCTGTGGCGCGGAATGCTTCGGAAACCGTGACCGATCTTCTGAACCAGATGAAGGGCAAGATCGTCGCAGCGCAAGAAGACAACGTGGATCGGGCCAAGATCAACGATGACGTAACTGCGTTGAAAGATCAGATTTCTTCTGTTGTCAGCGCTGCACAATTCAATGGTCTGAACCTGGTTGACGGTTCGGCCGGTACAGCCTCGATCCTGGCGTCTCTGGATCGCGACTCTGCGGGGAATGTGACCGCATCGTCGATTTCGGTTGCGTCGCAAAACCTGTCCACCGGCGGCTATACCAGTAAGGGTGTTCTGGCGGGTTCGGACAATGTGACCTCTGACAACGATGCGGCGGGTTTCACGATGGACAAGTCCGGCGGCACCGGAGATATCGTGATCGACAGCTCTACCGACAACTTTGCGGCGGGCGACAAAGTGTCAATCACGATTGGCGACAAGGTTGCGTCCTACACCGTTCAAGACGCTGATCTGGACCCCTCGGGGACTTACGATGCGGCTTATACGGATGCCATCGTTGCAGTTGGCCTGAAGAATCAGATCGACTCCCTAGGCATTACCGGCGTCGCGATTGACTACGACTCGGGATCTCCTGGCACGCTGACCTTTGTAACGGGTACCGCAACAGCGGGCGCGGATGCGGACCGTGACGTGACCGTTTCGGCGCAGTTCACCAATGCGAACGCGGGTGGCCTGGGTGCTTTGGCTTCGATAGACGTGTCCACGGATGCAGGCGCACAGGCTGCGCTGGGAACCATCGAATCGCTGATCGACACCGCGATTGATGCTTCAGCAGCCTTCGGTTCGTCGCAAGGCCGGATTGAGACCCAGAAAGAGTTCATCTCGAACCTGGCGGACTCGTTCAAATCCGGTATCGGCTCGCTGGTAGACGCCGACATGGAAGAGACCTCGGCCCGTCTGCAAGCCCTTCAGGTGCAGCAGCAGCTGGCCACCCAGTCGCTGTCGATCGCCAATCAGGCGCCGCAGTCGATCCTGTCGCTGTTCCGTTAATCTTCGGAACTTGGCCGGGGCGTGGAAGCGCGCCCCGGTTCTGACCGCCCTAAGACGGCCCATTGGAAGGATTTCAAGTGATACCGCAAACTCTTGCACAGCGTGCCTACGTACAAACCGCCGCCCCGACGCGCACGCCGCGCGACACCGAATACGAGGCGATTTCCAAGATTACGCATCGCCTCAAGGCAGCAGCAGCTCGTCAGAAATCCGATTTCGGAACTTTTGTTCAGGCGTTGCACGAAAACCGTCGGTTGTGGAACGTCTTGGCCAGTGGCGTCGCGGATTCCGACAATGCGCTGCCCAATGATCTGCGCGCGCGGATTTTTTACCTTGCGGAATTTACCGAGCAGCACAGCGGTCAGGTGTTGGGCAACAAGGCGACGGTTGAACCCTTGTTGGAGATCAATATGGCAGTGTTGCGCGGGCTCAGGCAGATGGGGGCAACCTAATGGGTGGGCTGGTGCTGAAACTTGCCCCGAAAGAACGGGTGCTGATCAACGGCGTGGTTGTCGAGAACGGGGACCGTCGCAGCCGGTTTTCAATTATGACGCCGCAAGCCAATGTCCTGCGTTTGCGCGATGCTATTCACCCGGATGAAGTGAACACGCCCGTCCGCCGCGTTTGTTATGCGGTACAGCTGGTGCTGTCGGGCGATATGGAGCCGGATCAGGCGCGCCAACAACTGCTGCGACGTGTCGAGGAGTTGAGCCAGGTGTTCACTGACGCCGATAGCCGAAAGGTGTTGGCTGAGGCCACAGAAGCCCTTTTGGCTGAGCAATTCTACAAATGCCTCAAGTCCCTGCGTACGTTGTTGCCGCGGGAAGAGCGGTTGATGGCCTATCAGCAATGACCTTTCAGCCCGTCATACCTTCTGGCGGTCTGGTTGGCTGGCGGTTTTTGCAGCGTACTTATGACGCGCAACTCGACAGTTTCGCAACGTCAGCGGTCAATGAACGCCAGACGCGGTATTTTCTGGACAATATCTCCAAAGTGCAGACCGCCGAGGATTTGGTTTCAGATCGACGGTTGCTGCAGGTGGCACTAGGCGCTTTTGGGTTGGAGGACGATATCAACAATCGGTTTTTCATCCAGAAGGTGCTGTCAGACGGCACTTCAGCGGACGACGCCTTGTCAAACCGGCTGTCTGACAAACGGTATCGTGAGTTTTCCGAAGCGTTCGGTCTTGGTCCGGGGGAAATTCGTAGAACCGGCTTGGTCACATTCATGGAGGACATTGCGCGGGACAATGTCGTGTTCCGATTTGAGGTCGCGGTGGGTCAATCTGACGAATCCATGCGTATCTCGCTCTTTGCCCAGCACGCCCTGGCAGATCTGGCGACGCAGGAGGGCAGTGCAGATACCAAGTGGTTTGAGTTGATGGGTTTGCCACCGCTGCGCAATATGATGGAAACCGCGCTTGGACTTCCGTCCAGTTTGGGCCAGTTGGATATCGATAAACAGTTGAACGTGTTCAAAGACAGGCTCTCACGCCTGACGGGCTCGGACGATCTGGCGCAGTTCACGGATGACGGGGCCATAGCCGAACTGACGGACAGGTATCTGGCGCGCAGCCAGATCTCGCAACTACAAAATACGATATCGCCCGCGCAAACGGCTTTGATCCTTTTGGGCGGCTAGGGTCTCGGCGTTCACCGGTCCAATATGTGATCAGCGGCTGTTTTAAGCGCAAAGGATGGCACCGGCTGAGACACATTATGGAGCGCGACATCCCCAAGGGGCAGCGCGTCGGCGCAGGCTGGGACAATGTCGGACGAGACGACGATCCTGTGACCCACGGTCTTACCATATTCCCCCAATCGCGCGGCGATGTTGGCGGCCTGACCGATTACGGTGAAATCAAGCCGTTCGCGGGATCCGACATTGCCATAGGTCACGCGCCCATAGGCGACGCCGATCGAGCAATCGCAATGGGCATCGGATCCCGAGGCCCGAAACTCACCAAGCTTTTCAACAATACCGATCGCAGAGCGCTGCGCATTGGCACGGGCCGTGATCGAGTTCTCACCTGCGGGGAACACGGCCAAAACAGCGTCGCCGATAAATTTCAAAACCTCGCCGCCATTGTCATGCACGATGCCCGAAACGGTTTCAAAAAACCCATTTAACAGGCTGATATAGCGGGTGCGGCCCAGTTTTTCCTCTAATCGGGTCGAGTTGCGCAGATCGCAGAACATGATTGCGGCGTCGATCTCATCCCCGTCGCCGCGCCGAATTTCACCACCCAGAACCCGCGCGCCGGACCGCTTGCCCACATAGGTCTCCAACAAAACCTGCGCATTTTCGCGCTGCATGAACACCTCGTAGAACCGGGCAATCACCGCCGAGCATTCAAAGACAAGACCTAGATTCTCGGTCGTGAACCCATCCGGGTGGTCGCTGGTCAGAGTCAGAACATTGGTGCGACCATCGGAAAATGGCAGGGGCATGGCGACGTAATCGGTCGCACCCTTGGCGCGCAGGTCTTCGATAATGGGAAAACTGTTATACGGGTTGTCGTCACTCAGCCGCTGGCGAACTCCGCCCAACCCGTTCGAGACATGTCGCAACGGGCTGTTGATATAGGCCGGATGGTCGTGAATTTCATAGGTTGGCACATTGGTCGAGATCTCATCCTCGCCCTTTTCCCAAATGTAGTGCTTGCCCGCGATCAGCGGATGCAGCGACCAGACCAGAATGCTGAGGCGTTGAATGGCAATGCCGTGCTCCAGCATCTTCTCGGACAGCGCTTTGGTAAAGGCTTCCGAGGTTTCGATTTCCGAGGCGCCGCGCATCAGCCAGTCAATCAAAGGGCCGCTGATATTGCCGTCTTGGGGTTGTTCAAGCGTATTGCCACCCAGATCAAGCCGGTCATAGGCGTTGGGCAGGAACCCGATATGGCCCTGAATGGCCTTGCTTTCGGGCAGCGCGTCCTCATACGCCCAGACCGAGTTCGCAAGGCGCTGATCCCCAAGGACCACGTCATGATAGGTTGCCGTTCCCTTGAACGGGCAGAAGGTTTGCAATTCGGTCTCTTCGCTCAATTCGACAGACACATCTGCGCGGGGGATGTAGATCGTCGGAGGCAAGCGGGTTTCATACATCACCACGGCGTTGGCACTTTCAGCCAGCAGCACGTCGCCGCGATAGATGGCGATCCGACCTTTTAGTCGTTCAACCGAGATGCGATAGCCTGTGGAATGCGGAGTGGTGTGGACGTTCATCATCGACCTCCCTGTCCGGGGTCCTATAAGGATGGGACTTCGGACCGGGAATGCCAAGAGGGACCGCGCACAGTTTTTTGCACATGCGGCGTGCGCGGCGGCGGGGTCAGACCATCTGGATCACGTCTTTTTCGATCGACAGCATATATCCCCGTTTGGCGATATTCTTGACCAGCAACTCACTGACCATCTGATTGCCTAGCGCGTCGCGCAGGCGTTTGATCCGGGTTGCCCCGGCGGCCTCTTCGCAATCGGCGGCGTCCTTGCCCGAGATCACCGCCTCGATCTGGGCACCGGACAGGACTTCGTCATCCAGACGGGATTCCGCCAGAACCGACAGGGTCTCCATCGCGGCGGGGGTCAGTTTGAAATCCATATTGTTGAGGTAGACGGTGTTTTCCTCGCGGCTGATCAGCAGGGATGTGACCTGAATACCGGTACGCTCGATCTGGGCCATGCGGCGGTTCAGAAGGACCAGCATCACCAAAAACACCAACGCAGTGACCAGCATCGCGCTGGCAAAGACCAACAGCACGAAGATCACCATACGGTAGCTGGACAAGGTGTCGGCAAATGCAGTGCCGGATTGCGCCAGAATTTCCAGCAGGCGGATCTCGGCCTGTGTGGTCAGGTCGCTTTCGACGAACAACCGCTCGACCCGGGCATTGAACGCGTTTGCGTCGGGCAGGGACCAGAACAGGAAGACGGCGGCAGTGATCAAGATCAGGACAATCGCGGCAATACCAGCGCCGACCAACCGTACCCCGGATCGCCGCGCGTCAGTAACGGAGATAGAATTTTCCGGCATCGGCCTTCCTCTTGTCCAACCCTTCCGGTCCGAAAACCGACATCACGTTCAGCAGGGTCCAGCCCGAGGTGCGCAGCCGCTGGGACACCTCTTGTTGCGCCTGACCCTTGTTGCAGGACGACACCTGCATGACGCCGTAATGCAATCGCAATGGATTGTCCTGCTTGGCTTTGTAATCCGCAAAGCAATCCGCCGCAGACGCCGCCGTGCCGAGCGATATCAGGGCCGCGAAGGCCAGAGAAGAGAGGATAGGTTTCATAGGCTGCATCCTGCGCATGTGTTGCCCTGATATTCAATATCCTAAGGGGTTTGCGTGCCCTGATATTCGATAACAATGTCCCGATATTGCTTGTCGGAGGGCGGTGAACCCAGTGTTGACCCAACGAATTCACGAGCCCAGCCGGGTTCGTCGCAACACGGTCAAAAGGACACGCATCATGCACCGGAAATTTATCGCCCTGATCATCGCAACTGCCGTCGCTGTTACGGGTGTTTCAGCCTCGCAGGCGCGGGCTGCGGATGCCAAGGATATTCTGGGCGGTCTGGCCGCCATCGCCATTATCGGCGCGGGCGTTCACTACTATAACAAGGAAAAGGACAAGAAACGCGCCAGCCGTCACCAAACGCATATCCAACCCCATCACCCGGTGCGTCCCCGCCCGCACCATCTGGCGAAATACGACCTGCCGCAGAAATGTCTGCGCACCTTTGATCACTATTCACCCCGTCATCAATTGCTTGGAACCGGGTGCCTCAAGAAACACTACAAATATGCCAATAGCCTGCCGCGAGAGTGCAAAGTCGGTTTCTGGAATGGCAAGAAGGTCAAGCGGGCCTATGAACCCGCCTGCCTGCGCCAGCAAGGTTATCGTGTCGTTTACAAGTAACCGTTTTCGAGCAGGAGCGGCGTCGCAGAAGCGCCGCGCAGGAGGGGGTGGCGCAAGCCGCCCTCTCTTTTTTGTTGCGATAAGGTCCGAAACAGGATTTTCCAAAAGGATGACGACACCAACCTACGATATTGAACAGACCGCCATGGCTGACGGGTTTCTTCGGATCGCCGGGGTGGATGAGGTGGGCCGGGGCCCCTTGGCCGGGCCTGTTGTTGCCGCAGCCGTGATTCTGAACCCGGTCGACATACCTCAGGGACTGAATGATTCTAAGAAGCTGACAGCTAAACGTCGCGCGGCTTTGGAGGCGGCCATTCGCGAACAGGCTGATTTCGCAGTGGCTGAGGCGACAGTGGCCGAGATAGACGAGCACAACATCTTGCGCGCTTCGCATCTGGCAATGGAGCGCGCGGTGGCCGCTTTGAACCCTCCGCCGGATTTTCTGCTGATCGACGGGAACATGATTCCGCGCGGGCTGACCATCCCTGCGCAAGCGGTTGTCAAAGGCGATGCGCGGTCGGTGTCGATTGCGGCGGCCTCGATCCTTGCGAAAAACTGGCGCGATCAGGTGATGGTGGATTTGGCGCAACAGCATCCCGGCTATGGGTGGGAGTCGAATGCGGGCTATCCGACAAAAATGCATCGCGAAGCGCTGCGAAATCTTGGTGTGACCCCACACCATAGACGTTCGTTTAAACCGGTCCACAATATCTTGTATCAAGAGTAAATCGTAAGCTGCTGATTCAAAAAAGAAATTGACGGCGATTCGTCTTTGACTCATCCTTGTCTCAACCAAATGAGCGCAAAAGCGCCGTGGACACTTGAGGCAGTGATATGACTACGACCACCAAAAAGGGCGCAAAAGCGCTCCCTTTAAACACGATTCTATCCGGGGACTGCATCGATGTGATGAACAGTCTGCCCGAGGCGTCGGTTGACCTGATCTTTGCGGACCCGCCGTATAATTTGCAGCTGAAAGGCCAGTTGCACCGCCCGGATAACTCTCAGGTGGATGCGGTTGATGATCACTGGGATCAGTTTTCCAGCTTCGGTGCCTATGACCAGTTCACTCGCGAATGGCTGAAAGCAGCGCATCGTCTGTTGAAGCCCAATGGGGCGATCTGGGTTATTGGCTCTTATCACAACATCTTCCGGGTTGGCTCGGCCCTTCAGGATGCGGGATACTGGATTCTGAACGACGTGGTTTGGCGCAAATCGAACCCGATGCCAAACTTCCGTGGCAAGCGGTTCACCAATGCGCATGAAACGATGATTTGGGCGTCCAAACGTGAAGGTGCAAAATACACGTTCAATTACGAGGCGCTGAAGGCGCTGAATGAGGGCGTACAGATGCGCAGCGACTGGGTGCTGCCGATTTGCACAGGGCATGAACGTCTGAAAGATGAAAACGGCGATAAGGCGCATCCAACGCAAAAGCCTGAATCGCTGCTGCATCGGGTGCTGGTCGGTTCGACCAATCCGGGCGATGTGGTGCTGGACCCGTTTTTTGGTACGGGCACGACCGGCGCTGTCGCCAAGATGCTGGGCCGCGAGTTCATCGGGATCGAACGCGAAGAAAGTTATCGCAAGGTCGCCGAAAAGCGCATTGCCAAGGTTCGCAAATTCGACCGCGAGGCGCTGGAGGTCAGTGCCAGCAAACGCGCCGAGCCGCGCGTGCCGTTCGGCCAGTTGGTCGAACGCGGCATGCTGCGTCCGGGGGAAGAGCTCTATTCCATGAACCAGCGTCACACGGCCAAGGTGCGCGCCGATGGCACGCTGGTCGGGCAAAATGTCAAAGGCTCGATCCATCAGGTGGGGGCCCATTTGGAAAACGCGCCTTCCTGTAACGGCTGGACCTATTGGTGCTTCAAGCGCGACGGCAAGACCGTGCCGATCGACGTGCTGCGTCAGCAAATCCGGGCTGAAATGCACAACTGAATACCGCCGGTGCCTGTGGCCTGACACAAGGCACTAAGCCTTGCCCCGCCGGTCTTCGGCGGGGTCTTTTGTTTTCATCACATTCTCACTTCTATATGACTTCTGCAAAGCCCGCCGCGCACCGAGGGAGCCTCAGCCATGTCGGACACCACAGCCAGTCAATCCCGCTTCAGCCGGTTTTTCGTCACTCGCCCGGATCCGGTCGACTTGGACAACAAATACACCGAGGCCGCGCTAGAGAGACACAAGCGAGAAGGACTGGAGCTGGCGGTACGCGCACGTTGGATCGCCATGGGGTTGACCGGCATTCTGCTGGTATTCCTGAACCCTCATTGGGAGGTGTTGTGGTACCATTTCATCCTGTTGCTGATCTGCGCCAATGGCTGGTTGATCCGACGGGCGGGGCAGGTCGGGCAGTCGCGGACCGAGTTGCTGCTGATCTTTGTGGACCTTCTAATCATGACGCTGGGGATGATCGTCCCGAACCCATTCAGTGACGATGTGCGCCCGTTGGCGATGCAGTACCGGTTCGACAACTTCCAGTATTTCTTCATCATTCTGGCCGCCGGGACATTGGCTTATTCTTGGCGGACGGTTGTGGCGATCGGGTCCTGGACCGCGATGATGTGGACCGTTGGCTGGATCATTGCATGGTGGGTCGCCACGCCGATCCCTGGTATCAGCGAGCGCGTTGCCGAAGCATTAGCGGAGTACCCGGATGTGGCTGAGTTGATGGACCCAAACAGTTTTATGCCCTCGCAACGCATTCAGCAGGTGGTTGTTTTTATCATGGTCGCGGTCACGCTGGGCATTTCGATGAGGCGGCTGAATCGCTTGCTGATGACAAACGCCGGGCTTGAGCGGGAACGGGCAAACCTGTCGCGCTATTTCTCGCCCAATGTGGTGGATGAGCTGAGCCAGAATGACGAACCGCTGAAGCAGGTGCGAAAAGAGAGTATTGCGGTTCTGTTTATTGATATCGTGGGCTTTACAAAATACGCGGCGGGTCGTGATCCTTATGAAGTGATCGAGGTGCTGCGCGGGTTTCATGCGCGTATGGAAACTGAAGTGTTTCGCCATCATGGCACGTTGGACAAATATCTGGGCGACGGGTTGATGGCGACCTTTGGCACGCCGGTGCCGACGCCTTTGGATGCCAGCAATGCGGTGGCCTGCGCGCGCGACATGACCCGTGTGATCAATCAATGGAATACTGACAGGCGCCGCGCGGGTGAGCCGGAAATCCATGTGGGTATCGGAGTGCACTATGGGCCGGTGGTTTTGGGCGATATCGGCGCGAACCGGTTGGAATTTGCAGTGATCGGAGACGCGGTCAATGTGGCGGCCAAGCTCGAGGCTTTGACCCGAGTCAAAATGGCTCAGGTGATATTGAGCGACGAGGTTTGCAGCCAGCTTACAATGGAAGGACACAATGCCGCGACCCTGACAGAGGGGTTTGAAAAGCTGCCGGGCCAGACCGTGCGCGGGGTTGAGCACCCCATGGATATCTGGGTGATGCGGGCGCTTCCGCCGATCTGAATTGCATCATAGATGCAAGGCAGATCGTTGGGCCGGGCAGCGCGCGGGCGCGCGCTGCGGTCACGCTCGAGGCAGCGGGTTTTGCGATTTGTTGTAGGGTTTCCAGTTGCTGACCTCGGGGTAGTAGTGGCGTCTCCAGGCGCGAACGCGCGGATTCATGACGCGCCGCCAAACGGGTGGGATCATGGCGGCGACGGTCATCACAGGGTAACCGTAGGGCAGTTGCGGAGCGGTGTCTTCGGAATGGTGTTGTAAAAGGGGAAAACGGCGATTGGGTTTATAGTGGTGGTCCGAATGCCGTTGCAGATTGATCAGCAGCCAGTTTGACGCTTTTTGTGATGCATTCCAGGAATGCTGCGGCTTGACGTGTTCGTATTTCCCATCGCCCAGATGCTTGCGGGTCAGGCCGTAATGTTCGACATAGTTGACCAACTCCAGCTGCCAGATCGCGACACCGGCCTGAAGCAGGAACAGGGCGACGCCGGACCACCCTCCGACCCCAAGAGCCAGCAGCACCATACCGCCCTGCAACACCCAATAGCGCCAGAAGGGGTTCGAAGCGTCCGTCCATGGGCGGTCTTTCCGCGCCAGCTTGTCGCGCTCGGCCTTGAAGGCTGAGGTCAGGCACTGCCGCAGGACGCGGGGATAAAAGCGGTGAAACCCTTCATTATAGCGGGCGGTCACTGGGTCTCGAGGGGTGCCGACATAGCGGTGATGCACCAGCAGATGCTCGGACCGGAAATGCGAATACAGGACCATGGCCAGAAGAATATCGCCCAGCCAACGCTCGAACCGGCCTTTTTGATGCATCAGTTCGTGGCTGTAGTTGATCCCGATTGTGCCAGAGATGACACCCATGCCGAAGAACAACCCGATCTTGGACGCCAAGGACAGGTGATCAGTGTGGGTGGCAAACCAGATCAGACCGAACAGCGTGATGAACTGCACCGGGACCCAGATATTGGTCAGCAGGATGTACCAGCGCAGGCCTTTGTCGGGGGTGTCGGGGTCCGCGTTGTTCAGCTCCAGCCCGGTCAGCAGGTCAAGTATGGCAAAGGCCCACCAGGTGAAAATAGGCACAAGAAGAACCCACCAGCCACCAAGGGTGGCCGATATCCAGATTATGGGAATCAGCATGAAGGATACCCAGAAGGGCAGCGCTGATTGCCAGCGGGACAGGGTGTCGGATGAAATCATGCGCCAACTCCGAATGACCGCTTCTGGGATGCTCCAGAGGCCTTTTTGAAAAACCTGTTACTGCCCGAGCCAGAGGTCAAGCGCCTTGCGCATCACAGTTGGAAGAACTTTGGGTCGGAACGTGTGTTTGTCCATGATGATCAGGTCATTCGGGGCTAGATCTCCCGGCAGGGGGGCGGTCCAGATGCGCAGAATCAGGTGGAAATGGGTGAAGGTGTGGCGCACCTCGCCGGGCAGTGCCTGCCAATCCGCCGGGAAGGGCGGTGTCTCGGCTGGCGCATCCGACCAATCTGATCCGGGCCAGCCCAACATCCCACCCAGCAGGCCTTTGTCCGGGCGACGCTCAAGCAGCAGCGCGCCATCGTTACGCTGGGCGATATAGACATGGCCATAGCGCGTGGGCTTTGGTTTTTTGGGCGTTTTGCGCGGCAGGTCAGCCTGCGTTCCGGCCTTGCGCGACAGGCAGGGATCGCGCAGCGGGCAAATCCCGCAGGTAGGTGATTTGGGCGTGCAGATCGTGGCCCCCAGATCCATGACAGCCTGCGCGTAGTCTCCGGGTCGTACGTCAGGTGTCAGCGTTGCGGCTTTGTTCTTTAGCGCAGGTTTCGAGCCGGGCAGCGGGTCGTGAATGTTGTAGAGCCGGGCCATGACGCGTTCGACATTCCCATCCAGCACGGTTTCGGGGCGGTCAAAGGCGATGGCCGAGATTGCGGCGGCGGTATAAGGGCCGATGCCGGGCAAGTCCAGCAACGTGTCATAGGTGTCTGGGAAGATGCCGTCGTGATCTTCAGCCACCGCTCGCGCGCATTTCAGCAGGTTGCGAGCGCGGGCGTAGTAGCCCAGCCCGGCCCATTCGCCCATGACCTGATCATCTGGGGCGGCGGCGAGCGCCTGCACCGTGGGCCAGCGCGTTGTGAACCGCATGAAATAGTCTCGCACGGCGGCCACGGTGGTCTGTTGCAGCATTACCTCGGATAGCCAGACACGATAGGGGTCAGGCCGCACTCCGGCGGCGCGGTCAACGGGGCTGACGCGCCACGGCATCTTGCGGGCGTGGCGGTCGTACCAGTCCAGCAATTCGCTGCTGACGTCAAATTCGCCTGTGTCACGCAATTTTTAATCATCTCCCTGTCGGGTTTCGCTGGCGCCCGGTGTCCTGCCCTCTACAATAGTAGTGCAGGAGTTGGAAACCAGATGCAGCGCAGACGTTCTTCGACCCGCGGGTTCAAACGCACCGCGACATTGCTGAACGACCAGATCAGACGCGCCGGTGAAAGCCGGGGCTTTGCCGTGTCGCGCCTGTTGACCCATTGGGCCGAGATCGTGGGGCAGGACATGGCTGCCATCGCGCGCCCTGTGAACGTGGGCTATGGCAAAGGCGGCATGGGGGCGACGCTAACCGTGCTGACCACTGGCCCGCAGGCACCGATGCTTGAGATGCAAAAGGAACAACTGCGGGGCAAGGTGAACGCGGTTTATGGCTATAACGCCATCAGCCGGGTGCGCATCACCCAGACCGCTCCGACAGGATTTGCCGAGGGGCAGGCCAGTTTCGATCACAAACCGAAAGTGGTGAAACCCACACTGAAACCGGAAATCGCGGCCGAGGCGGACCGGGCAGCGCAAGACGTCCATGATGGCGACCTGCGTGCAGCCCTTGAACGTCTGGGTCGTAACGTTCTATCCAAACAAAAACGCTGAGAAAGGGCTGATACATGAGCCGTATTGCAACCGGAATTTGCGCGGCCGTCGCCATTGCCGCAGGCAGCTTTTTGCTGTCGTCACCGAACGCATCATTTTCGTTGATCGGCAGCGCCGAGGCGCAAGAGGCCGAGCTGGACACCTCGACCATCGTCGAGATGACCCTGGGGGCCGAGGACGCGCCGGTCGAGATCATCGAATATGCCTCGTACACTTGTCCGCATTGTGCGAATTTCCACAAAGGGCCGTACAAGCAGCTCAAGAAGGATTTCATCGACACTGGCAAGGTCAAGTTTGTCTACCGCGAGGTGTATTTCGACCGCTACGGCCTGTGGGCGTCGATGGTGGCGCGTTGTGCCGGTCCTGACAAGTTCTTTGGCATCTCGGATCTGATCTATGAAGGCCAGTCCGAATGGACCCGCGCGGGTGGCCCGGCTGAGATCGTGGATGAGCTGCGCAAGATCGGGCGTCTGGCCGGGATCGACAATGACCAGCTTGAGGCCTGTCTTCAGGATGGCGACCGTGCCCGCACCCTGGTGGCCTGGTACCAGGAAAACGCCGAGCGTGACGGCATTCAGGCCACTCCGTCGTTTATCGTGAACGGCAAAGCAGTCGAGAACCAGTCCTATGACGCGTTCAAGAAGCTGATCGAAGACGAGCTGGGCAGCTAAGCCTGTATGGCGACCGGCCCTTTTGGGCTGGTCGATTTTTAGGGCGATGGGGCAACTTGCAAGAGCATTTGTTTGACCCTGTCGCTGTCCGCGACCTTTAGGCGAACGGGTAGGGTGATGACCTTGCTGCGGAACGCCGCGGGCAGGCGGACGGCGTCTTTCTCGGTCGTGACCATCTGTGCACCGAGCAGGCGCGCCTCATTTTCCAACCGGGTCATCAACGCCGGGGTCAGTGGCTGGTGATCGTCCAGTGCTTCGGCCCGCAACAGGGTTGCGCCTTGCTGGCGCAGGGTTGCAAAGAACTTCTCCGGGTGGCCGATCCCGGCAAAGGCCAGAACCGGCGTGTCGGCCCAGTCCATCCCGGTTTGCAGCGCCTCGACCACACCCGTGGCGTGGGGAACGGTCAGCTTCAGCCCCCATCTATTGGTGAATTCGGTCTGCGCGGCGGCATCCCCTAGTGACAGGACGAGATCGGCACGTTTCAGGCCCACATCGACCGGTTCGCGCAACGGTCCGGCAGGCAGGCACAACCCGTTGCCGAACCCGCGCTGGGCATCCACCACGATGACCGAGAAATCCTTGGCGACCGAGGGGTTTTGAAACCCGTCATCCAGCACGATCACCGTCGCTCCGGCCTCGGCGGCGGCTTTGGCCCCGGCGGCGCGGTCCTTTGCCACCCAGACATCGGCAAAGGCGGCCAGCAACAGCGGCTCGTCCCCGACCTCGGCTGCGGAATGCTTGGCCGGATCAACACGCACCGGCCCGTCCAGCGATCCGCCATGGCCGCGTGTCACCACATGGGTCTGATGCCACGCATCGCGCAACTGTTCGATCATCCAGATCACGGTGGGGGTTTTCCCGGTGCCGCCCGCATTCAGGTTGCCAATGCAGATCACCGGCACACCGGGTGTTAGACCCGGCTGGGCCGCAACGCGCCGGGCGGTTGCGGCCGCGTAAAGTCGCCCAATCGGAGACAGCAGTCGTGCCGGGATTGCCAATCGGTCGGGTGCGGTATGCCAGAAATCAGGTGCCTGCATGATCTGATCCCCGCTGATCCAATGTGTCCTGCACCAATTCGATCAGGCGGTCCGCCTGCGGTGCGCCCTCGGTCACGACCTGCCATCCGGCCAGCGCCATATCGGCGGCGCGGTCCGGGGCCAGGCTTTCCACAACAGCGTCGCCCAGTTCGGTTGCACTTCTGACCACTCTTGCGGCACCCACCCAGTCAAGTTGATCGTATATCTGTTGGTGTTGATGTACAAACTGGCCGTGAATAACCGCCGAGCCCAGGGCAGTCGCAATCAACGGATCCTGCCCGCCTGACCCCCGCTCCAGCGTGCTGCCGATGAAGGTCACGGCCGAAACGCGCTGCCAGAGACCCAAAGCTTCGGCATCCGAGGACAGGATCACCTGCGTGTTGTCCTCGATTGTTCCGCCTTCATCCCAGTTGACGCAGCGCAGGTCCATCGCCTCAAGCCGTCGGTGCAGCGGGGCTGCCTCGTAGATATCCGCGACATGCAGCACAAGGGCCAGCCTGGGCAGCATTCGGGTCGCTTGCCTATGGGCGCTGAGAACCGAGATGAATTCCTTGTCCTGCACCCAGGAAGCCAGCCACACGGGGCGACCAGACAGGGCATGCGTCATCTCGATTAACTCATCCTCAGGCCAGGGGCGGGGGTTGGGGCTGACCAGAAGGGGCGGAGCTGTGCCCACTTTCGAGGACGAGATACCCAGCCGGCGGATTTGCCGGGCGGCTTCGTTATTCGTGGTTAGGATGGAGGTGAAACTGTCGAAGGTCAGTCGGGTCAGGTCTGGCAGCCAGCGTCCACCCGGTGCGATGTTGAAGTGATAGGCGGCTTCGGCAAGGATCAGAGGGATGCCCCTTTCCTGCGCCCGCGTGATCAGGTTGGGCATCAGCCCGCCGCCAATCCAAAGGCCGATATCTGGGCGCCAATGCTCTAGAAAGGCGCGCGCGGCGCCGGTCTGTTCGGATGGCAGGTTGATCAGGGGAAAGTCGCCCGACGGCCAGCGAGACAGGTCTGCATCCGGCGGGGCCGTCAACAGGATCGACAGATCGGGTCGGACCTGTTGCAGGCGTTGACAAAAATCAACCACTGCCCGCTGCCGATCCCGTGCGCCGATATGTATCCAGATCAATTCACCCCCGGGGCGTGGGGCGTAGGCGGTGTCTCCTGCGCTGGACACCCCCCAAGACAGGACGCGATAGGCCGTCAAGCTCATCGAGCGCGTCTTGGTCATGACCAGGGCCCGGTGCTTTCCGGCTCCAGCATGTTGGTTATACGGCTGTGCAAGGCGGCCCCTGCAGCGACGACCCCATTTAGGCGGGGATGCGGGTTGTTGAAGCGCAGCGGCCCGCCCATTCGGTCGGAACACACTCCGCCCGCTTCGCGGATGATCAGATCACCGGCGGCGATATCCCATTCCCAGCTTGGGCGCAGCGTCAGCATCCCGTCGAACCGCCCTTGCGCAACCGTAGCCATGCGATAAGCCAGCGAAGGGCGGTAGTTGCGCTGAAAGCCGGGAATTGTGCCATTGCGCCAATGGCTGGCGTCCATATTTGGTCTGGCTGCCAGAACTTCAGCGCTGTTCAGATCGTCGATGCCAGACACGCGTATTGCGGTGCCGTTTAGCGTTGCTCCCTGCCCTTTGGCTGCCGCAAAAAGCAGGTCGCGGCGGGGTAAGTATATAACAGCTGCCGTAACTTCTTGGCCTTCTGTAACGGCTAGCGAATGCGCCCAGGTCCGCGAGCCTTCGGCAAAGCTGCGCGTGCCGTCGATCGGGTCGATGATGAACACCCGGTCTTTTGTAAGCCGCGCTTGGGAATCCTCGGTCTCTTCGCTGAGCCAGCCATAGCCGGGCCGGGCAGCAGGCAGCTTCTGCTCCAGCATCGCGTTCACCGCCAGATCGGCTTCGGTCACCGGGCCCGCGCCGCCGGGTTTGTCCCAGCGCTGGGCCGTGGTGCCCGAATAGCGGGTAGCGATCTTTCCGGCCTCCAATGCGGCGTCGATCAGCAGGGGCAGGTCAGTTGCCGGCAAGTGTCATCCCTTCGATCAGCAACGACGGCACCACGCGCGACAGATAGGGGCGAGCGTCATTGGCCGGAACGATCCGTTTCAACATGTCGCGCAGATTGCCCGCAATGGTGCATTCATTGACTGGATAGGTGATCTCGCCATTTTCGACCCAAAAGCCTGATGCGCCGCGGGAATAGTCGCCTGTATTGGGGTTGATGGTTGACCCGATCATCGACGTCGCCAAAAGCCCGGTTCCCATATCGCGCAGCAGGTCAGCCCTGCTTTGATCACCCTGCGTCAGGCTCAGGTTCCAGTTGCTGGGAGACGGGGGCCCCGAGACCCCGCGAGCAGCGTTACCCGTCGAGGTCATGTCCAACTTGCGCGCACTGGCCAGATCCAAGGTCCACCCGGTCAGAACGCCGTTTTCGACAATCGCCCGGCGTCGGGTTGGCAGGCCTTCGGCGTCAAACGGGCGGGATCCGGCAATGCGCGGGCGATGCGGGTCTTCGATCAGGGATATATGCTTGGGCAGAACCTGTTCGCCGAGACAATCCGACAGCCAGGATGCGCCGCGCGCAATGGCTGCGCCGTTGCTGGCCCCTAGCAAATGCCCGATCAGCGAGGATGAGATGCGCTCGTCAAACAGAACCGGAAAGGTGCCGGTGGTTGGTTTCCGTGCGCCCACTTGCTGAACCGCACGCTCCCCGGCGGTGCGGCCGATCTCGTCGGGTGCGCGCAGATCGGTCTGAAAGGTGCGGCTGTCACCATCATAGTCCCGCTCCATCCCGGTGCCTTCGCCCGAGATCGCCACGCAGGATGTTGACCGGCTGGACCGAGTATAACCGCCGGAAAATCCATTGCTGGCTGCCAAATGCACCCGGTGCGTCCCATAGGCCGCCGCCGCATCCGAGACCTGAGACACCCCGTCAACAGCCAGCGCCGCAGCCTCGGCGGCCAATGCGTCCTGCAACAGGGCTTCGGCCGTGGGTTCGGGGGTGGGATCAAACAGCTCCAGCGCCTGCATGTCCCAGGTTTTGGCAAGCTGGTCTGGGTCGGCGAGGCCGGTAAAGGGGTCTTCGGGGGCTTCGCCTGCCATGGCGACGGCACGTTCGGCCATTGCCGTCAGGGTCTCGGGGCGGCTGTCCGAGCTGGATACGATCGCCTGCCGCTTGCCCAGAAACACACGTAATCCAAGATCGGTACCTTCCGACCGTTCGGCGTGTTCCAACGCCCCGGCGCGCACCTCGACCGACACGGAGGAGCCGTCCAATACAATGGCATCGGCAGCCTCGGCCCCCGCTTTGCGGGCCGCATCCAGCAGGTTCTGGCTGATTTCTTCGAGTGCGCGGGTCATGAGGCCTCCGGGTGTGGTTGTATTGGACCTAGCCCCGGACCGGGCATCCCGCAAGGCCCCCAATGCCATTGGGCACAACGAAGTTGCGTGAACGCCGGGCGCATTTCAGGGCAATGGAAAATCGTCACCGTATTCGAACCGGAAAGGACGTCAGAGGGCAGGTGATGACCACCCTCTGACAGTGCAGGTCACTTGATGCGCTGACCATTGGCCAGAATTTGGCCATCCTCGGTGAATTCGATCTTGGAATTCAGCGTATCGGGTTCTTCGCCGGGAACGGCCATGAGACCCATCATCATCCGCGCGCCCAGAGCATCGCTTTCCGCAACCAATCCCATGCTGATCAGCGTGTCGATCAACTTATTGGCCCCGACCAGTTGTAGCGTGGTGCTGCCGACGGGTGTGGGCAGGCCGCCCAGTTCTTGCGTATTGGTGTTGTCGAAGGTGAAATCGCCCTCACCGGTCAGTTTCGCCCCGACCAGAGACACCAGCAGCTCGTTGATCTTCAGCGAATGCAACTCACCCGGCGCGTCTTCGGACAAGGCCAGCGACTCGACTGCTTCGGGGTCGAAGAAATCGGTCAGGATTTTTGCAGTGCCCGCCGTATCCAAAGCAATGGTGGCCGGATCACGCGGCAGCGCACCTGCGGGGTCAAAGATGCTCCACAATACGTCCGACATGGTGAAATCGGTCAGGTTGAAGGCGAAGCCGAACGGTTGAATTTCTTCGGATTTCTGCACCGGGAATTCGAATTTCAGCCCGGCATTGGCCATCGCAATCTCGATCGGGAAAGGCAGGTCTGCCGTGGTCACTGCCAGTTTGGTGCTGTTCTGCTCCAGATCATAGGCCAGACGCTGCGCGTCAAAGCTGGCCCCGAACCGCCCCCCCTCAGAGGAACTGCTCATGTCAAAGCTTTCTCCGTCCGAGGTGCCCGCGATGGCCGTTTTGCCGGAGGCATAGGTAAACAGCCCCGAGAATTCGAAACCATTTTGGTAAAAGGCCAGAGGGTCCGAGACATCGAAATTCGACGGGATAACGTTGGTGCCTTCAAACGCAAGCTGTTCCAACTTGCCGCCGATCTTGCCGGTATCGTCGTTTTCAGGGTCGTCGAAGGCCAGATCATAGCTGAGTGCGCTGGCGGTGAAGGTCTGGTCTATATCGCGGTTTTCACCGATCTTCATGCGCGAACTGCCCGCCAGATCGGCAAGCTGTACGGCCACACCCAAAACGTCGCTGGGCAGAGTTTCACCATTGGCCGTTATCTCGTCCAGCGTGATCCCCAATGTGTCGGCGCTATAGTCATAGGTCATCTCATCCGGGCTGCCCGACACGACCATGTTCAGACCTTTGTGGGTATACAGGATCTTGGCCGAGAACGCCTCGCCCTCACCCTCACCCGAGACAGTCATCGGCAGAGTTTCGGGCAGGGAAATGCTGACGGTTCCATCACCGTTTTCGGTCAGCGTCATCTGCGGGACCTGCATTTTAAAGCTGCTGTCCTCTTCGGGCAGAACCATGTTCAGGTTCATGTCCGTGATGCTAAGTACATTGCCATTGGCTGATTGCTGCGCCTCGACCGTGTAGCCCATCTGGGACAGATAGCTTTGCCAGTCGTTCCACACATCCTGTGCAGTAACATCGGCAAACGCGCCTTGGGAAATGACGGCATAGGCCAAAACAGCGCCGCTGCTGCGGCGAAGGAAAACGGACATTACAAGAACCCTTCTTGATCAATTTTGCGGGCATCGTCGTGCCTGTGGCGTCGGGCGTCAAGGGGCAAGGGCTGGACCCTTTCCCCGTTAGCGGGGTAGAGGTTTACACAATCTCAAAACAACGGAGGTACAGGGTCCACATGCAAGGAAAAACCGTACTGATAACTGGGGCCAGTCGCGGCATCGGGGCCGAAGCAGGGCGCGTTTTTGCCGCGGCCGGGGCGAATGTCGCCCTTGTTGCGCGCAACAGGGACCAGATCGATGCTCTGGCGGCTTCGCTGGGGGAGAATGCGATTGCGTTGCAATGTGACGTCAGCGATTTTGCGCAGGTCGAACAGGCCGTGGCCGATTGCGTGGACCGCTTTGGCGGGCTGGACGTGCTGATCGGCAATGCGGGTGTGATTGATCCGATCTTTCATCTGTCGAATGCCGATGTCGAGGCTTGGGGTAAGGCGATCGATATTAACCTCAAGGGCGTTTTCTACGGGATGCGCGCCGCGTTGCCGATTATGCGGGCAGCCGGTGGGGGGACGGTGATCACCATCTCGTCCGGCGCGGCCTCGAACGCGATTGAGGCGTGGAGCCACTATTGCGCCTCCAAGGCCGGGGCGAAGATGCTGACCGAGTGTTTGCATCTTGAGGAATCTATTCACGGCATCCGCGCGATGGGGCTATCTCCGGGTACTGTGGCCACGGATATGCAGCGCGTGATCAAGGCCAGCGGCATCAACGCCGTCAGCCAGTTGGAGTGGAGCGATCACATCCCCGCCGATTGGCCCGCGCGCGCGTTGCTATGGATGTGCACCAAGGACGCCGATGAGTTTCTGGGTGATGAGATATCGCTACGCCGCGAGGACATTCGACAACGGGTAGGTCTGACGTGATTGAGTTAAGTAAGGCGGACGGGCTTTGGACCGTTACGCTGAACAACCCCGGAAAGGCCAATGCGCTGACCGGGGCAATGCTGACCGAACTTTGTGAAATAGCCGAAGCCGCGACAGAGGCACGCGCCTTGATCCTGACCGGTGCTGGCAAGGTGTTCAGCGCTGGTGCCGATCTGGATGAGGCGCGGGCAGGGCTGGCAACCTCGGATTTGTGGGAACGTCTGTCCGGAGCCATTGCAGCGCTGCCATGCCTGACCGTGGCGGCCCTGAACGGGACGCTGGCGGGCGGGGCCAACGGGATGGTTCTGGCCTGTGACATCCGCATTGCCGTGCCCACGGCCAAGTTTTTCTACCCGGTCATGAAGCTGGGGTTTTTGCCTCAACCGTCTGATCCGGGTCGTATGGCAGCGCTGATCGGGCCATCCCGGACCAAGATGATCCTGATGGCCGGGCAAAAGATCGCAGCGGATGAAGCCTTTGCCTTCGGTCTGGTCGATCGTGTGGTTGAACCTGACGCATTGATTCAGACGGCACAGGATCTGGTGTTAGACAGCCTGAGCGCCGATCCGAAAATCGCGGCTGGAATTGCCGAGCTTTGCCCATGAGATTATCTGCCATCCGTCTTCGGGTCGCGGACCCTGAACGCCTGTCAGAGTTCTACGGCGGGCTTTTGGGTATGCACGCGCAAGAACAGGGGGCGAGCCTGCGTCTGGGATATGCGGGCGAAGATGCTGATCTGCTGCTGATGCCCGGGGGTGGGGGCTATAGCCACGACCAAGGCCAGCGCTATTGGAAGATTGGCATTACCCTTCCCGACGTCGATCTGGCAGCGGCCTATCTGCGGCGACAGGGGGTTGAGGTCTCGACCCCTCGGCAGTTTCTGGACATCGGCTATATGTGCCACCTGACCGACCCCGAGGGGTTTGTCATCGAACTGCTGCAACATGATTTTGAGGGCAACCGCTCGGACAACGCGGCGGACCCCAGTGATCCTTTTGCGCAGGCCCGGATCGGTCAGATCACCCTGCGCACAGGCGATATCGGGGCCGAGGACAGGTTCTGCCGCGCGCAGGGCATGCGCCTTTTGTCGATGCAGGATGTTGCCCAGTATGGGTTCGATCTGCATTTCTATGCCTTCACCGACGATACGCCCCCGGATGCCGATCCGTGGGCCGTGGCGAACCGGGAATGGCTGTGGAAACGTCCCTACACGACCTTGGAATTTCAGAACGTGGCAGGTGCACAATTCGCACCCTCGCCGGATTGTCGCGGGATCGAGATCGAAGGGCTGCAAGCCCCTATCCACGATGCGTTCGGGGATCGCGTCTGGCCGGGCTGATCACCGTCCGCGCCGCTTGCCTGGAACTTTTGAGCGAAAGCCGGGCGGGCGTTTGCGCACCCAGTTCAGGAATTTCTCAATTCGAGGGTGTGTACGCAGGGCCTCGACCGTGTTGAAATTGCGGGCCAGTTCGGCTTCGGACAATGTGGCGTGGACCTCTTTGTGGCAGATCACGTGCAGTAAAACCGTGGGCCCGCCCTTGCCCCCTTTGAGTTTTGGGATCAGATGGTGCAGGCTTCCGCCCCCGTCAGGAATGGGGCGGTCACATAGCGGGCAGATGGGGTCGCGGTCGGGCATGGGGCAGACTGTGGCTCAGGGCGTGCGAAAGGCAAGAGGACAGCAATGGCACATGCAGTTGTAATCGGTGCCGGGCCTGCGGGTCTGATGGCGGCAGAGCAGCTTGCCGCAGCGGGTCACGACGTGCTGGTGGCCGAGGCCAAGCCTTCTGTCGCGCGCAAGTTTCTGATGGCAGGCAAATCCGGCTTGAATCTGACCAAGGATGAACCGTTCGCAGCGCTGATGCCCAACTATGGCGGCGCAGCGGATTGGCTGCGCCCGATGGTGGCCGAATTTGATGCCGACGCCGTGCAGGATTGGGCGCGTGGGCTGGGACAAGAGCTGTTCACCGGCTCGACAGGACGGGTGTTTCCCACTGTGATGAAAGCCTCGCCGCTGTTGCGGGCCTGGCTGCGGCAGTTGGACGAGGCGGGTGTGCAGATCCGAACCCGCTGGCGCTGGCTGGGTTGGGATGGCGACGCGCTGCGTTTTGACACGTCTGAGGTGCCGCAGGTTATCAAACCCGACGCGACCGTGCTGGCGCTGGGCGGGGCCAGTTGGGCGCGGCTAGGATCAGATGGGCAATGGGCGAAGATGCTAGCAGAGAAAGGTGTGGCGCTGGCTTCGTTCGAACCGGCGAATTCGGCGCTGTCGGTGGCGTGGAGCCCGCATATGCAGCCGCATTTCGGCAAGGCGCTGAAATCGGTGCGCTGGATGGCCGGAGAGTTGCACAGCAGGGGTGAGGCCACGATCTCTGCCACCGGGCTGGAAGGCGGCGGGCTGTATTCGCTTACACCGGCGCTGCGTCGGGGAGCGGATCTTAATGTCGATCTGGTGCCCGATCTGGGTGCGAAAGCTCTGCAGGCGAGGTTTGAGGCAAAAAGCGCGAAAACAACGTTGTCTCAATGGCTGAAAAAGGCTCTGAAACTACCGCCGCAGAAAATTGCTCTGTTTCATGAGATGTCCAAGCAAGCAGGTGCGCCGCAAGGACACGAAGCGGCGTCGCTCAAACACTTACCCATCCTTGGCGCGCAGTTGCGTCCGATGGACGAGGCGATCTCTACAGCAGGTGGGATTCAGCGCGACGCCATGGATGACCACCTGATGCTAACGGCCAAACCCGGCGTGTTCTGCGCGGGTGAGATGCTGGATTGGGAGGCTCCGACGGGGGGATATCTTTTGACAGCGTGCCTTGCCACCGGGCGCTGGGCCGGGCGTGGGGCCGTGCAGTGGCTGGCGCGCTAACGCGACCGGGCCAGCATTGCTAGGCGGATCATGGCGCGCTCCACCAATGCCATGGCGGGTGCGGTTTGACCGGCGGAACGTAAGGACAGGTCCGTATCGGTCAGAACGGTCAGCGCGGTTTGCAGCTTTGGCGCGCCCCATCCCTGTGCCTGCCGCAGAATCCGGTCGCGCCGTTTGCCATAGACCGGCGGACGCAGCTTGCCGATACCCTGCGCCGCCCCACCAGGGTCCGAGGCGCAGGCGTAGAGCGTACGAAAATGCCGGGTGGCCCCAATGCACAAAGTCACCGCATTGGTGCCCTGCGATTGCAAGCGGCGGATCAGAGGACCAATTTCGCCCGCGCGGCCCTCGGCCACCACGTTCAGAACATCGTCCAACGCGGCCTCGGTCGAGCGGGGGGCGCAGGCTTCGATATCTTCGATGGTCAGGTCAGAACTGTCGTGGCGCTTGTATAGGGACAGCTTTTCAATGGATTGCGCAAAGTCACCGGGGCTGATTCCGGCTGCGAGTTCGGTTATCGCCGACATCGAATCGGTCGGGATGTTCTTCAACCCGGCCTGGGACAAAACCCGTTCGACCTCGGCCCGTGATGGGGGATCGTCGTAGATGCCGACCGCATAGGCAGAAGGGTGTGCTTCAAAGGCCTTGCGGATTTTCGAGCTGGGTTTCAACTGCCCGGCGGTGACGATGATCTGGGCGTCACCGGGTGCCCAATCCTCGAATGCAGCAAGGATCGCAGGGGCGGCAACGTCGGTGGTGTCCTCGACAAACACGGCGCGCGGGCCGGGGAAGAACCCGACGGCTTTTACTGCATCCAGCAACAGGGCCGGGTCGCCGCGCAGATCGCTGCCGGGCATCCGCGTCAAGCGCATCTCTTCTTCGGCATTTGCGCCCAGAAGGGCCGCCAGAACCTGCTGGCGCTTCAACGCCACACGCATCGCATCCGAGCCGTATATCAGCAACCCAAGCTTGTCGGCGTCAGGCCGCGCAAAATACCCCTCAGCCTCGCGTGGGCTGAGCTTCATGTGCCAAGTCCCGGGACGGTGTAAAGCTCGGTTACGATCTGGTCCGACAGAATCACCATCAGCCGCTGCAGCGCATCCCGCTCGTCCGCCAGAGTCGACACGGTCGAACCGGCTGCGGAATAGCCGACGAAATTGTTCACCCGACCCGAGGCCAAAATCTGCCCGGTCTCATTCGACCGCAGCGCGTAGGTCGCGGTGCCTTCGATATTCAGACGGTTGGTCTCGTTGGTCTGGGTGATCGCGGCAGAACGAACTACAGTCGAGACATCGACATCAAGATTATAGGCGTTACCCGAATTTGCACTGCGGCCCAGCCGTTGTTCCAGATTCTGGACCAGCAGAAAACTGTTGGTTGAATTCGGCGCCGATACTGTGACACGTCCGTCCAGAGCCGCGCCAGCGCCACCGGGGGCATAGACCGGTTCAAAGCCGCAGGCAGCGAGTGCCAGCGGCAGCATCAACAGGGTTCTGCGGTCAAACAACGACATTCACGATCCGGCCCGGTACAACGATCACCTTTTTAGGCGCATTGCCATCCAGCGCCTTTTGCACAGCTTCGGTGCTGAGCGCGATTTTTTCAACCTCGGCCTTGTCCATTTCCAACGGAACGCTGATTTCCGCGCGGCGCTTGCCATTGATCTGAATGGGCAGGGTGACGGTATCGTCGACCAGCATCTCCTCATCTGCGACGGGCCACGCGGCGGTGGCAACCAGCCCCTCACCGCCCAGCAATTGCCACAGCTCTTCTGACAGGTGCGGGGTCATCGGGGACATCAGCTGCGCCAGTGTTTTGGCCGCCTGACGTTTGGCATCTGCGCCCGCCTTGGATTTCGCCAGTGTATTGGTAAAGGCGTAAAGCTTAGCGATCGAGGCATTGAAACCAAAGGATTCGACCCCGCCTGACACATCATGAATGGCTTTGTGCATTTCACGCAGCAGGGTTTCATCCTCGGCATTGGCGGGCGCATCGGATTCGGCGATCTCAGTGGCGATGCGATGCACGCGGCTGAGGTGCTTAAAGGCGGCCTCGGCTCCGGATGCGGTCCATTCCACGTCGCGTTCGGGCGGCGAATCGGACAGCACAAACCAGCGCGCGGTATCTGCACCAAAGGCCGAGATAATGCTGACCGGATCCACCACGTTTTTCTTGGATTTCGACATCTTTGCCGAAGGGATGATCTCGACCTCGGTACCGTCGGCCAGTTTGCCGTCGGTCACGTCCTCGGGCAGGTGATAGACCGGTCGGCCATTGGTGTCGCGGGTCTGGTAGATTTCGTGCGTGACCATGCCTTGAGTGAACAGCGCGTTGAACGGCTCGATGGCCTTTTTGGGCAGGTGGCCGGTAATCTGCATGGCCCGCGCAAAGAAGCGCGAATAGAGCAAGTGCAGAATCGCATGTTCGATGCCGCCGATATACTGATCCACGTTCATCCAGTATTCGGCCTCGGCCAGATCGGTCGGGGTTTCGGCGCGGGGCGCGGTGAAACGAGCGAAATACCACGACGAATCGACGAACGTGTCCATCGTGTCGGTCTCGCGTTTGGCCGGGGCCCCGCAGGACGGGCATTCGCAGTCACGCCAGGTCGGGTGACGATCCAGCGGGTTGCCGGGTTTGTCGAATGTCACATCGTCGGGCAGGCGAACTGGCAGGTTCTCTTTCTTTTCGGGCACCACACCACAGGAATCACAATGCACCACGGGAATCGGGCAGCCCCAGTAGCGCTGGCGGCTCAGACCCCAGTCGCGCAGGCGATATTTGGTGACACCTTCGCCCCAGCCCGCCTTTTCGGCGAAATCTACGGTGGTGTTGATGGCCTCATCACCCGTCGCCTCAGTGAGGCCGGCGAAGTGATTCACCCAGCGGACTTTCTCGGTTTTCGGCGGAACGAAAGCGATTTTGTCCACCGGGGTGTCATCGTCCAGTGCAAAGAATGTATCGACCACTGGCAGACCGTATTTGCGGCAGAAGTCCAAATCACGCTGGTCATGGGCTGGGCAGGCAAAGATTGCGCCGGTGCCGTAATCCATCAGGATGAAGTTCGCGATCCAGACTGGCAGTTCCCAATTCGGGTCCAACGGGTGTTTGACGGTGATGCCGGTGTCATAGCCCAGCTTTTCGGCGGTCTCGATCGCTTCTTCGGTGGTGCCTCCCTTGCGGCATTCGGCCACGAATTCAGCGACTTCGGCGTTTTCAGCCTCCAGCTGCTTGGCAATCGGGTGATCGGGGGAGATACCCACAAAAGACGCGCCCATCAGCGTATCGGGGCGAGTCGTGTAGACGGTGATCGGCTCGGCACCATCGGTGCGTTCAAAGCTGAACTGCAGGCCGCGCGATTTGCCGATCCAGTTTTCCTGCATCAACCGCACCTTGGCGGGCCAGTTTTCCAGTGTGTCCAGCGCGCCGAGCAATTCTTCGGAATAGTCGCTGATCTTAAAGAACCACTGCGTCAGTTCGCGCCGCTCGACCAGAGCGCCCGAGCGCCAGCCGCGCCCGTTTTCCACCTGTTCATTGGCCAGAACAGTCATGTCCACCGGGTCCCAGTTCACCACGGCGTTTTTGCGGTAGACGAGCCCGGCCTCAAGCATATCCAGAAACAATGCCTGTTGCTGGCCGTAATATTCCGGGTCACAAGTGGCGAATTCGCGCGACCAGTCGATCGACAGGCCAAGCGGTTTCATTTGCCCTCGCATGTCGGCGATGTTGCCGTAGGTCCAGTCTTTGGGATGGCCGCCGATAGCCATCGCAGCGTTCTCGGCAGGCATCCCGAATGCGTCCCAGCCCATTGGATGCAGCACGTTGTGCCCAGTCGCCAGTTTGTGCCGCGCGATCACGTCGCCCATCGTGTAGTTGCGTACGTGTCCCATATGGATTCGGCCAGACGGGTAGGGGAACATCTCAAGCACGTAGTATTTCGGCTTGTCCGCCTTGTGATTAGCGGCAAAGATTCCGGCCTTGTCCCAGGCCTCTTGCCATTTTGCTTCGATTTCGTTGGCCGAGTAGCGCGACATCGTGCGGTCCTTCGTGAATGAAAACGCCGGGACAGAGCCCGGCGTGGTAATATTGTGATTTGCAGCGGGTGGCTAGAGCTTGTTGTCCGCAATCCGCAACTGGCGGGCGCGCGACAGGATTGCATCTTCAACCGCGCGCGTGGTTGCAGCGCTGACAGGAGCGCCTCCGCTGGTTTGAAGCGATACCGAAAGCGAACGCGCCGCGAGGGCCGGATCACTGATATGCACTGTGGCGCGATATTGACGACCACCACCCGGAGGTGTGCCGTAACCCGTTACGATTACACCGGTAAAGGGGTCCACCTCTTCGACAGGTAAGAAGTTCAGAATGTCCAGAGACGCCGACCACAGGTAGCGATTCACATTGGTGACCTGCTCGGCATCAGCGGTATCGAACACATCCCAGATCGTCGAGCGATTCGGGTCGTTCAATTCGCGCTCGGAAGAGCTGGTGCCATCCGACGTCAGCTGCAGGTTTGGATTCGGTGGCTCAGAGTTGCCCAACCCGCAAGATGAGACCAGGGCGGTCACAAGGATCAAACCGAAAATCGTCTGCGGGCGCATCGTCGAAGGGTCCTGTATCATTGGGTCTCACTCGTTCAGAGATACTCCTAGACAAGGTCAGGTGCCGCAACAAGTCTATTCTTGTCACTTTAGGGTGGGATTGACTGTGTGACGGGGCGGGTAACCTACTGTGGCATCCTTGCACCAATTCGTGGCCAATGCAGCGCGGGCTTTATGCCAAGCTTGCGCGAAGGGGGTAAAAAGAGCGAAACGGTTCCCGTGCTGAGACACGTGCAACGACATGTGTCGAGTAGAAAAACTTTGAAACCGAGGGAAACAAGATGAAAAAAGTTCTCTTCGCATCGACCGCTCTGCTGGCAACCGCAAGCATGGCGTCGGCCGAAATCAAATTCAGCGGCTACGGCCGCTTCGGTATTGGGTACCTGGAAGATCGTTCCGGTGCCGTGACCAACATCACCGTCACCACCACCACGTCCGGTGTAATCAATGTTGGTACCGGTACTGCCGTTGTTGACACCGACGACGTGATCCTGATCTCGCGTTTCCGTCTGAACATCGACGGTATCGTTGAAACCGATAGCGGCGTTGAGTTCTCGGCTCGTGTTCGTCTGCAAGCTGACGAAAACGCCGGTAACGGCGAAGCTGGCGAAGCTCAGCTGAGCGGTGCACGCTTCACCGTTCAGTACGGTGGTCTGCGTGTTGACGCGGGCAACGTATCGGGTGCCTTCGACAACTTGGCAAACTACTACGGTAACGAGCCTGGTCTGGAAAACTTCATCGGCCAGTATTCGGGCGTGAACTATGACTTCCTGGCCTTCTCGTCGACCGGCGCGGGTTCGAACGCTGTGTTCTTCCAGTACGCTGTTGGTGACTTCGCGTTCGGCGCGTCTTACGACACGGCGACCGGTGCCATTAATGGCGACAAAATTGATCTGGACCGCTGGGACGTCAGCGCAACCTACACCTTCAACAACATCACCGCGGCGATCGCTTATGGTGAAACCGACGCTGGTGTTGATGGCCTTGACGATCCGAGCCTCCTGGTCTTCACCTTGGGTGCAGACTTCGGCGACTTCTCGGGTACTCTGTTCGTCGCTGACGATAACACCGAAATTGATCTGACCGACGGCACTGCATGGGGTATTTCAGCGGCCTACAATGTTGGCTCCGCTCTGACCCTGACCGCAGCTTACGGCGACGGTAACGCGGATGGTGACACTGAGCAGTACGGTATCGGCGCGATCTACGACCTGGGTGGCGGTGCATCGCTGCAAGGTGGTATCGGCAACAGCGACTGCGACATCTGCGAAGACTCGTCTCTGCGCGCAGACTTCGGTGCTCGCTTCAACTTCTAAGTTGAGCTGAACCGCAAGGTTTAAGGGCAGGTCTTCGGACCTGCCCTTTTCTTTTGCGCCGACTTGGTGTTTTCCTGCGCGCAGGTCAATTCGAGGGAACCCATGCCGCTGCACGATATCTCAAACCGTATCACCAAGGCCGAGGCTGCCGCAGGACGCGTTGCTGGCAGTGTCAAACTGATCGCGGTGTCCAAGGTCCAGCCGAACGACCGCGTACTGGACGTTCTGGCGCAGGGCCACAGGTGCTTTGGGGAAAACCGGGTGCAGGAAGCGGCCGGAAAGTGGCCCGGTTTCATGGAAATATATCCCGATGTCGATTTGCACCTGATCGGCCCTTTGCAAACCAACAAAGCCCGTCAGGCGACCGAGCTGTTCAGCACAATACACTCAGTTGATCGCCCCAAGCTGGCCAAGACACTCGCACGGTTGGCGCATGAAGTGGGCGCGTGCCCTGACCTGTTCATTCAAGTCAACACGGGGGAAGAGGCGCAAAAGGCTGGCATTAAACCATCCGAAGCTGACACGTTTATTGCCGAATGCAGGGCGCTGGATCTGCCGGTCGTCGGGCTGATGTGCATCCCTCCGGTCGATGAAGAAGCCGCACTGCATTTTGCATTGCTGGCGAAGATCGCCGCCCGCAATGGGCTTGAGGGGCTGTCGATGGGTATGAGCGACGATTTCGAAAAGGCCATCGCCTTGGGTGCAACCCATGTGCGTGTCGGCTCGGCGATCTTTGGCGAACGCATCAGGCCCGAGGAATAACTACCCGCGTCCCGGGCAGCACCCTTTGCGCGATCCAGTGCAGATGATCGCGCCGAAAGGCAATGCAACCTTCGGTCGGAAATCCGGGTCGCCGCCATTGATGCAGAAAAATGGCCGACCCACGACCCGGAACTGCATTGGGCCAGTTCCAATCCGTCAGCAGCACAACATCGTAGAGCGGATCAGCGCGGCGCAGTCTCTCGTGGCTGAACGGGTAGGGCGCACGTACCAATTGATTATATCGAGAATCGCTTGCGTCATCGGACCACAGATCCTGCGGTCCAGTCGGGATGGCCCAAGAGATAGGCGCCACAACACGATCCGGTCGGTACAGAAGCCCGACGATGTGATGAATGCCGGTCGGGGTCGCCCCATCGCCCTCGCGTTTGTCGTTGCTCAGCCCGCCTTTGCCGATTGAGCAAGGAAACAAACGCCCGGCAAACCGAACGCCGCGCGGGGTCAGAACCAGATCTTGCGGGGTCACAGCAAGTGGCCGGACTTGGCCGCCTTGGTTGCCAGATATCCGCGGTTATGCGCGGTTTCGCCCACCTTCAGCGGTACACGCTCGGTCACGGCGATGCCGGTTTTCTCCATCATCGCAATCTTGGCAGGATTGTTCGTCAGCAATCGGACCGAGTTGAATCCCAGCGATTTCAGAATATCCGAACCCAATCGGAAATCACGCTCGTCATCCTCGAAACCCAGCCGGTGGTTGGCTTCGACCGTGTCGAACCCCTGATCTTGCAGGAAATAGGCGCGCATCTTGTTGGCCAACCCAATGCCCCGCCCCTCTTGGTTGAGGTAGAGCAGCACCCCGGCGCCCTCCGAACCCATCTGCGCCAGTGCCCCCCGCAGTTGCGGGCCGCAATCGCATTTCAAGCTGCCCATCAGGTCGCCGGTGAAACAGGCCGAATGCAGCCGCGCCAATACTGGTTTGCTTCGGTCCGGTCGGCCGATTTCGATGGCGTAATGTTCTTCGCCGCCATCTTCGGGGCGGAATACGTGCAACCGGCCTGCCTCGGACACCTCCATCGGAAGGCGCGCGGCGACAACGGCATTCAGGATGCTGCGATCGGCCAGATGCGGTGCGGCGCGAGTGTGGTCGATGCAGGTCAGACCGTGCGCCGCGGCAAATGCGCGCCCGTCCTCGACCGGGACCACAACGGTTGCGGGCAGCAGACGCGCTGATTTGGTCAGCGCAATGGCGATGCGGTGCAGATTGGCATTACCCTGACGTTCCGTCATCAGGGGGCCCTTCATAGGTGCGTTCAGATCGTCCGAAGGGTCGGCCACAGCCTGAACCCAACCGATATCGGTATCTGCCGGAATGACCACCCGCGCGAGATCACCGTCATAGGCCCGCGCTTTCAGAGTCTCAGCTCGTCTTACGGTGATTGCAACCACTGGCTCGCCGCCAAGGCTGCGCAAATCCGCAAGCCGTTGGGCGCTCAGGGTTTCTGAGGCAATGGCCAGCACGCTGAACCCACTGTCATCCGTTAGCACGACCGGGACACCCATACGCAGGTCCGCGCGGGCGCGTGCCAGCAGTTCCGATATGTCGGGGATAAGACTCATTTATGTTACCCTGTAACGATCAGCCTCTTTCTGTATCCTGATCCGCAGGAAATGTGAAATAATTCCTACTCGCCGGACACGAGGGCGTGAGACGATTGCAGCAAACCTTGTTGATTGCATATTCGACACGCAAGTGTCCGAAAAGGCTTAGGAGGACCGGGAATGGCACAGCTTAAGAAAATCCTGCTGGTGGATGATGATGAAGACCTGCGCGAGGCGCTGAGTGAGCAGCTCGTGATGACAGAAGACTTTGACGTGTTCGAAGCGTCAGATGGTGCCTCGGCCATGGAGCGAGCCCGCGAGGCGATTTATGACCTTGTTATTCTGGACGTCGGTCTGCCTGATACGGACGGGCGCGAGCTGTGCCGCCTGATGCGCAAGCAGGGCGTCAAAAGCCCGATCCTGATGCTGACCGGTCACGACAGCGACGCCGACACCATTCTGGGCCTGGATGCCGGTGCCAATGACTATGTTCCTAAGCCGTTCAAGTTCCCGGTTCTTTTGGCTCGCATCCGTGCCCAGCTGCGCCAGCACGAACAGTCCGAAGACGCCGTCTTTGTTCTTGGGCCGTATACGTTTAAGCCTGCGATGAAGATGCTGATCACCGAGGAGGATCGCAAAATCCGCCTGACCGAGAAAGAGACGAACATCCTTAAGTTCCTCTACCGCTCGGCGGATGGCGTGGTCGCGCGCGACGTGCTGCTGCACGAAGTGTGGGGTTACAACGCTGGTGTCACCACCCATACGCTGGAAACCCACATCTATCGCCTGCGTCAGAAGATCGAGCCTGATCCGTCCAATGCTCGCCTTTTGGTCACAGAATCAGGCGGATATCGTCTGGTCTCTTAACTGCCGGTGGATTGATGTGGATCAAAGTGATACCCTGAAGTCATCATTAGGTTACTCCCAACCCGCGCATGTCCGGGTTATGACATGTACCTCCCTGTTGGACTGCCGGGCCTGATGGCCCGGCCTTTTTTTGTGTAACGAGTCTGTATGACGCCCGGCCACCGTCCGTGACCACCCAAATTCCGGACGCGCTTGACTTGTCCCCCGGTACCGGTGCCAACTCGGCCCATCGTTTTGGGGGGATGGGATTTGTCCAGTGACATTCGTGAATTGTTGAAGATTGAAAAGCCAATTTTGTCAGCGCCGATGGGGGGCGCGGCGGGACCGGATCTGGTGGCGGCTGTCTGCAATGCGGGCGGTTATGGCGTCATCCCGTTGTGGGGCAAGCCCGCGGCGCAGGTTGCAAGCGGCATTGAGGCGGTGCGTGCCCTGACGGACCGGAGCTTTGCGGTCAATATCAACCTTGAATTTCCGTATGAGGAACAGCTTCAGACCTGTATCGACAAACAGGTTCACGCGGTTTCGCTGTTCTGGGGGATGGAGCCTGAGGCGATTTCCAAAGCCAAAACGGGCGGCTTGCTGGTGATGGCCAGCGTCGGCAACGCAGCCGAGGCCAAGGCGGCGGAAGAGGCTGGCGCAGATATCATTGTCGCCCAGGGGTGGGAGTCCGGAGGCCACGTCTGGGGCCAGGTCGCCACCATGGCGTTGATTCCCGCCGTTGTGGACGCGGTTTCGGTTCCGGTTGTTGCGGCGGGGGGCATTGCGGATGGGCGCGGCATGGCGGCTGCTTTGATGCTGGGGGCTTCGGCCGTTTGGGTCGGCACCCGGTTTCTGGCCAGCGCTGAGGCCACGATTCATGACGAATACCGCCGTCGCATCCTGAACGCGACCGAGGCGCAGACCGAATGGTACTACGACCTTTATGATGTGAAATGGCCGCAAGCCCCGCATCGGGCGCTGGACAATTCCACCGCACAAAAGTGGAAAGACGCAGGGTCCGCCGCGCCGGGCCAGCGTCCCAACGAACAGGAAATTATCGGCCACCGTCCTGATGGTGAGGCCGTGGTGCGGTACCAAAGCTATACCCCGCTGCCCGAAACACAGGGCGATGTCGAGGCAATGTCGCTTTGGTCCGGGCAAGGCGTTTCGATGGTGCGCGAGGTGATGCCCGCCGCACAGATCGTCGATGAGATATTCAACGAGGCGCAAGCCCTGCTGAATGCGGCGCCTTCGCGGCTCTGACATACCGGTTTTTCCGATGGCACCCCGCCCCGCACCGCGTTAACGTCGCGCCCAACCGCGACAGAGGAATCCGCTATGCCCTTTACTCTTGCCACCTGGAACATCAACTCGGTCCGCCTGCGCGAGCCTATCGTGCTGAAATTGTTGCAGGAAGAGGCCCCAGATGTGCTGTGTCTGCAAGAGTGTAAATCCCCCGTCGAGAAGATCCCGACCGAAGGCTTTGCGGAACTGGGGTATACCCACATGGTCGCGCGGGGGCAAAAGGGCTATAACGGCGTCGCGATCCTGTCGCGTATCCCGATGGAGGAGGTGGGCGACAAGGATTTCGCCGGTCTCGGCCATGCCCGCCACATTGCGGCACGGCTGGAAAATGGCGTGACCATCCAGAACTTCTATGTCCCCGCCGGTGGCGATGTACCCGACCGCGAGGTCAACGAGAAGTTTGGGCAAAAGCTGGACTACCTCGCCGACATGCGCGATTGGTTCCGCACTGACAAGCCCGAAAAATCCATTCTGGTCGGCGATTTGAACATCGCCCCGCGCGCAGACGATGTATGGTCGCACAAACAACTGCTCAAGGTCGTCTCGCACACCCCGATCGAGGTCGAGGCACTGGCTGAGACCCAGGATGCAGGCGGTTGGGTTGATGTTACCCGTCAGGACATCCCCGAGGGGCAGCTCTATAGCTGGTGGTCCTACCGCGCGCGTGACTGGGATGCAGCGGACAAGGGGCGGCGACTGGATCACGTCTGGGCCACGCCCGATATCTCGAACGCGGGACATTCCAGCCGCGTTCTTCGCGACGCGCGCGGGTGGGAAAAACCCAGCGACCACGCCCCGGTCTTTGCCACATTCGACCTGTAATCGCGCAAGTCAGCCCTTGGTTTCTGCCTGTTGCGGTTGCATATAGGGCGCAAGTACGAACGAAAGAGTGACTGCCATGGACCTTCTGAATACCGCCCCCGACTCTGACGCTGCCGACCTGATAAAGGACGGGTCCGAGGCCACCTTCATGGCCGACGTTGTGGAAACCTCGCAAGAGGTGCCGGTCATCGTCGATTTCTGGGCCCCGTGGTGCGGCCCGTGCAAAACGCTGGGCCCGATGCTGGAAGAGGCCGTCACCGCCGCCAAGGGCGCGGTCAAGATGGTCAAGATCAACGTGGACGAGGCGCAGATGATCGCCTCGCAAATGCGCATTCAGTCGATCCCCACGGTCTATGCCTTTTTCAAGGGTCAGCCTGTCGACGGGTTTCAGGGCGCGCTCCCGGGGTCCGAGATCAAAGCGTTCGTTGATCGGGTGATCGAGGCGGCAGGCGGCGAAAGCCCCGGTGGTCAGTTGGACGAAGCTGTCGCGGCGGCCGAGGAAATGCTGGCCGAAGGTGCGGCAAGCGATGCGGCCCAGACTTTTGCCGCGATTTTGGGCGAAGATCCCAACCATGCCGGCGCTTACGGCGGTCTGGTGCGCGCGCATATCGCCGCAGATGATCTGGAACAGGCCGAGGCAATTCTGAACGGTGCCCCGGCCGAAATCTCCAACACTCCGGAACTAGAAGCCGCCCATGCGCAGTTGGAACTGGCCAAGCAGGCTGCGGATGCGGGCCCCGTGGCCGAGCTGACTGCGGCGGTTGAGGCGGACCCAGACAACCATCAGGCACGCTTTGATCTGGCGCAGGCGCTGCACGCGAACGGGGACGTGGAAGAGGCCGTCGCGCAATTGCTGGACCTGTTTCGCCGCGACCGCGAGTGGAATGACGGCGCCGCCAAGGCGCAGCTCTTCACGATCTTTGATGCGCTCAAGCCAAATGACCCGATTGTCTTGAACGGGCGGCGTAAACTTAGCTCGATGATATTTGCCTAATTTCTGAACAGAGCTACACTCCGTTCTATGATGCATCCCGCCGACCTGCCGGAAACGGTATCCGTTTTTCCTTTGCCCGGGGCGTTGCTGTTGCCCCGTTCGCGCCTGCCGCTGCACATTTTCGAGCCGCGCTATTTGCAGATGCTGGACGATGCCCTGAAAACGCCTGAGCGGTTGATCGGAATGGTGCAGCCGAACCCCTGTCAGAGCAACGACTCCAAACTGCATCAGATCGGTTGCGCCGGACGCGTCACTCAGTTCTCTGAAACCGAGGATGGGCGCTATCTGATCACGCTGACCGGCATTTCCCGGTTTCGGGTGAAATCTGAGCTCGACGCTTTTACCCCTTATCGGCGGTGCGCGGTGTCATGGGACGGGTTCGACCGGGACTTGGGCAAAACCGAACAGGATGACGGGTTCAATCGACCGCGGTTCCTGAATCTGTTGGAAAAATTCTTTTCGTCGCAGAATCTTTCGACCGATTGGGACACGCTGAAAGACGCGGATGATGAGTTGCTGGTAAATTCGCTGTCCATGCTGCTGGATTTCGACCCTGAAGAGAAACAAGCCCTGCTTGAGGCCCCGTGCTTACGGACCCGGCGCGAGACGTTGGTAACATTGATCGAATTCGCCATGCGCGGCGGATCGAGCGAGGAACATTTGCAATGACTGAACACGCGTTTGACCGTCACATGCTCGAGGCGCTGATTTGCCCGCAGACCCACACGACCCTGCACTATGATGCGGACAAACAAGAACTGGTGTCGAAAGCCGCCGGGCTGGCGTTTCCGATCCGCAATGGCATTCCGGTGATGCTGGTGGATGAGGCGCGCGAGCTGGACTAGATCGCGCGGCCTTGCAGCAGTTTCGGCAGGTCTCCGGTCAACCCGGCAGCCTCGCGCACAAAGCCGCGTCGTAGGCCTGGCAGTGATCCGACGATTCCCATCCCGATATCGCGGCCTGCACGCAGAAGCGGATTGTCGTTTGAAAACAGCTTGTTGAACACGTCTGTCGCCATCGCCAGCGAGGCCGTGTCAAAGCGCCGCCACTCCTGATAACGCTCTAACACCAGCACCGATCCGATATCCTCACCCCGTCGCCCGGCCAGGGTCAGAACCTCGGCCAATGCGCCCACATCACGCAGACCGGCATTCAGGCCTTGCCCTGCGATTGGGTGCATACCGTGGGCGGCGTCGCCTACCAGCGCCATGCGGTCGCCGATAAAGGAATTGGCGATGGTCAGGTTCAGCGGATAGGTGAACCGATCACCTTGCAGCCGGATGTCGCCAAGAAAATCGCCGAAGCGGGGGCGCAGGACTTGCATATAGTCACCCTTGGACAGGGCATTGATGCGCTCGGCAGCTTCGGATCGTTCGCTCCAGACGATCGAACTGCGATTGCCAGTCAGCGGTAGGATGGCCAGCGGGCCGGGCGGCATGAAGAACTGATGCGCGATACCGTGATGGGGCAGGTCATGTTCAATCGCACACACCAGCGCGGTTTGGCCGTAATCCCACCCCGTCCGCTTGATGCCCGCGCGCGCAGCGGTGCCGCTGCGGCGGCCATCGCAGCCCACCAGCAGCCCGCCCGTCACGGTCGCGCCATCATCCAGTTTCACGGTCACGCCGGTCGCGTCAGCCTCTTGCGCGACAACCGTGCGTCCGTTGATCTGCGTGATCCGGGTCTCCTCGGTCATGGCGTCCAGAAAGGCACGACGCAGGTGGCGATCCTCGACCATGTAGCCCATCGGACCCTCTTCGATCTCGGCATGGTCGAAATGCATGAAGAACGGCGAGGGGCCCGCGCCCGCATGTCCATCCGTGACCTTGATTTCAAGCATCGGCTGGGCGTGATCAGAGACTTTATCCCACACGCCCACAGCATCCAGCAGCCGTTGCGAGGCCAGCGCCAGTGCATAGGCACGGCCGTCAAACGCCGCATTCTTGCGGACTTTCTGGGCCAGACTGTCGATCACGGTGACCGAATGCCCCGTTTGTGCCAGCGCCAAAGCCAAAGCCGGGCCGTTCAGCCCGCCGCCTACGATCAGGATATCGGTCTTGTGTTCCATGGCCCGCAATATGCGCGCCCTTTCGGGATTGTCCATGTGCGGTCCTGTCGCTACCGTCGCCTCACAGCAGAATTTTCCAAGGGGGTAGGGATGCAGGACTGGCTGACCATGACGGCGTGTGATCTGGGGCGGGGGATCGGAATGGGCCAGATTGACCCGGTCGAGCTGACCGAGACCTATCTGACCGCCATCGACGCCCATCCCCACCGCGACCGCATCTATGCGCGCGTCACCCATGATCGCGCCCGGGCCGAGGCGAAAGCCGCGCAGGATCGCGCCGCGCTGGGCCTTCGGCGGTCACTGCTGGACGGGGTGCCGATCAGCTGGAAAGACCTGTTCGATACCGCTGGCACCGGGACCGAGGCCGGATCGGCCCTGCTGAAAGGTCGTGTGCCGCAGGCGGACGCGGTTGTCGTGCGCAACGCCACGGCCATGGGCACGGTTTGTCTGGGCAAAACCCATATGAGCGAGCTGGCCTTCTCGGGCCTTGGCCTGAACCCCATCACCGACACACCGCCCTGCATTGATGATGTGGATGCCGTGCCGGGCGGGTCATCCTCGGGCGCGGCGGCCTCGGTCGCTTGGGGCTTGGCGGCCTGTGGGATTGGGTCCGACACCGGAGGTTCGGTGCGTATTCCATCCGCATGGAACAATCTGGTGGGTCTGAAAACAACCGCAGGGCGGGTCAGCCTTGAAGGCACGGTGCCGCTGTGCCTGCGCTTCGACACCGTGGGCCCGCTGGCCCGGTCGGTTGAAGACGCGGCGCATATGCTGGCCCTGTTGGAAGGCGGCACACCCGCCGATCTGCGCGGGGCCAGTTTGAAAGGCCGCCGCTTTGCCGATCTGCAAAACATCGCTAAGGATAACCTGCGCGACGCTCCTCGTGCCGCGTATGACAACGCGCTGGAGCGTCTGCGCGATGCAGGGGCCGAGATCGTGCCGCTGGAAGTGCCCGAACTGGCGGATGCGATGGCGCTGTCCGGTGTGCTTTACACCACCGAGGCCTATGGCCTGTGGCGCGATGTGATCGAAGCCAACCCGGATGCGATGTATCCAGAAATCCTCGAACGGTTCCGCACGGGCAAGAATGTCTCGGGTGCGGATTACATCGCGGCGTGGTCCAAGCTGAAGGCCTCTCGCGCTGCCTGGGATGCGGCCACATCCGGGTTTGATGCTGTTCTGGCTGCAACAGCGCCGATTCTGCCGCCCAATCTGGAGCGTTTGCTGACCGATCACGACTACTACGTCACCGAAAACCTGCTGGCCCTGCGCAACACGCGGATCGGCAACCTGATGGGTCTGGCCGCGCTGACCTTGCCGACAGGAACACCGGGCTGCGGGTTGATGATGATGGGCTATCCGGGGTCCGAGGAGGCTCTGCTACGGATCGGATCAGCGGCCGAGGCGGCATTGGCCTGAATGCCACAATCCCCTGATTCGCCGCCACTTTGTCTGGACGAAGTGGGGTGTGGCCTGTAACCTGCCTGAAAACGGGGCGATATGATCCCGAACTTGAGGCAGTAGATATGAATTTCCCCGAGCGGTTTTCGAACCTACCGGAATACGCGTTTCCGCGTCTGCGCACTCTGTTGGACCACCACCAGCCGGGCGGAGACGTGATTCACATGACTATCGGCGCGCCGATGCATGATTTCCCGGCTTGGGTGACGGATGTGATCGCTGAGAATGCCGCAGGATTTCAAGGCTATCCGCCCAACGAAGGCTCACCCGAGCTGCGTGGCGCGATCACCGACTGGATCGCGCGCCGCTATGGCGTGACGATGGACCCCGACACCAACGTGATGGCCCTGAACGGCACGCGCGAAGGGCTGTACAACGCGGCCATGGCGCTGTGCCCCGAGGAAAAACATGGTCAGAAACCGGTCATCCTGTGCCCGAACCCGTTCTATCAGGTTTATATGGTGGCCTCGATCTCGGTCGCGGCGGAACCTGTTTTTGTATCGGCCACTGCTGCCACTGGCCATCTGCCCGACTATGCAGGTCTGCCCGAGGATGTGCTGAACCGCACCGTCGCGGCCTATATCTGTTCGCCCGCCAACCCGCAGGGAGCTGTGGCCTCGCGCGACTATTGGGCTGAACTGATCGGGTTGGCTGAAAAATACGATTTCCGCATCTTCGCGGATGAATGCTATTCCGAGATCTACCGTGACGAGGCACCGGTCGGCGCGCTGACCGGCGCGCAAGAGATGGGCGCAGACCCCGAACGTGTGGTTCTGTTCAACTCACTCTCGAAGCGGTCGAACCTGGCAGGGTTGCGCTCGGGTCTGATTGCGGGCGGGCCGGATACGATTAAACGGGTCAAACAGCTGCGCAATTATGCAGGCGCACCGCTGCCCCTGCCGTTACAGGCCGCTGCGGCACGGGTTTGGGCGGACGAAGAGCATGTCATCCAGAACCGCGCGCTTTATCAGGAAAAATACGCCATCGCGGATGAGGTGTTTGCAGGTGTGCAAGGCTATATGTCACCCGAGGCCGGGTTCTTCCTGTGGCTACCGGTCGACAACGGCGAAGAGACGGCATTGAAGCTGTGGCGTGAAACCGGGGTTCGGGTTCTGCCGGGCGCATATCTTTCCCAAGGCGATCCGGGGCAAAACCCGGGCGAGCATTTTATACGGGCCGCGCTTGTGGCTCCAAAAACAGAGTTGCAGCAGGGGCTAATCACGCTCCGCGACTGCATCTATTCGTGAGGTACGAGGGCAAAATGGCATCATTGAACGCGCGCAACCGCGATCCATTGCTGGACAGTACAACGCAAGCCGCCATTGAACGGCGCAGCAAAGAGCTGATCGGGATTGCCTTGATCCTGCTGGGGTTGGCCTCGGCGGCGATGATCTGGTCCTACACGCCGGATGATCCGAACTGGATGGTCTCGACCGATGCGCCGGTGCAGAACTGGATGGGGCGGATTGGGGCCTCGATCGCGGCACCATTGTTCATGATCGTGGGCTGGGGCAGTTGGAGCATCGCCTTGGTCCTGATCGGCTGGGGCGTGCGCTTTGCCGGGCATTTTGGCGAGGATCGCGCGATTGCACGGCTGATCTTTGCGCCGATTTGGATTGCCGTCGTCTCGGTCTATGCAGCGACTTTGGTGCCCGATGAGGCTTGGCGGTCGACCCATAGTTTTGGTCTGGGCGGGCTGTTTGGCGACACCGTCATGGGCGCGTTGCTGACACTGTTGCCGGTCGCATCGCATTTCATGGTCAAGCTGATGTCACTGGCCATGGCGTTCGGGATGCTGGCGCTGGGCGTTTTTGTTCTGGGCTTCACGCGCGACGATGTGCGCAAAGGATTCCGGGCGTTTCTGCTGGGTTTGGTTATGTCCTATGACGGGTTGATGAATCTGCTGGGTCGTGGGGCCGCCGCGACCGCGCAGGCCGCCCGTGATCGCCGCGCGCAATGGGATGAGCGCAAGGTCGCACGCGCCGAGGCCGCGGAGGCTGTGTTCGAAGATGAACTGGCCTACGCCGACCCGGTCTTTGACGAACCGCCGCTGACCGCGCCCGAGCCCGCGAAACCGGGCCTGCTGTCACGCATCCCCGATCTGATCCGCCGCCCCGATCCGATGCCCGAGCCCGAACTCATTGACCGGGACTCTCTGGTCGATGTTGACGAGATGCCAGGCGAGGACCGCATCCGGTCGAAGATTTCCGCCGCTGTACGCAACCGCAAGGTCGCCGCGGGTGAGATGGCGCCCGAACATGATCCGAACCTGCCGCTAACCAAAGGGCGGGGGCGTGGGCCTGATCCGTTGATCCTGAACTCAGGTGCGGGCGAATTGCCGCCGGAACCGCCGATGACTTCGACTGGTTTGCCGCCCGAGCCGATGCTGACGGCAGAACCGACCGAATGGCAGGAGCCCTTGCATCAGGATTTTGCGCCCGAGCCGGACTATGATGAGGCCGTGTTCGAGGATGAGCCGATGGTTGAACCCGAGCCCGCCCCTCAGTCGCGCCCGGCGATGAAAATTCCGGTGGCTGAACCGCGCAAACCGGTTGTCGCACAGCCTGTACGCCGCGCGCCTCAGCCTTCGCGCCGCGCGCAAGCCGAAGCGCAGCCTGCGCTGTCGTTCGAGGACAAGCATTCCGATTTCGAATTGCCGCCTTTGGGCCTGCTGGCCAACCCGGCGAACATTCAACGTCATCACCTCAGCGATGAAGCGTTGGAGGAAAACGCCCGGATGCTGGAAAACGTGTTGGATGACTATGGCGTCAAGGGTGAGATCGTCAGCGTTCGCCCCGGCCCCGTTGTCACCATGTATGAACTCGAGCCTGCGCCCGGTCTGAAAGCCAGCCGTGTGATCGGTTTGGCCGACGATATCGCACGCTCGATGTCGGCGCTGTCGGCGCGTGTTTCGACCCTGCCGGGGCGCTCGGTCATCGGGATCGAATTGCCCAACGAAAATCGCGAGATGGTGGTGCTGCGTGAAATCCTTGCCAGCCGTGATTTCGGCGACGGCAACCATGCGCTGCCGTTGGCCTTGGGTAAGGATATCGGCGGTGAGTCGGTCGTGGCGAACCTTGCCAAGATGCCTCACCTGCTGATCGCAGGGACCACAGGGTCGGGTAAGTCGGTGGCGATCAACACGATGATCCTGTCGCTGCTCTATAAGTTGACACCCGATGAATGCCGCCTGATCATGATCGACCCCAAGATGCTGGAACTGTCGGTTTATGACGGTATCCCGCATCTGCTGTCGCCCGTTGTGACTGACCCGAAAAAGGCGGTTGTCGCCCTGAAATGGGTCGTGGGCGAGATGGAGGACCGCTATCGCAAGATGTCCAAAATGGGCGTGCGCAATATCGCGGGCTATAATGGCCGTGTGAAGGATGCGTTGGCCAAGGGCGAGATGTTCAGCCGCACGGTCCAAACGGGCTTTGACGACGAGACCGGAGAACCCACCTTCGAGACCGAAGAATTCGCACCCGAGGCGATGCCCTATATCGTCGTTATCGTCGACGAGATGGCCGACCTGATGATGGTCGCGGGCAAAGAGATCGAAGCTTGCATCCAACGTCTGGCGCAGATGGCGCGGGCCTCGGGTATTCACCTGATCATGGCGACGCAGCGGCCCTCGGTCGATGTGATCACCGGCACGATCAAGGCAAACTTCCCCACCCGGATCTCGTTCCAGGTGACCTCGAAAGTCGACAGCCGCACCATTTTGGGCGAGATGGGCGCCGAGCAACTGCTGGGGCAGGGCGACATGCTCTATATGGCCGGCGGGGCCAAGATCACCCGTTGCCACGGCCCTTTCGTGTCGGACGAAGAGGTCGAAGAAATCGTCAACCACCTGAAACAGTTCGGCCCGCCCGATTACATGAGCGGTGTCGTCGATGGTCCGGCCGAGGAAAAGGCCGACAATATCGATGCAGTTCTTGGCCTGAATACCGGTGGCAACACCAATGGCGAGGACGCTCTCTATGATCAGGCTGTGGCGATTGTAATCAAGGATCGCAAGTGCTCGACCTCTTATATCCAGCGGAAACTTGCCATCGGTTACAACAAAGCCGCGCGTCTGGTTGAGCAGATGGAGGACGAAGGCGTTGTTTCCGCTGCCAATCACGTCGGAAAGCGCGAAATCCTCGTCCCCGAGCAATAGGATATTTAATAACAAGGGCAGAAGGCCTATCTGTGCCTCATGAAACAGATTGCTTTTGCCCTTGCTTTGACATTGTCCGCACCCGCCGCGTGGGCGGCGGACAAGCTGCCGCTATCGCAGATATCAAACTACCTGAACGAGCTGAAAACCGTTGAGACCACGTTCACGCAGATCAACGATGATGGCTCGCTCAGCACCGGGAAATTGTGGATCGAACGCCCTGGCAAGATGCGGTTCGAATATGATCCGCCCAACAGCGCAGTGGTACTGGCGCGGGCTGGAACCGTTCAGATATTTGATCCCAAGTCCAACCAGCCGGCTGAGCAATATCCACTAAAACGTACGCCCCTGTCGCTGGTGCTGGCGCGGAATGTAAATCTGGGACAGGCCAATATGGTGGTCGGTCACGATTTTGACGGTACCGCCACGGTCGTGACGGCGCAGGATCCCAAGAACCCGGATTCGGGTCGGATCGAGCTGATGTTTACCGGTGATCCGGTCGAACTGCGCAAATGGGTGATCCACGATAACGCAGGCAGCCAAACGACCGTTCTGCTGGGTCAGCTGGAAACTGATGGCAAGCTGAACAGCGACCTGTTCACGAAAAGGACGCGGAGCGGGTCAGGCGATCGCTGACCCGCTGGGCTGTTAAATTCGGCAGCCCGCCAGCTGCGCCTGATAGAGTTTGGCGCGCGCGTCCACATCATTGGCCACGTTCAACAACCATGTTTTGCTGTAATGGCTCCCACGAGCGTAGCCGGTATGGCCTTCGTGATAGGCCAGATACTGGTTGCGGGTGTCATGCAGCTGGATGCCGTTGCGCTGGTTGGTTTTGTTCATGTACCAACCGATGAAATCCGACGCGTCGCGGATACGGTCGCGCTTGGCGCGGCGCTTGCCGGTTTCGCGCTGGTATTCCTCCCACGTGCCGTCCAAAGCTTGACTGAACCCATAGGCGCTGCTTTGGCGGCCCATCGGGATGACACCCAACACGTATTTATGCGGGGTGCGCGCATCGTGGCGATAGCGGCTTTCCTGATAGATCGTCGCCATCTGAACGTGGACGGGGACACCCCATTTCCGCTCGGTGCTTTTGAAGGCCTTGATAAAATCGGGCCGTTCGCGGGCAATGCTGCACGCGTCATTCAGCTTGCTGGGCGGCTGTTTGGAGCCGCCACTACAGGATGCCAAAAGCAGCACCCCGAAGAGTACGATAAGAATTCTGCTCATGTGCCTCGTGCCTTTTTTCTTTATTCTAGCGCAGATTGAGCCTTTAGGAAATCACAATCGCTACAACACAATAGCTAGAATTAAAGGCAACGCGCCCACAGATAGGACAGTTGACACCATAACCAGGCCTGCGACGGCGTCTGCATCGGCCTCGAACCGTTCGGCCAGCAGGTACGAGGTCACAGCCACCGGGGTGCACAATTGCAGGACCAGAACGCCAAACGCGACGCTATCCAGGTCAAATACCAGCGCGATGCCCCAGCCCAGCCCAAAGCACACCGCCAGTTTCAGCGCAGACAGCCAAAGCGCCTGTCCCAAACTGCGCGAGGTCAGCCGCGCGATCGCCACGCCCAGCGTGATCAGCATCAGGGGGATGGCCATTTGCCCAAGCAGATCCAGCGTATTGGTCAGGAAAACGGGCGTTTCCCAACCGCGCCACAGGAACAGGGCACCCAGCAGGGTGGCCCAGACCATCGGTTCGCGTGCGGCTTTGCCGAACGCACCTTTGCCCGCCACAAGATAGATCCCATAGGTAAAGGAAAAGAGCGCCGTTACAGCCAGAAAAACCACCGCAAAACCCAGCCCTGCCTGCCCAAAGGCGAAGATGCACAGCGGCACCCCCAGGTTGCCTGTGTTGCCAAAGATCAGCGGGGCCAGAAATGTGCGGCGATCCAAGCCGCTGAGCCGCACGAACAGGCCAAAGGCCACCGCAAGCACCACATGCCCGGTGATGGCCGCCAACGTGAACCGCGTCAGCTCGGTGGCTGTGATCTCGGTCTGCATCAGGGCGACAAAGATCAGACAGGGCACCGCCAGCGTAACGCCCAGACGGGTCACAAATTGCAGCCGGTATTCGAACCCCAGCTTGACCCACGCAAATCCGATCCCGGCCAAAAGAAAGACCGGAGCCGCAATTTCGAACACTGTTAGTAGAAGGTTCACAGACTGTTTCCCTTAAAATCCGATCATTGATTGGCATTTCCGCCGGGAAAAGAGTAGTAAGTTCTTTGGGGGCTGAAGATATGCTGAAGACACATGCCAAGTACAAATTGGGCCAGGTGGTCCGCCACAAGAAACATCCCTTCCGAGGGGTGATTTTTGACGTGGACCCGGAATTCTCGAACACCGAAGAATGGTATCAGGCCATCCCCGAAGATAGCCGCCCGATCAAGGATCAGCCGTTCTATCATTTGTTGGCCGAAAACGACCAATCCTTCTATGTTGCTTATGTTTCTGAACAAAATCTGGTTGCCGATCAGTCCGGCGAGCCGGTGGAACATCCTGATATTCCAGACATGTTCGGCCCGTTTGAAAACGGCGCATACCCGCTGCATTTCCACCTAAATTGATCGGCGCATCGTGCGCGTTCAGGATCAGTAGCCAAGAGCGCAACCGTCTTTTCGGGGGTCGCTGGCACCTTCCAGAACACCGTCATCGCGGATTCGGATAGCCTGCGCTCCACCCAGTGGCGTTTCCGGGATTTGAACGTTGTGGCCCAGATCTGACAATTGTTGCACGACGCTGGGCGGAATTCCGCGTTCCAGTTTCATAACGTTTCCATCGGCGAAGGCGCGCGGGGCGTCGATGCTGTCCTGCAATCCCAACCCGTGATCCGTCAGGTTGGACAACAGGCGTGCGTGTCCGGTGGGTTGAAACGATCCGCCCATTACGCCGAATGGCATGGTGATGCGGTCGTTCTGTTTCAGCATACCGGGAATGATCGTGTGCATCGGGCGCTTGCCCGGCCCCATCTCATTCGGATGTCCGGCCTGCAAGGTAAAGCCAGCGCCCCGGTTTTGAAGCAGTATCCCGTATTTCGGTGAGGCGATGCCCGACCCAAAACTGTGAAAGATCGAATAGATCAGCGACACGGCCATTCGATCCCGATCGACGACGGTAATATAAACCGTGTCCTTGTGGATCGCCTCGGTCAGCGGAGCGGCGGCTGGCATCGCCCGCTTGGGATCGATCAGGGCAGCGAGCCGATCTGCCAGTGCCTGATCGGTGAACTTTTCAGCCTGCGCGGCGTGATCTGGATCGGCGACAAAGCGATTGCGCGCGTCATAGGCCAGTTTTGAGGCCTCGGCCTCGACATGAATACGTTCCGCGCTGAACGGTTCCATCCCGGAAAGGTCGAAGTTTTTCAGAATGTTCAGCAACAAAAGCGCCGTCGCCCCCTGACCGTTGGGGGGGTGTTCGTACATCTCGACACCGTTGTAGCTGCTGTTGACTGGTAGGGTGACGGTACATTGGGTGGTCCGAAAATCTTCGATCGTGTGAACACCACCCAATTGCGACAGTGCGGCAACCATGTCCTCGGCAATGTCGCCGGTATAAAACGCATCGCGCCCGTGTTGTGCGATTTGGCGTAGAACTTCTGCCTGACCCGGAGAGCGGAAGATTTGCCCCGTTTTGGGGACCTTGCCGTCGATCAGGTAGTGATCTCGCGCGGATCCTTGCAGCGTGGCTGCCCCAATATTCCAGTCCAAAGCCACGCGCGGGGCCACAGGCACGCCGGTATCCGCATAGTGGATGGCAGGGCTAAGGACCGAATCCAACCCGATCCGGCCCTCGGTTTCGGCCAGGTGGCAAAAGGCATCGACCGCGCCTGGTATTGTCACCGCCTCGGGCGAGGTCAGGGGAACCGCATTCAGACCCTGTGAGCGCAAGGCGTCCGCATTGGCCATCGCGGGAGCGCGGCCTGATCCGTTAAGGGCGCGGATTTTGGTTTCGCCAGCACGGTTGAACAGGACAAAGCAATCTCCGCCCAATCCGGTCATCTGTGGCTCGCATAGTCCCAGCAGAACTGCGCCCGCAATCGCGGCATCCATCGCATTACCGCCCTGTTCCAGAATGCTTATCGCAACTTGCGCAGCCAGCGGGTGCGATGTTGCGCACATGCCTTCCGTTGACAGGACTTCGGACCGACCCGGAACGTGAAAATCGCGCATAAATGTATTCCCCAATAACTCGCGCCGAAGGTATCGCGCGGCGGTTTATTGTCCAGTCAAATCAAGGGGAAATTCCTCGGCGCCGTTCACTGGGTGGGGGCTGTGACACTTGGCGCCGAGGGAAGCTATCTGAGCTACAGGTAAGTGTATGACCCTGATTTGCGGCGCGACAATGGTTCGATTTGGGCGTTATTGTGACCTTTTGCCTGTCACTCGGCATCCGGGAAATCAAAGCGCAGGGACAGCCTGTTGCAGCCGTTGCTGCGCTCATACCGGATATCGCTGGTCAATTCATGGATCAGGAACCAGCCAAATCCGCCCTCGGGCAGTTCGTCGCGCGATGACCCCAGCGCCGACGGCATACCTTCGGGCACCCGAAATCCGGGCAGAGGGTTGCCGGTGTCCGAAATCAGTATTTCAAGCCAGTCTTGGTTCAGCCGACACCGCACCTTGACCTGAGCGGGTGTGACCCCGGCATAGGCATGTTCGACCACGTTGTTGATTGCCTCGGCTAGCGCGATTTTTACGTCCCCCGCCTTGTGCGCGGGCAGGCCTTGCGCTTTCAAGCAGGCGCTGAGCTGAGCGATGCCCGCGCTGGCATCGGACGCTGTGGCTGAGAACTGAAGATCCAGGCAGTTACCGGTACACATGGGCAGGGCGCTTATTCATTCGATCTGCGGGCTCAGTCGGCGGCGGACGCAAGCGCGTCGCCCAGCGTCGGGTATAGCTTGAAAACCGTGTCCATACGGGTCAGGCGAAAAACCTTTTCGACAAAGGGGTGCAACCCCGCCAGATCCAGCCTGCGATCACTGCCAAGCTGTTTCATGGCGGCGACGATCGCCCCGAGACCGCTGGAGTCGATGAATTCCACCCTCGTCAGATCTAGCACCACCCGCGCAGCACCGCCTTCGGCCTCTTGCCGCATCTCTTCCTTGAACTGGATGGCCATGGCGGCGTCGATCCGGTCGCAATGCACCGTGATAATCTGGGCCGAGTCGGTTGTTTTGCTGGTCAGGCTCATGCGCGCCGGTCCTCTGAATTGCAAATCATGCGTAGAAATACGCTAGACGCCAATTCTTACCATTCGGTATCCATCCATACGGAAAAGCAGAAAAGGAGCCTCCCGATGAAGCAAGTTGTAATCGCAGGTGCAGCACGGACCCCGATGGGTGGGTTTCAAGGGATGTTCGATGGCGTCAGCGCCGCTGATCTGGGCGGAACGGCAATCCGCGCCGCCTTGCAGGGCGCCGGGGCCGACACTGTGGACGAGGTGCTGATGGGCTGCGTCCTGCCCGCGGGTCAGGGCCAAGCCCCTGCGCGGCAGGCAGGTTTCGCCGCCGGTCTGGGTGAAGAGGTGCCCGCGACCACCCTCAACAAGATGTGCGGATCAGGGATGAAAGCTGCGATGATGGCCTATGACCAGATTGCCTTGGGGCACGCAGACACGATGGTCGCCGGCGGGATGGAGAGCATGACCAACGCCCCCTATCTTCTACCCAAAATGCGCAGCGGTGCGCGGATCGGGCATGGGCAGGTGGTTGACCACATGTTTCTGGACGGGCTCGAGGACGCCTATGACAAGGGGCGTTTGATGGGCACTTTCGCCGAGGATTGTGCCGAAGCCTATCAGTTCACCCGCGAGGCACAGGATGACTACGCGCTGCAGTCTCTGTCAAACGCGCTGGAGGCACAAGAAACCGGCGCTTTCGCGGATGAAATCACGCCTGTCACCCTGAAAACGCGCCAAGGGGACGTTACACAATCCACCGACGAACAACCCCTTTCGGCCCGGCCCGAGAAAATCCCGACTCTGAAACCGGCCTTCCGCAAGGATGGAACGGTGACAGCGGCCAATGCCTCGTCAATCTCGGATGGGGCGGCGGCCTTGGTGCTGGCGTCGGAGGAAGCCGCCCAGGCGCAGGCCCTGACCATCCGCGCCCGTATTCTGGGCCATGCCAGCCACGCACAGGCCCCCGGCCTGTTTACGACTGCCCCGGTGCCTGCCGCGCAAAAACTGCTGACGCAGATCGGTTGGACCACTGATGATGTGGACCTGTGGGAGGTGAACGAGGCCTTCGCCGTCGTGCCCATGGCCTTTATGCACGAAATGGGTTTGCCGCGTGACAAGGTGAACGTGAATGGCGGCGCGTGCGCTCTGGGCCATCCCATCGGCGCATCCGGCGCGCGGATCATGGTCACATTGCTGAATGCTCTCGAGAAACGAAACCTCAAACGCGGCGTCGCGGCCATCTGCATCGGGGGTGGCGAAGGCACCGCCATTGCCATAGAACGCGTTTGACCATTCTTCTTGTTTCAAATACGGCGGGGGAGTATTGAGTCACCGGCTCAAGAGGGGGCAGCGCCCCCTGATACCCTTGCCTCAAAGTGCTGCCATGACCGTTGACTATTCCACCCTCGCAAAAACCATCGCCGCCCTGACCGAGGGCGAAACGGATCAGGTCGCCCTGATGGCCACTGTCACCTGCGAGGTGCATCACAGCGATGACCGCTTCAACTGGACCGGGTTTTATCGCGTGACCGAGCCCGAGGTGTTGAAGATCGGGCCGTATCAGGGCGGACATGGCTGTCTGGTGATCCCGTTTGCACGCGGTGTTTGCGGCGCAGCGGCCCGCACCAGAGAGGTGCAGCTTGTGCCGGATGTGGACGCTTTCCCCGGCCATATCGCTTGTGCGTCCTCGACCCGGTCGGAACTAGTGCTGCCTGTTTTTGACTCGCAGGGTGAGGTGATCGCGGTGTTTGATATCGACAGCGATCTACCAAATGCGTTTACCCAAGCGGATGCTGATGAGCTCGCTGCCATCTTGCGCGATGTGTTTGCGCGTTAAGGTCGGTTAGCCCAGCAACGGGGGCAGATAGGTGAAGGCCGCATAGCAAGCAGCGGCCTGAACTATCAGAATTGCAAACAGCCATGCTGAAAACCGGCCTTTGCGGGTTTTGTGGCGAAAAATCCAGCGCCCAACCACGGCTCCGGGGCCGCCACCCAGCGCCGCCAGCCACAAAAGGCGGCGTTCCGGCACCCGGCGCTTGCGCCGCCGCGCGCGCAGTTTGTCCCAGCCAAAGGCCAGCAGCGTCAGGGTATTGATCGCCCACAAATACATCACTGCAATCCACATGCGTGACCGATACCGAACCCGGCCGCGTGACCCAAGTGAAAAAACGCTTGGTTTTTTCATCGATTCGCGCCATCGTGAAAAACAGGGATGAAATTTCACGACAACGCGGAGCGGCAATTGAACTCTCAGGCCCCCCAAAGCGCGACCCTTGGTGCCGATATCCGCGCACTGCGCAAAGCGCGCGGGCTGACGCTGAGCGAGATTGCGGCAAAGCTGAACCGCTCGGTCGGCTGGCTCAGCCAGGTTGAGCGGGATATGTCCGATCCGTCCATCTCGGACCTGCGGCAGATGGCCGATTGTCTGGGTGTACCCATGTCGATGCTGTTTGCCCATTCTGCCGCCCCGGCGGATGAACAGGGTTATGTGGTCCGCGCAGGCTCGCGCCGTCCAATGGGATCGGGTGAGGAAGGACTGATCGAGGAATTGCTCTCACCCGATCTGACCGATGATTTTGAGATGGTGCATTCCACCTTCGAGCCCCGCTCGCAGATGCAGACCCCTGCCAATCGTCCGACGCAAGAGGTGGGCTATATGATCTCGGGGCGGTTGGACCTAACGATTGGAGGACGGCAGTTCTCGGTCGGGCCGGGCGACAGTTTCCGTATCAAACACGAACCCTATCACTGGGCGAACCCCTATGATGAGCCCGCCGTGGCCATCTGGGTCATCGCCCCGCCGGTGTATTGAATGAGCTTCGAGGCCTGGACCATATTCGCTCTGTTCTGGGTGGTGTTCGTCACCACACCGGGGCCGAATGCGGTCAATTGCATCTCAAACGGAATGAGCCTGCCCTTTGCCAGGGCTATGTTGGGCGTGCTGGCGATCCTGACACAGGCCAGCGCCTTTTTGATCCTGTCCGCGCTGGGCGTCACGGCGCTGATCGCGGCGTCACCCACCGGGTTTTTCATCGCCAAACTGATCGGCGCGGGGTTCTTGATCTGGATGGGCATCCGCGGCTGGATCAATGCCAGCAAACCCGCGCCCGCGTCCGAGCGACCCGCGCGCCACGTCTATCTGCACGCACTGGCAGTGGCGACCATCAATCCGAAAAGCGTGGCCGGGTATCTGGCGGCGTTTTCGCAATTCGTTCAACCCGAGGTTCCGGTCTGGCAGCAGATGGGAGTGATCATGCCCACCGCTCTGGTCATCACAACGCTCAGCTACACCGGATTTACCTTGTTGGGCGCGCTGATGGGCAAGGCCGCGCTGGGCGCTGTGTTCAATATCTGGGTCCGCCGCGTGATGGCGACCTGTTTCATCATCTACGGTGTGTTGCTGGGTACCAGCGCAACGCCTACAGCAAGGGGGTAAAGACATGCACACCGGTTCCTGCCTCTGCGGCAAGGTCGCCTTCACCATTGACGGAGACCTCGCCGCACCCAACGCCTGCCATTGCGGCCAATGCCGCAGGCAATCGGGTCATCTCTGGGCCTCCTGCGAAACCCATCAGGACAACCTCAGCTTTACCTCCAGCGAGACGCTGGGTTGGTATCGCGCCTCGGACATCGCCAAGCGCGGCTTTTGCAGCGCCTGCGGCTCGTTCCTGTTTTGGCAGCATAATGATGAGGACACGATTGCGGTTTCAATAGGGTCTCTGGACGAGCCCACCGGCTTGAAACTCGCCCAACATATCTTCGTCGCCGACAAGGGCGACTACTACGATATTCAGGACGATCTGCCCCAGCGGGCATACTAACAGGGAAGCAAAACCATGAGTAATTTTCCAACCAAGGCCCGTGTGGTCATCATCGGCGGCGGCGTCGTCGGCTGTTCATCGCTTTACCATCTGGCCAAGAAGGGCTGGACCGACTGCGTTCTGCTGGAAAAGAACGAACTGACAGCGGGCTCGACGTGGCACGCGGCGGGCAATGTGCCGACCTTTTCGACCTCATGGGCGATCATGAACATGCAGCGCTATTCGACCGAGCTGTATTCGCGGCTGGCGGATGAGGTCGATTACCCGATGAACTACCACGTCTCGGGCTCGATCCGTCTGGCGCACAGCAAGGAACGGATGCAGGAGTTCGAACGCGCCCTGTCCATGGGTCGCTATCAAGGCATCCCGATGGAGATGTGGACGGCGGAGGAAGCCAAACAACGGTATCCCTTCCTTGAAACCCATGATCTTGAGGGCGTTCTGTATGACCCTACCGACGGCGATATCGACCCGGCGCAGCTGACGCAGGCTCTGGCCAAAGGCGCGCGGGACATGGGGCAAAAGATCATCCGTTTCTGCCCGGCAACCGGGGTGACACAGCACGACGATGGCACATGGACCGTTCACACCGATAAGGGCGATATCGACTGTGACTACGTGGTCAACGCCGCCGGGTACTATGCGCAGCGCGTGGGCGAATGGTTCAAACCCTTTGGCGGGCGCACGGTGCCTGCGATGGTCATGAGCCACCAATACCTGCTGACCGACGAAATCCCCGAGGTTGAGGCATGGTCGAAGGAAAACGGTGGCAAGCTGCCGCTGCTGCGCGACGTGGATATCTCGTACTACCTGCGGCAGGAGAAGAACGGCTTTAACCTTGGCCCGTATGAGCCCAACTGCAAGGGCCATTGGATGACCGAAGACGATCCGATGCCCGAGGATTTCAGCTTCCAGCTTTGGAACGATGATCTGGACCGGATCGAAGATATCGTCACCGACGCGATGGAGCGGGTGCCGCTGATGGCAACCTCGGGCGTGGGTCGGGTGATCAACGGGCCGATCCCTTACGCGCCGGATGGGTTGCCTCTGATCGGGCCGATGCCCGGCGTAAGCAACGCGTTCGAGGCGCACACCTTTACCTTCGGCATCGCGCAGGGCGGCGGCGCAGGCAAGGTGCTGGCCGAATGGATCGTCGATGGCGCGACCGAATGGGATATGTGGGCCGTCGACCCGCGCCGTTACACCGATTACACCGATCAGGACTACTGCAATCAGAAGGGTATGGAGGTCTACGGCAATGAATACGCCATGCACTTCCCGCATCATGAATGGCCTGCAGCGCGGGACAAAAAGCTGTCTCCGGTCCATGACAAGATCAAGGAACTGGGCGGCGTGATGGGTGCCTATAACGGCTGGGAACGCGCTAATTGGTTCGCCAAGCCGGGCGACGATACCTCGCTGGATGCGACGCATACATGGGGCCGCTCGGGCCCGTGGGAGCAGCGGATCAAAGAAGAATGCGAGGCCGTGCGCGACCATTGCGGCGTGCTGGACCTGCCGGGTTTCTCGCGCTTCATGGTCAAGGGGGAAGGCGCGGCCGAGGCGCTGCGTGGGCTGGTGACGGGTGGTCTGCCCAAGGTGGGCCGGATCAATCTGGTCTATATCGCCGACGACCGGGGCCGCATCCTGACCGAAATGTCCTGCCTGCGTCTGGGTGAGGATGAGTTCGTCATGATCACCGCCGCCACCGCGCAATGGCATGACCGGGACATTCTGGTGAATGCGATGCCCTCAGGTGTCAGTGTCGAGGATGTGACCACCACACGCGACACGCTGATCGTCACCGGCCCAAAATCGCGTGAGATCCTGTCGGGTCTCACCGATGCCGACCTGTCGCTGGGCTGGCTGACCCATCAGGCCGCCACTGTGGCAGGGAAACCCGCCTATCTGATCCGCGTATCCTTTGCTGGCGAACTGGGTTGGGAGGTTCACGCTCTGAACGACGACATGCCTGCGATCTATGACGCGATCCTTGAGGCTGGTGCCACGCCGTTTGGCATGTATGCGCTGAACTCGCTGCGGATCGAAAAAGGCTACCGCGCGTGGAAGGGAGATCTGTCCACCGATTACTCGCTGTTGGAAGGCGGGCTTGGGCGTTTTGTCAAACTAGACAAGCCGCAGGATTTCCCCGGCAAGGCCGCGATCCTGAATGAAAAGCAGCAGGGGGTGAAGAAGTCGTTCGTGACCCTGACGGTTGAGGCAGGTGACTGCGACGCGCCCTATATGTCCTGCATCTGGCAAGGCGATCAGATCGTGGGTGAGACGACGTCCGGCGCATGGGGCTATCGCGTGGGCAAATCCATCGCGCTGGGCATGATCAAGTCGGAACTGGCAAATCCGGGCACCGCGTTGGAGGTCGAAATCTACGGTCAGAAATACCCCGCTGTGGTGCAAGAGGATCAACCCCTCTGGGATCCGGCCAACGACCGGCTGCGGGCCTGACCATGGCTGTTCCGCGCGTTATGCAGGGCGTTCACCTGACCCGCCACGGCGGGCCAGAGGCGTTGGAGTGGCGCGAGGATATCCCGGTGCCGCAACCCGGACCCGGTCAGGTTCTAGTCAGGGTCGCGGCAGCCGGGGTCAACAACACCGACATCAATACGCGCGTCGGCTGGTATTCCTCAGACATTACCGGCGCGACGGATGCGGTGGATCAGGAGGTCGAGGCCGGGGGTTGGGGCGGTGCGTTACGCTTCCCGCGCATTCAGGGCGGTGACTTGTGCGGTATCGTTGAACTCGCAGGGCCAGTGACTGGCTTCACCAAAGGCCAACGCGTAACTTGCCCTATCAACCTGCCGCGCCCGCGTCCGGGTAACCCGACCGGCTTCATCGCGCTGGGGTCTGAGATCGACGGGGCCTTCGCGCAATACTGCCTGGTTGAGGCGTCGGACCTCTATGACGTCTCAGCGTCTCCGCTATCTGATGCCGAGATCGCGGCCATTCCCTGCGCTTTTGGAACGGCCGAGAACCTTCTGACCCGCGCAGGCGTGACCGCCGGACACAAGGTTCTGATCACCGGGGCCTCGGGCGGGGTCGGTCTGGCCGCTGTGCAACTGGCCCGGCTGCGCGGAGCGACCGTGTGGGGTGTCACCAGCCCAGCCAAAGCCGATGTGGTCAAAGATCAAGGGGCTACGGATACGTTTGACCGTAGCGCGCCCTTGCCGAAAGACATGTTCGATGTGGTGATCGACGTCGTCGGCGGTCCCGCGTGGCCCGACCTGATCCTGTCGCTGAAACCCGGCGGGCAGTATGCGGTATCTGGTGCCATTGCCGGCCCCATCGTTCAGGCCGATCTGCGCGATATCTATTTGCGCGACATCACCATCCACGGCTGCACACATCAGGCGTTCGAGGTTTTCGGACGATTGGTCGAGCTGATGAATGCAGGCCGCATCAAACCTTTGATCTCAAAAACCTATCCGCTAAGAGATATCGCCAAAGCGCAAGAGGACTTTCAGTCCAAAGCATTTGCGGGAAAACTGGTTCTCATTCCCTGAGGAAAGGTAAGGCTATGGCGGATATAACCCTGTTGGACGGCTCGATCGGGCAGGAATTGGTCAAACGCGGCGGCGAAAAACCCACACCTCTGTGGTCGACGCGCGTGATGATCGACCAACCCGACCTGGTGGGTCAGGTCCACGCGGATTACTTCCAACGGGGCGCGACGGTTGCCACCACCAATACCTATGCCGTCCACCGCTCGCGCTTGGTGCGGGAAGGGATCGAGGATCAACTGCCTCATCTGATTGACCAAGCGTTGACCCAGGCCGAACGTGCGCGCGGATCACGCCACAAACGGATTGCGGGGGCGCTGGGGCCTCTGCTGGCGTCGTACAGACCAGACCTGAAGCCCGATGTAGACGATGCAGCGGTGAAATTTTCCGAACTGGTGCAGATGATGAACGACCGGGTGGACCTATTCCTGCTGGAAACCGTCTCGTCCCTGCAAGAGGCCGAAGGCGCGTTGCGCGGGACGGAAAGCGCAACCAAACCCGTCTGGCTGGCGCTGTCAGTGATGGACAATGACGGCACCCGCCTGCGTTCGGGTGAGCATCTGGCGCAGGTTGCGCCGCTGGTCGATCGCTTCGCGCCCGATGCGGTTCTGATCAACTGTACTCGCCCGGAATCGGTGATGCCCGCGCTGATGATCCTTGAAACGATGGGCCGCCCTTACGGGGCCTATGCCAATGGCTTCACCGGCATCACACAAGGGTTCTTGGAAGACGCCCCCACCGTTGACGCACTGCAAGAACGTCATGACCTGACCCCCGAAGCCTATGCCGATTTCGCCATGTCCTGGGTCGAACACGGGGCCACCATTGTCGGCGGCTGCTGCGAGGTCGGCCCCGATCATATCGAGGCGCTGGCCCACGCGCTGCACGCCGCCCGACACCGGATCGTCTAGGGCGATGGCGGGTCAGCAGCATTTCGATATCCTCGTCGCCCCCGGCTATGTGCTGCTGGAACTGGCGTCGCTGGTCGAGGTGCTGCGGCTGGCCAATCGCGTCTGCCCGCACCCGCCCTTTACCTATGCGTATAAGTCGCTGAAGGGTGGACCGATCCATTCCAGCAGCGATGCGATGATCCAGACCGAGGCTGTCAGCACCCAGCCCAAGGCGGATTACCTGTTTGTCATCGGCAATACCGACCCTGACCATCCCGACCTTTCGCTGGGCCGCGTGGTTTCGGATTACACATATCGCGGCGCACAGGTGTTTCTGCTGGCCGAAGCCGCCAGTCGTTACATCGACGAACACGGGACCGAGGATATGGCAACCCATTGGGAAAACGCCTCATTCCTGCGCGAACGCGGCGCCCGGTTCGAGGCCAAGCTCTCCATCGCCACCCAGCAAGGCGCCGTCGTCACCTGCGCGGGGATGGAGGCGACGACGGATGTGGCGCTGTCGGTGATTGGCCGTCACATCTCGGGGCCCGCCAAGATGACCGTGGCCGATATCATGTTGCACGAGAACATCCGCGATTTTTCTTCGATGCAGCCGTTTTCCGGCACGCGTTTGACCGCCACCGGGGATGCCAAACTGGACCAGTGCATCAAGCTGATGCAGGCCAATATCGAAGATCCCCTGCCGATCCATCAGATCGTCGAGGAACTGCATCTGTCCAACCGCTCGCTTGAGCGGAAGTTCAAGACCTTCTTCGGCACCACCCCCAACGGTTTCTACCGCGAGATGCGGCTGGCCAAGGCCAATAACCTGCTGCTCAATACCACCATGAGCGTGCGCGAGATCGGCCTTGCCTGTGGATTCCCAAACGGGTTTTCCTCGGTCTACAAAAGCTTTTTCGGCGTCACGCCCTTTGTTCTGCGCCGGGAAAAGCGCGCGACATATCGGTGAAAATTACTAGTATTGTGACGTTTTTGGCGCATTTATTGTCGATCCTTCGTGGCATTTTGGCCAAACCTGACAGAGTGGAGATTTCAGGATGGTTGATCTTCCCCAAAAGGCCCGCGTGGTCATTATCGGCGGCGGCGTCATTGGATGCTCGGTCGCATATCACCTGACCAAGAAGGGCTGGAGTGATGTCGTTCTGCTGGAGCGCAAGCAGCTGACCAGCGGCACCACATGGCATGCCGCCGGTCTGATCGCACAGCTGCGGGCGACGGCGAACATGACCAAACTGGCGAAATATAGTCAGGAACTTTACGGCTCGCTCGAAGAAGAAACCGGTGTTGCCACGGGGTTCAAACGCTGCGGCTCGATCACCGTAGCTTTGACCGAGGAGCGTAAGGAAGAGATCTATCGTCAGGCTGCCATGGCCCGCGCCTTTGGGGTCGAGGTCGAAGAAATCTCGAACGAGCGCGTCAAGGAGATGTACCCGCATCTGAATGTCGAAGACGTCAAGGGCGCGGTCTATCTGCCGCTGGACGGGCAGGGCGACCCGGCCAATATCGCACTGGCGCTGGCCAAGGGCGCGCGGCAACGCGGCGGGGTCGTCAAGGAACGGGTGAAAGTCACCGAGATCGTCAAACAGGGACGCAGGGTCACGGGCGTCGACTGGGTCGCCGATGATGGCAGCACCTCGGGCCATATCGAATGCGATATGGTCGTGAACTGCGCGGGCATGTGGGGGCATGAGGTCGGTCGTATGGCAGGCGTGAACGTCCCGCTGCACGCGTGTGAGCATTTCTATATCGTGACCGAAGGCATTGACGGCCTGACCCAGCTGCCGGTTCTGCGCGTGCCGGATGAGTGCGCCTATTACAAGGAAGACGCGGGTAAAATCCTGCTGGGCGCGTTTGAACCCAACGCAAAACCCTGGGCGATGGAGGGCATCCCCGACAGTTTCGAGTTTGACCAGTTGCCCGAGGATTTCGACCACTTTGAGCCGATCCTTGAGGCGGCGGTCAATCGGATGCCAATGCTGGCCGAGGCGGGGATTCATACCTTCTTCAACGGGCCGGAATCTTTCACGCCCGACGACGCCTATCATCTGGGCCTCGCGCCTGAGATGGACAATGTCTGGGTCGCTGCCGGGTTCAACTCGATCGGTATCCAATCCGCAGGCGGCGCAGGCATGGCGCTGGCCGAGTGGATGGATAGCGGTGAGAAGCCGTTTGATCTGGGCGATGTGGATATCAGTCGGATGCAGCCGTTTCAGGGCAACAAGAAGTATCTGTTTGAAAGGTCCAAGGAAACGCTGGGCCTGCTTTACGCCGACCATTACCCCTATCGCCAAAAGGCCACCGCGCGTGGCGTGCGGCGCACGCCGTTCCACCATCACCTGCTGGAACACGGTGCCGTCATGGGTGAACTGGCCGGGTGGGAGCGCGCCAACTGGTTCGCCAATGCAGGTCAAGAACGCGAATACCACTATAGCTGGAAACGTCAGAACTGGTTCGAAAACTCTGCCGCCGAACACCGCGCGGTGCGCGAGAATGTGGGCATGTATGACATGTCCTCTTTCGGCAAAATCCGCGTCGAAGGGCCGGATGCCGAGGCGTTCATGAACTATATCGGCGGTGGCGACTACGCGGTGCCCAATGGCAAGATCGTCTACACCCAGTTCCTGAACCGCACCGGTGGGATCGAGGCAGACGTGACCGTCACCCGCCTGACCGAGACCGCCTATCTGGTGGTCACCCCCGCAGCCACGCGCTTGGCCGATCAAACCTGGATGCAACGCCACGCGGGTGGGTTCAACGTGGTCATCACCGATGTCACCGCAGGTGAGGGCGTTCTGGCCGTCATGGGCCCCAACGCACGCGCATTGCTGCAAAAAGTCTCGTCCGCTGATTTCTCGAACGCGGCCAACCCGTTTGGCACAGCGCAAGAGATCGAGATGGGCATGGGCCTCGCCCGGGCGCACCGTGTCACCTACGTGGGCGAGCTGGGGTGGGAGATCTACGTCTCTTCCGACATGGCGGGGCATGTATTCGAAACCCTCCACGAGGCCGGGCAGGATATGGGTCTGAAGTTATGTGGCATGCACATGATGGATACATGTCGGATCGAGAAAGGCTTCCGCCATTTCGGCCACGACATTACCTGCGAGGATCATGTGGTCGATGCCGGGCTGGGCTTTGCCGTGAAAACCGACAAGGGCTGCGACTTCATCGGACGCGAGGCAGTGATCGCACGAAAGGAAACCGGACCACAAAGCCGGTTGGTCCAGTTCAAGCTGGCTGACCCAGAACCACTGCTGTTCCACAACGAACCCATTCTACGCGACGGCGAATACGTGGGATATCTGAGTTCTGGCAACTATGGCCACACATTGGGCGGCGCTATCGGTTTGGGCTATGTACCCTGCGCCAGAGAAAAGGCAGCGGACGTTCTGAACTCCAGTTATGAGATCGACGTTTGTGGTGTAAAGGTCAAAGCCGAAGCTTCGCTGAAACCGATGTATGATCCCAAATCGGACCGAGTAAAGGTTTGAAGCGTGGAAAAAGGGGGCGCTGCCCCCGCCGCCCTTTCCGGGCGACTCCCCCGGGATATTTGAGGCCAAATGAAGCAGGAATCCTTCATTCATCTGGCCAAAAATATCTCGGAGCGCGAGGCAGAGCCTCGCATCTTGATGCGCAGACTTCGGTGCGACGTATCAGATTTCTTGATAGGGTTCTTCACAGTTTTCTTGGTTCCAAAAACCATTTGATTTGCCATAGAGGAAATGGGCACCAACCGGAGACCAAACGTGGCAGATACCCCCACACCAATGAACCGTGAAGATACGCCAAAGGGGTTGGCCTTAGCAGTAACGGCCTATGTTTTGTGGGGCTTTCTGCCTCTTTACATGAAAGCGATGGCGGATGTCGGGCCGGTTGAGATTGTGGCGCATCGGATCATCTGGTCAGTACCGGTCGCCGGGGCGTTGCTGGTCGTGTTGGGACGAACACAAGATTTGAAGGCCGCGCTGCGCAATCCGAAGATGTTGGGCATGGCTTGTTTGACGGCGGCGCTGATCTCAGTGAACTGGGCGATTTATGTTTGGGCCATTGCGAGCGGGAATGCGTTGGATGCGGCGCTGGGTTACTACATCAACCCGTTGTTCAGCATTGCGCTGGGCGCTGTGTTGCTGCGGGAGCCGTTGAACCGTGCGCAGCTTGTCGCTGTGGGGTTGGCAGCGACGGGCGTTTTGGTTCTGATCTGGCAGGCGGGCAGCCTGCCATGGGCAGCTTTGGGATTGATGGTGAGCTGGGGGTTCTACGCCTTTTTCAAACGTTCGCTTCCCATCGGACCAAATCAGGGGTTTTTGCTTGAAGTGCTGATCCTGCTGATCCCGGCCTTGGTTTATGTGACGTGGCTAGGTGCGCAGGGGACAGGGCGGTTTGGGGTCGCGGCTTCGGATACGATGCTGCTGCTTGGCTGTGGTATCGTAACCGCGATTCCGTTGTTGGTTTATGCCAATGGGGCCAAGCTGGTGCGCCTGTCTACGATGGGGATACTCCAATACATCGCGCCGACCATGATCTTCATCACCGCTATCACTATGTTTGGCGAGCAGATCGACCAAGGCCGCATGATCGCTTTTCCGATGATCTGGGCTGCACTTGTTATCTATTCGATCCCGATGATCCGGCAGATGCGCGCTCAGCCTTGATGCAGTAGATGGGCGGCGGCCTCTGCCCAGATCGCATAGGTTTTGGGACTGGGATGATAGCCATCTGGTGCGGCCAGTGCAGGATCGTCCGGTAAGTCGATGGCCAGGTGCCGGGCTTGCGCATATTGTGCGACAACCTTTTGAAGCGCCCGGTCCAGCCTGGCTGCCTGTTGACCCAGCACCCAGGCCAGAGGGTGGGGTAGCGCGGGAAAGCGGTGCATCTGTGGAACCGCCGTCACAACAACGCGACGCACCTCCAATGGACCGGTCAAAAGTTCCATCAACCGGGCCTGCCGGTCTGCGAATACCTTCGCAGATACAAGACGGGTCACGTCGTTGACGCCCAGAGCCGTGATTGCCATGTCGAAGGGACCGTCCAAGCCCTGCAGTCGGGCGATCGTGTCTTCGGTGGTATGGCCAGTGGTGGCCTCCAATTGCCATTCGACGCAGTAGTGACGGGATAGATTGCGCACCAGACACCCTGACAGGGCTTGCGTTTGCGTACCAGCGCCCACCCCAGCGGCCGAACTGTCGCCTGCAATCAGCAAGCGCAGACGCGGACCGCGGCCGAAACGCCCGGCGCGGGGGCCTGTCGGTTCAGGCAGCAGCCGCGCGTTCCGCCGCACGGCCAGCCCTTGTGCCGCCAAGACCGGCAGCAGCGGGACCCGCAGCAATTGATCGGCGGCGAAGGGCATCTTAGCTGAGCGCGTCTTTGAACTTGAGGAACCGCGCGTCGGTCATAACACGGGACATCATCGCTTCGCGCAGAGCGCCAATGGTTTTGTAGGGGCGCATGACGACCTCGAATTCCTGAATCAGGCCTTCGTCGCTCAGAGTGATCAGGTCGACACCCACCGCATCCAGTTCTCCGACCTTGCATTGGAATTCCAGCGCCCAGTCCTTGCCCTCTCCCATGATCCGGCGATAGCGGAAATCAGAAAACACCTGCCCCACATGCCCCAGCACCGCGGCCACGGGTTCGCGACCAGACCATGTGCTGTAGTAGGTTGGGGGCGAGAAGCGCACGTCCTCGGCCAGCAATTCATGGATCAGGGTTTCGTCCCCTTTGGCGACGACCTCTTGCATGCGGGCGATTGTGGGGTGCATGTGTTCTCCTCCGCTTTGGGCCAGATTTGCTGAACTGTTGAGTTCAGGCAAGGCCGACGTTGCGGGAGGTTGCGCTGTAGGATAGGCAGGCGCGCATGAGCGACGCCTATGATCCCCCCCTGACACCCTTAGATGTGCTGCACGAAGATGCCCACCTGATCGTGGTCAACAAGCCTTCGGGGCTGCTATCCGTGCCAGGGCGAGGTGACCATCTGGCCGATTGCCTGCTGACGCGGGTTCAGGCCGCGTTCCCGCAGGCGCTGTTGGTGCATCGGCTGGATCGGGATACGTCGGGTGTGATGGTATTTGCGCAGACGCCCCATGCGCAGCGTCATCTGAGTATGCAGTTCGAAAAGCGTCAGACCCGCAAGACCTATGTCGCCCGCGTCTGGGGGCAGGTTGCTGACAAGACCGGCACCGTTGACCTACCGCTGATTGTCGATTGGCCCAATCGTCCGCGCCAGATGGTGTGTCATGAAACCGGCAAGCCCGCCGTGACCGACTGGCGCGTGGTAAAACATGAGGGTCAGACGACCCGCATCCGGCTGTTTCCGAAAACCGGCCGCTCGCACCAGTTGCGGGTGCATATGCAGGCGTTGGGCCATCCCATTCTGGGCGACCCGTTCTATGCTGAGGGTCCGGTGCGGGACTTCCCGCGCCTGATGCTGCATTCCGAGGAGTTAAGGCTAAAAAGCCCCGGTGGCGGCGCGTCGATGAAGTTTCGCGCCAAGGCAGACTTTTAGAACAGACCAACCCATAGCAGTTTTAAGTTCCCAAGGGATAATCGCCTTTTGCGCCGACGCGGGGCGCACGGTTGGCGCGCGGCCATGATCTCGCGCTCGATCTCGAAGGCGCGCAGCCTGTGGCCTTGGGACCATGGGCCCAATTGCAGTGTCATCATCACATGATTGTCGCGGCTTGGCATGGGGACCTCCTTCATTTCAGGTCCAATTTGGCGGGTCACTGCTGACACCACCTTGTCAGGGGGCTGTGTTAAGGTGTCAGCAGATCAACCCCGGAGACGCCGATGCGCCGCTCGACCCGCTTGTTTGAAATCATCCAGATCCTGCGCGCCACAGACGCGCCGGTCACAGCCGAGGCGCTGGCCGAAAAGCTCGAAGTGTCGGTGCGTACGGTGTACCGCGACATCGCCGCGCTTCAGGCGCAACGCACTCCGATCGAGGGCGAAGCCGGGGTCGGTTACATGATGCGGCGGGGGTATGACCTGCCGCCCCTGAATTTCGACGCCGAAGAGGTTGAGGCCCTGTGGGTTGGGTTGTCGATGCTGGCCCGGACGGGTGACAGTACCCTGCAGCAGGCTGCCGACCGGGTGTGTCGCAAGATCGAAGCCCTGCGTGCGCCTGCGGATTGGCTGCAAGTGGCCCCCTGGGGGGCGCCAATGGATGACCCTGCCAAGGGATGTGTCCCGATTGTTAATTACCGTGAGGCGATCCGTTCGGAACGCAAACTGCGCATCACCTATGTGAACGCCGAAGGCCAGCGGACCGAGCGTATCGTGCGGCCTGTCGCGCTGATCTACCACATCGAATGCACCATGCTGGCGGCGTGGTGCGAGCTGCGCAACGGGTTTCGCCATTTCCGCACCGACCGCATCTGGGCCTGCGCCCCGACCGAGGATCACTTTTGCGGGCAAGGCGCGCCTTTGCGTGCGATCTGGCAAGAAAAGGACCCTTGGACTGATCCCACGCCACCGCACTGAACGGAGTGATCCCGCCACGTTCACCCGATTGTTGCTTGAGCCTGCGTTCAAGCGGCGCGATATAATGCGGGAAAGAACGTGGCCCCGGCAAACGGGCGCCAGAGCAGAAGGTGAACTTATGACGATTTCCAAGTTTTTTGTTGCCGCCGGGCTTAGCTCGGCTTTGGTTTTGGGGGCCTGCACGGACCCCGGTACGCTGAACCTGCCCGCTGATCCCAACCAAAACGCCAAGCAAGGCGCGATTCTGGGTGGTCTGGTTGGCGCAGGCGTTGGCGCGATTGCCAATGATTCCGACCCCTTGTTGGGCGCATTGGCCGGTGGGGCCATCGGGGCCGCTGGTGGCGGTATCATCGGCAACCAGTTGGACCAGCAGGCCGCCGAGCTACGCCAGCAACTGGCCAATGACGGTATCATCATCGTCAATGCCGGCGACCGCCTGATCGTGACCGTGCCAAATGACATCACGTTCAACACCGACAGCGCCACAGTGCGCCCGGCGCTGCGGGCCGACTTGGTGAAGGTCGGGCAGAACCTGAACAAATATCCCAACTCGAATATTCAGGTCATCGGCCATACCGACAGTGATGGCGAGGCATCCTATAATCAGGGTCTGTCCGAACGCCGTGCACGCTCGGTCGCGGATATCCTGCAAGCCAATGGCGTGAACGGATCGCGGATCACCACGATCGGTCTGGGTGAAAACCGTCCTGTCGCCTCGAACCTGACCGCCGTGGGCAAAGCGCAAAACCGCCGCGTGGATATCGAGATCACGCCCAACTGACGGGGCCGCTCTGATAAGAGCGATTTATGCACATTGACTGCGCGTCAACCATGCTTTGGCGCGCAGCATTCTTGGACTAACTAAAAGGAAACGAACAACCCGGAGTTTCCTCATGTCCGAACCGATCCTGCTGGGCCTCTCTGGCTCATTGCGCAAAGACGCCACCAACCGCAAGCTGCTGCACGAGGCGGCACGCCTGTTCGAGGCGGGCACTTTCATTGACGCTGACCTGAACCTTCCCCTTTATGATGGTGATCTGGAGGCGCACGAGGGTATTCCCCCAGCGGTTCAAACACTGTCCGACCAGATCGCGCAGGCCCATGCGGTGATTATCTCGACCCCGGAATACAACAAAGGGCCGTCGGGTGTTCTGAAAAACGCGCTGGATTGGGTAAGCCGCACCAAGACAAAACCATGGGTTGACAAGCCGGTTGCCGTGATGTCGGCTGCCGCAGGTCGCGCCGGGGGTGAGCGCGCCCAGATGGTGCTGCGCGGCTTTATGGTGCCGTTTCAGCCGCGCATTCTACAAGGGCCCGAATTCCATCTGGCAGACAGCTCGAATGAGTTTGACGAGGCTGGCCGGCTACGCAGCGACAGGTACGAGAACATGCTGCGGAGCCTGATGCAAAAATTGCGCGCCGAAGCAGGTCTCTGACCGGTTGTTCGGGACGGGCCGGATGCCTAGTCTGGCCCCATGCAACAGGACATCCAGACTGATATGATCGACCCGGTGCGCGCCTGTGCGATGCAGGCCGCGCTGGGTCAGAAGCCCTCCATCTCGGCAGACACGGTGCTGCCGCCTTTTTTCCATCAGCTTTACTTCTGGACGACCGAGCCGCCACAAGGACTGGGTCGCGACGGCCATCCGAAACGGGGCGGCTTGATCCCCGATATGGGCCTGCCACGCCGTATGTGGGCGGGTGGGCGGCTGAGCTTCCACACCCCTCTGGTCGCCGGTGAGCGGGCCGAGCGTCGCTCGGTCTGCGAAAGCACCGCGCGGAAAACCGGACGCAGCGGGCCTTTGGGATTTGTGACACTGCGCCATGAGATCTCGCAGCGGGGCAGGCTGTGCTTGACCGAATGGCAGGATCTGGTCTACCGCGAAGACCCAACTGGCCCGGCCCCCACACCCCCGAAGGCGCGGACAGATGAGACCGAGACGCAGCAAGTCGCCTTCGACACCACGTTGCTGTTTCGATACTCGGCACTGACCTTCAATGGCCACCGTATCCACTATGATCTGGATTACGCGCGCGATGTCGAAGGATATGCGGGGCTGGTTGTTCACGGCCCGCTATTGGCGCAGTTGCTGATGCTGTTTGCCGAGGCACAGATGGGACCTTTGGCGCGGTTTTCCTTCCGGGCGTCGTCGCCGCTGATGCATTTCGAAACCGCAACCTTGTGCCGGAACGGATCCGACCTGTGGGTGCGTGGTCCCGACGGGCGTCTATGTATGCAGGCTGAGGCGCATCCTCGGTCAGAGTGACGCTTCGGGGCGGAAGTCCTCGGGGATGGTATCACGCCCCTCAAGCATCAGATCGGCCATGACCTTGGCCACTTTCGGGGCCATGCCGAAGCCGATCTTGAACCCTCCGTTGGCGATGAACTGTCCATGATGCAGCGGATGTGCCCCCAACATCGGGGCGCGGCTTTTGCTGCGTGGGCGAATCTCGGCCCAGCGTTCGATCACTTCAGCCCCGTGCAGCAGCGGCACAGCCCGGATGGCGCGGTCCAGCACGTCGTCCAGTGCATCATCGGTGCTGGTTGGATCGTCATAATCACGTTCGGAGGTCGACCCAATCGCCAGCGTGCCATCCGCATGGGGGACGAGGTGAATGGCATCGGCAAAAAGCTGCGGCACTTCTCCGGCATCAAATCGCAAAAGGGCGGCTTGTCCTTTTACGCCATTGCCGACCGTCTTGCCCAAGGTGTTATTGAGCTCCTGTAAACCGGCCAACCCGGTGGCGTGGACAACCTGCCCCGCGTCGGGCGCATCGGTCTGAACCCGCACGCCCATCACCTGCAACGCAGCGACCAACGCGGCACAGGCCCGGCGCGGATGCATCCGCGCGCTGAGTGTGTCGTGGATCACAAATCCAGTGGGGCTGGGCGGGCACCATGCGCCTACTTCAGTGGTCTCGACCACGCGCCACTCAGCCCGGCGCTGCCATAGTTCGGCCGCCGTCACCGCGCGAGCGTGGGCCAGTTCCAACATGCGTTGATCCGCGATGGGTTGCAGCCGCCCCAATCGCCCATAACCCGGTGAGACGCCGCCCGTGGCCTCAACCTGCGTCCAGAACGGCTCGGCCATGATCAGGCTGTCGAATTGAAAGGCTTTCTTGGCGTTCCAGTTCTCGGGCACATGCGGGGCCAGCGCACCCACTAACCCGCCGCTGGAACCTGCGCCGGGGCCAAACGGGTCCACCAACTGCACCTTGGCGCCACGTCGGGCGCAGGTCCACGCGATGGACAGGCCAAAGATACCCGCGCCCCGCACCGTCACATCGACCATTGCCAAACCTCATTTCCTTGTTCAGTGTCGCGCCGCTTAGCTACAGGATTCCCCGATGGCAGACCAGCGTGCCGAACTGACATGGCGGGACGGGCAAATCCCCGTCTCGGACCGTTTCGACGATCCCTATTTCTCGCTCCAGAACGGTCTGGAGGAAACGCGGCATGTCTTTCTGGCGGGCAATGATCTGCCTGCACGGTTCGCGCCGGGGTTCCGCATAGCCGAGCTGGGATTCGGCACCGGGCTGAACATGCTGACGGTCTGGTCTGCGTGGGAGATCTCGGGCCAGACAACCCCGCTGAGTTTCACCAGTTTCGAGGCCTACCCCATGGGTCGCGATGACATGGCCCGCGCGCTGGACGCCTTTCCCGATCTGACCCCTTGGGCCGAGCGGTTTCTAAGCGCATGGCAGGGTGGGGCTTGTGATCTGAGCACCCTGCGGCTGGAGGTGATCGAGGGCGATGCGCGGAAGACTCTGCCTGCGTGGTCCGGGCAAGCGGATGCGTGGTTTCTAGACGGGTTCTCGCCTGCCAAAAACCCTGAACTATGGGGCTCAGACCTGATGCAACAGGTGGCGGATCACACGGCCAAAGGCGGCACTGCGGCGACCTATACGGCGGCCGGATTTGTTCGGCGCGGACTGGCCGATGCGGGCTTCACCGTGGCCCGAGCCCTCGGATATGGCCGCAAACGTCACATGACCCGCGCGGTGAAGGAATGAGCCAGCAGAACAATATCCGCGCCGGTATCGCGCTGATGATCGCGGCGACGGTTGTGTTTGCGTTGCAGGACGGGATCTCGCGCCATCTGGCGGCGACCTACAACACCTACATGGTCGTCATGATCCGCTATTGGTTCTTTGCGGCTTTTGTGATCGCATTGGCCGCACGCGCGCCCGAAGGGCTAAAGGCAGCGGCACAGACCAGCCAGTTGGGCTTGCAGGTCTTCCGGGGCGCCTTGCTGGCGGTCGAGGTTTGCGTGGCCGTGTTCGCCTTTACGGTGCTGGGCCTGATCGACAGCATGGCGGTGTTCATCTGCTATCCGCTGCTAGTGGCGGCGCTCAGCGGGCCGGTTCTGGGCGAAAAGGTCGGCTGGCGGCGTTGGCTGGCAATCGGTGTGGGGTGCGTCGGGGTTCTGATCATCCTGCAACCGGGCGTGGGCGTGTTCAACCCGTGGGCCATCGTGCCGCTAATCTCGGCCTTTCTGTTTGCGTTGTATGGCCTGCTGACCCGCTATGCTGCCCGCAAGGACAGTGCGGCCACCAGTTTCTTTTGGACCGGCATAGCCGGGGCAGTGGCGATGACCTTGGTCGGCATGTGGTTCTGGGAGCCGATGGCCCGTGCCGATTGGGCGTGGATGTTACTGCTTTGCGTCGGAGGTGTCTCGGGTCACTGGCTACTGATCAAATGCTATGAGCTGGCCGAGGCCAGCGCGGTGCAACCTTTTGCCTATTTCCATCTGGTCTGGACCGCTATCATCGGTATCTCGATCTTTGGCGAAGCCCTGCGCCCCGAGGTCATTCTGGGCGCGGCCTTGGTCGTTGCGGCAGGCCTCTTCACCCTATGGCGCGAACGCCGCCAGGGTTGAACCCGTCAGCTCTTGCGAGAACGGCACCGGCAGGGCAGGCTGCCCCAGCCGTGCGCGGTAAACCGGCAAGCTTTCCGCCACGCGCATCACGTAGTTACGGGTTTCGCTGAAGGGGATTGTCTCAATCCAGTCGACCACGTCAATCTCGCCTGCCCGCGGGTCGCCATAGCGTTCCATCCACGAGATCGGACGGCCCGGCCCGGCGTTATAGCCAGCCGCCATCATCACCACATTGCCGTTGAAGTCCTCGGCCAGACCGGACAGGTAATTCGCCCCCAGCTTGGCGTTATACTGCCAGTCCGACGTGAGGCTCGAGGTCTTGTGCCCGCTAAGGATGCCCAGATTCCGCGCCACGTTCTGGGCGGTGGCGGGCATCACCTGCATCAGTCCCCGCGCACCTGCGCCGCTGATCACGACGGGGTCAAATTCGCTTTCGCGACGGGCAATGGCCAGCGTCATCTCTTTGGCCATCGGAAGACCCAGATCAGCCACCGGATGCACCGGGTAATAGGCCGCAGGCAAAACAATGCCCACTGTGGCCGCGCGCTTGGCAATCATTACGGCCAGATGGGGTTCTTTCAGTTCAATGGCCAAATCGCCCAGTTGGTTGGCTTGCGTGGAGTCCAGGCTTTCGACCAGATGAGTCAGGAACCGTTCCGACAGGTTGTCCTCACCAGCCTGCAACAGCAATAAACCGGCCTCTAACACGCTGGAATCGGCAAAATCAGCCTGCTTCCAATGTGGTGCCCGGCGCGGGTTCGCCAATTCGCTGTCAAATGGACGCCCAATCTGTTCGGCCGCCAGCAAACCATAGAATGAAGTCTGATAGTCCGCCCCCATCGCATAGGCCGCATAAGCCTTGTCCGCATCGCCCAGCGCCGCGTAGGCTCGCCCCAGCCAATACCCGCCGCGTCCTTTCGAGATCGGAGATGCTACTGCATCCGAGAAATTCTGGAAATGCCGAACCGCCGTGGCCGGGTCATTCAGTTTCCGCAGCGCCAGAAACCCGGCCAGCCACTCCAGATCGGCATAGCCATACCCATTTTCGGGCGTCATATGGTGATTGGCCGCGATTTCATAGGCTTTGGCCGCGCTGCCATTGCGCATCTCAAGCCGCGCCAGCCGGCGGCGGCCCTCGGCCCATTTGTCGGGCTCACCCAGTGCATCGGGCCCGGTCGAGCGCGCGAGCATCAGGTCAATCGCGCTGTCGTCCAGCTCTTTCTTGTCGCGCCAGACAAAGCGGTCAAAGGCCAGCCCAGGCGCATCCACCAGTGATTTAGGCACTGCGGCAACCTTGCCATCCACGCCGGGCTGGCGTTTTTGCAAGGCGATCCGCGCCTCGGCCAGCTTGCGCTGATCGGCGCTGACCAAAGGCAGCATCTGCCCCGCACTGACCAGATGGCCATCCCACAGCATCCGATCCAGCCGTGCCGTGTGATGAGGTCGCAGCATGGCCTCAAAATTCTCAAGATAGTTTTTTTGCAGACCCGCCCCCATGGGCATGGTCCGCCATGCGGTCACGATATCGGCCTCGGCATCCCCGGTGCGTCCCTTGGCCTTCAGTGCCACGGCGTAGTTCAACGCCCCCTCAGCGGTTTGCGGCGGGAGGTCGTCATAGAACTTCACCACCCGGTCGGGATCAGCCCCGGTAAAGGCTGGCTCGCTCTTGCGCCGCAACCAGGCCAGGCCAGGCCAATCAGGACGTCGATCCAGAAATACCAGTACATCGCCCGAGGTCCCGAACCCTTCACGCAGCCAATGCCAGACGATGATATCGCGCGACACCGATCCTCGTGCACCGGATTCGCGCAACGCTGCGTTCCAGTCACCCTTGCGCATCTCATTCATCCCGGCGCGCAGATCGTCTACCGCATCGGCCTTTGCTTGCCCGAATGAATTCAGAATCACAGCTGTCAAAAGCGCCAGAACGCGTGTCATGCCTTGCATTTCCCAACCAACCAAGGATAGAGCCATTCAGGATAAACTTTGCACCGCCGGGATCAACACACATCGCCAAGATTGTGATGCCGCGCGAGGCAAAAAATTGCTAACCGCACACCAAGGAGCGTGTCATGTTCAAAGGCTCAATGCCAGCCCTCGTCACCCCGTTCACAAACGGCGCGTTGGACTTGGATACGCTCAAACACTTGGTCGAGTGGCACATTCAGGAAGGCTCGACCGGATTGGTCCCTGTGGGCACGACGGGTGAAAGCCCCACACTCAGCCACGATGAACACGAAACCGTCGTGGCCGAGGTGGTCAAAGCTGCCGCCGGTCGCGTGCCGGTGATCGCGGGCGCGGGTTCAAACAATACCGATGAAGCCATCCGCTTTGTGCAATTTGCTCAAACGGTTGGGGCAGATGCGGCTCTTGTCGTGACCCCATACTACAACAAGCCCACGCAAAAAGGGCTGATCGCACATTTCCGCGCGTTGCATGAATGCGCGGATATCCCGATCATCATCTACAATATTCCGGGTCGTTCGGTCATCGATATGTCGCCCGAAACCATGGGCGAACTCGCAAAACTGCCGCGTATCATCGGCGTCAAAGATGCGACAGGCGATCTGGCGCGGGTCAGCCAGCAACGCGCCACCTGCGGTCCGGATTTCTGCCAGTTGTCGGGCGAGGACGCCACAGCGCTGGGCTTCAACGCCCATGGCGGCGTCGGCTGCATCTCGGTTACTGCAAACGTAGCCCCCAAACTCTGCGCCGAGTTCCAGCAGGCCACGCTCGCGGGCGACTATGCCAAGGCACTGGACTATCAGGACCGTCTGATGCCTCTGCACGAGGCGATCTTCATCGAACCCGGCCTTGTCGGTGCCAAATACGCACTGTCCAAACTGGGCCTGTGCAGCACCGAGGTCCGCTCGCCGCTCACGGAATTGGAAGACAGCACCAAGGCCGCGATCGAGGCGGCGATGAAACACGCGGGCCTGCTGTAACGCCGGGCCTCAACCCGGGTCCGATCTTCATCTGGCCATAAATATTCCGGGGGTGAATTGAGCCGCAGGCTCAAGAGGGGGGCTGGCCCCCTCGTGCCCTATCGCTTGCCGTAGTACAGGCCAACAACATGCTCGGCCTGCGCAAAGAACAACCAGCGCGACACCGCAACTCCTGCCAAATGAGACAACACCGCCAAGGCGGCAAAGAAATGGCTGAACGGCAAAACCAGCAGTAACACCGGGACCATGAAGGCCAGAACAAACGCGATGATGCGCAGTTTCTCGGCGTGTTTGCGACCTACTACAAAGACGAATTCGCGCAAAAGGTAGTTGGTTCCCGTATGCGGCGGTTCAAAGGCCCGTACCGCGCCACGCGCACCCAGTCCGGTGGCAGTGCCAAGGTCTGTGCCAGAGGTGGCAAAGGCTTTGTCCCCTAGCCACCAATAAAATGCCTGAACAAACGCCGCCGCCAGCAAAAGCGGAACGGCGAGGCTCGTCTGACCCGCCAAGAGCGACCCACCTGCAAGGCTGAAGCTGAGAAACATGGCTGGTGTCAGTTTCATGTTCCAGCGGGGGATCGTTTTGAGCTGGGTATAGATCATCGAGGTTGTGAAAACGGTCGCCAACGCGAATCCGGCGCCGATAAGGCCGAAAAACCCCCAACGCTGGCCAAAGAAAACAAGACCAATGGCATAAAGCCCCATCACGAGCAAAGCGATCACAGCACACCAACCCTCACGGCTGAGCCAGCTGGAACGCCATTGGGTGAATGCCTTCAAAGCCCGTTCCGGGTGGCCAAGGTGGAAGGTCGAGGCCATCAGCCCTCCGACCGACAGGCCGTAGGCGATGACAAAAAACACAAAGGCCACCCAGCCCGAAACGTCGGGCATCCCGAGGCCCAGAAAGAACAGCAACCCAAATCCCAGGCCTGAAAGTGTGGTGAAGATGATGACGGAAGGGGCTGGATGCATCAGAGCTTCTCCAGTGTTTTATCGAGCCAACCAAGGAAGCCTTTGGGTTCTTCAGCGACTGGGGCCAGAAGCGGGGCGAGGATGTCGATCTGGTCCTCAATCTGGTCCTTGGGCCGCGGCGGCAGGTATTTGTTGACGGGTTTGGTGCCCATTTCGGGCATCAGATCCATGCCCTCGCGTTCGGCGACCAGCTTGCTGACATCGCTTTCCGGGTCGCCGAGGTCTCCGAAATGACGAGCGCCGGCGGGGCAGGTGCGCACGCAGGACGGCACGCGATCCACCTCGGGCAGGTTCTCATTATAGATGCGATCCACGCAGAGGGTGCATTTCTTCATCACGCCCTCCGCCTGATCCAATTCGCGCGCGCCATAGGGGCAGGACCACGCACAAAGCCCGCACCCAATGCAGTCGCTTTCATTGACCAGAACGATCCCGTCCTCGACCCGTTTATAGCTGGCCCCGGTGGGGCAGACGGTGACGCAGGGGGCATCCTCACAATGCAGGCAAGACTTGGGGAAGTGGATGAGTTGTGCGGGACCTTCAGCGGGTCGCACCTCGTAGGAATGCACGCGGTTGAGGAAGGTGCCCGAAGGGTCGGCCCCATAGGCGTCCTGATCCGACAGTGGCGCGCCGTAGTTTTCGGTGTTCCAGCCTTTGCAAGAGATCACACAGGCGTGGCAACCGACGCAGGTGTCAAGGTCGATGACGAGGCCCATTTTGCGGTCGGTCGATGAGGGGAGCTGGGTCATGTGCTTTGACCTCCGCGTAGGTGGTGAGGGTCGGTGCGAGGGGCCAGCCCCTCGCGCTCCCCGGGATATTTTTGGCCAGATGAAGATTGGATCCTGCTCATTTGCCAACCTTCCATGCCAAGTCCTTGGGGCCGGTGCCGACTGGGGACTGAATCGGGGCGAATTCCGGCTGGCTTTCGGCGTTGGATGGCGGATCGGCCTTTTCGATCTTCACCTTGAGGTCGAACCACGCGGCCTGCCCGGTGATCGGGTCCGAGTTGGCCCAGCGCATTCCGTCGCCTTTTGGGGGGAGGAGTTCATGGATCAGGTGGTTCAGCAAGAAGCCCTTGGTGGCTTCGGGTGCGTCCTCTTGCAGGGCCCAGGCGCCTTTGCGTTTGCCGATTGCGTTCCAGGTCCAGACAGTGTTGTCGTTGAGCGCGGCCATCTCCATCACGGGCACGGTGATTTCGCCGTGGGGCGAGGTGACTTTGGCCCAATCGCCATCTTGCAGGTTATGCTCGCGCATCAGTTTGGTCGGCACATAGAGCGGGTTGCGTCCGTGCAACTGCCGCAGCCATGCGTTCTGGGTGCCCCAGCTGTGATACATCGCCATGGGCCGTTGGGTCAGGGCGTTGACGGTGAAACCTTCGTTTCCTTGCTGATCGGTCTCGTACCATTTGGGCAGCGGGTCCATCGTGTCTTTGAGGCGCTGGCGCAGGTGCTCGGGGGGCTGGCGGTTGCCATGCCCTTCGGCGGCCAGTTGGAATTTGCGCATCGGCTCGGAGTAAAGCTGAAACAGGTAGGGTTGTGGGCTGTCATAGAGGCCCATGCTGACCGCCCAGTCCTGATAGGCCGTGTTCCACGGTTTGTAGTAATCCGCACCTTCGGGGATATGGGCGACGTAGAAGCCGCCATTGTCTATATAGCGGTTCAGCTGGTCTGGATTGACCGCGCCGCGCCCTTCTTTGTCGCCATCCTCGCCCCGGAACCCCGCAAGCGGTCCGATGCCCGGTTTGCGTTCGTGGTTGACGATATAGTCGGCGTAGTCCTTCCATTTGGGCGTGCCGTCTTCGTTTGTGAAGCCCGGCAGACTCATGCGGTTGGCCAGTTCGATCAGAACCGACTGGAACCCGCGCACGTCGCGGTCGGGCTCGACCACTGGCCAGCGGATCGCGTCGGCGGCGGCATCGGCCTCGCAGATCGGGCGGTCCAGCAGCGAGATACAGTCGTGCCGTTCGAGATAGGTGGTGTCGGGCAAGATCAGGTCGGCATAGGCCACCATTTCCGAGGAATAGGCATCCGAGTAGATGATCTTGGGGATGACATATTTGCCGTCTTCGGTTTTGGCCGAAAGCATCTCCATCACGCCCTTGGTGTTCATGGAGGAGTTCCACGACATGTTCGCCATATACATGAACAGCGTGTCGATCTTGTAGGGATCACCAGCGGCGGCGTTCGAGATCACCATATGCATCAGCCCATGGGCCGACATCGGGTTTTCCCAGGTGAACGCCTTGTCGATGCGCTGCGCGTTGCCGTGTTCGTCCAGCAGCAGGTCTTCGGGGCCGCGTGGGAAGCCAAGGTGCGGGCCTTCCAGAGGGCGACCGGGGCGGCGGTCTCCGTGCGGGGTGGGGTGCGCCTCGACCGGTTTGGGGTAGGGTGGTTTGAAGCGGAAACCGCCGGGGACCTCGACCGTGCCCAGCAGGATTTGCAGCACGTGCAGGGCGCGGCAGGTCTGAAAACCGTTGGCATGGGCTGAGATGCCGCGCATGGCGTGGAAGCTGACCGGGCGGCCTGTCATTTTCGAATGTTTTTCGCCCCGGAAGTCGGTCCATTCGTGGTCCAGCTCGATCGCCTCGTCAAAGGCGACGCGCGCGATTTCGGCCGCAATCGCGCGGATGCGTTTGGCCGGGATGCCGCAGCGGTCGGCGACTTTTTCGGGGGCGTGGTCGTCGGACAGGTATTTCTCGGCCATCAGGTGAAAGACCGGGCGGTGCGTAACGCCGTCTTTGTCATAGGTGGCTGAAAGGTCCGGACGGACACCGGGTTTGTCAAAGGCAGTTGGTTCGCCAGTCACGCGGTCGATGACCAGTGGCTTGCCGTCGTCGTCGCGTAGGAACAGCCCCTTCTCGGGGCCTTCGGCGGCGTTCACCAGAACAGGCGCGTTAGTGTAACGGCTGAGATAATCGAGGTCGATCTTGCCCGCTTTCATCAACACATTTATCAGCGACAGGATGAACAGACCGTCGGTGCCGGGTGTGATCCCGACCCAATCGTCGGCTACCGCGTTATAGCCCGAGCGGATCGGGTTCACACCGATCACCCGTGCGCCGCGTGACTTGATCTTGCCGATCCCCATCTTGATCGGGTTGCTGTCGTGGTCCTCGGCCACGCCGAACAGCATGAACAGCTTGGTATGCTCCCAATCGGGCTGGCCGAATTCCCAGAACGCGCCGCCCATGGTGTAGATGCCACCCGCCGCCATATTGACCGAGCAGAACCCGCCATGGGCTGCATAGTTGGGAGTGCCGAAATTCTGCGCCCAGAAGCTGGTGAAGCTTTGGCTCTGGTCGCGGCCGGTGAAAAAAGCCAGTTTCTGCGGGGCGGTCTCATGCAGCTCGTTCAGCCAGCCGACAGCGGTGCTGATTGCCTCGTCCCACTCGATCTCGCGGAACTCACCCGAGCCGCGTGGGCCAACTCGGCGCAGCGGTTTGCGCAGGCGTGAGGGCGCGTTGACCTGCATGATCCCGGCGCTGCCTTTTGCGCACAGAACGCCCTTGTTCACAGGGTGGTCGCGGTTGCCTTCGATATAGGCAACCTTGCCGTCCTTCATGTGGACATTGATGCCGCAGCGACAGGCGCACATGTAGCAGGTGGTCTTGCGGACCTCGTCGGAAACCTTGGGCGAGGTGTCGATCACTGGCTGGTTCAAATGCGCCCCCTTTTCAGCTTGCGACCCGATCATTCCCATGTTTTGCGAAAAATCGGAATAATTTTTTCGTTTTGATGGCTTGAGACGACTTATGTCCCGGCATCATTGTGTTGCGCCTGAACGGCGGTGACGGCGATCATGTGCAGGATGTCTTCGGACGAACAGCCGCGCGACAGGTCGTTTGCGGGTTTCGCCAGCCCTTGCAGCACCGGGCCGATGGCCTCGACCCCACCGATGCGCTGGGCGATTTTATAGCCGAGGTTCCCAGCATTCAGGCTGGGGAAGACAAAGACATTTGCCTCACCCTTGAGCGGTGATTCTGTGGCCTTGGTTGCGGCGACTTCGGGAACGAAGGCGGCGTCGAATTGCAGCTCTCCGTCGATCAGCAGGGTTGGGTCCTTGGCGCGGGCGATCTGTGTGGCCTCGACCACTTTGGACACTTTGGGGTGATCCGCGCTGCCCGAGGTAGAAAAGGACAGCATCGCTACGCGCGCCGTTTCGCCGGTCAGGGTGGTGTAGGACTCAGCTGAGGCGCGGGCAATTTCCGCCATCTCTTGCGCGTCAGGGTCTACGACCAATCCGCAATCGGCGAAGATGCGGGCGCCTTTGACGTCGTGATGGTCCTGACAGAACAGCATCAGGAAGAAGCTGGAGACCATCGCCGCCTCGGGCGCGGTGCCGATGATCTGCAACGCAGCACGCACAGTGTCCGACGTAGTCTCGACCGCGCCACCGACTGTGCCGTCGGCGATGTCCTGTTGCACCAGCATGGCGGCATAGGTCAGCCGGTTGGTGACCTGCTGGCGCGCGTCCTCCAACGTCAGGCCTTTGTGCTTGCGCCGCTCATGCAGGGCCTGCGCAAGGCCGGGTGTCAGGTCAGAGGTGGCCGGGTCGTGAATGTCGATCCATTCCGGGTCATATCCCTCGTGTGCGCCAAGAAGGGCCGAAACTTCGGCCTTGTCTCCGATCAGGATGATCCGCGCGACATTCTCTTTCACGGCCTTGACGGCCCCTTCGACAACGCGGGGATCGTCGCCCTCGGACAGGGCGATGATCTTGTCCGACGCGCTTGCCGTCCCGAGAATGGCGCGCAGAGGCTTCACGCGGATTACGCCCCGGCCTGCGGGGTCATGTCATCGGCGGTGACGCCTGCAACGGCCACTGGTTTCTTCATCGCGTCGCGGCGGAAGGGCTCACCCAGTTCTTGGTTGATCATGGCTTCGATCAGGGTGGTGATGCCGTTCTTCTGGTCCTCGATGGCCTGATTCAGGGCGGCTGTCAGCTCGTCCATGGTGCGTGCCACCACGCCTTTCAGGCCGCACGCCTGCGCGATACCGGCGTAGGAGACCTTGGTGTCCAACTCGGTGCCCACAAAGTTGTCGTCGAACCACAGGGTCGAGTTCCGTTTTTCGGCCCCCCACTGATAGTTGCGGAAGACGATCTGCGTAATCGCGGGCCATTCTTCGCGCCCAATGGCGGTCAGTTCGTTGACCGCGATGCCAAAGGCACCGTCACCCGCAAAGCCCACAACCGGCACGTCGGGGCAGCCGATCTTAGCCCCCATGATCGAGGGCAGGCCATAGCCGCAGGGCCCGAACAGGCCCGGGGCCAGATATTTGCGGCCATCTTCGAAGGACGGATAAGCGTTGCCGATGGCGCAGTTATTGCCGATATCGGACGAGATGATCGCCTCTTTCGGCAGGGCGGACTGGATCGCGCGCCACGCCATGCGGGGGCTCATCCAGTCGGGCTTGGCTGCGCGAGCGCGCTGGTTCCATGTGGTGCCTGGATCGTCATCCTCGTGGTCCATGCTGGACAGTTGCTGCGCCCAAGCGGATTTCTTCTGAGCGATTTTCGCCTTGCGCTCATCGCGACCGGCGTCGCCAGCTGTGTCGCTGAGATTTGCCAGAATGCCATTGGCCACCTTGGCCGCATCGCCGATGATGCCAACCGAGACCTTTTTGGTCAGGCCGATCCTATCCGGGTTGATGTCGACCTGAATGATCTTGGCATCCGCCGGCCAGTATTCCATGCCGTAGCCCGGCAGTGTCGAGAACGGGTTCAGACGGGTGCCGAGGCACAGAACCACATCGGCCTCGCTAATCAGCTCCATACCCGCCTTTGAACCGTTATAGCCCAGCGGGCCAGCGAACAGCGGGTGCGAGCCGGGGAAGGCGTCATTGTGCTGGTAGCCGACACATACCGGCGCATCCAGACGCTCGGCCAGTGCCTTGGATGCCTCAATCCCGCCTTCGGACAGAACCACGCCCGCACCGTTCAGGATCACTGGATTCTTGGCGTTCGACAGCAGCTCGGCCGCCTGCGCTACGGCGCTTTCGCCGCCCGAGGGACGTTCGAATTCTACAATCGCGGGCAGGTCCACATCGATGACCTGAGTCCACATGTCGCGCGGGATGTTCAGCTGCGCAGGAGCGCTGGCGCGTTTGGCCTGCATGATCACTCGGTTCAGAACCTCGCACACGCGGGTCGGATCGCGGACCTCTTCCTGATAGGCGACCATGTCTTCGAACAGTTTCATCTGCTCGACTTCCTGGAAACCACCCTGACCGATGGTCTTGTTCGCGGCCTGCGGCGTGACCAGCAGCAGCGGGGTGTGGTTCCAATAGGCGGTTTTGACGGCGGTGACAAAGTTGGTGATACCGGGGCCGTTCTGCGCGATCATCATCGACATCTTGCCGGTGGCGCGGGTATAGCCATCGGCCATCATGCCGGCGCTGCCCTCGTGCGCGCAGTCCCAGAACATGATCCCCGCCTTGGGAAACAAATCTGAGATCGGCATCATGGCCGAGCCGATGATCCCGAACGCATGTTCGATCCCGTGCATTTGCAGAACCTTAACAAAGGCCTCTTCGGTGGTCATTTTCATCTGGTTGATCTCCGCGCATATATGAGTTTGGCCGGGCTGGCAGCCCCGCCTTTAGATATGGTTTTGGCGCAAGGGACAGGGTGGCGTTAGGGCCAGAAGTCAGGGCGGGTTAGGTCCAGATCGAAGTCAAGCTTTGCGGATCGTCTCGGCGATCCGTTTCACGCCTGGATCAATTCGGTCCTGCGGGATCGAAGAATAGCCCAGGCGATAGAAATTCCGCGGCCGGTTTGCGCCAGAAAAGAAGGGCACGCCGGGCTCGATATGCACGCTTTGGTCTTGTAAGGCTCGGGCCAGATCGGTCGTGTCTATATGCTCGGGGGCTGACATCCACAGAGATGAGCCACCCATGATCCCCCGACCGGCGACGGTCAGACCATGGAGTTCAACCGCCTTGTCCATCGCTGCGCGTCGATACGCCAGCGCTTTGGACATGCGCCTGATCTGTGCATCGTAATGGCCAAGCGACAGGAAATAGGCCGCCGTGCGCTGGACATGCCCCGGCGGGTGGCGCAGAACCAGCGACCGAAGGGCGCGGGCTTCGCGGATGAACGGCGCGGACCCGACCATGTAGCCAAGGCGCAGTCCGGGAAACAGCGACTTCGAGAAGCTGCCTACATAGATCACCCGCCCGTCCTGATCCATGGATTTCAGAGCCGGAGAGGGCGCACCCAGAAAGGCCATCTCGAATTCATAGTCATCTTCGACCACCATCGCATCCAAAGCGCGGGCGCGCTCCAGCAAGGCAGTGCGGCGTTCGACCGGCATGGTGGCAGTGGTAGGGCTTTGGTGGCTGGGGGTGGTAAAGATCACATCGGTCTGCTCGGGCAGCGCATCTGGCGGCAGCCCGTCACGGTCCACGGCGACCGGAGCCATTTTGCAGTCTGAATGGCTTAAAAGATCGCGCAGAGCATAATAGCAAGGGTCCTCGATCACCGCCGTTCGATTGCGGTTCAATAAGATGCGCGAGGCCAACCACAATGCGTTCTGCGCGCCCAGCGTGATCAGAATCTCTTCGGGTCTTGCGGCGATCCCGCGGCGGGGTAGGGTATGGCGGGCGATGAATTCGACCAGAAGAGGGTCGTCCTGATCCACATAATCCCCGGTCAGGGAATCGAAATCCTTGTGCCCCAGCGCCCGCACCGCACACAGGCGCCAGTTGGCATGATCGAACAGCGACCGGTCGGCCTGACCGTAGATGAATGGATAGCGGTAATCGCGCCAGTCGCTGGGCTTTGTCAGAGTGTCCCCGTCCGAAAATTTGCGCGCCAGGGCGGTGCTCCAATCCACAGTCTCGTCGCCGCGCGGGGTGGGCGTGTATTTCGGGGGAACCGGCGCGTTTTCCGACACATAATACCCCGACCGCCCCTTGGCTGTTAGATAGTCATTGGCCAGAAGTTCCGTATAGGCCAACGTCACCGTGATCCGGCTGACGCCCAGATGGGCAGCCAGTTTGCGGGATGAGGGCAGTTTCTCACCTACATGAAAACGGCCTGACAGGATACCTTCGGCAATCATCTGCTGGATCTGCGCTTGCAGAGTGCCCTGACCGTTGAGTTCCAGAAAGAAAGTGTCGACCGAAATACCCATGCGTATCTTATAGGGTGGACTTATGGGGGGAGCAATCTGGACTTACGCATTTTTGACTGTTGACGGGGTGATGCGAATAACCTAAATAACTAGAAATCTAGTTTAATGGAGTTGTGAAATGTGGGAAGCCGCCGCTGCGGGATTTTCTGCCATGGGGTCCGAGGCCCGGCTGAAGGTTCTAAAAACGCTGGTCCGCGCCGGTGAGGCCGGTCTGACGGTTGGAGAGATCCAGGACCGAACCGGGATTGCACCGTCAACGCTGGCACATCACCTGCGGTTTCTGGCCGCCGGAGGGGTGGTGCAGCAGGAGAAGATCGGCCGAACCACGACCAACCGCGCGAACTATGACGAGTTGAGGAAACTGGCGCAGTTTATCCTGTCCGAGTGCTGCGCCGACGAAGTGGGAAAGGCCGCAAACGATGGCTGAGCTAACACAAAACCCGAAGGTTCCGGCGAAAGTTGCGCAGGACCTGATCAAGACACCTTGGGCGGTGATCTTGGTCCTTCTGATTGGGGTCGCCGTTCTGGACCCGGCCAATTGGACCGAAGTGGTAACGTTTGCAGGCAAGGCGTTGGCGCATACCGGGCAGTATATCCTTTTCGCTGTGTTGCTACTGTCCTACCTCAAAGCAACGGGGGCCGAGGTCATGGTCGCCCGCGCTTTTGAAGGGCGCGAAACGCGGATGATATTCCTCGCCGCCCTGTTCGGAGGGTTGGCCCCGTTCTGTTCCTGCGAGGTGATCCCCTTTATCGCCGGTCTGCTGGCGCTGGGCGCGCCTTTATCTGCGGTTATGGCGTTCTGGCTCAGCTCGCCTCTGATCGACCCGCCGACCCTGCTGATCACGGCGGGTGCATTGGGGTGGCCGTTTGCCATCGGTAAGGCCGTCGCCGCCGTCGCTTTGGGTCTGTTCGGAGGCTTCGTGGTGCGTGCCTTGATGCGCGGCGGAGCGTTCGCCGAACCTCTGCGCGTTTATAAACCTGCCGGGTGCTGCGGTTGTGGACCTAAACAGGACGAGAAACCGGTCTGGGCCTTCTGGAAAGAGCCCGAACGCCGCACGCGGTTCCGAGCTGAATTTGTCCAGAACGGGATGTTCCTGCTGAAGTGGCTGGCTTTGGCCTATGTACTCGAGGCGCTTCTAGTTAGCTATGTGCCCGCCGACCTGATCGCGCGTGTGGTTGGGGGCGAAGGCATTGTGCCGATTGTCATCGCGGCGCTGGTCGGAATGCCTGCCTATCTGAACTCTTACGTCGCACCGCCGTTGCTGGCGGGGCTGACCGAGCAGGGCATGAGCGCAGGCGCTGCCATGTCGTTCATGATCGCAGGCGCGGTCAGCTCGATCCCGGCGATGGCGGCAGTGTGGTCGCTGGTCAAGCCACGGGTCTTTGCGACCTACCTTGGGCTGGGGATCACCGGGGCGATCATCGCAGGGGTTATCTTTCAGATGATCTAAAGGAAAAACCGCCCGGAGATGCCTCCGGGCGGTTTTGCTTATTGGTTGGCCTCGCAGAGGCTCGGCATTTTGAACCGGTACCGGGGCTCTTGGCTTTTGACGTAGACGCGTTTTTCGACGCAGGCGGTATCGCCGACGGTGCGAGCTACGTGTTCCTTGGATTCGTCGATCGAGATGGTGGACCCGTCGGGCAGTTGAACCGACGCGATGACGCCGTGTTTCAAGTCTCCATTCATCGGGGTCGCCGTCAGAACCGCAACCGTCAGGTACGAGTCGTGTTCATGCGCGCCGTCATCGTTGAGTATCAGCAGCGCTGCTGCGACCGAGACTGTGCCGACGATCGCCACCATCAGCAGGCCCCATGTTTTCAGAAATGCATAGATCGACACCGCACGGTGCGGGCCGAAGACAGAGGACAAAGCATTCAGCATAGGTATCTCGTGCAAAAAAGCCCCGGCCGTTTCGGACCGGGGCTGACTAAGTATCAGAAGCGCGGATCTTCGTCTTCTTCCTCGTTGCCGCCGCCTTTGGGCAGGTTGAAGAAGCTGTCGGCGTCGATGATCGGCTCATCGTCTTTTTCCTCGACTGGGTCATCGGACAGCGAGAAGGTTTCCAGCCCCTCGATGGCGGTCGGGATTTTCGGTGCGGCGTCCATTTCCAGCGACTGCTCGGTCGAAACCAGCTTGCGGCGCTCATCATCGCTCATGACGCCACCTTCGGCGGCTTTCTTCGCGGCCGCTTTCTGGACAATTGCGTCCAGCTCGGACTGTTTGCACAGGCCCAACGCAACCGGGTCGATCGGCTGCATGTTGGCGATGTTCCAATGCGTGCGCTCGCGGATCGACTGGATGGTGGGCTTGGTGGTGCCGACCAGCTTGGCGATCTGTCCATCGCTCAGCTCGGGGTGGAACTTAACCAGCCACAGGATCGAGTTCGGACGGTCCTGACGTTTGGACAGCGGGGTATAGCGTGGGCCACGGCGCTTTTCCTCACCTGCCGCAGCGGCGTTGAACTTGAGCTTCAGCTTGTGCAGCGGGTTGTTCTGGGCCGAGTCAATCTCGTCCTGGGTCAGCTGGTTGTTGGCGATGGGGTCGAAACCCTTGACGCCAGCAGCCACGTCGCCGTCTGCGATGCCCTGCACTTCAAGCTCGTGCATTCCTACGAAATCCGCGATCTGCTTGAAACTGATCGTGGTGTTGTCCACCAGCCAAACGGCGGTTGCTTTGGCCATAAGCGGTTTTGCCATCAGCCTGCCTCCTAATGCATACATCTGTCCCGTCGCCGGAATTCGGCGGCCCCGTGGTCTTGGGGCAGGTTTCCGTTGTCGGGGAACTTCGGGCCTATATAGTCGCGCAAAGGCAAGAAGGGAAGAGGCGAATGCGCCACGGGATTTTAGCGCTGGCATTGTGGGCGTTCAGCGGGCTGGCCGCACAGGCCGACGGCGAGAAGGCGGGTGTGTTCGACTACTACGTTCTGTCGCTCAGTTGGTCGCCCAACTGGTGCGCCCGCGTCGGCGATGCGCGCGGGTCCGACCAATGCGATGCGCGGCATGATCATGGCTGGATCCTACACGGGCTTTGGCCGCAATACCACAATGGCTGGCCGTCTTATTGCCCGACGGCCAAGGCGCCACCGTCGCGTGCGATGACGCGAGAGATGGCGGATATTCAAGGCACCTCTGGGCTGGCGTGGCACCAGTGGAAAAAGCACGGAACCTGTTCGGGCCTGTCTGCATTGGACTACTACGCCTTGTCGCGGCGGGCTTATGAGGGCGTCGCCCGTCCACAGGTGTTCCGTCAATTGGACGCTTCGGTCAAGCTGCCCGCCTCGGTGGTGGAAGAGGCGTTTCTCAAGGCCAACCCCGCGCTAGAGCGCGACATGATCACCGTCACCTGCAAACAGGGCTATATCGAAGAGGTCCGCCTGTGCCTGTCCCGCGATCTGTCGCCTGTGCCCTGTGGCCTGGACGTGATCCGCGACTGCGCGGCCAAGGATGCGTTGTTCGACCCGATTCGCTAGAGCTTGCGGTTCTGGCAATCGCGCGCATAGTCCAGCGCTTTGGCCGTGCCTTTAAGGTCAATCGCCATCACAACTTCGCCTGCTGGGTTGTAGACGGTCATCGTCTTGTTTCTGGCGATAGCGTCCACAAAGCTGCGGTCGGTGAAAAAGACGGTGGCGCCGGGCACATCGCGCTGGTTGAACCCGATGGCAGTGGCATCAAAGCTTTGGCCGTCGAGTTCAAAACGGATGGGATAGCTTTCGCCCTGTTTGATATCGCCCCAGGCTTTGTTGAAGACGGCAAAATACCCGCGATTGTCCAACGCATCATAGCCGATACGCACGACCGAGAGGTCTTGATAGATCGTCTGTATCAAGCACCCATTGCCAAGCGCTGGATCCATCATGATGTTCCAGCCGTCGACAAAGCCTTTGTCGACTAGCTGCTGCGAAAATGCAGTAGTGGCTGTAAAGGCGGCAAGTGCGACAGCAAAAAGGCGTTTCATTACAGTTCCCAAAATCAAATGGACAAGGTCAAAGCCATAGTACACGCCGCGTGCGGCAGGCAAAGGCCATTCTTGACTGATGTCGCCGCGAAGGAACACCTATGTGCATGGCGGAACCCGGCTTTGCCTTGCCAAGGGAACGCTTGAAACTTGGCTGTCGCACAATAGTTTTCGTCTCATAAAACAAGGAGCGAGCTATGCCGCAACATCCAAGAACATTCTCTCACATCGGATTGTCTGTCCCAAACGTTGACGAGGCTGTACAGTTCTACTCCGAAGTCCTTGGTTTCTACGTGATCATGCCGCCGACCGATGTAGTAGAGGACGATACGGATATCGGTGTCATGTGTACCGATGTGTTTGGCCCGGAATGGAAAAAACTACGTATTGCACATCTCGCGACTGCTGATCGCATTGGGTTCGAGCTTTTCGAGTTTGACGGGAATTATGTACCGGAAAACAATATCGACTTTCGCCAGAATGGTACGTTCCATTTTTGCGTCCAAGACCCGGATGTCGAAGGCTTGGTGGAAAAAATCGTTGCAGCGGGTGGCAAGCAGCGGATGCCAATTCGATACTATTATCCCGGTGAGAAGCCCTACCGTATGGTCTATGTCGAAGACCCCTTTGGCATTGTCTTCGAGATTTATAGCCATTCCTACGAATTGACCTACTCGTCGGGGGCTTACACCTGACATATGAGACCGAAGCTTGTGTGTGGCCGGAAGGGGCCATAGCGTTCCGGATGCTGCCGTTTTGCTTAGTTCAGAGCTCTTTTCGTGCCCTCAGTGCTGCCGTAATCGTCCCGTCATCCAAATAATCCAACTCGCCACCAATCGGCACACCCTGAGCGAGTGAGGTCAGGCGCACCTGACCCTCTAGCTGGTCGGCGATGTAATGGGCTGTGGTCTGGCCATCGACGGTGGCGTTCAGGGCGAGGATGACTTCGGTGATCCCTTCTGCAGTGACGCGATCTTTGAGGCGCGGGATGCGCAGTTCGTCCGGGCCGACGCCGTCCAGTGCCGAGAGTGTCCCGCCCAGCACGTGATACCGGCCTTTGAACACGCCTGCGCGTTCCATCGCCCAGAGGTCGGCGACGTCTTCGACTACGCACAGCTCTCCGGTGGCGCGGGCCTCGGCGTCGCAGATGTCACAGATGTCCGTGGTGCCCACGTTGCCGCAGTTCAGGCATTCGCGGGCGGTGATGGCGACCTGCTGCATGGCGTCCGACAGGGGTGTCAGCAGCAGCGCACGTTTGCGGATCAGGTGCAGCACCGCGCGACGGGCCGAGCGGGGGCCGAGCCCCGGCAGTTTGGCCATCAGGTCGATCAGATTGTCGATGTCGCTGTTCGAACTCAACGCGCGTACCCCTGCACAGGGGCCGGGCAGGGTGCCCGGCCTTTGGACCGTCAGGAGTGTCTATCAGAACGGCAGCTTGATGTCTGCGGGCAAACCCATGCTTTCGGTCAGCTTGGCCATCTCGGCCTGCGCGCGTTCGGCGGCTTTAGTCTGCGCGTCCTTGATAGCGGCAAGGATCAGGTCTTCGACGACCTCTTTGTCGTCGCCGTTGAAGATCGAGGGGTCGATGTCCAGACCTTTGAGTTCGCCCTTGGCGGTGGCAGTGGCTTTGACCAGACCAGCACCGGATTCGCCGACAACCATCAGATTGTTCAGTTCTTCCTGCATGTCGGTCATCTTGGTCTGCAGATCTTGCGCGGATTTCATCATCTTGGCCATATCGCCCAGACCGCCGAGTCCTTTAAGCATTACGTTTTCTCCTGCTAATCGGTTTGTCGCCTAGATACGGACAGCGCCCGTGCGGCACAAGGGGGCAGTGCCCTCCCGCCCGTCGTCGCGGTCTTTTGCAAGACCTCTCCTCCCGTTGGGTCCAGCAGAGCGCGGGCAACGCCCGCGCTCTGCTGGACCCAAGGTCGCTCAGGGGTATCGGCGTCAGCCGATGGCCCATGGCAGGCGTGGGAGGGTTAGTCCTCCTCGAACGGGTCCCATTCGTCTTCGACCTCGGGCAGGGCTTCGGTTTCGACCTTGGCGGCGCGTTCTTCGGGGGTTTCGATGCGTTTGATCTTGGCTTTGGGGAATTGAGCCAGCACCGCCCGCACCAGCGGGTGCTGTTCCGCCTCGGCTTTCAACGCCAGATCGGCGGCGTCGCGGATTTCGGCGATGGTTGCTGCCTTACCGTTGGCGACAATCGTCACCGCCCACCGATTGCCGGTCCAGCGTTGCAGTGCGGTACCCATGCGAGCGGCCAGGTCGGTTGGGGCCGAGTCCGTCGGTGTGAATTCGATCCGTCCGGGTTGGTACGAAACCAGCCGGACACCGTTTTCGACCTCGACCAGCAGTTTCACATCCCGGTTGGTGCGGATCAGTTCGACCACATGTTCGAAGGTCGGGTAGCGGGCCAGAGCCGTCTGCACATCCTGCGCCAGTGCCGCCGTCGGTGCACCTGCTCCGCCGCGGACGTGTGGCGCATAGGCAGAGGCCACGGGGGCCTGCACGGCGTGCGGTGGGGCGCTCATTCCGCCGCCGGGTCCGCCATTGGGTGACGGAGGCGGGGTGTCTTGCAAACGTTTGATCAACTCTTCCGGGCTGGGCAGGTCGGCAACATGGGTCAGGCGGATCACGGCCATCTCGGCGGCCATCATGGCGTTGGGGGCGGCTGAGACCTCTTCCAGAGCCTTCAATAACATCTGCCACATACGGGTCAGGACGCGCATCGGCAGGGCCTCTGCCATTTGCTGACCGCGCGCGCGTTCGTCGGGGGACACGGTCGGGTCTTCGGCGGCATCCGGCGTGATTTTCACGACCGAGACCCAATGGGTGATCTCGGCCAGATCGCGTAGCACGGCCAGCGGGTCGGCGCCTTCGGCATATTGCGCGCCAAGCTCAGTAAGCGCCCCGGCGGCGTCGCCGCGCAGGATCATGTCCATCAGGTCCAGCACTCGGCCACGGTCGGCTAGACCCAGCATCGCACGCACCTGATCGGCGCTGGTTTCCCCCGCACCGTGTGAAATCGCCTGATCCAGCAGAGAGGTCGCATCCCGCGCCGAGCCTTCGGCCGCGCGGGTGATCAACGCCATCGCGTCCTCGGCGATTTGCGCACCTTCGGCATCGGCAATGCGGCGCAGCAAGCCGATCATGTCTTCGGGTTCGATCCGGCGCAGGTCGAACCGCTGGCAACGCGACAGAACCGTCACGGGTACTTTACGAATTTCGGTGGTGGCAAAGATGAATTTCACATGCTCGGGTGGTTCCTCAAGCGTCTTGAGCAGCGCGTTGAAGGCGCTGGTCGACAGCATGTGGACCTCGTCGATGATGTAGATCTTGTAGCGGGCCGAGGCCGCGCGGTAGCGGACGCTGTCGATGATCTCGCGAATATCATTGACGCCGGTGCGGCTGGCGGCGTCCATCTCCATCACGTCCACATGGCGGCCCTCCATAATGGCCACACAATGTTCGCACTGGCCGCAGGGTTCGGTGGTCGGCTTGCCCTCGCCATCGGGGCCGATGCAGTTCATACCCTTGGCGATGATACGGGCCGTGGTGGTTTTGCCGGTGCCGCGAATGCCGGTCATGATAAAGGCTTGCGCAATTCGATCCGCCTCGAACGCGTTTTTCAGCGTGCGTACCATGGCGTCCTGACCGACTAGATCGGCGAAGGTTTCCGGGCGGTATTTGCGGGCAAGAACCTGATAGGCGGGGCTGGGCGTGTCGGTCATATCTGCTCTGTCGGATTCGGAGTCCGATGCAGCGTAGTGACCCCTGCCGCCCACGTCCACAGCAGCAGCGCAGGAAATTCGATTTGCAAGCAAGGACGCAGGCGATACATCATCGGTACAGATCGATCGGAACGTGCCATGGATAATTTCGCCATCTATTCCCTGCGACTGGGGCAGGGTCGTCTGGGGATATCTCCGCTGCCCGGCGCAGTCGGTGCCTATGCGACCGATCTGAAGGCGGTTCAGGACTGGCGACCGGATCTGGTGATTTCAATGACCACAAGCTCTGAGATGAAAAACCTGGGAGCGGCGGCGTTCGGTGGCGATCTGGAGCGGCGCGGGGTCGAATGGGCTCACCTGCCGGTCCAGGATTTTGGTGCGCCGGATGCGCGGATACAGGCCATTTGGTCCAATGTCAGCCAGCGGGCCCGTGCGCTGCTGTCCGGCGGCGGAGGCGTTTTGGTCCATTGTCGGGGCGGCTGCGGGCGATCGGGTATGGTTGCTTTGCGGTTGATGACAGATAGCGGACTGCCCGCAGATACCGCTTTGCAGATGCTACGGACAGTACGTCCCTGCGCCGTCGAGACCGAGGCACAGATGGTTTGGGCCACTTCGGCGGCCCGGACGGGCAGCTGAATTCAGGCTGAAAGCTGGTGTTCGGTCGGCGCGGCTGGCTGGGGCGCCGTGGTAACCACTTCCATCATCGCGCAGGGTGGTGTCGCCAAGAGGCTGGCTGCGTGGGCGGTGAAATCTGCTCCGAACAACATATCCGCATAGCGATCCAGCCGCTCGGCCGGAGTGTCGGCGGCCACACCGCAGAACACCCGGATCTGATCGGGTTGGGCGCGAAACCGGGCCGAGCACCCTTCGGCGCAATGGGTCAAGTCGCTGCTGCCTTCGATCTCGAACGCATCGGTTGTTGCCGGACGGGCCGTGGCCATTGCATCCGTCAGGGCACGTGCCATTCGGGCCAGTGCCGGGCAGGGGGCGCCTGTCTTTTGGCATACCGTCGCGGTGAATTCGTGGGTCTTGGTCTTCCAGATCATGATGCGCCCTCCGCGCGCTGGACGAGGGGCATGGATCAGGTGTGACAGCGTGCTGACGACCTGTCCCGGACACCCCGCCCGAGTTTCGGTTTTCGTTCGATGGCAGGTCTCCTGACTTGCGGGTCGTGGCTTTGCCGACCTTCCCAGCCTATCGGCCAGTGGTATCTCGGCATTGCTCACCGCTTACAGTTGCGGGGGCAGTCTCGGCCTTGATCCGTTCCGGCAATGCCGGGCAGGATCGCACCGTGTTCCCTTTTCATCCCGCCCCGTGACCGGGGACGAGAACCATCACGCCACCGCTAACGGTTGAGCGGGCTTCGAGTCAAGCGCCATTGAAACCCGGCGCGACGCGGGGTCAATCTCCCTACGGCTTGACTCTGATGCCGGAACAGGGCCGACTGCACAGGTGAACTAAACAGTTTAGAGTGTGAGGCGCGGGCGATGTTGGACAATACGCATCCTGTTTTGACCGAAGATGTCCAGTTTCCGTCTGGTTCAGCGATGCTGTCGGGGCGGCTCTATCTACCTGCCTTGCCTCCCAAAACAGTTGTGGTGATCCATGCAGCGACCGGCGTGCCCCGCGACTATTATCAGCATTTTGCCCATTGGCTGGCGGCCGAGCAGGGCATGGCTTGTCTGACCTATGATTATCGGGATTTCGGCCATTCCCTGACCGGCCGATTGCAGGACTCGCAGGTAACTATGGCGGACTGGGCGCTGATCGACATGCCCGCTGCCCGCGCAGAAATGCGCAAACGTTTCCCGGACGCGGAACAATGGAGCATCGGCCATTCCGTTGGCGGAATGTTGGGCCCGGTTCAACCGGATATCGCGCAGATTGACCGCATGATCTGTGTTTGCTCTGGGCTGGTCACTCTGTCTGATCACCCGTGGCCGTACAAGGCGCTGGCGGGGTTGTTCTGGTACGGCCATGCGCCGTTGGTTGTCAAAGCGGCGGGGTATTTGCCGGGCAGGGCTTTGGGCTTTGGGGCTGACCTGCCCGCGCGGGTCTACTGGCAGTGGCGTAAATGGTGCACGGCACCGACGAACTACCTGCCCGATTTGGGCAAGACCCTGCCCGAGGCGCACTGGGCCGGGCAGGATGTGCCGGTCGATCTGATCGCATTCGACGACGATCAGGTGGTGCCGCCCAAAGCGGTGTGGCGTCTGGCCGAGCTTTATGGCCCGAATGCGCGGCGTCGGCTGTTGTCACCGTCCGATTTCGGGGTGAAAGAGATCGGGCATATCGGCGTGTTCGCGCGCCGCAACGCAGCGGTCTGGCCGCAGCTTATTGCCCAGGATCATGTGGCAGATAAGTGAGAGGTTGGACATCGACCCAAGCGGGGCTCGTTGTGGCTGCTTCCTTCCGGACCTGACCAGGTTGGCGAGGCGCTCGCCCGCGCCAACCTCTCAGCACGCGATATAGGCAAGTGCGGGACAAATGACAACCCGTCAGAGCGTCAAATGGATCAGCAGAAAACCGGCCTCGTCCTCTCCAGCGATGTTGGGTGCAAATTCGGTGATGTCGTCCAGATGCTGCCAGGCCTTGTGGCCTGTACGCAGAACCGCCAACGCCCCGGCCACGGGGGACAGACGGAACGGACGCTCGAACACAGTGCCGGAATGAGGCCCGGCAGCCACGTAGTTTTTGACCAGATCTTGTATGGGCAGAATCGGTAGTGGAATGCGCGTGGCCTGCCCGACAAAGGGGAAGTGCCCACCGCCATTAGCGCGGTAATTATTCAACGCCACCACAAAGGTCTGCTCTGGATCCAAGGGTTGGCCTTCAAAACGAATCTCGCGGACGCGGCGGGCCGATGGGTGCAAAAGTGCCCCATCTGCACCAAAACGGGCGGGCTGGCTAAGGTCGATCCGGTATGTCAGCCCATGCAGGACGTCAAAATTGTGCCCCGCGCGGTCCGAGGCCAGCAGATCGCATCGTTGGCCGGGAATCATCCTTTCAAAGACGCCTGCGGACATTTCCAGCCAGTCTTCGATTTGCGAACCGGTGACGGCGACGGCCATCATCTCATCGGGAAAGACGTTCAAGTCCGTCACATGGCGCAGGCAGATTTCCCCGGCCGGGACGTCGGTAAAGAACCGAGGCCCGGCACGCCCGCCGAATTTCGACGGGGACACGGCAGACAGGATTGGGCAGTCCCGATAGTCCGTATCCTTCAAAAAAGGTCGCAACCCGGCGGTTTGAGCGGCGGCCACGAAAGCCAAGCCCCGGTCATAGCCGCAAAAGCTGAAATAGCTGTGCATGTGCTGCTGTACCTGTCCCACAGGTTCGGCCACCCGCCGCCGCGTCTCGGCGTGGCCGGTGGCAAGTAGCTGCGTCAGTGCGGCGTCTTCATCTGACGCCTCTGTCGAAACCGAACGCACCTGCGCGTGTCCATGAAGTACCTGCCATCGGTCGTCCAGTGATGTGCCGAGGGTCAGATCGATGACGCCCAGATATGACCCCGCCGCACCGGGCATCACGACGGGGGTGCTGTGCACCAGCCCGCGATCAACGTCGATATAGCCGCTGTATTCTTGTTCAGGGCTGGGAAAAACCATATGGGAATGCCCGCCCGCAATGGCGTCGATCCCGTCGATGGCGGCCAACGGTACCAACGCGTTTTCCATGCCGGGCGTGTCTTGCGCCGGACCGAACCCCGTATGCGCCAGCGCCACAACGATATCGCAGCCCAGTTCGTGCAGTTCAGCGACTTTGCGGCGCGCACAGTCAAGGATGTCGCCGATCTGAACTGCACCTGCCAGCTTGTGCGCCTCCCATTTTGCGGTCTGGGGTGGCAGGACCGAGAATATGCCGATTGCAAGCTCGTACGCGTGCCCTTGGATTTCGACCTGACGCCTGACAATCGTGTGCTCCTGCCAGACCTGCGGGCTGGAGGATTTGTGGGCATTGCTGCACAGAACAGGGCAGGGGGCCTGCCGCATGATCCGGTCCAGCACGTCCAGACCAAAGCCATAATCGTGATTGCCCAGCCCTATAGCATCGTAGCCCAGAAGGTCGAAGGCCTGCATCAGAACATGGCGCTCGGGGTGTTGAGCCACGGCCCAGTCGCCCAGCGGCGTGCCCTGGACCGAGTCGCCATTGTCTACCAGCAGAACCAACCCGTCCTGTACCTCGCTTCGGGCCTTGCGGATCAGGTCTGCGGTCCGGGTCAGGCCAATCGTCGGTTCGTGCCTGTCAGTGTAATAGTCATATGCCGTCAGATTCATATGCAGATCGGAGGTGGCCAGAATCCGCAGTTGGACGGTTTGAGAGGAAGGAAAAGTTGGCACTACTCTACTTTAGGCAGTTTTATATTAATCATTTTCAACAAAAAGAGTGTTGCGTGCAATTTTCAAGGCGGACCTGCGGTCTTTCAGCGGCAGCGGGTGTTTTTTCGGAGTTCCATGAATACCCATTGCAACCCCAGAACCATCGTGGCAGCCCTATGCGCACAATCTGGGGGGCATGCAATGAAGAATGCAGAGTTTGTGACGTTCGGCGGATCAGGGCTGGACCGTGCGGCGCATATTCGGGGCGATGATGACGCGCTGGCTGGCCTGGTGGCGGACCCGAATGCCAAATGCCTGCTGATATGGCGCGGCAAACCCCTTGTAGAGGGTGAGGCTTCGGATCGGTTGGGTCTGATCCCGGTGACTCATGCGCTGGTCGAAAACGGACCGGGCGGAGTTGCGGATGGGCTGATTTTTCTGGGCCTGTCAGATGGTGTCCCGGTCTTTGCTGCCGATATCTCGAATTGGGAGCCTGACGGGCAGGATTTGTCTGAAGTAGGTGGTTTCGTGGATGGCTCGGAACAGCAGCATCCTGACCTGCCAGACAGGTTCGTATTTGCCGAGCTGCGCCGGATCATGACGTGGCTGTCCCCGCGTGATGCCGAGCTTGCGGCGACCGCCAAGGCGGTAATCGGCTGGCACGAAACCCATAAATTCTGCGCCCGCTGCGGCGCGGCCAGCGCGATGACGCAGGCCGGATGGCAACGAAGCTGTCCCACGTGCAGCGGCCAGCATTTTCCGCGCACGGACCCGGTGGTGATCATGCTGATCACCCATGGGGACTCGGTACTTATGGGGCGGTCTCCGGGTTGGCCCGAGGGGATGTATTCGCTGCTGGCGGGTTTTGTCGATCCCGGCGAAACGCTCGAAGCTGCTGTGCGCCGCGAAGTGTTCGAAGAGGCGGGCGTGCCCGTCGGCGCTGTCACCTATCTGTCCAGCCAGCCCTGGCCCTTCCCGGCCTCTTTGATGTTTGGTTGCGCGGGCCAGGCGCTGTCGCGTGACATCTCGATTGACCCCGTTGAAATTGAAGATGCTATGTGGGTCAGCAAATCTGAGATGATGCAGGCTTTTGCCGGTGAGCACCCGGTTCTGAAACCTGCCCGTAAAGGAGCCATTGCACATTTCCTGTTGCAGAACTGGCTTGCTGATACGCTGGACTGACGAAATAGAGACACAATAGATCAACGAACCAAAGGTCGGAATGCAGTTCGCAATACAGGAAGATATTCAGGCACCGATCAACGCCGTTTTCGAAATGGTCGCCGATTTCGAACGGTTCGAACGTATGGCCATGCGCCGCGGGATCGAGGTGCGGCGGCTGTCCGGCCACATGGGGGTGGTGCCGGGCACCAAATGGCAGGCCGATTTCACCCTGCGGGGCAAGCCACGCCATGTTGAGATAACAATGGCACACAGCGACCCGCCCGCGCGAATACGGTTCGAGGCAATCGGCAAAGGGGTCGGCGGTGTCACGGAGGTTGATCTTCTGGCTCTGTCCCAACGCCGTACCCGGTTAAGCGTGGATGTAACGCTGACGGCCAAATCCCTGCCCGCGCGGCTGTTTCTGCAATCGCTGCGGCTGGGCAAATCGCGGTTCCGGGCCCGGTTCCAATCCCGACTGACCGAATTCGCCCGCGAGATGGAGGAACGACACCTGCACGGGTCGTAAAACCGATATGAGCGATCTGATCCTGAGGCAGGCAACCTCATACGACGCGCCGGGTATTGCTGGAGTGTTGCAAGCCCTTGTTTTGGCAGACAAGCGCAGCAAACCGGCAGATGCCGGGTTCGCCGAAACGCACTATGTCTCTCATCCCGGTCAGATTCAGTGCCTTCTGGCGTTGGACGGGGACGAGGTGCTGGGGTTTCAATCGCTGAAGCAAGCGGTAGAGGGCAACCCCTATGGCGCGCCTGTCGGCTGGGGATTGATCGGCACGCATATTCGCCCTTCGACGGCTCGGCGCGGGGTCGGGCGGGCGTTGTTTCAGGAAACCCTGAAAGCTGCCCGTGCGGCAGGCCTTGTGGCGATCGACGCGACGATCGGCGTCAACAATGCGGAAGGGCTGGCCTATTATCAGGCAATGGGGTTCGTGGACTACCGCCGAATTGACGGCGCGCGCTGCAAATCCTTCACCTTGTGACCGCCGCCGGGTAAACGCCTAGCACTTCGACATTTGTGGTGAAATGCTCCAGCTCTTCCATCGCCAGCTGCACATTGCGGTCGTCGGGGTGCCCCACGATATCGGCATAGAACTGCGTGGCGGTGAATGAGCCGTCGACCATATAGCTTTCCAGCTTGGTCATGTTGATCCCATTCGTGGCAAACCCGCCCATCGCTTTGTAAAGCGCGGCAGGGATGTTGCGGACCTGAAAGACGAAGCTGGTGATCATTCCGTGTTCACCGCGTCGCGTGCGGTCTTCCTCGCGTGACATTACAAGGAAGCGGGTGGTGTTGTCGTCATTGTCCTCGATATGTCGGGCCAGAACGTTGAGGCCATAAATCTCTCCGGCCAGTTCGCTGGCCAGCGCGGCCGAGTGAAGTTCGCCCTGTTCGGACACTTCGCGCGCGGCGCGGGCATTATCGGGGCTGACGCGCCCGTGGATGTTGTGCTGTTTCAAAAAGCCCGCGCATTGGGGCAGCAGAACCAGATGGGAATGGGCCTCGGTAATGTCGTCCAGCGTGGCACCCGGAACGGCCAGCAGGTTGATATGGACGCGGACAAAGGCCTCATCAATGATGTGCAGCCCGCTATGAGGCAGCAGGCGGTGGATATCGGCCACGCGCCCATAGGTCGTGTTCTCAACCGGCAGCATCGCCAGATCCGCCGCGCCCGAGCGCACCGATTCGATCACATCCTCGAAAGTGCGGCAGGGCAGGGCCTCCATATCGGGGCGTGCGTTACGGCAGGCCTCGTGACTATAGGCGCCGGGCTCCCCCTGAAATGCGATACGTTTGGTCATTTGGTCGATTCCGTGCAACAAGTTCCAGAATTGGGCGTTTAGTCGCGGTGTCTATACCTTGCCTCTTGTCAGGGGAAGCCTTAGACACCCCGCAGACAGCTGAAATGGACTCGCGATCAATGTTCGACACGATGACAGTTACCAAGGCCGCCGCAGGCCTGTTTGGCACCTTCCTGGTGCTGCTTCTGGCCAAATGGGCCGCCGAAGGCCTGTACCATGCCGATGGTCATGGCGAGACGGCCTCGTACATCATTGAAACCGAAAGCGCAGGCGAAAGCGCCGACGGTGAGGAAGTGGTGTTCGAAGACCTGCTGGCCGCAGCCGACCCGGAAAAAGGCGCACGCGTTTTCCGTAAATGCACCGCTTGCCACAAGCTGGAAGACGGCGCGAACGGCACAGGCCCTTATCTGTATGGCATCGTTGACCGTCCGGTCGCGTCGGCCAATGGCTTCACCGGCTACTCGGCCTCGATGCAGGCCCATGGCGGCAACTGGACACCCGAAGCGCTGGACGCCTTCCTTGAGCGCCCGAGCGCCTATATTTCCGGCACATCCATGAGCTTCGCGGGCCTGAAAAAGCCGCAAGAGCGTGCCGACCTGATTGCCTATTTGCAGACCATCGGCAACTGATCCTGCGAATAACCCGAAAAAACAAAGGCCGCTGCCCCGTGCAGCGGCTTTTTTTGTCTAAACAGAACTTCACAAAGCGCTCACGCATTCTAAACTTGAATTTGTAAGTGCTGGTATTTTAGCTGGCGAACGCAAGATTAAAACACGTGATGCAACAGGGGATGAGCAACATGAGGTCCAACCGGGAAATCGTTCAGGCGCGTGTATTGGATTTCAGAGGCGGGCTTTGGGCTCTGATGGCCGGTATGGTCATGGTGATGTTGATGGCACTGCCGGGGCGGGCCGAGGAAACGATCATCAAAAGTCACGGTTTCTCGGAATTTGGTGATCTAAAATATCCCGAAGGCTTTGCGCATTTCGCCTACGTCAACCCGAACGCCCCGCGCGGAGGAGAGCTTTCCTATGCCGCGCAGGGCACGTTTGACAGTTTCAATCCCTTCACCCGGCAGGGGCGAGCGGGCGCACGATCCGCAGACCAATACGAATCCCTGTTGATCGAATCTTATGACGAGCCTGCCTCGTATTACGGCTTGCTGGCGGAGAGTCTCGAATACCCGGAAAGTCAGGAATGGGTCATTTTCAATATGCGGCCCGAGGCACGGTTTTCTGATGGAACGCCAGTCACGGCAGAGGACGTCGTGTTTTCTCACAATCTGCTTTTAGATCAGGGTTTGAAATCTTACGCCGAGGCCGTTCGCAAGCGTATCCCCCGCGCCGAGGCATTGGATGAACATCGCGTAAAATTCTACTTTGCCCCTGATATCCCGCGCCGGGCGCTGATCTCTCAGGTTGGTGGCACGCCGGTGTTTTCCAAGGCGTGGTTCGAGGCAGACCCGGAAAACCGCCGTCTGGACAAATCTCGCCTTGAACCAGGCATCGGGTCGGCCCCCTATCTTCTGGACAGCTACGACATCAACCGACGCATCGTTTACAAGCGCAATCCCGACTATTGGGGCGATGAGATCAATGTGAATGTGGGTCGGAACAACTATGACACCATCCGCATCGAGTATTTCAGCGACTCGATTGCCGCGATGGAGGGGTTCAAGGCCGGAACATTCACTCTTCGGCAGGAAAACAACTCGAAAAGCTGGGCGACGGCTTATGACTTCCCGGCGATTGCAAATGGCAGTGTCCTGCGGGTCGAGCTTGAGGACGGCAACGTCCCGTCGGCCTCTGGTTTTATCATGAACCTTGACCGACCTCAGTTTCAGGACCCCCGCGTGCGCGAGGCGGTTCAACTGGGCTATAACTTCGAATGGACCAATGAAAGCCTGCAATATGGCCTGTTCCAGCAGCGCGATTCGTTCTGGCAAGGCACGCATCTTGAGGCAACCGGCCTGCCCGAAGGGCGTGAGCTTGAGGTGCTGCAAAGTCTAGGCGATGCGGTGGACCCTGCTGTGCTGACCGAAGAACCGGTCTCGGCCCATGACTCGCGCCCGGCCCGTCAGAATGACCGCCGCAACCTGCGTGCTGCGATGCAACTGTTGGATGAGGCGGGCTGGAAAGTCGGAGACAACGGCATCCGCAGCAATGACAATGGCGAAGTTCTGAAGATCGAGTTTCTGTCGGACCAGCCCACTTTGGATCGGATTATCCAACCATTTGTCGACAACCTGCGCGCCATGGGGATTGATGCGACCTATAACCGGGTCGACAACGCTCAGTTCACACTGCGCCGTCGGGATCGGGATTTCGACATGATCTTTGGCGGCTATCCGACCTCGTTGCAGCCATCCACAGGGCTCTATCAGCAGTTCGGGACTGAGGCAGCCGCGTATTCGGTGTTTAACCCGTCGGGCGCGCATGGCCCCGATATCGAACCGCTGATCGACAATATCGTCGCCGCGACTGACAGCGAAGAACTGCACGCCAATGTGCGGGCGCTGGATCGTGTGCTGCGGGCCAAGCGGATCATGGTTCCCACCTGGTATCTGGGTAAATACTGGGTCGCCTACTGGGACATGTACGAGCACCCTGCGAATCTGCCGCCCTATGCGCTGGGCGTCGAGGACCTGTGGTGGATCAACGCCGAGAAAGAAGCCGAGTTGAAATCCTCGGGCGCCTTGAGGTAATCCGCCCTCATGGGAGCATATATTCTAAGACGTCTGTTGCTGGTCATCCCTACTTTGCTTGGGATTATGATCGTCAACTTTACGCTGGTTCAGTTCGTTCCGGGCGGCCCGATTGAACAGATTATCGCCCAGATGGAAGGTGGGGGTGATGTGTTCGAAGGCATTGCCGGCGGCGGCAGCGATATCGAGCAGCAAACCGGCGGCGCGAATGACCGCTATATCGGTGCGCGTGGGCTGCCGCCCGAGTTCATCGAAGAGTTGGAAAAAGAATTCGGATTCGACAAACCTCCGGTCGAGCGGTTTCTGGACATGATGGGCAACTATCTGACGCTGGATTTCGGCGAGAGCTATTTCCGGTCGATCAGCGTGATTGATCTGGTGCTGGAGAAAATGCCAGTGTCGATCTCGTTGGGGCTGTGGTCAACGTTGATTGCTTATCTGGTGTCGATCCCGTTGGGAATTCGCAAGGCGATGAAGGATGGTTCGACCTTTGATACCTGGACCAGCGGGGCAATCATCGTGGCCTATGCCATCCCCGGTTTCCTGTTTGCGATCTTGTTGCTGGTGCTGTTCGCCGGCGGCTCCTACTGGCAGATTTTCCCGCTGCGGGGGCTGACCTCGGACAATTGGGATGACCTCAGCGCTGTGGGCAAGGTATTGGACTATTTCTGGCATATTGCTTTGCCGATCATTGCGCTGACAATCTCGGCCTTTGCGACGCTGACCTTGCTGACCAAGAACTCGTTTCTAGATGAGATCAAAAAACAATATGTGATGACCGCCCGCGCCAAGGGCCTGAACGAGCGCAGGGTGCTCTATGGTCACGTGTTCCGTAACGCGATGCTGATCGTGATCGCGGGTTTCCCGGCAGTGTTCATTGGCGTGTTCTTTGGTGGGTCAATCATTATCGAGACGATCTTCTCGCTGGACGGTCTGGGCCGTCTGGGATTCGAGGCCGCAGTGGCGCGCGACTATCCGGTGATCTTTGGGACACTGTTCATCTTTGGTCTGATGGGGCTGGTTGTCGGCATCATCAGCGACCTGATGTATGTGCTGGTCGACCCGCGCATCGATTTCGAAAAGCGGGAGGGGTAAATGGCACTGTCCCCACTCAACCAGCGCCGCTGGCGCAATTTCCGCCGAAACGGACGGGCCTTCTGGTCGCTGATCATCTTCTCGGTGCTGTTCGGCCTGTCGTTGTTTGCCGAATTCATTGCCAATGACAAACCCATTCTGGTGAACTACCGGGGTGAGTATTTCACGCCGATCTTCAACTTCTATCCCGAAACGGCCTTTGGCGGCGACTTCCAGACCGAGGCGATCTATCGCGACCCCGAGGTTCAGTGTCTGATCGACAGCGGCGGGATCGAAGATTGCTTTGACGATCCCGAAGGCATCATTGAACAAATTCAGGCCGGAACATACGAGGCCGAAGGGTTCGAGCGTGGCTGGGCTATCTGGCCGCTGATCCCCTATTCCTTCAACACCAGCGTGGATCGCCCCGGCGCGGCTCCGCTGCCGCCCAACGGGCAGAACCTGCTGGGCACGGATGACACCAAGCGCGATGTGCTGGCACGGGTGATTTACGGGTTCCGCCTGTCGATCCTGTTCACACTGATGGTCACCGGCGCGGCCAGCATCATAGGCATTTTTGCAGGGGCCATTCAGGGCTTCTTTGGTGGCTGGCTCGACCTGATTTTCCAACGCGTGATCGAGATCTGGTCGGCCACGCCCTCACTTTACGTGATCATCATCATGTTCGCCATTCTGGGCCGAAGTTTCTGGCTACTGGTGGCGCTGATGATTCTGTTTAGTTGGACCGGCCTTGTCGGCGTGGTCCGGGCCGAATTCCTGCGGGCGCGCAACCTTGAATATGTGCGGGCGGCGCGGGCGCTGGGTGTGGGCAACATGACCATCATGTTCCGCCATATGCTGCCCAACGCGATGGTAGCCACGCTGACCTTCATGCCCTTCATTGTCACAGGTACGATTGCCGGGTTGGCCTCGCTGGACTTTCTAGGGTTTGGCCTGCCGTCCTCGGCTCCGTCGCTGGGTGAGCTGACTTTGCAAGCGAAACAGAACCTGCAAGCGCCGTGGCTGGCTTTCACCGCGTTTTTCACCTTTGCCATCATGCTGTCGCTGCTGGTCTTCATCTTTGAAGGCGTGCGGGATGCGTTTGATCCCAGAAAGACCTTCTCATGAGCCTTTTGGATGTGAAAAACCTCAAGGTCTCGTTCAAGCAGGACGGGCAGGTCTCTGATGCGGTCAAAGGCGTGTCGTTCACCGTGGATCGCGGGGAAACGGTTGCACTGGTGGGCGAATCCGGCTCGGGGAAGTCGGTGACCGCGCTCAGCACCGTGTCGCTGTTGGGCGACAGCGCGATTGTCGAAGGCTCGGTCACCTATGACGGGGATGAGATGATCGGCGCCGCGCCAGCCAAGCTGATGGATGTGCGCGGCAACGATATCAGCTTTATCTTCCAAGAGCCGATGACCTCGCTGAACCCGTTGCACACGATCCAGAAACAGATGGCGGAATCGCTTGCGCTGCATCAGGGCGTCACAGGGGACGCCGCGCGCGAACGGATTGTCGAGCTGCTGACCAAGGTTGGCATCCGCGACCCGCGCGAGCGTTTGGACAGCTACCCGCACCAACTGTCCGGCGGACAACGTCAGCGGGTCATGATCGCCATGGCGCTGGCCAACAAACCCGACATCCTGATCGCGGATGAGCCCACAACAGCGCTAGATGTGACCATTCAGGCGCAAATCCTGGAACTGCTGGCCGAATTGCAGAAATCCGAGAATATGGGGATGCTGTTCATCACCCATGACCTTGGCATCGTGCGCCGGATCGCTGACCGGGTTTGCGTGATGAAGGATGGCGAGATCGTGGAATCCGGCGTGACATCCGAGATCTTCGATAACCCGCAGCATCCCTATACGCGCAAATTGCTGGCCGCCGAACCTTCGGGTCATCCCGATCCTGTGGCGACTGACGCCGAAGAGGTCGCGCGCACTGATCACCTGAAGGTTTGGTTCCCGATTCAGCGCGGCTTGCTGAAACGAACCGTGGGTCACGTGAAGGCTGTGAACGACGCCACGCTCAGCGTGCGGGCGGGTGAGACGCTGGGCATCGTGGGCGAAAGCGGCTCGGGCAAGACGACATTGGCACTGGCGATCATGCGACTGATCGCGTCCGAGGGTGGGATCACCTTCCGCGATCAGGATGTGCGCCGCTGGTCCACGCGCGAGCTGCGACGGCTGCGCAAGGATATGCAGATCGTGTTTCAGGACCCGTTCGGCAGCCTCAGCCCGCGTATGACCTGCATGCAGATCATTGCCGAGGGGTTGGCGATCCACAACGTCGACCCGCACCGCGCGCCCCGTGATCTGGTGGCCGAAGTGATGACCGAGGTGGGTCTCGACCCTGCCGCGATGGACCGTTACCCGCATGAGTTTTCGGGCGGGCAACGTCAGCGCATTGCCATTGCCCGCGCGATGATCCTGCGGCCCAAGCTGCTGGTTCTGGATGAACCGACAAGCGCGCTGGACATGACAGTGCAGGTGCAGATCGTCGATCTGCTACGCGATCTACAGCGCAAATACGGGCTGGCCTATCTGTTCATCAGCCACGACCTAAAGGTTGTGCGCGCCATGTCGCACAACGTGATCGTCATGCGCAACGGTGACGTGGTCGAGATGGGTGCGGCTGAAGACCTATTTGAGAATGCCCAGACAGAATATACCCGCGAACTGATTGCGGCAGCGGGCTGAAAACAGCCCGCGCCATGTGTCAGGCGTTGGCTGTCTCCCGGACCGCTGCTTTGGGAACCGGGCCGCGTAACTCTTCATAGTGATCAAAGCTAAGCTTGACCCATCCTGTGCCACGCGTGGCGCTGGCCAGGCTGCGGTGCAACTCGTCCTGCGCCACGGCGGGAAGCTGAGCGTTGAAGATTTCCCAGCCCGAGGCGTTGGGATTGCCCTCGAACCCAAGAACTTGCCCCTGTAGTGAACTGATTGTGGGCACCAGATCGCCCACGAAATCCGAGGGCAGGTGGATCTCCGCATTCAGGATCGGTTGCAGCACCACGGGCTTGGCCTGTGGCAAGGCCTCGCGCACCGCGTTCTTGCCTGCTGTGCGGAAGGCATAGTCGGAACTGTCCACGTTGTGATGTTTACCGTCGCTCAACGTGACTTTGACATCGACAACAGGGAAGCCCTCGGGCCCCTGCACCAGCGCGTCTTTCGCACCATGCTCGACCGAAGGGATGTAGTTGCGCGGAACCGCGCCGCCTTTGACTACCTCTTCAAACTGGAACCCCGCGCCACGCGGCATCGGCGCGATTGAGATCACTACATCGGCAAACTGCCCCGCCCCGCCGGATTGCTTACGGTGGCGGTGGCGATGTTCGACGGGCGCACGGATAGTCTCGCGATAGGCGGTCTCGACCGGGTCGGCCTCGATCTCGATACCGAAATCCTCGGCCAGCTTCGCCGTCACGCGGCGCATGTGCTGCGGACCTTGCGAGCCCAGTACCGAATGACCACTCAGCTCGTCCTGATCCAGATGCAGGCCGGGGTCGATCTCGACCAGCCGTGCCAATGCGTTGGACAGACGTACATCGTCCCGCTCATGCGATGGTGAGACGACCTGACGATGCGCGGCCGGATGGGACCAGGCCCATTCCGGCAGGGCGGTTGCGCCCTTGCTGTCATAGATATTACCGGGATTCAGATGGTCGGATTTCACCGCCAATCCGATTTGTCCAGCCTCCAGCGTGGCGATCTGGGTTTTGGCATCCAGCGTCGTCAGGTTGCCGACGGTTTCGCCGCCCAACGCTTCGTGGGCCTTGACGCCGTCACCAAGCCCGCGCAGCACGATGATCTTGCCGATATGCTTTTTCACATCGGCAAAGCCTGCAATGGCGCGGGCATTCTCGGCGGCCTCGTCGCGGTCGGCGGCGATGTTGAACTCGGGCGCTTCGTGCCGCAGGGCCTTCATCAGCCGGGTCAGGCCGTTGCCGTGGCTGGCGGCCCCCAAACAGGCGGGGATCAGTTGGTGGTTTTGCAAAACCTGTGCCGCCAGATCGTAAATCTCGCCACTGGGGGGCTGTTTGTCTTCGATCAGTTGCTCCAGCAGGTGATCGTCGAAGTCCGACAGCGTTTCCAGCAGTTCGGTCCGCGCCTCTTGTTCGCGATCTTCAACGGATTGCGGCAGCTCGATCAGGGCCGAGGGTTGGCCTTCCTGATACTTCCACGCCCGCTCCGAGATCAGATCGACCGCACCGACAATCGTGTCACCTTCGCGGATGGGCACCTGTCGCAAGGCGATGTGGTGCGTGCAATAGGTCTGCAGTGCCGAGATGATATCGCGGATGCGGCCATTGGGGCTGTCCATGCGGTTGATGAACAGAAAACAAGGAATGCCTGCCTCTTCCACAAGGCGCAGATAGGGCGCACACAGGACCGCTGCATCCGGGTCGGGTGGGACGACCACCACTGCTGCGTCCGAAATGGCCATGGCGGGGCCGACATAGCCCAGGTTGTCGCCGCCTCCGTCGACGTCGATGGCACACCATGGCTCGTCCAAGTAAGAAAAACCGTGCACATGCACGGTTCCGGATACGTCGAATGTGGTGGGCCGCCCGTCGAGGCGGCTGATGGCCTCGACCAGAGTGGTTTTGCCCGATTGGCTGGGGCCGAGGACGGTGAAAACGCGCATGAGTGCTGTCCCTCTTTCAGGTTGCAGAAATACCTGCACGAAAAGGGCTGTCCGGCGCGGATGCGTCGGCAAGAACTGTCTGCGAATTCACCTGCCTCAGGGTGCGATACGCACAGCCCAAGTGTGGAGAAAACCAGAGGCCTGCGTCAAGCCCCTGTGCGGGTATGCATGGGCAGGCCCGCGTAGGGACCCACCGGGAAAGGGGTCAGATCGCCGAACTGTGCCCGGCCTTGCTGAGGTCATAGGCATCAAAGCTGCGGGCAATCATTCGGGTCAGAGGGCGCGCTTCGGGCGGGATGAATAGCCCTTCTTCGGTAATGCTGAGCAAATTGCCGAAGGCAGCATTGGCCGACTGATACATCTGGTTCAACTCACTGGCCGAGATGTCATGGTCGCGCAAAATCTCGGCCGAATTGATCTGGAAATCGCACATCAACGCTTCGATCAGGCGTGATCTCAGCACGTCCTGCCCCTTGAACAGATGCCCGCGCGAGGTCGAGAACCGCCCTTCGCGGATCGCCTTGGTATGCGCCGATGTGGCCGGAGCGTTCTGGGCATAGCCCTGCGGGAAGCGCGAGATCGAGCTGGCGCCGACACCGATCAGAACCTCTGCCTGATCATCGGTATAGCCCTGGAAGTTCCGCTTCAGCTTCCCGGTCTTCAGGGCACGGGTCAGGCCGTCTTCCTGCGTGGCAAAGTGATCGATGCCGATTTCGGCGTAATTGTCCCACATGAACAGGCGGCGGGCGGTGTCGAACAGGTCCAGACGCTGTTCAGGTGTAGGCAGCGCGTCGGACGGGATCATCTGCTGCCGCTTTGCCATCCACGGCACATGGGCGTAGCCATACAGCGCAACCCGGTCGGGGTTGAGCGACAGCAGCTTCTGTACGCTTTCCGTCATCCGCGTTTTGGTCTGATGCGGCAGACCATAGAGGATATCGGCGTTCAGACTATGGATGCCCCGTTCGCGGATCATTTCGGCCGCTTTGCGTGTTGTGTCATAGCTTTGGATGCGACCGATGGTCTTTTGGATTTCATCATCGAAGTCCTGAACCCCAATCGACGCACGGTTCAAGCCCGCCTCTGCCAGGGCATCCAGTCGGGCCTCGTCAATCTCGTTCGGGTCGATCTCGACCGAGAACTCGGCATCAGGGCCAAGTGGGACCACGTCGAGAATGTGGGCGGCCAGATCGCGCATCAGGTCGGGGTTCAGCAAGGTGGGCGTGCCGCCACCCCAATGCAGCCGCGACAGGGTCACGCCCTCGGGCAGGCGCGCGGCCAGCAGGTCCAGCTCGGCCTTGAGGACATCCACGTAGGCGATGACCGGATTGTCGGTTTGGGTGCCTTGCGTCCGGCAGGCGCAGAACCAGCACAGTCTGCGGCAGAATGGAACATGGATATACAACGAGATCGAACTTCCGGGTTTGATGCCGGAAATCCAGTCGCCATAAAGGCTTGACCCTACGTCGTTGCTGAAGTGCGGGGCAGTGGGATAGCTTGTATAACGCGGGACTTTCGCGTCAAATAGTCCAAGCTGTGCCAGTTGTGGTTTAACTATCATGACGGTACCGTTAGAGGACGCCACGAACAGATGCTTTGATAGAGATCAAGTGGAAGCGCGCATGACACCCACATTCAAGATCGACCATACGAACTGTGCAGACTGCCCGATCCGCCACCGGGCCGTGTGTGCGCATTGTGACGCGGATGAGCTGGAAGAGCTTGAAGGCATTAAATATTATCGCAGTTTCGAAGCCGGGCAGACGATCATATGGTCGGGTGATCAGATGAACTTTGTAGGCTCGGTCGTGTCTGGAATTGCGTCTCTGACGCAAACAATGGAAGACGGTCGTACCCAGATGGTCGGTCTTTTGTTGCCTAGCGACTTCGTCGGCCGTCCGGGGCGCGATTCGGCCCCGTATGACGTTCAGGCGACCACAGATCTGGTCATGTGCTGCTTTCGAAAGAAGCCCTTCGAAGAGTTGATGAACACGACTCCGCATATCGCGCACAGGTTGTTGCAGATGACTCTGGACGAGTTGGACGCCGCCCGTGAATGGATGCTGGTTCTCGGTCGTAAGACCGCCCGCGAAAAGATTGCGAGCCTGTTGTCCATCATCGCCCGCAGGGATGCCTCGGTCGGTCAAAGAGGTAGCGATGGCCCCATCGTATTCGATCTGCCCCTCACGCGTGAGGCGATGTCGGACTATCTCGGCCTGACTCTGGAAACGGTCAGCCGCCAGATTTCGGCGCTTAAGAAGGATGAGGTTATCCTGCTGGAAGGCAAGCGCCACGTGACGATTCCCGATATGGGACGCCTGATGGAAGAGGCCGGGGACGATTCGGATGGCGGCTTCCTAGTGTAACCGGCGCTAATGCGCCAGAAACACCGGTACTGAAGATTGTTCCAACATGTTCCGCGTCGCACCGCCCAGAATGGCTTCGCGGAACCGCGAATGGCCATAGGCGCCCATTACGATCATGTTGGCTTCGGTGTCCGAAGCGTGACGGTTCAGGATATCCGAAACCCGCGTCATGGTTTTGCTAAGAACGTCAATCTCGCATCGCACCCCGTGACGGGCCAGCATCTGTGATAGCATCCCGCCGGGGTCAGAACGATCCGGCCCATGGCGGGGCGGGTCGATCACCACGATCCTCACCAGATCGGCCTGCTTCAGAAATGGCAGGGCTCGACGGATAGCGCGCATGGCCTCGACGCTTTCGTTCCAGCCGATCAGAATCGTTCCAGGGCGGCTGAAAGGCTGCACTTTGTCGGGGACGATCAGAACCGGGGCGTGTCCTTCGAACATCGCAGCCTCGACAATTGGTTCCACTTCGGCGCCGCGGTCCTCGCCATAGGGCTGTGGCAGAATCACCAGATCAGAGAACCGGGCGCGGTGCGCCACGTGGCGCCCAAGATCGGCGATCTGGGCTACACCGTTTTCGGCAGACCAGCGCGTGCCGGATTTGGATAGGAAGGCCTTTGCATAGTCCAGCACTTCCTCGGCCTCGGCATTGGCCCGGCTCAGCGTTTCTTGCAGGATCAGCGCATTGGCCCCTGCATAGTAGTAACCCGTCTGGCTGCGATCCACACCAAGGCATAATGCCTCGACATGTGCGTCCTGCGCTTCGGCCAGCGCTACCATCTGCGCCAGTGCCGCATCTGAGGGTTTGGTTTCTGTCATCACGGTGAGAAGTGATTTGTAAGCCATCTTGACCTCTTGCCTACGGGGCGGGGCAAACTGCGACGTTCCAGCCCATTCGTTTCTGAAGCATAGTCACAATATCTGCCGACTCGTCTTGACACAGATCAAAGCAGTTAGAACCGCTGTGGTAGAAAACAGCAGCCAGTCAAAAGGGTCTCGCGACACAAAAGAATCGCGCGGGGCATGGCAAAGGGACGCAATATGTCAAATTATATCAAGCTGATCGTGCTTGGTGTGATTGCGGTATTCGCCGCGATCGCAACCAATTACGCACGCGATTTGGCGTATCAGGTGCACGCAATTCTGGTGATGTTGATCGCCGGTGGTTTGTTCATCTGGACGCTTAGAAACACGGATGAGCCAGAAACGTTCGTTGATCGCTCGGGTGAATACATGGATGGCGTGATCCGCTATGGCGTGATCGCAACCGCCTTTTGGGGGGTAATCGGGTTCCTGGCGGGGACCTTTATTGCGTTCCAGCTAGCCTTTCCTGCGCTCAACTTCGAATGGGCACAGGGCTATCTGAACTTTGGCCGTTTGCGTCCGCTGCACACCTCGGCGGTGATTTTTGCTTTTGGCGGCAACGCGCTGCTGGCGACCTCGTTCTATGTGGTGCAGCGTACCAGCGCCGCGCGCTTGTGGGGCGGAAACCTGGCGTGGTTCGTGTTCTGGGGCTATCAGCTGTTCATCGTTCTGGCCGCGACCGGCTATGTTCTGGGTGGCACACAGTCCAAGGAATACGCCGAGCCCGAATGGTATGTTGACCTGTGGCTGACCATCGTTTGGGTCGCCTATCTGGCCGTTTACCTGGGCACGATCATCAAGCGGAAAGAGCCTCATATCTACGTCGCCAACTGGTTCTACCTGGCCTTCATCGTCACCGTTGCGATGCTGCATGTGGTCAATAACCTGACCATCCCTGTCAGCATCTGGGGCTCGAAATCGGTCATCGTCTGGTCGGGCGTACAAGATGCCATGATCCAGTGGTGGTACGGCCACAACGCTGTGGGCTTTTTCCTGACTGCAGGTTTCCTGGGCATGATGTATTACTTCATCCCGAAACAGGCCGAGCGTCCGGTCTTTTCATACAAGCTGTCGATCATCCACTTCTGGGCGCTGATCTTCCTGTATATCTGGGCTGGTCCGCACCACTTGCACTATACCGCGCTGCCTGACTGGGCCTCGACGCTGGGCATGGTGTTCTCGGTCGTGCTGTGGATGCCTTCGTGGGGTGGTATGATCAACGGTCTGATGACCCTTTCGGGCGCATGGGACAAGCTGCGTACGGACCCTGTGATCCGCATGATGGTCATCTCGGTCGGTTTCTACGGCATGTCCACCTTTGAAGGCCCGATGATGTCGATCCGTGCCGTGAATTCGCTGTCTCACTACACCGACTGGACCATCGGCCACGTGCACTCTGGCGCGTTGGGCTGGAACGGTATGATCACCTTTGGTGCGCTCTACTATCTGGTGCCTGTCCTGTGGAAGCGTGAGCGTCTGTATTCGCTGCAGATGGTCAGCTGGCACTTCTGGCTCGCCACGATCGGCATCGTTCTCTATGCCGCGTCGATGTGGGTCACCGGTATTATGGAAGGCCTGATGTGGCGCGAAGTGGATGCCAACGGCTTCCTGGTGAACTCGTTCGCTGACACCGTGGCAGCCAAGTTCCCGATGTATGTGGTGCGTGCGCTGGGTGGCGTGATGTTCGTCGCCGGTGCCGTAATCATGTGCTACAACCTGTGGATGACTGTGCGGAAGGCACCGGCCAAAGAGGCCAGTCTGACCGTCGCGGTCCCGGCTGAATAAGGAGGGCCGGAGCAATGGCAATTCTCGACAAACATAAGATCCTCGAGACCAACGCGACCCTCCTGCTGGTGTTCAGCTTTCTGGTCGTGACCATTGGTGGCATCGTTCAAATCGCCCCGCTGTTCTACCTTGAGAACACCATCGAAAAGGTGGAGGGCATGCGCCCTTACACCCCTCTCGAGATGGCGGGCCGTGAGGTTTATCTGCGCGAAGGCTGCTATGTCTGCCACAGCCAGATGATCCGCCCCATGCGAGATGAGGTCGAACGGTACGGTCACTACTCGCTGGCGGCTGAGTCGATGTATGACCACCCGTTCCAGTGGGGCTCCAAGCGGACCGGTCCTGATCTGGCCCGCGTGGGCGGTCGCTATTCGGACCAGTGGCATGTGGACCACCTGCGTGATCCGCAGTCGGTTGTGCCGGAATCGGTTATGCCGAAATACGGCTTCCTCGAGCATCGCAAGCTGGACGGCAAGTATATCGGTGACATCATGAAGGCGAACGCCGTTGTCGGCACGCCTTACACCGAAGAGATGCTGGCCAATGCCGAGGCCGACTTCCGTGCGCAGGCCGATCCGGACAGCGACTATGATGGGCTGCTGGAACGCTATGGCGACAAGGTCAGCGTGCGCAACTTCGACGGTCAACCGGAACTGACCGAAGCGGACGCGCTGGTGGCCTATCTTCAGATGCTGGGCACGCTGGTTGATTTCTCGACCTTCACCCCGGACGCAAGTCGTTAAGGAGGGCGTTATGGAAGAATACACACTCCTCAGACAGTTCGCGGATAGCTGGATGCTTTTGCTGCTGTTCTCGGTCTTTGTCGGCATCATCATCTGGGTTTTCCGCCCCGGTGCCAGCAAGGAATACAAGGACACCGCCAACATCCCCTTCCGGCATCAAGATAAACCCGCCGAATCCAAGGAGGCGCGGCCATGAGCAAGACACCTGATAAACAGCCAGGCGATCCGAATACCACGGGTCACAGCTGGGACGGTATCGAAGAATTCGACAATCCGATGCCCCGCTGGTGGCTGTGGACCTTCTACGCCTGTATCTTCTGGGGCGTGATCTACACGATCATGTATCCAGCATGGCCGCTGGTTCAGTCGGCAACCGCAGGCGTCACTGGCTGGTCCTCGCGCGGGGAAGTGCAGCAGGATATTGTATCCTTCGAAGAAGCCAACGCGCCCTGGAACGCACGTCTGGTGGAAACCCCGCTGGAAGAGATTTCGGCCGATGCCGAGTTGCAGCAATACGCTGTGAACTCAGGCGGTGCCGTGTTCCGCACCTGGTGTGCGCAATGCCACGGCTCGGGAGCGCAGGGTGCTCCGGGGTTCCCGAACCTGCTGGATGACGCATGGCTGTGGGGCGGTTCACTTGAGGATATCGAGTTCACAATCGCCCATGGCATCCGGAACGAAGAAAGCGACGATGCGCGCTATTCCGAGATGCCGGCCTTTGGTGAGCTGCTTGAGAAAGAAGAGATTGCTCAGGTGGTTCAATACGTGATGTCGCTGACGAATGCCCAAAGCGATGATGCGGCGGCGCAGGCTGGCAAGGTTGTGTTCGAAGACAATTGCGCGGCTTGCCATGGCGAAGACGGCACTGGCGATGTCTTTCAAGGTGCGCCGAACCTGACCGACGCGATCTGGCTCTATGGCGGCAGCCAAGAGGCGCTGACCGAGACGGTGACTTACAGCCGGTTTGGCGTGATGCCCGCTTGGGAAAACCGCCTGACCGATGCGCAGATCCGCGCTGTCACGGCTTACGTCCACCAGTTGGGCGGCGGCCAGTAAGGCCAAAAGAATACCTTCGGACGGTTCGCCGCCCGAAGGTTGCAGCACCGGCTGTTCCATCTGTTCGCGCGTTTCCAGAACAGCCGGTGCTATTTCCCTACCGTAGAGTTCCGCCCATGACGGGTCCAGAACTTGGGTAAAGCGATCACAGATCGTTCAGATCGACGTCGCGGAGCGGTTCTTTCCACCAATGACTGTCCGGCAACTACTCCTTCCTGGACTGGTTTGGCTTGGGCGCATCCCGGATGACCGGGGCATCGACGCGGGTTGCGGTCAGAAAAGTTCGTGCAAAAACGGTGAACATTGTCAGCCTCCTATACGCTGCGATCATGGGTTAAAGATTGACCTTTGGGCTTTGAAATGCGACTCAAATGAAACTCTAACGTGTAAGTTTGAATTACATATGGATTGGCTATCTCTGCCCCCTTTGGCGGCCCTAAGGGCCTTTTCTGCCTTCGCCGAGCGGCGCAATGTGGTTGCAGCTGGTGCGGCGCTTAATGTCAGTCACGCTGCCATCAGTCAGCAATTACGCGCGCTTGAGAAACATCTGGGCGTGGCCCTGCTGGACCGGACCGGTAAATCCATGACCCTGACACCGGAAGGCGAGGAGCTGGCCCGCGCCCTGCATCTGGGCTTTGGCGCGATTGGCACGGCCATCGCTGATCTGACCAAGGCCCGGCAGGGGCGGCCCGTGCATGTGTCTTTGACCTCATCCTTCGCGGCATCCTGGCTAATGCCGCGCCTGCCTACGTTTCAGGCCAAATACCCGGATATCCATCTTGCGCTAGACCCTTCGCCCAAGCTGGTCAGCCTTACACCCGGTGGGGTGGATGTGGCCATACGCTATGGCGCGGGCGACTGGCCGGGTGTCAGCGCCGAGATGCTGCAACCCAGCCCCATGGTCATCGTCGCCGCACCTTCCCTGCTGGATGGCAAGACCGACTGGACCGCGAAGGAGCTGAGCCATTTACCTTGGCTTGAGGAATTCGGAACGACCGAGGCAACCACATGGCTGGCCCGGCAAGGTGTTGATCACGGACCGGGCGCCGGGCGCATCGCGCTGCCGGGCAACCTGCTGCTGGATGGGGTGCGCGCGGGGCAGGGCGTGACCGTGACCGCGCGGCATTTTGTCGAAGGCGACATATCATCCGGTCGTATCGTCGAACTGTTTCAGGAACCCGGCGACTTTGGTTATCATATCGTTCTGGGCGATGCGCCCCTGCGTCCTGCCGTAAAGACCTTTGTCGCGTGGCTTAGGCGTCAGGCGCGCGACCTGTGACAAAAGGTGTCTGTACGATGCGCTTTTGACCCATGTCAAAGTGCCGGGTGGTGTGATCTGGGACAAGGCGCAGAATAGAAGTGAGTCTGGAGCCAGCCCGTGAGCGATTCCGATCCCGCCCCTAGCCTTTACGCCGCACGAGAGCCGATTTTCCCCCGGCGCGTGTCCGGTCCGTTTCGCAATCTGAAATGGATCATCATGGCAGTGACGCTGGGTATTTACTACATCACTCCGTGGATCAGATGGGACCGTGGCCCCAGCCTGCCGGATCAGGCGGTGTTGCTGGATCTGGCCAACCGTCGCTTTTACTTCTTCTGGATCGAGATCTGGCCGCACGAGTTTTATTTCGTTGCCGGCCTGTTGATCATGGCTGGGCTGGGCCTGTTCCTGTTCACCTCGGCCTTGGGGCGTGTGTGGTGTGGCTATGCCTGTCCGCAGACAGTGTGGACTGATCTCTATATTCTCGTCGAACGCTGGATCGAAGGCGACCGCAACGCCCGCCTACGTCTGCACCGACAAGAAAAGCTGGATATGCGAAAGGCACGGTTGCGCCTGACGAAATGGACCGCCTGGTTCCTGATCGGTTTGGCAACCGGCGGTGCCTGGGTGTTCTATTTCGCCGACGCGCCCACATTGCTGCGTGATCTGGTGACGGGCAATGCGCATCCTGTGGCCTACACAACCATGCTGATCCTGACCGGCACCACCTTCCTGTTTGGTGGTTTCGCGCGGGAACAGATTTGCATCTATGCTTGCCCGTGGCCCCGCATTCAGGCGGCGATGATGGACGAGGATACTCTGGTCGTCGGCTACCGCGAATGGCGGGGCGAGCCGCGCGGCAAGGGCAAACGCACGGCGGATTCTGAGTTGGGCGATTGCATCGATTGCATGGCCTGCGTGAACGTCTGCCCCGTGGGCATCGACATCCGCGACGGGCAGCAGTTGGAGTGCATTACCTGTGCGCTCTGTATCGACGCTTGTGACGACATGATGGCCAAGATCGGCAAGCCTCGTGGTCTGATCGACTACATGGCGCTGAGTGACGAGACCCGCGAACGGGCGGGTGAGACCCCCAAGAATGTCTGGAAACACATTCTGCGGCCCCGCACGATCATGTATACGGCCATGTGGGCGGCGGTTGGTTTTGCGCTGCTTTTTGCGCTGTTCATCCGCTCGGATATCGACCTGACCGTCGCACCTGTGCGCAACCCGACCTTCGTGACCCTCTCAGATGGCACAATCCGCAACACCTATGACGTGCGTCTGCGCAACAAACATGGTGAGGAACGCCCGTTCAAGCTGACCCTGGCAGGCGACCCGGCCTTGCAAATCCAGATCGAGGGCATCGACGGAGACACTGTCAATGTCACCGCAGATACGGCACAATTGACCCGTGTCTACGTGGTGACCGCAGGTGATACCGGCCCTGCTGCTGCGGATGTGACGCCTGTGCGCATCTGGGTCGAGGATCTGGAAAGCGGCGAACGTGCCTATAAGGACACCACGTTTAACGGACGGGGGAACTGAGCATGGCTGAACGTCAATTCACCGGAAAACACGCGCTGGCCGTGTTTGTCGCGGCCTTTGGTGTGATCATCGCCGTCAATCTGGTGCTGGCATACAGCGCGGTGAAAACCTTTCCGGGGCTAGAGGTCAAAAACTCTTACGTCGCGAGCCAAGAGTTCAACGAGCGTTTGCAGGAACAACAAGCCCTTGGATGGTTCATCCGGGCCGAGGTTTCGGGCGGATTGCTGGTTCTGCACATCACCGATCAAACCGGCGCTCCGGTCGAAGTGGCCGAGTTGCAGGCCGTGGTTGGCCGCGCCACCCATGTTAAAGAAGATTTCGCCCCTGATTTCACCTTTGACGGTACTGCCTATGCAACGCCTGCGGCGCTGGGCAAGGGCAACTGGAACATCCGTCTGGTCGCCAAGGACCACAGCGGAGCGGAATTCGCGCAGCGCGTGCCGCTTTATGTGAAAGGGTAGGGGATCGTGGCGCAGCTCAGTTCCGGCACAGCGGCCTGTCCGGGCTGTATCGCGGCCCCGGCAGTACCGGCACGGCCCATTCCGCAGGACACACAGATCGCTCTGTCGTTGCCGGGCATCCATTGCTCGGCCTGTATCGCAACGGTGGAACGCGCGCTGAACGCCACTCCCGGCGTCGAGGATGCGCGCGTCAACCTGACCCTGAAACGCGCCATGATCAAAGCCGCGCCCGATCTGCGTGCTACCGATCTGATCCCAGTGCTAGAAAACGCGGGTTTTGAGGCACATGAGCTGGACCCCGGTGCCCTGTCCGCCACACAGGCTGACAAGGCGGGGCGCGACCTGCTGATGCGGCTGGCTGTGGCCGGGTTTGCCTCGATGAACGTGATGCTGCTGTCGGTCTCGGTCTGGTCCGGGGCGTCCGACGCCACACGGGACATGTTCCACTGGATATCGGCGGCGATTACGCTGCCCGCGATTGCGTTCTCCGCGCAGCCCTTCTTTGCGAATGCGTGGTCAGCCTTGCGCGTGCGGCGTCTGAACATGGACGTGCCGATCGTGCTGGCGATCCTGTTGGCGCTGGTCACATCGCTTTGGGAAACCACGCTCAGCGGCGAACATGCCTATTTCGACGCCGCCCTAACGCTGACCTTCTTCCTGCTGGCAGGGCGCTATCTGGACTATCGCACCCGTGCTGCCGCCCGATCCGCGGCCGAGGAACTGACCGCGCTGGAAGTCCCCCGCGCCATTCGGGTCGCGGTTGGCGTCGAGGAAGAAGTCGCCGTTGCCACGCTGAACGTAGGCGACCTGATCCTTGTGCGCCCCGGTGGTCGGATGCCTGTGGATGGCGAGATTGTCTCGGGTCAGTCGGAACTCGACCGGTCGCTGCTGACTGGGGAAACCCTGCCGGTCTTCGCTGAGCAAGGCGCGACTGTCAGCGCCGGTGAGGTCAACCTGACCGGCCCTCTGACCATCCGCGCGACGGCGGTAGGTGAGGACACCTCGCTGCACCGTATGGCCGATCTGGTGGCCATCGCGGAATCGGGGCGCTCGCGCTACACGTCGCTGGCCGACAAGGCCGCCAAGCTTTACGCGCCGGGGGTCCATATCCTGTCGGCGCTCAGCTTTGTGGGCTGGTATATCTATTCCGGTGATATCCGAACTGCGCTGAACATCGCCGCCGCCGTTCTGATCATTACCTGCCCCTGCGCGCTGGGCTTGGCTGTGCCAGCGGTGACCACGGCGGCCTCGGGGCGGTTGTTCCGTAAGGGGATGCTGATCAAGCACTCTACCGCGCTGGAACGTCTGGCCGAGGTTGATACGGTTGTTTTCGACAAAACAGGCACGCTGACCTCTGGTATCCCTGAACTGACCAGTCTGGGCGACCATTCCCGCGCGGATCTTGAGGTCGCGCTGGCCCTGGCCGAGGCGTCCTCGCACCCGCTGTCGGTCGCTCTGACCAAGGCGGCGCGCGAGGCAGGGATCAAACCCGCTACGCTGAAAGATGTCACCGAGGTTCCGGGTTACGGCACTGAGGGCACCTATCGCGGTCAGCGCGTCCGTCTGGGCCGCGCGGCATGGACCGGTGCGGAAGAGGGCGATCAGACCACCGCATGGCTGGCAATCGCCGGGCAAGCGCCGTCGGCATTCCTGTTCTCGGACACTCTGCGCCCCGGAGCGGCGGATGCGGTGCAGGCACTGCGCGAAGCGGGTAAAGAGGTCATCCTGATCTCGGGCGATACGCAGGGTGCGGTTCAGGCGCTGGCGGGCAAGCTGGGGATTCAGAACTGGATTGCGCAGGCCCTGCCGCAGGACAAGGCCCAGCATGTCGAAGCTTTGCGCGATCAGGGCCATCATGTGCTTATGGTCGGTGACGGGCTGAACGACACGGAGGCGCTGGCGGCGGCGCATGTGTCGATCTCACCGGCCTCGGCACTGGATGCGGCGCGGGTGGCGTCAGATATCGTGCTGCTGGGCAATGACCTGTCACCTATCGCCGATGCCTGCGATACCGCTGCCAAAGCCACAAAACGGATTCGCGAGAACTTCCGCATCGCCACCGTCTATAATATCATCGCGGTGCCGTTGGCGGTGGTGGGCCTGGCGACGCCGCTGATCGCGGCGCTGGCGATGTCGACCTCGTCAATCACCGTGTCTTTGAACGCGTTGCGGGTAAGGTAAAACGATGGAAGTTCTGGCCTATCTGATACCGATTTCCCTTTTTCTGGGCGGGGTTGGGCTGGTGGCGTTTGTCTATACTGTCCGCTCGAATCAGTATGACGATCCCGAGGGGGACGCCCGTCGTATCCTCAGCGATGAATGGGACGACAAGCCCAAGCCCTGACAGCCCTTGAAATTGCCGCAATGCCCGGTTATGTCCGGCCCATCCGCTAGCAGAGAGAACACCGCCAAATGGCTACCATGAATCCGATCCAGTTCATTCAGCAAGTCCGCGCCGAAGTTGCAAAGGTCGTGTGGCCCACGCGCCGCGAGGTTCTGCTGACCACGGTCATGGTGTTCATCATGGCGGCTCTTACCGCTGTGTTTTTTGCATTGGTCGATCTGGGCATTCGCGGGGGTCTGCAACTGATCCTTGGTGCGTTCGGCTAAACCCGTTTGGGGTTGGGTGGAAACGTAGCTTCCCCCTTGCACAGCACGCGATGTCCTTGTAGGTCACGCGGGACTCTTCGGAATGGGCGTGCGGCGATTCGGACCGCGCGCCGCTTTTTATTCCGGATGACGTAACTGAATTCAAACGACGGGCGCAGTCGCGGCCCAAAGGCAAACAAGGACGACAGGTTCATGGCGAAACGGTGGTACTCGGTCAGCGTTCTTTCGAATTTCGAAAAGAAGATCGCAGAACAGATCCGCACGTCGGTGGCCGAACACGGCCTTGAGGACGATATCGACGAAGTTCTGGTGCCCACCGAAGAGGTGATCGAAGTGCGCCGGGGCAAGAAGGTCACGACCGAACGCCGTTTCATGCCTGGTTATGTACTGGTGCACATGGAAATGTCGGATCAGGGCTATCACCTTGTGAACTCGATCAACCGCGTCACCGGTTTCCTGGGCCCGCAAGGCCGCCCGATGCCGATGCGAGATGCTGAGGTGAACCAGATCCTCAACCGCGTTCAGGAAGGCGAAGAAGCGCCCAAGCTGATGATCTCCTTCGAGGTCGGCGAGAAGGTCAAGGTCAACGACGGCCCGTTCGAGGATTTCGACGGCATGGTCGAAGGCGTGGACGACGAGAACCAGAAGCTGAAGGTTTCGGTCTCGATCTTTGGCCGCGAAACACCGGTCGAGCTGGACTTTACACAGGTGACCAAGCAGGGCTGATTTAAGCCTTCACAGCAATTTCTAACGCCGCGCTGCCATGAGCAACGCGGCGTTTTTCTTTTCAGTGCCACAAAAGTTGGTTTTTTAACGCTCCGCTTATTGCGCCTGCACCATGGCCGCACGCAAAAGCTGCGGGCGGTCGGTTTGCGACGGCAGGAACACCGCTTGCGATCCGGCGTCAAGCGCCGACAGGCTTGCGTCATACCATTGCATTGCAAGGTCCTGACGTTCCTGCACCCCAAAGCCTTCGCGCAGGTGGTGGCCGACCAGTTCTCCGTAGGCAGGCTCACCCAAGGCGACCAGCATCAGTGCCGAGCCAACTGCGGTATCCATGTTGTCCTGACGGTAGCCGAGCGACAGACAGACCTTGCTTGTGGCGGACAGATCGGCTGGGCTCAGCCCGGTATCCAGAGCGAATTTGCGCATCTGGCTTTCCGCATCGGCTTTCGAGCTGAGCGAAAGCGCAACCACCTGCGGCGACAGGGTGTCACCAAAGGCGGCACATTGCGTGCTGATCTGATCGGGGGTCAGGCCCTGAATGTCCTGGATCAGTTCTTCACCACGCGCCATGGCATAGCTACGGGCCAGGCAGAACTGCTCGCTCAGGGCGAAATCTGGGTCCGACATATTGGCCAGTGTGGTGTATCCGCCATTGGTCGAGGTTTGCAGCATCACCGCACTGCACCGGTTGGCAAGTGAGGGCCGTGCTGTGCCACCGGCAAAGAGGCTGGGCAAGCTGCCCGTCGATGCGGTTTCGGTTGGGGCTTCTGCGGGTGTGGTCTCGGGCTGGGCAGTCACAACCGGAGTGATAGGGGCCGGAGCCTGAGCCTGGGGCTGCGGGGCAGCCGCCAGCGCTGCACCGCTGTGAACCTGCTGACGATAGGCAAACAAAAGTGGCTGACCCGACAGTTGCGTCGCGGCCTGCCCGCCGCTGGTCGCCCAGTAGTAGGCCTGGTTCAGAAAGTCGCTTTGATAGGGGGGGAAGTCATAGCCATTGACCGGATAGCCCATCGATGCCTGATACCGCTCGATCGCGGCGCGGGTACCGCCCCCGACTTGGCCATCGACTCGTCCGGCATTGTAGCCGAAATAGTTCAGGGCAGTCTGTGTTTGAGCGCCCTGTGAGGTGGACGGAATACCCGATCTGTAAGTCCGCGTTGTTGTTGATCGGCTGGATTGCTTCTTTCCTTGCTCTTTACCGATTGCGTAGCCAATGACGCCACCCACGACGGCACCGCCAAGAATTTCGCCCGCATCCGCTCGGGCCACCTGTGGAGCTGTAATGGCAAGCGAGAGCGCGATGCCCAGTGTTGTGATGAATCGAATAATCATAATAAACCTCCGCCAAATACGTATAGTTGCAGTCACTATAGCACAACTGCCCCTCGTGCAGTGTCACAATAGCCAAGACGTGATCGGTGCGCGGGGATTTGCTTTGCTGGCGGAGGTTTTTCCCGAGGCGCGATGCAGAAACAGGGTTATAACCTAGTGAACTCTATCAACCGCGTTCAGGAAGGCGAAGAAGCGCCGAAACTGATGATCAGCTGTGAAGTTGGCGAGAAGGCCAAGGTCAACGACGGCCCATTCGAGGATTTTGATGGCATGGTCGAAGGCGTGGATGACCAGATCCAGAAGCTGAAAGTTTCGGTCTCGATCTTTGGTCGGGAAACACCGGTGGAGCTGGACTTTACGCAGGTTACGAAGCAGGGCTAAACGCTCTGTGCCTGGAAATGGAACGCCCGTGCTGCCCAAAACACTGCGGCGCTTTTTTGGCAAGAAACGGTTGCAACACTCCGAGGTTAGGGCCGACCGGGAATGAGTTCCTGTTGCTGAAGCACTGTCAATACATCCAGAATTGTTGACGGGCTGACATCAACAGATCCGTCAAGCAATATACCAAGTCCACCGTCTCCGATCTCGCGCGGGCCACCGCTTTCGTAGACCGGGTCAAGTGAAGCGAGTTCCGCCGGCAATTCCGGGCACAATGGGGTTTCGTTGAGCACAAGATCTACAGCTGCCAGCATCAATTCTTTTACGGACTCGAGGGTGTCGTCTTCCAAGATTTGTTCGCGCTGCGCTTTAGGCGCCGTGAGCGTGAGATCGATTAGTTTGATGTAGGCGCAATTGTCGCGCAGTTCGACAGTCGCTTCGGTGGACATGTTCGCCAGAATGGAATTCTTTTCTTGGCCGCGTTGAAAATCGCGCTCACTGGTGCGGCTGCACTCAAAGAGTGTAACAGTAACCTCGCCGTCTAAATCAATTGCATCGTCCTTGGCCCCAAAGCTTATGTCATCCAGCCTGACTTGCAGACCGCAATTGTCGACTATCGCGTTGTCAGCCAGTCTTTCGGGCACAATTTTCTGTGCGCCCCGTAAGTCGAGTAATGCTCCGACGCCTATCCGTGTAGTGTCAACGGCAGTTAGGGTCAGATTTAGCTTGTAGGGCAAATCCGTATCGCGAACTGGCAACGTCGCGTCGATGATAAAATCCACCTGTTGGGCGTATGGGGCTCGGGCACCCACTACGGCTGCCATCAAGACTGGGATAATTAACCAAAGCCTCATTCAGCAAACTCCAAAACACCAAGGTTCTTTAGACCCGCAAGAACTTTGACTATTGTCTCGGCGCTTACGTCGGCTGATCCAACAACAGCAGCGCCCATTCCCCCGGGTGCAACTTCACGTGTTCCACCAGACTCGTAAATTGGATCAAGAACTGTGAATTCTTCCGGCAGTGGTGGGCAAACCGGGTTGGCTGCCAGAAACTCTCCACCCTTTTCAAGGATCGCTTCGTTGATGCGGTCGGTCAGCCCGAAAAGATTGGTAACAGTTCCGATGAACCCACGCGGGCTGAGGTCCGCGCTTTCGATACTGAATGTAAGGCATTGGCCCTTAACTTCCGCCTTGGCGACAGCAATTGCATCTACCGTGGCCCCAAAATATTGAAAGCCCGGTTCTTCATTCCGTTTGCACCGCGTGAATTGAGCACGAGCCGAACCCTTAACCTTTACGGTTTCACCTATGGCGGTGACGTCTTGGATGTCGAGATAGATCTGACGCTTGCAGGTTTCTTCCAACGGACCGGTCAGTATTTGCGGTGCCTTTTCCTGCAATCCGCGCAAATCCATGAACGCCCGCAATCGCAGCCGAGTTGGGCTGGATTCCTCCAGGCCGGCGTAGACTGTGAAGGGGACTGGAATATCGCGCAGCGGAACTTCTTTGGTCAGCTTGACCTGAAACTGACCCGAATAGGTGCTGGGATCAATTCCTGTCGCATCGAAAGCAGCATCGGTGTTGGACACGCTGGTTTGGGAAGTTGCGTCGGACGCACCACCCTGATCCTGAGCTTTGCTGCCGCATCCGGGCAACATAGCTAAGAGCACGCATATCAGTAGCCCCTTGTTTAGCCGAGATGACGCCATCCCTGATCACTTCTTTTGTAGCCAATTTGCTCCAAGATACCCGCCTTGTTCTCTGACGCAACTTATGTATTCAGATGAATTATTCTGTTTGATTGTTCCCAAAAGCCACTGAGGTCCGGACAATACAAAAAGTCAAACTGGCAATAGCGCGACATCCACTTGCCAACCCCACCATTCCACTATAAATGCCGCCTCTATCGTCTTCGGGCGAGATTCTCTCGTGGGAGGTTGCTGGGATCGCGATCCCGGATCGGACCACGCAACATAGTCTGGGTGAAACGCGTTTCACCCGAGTTGAAAGGAAAACCAAATGGCCAAGAAGCTTGCTGGTACAATGAAGCTGCAGGTTCCTGCAGGTCAGGCGAACCCTTCGCCGCCAGTTGGTCCGGCGCTGGGTCAGCGCGGCATCAACATCATGGAATTCTGCAAGGCGTTCAACGCCAAGACCGCAGACATGGAGCAAGGCGCCCCTTGCCCGACTGTGATCACCTATTATCAGGACAAGTCCTTCACCATGGACATCAAGACGCCGCCCGCGTCTTATTACCTGAAAAAAGCCGCTGGCCTGAAGCCGGTTGGCAAGCGTAACCGCCCCCGTGGCGCGGAAAACCCCGGTCGCGAGACCGTGGCAACCGTGACCTCGAAGCAGGTTCGCGAAATCGCCGAAGCCAAAATGAAAGATCTGAATGCCAACGATATCGAAGGCGCAATGCAGATCATCCTGGGCTCGGCCCGCTCCATGGGCATCGAGGTGAAGTAAGATGGCAAAACTTGGTAAACGCACCCGCGCTGCGCGCGAAGCTGTCGCCGGCAAAGAAAACCTGTCGGTTGAAGATGCAGTTGCCCTGGTCAAAGCCAATGCAACCTCGAAATTCGACGAGACCATCGAAATCGCGATGAACCTGGGCGTTGACACTCGTCACGCAGACCAGATGGTTCGTGGCGTTGTTGGTCTGCCCAACGGCACCGGTAAAGCGATGCGCGTTGCTGTGTTCGCGCGTGGTCCCAAGGCGGACGAAGCGAAAGAAGCAGGTGCGGATATCGTTGGAGCAGAAGACCTGATGGAAACCATTCAGGGCGGCACCATCGAATTCGATCGCTGCATTGCGACCCCGGACATGATGCCCATCGTTGGCCGTCTGGGTAAGGTTCTGGGCCCCCGCAACTTGATGCCGAACCCCAAGGTTGGCACCGTGACCATGGACGTGAAAGCGGCCGTGGAAGCAGCCAAAGGCGGTGAAGTTCAGTTCAAGGCGGAAAAAGGCGGCGTTGTGCACGCAGGCGTTGGCAAAGCGTCGTTTGACGAAGCTAAGCTGGCCGAAAACGTCCGTGCTTTCGTCTCGGCTGTGGCCAAGGCCAAGCCGTCGGGTGCAAAAGGCACCTACATGAAAAAGATCGCACTGAGCTCGACCATGGGCCCCGGTGTGACCCTGGATGTGGCGGCTGCGTCGGGCGAATAAGCCCTTCCGTCAATGCAGATTTGAAACCGGGTTGCCGAAATGCAGCCCGGTTTTTTTGCGTTTACAGGTAAGCGCGCAGAACCTCTGCCTCGCGGGCGCTGATGGTCGAGGCCGCGGTTTCGCCGAAAGCAGAGACTCCGAATTTCAACATGGGGAATAGGGTTAGAATCTCGGACCGTTGGGCCTCTGACAGGGCGTGTTTGGCGGTGTCGCCAAAGAAATAGCTTTCAGTCAGTGCCCCGTTCGAGCGGACGATATGATGCCGGTCGAACATGAAATGCGTGTAGGTGATACTGTCCATTTCGCAGATTTCAACGCCAGGCAGGCCACACAGGTGTTTGGCGGCAACGAAGACTTCGGATGAGCCGAACAGCATGTCGGTGACGGGGGCCGAGACCAGTACCCGGTGCTGTGGCGACAAGATAAGCTTGCGGCTGTTTCCAATCGCATCTTTTTCGATGACGACAGGGGCAAAGGCGCCGGTGCCTTGCACTTCGGTTGTGCCGATCCACAGAATGGGTTGGAACCCGGCGTCGCGGGTCCAGACCATTTGACCTTTTTTCAGCAGGGCTACTTCGACTTCGCCATCGACGGTTTCGATCAACGTGCCGGGGCCAAAGCAAGGGATATAGTCATCATAGGAAGACGACCCAGCGTTGGAACCGGAAATCTTGATGTAGGACGTGCCGGGTGTCAGCGGTTCGGATGTTGCAAAACCCCAAACGTCCGAGGTGATGCCATTTTGCGAAAAGACATAAATCTCGATCTCGGGGCCGGTAGGTACTCCGTTTTCGTCGAGGGCGCGGACAACGATGATGGATTCGGATTCGACCTGGGTACCGTCGGCGACGATACCGCCACCATCCGTGATGACGTGCCCGGCTTCTTGGTCATCGTTGAAGACGTTAGGGCTGCCGCTGGTGTCATCCAGCGTGACAGTGGTGCCAAAGCCTCCGGAGTATTCAAAAATCGTTCCGTCGGGGGTGTCCGAGTTGTTGATGATCGGATCGCCTTCAATCGAGCTGTCGGGGCTGGACGTGACGATCAGAGCTTCACTGTCCTGGGCAAAAAAGCTGCGAAGTACCATTGAATACGAACACCTGTAGCTGATGAAGATCCGGATCACGGATCATTTTTTCGAGGCAATCTGGACCAAAATATTGGTGCAGGTCGAGAGGGTAAATATCAAAACCTTTCCATGTCGTTACAAAAAAGCGTCAGTGTAGTCAGGGCTTTTGGAACGCAAGACGCAACCGGTCGCCGAGCCTTTGCCGCCTGTCCTCATCATAGGCGCTATATGGGTGATCAGCTTGCCAAAGGGACAGCCAGTCAATCAATAGTCGGGCACGCAGACAGAAATCGAGGACGTCCATACGGAACGGGTGGCGATATCGACGTAGGAACATCTGTTTGTTGGCTTGCACGGTTCCACTGCGGTCAATGGCGTCGGTCGGCGCGTTGCGGAAAACATCTGACTTCAGGAAGTCTACAATATCATAAACCGCCAGTTTTTCGCGGGTTTCAGTAAAATCCAGCCCGACCATCTGCCCTTGCCCGACAATCAGGTTCTGGCTGTGGAAATCACCATGGGCCAGGACCTGGGTCTCCGGCGCGCCCCTCAGGCCAGCCATCTCGGCCAACAGCACCCTGAGCATGACGTCACTGTCGGCCCGAACCGAAGGTGGAACCTGTGCGTTCAACTCTGCGATCAGGTCAGTCATCCATTTGGGGCGAAATCCGTACTCCTTGGACGGACGGAAAGAATGTAGATCGTTCAGCCACGCGCCGGCGCGGCGATAGATCTGGGCGACTTGGGCGTCATCTATGCTGTTGTGGATCAGGTCTGCGGCGGTTGGTCGGTCGATGAAGGGGGTGACAAAGAACACCTGAGACGGCGAAAGATAGACCGGGTGCACGACGTCGGACTCTTTCTTAGGCGAAAAGTACTCCGACAAGGTGTTAAGGTGGCCGAATTCTTGTTTCAGCCGTCCAGTGTCAGGGGAGTCGATGTCGATCTTGAGGGCGTACACCTCATGTGCAGCACACAGTTTAATCACCATACGCGTGTCAGGAAAGTCATGAGATCGGTAGATGCAATCGAACGCACCAACCGGATTGGCCCCGATTTGCCGGGCGAACTCGTCCACATAGCGGGAGGCGCGGTGAAATTCTTCGTCCGAAAGGGGGTGCATTCTTGGAGGGAACCGTGTCCAGGCGTGTCTGATAATCTGCCCAATGGACGGGCAGTTGCAGCCCTTGTCAATGCCATGGCAAAACCGCGCCTAATCCGCAATTTACCTCTTGGAAACCCACGCCATCTGCCCTAAAGAGACTTGCGGAGTAAAGCGTGCGATTCGTCGTGCGCTTTATTTCGTTTCGTCCAAGACGGTGGGCGGTGCCATATGGCCCCTTAATCTCCTGCCTGAGACGGGTAAGACCAAAGAATTCTGAGGGTCGCGATCCTCGGGCGCATTTTGGCCAATCCCGTAACAACGGACCTGAACGCTGTGGTTTCGGCCGCAGCAAATATGAGCCGGGATGTCCAACATCCCAAACTTGGAGAGAACTGTGGATAGAGCCCAGAAAGAGAAAGTGGTCGAGGAACTCGGCCAAATCTTCGAAAGCTCTGGCGTCGTAGTGGTAGCTCACTACGCCGGTCTGACAGTTGCCGAGATGCAGGACCTTCGCGCACGTGCTCGTGACGCGGGTGGTGCCGTGCGTGTTGCCAAGAACAGGCTCGCCAAAATCGCCCTCGACGGAAAGCCATGTGAGAGCATCGCTGACCTGCTGACGGGTATGACCGTTCTGACCTATTCCGAGGACCCCGTGGCAGCAGCCAAGGTGGCCGAGGACTTCGCCAAGGAGAACAAGAAGTTCGAAATCCTTGGCGGTGCAATGGGCGAGAACGCTCTGGACCGCAAAGGCGTCGAAACAGTTTCGAAAATGCCGTCTCGCGAGGAGCTTATTGCTTCGATCGTGGGCTGCATTGGCGCACCTGCTTCGAACATCGCCGGCGCGATTGGCGCACCTGCAAGCAACATCGCAAGCATCCTTTCCACCATCGAAGAGAAGGCGGAAGCTGCGTAAGCGGTTGGCACTGAATGATCTGCGTAGGGAACACTCCCTGACGTTGGAACACACACTGTAAACGGAAAGAGCTGATAAAATGGCTGATCTGAAAGCACTCGCAGAAAGCATCGTGGGTCTGACCCTGCTGGAAGCACAAGAACTGAAAACCATCCTCAAAGACGAATACGGCATCGAGCCCGCAGCTGGCGGCGCCGTAATGGTTGCAGCTGGTGGCGACGCCGGTGGCGCAGCTGAGGAAGAAAAAACCGAATTCGACGTCGTTCTGAAGAACGCCGGCGCTTCGAAAATCAACGTGATCAAAGAAGTTCGCGGCATCACCGGTCTGGGCCTGAAAGAAGCCAAGGAACTGGTCGAAGCTGGCGGCAAGATCAAAGAAGGCGTGTCGAAAGACGAAGCCGAAGAAGTCAAAGGCAAGCTGGAAGCAGCTGGCGCCGAAGTCGAGCTGGCCTAAGCCAACCGACAGGTGCATCGCTGATGCGCCGAAAATTCAGGCTGGGCCCAGAGAAATCCGGGTCCAGCCGAACCTGTCTTAGAAAGGGCCTCATGTCTTGGGGCGTTTTCTAAGACACGGTTTTCGGATCGGGAGGCCACCTTCGGGACGGTGGCCACGAATTGATCCGGACGTGTCGTCTCGATTGTGCAAGATGCCGGGGCCCGACGGTGTCTTTGCCCGCTGAGAACATCGAAAGGTGACATCTGACATGGCTCAAACGTTCCTTGGCCAGAAACGTCTTCGTAAATATTACGGCAAAATCCGCGAAGTTTTGGAAATGCCGAACCTCATTGAGGTCCAGAAATCTTCATATGATCTTTTCCTGCGCTCCGGCGATGCAGAACAGCCCACAGACGGCGAAGGCATCAAAGGCGTGTTCCAGTCGGTTTTCCCGATCAAGGATTTCAACGAAACCTCCGTGCTGGAGTTCGTGAAATACGATCTGGAAAAACCCAAATATGACGTCGAAGAGTGCATGCAGCGCGACATGACCTACAGCGCGCCGCTGAAGGTTACTCTGCGTCTGATCGTGTTTGATGTCGATGAGGACACCGGCGCGAAATCGGTCAAAGACATCAAGGAACAGGACGTGTTCATGGGCGACATGCCCCTGATGACACCGAACGGAACGTTCATCGTGAACGGCACCGAGCGTGTAATTGTCAGCCAGATGCACCGCTCGCCCGGTGTGTTCTTTGACCACGACAAGGGCAAGACCCACTCGTCCGGTAAACTGCTGTTTGCCTGCCGCATCATCCCGTATCGCGGCAGCTGGCTGGACTTTGAGTTCGACGCCAAGGACATCGTGTTCGCCCGTATCGACCGTCGCCGCAAGCTGCCTGTGACCACCCTGCTGTACGCACTGGGTCTGGATCAGGAAGCGATCATGGACGCGTATTACAACACCGTGTCCTACAAGCTGGACAAGAAGAAAGGCTGGGTCACGCCGTTCTTCCCCGAGCGTGTGCGCGGGACCCGTCCGACATACGATCTGATCGACGCGAAATCAGGTGAAGTGATTGCCGAAGCGGGCAAGAAAGTCACGCCGCGCGCCGTGAAGAAGCTGATAGACGAAGGCAACGTCACCGACCTGCTAGTTCCCTTCGACAACATCGTCGGCAAGTATGTCGCAAAGGACATCATCAACGAAGAAAACGGCGCGATCTATGTCGAAGCCGGTGATGAGCTGACCCTGGAATACGACAAGGACGGCGACCTTATCGGTGGCACCGTCAAGGACCTGATGGATGCGGGCATCACCGACATCCCGGTTCTGGACATCGACAACGTTAATGTCGGCCCCTACATGCGCAACACCATGGCTCAGGACAAGAACATGAGCCGCGAAACCGCGCTGATGGACATCTACCGCGTCATGCGCCCGGGCGAACCGCCCACCGTCGAGGCTGCGTCGGCTCTGTTCGACACGCTGTTCTTCGACAGCGAGCGCTATGACCTGTCCGCTGTTGGTCGCGTGAAGATGAACATGCGTCTGGCTCTGGACGCGCCTGACACTCTGCGTACCCTGCGCCGCGAAGACATCGTGGCCTGCATCAAGGCGCTGGTGGAACTGCGTGACGGCAAAGGCGACGTGGACGATATCGACCACCTCGGCAACCGACGTGTGCGCTCGGTCGGCGAACTGATGGAGAACCAGTACCGCGTTGGCCTGCTGCGTATGGAACGCGCGATCAAAGAGCGTATGTCGTCAGTCGAGATCGACACCGTCATGCCTCAGGACCTGATCAACGCGAAACCGGCTGCGGCTGCTGTCCGCGAATTCTTCGGCTCGTCGCAGCTGTCGCAGTTCATGGACCAGACCAACCCGCTGTCGGAAGTCACCCACAAACGCCGCCTCTCGGCGCTTGGCCCCGGTGGTCTGACGCGTGAGCGTGCGGGCTTTGAGGTACGCGACGTACACCCGACCCACTATGGCCGGATGTGCCCGATTGAAACGCCCGAAGGTCCGAACATCGGTCTGATCAACTCGCTGGCCACCTTTGCCCGCGTGAACAAGTATGGCTTCATCGAAACACCCTATCGTGTCGTCAAAGACGCCGAGGTGACCGATGAGGTTCACTACATGTCCGCGACCGAAGAAATGCGTCACACCGTGGCGCAGGCGAACGCGACCTTGGATGCGGATGGCAAGTTCATCAATGATCTGGTGTCGACCCGTCAGGCCGGTGACTACACCCTCGCTCCGCGCGAGAATGTTGACCTGATCGACGTGTCGCCGAAACAGCTGGTATCGGTCGCTGCATCGCTGATCCCGTTCCTTGAAAATGACGACGCCAACCGCGCTCTGATGGGCTCGAACATGCAACGTCAGGCGGTTCCGCTGCTGCGGGCCGAGGCACCGCTGGTCGGTACCGGCATTGAGGAAAAGGTTGCGATTGACTCGGGCGCTGCGATTCAGGCGAAACGCGCCGGTATCATCGACCAGGTCGATGCCCAGCGTATCGTTATCCGCGCGACTGAGGATCTGGAACTGGGCGACGCTGGCGTTGACATCTATCGTCTGCGCAAATTCCAGCGTTCGAACCAGAACACCTGCATCAACCAGCGTCCGCTGATCAAGGTGGGTGACACCGTCCAGAAGGGCGAGGTCATTGCCGACGGTCCGTCGACCGATATGGGTGAACTGGCACTTGGTAAAAACGTGGTCGTCGCGTTCATGCCGTGGAACGGTTACAACTACGAAGACTCGATCCTGATCTCGGAACGTATCGCGCGTGACGACGTCTTTACCTCGGTCCATATCGAGGAATTTGAAGTCGCCGCCCGTGACACCAAGCTGGGCCCGGAAGAGATCACCCGTGACATCCCGAATGTGGGTGAAGAAGCGCTGCGCAACCTCGACGAGGCGGGCATCGTTTACATCGGCGCGGATGTTGAGCCGGGCGATATTCTGGTCGGCAAGATCACTCCGAAGGGCGAAAGCCCGATGACCCCGGAAGAAAAGCTGCTGCGCGCCATCTTTGGTGAAAAAGCATCTGACGTGCGCGACACCTCGCTGCGCGTGAAGCCGGGCGATTACGGTACGGTCGTTGAGGTCCGCGTTTTCAACCGTCACGGCGTCGAAAAAGACGAGCGTGCGCTGCAGATCGAGCGTGAGGAAGTCGAACGTCTGGCCCGTGACCGGGACGACGAGCTGGCGATCCTTGACCGCAACATCTATGCGCGTCTGCGAGGCCTGATCCTGGGCAAAACCGCTGTCAAAGGCCCGAAAGGCGTCAAGGCAGGGTCGGTGATCACCGAGGAACTGCTGGAAACCCTGACCCGTGGTCAGTGGTGGCAGCTGGCGCTGGAAGGCGAGCAGGACGCACAGATCGTTGAGGCTCTGAACGAGCAGTACGAAGTGCAGAAACGCGCTCTGGACGCTCGTTTCGAAGACAAGGTCGAAAAAGTCCGCCGTGGCGACGACCTGCCGCCGGGTGTGATGAAGATGGTTAAAGTCTTCATCGCCGTGAAGCGCAAGCTGCAGCCGGGCGACAAGATGGCCGGTCGTCACGGGAACAAAGGTGTGATCTCCAAGGTTGTTCCGATGGAAGACATGCCGTTCCTGGCCGATGGTACTCCGGTTGACTTCTGTCTGAACCCGCTGGGTGTGCCTTCGCGTATGAACGTCGGTCAGATCCTTGAAACCCACATGGGTTGGGCCGCGCGCGGTCTGGGTCTGAACATTGACGACGCTCTGGGTGAATACCGCCGGTCCGGCGACCTGACCCCGGTGCGCGAAGCGATGAAGCTGGCCTATGGCGAAGATGTCTACGAAGAAGGCATCACCGGTCTGGACGAGGATGGCCTGATCGAGGCTGCGGGCAATGTGACCCGCGGTGTTCCGATCGCAACCCCGGTCTTTGACGGTGCCAAAGAGGCTGACGTCAACGACGCGCTGGTGCGTGCCGGCTTCTCGGAAAGCGGTCAGTCGGTTCTGTTCGACGGTCGTACCGGTGAGCAGTTTGCACGTCCCGTGACCGTGGGCATCAAGTACCTGCTGAAACTGCACCACCTTGTGGACGACAAAATCCACGCGCGTTCGACCGGGCCGTACAGCCTGGTGACCCAGCAGCCGCTGGGCGGTAAGGCGCAGTTCGGTGGTCAGCGCTTTGGTGAGATGGAAGTCTGGGCCTTGGAAGCTTACGGCGCCGCCTACACCCTGCAAGAGATGCTGACGGTGAAATCGGATGACGTAGCTGGCCGGACGAAGGTCTATGAGTCGATCGTCAAGGGCGAGGATAACTTTGAAGCGGGCGTACCGGAATCGTTCAACGTTCTGGTTAAAGAAGTCCGTGGCCTCGGCCTGAATATGGAACTCCTGGATGCGGAGGTTGAGGAGTAAGGGCGCTGCCCTTTCTCCCGTCCCCCCTTCCGCAAGATTTGAGGTAACAAATGAACCAGGAAATCACCAACAACCCGTTCAACCCGCTGACGCCCCCGAAGGTCTTTGACGAGATCAAGGTCTCGTTGGCGTCGCCCGAGCGGATCCTGTCTTGGTCCTATGGCGAGATCAAGAAACCCGAAACCATCAACTACCGGACGTTCAAGCCCGAGCGTGACGGCCTGTTCTGCGCGCGTATCTTTGGCCCGATCAAAGACTACGAATGTCTGTGCGGCAAATATAAGCGGATGAAGTATCGCGGCGTTGTCTGCGAGAAATGCGGTGTGGAAGTCACCCTGCAGAAAGTCCGCCGCGAGCGTATGGGCCATATCGAACTGGCCGCGCCCGTTGCGCATATCTGGTTCCTGAAATCGCTGCCGTCCCGCATCGGTCTGATGCTGGACATGACGCTGCGCGATCTGGAACGCGTTCTTTACTTTGAAAACTATGTCGTTATCGAGCCCGGTCTGACCGACCTGACCTATGGCCAGATGCTGACCGAAGAAGAGTACATGGACGCGCAGGATGCTTACGGCATGGACGCGTTCACCGCGAATATCGGTGCCGAAGCCATCCGCGAGATGCTGGCCCAGATTGATCTGGAAGCCGAAGCTGAGCAGCTGCGCGCTGATCTGGCCGAAGCAACCGGTGAACTGAAGCCCAAGAAAATCATCAAGCGTTTGAAGGTTGTTGAATCCTTCCTCGAGTCGGGCAACCGGCCAGAGTGGATGGTGATGACCGTGATCCCGGTCATTCCGCCGGAACTGCGTCCGCTGGTTCCGCTGGATGGTGGCCGTTTCGCGACTTCGGATCTGAACGATCTGTACCGCCGCGTCATCAACCGGAACAACCGTCTCAAGCGTCTGATCGAACTGCGCGCGCCTGACATCATCGTGCGTAACGAAAAGAGGATGTTGCAGGAATCCGTGGATGCTCTGTTCGACAACGGCCGTCGTGGCCGCGTGATCACCGGTGCCAACAAGCGTCCGCTGAAATCGCTGTCGGACATGCTGAAGGGTAAGCAGGGTCGCTTCCGTCAGAACCTTTTGGGGAAACGCGTCGACTTCTCGGGCCGTTCGGTCATTGTGACCGGTCCGGAACTCAAGCTGCACCAGTGTGGTCTGCCCAAGAAGATGGCGCTGGAACTGTTCAAGCCGTTCATCTACTCGCGCCTTGAAGCCAAGGGTCTGTCTTCGACCGTGAAACAGGCGAAGAAACTGGTCGAGAAAGAGCGTCCCGAAGTGTGGGATATCCTCGATGAGGTGATCCGCGAACACCCTGTCATGCTGAACCGTGCGCCGACTCTGCACCGTCTGGGCATTCAGGCGTTCGAGCCGGTCCTGATCGAAGGTAAAGCCATCCAGCTGCACCCGCTGGTCTGTTCGGCTTTTAACGCCGACTTCGACGGTGACCAGATGGCTGTTCACGTCCCGCTGAGCCTTGAGGCGCAGCTGGAAGCCCGTGTTCTGATGATGTCGACGAACAACGTTCTGTCGCCTGCAAACGGCGCGCCGATCATCGTTCCGTCGCAGGATATGATCCTGGGTCTCTACTATGTGACCCTGGAGCGCGAAGGCATGCCGGGTGAAGGCAAGGTGTTCGGTTCGATCGACGAAGTTCAGCACGCGCTGGATTCCGGCGAAGTGCACCTGCACTCCAAGATCACCGCGCGGATCACGCAGATCGACGACGAAGGCAACGAAGTTCAGAAGCGCTATGACACCACTCCGGGCCGTCTGCGTCTGGGTGCTCTGTTGCCGATGAACAACAAGGCGCCTTTCGATCTGGTCAACCGCCTGCTGCGGAAGAAAGAAGTGCAGCAGGTGATCGACACCGTCTACCGGTATTGCGGTCAGAAAGAGTCGGTTATCTTCTGTGACCAGATCATGTCGATGGGCTTCAAAGAAGCGTTCAAGGCGGGCATCTCGTTCGGTAAGGACGACATGGTCATTCCCGATGACAAGTGGGGCATCGTTGATGACACCCGCGGTCAGGTGAAGGACTTTGAACAGCAGTACATGGACGGCCTGATCACTCAGGGTGAAAAGTACAACAAAGTTGTCGATGCCTGGTCGAAGTGTAACGACCGCGTCACCGAGGCGATGATGTCGACGATCTCGTCGTCGGATCGGGCTGAGGACGGCTCCGAGCAGGAACCGAACTCGGTCTACATGATGGCCCACTCGGGTGCGCGTGGCTCGGTCACTCAGATGAAACAGCTGGGCGGTATGCGCGGCCTGATGGCCAAGCCGAACGGTGACATCATCGAAACGCCGATCATCTCAAACTTTAAAGAAGGTCTGACCGTTCTCGAGTACTTCAACTCGACCCACGGTGCCCGTAAGGGTCTGTCGGATACCGCTCTGAAGACGGCGAACTCGGGGTACCTGACCCGTCGTCTGGTGGACGTGGCGCAGGACTGTATCGTGCGTGAGATCGACTGTGGCACAGAACGTGCAATCACAGCCGAAGCAGCCGTGAACGACGGTGAGGTTGTTGCCTCGCTGGCCGAACGTGTGCTGGGCCGTGTGGCGGCTGACGATGTTCTGCGTCCGGGCACCGATGAGGTGATCGTCGCAGCTGGTCAGCTGATCGACGAACGTATGGCCGACACCATCGACGAGGCCGGTGTTGCGTCGATGCGCATCCGTTCGCCTCTGACCTGTGAGTCCGAGGAAGGCGTCTGTGCAACCTGCTATGGTCGTGACCTTGCACGCGGCACCATGGTCAACACGGGTGAAGCTGTCGGCATCATCGCCGCGCAGTCGATCGGTGAACCCGGTACGCAGCTGACCATGCGGACCTTCCACATCGGTGGTGTTGCGCAAGGTGGTCAGCAGTCGTTCCAGGAAGCCAACCAGGAAGGCGTTGTCGCGTTCGAGAACCCGCAGATTCTGATCAATGCCGCAGGCGAAAGCCTGGTCATGGGCCGGAACATGAAGCTGGTTATCAACGACGAACACGGCGAAGAGCGTGCCAGCTTCAAGCTGGGCTATGGATCGAAGCTGTTCGTCAAGGACGGCGCAACGGTTGCCCGCGGCGACAAGCTGTTCGAATGGGATCCCTACACCCTGCCGATCATCGCCGAGAAAGCCGGTACTGCGAAATATGTCGACTTGGTTTCGGGCCTTGCTGTCCGCGACGAGACCGACGAAGCAACCGGTATGACCCAGAAGATCGTGATCGACTGGCGCGCGGCCCCCAAAGGCAGCGACCTCAAGCCCGAGATCATTCTGGTTGGTGAAGATGGCGAACCAGTCCGCAACGACGCGGGCAACCCGGTTCACTATCCGATGTCGGTGGATGCGATCCTTTCGGTCGAAGACGGTCAGACCGTCGAAGCCGGTGACGTTGTAGCGCGTATCCCGCGTGAAGGTGCCAAGACCAAGGACATCACCGGTGGTCTGCCGCGTGTGGCCGAACTGTTCGAAGCCCGCCGTCCAAAAGATCACGCGATCATCGCAGAAGCCGATGGTTACGTGCGCTTTGGCCGCGACTACAAGAACAAGCGCCGCATCAGCATCGAACCGGCGGACGAGTCCATGGAGACCATCGAGTACATGGTACCCAAGGGCAAGCACATCCCGGTCGCCGAAGGGGACTTCATCCAGAAGGGTGAATACCTGATGGACGGTAACCCGGCTCCGCACGACATCCTTTCCATCATGGGTGTCGAAGCGCTGGCGGATTACATGATCGACGAGGTGCAGGACGTCTATCGTCTGCAGGGCGTGAAGATCAATGACAAGCACATCGAGGTCATCGTGCGCCAGATGCTGCAGAAGTGGGAGATCCTGGATTCAGGCGACACCACCCTGCTGAAAGGCGAGCATGTCGACAAGCAAGAGTTCGACGCGGCCAACGAGAAGACCATCGCCCGCGGTGGTCGTCCGGCCCAAGGCGAGCCGATCCTTCTGGGGATCACCAAAGCCTCGCTGCAAACGCGTTCGTTCATCTCGGCGGCGTCGTTCCAGGAAACCACTCGTGTCCTGACCGAAGCTTCGGTTCAGGGCAAGAAAGACAAGCTGGTTGGCCTGAAGGAGAACGTCATCGTCGGTCGTCTGATTCCCGCCGGTACCGGTGGTGCCACTCAGGCCGTGCGTCAGGTCGCCCAGACCCGCGATAACGTCGTCATCGAAGCCCGCCGCGAAGAGGCCGAAGCGGCTGCTGCGCTGGCGGCGCCGGTCATCGACGACGACATGGTCGGGGATGAGCTGGACATCGTGGTCGACGCCCCCGAAAGCCGCGAATAAGCGCGGTTTCAGAACAAAGAACAGGCCCTGCGGAAACGCGGGGCCTTTTTTGTTGTTGTGGTCTTGCTGAACAGAGGGCCGATAGTATCAAAAAAACCGCGCAGTGGGCTCAGGCAATGCGACAGACATGCGCTCAAATGCTCAGATTCAGGAACAGAACGCCAAGCGCAACCCCCACAAACGCGCCTGGGGTGTTACCGTTTTTCACAGATTCCGGTGCCAGATCAGAAATTGCTTGAAGGTTTAAAAATAGAAAAAAACACAACAAACGAGCAGAGAGCGCCCCAAAACATTAGGTCAAATCTGATAGGGGTCGGGGCAGACTTAGGCTTGCGGGCGCGCGGCTGTGCCACACTTGCTTTTGGTTGCGGCTGAACACCACTGGTTTGGTAGCGACGTGGTTGCTGACCAAAACCTTGAGAATTCTTCGCAAACATAAACTCTCCAAAAAACTGACGTCAGAATGGTCAAATTTTTTAACACATTGATACGACTTGCAAATCACTTTTCCGGCCGCGTGTATTGACTTGCAGTTCGTCATCCCCGCGAATGAGTATGAAGATATCTGAGTTCTGTTTCCATGACCCCAAACATAAAAGGCGCCCTGCTGATGATGGGCAGTATGGCGGCGTTTACCATCAATGATACGCTGATCAAGCTGGCAGGGGCCGAGGTACCTCTGTTCCAGATGGTGGCCATGCGCGGGGTATTGGCGACGGTTCTTGTGTATCTTATGGCGCGCAACCTGGGGGCGCTGCATTTGCACTTCCCGCGACATGACAAGTGGCTGATCGGTGCGCGTAGCCTGGCCGAACTGTCGGCCACGTTCTTTTTCCTGACCGCACTGCTGCATATGCCGCTTGCCAATGTGACGGCGGTCTTGCAGGCACTGCCGCTGACCGTGACTTTGGGCGCGGTTCTGTTTTTTCGCGAACAGATCGGGTGGCGGCGCATTCTGGCTATCGGGATGGGGTTTGTGGGGATGCTGCTGATCGTCCGACCAGGTCCGGAGGGGTTTAGCATCTATGCGATTTACGCACTGATCGCCGTGATCTCGGTCACGGTGCGGGATCTAATCACGCGGCGCATGTCCAGTGAGGTGCCGTCGCTGGTTGTGACGCTGGCCACAAGCGTCACCATCACCGTTTCGGCCTCGATTGCGACCGTATCAACAGGTTGGGTGCCAGTTTCGCCCGGAGCGGGCGTGATGGTGGGGACGGCGGCGGTGTTTGTACTGATGGGCTATCTGTTCAGCGTCATGGTTATGCGCGAGGGCGATGTGGGGTTCATCGCGCCGTTTCGTTACTCCAGCTTGCTTTGGGCCCTGGGTTTGGGTTGGGTCGTGTTCGGAGACTGGCCAGACGCTGTAACCATGGCAGGTGCCGCGCTGGTCGTGGGTGCCGGGCTTTTCACCCTATTCCGTGAGCGGGCAGTTCACCCACCCGAGTGAACCCGACGCACGGCGTCCTGATCGATGGCAAAGCGGGCGATGAACTCGCCCTCTTGTTCGGGGGTCAGGGGTGCAAGCTGAGTGTTGCTTTTGCGGGCATGGGGTGAATCGTTGAACGAATTCAGCGTGCGCACCCACATCGGCGCGTCTGGATAGCTGATCACCGGCATGTAGTTACCGATCCGGTGATGCCCAAAATTCATGATTGTCAGATCACTTCCACCCCGCACGTACATGGCAAACCCGATCCCCAGCAGCGGTTGAAACACCTGCGCGGCGTGAATGCCCTCGGGCCCGAACCGTGCCAGAAACCCTTGGTTATAGTCGATGGCAACCGTTTTGTGGTTGCGCATCAGCGCGCCGCCTTCGTCAGCGGCGATACGTAGCCGTTCGACGAAATCCACCGACACGGCGTCGTCATCATCATGCCGGAATTGGATGCAGGGCATGTTGGGATCGTGACGTGCGGCGTTCAGGATCTCTTTCATCACCCGGCGGTGGCGCATGGGGCGACGGGCGATGATCTGCACCTGCTTCATGCCTGTGGTCAGGTCGTGCAGCCGATCAAAGGCGGGTTTCGGTAGGCAATCCCCGATCACGATGAGCAATTGGAAATCCTCATCCGTCTGTTCGCGCAGACAGGGCAGAGTGGTGGTTTCGAACAGGCGAAACCTCTCTTCCAGCCGGGTAGGGTGGTAGAGATAGGCGCGCCGTTCCTCGATCGTGTCATGTTCGACCTGAAAGCCGCCATGAGCGGGGTAGGAAAAGCGGCACAGGCCGATGATTTGCATGGGTCATCCGTAGTGCGTGGCGTTGTGGCTGACTATGCCCCTGCGGTCGCGAACTCGCAACGGTCAGCAGTACTGGCGGCCGACAATCGGACCGGATATATCAGCGCAAAGCGGCCTGTCGTGCGGTGGGTCCGGTGTACTGTTGACACTTGCGCCGACTCCCCCTATTACGCGCCCATCTCGGTACCGGGGGCCGCCCCAAAACCGATCTCAGTAATGGACTGGTCAAGACCCGGACAATTTTGCAGTTCGCGTCCTCTGATAACCAACCGCGACGTTCACCTCGGAATGGGAACGCTCGCGGGTTTTGCGCTTGTGGACGCATGAGTGCAGCAAAGTTTAACCGCACGCAACCCGCGTGCATGTCATGTGTGTTGCAAAACGGGGAAGAAACCGGAATGCCAACTATTCAACAGCTGATCCGCAAGCCGCGGCAGCCCAAAGTAAAACGCTCGAAGTCCATGCACCTGGAGCAGTGCCCGCAGAAACGCGGCGTCTGCACCCGTGTGTATACCACCACACCGAAAAAGCCGAACTCGGCTATGCGTAAGGTTGCCAAAGTGCGCCTGACCAACGGGTTCGAGGTCATCTCGTACATCCCCGGTGAAAGCCACAACCTGCAGGAACACTCGGTTGTTCTGATCCGTGGCGGCCGTGTAAAAGACCTTCCCGGTGTGCGTTACCACATCCTGCGCGGTGTTCTGGATACTCAGGGCGTCAAAGATCGTAAGCAACGTCGTTCGAAATACGGCGCGAAGCGTCCCAAGTAAGAAGGAGAGGCTGATATGTCACGTCGTCACGCCGCCGAAAAACGCGAAGTCCTGCCTGACGCCAAATTTGGCGACAAGGTTCTGACCAAGTTCATGAACAACCTGATGATCGACGGCAAGAAGTCGGTCGCAGAGCGCATCGTTTACAACGCCTTTGACCGTGTTGAGAACAAGATCAAGCGCGCACCTGTCGAAGTTTTCCACGAAGCGCTCGACAACATCAAACCGTCGGTCGAGGTTCGCTCGCGCCGGGTTGGTGGTGCAACCTATCAGGTTCCGGTCGAAGTACGCCCCGAGCGCCGCGAAGCACTGGCCATCCGCTGGCTGATCACCGCCGCGCGCGGTCGCAACGAAAACACCATGGAAGAACGCCTCGCCGGTGAGCTGCTGGACGCTGTACAGTCCCGCGGTACTGCCGTGAAGAAGCGCGAAGACACCCACAAGATGGCCGAGGCGAACAAAGCCTTCAGCCACTACCGTTGGTAATCCAGAGGCTTATCCAAAATGGCACGCGAATATCCGCTCGAACTATACCGTAACTTCGGTATCATGGCGCACATCGACGCAGGTAAGACCACCTGCTCGGAGCGTATCCTGTATTACACTGGTAAATCTCACAACATCGGTGAGGTGCACGATGGTGCAGCCACCATGGACTGGATGGAGCAGGAGCAGGAACGCGGCATCACCATCACTTCGGCTGCGACCACCACTTTCTGGGAGCGCACCGAAGACGGTAAAACCGCCGATACCCCCAAGCACCGCCTGAACATCATCGACACCCCCGGCCACGTTGACTTCACCATCGAAGTCGAACGCTCGCTGGCGGTTCTCGACGGTGCCGTCTGCGTTCTGGACGCAAACGCCGGTGTTGAGCCCCAGACCGAAACCGTGTGGCGTCAGGCTGACCGCTACAAGGTTCCGCGTATGGTTTTCGTCAACAAGATGGACAAGATCGGCGCAGACTTCTTCAACTGCGTTCGCATGATCGAAGACCGCACCGGCGCACGCGCCGTTCCGGTTGGCATTCCGATCGGCGCCGAGTCCGAGCTGGAAGGTCTGATTGACCTGGTTACCATGGAAGAGTGGCTGTGGCAGGGCGAAGATCTGGGCGCAAGCTGGATCAAAGCTCCGATCCGCGACAGCCTGAAAGACATGGCTGACGAATGGCGCGGCAAGATGATCGAAGCGGCCGTCGAAATGGACGACGACGCGATGATGGAATACCTGGAAGGCAATGAGCCCGACGTTCCGACCCTGCGCGCCCTGCTGCGCAAAGGGACCCTGGACATCGCGTTTGTTCCGGTTCTGGGTGGCTCGGCGTTCAAGAACAAAGGCGTTCAGCCTCTGCTTAACGCTGTGATCGACTATCTGCCCAGCCCGCTGGACGTTGTTGATTACATGGGCTTCAAACCCGGCGACGAGGAAGAAGTTCGTGACATCGCACGTCGTGCAGACGACGACATGGCCTTCTCGGGTCTGGCGTTCAAAATCATGAACGACCCCTTCGTTGGCTCGCTGACATTCACTCGGATCTACTCGGGCACCATGAACAAGGGTGACTCGATCCTGAACTCGACCAAAGGTAAGAAAGAGCGCATCGGTCGTATGATGATGATGCACTCGAACAACCGGGAAGAGATCGAAGAAGCGTTTGCAGGCGATATCATCGCGCTGGCAGGTCTGAAAGACACCACCACCGGTGACACCCTGTGTGACGCGAAGGATCCGGTGGTTCTGGAAACCATGACCTTCCCCGATCCGGTGATCGAGATCGCGGTTGAGCCCAAAACCAAGGGCGACCAAGAGAAGATGTCCCAGGGTCTGGCCCGTCTGGCCGCCGAAGACCCGTCCTTCCGCGTGGAAACCGACCTGGAATCGGGTCAGACCATCATGAAGGGCATGGGCGAACTTCACCTGGACATCCTGGTTGACCGTCTGAAGCGCGAGTTCAAGGTTGAAGCGAACATTGGTGCACCGCAGGTGGCCTATCGTGAAACCATCTCGATGCCGGTTGAACACACCTACACCCACAAGAAACAGTCGGGTGGTTCGGGTCAGTTTGGTGAAGTTAAGCTGGAAATCCAGCCGACCGAGCCAGGCGAAGGTTATTCGTTCGAAAGCCGCATCGTTGGTGGTGCCGTTCCGAAGGAATACATCCCGGGTGTTGAAAAAGGCATCAACTCGGTCATGGATAGCGGCCCGCTGGCTGGCTTCCCCGTGATCGACTTCAAGGTTGCCTTGCTGGACGGTAAGTTCCACGACGTTGACTCGAGCGTTCTGGCGTTCGAAATCGCGGCCCGTATGTGTATGCGTGAAGGCATGCGCAAAGCTGGCGCGAAGCTGTTGGAACCGATCATGAAGGTCGAGGTGATCACCCCGGAAGAATATACCGGCGGTATCATCGGCGACCTGACCTCGCGTCGTGGCCAGGTGTCTGGTCAGGAACCGCGCGGCAACGCGATCGCGATCGATGCGTTCGTTCCGCTGGCGAACATGTTCGGCTACATCAACACTCTGCGTTCGATGTCGTCGGGCCGTGCCCAGTTCACCATGCAGTTCGATCACTACGATCCGGTTCCGCAGAACATCTCGGACGAGATCCAGGCGAAATACGCATAACCAAAGATTTGAGGGAGTCCGGTTTACGGGCTCCCTTCATTACCGAAAAAGGAGGCCATCATGGCAAAGGAAAAGTTTGAGCGTACAAAACCGCACGTCAACATCGGCACGATTG
>NZ_WQGO01000019.1 GCF_013034685.1 Ruegeria lacuscaerulensis | reverse complement strand
TATAGACAACGCAGAACACCAAGACGCAAAAACGAACGACTTTTTCAACGACATCAGCCCGACGCGGTCAATCGAAAGAACGGTCCAGGACTATGGGGAGCTCAAGCGTAATGCTCGCTCCTCTTTCGACTAGGTTGATTTCGACCATTCCTCCGTGGCGCCGCGCCACTGCAGAGACGATTGACAACCCCAACCCGCTGCCCTCGGAGTACTCCAACTGAGAAAACCGATTGAATGCCGCTTCGCTTTGGTCTGGTGAAAGGCCAGCGCCATCGTTGGTCACAGTTAGGTTGACGCATTTGCCGTCACACCGCAGCACAACTGAGATTTGGCTCAACTTTGGGCCACCATGTTTGACCGCGTTATCCAGCAGGTTCTTTAGAGCCTCAATCAGAAAGACACGGTCGCCGAACACCGTGACCGCCGTCTCAGGCATCGTGACATCAAACTCGATGCCCTTTGCAAGGATATTAACTCCCATCTCAGCGCAGGCTTCTTCCACGACCGAGCGAAAGTCAATTTCAACCATTTGATTTTCGTGCGTCGGCTGCCTGAGCCTTTCAAGCGATAACAGCTGTTCCGCCACCGTCGCTGAGTTTTTTGCAGCCGCAACAAGCTCGGAGATGCGTTTTTCTCGGTCGCCATCCGTTTTCGCGTCCTGCAGCGCTTCGGCCATCGACTGCACGGCGGCCGCTGGGTTCCGCAGCTGATGTGCAGCTTCGGAAATAAACACTTGATGGGCGTTGATACTGTTTTCCACCTGTCCAAAAAGCCGGTTCAAGGTTTTGACAACTCCTTGAACTTCGACTGGGACAGCGCGCTTGATCTCACTGAGGTCATCTGGTGAACGCAGGTCTATTGCGTCCTGCAAATCCAACAACGGCCTAAGGCCACGAGCGACACCGAACCACACCACAATAGCGAGGGTGGCCAGCAGAACGCCCATCAGAATTCCTGCGCGGATAGACAATTCATTCGCAAACGCATTGCGATCCGCCATGCGTTGCCAAACTGTAACTGTCGCATCTCCGATTAGATTGTCTATGGTCACGCGTTCCGTCATCTTAAGAACGCGCACTGGTTCTTGGCGGTAGAGCGCTTCGAAAAACTGCGGTTTGTACACCTCTTGAGCAGATGGGTTTGTGGCGGCCGGAGGGTACGCATAGCCAGTCACATAGATGCCGCCGGGGCCTGTTACGTGGTAAAAAATCTCTCCGCCGGACGCGTCGCGGATCATGCTGCGTGTCGTTGGTGACAGCGCATCACCCCCCGAAATCGCAACATCTCGCGATATGGCTAGGCCAGCAGATAACAGGCTGTCGTCGAACAATTCCTGCGCCGTATTCTGTGCAATCATAAAGCGCCAAAGACCAAGCAAGGCTGCAATTAGTACCAAAGGGGTTAGGATAAGAATGAAAAGTCTTAACCTGAGCGAGCCGTGATTGATCACTTCTGCACCTCAAGCAGATATCCCAGACCTCGGGCTGTCTTTATTCTAAGACCGAGATCCTGAAGACGTTTTCTCAGCCGAGATACATGAGGTTCAACGGCCGAGGCCTCGACATCGGCACCCACGCCATAGACGTAATCTGTAAGTTGGCTTTTGGGCACAATTCTGCCCCTGCGCTCTAACAGGCATTCAAGCACGGCTATTTCCCGCCGCGGGATATCCATAACAGTGCCCTGCACACTTACCTGACGTGCAGCGCGGTCGAATTCCAGGCCGCCGATGCTCTCTTTTGCTCCGTAGTCGAGGTCTTTGCGTCGAGAAAGCGCCCGGATGCGTGCTTCCAACTCGTCCATTTCGAATGGCTTAACCAGATAATCATCTGCACCCATATCCAACCCGGAAACCCGGTCGCTTGTTTCGGCACGTGCCGTCAGCAAGATCACCGGTACGCTGTCACCACGATTACGAAGAGATTTCAGGATCTCTAGCCCTGACTGTCCGGGCAAATTGATGTCCAAAACAACTAAGTCGGCGCCCTCTTGCGCAAGATACAAGTCAGCCTCGTCGCCATCCGAAAGCACTTCTGCCGCATGACCGCGGTCACGCAGACGATAAGCAATAGCGTTGGCGAGGGTCTCGTTGTCTTCGACGATGACGATCCGCATCAGGGCTCCTGCAAGTTTCGCGCAAGGTTGGCGCTCCATGATTGCCAGATGGGATGGGGAATCAACCCCACAGTTCTATTTGCGATCACGGTGGTGCAGAGGGCGCTGGCGTGGTTGTCTGGTCAACAGGGAGGAACCAATGACCATTTCCAACTTCACCCGTCGGGCCGTCGTGGGGCTGATCGCCGCCGCCGGTATCGCCGCACCTGCCGCTGCCGAGGTCGATTTCTCCGGCAAGACCGTTGAATGGGTTATCCCGTTCTCGGAAACGGGCGGGTCTGCCAAATGGGCCAACTTCTTTGCGCCGCTTCTGTCGGAAGCTCTACCGGGTCAACCGACAGTTGTCGTGAAATTCATGCCGGGCGCTGGTTCGACCAAAGGCGCAAACTGGTTTCAGGAGCAGAGCCATGACGACGGGACGCTGCTGTTTGGCACCTCTGGTTCAACTCAATTCCCATATCTGCTGAGCGATCCTCGCGTGCGCTACGAGTACAACGATTGGATCCCGGTTATGGCGTCAGGAACCGGTGGTGTTGCCTATCTGAACGCCGAAGACGGAGCAAAGTTTGATGGCTCTGCGAACGCGCTGAAAGACACAAACTTTATTTACGGTTCGCAGGGCGCGACACGCCTTGACCTTGTACCGCTGCTGGCGTGGCAAATGCTGGGCATGAATGTTGAGCCTGTTTTTGGCATCAAAGGCCGTGGCGATGGTCGCCTGATGTTCGAGCGAGGTGAAGCCAACATCGATTATCAGACCTCGTCCGGCTATCTGGGTGGATCGGCACCTCTGGTTGAATCCGGTCAGGCTGTGCCGATGATGACTTGGGGTGCTCTGGATGCGGACGGCAACATCGTGCGCGACCCGACCTTCCCGGACATCCCGACATTCAAAGAAGTATGCGAAGCGACCGATGGCTGTGAAACCAGCGGTGAGGCATGGGATGCGTGGAAAGCGTTCTTTGTGGCCGGTTTCCCGGTTCAGAAGCTGGCCTTCCTGCCGGGTGACACGCCTCAGGAAGTGGTCGACGCCTACACCGCAGCGTTCCAAGCTGTGACCGAGCGAGGCGACTTTGCCGACATCTCCTCGAAGCGCGTGGGCAAATATCCTGTGTTTGTTGGTGACGGCTCCAAGTCGGCATTGCAAACTGCGACAAACGTCGACAACAACGCCAAGGCCTATGTCCTGAACTGGCTCAAAGAAGCCTATGGTGTCGAGCTGAACTAAGCCCAAACACCACTGCGCGTGCCCCGATGTCGGGCGCGCGCTTTTCCAAACACAAGACAATTTATGAAAGGCGGCCGCTATGGAGGTTTTCGCCACCGCTCTTCCTGCGCTCAGTGATGCGTGGGGTCTGATCCTGCAACCTATTGTTCTGGGGTATCTTGTTCTCGGCGTCGTCATGGGGCTGGCCGTAGGTGTTTTCCCGGGTCTTGGCGGTATTGCTGGTCTGTCCCTATTGCTTCCGTTCATGTTCGGCATGGACCCGATCCTAGGATTGGCGTTGATGATCGGGATGGTCGCCGTTGTTCCGACCTCTGACACGTTTGCGTCGGTTCTTATGGGCATCCCCGGTAGCTCTGCCTCACAGGCTACGGTGTTGGATGGCTTCCCGATGGCGAAGAAAGGCGAAGCCGCGCGGGCATTGTCAGCGGCCTTTGCTTCATCGCTTTTCGGCGGTTTGGTCGGCGCAACTTTTCTGACCATGTTCATCCTGATTGCGCGGCCCATCGTTCTGGCATTTGGTCTGCCCGAGATGCTGATGATCACCATTCTTGGCTTGTCGATGGTCGCTATCCTCGCCGGGCGTGTCCCGCTGAAGGGTGTCGCCGCCGCAGGGTTGGGCCTGATGGTCGGTACGATTGGCGAGGCGGACGCAGGCGGTTCGCTGCGTATGGCGACGTATGACATTCCTTACCTGACCGATGGTCTGAAGTTGGTCATCGTTGGCTTGGGTATCTTTGCGGTGCCCGAAATCGTCTCGCTGCTGCGACAAGACCGATCCATTGCCAAGGGCGCTTCGCTAGGGGCCGGTTGGCTGGATGGCGTCAAAGACTGGGCCGCGAACATTTGGCTGTCGGTCCGCTGTTCGATCATTGGCGTGGTCGTTGGTGTTATTCCCGGCCTCGGAGGCTCGGTTGTTGACTGGATCGCTTATGGCCATTCGGTTCAATCGACAAAAGACAAAAGCAACTTCGGAAAGGGCGAAGTGCGAGGCGTCATCGGGCCGGAAAGCTCGAACAACGCCAAGGAGGGCGGGGGGCTGGTTCCAACGCTGCTGTTTGGTATCCCTGGCTCGGGTTCAATGGCGATCTTTATCGGCGCTGTCGCACTGTTGGGATCTGGCGATATCGAGGTCGGGCCTAGCATGCTCAAGGACAATCTCGACATCACTTATTCGATTGTCTGGTTGCTGGCTCTTGCCAACGTGGTGGGCACCATCCTGTGTATCGCTGCCTCGGGCGGGATCGCCAAGCTGACCACGATCCGTTTCACCTATCTGGCGCCGTTCCTGTTCATGCTGATCAGCTTTGCGGCGTTCCAGTCCGGCCAAAACTTCGAAGACTTGCTGGCCCTTTTCGTGATCGGCCTGATCGGCATCTTTTTACGCCGTTTCGACTGGTCGCGCCCGGCCTTCCTGATCGGTTTCGTTCTGTCGAACCCGGTTGAGAAGTTCACCAACCAGGCATTCCAGATCGCTTCGTTCCGGTTCCGTAAGAGCTTTGGCGAAGGCATGGAATACGTCTTCAGCCCGATCGTTATCGTCCTGATCGTGGTCACCGTGGTTTCGGTCATTCTGGGTATTCGTCAAGCCAAGATGATCATGGCCGAAGGTGAGGTCAAATCCGGCAGCAAGCGCGCACCGCTGATCTTCCTTTTGGTGATCATGGCCTATCTGATCGTGGCATTGGTCAATGCAAACATGATCCCTGACTACAACATGACCGATAAGATCATCCCGCTGGTGATCGGCAGCGTGTCGCTGTTTTGCTGCGTCATCCTGTTGATCCAAATGATGCGGCGTCCCGAGGGCGATGCGATCTTTGCTGACAAAGAACTCGCCGGTGAGGATGCGAGCGCGCCGCATGGACTTTGGTCGACCCTCGCATGGTTTGCAGGTCTGATCGCGGCCACATGGGTTGTAGGATTCATCCTCGCCCTGATCGGTTTTCTGATCGCATTCTTCCGCATTCGCGCCGGGTCCAACTGGCAGATGACGCTGCTCCTGACGGCCTGCGGCATCGGTTTCATGTGCTTCATGGCCGGTGCCCTGAACCGGGATTTCCCGCCAGGTCTGCTGCAAGACATGGTGAACCTGCCATGGCCGCTCAAGTAGGCACTCCACGGCTGCCCGGCCTGCCAATTTGGCGGGCCGGGCGGGGCTGAAATCAGAAACTTCAACGGTTTGTAAAGGAGGGTTCGCAATGACCCAGACAGCAATCCCATATGTTTTCATGCGCGGTGGCACGTCCCGAGGGCCATATTTTCGGCGCTCTGATCTGCCCGAAAATTTGGACACTTTGGCCGATGTTCTTGTCGCTGCCCTCGGGGCTGGACAAGCACTCAATATCGATGGGATCGGTGGTGGAAACGCAGTGACGACCAAAGTGGCGATGTTATCCGTCAGCGAAGACGACTGGGCGGATATCGACTATTTCTTCGCGCAGGTTTCTGTTGATGAGAAGCTGGTTGATTTCAAACCTACTTGCGGAAACATCCTCTCAGGAGTCGGTCCAGCTGCGATCGAAATGGGTTTGTTTCAGCCCACCGGCGACGTGACCGAGATCCGCATTCGCGCAGTTAATACAGGCGCCCGTGTCGTTGCCAAAGTGCAAACCCCGGGCGGTGAGTTGGTCTACGAGGGCGATGCGGAAATCGCCGGAGTTCCCGGTCATTCTGCACCGGTGCAGCTGAGTTTCATGGGCGTTGTGGGTTCGGCAACAGGTGCATTTCTGCCCACTGGAAATTTGCGGGACACAGTGCAGGGGATCGAGCTGACGTGCATGGACGTCGCTATGCCGATGGTGATAGCCCGGGCGGCCGATTTCGGACTGACAGGATATGAAAGCGCCGAAGAGCTGGATGCCAACCGTGCTTTCTTTCATCGGATGGAGGCCGTGCGGATCGAAGCCGGAGAACTGATGGGTATGGGGGACGTATCGAAATCTGTAACTCCAAAATTCGGCCTGATAGCACCCGCCAGAGAAGGCGGAACCCTTGCGGTTCGGTATTTCATGCCATGGAAAACTCATCCGACAATGGCCGTTACGGGCGCGCAATGCATGGCATCTTGCGCTTTGACGCCCGGAACCGTCGCCGACGGGTTGCTTGATCGCCTGGATTCAAGCCCAGCAGACGTTGTTTTGGAACACGCCTCAGGCAAGATCGACGTTCTGGTGGACTTCTCGAATGACGGGGAGTTCAAAGTAATTTCTGCCGGTTTGGTGAGGACTGCGCGTAAATTGGCGGATGGGCATGTTTATGTTCCGGAATCCGCGTGGAACGGTAGTTGAAGTGGGAACTCTCATTTGGTATACAGTGGTATACATAATGGGGATATCACGATGTACGACTATTCGGAATGCCTTGATATCGCGCGTCAGGAACTCAGGCTGGCGCAGTCGGCTCTGCGAAAGGATATCGCGGAATACCCAACGCCAATTGCCGGGTGCGATGAGCAATTCAACCATCTGCTGGATCAACGCGAACGGGTTCGCAATGCGCTTGAAGCACTCGACAAACTTAATTTTGTGCCGACGCCAAGAAAACTGAGCACCGAGTAGGCTATAGGAAGTCGATGAAAGTTCATATTCTGGATGATTGGTTTGACACACTGCAGGGCCTTCCTTGTTTCGGAAAACTGTCGGACCATAATGTGACGGTCTGGACAGATCATGTCGAAGATACCAGCGAGTTGGCCACACGCTTGCAGGAGGCTGAGGCGCTGGTTTTGTTTCGCGAGCGCACCAAGATAACCCGCGATCTGATTGAAAATCTTCCAAACCTGAAAGTGATCAGCCAGCGCAGCGTGTATCCGCACGTCGATGTGCAGGCATGCTCGGATAACGGAGTGCTGCTGTGTTCGAACATGCATGGCGGGACGCCCTCATATGCCGCAGCCGAACTGACATGGGCACTAATCATGGCCGGGATGCGCGACTTGCCTGCGCAGATGGCATCAGTCAAAGCGGGGCATTGGCAGGCCGGGGTTGGCAAGACCCTGAGAGGGCGGAAGTTGGGGCTGTATGGATATGGCCGTATCGCCCGCGCTGTTGCTGGCTATGCCGAGGCATTCGGGATGAATGTGGTTTGGTGGTCTTCGGATGAAGGCCGGGCACGCGCGCAGGCCGACGGCGTGCAGATTGCCAAAAGCCGCGAAGCGTTCTTTGCCAACTGCGATGTTGTCTCAGTCCACGTCCGCCTGAAGCCCAACACGAACGGTATCATCACAGCGTCAGATTTTTCGCAGATGCAACCGGGCGCGATGTTTGTGAACACCTCCCGGGCCGGGCTGATCGCTCCGGGTGCTTTGTTGGATGCGCTGAACGCCGGTCGCCCGGAGAAGGCCGCAATTGATGTCTTCGATACCGAGCCGCTCTCCGACCCGAATGACCCTTTGCTATCGCACCCGAACCTGATTGCGACACCGCATATAGGTTTTGTGACAGAGGACGAATTCGACCTGCAATTCGCAGATATTTTCGATCAGGTGAATGCCTATGCTGAAGGTGCCCCTATTCACATGATCAACCCCGAGGTTTGGACCAGCGCAGGATAAGATTGGCCGCTATGGGCGCGCCGATGATAACCAGCACGATCCTTGTCAGATGGTGGGTGATCACAAAGCCCAGATCCGCGCCCGAGACAATGGCCAGTACTGTCATCTCGGCCTGTCCGCCGGGGGCAAAGGCCAAGAAAGCCTCAACCGGTTGACCCAGTCCCAGCGTGGTGACAACAGCGGTGAAAACGGCTGCAAGGATGGCAAGGACAATGACATAGGCGAAGCCTGCTGCAACCACCCGACGGAGTTCGACCCATGTGACGCCAACGAATTTCACGCCTATCCCGCAACCGATAAAGAACTGCGCCGCAAGGATGGCCTCGCGGGGTGGTCGGGTATGAATGAAATCCGCCAGTGACAGGGTTGCCGTCAGGATCATAGGCCCGAGGATGGATGCCCCGAACAGGCCGATCCGCTCACCGCCTTTCCAGCCTATAAGGGCGGCCAGTACCATCAGCGCCAACTCATGCATTGGCAGGTCGCGCGCAGGCTCTCCGATTGGGTTGGTGAGTTGAGCATCGTAGAACACCGTCAGAAATAGCGGGGCCAGCGTTACAATGATCAGCACGCGCGTACCGTGGATCAGGGAAAGTGTTCGCGGGTTGGCGCCTGCTTCGGCGCCAAAGATGATCATGTCCTGCAATCCGCCTGGCATGGCAGCGTAAAACGCGGTCGTGGAGTCAAACCCCCAGAACTTGCGAAAGAAAGGCACTCCGACCAACGCGATCAGCAGGATGAAGAACGGGACCAGTGCGATAGACGCCGCCATCTTCGGCAATTCTACAAACAGGGCAGGGGTTATCGAAGCCCCAACTGCAACGCCGAGGATGGTGCGCGCTGCAACCGAGACCTGACCAAAACCTTCCATTGGGGCATGCGCCAGGGCGGCTATGAGACACGCGCTCATTGGGCCGAACAGAAAGGGTAGCGGCAGATTCAATCCCAAAAATGTGCCGGTGCCCAGCAGTGCAAGGACCAGTGTTAAGGCCCGCTTTGTCAGGAGAGAAGGTGTTTTGTCTTGGGTGGGCAAGGCGCGGCTTCCAACAATATTGACTCGCTATGTATCCAAATGTATACAACTGGACGCAAGAAAACAAGTGAGCGCTCGATGACCATTCAAGACGACCCCCTACAGCCTGGCCCACAAGGCAATTCAGCGTATCAACGCCTGCTGGACGAGATTCGGGATGGCACGCTTCTGCCTGGCGAACGCCTGCGGGAGATTGAGTTGTCAGAACGACTAGGCGTCAGCCGCACACCGGTGCGGGAGGCTATCCGTCAGTTGGAGGCCGACGGGCTAGTCACTCATGTGCCCCGGCAGGGCGCAACCGTACGCAGCCTCGATTACGCCGAAGTAATGGAGCTTTATGAGATGCGCGCGGTGCTCGAGGGAACTGCGGCCCGTTTAGCAGCGCGTGCTGCGTCGGATGTCGAATTGGACGAGTTGGGCGTTTTGAACGATCGCTTGGCCGAGGCAGGCACCGGCTCGGAGGCGGCTCGGATCAACCGGATTTTTCACGCCACACTTTTGGATGCGGCAAAGAATCGGTTTCTTGCCAAGTCTATGTTGTCTTTGCAAAAAGCGCTGTTGATCCTTGGGCCATCTCAATTGCTGGACGGTGATCGGGCCGAGACAGCAGTGGCAGAGCATAAGCGTGTCATGGCTGCCTTAAAGGCCCGCGATGGTGCAGCGGCTGAAACAGAGATGCGCGCGCATATTCAGGCCGCACAACGGATGCGTATTCGGGCGTTGCAAGAACGCGACCGGACAACCGATGAAAATCAATAGGTAGACAGGATATGGCAACCCAAAAGGAAGCTTATGATATCGCTGTGATCGGCGGTGGGAATGCAGCCCTTTGCGCGGCGATGACTGCTGCCGAGGCAGGCGCCCGTGTTCTGATCCTCGAGACGGCACCAAAACCCTATCGTGGGGGGAACTCACGCCATACGCGCAATTTTCGTTGTATGCATGGCGCTCCTCTGGGCCCTCTGATCGAAGAATATAGTGAAGATGAGTATCTTGAAGATCTGCTCAAGGTCACTGGCGGCAAAACCGACGAACATCTTGCTCGCCTCGCGATCCGAACCTCCGAGGAATGCCTGCCGTGGATGGAAGAACACGGCGTGCGGTTCCAACCCTCTCTTTCCGGGGCATTGTCGCTGGCGCGGACCAATGCGTTTTTTATGGGGGGCGGGAAGTCTCTGGTGAACGCCTACTACCGCACAGCGGCAGCTTTGGGCGTGGATGTTCTTTACGAAGCTGCCGTGACGCATCTTGAGCTGAACGGCGACCAGATTGAATGGGTCGACTACACCTATGAAGGCCAATCTCATCGCATCACGCCCAAGGCCGTCATCGTTGCCTCGGGCGGGTTTCAGGCCGACACGGATTGGCTCACCCGTGCATGGGGCGAGCCAGCAAAGAACTTCCTGATCCGGGGGACGCCCTATAACCGGGGGGTTGTGCTGGCTGATCTGTTGGATCAAGGCGTCGAGAGCGTTGGCGATCCAACCCAATGCCACGCCGTCGCCATTGACGGGCGGGCGCCGAAGTTCGACGGCGGCATCGTCACCCGTTTGGACTGCGTGCCGTTTTCAATCGTCGTGAACAAGAATGCCGAGCGGTTCTATGACGAGGGCGAAGACGTCTGGCCCAAACGCTATGCGATTTGGGGGCGTCTGGTTGCCGCGCAACCGGATCAGGTAGGCTATGTGATCATCGATGCGAAGTCGCTGAACCTGTTCATGCCCTCGGTGTTCCCTCCGCTAAAGGCGGACACCTTGGAAGAGCTGGCTGGAATGATGGACCTGCCCGCCGACAAGCTGAAGGCGACCGTTGCTGAATTCAACGATGCATGCGGCGACACCAGTGGATTTCACCCAACTGAGTTGGACGGGGTCACAACCTCGGGTCTGACGCCACGCAAGACCAACTGGGCCCGCCCGATCTCCGAACCGCCATTCTATGGCTACTCGCTGCGTACTGGCGTGACTTTCACCTATCTGGGGCTGAAGGTCGACGATACGGCCCAGTGTTCGACCCCCAGCGGGAAGATCAAAAACCTTTGGGCAGCGGGCGAGACGATGGCAGGTTCGATCCTGGGGCAGGGGTATCTGGCCGGCTTCGGCATGACCATCGGAACCGTTTTTGGACGTATCGCAGGACGTGAGGCTGCAGCCTATGCAAACTGATCTTATTCAAGAAGCCCGCCGTCAGGCAGAGATCTGCAACGCCTGTCGCTACTGCGAGGGTTATTGTTCGGTCTTCCCGTCGCTGCACGCGGAACGCGCGTTCTCGGATGGGGACATCACGCAACTGGCCAACCTGTGCCACAACTGCAGGGGGTGCTACTACGCCTGTCAGTACACAGCACCGCACGAGTTTGACCTGAACCTGCCGAAAGCTCTGGCCGAAGTGCGGCGGGACAGCTGGGAAAGCTTCGCTTGGCCGCAGCCTCTGGCACGCCGGTTTCACACACACGGCGGGGCCATAGCCTTGGCGCTTGTGATCGGATTTGCCCTGTTGTTCTGGGCAATTCGTGCCATCGGATCAAGCGGAGGAGAGGGGTTCTATACCGTCCTGTCCCACAATGCGATGGTCGCAATCTTTGCGCCTGCATTCCTTTTGCCACTCTTTAGCTTGGCTATCAGCCTGAGGCGCTATTGGACGGAGGTTGGTGGCAAACCTATCCAAATGTCTGATCTGATAGCTGCGTTCAGACGCGCCGGCAAGATGCAGGACTTGGCCGCAGGCCACGGCGAGGGTTGCAATTTCGAGGACGAAGACCGGTTCAGTCAGGCCCGACGCCACATTCACCAAGCCATCATGTACGGCTTCCTGCTGTGCTTTGCGTCGACCTCGGTGGCGACGATTATGCACTACGGGTTTGGGTTGCACGCGCCCTACGGGTTTTGGTCGTTGCCAAAACTGTTCGGGATTTCGGGCGGTGTGTTGCTGACAGTGGGTTGTGGAGCGATGGCTCTGCTTAAGCAAAAGTCGGATCGCGAGCTTGGCGACCCGTCCGCATGGGGTGGGGACATCGGTTTTATCCTGTTACTCGGTTTTGTCGGCCTCAGCGGGCTGGTCCTCTACGCCTTTGGTTCGACTACTCTGATGCCCGCGCTGCTTGCCATCCACCTTGGATCGGTTCTGACATTCTTCTTGCTGACGCCCTACACTAAGATGGCTCATGGCTTCTATCGGCTCGCGGCTTTGGTCAGAGACGCGCAGCGGAAGAGAGAGTTGTCAGTTGTTTGCTAGTAAATTTCCAGCGCTAAAGGAGAAAAAGAAGTCGCAATTGAAGCGCATTTCGATGCGATCGCAGGTTGGCTCAACCCGTTTGGGCGATCAATGCTCTGATGGTGCTAATGACATCGGCAACGTGATCTATGTCCAGTGCTGCGGCATGCGGGTTTACGAAAGCGCCACTGTCATTGTCGAAATAGGCCCCTGATGCGTCAGCAAACCGCGCGCCCAGGGCGGCCTCGATCAGGATATCCGCACCGAAGTTCATGTCATTCCCGGCAACGCCAAAGCCTTCTTGCACCATTTTCGAGGCCAAAAGTGATCCTGGATTTACCGCGACCATCACAGGCGCATCAGCTTGGGATTTGGCTCATTCCCGGGTCCAGATGGTGATCGCCAGCTTGCTCTGAGAATAGACTTCCATATCCGCCAGCGTCACATTGCCCCGCATGACCCTGATGTTCACCGGGGCTTGTGCGGCAGATGAGAGGTTCACGACACGCCTGTTTGCCGGAATAATCGGCTGCAGCAAATCGGTCAGCAGGTACGGTGCAAGAGTGTTTACGACAAAGCGGATGTGCAGTTCGACTTGATCGAGGGAAGCTATGATCTGGCACTCAGGAAGCCTCCATGGGAAGCATAAGCTAAATTAGGGCTGGGGGAATTTAGATATCCTAACGCCAAGGTCGAAGACAGGCGCTAAGCAGTCACGCCTTGTGCAGTCGCGAAAGTCTAATGTGTCCCGCAACTTGATCTTTGGCCTCCAAATTTCTCAGCACCGCCCACGAACGGCGGATATCTTCGTCGCGTTGCAGTACCGAAGACAGCGCACTTGCAGCGATTTTCGTGCTGCGAACGCGCTCAGCGAGAAATTGGCAAGTCGGCTGGGGGCTCAGGGCGATCGTTCGTCGAAACTTCGTGAGCGGCCACTTTGCGAACGAAGTTGACGTTCAACAAATCTAAGTGAAGGTCCGCATACTGTTCAAAGCCGCACAACATACTCATACTAGTGGTCAGAGAAAAAACTCTGCCCGTTCCACTACCCAAACCATTGCTACCAGACTTGCGCACGCAGCAACAACAGTGCGAGAACCAACCCAGATACGCCCTGGTTGTTTGCGCAGCAACAAAACCAACGGCCAGACCAATAAAACGATCATGATTTGTCCAACCTCTACTCCAACGTTGAAAGCTAGCAAGCTGTGCCAAACGTTTGGTGCATCGATACGTAGAATTTGGTGCAACATGAAGGAGAAGCCAAACCCGTGCAGCAAACCAATCCCGGACGTGATGGCTAAGGCCTTCAGGTCGCCATGTCCTTTCTCAGGTGGCCAAACCGCCATTGCAGCTGCGTAGATTATCGAAAGCGCTATTGCCAATTCGACGGTTGGGATGAACCATGCTCCGCTCGGCGCGAAACCAAAAAAACCCAAAATCAGTGTCACCGTGTGGCCCAAGGTAAAGCCTGTGACGCGGGCGAGAAGGCTGTGCAAGTTTAGCGCACCGATGATCATGCAAAGCACAAACAGAACATGATCGGGACCTTCCAAAATGTGCCGAATTCCCTCAGCAAAAAAGGTCGAAACGGCTGCGGTCGCTGATCCGGAAATTTCGACCGGGGTATGCATCAAACCCCGCGCACGATATGTTCGAACATCCTGCCCGTTATAGTCGAGGATCAGGTTCGCCGTGTCATCTTGTCCAGGAAGCCCCGGATATGACGTATAGGACAAACTGTATGCTCCTACCTCTCCCGTCACAAAGCGCAGGTGCACGTCAACCATCACCTCGCCAACATAAATCTCCTCATTGATTGTAAAAACGTCCCTAGGCGCAAGTGCCGAGCGCGCCTCATTGAGCGTAGCAAATCCAGGTTCCTGCCCCAAAGGATGCAGTCTTATCGAGACGATTTCGGGGGTTTGTCGATGACCGTCGATAGACAGCACAAGGCCGTTTTCAGCAATACGAGCCAAGCCGGTTGGATCTTTGTGCAACGCGGCCTGATCCAAGTAGTGCATGAGCACGCCATCTTCGATCTGATTGTATGTGTATGGAGCTGGTTTGGGCAAACCGTCCGGGCCCTCGGTACCGACGAGTTCCGCAACCAAATAAGGCATCGGAAGGCGTAAATAGACATCAAGGCCATCTTCCGAGTGGGACACATGGTGAATGCGAACATTCTGGTTTAGATTGAAATGCGCTTCTGCTCTGCCCGTGCACAAAAGGATCGTTGCAAACAAGAACGTGGCAAAAAACAACCTTACCACAACCACAGAATTACCCTCCTGTCTTGGCGCTGATAATCGTCAGGTCATCAAGCATCCAATGGTCGCCATGCCGCGAAACGTCGAGCAAGCCACGATAAGAAACCGCTTGCCTATGCAGGTGCCCCCAATGACCTCCGCTTACGCGAGCTGTCCAACTGGCCAGGGCCTGATGCCGATTTCTTTCTTCGCCGGGCGTGAAACTCTCGACATTCAGGTCTGAAATCGCTTCGACGCGAGCCATGGCGCCAGAGGGTAACGTAACTGACAAACCACGACGCATTTCTGCTTGAACCTTGACGCGATTAGTTGCTTCGACATATGGCTCCATCGCCGCTAAGGCACTATCATCCCGCGTCTCAAGCATCGTGGTTCCGATATTGGCCACCAGCCCTTCCACGATTTGACGCGATGCGATTTCATCCGAATCAGGCGCTGACGACGGGTTGTTCAGCGAGTATGTGACAATCGCGGCGGCACCGAATGCCCCGGTCAGGCCAAGCAAGATCAGACGCTGGCCGTTTGTGCGCTGCAACGAGAAATAGGCGCATATCAAACACAGAAAACTCAAGCCGAACGCAAGCGAGGGCACCTGTGTTGCAGCCGCGACTTTGACGACGACTGGGCTTGTCTTTGGGTTGGTCCAAGTTGTCAGGTAATTGTTCCAACTTACAACGGGATCGGATGCATAAATCTGCGAGGGGACCGCCCCTGCCGGATCTGAAAGGGTGATCGGAATAACATCCAAACCAACTGGGAAAAGCTCCCATGCCAGATCAATTCGGTTCGGCAAAGTCGAAACCGGATAGGAAAGGACGACGCCCAGTAACATCGTCTTTCGGTTTGCCTCGGCTTGATCCGGAAGAACACGCAAACCTTCGGCACCAACTTTGATACGCGAGACCTGCACCGTTTCCGGTTTCATCGGCTTGCCATCGACGGCGAGAGGGTTTCTCGTCTCAAAAAAGTCCGAGACGTCAGACTTGATCTTGATGACATCATCTCTGGTCAGTCGGTCAGCATCTCCAAAGTCCAACTCCGCCCAAGTCTCATAGTCTTTCAAGCGCAATACGATCTCGTGCCGGACGACACGCGGCTCCATGGCCAGAAACGACATCATCGGAGATTTGTGGTGACGGGTAAGGTTTGGGTTCTCAAACTTGCTAAACCAAGGATCATCCCAATCTGGCAGCATCGTTTCGGCCTGAGAAAGGTAGCGATAGTCTGTCACCGGAACACCCATATGCTCGGCCACAACACCAAGTGAAGCCAAGGGAATCTCGTCTGGACTTAGGGGGGGGATGAATGTGATCCGTTCAGGCTTGCCATCGGATGGAAACTCCATATCCACGTAGACGACGTTTTCGCTGCGTGGTCGCGGCTGATACTGAGCGCTGGCTGCCGTTTGCCGGGAAATTCTGGGGCGCACATCAATCGTATTCGTTGTGCTGGACAGTTCCACATCGTCTGCCCAAACCTGAATGTTCTGACCTGTACGCCCAGCCAGTGACGTTCCCGAACCATCATCTGGAATGACGAATATGGGATAGTCGTTCAAATCGACCTCAAGGAGAACCCGCACATGATCAGGCTGCACCGAAAGCTCAACAAAGTTCGGCGCGGTTTCTCCGCCGTAGGGAGAAACGAGATCCGCAATCGATTGGCTTGCGCCAAACGCAAGACTCGCAAGCGACGAGCCCACCCAAACCCATGTTTTGCTGCGTTCGCCAATCTTAGAAATGAAACGCGACGGCAGCATAGATACCATTCTGGTCCACATCATAGGCAAACTCCCCATCCGAACGGTCGGTGGAAAAGTCGATTCCATAGAACTGATAGCCAAACCGCAGAGACGTGTTTTCCCAGCCTTTCCAGTCAAACCCAGCCACAACCAGGTACTGCAGGTCATCGCCATTCACTCCGAAACCACTCAGTTCAGCCCGGCTGGCGAAATTCCATTTGTCGTTGATTTCCGAGATATATCGAATTGCGATCATTGGTTCGAGCCATTCTTCTGTCCCACCCAACGTCATACCTGGGCCGGGGCCCGCTAAGTCGATTTCCTGTTTGATCCGGTTCCACTGAACCCCAATTGCGGCATCCGCTGCATAGCGTTGGCCCGAGGCATTTACTCCGTTCGCAAACCGGTAAGCGCCCTGCACGTTGGCAAAGGTCTGCCGGACATCAACATCAACGTCCACCCTGCCACCGGGTAGAGTTCCATCTCCGCCAAGCTTTACGTAGTAAACTTCTGAAATGATCCCGAAGTCGCCGTTCCAGCCCTCGTAGCGTACTGAAGCTGCACCTTGCAGCACGTCCAGCACCTCGCTCAGGTTCAAGTCTAAATCGACGCTGGTTCCATCTATAGTTGATGTGCCCGTCGTGCTGAGCGGAAGGAACAAATAGGGCGTGATTGAGTGTCGCCAACCGCGGTCATCATCTTCAGAACGTGCAAGTGACTGGGCGTTTGCTGCGTTGGATATAGCGACAAGCGACCATCCAACGCAGACCAAATAGCGAGTAATCAATGAGGTATGTTGCATAGAGATTTCCGATCTGTCTGCCATCAAATGATTTGGAACACGAGCGGTTGATTGGCTTTGGAGGCTCAGGCTCGCTGTAGTTTCAATTTACGCCGCGTTTTGATGATGCAGCAAGCGGCGTTTCTGGATTGTCTGGTGTTTGATTTCCTTTCTGCGTCTGAGGATAGTTTCGGCCCGACCGAAGTAGACATCGTCGAAGAAGATCTCGCTGGTCGGGGAGATCAAATTCGCAGCAAGACTATCGCCCAAGATGTTTATGACCGCGATACCTCAGAGGGGACCGACCCGGAAAATATCGTTCGCGTCGATGCACGTCGACTTCGTCAGTTCTTGGAACTGCATTACGAGGGTATTGGTAGGGATGATCCGGTAAGACTGTGTGTAGACAGCGGCGGATATAGGCCGCGGTTCGAAACTGTCTCAGAAACCAGTTCAGTATCAATCTCAACAAAAACCAAACGCATTGGACTACCCTTAGGGGCGTTCGCCATAGGGGCCGTCGTTGGCGCGTTGGTCGCAGTTGGTCTTGCCCAAGATGGACAGGAAACTGCTTTTGCTGGAGTGAGTGGTTCATCAGAAACTGACACGGACGCATACTTGCAGCGCGCGGCAATTTACGAGAAATCCCCAGCCGCGTTACAAGCATTCAATTTGGCGCAACAAGCGCGGACAATGATATTTCCGATCTTCGACCGACAGCGGCAGCTACTTGTTCTGTCTGTGTTTGAGGGCGTGATCGAGATCGACCCAGAATATTTCGCTGGATATGCCGGTGCAGCGCAGGCACTCGCGTCACTTGCGGTGATAACTCCGCCATCCGATGCCAAGACCGAATACGCTGAAGCCGCTATGAAGCTGGCGAACCAGGCGGTAAGCTTTGCCCCAGATCAAGCCTGGAGCCAGTCTGCTAAAAGCTGGGCCAGTTTTGCCAATCGCGATTATGAGGCTGCGCTGCAACTCAGTAGACGCGCATCAAAACTTGATCCGAATGATGGAGCAGTCCTCGACTTTCTTGGCGCGGTGGCCATGTTTTCAGGCGAATTCGAAGAAGCTATTGAAACAGCAGACAGGCTATCTCTGCTGGATTCCAGCAACCAAAGATTTGCAAATCGAAACATTTCCGGCGCGACGTATTTTCATCTGGGTGAATATCAAACAACGGTAGAGCGCTTTGAAGAGGCAAAGCAACTTGGCGATCCACTCAGCGCTCCTTCACTAGCTTATGTAACGGCAGCGTTGTCAGCTATGGGGCAAGACTATGCGGCTAAAGCTAAACTGGCTGAACTTGAGCGCGCATGGCCGGAAGCGCCGATAGATGCGATGCTCAAAAGTATCCACAAAGATGTCGAGAACGCAGAGGCCGTGCTACGCGAGTTACGAAAACAAGGCTGGGTTAGCCCAATGCGATAGAATTGCGCACAACAGCGGGGCGGAATACGAAGGTCGAAACAATCTCCGCTGGCGCAGGTCCTCCGGTCAAAATTCCTAAAACCAGCGCGAAGTTGAGATCGATAGTGGGAAGCAAGTTAAGCGACGTCTTCTCAGATTGCGTAAAATTTGCTTTCTTGCGCAATGCCGTCGCCAGTGCGGACTGCAGAAACCGGTATCTTTGGGCTGATGTCGTTGAAAAAGTCGTTCGTTTTTGCGTCTTGGTGTTCTGCGTTGTCTATA
>NZ_WQGO01000018.1 GCF_013034685.1 Ruegeria lacuscaerulensis | reverse complement strand
GAGAATTGAATCAGCAGCTTGCCTCTCAATCAAGGAAGAGTTTTTCAACGACATCAGCCCAAAGGCGACACTGGCTTGCACTGCCATAGTCTTCGCTACGGGCGATCGTCGAATTCTGCCGTATTCAGCAGCAAGAGGCTGCTTCCAAAGAGAACAGAACCATATTAAATTGTTCAAGGAAGACGTAAACCATCTTTTCACTGCAAGCGTTACAACAAACCATCTCTTAGCCTATTGAAACCGATCATTCGGAACAATCTGGAGAGACAGTCGATGCTCAATTTTTTGTCAGAAAGCATAAATCTTGATAGGTTCCTGACGCTAAATTTATGAAACTTTTTCATTGCGTTGGAATTTCGCGATTATTTTCGTCATTGTATTTTAAGAAATAGTCAGTCTCGGAAGAGTTAAGCGAGGTTTGAATGGAACTTGAGCGCAAACATTTCGCCGGCATTGATATGGTTTACATCAACGGGCGGATGGTTAGCACAACATCTTGGCAAGTTGGTGAGCTGATGAATGACCTCATTGAAAACGGTTCGACCAAAATGCTGCTAAACTTGCAGGACGTCGAATATGTCAGCAGTGCCGGATTGCGATCCATTCTGGTGGCCGCAAAACTCATTCAATCGAATGATGGCGAGCTGCGGATATGCTCAGCCCGCGAGGATGTTGCCAAGATCCTTGAAATGTCGGGGTTCGACAGTCTCATTAGTCTACACGCCGACGAGGCCGAGGCAGTCGCTGCTTTTGATTAGAGCTGACAAAGAAAACGCGCTAGTCGAGTCAGATAAGTCTGATCCCAAAGTATTCCGACACTGCTAAGAAATGTGTCAGCAACTCAGATTGGATAGTAGCGATATCACCTGCGCTGGTTTTCTTGGAGAAGGCCACGACTTCAACCGGATATCCGTCTACCGTAGGTGGCAACGCCTTTATACCAATCGGATGCCTGCGTTGGTGAACATTCTTTTGGGTTTGTATGAAGCGTTTCATATACACTTGAAACAGTTCGAAGTTCGTGATCCCTGATTTGCTGAAATCAGTCCAAGGGGTGTGTATAGAAGGGTTGTCCAGGTCGGCCAAAAGCGTGGATATGTCATCACTTAAAAGAGGGATATCTCGCAGTTTTTCCAGTTCCTCTACGGAACAGAAATGCACAGAGTCTGCTTTGACTACAAATGTGAACAACACAAGTCTCGCCCGCATTGTGTCCGTCATGTGCCTGTAGTTCATGTTCGCGCTGTCGAAGAATTTGTGCGTCGGAATTAGTGTGGTGCTGTAATCTCCGTTCTCAACAGTGATATCATAGAGCCCTATACGCTTGACTGTTCCGTCCGCCTTGAATCCAGGCACCTTAACCTTGTCACCTTCGCGTAGAAGATCCCACGAGGCAATTCTCAGGCTCGCCTGAATAGCCATCAGGGTGTCCCGGAAAATGAACATTAAAACTGCCGTTAACGCACCGAGACCACTCAGTAGAGTTACGACGTCGGTTTCAACTGTTATCGAAATCGCAAAGGCGACCCCTAAGAGGAAAACGACGACCTTTGCCAAATCGACATATCCGGTCGAGCTGGCCCCCTTGTCTCCGGCATTATGACGAATGATACCACCGATCCCGGCCAGTATCTTGATGATCGTTTCAATGGCTATTGCGATCAGTAGCAAGCCACTTATCAGGCGAATTTCATATGCGTAAGGTTCGCCAAGATTGGCAAGGAAGAAAGCTACCCCAACTGGGAAGGCATAGACAAAGTGGAACGGACGCAGCGCGTCGACGATCAGATCGACTTGGATCGATCCCACACGAATTGCGAAGCGCATTGCGATGCTGCCAATCAACGTTTTCAGAAATGGAGAGGCTATCAGCGCTATTATGACGAGGACGACAAGGGTTGGTCCCGGATAGGACTGCACGAGAGTAGTCAGTTGCTCCATTTAATACCCCAGCCCAGTGAAAATTAGTCGACTATAGCGCTGACCTGGCTTCGTCTTCGGTGTCAAAGACCGGAAAGATCCTGGAGAATCCGGACATATTAAACACGGACTTAGTGGTCTCGTTCATTGCACAAACGCCTAGTTTCTTTCCCTGCCCATTTAGCCGTTTGCCCAGAGCGAGAATAACACGCAATCCAGTAGATGCGATGAAATCGACCTTTTCGACGTTGATCACCACATTCTTGTTTGGCTCGTCTTCGAGAATCCGGTTGATATCGGTTTCAGCATCAGGACTTGATGTCGTGGTTAGATCGCCGTCGATATAGACAAAGACGGTTTCGTCGTCAGACTTCGATGTGATTTCCAGATACATTTATCGCCTCTTGTTCCACTTCCGCCCACAGGGTTCAGTCACCCATTCGTTTCATCATGACCGTGATATTGCGGCCGTTTTTTCTCCGATACGAGTAGTCATCCATCAAGTTTTTCATCAAGTGGATTCCTAATCCGCCAATTTTGCGATCCTCTAAAGAGCTTTCTGTATCTGGGTCATCCTGCATGAATGGGTCGAATTCGATGCCGTCGTCTTCGACCGATACAATAAGTCTTTGCTTGTCAGTTTCGAGGCTCACATCAATGATGTGTTCCTCTTCGTCCTGGAAGGCGTAGCTAATTATGTTGTTCAGGAAATCATCGAGCACTATCGACAAGGCATTCTGAACTTCGGCCTCCAACCCAAATTTTTCCCCAAATTCCTCAAGCGCTCTTTGACACCTGTCAATTTCTGAAAGCTCATTTTTCAAATGCAGCTCGATCACCGCACGTTCCTCTCGACTTTCCCAATCCACGTAACGCAAACCAAAGACCGTGATATCGTCCGACTGTTCTGCCTCTCCTGCAAATTCATCAACTGAGTCCACAATCTCATGCATCAAATATTTCACACCGTGTTTGTTTGACACGGACAACAAATGTTCTAGCCGCTTCTCACCATAAGCCTCACCTTCGCTATTGAAGGCTTCGGTGATGCCATCAGTGAATACGATGATCTTGTCATCCATTCCCAACTTGATTGTGGCTTCCTCATATTGAATGTTCTCCATGACACCTATCATGGGTCCATGGATTTCATCCAAAGTTTTAAGCTCGCCAGTCGGGGAAAGAATGTATGGCGGGTTATGTCCAGCATTGGTGTAGGTCATCTCGCCAGTCTCGGTATCAATGATGCCGAAAAAGACTGTGATAAACATGCAGTCCTTGTTGTTCTCGCTCAGTTCGTTGTTCGTTTTCTGAATGATGCGCGCCGTCGACATGGTCGACTGGGAATGCGATTTCAGCAAAGTTTTCGTAACCGCCATGAGCAGCGCTGCCGGGACGCCCTTACCCGACACATCTGCAACGACAAAGGCAAACTTGCGCTCGTTGATGAAAAAGAAGTCGTAGAAGTCTCCACCCACCTCTCGCGCAGGCCGCAACGTGGCCCACACATCTATATCCCTATGCTCAGGGAAACGCGGGAACGTCAGTGGGATCATGCTCATCTGGATTTCACGTCCGATATTGAGCTCGTCACCCATGCGTTTGTTTGCGATGGAGAGTTGCTTTTCGAGTTCCTTTTGGTGGGTGATGTCCACCACCACTCCAAGCATTCCACCGCGGCTTCCGTCAGACAAATCAAACGCTTTGGCCCAATAGAGCATCTGGCGCTCGCTGCCATCCAAAAGCGTAACGGAAATCTCGCTGTGTTTCGTACCGCCATCCTTGATAAGTTCGACGTCCTCCTCGTGGTGAAAACGCCTTTTTTCTTCGGATGGATGCTCCATATCCAGAAGGGTCTTGCCAATGTATTTTTCTTTGGCAGTGCTTCCGAAAACATTATTGTATGCTTCGTTGAAAGTGAGAAATCGGGCTTCTGGATCTTTCACGAAAAGCGGATTGGGAATGGCGTCGACCAAGGCAGAAATGAAAGCTAAGTTGTCAGCTAATTTTTTTGCATTTTGCTTCCGTTCCGTAATGTCGATATCCAAACCAGCAACTGCTACGTGATTGCCTTCGGCATCCTTGATTGGGAATGTGCTGACTTGTAGGTGATAGTCTTGCCCTGTGTGGTCCTTGACCAGGGTTTCGGCGTCTCGGCGTCGCCCGGTTGCCAGAATATCTCGGTTATATCCCTCGTATGCCTTTCCCTCTTCAGGAAAGATGTCCCTGACTTTCTCGCCAAGGATGTTTTCCCGTTTGACGCCGTGGAACTTTTCAAACGCTCGGTTCACATACTTGAAGCGCATATCCTCGGACTGAACGAACACATTCATCGGCATCTGTTCGATGATTTGATAAACTTCGCTCATCTCCTGTTCAGCCTCTCTTCGGGCGGTGATGTCGCGCACGATGCCTACAAAGATACGCTCTCCACCGACAAACGCCTCGCCAACGGTCAGACCCATTGGAAACTCTGATCCATTTTTGCGAAGACCGATAACCTCTCGGGTCCTTCCTATGACTCGTGGGTCTCCGGATTTTACGTAACGTTGCAGATAAGAGTCATGTTCAGATTGCATCGGTTCTGGCATCAGAACATCTACTTTTCCTCCGACAACCTCGCCTCGGTCGTAACCAAATATCTTCTCTGCGCTGTGACTGAATTCTTGGATAACACCATCAGTCCCTATCACGATGATGCCATCAGCTGCATTTTCAAAAATTGTGCGAATACGGGTTTCACTTGCCTCAAGGCTTTCAGTTCTCTCCGCAACCTTTTGCTCAAGACCACCTATAAGGTCGGCTAGGGCGTCGCGCATGACGTCGAAACTGCGCGCCAACTTGGCAATTTCGTCACCGCCGCTGGTGTCAATCTTAACACCCAAATCACCTTCTGCCATTATCGCGGCTTTTTGTGTGAGTTCCTTGATCGGAGAAGTGATCCTTTTGGACAGAACAGCGGAAATCGCACCGACGAGCAGAGCAAATAATATCAATAACAAAAACATCCGATCCCTAAGGTCGGTAACTGGCGCGAAGGCTTCAGCCTCGTCGATTTCACTCATGATGACCCAATTAATCCCTTCAGAATTGATTGGCCGATATGAAGAAAGAACGGGAACGCCGCGATAGTCAGGAAAGATTTCGGTATCGGTTTCGCCGGCTAGAGCTCTTCGAGTACCTTGCGTTTCAACTCTCTGAAGCCCGATGGAGCTTTCAAACGCCCTGATCTGCTGGATGGTTTCCGGTGCCGTCCCGATGTTTTTAATCATGGCGAAGTAGTTTTCCGCATCTTCAATCAAAAAACGGGACTGATTTCGCATTAAGAAATCCGAGCCAACAAGATAAGTCTCACCGCTTTCGCCCAATCCGACATCGGACCAAGCCTGATTGCTGGTCATGATTTCGTTGATGCGCCCAATAGGCATCTGGAATACCAAAACGCCGGTCAGTTTGCCTTGGTTCATGATCGGTGCAGCTATGAACGAAGCAGGCGCATTGTAGGAAGGTTCGTAGGGTTCAAAGTCAGCCAGTTTGACAAAAACCTGTCCTGCTGCGAGTTCAGGATTTACCTCTGCTTCCAACCCCCATTCGCGCGCGGCTTTAAAAACCTCAGCAAAATTTGACCTCTGATATGGGCCGGTCAGCAAGGAGGTTCCGAAATCCACTTCTTTGAACACTGAATACACTATCTGTCCGTCTTCAGGTTCCACCAAAAAAATATCGTAGAACCCAAACCGGTCCAGATAATCGCGGAACCAGGGGTGGTACTTCGAGTGCATCGAACTGTAATAAGTCCCGTCCCCGGCGTCGGTGAGGACATGCTTTTCGCCGGTCGGGTTCGGATTCTGAACGATATATTGCTCCTGAAGATATCGCCCCACTTCCGTGTTCGGAAAATAACTTTCAGCGGAGACGCCTTTTAAGTCTTCGAGAGTATGGGCTTGGAGGCGTTCAAAAAACTCGTCTTCATAGTACCTTCGCATGCCCTCAGACACGGCCATTGCCTCTGGCAAGCGAGCCTCATTCGAGGATTTGAGTGCAGCTATTGCGAGTTTAAACCCTTTTATGGCGTTGTGCGCTTCTTCATTGGTTGAAACTGAGCGGATCTGATTGGAAATCAGCTCAAAATAGTCCTCGATCTGTTGAGCCTTCATTTCCCGAACAGCGGTCAGCTGCGCAAAGGTGAGGTCGTTGATTGCCGATTTTGCGTTGCGGTATTCGATGCTTCCAAAAATGATCAAGCTGGCCGTCGCCAAAACTGCGCCAAACAGAAACAGCTTCAGCCTGATTGAAATATTCCAACCTTCTTTCACTTCGCTCACCGCGCCCTCCCCGAAGCTAAATGCGAAAAAAAGGAGCTTTTAAATGGCTCAAGCTACGGCAAGCGAGCAATTGCGCCCTAGATAAGCAGCGCTGAAAATCACTTCCTAGGCCCAAGTTTAGCGGGAGAACGAAATTTCGCAACGTTGACGTCAATCGGTACAAGTTGCTTTTCGCGGCTCCTGAACCAAACCGGTGGTCACCAAGCTCTTCAGTTGCTTTCTGTTCGCAGACAATGACGAGATCGCATCAGCTTTAACTGCCTCCAGAGTGCCCGCTTAGGCGGCAACCTAGTATCGCATTTCCTAAGCTGCCAACGACGCAGAAAAATCATTCAACTTATGCCTGTACTCTCGGATGTTTCTGAGATGACGCTTCAGTTCTCTTAGTGTCATTGGTACACGAGCCAGCGGTGTTTCCTTGGTCTCCATCCCTCTGGGCCTAGGATTACTATTATTACATATGGTGACGACGTTTTGGCGATTCCGATGGTTAGCCGGGTAAACTGGACATTCACTTGCGTCGATTGGTACCTCACCCGTTTCTGGTTCTGGTATATTGTCTCGAATGACTTCCAGCACACCTGCCCCCCCAGAATTTTCTGCAGTAGGCATTTGCTGCTTGAGTGATGTTACGGAATGATCTTGAGCGGCGGTGGAACGGCCACGGACATTCCTCAACTGTAGCGTACAAAAGTAACTGGTTGGTCAGGACCTCTCTGACGTTCTGATTGCCACCTCTGGCTTGATCGATGAGGCCCTTCACAAAGCCCAACCTCTCGGAGGGCTTCATAGTGTACAAGTCTTCCGCCAGTCGCTTGGCGAAGTCGAACAGTTCGGTGTTCGCTCTTCGCTTGGTGGGGCTAGACTTGGCATTTGCTGGGTTCTTCTGACGGTCCTTACGCTGGTAGGCTCCTTTACGGCAGTTGGGTTGGCAGTACTTTTGATTGCGGCGTTGGGGCTGGAACTCTATGCCGCAATTTGGGCAATTCTGGGTTTTGGGTAGGGTCATTTTCTTCTGCGAACTGGTGGTTTTTGTAGGGTGCCGCTCTCTAGGGGGCGAAGAGAGGTGTGCCTGAAAGTGTGCCTGCTACATGTTGTGTGTCTCCACTCTTCGTCTTCATGTTGTTCATTTAAGGCATTGAAAATTATAAGTATGTAATCACGAGTATAGCTGGAACATACTAGATTCATCGAACTACGAATCAAGGGGTCGGGGGTTCGAATCCTCCTCGGTCCGCCACTTGGTAGTTTCCATAAATTTCGCTAAGACACATTGGGTTTCTCAAACCTTTGTGTTTTATGACTTTAGCCACGTTGGTGGGTTTCGTTGGATTTTATCCGATCATACCCATATACCTTCATTGAGTGGTATATTTTGTGGTATTTTATTGGCTGCATTAAGCGGGAAGCTGACAAAGAAGCTGGTAGAGAATCTCGGTCCGGGTCGGCATGGCGACGGTTCTGGCTTGTACCTTGTTGTTGACCCTTCGGGTGCTCGGCGTTGGATCGTACGCGTAACGGTCAAAGGACATAAGAATCGCAAGGGCGCTCCGCTAAGAACGGACTTCGATTTAGGCGGCGCGGACGTTGTAACGTTGAACCAAGCACGCGAAAGAGCACTCGAATATCGACGCATGGCTAAGCCCGGACTGAACCCGCGCTTCAACGCCCAACGAGAAATCCCGACCTTCGAAGAACTCAGCCGCCAGGTTCACATTGACCGCCTGCCGACATGGAAGAATGCTAAGCATGGCCAGCAATAGCTCAACACCTTGCGTGACTATGCGTTCCCAAAGATCGGCCGTATGCCCGTGGACAGCATCGATCAGCCCGAAGTGCTGATGTGCCTGTCGCCAATCTGGACCGAGAAACACGAAACCGCAAAGCGACTGTCGCAGCGGATCAAGACGGTGCTCGACGTGGCAAAGTCCAAGGGCTTCCGCTCGGGAGAGAACCCGGTGACCGCGATCCGCGAAGGCAAGGTGCTGCCTACCGTCAAAGCCAATGTTCAGCACCACGATGCTATGCCGTGGCAAGAGGTGCCGGCGTTCTATGCCGAGTCGCAGACCCGTTTAGCCATGGCCGCCAAAGCTCTGCAGTTCACCATTCTTACCGCCTGCCGCACTTCAGAAGTGTTGGAGATGAAATGGCCCGAGGTCGACGTAGATGCGCATCTATGGACCATACCTGCGGAGCGTATGAAAGGCGGGCAGGTCCATCTTGTCCCCTTCACCGATGAAATACTGGCCATTCTGGAGCCGCTGCGCGCGCTGGCATCTGACTATGTGTTGGAGGGGCAGATAAGAAGCTGCAGAAATTGATCAACTGACTCGGCGCCGACCAGTGCCAAGGCAAAGCAGTCATTCGACCGAACTGTTTCGATGACGGCTTCGCGCCCATACCTCCCCGATACTGCACAGCACCGTATGGCTGCTCTTGCCTTTTAGCTGCTTGCCATACCAGCAATCATTGCCCCTAGCGCGACAAGATGGACAAGCATGAGTGCCTTGTCATTCCACAGTGCGCCAACGGCGAACCAACCAACGACGCCGATAAGAAACATGTAAAGGTTCCAAGGTGTCCAGCCAAACCCCGTTGCGGTGTATCCCATGATCTGAACAGCAGATGCGCCCCACTTGACCGTGAAGACAAGGCGCTCGCGCGGCAATACAAAGGCCAAGGCATCAGACTGCACGGGTCAAACCTCCGTCGATACGCAGGTTTTGTCCCGTCATGTAGCCACCATCTTCCGAGGCGAGCCATGAAATGAGAGAAGACACCTCTGACGCGAAACCGTAACGCCCCATGGGAATACGCGATTTGCGGTCTTCGGTTTCGGGCAGGCTATCGATGAAGCCCGGAAGGACGTTGTTCATGCGAATGTTCTCTGACGCGTGTTTGTCCGAAAAGAGCTTCGTGAATGCTGCAAGCCCGGCCCGGAATACCCCCGACGTTGGAAAGAGAGGGTCGGGTTCGAAGGCCGCAAAGGTTGAGATGTTGATGATTGCTCCGCCGCCCTGCGCCTGCATTGTCGGCGTGACAAGCCTTGTAGGGCGGACCACGTTCATCAGGTACACTTCCATCCCTTTATGCCATTCGTCGTCGTTGATTTCGAGAATCGAACCCTTCGGTCCGTGGCCAGCAGAGTTCACCAAGACATCAATACGGCCCCAACGATCCTTCGCGCCTTCGACCAAAGCGTTGAGCGCTTCTCCGTCAAGGTTAGAGCCCGTCACGCCAAAGCCCCCGAGTTCAGCGCCGAGCGCCTCACCCTTGCCTGACGAGGACAGGATGCCAACCTTGAACCCGTCTTCCGCCAATTTGCGGGCTGCATCCGCACCCATGCCGCTACCGCCTGCTGTGATCAGAGCTACTTTTTCTACTGTCATATCTAGTGTCCTTTGGTGGTTGGGTTACATATGATAGGCTTGTTGAGAAAGTGCGATTGAGAATTGATGTTGCGTGGCAGTAGAAATGCTATTGCAAAATGACTGAACTTCCCCCACTCAATAGTCTGCGTGCTTTCGATGCAGCAGGCCGCCGCCTTAGTTTCCGAGCCGCCGCTGATGAATTGGGCGTCACGCAAGGGGCCGTGGCGCAACAAGTGCGTCAGCTCGAAGCGCATCTTGATGTGGCCTTGTTTGAACGGGTACCGAAGGGCCTGCGGTTCACATCGGTCGGACGCATCTATCACAAGCGGATCGCTGACGTGTTCGCAGACCTTCGATCCGCAACTGCCGAGTTGAAGCCAGAGCCGTACAAAGTCCTTATCAGCGTCACTCCGACTTTCGCCGCAAAATGGCTGATCCCCAACCTACCCGACTTTTCCGCAGCATACCCGAACATTGATTTGCGGATCATGGCCACTGAGAAAGTCTCGAGCTTTCATAGCGACGGGATTGACCTTGCAGTACGCCAAGGATCGCCGCCCTTTGGCGCATCACTAGACGTAACCCTTCTGTTCAAGCAATTGCTCATCGCGGTAGCTGCGCCAAAATTTGCGACCAAGGACGATAGTGTTCTTGAGCCAGAAACCCTCAATAAACTTCCAAAAATCCATGACACCCATGATCTTTGGCCCAGCTATCTTGCGCATTTAGGCGTCGAGTACCAGTCTCCTCGTGACCTCCATCTGAGCCAAACGTCTCTTGCGGTCGATGCTGCTATTGCCGGGCAAGGTGCGGCCCTGGTAAGCCGGTTTCTAGTGGCTCATGACATTGAAGCCAGACGCTTAGTCGAGATTGGTGCCGCCTGGGATCCGGGCAGAAATGACTTCTATGTCCTCAAGCCGCGAGCCATCAAAAACAATGAGTCGGTGACCAACGTTTTGGCATGGCTCAAGTCGCGCTCCGCCCAAGATACCTGAATGCCTTGAATGGAAAGCAGGCACTTAAATCATTCGAGCGAATGGCATTTGAGTCCGCAAAACGGTCATTCAGTGAAATTCGCCAAATGACAGTTTTGCGGTCTAAAGCCGCCTCAGGCCGACGCTGCAGATTTCGCATTTCTACCGACAACCCACAAACACAACACCGCAAGCAAAATCTCTATCGCAAATGCGGCAAGAGTGTTTTCGGATGGCCAACCATCGAGGACGAAACTGATTGTCCTGCCCACGGCAAAAGCTGAGAAAACCGTAGCCCCAAGCAAGGCTGAGGCCTGGACCAACTTTTGGTGAAATGCTCCGCAAAAAATGATCAGGCCAAGTACTGCGAGATTGGCAGCAGGTGCACGCAAATCACTCATCAGGTTTGGTTGCGGCGAGAGTACGATGCCGTAGTTGGCTTAGAAAGACTGTGGGTCCAGAGTGATTGCCAGACCTATGGCGAATGCCGTTAATCCGGACATGCCCAATATAAGTCTGCGTTTAAGTCCAAGTTTCATGATCGTCTCCATTGCCCTTTGACCCGACTCAAGCGGCTCTGGTCCACGCGCCAGAGGTTGCAGCTTTGTGTGCGAAGTCGGCGAAGTCGCGTGGCGTACGTCCAAGCGCACGCTGGACACCGTCTGCGAGGTTCGCATTGCGCCCGTCCAGCGTTTCACGCGCGATGTCCGTAATCACATCAGCAATCATCTCGCCATTGGCATGGGCTATTTCCGCGTGGAAGTCTTCGAATGAAATTGGCAGGTATCGCACAGTCCTGCCCATGGCGTGCGAAAGCTCTGCGGCCATGTCTGCAAACGTCATGAGACGGGGGCCGGTGACTTCATAAAGTTCACCGATATGTCCGTCTTCGATCAGGGCGGCTACGGCAACATCGGCAATGTCGTCCACGTCGATGATCGGTTCGCGCACGTCACCTGCGGGCATTGGCAAGACACCTGCTATGACTGGACCAAGCAATGCCCCTTCAGAGAAGTTCTGTGCAAACCACGCGGCGCGAACGATCGTAAATGGCACTCCAGAATTGCGAACGACCGCTTCGGCCCGTTCCGCATGGAACTCGCCACGTCCGGTCAACAACACAAGGCGCTGTAATCCTTTTTTCCGCGCCAATGCTGTGAACGCTTCGACTTGCTCAACTGCGCCTGGGAATGCGATGTCAGGAAAGTAGGAAATATAGGCGGCCGAGACGCCTTCCAGAATTGCGGGCCAGGTCTGCGGTTGTTCCCAGTCAAATGGCGTTTCACTGTTCCGCGATGCGCGCCGGACTGTCTGGCCTTTTTCTTCCAGACGTGTCGCGATCCGCGATCCCGTTTTGCCTGTTGCGCCAAGTACGAGAATGGTTTGCTGTATCATTGGTCATCTCCATGAGTTCAGTTGATGACCCGAAATTAGGCAACCAATAGAGATGTTCTATTCTTCAGAATCCAGTATTCTTATCCAATCGTCCTAAATGGATAGACGAAGAGCCAAATTTCAGCCAAAGTCGCGACATGAACAAGGTTGAACCACATGTCCCTGACCCAGATGCGCTGGCAAAGCCGATCGGCGATCCGCTGGGGGAAATCCTTCATCTTCTGAAACTCACTGGCACATTCTATTGCCAGTCTCGCATGACGGCACCATGGGGCGTATCCATCCCAGGGTTTCCCAGCGTACTGAGCTTTGCGGTCATCACACACGGGCGGTGCTTGATGAGGGTCGGTGACGATGACCCATTCGAGGTCGAAAAAGGCGATCTGGTCTTGATGACCAACGGAGCACCGGTCGGTTTCTTTAGCTCAGAAGACGCGCCGCGTTTGACGCTGGAAGAGTTGCCCATTCGCAAGGTGACCGAGCTCTATGAAACACTGGAGTACGGTGGTGGTGGAGCGGAGACGGGCATCATGTACGGCCTCGTCCGGATCGATCACGCCGCCAGTGATATGTTGATGGGTTTGCTTCCGGATGTACTCAAAATCGACCCGTGGGAAGAGGATGCCGGAAGCTGGCTACAGGCAACTTTGCAATTCATCGCAAAAGAGGCGCGGGAATTGAGACCAGGCGGCGAAACCGTGATCACGCGACTGGCCGATGTGGTTGTCATTGAGACCATTCGTCGTTGGCTGAACAGCGCACCCGATGCGGATCGAGGCTGGTTAAAAGCTGCGCGAGATCCGCAGATCGGGCGCACGATAGTCGCAATTCACCGAACGCCTGCTGTGGCTTGGACAGTCGAGTCTCTCGCGGAGGTTGCTGGTATGTCCAGATCCGCTTTCGCGGCGCGGTTTACTGAGTTGGTAGGCATTCCAGCAATCCAGTATCTTGCAACGTGGCGTATGCACCTGGCCAGCGAAAGGTTGGTGTACACGGATCAACCAATCTCGCAGATTGCCGCTGACATCGGATACTTGTCAGAGCCTGCGTTCAACAAAGCCTTCAAACGGGTGTATGGCGCGCCACCGGGAAAAATCAGGAAGAACGGAGTTCACTCCGTATCCAGGCGAAACTTGAGAAACTGAGCATCTTCGTATTCGATCTCGCCGATGTCTTTGGCGCCGAGTTTCCGGAGCGCACCCAGATTTTTTCGACTTGGTGGCAACAGAAACGTGACAAAGGGGATACGTTTGTCAGCGATCGCAAAGTCGATTGCCATCTTGGAAATCCGTTTCCCAAGTCCAAAGGCATCGGGCCGCAAAACCAACCCAAAATCCCATTCGTCACCTTCTTTTTGAAAGCCCCCCCAACCAACAAACCGACCGCCTGACAAAGACGCCCAATGTCCAAGGCCGTCCCGTGCCCAGTAGCCTTCCTTCTTGGCGATAAACTCTCTTGCGACGTCAACATTCCATTTGAACGTCAAAAGTGGCATATGCTCTGCTACCCGGGGGTCGGACATATGAACCGCAATGTCATTCGGATCGATTTCCGAAAGGCGTGCAAATGAAATCCCATCTTTCATCATTATTCTCATTTGATGGCCCGAGCTGTCCCTTGCATGCACAGTAATTTTGGCGCGAATGCTTTTTTTACAGCTTTCTCGCGACAATGTACCGGCTCGGCAATAACCCGGCTTGATCCGCTGTCTCGACGATATCGAAGCCCGCAAGTTCAATGGCGAGCTGGAGTTCAGCTGCGGATACAAAATTTACAAACGGAGCTTTCCCGAGCAACTGCATAATCGGGATCGCTATTCGGCTGATCATAACATATTTGAACCCTCCACTCTCCGGAGCGCAGACGGTTTTGGAAATGAATACCCCACCGGTTTTTGTAAGGGTCGCAATGTGTTCGAGTGCATGGCCCAGATCGGGAACAAGGTGCAGTAGATTATGTGCGAGGACAGCGTCGAAAGAGCCGTTGTCAAGATCGTGCTGCAGAACCTCGGCCACTTTGAATGTGACATTCTCCAGTTTTTCTTCAGCGAGTTTCTCGTTGGCGATTTCGATCATCCCCGGTGCGAGATCGGAGGCAGTTATTTGAGCCACATGCGGTGCCAGTAGCAACGCGGTCGACCCCGTTCCACAGCCGATTTCTAGCACGCTGTCTTCGGCATTCAGGTAGGACTTTGTGCGTGCGAGCGTGTTCAGATACCCTTCCATATTTCGGATAGGATCAGCCGCATATTTGCGCGAAATCTTGCTCCAAAATGCGGCATCTTTGGACAATGCAGCCATATCGTTTCTCTTTTCTTTTGGTGTCACCGCAGCCAATATTTTAAAACGCCGATTTATTAAATTGCCGGTTATTGCAGAACTGTTATGCATTAATGCATGAATTGGAAGGTTATCAATTTCGATTGGAACCAGGCTCGGTCCTTTCTTGCAAGGGCAGAAGAAGGCTCGTTTACCGCCGCGGCGCGCGTGCTTGGGCAGACCCAGCCAACCGTCGGTCGGCACGTCGCCGCACTAGAACTGGCGCTTGGCGTCACATTGTTTGAAAGGGTTGGCAAGTCGCTTGATCTGACAACAGCCGGTGCTGAGCTTTTGGTACATGTCAGTGAAATGGCAAATGTCGCGAACAGAAATTCTCTGACTGCGGCAAGCCAGTCAAAAGCCATCGAAGGGCAAGTCAGGATCACCGCGTCCGACGTGATGTCAGCCGATCAGCTTCCGCCTATTCTTAAGCAGATCAGGCTCGCGGCACCACGGATTGAGATCGACGTTGTCGCAGCAAATGACATACGCGACATACAGCAGCGCGAGGCAGATATTGCAATTCGGCATGTGCGCCCAACACAATCGGACTTGATTGCAAAGCTCGTGGCAGAAGCGACAGCACATTTTTACGCTGCCCCTTCATACCTCGAACAAGTTGGGCGGCCACAAAATGACGGCGAACTTGCTAAGTTGGATTTCGTCAGCTTTGGCGATGTTGACACGATGATTGGATTTCTCAATCCGGCTGGCATCGAAATAACCCGCAAGAATTTCCGCATTGGATCGCAGAACGGGATAGTGTCATGGGAGCTTGTGCGCCAAGGCTTCGGCATTAGTGTTATGTCAGACGATGTGGCGGCCCTTACACCCGGTGTGGAGCGTGTTCTGCCGGAACGCGAGCCATTCAAATTTCCTCTCTGGTTGGCCACACACTCTGAGTTACAAACAGCGCGAAGGATCAGGTTGGTTTTTGATCAGCTTGCAGACCATCTCGGCTCGCGGACAAATTATTGAACGTGTGTTGGTTTGGTGTCGTGATCTGGAGTCTGCTTCGGGCTCGGTGCAGACGTTCGGCAGAATTCAGTGAATGTCTGCTGCGCGGACAAAGCTGACGTTCGCGGTATGGCTACCAAAGTCTGCTATTGTTCCGGACAATCAACAAACAATAACTTTGGATGGTGTTGTATTAGTCAAGAAATAGCATTCTCTGAGTTTTAGAGACGTTTTCCAGTAGGCTTGGCTACATTCTCTGACAAATGAAATCATTTCGCTTGAAAATAAGCTAAGCGGGCAGCGCCATCACCACTTGTTGATACAGCATCCAAAATCTGCCAGCATACTTTGAAATGTCCTACTTCGAACATCATGTAAGTATTTTTGCGAGTTTGATGTGTACAAAAACTCAAAGCGACTATTGACGATATTGGCGGCAGATGTTGCTGGGTTTACGAAGCTCGTTTCTGAGGATGAAGAGGCTACCCTATATCGTCTCGCAGAGCTTCGTTCGATTATGGATCCGATTATCAAGTCTTACGGAGGCAGGATCGCAAACACGGCAGGCGATAGCGTGCTGGCGTGTTTTGACAATCCCACCGGCGCGGTGGAAGCCGCTATTTCCATTCAAGAACAACACAATGCTAACAATGCTCAGCTTAGAACAAGCGACCGCATGAGGTACCGGATCGGTATCAATATTGGTGAGGTCGTTCAGCAACCCAATGGTGATTTGTTGGGTCACGGAGTGAATGTAGCATCCAGGCTTGAGATGATTTCGGAACCCGGTGGAATCTGTTTAGCCGAAAACGTTATTGAGCAAGTCAAAGGAAGCTTGGATTACCGCTTCACAAAAATCGGCGAGCATTTTGTCAAAAACCTTGATCAACCATTGAAGGTGTACAAAGTAGGTGAGGCCACCCTGCCAACCTACGAGAAAGCCGCGCGACGACTTCAGGCTTGGGTTCGTGGGCAGTACTTTTTGCCCCTCTTGTTCGCAGTTGTATTAATATCTATTGGCTTCTCAGCCTTTGTCCTTCTGTCAAACAAATCCGACGAAGCCAAAAGTTTTGACCCTGAATACCTCGAGGACTTTCTGACCTTAGATCCATCTCCCGAAGAATTGCTCGAATTTTTTGATTTAGTAACCGTCGGCAAATACAAGGATTCGACTTACTACGTAATTAGAACGTGGGGCGCAGAATTTGAGATTCTTGAAAAGGTTTCAGAAGCCTTGGGTGGACACCTCGTTACCATCACTGACCGAGAAGAAAACGACTTTGTGTATCAACTGACGCTGGAAGATGATGGGCACTGGGCGTTTGAGGGAAACCTCGCTCTGGGACCATTAATTGGCTTGGTGCAGGACCCCGAAGGCGCGGAGCCTGATGGTGGCTGGGGATGGGCAAATAATGAGCCGATGAATTTCTCCAATTGGAAGCGGGGTAGTCCCGACAACAGCAGCGGCAATCAGGATTTCGGAAATTTTCAAGGCCCTAATGTTCCCAAATCCAGCCCTCTTTGGAACGACACAACAATATGGAAGCGTTCGTTCATAGTTGAGGTTCCCAAACCCTAATTCCGAAATGTACCAGTTACAGTTTTGCGGAAGGTTCGTAATTCAAGAGTGGTGCTTGACTGATTCCCGAACACCTCACTAGCATCAGTGATAAGTATTCTAGTGGGATATTGGTGATATGCGGTCATTTTTCGTTTTAATTTTAATATATTGTGTTGGGATTTTAGGGGCAAAACCCGTGGCGGCCGATTTCGCAAACGCCCAAAAAAGACTGGAATTCTTCTCTGCGAATAGTTCCTACCGAAATGCCTGGTGCCCGGAACGTAAGCCTTCCAAATTCACAACCGCACCAATCACTCAACCCTTCAAAACAGCATCCGGCAAAGACCGACCTCCCGCTGTTTTCATGAATGAGCTCGGCGCAGCAAATTCCCATCTACTTCGTACCGGATCAAAGGCGGACGCCAGCCAAATCGCCGATCAACTTGCAGCCGCCGCTCAGGCCAGATCATTCGAAAAACAAGGCTTGTTCGATGGCGTGAAGATAGACGCAGCCTGGTGGCAAGCGAACATCCTGCTCAACTTGTCGATGGTTTACAGCTCACTAAGCGCAATTCTGGGAAAAAATGACCCAAGAGTTGTCGCAATTGCAGACTGGGGGGATCGACTTGCAGCAAGGGCAGGCTCAGTAGGCGGTTTCGAGCAGATGTACGGCAAAGAAGGCCATGCCGCCCGTGCGGCTGGGCTTTTGGCATGGGGTGCAGAAACAGGTAATCGAAAAGCGTTCAAAAAAGGTGAAAGAGATCTAGCATATCTAGCGCGGCAAATGCGCCCGAATGCCCCTTTGGCCGGTACATTTGACCAAGCTCGCAACAAACGTCCGGCCAAGCGGCAACTACACTACACGTTTATCACATACGGGTACCTCGTGCTTGCGATGGATGCATCACGGCGTGGCGGTGGAAAAGGCTTTCGACACAAGAGCCGTCAGACAGATATCCATAGAGCATTGGTATGGCTTGTTCAGTCATCAGCTGCGCCGAATAACCCAGTTGGCTTAAGCGGTCCCCAAGATACATTTTTCTGGACTACGCGAAGCGATAGGTACCACAACCTTGCTTGGGCGGAGGCCTATCTTCGCAACTATCCCAACACCCAAGCTGGATTGCTTTTGAAAAGAAAACTCAAAGGCCAACGTTCGCGCGGCGTGTTTGCCGGGTGGTATGGTGGCAACCTGACCTGTTCTCTTGGCCCGGGCAGTTAAGGCCAACCAAATATCTATGAGTGCCGTTTGTTTACGCTTGAAAACGGGAGCGACAAAGCGGGGAACTTGTCATCACGTGCCATGTTCATTAAATTCATGGTGAAGCGTAGTGTGCAAGAAACACCGCCACCAGTGAGCCTGTGGTGCCAACCTCTCGGACAACACGGTACAATGTTGATTGGTTTCTTAGTCGTGGCTGGAAACAAAGCCGACGTTCGTGCACCATGCAGTATCAGGCACTATGGGCTTCGAAGAAGACGTTCGCTGCACTTTGTATGAGTGTCTGCTATTCATGTGTTTTACCAGTCGTTCCGTCATGCTCGAACCTGAGGCATTGAAGCGCTGGCTCCAATGTTAAGTGAGGTATATTGGGTGGTATGCATTTTAGATGACAAAATTTTGTATATGTTTAATAGCAATTTACAAAAAATATATGGCTGCTCCTTTCTCCGCAATTGCCTTCCTGTTGAACGTCACACGAACCTGACCCAACCGTCGTAGTTAGACCAGAAAAGCGGTGAGTATTCGGCATCTGAGGGCAACCCAAGTCATATTTTCTTTTGTGAACGAAGTGAGATCCGGGGCTGCAGATCAGTCGCTGTATCTTGTAATTTGTTCAACCATTTGTGTAGTTTGCGATCTGCCAAATTGGGCTGATGTCGTTGAAAAACTCTTCCTTGATTGAGAGGCAAGCTGCTGATTCAATTCTC
>NZ_WQGO01000017.1 GCF_013034685.1 Ruegeria lacuscaerulensis | reverse complement strand
CCAAACGCAGCACGCGTCGTCAGACACTCAGAAGTCTCAGTCTACGTCGTGCGCTCGGCCTCTGCGGCTGTCTAGATCAAACAGAAACGCCCCAATCGCAGCACAAGAGATCAACCGTCAATCATCTCCCGGGAGAGCACCTGATGATGCAGACGTTTCTAAGAACCGGTGCTGTTCTTGCCGCAGGCGGCACCGCCTTCAGACGCGATGACCGCCGTTCAGCTGATGCTAAACCTGGTCCAGCCGCAATTGTCCGGCATTGGTGGCGGTGCGTACGTGCTGTATTGGGACGCCGAACCAGAGACGCTGATCACCTTTGACGCGCGCCAAAAAAACGCCGGGCATTCTGCGCCTGATGGAAGTGACCGATAACCTGTACGGCAAAAAAGACTGGTCCTCGTTGTTCCAGTCGACCATCGTGATGAAAGATGGCAAGCTTTACCTACTGATCGGCTTACCCGGTGGCAGCCGCGTCATCAACTGTGTGGCTAACACAATCATCGCGATCCTTGACTGGGACATGGACCCGCAGGACGCGATCTAGACTAGCCACTTCGTGCATCGCAACGGCTCCGGCATGGATATGGAGCAGGAAACCGAAGCGGCTGAATTCGTAGAGGCGCTGACCGCCACAGGCCATGAGGTCAAGACAGGTGACCTGAACTCGGGCCTGCATGCGATCCTGATCAAGTAGGGCCTGTTGACCGGCGGTGCCGACCGCAGCCGAGGTGGCCAGACCCGGCAAACCGCAGATCGACCTGATCCGTCGGACGGGAACGCTCAGCTAAATGGTATTGAACATGTCCTAAGCTAGTCGCGAGGCTTGTTCAAAGTACCTTTCTCGCCATAACGCTTGGTGGTTGGACTCTGCTGCGCAGGGGCAGGAAGCTTTGCCAAAACGAATGAGAGCTTAGAGGCCATAACACCAACAAGCGTATCCGCTGCAAACCTGACCAGCGGCCAAGCTGGACCAGAGGTTTCATTCCTTTCCAAACAGGCGTCTGGGCCCAATCAACTCAGGTGCAAAGTTGCCATTGGCGCAATGGGCAAAGAAACTCAGTGACTTCTAGCCTACGCTCTCTAAAATCCGGCTTAGTGTACTTCATTGGTTTGCCTGGGAGCTTAAGCACAGGTGGGTAAGAAAAGGACATCAGGGACAGCCGAGAATTCAGCATCACGGCCTGGGCAAAATGCGATGCTCGGCGTAGATGACCAGCAAGCACGGTTCGAGGCGACCTCGCAGGTTATGCGGGCGATCTCGGAAGCTAAGGATGATGTGCAGCCCGTCTGCGATCTGATCGTGACTTTGGCTAAAGATCTGTGCGACGCTGTTTTCGCCGGTCTGGTTCTGGGGCGCAAAGAAGACGCCCTCCAACGACTGGTTGCCAGCGTCAATCTGCACCCGGACATCCAGCAGCTCTGGCTGGACGGAAAATACACGATGGAGCCTGGCAATTCTCTTGTCGCCGACACCATCCTCAGCGGTCAAACACAACATGTTCTGGACATGGGCGACACCGATTTTCACAAAGCGGGTGACGCACGTTTCAAGCTTGTTGTCGACACCCATGGGTGCCGCAGCATATTGCTTGTTCCGCTCAAACTGGATGGTGCCGCGATCGGATGCCTGATGCTGGCCCGCGATGAGGTGCGCGCCTATTCCGACGATCAGGTCGAACTGATCGAAACCTTTGCGACGCAGGCGGTAGTCGCAATCGAAAACGTCCGCCAATTTCGCGAGTTGCAGACCCGTTTGGCACGCGAGGGGGCCGCGCGCGAAGTTCTTGAGGTCATAAGCCAGTCCAGGGATGACGAGGCACCCGTTTTCCAGACCATCCTCGAAAACACGGCCCGACTATGTGAAACGGACGTGGCGACATTGAGCCTTCTGAACAAGGCGGGAACCTACCTGGAATACGCCGCTCATTTCGGGGATCAGTTGGCAACCTATCAGGTCGGTGTTGATCGCTGGTCTTTGGATTCCAATCTGCAAATCGCGCAATCCGTCCGCGAAGCGCGGGTTATTCACAATGTCGATCTGCGGCTGACCGACCACTACATCAATGGCGATCCCTGGCGGCGCCAGCTTGTGGATGAAGAAGGTGTCCGATCGTTTCTGACGGTGCCGCTGATGTCAGCCGATGGCGCGCCCGTAGGCGTCATCGGTATTTACCGACGCGAAGTGCGCCCCTTTACCCCGGACGAGATCTCGTTGGTTGAGGGTTTCGCGGCCCAAGCCGTCATCGCTATCGACAACACACGCCAACTGACCGAACTGCACACACAGCTTGAACGGCAAACTGCGACACAGAAAGTGTTAAGTGTCATCAGCAAGAGCCGGGATGACGATGCGCGCGTTTTTGAAACGGTCTTGCAGCAAGCCACCGAGGTGTGCGGTGCCGATCAGGCGGCGCTTGTTCTTGTGAATTCAGGCCGAACACATGCGCGTCTGGCGGCGGCATGGGGTCATGAACAAACCGAGGTTGAACTTGGGCAGGAATGGCCGCTTGACGGCTCTGTTACAGCTGCAACCGCAATTCGATCCGGCAAAGTCGTATGCATCGACGATATTGCCGATACCGACTACTACCGCTCGGGCAATCCGACCGCCGTCGAGATGGTCGACGTTGAAGGGATCAGGTCGCGCGTTGCGGTTCCACTGATGCAGGGGGAACAGGCGATCGGAGCAATTGCGGTCAGTCGCCGTGAAGTGCGCCCGTTTTCTGACTCGGATGTGCACTTCATCGAAGAATTCGCCAAACATGCGGTGATCGCCATCGAAAACACCCGCCAGTTTTGTGAAGTGCAGGAACGGCTGGAGCGAGAGGGAGCATCCCGCGAAATCTTGGAAGTTATCAGCCGCAGCCGCGACGACGACTACCCTGTTTTCCGCAGCATCCTCGAAAATTCCAGCCGCTTGTGCAAAGCACCGCTCGCCTTTCTATGCGTGGCCGATCAGGACCAACAGCTTGCGACAATCCCGGCCAACATCGGCGCGACCGAGGATTTTGACAACGCCCTTAAACACTTTGTTGAACCTCTGACACGAACCGAACTGATTGCGATCCGTCCAATGATCGACGGCAAGGTAATCCGGCAGGACGATATCGCCTCGGACCCGCTTTACTTTCGGGATCGCGACCCTCGTCGGGTACAGATGGTCGAAATCGAGGGCGCCCGTTCGGTACTAGCGGTCCCGCTGATGAAGAACGGGGTCGGGCTAGGGGTGATTGTCCTCTATCGGCGCGAAGTTGCACCTTTTTCAGACGACGACGTCGCATTGGTTCAGACCTTTGCGGCGCAAGCCGTCATTGCGATGGAAAATGTACGCCAGTTCCGCGAGGTGCAAGATCGAACGGCAGAGGTCACGCAGGCGTTGGAATACCAGACTTCGACTTCGGAAGTGCTTCGGGTCATCTCGGCCTCGCCAAACGAATTGTCCCCGGTCTTGGACGCCATTCTGGAAGAAGCATCGCGTATCTGCGAATTGCAAGACGCCTATGTGGCGATGCTGAACCCCGACGATCTGCTTTTTCATGTTCACGCGATACGGACCAAGGATACCACTTTCGCGGACTATGTATCGGCTCACCCTATTTCCCCAAATGACAGTGGTGTCACCGGGCGTGCCATCCTGTCGAAACGCACAATCTACATCGAAGATGTTCAGGCCGATCCAACCTACACTTGGATGGAGGAAAGCGGCGTTGGTGAATATCGTTCGGTACTGGGCGTCCCATTGGTAAAAAGCGGCGCAGTTGTGGGTGTGATTTCAGTGGGTTCGCGCGAGGTGGACGGATTTTCCGAAAAACAGATCAAGCTGCTGGAAACCTTCGCCGATCAGGCCACGATTGCCATCACCAATGCCAACCTGTTCCGCGAAGTCAAAGAACGCACCGCCGAAGTCGAGCTATCGCTGGAATACCAGACCGCAACCTCCGAAGTTCTGGATGTCATTTCACGCTCGCCCAACGATTTGCCGCCGGTTCTAGACGCGATTTTGGAGGTGTCATCGCGGATTTGCGACCCGGAATACGCGTATTTTGCCATGCGGGACCCAGAGGACGGGCTGTACCGCGTGGTCATGTCCCGAAACGTCAGTGACGCCTTTCTTGCGTTTCTTTCGGAAAACCCCATCGCGCCCGAAGAAGGCTCGTGCATCGGGCGCACAGCATTGCATGGCAAGACGGTTTACATCGAAGATACGCGCAATGATCCATCATACACTTGGAAAGAGGCGGCGCAGATCGGCGATTATCTGACCACGTTGGGGGTTCCGTTGGTCAAGGATGGGCTGACACTTGGCGTTATCGTCATGGCGCACAGGCAGGTCGGGGCCTTCAACGAAAAGCAGATAAACCTGTTGGAAACCTTCGCCGCACAGGCTCTGATCGCTATCAACAACACCCGGCTTTTCGAAGAGGTGCAGGCCCGCACTGCCGAGGTTGAAGAGTCGCTGGAATATCAAAAAGCCTCCAGTGAAGTGCTGGAGGTTATTTCCCGGTCCCCCGACGATCTGGAACCGGTTCTGCAATCGTTGTTGGCAGTTTCCTCCCGCATCTGCCGCCTTCAGGATGCATTCGTGGCGCTGAAAAAGCCCGAAGACGGTAAATTCCACTACTTCGCCGGGCACAATGTTTCAGCCTCTTTCGCTGAATTCCTGAAAGCGCACCCGTTCGAGCCTGGCTCAAAATCAGCCACTGCGCGCGCCCTGTTGCATGGGCGCGCCGACTATGTGGAAGACACTCAGGCCGACGCAAATTACGACCCGGTTCTCATCTCGCATCTTGAAGGGTACCGATCCGTTCTGTCTGTCCCTCTGATACGTGATGGCGTCACGATAGGTGTTATCAGCATGGGAAGTCGCAAGCCCGCCGCCTTTGACCAAAAGCAAATCAAACAAATGGAAACTTTCGCGTCACAGGCGATTATCGCAATTCAGAATTCGCAACTTTTCAACGATACGCAGACCGCCCTTGCACGTCAAACCGCCAGCGCGGACGTGCTGCGGGTTATTTCTGAATCGCCCACCGACACCAAACCGGTTTTCGAGAAAATCGTAACGCTGGCGACCTCTTTGATAGATTGCGACTTGTCGATCGCCATGCAGGCGGACAAAACTCACTACTGGCAAGTCGCAGCCGCAACCCCCAAAGGTCTTGAAGAAATCACTTGGACCGAGCGTCTCCCAATTGACCCCGAGGATAGCCTGCCCTCGCGTGCCATCCAAAGCGGCGAAACTCTTCTTTTTGACGAATCCCGATTTGGTGAATTGTCCCCTCGTGACACTAAGATTGTGCAGCAACAGGGGTTCAAAGCCTTTTTCATGGTGCCGCTGATGCGCGGCAAGGATTGTTTCGGCAATCTGGTCTTTATTCGCAAATCGTCCCGCGCCTTTCGGGACGACGAAGTTGCCATCGCTGAATCCTTCGCCGATCAGGCGATCATCGCGCTTGAAAATGTGCGCCTGTTCCGTGAGGCCGAAGAATCCCGGAAGGCTGCAGAAGAGGCAAATGAAGCCAAAAGCGCTTTCCTGGCAACGATGTCCCACGAAATTCGAACACCGATGAACGCGGTCATCGGCATGAGCGGGCTGTTGATGGACACCGAATTGGATACCGAGCAATGGGATTATGCCAATACGATCCGCGACAGCGGTGACGCGTTGCTAGGGATCATCAACGAAATCCTCGATTTCTCGAAAATCGAAGCGGGACAGATGGATATCGAAGCCCATCCATTCGACCTTCGGGAATGTATCGAAAGTGCACTTGACTTGATCAGTGGCAAAGCAGCCGAAAAGCAGCTGGATCTGGCGTATGAATTCGACGATCAGTTACCACCAGCGATCAGCACGGACCTGACCCGTCTCAGGCAAATATTGTTGAACCTATTGTCCAACGCCGTGAAGTTTACGGAACGTGGCGAGGTCGTTTTGTCCGTTGAACGCTCTGCCATTACGCAGGACGATATCGAGCTCACGTTCAGGGTAAGGGACACGGGCATAGGACTGTCTGAAAAAGGTATGAGCCGCCTGTTTCAGTCTTTTAGTCAGGCCGACAGTTCGACGACCCGGAAATACGGCGGTACGGGTCTTGGTCTTGCAATCTCCAAACGACTGGCCGAGCTTATGGGCGGCACCATGCAAGCGGAAAGCAAAGGCGAAGGGCATGGGTCGACCTTCGTCTTCACGATCCGGGTCAAGCCTGCAAAGCCGGTGAAATCATCAGAGCGCAATCTGGTCGGTATCCAGCCCGAACTTGAAGGTAAGCGCATTCTGATGGTGGATGACAATGCCACCAACCGCAAAATTCTGTTGTTGCAGACCGAAAAATGGGGTGCCCGCACGACAGTGTCCAGCAGCCCGTCAGAGGCCCTGAAACTGTTGGCAACCGAGGATCAGTTTGATCTGGCAATCTTGGACATGCATATGCCGGAGATGGACGGCGAAGAACTGGCCCAAAAGATACGCAAGTCACAACCCGATCTGCCTTTGACCCTGTTCAGCTCTCTTGGCCCGCGCGACATGGATATCGAAGACGGACTGTTTACCGCAAACCTGTCCAAACCATTGCGTCAATCCCATCTGTTCGACACGTTGGTCACGCTGTTTGCAACAGAACAGACACGCAAGATACCAACGAAATCCTCGAACAAACCGCAATCCGACCCGGATATGGCAAAACGACATCCGCTTCGCATCCTGTTGGCCGAGGACAATCTGGTAAACCAGAAGCTGGCGCTCCGCCTGCTTGAACAGATGGGGTATCGCGCTGATTTGGCCAGCAACGGGGTCGAGGCGGTCGACAGTGTGATCAGGCAGACCTACGACGTGGTTCTCATGGATGTCCAAATGCCCGAGATGGACGGGCTGGAAGCCTCGCGCCGTATCATTCAGGGCTTTCCCGACAAAAACCGCCCGCGCATCATCGCCATGACCGCAAACGCCATGCAGGGCGACCGCGAGATGTGTTTGGACGCCGGAATGGACGACTACATCACCAAACCCATCCGCGTCCCGGTTCTGGTCGAAGCACTGCTAAATGTTCCCAGCTCGAAAAGGTGATCCATGTCAGACAAACCGATACTAGACCACCAGATATTCACAGAGCTGAAAGACGCCACAGGAGAGGATTTTGCGGCCGAACTTGTAAATACGTTCCTTGAGGAAGCCCCCGGAATGATCGGCGACCTGAAAGACGCCCTTGCTGCATCAGACGCAGACGGCTATCGCCGCGCGGCCCATTCGATCAAGTCCAATGCGCATACATTTGGCGCAACGGCACTGGCAGAGCTGGCAAAGAAGATGGAACTCGGGGCGCTTCCCGCAGCCGATGATCTGTCCGATGCGACACAGTTGGAGGCCGCTCTGACAAAAGCGGGCACAGCCCTTCGGAGCCTGATTGATGACTGAAACCCCCGGCCAGTTGCTGATCGTCGACGACAACAAGGTCAATCGGCTTTTGTTGTCCCGCAATGTCGAGCTTTTGGGACATCACGCCACAGTTGCGGAAAACGGCCGGGTCGCCATGGAGATGCTGTCCCGTCAATCCTTTGACCTGGTGCTATTGGACATCGAAATGCCTGAAATGGATGGGTTTCAGGTTCTAGAGGCGATCAAGTCAAATACCGAACTACGCGATCTGCCCGTGATTGTGACGTCATCGGTCGAAGGTTTGGACAATGTCGTGCGCTGTATCGAACTGGGCGCGGAAGATTACCTGCCCAAACCGGTCAACAAGACCCTGCTTGGGGCGCGGGTGTCCAGCGGGCTTGAAAAGAAAAGGCTGCGCGACGAACAAAAACGCCTGCTTGAACGGTTTGCCACAACCGAAGTAGCGCAGGATTTGCAGGAATCCGGTTTTGCCATCGGCGGAAAACGCGCGAATGCATCTGTGTTGTTCTGCGATATTCGCAGCTTTACGAAATTGTCGGAAGATCTGGCCCCTGAAGAAACGATTGATCTGCTCAACACCTTCTACACTTTGATGTTCGAAGCCGTGTCCAGCAATGGTGGGATTGTCAGCCTGATGTTGGGCGACGGTTTGATGGCCTTATTCGGGGTGCCGCAACCGTTGCCGAACTCGGCCCAAAGTGCGGTGACCGCTGGGCAGGAAATGCACAGTATGATCGAGGTTCTCAATCTCGAACGGCAGGCCGAAGGGAAAAGCGACCTGAAAATCGGTGTAGGGATTGCGACCGGCGAAGTTGTCGCTGGCTATGCCGGAACAGACAATCGCGCGACTTACACATGTATCGGGTCAACCGTAAACCTCGCCGCGCGCCTTGAATCGGAGACCCAGAAGACTGGCAGTCGGATATTGGTTGATCAGGAAACCTGCGATCTTTTGAACGGGACACCCGTGCTGGAAACCTACGGCAACACCACAATCAAAGGCTTTTCAGAACCCTTTGACATCCATGCGCTTTGACTATGGGTGCAGCCGTGGTGGCAACATTCGCGGCGTCGTCAAAGAGTGGTTAAGACTGTGAAACCGGCGCTTGATCATCCAGCAGACCTTTCGATTTCAGCGTAAGCCAGAAATCGTTTGGAATGTCCGCGTTGAACCATTCAATGATCTGTTCCAGTTCTGACTTGTCCCGCGGCCCTGGGATCACTGACGTGACTATGTCGTGACCAAGGGGAAATTGCAGGGCTGCAGCAGCCAGAGGCACCGCGAATTCATCAGCAACCTCTTGCAAAGCTCTTGCTTTGGCGACCACATCCTCGGGCGCTTTGGCGTAGTTCCACATCTCTCTTCCGACAAGAATGCCCGAGTTGAACGGGCCACCGCAGATTATTGATGTCCCGGCCTCGGCGCAGGCGGGGAACAACGTCGATAATGGCGTCTGTTCCAGCAAAGTGTAACGACCGGCCAATAGGAAAACATCCCAGTTGCCGATGCCCAGTGCATCCATGCAGACTTGATTTTCGTTCACACCTAGTCCGATTGCCTTAACCTTGCCCGCGCGACGCAGCTCGTCCATTGCACGGTACCCACCCTCAGCCAAATCTTTGAAATGGCGCGTGTTCTCATCGCCGTGGGTGAATACTCCGATATCATGAGCCAAAAGAATATCTATGCGGTCCAGTCCGAGACGTTGGAGACTGTCTTCGAAACTGCGCATGACCCCATCGTAGCTGTAATCATAGATGACGTGGAACGGCAGCGGGTCGATCATTCCAAAATTCATCGGATTTTCGACGCTTCCGGGAACCAGAAGACGCCCGACCTTGTTAGACAGGATGTAGTCAGTGCCGCGCAGCAAATCCCCCATGACTCGCTCGGACCGACCAAAACCATACCACGGCGCTGTGTCAAAAAACCCGATCCCTGCATCCTTCGCGGCCTGGATCAATTCGGCAGCCTGACCATAGCCAAGGTCCACAAAATTTCCACCCAGTGGAGCGCCACCGAGGCCCAAAACATCAACTACGAGGTCAGTCCGACCCACCCGCCGTTTATCCATCTTCATTTTCCTTCAAGTAAACATCGTACCAGTTTTTTTTGCCCGACGGCATTGAATTGCCATGGTCTTCGCCCTGTCTTTTCGGCCGTTGCGGATCGACTTAGCCACGTTGAACAGGCGTTCGCGTTCGCTGCGCGACAGCGAAGTGGTGGCTTCGTCAAATATCAGCACACGCGGGTTACAATGAAGGGCGCGTGCGATCTCAACTCGTTGCCTGTCACCGGTGCTCAACCGCGCCATCGGTGTGCGCGGATCGCCCGTAAATCCCAATGGTCCCAACAGCACCGCCGCTTGTGCTTCGGCTGCAGCGCAATCCACAAAGCCGAAGCGTTTCCGAGGCATCCCGTCGGCAAAGATGTTCTCGGCCAGGGTCGAGCCTGATTGGGTCATGTCTTTACCCCCGCGGCCATTGTCACGCACTTGCGGCTATGACGGGTGTTGAACCACGAACAATCAACTCTGGCTGCAACAGAGCGTTTTCGCCCGCCTCTTCCCCATCAATCAAATGCATCAGCTTCTGCCAGGCCTGACTGGCGATCTGGGCCGAAGGCTGGCTGATCACAGAGATGCCCGGCTGCATCATGGTCAGCGCCTCGAAGTCATCCATCGCCAAAAAGCGTGTATCACCCGGAATGGACCACCCTTTGGCCTGAAGCGCAGGCAATACACTTTTCGACGCAAGGTTCGAGGCCGCAAAAATCGCCTGCGGTGGCTTATCCAGGGCCTTCAATGCTGTCAGCGCCTGTTCTTTGCCTACAAAAACGTCCAAAGACAGGCTGAACGACCTGACCGATACCTGCTCAGGCTGGTTGGCCAGAGCGGCACTAAACCCATCTTTTCGCTGTTTCAGAATCCAGTAATCGGGACGGCTGTGCCCGAAATACACGACATCGCGTGCGCCAATCTCCAATAGATGCCGGCCTGCCATTTCGCCGGCTGCCTTGTGATCGACAGAGACTGAGGGAAATGGGTTTTTTTGTGAAATCCTATCGGCAACAACGATCGGAATACCGTATCGCTCAAGTTCCGCCAAAGCGGGCTGGTAGTCGAAGGCAGGCACAATGATCAGCCCATCCACACGCCGGGAAATTATTGCTTGCAAGTGTCGGCGCGTTCGCGCCTCGTCCTCGCCTGTCGTCATAAACATGACGCTTTTCTCGCTATCCAGCGCAAGGTTCTCGATTTCTTGCAATACTTCCGAGAAAAATGCGTTTTCGATATTGGGCACAACCAATGCGATAACCCCGGTTCTGCTGCTGCGCAGGCTGGCGGCCAACGTATTGCGGTTGTAGCCAAGCTCGGCTGCTGCGGCTTCGACCCTTTCGACAAGCGCTTTCGAAACCACAGGACGCCGGTTCATCACGTTCGATGCGGTCCCGACCGAAACCGAAGCACGTTTCGCTATGTCAACAATCGTCGGCTTTTTCATTTTTCCACCTTGCGAGAATCACCATTTAAAACGTTTCAAGCTATTTTGAAATGTTTCAATCGGGTTTTGGCGAGGAATTTGGAATCCATTCGACCCTCAGCTCGACGCTCATCCGCTTGCTTCCTAGGCATGTGCACTGGCACGTCGCAGAGAAAGAACATTTCGGCCGTATGTTCAAAGCAGTAGCCAAAATCACCAACTCAGTTGCTGTATAAAGGTGTTCAAGACCGCGCCGAAAAGCGATGTCTACAAATCGGGCAGTTTCCTCAAAACAACCTCTGCACGATCAAAAAACCTCAATCATCCGTTGACAAACATTTTGCCGCAATGCAACCAATTGCGCATAGGTTGCTATAAAGGTTCCACTCGTGCCCAGCTCAAAACCCAATATTGAGCCTGAAAAAAGAGATGCCATCCTGAAGCTTTCGGACTTCAGCCTGTCTTTTCGTGGCCAAACCGCCACCGCCGTAGACGGATTGAACCTGACCGTCTCAGCAGGCGATACACTGTGTATCGTGGGCGAATCCGGCTGCGGGAAATCGGTGACCGCCATGGCGCTGATGGGGTTGTTGCAGCTCGATGTGATCGAAATCCCTTCGGGTGAACTAGAATTCGAAGGCCGCAGATACGACCTGCGGACGCAGCAACTGGACGCCGCTACGCGGGGCGACCGGATGGCGATGATCTTTCAAGAGCCGATGACCTCGCTTAACCCCGCCTTCAAGATAGGAGATCAAATCACCGAAGCGGTCCTGCATCACCGCAACTGCACACGTGCAGAGGCCGATGAAAGCGCACTGACCATGCTGCGGCGCGTTGGCATTCCGGCCCCGGAACAGCGGTTGAACGAATACCCCCACCAGCTTTCAGGTGGAATGCGGCAGCGCGTGATGATTGCGATGGCGCTGATCAACAACCCGTCGCTGCTGATCGCGGATGAGCCGACCACGGCTCTGGACGTCACCATTCAGGCCCAGATCCTTGACCTGATCCGGGAACTTCAGGCTGAAACAGGAATGGGCGCGGTGTTCATTACCCATGATCTGGGCGTTGTCGCTGAAATCGCAACGAATGTGGCAGTGATGTATGGCGGACAGATCGTCGAATGCGGCCCGGTAGATGCAGTGTTCGATGATCCGCAACACCCCTACACCATTGGCCTCATGAGCTCGGTCCCGCGCATGAGCGGATCTCGCGACAGGTTGATCACTGTGCCCGGCACCGTGCCTGCGCTGGCGGACATGCCGCAGGGTTGCCGCTTTCGCACGCGCTGCCCCTTTGCGACCGAGGATTGCGCCGATCGTCCAGTGCTGTCTGATGTCGGGGAAAACCACGCAGTGGCTTGCCACTATGCCCCGCTGGAGCAGCTCAAGGGGGTCAGATGCGCGATGTAATCCTTGAGGCACGAAACCTCACCCGTCATTTCACACTCGGCACCGGCCTGTTCGAGCGCAAAACCAAAGTGCGCGCGGTCGATGGTGTTTCTCTGTCGGTGCATAAGGGCGAAACCTTTGCCATCGTCGGAGAATCCGGTTGCGGTAAGTCAACGCTTGCGCGGCTGTTGATGCGGCTGGATCGGCCAACCTCGGGTCAGGTTCTGTTTGACGGGCAAGAGGTTCAGGACCTGCCCCGCCGTGACATGGCCCCGCTGCGCCAACAGATGCAATTCGTGTTTCAGGACCCGTTCTCGTCCCTGAACCCCCGAATGACGGTGGGCAAATTGGTCGGCGAACCGTTAGAAGTGCACGCGCCCGAGCTTGATGAGGGCGCGCGTCGCCAAAAGGTTGCCGCGCTGTTGGCGCAGGTCGGGTTACTTCCAGATCACGCCAACCGCTATCCGCACGAATTCTCGGGTGGCCAGCGCCAGCGGATCGGAATTGCCCGTGCGCTGGCCTCGGGTCCCCGGCTGCTGATCGGGGATGAACCGGTCTCGGCTTTGGATGTGTCGGTACAGGCGCAGGTGGTAAATCTGCTGAACGATCTAAAAGAGGATCTGGATCTAACGCTGGTCATTATCGCTCATGATCTGGCCGTTATCCGGCATATGAGCGACCGCATCGCTGTGATGTATTTGGGGCAGGTAGTTGAAACCGGCCCCGCCGATCAGGTGTTCGAGGAACCGCGCCACCCCTATACGCACGCACTGCTATCCGCGATCCCGGAACCCGAGCCAGGGCGTGAACGTGATCACATGGCGCTGAACGGGGAAACACCCAGTCCGTCTGCGCCACCGGTAGGGTGCCGGTTTCATACCCGCTGCCCCTTTGCGCAGGACAATTGCCGGACGACACCCCCAGTTCTGGAGGACGCAGGCAGGGGCCATCACGTCGCCTGCCATCATTGGAAAACCATACCAGAGGCCGGAAAACCGGCCCCGCCCCGACGCCGCAGCGCCGGAGCAGAAGAGCGGTTCGCGCTGTATCGCGCGGCTGTCCAAACGCCCCCGGCTTCTGCCGAAAACAGAGAGGAAACACCATGAATGTCTTGAAAACCGGTCTGTTGGCCGGACTGCTCGGTGCAACCGCGCTCAGCGCGCAAGCCGCCGACCTGCGCATCGCTCTGCAATCCGACGCAGATGTGTTGGACCCCGATCAGTCGCGCACATTTGTTGGCCGCATCGTCTATGCCTCGATGTGTGATAAGCTGGTCGACATCACCCCTGACCTTGAGCTGATCCCGCAACTGGCCACCGGCTGGGAATGGAGCGAGGACGGCAAAGCCCTGACCATGACCCTGCGCGAAGGCGTGGTGTTCCATGACGGCACGCCGTTCAACGCACAGGCCGTGGCCGACAATATCGACCGGTCGCAGAACCTTGAGGAATCGCGTCGTAAGTCCGAGCTGAAGTCCGTGACCGGTGTCGATGTGGTCGATGACTATACCGTCCGTTTCAATATGGCCGCGCCCGACGCGACCCTGCTGGCGCAATTTGCCGACCGCTCAGGCATGATGGTTTCTCCAACGGCAGCCAAGGCGGCAGGGGCGGATTTTGGTCTGAACCCAGTCTGCTCGGGCCCGTTCAAGTTCAAGGAACGTGTCGCTCAGGATCGTATCGCGCTCGAGCGGTTCCCTGACTACTGGAACGCGGGTGAAATCCATTTCGATAGCGTCACCTTCCTGCCCATTCCGGACACAACCGTCCGTCTGGCCAACCTGCAATCGGGTGACATCGACATGCTGGAACGTCTGGCCGCGACTGACCTCGCGCAGGCTGAAGGTGATGGCGGGATCAACGTTGAACGCGCTGTTTCGCTTGGATATCAGGGCATTACCATCAATGTGAATAATGGTGACAAGGGCGACAACCCGTGGGGCAATGACAAACGTCTGCGTCAGGCGCTCAGCTATGCGCTGGACCGCGATGCGATCAACCAGGTTGTGTTCGAAGGTGCGTTTGCGCCGGGCAACCAGCCCTTCCCGCCCACGTCTCCATGGTATGACGCCGATCACCCGGTGCCCGCGCGTGACGTGGAAAAAGCAAAGGCCCTGCTGGCCGAGGCGGGCTTCCCCGACGGGATCGACCTTGAGGTTCAGGTTCCCAACACCACCGTTCCGCTACAACTGATGCAGGTCGTGCAGGCCATGGCGGCCGAAGCCGGGATCAGAATCGAGATCACGTCCAAGGAATTTGCCACCCTGCTGGCCGATCAAAGTGCCGGTGACTATCAGGCCAGCCAGATCGGGTGGTCGGGCCGCGTGGACCCGGATGGCAATATCCACCAGTTCATGACCACCGGAGGCGGCATCAATGACAGCCATTACTCGGACCCGAAAGTGGACGAGATGCTGAACAACGCCCGCGCCTCGACCGATTTTGATGTGCGAAAGGCGGATTATGACGCTGCACGGGACATTCTGGCCCAGGATATGCCCATCGTGTACCTGTATCACCAGACATGGATCTGGGCACTTGATGATGGCCTCTCGGGCTTTACCCCCTATCCGGATGGGATGATCCGGTTGGAAGGCGTGAAACTGGAGAAATAAGCCACTCACGGCCCGCCCGGTCCTCCAGCCGGGCGGGTATTTTATCCGAAAGCCCCTGTTATGCTGTCTTTCATTCTGCGTCGCATCCTGATTGCGATCCCCACGATCCTGCTGATCTCGATCTTCGTGTTCAGCCTGCAAAAGCTGTTGCCCGGCGACCCTGTGCTGGCCATGGCAGGCGAGGAACGTGACCCCGAAGTGCTGGAATTCCTGCGCGAGAAATATCGTCTGAACGACCCCATTCCAGTGCAATATCTGACATGGGTCGGGAATGCATTGCAGGGGGATCTGGGCATTTCGCTGCGCACCAATCAGCCCGTGACCGAGCTGATTGCGGAAAAGCTGCCGGTTACGATCCAGCTTGCCATCATGGCGATCCTGTTTGCGCTGGTGATCGGGATACCGGCGGGCATTCTGTCGGCGGTCAAGAAAGGCACTATTACAGACTACATTGCCAATATCGTGGCACTGTCCGGGCTCTCCATTCCGAATTTCTGGTTGGGGATCATGCTGATCCTGCTGGTTTCCGTGAAACTGAACCTGCTGCCAGCCTCTGGCTATGTACCCCTGTCCGAGGACCCGGTGAAATCCATCACCACCATGCTGATGCCTGCCTTTGTGTTGGGAACCGCGCTGGCCGCGACGCTGATGCGACATACCCGATCGGCGATGCTGGGCGTGCTGAAATCCGACTATGTCCGCACCGCGCGCGCCAAGGGTCTGTACGAGCGCCGCGTGGTGCTGAAACATGCCTTTCGCAACGCGCTGACCCCGATTGTGACCCTGACAGCCCTGCTGTTTGGAGAGCTGATTGCAGGCGCGGTTCTGACCGAGCAAATCTTTACCATCCCCGGTTTCGGCAAGATGGTCGTCGATGCTGTGTTCAACCGCGATTACGCTGTGGTGCAAGGCATCGTGCTGGTCACAGCCGTGGGGTTCATCGTGATGAATCTGCTGGCTGACGTGGCCTATGTGCTGCTGAACCCCCGTCTGAGGAATGCGTGAAATGGCCCTAGCTGATCCCATCCTCTCGCGCCGCCCGGAAAATCGGGTCTGGAAGAAATTCCGCACACATAAAAGCGCCATGCTGGGCGGTTTTCTGGTCACGTTCTTCGTGCTGATCGCCCTTTTGGCCCCGATCTTGCCGGTGCCCGACCCGGCAGCCACCGACTGGGGTGCCGTGCGCAAACCGCCTACCGCTGCGCATCCATTCGGCACCGATGAAATTGGCCGAGACGTACTGTCCCGCATGATCTGGGGCGCGCAGGCGTCGCTGCTGGCAGGTGTTGTCTCGGTTGGGATTGCGGTGCTGCTGGGCGTTCCACTTGGCATTGTCGCAGGCTATTTTGGCGGCTGGATCGACGCCATCATCTCTCGCTGCACTGAGGCCCTTTTGGCCGCGCCCTTCCTGATCCTCGCCATCGCTCTGGCGGCGTTTTTGGGGCCGTCCCTGACCAACGCGATGATCGCCATTGGCCTTTCTGCGACCCCTGTCTTCATACGCCTGACCCGTGGGCAAGTGCTATCGGTCCGGGCCGAGGACTACGTCACCTCAGCCCGCGCCATCGGCTTGCCGACCTCGAAAATCCTCAGCCGCTACATTTTCCCCAACGTGCTTCCGCCGGTTCTGGTGCAGGCCACACTGACCATCGCCACCGCCATCATTGCCGAGGCGTCATTGTCCTTCCTTGGCCTTGGGCAGCAGCCACCTGCGCCTAGCTGGGGCTCGATGCTGAACACGGCGAAAAACTTCCTCAATCAGGCCCCGTGGATGGCCATGTGGCCAGGCGTCGCAATCTTCCTTGTGGTGCTGGGGTTCAACCTTCTGGGTGACGGGCTGCGCGATGCGCTGGACCCGCGCGAACATTGATTTCGGAGACTAGGAATGACTGAATTTACCACCCGCCCCGAGATCCGAGGCACCTTTGGCGTCGTCACCTCGACTCATTGGATCGCCTCGGCTGTGGGCTTTGGCATTCTGGAAAAGGGCGGCAATGCGTTTGACGCCGCCGTTGCCACCGCGCTGACCCTGCAAGTGGTCGAGCCTCATTTGAATGGCCCCGCAGGCGACATGCCCGCTATTTTCCACTCGGCCAAAACCGGCAAGACCGAAGTATTGTGCGCTCAGGGTCCCGCCCCCGCCGCGGCCACGATTGAACATTACACGGGGTTGGGGCTGAACCTGATCCCCGGCTCGGGCCTGTTGGCCACGGTCATCCCCGGCGCCTTCGACGGCTGGATGCTGATGCTGCGTGACCATGGCGTACTGCCCCTGCGGGACGTGGTGCAACCCGCCATCGACTATGCGCGCGACGGCCACCCTGTCTTGCCGCGCGTGGCCCATACTATTGACGGGCTGGCCGATTTTTTCAAAGACGAATGGACCAGTTCGGCAGAGACATGGATGCCCGATGGCAAAGCACCCGAACCGCACAGTAACTTCGCCAACCCGGCTTTGGCCGCAACCTATGAACGTCTTGTAGCCGATGCCGAAGCCGCGCATGACGACCGCACGGATCAGATCGACGCTGCCCGTCGGGCGTGGCGCGAAGGGTTCGTTGCCGACCGCATCTTCGACTATCTGGCCGAGGCTTCGGTAATGGATGTCTCGGGCCAGCGCAATTCCGGCGTGATGGCGCGCGCGGATATGGCCGACTGGCGGGCCTCGTATGAAGACACGCTGACCTATGACTATCACGGCTGGACCGTGCACAAGACCCAAGCCTGGAGCCAGGGTCCGGTTCTGTTGCAAGCGCTGGCGATACTCAAGGGGATCGACCTTGGGTCGATGGACCCCAACGGGGCAGAGTTCGTACATACAGTAATCGAGGCGATGAAGCTCGCCTATGCGGATCGCGAGGCCTATTATGGCGATCCCGACCACAGTGATATCCCGATGGGCTACCTGCTCAGCGACGAATACGCCGCCGAGCGCCGCGCGTTGATCACCCCGGATGCCTCGCAAGATCAACGCCCCGGCCGGGTGCCCGGCTTTGAACATCTGGCCGATGCCTACATCGCTCGCGCCGAACGAGATTTCTCGGCCAGAACCGGCGCCAGCGCTGGAGAACCGACCATGTCGCACCTGTCCGAAAAACGCGGCGACACCGTGCATCTGGACGTAATCGACCGCTGGGGCAACATGGTTGCGGCCACACCCTCGGGGGGATGGCTGCAAAGCTCTCCGGTCATTCCAGGGCTTGGCTTCCCGCTGAACAGTCGGGCGCAGATGTTCTGGCTGGAACCGGGGCTGCCGACCTCGCTGGCACCGGGGCGCAGGCCGCGCACGACGCTGACGCCAAGCCTGGCGGAAAAGGACGGCGTGCAACTGGTCTTTGGCACGCCCGGCGGCGACCAGCAGGATCAATGGCAGCTGATCTGGTTCCTGCGCTTCGTACATTTCGGGTTGGGATTGCAGGAATGCATGGACGCGCCGCTGTTTCACTCGATGCATTTCCAGGGGTCCTTCTACCCCCGCGCCACGGCCCCCGGCGAGATGATGATCGAGGCCACATTCGGCGAAACCGCGATCGAGGACTTGCGCGCACGCGGGCACAAGGTCTCGGTTGCTGAGCCTTGGACTGTGGGTCGCCTGACGGCAGCCCTGCGGGAAAAGGACGGAACTCTGCGCGCGGCGGCGACGCCACGATTGATGCAAGCTTATGCGGTGGGACGGTGACATGACCTATTCTCTGATTGCAAAAGACCCTGAAACCGGCGCCATCGGCCTGATCGTGGCCAGCCGCTTCTTCGCCTGTGGCGCACGAGTTCCAAATGTAGGACCGCACAGCGCCATCGCTTCGCAAGCTTTCTCGAACCCGGTTTGGGGCACCGAGGGGTTGCGGCGACTTGAGGCTGGAGAGGCCGCGCAATTGGTATTAGATGATCTGGTCGCCCGCGACACCGGCCGAGACGCGCGACAGGCCCATCTTATGGACGCGCATGGCAATTTCGCCGCCTATACAGGATCGGCCTGCGTTGACTGGGCCGGGCATCGGATCGGGCAGATGCACTCGGTCGCGGGTAATATGCTGGCGGGACCCGAAGTGGTAGACGCGACCTTTGAAACCTATGCCGCTGAAACCGCCCTGCCCTTCCCTGAACGGCTGATGGCCGCGATGGAGGCGGGCGAGCGTGCAGGCGGCGACAAGCGCGGCAAACAGGCCGCAGGTTTGGTCATCAATCGCGGTCAGACCCATTCCTGGTTGGATCTGCGTAGCGACGACCATTCCGATCCGCTGGCCGAATTGCGACGGCTTTATGATGTCGCCAGTGAACGGTACCTGCATTTCGCCGAGGCGATGCCGAGCGAACATAACTTCTCGGGCAATCCGGACCGGACCGCGCTGGACGCAGCGATCGCCGAGGCCGAGGCCCAGCGGCAGGCCGAAGGGCGCATCAGTCGTTCTCTGGCCACTGATCCGGCGTGATACATGGGCGGGATTGACGTTTCAACCCTGGCGACCCTGATCGCGATTGCCGCAGCCGCTGGCGTGTTCGGCGGTATTCTGGCCGGATTGCTGGGGGTTGGCGGAGGGATCGTCATCGTCCCTGCCCTGTATTTCGCATTGTCATTGACCGGCAGCGATCCTGCACTGACCATGCAAGTGGCGGTTGGAACATCGCTAGCCACCATTGTGTTCACAGCACTGTCCTCAAGCTGGGGGCATTACAAGCGCGGCGCGCTGGATATGGCCCTGCTGAAACGCTGGGCCCCGGCCATTCTGGTCGGCGTGGTGATCGGCGGAATATTGGGCGGTGTGGTCAGCGGCTATATTCTGGTTGCCGTTTTTGCCACGGTGGCGGCTGTGGTCGCGCTGGACATGATCTTTCGCAAGCCCGGCAATGACGGCCCGCCCCGCAGCTTTTCGCCCCGTGTTTGGGCTGCAACCGGCGTATTTGCCGGGGCGATTTCGGCAATGATGGGCATCGGTGGCGGCACGGTCTGCGTGCCCGTACTGAACTTTTTGGGCTATGACATCCGCCGCGCTGTCGGCACATCAGCTGCCATCGGCTTCGTCATCGGCCTGCCCGGCGCGTTGATCTATGCGGCGACAGGGCTGGGGCAAACGGGGCTACCGCCCTTCTCGCTTGGCTATGTCAACTTGATCGCGGCAGTGCTGATCATCCCGCTGACGACCAGCTTTGCCCATGTCGGCGTACGCATCGCTCACACGATCTCGCAACGTGCATTGCGTCTTGCCTTTGGCGCCTTCCTGATGCTTACGTCCTTGCGCATGTTCTATGACCTGATCGGAGCGTTCTGACCTTTGGGAAATTGTCCAACAGATATCGAACTGACTACAACCTTGCGGGCGGGAATCGAAACAGGTGATTTCCTGAAGAACGGCAAGCTGCTGCCAGAGCGGGCGCTGGCCGAGGCATTGAACGTGACCCGCGCCCGGATGCGTCGAATACTGGATCAGCTTGAAGAAGACGGCACTGTATTTCGCCGCCACGGTCAGGGAACCTTTGTGTCACCACCGCCCGCGGTGGGTGCCAGCCCGTTCCGGGCTGTGGCAGCCAAAGTGATGCCGCGCGACGTGATGGAAGTGCGGCTAGAGATCGAACCCGCTCTTGCGGCTCTGGCGGCGCAACGGGCCTCTACCAAAGAACTGCGCACGCTCGAGCAACTGATGCAGGCCACGCTGGATGCGGCGGATACTCAGGCCTATGGGGTCGCCGACGATGTATTTCACTACAAGATCGCGGAACTTGCGCATAATCCGCTGTTTCTGACGGTCTACGATTCAATCCGCGCGGTTCGAAAACAATCGGAGTGGACCCGGCAGCGCGCGACGCAATATTCCGCCTCGACACTGGTGCGTCTGGGCGAACAGCATGAACAATTGTTCAGCACGATTGCCGCGCGTGACAGTCAGGGCGCAGCGGAAGTTATGCAGTCACATCTGCTGTCCGTTTCCAACGCCATGTTGCGCGAAAGGACTTATGGGCTAACGCAGCACCTGACCGATCTTCACTCGGATTGAAAAGAGAGCATCAGCGCCTGGCAATTCCAAAGCGCCCTGCTTCCAAGCCACAAAAAATTCTGGCAAGGCGTTCAATGCAAAACGACCCTCTGCCGCAGGCTCAAATATCCAAACTACCGAGATACCGCTGCTTTCGACTGTCTTCCGGCTTTGACCTGTAGTGCTTGAAGAAAGCCCGAGACATTGCCACCCGCGACGAAAATCCCGTGGCAATGGCAACTTCCGAAAACGGCAAGTCGGTATGTCTCAAAAGACAGTGCACCCGCTCCAATCTAAGTTCTTTATAGGTGTCCAAAAGCTTAGTACCCGTTTTGCACAGATACCGTCGCTGCAACTGACGTGTCGATGTTCCAACGACTTTTGACAAATCGGAAATACTCAGCGGGTCCTCGATCGTCTCCAGCATGGTTTTCAGCGTATGAATAACCAATTCGTCCCCGCCAGAGCGACGCACCAGCCGATTTACAACCTGACTTTCGCCCCCCCGCGTCGGTTCTTCCAACCCGATATATTTGCGCAATACATCCGCTATATGTTCGCCATGATCAATCGACACGAAGCGGGCCAGTAACCTGAGAGAACTGATCCGGCTATTGGCACTATGCAGGCGCCCCGTCGCAGAAAGATGGGTTGATGTTCCGCAGCTTTCCAACCCTTGCTCTGCCGCACCGGCTTGGAAACCCGGATGGACCGCACCCAGCTTGCGACCAGAACCGCCCGCCAGCATCAACAGCATCACAGCCCCTCCGACAAGCATTGTCCGAGGCGCAAGGTTCAAGACCTGAGCTACCCAAAGCCGTTCTGATCCAATAGGATGCCAAGTCTGCTCGTGATCGCCCCAGAAGATGACAGAGCGACCAGTCCAACAAAGGGGCTCGCCAACTTTGTCTTCAGCAAGAATGCGTAGGTTGACGACATAGGAGTGCGCCTCGATCAACCTGTTCAAAGCCCTGTAGAACGACATAATCGGTTCTACGGTCGCTTTATCCTCAGGGTGTTGCAGAACAACTTCGATGTTTCGAACGCGTTTTGCCATTGGCTGCACTGCGTCCCTATTCGCCTGATCTTTATGAACAACGTAGTGTTTCATCAGATTTACCAAGTCTGGTTTTGTAAGCTCAGAAAAGGTGCTCCTTGGATGGTGTTTCCCCCGCTGGGCGGGGGTTTTCTTTTTATTCCGCCGCTTCCGCGTATGCGTCCATTGGCGGACATGTGCAAACGAGGTTTCGGTCTCCGTATGCGTTGTCGACGCGGTTGACGGGGGACCAGTATT
>NZ_WQGO01000016.1 GCF_013034685.1 Ruegeria lacuscaerulensis | reverse complement strand
AGAAACTGGGGCGATTTCGGGGGCATTTCGAGGGTGAGCACGGGGCATTTCTGACCGCTAGAGAGCCCAAAAATATGCTTGAACTCGAGTGAGCTCAATCACGACTCAGACGACAGAAACTCTTTCCGCGTGAACTTATTTAGTTTGTGAGCCATTTCCGACAGCTATGTTCTGTGATCACAGTTCCAAAACTTAAGCTTAAACGAAGATGAAATCGTCTTCAGTGAGCAAGGTCGAATCTCCGAAACCTTGTAACACCACTCCTTCGATCGTTCCTTCTGTTTCAAAAAGGACCGTTGTCGAAGTGCCATTGTCGTAGATTATCAAGTCCTCGATGTCGTCGATGCCGTAGGCACTAACATCAATAAGATCACCATCCGACTGCCGAAAATCGCCAATTCTGTCGTTTGCCGTGACTCCTGATGGACTGAAAACAAAGACGTCTGCTCCGCCTACCGCATCTGCACCCAAAATTACCGCATCGCCGAACATTGTATCGCTACTGCTGCTCGAGATAAGTGTGTCATTTCCGCCGACGGTAAAGTCAGACATTGTACGGGCGTCTCCAATTAGCGTGTTGGAGAACGCCGTCGCTGCAATCAGGATGTCGTCTCCTCCTGTTGCATTCCCTGACATCAGGTAGCCGTCGCCTGAAAGTGTGTTAATCCAGACATTGTCACCTCCGTACAAGACATCGTTTCCGCCCGAAGACGTTCCCCTAAGAGTGTCAGCGTCCCCATGGAGATTATTAAATTCGCTGGCATCGCCACCATATAAAGTATCATCTCCGCCCGTAGAATCCCCTGACATCTGAGGGCCATCTCCATACATCCAGTTGAAATCTGCCCTCTCTCCACCGAAGATTGTATCGTCTCCGCCCGAGGAAGAGTCGTTGAGATAATGTGCATCACCAATCAAAGAATTAGTAACGCCGTCAAAGTTCGCCGTTCCATCGAGTTCAGGACCGTCGCCCTGGTTTGAACCGCCAATAAGAATATCGTTTCCGCCGACTAAATCGCCGCCGAACTCCCAAGCGTCACCACTTGCAACGTTTAGCTGCCTCGTATTCGTTGTGGGACTAATACCGCCAACCGAGATCATGTCATTTCCAAACTTGACGTTTTCGTAGGCGTATTTGGCATCTCCAAACACTCGGATATTAGTGGCGTCGAGCCCACCGATAATCTGATCGTCACCTCCACTGGAACGGTCAGACATGATAACCGCGTCGCCGTAGGCTTCGGTTACACTCGAGGCCCCGACATGAATTACATCATCCCCACCGCGTGCTCGGTCCCGCATTTGGTCAAAGTCACCGATCAGCACATCCTTGGTCGCGGTGTCAGCGCCAAAGATCGTATCATTGCCGCCAACGGCCCGATCGTAGGCACCATACCACCCGATATCGTTCTCAAAATGCCATTTGTTACCTGCGTCGCCATACACGGTGTTAATCGTGGCGTATTCCCCCGCATAGATAGTATCGTCACCACCAACGGCGAAATCATCCATTGCCCCAGCATCGCCGGACAGTTCGTTCGACGCGCCATCAGAGCCGCCATAAATGACGTCATCACCGCCAGTTGTTTTGTCAAGCAAGGAGTTTGCATCGCCCCTGATAGTGTTTTGAACCGCTCCGTCGGCTCCGGTAAGAATATCATTCCCACCTACGCCAAAATCCGAAATCCACTCGGCATCACCCAGTGCTTTCCCACCTTCACCATCAGGTAATTTGTAGACGTCGTTCCCGCCTAGTCGCTTCCCTGTCAATCCTCCGAAAATCTCACTCCAAAAAGCCATAGTCTCCCCCCCCTGAGCAACCATGTATATCAATGTTTGAATGTAATGTATGAACCGACTCCGCACATTGACTTAGGTCAAATGAGAGTGGTTCAGCGCTACGTAGATGGGTAAAACATAGCCAATTGCGTTTCCCGAGGGCGGAAATCGATTGCCGCTTTGTTTTATGTTTGAGTAGGCGACATTGCCCAATGGAGTAGTCTGCTTCGGCGCACAACCCGGTCATCCGCCCAGACTGTATGAATCTCCGCTCCTCCCAGAAAACCGAGCAACCTCCTGCATCTAAATAAAGAAGCAACTGCAGGAGTTTGATCCATGAAGTACTTGTCTGCCCTCGGCGTTCTCGTCGGGGGTTTTCTTTTGCACCCACCGCCCAAGGCCGTCCTGACGACGATGCTCTGGGTGGTTTCGCGGTCTCATCCCGCTGTCTCGGCGCTGGTTCTGTTGGCGGTTCTCTGGACGTGGAGGCCCAACGATGACTGAGCTGGAGCTAAACCCCGGCGACGTTGTGGTCGTCCGCGCTTTCGATGACGTCCCTGAGCATCACTTCCGGGTGGAAGAGGTGTTTGAAGACTGCGTGACCGGCTTTGCTGTCACCGGCCCTCTGGCTGGGTCCTACGGCGAACCGGCCCTCGAGATGATCCTAAGGCTCGTCTCAACCAACTGATCCCATCCCAAATTCGAAACAGAAAAGGAGGAGACACATGTCTGCTCACATTCGCTATGCCTATCTGAAGGGCCATACGTGGTTGTTCAGACGTAACTATCCCGTTGTCGTAGCTCTCGCGCTGGGCGCTCATAGTGCTCTCGTTGTGATGTAGTGTTACTGGTTAGCAAAAGATGTGTTGTTTCAAAAAAATGAGAAACTGCCTGTTTGAATCCTGAAATGATGAGCTGCTTATCGCTTTGAAACCGTGCAAGTGCACCGCTCGCAATGCCCGGTCCGCCAAGCCTCGGATATAAGACTTGCCAGCCAAGACGGGTCGGAGCATCTACAGACTAAGCTGTGACTGGTGCGGTGAGGATATGCTTCCCTCGGCGTACTTAGTTATTGTCCTCCGCTCCACCTTCCCGGCGCTGCAGATCCTCTTCGGACATTGGCTCGAGAAAGTCGGGGGAAGAAAGCCGAGGTAACCCGGATCTATACGCGTGGGCCATATTTGCGGCATCTGCGCCTGCTCGATGTGTTGTTGGGCGCTCCGCTCGCGTTTCGTAGACTTGCTCGATCGCACCGGGTGCAACAACGCCGTCTTCTTGAGAAAACAAAATCCGGACGATGCGGTCGAAGTCATCGATCTGCCTCGCCGGTTCACCGAGCGTTGCGAGAAGACGGTCAAGCCAGCGTCGGTCGAACTCAGGAGCGTCGCTGACAAGGATGTTGTCGCCTACAATTTCTTTCAGCCATCGCGCAACATCAACCGCGGGTTCCGCCATCTTCAAGGCGCTGAATGGGATATTGTGTACGGTAGCGCTTTTCTCTGACCAATCATCGAGCAACCAGTCAGGATCTGGCTGTATGAGCTTGCTCTCGACAACGACGCCCTGCTGTTCGATCCACGCAAGGCCAACTTCGATCGGCCAGCTTTCGGGACTCAACGAGGATGCCTCGAAGTCGATGAATACGAGCTTTTTCGGATAGACCATTTTCCCATGCGCATCGAGCCCGACACCGAGACCAAGGGAGCGACGTTTGGCAAAAAATGCTTCTTCTTCCGGCGTCGGCCGGCTGATTGAGTTCAATAGGTCTTCCAGGTCATCCTGAGACATGACTTTCAGTTGCAAGTTGGGCTCAGAGCCACAGGTTCCGGTTTTCGTCAAGTGTCATGGCAGGTTCTGCGGTTGCGGGAATGTAACTTATCAATTGTGGGAACATCAAAATGACAACGTGGGAAATTGCCTTCAATATTGCGGCCGCGGGAGCGACAATCATTCTTCTTCTTCATCTATGGCGGCTACTGAAAACGTGCGATCGGGATCGTTCAAACGACGCTGAACTCGTGAAACAGTTTAGGGACACCGCGCCATATGACAATCTCGAAGACCTATTATCGAACAAAGAATAAATTTTGATCGGTGACGAGGAAGCACCTCCCATCTGTCTTTTAACGGCACGAAAGTCTCGAGTTCGGATCCCAGTATGCGTCAATTGGGTCGCAGTGCTTGAACCGTGCTCCGTCAATCGCGCCCAGAATATTTGGCTTCCGGTCAGGCACCCTTGCCAAACTGGCATAACCGTACATGTAGTGATCCATTGCATGTGCGCTGGATCAGCAAAAATACGATGTTTTTCCGCAGAAATTGGATAGACATGTTCAATGAAGAGGTTCGCCTCAGGTTTTCTTTCTGTCTTTCTTTCAGCCAAAGCCAATTGATGTCAGACCGTGACTAACCTTCGGTTTGCCATGGCAACCTTTGCAACACTAAGACGGGTACTTCCTCGAGCACGGATGTGCATTGGCACAAGAAACTGGGCGCGCCTGAACGCGCCCAGTTTCGTCAAGTCGCGACGTGAGATACCTCTTTGTCCGGCGAGTATATGTCCAAGATGTTCCAATGTCCGGTTGTTGGTGTTGGGTTATTGATCATTGGGACATCAAGGACAGTAGGTTTCCCGCTGGCAATTGCAGCTTCTAGTGCGGGCAACAACTCGTCAGCAGTGCTGAGCCTGTGCCCTTCCGCGCCATAAGCTCTTGCAATGTCTGCATAACCCGGCCCGTTTGCGGGTGCTGCGGCTGATCCGGGGAACGTTGTTCCATAGGTCAGGCCGTAATGCGCCTTTTGAAGGCCCGCGATGGTGCCGAAGGCGTTGTTGTTCATCACCAGCCAGATGATCCCCAGATCAAGCTCAACCGCCGTTGCCAGCATCGAGGGATTTTGACCAAAACCACCATCGCCGACCAAACTGAGGACAACGCGATCCGGCGCCGCCAGTTTCGCCCCAATCGCTCCGGGAGGGCCAAAACCCATCGTCGCAAAACCGCCCGGAGTCAGTATCGACCCGGGTGTCAGGATATCGAACTGTTGTCCAACACCGTTCTTGTTCCACCCCACGTCCGTGGTGATGATGGCATCCTCAGGCAGTGCCTTGCGGGTATCTGCCAGAATACGCTCGGGCATCATCGGAAAGGCTGCTGAGGTCGCCATTTCCACGTTGTGCGCTTTGAAATCCGTTCGGAAGTCGGCGATCTTCTGTTCCAGAGCGGGGCGTTTGAAACCGTCCGGATACATCTCGCGGGCGACCCGGTTGAGGACGCGCAAAGCGGCCTTGGCGTCAGCAACGACGCCGATCTCGGTGGGATAGTTCCGACCGATTTCCTGCGGTTCGATGTCGATATGGATGACCTTCGAGCCGGGAATGTTGAACGTATAGCCGGGATACCAGCTGGAACAATCGGCCTCTTTGAACCGGGTTCCCACCGCAAAGATGTAGTCCGCATTCAAGCAGGACTGGTTGACCAATTCGGTGCCCCAAAACCCGGTCATTCCCAGTACAAGCGGATGGTCGTCTCGCAACGCGCCTTTACCCATCAGGGAATGCGCGACTGGAAGGCCCATATGTTCAACAAATTCTCGCAACTCCTCGCTGGCCTGTGCCAGAAGAATACCACCCCCGACATAAGCGACTGGGTTTTCGGCTTTAGCCAACGCTTCGACAATCTCTCCCGCTGTCTCGTCGTCAATCGACGGTTTCTTGAGCGCGCGCGTGTTGTCGCGGATACGGTCGAAACTGTCCGAGGGGATCACCTCTGAAAAGATGTCCATTGGGACATTGACCAGTACCGGCCCGGGCTGGCCGCTTTCAGCGAGATGAAACGCCTTTTCCAGAATCTCGGCCATCAGGTCGGCGCGATCCACGCGCCAAGCGCGCTTCACGAAGGGTCGGTAAATCTCCCATTGGGCTGCGTCTGCATGCAGGTTCACTTCCTGATGCGGATGTTTACCGTAGTAGTGCGTGGGAATGTCACCCGCGATCACGACCATCGGGATACAGTCCAGTGCGGCGTTGGCGACCCCGGTGGCGCAATTGGTCAGCCCCGGGGAGAGATGGGACAGCACCACCGAGGCCTTGCCCGTCACGCGGGCATATGCATCCGCCGCGTGGCTGGCGATTTGTTCGTGTCGTACTGTGACGAAATCGATGGGACTTTCCGCCAGCGCAGCCAGAACCGCAATGTTCGTGTGCCCGCACAGGCCGAAAACGTGCTTGACCTCACGGCGTTCGAGAAAGTCAACGATATGTTCGGCAACGGTTTTGCCGTCCAGTTTCGCTCCGTCCATCACGCGACCTCCTGTCCGTAGAACTCACCGAACAGATCCGGCTCCGAGGGGCGATCCTCAGGGATCGGACGGCTGACCCAGGTGTAGTTCATCATGTGTTTCATGGTGACGTTTTCGTTGGTGATGTTGCCGCCCCAGATGCCGCAGCCCAGGCTGCTGGTCATAGGCATGCCATTGGTCCAGGCACCCGCATTGGCCTTGGACTGAGGCTGTCGCACCATCATGCGGCTGACCGGAGCCAGACGCGCCAACCGGTCGATGTGATCGTCATTGTGGCTGTAGATGCCGCAGGAATGGCCCTTGCCGCCGGTGTTGTAGATCTGGCTGACCGTTTCCAGCGCGTCATCGAACGTGTCGAAGTGATAAAGCGCCATCAGTGTGGTCAGTTTTTCCTTGGAGAACTTGTGCTGCGGGCCGATTTGCCCCTGATTTTCAACCATCAGAAACTTGCGATCTTCGGGGATGCTAAAACCGGCGACCTTGGCCGTTTGCTGCGGTGGACAGGCGATGGTCGGAAACGTTCGGTTTCCCTTTTCATCCCACATGGCCGCTTCGAGCATGGCCTTCTCTTCATCCGAACACAGGTAGCCGCCCTCGGCTTGAAGCGCCTTGACCATATCGTCGTAAACTGAGCGCTGGATGATGATGTTGCCGTCGGCCGAGCAGCCCGACCCAAAGTCGGAGATCTTTGAAATGCGAGTGTTCTGGGCGGCGATGTCCAGATCGGCGGTTTCATCGATGACGATAGACGAATTGCCCGCGCCAACACCATAGGCCGGGCGCCCAGAACTGTAGGCCGCTTTGACCATCGGTTTGCCACCCGTCGCCAAAGTCAGGTCGCAGATCTCCATCAGATGTTGCGTCAATGGGATCGACGGTTTGCGAATGGATTGGAACAAGTCCTCGGGGGCACCGGCAGCACGACAAGCTGCACGCATAACCTCGACGATTTCGAAGGTGGTATGGGCGGTTCGCGGATGCGGGCTGAAGATGACCGCATTCCGGGCGTTCGCGGCGGACACGCCGGTCACTGGTGGAGTCATTGCCGGGTTGGTCATCGGGATCAGGGAGGCGATCACACCGGCAGGTTTGGCATATTTCACCAAACCTTTTTCCTCATCCACCTCGACGATACCCGTCGAGGGTGTGCGCAAGACATCTCGCAGCACCATGTGAATCTTGAAGCGCTTCGCAGGACGCCCTGCGCGATCTCCGATACCGCTTTCGTCCACGCCCTGCTGGGCCAAACGCGTGAAGGTTTTCTCGTTCCCCGCATACCACGCAATGGCCTGAGACAGCCGGTCCAGCTTGTCCTGATCCCAATCCTCGATCTCGGCCATGGCAGCGCGGGCGCGTGCCAGCATATCGGCCGCCATGTTGCGGTCGTTTTCAGTGAGCTCTTTGCCCATGATGATCCTCTTGGTTTTTTAGAATTGCAGCATCGGGCACACGACGCTGTGACCGCGCCTCGCCGAATGTTCGCTTGGCGTGGCTGAGACAGCGACGCGCGTGTTCTTCATATCCCAACTCGGCAACGCGGCTCTGGTTAGGCAGTTCGATGGAATAGTCGACGGGTGGCATCCGTTCGATGATGCCGGTGAAATCGATCCAACCTTCGCCAGGATATAGCCGCGCATCGCGCGCCAGCTGGATCATGCCCTCTCGCGTATCGGCGATCCCGGGCAGGCAATCGGAGATATGCAGAAAGTGGAACAACTCCGAGGGGACGTGCAGAAGCTCTCCGAGATCAACGCGACTGAGGTGCAGATAAAGCGTATCGACCAGAATACCGCCATTCGGTTGATCAGAGGCGCGGACAATATCCAGGGCCTCATCCAGAGTGCGCAAGCGAGAGAAGCTTGGGAATTCCAAGTCCACTGTTAGCCCGTAGGGCGCCGCCAGTTCGCAGGTTTCAGAATAGACGTCGATCAGGAAGTCACGATCATCGCGGGTATTGGTCCACGCGCTCATGATCATGCGTTTAGCGCTCAATTCCCCACCGATCTCAAGAGAAGGTTCAAAACTGCGCGGATCGACATCTTCCGTGATGCGCGCAAGTTCGACATCGAGGACTTTCAAGCCAGTGGTAGAGAGAGCGGTTTTGGTGGCATGCACCTGTGCCTTGTCGATTGGAGATTGAGTGAATTCACCGGGCACATGCATCGGAATGAATCTGGGGCTGACGGCATCGTAACCGGCCCGCGCGGCGATATAGACCAACTCGGGCGGCGTAGCGCCAATCAGCGTCAGATGCGCCAAGGAATAGAGAGAGGGGCTTGCGCCAACCTCTTCGGGTTTCGCCATGAACGACAGCTCCACGTGTCTGCGAATCTCAATTTCATCACACGTAGTAAAAAATATCTGATATTTTTAAAAATATCAACTTAAAATACTGAGCAGGAAATGAAAGCGCCCGGGCATGTTTTACATTCGTGTTGGCAAAGCCTTAGAGAGGGACCCAGTCACCTCCGGACTGGTGAGAGCGCACGGAGGCATCAATGAATCGGACACCGTCTGCGCCTTGATTGACACTGGGATAGGTCAGCCAATGGGCCGGAATCGCGACGCCATCCCGGCGCGCGGCCACTGCCATTGCGAACTCAGCATAAAGATTAGCCCAGGCTTCGATAATCCCCTCAGGGAAGCCCCGCGCGGTACGGATCAGACGTTCTGCGCCGGGTCCGATACCATGCCCGTGACCTCGGCTGATGGTACGATCCGGCTCACCGAACCGATTGAACTTCAGCTGTTCCGAATTCTCCAAGTCCCACTCGAGGCCTCCTTCGCTCCCGAATATCCGTAAGCGCAAACCGCCTCGATTTCCGGGGGCCAGGCGTGTCGCCATCAGAGTTCCCGGAACCTCGTTTTGATAGCGGGTGAACATGAATACTGTGTCTTCCAAAGGCTTTGGCGCGCCGCAGACATGAAACTCGGCCCGTAGGTCAGTCAAAGGCAGGCCCGAGACAAAACTGGCGAGATGCGCGGCATGAGTGCCGATATCGCCGACACAGCTGGTCGGACCAGAAATCTTTGGGTCCAGCCGCCATTTGACGTGGGGCGCATCAGCCACATCATCGGGCGTCATCCAGTCTTGCATGAACTCGACGTGGATTTGGTTGATTTTACCGATGCCGCCTTCCGCCACTATTTGTTTGGCCTGACGGATTACTGGAAAACATGACATCGCATATCCGACAGCAAAGATGTTTCCCGTGCGTGCGGCGATCTCCTCAAGCCCCTCGGCCTCGGCAACTTCGTTGGTCAGGGGCTTGTCGCACAGCACGTCAATGCCCGCCTCAAGAAACGCTTTGGCAGCTTCGAAATGAACGTGGTTCGGTGTCGTGATCATGACTGCATCTACGCCATCCGGGCGCGCCGCCTCGGCCTGTGCCATCTCGTCGAACGACGCATAGCACCTGTCTGCCGGCAGGAACCACTCGGCCCCGCGCGCCTTGCTTCGCGCGGCGTCAGAACTGAGCGCGCCTGCGGTGACCTCCCACCGGTCGGTCATCCGCGCGGCCGTTGCCTGCGTGACAGAGATCCGTCCGCCGCCAATAACGCCCAGCCGCAAACGGCGAGACAACCGGGGGAAAGGTCCGTCAAAGTTCAGGTCTTCGGGTAAAAGTCTCTCAGCCATTCTGCATCTCCATTTCCGGGACCCGTACGCCTTCCGGCAGCATTTCCACCGCCATGAAAATGCTGGGGGTAATCGTCTCGTACTGATGCCAGGGATAGTTGCCTTCAGCGTCATACATCGGTTTGTGCGTCGTGCCGGGGGCCATGAATTCTTCGAGATAAAGGGTTTCAACATCCCGCTCACGGCATTGCTGCATTTTGCCAAAGCCTACGATTTGCGTATGCACTTCGCGAAACCCCGGTACCGGGCAGAACGGATGATCCTTGTGCAATCCGACATTCAATGGGACCGAACCGGAATGGTACATGGTCAGTCCAACGTTACCCACGAAAACCTTTGGCGACATGTAGTGGCTGACACCGCGCAAACGCTCCTCTTGGCGAACATCAAAAGCAGATGGCCATGTATCTTTCACCCATGCGAAAAACTCGTTGTCATCGGCATGGGCGTCGAAATCGTGGACAATGACTGCACGTTCAACGCCGCTAAGCGTGCTGTCTTGCACGATCACAGAGGAAAGCGGTGCAATGGTCTGATCCTCGACAGAGAGATTTCGCCCCCCAAGGTTAAGGACGATGGCGCGACCCTCGATAGAAATTCTGCGCTCGTCAGTTATGTGCTGGATGCGAAAGAATGGCTGAGCAAAGTCGAGTGTCTCAATCGGCATGAACCAATTCCTTCCTCTCATCGTTAAGGAAATCGACCGGCAAAGGCTCCGGAGCCGCGCAACGGCTTTCTATCGTCTGATAGGCGCCAAATTTTGGTGCCCGTTCGATCGCGTCCATGACCTCGAAAACGTGGTAGGCGAGCGCTCCACTTGCACGGGGTTGGCGTCCTTCTTGCGCCGCCAGGGCCAGATCCAAAAGGCCGAGACCACGGCTGTCCTCATTGAACCCGTGTTTGTTGACGACCACCTGCCAGCCTTCGCGACCGGATGGGCGCGGCTGATGAGACCAGCGCGAGGTCTCCCGCGTTTTCAGCCAGACATCCCCCTGAAAGATGTTGGCACCATGTACCGGGTCAGGGTCTGGGATGCTGATGGTGCCTTTTTCACCGTAGATCTCGAACCGCGGCGTTTCGCTATCCCAGACGTCAAAGCTCATGGTCATCGACCCTATTGCCCCGGAAGAGAACTGCAGCAGGCTTAGGGAATGCGTGTCGACCTCGACATCCATCCATTCACCGTTGCGAGGGCCGTTTTCGATCATCCTTTTGTCGAACGTGCGCCGAGCCATTCCGGCGACGCGGTCAATTTGCCCAAGGCAAAAAATCATGGCGGTCAGGTAGTACGGCCCAAGGTCCAGCAATGGCCCACCACCCGCCTTATAGTAGAAATCCGGGTTGGGATGGTGGCGCTCCGTCCCGTGGGTCCCGACATGGGCAAAAGCCCCTGTCGGTTTGCCAATGGCACCCTCGTCGATCAAGCGCCGAACGGTCTGCCAGCGACCGCCCAGAAATGTGTCGGGCGCGCAACCGACCAGTAACCCCTTTTCAGAGGCAATGTGCAGAATCGCCTTACCATCCGTGCGATTCATAACCAGCGGCTTTTCTGAATAGACGTGTTTGCCCGCCTCCAGAGCGCGCAGGCTGATTTCGGCATGGGCCGCCGGAATTGTCAGATTCAAAACGCAGTCAATTGTCGGATCGTCAAACACTTCATCTGGAGTGCAGGCCTTGGCGATGCCGTATTGATCCGCCTTGACGCGGCTTTCCGAAGGATCGAGGCTTGCGCAAGCCACGACCTCGACGTTCGAGAATTTGGATAGCGTTTTTAGATAGATATCGCTTATGCGACCACAGCCAATAAGGCCGACCCGGAAGGATTTCGATGTCTCACCTGTCATCATTCCTGTCTTCGTAGAGGGGTAAGTAATTTGGGGGCATCGGCCCTTTATTTCGGCCACCCTGGTTCATCTGTTCCCAAGCGTGGGCGAGTATTCCGACCGAGCGGGACAGGCAGAACAGCCCTCGCGACAAGGGCGCAGGAAAGCCAAGTTCGCAGAAGATCACGGCCGTCGCTCCGTCAATATTCATGGCAATTGGCCGACCGCCTCGTTGACGACCGAGTTCGGCTTGAACCTCTTCTCCGATATCGGCAAACCGGCCAGAAACTGTGCCTTCTGCCGCCGCATCACGAACAAGTTGCATCAAACGTGGTGCGCGTGGGTCGACAGGCTTGTGAAACCTGTGACCAAAGCCCGATACGATCTTGCCGTAGGTCTCGCGCCAACTGTCCAAGCCATCCCGAACAGCGTCATTCAGCGAAGCTCCCGCATCCATGCGGACTGCGATATCATAGTACAGCTCTGCACACTGCTCTCCTGCCCCGCCGTGCACGTCGCCCAGCATGTTCACCGCAGTCGCCATCGCATTATTGAGACCCACCCCGCAGGTGGCGGCCATACGCGCAGCCGCAATCGAGGGGGCTTGCGGGCCGTGATCCACGCCTGCGACCAAAGCAGCCTCGAACAGGCGCGCTTGTGCGCCGCCGGGCAGATCGCCCCGCACCATCAGCCAGATCATCTGCGGGAAAGATACGTTCCCGATCAGGTCCTCTATGGCGTTGCCACGAAAAGCGATCTGACCGGGCTTCATGTCGATGATTGAAGTACGCCACCATTGGCGGATAGCTTGCTCGTCGTTTGTCATACCGTTGCACCTCTAAGCTCGCGCATGCGCTGCTGACAAAGTGAATCGAAAACGCTTTGAAGACGACTGATTGAGGCGGTGCAGCCGGTGAAGATTTCAAAAGACGCTGCAGCCTGATGAACTGCCATCCCAGCACCATTCATCACTTTCAACCCAGTTGTGCGGGCGCTGCTCAGAAGGTGTGTCTCGAGCGGGAAATATACGATATCTGCCACCCAAGCACCCGGCCGCAACAATGATGGATAAATTACCGACCCGGGGTACTTATCCATCCCGAGCGGTGTTGCGTTTACCACTCCGTCCACAAATTTGACCCGATCCAACGAAATCGAGGGGGAACCCTGAAGCTTTGCATAAGGGCGCAAGACCTTTAGTCGACTGACCAGCGCCTGCGCTCGGTGGAAGTCAGGATCGATGATCTCCAGATCTCGAACACCTGAATCAAGCAAAGCCAAAGAGACTGCACTGCCCGCGCCACCGGCACCAAACAAGAGAACCGTTTCAGTCTTCGATGACCCAAAAAAATCTCCGAAGGCACTGTGGAAACCTATGTAATCGGTGTTATGGCCAACCATTCGGTCGTCACAAAAAACCACCGCGTTGACAGCTTGAAGCTCCTCAGCAGTCTTGGAAAGCTCATCAAGATGATCAATTACTGATGCTTTGTAGGGGTGTGTCACGTTGACCGCCGCACAGCCTAATTCAACGGAATAATGCAGTAGATCAGCGACCGACATTCCACGAAATGGCTCTTTTGCAGTGTCGATCCTACCGTAGCTCAGATCGATACCCTGCGCCCGGCTCTCCGCCTCATGCATCTCAGGCGTCATGGAGCCAGAAATCCCTTGCCCGATTAGTGCGGCCTTCATTTTAGGTTGTTCCTTCCGCCATGTGGTGTCGCGTTTGCGCCGCTAATCGAAACGCAGCATTACGCGCGCCATAGCCGGCGTAGCCAGTTCGGCGCTCAACAATTTCAAAGAAAAAGCCGTTAAAGATAGGGCGGCTGTATATCTGAAAATACTCGGCACCCGCCGCCCGATCGTAGAGAATGTTCCCCCTGCGCAATTGGGCGATCAAATCGTCATCCAATCCGAATGTCGCTTGCAGATCAGCGTAGTAGTTTTCCGGGATCGCCAGACTAGGAAAGTCGGACTTTAGCAATTGGGCTGAGGTTTCAAATATGTCGTCAGACTGGAAGGCGATGTGCTGAACCCCGGCCCCAAAGCCATCTTCAAGGAAGGACGCTGCCAGTGTTCGGCGCCCAACGGCCCCGTTCAGGTTCAGGCGCACTTCGCCCTCGGGGCTTTCAATGGCTTGGCTTTGTACGACGCCAGACGGGTCTGCAACGTTTACGATTGGCGACTTCGCCATCTCAAAAGTAGAAATGTAGTAGAGCAGCCAGCTTTGCATCTCATCGTGACGCATCGTCTGAGCCAAATGATCGATGCGGCGCAGGCCGGCAGGCTGGGTCACTTTGGTTTTCGCAACCGGCTCGAACTCGATGTCCCATACCCGGTGCAGATCGGATTTCTCATCTATGAAATGAACGACGTTGCCACCAACGCCCCGAATGGCCGGGATATCCAGTTCCCCTGTTCCCACCGGTTGTGAGAAATTCGGCGCGCCCAACGCGGTCGCCCGCTGAACCGTCTGATCCGCATCTTTGACACGCAACCCCATGTCACAAACGGAGGGGCCGTGACCCAGGAACGCCGAATGGGCAAATCCTTCCTTTTCGGTATTCACAACGATGTTTATCGCGCCCTGCCGCCACAGCTCGACGGACTTGGATACGTGTTTTCGCTCCATTCGAAAACACATTGCTGACAACATATCTGCCAGCTGCGCGCCGCTTGTTTCGTCGGCTGTAAATTCGACAAATTCGAAGCCTGACGCATAGACGCGTTCCGGCAGGTCCGGGATGCCGAAATCGGTTCCCGGCTCGGTCCGGGATACCTCATCCAGGAGGTTCACCAGCGACCTGTAGCTGTCTCGGGCCAGTGTTCGGCCACCGGGTTGAGGAGCTGCTTCGTTGACGCGTGCAACCGACCAAGGCCCTTTGTATCCGGCGCGAGACAACACGCGAACGAAGCCCGCAAGGTTCAGCGACCCAAGCCCCGGCAGAAGCCCAAAGTGCCGCTTGAGCCGACGTATATCCATCTCAAGCCGGGGTGCATCGGACAGTTGCACATGGAACAGCCGCTCTCCGGGAATGTCCCGAAGGCGGGCTGGTTTGGATCCGTCGGCAAGCGAGAAGAAGGAATTCAAAGCCAACCCCAGATTAGGGCTGTCGACAGCATCAACGACGCCTAACGCCTGTTCATCCGAGTGAATAAGATCCGACCATGGCAAGCCCATATAGGCCAGACGCATCCCCATTTCTTTAGCGATTTGGGCCGCCTCGCCAAGATCTGCGATTACCTGTTCTTCGGTCGCAGCGACATCGACCTCGAAGGCAGACCCGATAAGCAGCAATTTCGTTCCCAACTCGCTCATCAGGTCGAGCTTGCGCTTCAGCCGATCAAAGGCGCGCTCCCGTCCACCGCCGGACTGGCCTTCAAGGTTATGGAAGGGTTGCAGCAGGCAAATCTTAAGGCCGAGATCTGATGCAATGTTCCGAATTTGCGATGGCGGCCCATCAAAAGCGGTCAAATCCGGTTCGTGTAATTCGACACCTCCGAACCCCGCGTCGGCGATAGCACTCAGTTTTTCGGCCAGATCACCGGGGATCGACGTTGTCGAAACCGAGAGGCACATTATCCCTGATATCCAAACATACGCGGTAACCACAGAACCAGATCAGGCATCAGCATCATGATCACGAGGGCGAAGATGAGCACCGCGAGGAAGGCCCAGATTTCGGAGATGATTTCGCGCAGCGGAATGTCCGTCACGGCGTTGATCACAAAGAGTAGAATGCCATAGGGCGGCGTGATCAGACCGATCATCGAGTTCACGACGACCAGCACTCCGAAATGCACCAGATCAATCCCGAGCGCTTCGCAGGTTGGAATGAACAGGGGCACGATCACCAGGATGATCGTTGTTGCGTCTAACACGCATCCCAGCGCGAGGATCAGCAGGTTTACGAGGATCAGGAACACAATCGGGCTGACATCAGAACCCTCCAACAGCGCCGAGATAGACTGCGGTATTTGCTCCTGAATAACGATGAAGTTCAGAATGAACGCGCCCCCGATGACCACCCCGACGGCTGCGGAAGAGCGCGCGCTGTCGACGAACACTTGATAAAGGCCACGGAAGGTCAGCGCGCGGTAGAACAACGCTGCCAATAGCAGAGCGTAGAATGCAGCCACGGCTGCAGCCTCGGTCGGAGTAGTAACGCCGCCATATATGCCGTACAGCAGGATTGCAGGCATCAGCAGAGCCGGAAACGCGTTGGCGGTTTTAGCCGGCAATTCGCGCAGTGGAACAGGTTCTTCCAATGCAAAGTTCCGCTTTCCGGCCAGATAGTAGTTCATCGCCATGAGGACGACGCCCATGATCAGGCCCGGAAGAATACCGGCCAGGAACAGCGACCCGATAGAGGCCTTGGAAACGAGCGCGTACAAAACCATCGGGATCGAGGGTGGAATGATCGGGCCAATCGTCGCCGACGCCGCCGTGATTGCGGCTGCGTAACCTCGGCTGTAGCGGCCATCTTTGGTCATCATTTCAATGATTATCTTGCCTATCCCCGCGGCATCCGCGACAGCCGAGCCGGACATGCCGGAAAAGATCAGAGACGCTACCACGTTTACGTGCCCAAGGCCGCCCTTGAAACGACCGACAGCGGCTACGCAGAAGTTCAGCAGACGGTCCGTGATCGACCCAGCGTTCATTATATTCGCGGCGACGATGAACAAAGGCACGGCAAGCAGGATCGTGCTTTTGTAAAAGCCTTGCAGGATCTTCTCACCCGCGAGGGCGACGTCCAGTCCGGCCGTGCCCAAGTACACTAATGAGGCCAAGAGGATGGAATAGCCGATAGGTGTCCCGATGCCTGCCAGAAGGAAGAGAGCGAGCAGGCAGGAAAGAAGTTCAAAACTCATTTCTTAACTTCCTCGTCCTCTTCGACGTCGACTCGGGGATGGTCGTCAACCACGTTGTACCCAACGACCAGTTCCAACTCTGTCTTTGGGGGGCCATTGCGCATAATGTCGAAGAAAAGCCACGCGTAGCGCGCTGCGACGACCAGCATGAATACCGCGTAAATCGAGAATACTGTGCGCAAAGGTATCTTCTCGCCGGAAAACGGATTGCGGACAGTCGATGTCTTGCGAATTTTCATCCAATCGATGTAGTCCCACGTCGGAAGGAAGCTGTAGAGCATACCGACCACGATCGCTGCGGCCGCCAGCATCGCAAAGACCTGCCGCACGCGCATCGGCACGGAAAGGTAGATGATGTCGAACTTCACGTGATCCCGTTCACGCACTATGAAAGCGCAACTGAAGAAGATCACCCAGACCCACAGAATGCCGATAAGTTCAAGCGTCCATCCGGCGGGGGTAAAGAAGTAGCGCAAGAGTATTTGCAATAGGAAGATCAGGAAGATTGCCGCCAGCATCCCGCCGGCAATCGCTTCGGTCAGTCGGGAGAACCCCTTCATAAAGGCTTTCATTATGGTTCTCCCTCCCTTGTCTTGCTGGGCTCAGTTGCCCAGAGCGTTGATCTGATCCAGAACGCCCTCAGGCCACGAGCCAGCGAACTCGCTGTCCAGATACATAGACTGTACCTGATCGCGGAACGCAGCGAGATCGGGTTCGTAGATCTCCATCCCCTGCTCTTTCAGGAAGCTGACAAGATCCTCTTCCTTCTGAAGCTGCTTCTGGCGGCCGGATTCAGCCGCCGCATCCGCAGCCTCCTGAACCTTGGCCTGCTGTTCCGGTGTCAGCCCGTCCCAAACCTCTTTACCGATGGCGATATAGTTCAAGTCAACCAGGTGCGATGTCAGGATGATCTGATTGGTCACTTCGTAGAATTTGGCGTCAACCACAGTCGGTAACGGGTTGTCCTGACCGTCAACGGCACCGGTCGACAAAGCTGTGTAGACCTCTGAGAACGCCATCGGTGTCGGGGCGGCACCCAGCGCTTTGCCAAGGAACTGCCACGCATCTGTACCCGGCATCCGCAGGTTTACACCTTCCAGATCAGCCGGAGTGCTGACGGTCAGCTCATCCTTGGGCTGGCGCAGGTTCACCTGACGACGACCCAGATACATGACCGATAGCAATTTAACGCCCAGTTCTTCTTCGGCCTTTTGCTTGAAGGCATCCATCAAGGGATCATTGAAGACTGCCACCTGATGCGCGGCGTCCTGGTGGACATAGCCTGCGGTAAAGATCGAAAACTCGGGGAAGAACTGCGCCAGCTCCTGCGCCGAGGTGATCGACATCTCCAGATTGCCGCGACTGATAGCATCCAGCTCAGTGCCTTGCGCGAAGATCGTGCCGTTATAGCTGGGCTCGTAGCTTGCGAAATCAGCAACCATGGGCGCGAAAACCTCGGCCATGGCGACCGAACGCTGGTCGGTCTCCGATCCTGATGTTGCGAGGCGAAGTTGGACTTTGTCGTCCGCCAGCGCACCGCTTGTCGCGCTAAACAGAACACCGGTTGCGACCAGGGCTGACACAGCAGCCCGGCGAGTAAGTTTGGTAATCACTTTGCTCCTCCCTGAGACATCATGATGCATTATTCCGATTCTGAGTTTTGACCTATTTTATGATTTTTGCAAGATTTTTTGCAAAATATCTGATATTTTATGCAGCCGTCATGTCTACCTTTGGTGATTTTTGCAAGGTTTTTATCCTGACCGTTTCACCTGTTCTGCAGGAATTTTGAATAGCTTCAATAACTTGAAGCGTTCTGAAACCTTCCCATCCAGACACAATCGGCTCTGCCTCGTGCCTAGCTACTTCAACAAAATGCCTAAGCTGATTGACCAGAGGATCAGACGCACCCTTCTTCAGCGCGGTTGATGAGATAGGCGTCCACCAGTCCCTTTGCTCACTCTGGTAACTCCACAATCGAAGATCAGGAACGGACAACGAACCATGAGATCCACCTATCATGTAGCTACTCTCAGTGGTTGAAGGATAGATTGGATATTCCTGAGACGTCATCTCCCAGCTCCATGGAGCTACGATGCTGTCGGACACACTTATCGTCCCTATCGCCCCGCTTTCGAACGTCAACAGAGCACCGGCAACATCTTCGTTGTCGTATCCCCGCTGCGATGCAGCCGACTGAGCCTGTACGGTCATGACTTCTCCGGCCAGGTACCGCAGCAGATCCACATCGTGGACAAGATTGACCGAGATGGGCCCTGCACCGGGTTTCTTTCTCCAGGGCGCAGCATCAAAATACTCGTCAGGCTTATAGAACCAGCAATTCGCATGGACAGCGCGCACATCTCCAATCTTCCCATCGACAATGGCTTCCTTAGCCGACCGGATCAGAGGATTGTGCCGACGATGATGTCCGACCATCAGTGGCACATTGGCCTTCTCCGCTGCTTGAACAAGCTCAAGTGCAGCGTTGGCTTCTACAGCGATCGGTTTTTCGACAAGAACGGGACACCCATGTCGAACACACGTGAGGCCTTGTTCAACATGAAGCGTGGTCGGGGTCGCCAGAACAGCTCCGTCCGGCGTCTGATGTGCAAACATTTCCTCGAGGGTTTCGTAACACGCGACCCTGTGCTCAACCGCGTAGGCACGACCTTCATCGCTGGGGTCGACCACTGCCACGAGATCAACATGGCGCAACGCTCGGATAGCGTCTGCGTGGCGGCGCCCAACAAGACCGATGCCAACAATGGCAATACGAAAGTTTTTTGACACTTTGCTTCCTTCCGGAGGGTCCGGAAAATCCCGAAACCAATTATTGCGATCGGGCTGGTTGGCCCTACTTGGCCGCGACCGTATAAATGTTTTTGCGATTCCGCAATAATATATGATATTATTATTTTCATCATATATAAATACAGATTGTTGATACCTCTAGAAAATGCTAAGTTAATGAGAAAACTGGTAATATCGGGTGAAACGCATGGCGAAACAGCCGTCTACGATAGGTGCAAGTACCTATCAGCGTATAAAGCGGGACATCATCTTCGGGGAGTTGCAGCCCGGCTCCAAACTGAAACTGGACGCTTTGAAGGAACGCTACTCGGCAAGCCTTTCGACACTTCGTGAAACGCTGAACAGGCTCGCCAGCGACGGATTTGTCGAAGCTCCCGAGCAACGGGGGTTCCTGGTTACACCGGTCTCCCGTGAAGACCTGATCGAGATATCAGAGCTGCGTGTCCTGTTGGAATGCCACGCGTTGGAGTTGTCCATTGCGAATGGCGACACGGACTGGGAAGGCAACCTCGTTGCTGCACACCACAAACTGCACCTGATGGAACAGCAGCTTCTCAGAGGAGATGAATCCGAAAAAGAGACTTGGAAAAGATATGATTGGGAGTTTCACCAGGCGATGATCGCGGCCTGCAATTCCAAGAACCTTCTGTCTCTGCACTTGATCATCTACGACAAATATCTGCGGTATCAGATGCTCGTGCTGACCTATCGTGGCGAAGAGGCCGTCAAGGAGCACAAGGGCATGTTTGATGCGGCACTGGCCAGAGACGCCGACACGGCCAAGAAACTGTTGGAGGATCACATCCGAAACGGCCTCACCCACACGTTAGAGGCTATGTAAGGCGGCATGCTGATTGCGTGCTTCGACGTCTTCAGGTCGACTTGGCAGTGAAAATCTCAAAATTCTAAATCTAAATCGAGAAGTTTGTGAACGGCCCTTAGCTGCCCTTTGGCCCGGCCACCTGATGCGGCTGTGCGGCCCTTCAGAGGAGACATTCGCCACGAGCGCTACATCCAATTCAACCCGAACTCGTGGATTGCGGGACTTTTGCCTGTCGTCGTATTGAGAACAGACAAGCATTTGGCGACATCTCTAAATGAAACGATGACCTCTGCCGAACCCATACCTCAATCTCCGGATCGCACCCTTGTTGGCGTTGCGCTGATGCTGGGGTTTTGCCTAACCGCTCCTTTGCTGGATGTGTCCGCGAAACTCGCGTCGACCAGTGTGCCGGTTGGACAGATTACGGCTGCTCGGTTTGTGGTGCAATGTGTGCTAATGGCGCCTTTCATCTGGATAATGGGACTATCGTTGCGCGTGGCAAAAGATCAGGTGATTGTGATGGTTTTCCGCTCATTGCTGCTGGTGTTCGCAACATTTTGCTTCATTGCCGCGATCCGGGTGATGCCCCTTGCCGATGCGCTGGCAATCGTGTTCGTTGCCCCTTTCATCGTCTTGTTGGTCGGCAAGTTCTATCTTGGAGAAGCCGTTGGCCCGCGTCGCGTTGGCGCGGCGCTTGTGGGGTTTGTCGGGGTGTTGTTCGTCATCCAGCCAAGTTTCGCAGCTTTCGGCGCGGTTGCTATTATTCCGCTTGGCACGGCAGTTGCCTTCGCTTTCTACATTCTTTTGACCCGGGGGTTGTCGCGTCGGGTGCACCCTGTGACCCTGCAATTCCACACCGGCCTGATCGCCAGCCTGGTTTGCATTCCAGCTCTAATTGTTGCGCAAGGTTCCGGCTCTGATTTGTTTGATCCCGTTTGGCCAACAGATATCGCGTTGTTGTGGCTTTTGGGCGCTGGCTTTTTCGCGACGGTGAGCCACATGATGATGACCTATGCGCTGTCTTTTGCACCTTCCGTCACGCTGGCACCGCTGCAGTATTTTGAGCTGCCGGTCGCAACCTTGTTCGGCTATCTTGTCTTCAATGATTTCCCGAACACGCTTAGCCTGCTTGGCATTGCGATCATCATCAGTGCGGGGCTGTATATGATACATCGCGAAAGGGTGGCGGCCAGGCAGTTGGTCACCGTACGTGCCGTACCTCCAATCTAAGGCTACTCGCTCGGTCCGTTCCGGACATACAAAGTGCAAACACAAAGTCAAAAGCAGAAAAGTGAGGCACAATACTGGACTTAAACCAATTTCCGAACACTACCCATTGACCCCATTTCCTTTATTTTGTTAATTTTCCACATGTTGACAAAAAATCCTAACACCCCAGCCAGTTCATCAGGACATGGAACGAGACTAGGCACTTAGGACTAAACCCTCCAAGAAATGCCCCAGTGGTTTCGGGTATTCTGACGCACTCCGATCTCTCCTCTAGCGGAGGTTCTATGGAGCTAGGAAATTGATTTACGGCGTGTCATATCTTGATCGGGAAGAAGTCACGAACCAATTTGCAACTGGATTTTTCCGTTCGCCGCACCGGCGCTGACGCCGCAATGGTCAATGGCCTAAGGCTTGTAGCAGAGCCAAAGTGGCGCCTCCACCTAGCGCGCGTAACTCTGTGTCCATGCCAACCTACAGCCGATCGAACAACCGGCCCGGCTCGTTGCCTCGACGCGGCAGTTTCAACGCACGCATCACCGAAAATATCATCGCCTGATTTGAGGTGACTACTGGTTTATCCAGCGCAACCTCGATGCGTTCAACAGCTTCGACTGATCGCATGTCGGTGCAACTGAGAACGATCGCCCGCGCATCGGGGTGATCGGCCTGACAGGCCAGATCGAACACTTCGTCCGGGGTCAGCTCGCCTTGCCCATAGTTGCCCAGCTCGCGACCTACATCGGCACATTTGACGGTTGCGATCTGGTTTTGCGCTAGAAACTCAACTGCCTGCAAGTTGATCTCGCCCAGATAGGGCGAAGAGAAACCGATCTTGGTCACACCAAGCGCCTGAATCGCGGCCACAAGCGCCCCTGCCGCCGTGAAGGACAAGGCACCCGATACCTCTTTGATTTCGCGTGCCAAGTCGGCGTCAAAGGATGGTCCATGGGTCAAAGTGGCCGAGGTGCAGCCATAAAGCACAACATCGGGGCGCACGCCTGAGATCATTCGCAGATCATGGCTGATATCCGAAGCACCCAGCCCTGCCATTTGGTCTGAGCCGGGGATCTCATCCACGTCATAGCCGCCAATGCGTTGAAAATGGATGGTAGTATCCGGCGACCGCATCAACTCCATATCCGGTTCCAGATTGGTGTTGGTGAAAGGCACCAGGACGCCGATTTTGGCCCGCCGGCGGGTTTCGTAGCTCATGACAACACCCCTTTCAGCACCTTCAGGCAGCGATCCATGACCGATACCTCACAGATCGTGGCGCGTAGGCAGTCGTTGAGGCCATAGCCACCCATGCCGCGCATCATCAGATTTTCGGCCCGCAGGGCCGCATCCGCACGTTGCGCCTCTTCATCCGAGGCAAAGCGCAGCAGAACAAAGTTGGTGTTACTTTCCGGGACGTTCAGGCCCATTGCGCGGCAGTCTTCAGTAAATTTGTCGCGGATTTCGGCGGTCCGTTTGACCACATTTTGCATATGCGCCTGATCCCGCATGGCGGCGGCGGCGGCGGTCTGTGAGGCAATCGAGATGTTGTTGGGATTTAGAAGCTTGCACATCACACCCGAGATTTCGGTTGGGAAGTAGCCCCATCCAACGCGCGCGCCTGCCATACCGTAGGCCTTGGAGAATGTACGCATGACCACGGTATCGCCGCGGTTTGTCAGGGCGAATATTTCGGTGGGGTCATGGGCATCATCGGAAAACTCGGCATAGGCCTGATCCACGACCAGCAGAATATCTTTAGGCAATCCGTCCCGCAGTCGCAGAACCTCGGAATTGGGGATCAAAGTGCCGGTCGGGTTGCCGGGATTGCAAATAAAGACGATCCGGGTCTCGGGCAACACCGTGGCCAGGATGCCGTCGACGGAGACGGTCAGGTCGAGCTCGCGGGCCTTGACGTAATCAGCCTGCACCTGCGCCGCTGCCGTGGACACAAACGCGTATCCGAAATCTGTGCCCAGTACCTGGTCACCGAGGCCTGCATAGGCCCGGATCAGGCAACCGATTAACTCCATCGAGCCTGCGCCGCACAGTATCCGTGCCGGGTCCAGCCCGTGCACATCTGCAATTGCAGCACGCAGATCGGGCCATTCCGGGTCGGGATATAGCGGCAGATCGGTCATTGCCGCTTGCCCAGCTGCGATTGCGTTAGGGCTTGCGGCAAAGGCGCTTTCGTTCTGGGCCAGTGAGATGACGCCCGCGCCACCCAGATCAGCCAGCGCATAGGCCGCCATCGCATCCACATGGGGAACCGGGCGGATCATGCGTCACCTCCATAGGCTTTGGCACCCTCAGCGGTGACCAGACCGCGTTTGAGGTCCAGCGCCAGCGCGTCGGGGTCACGGTCAGTAGGGGCGCCGAACCCGCCACCGCCGGGGGTGTCGAAGATCAGGTAATCGCCGCCTTCGACGCGTTGCTCTCCCTTGCCCGGGAGGTCATTGTCGCCGTCGCGGAAACGGATGCGTCCTGGCGCGCCGGGCTGCCCGCCCATGCGGCCAAGGGCGGGAAACTTCAGCCGTTCAACCGATAGGAATACGATGAACGGCGCGTCATTGGACGAGGTCATCTCGATCCGCTGCCCGAGGCCGCCGCGATACTTGCCTGCGCCGCCAGAATCGGGGCGCAGTTCACGTCGCCAGATGGTCACCGGTGCCACACTCTCGGTAATCTCGACTTGACTGCCAAACACCCCCGAGGGGTAGGCGGTGGCTGACAGCCCATCCGCATGAGGCCGCGCGCCGGTGCCGCCATTATGAACCGGCTCAATCGCAAACTCGCGGCCACCGTCGCGGGCAACTTCGGGAGCGTGACGCATGGGCAGGTCAAACATGCAGCTTGCACCCTCAGCCGGGACCGCGTCGGGTAAGGCCTGATGCAGACAACCCAGCACAAGATCGGGGGTGACCTGACCCAGCGTGTGCCGCATCGCCACTGGAACCGGACGTTGGGCGTTTAGAATGCAACCCTTAGGGCCGTCCACGGTAAACGGTTCCAGCGACCCGGCATTATTGGGGATATCCGGACCAACGATGCAGCGCAGCGCGAATACGGTATAGGCGGTGGCATAGTTGAGCGGCACGTTTATGCCTTTGCGCGAACAGCCTGAAGTGCCGGTGAAATCCACATGCATGCCCGACTTGCTGACGGTGAGTGTCGCTTGCATCACCAGCTCATTTTCGTAGCCGTCCATCTTCAGGACGTTCTTATAGACGCCTTCCGGCACCTCGGCGATTGCCTCAAGCGTGCCATGGCGCGACGTGTCGATGATATAGCTGCCCAAGCGGTCCAGATCGTCGATGCCAAACTCGTCCATCATCTCGACCAGCCGGGTCACGCCGGTCTCGCAACAAGCGATCAGCGCATAGATGTCGCCTTCGTTTGCAATCGGCTCGCGGCTGTTGGCGCGAATGATATTCAGCAGCAGGGCGTTTGGAGTGCCTTCTTCGACCAGTTTGCAAGGGGGGATCAGAAGCCCCTCGTCATAGATATCCGACCCTTCGGGGCCCATTCCAAGACCACCCAGATCGACCAGATGCGAGGTGCACGAGGTATAGCCCACGACCTTGCCCTTCTTGAACGCCGGCATCATCAGCAGAAAGTCGTTCAGATGCCCCGAGGCAAGCCAGGGATCATTGGTCATGTATATGTCGCCGGGCCTCATGGTCTGCACCGGGAAATGCTCACGCAGATGCATAACCGCCGCAGCCATGGTGTTGATATGTCCCGGTGTGCCGGTGACGGCCTGCGCCAGCATCCGGCCCTGCTCGTCGAAAATCCCGGCAGAAATGTCGCCGCACTCGCGTACGATTGGCGAAAACGCCGCTCGGATCAGGGTCTGGCCCTGTTCCTCGACCACCGCCAGCAGTCGGTTCCACATTACTTGCAGGTGGGCCGGAGAAAGATCGGCAGTCATCAAGCGTCTCCTGTCAGGTCATGGATCAGGACAAGATTCCCAATGGCGTCCACATGCGCCGAGAAATCAGCCGAGACCAGCGTCGTGGTTTGCGGTTCGTAGATCAGCGCGGGGCCGGGAACGAAATCACCAGGTTTCAGATCCGCGCGCGCAACAAAGGCTGCGTCTTTCAAAACACCGTCAACGTCGCAGGTAATGGGTCGCCATTCGGCCACGTTAAAGGCACGGCGATCAGGTGTTTCCGGCATCGGCGGTACGTCATTGTTTGGGGTTGCGACCCGAACGGCCCAGTTGAGAATCTCGATCGCCATTCCCGGCACAGGGCGCGAGAATTGTTTGCGATATTCATCCTCAAACGCGGCAGTTAGGCGGACGATATCATCGGCCCCCAATGCACGGTCTGGGAGCGTGATTTCTATCTCGTGCCCCTGACCACTATAGCGCATGAAGGCGGTCCGCCGGGTTTCGGTCGCCGTACCGCTGGCACCCTGGGCCACGACCTCCTTTGCCCCGGCAATCATTGTTTCGAAAAGGTCGTTCACGCCATCTATATCCATGCTGTTGAGCAGGGAGTAGCGTGAGCGGACGATCTCAAACGACACAGGTGCGAACAGGAAACCAACTGCGGACCCAACGCCCGGGTTAGGCGGGATCACGATGCTCGACACACCGGCAGAGCGTGCAACGCGACTGGCATGCAGCGGGCCGTTGCCACCGAATGCGATCATAGTACGCGGGCCCAGATCCTTGCCCGATTCCACCGCATGCATGCGCCCGGCGCTAGCCATGCTTTCGTCTACGATGCGACTGACCCCATCTGCCGAGCCTACGGCATCCAACTCCAACCTTTCACCGATCACTCGGGTCAGGGCAGCCTTGGAGGCATCCGGATCAAGCTGGATTTGCCCTTCGGCGAATGTATCTGGCGCGATATAGCCTAACGTAATGTCGCTGTCAGTCACGGTCGGCTCAGTGCCGCCCCGGCCAAAGGCGACCGGGCCGGGTTCCGATCCGGCGGATTTCGGGCCGACAGTCAGACGGCCCAGACGGTCGACACCCGCGATGGATCCGCCGCCCGCGCCGATCTCGATCATCTCGACCACCGGGATGCGCACCGGCATGCCTGATCCCTTGATGAAACGTTCCGCCCGCGCGATCTCGAACTGGCGCGAGGTCTGGGGCCGGGCATTGTCGATCAGGCACAGCTTGGCGGTCGTGCCGCCCATGTCAAAGGACAGCACATCGCCAATCCCGGCCCGCGCCGCGATGCGCGCGGCAAGGATAGCACCCCCTGCAGGACCGCTTTCCACCAGCCGGATCGGGAATCGGGTGGCGGTCCGCTCGGTGCACATGCCGCCTCCGGCGGTCATCATCAGGATCGGGCATGTCACGCCCTCGGCTTCGAACCGGGTGACGAACCGGTTAATATAGCTTTCCATCAGCGGCTGAATATAGGCATTGGCAACAGTGGTGCAGAGTCGGTCGAACTCGCGCGCCTCGGGACTTACTTCGGACGAGATTGAGACCGTCAGGTCCGGGCGTCTTTTGGCCAGAATGTCACGCAGGCGGCGCTCGTGCTCGGGATTGGCATAGGCATGCATCAGGCAGATCGCGACCGCCTCGGCACCGCTGACGTATAGATCAGCCATCAGCGCATCAATCGCGTCGTCTTCGAGAGGGATCAGGACGCTGCCGTCTGCCGCCATACGTTCCCGAACGGTCAGCGCCCGTTCACGTGGTACTAGCAGATCGGGCTTTTCCAAGTTGATGTCATACTGCGAATAGCGCCGCTCGTACGCGATCTCCAGGATGTCCCGGAAACCTTCAGTCGTCACTGTCGCCACAACCGCGCCGCGTCGTTCAATCAACGCATTGGTTGCCAGCGTTGTGCCGTGAATGAAGCCTGTCACATCGCTCAACGCGCGCCCGGACTGGGCAATGACGCGCTGCGCGCCCTCCATCGCCCCATCTGCGGGGTTTTGGTGGGTGGTCAAAGTCTTGGTCGAGGCAACAATGGTCTCGTCGCCGGATACAAGCACCGTATCCGTAAATGTGCCACCAGTATCAATGGCTAAGCGCAAGCGTTGAGCGGTCACGTGGTATTCCAAATTCGCCTGAGTTCGTGCAGATAGAGCGCCCTTTCGGGTGATCACATCCGTTGCGGCACAAGGTTACAGCCGGTGGCACGGCGGTCCAGACGTTTTGTAGTACGATTCCGGTTCATTTTTCGAGCTTGCCCAGCTTTCGACAAGAGACAAGCGCGTTCGCGACAAAAAGGCCTGCAAGCGACAAGAATCATCGCTGCAGGCCAAGAAATCTGCCGGTGTCAGACCGTCGGACGGGAAATACGCTATTAGGCAAACCAACAACGCTCGTGCGCTTTGGCAACATCCATTTCCCTATTTGCGGCGATACTGCCCTGCGTCAGAGTGTTGCTGACACTCATGATGTGGTTGGCATTCATCGGGACAAGCGCACCGCCGTCATCATTGACCAGCTTTTTCGCTTCGGAATTCAGCTTCGATTCTGTCGCAAACTTTTGATTGTCGACGGTCTCGTGGCTGAACGGTGAATGACTTCAGGTCTTGATCAATTGAAGACCCAATCATGAATTCACCGCTACGTGATTTAACTAGCAGTGAACGTCGGTTGGCTGCGAGTGCTATGGGTCCTCAATCTCCCCTACAACCTCCTCCTCCCTCTATATATTGTGGATCAGAAACGAGGATACTCGGGCTTCTCTATTCTCTGGTTTCTGTTCACTACATATACCTATTCCCCGCCCCCTTAGGACCCCTGCTAAAAAATTCATGAAAGACGAGAGGTCAGAGGGTGCCAGAACAGCCGAGGTATAAACGGGCATTTCTCGGAGAGTTGAGCCCCTGTGGCATGCCGCCGTTCCATGTATGAATGAACTGGCTGGGGTTGTAGGACAGCTTTCGAGACCACTAGAGACCCGTTCACAGGCTCTGGCTGGGTCACCGACTAGTCGTTCCTGGCTCTGACGGGTGGTCGCTGGTACTGGCGGGGGTGCAGTTTAAAGGCTAAGGCGGAGCGATCTTTCATTCCTAGTGCAGCGAATGGCTGTTGAGAGCCGATGTCGTTGAAAAACTCTTCCTTGATTGAGAGGCAAGCTGCTGATTCAATTCTC
>NZ_WQGO01000015.1 GCF_013034685.1 Ruegeria lacuscaerulensis | reverse complement strand
TATAGACAACGCAGAACACCAAGACGCAAAAACGAACGACTTTTTCAACGACATCGGCTCAATGCGGTCATCCGACCATTGCCGTCTGCTTTCCATCCGATGTGTTGTGAGGTGGCCGACTTCCAAATAACAACAATAACAACACTTATAACCCCCGCTTTTTGAAGTCGCTTTCCGAAACCCCCGCCCCCTCTTCATTCTGAAGTGAATTCTCTTTGGCCAACTGCCCAGCGCAATAAGGCTTCCCAACCGCTGCCGATAGACCGTGCCCATGTGTCAGCCTCAGAGCGTGGCGCTAATGTCTGTCTATGGAGTCGGTTTCGACTTTTGGCAGACACCCTGCCACAACTTCTAAAACATCATTGGCAGACAAGGAGACCATCACATGATGATCGGATATGCTCGCACCTCGACACTAGAACAGAAAGCATCCCTAGAGGCTCAGAGAGAGTCACTGAGGGGCGTTGGGTGCGAAAAGGTGTACGAGGAACAGATAAGTTCCGTGGCCCCCAGAGAGTCCCTCAACGCCGCTATGGAGTTCTGCCGGGAGGGCGACGTTCTGGTTGTGACCAAACTGGATCGCCTGGCCCGGTCTGTGAAACATCTCGGCGAAATTGTGGACGACCTAGAAGCTAGGAACATTGGCCTTCGGGTGCTGAACCTTGGCTTGGATACGTCAAATGCTACCGGGAAACTGATGCTGAATGTTCTGGGTTCCGTGGCTCAGTTTGAACGGGAGATGATGCTGGAACGCCAACAGGAAGGCATCGCCAAGGCCAAGGCGTTGGGCAAGTATAAAGGCAGAAAACCGACTGCCCGTATGAAAAAGGATGCAGTGCTGGACCACTTGGCCCTAGGTCACAGCAAAAGGGAAACCGCTGCACTACTGGGGATTTCCGAGCGATCCGTTTATCGAATTGTCGCTGAATACCAAACTCAGGGTTTGTGTACGGAGAATGCCGGCCAATCAGCAATTTAGTGGAGAGTTAGCTTGGTAGACGCACAACCCTTACCTATTGCCTCACCTATGACGTGTTCAGGCTACAATCGAGCAGGATATGTTAGATACATACTAGGACTTACAAAACTTCTCTGCGATAACACCGCGAGAACAGATGGAAGAATTGAGATGCTCTCGGAAAAGCGAAAAGAGAAAAACAAAAGCAATCTGGGAAAGCGCCTTAAGGACGCAAGAACCGCCGCAGGGTTCACCCAGAAAGCAATGGCCGACGAACTTGGCATCGAATACTACACGATGGTCAGTCAAATGGAGTTGGGCTACATCAGCATCCCTGCGACGCTTTGGGGGCCGATTGCTGACGTTCTGAAGATGGACAAGTCAGAGTGGGTCTTGCTCTGCCTGAACGAGTACCAACCAGAACTCTATCGTGCATTGTTCGAAAATCGCAGTCGCCGTGAAGTCACCAAGTTCTTGACATTGTTGCGAAAAGGGCAACTAGAGAACACCCTGTCCGACTAACAACATACGTGGCCGAACAAATCAGCTTGACCATCATATATGGAGTTACTAAACACTCCACCCGAAACTAGCGATGAGGATGAATGTCACCAGAATCGAACAAGATACAAGAGTATAGCCAACAGAAAGTATGGAGTTACTAAATACTTCTCCTGAAATATCCAACAGGCATCACGCCGCAAATAGAAAGATCATCTGATGCAAATCTACAAAAGGCCCAATTCAACCTTCTATTACTACAGATTCATAGTGAACCATCGTGAGTATAGAGGCTCAACCAAACGTCGGGACAAAGCCGGGGCTAATCGCGTCATGATGGCCGAATACCATCGCATCATGGACATACGTCAGCATGGAGAGAAACCCGAGGTCACGCTTCGTGACGCGTTTCAACATTGTGTGGACAGCGTGAAAGACAAGGCCAAGGCAACCCATGACAGTTATCAGAACAGCATGAACAAGTTGCTGGGGCTGCGAGAGCGCTTCCAAGGCTTGTGGACTTTGGATCAAGGCAGGTTCATGTCCGACCTTTCTGATGACGATCTGGAAGATCACCTTCAAGCCCGATTGGACGAAGGATTTAGCCAGAACAGCATCAACATCGAAGTTCGGTTTATGAAGAGAGCATGGAACCTCTGCCGGAAGAAGCACAAGGTCAACCATGACATAACCTTCGTGTTGCCTAAAGGCTTCGTCAAATGTCGCTCCCTGTCAGAAGCAGAAGAACGAACGGTCATTGACTACTGCATTGCCAAACAGACCGAATACCCCGACGCCTCAGCATGGTCGAAGGCCCATGACCTATTCATTTACCTGATTGACACGGGGGTTCGCCTTCGAGAAGCGACACTGGTCGATTGGGGGGCCATCGACATGCGGGAGCGCTATATCGACAACTACAACTTCAAAACCAAGAAGGAGGTCTTTGTCCCCATTTCTGACCGCCTGTTTGAGGTGTTGTCCTCGCTGCAAAACCAACCCCAGCCTTTCGTCAGTATGGACAGGGCCATCAAAAACCTAAGGCGAGCCATCACTGAATGCTGTCCTTCAAGCCTCCGTGTTTTGGCTACCCAAGGCAAGGCAACGATCCATTCCTGCCGGGACACCTATGCTACGCGGATGCTGAACAACGGCATGAGGCTGGAAGAAGTCTCTCACCTTCTGGGTCATGCAACCATTGTCCAGACTCAGAAGTACGCCAAGTTCGCCAAGAAGGAAGTAGCTGATAAAGCACGGCAAATGCTCAACGCACGTAAAGTCGCCTGATAAAAAAAAGACATGGCACACTATCGGGAACAGTATGGAGTTACTATACAACCAATGGCACCCAAAGCACCACATAAGTTACTGATTTTGTTGGATACCAATGGCGGACCGAGGAGGATTCGAACCCCCGACCCCTTGATTCGTAGTCAAGTACTCTATCCAGCTGAGCTATCGGTCCGCGTTGGTGAGGCGCTATTTAGACCTCGTGTTCGGGACGTGCAAGCCGATTCTGCAAAAATATTTTAAAAAGTCACATCGCCCCGCGGCAGGCGAATTTCAAAGGTAGTCCCCATCGGGCCCGTCTCGGCCAGAACGAGGTCGCCGCCGTGACCGCGCACCAATTCCTGCGAAATTGCCAGACCCAGGCCCGAGCCGCCTTTGCGCACGCCACCCTGAAAGGGCGTGAACAGGTTTTCGCGGGCCTTGGGCGGCAATCCCGGTCCGTTATCCCGTATCTCGATGCACCAGTTCGTTTCATATTCACATCCGGCAATCGTGATTCTACCGGGCTTCCCAGCGGCCACAAGCGCCTGACGCGCATTGCGCACAAGGTTCATGATCACCCGGAAAATTTGTTCGGGATCTGCACGAGCGATCAGATCCTCGGGTAGTTCGTTGACGATCTCGACGCACCCGCCTGCGACGGCCAACTGCTCGCTTGCAACGACATCGTCTGCGACGGCGCGCATGGGGACCATCGTCAGCGTGGGGGCCGGTTCCTCGGCCCGGCCAAAGGCCAGCGTGCTTTCGCACAATGACACCGCGCGGGTGATCGAGTTCACCAGCTTAGGCGCCATGCGACGGACCAAAGGATCATCACTGGATTCAATCCGGTCTGTGAAAAGTTGGGCCGAGGTCAGGATATTGCGCAAATCGTGGCTGACCTTGGCCACCGCCCCGCCCAGTTGCGCCAGACGCTCGCGCTGTTTCAGCGCGTGGGTCAGTTCGGTCTGCATCTGTTGCAACGCTTCCTCGGCCTCACGCAGCTCGGTCACCTTGGAATTGGGCGAGATGATCCCGCGCGCGTCCTCGGGCGCGCCGGCATAGCGCTGCATGTAGCCAACCACGCCCTTGATCGGCTTCACCAGAACTACGCGCACGGCAAGGAACAGGAAAAAGGCGGTGATGATTGAGATCACGAAAGACAGCCCGAGAATGCGCAGCCCGTAATCGGTCATCGCCATGCGCAAAGGCATACTGTCGGTGGTCACTTCGATCAACAGACCGGCGCCCTTGACCGGCTCACCAATCACACGGATTACTTCGTTTTCCGGAGTGAACAAACGCGCGACCGCATCGCGGATCAATATCCACGGGGTTGCGTCGCGCAGGTCATAAGTTTTGGTGATCTGTTCAGGGATGGGGGAAGACAGCATCAGCTGCCGCACTTCATCGCGACGCAAAACAACGTTGTAGACGCCCGCATTGGCCAGCAACTCGGCCTCGAGATCATCGGCCAGCATGTCATCGGCCAACAGCGCCAGCGACGCGATCTGGGCGCGCTCTAGCCGGTTCAACAAAAAATCTTCGCGGAACCGCGCTATCGAGGGGACAAAAATCAGGATCTCGGCCAACATGACGAAGACCGTGGTCAGGATCAGAAATCGGCCCGACAGCGAGTTCACTTTGTACTCTCCTCCCAGTCAGGGCAGCCAGCGCTGGACGAACCCGACCACTCGTTTAACTGTCTGATTCTCAAACAGCCTTGGCGAGAAATAGGCACCCGCCACGCGTTTGTTAAGCTCTCCGATCGTCGGATAAGGCGAAACCATCGCGGCGATCTGTCCCATCTTCAGGTTATTCGCCAAGGCCAGCGACCACAAGTTGATCAATTCCCCCGCCTGATGCCCTACGATTGTGGCCCCCACGGGTCGGCCTCTTACGACCATGACCTTAATGAATCCTTTCGTTTTGCGCTCGGATATGGCGCGGTCGTTGTGGTGGTAGTCAAAGCGCGCGATTTCCACCTTGTCGCCATGCTGCGTGCGAGCCTGCGCCTCAGTCAGACCAACCTGAGCCAGTTCGGGGTCGGTATAGGTGGCCCAAGGGATATGCGCGGTTTTCGCCTTGGAGGGCAGACCGAACAGGGCCGAGCGGATGATGATGCCCGCGTGATACCCCGCGACATGAGTGAATTGCAGCCCACCTGCAACGTCGCCGATGGCATAGACCTTTTTATTCGTGGTGCGCAGCGCGTCGTCGACTTTGATGCCGTTTCGTATTGGCTCAATCCCGGCCGCCTCAAGGTTCAGGCGATCAGTATTGGCCTTGCGCCCAGCGGCCAGTAACAAGTGCGAGCCGGTATAGATCTGGCCCGTCTCGGTCACGACCTCGACCTTTCCGTCCGCGCCGCGAATCTGTGCCACCATGGCTTGTTCATGAATTTCGATGCCCTCCGCGCGCAACGAATCCAGCACGATCTCTGCCGCCTCAGGGTCGTCCTTGCCCAGAGCCTGCATCCCCTCGATCACGGTGACTTTGCAGCCCAGTCGGATATGCGCCTGTGCCATCTCCATCCCGATGGGGCCGCCGCCGATGATCAGCAGATGCTCGGGCTTGTCGCGCAGATCGAAGATCGTCTCGTTGGTGTAGTATGGCATCTGATCCAGGCCAGGTATCGGGGGCACCAGTGGCGAGGAACCTGTCGCAATCACGACACGCCGTGCAGAGATCAGATTGTCACCCGCCTGCACCTGCGTGGGCGAGACGAACTGACCATATTCGCGGATCACCTTGACGCCGAAGCCTTCAAACCGGTCCTGACTGTCCATCGGTTCAATCTGCGCGATCACGTCATGGACATGGTCTTTTGCGGCGGCGTAGTTAACCTGCGGCACCACATCCGCGACGCCCAATGCCGAGGCATGCGCCTGCCCGTAAGCCGCCTTGCCGCTGGCGATCAGCGCCTTCGAGGGCACGCAGCCAAAGTTCAGGCAATCTCCGCCCATCTTGTGACCCTCCAGCAGGATCACATCCGCGCCCATCTGGCTGGCCCCGGCAGCCACCGACAAGCCACCCGACCCAGCGCCAATGACCAGGATATCCGTCTTCAATTCTTGCATAAGATCAGGCGTCCTTTTTGCCGCGCAGGGCTTTGATCAGGATGGGCAACGCCGCAAGCATACACAAGCCAATGATGGGTCCGATCACGAACGGCTCCCACAGCAGGGACACGTCAGGCGTCTCACCCCGGTCAAACACGCCACCCAGACCAACACCGATCCAAGTGTAAACGATGCCGCCCGGAATAATGCCCAGCGCGGTGGTGAACAGGAAATTTCGGAATTTGACGCCCACCAGTGCTGGCACCAGATTGGCCACAAAGAACGGCACCACCGGTACGAGGCGCAACAGGAACAGGACCGAGATTTCATTCTCGCGCAGCCCGTCCTTCAGCTTTTTGACCGTCCCTTCGGATGACTCCAGCTTGGCGGTCAGAGATTCGCCCAACCCCCATCGCGCCGCCAAAAAGATCGCCGATGCGCCAATGGTGGCCGCAAACACGTTGAACACGGTGCCTGCAAATAAGCCGAACAGGAACCCTCCGGTCATCGAGGCTACAGCGGCGCCCGGCAGTGAAAAGGCAACGATCACGATATAGATCACCACGAATGCACCTGCCATGGCCCAGTAATTTGCATCTCGCCATGCCAGCAGGGATTCGCGGTTATCGCGCAGGGTCTCAAAGGTCAGGTAATCGCCCAAGGTGAAGAACCCCGCCACCGCAACGGCAAGGATCACCAGCAAGGGAATATGGCGCGCAAGCCCGCTGCGCGGGGCCTGTGTTGTATCGCTCATGTCTGTGTCCGGTTTTGTGCGTTTCATCTGCACACAACATGCGCTGTCCAGTGCCTGCGCAACAGGCCCCTCACGCGGCGTTGATCTTGACCGCAGGGAATGTGACGGAATAAAAGGGCAACACTGTCATTTTGAAACGTTTGTCCCGGTGGGATACCAGAATTGTTGCAAAAGGCGACAAAACCCCCACCTAAGGGTTTGACTTACCCCCCGCCACCCAGTAGAGGACGGGCTTCGAACACTAGGGCAAGGCGAATCTGCGCCGCACCCGACCGCTATAGATTGGAGACGGAGCGATGAAACGCACCTATCAGCCTTCGAACCTGGTTCGCAAACGCCGCCACGGTTTCCGCGCGCGCATGGCCACCAAGGCCGGCCGCAAAATCCTGAACGCACGTCGCGCACGCGGCCGCAAGTCGCTGAGCGCGTAAGCCGCTCGACCTTTCAGGTTATGAACATGACGCCGCCGGAGGCCCCTGAGGATGGTACCTACCAGCCCAGCAAGCCTCCGGCGGCGTCCGTTTGCGTGCCTGAACCTTTGATCATTCTCAAAAAGCGATCCGATTTCCTGAAGGCCGCCCGCGCGCGGCGGCAGGGGACGTCGTCGATGATGGTTCAGGCCCGCAAGCGCACCCCGGACGAAGGGTCGGGGATTCGCGTGGGTTTTACCTGCTCCAAGAAGGTGGGCAATGCCGTCGCCCGCAACCGCGCCAAACGCCGCCTGCGCGAGGCCGCACGCGCCGTTCTGCCGGTACTGGGTCACGACGGTTGGGACTATGTCCTGATTGGCCGCGCCGAGGTGACGGCGAATCGCCCCTATGACGCGCTGCTGGGCGATCTGCGCTATGCGCTGCGCAAAATCCATAGTGACCGGAAATGACCCCGCTGGCGCGCGTCTTTGCCCTGCCTGTCAAGGCCTATCGCCTGATCTTCAGCCCTTGGGTTGGCCATAATTGCCGCTATCAACCTACCTGCTCGGCCTATGCGCTTGAAGCGCTAGAAAAGCACGGGGCCATCAAAGGCGCCTGGCTGACCGCGCGCCGTATTGGCCGATGTCATCCGTGGGGCGGTACCGGATATGACCCAGTGCCAGATGAGTCCGACCATCGCTAAGTCAGGCTTGACCAGACGGGTTGCGGGCGGAACACTCAGCCCATGACCACACCCGCCCGCGATACCCTGCCAACCCATGAAGTGACCAACCAACCAACCGATCGCGATCCAATCAACCTATGGGCTGCGGACCCTGTGCTGCAAGAGTGTGTGACCCGTGCCAAAGGGTGTTCCGAGCCGCTTGCCCGATATGGCAAAACTTTGGGAATGCCCGAGATCCACGAGGCGGCGCGCGCGGCCAATGCGCACCCGCCGCACCTGCGCCTGTTCGATAGCGGTGGGCGACGGCTGGACGAGGTTCGCTTTCACCTCGCCTATCACCAGTTGATGCAACTAAGCCAAAGCGCCGGATACGCCGCACTACCGTGGAATGACGAACCCGGCGGCCACTCGACCCATGCCGCTATGGTATATATGGCCAGTCAGGTCGAGCCCAGTCATTGCTGCCCCCTGACGATGACCTATGCTGCGGTACCTGCATTGAACACCGACGCCAGTATCGCCAAGCTCTGGGTGCCGAAACTGACCGCGCATACTTACGATCCTACAATCCGGCCCATAGCGCAGAAACACAGCGCTACGTTGGGTATGGCGATGACTGAAAAACAAGGTGGATCGGATATCCGCGCCAATACCACCACCGCCACGCGGGACGGCGATCATTGGCGGTTGCGCGGTCACAAATGGTTCTGCTCGGCCCCGATGTCTGACGGATTCCTGACCCTGGCGCAGGCCCCCGGCGGGCTGACCTGTTTCCTTGTGCCACGCTGGCTAGAGGGCGAACGCAACGCCATCCACCTCATGCGCCTGAAAGACAAGTTGGGCAACCGCGCCAACGCCTCGGCCGAGATCGAGTATCACGATGCTCTGGCCTATCAGTTAGGGGACGAGGGCGCGGGCATTCGCACGATCCTTGAGATGGTGCATCACACGCGGCTGGACACCGCGATGGCCCCTGCCGGGTTGATGCGCACGGCCCTGTCCGAGGCGCATCATTGGGTGAGCCACCGAAGCGCCTTTCAACGCCGCCTGATCGACCAACCCCTGATGCGCGTGGTGCTGGCCGATCTAGCGCTGGATTGGCAGGGCGCAGTGACCCTTGGGATGCGCGTGGCCCAAGCCTTTGACGGGCAAACCCCGGAAGACCGCGCCTTTGCCCGCATCGGCGTGGCGCTGGCCAAGTTCCTCAACAACAAACGCTGCCCCGTGGTCGTGGTCGAAGCGATGGAGATACTGGGCGGCATGGGGTACGTCGAGGATACGCCCCTGCCCCTGCTATACCGCGAAGCACCCCTGAATGGCATCTGGGAGGGGTCCGGCAATGTGATCTGCCTTGATATTCTGCGGACATTGGCGCGTGAACCTTTGGCCGCCGAAGTGCTGCGCGCCGAAATGGACGCAGCAAAAGGCGTGGATCGAGGATATGATGCGGCCCTGCGGGATCATAGAGAACGCTGGCCTGACCTCCCGTCCGAGGCTGAGGCCCGCTGGTTTGCGGAACGCACCGCTCTGCTGCTGACGGCCTCACTGCTGTTGCGCCACGCCCCGCCTGCCGTGGCCGATGGGTTCATCGCGACGCGCTTGACCGGCGACAGCGGTCGGGTGCCCGGGTCGGTTCGAGGATTGGACACCGAAGCCCTGTTGGCCCGCCTCGGCTAAGCGCCGCCCTTGCCCGGTTGCAGCAACTATTGTAGGGGCTGCGCATGTTTGACGAAGCTGACGATATCCACCCGCTCTTTGCCGGTGCGCCCTCGACCACCGAGTTCAAGAAGCTGCGTAAGCGCATTGTGCGCCAAACCCGCGAAGCCATCGAGCAATACGGGATGGTGGACCCGTCGGCCCATGACAAAGACGGCAAACCGCCGCGATGGTTGGTCTGCCTGTCCGGCGGCAAGGACAGCTATACCCTGCTGGCAGTTCTATACGAGTTGAAATGGCGCGGCTTGCTGCCCGTCGATCTGCTGGCCTGCAATCTGGATCAGGGTCAACCCGGCTTTCCGGCCACCGTTCTGCCCGAGTTTCTGAACCGCATGGGCGTACCTCACCGGATCGAATATCAAGACACCTATTCCGTCGTGATGGACAAGGTTCCGCAAGGTCGGACTTATTGCGCGCTGTGCTCGCGCTTGCGCCGGGGCAACTTGTACCGCATCGCACGGGAAGAGGGATGCTCGGCCGTGGTGCTGGGACATCACCGCGACGATATCCTCGAGACATTTTTCATGAACCTCTTCCACGGTGGGCGTCTGGCCACGATGCCGCCGAAACTGGTGAATGAAGAGGGCGACTTGTTCGTCTACCGCCCGCTGGCCCATGTGGCCGAGGCCGATTGCGAGAAATTTGCCAACGCGATGAACTATCCCATTATCCCCTGCGATCTCTGCGGCAGTCAGGACGGGCTACAGCGCCAACAAGTGAAACAGATTCTGGATCAGTGGGAAAAGAACAGCCCCGGTCGCCGACAGGTGATGTTCCGCGCCCTGACCAACGCTCGGCCTTCGCATCTGCTGGACCCGAAATTGTTCGATTTTCAAGGCCTTGCGTTGCGCCCCGGCAAAAATGACGAAAATTCGGATGAAATTCCGCGTCTGCGTTAACGTCTGACTCAGAATGGTTTTCTACGGTTTTCCCAAGCGTGCGATGCCCAAGGGAAAGGCCCGGAACACCAATGTGGAAACGTATCCCGGTTGAAAAAGCTCTCAATGTTCTGACCACCGCCCTCAGCGGCCCGCCCGCGCTGGCCTTTGCCCCTGCGATCAGCCTGGCCGCGTTCTGGATGGGGGGAGAGCGGGCTTTGGTTACTGTGGCTTTGACCCTGCCGCTTTTACTGGCGGCATTTTCCGCGCTGGCCACAACACCCGGCGACCAAACCGTGCCCAGCGGGTTGATCCCGCTCGACAGCTTTGCCGCAGGGATGGAGGGGTTTTTCAGGTCCACTGCCACCACGCGTGACGATTCGGCTTGCCTTATTGTGGCGCTGGACGGGTACATTGAATTCGAGGATTTGCACGGCAACGCAGCGACGGCACATGTGGTTGATCAGTTCCGCAGCCGGATGCTGTCGGTGATCCGCGCTCATGATATCGCCGCCCGGCTGGATGAGGACAAAATCGTAGTCGGGCTAAACCCGTCCAAGCATCTTGATCTTGAAGCTTGCATCCAAATGTCGGGGCGCATTCAAGCCACTATCGAAGAACCCGTGGTGCTGAACGGCACTGGCATTTACCTGTCTTGCTCGATCGGGTTCAGCCTGTTGTCCAGCATCCGGAATGATGGGTTTGAGGCGTGGATTGATGCTGCCTCAGCCGCTTTGGATGAGGCGCAAAGAAATGGCCCCTCGACCATCCGCGCCTATTCAAGCGAAACGCGGCGCCGCTCACGCATCCGGGCCAACCTGCGGCGCGAGTTTGATGCCGCATTGGATAGTGGCGAGATTCGACCCTGGTTTCAGCCCCAGATTTCGACGGATACCGGCCGCGTCACCGGGTTCGAGGCGCTGGCACGTTGGGAGCATCCGCAAAAAGGCGTGCTGAGCCCGCATGTATTTCTTCCTTTTGCCGAACAGGCGGGTCTGATGGAGCGTTTTGGTCAAACCATGCGCCACCACGCCTTCGCCGCCATGCGTCAATGGGACAATGCCGAGATCGTCGTGCCCCGGATCGGCGTGAATTTCTCCTCAGATGAGCTGCGCGACCCAGCGTTGATCGACCGGCTGAAATGGGAGCTGGACCAAAACGACCTGACCCCTGACCGGTTGGCCATTGAAGTGCTGGAAACCGTCTTCTCGCGCCGACCCGACGACGTGATTACCCGCAACCTGACTAGCCTGTCGAAACTGGGGTGCTGCATTGATTTGGATGATTTCGGGACGGGACATGCCTCAATCGCGTCGATCAAGCGCTTTGATGTTTCTCGGATCAAGATCGACCGCTCTTTTGTGGCCAAGGCAGATCGGGATGCCAGCCAGCAGCAGCTGGTCAGCGCCATCTTGACCATGGCCGAGCGGCTGAACGTTGAAACTCTGGCCGAAGGGGTCGAAACGCCGGGCGAACACGCACTGATGGCACAACTGGGCTGCAACCATGTTCAGGGCTTCGGGATTGGCAAGCCCATGCCCTTCGAAAACACGTTCGACTGGATCATGACCCATCAGAACAAGCTGAACGGTGTGCCCAAGATTGGTCGCAAAGCCGGCCCGTAAACGTGAAATTGCGCCACAAATACACACTCCGCGACGGTTTGACGGGCGAATCCGCTTGACCTTTGGGGCTGCACTCTGTTGAACCCACCGGGTGTGTTTCACTGCTTAAGGTGGCTGTCCCAGATGGACGATCAGAACAAGAATCTCATCCTCGCAACCGCGCTCAGCTTTCTCGTGATCCTCGTTTGGTTCGTGCTGTTCCCGCCGCCGGAACAAACGACACTGCCAGATCAGGCCGAGATCAGCGCCACCGACGCTACCGAGGTTCAGACGCCCAACGCGACAGATGCAGGCACGACAGGCGAGGCAACAGCCGCAGCGGAAGAAACACTGCCTGATGCCGAAGCACCGCGCATTGCGATCGACACACCGCGCCTGGAAGGCAGCCTATCCCTGTCTGGTGGCCGCATCGATGAGTTATTCCTGAAGGACTACAAAGTCTCGATCGAAGAAGGCGCACCGATTGTGGAGCTACTGTCCCCGGTCGGATCGGAATCGGCCTATTATGCGTTGTACGGCTGGGCGCCTGGCGCAGGTGTTGCAGGCACCGATGTTCCGGGGCCCAATACGCTGTGGACGCTGGAAAGCGGTGAGACGTTGGGCGTCGACACGCCGGTCACTCTGAAATGGGATAATGGCAACGGCCTGACCTTCCGCCGGACCATCTCGGTGGACGAGAACTATATGTTCGACGTTACCCAATCGGTGGAAAACAACACGCAGGCCGAAGTGGGCATGGCCCCCTATGGCATCCTAGCCCGTCACGGGATCGGCGAAGATGGCGATTTGCCCGGTCTCAAGAACTTCTTCATCCTGCACGAGGGCGTCATGGTCATGGCCGATGGCGTGCTGGACGAGATCGACTATGGCGATGTCCGCGACTTTGACATCGACCCGAATGAACGTGCGCAGGCCGAGGTGTTTCAGGTCAAGGAAGGCGGCTGGGTTGGCTTCACCGATCACTACTGGATGACCACCCTGATCCCCGAAGAAGGATCGGCCTTCAAAGCCGCCGCCAAATACGATGCGCGCCGCAAGATTTACCAAACCGAAACCGTTCTTCCGACATTGTCTGTAGCCCCCGGCGCGACTGAAGAGGTTACGACCCGTCTGTTCGCGGGCGCCAAGGAATGGGAAACCATTCGCGAATATCAGGCTGAAGGCGTTCAGAAGTTCATCGACAGCATCGACTGGGGCTGGTTCTATTTCCTGACCAAGCCGATCTTCTGGCTGCTGCACAACATCAATGCGCTGATTGGCAACATGGGCTGGTCGATCATCGGCCTGACGTTGATCATTAAAGCCATCTTGTTCCCGCTGGCGTTCAAATCCTACGTCTCGATGGCGAAGATGAAGGAGCTGCAGCCGCAGATGGAGGCCCTGAAAGAGGCCGCAGGCGACGACCGCCAGAAGATGCAGCAAGGCATGATGGAGCTGTACAAGAAGGAAAAGGTAAACCCCGCCGCGGGCTGTTTGCCAATCCTGTTGCAGATCCCGATCTTCTTCTCGCTGTATAAGGTGATTTTCGTCACCATCGAACTGCGTCAGGCCCCATGGTTCGGCCCTTTCCAAGACCTGAGCGCGCCGGACCCGACCTCGATTATGAACCTGTTTGGCTTGTTGCCCTGGGCGGCGCCGCAACCTGAAAGCTTCATGGCGCTGATCTTCATCGGTATCTTGCCATTGCTTCTGGGTATCTCGATGTGGCTGCAACAGAAACTGAACCCGGCCCCAACTGACGCGACGCAGGCGATGATCTTCGCCTGGATGCCTTGGGTCTTCATGTTCATGCTGGGTGGGTTTGCCAGCGGTCTGGTCGTCTACTGGATTGCAAACAACACGATCACTTTCACGCAGCAATACCTGATCATGCGCAGCCAGGGCTATACACCGGATGTGTTCGGCAACATCAAATCAGGCTTCAAGCGCACGCCAAAAGCGGATGACAAATGACCGGTGAAGTAACCAGCCTCTGGCGGCATCCGATCAAAAGCCATGGCCGCGAGGCCGTCCAGACCGTCACTCTGAACCCCGGGCAGACTATGCCCGGGGATCGCGTTTGGGCGGTCGCGCATGAGGCGTCCAAGGCCGATGGGTCCGAATGGGTGCCGTGCCCAAATTTCAGTCGCGGGGCCAAGGCACCGTCACTGATGGCAATCTCGGCCCGGACCGACGGTGACATCGTCACCCTCACCCATCCCGATCGCCCCGAGCTGCGCTTTCAGCCGGACACGCAGCAGGATGTCTTTCTGGATTGGGTCAAACCGTTGATGCCTGTAGACCGCGCGGCCTCGACCCGGATTGTCCGAGTGCCCGGGCGCGGCATGACCGACAGCGATTTTCCCTCGATCAGCCTGTGCAACATGGCCTCACATCGCGCGGTCGAGCAAAAACTGGGGCAGGAGCTGTCCCCCATTCGCTGGCGCGGCAATATCTGGTTCGACGGCTTGCCCCTGTGGGAAGAATTTGACTGGCTGGGCCGCGACATTCAGATCGGTCAGGCCGTTCTGCATGTGCGTGAACGGATCACCCGTTGCCTTGCGACAACTGCGAACCCGGATACCGGGCAGCGCGACGCTGACACGCTGGCGGCCCTGAACACATGGGATCATCAGGATTTTGGCGTCTATGCCGAGGTGATCCAGGGCGGCGAGGTCAAACCGGGCGACAAGGTTCAACTGCTATGAACTCCCTGGCCTTTCCTCTGGCCGAAGCGCCAGATGAGTTCGCGCAAGAGCGTGGCCGCAAACTGTTTGCAGGCGAATCCGAATTCGTCAAAGGCGTAGTCGCCATGGACGGCCTGCCCGCACCCGACCGGCTCGAGGTGTGTTTCGCGGGTCGTTCGAACGTGGGCAAGTCTAGCCTGATTAACGCGCTAACCGGCACCAAAGGATTGGCGCGTGCCTCGAACACGCCGGGCCGCACGCAAGAGATCAACTTTTTCACCCAAGGCCCCGAGCTGTATCTGGTCGACCTGCCCGGTTATGGTTACGCCAACGCTCCGGTCAAGGTAGTCGAGAAATGGCAGCGGCTGCTGAAACAATACCTGAGCGGACGTCAAACGCTGCGTCGAGCCTTTGTCCTGATCGACTCGCGCCACGGGGTGAAACCGGTCGATGCCGAGATCATGAAGCTGCTGGATACCAGCGCCGTGACCTTTCAATGCGTGATGACCAAGGCCGACAAGGTCAAGGCCAAGGATCGCGATAAGGTGCTGGAGCAGGTGCGCGGCGCGCTGTCGAAACACCCTGCCGCCTTCCCGGAGATTGTGCTGACGTCGTCCGAAAAGGGTGACGGGATTCCAACCTTGCGTTCGATCATCGCTCATCTGGAATAGCTAACCTCTTGGCAGCACCGTGCAAAGGCCCTAACACGGAACGTCAGAGGGACCTAAGCCATGAAGACACGAGATATGAACCGGGACTGGATCGCCACCGCTGCCACTTTGAACAGCGCCTTGCCGTATCTGCAACGCTATGACGGGGCAATTGTCGTCATCAAGCTGGGCGGGCACGCCATGGGCAGTGATGAAGCGATGGAAAGCTTTGCCCGCGACGTGGTGCTGATGCGTCAGGTCGGGGTGAACCCGGTGATCGTCCATGGCGGTGGTCCGATGATCAACGCGATGCTGGATAAGCTGGACATCCAGTCCGAATTTGTCGGCGGCAAGCGTGTCACTGACAAACCGACCGTGGAAGTGGTCGAGATGGTTTTGTCCGGTCTCGTGAACAAGCGCATCGTGCAGGCGATCAACGGCCAGGGCGGCACTGCCGTGGGCCTGTCGGGCAAGGATGCCAACCTGATCATCTGCGAGCAGACAGACCCTTCATTGGGGTTCGTAGGTTCTCCGTCGCAGATGGACCCGAAAATCCTACATGATCTGTTTGCCCATGACGTGATTCCAGTGATCGCGCCGTTGGGCGCTGGGCGCGAGGGTGAGACATTCAACGTCAATGGCGACACCGCCGCCGGTGCGATCGCCTCGGCGCTGAAGGCGGACCGCTTGCTGCTCCTGACCGATGTCTCGGGCGTAAAGAATGCCGCCGGAGAGGTCGTGACCGAGTTGAAAGCCGGCCAGATCCGCGAAATGACCCTGGAAGGCACGATTGCGGGCGGCATGATCCCCAAGACCGAAACCGCGCTGGACGCGCTACACAGCGGCGTGCGGGCGGTGGTCATTCTGGACGGGCGCGCGCCAAACGCGGTACTACTGGAGCTATTCACCGAGCATGGCGCCGGGTCATTGATCCGCCCTGACTGACCCAAAGAGCCAAAAAGAGATGACCGCACTTCCACCAGCCTCAGCCTATCGCACAGCGATCAGCTATGGCTGGGTGGGGCGCGTGGCGCATCAGGCAGGCCTGATCGTGATGGGCGCAACGCATCCCCGGATCAGCGAGGCCAAAGGACTGGACGGGGGCACTTTGGTGTTATTGGGTGCAGGCTCGGCCTTTTGGCCCGTTCTGAAAGCCGCACCGGAGTGGCAGGAACCTGACCCGGTGGACCAATGGTCGACCCGTGTTATTGGCCAGATGGCGCGGGATTTGGGCGCTACCGCACATTTCCCGTTTGGTGGCCCACCCTATGCACCGTTCATCGATTGGGCACTGAAATCGGGCCGCACGTTCAGCAGTCCGGTCGGCGCGCTGGTACATGATACCGTGGGCATGATGATCTCATATCGGGGTGCCCTGCATTTTGAGCAGGAATTTTACATACCCGAGGTCTCTGACCTCTCTCCCTGTACGAACTGCCCAGCCCCTTGTGTGACTTCCTGTCCGGTGGAGGCCCTAAACAGCCGCGAATTCTACAACGTGGCCGCATGCCATGACCACCTGTCCACCGTCGAAGGCCAGACCTGCATGACCGGCGGTTGTCAGGCGCGGCTGGCCTGCCCTCTGAGCGCCGGTGCAGGCCGCGACCCCGAACAATCCGCGCACCATATGCGGGCCTTTCACCCGTCATGAGCCTGACGCTGATCCTGAGCCGGCATGCAAAATCCAGTTGGGGCAATCCAACGCTTGACGATCATGACCGTCCTTTGAACAAACGAGGCCGGAAGTCCGCCCAAGCGGTTGGTGCATGGTTGCAGCAGCACAACCTTGTCCCGGACGAGGTTCTCAGCTCGACCTCAGCCCGCACGCGCGAGACCTGGGACCGGATGGGGTTGCAAGCGGAAAAAATCTGCTTTCATCGCACGCTCTATCTGGCGGAGCCCGAAGAGATGTTGATCGAATTGTCCGGGGCGACCGAGCCCACAGTGCTGATGCTGGGCCACAATCCCGGTATTGCCGAATTTGCCAGCCGTATCGTACGACGCGCGCCGGATCATGCGCGGTTTCACGACTATCCCACGGGCGCCACAACGATCATCCGCTTTGGCATCACTGATTGGGCCGACATAGACTGGCACAGCGGGGACGTTCAGGACTTCGCCATTCCGCGCGAACTGCTGGAATAGAAAAAGGCGAGGCCAAAGCCCCGCCCTTTCCCAAATTTCGAATGAATCAGTGGCCCAGAATCTGGCTGAGGAACAGCTTTGTCCGTTCGCTCTGCGGGTTGTTGAAGAACTCTTCGGGTTCGTTCTGTTCCACGATCTGACCGGCATCCATAAAGATCACGCGGTTAGCGACCTGACGGGCAAAGCCCATCTCGTGGGTCACACACAGCATGGTCATGCCTTCCTCGGCCAGTTCGATCATGGTGTCTAGCACCTCTTTGATCATCTCGGGGTCCAGCGCCGATGTCGGTTCATCGAACAACATGATCCGCGGCATCATGCACAAGGACCGCGCAATCGCCACACGCTGCTGCTGACCACCGGACAGCTGACCCGGGTATTTCAGCGCCTGATCGGGGATTTTCACCTTTTCCAGGAAATGCATCGCGCGCTCTTCGGCCTCTTTCTTGGGCGTCTTGCGCACCCAGATCGGGGCCAGCGTGCAGTTTTCCAGAATGGTCAGGTGCGGGAACAGGTTGAAGTGCTGGAACACCATCCCAACCTCGGACCGGATCTTGTCGATGTTCTTAAGGTCATTCGACAACTCGGTCCCGTCCACCACGATCGTGCCCTGCTGGTGTTCTTCCAAAGCATTCAGACAGCGGATCAGAGTGGATTTGCCCGAGCCCGACGGCCCCGCGATCACAATCCGCTCGCCCTGATTGACGGTCAGATTGATGTCGCGCAGCACGTGGAAAGACCCGTACCACTTGTTCATGCCGTTGATTTCGATGGCGACCTCGTCGCTCACCTGCATCTTCGAGCGATCGATTTCGCGTTCAATTGCAAGTTCAGACATGTGTTGAACTCCTTAACGATGGTCCGTGGCAAGGCGACGCTCGAGCCACTGGGAATATTGAGAGATGCCGTAACAAACGACGAAGAACAGAAGCGCGGCAAAGCCCAGAAGCTCCCAATAGACGCCATTCCATTCGGTTGACGCTAGGATGGGTCCCCGGATCATGCCCACCAGATCGAACATCGAAATGACCGAAACCAGTGTGGTGTCCTTGAACAGGCCAACGGCCACGTTCACGATACCGGGGATCGAGATCTTCAGTGCCTGTGGCAGGATGATTAGACGCATCGCCTGAGGGTAATCCAAGCCTAGACTATCTGCTGCCTCGTACTGTCCACGTGGAAGCGCTGCCAGACCGCCACGGATAACCTCGGCGATATAAGCGGCCGAGAACATGGTGATCATGATCACAACGCGCAGGAACAGGTCGACCGTGCTGTCAGGCGGGAAGAAATAGGCCAGCATCACCGAAGCCACGAACAGCAGCGTGATCAGAGGCACGCCACGGATGAATTCGATGAAGATGACACAGACCCACTTGATCAGCGGCATGGAAGATTGACGACCCAGTGCAAGTGCAATCCCAAGCGGAACCGACAGTGACACGCAGGTCAGGCCCAGCATCATGTTCAGCATGAAGCCGCCCAGATCACGACTTGGAACTGCCGTGAGCATAGCCCCTTCGTTGGCATCTTCCGGGATCAGAGCCCCGCCGATATTCCAGACAATCAGAGCCACCACGATCGCGCCGAAGAACCCGGCAGCGAAGCTGTTGCGGCCAAGCTTCTGAAACACTGCTCCTGCCGCTATAAAGCCAACCAATGCCACGAGTGGAACCAGAATAGAGCCGCCCCAGATCAGCCAGAAAGCGATAAAGGGGTAGAGCGCCGTGAACACCAGCAGCTTGCGCGGCAGGTCAAAGAACAGGACCGGTGCCAGAGCCACCAACATCAATACGAATGCCAGATTCGGGCGCCAGTAGGCCTCGTCAGGGTATTTGAATCCGTAGATCAGTTGCGGCCAGCGTTCTGTAAGAACCGCGAAACAGGCCCCAGTCTTACCAGCCAGAATTTCACGGCATTCCGCCAGAGAATTGGCATTCCATACCCCGTTCATAATCCACGGCAACGTGTTTTTGAGCAGAACATAGATCAGAATCAAAGACAGGAGCGTCAGGATCGTGTTGGTCACGCCCGAGAACAGGTTCTCGCGCAGCCATTTGACGATCCCCGTCTGGTTCGCTGGTGGAGGAGAAGGAGGAATGGTGCCTTCAGCCACAAAAGCGATCGGATTTGTTGTTTGATCAGCCATGGCTCAGCGCTCCTTCAACTTGACGGATGCGTTGTAGACGTTCATCGCCATCGAGATCAGCAGCGAAGCCGTCAGATAGAACAGCATAAGCAGCAGAACACACTCAATCGCGCGGCCAGTCTGGTTCAGCGTGATACCTCCCAAAGTGGCGGTGATATCCGCATACCCCACGGCAATCGCCAGTGACGAGTTCTTGGTGATGTTCAAGTACTGTGAAATCAACGGCGGGATAATCACACGCAATGCCTGAGGCAGGATCACAAGATTCATGATCCGTCCGGGGCGCAGGCCCAACGCAGCAGCAGCCTCAGTCTGGCCTTTGCTGATCGCCTGAATACCCGCGCGCACGTTTTCCGCGATGAAGGCGCCAGTATAGATCGACAAGGCGAACCAAAGTGCGATCAGAGGTCCACCGATCTTGATGCCACCGGAGAAGTTAAAACCCTTCAGCTCGGGCACATCCCAAGTCAGCCCCATCAGCACCATCAGCAACGCGACGGGCACTAGCCAGACACCCAGTTTGACAAGGCCGGTTTTGGGTCGTTGGCCGGTCTGTTCCTGTTGCAGCGTTGCACGCTTCTCAACCTCGCGCGAGGCGAACCACGAACCAATCAATACAGCAATCACCAGCAACCAATTCAGAAAAGCTGCACTGAAAAAACCGCTAGAGAAATGAGGCCCGGGGATATAAACGCCGCGGTTGGTAAAGGCGAACAAGTCAAACAGCATACTTGAAGTCGGGTTGTCACCTCGGAAGGCGCGCGGACCCGGCAGCACAGCCGTCATGATCGTAAAGATGATGATGATCCAGATCAGCACAGGAATATTCCGGAAGATCTCGACGTAGACCGCCATTAGCTTTGAGACGAGCCAGTTGTTCGACAGACGCAAGACCCCAGCGATCACTCCAAAGACAGTGGCGGTGATACACGCAAGAAACGCCACCAGCAGAGTGTTCAGAATGCCCACAACAGCCGCACGTCCATGCGAGGACTGGCTGTCATATTCGATCAAACGCTGGTTGATGTCGTATCCGGACGGATCGCCCAGAAAAGTATAGGAAATGTTCAGGCCTGCGGCCCGCAGGTTCTGGATCAGGTTATTGCCCAGATACCAAATGGAAAGCGCAATAGCGATGGCCGCGATCACTTGAAATGTCAGCGAGCGATAGCGGGTATCGTTTATGAGCATAGACAACCGAAAGTCAGCTTTCGGCGGGTCGGTCATAGTCGACATATTTTGGATCCCCGTAGTCTGCGGATTCTTCTTTTCCGGCAGGGTTCTCCCCGCTCATGAGCTGTCCGCAGCAATTTGATGAGAAAAGGGCGCAGGTTCCCCCGCGCCCTTTTCCTTAGGATTTAGCGGAACGGCGGCGAGTACAGCAGGCCGCCATCGGTCCACTGCGCGTTCAGGCCGCGTGCCAGACCGATCGGAGTTTCTTCGCCGATGTTCTTGGCAAAGACTTCACCATAGTTGCCGCCCGATTTGATCGCGCGCATCGCCCACTGAGCGTCGAGGCCCAGCATCTCACCCAGAGTGCCTTCGCTGCCCAGCAGACGGTTCACTTCGGGGTTGTTGGTGCCAGCGGCCATCTCGTCGATGTTTGCCGAGGTCACGCCCAGCTCTTCAGCCGAGACCAGCGCGTTCAGAGTCCAGCGGACAACGTCGCCCCACTCGTGATCGCCGTGACGGACCAGCGGGCCCAAGGGCTCTTTCGAGATGATTTCGGGCAGAAGGACATGCGCCGCCGGATCTTCGAACGTGGCGCGGGTTGCGGCCAGGCCCGATGCATCGGTGGTGTAGACGTCACATGCGCCAGCCAGGTACTGCTGCTGCGCTTCGGCGTTGGTTTCGATCGGAACCGGCTCGTAGCTGATGTTGTTCGAGCGGAAGAAGTCCGCCAGGTTCAGCTCTGTCGTGGTGCCGGTCTGGATGCAGACGGTTGCGCCGTCCAGTTCTTTGGCCGAGCTAACACCCAGCGCCTTGGGAACCATAAAGCCCTGACCGTCATAGTAGTTCACGCCCACGAATTCGAACTTCAGGTCGACGTCGCGGCTGAAGGTCCAGGTGGTGTTACGGGCCAGCATGTCGATCTCGCCCGAGGCCAGCGCGGTGAAACGCGTCTTGCCGGTGGTCGGAACGAATTCTACGGCGCTTGCATCGCCCAGAACAGCAGCAGCGACCGCGCGGCACAGCGAGACGTCAAAGCCTTGCCATTCGCCATTCGCGTCGGGTGCAGCAAAGCCAACCAGACCGGTGGTCACACCGCAGTTCAGCTTACCGCGCGCTTTGACATCATCGACAGTCCCCGCTGCCGCTGCGCCTGCAGCCAGGCCGGCAACGGTTGCCACGCCCAAGATTACGGATTTTTTCATTTTTACCTCTTCCTGATTTTCCGCCTCTTTCCAGAGACGGCTCTGTCCGGCACCTTTGGCACCAGAAAGGTTTCCCCAAAGGTGTCTCCCCTTTAGTGCGCCCGAGTTTGGTCGCATTCATAAACAAACGTCAAGGGTCGGATCAGTGAAAACGATGGATCATCTTCCAGATGTCCGCAGTAACGGCAAAAATTCCGGCATAAGGGCTCAAACCGAGAGGTCAAAGAACCGCTTGGCGTGTAGGAAAGCGGCCCTTTTGACCTCGGACGCGGCGTGAGCCTCGTCGTCGTGACCCCATTGTTCGATTTGCCACAACTCGTCCAATCGAGAGGCTTGCCAGATCTCCTCGGCAGGGCGCCAATCTACGGTGGCAGCAAATCCAAGCACCAGTGAACCAGACAGGCTGACCAGATCGTGGAAGGCGGCCAATTGGAAGTCACTGTAATCATGGACACGTTGGCGTAGGCCCAGCAGGGCCTGCGGGTCCTGGGGTTGATGTAAAACTCCCGCAACCGGCAGCAAGCGCGCGGCAAGCGTCTCGGCCGCCCATTCAAGGGCAGGGTCCCACTGATCCGCCTGCCGTTGCTGCAACTCTTGCGGGTGCGTGGCGCGGTAACACAGCAGGTCCGAATCGCCGTAGTCGGCCAGCATGTCTGCAACCTCGGCGTGCTGATGCCGGACCTTGTCGATAGCTGCATTGGCCGAGCGCGTGAAGGGCATCGTCGTCGGGTCGACCTCTTTTTCCTGCGCGTCCCACTCGGCGGCGATTTCCTGCGCCATGGCCTGTGTCGGCACGACCAACTCCGCCTTGGCAGGCGTTTTCACACTGCGGCCATCCAGCTCGACGGTAAAGCCGCCTTCGGCCTCAACCACTGCGCTTTGGGTCCAGAATCGTTTGGGTTTCCAGTCGCTCATCGTATCAGGTCCAGATTTGATCCAGCGCGCCGGGCAACTGGTCGAAGGTTTCGATGATAGAGGTTGCTGCCTCAAACGCGGGCCGCGCGTGATAACCCCAGGTGACACCGACGCTGCGCACACCGGCAGCAGCAGCCATGTCCATGTCAAACCGCGTGTCGCCGATCATCACGGTATTGATCGCCTCAACCCCTGTCTCGGCCCGCGCGGTGTCAATCATCGACGGGTGCGGTTTCGAGGGGTGATGATCCGCCACCTGCCGCGTTACAAAATAGCCTTGCAACTCGTGCCCTTCGATCAGCGCATCCAATCCGCGCTGAGATTTGCCGGTCGCCACACCAAGCAGCACCTCGGGGATAGAGTGCAGCGCCTCGATCGCTTCGCGGGCACCGGTATAGAGCGGCGATCCCGCCATGCCCTGTTCCAGCCGATGCGCGTGATAGGCCTGTTTATACCCCTCGACCAGCCGCGTCTGATCCGCGTCCGAATGCTGCGGCGCAAGCTGCGCCATCGCCTTGGGCAACGACAGTCCCACAATGGACAGAATCGCCGTGCGCTCAGGCACCGGCAGGGACAGCGCGTCGAAACTGGCGGTCATAGCAGCAACGATACTGCCCTGACTATCGACCAGAGTGCCATCCACGTCGAACAGAACCAGACGCAGCGGTGCGCTCATTGCAGTTCCTCGAACGGGTCGTCGGCGGCCAGATCCTCGGTCCAGCCGAAGGTTTCCCAGCTGTGTTTCATGTGATCGGGCAAAGGGGCTTTCACGGTGATCGTCTTTCGCGTCACCGGGTGTTCGAACGAGGCTTGCCGCGCGTGCAAGTGAAGCTTTTTGCTGATGATCCCGCCCAACTGCGCACCCCAGCCGTCGCCGAGATTCTCCTGACCCGAACCGCCATATTTGCCGTCACCGATGATCGGATGACCAATCGCCGCCATATGCGCCCGAAGCTGATGCGTGCGGCCGGTGATCGGCTCCATCGCGACCCAGGCCGCGCGCCCGGCCACACGGTAAAGCGTGGCATAGTGCGTATGCGCCCGTTTCGCGCCGGGGGTGTCGTTCACTTCGCTCAGATGCAAGGGGATCATTTTCTCGCCCTCGCCGTGCTTGCCATGACCTGCGGCCTTGACCAAACCGGTCTTGATCTCACCCAGATAAGGGGTCGGCACACCGGCGACCAAGGCCCAATAGATCTTGCGCGTGTCGCGGTGGCGAAAGGCTGCGGTCAGACCCTTGGCAGCCTCGCGCGTGCGGGCCAGCAGCAGAACGCCGGATGTGTCCTTGTCCAACCGATGCACAAGGCGCGGGTTCTCGTCATAGCCAAAGCGTAGCGCCTCGGACAGGCTGTCCACATGCCGCGTCTGACCACTGCCGCCCTGCACGGGCAGGCCATGCGGTTTGTTCAGCGCCAGCACGTGGTCATCACGGTAAATCACGCAGGACTGGATCATCTTGGCATCGGCATCCGAAATCCGCCGCTTGACCTCAACCGGTTTGTGATCTGCGTCGGGCAGAGGTGGCACGCGCACGACCTGCCCGGCCTCAAGCCGGGTCGCGGCTTTCACCCGTCCGCCATCCACGCGCAATTCACCCTTACGGCACATCTTTTCGATGCGGCCCTGGCTGACATGCGGAAATAGACGGCGCAGCCAACGGTCAATCCGCTGGTCGCCATCGCCTTCTGCCACGGTGATCATTTGTACGCCACTCATACCGATATCCCCTTCACGCGGCGGGTCCGCGCGGATTGCATGCCATTCAGTGCCATTGAAAACATGCGCGTCTGTGGCGTGCCTTACCGGCAGAGTCAACCGTTGCGTTGCGCCCGCAGCTTGGCGAAATAGTCCAACCGTTTTTTCAACTCGCGCTCGAACCCGCGTTCGACCGGTTGATACAGCTCAGGCCTGTCCATCCCGTCGGGAAAATAGTTCTGGCCGGAAAACCCATCCTCGGCATCATGGTCATAGGCATAGCCCGCGCCATAGCCCTGATCCTTCATGAGCGAGGTCGGCGCGTTCAGGATATGCTTGGGCGGCGGTTCACTGCCGGATTGCTTGGCCAGCCGCATCGCCTCCTTATATCCCACATAGGCCCCGTTCGATTTGGGGGCGAGCGCCAGATAGACCAGCGCCTGCGCCAGCGCCAGCTCACCCTCGGGGCTGCCAAGGCGTTCATAGGTCTGCCAAGATTGCAGACAGATCGCCTGTGCCTGCGGATCGGCCAGCCCGATATCCTCGACCGCCATGCGCGTGATGCGCCGCGCCAGATAGCGCGGGTCTTCACCCCCGTTCAGCATCCGCGCGAACCAGTACAGCGCCGCATCTGGGTCCGACCCGCGCACCGATTTATGCAGGGCCGAGATTAGGTTGTAGTGTTCATCCCCCGACTTGTCGTATTTCGCCGCCCGCCGCATCAGACGGGTCGATAGCGCATCCGGGTCCAGCGGCGCGTCTACTTTCCACGCTGCGATTTGTTCGATCAGATTCAACAACGCCCGCCCGTCGCCATCGGCCATTTCCTGCAACGCCTCACGCGCAGGGCCGGTCAGGGGCAGTGCTTTGCCCAGCTCTTTTTCAGCACGTTGGGTCAGACGTTCCAGATCGACCAGATCAAGGCGTTCCAGCACCAACACCTGTGCGCGGCTCAGCACCGCGGCGTTCAACTCGAACGAGGGGTTCTCGGTCGTCGCCCCCACCAGCAGGATCGTGCCGTCTTCCATATACGGCAAAAACCCGTCCTGCTGGGCCTTGTTGAACCGATGGATCTCATCCACGAACAGCAGCGTACCCTGCCCGTTCTGGTGGCGGATTTTCGCGGCCTCGAAGACCTTACGCAAATCGGGAACACCAGAGAAAATCGCGCTGATCTGCACGAAATGAAGGTCGGTTTCCTGCGCCAAGAGGCGTGCAACGGTCGTTTTGCCCACGCCCGGCGGCCCCCAAAAGATCAGGCTGGACAGGCTGCCCGAGGCCAGCATGACACCCAACGGAGCATCCGGTCCCAGGACCTGTTCCTGCCCGATCACATCCGCCAAGCTTTGGGGACGCAAACGGTCGGCCAACGGACGATGCGCTGACGGGGCTGGTTGCGCCGCGCCGGTATCGAACAGATCACTCACAAGCGGAACCTTACCGAAACCGAACGCCCCCCGCGCGACACATCCAGCTGCAATCTGCGCCCCGGATCGGTCAGCGCCTGAACCACATCATCAGGGTGGTCAATTGAGACCCCATTGATGCTGTTGACTACGTCACCAACACGCAGACCTGAGCGCCCGCCATAGCGCCCCGGATCGGTGACGACCACGCCGGTCTGCGACAAGATCAACCCCATCCGTGCAATTACAGCCGGGTTGATCCGCGCTACTTTCAACCCTGGCATAACCGTCTGGTTGTCCAGTATCGTATCGTCAGAGGGCGGAACCTCGGGCGCTTTGATCAGGGCGATCTCGACCTCTTCCCGAACCTCGCCCCGCAACAGCGTCAGGACCGAGCTGCCTCCCACACCCGCGACAGACATGCGAAACTTCATTTCAGCGGGTGAGTTCACCTCGTCCCCATCCACATGCGTCACCACGTCGCCAACCCGCAACCCGGCTTCGCCCAAAGGACTGAGCGGATGCAGATCGGACACCACGACGCCCTGCGGAATTACAAGACCCAGAGACTCGGCGATGTCCGCACTCATGTGCTGGCCCGCCATCCCGGCCCATGGGCTTATGAAACTGTTATTTCCAGCCTGAGCCTGACGCAGGAATTCCGCAACCAAATTGGCCGGAATTGCAAAGCCGATTCCATTCGACCCGCCCGAACGCGTCAGGATCGCGGTGTTGATGCCGATCAGATCACCGTTCACATCAATCAATGCCCCGCCGGAATTGCCCGGATTGATCGCCGCATCGGTCTGGATGAAATAGCCCCGCGCATTACCGGTCGCCGTGCCCGTACGCGCCAACCCCGAGATAATCCCAGACGACACCGTTTGTCCGACGCCAAACGGGTTGCCAATTGCCAGCGCCAGTTCACCAACCTCAACCTGATCGGAATCGCGCAGAGGCAGATAAGGCAACGCCTCGGCCTCATCCAAACGCAGAATGGCGATATCGCTTTCCTTATCGCCCAGCACCACCTGCGCGGAATACTCGCGCCGGTCGGTCGTGACCACCCGGATCTCAGTCGCCTTGCCTACAACGTGGAAGTTCGACACCACATACCCATCTGCGGTCAGGATCACCCCCGACCCCAGCGAGTTCTGAACCCTTGGGCGCGGCTCGGCAAAACCGCGGCCGAAAAAGTCCTGAAAAAACGGGTCCGAAAACAGAGTGTTCCCCCGCCCTTCCCGCACGATCTTGGCATAGATATTTACTACCGCCGGTGCCGCTTGCTTCACCACCGGCGCAAAGCCGAGACTGATTTCGGCCTGAGAGGTCGGCACTTTGGTTTCAGCGTGGCTGTGGGATGCAAGACTCAATAGCATCAGGGTCAGAAAGACGCGGATCATGAGACCTCCGGGATTTGGATCGCCCCAGATATGCGGACCCGCGCAGCCGAATGCAAGTCAGCGATGCCGCAAAAGAAAAACCTCCGCCCGACGTGGGGCGGAGGTTTCTAATCAGCCAGATGGCGTGATCTTATTCTTCGTCTGCGGCCTCTTCGGCGGCAACGCGGGCCTTGTCGGCTGCGCCTTTGGCGTCGACGTCACGATCTACGAATTCGATGATCGCCATCGGGGCCATGTCGCCATAGCGGAAGCCTGCTTTCAGGATGCGGACGTAGCCGCCCTGACGCTCGGCATAGCGGGGGCCCAGAACTTCGAACAGCTTGGCGACGTCTTTGTCTTCTTTCAGCTGTGCTGCGGCCTGACGACGGGCGTGCAGGTCGCCGCGCTTGCCCAGAGTGACCAGCTTTTCGATGATCGGGCGCAGTTCTTTTGCCTTGGGCAGAGTTGTCTTGATTTGCTCATGTTCGATGAGCGAGCCAGCCATGTTTGCAAACAGAGCCTTACGGTGCTCATGAGTACGGTTCAGGCGGCGGTAACCACGTGCGTGACGCATTTTCTAGTTCCTTCTTTCGCGTTTTGCTTTGTCTGGCCGGCGATGCGTGTCACCGGCTCTCCTTGGGGCGGAAGTGCCCATTTGGTCCCCGGCAGCCCGGGCATTGGGGAAGACGCGCTTAGAACGCGTCTTCGAATTTCTTCGCCAGATCTTCGATGTTGTCGGGCGGCCAGTCCTCGACATCCATGCCGAGGTGCAGACCCATGCCGGACAGCACTTCTTTGATCTCGTTCAGCGACTTGCGGCCGAAGTTCGGGGTGCGCAGCATCTCGGCTTCGGTCTTCTGGATCAGGTCGCCGATATAGACGATGTTGTCGTTCTTCAGGCAGTTTGCCGAACGGACCGACAGTTCCAGTTCGTCCACTTTCTTCAGCAGCAGCGGGTTAAACTCCAGACCATCGTCTTCGTCTTGGCGGCTGGCCGATTCCGGCTCGTCGAAGTTGACAAAGATCGACAGCTGATCCTGAAGGATACGTGCGGCAAATGCCAACGCGTCTTCGGGAGTGATCGAACCATCGGTTTCGATCTTCAGGGTCAGTTTGTCATAGTCCAGAACCTGACCTTCACGGGTCGGCTGAACGTCATAGGCAACCTTCTTGACCGGCGAATAGATCGCGTCGATCGGGATCAGGCCGATGGGTGCATCTTCGGGCTTGTTCTTCTCAGCCGAGACGTAACCCTTGCCGGTGTTGACGGTCAGCTCCATGAACAGGTCAGCGCCATCGTCCAGGTGGCAGATGACGTGATCGCGGTTCAGAACCTCGATACCGGCGCTTTCGCTAATGTCACCAGCGGTGACAACGGCGGGGCCTTTGGCATTGATCGACAGGCGCTTGGGGCCTTCGACTTCCATGCGCAGCGACACACCTTTGAGGTTCAGGATGATGTCAGTGACGTCTTCGCGGACACCAGCAACCGACGAGAACTCGTGCAGGACGTTGTCGATCTGAACGCTGGTAATAGCCGCGCCTTGCAGCGAGCTCATCAGAACGCGGCGCAGCGCGTTACCCAAAGTCAGACCAAAGCCACGCTCCAGCGGTTCAGCAACCAGCGTTGCCTGACGCGCAGGGTCGTTGCCCGGCTTGCCGTCCAGCTGAGTCGGCTTGATCAATTCTGCCCAATTCTTATGGATCATGTAATCCCTCCATTCCTGTCCGCGCCCCATGACCAACAAGGTGCAGACGCCCGAGGTTCAAAATGACGTGCTGGGGCCGTGCAAAAACACAGCCCCAGCTCTATTCAAAATCGCTTAGACGCGGCGACGCTTCGGCGGGCGGCAACCATTGTGCGCAATCGGCGTCACGTCGCGGATCGACGTGATGTTGAAGCCCACAGCAGCCAGAGCGCGCAGAGCCGATTCACGACCCGAACCAGGGCCTTGAACTTCGACTTCCAGCGTCTTGACGCCATGTTCCTGCGCCTTCTTGCCTGCATCTTCTGCAGCCATCTGAGCGGCGTAAGGTGTCGATTTCCGCGAGCCTTTGAAGCCCATGGTACCGGCAGACGACCACGAAATGGCGTTGCCCTGTACGTCCGAGATCAGGATTTTGGTGTTGTTGAAGGTCGAGTTCACATGGGCAACGCCCGATGCGATGTTCTTACGCTCTTTGCGCTTGATGCGAGTCTTATCGCGTGCCATCGGTCAGACCCTCCCTTATTTCTTCTTACCAGCAATGGCCTTCGCGGGGCCTTTGCGGGTACGAGCATTGGTGTGGGTACGCTGACCGCGAACCGGCAGGTTGCGGCGGTGACGCAGACCGCGGTAGCAGCCCAGGTCCATCAGGCGTTTGACGTTCATCTGAACTTCACGACGCAGGTCACCTTCGACAGTGTAGTTTTCGTCGATGTACTCGCGGATTTTCAGAACTTCAGCGTCGGACAGTTCGTTGACGCGACGGGTCGCTTCAATGCCCACGGCTTCGCAAATCGCTTTGGCCGAGGTGTTGCCGATACCGGTGATATATGTGAGGGCGATAGGTACCCGCTTTGCAGTCGGGATGTTTACGCCGGCAATACGTGCCACGTGTCACTTTCCTTTTCGTTGCGGTTCCGTAACTCCAGAACCTTTTTTCACAACGCTTGACCTTGGCAGTGTCGCCAGCGGGCCCAGCATTATTCGAGGTGGTCGGGGCGGTTGGGACGAATCCCTCACGCAGTCTTGATTCCCTTTAGGGATGGGGGTCGATATGGGCTTTTGGCAGTGCCGTCAAGCCCATATTCAAATGTGGATCGATCAGGCGTCCAACACGCCAGCAATCGCGTCCTGAACCTCATCAATCTCGCCCAGACCATCAACCCAGGACAGGTTGCCCTTGGCGTGATAATAGCCGATGAGCATTGAGGTCTTTTTGTAGTACTCCATCAGACGGGTCTTGAGGCTTTCCTCATTGTCGTCCGCACGGCGTTTGAAGTCACCTTCTTTGCCGCAGTTCGAGCATTTGCCGTCCGCCGGGATCGGTTTAGTGATGTCGTTGTAGACTTCACCGCAACCGCCGCAGGTTGACCGAGCCGTGATACGCGCGACCAGAGCGTCGTCGTTCACTTCCATCGCGATGACCGCGTCCAGCGTCTCGCCGGTGCTGTCCAGCAATTCACCCAGCGCATCAGCTTGGGCCAGAGTGCGCGGGAAACCGTCAAAGATGAACCCGCCTTCAGCGCCTTGTTCCAACTTTTCGCGGATCAGGCCGATCACGATCTCATCCGTCACAAGCTGGCCCTTAGCCATCACCTCGGCTACGCGGTTGCCCATTTCGGTGCCGCTGTCTTTGGCTTCACGCAGCATGTCGCCAGTGCTCAGCTGGACCATGCCGCGGGTTTCAACCAAGTGACGCGCTTGCGTTCCTTTGCCTGCCCCCGGGGGGCCGAGAAGAATGATGTTCATCGACGAGCGGGTCCCTTCCTGCCACGTTTCTTACCTTTGCCGCGCAGTTGGGACTTTTCGATCAGCCCTTCGTATTGGTGCGCCAGCAGGTGGCTCTGGACCTGTTGGATCGTGTCCATGGTCACAGAGACGATAATCAGAACCGAGGTGCCGCCGAAATAGAACGGGATGGCAAACTGGCCCCGAAGAATTTCAGGCAACAGACAGACCGCCGCCAGATAGGCCGAACCCAGAACAAGTACGCGGTTGACCACGTATTCTAGATACTCGGCGGTTTTTTTGCCCGGACGGATGCCCGGCACGAAACCGTTCTGCTTTTTCAGGTTATCCGCCACATCGTCCGGTTTGAACGACACGTTGAACGTGTAGAAATAGGCAAAGAAAACGATCATCGAAGCGAAGAACAGCAGGTACAGAGGCTGTCCGGGACCAAAGTTGGCCAGAAGCCAAGACATGACCGGCCCGTTGGTCGCCCCCGAAGAGAAGGTCGAGATCGTCACCGGCAGCAGCAGCAGCGAGCTGGCAAAGATCGCCGGGATCACGCCCGCTGGGTTCACTTTGACCGGCAGGTGGCTCGAGCCGCCCTCATAGATCTTCATACCGGCCTGACGACGCGGGTATTGAATATGGATCTTGCGCAAGGCGCGTTCCATGAAGACCACGAATGTAATCACGGCAATCACCATCACGATCACACCGATGATCACAGCAGGGCTGATCGCGCCCGAGCGGCCCGAAGCGAAGAACTGTGCCAAAGCGGCCGGAACTTCGGCGATGATGCCCACGAAGATGATCAGAGAGATACCGTTGCCGATGCCGCGTGCTGTGATCTGCTCACCCAGCCACATCAGGAACATGGTGCCACCAACCAAGGTGATCATGGTCGACAGGCGGAAGAACAGGCCCGGATCGGTTGCCAGATCGCCCGATTCCAACGAAACCGCCAGACCGTAAGCCTGAACGGTGGCCAAGGCCACGGTGCCGAAACGGGTATATTGGTTGATCTTCTTGCGGCCCTGCTCGCCCTCTTTCTTGAGCTGTTCGAGCGCGGGAACCATAGATGTCAGCAGCTGCACGATGATCGAGGCCGAAATGTAGGGCATGATGCCGAGGGCAAAGATACCCATCCGCCCCAGCGCACCGCCGGTAAACATCGAAACCATGCCGCCGATGCCCTGCCCCGCTTGCTCCATGAACTCGCGCAGTGCTTGGCCGTCGATGCCCGGAACCGGAATAAAGGTGCCCAGACGATAGACGATCAGCAATGCAAGCGTGAACAGGATGCGGTTGCGCAGATCGGTGGCTTTGCCCAAAGCAGCCCAGCTTGTGTTGGCTGCCATTTGTTCTGCTGCTGATACCATAAATCGGTCTCTCTTATGCAAACACCGCCCGGAACCGTTTTCCGGCTCGGGCGGCGTCTTGGAAAACTCTGAAGTCTATGTAAGCGGGTCTTGGCCCGCTCACAAGCGCTTACTCTGCCGCAGCGGCTTTTGTGACCGTCAGTGAACCGCCCGCTTTCTCAACTGCCTCAACGGCAGATTTCGAAGCACCGGTTACTTCCAGGTTCACTTTGGCGCTGATTTCGCCTTTGGCCAGAACGCGGATACCGTCCAGTTTGCGGCGCACCAGACCGGAAGCGACCAGCGCATCCTCGGTGATCGCAGCCGATGCGTCCAGCTTGCCCGCGTCAACGAATTTCTGGATCAGGCCCAGGTTGATAACGGCGAATTCCTTGCGGTTCGGCTTGTTGAAGCCACGCTTGGGCAGGCGCTGGTACAGCGGCATCTGGCCGCCTTCGTAGCCATTTATGGCCACACCCGAACGGGATTTCTGGCCTTTGATTCCACGGCCACCCATTTTACCTTTGCCGGAACCCGGACCACGGCCAACGCGGGTGCGTTTCGGGGCGGCGCCAGCATTATCGCGCAATTCGTGCAGTTTCATTTCGCTTCTCCTTAGCCGGATGTGACCCCCGAAGCGTGATGGGCCAAACGCGGCATTTCTTGGTTTTGATTCTCGTGGACACAAATCCACCGGAGCGCTCTACAGCTTTGCCCCGCAGGATGCAAGGTTTGTTGTATCACACCCCCAAAAACCAAAAGAGGCGCCGATTTGGCGCCCCTTCATCAGTGAGTGGTGGTAGCGTTACGAGCAGTATGTGTGCTCACGCGCGATGTCTTTGATATCGCAGCGACGCACACCGATGTCGTTCAATTCCCGATCAGACAGGCTTTGCAGCTCTGCATAGGTACGGTTGTACTCGGTGCGCAGGGCAAAACCCTCTTTGATGCGCGCAACGAGCGCTGTGATGCGGGCGGTCAGGCCAAAGCCTTCGCGAGTAAATGTTGCTGTATGTGCCATGGTTCGTTTCCTTTCTAAGCCCGAGGCGAATTCCCCGAGTGACTGTTTGCGTTCCTGTTTGGGACAGGGCTCAGATAAGGAGGCCGGGTATCGCTAACAACGGATGTTTCGGTCTATCCGGTATGCGTTGGGGGAATGGCGATACAGGAGTTTGCGCCCGCCAGGCTGAATCGGACGAATGTCCACTATGCGGACAGAGCGGGCATTGCTCAAGGCGACTAACGCACAGTGTCTGCCATCCGTCTCTTTCAATTACTAAGCTATCCTACCAGAGCCTAGTTCGCGGTCGTCTGGCAGCACCGGCCCAAACACAACGGGCTAGACACCAGAGCTGAAGCGTGGCTGGATTGCTTAGAGATTGTCTAGTCGGACGGAGATCCCCAAAATGAAAAGAAATGCAAACAAGCTGTTAGTGACTTCCGCTATTGCTATCGCTCTTTGGGGTCTGGTGCGGTTTTTACTGCTTCTACTCAACCAGCAAGCGCAGAGGCTGGTTATTTCTGGGATTAAACCGTTGAGTCTGTAGATAGAAGCCCTTGGATATTTGAAGGCACAAGTGTTTTTGGCGAATTAGCACGAGTTCCACCGTCAGATTGGGTACGTACTTTGGAAAAAGCAGCATACCCAACTGAGCTTGAGACTTTTGTTTTCACAGCTAGCAATAATGAAGAACAGAATATCAACGATTGGTTGCATCAAACGCATACCGATAGCTTTTTGATTTATCACGATGGCAAATTGGTCGCTGAAAAGTACTTCAATGGCATGAGAGCTGATACGCCTCACCGCATTCACTCAATCACCAAAACAGTGTTGGGTATGGCAGCAGGGCTGGCGGTTGAGGCGGGAGAACTAGATCCGAAAAAGCTGATCACCGAATACCTGCCAGAGTTGGAAGGCCCAGCATTCAAAAATACAACGGTTAGACATCTCCTTGATATGACCGCTGCTGTTGATTGGAAAGATGCGTCTAGCGGCTACTTAGACGATGCCGGTGATCTGTTCTGTGCGTTTGGTCAGGACCTCTCAGAAAAAGTAGAAGTTTGTGATACAGAGTCTGGCGTTAAGGAGTACATGATTTCTCTGAGTGATCGCGAGACCTTGGTAGAAGACGGTGAAGTTTATAATTACCGTTCAGTGCTATCTGCGCTGCTGGGTATGGTTATCGAGTCGGCGACCGGCGAGAGCTATTTGGATGTACTGGCCGAATTGTGGCAGGACATCGGTGCTCAAGACCCTGCATATAGCGAACTAGGGCCTAAAAGGATTGTGCAAACGAGTGGCGGGTTATTTACCAGCTCTCGTGACCTATTGCGATTTGGCATAATGATGCTGGACAACGGTAAGGTTAACGACACTCAAGTTATTCCTCCGGATTGGATAGCTGACACGATTAAAGCAAATGATGACTTTATCGCAGCTTATGAGAAAAGCGCATATGCGGAGGTGTTTGAAGGCTTCCACTACCGTAATCAAGTTTGGGTGAAAGATAGAGAAACAGGTGCGTTTTACGGTATCGGTGTCTATGGGCAGCTGTTGTACGTGAACCAAAAAGCCAATGTGGTTATGGTGAAGCTATCAAGCCAGCCAGACGTTCAAAACACACCTATGTACCTGGACTCGATGGTTGCGATGAAAGGCATTGCAGAGACTTTGAGTAAATGAATTTCAGATTATCTTAAAATAGTAAGCTGAGCCAAATGGCTCGGCATAAACTACGAAAAGACTTAATAGTGTCGTCGGGTTAGTACCGGGTGACCTCGACTGCGACCGCAGCAAACACCACACCAATCAACAGAGCTTTTGTATTCACTGCCGAAAGGCTGGGTAGTTTAACCCGAAGAGACAGGGCTATTATCACACCCCCTGTTAACCCAGTCGCAATGGAATAGATCATGCTACTTTTGTCTGCGTTGAGACCGATCAATATGCCGACTGCAAGCGACGCGACAAAGTATGCGCGTAGCCATCCAGACATGTGTCCGGGGTGGGTCTTATAGAGAAAGATATTCACCCCAAACAAATGCAATGAATAGGCCAACGTTCCAACAGCGTACAGCTCAGGTGATGTTCCCGTCGTTTGCATGACGGTAATGGCAAGCAAGCAGTTGTAGGTTCCAAGTGCCACTGTGTCCAAGCCAAGCGACAACCTGTTATCGGCCCCAGTGTCGCGACTGGCTTCCAGCAAGTAGTAAATGAGAAATCCTAGGAGCGAATAACCGAACAGCGAGTTTTCCCATTTTCCATTTGCAGCCAAATCGGCCGACAATTCACCGATTTTTGGCAGTAAGAAAAGGAAAGCATAGCCAAGTCCGATCCCAGATGAAAAATCAGAAAGCCAGCCTGCTAGGTCGGGGAATCTCCGGTAAAAAGACACGCAGAAGACGTGAACAGTGCCGATGACTGCAATCGATGTTATCGCGAGGTATGTCGAAGCGTCGAACACGGCTAAGATCCAATGATCACATTACAATTTGTATGAGACACCCCTTGGGAGCGTTTGCACAACCCAAAAAGTGAAGAAGGTGCGGTTTGAATAGAACACTCAACGACAGCTTATTTCTGAACTTCTGGTATTGATGCACGGTGCAGAAATTTGAACTTAGGGCTGATGTCGTTGAAAAACTCTTCCTTGATTGAGAGGCAAGCTGCTGATTCAATTCTC
>NZ_WQGO01000014.1 GCF_013034685.1 Ruegeria lacuscaerulensis | reverse complement strand
ATGCAAGTCATACAAAGGCGTGCGCCGCGGTAATGTCATATCTATAACCTTTCAAAACCTGGCATCCCGTACCGCCGCGTTATTTGCGCTGGTCGCTCAACATGATCCCACCACAAGCTTCCGAGGTCTCGGCCGCAAGTCAACAACCTTAAACACAAGACCCAACTCGGCCGGTGAAACCAGAGGTGTATACGGGCGCATACAGCAGTTTTGTAGCGTATAGGAAACTTTTTTCCGTTACGCAACACTTGAAATTGCCGATGCAACCCAAGTCATTTCTGCTTTCCCGCAAAGCGCGCGCCAAAGGGTGAAATTCCCTGGTTCAAGTCCGAAGCCTCTGGTCCCTCGGTTCAAGCTGGCCTAAGACTTCGCCTCAGAAGGGACGGACATGTCACATATAACTCTGATACGCCACGGTCAGGCCAACACCGCCGCGCGGGACGAAGCTGATTACGACAAGCTGAGCGAACTGGGCCATCAGCAAGCGCGTTGGCTGGGGGCGCATCTGCGCGACACACAAGCCAACTTTCCTCGGGTCTATTCAGGAACGCTGAAACGCCATTTGGAAACAGCGGCCAGCATGGGTTTTCCGAACCCGGTGCAAGATCCGCGTTTGAACGAGATCGAGTATTTCAACATCGCCAAGCTTTATGAAGCACAACACAACGTGGCCGTGCCCACCGACCGCGAAGGGTTTGTGGAACACCTGCCCCGCACATTCGCCGCGTGGGCGAGTGGTGAAATCGCCAACGCACCAGAAACGTTTGAGACCTTCGAAACCCGCGTGCGCGACGCTCTGCACGATATTGGAACCGCAGGGGGCCCTGCGATTGTGGTGACATCAGGCGGGCTGATCTCGATGGTCGTGCGGCAGGCGATGGGGCTGGATATCCCGGCGATGGCGCGTGTGGCGCTTGCCATCATGAATACGTCGATGCATCGTCTGCACCCAATTGGTGCGCAGCTGAGCCCGGTGCTGTTCAATGCAGTGCCGCATCTGGAAGCACCCGATCGGCAATACGCCCAGACCCACCTGTAAGGAGGCCCTTCATGCAGCTTTACTATGCCCCCCGTACGATTTCAGTCGCCGTGGCCATCGCCTTGGAAGAGGCCGGGCTGGAATACGAGGCGATCAAGCTGGATTTCGCAGGCGGTGAGCAGACCAAACCCGCCTACAAGCAAATCAACCCTAAGGGTCGTGTGCCAGCGCTGGTAGTAGACGGAGGTATCCTGACTGAAACGGGCGCACTGTTGGAATATATCGCAACCATAGCGCCCGAGGCCGGGCTTGTGCCCTCTGATCCGATCATGGCCGCGCGGATGCGCGAGGTGATGTACTACCTTGCCTCGACCATGCATGTGAACCACGCCCACAAGATGCGCGGGGCGCGGTGGGCTGACAAGCAATCCAGCTGGAAAGACATGCAGGGTAAGGTAGCGCAGACGATGACCGCGTCCTGCGACTATATCTCCTCGAACGGGCTGCGTGGGCCTTTTGTACTGGGGGATGAGTTCTCGCTGGCGGACGCTTATCTGTATGTGGTCTGCAGTTGGCTCGAGGGCGACGGCGTTGACGTTACAGCCTTTCCCAAGATTATCGCGTTCCGAGACGCGATGGAGGCGCGGGCATCGGTGCAGACCGTTCGCGCTGCCGGAATGCTCTGAAAAAGGAACGACGATGACGCATCTCTGGGTCCGGGCAGAACAGCGCCCGAACGAAGAACGGGTTGGGCTTACCCCCGAAGGCGCCGCAGCTTTGATCGCCGCAGGCATCCGCGTGACGGTCGAGGAAAGCTCGGTCCGCGCCATCCCGCTGGACGGATATAAGGCGGCCGGGTGTGAGGTCGCAGCCGAGAACTCCTGGCCCCAAGCCCCGCTGGACGCGATAATCTTTGGCCTTAAAGAACTGCCAGAGGACGGCACGCCCCTGCCCCATCGCCATATCATGTTCGGCCATGCTTATAAGGGCCAGCATTCTGGACGCGCCCTATTAGAGCGCTTCAAGACCGGGGGCGGAACGCTTTATGATTTGGAATATCTGGTCGACGAAGACGGCCGCCGGGTCGCTGCCTTTGGCTATTGGGCCGGTTATGCGGGCGCGGCGGTGACGCTGAAAACATGGGCTGCGCAGCAGCGGGGGCAGGAATGCCCTCCGGTCGGGGTGTACCCCAACAAAGACGCGCTGAACGCCGAGTTGCTGGCCGAGCTGGACGCCACGGGCACCCGCCCCCGTGCTATCGTCATCGGCGCCTTGGGCCGCGTGGGCACGGGTGCTGCGGATTTGTGCGAGGCGATGGGAGTCACTGTTACAAAGTGGGACATGGCCGAGACCGCCAGCGGTGGACCCTTCCCCGAGATCCTCGACCATGATCTGTTCCTGAACTGCATCTTCGCTCGCCCCGGCACGCCGATCTTTGTCCCGCGCGAGGCGCTCAGCGCACAGCGCAACCTGACCGCCATCGGAGACGTGGCCTGCGATCCGGACAGCGACTATAACCCAGTGCCAGTCTATGACCGGGCGACCACATGGGACGCCCCCGCGCTGCGCGTGGCCACCGACCCGGTGATGGACGTGATGGCCATCGACAACCTGCCCTCGATGCTGCCGGTCGAAAGCTCGGAAGACTATGCCACGCAACTGCTGCCCTCCCTGCTGACCCTGACCAATCTGGACAGCGGCGTCTGGGGCCGCGCACGGGCCGAATTCGTCAAACATTGTTAGGCAAGGCGAACCATGGAACACCTGATCGGGGCAACAGCGGCAATTTTGGGAACAGTATGCTGGTTGCCTCAAACTCTCAAAACTTGGCGCACCCGCGAAACAAAAGACCTGTCCCTTCCCGCCAACTTGCTGATTCTGACCACGCTGACACTGTGGCTGATCTATGGGCTGATGATCGCTGCGTGGCCGTTGATCCTTGGCAATGTGATATCGATCCTGCTTGTCGGTGCGATTGTAACTGCGAAACTTAAATTCGGCTGAAAGCCAAAAAGGAGCATACGAATGACCATCCATTGGTGTGGCACCGGCCTGTCGGCCATCCCCGGCCTGCGCCGCCTGATCGAGGGCGGTCACAAAGTCACCGTCTGGAACCGGACCATCGACAAGGCCAAGGCTGAGGTCGGCGACCTGACGGATGACATTCGCGCATTTAACATAGACGCTTTGGGCGCGGTGTTGGAAAAGGGCGATGTGATCGTATCCATGCTACCCGGCGACTGGCATGTACCGCTGGCCGAATTGGCGATCTCCAAAGGCGCGAACTTTGTGTCGTCATCCTATATCGCCCCCGAAATGCGCGCGCTGGATTACAAGGCGCGCGAAGCGGGTGTTACCATTGTCAACGAGGTCGGGCTGGATCCGGGCATCGATCACCTGATGGCGCACGCATTGGTCGCTGACTACCGCGCCTCGGATGCTTTTGACGCGCAAAACCACCTGAGCTTCATCTCCTATTGCGGCGGCATCCCCAAAAACCCCAACCCGTTCCGCTATAAATTCAGCTGGTCGCCTCTGGGCGTTCTGAAAGCCCTGCGGTCGCCGTCAAAATCCATCCGCGACTACGCGCCGCTGGACGTTGCCCGCCCGTGGGATGCCATCACCAGCTATATTGCACCGCTACCCGCTCCCGAAAGCTTTGAGGTCTATCCCAACCGGGATTCTCTGCCGTTCATGGCCGAGTACCAATTCGAGGATCACTGGACCGTCAAGGAATTCGTCCGCGGCACTCTGCGCCTGAACGGCTGGGCCGATGCCTGGGCGGACGTATTTACCGAGATCGAGACCCTCTCGGGCCCCGAAGGTGACGCGCGTTTGAAAGAGATGTCGGATCAGTTCTGGGCCGAGAACGCCTATGACGCGGGCGAGCCTGACCGCGTGGTCCTGTGCGTGGGCCTGAAGGCCGAGAAGGACGGCATTCCTGTCTGGCACAAAACCTATGTCATGGACGCGTGGGGCGACGCGCGGGGCACGGCGATGGCGCGCCTCGTCTCAGTGCCGGTGTCACTAGCCGTCGAAGCGGTTCTAAACCGGGCCATTCCAGCCGGGGTTCACGCAGCACCCAGTGACCCGAAACTCGTGGAAACATGGATGGCCGAGATCGACAGGCTGGCACAGCACCTACAGATAGAGACCCACTGCAACTGACCGTTCAGCTTGAAAAGCCATTCCAAGGACCCCGGAATGGCTTTTTCGATAAGACGCTATCCAACCCTGCGTGATGCGGTCAGATATACCTGTCGATTGTTGTTTCGATATCGCTGCGATTGATCCCTAGCTCTGAGAGTTTGCGATCACTGAACCCGTCCAGATATTGTGCGGCACGAACGATATCGGCTCTGATTGCCTGGATCCTCATCGCTCTGTCGAACAGCAACAATGCGCTTTCGGCCGGGGTCAGCCTGCCATTCAATGAAACGTCATCAAACATATTCAGGGTCCTTCCTTCTTTGCTACTTTGAGCTGGGCGAGGGCCATGTCAGTTGTGGTAAGAAACGCCGCGATAGACATTTTGGTAAGCGCGCTGTTTGATCTCGGCGCGCGGGACGCCGATATCCGCCAACTGTGCATCATTCAGGCTTTCCAACTCCCGCACGGTCTTTGCGAAAATCCGCCGCCGAAAGAGCTCGGTCTGTGCCTCTGCATAGTCTGCTATCATCCCGGCAAAAACGTTTTTCGGTGCTGGGGCGGCATGAGTATTGGCCATGGTAATTCCTCCAATTCCTAGTGTCCTGTTGATGTCGTACAACAGAAAAAGGAGGCGGAAGTTAAGGCTGCTATTCTGAACGATTAAGGAAAGTTTAGGCGAAACTGAAAGCGTGTTTTCGCTTTGTCTGACGGTGTCAATCTAAGCAGAACGAGATGCGTTCAGAAATTCTCTATCCCTTTTTTGGGACTATGAATTGATGTCGTTGCGCTGTGCTTTTTGCAGTTTTTCTGAAATCTCTTCCTCGGCCGCCTCAGTCTTTGGGATTATGTTCGAGGGGAGATTGATGCGATCACGTGAGCCAGAAAACGTGGACTTTGGTTGTTTTCCGAACAGGCTACCCTAAACTCGTTGGAAGCCCCGCAAATGGACCATTTGCTGTGTGGGGATCTCTATCACTATGGAAACAAGCCATTTTTTTCTCTCCAAAATTTAGTCGGAAGTTCTTCATTCTCTGAGTACGCGAAACCCAGTAAATCTTACCCGACCCGCGCCTATGACTCGTCCTCGAGAGCCCACACGCGCATAGTCCATCGCAAGGCCGTAAGCTCCACCTCGAGCGACGTTGGAGTCGCACAAAGTCGAAACAGCATGTTGCAAATAACGGCTAGATGTCGACCACCCTTCGTATCTCTTGGACCAACATGACATCGTCAATTCCGCAGCATTTCCTGACGTATGCCTCAGACCCCAAGCGTTCGCGGCATTGAGTAGATCAACTTGAACAGGTAGTCGACGTGAGACCAGATCAGGGCGATCTACTCCCAACATCTTCGCGGTCGCGGAACCGCTAAAGTTTGCCTGATCAGTAGAAACCTCTTCGCCCTGGGCAAAGGACGTCTGAGTTCCCGCCCGCGCGGCGTATTCCCATTCAGCCTCGGTTGGCAGCCGATAGACCTCGGCTCCAACCTTTTGATTAAGCCAATTCGTATAACTAATCGCATCTTCAAACGAGACGTAGATAACCGGGAAATTTCCGGTCAATGACACACAGGAACCATCGATCTGAGGAATACAATTTTGCGGAACGATCCCGCCACAGCCCCCATCTTGGACACACGCCATCCATTGATCGTAGGTTACTTCGTTGCGCCCCATTGCAATTGGAATGTCGATTTCTACACGGTGAACCGGACCCTCATGTTTTGCGATGTAAGGAGCCTCCGGCGTAGCGGTACGCGTTTTTCCATCAGCAAAATACTTGGTTCGCCGAGATTCCCCTGGAGGCCCACCCATCATGAACTCACCCTCGGGAAGCGCGATCATCTCGGGGCAGACATCGCATTCCTGGAACATCTTAAGCGGCGCGACGGTCGTGCCGTCCTCTAATTGATGTTCCGCAGAAAACACCATCGCCGGAACAGTCAGAAGCCCAGCTATGAGGAGTGCTTGTTCCACTGCCCTAGAGCAGTGTTCAGCCCTTTGGCCAAAGTCAAACGGAAGAGATGCCCAAATAGAAAACAATAGTGAATACATACTCGCCACCCAACACAATCAGTCTCTGTTGAAAATACTAATTCTGATTCAACTAGTTGATTAGCTAGTCATGAACCGATGAGCCTCACAAAACCGTTACTCATAGTGAAATTGTTAGTGAGGAGAAAACCAGACCTCAAGCGCCGGGATCCGCGTCTGCCATCCAACCGGCTTTTCGGACGTTCAAGGGGATGCAAAATAGCAACCCGTTTGAAGGTCGGGACCGAATTTGTTGTGACCCGCGTGCTTTCCAATTCGGGTTTGAACTTTGCAATGCAATTGACGCACCGAGCGTGCCAAACTCGTGAAAGTTCTCTGCTAAACAAAAAAGACCGATTGGGCATGGGCGAGTTCAGATGACCAGTGGAACCCGGTAAGCGGCAAAAAGTTAAAACCGGCATCGTTAGGTTTTGGTTTGGTGCCTAAAGTTTGATATCTGTTCCCGTCAGTCGGTTCAGAAAATCACATTGAGCATCACCAAGGAAACCAACAAAAACAGGACGGTCATGATGCCCCCGGAACGCACAAAGTCCATTACCTTGTAACCCGCGGGCCCCATAATCAGTGCGTTTACCTGATGGGTCGGAATGATGAAGCTGTTCGAGGTCGAGATTGCAACTGTTAGCGCAAAGGCCGCTGGGTTTCCGCCGGCAGCTACGGCAATTGAAACAGCAAGGGGCACGAGCAGCACGGTTGCCCCGACATTCGACATAACCAGGGAAAACGCGGTGGCCAATATTGCGACACCGGCTTGAAGCGCCCAAATCGGCCAACCGTTCAAAATGATCATGATTTGCTGGGCGATCCAAGCTGCGGTGCCGGTATTTTGCACCGCCTGCCCCAGAGGTATCAGGCATGCCAGCAGGAAAACCGTGTTCCATCCGACTGCCCTGTATGCCTCATCGACACTGAGTACCCGCGTGAGCATCATTCCAGCGGCGCCCGTCAGAAGGCAAAGGGACAAGCGAACGTCGGTGAACAGTATCAGCGACAGCGATATTGCAAAGAAGGCCAAAGCCCAACCGACCTTCTGAGGCCGTAGCTCATCTTGCGGAAAATCTGTTGTCACAACCACAAAGTCTGGATCCTTTTTGACCCGCATCAGGTTGTCCCACCTCGTATGCGCGACAAGCATGTCGCCCGCGTGAAACTCTTCAAGTCCGATCTGAGTGGACGCGTGCGTATCAGTCTCGACGTGACTGAGAGTTTCTTCTCCTCGATGAATAGCAAGCAATGACATGCCGTACGTCTTTCGGAACAAAAGCTCGCGGGGGCATTTCCCGATCAGCTTGCTATCAGGTGTCACGACGACTTCGGCTATTCCGGCATTGGTTGGCGCAAACTCTTCTACGAAGATATCCAGTTCAGGAAGAACAGTCAGACCAAATTTCTCTGCAAACTGTTCGACAACCGAGCGGTTTCCTATGATGGCAAGCCTGCACGGAGCGGCAATCTCGGCTGTAAGAACCTGAACCATGGAAGTTTTACCGCGATAAAATGTGGATATTATGTAGAGATGATTTTCATGGTTGATGTCAGCCAGTATCTGCCCGACCAACGGGCTTTTTTCTGGCACGATCACTTCGAAAATATCCGCCTGCAAACCGTAAACCCGTTGTAGGTATTCCTGCGTACCCTGCCCTGTGCCGGTGTTGTCGGATCCGGTGTCTTCAGGCAGCACCCAACGCCCAAACAGAAGAAAATAACCGATCCCGGTCAGGATTAAGGCCGCGCCAATTGGCGCTACCGAGAACAGCCCGAAGGGTTGGATTTTTTGGCCTTCAGGTAGCCCCTCGTTTGCAGTCTGGACCAGGTCGTTCAGCAAAATCAGCGGAGAAGACCCGACCATAGTCATCGTGCCGCCAAGAATGGCGCAAAACCCCATGGGCATCAGCAGGCGGGACAGGGGTATTCCCGACCTCGTAGAAATGCGGCTGACGACCGGCAAAAACAGCGCAGCCGCTCCGACATTCTGCATGAATGACGATATGATGCCGACCGTTCCTGAAACAATCGACAGGACCCGACTTTCAGCCGTGCCGCCATATTTTAGAATGACCGCTGCAACCTTGTTCATGATACCAGTTTTATCCAATCCGGCACCGACGATCATGACCGCGATAATAGAAATCACAGCGTTCGACGCAAACCCATCGAACAGATGCGAAACATCCGCCAGGTTCTCAAGCCCGGGTACGTAGCTGAGAAGTCCGACGAGAACAAGAACCAGTATGGCGGAGAGGTCAATTCTGACAATTTCTGACACAAACAAGAAGACGGTGAAGGCCAACAAAACGCAAACCACACCCATCTCAAACGTAAAGGTAACTTGTTCCAAGGAGCCCACCGAGACTTGGATATTCTGTTTAAAGTAAAAACCTAAACCATCGCGCCCACGCTGTCATGAAATTTCGCTTTTTGGCCAAGCTACGAAACAAAATTTCAGGACAAAGCAAAAGGATTTCACTTCATGGTGAATGCGGGGAACCACGTTCCACCATCGCCTGTGACAGGATACAGCCCGAACCGGACATTCAAAAAACAGACTGTGCAGTCCCTGTTAGCGGACCCTACTGACATTGGGAAAGTGGATTTCGCTGATGCAGTATGAACTTGAAATTTCCGTTAGCCTTTCGTTGCAGGTATCGCATTTCACCATTGCCGAAACTGCCAATAGAGTAAAAACAGAACCGAATAGTCCCAAAGCGGTTGGGCGAACAGTCGGTTACAATTTCCGCACGATACGCGCGGTGAGAGCGCACAAGATTTTCGGGCTAGTACGAAAAAATTCAAAAAATAGTATATATTTGTTTTTACCTTGATATTGTCGTTTTATGAATTCGATAGCCAGAATTACGCGAGGAATAGGCGTCGCCTTTAAAGATGGCAGGGTCAAAGGCCTTCTGGCCTTCACAACCGGTATGATCCTGTGGGCGTCTGTATTCTATCGCTATGTCGAAGGTTGGAGTTGGCTCGACTCCATCTACTTTTCTGTTGTGACAATATCGACTGTAGGGTTTGGCGACTTTTCTCCTGAAACCGCAGCAGGCAAAATCTTTACAATGTTCTACATCATCGTGGGGCTCGGCATTTTCGTGACTGCAGCGACCACGGTGGCGGATACAATCCTGTCCCAAGATGACACCAAAGGGGACGACTAATTTTTGCTCCAATGAGCCAACCCAATTTCATACGCAGGCTATACATCTACAGACCAGCCCTCTGAAATACGAATTTACAAGAGAATTCAGGTTGCTGCAGGTCCCTCCATTTTAAAAATATACATATTTCGTTTTTTGAGTGTAACATTCAGAAAACAAATATTGGAGGGATGGTATGGAAAAGACCCAGGACGCGAAGATTGTCGATCTCGCGATAAGACTGCTGTTTCTCGGACTATTCCTTTACAGCGCTTTGGTAATGGTGGCACCGCTGGCAAGCGTGGTGATCTGGGCGACGATCCTATGCGTCGCACTCTATCCAGTTTTCGATTGGCTACAGTCCAAGTTGGGCGGGCGGAAGAAACTTGCTACGACGATTTTGGTTTTGTTAGGTCTTCTTCTGACTTTGGGGCCGGTCGCAACAGCGGTATCGGGGGCAGCCGAGCTTGGATCTGAGTTTGCAGAGCAAGCTGACAGCGGCGAGCTAAAAGTCCCACCGGCACCAGAAGGGCTAAAAGAGCTGCCCCTGGTCGGCAACAAGATTTCTGAAGTTTGGGGCTTATTTGAACGAAACCTTGATGGCGCGCTTGCCAAATACGGCGCGCAGATTCTTGAGATTACCAAATCGCTGTTCGGACGGGTGCTAAGCATCGGACTTGGCCTCTTGGCACTGGCTTTGTCCGTCTTGATTATGGGTGCCTTGTTCAGCCCTGGCCCAAGTCTTGTGCAAGGCCTTCAGCGTTTTGCCAACCGAGTCTTTGCGCCCCGGGGCGGCGAATTCGTTACACTGGCAGGCGCGACGATCCGCAATGTGACAAAGGGTGTGATTGGCGTAGCTGCGATTCAGGCGGTCGTAGTTTGGGTATTGTTGGCGCTGTTCGGGATTGGTTCGGCCGCGACGCTGGCGTTTATTTGCCTGATCCTTTCGATTATCCAAATTGGACCCGGTTTGGTTCTTCTGCCAGTAGTCATCTACGCCTGGAGCACCATGTCCGGTGGCACAGCGTTGATCTTCACCGTACTGGCCGTTCCCGTAGCGATTATGGACAGTTTCCTGAGACCTGTATTCATCTCAAAGGGCCTCGAAACTCCCATGCTAGTCATCCTCATCGGTGTTCTCGGCGGCATGATGGCGTATGGCTTGATCGGAATTTTTATGGGGCCTGTTCTGTTCGCTGTATTCTATGAACTGTTCAAGGTCTGGATCGATGCGCCTGCAGAAGCCGAAAGTGAAGCTGAAGGAGCGGCGAAATGAGAAAGACGATTTGGACCACTTTGGCCGTCATTCTTATTTTCCTCGTCTGGTACCTTGTCGCGGACCGCAAAACCCCGTTTACCGGGAATGCCAGAGTAAAGGCCGTCGCGACCCAAATTGTTCCACAGGTCACCGGTACAGTGACCGAAGTTCTTGTCGAAAATGGACAGGTTGTCTCGGCAGGTGATGTTCTGGTTCGGATTGACCCCAGGCCCTATGAAATTCAACGCGACAAGGCCGAAGCTGATCTGGAAGCCGCTACGCAGGAAGTGGGCGCATCCTCGGCAGAGGTGAGGGCTGCGCAAGCCAAATTGGCCCGGGCCCAGAGCGATCTGGATACGATGCGGATTCAAACAGAGCGCGTGTTTGCGCTGGAAAGAAAGGGATTGATCGCCGTCTCAAAAGCCGATGATGCCCGAGGTCAATTGGCAGAGTCTGAGGCAAGTTATGAGAACGCTAAAGCGGATTTGGAAAAAGCAAAGCAGAGGTTGGGTGACGACGGGATCGAAAATCCAAAAATACAACGCGCATTGGCAGCCTTGGCAGATGCAGAGCTAAACCTCGAGTGGACGGAACTTCGCGCTCCGGCGACGGGTGTCATATCCAATTTGTTGATAGCCCCTGGTACATACGCACGATCTGGTCAGGACCTTTTGACGTTCCTAGATGCAACCGACGTTTGGATTGAGGCGTATTTTACTGAAAATAACTTAGGCCGAGCTGCGATAGGTTCTCCTGTCGATGTCGTGTTGGATATGCACCCCGGTAAAATCGTCCCGGGTGTTATTGAGAGCTTCAGCGCGGCTGTATCTTTGAGCGGAGGCGATGAACCCGGCCAGTTGGCGAGCCCGCCAAGTACCAAAGGGTTTCTACGCGAACCAGAACGGTTCCCTGTTCGGATCGTGCTGCCGGGGTATGAGGCCGGAAGCGCCGAAGACGACCTACGCTTCCAACTTAACGGGCAGGCCGACGTGATCATGTATCTGAGCGACAATTCCCTGCTGAACATGGTCGGCCAGACCTATATCCGTTTGGTTTCGATTCTTTCCTATGCCTATTGAGGGCCGGAAATCCATTTTCAGGCTCGCCTTGGGTGTGACCGGCGTCTTTACCTTGGGCCTGTTTTTAGGATGGCCCTTGGCGGTTGTAGGGGCAGTTTTCACTGCGCTCTTCCTGCAAGCACCCGCTGCGCTGCCGTTAGCAGCATTCACCAAATTGTTTGTTTTCTCGATAGGATTGATGTTCATCTCATTTCTGTTGTCGTCGATCTTCGCACCCTACCCAGTGGTATTCCTTATTCTGGTGGCCATCGGGATCATCCTGTCCTTCATGTGGTCAGTTTCAGGGGCTGGTGTTCTACCTGGTGTCATCGCGCTTATGGGGGCATTGATGATCCCGAACCTCGCCCTGCAATCGCAGGACCTGGCGCTTGTGCTCGTGTTCTGGATACCGATAAACCTGCTATTTGCAGGTTTCGTATCGACGCTGATGTTTGTGCTGATCCCAGCAGATCTTCAATCAGCCGCCGAGAAGAAAGCTGGCGCGCCACCCGTATTTGATCCGCACCGGCGGATCGTCAGAATGTCACTTGTGACTGTGCCATTTGCCATGGTGTTTTTTCTATCTGGCGCATCTGCCCTATTGGTTCTGTTCTTCGTCGCCCTTTTGAGTCAGCAACTGGCAGCCATGCCTTCTATGGGTAAGACCGTCGCTAAGGCGATGTTGACGGCAAACCTGCTTGGAGCTGCGGTGTCGATCATCTGTTATGAAGTAAACGTGATCGCACCAGTTATTCTGACGCCAATTTTGTTGTGTCTGTTCTTCTGCTTCACCCTCGGAGCGCTTGGAAAGTCTCAGGCCGCTCTCGCCGCGGCAGCCGGCTCGGCGTTGACTACTGTCCTGATCGTTTATGGTGGGTCGATTGCGCCATTTTCGGATGAGGCCGACGTCAAAAGTATTACGCGCGTTTTGCAAGTCGCAGGGGCCGCATTCTTCGTGATTCTCGCCTATGTCATAGTGGACGAGTTCTGGCCGGAGAGGGAAGTGCAGGTTGCTTAAGCCTACCTAGGTAAAGTGTTCAACCATCCAATAAAGCTACCAACAAGATAGCCCTTGGACATCAATGTCGCTTTTCAAGCGCGCATTGACAACTCGGGCAAATTTCTTTCGGATTCGAATTTATTATCAAGTTTTTGAACACAGCGACTTTCACGCTTTGCACTCTTGCGGCTCAAACGGACACTTTCTATTCTAGGCTCGTGTAGTTTGCCTCTCTGGCCTTCATTGCAATGCGCACCAATGAGGGGTTTTTCCGCTGCCGCTCCAATGTTGCTAGTCTTGCAAGGGCGTTATCGGACCCGTCGATCCTCACAGGAGCTTTGGAGATCATCCGGGTCCTTATCGAACGTGTCACGGTCCTGCTTGAGAGGGACGGCGTTCAGATCGAACTCCAGGGTGCCGTGGCAGCGCTGATTGGGTTGGCCCAGAATGAACTAAAGTCGCCGTGAGGCGGCATGTTCGGCATTTTGTTAACCGTGTTGGTTTCTGGAGTATGCTTTGGCGCACTTGCTTTGAGGTTTTGAGCCTGACGCGGTGGCGACGTTAAGCACTTGATCCGGGGGATCAATTTTAGTCTGACCGGGCTGTGTAGGGGATTTCTGACGCTGGTTGCGGGAGCAGGATTTGGCCTTTGCCGAACGTCCGCGAAGTTGACTTTCTAACGATACAACTTTGCGCAGTTCTTAACTTCATGAGGATAAGTTGAAGAGTTTGGTTCACTAAAAGAAGACGGACGAGTCGACCAATAAAAGGTCGCCCAAACCTCCACCAAAGCGTAGGTTTGCACTTTTGGGATGTTAAAATAACGTGCAAAATCAACAGGCACGACAAATAATTCACCCAATTGTGCACATGTTTTGACCTAGCCAAAGATGCGACGGTACGAGAGGAGCAAGGTGTCGTGCGGCGTTCAGCATCGGATTGCCTAACCTTAAAGTAGTTTGGCGTCGTTACCCGAAGCAAACTAAACCCTGAGTAGCCTGTTAATCAAAGCGCTCAAGTTCCATTTGCTAACACTGCTAAAGTTTCGAGCAACTCTAGCAGTGAAAATTAGTTCAACTGTGACAGTGATGACGGTCAAAGCTGCCAAATAAACACCGGCACAGCGTGCAAAAAGACCGACACCCAACCGTAGAGTTCTTGGCACCTGAAACAAAGGCAGATCGCCGGCTACCAACATTCATTCGATGTGAACGGTCACCTGAGAAGACCGTTTGAGCAATTAAATCAGAAGGGAAAACACATGAGGTTGCCGAACTTGGGTGCAGCACAAGGTGTAATTTTGGCGAGCTTGCTGTCTTTGTGTGCAACGCCATCTATGTCGCAGGATGACTGGGACCGCTCAGTTTTGCCGATCCCTTTAACTAAATTCAATGGTCATATCGGCCTAAGAACTGGCGATTCCAGTCTGGACTTTCCGAGGCAAGTCGTCGCCCCGGAAGGTGCGCCCAACATTCTTCTAATTATGCCCGATGACGTTGGGTTCGGGGCACCCACAGCATTTGGCGGACCTGTCCCAACAGAAGCATATGATCGACTAGCCGAAGACGGACTACGTTTTATCCAGATGCATACAACCGCACTATGCTCGCCAACCCGGGCTGCGTTGATATCGGGGCGCAATCACCATTCGAACGCGACCGGTGTAATAATGGAAATCGGCACCGGCTTCCCAGGCTACAACTCCCTCATGCCTAAGGAAAACGGAACTATTGCAGAAATTCTCAAGGGAAACGGCTACAATACCGCATGGTACGGTAAGAACCACAATGTTCCTGATTGGCAGTCGAGCCAAGTCGGACCTTTTGATCTGTGGCCGACCGGCTTGGGCTTTGAACAATTCTTCGGTTTCATTGGTGGCGATACAAGCCAGTTTACCCCTGCTATTTTCGATGGAACCAAACCGATCGAACCGCCCAACACCGAAGACTATCACCTAGACGTGGACATGGCGGATCGGGCTATCAACTATATTCGCGAACAACATGCACTTGCGCCGGAAAAACCGTTTTTCGTTTACTATGCGCCCGGCACTTCGCACGCACCACACCACGCTCCAAAGGAATGGATCGAAAAATTCAAAGGACAATTCGATCAAGGTTGGGACAAGGTCCGTGAAGAGTCGTTCGCCAGGCAGAAAGAACTGGGAATAATCCCTGAAGATACCATTCTAACTCCGAGACCTGAGCAACTGCGTGCTTGGGATTCACTGAACAACCAACAAAAAGAACTCTACGCACGAATGATGGAGGTCTACGCTGGCGCTCTTGCCCATATGGACCATCAAATTAACCGGATCATCGACGCTGTTGAGGAGACCGGTGAGTTGGATAACACCCTCATTATCTACTTGATGGGCGACAACGGAGCGAGCGCCGAAGGCAGTCCGGATGGCCTGTTGAATGAAATGACTTTCTTCAACAACATCGCTGTACCTTTCGAAGATACATACGCGAGAATGGATGAGCTGGGAGGGCCAAATACCTTTGGTCACTTCCCTTCAGCTTGGGCGCACGCCATGAACACGCCATTCCAATGGACCAAACAAGTTGCCAGCCATTTCGGAGGCACACGTAACGGAATGATCATTCGCTGGCCAGCGGGGATAGAAGCCAGAGGCGAAGTGCGAAGGCAGTTCCACCATGTAATCGACATCATGCCGACAATCCTTGAAGCGGTAGGGATCCCAGCGCCGACATCAATAAACGGCGTCGCGCAATCTGAAATTGAAGGCACCAGCATGGTTTACGCTTTCGATAATGCCGACGCCCCATCAACTCGTCGCACTCAGTATTTTGAGATGATGGGCAACCGCGCGATTTACAGCGACGGGTGGGTAGCCACCACTACCCCGCCGGAAGCTCCCTGGATTAGCGTCACCCAGAAAAGCGACGTGATCAATGATTGGATGTGGGAACTTTATAATGTCCAAGAGGACTTCTCGCAGGCCAACAACTTAGCTAACGAAAACCCCGAGAAATTGGCCGAGTTGCAGATCTTATTCTATGGTGAAGCCGCCAAATACAATGTCCTTCCAATCGACAACGACAAGGTCGACAGGCTGGACGTAGCGCTCCGTCCAAGCCTGACGCAAGGTCGTTCGAAGTTCACATATTTCGACAACATGCGACGTATCCCGGAAGGCACTGCACCCGACTTCAAGAACAAGTCACATACGATCACTGCGCATGTTGAAATTGGCGAGGGTGAGACTGACGGAATGCTCGTCACACAAGGTGGACGATTTGGAGGATGGGCGCTCTATGTGTTGGGAGGAAAGCCAATCTACACCTACAATGTCGCCAACCTTGAGCGGTACAACATAGTGGGAGATGTCCTCACGCCGGGCGAGCATATTATTCGCTACGAGTTCGAATACGACGGTGGAGGTGTCGGCCTTGGCGGGACAGGAAAACTCTTTGTAGACGATACACTTGTGGGTGAGGGCCGGGTCGAACGGACAATGGGCTACCGGATATCTCTCGACGAGACCTTCGATATTGGCTCCGACGCAGGAGAACCAGTGAGCGAAGACTATCATGTGCCATTCGACTTCCCAGGAGTTTTGAAGAAAGTCGAAGTTGAATTGGACCCTTAAGAGGAAACCATAACTTGCGAGCGACCAGCGTCCCTAAGGTCCTAACAAAACCTTCGCTCGAAAACGTGGAAATGGAGGCCCTAAATGAAGCTCAGTTTTGCCACCGCAATTTCAATCACAACGCTGGTCGCCGCGACGACCTCAGCCTCTGCGCAAGACCTCTTGCCACCCGCTGATTTAGTCGATGAGCCAAAGGCTGAATACTCACCTTATGTCGACGACCATTTTCCTAACCGTGTTCTTTTCGGTGATACGCACTTGCACTCCTCGTGGTCTGCAGACTCAGGTATGGCAGGCGGGGTGTTGGATCAGGATGCCGGGTATCGCGTATCACGTGGCGAAGAGGTGACAAGCGCGCTCGGTTGGAGGGTAAAACTGATCCGCCCTCTCGACTTTGTAGTGATGGCCGATCATGCCGAAAACCTCGGCCTGGCAGATTTTATTCGTCGCTCGGACCCGCTAATTCTGGCCAACGAGACCGGTAAACGCTGGCATGATATGGTTAAATCTGGGAACGGATATGAAGCGTTTCTAGAGTGGCTGCGCGCTAATGATACCGACTTGATCAACGAGCCAAAACTGCTCGCAACGGCATGGGATAGTGCAACAACCAACGCTGACGAATACTACCAGCCTGGAACATTCACCACATTTCATGGCTTCGAATGGACGTCTCACCCCGGCGGCAACAACATGCATCGCGTTGTAATCTTCCGTGATGGCAAAGATCGCACTTCCCAAGTGTTCCCATTTTCGCAATACGACTCCACCGATCCCGAAGATTTATGGGACTACATGGCGGCCTATGAAGAGAAAACCGGTGGTCAGGTCCTTGCGATCCCGCACAACGGTAATTTGTCGAATGGGCTTATGTTCGCATTAGAGACCATTGACGGGTCAAATCTGTCAGGGGAACCAATCGACGCGAACTACGCGGCCAAGCGCATTCGTTGGGAGCCTTTGGCGGAAGTTACCCAACAAAAAGGTGATGGTGAGGCCCACCCGCTTTTGTCCCCAGACGATGCGTTCGCCGACTTTGAGACGATCGACGCTGGCAATCTAAACGGTCAGGGCGCAAAGACGCCTGAGATGCTCCCTGCTGAATACGCTCGCGAGGCCTTGAAGACCGGCCTTGTAGCAGAGGCAAACCTTGGCGTTAACCCCTTCAAATTCGGAATGATCGGTTCAACAGACAATCATACTGCCCTGCCCACTTCGCGCGAAGAGAACAATTTTTCAAAGGCTTCATTCGTAGAGCCCGCTCCTGACCGTGCTTTCCACCCGCTTGTTGCAGCCGACGACCCCGCACTGTCTATCATGGAAGCCGACGTCGGTGCTTCGGGTCTTGCAGCTGTTTGGGCAAGGGAAAATACCCGCGAGTCAATCTGGGACGCTATGGCTCGGAAGGAAACTTATGCAACTTCCGGAACGCGCCTTTCTGTTCGAGTTTTCGCGGGCTGGGATTTCAACGCTGAAGAGGTGTCGCGTCCTGACTTTGCCCGTACCGGCTATGCCCGAGGGGTGCCGATGGGTGGCGACCTGACCGACGCGCCAGATGGCGGCTCTCCGACACTGATGATCCGTGCTCTGCGTGATCCCGACGGTGCTAATCTTGATCGCGTTCAGATCGTGAAGGGCTGGTTGAACGAGGACGGCACGACTTCAGAGAAAATCTTTGACGTAGCCTGCGGTGATCGGGCTGTCGTCGATCACGCCTGTGATGGAGATGTCGGCAACACTGTCAATGTAGCGGATGCCTCTTACACCAATACGATAGGTGAGCCATTATTAACCGGTTACTGGATTGACCAGGAATTTGATCCAGAAAAGCGCGCATTTTACTATGTTCGTGTGATAGAAATTCCGACGCCTCGGTGGACAGCTTACGACGCGAAGTTCTTCAATGTCCAAATGCCGGAAGGCACTCGGATGCAATTGCAGGACCGCGCTTACACTTCCCCCATTTGGTATACGCCAAAATAGGTGTTTTGCTAAAACTCAAAAAGGAATGCGGTTCACGCACGTTCATCCTGTGGTTTCTTTCGCACGGGATAGCGGCACATAGCGGAACAAAACTGTTTTAGCATCACAGAGGCTCGCTGAGACTAACGCGGTGGCACCAAAATCTTCCCAACGATATAGTATGAAAGACCAACCGCGCCTCAATGACTAGGCCATGAATTGAAACAGCATGCTTATGCAGCATAACTCTTACTTGTTGTTAGCCTCGTTGCTACTCATGATCGTGATGTCTCCACTGCTGGAGAGTTTTGTCCTTGGGCAAAGAGTTCTGGATGTGATTTTTTGCCTAGTGCTGACGAGCGCTGTTCTTTCTTTGGCAGTTCGTCCCACAGTACAAATGGCAGCAATAGCGGCAGCTTTGGCAACTCTACTCGTTCGTTTAACTGGCGCATTAGATTTCGGAGACGCTTGGTTCATAGTAGGGTATATTTTGTCCCTATTATTGTTGGTACTTGCGTTCATCAGTTTGATGAAAGCCATTATTGCAGCCGACTATATTAACCTGAAAGTCATTACCGATGCTGTGTCCTGCTATCTTTTGATCGGCATTGCTTGGGCACTGATTTTTTCAATAATACATACAGTTTTGCCACATGCTCTAGATTTTGGAGAGCCTAACGGATCTGAAAAGTGGAGTAGTTACATATATTTAAGCTTTATGACACTCACAACCCTCGGTTATGGAGACATAACCTCCAACAACGCGGTTGTTCAAATCTGGTCAATCTTAGAAGCGGTTGTAGGAGTTCTTTTCCAAGCAATACTAATCGCGAGACTTGTCAGCCTATATGGGACTCACACTAAGTAGCTCGAATAACTATCAAAGCAGCATGATTAGTGTTCCAAGAGCCGTTAAAAGTACATTGGCAAGCGCGTAAGTTCCTGCATAGCCAAGGGATGGAACGGAACTCTTCGCCGCTTGTTGAACAATCCCGAGAGCTGGTGTGCTTGTCATTGCACCAGTGAGAGCCCCTAAAAGTAAGGCTGGATTCATGTTCAGAACAATCCGCCCAAATGCATATCCAGCCAATAGTGGGATGCACGTCACGACAACACCACAAAGAAATAGTTTCGGCCCGACTGCACCAAGAGCTTCGATTATGCCACCGCCGGCATTTAGGCCAACGCCAACCATAAAAAACAGCAACCCTAGCTCCATAAGAATAAAGCGCGCCGCAGCTGGCATACGACCAAACGTTGGGCGGTTGGCCCTGAGAAAGCCAACTGCGATCCCTGAAACAAGTAGACCGCCGGCATTACCTATTCCTACGTCAATTCCACCAATTCTTACTGTTATCTGACCAATAAACAGCCCTACGACTATTCCGGCTGCAAATGTCAACAAGTCGGTTTCCACTGCGGCCCGCTCTTCTACCCCCAATATCGAAACTAACTGCTGCAAAGCGGCACGCTCGCCGGTCAAATACATCACGTCGCCACGTTGGACCCTTGTCGAAGGTGACAGCGGCATTTCTATTTGCGAGCGTGTCAATCGCGTCAGTCGGCACCCATGCTCTTGTTGGATTGCAAGCTGCCCGATCGTTTGACCGACTGCGAAGCTGGAATTGACAACCACTTCAACAACGTCGACCACAGCGTCTACCAAGTCTTCGTCTAGCACTTCGCGGCCGAGCTTCATTTCCTCCCGAATTTTCTCATGTAGTTTCGGCGAGCAAAAAAATGCGAGTTTGTCACCAGGCTCAAGAGTTGTGTCTGGCGACACGTCGATTATGTCGTTGCCGCGCTTTAACTTATAGATGGCGCCATAGTCTTGATATTGAGACAAAAAATCGGATGATGCTTGAGCTACGGTTTTCTTTTCGTAATCGATAGATGGAACCTCGTAAGCCCGTAAAATTGGGCGCTCGGCCTCCTTTGCTGAATCCTCAGCAACAAAGCCGCGTTCCTTCGCAAAATCTTGCGCCTTTTCAACCAGATCAATTTTAAGCAGGCTTGGTAAAAGCTTAACAAGCAGCAAAAGACCCACGGTACCAAAGATATATGTAATCGCGTATCCTACACTGATGCTTTCGATTATCGCCTCAGAAGTTGAACCGGCCGGAATTGGAACCAACCCGGCTTCTACAGCGTTCTGCGCCCCTACAAGTGTAGGAGTACTCGTCAATGCCCCTGCCATCAAACCAGCGGCAAGCGCGTTTTCCAAGTCGACCACAAGCGCCAGTCCAACCACTAATGCAAAAGAGCCCAGTGACATAAATAGTGCGATGGTCAAATAGCTGAGGCCATCTTGGCGCAACACGTTTATAATTTGCGGACCCGCTTGCCATCCAACCGAGTAGATGAACAAAGTAAACCCGATTGATTGGACGATCGGATCAATTTGAAATCCAAAATGACCGAAAACCAAAGCGCACAACAAAACACCGCCGGTAATCCCTATCTCGAATTGACCAATTTTGACGTTGCCTATCACGTAACCGATGGCAATGATCGTAAAAACGACCAACACCGAGTTGGCTGAGAAAAGCTGAAAGAAATCGATAGTCATCTCTGCCCCGCTGTAGAGGGTATCGTTGTTCTCGCCTTTGGTTGCTTTACCGGCTGGAAAGATAACCCCAATTAGTTACGTTGCTGGCTCCTTCACACGATAGTAAATCGAGTAGAAGACCGGAATCATTATCATCGTGAACACCGTCCCAAAGGCCAATCCGACGGCCATCGTCGTTGCCATGGCGACCCAGAAGATATCCTGCATCAATGGAAGAACACCGAGAATCGTTGTACCTGCGCCAAGCAAAACGGGGCTTAGTCGAGAAACAGCAGCATTCATTACCGAGTCATACTGTTCCATACCTTGCGATTTATTCAGATTGATTTCGTCTAACAACACAATCGCATTTTTTATCATCAACCCGATGAGGCTCATGGCCCCAAGCAACGCCATGAAAGAAAAAGGTTGCAGGAATGTTAGCAAACCAACGGTAATACCGATTATAGCTAGCGGGACGACCGAGAAGATCACAAAAACTGGTCGAATAGCGTTGAAGAGCACCACAATCAAAAACACGATAATTATGATAGCGGGCGCCGCACCGGGCTGAAGCGAAGTTTGACTGTCCACTGTCCCGAAGTATTCTCCTCGCCATTCCAACTGATAACCGGGAGGCAAGGGTATAGCCTCGAACTCCTCACGTACACTTTCGAACAACGTTGGAAATGTAACTTCGTCAGGGCTGGCCTGAATAGTTACAGCGCGCTTGCGATTCCAGCGCACAATAATTGGGTCTTCCAGCACAACTTTGATGTCTTCTGTTACCGCAGAGAGCGGCAAGTTCTTTACAGACAGGGCTGGAACGACCTGCAAAAGCTCAAAGTCTTCGGCAGTTCGTTGCCTTTCATCGTCGACACGTCGAACAATAATTGGCAAGAGATCTTCGTTTTGGCGATAGAGTCCGACGGGCAAACCGTCAAATGCCGCGCGAGACGCATTCGCGATATCAGCGCGAGAAGTTGCGGTCCAAACACCCGTAACCTGATCAAACTCAGGAACAATCTTTGGAACTCGATTGCGCATGTCGGTCCGGATGTCCTTTGCGTAGGGCGACTTTTGAAGTATCTCCACCCCCTGCCGCGCAAGATCCCTCAACACTTCCGGGTCTGCATTTGCCGGACCCGAGAACCTTGCCTCGAACGGCCAGGTAAAACCGGGACCTGCTGTGAACTTTCGAACTCGGACCATTGCCTCAGGCAGGTTGTCCACAACCCAAGGCTCTAGTTCTTCGACAAGGCTATAAACACTGTCTAGATCGGTCGTGTTAATAATGACTTGTGCGTAGCTTTCGTAGGGAAATTCTGGATCAACGGGAAGATAGAATCTGGGGCCTCCGGAACCTACAAACGTGGAAACTCCGGAAACACGCTCATCTCCCTCGAGGTGATCTTCCACCCTTTTTGCCAGAGCCGAAGTTTGTTGAATGCGCGTACCTTCAGGTGCCCAGATATCGACCATAAACTGCTGCCGCGTCGCATCAGTGAAGAATAGTCGATCTACGAACTGGAACCCGTAAAGCGCGGATCCGAACACTGCCAGCATAACAATTACGGTAAGCCAGCGCACTCTGATGCATGTAGACAAGACCGCGCGGAACATCGTGAAAACAACGCCTGCATATGGATCTCGTGATGAGTCTCGGTCAGCTTCCGAGATCTTGATAAGATCAACGCACATCAATGGCGTGATTGTCATGGCAATAAGCCAACTTAGCAGCAGCGAAACCCCTACCACCACAAATAGTGAACCGGCATACTCGCCTGCATCTGCGGTTGCTGCGAAGATTGGGTAGAAAGCCATCATTGCGATAACTGTCGCGCCCAGAAGAGCCCAACTCGGTTGGGCAGCGGCTTCAATGGCAGCCGCCTTGCGATCCATTCCTTTCTTCAAACGGACAGCCATACCATCTGCAACTACAATGGCGTTATCGACCATCATTCCCAGAGCAATAACCAGCGCACCTAGAGAAACCCTTTGAAGATCAATTTGCAGTATAGACATTACAATGAAGGTGCCGAGGATCGTCAGGACAAGCGCACCGCCTATTACCAGCCCCATACGCCAACCCATGGCCAGAGCAACAACGACTAGGACGATAAGAACCGCTTCGCCCAAGTTTATCATGAAGGCGTTTATGGCTTCCGTCACGAGATCGCTCTGCCAAGCGATTTTGTGCATTTCAATTCCCAAGGGAAGGTTGGCCTCGACAATGGCCAAAGCCGCATCCAAATTTCGTCCCGTGTCTACAATATTGCCGCCAGTCACATTGGCTATTGATATCCCAATTGCGGATTGGCCATTGAATCGCATGACATTGATGGGTGGTTCCAGGTAACCTTGTCTGACATCTACAACGTCCTTGATTGCGATTGTTTCAGCACTGCGGTCTCTGGGGCGAGTTGCCTCATCAGCAAAATCCGCGGGAATATCCAGAGCTTTGTCCAGCAAGCTTGTACGGACTCGTAAGTTCCCGATATCTTCCGGGCTTTTAAATTCTCCAGTCGGCGCAATTCGAAGGCGCATATCGCCAAGCTCTAGTTGCCCCGCATTAACGACCTGGTTCTGCAGTGCCAGCGTTGCAACAAAGTCTTCCGTCGTTACCCCGAGATCCAGAAGCTTTTGTTCCGAAGCATCAAGGTAAATAACCTTTGGCTGCACTCCCCAAGTTTCGACACGTGCAACTCCTTGAACAAGCGCCAGCTCTTTGCGGATCGCCTTTACGTATTCTTCCAGTTGCGCGTAGGAGAAACCGTCGCCCGTTATCGCAAGAACGAACCCATACACAAAACTGAAGTCGTCGATAACGTTTGGGGTCATGGCTCCTGGCGGAAGCTGACCATGTACATCCCGGACCTTGCTACGCATCTTGTCCCAAACTTGGGGCAAGCGGTCCGCCCAATACTCCTGTTTGATTTCGACCTTTACAATTGAAAGTCCAGCTTTTGAGTAAGACGTAAGAAAACGAAGTTCCGGGAGTTCTTGAATCGCAGATTCTATGAGGTCAGTAACCTCTAGCTCAACTTCTTCAGGGCTTGCACCAGGATATTGAGTAATCACGATCGCGGTTTTGACTGTAAAATCGGGATCTTCGAGTTGGCCAAGACGGAAATAACTAAAAGTTCCGATGACCAAGATAAGGAACAGCGTAAAGTACGTTACAACTCGGTTCTCAATGGATATCTGCGGAAGTGACATGGCTGCCTCCAGAATTTAAGGCGCTTCGACCCGGACCTTTTGGCCCTCGGTTATGACATTGACACCTGCAGTGACGATACGATCCCCCGCATCAAGCCCTTGAACAACTAATCCCCTCCCCCCGATAGAAATTACTTCAACAGATTTTGGAGAAACTGTGTTTGACGCTTCATCAATAAGCCAAACGAAAGTGTTTCCCGCGTTTTCCCCGTCAGGCGAAAACACAGCTGCGCTGGGAATCTCAACACCGGTCTTCGCCCAGTTCTCGGGCAGTCGTACACGAGCAGTCGCTTTACCGGCCATCCCGGGTTGGATTTTGGCTTCGTCAGGTTGATCCATTACAATTGTAACTGGATACGTACGAGTGCTGAGCGACGCCTCAGAACCTATCCTGGAAATTTCTGCAGGAACTTCTAAATTCGGTAGGCTTGAAAAAGTAACGCTGATTTCTTCCACGAAAGGAGCCAGCCCTATAAGAGCTTCTGGAACGCCGATTTCCATTTCGATCTGGGAAGTATCCAGGATGCGCATTACCGGTTGTTTCGCGACAACGTTCTGAAAGTTGTCCGCAAAAACCTCCGACACAATCCCATCGAAAGGTGCTTTCAGTTCCGTATAGTTTAGGTTGAGACGAGCAGCGTCCAGCAAACCTTCAGTCGCTTCAATTTTTGCCTTGGCTGCATCGACAACCATAATTTGGTCGTCGACGTTGGCCTGAGAAACAAAATCATTTTTGAGCAGTTTTTCTCTGCGCTCCAATTCTGTGGTTGCGTTGGACAATGCCGCTTGAAGAGAAGCTTGTTCCCCTTCAATTGTGCGAATCCGAGCTACATAAGGCTCCGGGTCCAAAGAACCGAGAATTTCCCCTGATCTGACAGTCGATCCCACATCGACCGGTCTGGTAATCATTCGCCCCGATACTTCGAAAGACAGGTTCACTTCCCGTACAGCTTCGGCTCGACCAGGATAGCTGTCAGTCCGAAACCTTTCTGTGTCACCCACGATCATCGACAAAACCGGTCGAGCAGGTTTTTCTGTCGCTTCGGCACTATCCTCTTCAAAGCACCCTGCAAGTGCACCTACAAAACAAATCGTCATCCAAAACTTGGCGTGTTGTTTAAAGCAAGTTTTTTCCATTTGTTTTACTCTCACTGAATTGGACAGGTTGGATGACCGCGCTGTTTGGCTTTCCGTTCGTCACTCAGACTTCATCGTAGGCGCTTAACTTTTCTACACAAAACACTCATTCAAACCAATGAATAAAAAGTGCTTTTAGTGAACGCCCTACCGAATCGGTCATCTGACAGGCAGCTACGTAACTAGTGTCAGCAGTCTCATTTTTTGGTCGGCGCAGAAGAACTTTCCTGAACACCCGACGGAACAGGGAGGCGGATTCTAAGGCTTTTCACTTGGGCCCTCTCTTTTTTGCGTTGTAGTAAGTCCTTTTGTCAGACGCTCGTTTCGATCATTGGAACTGCATATTTAGTGCAAAAAACACTTGTCGTTTTGGTTGTCCTGGCCCGCTATCGGCAACTGACCATTGAGGTTCAACGAACACGTTGAATACAGTTTTTCCGTTTACCCAGACCTTTCCGACCCGGAGGCCTAACGGTACAGAATAATCACCGTTTTCCAGATTTGCTGTCCAAATTGGAGCCCCGCCTGTGTACCAGCCGTCGCCAAGTTGGCGGAACAGAATAGGTTGCAATGCGGCGGTGTTTACGCGTTCCCGGTCGTTCGTGCTACCCACGCCGCTTCGCCAAATTAGCAAGTACCCATACTGCCAAATTGCCGATTTTGCGTTGAAGTAGACATTAGCCAAACCCAACTGCCATTGGTCGCTGCCCAAGCGGTCATCGGAGGCGGTTGGAGCCACAATAGAAGGGCCAATTGCAAAGCTTACTCCTGGTCTTTGTAAGTCGATCTGATAGGCGGCGAAGATGTCAAAGTCCCCTACCCCATCCACCGTTGACCCACCATCGCCGACAGGAAAGCTGTTGAACGGCAAAGACGCGCGGATCAGCCAGTTTGTTTCCCCTAGCTGAACCGGTTGGGCGTAGCGAAGAATGAACGAATTTGCATCGTTTTCGCTAGGGCCAGTCAACTCATCGACATAATAGTTCTGCAAGTTGAAAGCCGTGAAATTTGCCAGAGGGTTATTGGCCTGCGCCGCAGCGTCTGCGCTGTCTTGTGCATAAACTTGGCTACTGAAAAGAGTAACCTTAGCCGCCAATATTGCTAAGACACAGAGCACACGCCGCAATCTTCCCTCGCCAATTTGCATTCGGTCCGCCTACCAAGCCCCGTGTTTAGGAAAACATGCTTGCATTGAAAGGCGATCGTTAGGGGGAATTTCGACATCCCAAAAGTGCAAAATATGTGTCACAGACCAAAGAATTTGCCTCAATAACTGACTGTTACGTGTCAAAGAAATATTGTTATGTCATATTTTCTGAATGTGTTATTCGGAATAGATGGGGGACAAAGAACTATACAAAAACTTGTCGGTTGAACGGACATTCACAACCACGTCTGACGTCGGGCAGTTGCAGGACGCCTCCGTCGGTTGGGATCAAGAGTACTACCAAATGACTGCTGGTCCTTTGGAGAGCAGTCTTGACTTACTTCAAGTTGGTCAAAAACAGATTGCTCGGGAGAAATGGAATCGAAAAATAGTGTACCGCGGCACAGGTATGCCAGATTGTTTTTCGGCAGCGCTGGTTTTGGAACAAGCTGAACCCGCAGTTTTTTTTGGAGAAAAAATCGAAACAGGTTCGATTGTTGTTCAGCCTCCCAATCGAGAAGCCGAGCTTATTGGCAGTACAAACTGGGATGGGGTAAATCTGGCCGTTCCCTTTTCGGAAGCGCGGTCTCTGGCGCTTAAACTCACTGGGGATGAGCTCGACTTTGAAGACATACCTCCAGTCAGTAGTCTAACTCAGCAGGCGAGTAAAAGACTGGGACTCGCGGCTCAAGATTTGCTGGACCGTTCGAAGCAAGCAAATGAATTTGAGATCGAACACCTGCTTGACCAATTTACGAAGTTATTCCTATGGGAATTGATTAGCTCGCGGGCTTCGAAATCTGCTTCTCTACAATCTTGCCGTTCCGCGGCAATCGTTAGTCGCGCTTGCGATATCGCATATTCGGACGATGTCTGCTCCGTGGGTCTGGTCGAGTTATGCAGTGAAATCGGAGTAAGCCTTCGGACTTTACACTACGCGTTCCGAGATTGCATCGGTATATCCCCCGCAACCTGGTTACGACGCATACGCCTGAACAAAGTCCACAAAACACTTAGTGCTTCCAGTGTTGGGGAAGTCCAAATCAAAGGTGTTGCGATTGAAAACGGTTTTTTTCATCAAGGTCATTTTGCTCAACAATACAAACGGGTGTTCGGATGTCTGCCGGAAGAAACACTTGGCCGACACTAACATGTTTTGTGGCACAATACTCGCAGCCCAAGAATAGAGATCGGTGGATCTAGCCGGCCGAAAGCGCGTCATGCTCCCAAATTCAGTTGGATATCGCCTCGTCAACGACAGCGATGGTACCACTGGCGGTAATAACCACGGCTTCAGCACGACCTGAAACCTTAGCGCCTTTATCGCCTGCTAGTATTCTGTCCCCTATCAGCCGAACAACCTCGGGAGCGTCAGCAAACTTTGAATGGTGAACAGAGGTCGTGTCTTGTACCTGGGACAGGTCGATCACGTTCAAACCTAGCTCGGAAATTAGTGTTGCATCTAGCTGTCCCACTCGCGGGTTTCTTGCAATCAAGCTTGAAACCGCAAGAGCTTGGTCATTTTCGGATGTCAGCACATAGAACCTCCGTTTGTCCTTGGGGATCGCTGATAACTGAGCAATGAATAAGTCTATGTCTATGTCGGGCGACGCAAGAATAACACTTCTGAGTTTACCGCTGACATTGAAAAGCCCGCGATTTGCTATGCCGCGAGCGGCTTCCATGGCAACAAGGTTACCCATCGAGTGGGCTACGATATCTATTGTTTCTACAGGACTGTCTTTGAGTAGCCCAGGAACCTCCTCAAGCTGATCCCGTGCAATGAGTGCACTGTTGATGTCGTAGACGTAGGCACCCAAACGAGCCTGAGAGGCCCAAGAGTATAAGATGGGCACTCCGCTATACCCGGTGTCTTCCAGAAATTGAGCAAACCGCAACACTGCATCAGTCAGATTTGTGTTGTAGCCATGTATCCACAGCAGGGATGAACGTTTTCCCTTTGGCAAAGCCAAAACACTGTTCTCTACTGTGCCCACAAACTTGCTATCTTCGTCAAATATCTGCGGGTTCGTGATAACGAAATGCTTATCGGGATCTGGCGAGCTACCCCTCGGCCTTTCGATTTTGCCCGTCTTGTGGTTTGGCGGGATTACAACATCTACAGCCGCAAAGTTAAGACGATTGGCGCGACGACCTGAAAAAAACTCAGTCGCCACCGTTGAGGGTTCGCGAACAGTAGCGATAAAGATCCGATGACCTCTTTCATCGATTTCTGTTTTGGATAAAGCTCTTGTCGGTTCAAGGCCGACTAAGTTCCTTTTGGAACTGCACCCAGTCGCGACAAAAACGCTCCCTGATAATACGAAGTGCCTCCGCGACTGATCTATGGTCTTTTTGACGCTCAACTTCACAAACCCTTTTTCCACGAATATGGCCGTCAAAGGCATCGTAGCCAGAGCACATTACACATAAGTGGAATATAAATATCGGACAAATAGGCGGGCCGCAATTTTCCCTGTATCTCAGGGCTTCCACCCGAAAGGCCGAAAAATCAATTCTGCTCTAGCAGCACCATTCAGTAACTGTCTCAAAGATAAAATGAATTATCCAAGACAAAGGGCTAAGGAACCGGAACATCTTTGCGGATTGCTGCCGAGTAACCCTCGTCTAGTCCGTTTGCTAGTGCGTTAGCTGTGATATCTCCAAGACTATACAACTGCTGAATATCAATCTCAGTATTGGTCAGTCCTTGCTCGTACAGGTAGTCAGGAAAATAGCCATTAATTACAACGCGATAGTCGACAGGAATGCTAATGCCAACATGTCGTGCGATTAAAATTGCTGATCGGGAGCAATTGGTGAAAACTGAGTTGAACCAGCGGGGTCGCTCGGCGATTTCATTTGCAGCTTCTACATAGGCGCTAATCAGTTTGATACGCTCTTCTAATTCACCACGCAGCCTGAACAGATGTACTTTCTCTTTTCGAACATTAGAGCGAAGCCCGACGACATCACGCTCCTCCGCCGCTATCATTACAATAGGATGCGCTTTGAAAAAGTCGGCCACGGGAGAAAAAGACTCTCCGACCTGTCGGCGTACTTCGATCGACCACGTCAAATACCTGCCATCAGAAAAGCCGAAGCTTAGCATAAGGTGCGCCATTTCTGGCCCACCCCAATACGACATGAAGAGGTCCACACTTTCAATTTGAGACAGATCGTATTCTCTAGTAATCCACTTCTCTTCGAAAGTATCAGCCGACTGCCATTCAAATGCACGAACGTCATTCAGAGTTAGTGTGTTGCCGCTTATTTCACCTGTGACTGTCCGTACAACATCAGGCGACCAATTTCCGTCCGAAGGTGGGGTTAGTGAGTTCCACCATATTAGTATTGCTGCGAGATATACTGCGAATCCAGACAACCATCGCCATCTACTTCTTCGAAAAATTGAAACTAGCGTTCCGAGGCCAACGACGACAAAGGAAACGATCGCAATTAACCGGATCAATTCTGGGACTGAAAATTTGAACCATAGGGCCAAAGTGCCCCATACTGTTGAGTAAGCGACAACTAGCAACAATAAAAGAAAGCAAAGAGCATTCAGCACTGTGCGCATAGCGTATCCCACCATTCAATTGAGCCTGAAACAACCGTAAAAACGGCTAGAGTCGACTAGCGAGACCAAAAACCAAGGTGAGCATCAGAAAAAGGACCTATGCCTCATACCTCTGGGTCAGTTCGTTCGAACGGCAGACTGTCGTCAGCACCGCGCCTGTAAGAGCCGACCGCATTAAAGTGATTTCTCGCTGGACGTTATCAAACATCCGTTTAGTTGTTTTTTAGTTTCATATTTCGCCGCTTAGCGCAAATTGGCCCGTACTTGTCATAAGACAATATCCGGCCCCCGCTCCTTCCACCCGGTCTTGCGGGAGAAGGCCCTTCGCTTTCAGGTTCGTATCTGCGCGATGCCTTTTATCGGAGGCCAGCCGCTTCCCCGCAGGCTTCTCACCTGCCCCGCTCTGACCGCGCACGGTCTCGGCGATCCCCGGTTCGACGAGCGTCTGAAGACGACCGTCGACCGGTGGGTTCCGTAGTCGCGTTTCTACACCGGGCCAGAAGGAGCCGCGTCGGTGCGGGATGGGGTAGTCCCCGAACCATAGTTCACAATTGGAGGCAGGTCGTGAACGTACCGTGGTCACCGCTTTTTTTGATCGTTCACCAGGGAAAGCAGCAAGAATAAACCGGGCGCAACGGAGACGGGGAGACCCATCCCAACCCGGAAAGTCGGATTTTACGCTCTTGCTGACTAAGTGTATTGATCTCTATTTTTTGGGGATCCTTGTGCTTCGCGCGGCCGCAAGTTGTACAAGTCGTAGCTGGTGTGACGCGCGACAGCCCTCCAATATCGAAGGCCGCTCGACACAGAACCTAGCCAAATTGTTCTCTTCCTGTTCTTTTGTTGATGTGCAACCTTGGAAGGGGTCGCCGTGTCTCAATCAGCGCTTTCTGAGCAATCAGTACCGCCTTGTTGCACGTAAGCTTTTGGACGCGCGATCAGACCCTAGAGTGCGCCAAACGGAGAATAACATGAGCGCTAACGCGGACAGCGGTCTGAAGGACAATCGAGACGCTGCACATACTGAAGTTGACTATTCCGTCTATCCGCACATGGATGGGATCAAGTGCTCGATGTCATGGAAGCTCGGCAGTTATGGCGAACGCGGTGCTCTATCTGATGACATGATCGGGAGCTTGGCTGAACGGTTTGGCCTGCCAACTAAGCTCATACGCGAACTCTCTGTGCTTCTTGGGAACTGCCTCAATAACGACGACGACATCGCAATCAACCTGACTGAGGTCCGTCGCTCGCAAGCGATTGTACGAGGTCAAAAGCACCTCAAGACACTCCTGCGGGAAGCCAAGCGGGGCACAATTACTACACAAGAACTCCGGAACGCATTGGGCTCGCTTTCGACTTATTTCGTATCGACGCCAGAAGATGCAGACCTTCTTCCTCAAGTCCTCGACAAGCTTGAGACCGCAACGACACTTACTCAAGATGTCATAGATGACATTCGGCACATCCTTGTGACCCCCGGCGAAATTGCAGAGATGTCGCCCCGGGACAAGCGGTTCTCGCGCGACAAACGCCGTCAGTACATCGTCGAGAGCTGCTGTTACATCTGGAAAGATGCCGGTCGCCCCCTAACCTATACGACATACTCAGACGGTCGCCCCGGAGGACAACGGCAAGGTCCGCTCGTCAACTTTATCCAGGCTGTTGTGAAGATGATCACCGAGCCGGGGCAAATCCTGAGCGGTGAGACGATCCGCGTGGACATTGACGGTTTTCGCGACAAGCTTGAGCGCGAAGAGCAAGAGCGTTGGGCGCCGCCGGAATTGGGCAATCAATACACTTAGAATGAGCAAGCCCGCGTTGTCATGGTCATGGCATGACACGCGTTCCTGCCACACCCCCTTCTGACGACTACGCGCGCAAGCAGGTTGAGACAGCGATTGACCAGTTGGTCCGATTGCTGGCTGCCCAGGCAGTACGGGAACTAGGCCGGGACGCCTCTGACCAAAAGAAGGCGCATCAGTATGCCACAGATCAATGCGAAGAAGAGCCCACCCCGCAAGCTTCTGACGGTGAAAGAAGTCGCTGAACTGGACAATTGCTCGGAGAAGACGGTGCGCCGTGCGATTGCGGCTGGCCTGCTTGAGGTTATTCGGGTCGGCCCTGGCGGACGCCTCATCCGCATTGATCCGGCAGCTCATGCCGCCTACCGGCAGGCACAGTGCTGGTAGGTAATCACGATCATTAATGTACATTAATGTCAATGGGTTATGACATTTTCGGGAAGAGGGCCTGCCCGTAAGTTTCTAACTTTCTGTGCTACGCTTTTCCCGAATCGGACCCCCTGTCCACACCCGTCCGCCCGAGACCTGACATGTCCAAAGGACCGCAAACCCGATGACTAGCCAGAGCCCCGTTCCATTGACATTGGCCTTCGTCAAAGCCGACACACCGATGTTCGCCGAGCTCATCGACCAACTGCACTCCGACAGCTCTCTGTCGGACGGACGCCGTCGCGACATGATCTCCGGTCTGCGCCGCGTGGCCAAAGCCCTTGGGCTGCCGCCAGAGGATATGCCCTGCGACAGTCGCTGGTTGCAGCCCCGTTTGACTAAAGTTGCACCGGCTTCGCTTGGTCTGACACTAAAGAGCTGGCAAAATGCGGTCAGTGATGCACGGGCTGCGCTCGCGCATTTCGGGCTGGTGGAACGCCGCTTCAACCGGATCTATGATCTGTCTCCCGATTGGCACGCGCTCTGGACAGCTGTACTTGCGTCCAGGGACAAGACATTGCAACCCGCGCTCTGCCGCTTCGTACACTTTCTAAACCGGCAGGGCGTCAAACCTGCCACTGTGTGTGAAGAGCATGCTCAAGCCTATCGCGTAGCCCTTGAGCACAACGAGATCAGCAAATCTCCTGATGTTGCACATCGTGCCGCTGTCAACGGCTGGAACCTGGCGGCTCGACGTATTTCACAATGGCCCAACGTAACTTTGCCTCTGGAATCGCGTCGGAAGGTCATCACTTTTCCGGTGACTGATTTTCCGGCGCCATTCCAAACTGATCTTGCAAAGCTGATGCATCGTCTGTCCAATCCAGACCTGCTGGCAGATGACGGACAGAACAGAGCACTACGACCCGCGACCCTGTCCCAATACCAAAGGCAGTTGGTTCGGTTCGCCTCCGAACTCATTCACTCTGGTATCCCGATCGCGGAGATTGGCGGATTGGACGTCCTGATTAATCCGGCAATGGCTGAACGGGGTTTGCGCCAGATGTTATCGCGCACCAACAACCAGACCACAAAGATGATCAGCGAGATTGCCGCGTTACTCCGCAATCTGGCCCGGTTACTCAATGCACCCGAAGGCACCCGGGAATTACTGGCTGGGCTTGCAGCGCGTCTGGCGGTCAAACCCCAGAATGGCATGACCCAAAAGAACCGAAGCAGACTTCGAATGTTGCAAGAGGACCGGCATCAGCAGCGCCTGCTACTCCTGCCCGAACGGATTTTCGCGCGACCACGCGGCACCTCCAAGCCGTACGGATGGGCTCTGGCGCGCGAAGATGCGCTCGCAATCGCCATCCTGCTGGTCTGCCCCGTCCGTGTGAAGAATCTGGCTGGCATCCACATTGAACGCCACCTGCACCGCCCTGGTGATGGCCGAGCCTACCTGGTTCTGGAAGACGGTGAGACCAAAAATGAACGACCTGTCGAGTTCGAGATTCCGCGTGATGTATTGCGCATGATCGACAGCCATCTCAAATCTCGTTGCCCGGAACTCTGCCCCGCTGGAACGCCTTGGCTGTTTCCCCGTAGGGATGGTCAACATTCTGTTGATCCCGGCGTTCTGTCTGGGCGCATCTCCAAACGGATCCGGAAAGAAACGGGGTTGGAGATGAACGCCCACCTGTTTCGGCATTTCGCGGTGATGAACTGGCTCGACGCCAATCCCGGCGGCTACGAGGTTGCGCGTCGGTTGCTCGGACATTCGGAGGTCAGCCACACCATCAACATGTATTCCGGTCTTGAGGCACGTTCGGCAACCCGCGCCTTTGCTGACCTGATAGACGCCAAGAAAGGGCGTCGCTGATGAGCCTTGTTCTGCCGCTCGACGAATGGCCCGCGCAAGACCGGGATATGTGGCTCAGCCTTCAGGCGGTAGGTGGACCACTCGACGATTGCGGTGCCCTCGCTCATCTACGCGCAACCTCGTTAAAGACGTTAGAGTTGCGCTATGCCCGATGGTTGCAATGGCTGATTACCAGCGACGCGGAGGCGATCACACTGCCTCCGGCTCGACGCGGGACCCTGCCGCGCCTTTCCGCTTGGCTTCGGGACCTCTCACACACCCGGCCGATGACTCGGTTGATGTTCATTGATGGCGTGTTGCGTATCCTCTCCGTGGCTGACCCGACGCAGGACTGGTCCGCTCAGCGGAAGTTAAAAGCGGGATTGAAGCGCGCCGCGGGTCGAGGTGATCGGGACCGTAAACTTGGGCGTGTGTTGTCCAGCGAAGTTCTATTCCGTGCAGGGCTGTCTCTGGCCACGGGTCATGCAGAAGCTGCGTCAACACCGCTAAGCAGTATGATGTGCCTGCGGGATGGCACCATGATAGCGATGTTGGCCCTGATACCGATGCGGCGACGCGCCTTCGCGGGCCTTCGGATTGGCATATCCCTGTATGTCGCAGCAGACACGATGACCGTCGCGCTCCCCGGGGATCTCACCAAATCAGGGCATCCCTGGGAAGCTGATGTTCCACCGAGCGTTGAACCGCTCTTGCGCCGTTACATCAACGAAGCCCGTTCCTTTATTATGGAGCGTGGCCAACAGCATCACAATGTCCTGTGGGTTGGCCGGTCTGGTGCTCCTTTGAAGAAAGACGCGCTGAGCCCTCGGATCGCGGAGCAGACACTGAAGCTGACGGGTCGCCGTATTCCACCGCATTTCTTTCGGGATGCTGCCGCGACAACCCTGGCCCGCTCTTCTCCGGAACATGCCAAGCTAATTCGACCAATTCTTGCGCATACGAGCTTCGGAACCGCCGAGCGCCACTACATCCACGCACAGACAATTGAAGCGGGCCGCGACTACGCGGCTTTGATCAACCAGAAGAGAAAGGCCCGGCGATGACCCGCGTTGCAATCTATGCCCGTTTCTCCAGCCAAATGCAGAGAGACGCATCCATCGACGACCAAATGCGACTGTGCCGGGAACGTGCTGAGCGGGAAGGTTGGACTGTTGTTGACGCCTATTCTGATCGTGCGGTCTCCGGCGCCTCCATGTTGCGCCCCGGTCTGCAAGCGCTGTTTCATGCTACACAGGAAGGACAAGTTGATCTGATTTTGGCGGAAGCGCTGGACCGGTTGAGCCGAGATCAGGCGGATATCGCCGCGATCTTCAAACGGCTAAGCTTTGCAGGGGTTTGCATCGTGACGCTGGCTGAGGGCGAGATCAGCGAATTACACGTAGGTCTCAAAGGCACCATGAACCAACTGTTCCTCAAAGATCTGGCGGACAAAACCCGGCGCGGTCTGCGCGGGCGTGTAGAGCTTGGGCGCTCTGGCGGTGGCAACAGCTATGGTTATGACGTCGTCCGGCGTCTTGGGCCAGACGGCCAACCCGTCACGGGGGAACGAGTGATCAACGCAGCGGAAGCTGAGATTGTCCGACGGGTACTTCAAGAGTTCACCGAAGGGCACTCCCCAAAAACAATTGCGCGACGTCTCAACACTGAGGGTGTCCCAGGTCCCCGTGGCAAGTTATGGCGTGACACCGCCATCCGAGGGCACCGAGTGCGGGGTACGGGTCTCCTAAACAATGAGCTTTATATTGGCCGCCTGGTCTGGAACCGGCTGCGCTACATCAAGGACCCTGAGACCGGCAGACGTGTTTCTCGTCTCAACGATCCGTCCAATGGATCATCGCGGAGGTCCCTGAGCTGCGGATCGTCGGGGATGAACTTTGGGAGGCGGTCAAGCAGCGGCAAGGCGAGATCGAAGCTGATCCCCGCGTCAAAGCCATCAAGGAAACCCGGTTTTGGGAGAAGCGTCGCAAGAAGCACCTTCTGACAGGTCTTGCATTCTGCGGCACCTGCGGAGGACCACTCACCACTGTCGGGCGCGACTATCTCGCCTGCTCTGCCGCTCGCAAACTCGATACCTGCACGCACAGGCAATCCATTCGCCGCCATGTTCTGGAAGACGCCGTTTTGGATTTGCTTCGCCAACGTCTGATGCAGCCCGACGCAGTGGCCGCTTTCATAAAGTCCTTCAGCGAAGCCGCCAACGCAGAAGCAGGCACAGCAGAGGTAGCCCGGACCCGTCTGCAATCCGAGCGGGACAAAGCGGCGCGCAAGCTGAATGGGTTCTATGATGCAATCGCAGAGGGCATTCGCACCCCCGGCCTTCAAACGCGGCTCGAAGAGCTCGAAGCGCAGATTGCCGATCTTGAGGCGAAGCTCTCCGCACCTGAACCTTCGCCGGTGCGACTGCAGCCGAACCTGTCCGAACTCTATCGCTCCAAGGTCGCCGATCTGGCACAGGCACTATCTGACCCGTCGATACGCACCGGGGCTTTGGAGATCATCCGGGGCTTGATCGAACGTGTCACGGTCGAGCACACCAACGAGAGCGTTCAGATCGAACTAGAGGGTGCCCTGGCAGCAATGATTGGGTTGGCCCAGAATGAACAAAGCCGCCCTGAGGCGGCTTGTTCGAGACTCTGTTCGACCCAAGTGGTTGCGGGAGCAGGATTTGAACCTGCGACCTTCAGGTTATGAGCCTGACGAGC
>NZ_WQGO01000013.1 GCF_013034685.1 Ruegeria lacuscaerulensis | reverse complement strand
CCGTCAGCACCGTCTCCAGCGCCCCAGCACCGCCTCAGCAGCGCCGGTGAAGGGGGTTCTAAGGTTTACCCCGGAAAGCCGCAAGCAGAAAATCTGGAAAAATCGGAAAAAACTCTGTTTGAAAAAATTTCGACGTATTTACAGTAACTTACCGAAAACTCCCTTCCCAAAACGAACACCCCAGGCCACCGTTTCGACGTGCATCCCAGGTTTTGCACAGGCTTACCCACAGACTCAGGCGGAATCGACCTGTCGGAATCGGTTGAGTGGGTTCGACAGCGGCAGACGCAGGGCCAGAAGGCCCAGAATCACGCTCAGATAGATCAGTGGCTCGATCTGGAACCCTTTCGCCAGCATCACGTAATGCAGCCCGCCCAAAATCGCAGCTGGATAGACCAGACGTTGCAGAACGCGCCAGCGTGGACCCAAACGGCGCACCGACAGATTATTTGAAGTCACAGCCAGGGGCAGCAGCAGAAGAAATCCGGCCATGCCCACCGTGATATAGGGACGTTTGAGGATGTCGGCCCAGATCTGGCTCGGCAGTTGCACATCCAAAACCAACCATACCAACAGATGCAGACTAACATAAACGAAGGTCAGCACCCCCAAAGCGCGACGGAACTTCGTCAGGTTCAGTCCCGAAAACCGCCGCAACGGGGACACCGCAAGCACGACAATCAACAGCTGTAACGCCAACTCGCCATAGCGATGTTCCAGCGCCTCAATCGGGTCAATACCCAGCCCTCCGGTCAAACCCTGATAGAACAGCCACGGTGCCGGGATCAGGCCCAGCAGGTAGACAGCCCAAACAGGCACTCGGCGGAGTATCTGGTTCACGGTCTGCATGCGCCTAATAGTATTCCGACAGATCCATGCCTTCGTAAAGACCGGCGACTTCGGCCTCGTAGCCGTTGAACATCAGTGTCGGAATACGTTTCGAGAACAGCCCGCCCCCGATGGTACGTTCCGACGCCTGAGACCAGCGCGGGTGATCCACATTCGGGTTCACATTACTATAGAAGCCATATTCGCGCGGATTGGCCATGTTCCAACTTGTCGGAGGCTCAACGTCCGTCAGGGTAATCCGAACAATCGACTTGATCGACTTGAAGCCATATTTCCACGGCACGACGAGACGCAGGGGCGCGCCGTTTTGGTTCGGAATTGGACGATCATAGATGCCTGTCGCCATGATCGTAAGCGGGTGCATCGCCTCATCCAACCGCAATCCTTCGCGATAAGGCCAATCGAGCACCGGGTATTGCACGCCGGGCATCTCATCAGGACGGTATGCGGTTTCGAAGGCAACAAACTTGGCTCCTTCCTGCACTCCGGCCATGTTCAGCAGATCGGCCAGCTCAAACCCGTTCCAGGGCACCACCATTGACCAGGCCTCGACGCAGCGAAAACGATAGATGCGTTCTTCGACCGTCATCTCAGACATGATGTCCTTGAAATCATATTCGCCGGGACGGTCGACCAATCCATCGATCTGCACGCTCCAAGGCTCTGTGACCAGCGTATGGGCGTATTTCGCAGGATCATCCTTGCGCGTACCGAACTCATAATAGTTGTTGTAAGACGTGATCTCTTCCCAGGTGTTGGGCACCAGATCCTCGGCCGCCTCTTCGGCCGCACCTTTCTGCGCCATCCCTGCCAAGCCGACACCTGCAAGCCCGGCCATCACCTGCCTCCGGTTCATAAACGCCGCCCGAGGGGTAACGTCTGCACGTGTCAAATTATTGGTCCAGCGATGCGCCATCTGCGTCTCCGTGATCGTTCTGTAATAGAGTCCAATTAGTGCGCTCATAGCACAGGACCAAGGCAACATGCGTCACGATTGGGAGAAGAGGCTGTAATGTATCCGCCACTCGGGAAACTCATATTGAGAGATAACGGTACAGATTCGCGCGTTTTGACCAATAAGACCTAGCGTCAAGGTTGATATTCCCGCTAGCCAATGCCCAATCCGGAAGCGTAAGTTTTCTAAGGGCGCGAAGGGACAGAGTAGGCTGCCGTATATGGCTGGCATCGCAGTTGGCGCCAAGGGAAACGACGAGAATACGATCGGAAAGGACGAGACATGAAAACGAAAATGCTTGCGGGCTTGTCGCTGGTGCTGTTCATCGCTGCCTGCGCTGAGAATGAAACATATCCCATCAGCGGCTGCGATTCGAATGAAACATTCCCCGTAACCTGCGAGGAAATCGGCGACGACACTGGCCTGGACGAAAGCAACGCTCAGGATCTGAACGCCCTTCCGTCGGGCACCTGATCACGCATGATCTAAAAACCGAACACGTCGATGTTCGCACAATAACCCGCCATTCATCGGCGGGTTATTCGTTTTCAGCCCACCAGTTTCTCCCAAAATATCCTTTTAATTCAATAATATGAATTTTAAATTTAACAGATTAAGCCTTTACAGGCCATTTCCCAGCCTTGCACTCTGCTTGCCGGGTACGCTGAAAATTCGAATGATCAGCCCCCGGATCGAACGCTGGACAGGGAGAAGACGAATATGTGCGACATCTGTGTAATGAACGCGGTCAAGGACCGAATGCTTTCACGGCGCAGTTTCTTCAAGGCCGCCGCTGCGTCGGGTGTGGCCGTTGCCGCCGGAGGGGTCACCGCACCCGCCGCTATGGCCTCAGGGCATGGCAAGGTCGAGGATATGACCCACACGATCAGCCCGGATTTCCCGACCTATTTCGGAGAGCCGGGCTATTCCGCCGAACAAATCTACAACTTCGGCGAACACGGCTTCAATCTTCAGCGGATCACAGTGAACGAACATACCGGCACCCATGTCGATGCGCCACTGCATTTCTCGGCGGATGGGGCGTCGGTGGATGAAATTCCGGTCTCTGACCTGATCGCCCCACTATGTGTGGTCGATATTGCCGCCCGCGCGGCTGAGGACGCAGATACGCTGCTGACACCCGATGACCTAAAGGCATGGATGGCCAGTCACGGCGATATTCCGGACGGGGCCTGTGTGGCCCTGTATTCTGGCTGGGCCGCCAAGGTCGACAGCGACGCCTATCGCGGGTTTGACGGGCAGGCACAGCACTATCCCGGTTTCCACGTCGAGGCGGCACAGATGTTGATCGAGGAAACTGGTGCACGCTCAATCGCCTCGGACACGCTGTCACTGGACCACGGCCCCTCGGCAACCTTTGATACGCACTATGCGTGGTTATCCACCGGTCGTTTCGGGATCGAAAATATCGCCGGGCTGGACCGCATTCCGGCCTCTGGCGCAACGCTCGTCGTCGGCGCGCCGACACATGCGGGCGGAACCGGCGGACCCGCGCGCATTTTTGCGATGGTTTGACAAGTTCTGTCAAACGATTGCCAGTGGAAAGAGCTCTACGAAACAGAAAAACCCGCCGTGAAGGCGGGTTCTTCCTTTTGCCTCAGTGCACGACCGCGTCATTTGGCCTTGGGCGGTCCGAGGTGCCCAGGCGGTCGCCGATGATCAGGCCATCCGAACCTGCCGAGACCGGGACGGTTTCACCATCCTTGATTTCACCGGCCAGCAACGCCTCGGCCAGCGGGTTCTGAAGCGCGCGTTGGATCACGCGTTTCAGCGGACGCGCGCCAAAGACCGGGTCATAGCCTTCATCGGCCAACCATTGCTTGGCACCATCGTCCAAGGCCAGCTCGATCTTGCGGGCGGTCAGACGTTTCTGCAAACGCGCCATCTGGATATCGACGATGCCATCCATATCGGCCCGCTTGAGCCGATCAAAGATGATCGTCTCGTCCAGACGGTTGAGGAATTCGGGCCGGAAATGGGCCCGGACCGCATCCATCACATCGCGCCGCGCCTGCGCGCTGTCTGCGCCTTCGGGCAACTGGCTGAGCGCCTGAGACCCAAGGTTCGACGTCAGGATGATCAGCGTCTGCTTGAAGTCCACGGTGCGGCCCTGACCATCGGTCAGAACGCCATCGTCCAGAACCTGCAACAGCACGTTGAACACATCCGGGTGCGCCTTTTCGACCTCGTCAAACAGCACGACCTGATAGGGCCTGCGCCGCACGGCCTCGGTCAGCACGCCACCTTCGTCATACCCTACATAGCCCGGAGGGGCACCGATCAGACGGGCGACCGCATGCTTCTCCATGAACTCGGACATGTCGATGCGCACCATCGCGTTGTCGTCGTCGAACAGAAAGTTCGCCACGGCCTTGGTCAGCTCGGTCTTACCCACACCAGTCGGGCCGAGGAACAGGAACGAACCCAAGGGGCGGTTCTCGTCATTCAGGCCAGCCCGCGCACGGCGCACGGCGTTGGCGACGGCGGTGACGGCGGCATCCTGACCGATCACGCGGGAATGCAGGTCGTCTTCCATCCGCAGCAGTTTCTCGCGCTCGCCTTCCAGCATCTTGGCTGTCGGGATACCGGTCCAACGCTCGACCACAGACGCGATCTGAGCGGGCCGCACGGTTTCTTCGGCCATCATCGCGTTGCTTTCGGCGTTCTCAGCGTCGGTCAGCTTTTTCTCAAGCTCGGGGATAACGCCATAGGACAACTCACCCGCCTTGGCGAGGTTGCCTTCGCGCTTGGCAATCTCAAGATCAGCCCGGGCCTTGTCGAGCTGTTCTTTCAGATCACGCGCACCCGCGAGCTTATCACGCTCGGCCTGCCACTGGGCGGTCATCTCGGCGGACTGCTCTTGCAGATCGGCCAGGTCCTTTTGCAAGGTTTCCAGACGATCCTTCGAGGCCGCGTCATCTTCCAGCTTCAGCGCCTCTTCCTCGATCTGCATTTGCAGAATCTGGCGGTCCAACTGGTCCAGTTCTTCGGGCTTCGAATCCACCTCCATCCGCAGACGCGACGCTGCCTCATCAACAAGGTCGATGGCTTTGTCGGGCAGGAAACGGTCGGTGATATAGCGATGCGACAGCGTCGCCGCCGACACCAACGCCGAGTCGGAAATGCGCACGCCGTGGTGCAGCTCGTACTTTTCCTTGATGCCGCGCAGGATGCTGATCGTATCCTCGACCGTCGGCTCCTGTACCATCACGGGCTGGAACCGGCGCGCAAGGGCCGCGTCTTTTTCGACGTATTTGCGGTACTCATCCAGCGTGGTCGCGCCGATGCAATGCAGCTCACCCCGCGCAAGCGCTGGCTTGATCAGGTTCGCCGCATCCATCGCGCCGTCGGATTTACCAGCGCCGACCAGCGTGTGCATCTCATCAATGAACAAGATGATCTCACCCGCCGCTTCGGTCACTTCGGTCAGCACGGCCTTGAGGCGTTCTTCGAACTCGCCACGGTACTTCGCACCGGCAATCAGCGCTCCCATGTCGAGCGCAAGCAGCTTCTTGTCCTTCAGCGATTCTGGCACGTCACCGTTAATGATGCGCAGGGCCATGCCCTCGGCGATCGCGGTTTTACCCACGCCGGGCTCACCGATCAGAACCGGGTTGTTCTTGGTTCGACGCGACAGAACCTGCATCGAGCGGCGGATTTCCTCATCCCGCCCAATGATCGGATCGATCTTGCCTTCGGCCGCAGCCTCGGTCAGATCGCGCGCATATTTCTTGAGTGCGTCATAGCCTTCTTCCGCCGACGCGGTATCGGCTGTGCGCCCCTTGCGGATATCGTTGATCGCCTCATTCAGTTTCTGCGCGGTCACGGCACCATCTTCCAAAGCCTCTTTAGCCTTGGATTTCACCATGCACAGCGCCATCAGAATGCGTTCGACAGGGACAAAACTGTCGCCCGCCTTGGTTGCAATCTTTTCGGCCTCGGCAAGAACCTTTGCGGTCTGGCCGTCCAGATAGACCTGACCTGTGTCGCCTTTGACCTTTGGAATGCGCGCCATCGAAGCGTCCAGCGCATTCACCACACGGCTGGGCGCACCACCGGCCCGCGTGATCAGGTTGCTGGCCAGCCCCTGATCGTCATCCATCAATGCTTTCAGCAAATGTTCGGGCGTCAGACGCTGATGCTCTTCCCGCATCGCAATAGACTGCGCCGCTTGCACGAAACCCCGTGCCCGCTCGGTGAACTTGTTCAAGTCCATTTTATTCTCCTTTTCCAAGCGCCCTGTTTTGATGCGCCCGCCTGGCGGCACGCGTCGGTTTTGGGCCTCACATTCAATCTGGGAAATATCTGTCCCGGTTCAAGAGGGAGACGCACATATTCGACCCCTATCTGCGCGGCACGGAATAGACCGCATAGCCCCCCGTTTCCGCCACCTGCCGCGCGCCGTACATGTCGACCAGAGACTGAGCCGCACTGCTGCCTTCGGGGCAAGACACCAAGTCCGCCGCATCGTCCAGAAAGTCGACGGTAAAGGCCGTCTCACCGGTGATCTGACAATCGTCATCGGTCGAACGATACCCCCGCACCAGACGTAGGTTTTCGTTGGTGGGCGTTTTGACCACTGTATCGGCTGCTTCGGTTTCCAGCGGCATGTCCTGACATCCTGCCAGCACCAGAGCAAACGCGGTGGGCGCAAGTTGTTTCATTTGCAAATCCGTTCCTTCAATGTGCGAATAGTATAGCACAACCTGAATGCGCTGCCGTGATCTGAATCACCTACCCATCCCACATGGACACAGAACTCTAAACCCGCTAGGACGCAGACGTTTGCCAAAAAACGGAGCGCCCTCATGTCCGACGACCGCCTTATCGTAGCCCTAGATGTCCCGAACGCCCTGCAAGGTCTGGCTATGGCCGAGCGGCTGGGAGACAGCGTTTCCTTCTATAAGATCGGGCTTGGCATGCTAACGGGCGGCGGGTTGGCGCTGGCCAATGAGCTGAAGCAGGATCACGGCAAGCGCATCTTTTTGGACATGAAGCTGTTCGACATCGGCAACACGGTCGAAAACGCGGTGCGTGGACTGGCGCAGTTCGATCTGGATTTCCTCACAGTTCATGGCGATCCCCACGTGGTGCGCGCCGCGAAAGAGGGCGCCTCGGGCAAGGATCTAAAGATCCTGGCTGTAACCATCCTGACCTCGCTGAACCGCGAAGATCTGGACGCCAGTTTGCTGAAGCCGGGCGATGTGCAGGAGCTGGTGGTGGAACGCGCAGCCAAGGCGCTTGAGGCCGGCGCTGATGGCGTCATCGCCAGTCCGCAAGAGGCTGCGCTGATCCGCGCCCTGCCCCAGGCCGAAGGTCGATTGATCGTCACCCCCGGCGTGCGCCCGGCAGGGGCTGCGCTTGGCGATCAGAAACGCGTTGCCACCCCAGCCAGTGCTATTGCAGATGGCGCAGACCACATCGTTGTGGGCCGCCCGATCTATCAGGCAGAGGACCCGAAAGCCGCCGCCCAAGCGGTTCTTGCCGAGTTAAATTCCTTGACACGGCACTAAACGCGGACGTTAGAAACCGCCAAAAACACCGGTTTCTGGCTGCCAAGCAGTTGACCTAACGTCACTTTTAATGAAAACCGCGCCAAATCGTCCCTGTGCCCGAAAACACACATGAAAACTGCCTGTTTTCCTTGTGTGAACTCGATCCTATCGAAACCTCTGTTTTTCAGCGAATCTGGTCTCGTGATACTCCCCGCGGACCGTCTCTTCCTGAGGTCCGTCACCTCCCCCCGCAACGCGCGGGGGGTCTTCTTTTCCACCAGATCGCACCTGGATTCCGGCCTTGGGCTTTTGCGTGGCGGTGGGGTTGGTATAGTCGCGCTCATGAACCGATCGCTTTGAAGGCGGGAAGACATCCATGCCCGGTCTTTGCCGAGATTGCCTGACCACAGTCACCGATGACAGGCGCTGCCCCGCGTGTGGCAGCCCGCGGATCAAGTCGCATCCAGAGCTGTTCGACCTGACAATTGCGCATATGGATTGCGACGCCTTCTATGCCTCGGTCGAAAAACGGGACAACCCAGAACTGGCCGATAAGCCGGTCATCATCGGTGGCGGTAAGCGCGGGGTTGTGTCCACGGCGTGCTATGTGGCCCGTATTCGCGGTGTGCGCTCGGCCATGCCCATGTTCAAGGCGTTGCAACTCTGCCCTGATGCGGTGGTGATCAAACCACGCATGTCCGTCTACGCCGAGGTTTCGCGCGAGATCCGCAAGATGATGGATGAGCTGACGCCTATCGTTGAACCGCTATCGCTGGACGAGGCCTTCATGGACCTCTCTGGCACCGAGCGCCTGCACGGTGCGCCACCGGCGGTGATGCTGGCGCGTTTGGTCAAGCGCATGAAAGACGAGCTGGGCGTGACCGGGTCAATCGGGCTTTCGCACAACAAGTTTCTGGCCAAGGTAGCCTCGGATCTGGACAAGCCACGCGGGTTTTCAGTGATTGGCCGGGCTGAGACCGCAGAGTTTCTGCATGACAAACCAGTGCGCCTGATCTGGGGTATCGGCCCCGCCGCGCAGGAATCGCTGGACCGTGCCGGCATCCGCAGTTTCTCGGACCTGTTGCGCTGGGATCAGGAGGCGTTGACAGCCAGATTTGGAGCGATGGGCTATCGGCTGTGGCATCTGGCCCGCGGTCAGGACAAACGCCGCGTTTCGGCCCATGAACCGATGAAATCCATCAGCAATGAGACGACCTTTTTCGAAGACACCGCCAGCCTCGACATTCTGGACGGGCACCTATGGCGCGTGTCGGAAAAGGTCGCCGACAGGGCCAAGGCCAAAGGGCTGGCCGGGCGGGTCGTGACTCTTAAACTGAAACGAGCCAACCACAAGATCATCACGCGACGGGTATCCCTGCGGGACCCGACCCAGATTGCTGATCGTATATATCGCACGGCGCGCGCGCTATTCGATCAAGTTGGGGATCAGGGGCCATACCGGTTACTGGGCTGTGGTCTGTCGGATTTGTGCCCGGAACATCAGGCCGATATCTCGGGCGATCTGCTGGATCCTGGTGCCGCCCAAAGATCACAGGCCGAGCGTGCCACGGACGAAATTCGCCGCCGCTTCGGGACCGACGCTATCGTGAAAGGACGGGCGCTGCGCTGATCCTATTCGGCCGCCAGACGCAGGGGCTCTTCGCCGATCTGGACGACATCGCGGATGACCTGCCGCAACAGTGTGCGGAACTCGGCGAAATTGCCGTTAGGTTCGATCCGGTCTTCATCCATATATAGCGCTCGGTCGATCTCGATCTGAACCGCATGTTGGTTGCGCGCGGGGCGTCCATAGGTTTGGGTCACATAGGCCCCCGCAAACGGAGCGTTGCGCACGACCGTCAGGCCGGCGGCGACAAAGGCCGCTTCGATCCGGTCAACCACCTCGGTTGAGGCTGACGCACCAAACCGGTCGCCGAGCACAACTTGCGGCCGTTTGGCTTTGGGGCCACTGGCCATGGCAACCGCCTCGTGCGGCATCGAGTGGCAATCAATCAAAACCGCCTGCCCGAACTTGGCATGCGATTCGGCCAAAAGTGATTTCAGGCGGGCGTGATAGGGACGCCAGCACGTGTCGATCCGCAGCCGCGCCTCGTCCATCGTCAGCTTGCCACGGTAAATCGCGCGCCCATTTGCCACTACGCGGGGAATCACGCCCAGGCCCGAGGCAACACGCGGATTGTGCCCTTGCCGCCGCGCACCTTGGATCAGCGCAGGATCCAGTTCCTCTGAACTGCGGTTGAGGTCCAGATACGCCCTTGGTTTCGTGGCCGATATCAGCGGTGCCCCGAAATCTGCAACAGGCGAGAACAGCTGATCGACAAACGCATCTTCCGAGGACCGAATCGCATTTCGGTTCAAAACCGTGCGTTTCAGCAAGCTTTCGGGATAGTTCCGCCCGCTATGCGGAGACGAAAACACCACACAAGACGTGCGCTTGGCGGGCATATCCAGTACATAGGCGGCGTTCTGCATGGTGACTCCTTGTTCGGACTGAACATAGACTGGAAAATAGTTCAACCAAACCCCTTGAACCCCTTTGCGACTCCTTTTATAGACCCCGCTACCGGCGCGGGGATCCGCGCCCCATTTCGTTATGGGGCAGGGCACGCAAAGGGAAAGTGGGCGGTTAGCTCAGCGGTAGAGCACTTCGTTGACATCGAAGGGGTCACAAGTTCGATCCTTGTACCGCCCACCATGATTTCACTGTTCCGGTTTTCCGGGACACCCGCTAACCCAGGCGCTGGCCACGTCCTTGATGAAGGCGCCGCAGATTGGAGACAGACCCATGAAGGTCAAGAACTCGCTCCGCTCGCTCAAGAACCGGCACCGCGATTGCCGGGTTGTGCGTCGCAAAGGCCGCGTCTACGTGATCAACAAGACGCAGCGCAAGTTCAAAGCTCGCCAGGGCTAAGAACGGCACGAACCGATTTGAAAAAACCGCGCCTTTGGGTGCGGTTTTTTTGTTGACGCGTGAAAACTCGGAAATTGGTGATTTTGCTCAATTCCCGTCCGCGCGTGCTGAAACACCAAACGCCGCGACACCGCATCTCTGCGACCCCTTTGATACAGCTATATTTTTCGCGGGTTCTCTCACACCCCGCGGGCCGTTCTATTGATGTATTGGGGTGTTTTTGTTTCAGATGCTCACATTCCCTCGACGCGATGTGAATTGGCAGCGCCCACTTAGTCTGCGCAGCATCTTGCAGTCGTTGAACGAGATAGGAAATTCGCCATGACAATCAAACGCCGCCAATTCGTGAAACTGGGGCTGGCTTCCGCTACCGCAGTCGCACTGGGAACGCCGTCTGCATTCGCCGGGGATAAGGAACGCACCGGCAGCCTCTCCGGTCGCAGCGGCTATAAGGTGAAGGGAACAGTTTCCGTATCCGGCGACACCGTCACCCTCAAGAGCGACTATGTGTTCGACCCCAACAAGAACCCGCCGGATATCAAGATCGGCTTCGGCAATGGTGAGAAATACGCAAAGGGTTCGAAGATCCACGACAAACTGACCGTGAAAAAGGGCGAAGCATCGTTCAAGATCCCGGCTGGAATCGACGTTTCGAAATACAACGAACTTTACATCTACTGCGAAAAGTTCACTGTGATTCTGGCAGTTGCACCGCTCAGCTAAGCCACGTACACGCTTTTTTTCGAGATCCGCCTGCACATGTGGGCGGATTTCTTTTTGCCCAAGTCACCGAGGGTAGACGTGTATAGTCAGGATTCCTTCTTTGATTTATCGACAAGGGGACAGGTGGGGCTTGCGTTGCTCAGCCTCATTCTGTTTGTCCTGATGGTGTATCTGACCCGGCGTGGTTTGTATCGATTTCCTTTTTGGGCAAGGATGTCCGGGGCTATGATCCTCTTTTGGCTGTTCGTGTGGGTTTCGCCGCAAATCTACTACATGTATTACCGCATGATCATTCCGGACTTGCCCCTTCAATGGGTCATCTGGCCACTACGAGACCCGGTTAAACCGCTGCAGATGCTGCTCTTCTCGTATCAGAGCACCCTCAGCTCGCATGGCCAGGGTATCCTCGGTTGGGCAATCATTCTGGCAGCTACCCTTCCGCGCTCGCGATCCATCTAAAGGGTTGTGGAAATAGAAACCGGCCCCCGCCCGAAACACTACACTCAATAATCAGAATCAGGCCGCACTTTGCCAGCGACCATTTGACCAACTAATTTTGTCGGAATTCCTTGCATCCCAGTCAGAATCGTTTAATTGACCAAATCAGTCGGGTTATCACCCGCCACGACATTCAAAGTTGGGACATATGATGCTGAAATCCTCTACCTGTATCGCCGTCGCGCTGACGGCCCTGATTGCCACCTCTGCTGCTGCCGAGGGAGAGCTGAACCTTTATTCTTCGCGCCACTACGACACGGACGAACGCCTCTATTCCGATTTTGAAGAGGCCACAGGCATCACCATCAACCGCATCGAAGGCAAGGCCGACGAATTGATTGCACGTATGGAAGCGGAAGGCGCGAACTCTCCCGCCGATATCCTGCTGACCGTTGACACTTCGCGTCTAGCGCGCGCCAAGAATGCAGGCATCCTGCAAGCCATCGACAGCGCGGTTCTGGAAGATCGCATCCCGGCCAACCTGCAAGACGAAGACAATCAGTGGTACGGTTTCTCGCAGCGCGCGCGGATCATTTTTTTTGATAAGGCCGACGTGGCAACCCCGCCCGCCAGCTATCTGGATCTGGCCAAACCCGAATACAAAAGTCTGATCTGCATCCGGTCGTCCAGCAACACCTATAACCAGACTTTGCTGGCCTCAATCATCACCAACCATGGTGCCGAGGCAGCCAAGACCTGGGCCGAAGGCGTTGTCGCCAACATGGCGCGTGACCCGCAGGGCGGCGATACCGACCAGCTGCGCGGGATCGTTTCGGGTGAATGCGAGATTGCCGTTTCGAACTCGTACTACTTTGCCCGCGCGCTGCGTAAGGACGTGAAGGGCCTGAGCGCAGATATCGACATGATCGGTATTCAGTTCCCCGCGCAAGACGCGGAAGGTGCCCACATGAACCTGTCGGGTGCAGGTGTTGCTGCCCATGCCCCAAACAAAGAGAACGCGGTGAAATTCCTGGAATACCTCGCCAGCGAACAGGCGCAGGTCTATTTCTCGAACGGCAATGATGAATTCCCCGCCGTCGAAGGCGTGGCGCTGGCCGACAACGTCGCTTCGCTGGGCGAGTTCAAAGCGGACGAAGTGAACCTGTCCGAGGTCGCCAAGAACATCCCCGAGGCACAGAAGATCTTCAACGAGGTTGGCTGGAAATAATCCTTCAATCCGGCGAGTGAGGGAAGAGCGCGGTTTTCCGCGCTCTTTTCTATTTACATCACATTATTTTAAAACGAATATCTCACAAACGGAAATGATTCTCATATTTGAAACATGCTGGATAACCTCTCGAATCGACTAGCCAACCGTCTGAATGAACTGCGCCGCACGCGGGGTTGGTCACTGGATCAGTTGGCAGATCACAGCGGTATCAGCCGCGCCACCCTGTCGCGAATGGAAAAAGGAGACGTCAGCCCGACGGCCGAAACGCTTGGTCGGCTATGCGCTGCTTACAGCTTACCGATGTCCCGACTGTTGATGATGGTCGAAGACAGTTTTGCCCCGCGTGTACCTTTTGAACGGCAACCGGAATGGCACGACCTCGAGACCGGATTTACCCGCCGCTCGGTCTCACCCCCCGCCAATGGGCTGAGCGGTGAAGTCCTTGAGGGCCACCTGCCACCCGCGACGGTGATCAGCTATGACGCGCCGCCGAAACCAGGGCAGGAGCACCACCTGATCATGTTGGACGGCGCCTTGACCCTGACCGTCGAGGACGTCGCACACGACCTGACGGGCGGGGACTGCCTGCGCTATCACTTGTCCGGCCCCACCCGGTTTGAAACGCCAAGCGAGCGCGGTGCAAGATACCTATTGGTGCTGATATGATTGCCCAACTGACAGAACCGGACCTGGAAAACGCGCTCGATGACCTGACGGACATTCTGCACGCCTGTGTGCAGGACGGGGCCAGCGTCGGCTTTGTCTTACCCTTCCCCCCCGAACAGGCCCGAGCCTATTGGCACGACCACGTCTGGCCCGGCGTTGCGGCGAAGACACTGGACCTGTTCGTCGCGCGGCAGGACGGGCGCATCCTGGGAACGGTACAACTGGCTCCTGCTTTGATGCCAAACCAGCCTCATCGCGCGGACGTGGCCAAATTGCTGGTACATCCCGACGCCCGTCGGCGTGGGCTGGGTCGGGCGTTGATGATCGCGTTGGAGCAGCGTGCCGCGCAGATCGGGCGGACGATGCTGGTTCTGGACACGCGCAGCTCAGATCCCTCGCGCGTCTTGTATCAAAGCCTCGGCTTTCAGATCGCGGGCGAAATTCCGAACTATTGCCGCAACCCGTTCGAGGATTTGCTGGAGCCCACGACCTACATGTTCAAGGACCTGTCCTAAGCGTTGGTCTTGCGGACATTCGCCGCAAAGCAATAGCCGATCCCGTGCACGGTCTTGATATAGGTCGGCGCAGCGGGATCGGGTTCGATCTTTTTGCGCAGACGCATGACGTGGACGTCAATGGTGCGATCGCCGACAATGGTTTCACGTCCGCGCGCCTTGTCCAGCAACTGGTCGCGGGAAAACACCATATGCGGGTTCGAGACAAAAGCGTGCAGCACGTCGAACTCGGTTGTCGTCAGGTCTGCCGCAGCGCCGTCGCCGCCTGCGGTCAAGGTCCGTTCGTTCACGTTCAGCACCCAATCCCCGAACGTGATCAAGGGCGCATCCGCGCCATTGGCGAGTTTTTCGTCGGGCTTTGCCCGGCGCAGAACGGTGCGGATACGAGCCAGAACCTCGCGCGCCTCGAAGGGTTTGGTGATATAGTCGTCGGCCCCGAATTCCAGCCCGACCACGCGGTCGAAAATCTCATCCCGGCCCGAGAGGACTATGATGGGGATGTTGGAATTCACCCGCAACTCGCGCGTGATGTCAAAACCGTTGCGTCCGGGCAGGCCGATATCCAGCAGGATCAGATCGACGCTGGACTTGGTCAGAACCGCATCCATCGCATCGCCATCCGCGGCGCACGTGACCTGACATCCCTGCTTCTCAAGGTAGCGTTGCAGGAAAGACCTGATCTGCGGGTCGTCGTCGACCACAAGGATATGTTCTTGAACCATATATCCAGTCCGGTGCAGGCGAGTTGAGCTTGCGCGCCAATGTTTTAGTCACAGCGTTCCACCACATGCAAGCCAGCAGTGGAAGAACGTCGGCATATGGCGATTGGAACTAGAACCTCAAGAAGGTAAGTCCATGCCCTTCCGACAATTCCTCTGTCTCGGCAGGGATCACGGCCAGACCATCCGCCTGCGCCAACAGCGCCACCCGGCCACTGTAGGACGGCGCCATCAGCCGCAGGCGTGGCGTGCCGTCGGGCGTCCGGCCCTCGATGGTGACAGGGCGGTATTCCTGACGTCCGGCACGCCGGCGCAGCGGTTCGGCCAGAACGGCCTGTTGGGGTGTTTGCGAGGCATGGTGCAGTCCGGCACGGCGGGCCATCATTTGCGATCCGATGATCTGCCATGTCACATAAGCCGAAACCGGATTACCCGGCAGACCCACATAAAGCGCGTTCCCGCGCCGCCCGAACATGATCGGTTTACCCGGCTTCATAGCCACTTTCATCACATCGACCTGACCGCCGATTTCCCCGAACACACGGGGCATGTGATCTTCGTCACCGACCGAGACGCCACCCGTGGTGATGATCAGATCGGCACTGTCGCAGGCCTCGCGCAGCACTCGTTCAAGCTTGGCAGGATTGTCTTCGACCGGGCCCTTGTCAGTCAATGCGATCCAAGGTTTGTCCAACAGCGCCCGCAGCATATAGCGGTTCGAATTGTAAATCTGCCCCGGTCCCAACGTCTCGCCGGGTTGTTTCAATTCGCTACCGGTGGAAAAGATTGTGACTTTCAGCTTGCGATAAACCGTAACCTCTCCGTATCCGGCCGAGGCCAGCGCGGCGACCTCGCGCGCGGTGATCTCACAGCCGCGGCGCAGGATAGGCGCGTCCGCTTTCAGGTCTTCACCCGCGCGGCGGATATGCTGGCCCGGCTTGGGTCGGCGGGAAAAGCGGATACCGTCGATCAGAGCGTCGCAATCTTCCTGCATCACCACGGCGTCGAAATCCGGCGGAACCGGCGCACCAGTGAATATCCGCAGGGCGCTGCCCGCAGGCGCGTCGTGCGCGCCGCTGTCTCCTGCCGCGATTCGCCCAGCAAGCGGCAGCTCGAACAACGGGCCGTTGCCCAGATCACATATCCGCACTGCGTAGCCATCCATGGCCGAATTGTCGAAGGCGGGCATATCCACCTTGCTGGTACAATCTTGCGCCAGAACGCGCCCAATAGCGTCGATCAGCGGCAGGGTTTCGGTATCCGTCAGTGGATCGGCCACCGACAGACCACGCCGCAGCGCATCCTCAACAGTCAGGTACATATGGGCGTGGCGGTCGCAGGCGCATCCATCAGCCATTTTGAGCCTCCATTTCAGCAAAAAGTTCTTCGAAACCTGCTCGCTCGGCCTCGCCCAGCTCGGACAGATGGGCCTTGGCCTCCTCAAGGTTCGCGTCGGGGTCGCCGACCACCAGCAGCATGACCATTCCGTGACGGCCATGCACGCGGCAGCGGATGCCGTAGACGCCTTCTTTGTCGAGGGTCAGGTCCAATTCGGGTTTTCCCCGGATCTCGAACGCGCGGGCACCCACAGGGATCATGCGAAGGATTGACGTGACCGTGTGACGCCCTGTCGATCCTTTGAACCGCACCGTCGCGCCCGCTTGGACATGCAGCAGCTTGGGTTCAAACCTAAACGCATGGGCCGGGGTATCGGCACTAGGGTCGATGATCTGGTGGACCACAGCGATTTCGGGGATATCCTCGGCCCAAACAGACGCAACAGCCAGTGCGCCTGCCAATATCGCTGCACCTAGTTTCAGCGATGATGTCATCTGTCCCTCCGGGCCTTTCAGGCCGCCTGTGAGGGTTCTCCCAGCAGGTCAGCCAGCGCGCTGATCATCACCGGCCATTGCGCGCGGCGGTCTTCGTCGCGCAGCTCGGCCAGCAGTTCGCGGCCAATGGATACGATCGCAGGGGTGCTGTCCTTGACATAGGTCACAATCCGCTGCTCGGGGTTGGCCAACAGGAAGGGCACGATGGCCGCCCCCGCCTGATCGGGCGCGGTTTCCGACAAGAGCCGCATGGCCGCCTGCCGCACGGGGGCCGAGATATCATCCAGCATGCTGCGCGCCACGTCTGGGGTGCCATCCCATCGGGTCAGGATATGCATCGCGTCGATGCGGAAAGCAGTATCGCCGGTTTTCACCATCGCACGCAGTTTGCCGCGCAAGCTATCCTGCGGTGGCAGATCAGCCTGTTGCAGCAGCTTCAGCGCCTGCAGGGACAGGGCGGAATCCGTGTGCGACAACCCCTTGGTGATCAAATCGACCAGCTGGTCTTGATTCAATTCCGCACCATGGCGAGCGACGGCCACGCCCAGCGCGGCAAACGCCTGCTGCGCGATCTCGGTTTCCGGGTCTTGGGCGATCTGGGCCAGCATGACCTGCATCCCTTTGACCTCGCCCAGCAGGCGGATGGCGGACATGCGGGTTTCGCGCTGCAACGCATCCGCGTCGTCGTCCAGCGCCACGCGGCGGCGTTTGGGGTGGCGGGTCGCCTTTGCCAGCAGCGCCTGTTCGCGGGGGGTGAGGGGTTGGACCTCATCCTCTTGCGCTTCCTGAGTCATCTCGGCGGCAATCGCGTCATGCCCCAGAATCGCTCCAAGGCTTGAGGTCGGGCCGTTCTCACCGCCTTCGGAGACGTCCAGACCGGCCACTTCCAGCGCGGCGATGTCGGTTTGCGGGGTCTCTGCGGGTTTCTCGTCTGCGGCCACAGGCATCGGGGCCAGAGCAAAGGACAGCAGCAACTCGCGCCCTTGCTGCTGGTTCACATGTGGACGATCGGCATCCGTGACGATCATCGCCAGCGATGCCACCGCCTTGAGCCGCACCGACCGGAACGGAGACCGGCACGCACGTTGCAGCCATTCCGCCGCCTCACGCAGAGGCGAGGTCGCCAGCGCATCGACAATGGCCCATTGCAGGCGCTCGGCCTTGAGGTCATCAGCCTCGACCAAGAACAGCGCGTTCAGCCGATCCGCCACCAGTTCCGGGGCCAGCGCCGCCAGCAGGCCCAGTGCCTGTGCGGACACTTCGGGCTGTTGACCGGTGGCAAGGAAATCCAGCACCTGCCAGCGCAGATCGTCCTGATCGGGAATCGGCGAGGTGCGATCCAGCCGGTCGAGCAGCGCCAGCTGCACCTTGGCACCAGGATCACGCATCATGCGATCCAGCAGTTCGGGTTCCGAAAAGCCAGACTGGTTCAGCGCTGCTATGCGGATATCTTCGACCGCATCCGTCAAGGCCTGTTCGACCAGCTCCGGGTCGTTTGGCATCAGCGCCTCATAGGCGATCAGACGCACGGCCCCGTCCTTGTCGTTGGTGGCTTTGCGTAGGATCGCTTCGGCTTCGGCCCCGCCGATGGTGGCCAGAGTGCGCAGGGCACGGTGGCGCAGGCGGCGGTTCGAGGATTGGGTGAACACACCCAGCGTCGGCACGGAAGCCTCACCAATCCGGCCCAGCGCCTCGCAGGCCACATCGCCCAGTTCCTGCCCGTCTTCGTCCATCAGGGCCATGACGATGGGTTCGATCGCCGCCACATCGCCCATCCGGCCCAACGCTTTGATCGAGGCGATCTGGGTGTCCAGCCAATCGTCCCATTCGTCCTGGTGCAGCTCGTCCTCGTCCCATGTGATCTCCTCGCCGCGCCCGGCGACAAGGGTGCGTAGGTAAGGCGCGGCGTCTACGGATTTCAACTCGGCCAGAGCGGTGACGCAGGCCAGTTTGACCTCGCCACAGGGATCGTGGATCAGGTTTTCCAGCAGTTGCGGTGCTGCGTCCTGAACGCCCAGCGCGCCCAGTGCCTGGGCTGCGTCCTGGCGGACGTCTTCGTCATCGTCCAAAAGCGCCTCGACCAAGGCCGGGCTGTTGGCGGCGCCAATGGCACTCAGGGCCTGAATTGCGCGCAGGCGGATCACGTCATATTCGGATTTTGCGTAGTCCGAGAACAGGCTGGTGGCCTCATCTCGCAGGGCGGTATCGGAATGCATGTTCATATCGGGTCTGCCATGTTTTGCGTTGGGAGAGGTTGGGTGAAAGTGGAAGGCAGGTTTCCCAACCGAAGCCTGCCTTCCAGCGAACCGGGGAACCGGCCCAAGGTCCCTTCTGCAGTGGGACCAGACCCGAGGGGCAGCATGGCGACCGCCCCCCGGAAACACGTCAGGCGATGTCGCGCGGTGCGAAGGACATCGTACGGAACGAGGTCTTGTAGGGGCTCGGCCCCAGTTTGCGCAGCTTGGCAACGCCCATCTTGTAGTTGTAGTTGCCGCTGATCCAGTCGACGATCCGGCCCTCAAGCGCGTTCGCAGGCTGCTGCATATGCAGGAAGTCCATGTAAACCACGCTTTTCTTGATGGCGGGCGTGACCATGGCCACGGCTGTGATCGCCGCTTTGGTCAGTTCGATATGCCCGTTCTCCATCAGCTTCGAGAACTGGAAGTCGTCGCCTTCCACACCCAGCAGCGTGTGCTTGTTGCCCGGAACACGTTCCGAATACACCATCACATAGTCGCCGCTTTCGATGCCACGCTCGGCTGCATCATCGGGGTGGATTTCAACCCAGTTTTCCGGCCAGCGCTGCACGATATACGGGCGGCGACGGTCATCAAAGCCAGACTGCCAGCGTTCGTTGATCCGACCGGAGGTCGCCCACAACTCGCCTTCTTCCTTGTTGGGTTTCAGCCATTCCCAATAGTCCGAGAACAGACCCCACGGCGATTTCTGGATGTTGCACTTGCCGGTCTGGCTGTTGAAATGCGTCAGCTTCTTGTTGAACACATCCGCACCAGCCGCACCGGTATCGGGCAGTTCGCGGGTTGTGTCGTGCAGACGCTTGGTTTCAATCAGCGTGACCCCATCGGTATCCAGCATGACCGGGCATTGAACCCCATCGGTGCCAAACTCACGGACCTTCTGGTGCAGGCCTTTGCCCTCTTTCTTGGCCAAACGATAGACGGCGTGGAAGTCCTTGCGCGACCCGCGGGTAAAGCGGACGGCCTCTTCGGCAACCTCGTTCGAGTTCTGCCAGTCGAACCCGTCAAAGCCCATCCGCTGTGCCAGTTGCGCAATGATCCACCAGTCGGGTTTCGCCGCACCGGGCGCATCATAGAACTTCTGGTACAGGCGCAGACGGCGTTCGCCGTTGGCGCGCAAGAAGTCCTCTTCGCCCCAGGTCGCTGCGGGGAACACGATGTCGGCGTAACGGTTGCCGATCGGGTCCTGCAGATAGATGTCCTGGTTGATGACCACCATACCGCCGCTGTCGGCGCGGGCCTTCAGCGTGTCGATCATCTCTTGCTTGTCGAAAGAAGCGATCTGATGCGGGTTGCGGACGGTCAGTTCCTCGAACTTGTCGGCCAGTTGCTGGCTGCCGCACATGGACTGGATCCAGGTGGTGCCGATCACGTGTGCCATACGGGTATGACCTGCGATCAGATACCGGTCGGTATCCATGGCGCGGCGACGGCGACCGGGCAGTTTCTCGGGCGATTTGTTGCGCGGGTATTTCCCGCCCTTCACGCCACCCCGCTGGTGACCACCGGCCCGGCCAATGACCTGACCCGGACGACCGCCACAGCCACAGATGATGCCCAGCGCGGAAATCGCCTGTGTGTTGCCGGTGTTGTTGGACCAGTAGAACCCTTTCTCGATCATGACCGAGGTTTTGGGCCGTGTGCCATCTGCCTTGGGTTTGGCCAGCCATTCGGCGGCAGTATAGATTTTCTGCACGTCGATTTCGGCCATGGCGGCAGCGGTCTCGGGCGCGAACTCTTCCTGCGACAGCAGCCACTCTTTCCAGTCTTCAAAGCCTTTGGTCTGGAACTTGCCCCAGGTCGTACGCCACTGCCATGGCGTGTTGCGGGTGCCCTGACCGAAGCCGGACGAGCTTTCCCACTTGTTGTTGACCCATTTCTTGATCCAGTCGCTGTCTTCCCAGCCATTTTCCACGATGACGCGGGCAATGGCGTTGACGACCAGTAGGTCGGTGCCGGGCAGAACGTCGATGTGCAGGCCGCCCATCTTGACCGCATGGGCCACACCGGCCGAGCTGCGCGGGATCAGATAGATCTCTTTCTGACCGTTCTGCATCCCCTTCATCATCCACTGGGTATAGAGGATGGTCTTGGTCTCATACGGGTCAGTACCGCAAACCAGAAGGGTTTCCGCATCGCGCCAGTCCTCGTAGGACGGGCCGAAGTTGTCGAAACCCGCATCCCGGAAACCGGGGGTCGAGGTCACGTCGGACGGCGTGTCGTGGAAGGTGAAGTTCGCGGTGTTGATGTGGCGCAGCGCGTATTTCGAGATCGCATAGGTGTTCTCGATATACTGATAGCTGAAGGTTTTCACGCCATAGGCATTGGTGCCGTGTTTGGCGATGACGTGGTTGCCCACCTCGGCTGCCACATCCAGCGCCAGATCCCACGGAACCGGCATCAGCGTGCCATAGATCCGCATCAGCGGTGTCTTCAGGCGGTCGCGCGTCGGTGTCTGCGGGTTATAGCATTTCTGCGCGATACACCCGCCCCGCAAGGAACTGTCGCCGTCGGTGTTGACGTATTGCGTGTCCTTGTCCGGGATGATCACCACGTGGTGCGGCTGACCTTTGTGCAGAACGATATTGTGCTGGTTCGGCGCGACCCATGCACCCAGCGGTGCAACAGGGAAATCCTCGCCAAAGGCGTTTTCGTCTGCGGTGGGGCCACCGGGTTTGGCCGTCACGGGCCAGCGGTAGACTTTGTAACCACAGGCCACGATGCAGTAGTCGCAGGCGGTCGAGATGACCTCGGCGCCTTTGGGCGGCAGCGGGACGTTGGTCTCGGGTACGTAATACGGGGTTGCCATGTGAGTATCCCCTTCCCTTATGCAATCAGGTTGTCGTAGCGGCCGTAGATCAGGCCGAACATGCCGACGGCGTAGATGTCATCACCGTCCAGTTCCAAAAGGACCTGCGGCAGCGACTGATAGGCTTGCCCAGAAACGAGGATGCCGTGCCGTGTCACGTCATAGGTGGACAGGTGCAGCGGGCACGGGCCCAGCACCTTATGTTCGGGTTTGTAGCTGTCATACATCGACCCGCCCTGGTGGGTGCAGGTGAGGTTGAAGGCCACAACGTCCTTTTGCGGACCGATGCCACCGCCGCTTTCCACGCCGGTCTTGACCAGAATCGAGTCCGAGTAGTCGCCCTCATCGGGGTAGTAGAACTCGACCGGGACATCCTGTTCCAGCTCGGACAGTTTGCCGATCAGCTTGCGCGGATAGGTGGACACAAGGGCAGGAACCTGTTCGGCCTGGCCGTGGCGAGTGGGCATGGCCACCATCACGGCAAAGGTTGTTGCGCCCGAGGCGAACAGGAACTGGCGGCGGTTCACGGTGCAGGCCTTCTTGGCCTCGCCAGAACAGCTGCATCCGGTTGCGTTATGATCTTTCATGACGCTTACTCCTCTGCTGCAACCGCAGAAAGCGGCTGGTAATCCGGCAGATCGGGCTCTTCGACCAAGATCTCGTCACCGGACAGGGATTTCAGGAAGGCCACCAGATCCGCCTTTTCCTGATCGTTCAGGCCAAGCGGCTGGATCAGATCGGATTTGGTTGCTGCGAATTCATTCTCGCCACCGCCCTGGTTGTAGAATTCAACCACGTCCTCAAGCGTCTCCAACATGCCGTTATGCATGTAGGGTTCGGTGTAGAGGGTGTAGCGCAGGCTTGGCGTGCGGAACTTGCCCAGATCGGCCTTTTCCTTGGTGCGGAAATAGAAACCGGGGTCGTCTTTGGTGTGGCGATAGAAATCCTCGGTCGAGCCTTTGGCATAGAGCTCATACCGGAAGGTCACTTGCGCCAGACCGTCATCTTCCCAGCCGCTATAAGGTGGAACGCCGGTGTTGTAGTATTTCTCATCCGACAGCAGCGCGCCGTTATGGCATTCGGAACATTGCGCCTTGCCGGTAAACAGCTCCAGCCCGCGTTTCTGTTCCTCGGTCAACGCGGCATCATCCCCGCGCAGGTAGTTGTCGAAGGGCGTGTCGGTCTGAACGATGGTGCGTTCAAACGCAGCGATAGCGCGCCAAGCGTTGCTGATGCGCGGCCATTGATCGCCGAAGACATCGTTAAAGCGTTCGACATATTCGGGCACAAAGGCCAGACGGGCCTCCATCATGTCGGCCTCGCCATTACCGGCAACCGCACCGCCTGCAGCGGATTTGGCCTGGCTTTCAAGGCTTTTACTTGATCCCGCCCAGAACAGCTTGCCGTAGTAAGCCGAGTTCACGATGGTCTGGCTGTTGCGCCAGTGGGTCGTGCCGGGATAGCCGAACGAGATTGGCGCTTCGACGTCCCAGCCCACATCCGGCAGGTGACAGGCCGAACATGGCGTTGTCTCGTTCCCGCCAAGACGCGGATCGAAGAACAGCATCTTGCCCAGTTCGATCTTGGCCTCGGTCTGCGGGTTGTCCAGCGGGATGGGCGGTTCGCCCAGCGCCACCAGTGGCGCATCGGGGTCGGGGTCTGCGCCGCCGATACCGGCCTCGATCACCAGACTGTCCGCAGCCAAAGCTTGCGAACCGATGGCGGCAAACAAAGCAGCGGTGGCGATTGTGCCTGAAAGGTAAGACTTAAGGTCTTTCATGGGTCCACTCCTCAGTTTGTTGTTTCACGCCAGTTTTCGATCGGCGCATAATCCGTATCGATTTCCTCGGCGACGAATTCGGGCCCGGTCAGCGGCTCGCCAGACAGTGCCTTCAGGAAGGCCACCAGCTGTGCTTGCTCGGTCTCGTTGAGGCCAAGCGGCTTGATGCGCGGATCCTTGTTCTCATCATCACCGCCACCGGCGTTGTAGAAGGCCACCACGTCTTCGAGCGTTTCCATCGTGCCGTTGTGCATATACGGCGCGGTATAGGTCAGCTCGCGCAGCGTGGGGGTCATGAAGGTGCCGAAGGTGTCGGCGGTGTGTGTGCGGATATATGCTCCGGGGTCAGCACGCAGGTTCATGTAGTTCTCGACGCCGAGGAACTTCATCATGGTCACAAAGGTGATGTGCCGTGTCGGGTCCGCCCAGATGTCAGGGTTGTCGCCGACGCCGATATTGTGCGGCAGATCGTCAGTGAATCGCTCGCCCGAGTGGCACGAGCTACAGCCGCTGGCGTTGAACAGCTCATACCCCGCTTTGGCCTCGTCCGACATCTCGCCGGTGTCGAAGGGCGCACCGCGCGAGATCAGCGTTTTCAGATATTCCGGGATCGCGTTACGCACGCCACCGTTCGAAGGCTCACCAAATCCGGCGGCTTCGAACATCTCGACATAGACCGGGTCCTGCTTGATGCGTTCCTGCATAAGACGCATGTCCATGTTCATGGAATAGGTCTCGGTGATGCTTTCGCGGGTCACGTCATTCAGGTTGGTGCCTATCCGCCCGTCATGGAACCATGCCTCGCGCTTGGCGCTGTTGATCAGCGTTGGCACGTTGCGGAAATGCAGGTTGCCCGTATAGGCATCCGACAGGGCCTGCCCGTCGGTAAAACCGTTTTCCGGCTGGTGGCAACTGGAACAGGACAGCGCAGCGTCGCCGGACAGGCGCGGATCAAAGAAAAGTCGTTTGCCAAGGGCCGCCTTGGCTGGATCGAACTCTATGGCTTCTACCGGGCCCGGCTGGTCCGCCAGGGCCTGGTGAACCGGGAACGCAGCACTCATCGTCAGCAGCGAAACTGTCGACAGCGCCGAGAACCATGTTCTGGCTTTGGTTGTCATCTAAAAGCCCCTTTATCGCTATTCCGATCACTCGGTTTGGCCGAGGACCGGCACGGCGAACCTTAGGGGGCAGTTGTGTCGTACTGATTTGGACGCGATGAAAAGACGTGAAAAGATGTTAAGAAATGTAACAGGCGTCAGGGAACAAGAGATCGTACAATCCGCGCAAGACTCTGAACATCAAAGGGTTTCTGTACTCGTACCGTCGTATCGCCTTCAGCCGGGCTTTCTGCATCATCAAAATAACTGCTGACCAGAATCGTCGGAACATTCGGTCGAACAGCCCGTGCAGACGCGATGAGATCGGTCCCCATCAGCCCCGGCATCATCAAATCCGACACAATCACGTCATAGCTGTCCGGGGCCGCCCTAAAGGCATCCAGCGCGCGCATCGGTTCGGAATAGGCCTCGACCCGGTAGCCATAGCGCGTCAGCAACCGGCGCGTGACATACAGGATGTTTTCGTCGTCATCGACCAGCAGGATGTGCTCATCCCCCGTGACGGCGCGCGCCTCTTCCTGTTGTTGCGCGCTTAAAACCGGCATCATCGGATAGAACAGGCTGAACCGGGTTCCCTTGTCGGGCTCCGAATGCAATTCGACCCGACCACGGCATTCCTCGACACTGTTACGGACGATGGCCATGCCCAGACCAGTGCCCTTGCCCACGGGTTTGGTCGAGAAGAAGGGTTCGAAAATTTTCTCCTGTACTTCGGGCGTCATTCCCGGCCCGTCATCGGTTACGTCCAACCGGATCACGCCAATCGCATCGTCCGGCAGGTCGTCCAGCGCAGAGTCTTCGGCTTGGCTGATGCGCAACACAACTGTGCCGGGGTGATCGCCGATCGCCTCGAACGCGTTGTGGCACAGGTTCAGCAATGTCTGGAAAAACAGTGTGCCGTCAAACTCCGCAAAGGCCTGATCTATGTCGACGTCAAAGCGGGTCTCGATACTAGGTGGGGCGGCGACCTTGATCAGGTCCAGCGCCTCTTGCGTGGCTTTGACCATATCGCCGCGCTGAGGGTTGCGGGGCCGTTCGCGGGCAAAGGTTAGCATCTTGCGAACCAGCGCCTGCGCCCGACGTGCCGCGATGCGGATGTGATCGACCGAGGTCTGAATGTCCTCGTTATCTTCGGCGTCCAGTTCGATCAGCTCGGCATTGCCGATCACGCTCATCAACACGTTGTTGAAATCATGCGCCACTGACCCGGCCAGAATGCCCACGGCCTCCATCTTCTGCACTTGTGCGAATTGCTCGCGCGTGCGGCGGGACTCGGTCATGTCCTCGCCGATACCGATATAGTGGGTGATGCTGCCATTCTGATCGACCAGCGGGAAAATCGCGGTCGAGACCCAGTAATGCGTCCCATCTTTGCGCAGGTTGCGAAACACACCATACCAGCTTTGACCGTTTCTCAGCTTGGCCTTCAGGTCGCCGTAAACCCCCTGCCCCGAATGTCCCGATTGCAGCATTTTGGGCGAATGGCCATAAACCTCTGACGGACCATAGCCGCTGAGTTCAAAGAACTTGCGGTTGGCATATTCGATCTTCAGATCAGTATCCGTGATGATGATCGAGGCCGGGCTTTGTTCGACCGCACGCGCCAGCTTGCGCTCGGCCAGCTCAACCTGTTCACGCAGCGCCAGTTCGGCCTTCAGGCGACGGTTGGCGCGCAGGATGTTGGTGATCAGAAACGTCGTGAGGATGGCGATGACCCCAACCAGAACGATCAGCCCAATCAACAGGACCGAGAAGTTGCGCACCAGACGTTCGCCATCCGAAAAGGCTCGCACCATACCGGACAAGCTTCTGTCACGCTCCTGCACCCACAGGGTTTCAAGCGTCGCCAGCGCTGCCAAAGCATCACTGTCATCGACACGCACCAAAGCGTCGATTTGTTCCGCGCTGAGACCCGCAGCGATGCCCTCTTCGATCAATGGGATGTTGCCGGTATATTCCAGTGCCACGGCCTCGATCTGTTGCAGGGCCTCCTGCTCGGTTGGGGACGGGTTAGAAGCACGATAGGCGGCGATGGCGTTCAACAGACTTTCCGATTGCCGTCGCAGACGCGGCCCCAAGTCCGGGTCATGACGCAAAACGTAGTTCTTGAAGTTGTGAATCAGACCGCCATAGCCGAAATCCTCGCGGATATCTGAAATCCAATAGCCACGCGGCGTGGTCTTGGCCGAGTATTCCTGCCACGCCACCCGCATTTCACCAATGCGCGCACCGGTCTCGCGTGACATGTAAAGAAACACAGACAGGATGATCACGAGCGCAAGGCCAATCGCAAAGGCCACCGCCAAGGGTCGCTTCAGAGACCCGCTCATCACGTCGGGACTGTCGCTCATGCCTGCACCCCTCCCTATTGGATCAACAAGAAAGGGTGTGTCACGTTTTGTACGCGCAGGCTATGGCTGCGGGCGCGGCATATCTACGCTTTGGAATCGTCGTCCAACCCGTTCGTTTCCGCAATGAAGTCGGCCATCATGGGAACGTAATCCTCACCCCGGCCGGCCGCCTCCATCGCGGCGAAGGCATTGCGCAGAGTCGCTTGAACCGGCGTGACCGCACCGATGCTGTTGGCCAGGTTCGAAAGGTACCGCATGTCCTTATGCGCGTTGGTGATGGCAAAACGATGGGCGTTTTCGTCCCGCTCCAGCGTCCATTTCATAAAGGTCTCGTAGAACCCGTTCGACAAACGACCGGGGCGCAGAACGGAATCCACCTGTTCGGCGCTCAGACCCGACTTTCGGGCCACGGCCAGCGCCTCGGAATACAGGACCGCATAGCCCATGGCGACGAAGTTGTTGATCAGCTTCATTTTGTGGCCCAATCCGACCTCACCCATGTGGACAACCAGCCCGGCCCAGCAGTCAATCACCGGCTTGATGCGCGCAAAAGTCTCGGGCGACGCGCCAACCATGGCATCCAGCGTTCCGGCTTCGGCCTCTTTGGGGGTGCGCCCCAGCGGAGCGTCGGCCAGGTCCATGCCTGCGCCACGGAGTTCCTCGGCCAGCTGCAGGGTCGAAACCGGGTCCGAGGTGGAACAATCCACAACAACCAACCCCTCTTTCCCTGCGGCGATGATCCCGTCGGGGCTCCGCACCAGCTGTTCCACTTGTGGACTGCCTGAGACACAGAGGTGGATGATATCGCAGGCCTCGGCCATCTCACGAGCCGAATGAACCTCGGTCGCGCCGCGCTGCAACAGGTCTTCGACCGGTTGGCGATTACGATGCGCCATCACCACCAGCGGATAGCCGTTTTCCACGATGTTCTTAGCCATGCCATGGCCCATCAGGCCAACACCGATAAAACCGATTACGGGTTTGTTCATGGGATTTCCTTTGTTGCTGTCGCGGCTCAGGCGTCCGAGGACTGGGACCACAGATTGACCTCTCCATTGGCGGAATAGAGGTCTATCTCGGCCAGTTCTTCGGACGTGAATTCAATGTTCTTCAGCGCGCCGATACAGTCAACGATCTGTTCCGTCCGCGACGCCCCGATCAAAGCAGTTGTGATCCCGCCTTCGCGCAGCACCCAGGCAATTGCCATCTGCGCCAGCGTCTGACCGCGCCGTTTGGCGATGGCATCAAGGTTGCGCAAATTCTGGATGGTGGCTTCGGTCAGCAGATCGGGGTTGAGGGACTTGTCCTCGGTGGCGCGACTGCCTTCCGGCAGGCCATTCAGGTATTTTCCGGTCAGCATTCCTTGCGCCAGCGGCGTGAAGGCGATGGACCCGATCCCCAGCTCTTTCAGCGTGGCTTTCAACCCATCCGTTTCCACCCAACGGTTGATCATATTGTAGCTGGGCTGATGGATGATACAGGGCGTGCCCAGATCCTTTAGAATAGCCGCAGCCTCGCGCGTGCGTTGCGAGTTATAGGACGAAATGCCGACATACAGTGCCTTGCCGGAGCGCACGATCTGATCCAACGCGCCCATCGTTTCCTCGAGCGGTGTGTTCGGGTCGAACCGGTGGGAATAAAAGATATCGACATAGTCGAGCCCCATCCGTTTCAAGCTTTGGTCACAAGAGGCGATCAGGTATTTTCGGCTGCCCCATTCGCCGTAGGGGCCGGGCCACATCCCATACCCGGCCTTGGTTGAGATGACCAATTCATCACGGTATGCGGCGAAATCGGTTTTCAAAATCTCGCCAAACGCCTCTTCGGCGCTGCCTGGCGGCGGGCCATAATTGTTTGCCAGATCGAAATGCGTGATCCCCAGATCAAAGGCCGTGCGGCACAGCTCCTGCTTTAACTGATGGGGGCGATCATGCCCGAAATTATGCCACAACCCCAACGAGATAGCAGGCAGTTTCAGCCCGCTGCTTCCGCAAGAGTTATAAATCATTTTATCGTAGCGGGTGGCACTGGGGACATATGGCATTGGGGAAAATCCTGACGATATAGCAGATCGGAGTTGGCGCTATCATATGGGTCCGGACCCTTGCCCTCAAATGTCTTTAACCCCATTTAATACAGTGTAATGAACATCAAGGACCACAGGTTTGCCGCGCCCTGACCGAGTTTTCAAAAGCGCCTGCAACGCCATGCTGGATAGGGTGATGGCGGGGGCTGAGGTCTCCAACATTTCGCAACTGGCGCGCCATCTGGGCGTCAGCCGCACCACAGTGCGGGCCGTTCTGACCCATCTGGTAAGCCGGGGTTTGCTTGCTCGACGAGGGCGGGGCTACGACGTGCAACGCCTGCCGGAACAGGCCGATTACTTTTCAGCCGCCCAAACGATGGACACACGCGACGCGCTTGAAGCCGCGTTCATGCAGATGATCCGCAATCAAGATCTGGGCCCCGGAACGCGCCTGAGCGAAGGGCAACTGGCGCGGCAGTTGGATGTCTCGGTTCAAACTATTCGCGAGTTTCTGATCGGCCTCAGCCGGTTTGGCTTTGTGCGCAAGGATCACCACAGGCGCTGGGTGCTGGAAGGCGTCACCCGCCAATATGCGCTGGAGCTGCACGAGGTTCGCGTCATGTTCGAAAGCCGCGCGGTGGAAAACCTGTGCTGCCTGCCAGAACAGCATCCGTTCTGGGGCGGGCTGGCACGGTTGCGGCAAGAGCATCAGGCTGTGACCGCAACCGCCGATCTTTCCACGTTGGATTTCCCGGCATTGGACACCAAGTTTCACCGCTTCCTGAATGATCATGCGGGGAACCGGTTGATCGTCGGTTTTCAGGACGCGATTGCGATGATCTTCAACCACCACTACTTGTGGCCGCTAGAAAACCAGCTCGACCATCACCTGACAGCCACCGCCGATCATCTTGCGATCATCGACAGCATCGAAAGACGGGACAAGCGCAAGGCCCGTGCGGCGATGGCTGCGCATCTGGACACCACCCGCCGCAGGTTTGCCCAGGCGACCGCTAAACCGCCTGATGAACCTCGATGATATTGCCCTCGGGATCCTGAAAGAACACCTGGTGCCATTCTTTGGCAAAGGCCGTTCCATAGTCGGAATAGGGGATGCCGTTGTCGTCCAACAATTTCTTGAAAGCCGCAATATCATCGGTTCTGAAGGCAATATGCCCGCGTTCAACCGGATTGATGGACTCACTGTGTTTGAATGCCACACCAAGATCTTTCTCGGCCAGATGCATCTGCATATGACCATCTGTGGCAAAACGGATCTTGCCGCTATAGCCGCTGTCTTCGGTCTCATCAGGTCGGGGGAAGTTCTCGATCGGGATGTCGTCCAGCCCGAGGACGTGCGTGTAGAAATGATGCAGGCGCTCCACGTCCTGCGAGACATAGTTGATGTGGTGGAATTCCAGTTTCATGATCTGTGCGTATCCTGACGTTGATCCGATGGGCTGCAATCATTCGGTTTGCCCCGAAGATTACGCATTCCGCATCGCCGCGAAACCGCAAATTCAAGGATATGTCTTTGCTATTGCGACAAGACCGCCACTTTCCCGTATACTGACCCCTAAGCGCCAGACAGGTGCAGCAGACGGAGGGGGGAATGGAACAGCGGCTCTCGGCTATTCTGGCGGCTGACATGGTCGGGTATTCCCGGCTGATGGAACTGGACGAACTGGGCGTTTTGTCCCGGCAAAAGAAATACCGACGCGAATTGATCGACCCCGAAATCGAGCGCAGCCGCGGCAGCATTGTGAAAACCACTGGCGATGGCATGTTGGCCACCTTCGAATCCGTTCAGGACGCAGTGCGCTGCGCCGTGAACATCCAAAAAGCGATGAACCTGAATGAAACAGATCTTGAAGATGATCAGAGGATCCGCTTCCGCGTCGGCATCAATCTGGGTGATGTCATTTTCGATGAGGGCGACATCTTTGGCGACGGTGTCAACGTCGCCGCAAGACTGGAGGGGCTGGCAGAGCCTGGCGGAGTTTGCGTCTCAGACATTGTGCATCAGGCCGTGCAGGATCGTGTCGATACGCCGTTTCGGGATATGGGCGGGCAGCGCGTCAAGAATATCAGCCGACCGATCCGGGTCTGGCACTGGTCACCGCAGGCCGCCCCCCGGCGCGTGGCACCCGATATCTCGCTGCAACAGCGGGTAAGGTTCTGCAAATCGGCGGACGGGGTCAATCTGGCCTGGGCCTCGACCGGACATGGGACGCCCGTGCTCAAAGCGCCGAACTGGCTGAACCATATCGAGTATGAATGGACCAGCCCCGTCTGGGGCGATTTCCTGTCCGAGATGTCCAAGCTTTGCCATCTGGTGCGGTTCGATCAGCGCGGCAATGGGCTTTCGGACTGGGATGTGGGTGATATTTCAGAGGATAGGATGATCGACGACATGATCGCCGTCGCCGATGCAGCGGGGCTGGATCAATTCGGCCTGTTCGGGATCAGCCAGGGCTCGGCCTTTTCGATCCGGTTTGCGGCCACATACCCCGATCGCGTCAAGTTTCTGATCCTACTGGGCGGCTATGTCCGGGGTCGCATGATGCGGGGCGACGCCGAAGCCGAACAATTCTATCAGGCCTCCCGCGCGATGGTATCCGCCGGGTGGGGCTCACCCAATCCGGTCTATCGCCATTTCTTCACCTCATCTTATATGCCAGACGCCACTCCGGAAGAAGGTGCAAGCTTTGATGAGATGCAGCGTATCTCGGCCAGCCCCGAAACGGCGCTGCGGATCATGGAGATGAACGCTTATGTGGATGCCCGCGCGGATGCACAACGGCTAAACGTGCCGACATTGGTGTTGCATGTCAGAGATGACATGGCTGCCCCGATCAGCGAAGGCCGCGAAACCGCGCGCGAAGTTCCAACCGCCGAATTCGTCGAACTTCCGGGCGCCAATCACTGCATGATCCGAGGGCACGCGGGCTTTGACGAGTTTTTTCAGGAGATTGGCCCTTTCCTGCGGCAGCATGGCGGCTAACCTGCCCCGCAAAACAGAGATGAAAGAGCGATTATGCGGAAATACACGACGCTGGATGAAATCGGCCCCTTGGAGGTCTGGCCTTTCGACAACCCCAGCAGCGACTACAAGATATTGGAAGGTCAGCCCAAAGCCTCTGGCCGGATGGACGACGGCGGCCCCGGACATGCAACACGCACCGGCATCTGGCGCTGCACCAAAGGCGCGTTTGAATGCACCGAACAGGGGGATGAGCTGATGACTATCCTGTCTGGCCGTTGCCAAATAATCGACCACAGTACAGGACACACCACCGATCTGGATGTAGGAGATAGCTATTTCGTCCGGGACGGCAGCCGCGTGACGTGGAACATCATCGAGGATGTCACCAAGGTCTTCTTCGGGCATAAACCGGGCGGGTTCGACTGACGGAAGCGGGAATGCCGATGGCGAAAATGCCTCCGGCGATTTCCTGTAGGTCTGCGCATAACGCTGCATTGCCGACGTTGGTTTGACTAAAGAAAATCTTGGAACTTTGCGTAAACCTTTACGCGGTATTTGCGCATAGCTTTGTACGATTTGCCCATAAGTTTGCATGCTGCAGAGAACTCATCGAACAAACAGGCTCTCAGGCTTATCTGCACTGCCCAATTGCAGTTTACTGCCAATCACCAGCCGATGAACGCCACGTCTTAGCTTCCGCATCCCAAACACTGGCTGATGCGCAAGGCGTCGGGTTTATTCCGTCACAATTGCTTCCGTGGACATCCGCAAGGACAATGCGTTGACGCCCGAAGTCAACGACCGTCCAGCCTCGGTTAAGCAAGGAGTGAACCTCCTCTTCAATCAAGAAGTGCGACATGCATCCGCCAGTTCCGCAAAAAAGAGATGCGGCGCTCGAGCACGCGAAACCAGATTCGTTCAGAACCCAGTCGCGTTGTAGATCCCCGTCGAGATCCACTCTCTCGACCGCACCCCAATCTAAATCAAACTGACCGTCGTTGAACTCCGCGCAAGCCTGTGCCGCCAGATCAACCTTCGCCTGAAAACCGGGCGGCAGTTGTGAAACATCAGCAGCGACAGCTGGTGAGGTCCAAAATAGGCCCGAAACCAGCACAATCCCTGATGCCAGCCCTTTCAACAGGCGCACTTTTGGGGAAGCAGGTTGGAGGGTGGCGTCAGTTACATTGATCATACCTATAGTCCCCGTACTCCAGCCAGTTTGCCGAGCCTTCGCTAAAAATCAAAAACTCGGACCTGTCTTCCCCAAGCAGGGCAACGACAAATCCGGCCGGCGGCTCAGAGTTTCCGAAGTAACTGTAGGCCGTCATGGCTCTGATCGTCTCGCCGTTAACCGTTACTCGCGCGTCCCACTCTCCGTCCGGGTTCTCCAAAATTACGGGTTCGATCACGCGTTTTATCGCTCCGCCACCACAATAGACGATGCCTTCGGGTGCTTCGTAGGAGGCCTCCTGGCTAACATTCGAGTTGCACGCAGAACGAAGGGATCGAATTGCCGCGCTGGAACCCTTCAAGTCAAAGATTCCATAGCTGACGTCTTGATCAATCATGGACAGATTAACCGATGCATTTGCTGCAAGCTGGTCCAGTACAAAATCATAATCCTGCTGACTGTTGAAACTGGCCTCGACGGGATAGTTGTCGACGATCCGCAAAGCAGCGTTTTCTGCGCCAACCTGAAAAGCCCCAACTTCGGTGGTGCCGCTCTTAAAAAACCGAATGGAAAGCCCTTGCTTCTGCACAATGTCCTGGCTGTCCTCGTATCCAGCCGGAGCAAAGCGGATACGGTCACACTGAAGTTCCAGCGTCATGTTTCCGGTTTGAATAAATGCATTGGGATTAGGCCCGGAACTGAACGACCACTCCGCCGATGCAGTGGTCGCCATTGCCATCATCAACGCTCCAATGGAAATCGTTTTGAAACTCATTTTCACTCTCCATGGTGTTGCGGTTCGGACTTTCACCCAGCAGGGTTCCTGGCTTGTTTCCCGGAAAATAAGGTCAGGAAACAGATTCGCCGTATTCGTTTGCGCCTTCTTGGGAAGGTCGTGTCAGCCACCAGATCATCAGAATGGACAGAACGAACTGAAGGATTGAGACAACAATGATACCGGTCACACCCAAAACTGCCGCAGGTCCTCGCAATGCATCGGGATTTTCGGTCCCTTGCTCCAATACCGAAAAGAACGCCACCCCACCCAGCAAAACAAAAAGCGTTGTAATGCTGAGCGCCATCGGCAACAGCAAGTACCAGCCAGGTCGCCCTGTATCGTGCAGCCTTCTCCAACCGACGGCGAGCATTGGTATTATGACGGCCAGTTGGAAAACTGAGGACAGAACCTGAGAGCCTTGGCCCGTTTCGGGGTTGGTTCCAAAAAGGACCGAATCCAACATGGCTAAAGCGGCACTCACGAGAACCACAAACAAGAAGAACCACCAGTATTCTGAGCGTAAAGCCCGACCGGAAAACTGGAAGTATTTCGAAAAACACGTTTTAACGGATTCACCAAATCCCATTTTTCACTCCCTTTTTGACTTTCATTGCGCCGAGACGCTTCGCCGCTCAGAATTACTCACGCGCCCCCAAGGATGCGCCCACGAACCTTTTTTATTTGAAGACGAAGGCCTATCGTACGAGAGCGTAAAGAAGTTTACGCGCGGAAAAAATGTTGATTTATTAAAAAATAGATTCAAACATGCGAATTCGACACAACTTTCATTTTACCTCCGTTGTTGTCGTTGTTGCTCGCGTTGCCGGGCCCTTCCAGCCGCTAGGGTGAGTGCTGGCGGTTGGAAGACTTTCTAAAGTGATCGTGCTTAGGAGGACGCGATGCTCAATTTCAACAAGAGATCACTCTCTCCAAAGCTCGCTCTAGCTTTTGCCTGTGACGTCATTCGGCCATCACGCGTTGTTGGCGATCTCGGTAGTCAACAAAATATCGAACCGCCGGCCAAGCCAGCAAGCGGCGGGTTTTGGGCAAGGTAGTCACAGGATCAAGGCATGTCCTATTGGCTGCCCAGACGCGAGAGATTCAAACAAGCGCATCCAATTTCAATAATTTCATGGGAACAAGAAGGAGAAGAAAATGTCCAACAAGATGGTGATGATTGCAGGTGCAACTTGTTTCGCATTGCTTGCAGCCTGCGACGATACGAGTACATCAACCGCGTCCGCCGACCTCACGCCGGCTCAGCAGGCGTGTTTGCGAGATGTAGCCAGCACAACAAACAATTCGCAAGTCGTGGTGCTCTCATCCGCGTTTAGCGAGGCAGGAACACAGGTCACTGTAGGCGTTGGCGAGGACCGTGCTCCTTGGAATTGCATTGCTTACAGTGATGGCACGACAGCTGGTATCGAGTTCCTGGGCGACGAAGGCGCATTGTGACCAGTTTGGTGCGCGGCGGAGCACGGCTGCGCAGTACTGGCTCGCTCTTTGGAAAGCTCGACTTGGCCTGCCGGATGCGCCGTTCAGGCTATGGCGTAGGCATCCGTTACGGATCATCGGATGCACCAATTGACCGATTAGGAGTTTTGCAAGCAAAGCGAAACCTCTACGAGAAAGAGGCCTGCATGGATGCTAGGTTAGACCTTCTGGTGACTACTACTGGCCACGTGCCAATTGCACTATCGTACTGGCTGATATTCGGTAGTTCGATCCCAGTTTTGCTGGGACTTCCGGTGGAAGGAACGGACCAGACGCATGTCTTCCGTGCGATTATGGGTCTTTACGTAGCAAACGCTTTGTTTTGGTCAGCGACCGTGGCGAAACCGGACTTACAGCGCACTGCGCTATGGGTTCTATTTTTGTCTATCTCGGGATTGGCCGCCGGATGCATACTTAGCATATTTTTTGATGGCGTCCCGAAAGGGATACTTCTCTTTTATCTTGCAGCCGCGATTACAATTGCAGCTCTGGCGGCGGTTTCACTGAAAAAACGTACGATGAAACAGGAAGTGGTAAAATGGTAAGGTTTGGCTTTGTTCTTTCGATGATTGCAACACTAGCAGTTTCGACATCCGCTTTTGCACAATCTTCATCTGTCCAGATTGCGGTGGACGAAAACTTCTTAGAACTTGAGACTGCAGTTGCCGATGCGGGAGCTACTCCGATCGCATCGATAGATCATGCGCGCCTGGCCGAGGCCGAAGGTGTCGAAATGCCAGCGTCTCGTGTACTCGTATTCTCTGATCCAGAGATAAACACGCCAATTCTGGAAGAGAACGTACGAGCAGGTCTGGATCTTCCTTTTCGCGTTCTTTCCTTCGATCAGGATGGTCACCCGCAGATCGCATACACAGACCCTCAGTTTCTCAAAGTGCGTCATGGTCTGAACAATAGCCAAGCGTTGAATGCATTTGAGAACAAGTTGCTCGAAGTCCTGAACGACTTGGATGCAGCACCAGCACCGACCAAAGGATTACTTGCAAACTATGGCATCATCGAATTGCGATCTGAGCTCAGCGTGTCAGAGGCAGTAGAACGTCTCAGGACAGCTGTGATGGGACAGGACGATACAGTCTGGTTTGGGGAGATGGATTTTGCGGCCGAAGCGTCCCAACTGGGGGCGCAGCTACCGGATGCTGTTCTCTTGTTATTCGGCGGACCAGCACCCGGTGGTGTGGCAATGGCGGGTTTTCCGGCAATTGGATTGGATGCCTTTTGCCAAAAACTATTGGTTTACGCGAACGAAGAAGGCGGCTCCGTAGTCATTTTCAATGACATCGCTGCCTTGGCAGAATTGCACTACGGTTCCTCAGCCGAGCCTCATCACGGTTTGAACAAAAGGCTTACCGCAACATTTCAAACCGCAATTGAATGACCTTTGGTCAGAAGTCACAATTATCAGAGTTTTATTCTTCGCATTTCACTGCCCCTTTTTGGCTCAATCAGATCGGCATCCAAAATCCGGCAGCGGGCGAACAAAACTGGCACTCAAGAACGCAGCGGGTGGGACGGTTCGGCACCTGCGCAAAGTGCAAGATTGGCCACCGCGCCTATCGGAGCGAGTTGGGGCAATCTTCCGGCTTGTTCAAGTGACGATCAACGAGAGTCAAAGGTCGAAATCCCGAGCGGATCATAGACGTTAAACTGCGTTGATTGCGAGTGATCGTGATTGTGGGCCTTACTGCGTGCGTGGCGTAGTGACGCCATCAACACTTTTTCCGGATTATTGATGAGCTGGCTAGCACCGGCTTCGTCATGGTCTGTTTCTGCTGCGGGAGGGGCGGGCTGAAGACGGCCTTCAAGTACAGTTCCCCACACTTTGATATCGGCCAGCGTCAAAGGATCCACAGTTAGCGGATTTTCTTCAAGGATTGTGAAGTTGGCCAGTTTGCCGGGCTCGATGGAACCGATCTCATCCTCCAATTGCAGGGAATAGGCTGCACCGATGGTGATACCTTGCAGCGCGTCTTCGGCACTGATGCGCTGGTCCGGACCAACGACACGGCCACTCGTGGAAATCCGATTGACAGCAGCCCACATGTACTTCAGCGGCTCTGCAGGAGCCATCGGCATGTCCGAGTGCATCGAAAAGGGGATACCTGCCCGAACGGCGTCACCTAGTGGCACCATGCGCTCTGTGCGCTCGCTACCCACGCTGCCTGCGGAATACCGATCTGCGAGCGTCGGCGTATAAACGGAATTGCCACTGACAATCGCGCCAAGACGTTTAATACGTGCGATCTGATCTGGTTGAGCGTAGCCAAAGTGCACCACGACGGTGCGATGGTCATATCGCGGATTGCGCTGCATGGCGTCTTCAAGAGCATCAAGAAGGATGTCCAGACCGCCGTCTCCTAGATTGTGAACATGGACCTGAAAACCTGCGTTCCAATAAAGGTCGAACACCTGCTTGAAGAAATCAGGCGTCATAATCCATTGACCTTCATGCCCGTCCAGATAGCCGTCGCGCATGATCATTAATTCACTGAAGATCGCACCATCTAACAGGAGCTTGACCTGCTTAGGTAGGAACTGGGTTCGGCCTTCGCTCCACGCCAGCATAGCTTCGGTTTCGGCCAGTACTTTTTCGGGGCCCTCTGTGTTCAGAAACATACTCCCAAGCGTTCGACCGTCCGGAATAAAGTAAAAGTTGAACGGCGTGTCGTCTGGCCCGAACGCTTCTGCCACCAGAGCTTGGGCGTTCTGATCCACAGGGCCAGCAGGCTCTGCCAGGGTCGTGATCCCGCTGCGGTGATAATAGTCCTCTGTGAACTCCAGCGCCTCCATGACCCTGTCGATAGATGCATAGACCGGAGCAAACTTCTCAAAGAACACATGCTCCCAGAATGCAGCTTCAAGGAAGAGGCCTTTCTCAAGATTGGCTTGAGACCGGGCCAGTTCGCTTGACCAGCCGGCAATGTATTCTTCGGTGATTTCAAGTTGTTCGAGGGCAACCGAGTTGAAGTACATCTCGTGGGTGGAGCGTTGCCATACAGCCAGCGGGATATCGGGGGCCAGTTCGTCCAAAATCACACGGCTCATGTCGCCGTGCCATGACGCGTGATACCCCCAGACCATCAGCGGTCGCCCGCTGCTTCGATCATATGTGTTGATGACCTCGGACAGACGTTGGCGAAACTCCTCCTCGCTATTGGCAAGAGGCGCAAATCCTGCTGGCGATTGCCAGTCCTCGATGGAAATGATGGCATCCGACATCATCGCAAGTGCGCCCAGAAGCGGGTGCAAATGCTGTTCAATAAACCCGGGCACCATGACCTTGTCTTCAAAGCTGCGGTCAATTGCATAGCTACCTTCGGGTAGGCGACCCTCGATTTCCTCCAGGGTTCCAACGTCAGTAATTCGACCATTCCTGACCGCCACCGCCTCAACCACCGGGGCGTCCGGATTCATGGTGAGAACTTCTCCACCGACGTAGACAGTTGTGCCGGGAAACTCAGGGAAACGCTCGAAGGCGTCTTGCAATGAGGGGGACTGTGCAGCGCCGTGAAGCGGCATCAGCGCAAAAGCGAATACTGTGAGAGACTTAAAGAACTTCATTGATGCCTCCGAATGGGATTACGGACATAAATAAATTGCTTCGATCAGAGCAGGCTGATCTGCGATGTGTCAACCTAAGCCCTCAGTCACTCAATACTGACTGAGCAACCCAAACTTGAAAGCCACTTTCGTTGACCGCTGTGGGCTGATGTCGTTGAAAAAGTCGTTCGTTTTTGCGTCTTGGTGTTCTGCGTTGTCTATA
>NZ_WQGO01000012.1 GCF_013034685.1 Ruegeria lacuscaerulensis | reverse complement strand
GTGTTACGGGTGTTGAGGGTGGGCCCTCAGAGGTCGTTGAAGGCCCATGCCACGGCTCAATCTTACAAGCAGAACTTTCAAAAAAATAAGAATTTGCATATAATCTGACGAATTACACCAATAGATAGTCTCGTTCACGGGGCATGTCATGGGGGATTTAAAAGGAAACACATCCCAAGGGAATGGCAGCGAATGGCATGCCTCGATGTCAGTCGCTTTGGCACTTGGGCTGGGTTTCTTTGTTCTCACTTCAGTAGCTGGTGTACTGGGCGTGGGGTTAGTCGTTGGCTATCGCAACACCTCAGAGTTGCTCACACAAAAGGCTCAGCTCATAATTGGTACGCAACGTCAACAAGTGGAGCGTTATCTAACCGCAGCTTCAGATCAGATCGATTTTATCGCGAGCAAGATTTCTTCGGAGGAAGTTGAACCGGACGGTTCTGAAGAATTCGTTAGCCTATTGCTTGGTGCCGTTTCAGCGACCCCTCAAATTCTTCGGATACAATTCATAGACAGACGGCAAGTCCTGACAGGTGTTGAACGTACCGAAGACGAGACGCTTCCCATATTCTCGAAACTTGGAGACGATATCGACCTGCGACACCTTATTGACGATTCAATTGATTCCGGAAAAGCTCATTGGGGCAAAATTCTCTGGCGTGAAGAATACGGCCAATCTGTACTGAGTTACCAAAGGCCAGTCATTCAGAAAGGTACGATAGTCGGTGTCCTGTCAGCTTGGATTTCAGTCATAAAATTATCTGAATTTTTGGCTGATCAGGAAATGGAATTCGGTGCAAACGTCTTCATTCTGTACAGTAGGGACGCTGTTTTAGCCCACCCACTTATGGCGTTTGGTTATGCCGGTTTGAACCGTGCTGTACCACTTCCACAACAAGACCGTTTTGCCGATCCAATTGTTTCAGCAATGTGGCAGCCGAATGACCGATTTAGTGTCGCGAAGTATTTTCTAACCGGAGCGAATACTCGTTTTGTTGCCTACGCTGATTGGGAGTTTGTCATATTCTTTGAAGAGTTATCTGACTATGGTGTTGAGCCACTTACCGTAGCTACTTACTTTGAAACCCACGACATTATTGCGGAAGCGGCTCGTTTGAAATGGGCCATCATATTCTGCCTTGTCATGGCGGTTATATCGGCCGGAGTGGCGGCTTTGATTGGTCAGGAAATTGCCAAACCCGTGCGCCGCTTGTCGGACAGTGCGAAGCGAGTGCATGATCTCGACATTTCGAATGTCGATGAGATCGAAGGATCCTTTTTCCGGGAATTGGATGAGGCGGCACGCTCGTACAATTTCATGCTCGAGGGTCTGCGCTGGTTTGAACTCTATGTGCCAAAACGGTTGGTAAGACAATTAATGCGTCAAAACGCAGGGAAGCAGACAAAGTCTTCCCACCGGGACGTGGTTATTATGTTCACAGATATTGTTGAGTTTACGACATTGTCGGAACATCTCACAGCTCCTCAAACGGCATCGTTTCTGAATGATCATTTTGCAGGGTTGGCCAGCTGTATCCAAAATAACCGTGGTACCATCGACAAATTTATTGGAGACTCTGTGATGGCGATCTGGGGTGCTCTGGAACATCAAGACGATGCGGCCGACTTGGCTTGCAACGCGGCGATTGATATCGGGAAGTGGATTGCGGACTACAATCAACATAGGCGAGTAGATGTGGGCTTAGCATATTCAGTTAGGCTGCGCATAGGTATCCACATCGGTCGCGTGGTCGTTGGAAATATCGGTAGCGAAGGGAGGCTCAGCTATACCGTAGTTGGAGACGCGGTGAATGTCGCCCAACGTCTAGAGGAAGCCGGAAGAGTTCTGGGCAATGCAAACGGCGAAGTGAATATTCTTGTTTCCAGTTCAGTGCGAAGCGCATTGGTCGACCCAATAGAATTTGAGCGCGTTGGCGCGCATAAACTTCGCGGAAGAGAAGAGTTAGTAGAAATATATTCGCTGGCATTGAACCGGCCATAAAGTGGCCTCTGCGCGGTTCGTTTACTGCGTGGTTAACCGGGCGGTGATCGATGAGGCGACGGTGGTGCGTCATCGCTGTCATAGCGAGCGCTGTGTCCGTCCTGAGCACCTGATTGAGGGGTCGGCGGCGGATAACAAGCGCGACGATTGGGACTACTGGGCGAACGGTGTCGATCGCGATCGACTATAACCCGTGGCATGGGCCTTCAACGACCTCTGAGGGCCCACCCTCAACACCCGTAACACCCGAAACCACTGGGGCATAAACGGGGGCATTTATCAGAGGGTTTAGCCCCAAGTGCCTGCTGTCTATTTATGTTCTGATGAACTGGCTGGGGTGGTAGGAATCCTTGCCGTCCGATGATTGTTATCAGCTTTTCCAACCGGTGACCTGAAGTGGGGCGGTTTCGGGGGCGGAATGGAGCGCTAGCGGAATGAGCACGGGGCATTTCTGACCGCTAGAGAGGCCGCTGGAGGGGCAGATTACGCGACCGCCAAAGCAACCGTCCACTGGCGCTGAGACGACCGCTGCCGAGACCGCTAGATCTGCCGCCCAGTGGCGCTGACCACCGCTGACGAGTCGTTCCGGGGGCTGAAGACTGGTCGCTGTTGCTGACGGTTGGTGGGGCTGGGGCGGGGCCGTTGAGAGCCCAGAGCAGCCGACGGACTCAGGCATTTTCAATTTTGCTATAGATCAAAGCGATGCGGCGCTGATTAGGACACAATCGGAGGAGATTCAATAAATGGGAGGGCGAGCTTATGACGGTCGCATGCCATTTTGCAAAGGTTGCTTTAGTAAAGCGTGTTAGGAGATTGCGCTTCGGAATCATTCCTTTTGTCGTAGCTTCGTCTTTGGCTGGCTGTTTATCGCCTACCGACTCTCCTCAGTACGATAACGCATCGTTAGTGGCGCTTGGGTTGCCCGAAACACCAAAAGGTTACGCTTCTTTTACTGCGATGAATGAACTGCTGAAACCAACGGGTGTCAATGGTCGCCAGGTAAGCATTAGTGGTTCAATCACGTCTAAGGATGGCCAGGCCGCATACAGAATTTTTCTCAAACCGGGTTATAACTGCGTCACACTCGGTCCGTTTTATGCGGCCGGAACAATAACAAAGTACGATTTCTGTTTTGATGCGATTAAATCGCATGAGTACAGCTTTCGACTAAAAGACAATTACTATGTGGTACAGGACGAAACTGCTGGGCGTCCAGTATTGCACAACGGGCTGACGACGACCAACACAAACGGCTCCGCTCTTCTCGTCTGGTCTCATTTGGGCCATCAGCCGGGTGATGTCGGCTTGATAAAAGGCGCGACTTTCGCTGGGATATTCCAAGGGTCCGATCTAGTTGAAGCGCGTCCAGAGAAAACAAAAAAAGGCGAAAAAACATTTAATATTAAGTCCGGATATCATACCTTCAGGATCGCGTACGTATGGAAAAACTCTCTCTTGTCCGACCCAATAGGCGTAAACCAATACGTTACGTTGAATGTAAAGCCCGGTGATTACATTCGATTGGTTTCGGGCAATAGGGGGGTTTCGGTTCTGGATGCGCGAACCAACAAAATACTACGAGACCCAAAATGAAACGAAAAATAGGCACACTCCAAAAAGCCTTTTGCATCGTTTCGTTCTCATTGTTGTTGGCATGCGGAGCGCCGACTCCGGAAATTTTACTTTCCAACATGGCCAATCGTTCAACGGTTAACCTTTTTGTGCAGATTGACGGCGACCGTGGTGTCGACTCTGCAACCTACACGCGCGGCGAAGGGGCTGCTTCCGGAATAGGCGCAGGAGCTGCTGGCGCATTAGAAGGAGGGCTTTCTTCACACGACCCGTTTGGAGTTGTTCTTGGTGTCGTTCTGGTTCCTGTTTTCGCCACCGCGGGCGGGATCTATGGCGCATCAACGGGCACATCTCGATCACGCGAGGAAATCTTGAGCGCGGCTTACACAATAAACCAGGCATATCGACCTGAGAGGTTTGAGAGTGCTTTCGAAGCGATGTTGTCGAATTCACTGCAAACTGCGCTTTTTGATGGAGTGTCACCCTGTTTCTCATCACGTTCTAGCAGAGGAGACTGTCCGCAAGGTGCAAGGGCCTCAAATCTCCGTATCCGAACAACTTTTCATCTTGTGCCGGCCGACACCGGGGCTGGTTCGGGAAACTTGGATTTTCTTGGTCGGGCGAAAATGATCGCTGAACCCGCAGGTGTTTTGCAACCGCAGTGTATTCTTCTTGAATACAGAAGCTTAGCCGGCAACCTATTCAAATTGGCGGAGAACAACGGTCGCTCCCTAGCCTCAGCATTTCAGTCTACACTAAATGACTTTGCTACAGAGCTGCCTCAAGTACTTAGATCCGAAGAAGCGAATGGGGCAAAATCAAGTTGGAAACAGCTCGAATGTTCCGAATGGGAGTTCCAGCTTCAATAACACTGAAGGTAGTTTAACGCGAAGCGCCAATTGGTCTCGGTCGACGAAGGCAATCTGGGGCGTATTTAGTGTTGCATGGTTCGAGCAACAACGAAACTGCCCTTGTTCAAAAGCGAGTCATGACAAGTGGCGCGATATCGCGCTACATCAACGCGATGTATTTTCGCGATCTTGTTAGTGAGCGACCGCTAGGCTCGCGGCAACCACAGCAGGCGGCTTTGTCCGCAAGCCAGACATTCGCGCAGCAACCCTGAACGTCCGCTCCCCAGAAACCGAGAGAACCCCTGCATCTAAATAAAGAAGCAACTGCAGGAGTTTGATCCATGAAGTACCTGTCTGCCCTCGGCGTTCTCGTCGGGGGTTTTCCTTTGCAGCCACCGCCCAAGGCCGTTCTGACGACGATGCTCTGGGTGGTCTCTCGGTCCCACCCCGCTGTCTCGGCACTGGTTCTGCTGGCGGTCCTCTGGACGTGGAAGTCCAACGATGACTGATCTGGAACTGAACCCCGGTGATGTCGTGCTCGTCCGCGCCTTTGATGACGTCGCTGAACATCTCTTCCGAGTGGAAGAGGTGTTTGAAGACTGCGTGACCGGCTTTGCTGTCACAGGCCCTCTGGCTGGCAGCTACGGCGAACCGGCTCTCGAGATGATCGTCAGGCTCGTCTCAACCAACTGATCCTATCCCAAATTCGAAACAGAAAAGGAGGAGACACATGTCTGCTCACATTCGCTATGCCTATCTGAAAGGCCACACGTGGTTGTTCAGACGCAACTATCCCGTTGACGTGGCTCTCGCGCTGGGCGCTCAGGCGCTGAAGCAGAGCCTCAAGACCAGTGACCGCAACACTGCCCGCGTCCGAGCCGCTGAAGTTAATGCGCGGTTCGAGACACTTGTGGAACAGGTTCGGTCCCAAGCAGAGGAGACCCTGTCTGCCCCAGAGAACACCGCTGACGTTCCTGATTGGGTCGATCAACCAGAGTTGTCTCTCGTCCGTCTCTGGGCCACTCTGGAGGACTCTGGATGTAATCTGGAGCGGTCCAGCTTCGCCAGACTATCAGCACCGGTGAAAGTGCCGGTTGGTGACCTGAGCCGGGCTTATCTGAACAAGCGCAGTAACGAGCTACGACCCAGCGGGTTCAAATCGGTCCGATACTCTGTCGGGTTGTTCACTAGTCGCTTTGGTGATCGTTCTGTTTGCAGTCTGGTTAGAGAAGACGGACGCGACTTCCTGTCCGCAATAGCCCAACTGTCTCCAATGATTGGCAAGTCAGAACGGACCCGTGGGCTGACCCTGGACCAACTGGTTGCGTACTCGTCTCGTGGGTCGGTGACCATAACGGCCAGAACCCAGCGGCGGATCTGGTCTCAGGTCAATCACTTCCTCGACTGGGTGGTCTATGAGGGGCATCTGGAGGTTAACCCCTTCCGAACAGTTCTCTTCGACCGGAAGGTACGTCCTCAACCCTATGCCGTTCCGACTGACGATGAAGTTGCGCGGTTGCTGGGAGCCAAAGACCGTGACCTGCATTCAGTTCTGCTGACCTGTCTGTTATCAGGAATGCGAGCGGGGGAAGCGGTTGGGCTGCTCCGGGAAGACCTCGTGGCCAAGGGCAATCTCGGTTGCTTCGTTCATGTCCAGCCCAATGAACTGAGACTGCTGAAGACAGATGCGGCGGAGAGACTGGTTCCGGTTCACCCGGTGCTGGATGAGACATTCCGGCAATTACCCTCGTCTGGTCCTCTGTTTCCTGACCTGACCGTGGCGCATGTCACCAAGAGGTTTGCTCGACTGAGACGAAGGCTGAACCTGGAACGGCCGGGACTGGTGTTTCACTCGACTCGCAAGTGGTTCATCACTCAGTGCGAGCGAACAGGTGTTCCCGAACATTTCACGGCCTCTCTGGTCGGTCATCAATCGGCGCGGTCGGAGAACGGGATCACTTACGGCATTTACTCGGCTGGCATCAGTGACGAGCAACGTCGGTCGATCGTCGATCAGATACGGCTCCCGGTATGAGGTTCCCGGACATTGATGCGTTCGAGGAACGGGCAGCTATCGCTGAATACGATGGCGGTTGCACTCGTAGGGCAGCTGAGGACCTAGCGGCCAGAGCCCAAGGGTTCCGTGACGCTGAAGCGTACTGGCAGTGGTTGGCTGACTATGTCGTCAACCGAAGACCACCCTAAAAATTATCCCTCGGCGGCCCTTTGCGGGTTGCCGGGGGGATCTCGGCTTTTTTTCTCTTTGCCTAACGGAGCATATTTCGGGGCTGGCGGAACAACCAAGTTTGATGCCGGAAAAAAATGCTGAAATAAAAATTAGTTAAGTAGGCGCTTAGGGGGCTAAATTGGGTGTTCGGTATGGTCTCTGCTTGCAGAACCTTCCAAGAAACCCAAAATTTTTTGACTTAGCTCAGCAAATCCCCCTCACTAGAATTCGTTGGTCAGCCCTACTTCAATCGTAGTTTCATGATAACTAAATGCGTCAATTCCACTTTTCACCCGATTATAATTGCCCTCAACGTACGGGATCAGCCCGTTCCCTAATATTGTGTCACGCTTTTCAATTCTGAGACGCAGGCCATACTGATCTTCGTCAGGATTGCCGAAGAAAAGTGGGTTGGTCTCAGAGAACGATTTGACCGCAAAATAGACCTGAGGTTCAATGACAAATCCAGCACCGGCGTCAAACGAGCCAAAAACCTCCAGACCTGCGATGTCATAAGTATCAATGTCGCGATCGGTTGATTTGGTTTCAGCAAAGATTGCAATTCCAACAGTGTTTCGCCCCAAAAATGAACGCCGTACCCCAAATCTCGCATTCACTGTGTGCCCACTGAAGGTATCATCGAATTTATTGTTCAATTTAAACCCTGAAATCGAACCAAACACCGAAACGGCTTGCGAGTTTCTGGTCTCGAACGCAGTCTCTAAACCCAACCTGTCCTCAAAGTGTTCATCGGCAATGAAGCGTGTCGAGACTACTGGGCTAAAAACAACTGTTGTACGTGGAAAAACCAAGCGGGCTCCGCCTCGCGCACCCAAAGTCACGTCGCGAAACGATTTCTCATCTGAAATATCTCCAAATGAGAACACCTCTGCGAAGCCAATTACCCGACGATCTTTTGTTGAAAGCCTGTTCAGACTTTTGCGCCACAACGCTGATACAGAATATCCGACACCATATGTAGTCTTGCTGGAGCGATCTAAAGTTGCTGGTATAGGTATCCCGAAGAAGTCTAATTCAATCTGGTCTGTGTCGTAGTTTCGCGTAGAACCCAATTTTTTTAACCCAAACTCAAAATCCAACTCAAACCCTCGCCGCGCATCAATTTCTGCAATAAAAGTTAGAACTTTTTGTCGAACAGGCTCCGGAATATCACCCGACAGCACCTTAAAAAACTCGGACCGCGAACGGTTCCATTGTTCGCTTAGGAAATAAGCCAGCGCCAACTCCAAGCGCACACGTGTAAGGTTAGGATCTTCCGCAAGAATGCTAAGGTATATTGCAATTGCTGTACTGTAGTCACCGCGGCTAGTGGCGGCGAGCCCCGATTTGAACCTGGCATCGGTGGCGGCCGGATCGGTGGTTGATGCATTCGCTCCACTGGGGACCACGCAAAAGGTTAGAAAAAAGACTACGATCAACCGCAAAAAAGTCATCGCGACCCCACTGGATTATTGTTTTCTTCTGCGATCTGAATGACTCTGTGCACGCCTTTTGGGAACGGTGCGTGAAGTGTCACATATGCCTAATGACTATTCGCAACGGAGTAGTATTGCGTTGGCCGCAATTCAGCTCTTTGCTCAATTTCCGCCGAACGCTCCCATATGCCAGACTCCACCCGGACCGGAAGTTGAATACGTGCCTCCAACTTCGTTGGCAGACGGACCATAAAACTGCCCTTGTGCAGAGCCAGATGTACCCGTTCCCGTCACAGTTGCCGTGAACCCTGAGCCGCTAACCGTGCCTGAACCGCTAAAATCCAGTTCCGGTGCACTGCTCGTTGCGGCTGTGTTGAGATTTACAGCTGCCGTGTTCGCACTATCGATGCTTGCAGTGTTGAAATCCGTGGATACTGTGACCGTGGATACTGTTTGGTATGGCTGGCCATCTGCACGACGAGCCACTCCCAATCCGACGCCCTGATATGTTGCGCTGACTCCAACAGGAACGTCAGTAGCTTCTGTTTTAAGCCCATAACTTCCTGCACCAACGGTTCCTGCGCCTGTGCCGGCCCCTGTCACCCATGCACCATAGGTCTGGTATTCATAACCAGCTTGTCCGGGATTGATAAACGTCGCGGAATCTTGACCATCAGCTGTTACATAGCCTGTAACAAATGGAGCATCGATCCTGGTGTCGCCGTTTCTCGTATCAAATGAAACGGACGATCCAGGTGCGCTAGCTGTCAATGCAACTGGCGTTCCGTTTCTGGTGACTACGCGGGTGGTGCTTTGTGACGGTCCAGATGGGTTAGTTATTACCACTTCCCCAGTAGTGGGGTCGGCAACGTAGTTCGCCGTAACAGCCTGACCGTCTATGTCAGTCGTTCCATTATCGGGAATGTTTGAAAAACCGTTAAACGGCTTAACGGTTGCCCCTGAGTCAATGCTTTCGCTGCCCAAACAAGCCGTCAAGGCCGTGCAAGCCAATGCTCCAGAAATAGTGCGAAATATGAATAGATCAGCCATCTCTTCCTCCCAAAAGAAACTCCGAAAGTACCTCAGTATATATTTTTATTCGAATGTATCGTTGACATGGATCAAGGGGGGTAGCTGCATCTCACGGTACGATGAGAAAAGAACTTGGTGGGGGGAAAGCAAATGAAGACAATTACTTTGAAGTTGATTGCAGCGTTAAGTTTAGCTGCGTTGCTTGGCGCTTGCTCAAGCACGTGGGAAGAAGATGGGATCAACAACTCTGAAATCACGGCGGCAGCGGGTGCGACTAGAACAGCGGACCAGATAGAGTTGTTTAGCGGCAAAACGGCCTCTCAGGAATATACCGTGATCCAAGAAATAAAAGTGGCAGTAAATAAAACTACAGTGTTCAATGAAGATCCGACCGTCACGCAAGTTGAGGCTCGGCTGCGACAGAGCGCGGCTGAGTTGGGCGGGGATGCAGTTGTCAATGTAGTCATATCTCAAGTCAAAGTACGTGCAATGAGTTGGGGAGGTCGCATCGGCGAAGGTACAGTTGTTAAGTACAAATAACTTTGTGTTGTGTCGGTTCACCTATCATGGGGTTGTGCCTATACCGCAGTCAGAAATGCCCCGTGCTCACCCTCGAAATGCCCCCGAAATCGCCCCAGTTTCTCAAGCTTCGCCAAAAAGCCTATAACGATCATCGGAGGGCAAGGATTCCTACCACCCCAGCCAGTTCATTCATACATGGAACGACGACAGGCTCTTGGGGCTAAACCCACCGAGAAATGCCCCAGTTTATGCCCCAGTGGTTTCGGGTGTTACGGGTGTTGAGGGTGGGCCCTCAGAGGTCGTTGAAGGCCCATGCCACGGTTTATAGTCGATCGCGATCGACACCGTTCGCCCAGTAGTCCCAATCGTCGCGCTTGTTATCCGCCGCCGACCCCTCAATCAGGTGCTCAGGACGGACACAGCGCTCGCTATGACAGCGATGACGCACCACCGTCGCCTCATCGATCACCGCCCGGTTAACCACGCAGTAAACGAACCGCGCAGAGGCCACTTTATGGCCGGTTCAATGCCAGCGAATATATTTCTACTAACTCTTCTCTTCCGCGAAGTTTATGCGCGCCAACGCGCTCAAATTCTATTGGGTCGACCAATGCGCTTCGCACTGAACTGGAAACAAGAATATTCACTTCGCCGTTTGCATTGCCCAGAACTCTTCCGGCTTCCTCTAGACGTTGGGCGACATTCACCGCGTCTCCAACTACGGTATAGCTGAGCCTCCCTTCGCTACCGATATTTCCAACGACCACGCGACCGATGTGGATACCTATGCGCAGCCTAACTGAATATGCTAAGCCCACATCTACTCGCCTATGTTGATTGTAGTCCGCAATCCACTTCCCGATATCAATCGCCGCGTTGCAAGCCAAGTCGGCCGCATCGTCTTGATGTTCCAGAGCACCCCAGATCGCCATCACAGAGTCTCCAATAAATTTGTCGATGGTACCACGGTTATTTTGGATACAGCTGGCCAACCCTGCAAAATGATCATTCAGAAACGATGCCGTTTGAGGAGCTGTGAGATGTTCCGACAATGTCGTAAACTCAACAATATCTGTGAACATAATAACCACGTCCCGGTGGGAAGACTTTGTCTGCTTCCCTGCGTTTTGACGCATTAATTGTCTTACCAACCGTTTTGGCACATAGAGTTCAAACCAGCGCAGACCCTCGAGCATGAAATTGTACGAGCGTGCCGCCTCATCCAATTCCCGGAAAAAGGATCCTTCGATCTCATCGACATTCGAAATGTCGAGATCATGCACTCGCTTCGCACTGTCCGACAAGCGGCGCACGGGTTTGGCAATTTCCTGACCAATCAAAGCCGCCACTCCGGCCGATATAACCGCCATGACAAGGCAGAATATGATGGCCCATTTCAAACGAGCCGCTTCCGCAATAATGTCGTGGGTTTCAAAGTAAGTAGCTACGGTAAGTGGCTCAACACCATAGTCAGATAACTCTTCAAAGAATATGACAAACTCCCAATCAGCGTAGGCAACAAAACGAGTATTCGCTCCGGTTAGAAAATACTTCGCGACACTAAATCGGTCATTCGGCTGCCACATTGCTGAAACAATTGGATCGGCAAAACGGTCTTGTTGTGGAAGTGGTACAGCACGGTTCAAACCGGCATAACCAAACGCCATAAGTGGGTGGGCTAAAACAGCGTCCCTACTGTACAGAATGAAGACGTTTGCACCGAATTCCATTTCCTGATCAGCCAAAAATTCAGATAATTTTATGACTGAAATCCAAGCTGACAGGACACCGACTATCGTACCTTTCTGAATGACTGGCCTTTGGTAACTCAGTACAGATTGGCCGTATTCTTCACGCCAGAGAATTTTGCCCCAATGAGCTTTTCCGGAATCAATTGAATCGTCAATAAGGTGTCGCAGGTCGATATCGTCTCCAAGTTTCGAGAATATGGGAAGCGTCTCGTCTTCGGTACGTTCAACACCTGTCAGGACTTGCCGTCTGTCTATGAATTGTATCCGAAGAATTTGAGGGGTCGCTGAAACGGCACCAAGCAATAGGCTAACGAATTCTTCAGAACCGTCCGGTTCAACTTCCTCCGAAGAAATCTTGCTCGCGATAAAATCGATCTGATCTGAAGCTGCGGTTAGATAACGCTCCACTTGTTGACGTTGCGTACCAATTATGAGCTGAGCCTTTTGTGTGAGCAACTCTGAGGTGTTGCGATAGCCAACGACTAACCCCACGCCCAGTACACCAGCTACTGAAGTGAGAACAAAGAAACCCAGCCCAAGTGCCAAAGCGACTGACATCGAGGCATGCCATTCGCTGCCATTCCCTTGGGATGTGTTTCCTTTTAAATCCCCCATGACATGCCCCGTGAACGAGACTATCTATTGGTGTAATTCGTCAGATTATATGCAAATTCTTATTTTTTTGAAAGTTCTGCTTGTAAGATTGAGCCGTGGCATGGGCCTTCAACGACCTCTGAGGGCCCACCCTCAACACCCGTAACACCCGAAACCACTGGGGCATAAACGGGGGCATTTCTCAGAGGGTTTAGCCCCAAGTGCCTGCTGTCTATCTATGTTCTGATGAACTGGCTGGGGTGGTAGGATTCGAACCTACGATACACGGTACCAAAAACCGCTGCCTTACCACTTGGCTACACCCCAACGGTGAGGCGCTATCTACGATTGTTGTTTGGGGGGTTCAAGCCCTTTCCCGCAAAAATATGAACGCAGTCAGAAAAAAATTTGCCAAGATATGTAACCGTTGGAAACGTAGCTTTGAGTTGCTTTTCCGTGCCGGTCATTTCGCGGTTTACCAAGAAAACGTCGGCGGCGCAGGTTGCTTGTTTCAAGTAGATGTCGTCGGTACGATTCTGCGGTAAGTTTCCCAGGGGGTATTGGCGCGCCGGGATCGCGAAGACTGGCACTCGGCCAGGCCAGTGAAATTGCAAAAGGATAGACCGGAAATGAAGTTTCTACGCACGCCGGACGAGCGGTTCCAATCTCTGGAAGGTTACGATTTCGAACCGCATTATTCGATGGTCGATGATACCGAAGGCGGAGAACTTCGGATCCACCATGTGGACGAAGGTCCAGCGGACGCCAACCCTGTTCTGATGATGCATGGCGAACCAAGCTGGTCTTTCCTCTATCGTCACATGATCAAAGGCTTTGTCGCGCGCGGACATCGGGCGGTTGCGCCGGATTTGGTCGGGTTTGGTCGGTCTGACAAACCGACCGAGCGCTCGGATTACACCTATGCGCGCCACGTGTCGTGGATGGGGGACTGGCTGCGCGGGGTGGATCTGACGAATATCACTCTGGTCTGTCAGGATTGGGGCGGGTTGATCGGATTGCGCCTTTGGGCCGAGATGCCGGACCGCTTTGCCCGTATCGTGGTTGCCAACACGGCCCTGCCTACCGGCGATCAGCCGATGGGAGAGGCATTCGAAAACTGGCGTAAATTCAGCCAGGAGGTTCCCGTGTTCCCGGCGGGGGGGATCTTGAAAGGCGGTACGCAAAAGCCGATGTCAGACGACACGATTGCCGCCTATGACGCGCCATTCCCGGACGAAAGCTATAAGGCCGGGGCGCGGCAGTTCCCGATGTTGGTGCCAGCATCGCAGGACGATCCTGAGGCTGAGCCAAACAGAAAAGCCTGGGCTCTTATCCGCACTTTGCAGACCCCGGTGTTGACGGCCTTTGGGGCGGATGACAAGGTCATGGCTGGGATAGATACGGTGTTTCAGCGGCTCTGTCCGGGGGCCAAGGGGCAGCCCCACACAATCCTGCCGGACGCCGGTCATTTTCTGCAGGAAGATGTCGGGGCGGAACTGGTCGATCTGACCTGCGATTTCATCGCCCGAACGTCCTGACGCTATTCCCGGACCTCTTCGGGGTCGACACCCCAGAGGTTGGATTTCAGCGTCCAGCCACGATGCCCTCCGGCCGAGACATGGCACCAGTCCAATGTGCAACTGCCCAGGCGCGCAACTACGCCGGATTCGAATTGCGCGCTGATCTGAGCGCTGGAACTGGGGTTGGCATAGACCGGCAACATATCCGTTTCGATCAGAACGGTGCGCACACCGGATAACAGGGCGTAGTGCACCCAGCCTCCTGCGCCGTCACGGTCCTGAACCCTGCGCCAGTTGCCATATTCGGCGGTGATTTGCAGCGGCATGCCGCGCCGCTTGAACACCCAGTCGATTCGATGAGTCAGGGAGGGCCCGCGCCGCACATTGCCCTCGGCCGCCTTCATCGAGACATAGCGTGGCAGCGGCAGATTCGTGACCGGACCGCGCTTGTCCTGCGCGCTGGCGGCCAGACCTCCGGTCGAGATCAGAAAAACGCTCAACACCGACGCTAAACGGCGCTTTAGGGGTAGAAAACCTCTCACGGACTGCCTGCTCTTGTGCCTGTTGATCTTGTTGCGAAAAAAGCTTGGTTCAATGCCATGGGGTTCTTGTGCCCCGCCTTTTCCTGCGCCACGATGACATGGCGCGCGCAGGTTTGCAAAGCAGTGGGAGTGCACAGGTGCCAAGAGAACGTCTGAGTGTTGTCGTAACGCGACGGTTGCCCGAGGCGGTGGAAACGCGGTTGAGCGAATTGTTCGATGTAAAGCTGCGCGACGACGACGCCCCAATGACGCGGGATGAGCTGGTCGCAGCGGTCAAAACGGCGGATGTGTTGGTTCCCACCGTTACCGATACGATTGATGGCGGGGTGCTGGGGCAGGCGGGTGAAAACCTGCGGCTGATCGCGAACTATGGCGCTGGCGTCGATAATATTGATGTGGCCACCGCGCGTCAGCGGGGCATCCTTGTCTCCAACACGCCCGGTGTGCTGACCGATGACACGGCGGATATGACGATGGCGCTGATCCTCGCCGTGACCCGTCGTATCCCCGAAGGCCTGACAACCATGCAAAAGGGCGAGTGGGAAGGCTGGGCTCCGACCGCCTTACTGGGTGGCCGGATCGGCGGACGTCGGCTGGGTATTCTTGGCATGGGCCGGATCGGTCAGGCCGTGGCGCGTCGCGCCAGCGCTTTTGGAATGCAGGTGCATTATCACAATCGCCGCAGGCTGCGCGCTGAGACGGAACAGGCGCTTGAGGCGACCTATTGGGAAAGCCTGGACCAGATGGTTGCGCGTATGGACGTGATTTCGATCAACTGTCCGTCCACGCCCTCGACTTTTCACCTGATGAATGCGCGGCGGCTGAAGTTGATGAAACCCTCGGCCGTGATCGTGAATACCTCGCGGGGCGAGGTGATAGACGAAAACGCGCTGACCCGGCAGATCCGCGCTGGTGAGATCGCAGGGGCAGGTCTGGACGTCTACGAACACGGCACCGACGTGAACCCGCGATTGCGACAGTTGCCCAACGTGGTTCTGTTGCCCCATATGGGGTCCGCCACGCTGGAGGGTCGGATCGAGATGGGCGAAAAAGTTATCATTAATATCAAGACATTCGAAGATGGGCACCGCCCACCGGATCAGGTGGTTCCTGCAATGCTTTAATCGGCACGGCCGACTGGCCGGGTATCAATTTTTCAGGAGGATACTATGAAACGACGTCTGATTTCCGGCTTGTTCCTGTCGGCTTTGGCCTTTGCGTCACCAGCTTTCGCGCAGGAGGCTGCCGACGCGGTTTCGCCCGAAGGCGGGTCCGAAGGCCAGGTTCAAGGCCTGACCGCCGAGGTCATTGCCGCGCTTGAGGCGAAGATGGAGGGCAAGCCGGTCACTGCGCAGAACTGGATGGTTGCAGCGGCCAACCCGTTGGCGGTTGAGGCCGGGGCCAAGGTGCTGCGGGCAGGGGGGTCGGCCGCGGATGCGATGGTCGCGGTTCAGGTGGTGCTAGGCCTGGTCGAGCCGCAATCCTCTGGTCTGGGCGGTGGTGCGTTTCTGGTCTGGTATGATGCCGCGACTGGCAAGATGACCACGCTGGACGGGCGCGAGACAGCCCCGCTTGAGGCCACTCACCGGCTGTTCCACGACGAAAATGGCGAACCCCTGAAATTCTTCGATGCTGTAGTCGGGGGACTGTCCGTTGGAACACCGGGAACGCCAGCCCTGTTAGAAGAGGCGCATCGCCGCTGGGGTCGAAGCCCGTGGCCCAGCCTGTTTGCGGATGGGATTGCGCTGGCCGAGGACGGATTTCTGGTTTCTCCACGACTGGCGGGGCTGGTCGAAAAGGACGCCGAACGGTTGTCACGCTTCCCTGTGACGGCGGAATATTTCCTGCCGGATGGCAAGCCGTTAGAGCAGGGCCAGCGCCTGATGAACCCCGACTATGCGGAAACACTGCGCACTTTGGCCAGCGAAGGCGCGGCAGGGTTCTACGGTGGCGAGATCGCAGCGGGGATCGTCAGCACGGTGCGTGGGGCGGAAGGAAACCCCGGTGTGCTATCGGGCATTGACCTGGCCCTGTATCAGGTGATCGAGCGCGAGCCGGTCTGTGCCACCTATCGTGCCTACGAGATCTGCGGCATGGGGCCGCCCTCTTCGGGCGCGCTGACAGTTGGGCAGATTTTGGGCATGCTGGATGGTTATGATCTGGCGGCCATGGGACCGGAAGATGTTCAAAGCTGGCGGCTGATCGGCGATGCATCGCGCTTGGCTTTTGCCGACCGGGGGCGGTACATGGCTGATCACGACTTTGTCCCGATGCCGACCAACGGGCTTGTTGACCCGTCTTATCTGTCCGAGCGTGGCGGTCTGTTGAATGAGAGCGAAGCCTTGATCGACGTGGCGCCGGGCAACCCGGCCTTCGATCATGCATCAAACTGGGCGGATGATGAATCTCTGGAATTGCCGTCGACCTCGCATATCTCGATTGTCGATCAATTTGGCAACGTCCTTTCCATGACGACCACGATCGAGAACGGCTTTGGCTCTCGATTGATGACCAACGGGTTTCTGCTGAACAACGAATTGACCGATTTCTCGTTCAAGACGCATCGCGATGGCGTGCCAATTGCCAACCGGTTGGAACCCGGCAAGCGCCCGCGTTCGTCGATGAGCCCGACAATCGTGATGCAGGACGGCGCGCCTGTTCTGGCTATTGGCTCTCCGGGCGGCAGCCGGATCATTGGCTATGTGGCCAAGTCGATCATCGCGTGGGCGGATTGGGATATGGACGTGCAGCAGGCTCTGTCCCTGCCGCATCTGGTCAACCGGTTCGGGACTTATGATGTTGAGCTGGGAACAGCGGCCGAAGGGTATGCAGATCAGTTGACTGCGCTTGGGTATGAGGTCAATCCACGGGATCTGACCTCGGGCCTGCACGCGATTGAGATCGGGGATGTCCTGATCGGCGGCGCAGATCCACGTCGCGAAGGAATTGCGCTGGGCGAATAGCCCGGCGATCAGGGGGGAGGAACAGTATGGTGCAGGCAGTCGCTTTGCCTCGGAACGAGGCTGGGATCGAAACGGTCATAGGCGTTCTAAAGCAGAAATTCGGCGACCGCCTGCAAACCGGCCAGGCCATTCGGGAACAGCATGGGCACACGACGACGTGGATTGAAAACCAGTCCCCGGATGCTGTGGTGTTTCCTCAGACCACTGCAGAAGTGTCCGAGATTGTCAAAACCTGCGCCACGCATAAAGTGCCGGTGATCGCTTTTGGCACCGGCACCTCGCTCGAGGGGCATGTCAATGCGCCGGCCGGAGGTATCTCGGTCGACCTGACCCAGATGAACAAGGTTCTGACCGTGAATGCCAGTGATCTGGACTGTGTCGTGCAGCCCGGCGTCACGCGTGAGGATCTGAACAAGCATCTTCGCGATCAGGGATTGTTCTTCCCCATCGACCCCGGCGCCAATGCCTCATTAGGGGGGATGGCGTCAACGCGGGCTTCAGGGACGAATGCAGTGCGCTATGGCACGATGAAGGACAATGTCCTCAGCCTCGAGGCGGTGATGCCGGACGGGCGGATCATTCGCACCGGGCAACGGGCCAAGAAATCCTCGGCCGGGTACGACCTAACGCGGTTGTTGATAGGGGCCGAAGGGACGCTAGGGGTCATCACGGAAATCACTTTGCGGCTGCAAGGCATCCCCGAGGCGATTTCTTCGGCGCGCTGTTCCTTTCCAACCGTGGATGCGGCTTGCCAGGCGGTGATGATGACCATCCAATACGGCGTTCCCGTGGCCCGGATCGAGTTGCTGGACGAAATGTCGGTAAAGGCGGCCAATGCCTATTCCAATCTGACATTGCCCGAAACGCCACTGCTTTTGCTCGAATTCCATGGCTCGGAAAACGGCGCGATCGAGCAGGCAGAAACCTTCGGTCAGATTGCCGAAGAATTCGGCGGTACCGATTTTGCGGCAACCTCGACCACTGAGGAACGCAGTAAGCTGTGGCAGGCGCGGCACGACATCTATTGGGCTTGTCTGCAGCTGCGTCCGGGTGCACGCGGAATTTCAACCGATGTTTGCGTGCCCATTTCGCGTTTGGCCGAATGTGTCACCGCCACACAAAACAAGGCAGAGGAACTTGGGTTGATCGCGCCTATGGTCGGCCATGTCGGGGACGGGAATTTCCATACCTTGTTGCTGATCGATATGGAAAACGCCGACGAGGTGGCCAATGCCGATCAGTTTGTCGGCTGGTTGAATGAATTGGCCATTTCGATGGACGGCACCTGCACCGGCGAGCATGGAATAGGGCAGGGCAAACGCCCCTATCTGATCAAGGAGCTGGGGGACGCAACCCGCTATATGGCGGCGATCAAGGTGGCGCTCGACCCGGAAAATATCATGAACCCCGGCAAGATCCTGTAGCGGCTTTCACTGTCATTTGAGCGATTGCTGACGCCAAAAGTCGGTTTTGCACTTTTTTGCGTCGGCTGGACTTGGCGCTTAGGCCTCGGGCTTGGGCATAAACCTTGCAAATTAGACTCAATCCGGAGAACGGGCGAATGAAAACCCAAGTCAAAGCACTGGTCGTTGGCGGTGGTGCCGTCGGGACCTCGATTGCATACCACCTTGCCAAGGCAGGCTGGGACGATGTGATGCTGATCGAACGTGACGAGCTGACCTCGGGCTCCACTTGGCACGCGGCTGGCCTGCTGCCACTGTTCAACATGTCCTACGCGACAACCCACATCCACAAATACTCGGTCGATTTCTACAAGACACTTGAGGAAGAGACTGGCTTAAATGCTGGCTTTGCCGTGGTTGGCAACCTGCGCATGGCGCAGACGCAAGAGCGTATGGACGAATACATGCTCTATGCCTCGACCGCCGAGACCTGCGATGTGGCCTATGAGTGGCTGACGCCCGAGCAGATCAAGGAACGCTGGCCGCTGATCGAAACCGGCGATCTGAAGGGCGCGATCTATCACACCGAAGATGGCTATATTAACCCCGCAGACGTGACACAGGCGATGGCCAAAGGTGCCCGCCAGCGCGGCGTGGATATCGTGCGCAAGATGCAGGCCGATGCCTTCCACTGGAACGGCACCCACTGGGAAGTCACCTGCACCAAGATGGTCGAAAAAGGCGGCAACCTCGTGCCGTCGGATGAGCAGGTCGTCATCACTGCCGAGCATGTCGTGACCGCATCGGGCAACCATGCGCAGCGCACCGCCAAGATGCTGGGAATCAAGATGCCTGCCATCCCGGTCGAGCACACCTTTATCGTCATGGACAAAGACCCCGAGCTGGTCAAATGGCGCGAAGCAGGCAACCCGGAACACCCCGTCGTCCGTGACGCCGATAATGAATCCTACGCGCGTGAAGAACGTGGCGGCTGGATTCTGGGCATCTACGAACATGGCGCGCCAGCGCAGTTCGAATATGGTGTGCCGGACAGCTTCCGCGCGGACCTGTTCCCGCTGGATATCGACCGGATTGCCGACCAGTACATGGCGATGGCCGAGCGTGTACCCTCTTGCGCCGAATCCGGCCTGAAAGACGATTTCAACGGCCCGATCTGCTATACGCCTGATGGCAACCCGCTGGTTGGCCCCGCTCCGGGCCTGCGCAACATGTGGCTGGCCGAGGGCTTCTCGTTCGGGATCACTGCTGCAGGCGGTACTGGCTATTATCTGGCGCAGATGATGGTTGACGGCGAAGCCGAGATCGACATGGCCTCGCTGGACCCCAAACGGTATTCGTCGAACTGGATGACCACCGAATTCGCGGCGCGCAAGAACGAAGAATGCTACGAGCACGTCTACATCCTGCACCACCCCGACGAAGAGCGCGAAGCCTGCCGTCCGTTGCGTACTGTTCCGGCCTATGACCGCCAGAAAGCGCGTGGCGCACAATTCGGCTGGGTGAACGGCTGGGAACGTCCGAACTATTTTGGCCCCGTCGATGCGCCGGATAACTTCGACAAGGAAAGCCGCAGCTTCCGTCGCGGTGGTTGGTGGAAACACGCTGTGGAAGAGGCCAAAGCGATCCGCGAAGGCGTTGGCCTGATCGACGCGTCGGCCTTCACCAAGCATGTCGTCAAAGGCCCCGGCGCGACCCAGTTTCTGGATTGGTTCACCTGTAACAAGCTGCCCAAGGTCGGTCGCATCAACCTGACCTACGCGCTGACCTCGCATGGGACCACCCGCACTGAATACACCATCGTCCGCAATGGCGAGAATCACTACTACATCGTCTCCGCAGGTGCCTGGACCGAGTATGACGCGGACTATCTGCGAAAAGCGGCCGAGGACAAGATGGAGGAGTTTGGGTATATCGAGATACAGGATGTGACCACTCAGTGGGGTGTCTTCGCCATCGCCGGACCCAAGTCGCGTGATGTCCTGAAAACGGTCATCAAAGACGCCGATCCGGAAACCGCACTGTCCAACAAGCGCTTCCCATGGCTGTCGGCCCGTCAGATCGAACTGGGCATGTGCCCCGTGAACGCCATCCGTGTGGCCTATACCGGTGAGCTGGGTTGGGAACTGCACCACCCGATCGAAATGCAGAACTATTTGTTCGATTTGTTGGAAAAGGCTGGTGAGAAACACGGTATGAAGCTGGTTGGTGCCCGCGCGCAGAACTGGCTGCGTCAGGAGAAATCCTATCGCGCCTTCGGCACCGAACTGGGCCGCGACGCGACCCCGCTGGAAGCCGACCTGCCGCGCTTTGTCGACCTGTCGAAAGATTTCTACGGCAAGGTCAAGCTGGAAGAGACCGGTGTGCGCTTCAAGTGCTGCACCCTTCTGATCGACGGACCAGACGATGCCGACCCGTGGGGGCGCGAAGCGCTCTATACGCCCGAAGGCGCGCGCGTGGGTCGTTTGACCTCGGGCGGGTATTCGGTGGCCTTCGAGAAATCGATCGGCATGGGCTATGTGCCCCCCGAGCTGGCAGTTGAAGGCACCAAGCTACAAGTCAAAATTCAGGACAGGCTGTGGGATGCGGTTGTGACTTGTGACAGCCCCTATGATCCTAAGAACGAAACGATCCGTAAAGACGGTTGATTCTGAGCTTAGCTGTAGGCGGGGCTCCAAAATGGGCCGCCTAAGGCGGCCCATGCCTCCGGCGGAGGTATTTTCAAACAGAAGAAGCGGGGGCTGGTGACATGATCCAGCCCCCCTGCTTTTGGCTAGGGGGGCCTTCTCCTGTTACGGCCAACGGCGCCTCCGCCTGTACCGCAAAATCACTATTGCTCATCAGAGTTAACGACCCGTTACTTCTTCTGTTCAAAAATACCTCCGCCGGAGGCAAACCTGCTTAAGCAGGTTTTCGTGGCGCATCTCTGGGGAGAAATATTACGTGGTTTCCGAAGATGGATTGGATAGGGCCCATCCTTGGCAGAGAACTTATTCTCATCAAGTGCCCGAGTTTTCCGCAATGAAAGCGATATTGTTTGCTGGCATCTCTGATATTTTGAGAATCGTTAGACCTCGGGCCTGCATATACGCGGCAATTTCGGAGTCATTCTTATAGCCGATCTCGGGGTCTTGTTGGACCAGGGCCTGGTGAAACCGTTGATCACCATCGCTGGTCAATTTGCCCGCGCGCATGAAAGGACCGTATAGGATAAATCGCCCTTTAGGCTCCAGCGCCTTTGAAACCTCAGTTAGAATCGTGCAGGTTTCAACCCAGCTGATAAGATGGGTCAGATTAATCAGGACGATAAGATCCTTGCCGCCAAATTCTCGATGCCATCCCTCCGCCGTGGCGTCCAGAGTGGCGGCGACTTTGATGTTCTCTTGCTCGATCGTGTATGTATTGATGCTGGCGCGGCGGTCGGGGTCGATCTCAGTCGGGTGCCAGGTCAGGCCGGGCAGGCGCTGGGCAAAGGCGCTCACATGCTGGCCTGTCCCGCTGGCAATTTCCAATGCGTTCCCGCTGTCAGGGGCCCATTGCGCCAGCAGATCGCAGAGCACATCTGCATTGCGGGTCGCAGCAGGCGCGACCATTCGGGCACCCTCGACCTGAGTTGCAACGCTGGCGTTAGGAGGAAGGGTTCGTTTGCTCATTGTCGCAGCCTGTCGGGTTTAAGGGCGTTCACAATTTCCGCGTCCAGGTCGGGCGGTGCGCCGATTGCCAAGTCGGCAACTAATTTAGACGCGGCCGCCGCGGTTTGAAACCCATAGCCACCTTGGCCAGCCGACCAGATAAAATTGGGTTCGGTCGGGTCCGGTCCCAGAACCAGCGTCCCATCAGGGGCAAAACTGCGTAGCCCCGCCCAGTTTGTCTCGACCCGCGTGACGGCTTCGGTCACCATTTCTTCATAGCGCGCAAGCCCTTCCGCCAAGACCAAGTCGTCGGCATAAGCGTCATGCGGTGGTACCGGGTCAGCCTCGGATGGCGAGACGATCAATTTCCCAGCATCGGGCTTTGCGTACCAGCTTTCCCCAGCACCCAGCAGCATTGGCCAATCTCGCAAATCATGACCGCCCGGCGCGGGAAGACGCGCCATCGATCGACGTAGTGGAGATATCCCGATCGGTTTGATCCCTGCTAATGCCGCGACCTGGTCCACCCACGGCCCGGCTGCGTTGACAATTACGCGAGCTTCAAAGCTGCCGTTGGCCTCGACAATCCAGTTTCGATCCCGGCGCAGCGCGGTGACGCGGGATTTCGTCAGAATGTCTCCGCCATTGCGTCGGATCGCTTGTGCAAAGCTCTGCATAAGACGGTCGGTATCGATGTCGAACGCGGCGTCGCTGATCGCTGCAAAGCGAACGGCGTCAGCGTTGAGGATTGGGATTCGATTCACAGCTTCGGCAATTGATATGGGATGCATGTTCAAGGATGCGGTATCATTGGACATTTGCAGGGCTTGATCTGCTCGACCCACCAGCATCAGGCCACGCGGTGTCAGATAACCACCCTTGTCGGTCTTCAGAAAGCTGGCGCTGGCCCGGTTCAAGGCAACGACAGACTCTGGGCCGTAGTTCTCTTCAAATAGTGCGGCTGAACGCCCCGACGCGTGATAGCCCAGGGCGTCTTCGGCCTCCAAAACCACAACCCGTCCATGGGCTGACAGGCGCGCGCCAGCGCTGAGCCCGGCGATACCGCCACCGATGACTAGGAAATCTATCATATCCCTCTCTTCGCAGAGTGCGGGGCGAAGTACACAAGGTTTGCTGCCGATCTACAAGCAGGGTTGAAATTGCACCTCAACCCATACAAAGAATGCCCCATTGATATAGGAGGATAGGGTGACTGGCGATAACTTACACCCGATGGCCACGGGACATATACCGTCCTACGTGACCCAGGCCGATGGCAGCGACTTTCTTTTAACGTTTATGTTCATTTTTACGGTTGGAGTGATCATTTTGATTGGGGTGGGATATTTCACCCTGCATTCGATCCCAGAAAAAATCGCACATGAATCCAACCACCCCCAGTTCCAACTGGTTGGTATTCTAGCGCTTCTTGCGCTGTTTACTCATAATGGTCTGTTTTGGATTGCTGCCATTCTGGTTGCCGGATTCCAGTTCCCTGACATTGGTGCCCCTTTGCGGGCCATCGCAGATGCGATCCGATCGTTGGGTCCGCAAGCGCAAGACCCAGCCACGCCTCCTCGGGCGGAACATCAGGAGCAATAAGGCATGCTTGAAACACTGATGTGTGCACTGATCACGGTGCTGCCTGATTTTCTGTTCCGTCGTTACGTGCAGGGCAAACGGATAGGCCATGAAATTACGCTGTTCACCATGTGGTACGAGCTGCGCTGGGGGCTGACGACCTGTGCCATTCTGGCACTGACGGTGATCACGACGCTGTTTTACTTTCACCCGGCCAGCCGGACGGCAGCGTCCTATTTCCGCACCGTGACGATCCTGCCGCAACTGGGAGGGCGCGTGTCCGAGGTCTATGTGTCCAACAACCAGCAGGTGGTCGCAGGTCAGCCGATCTTCCGAATGGAGGATTTTACCCAAACGGCGATGGTCGAGGCTGCTCATGCGCAGATCGCGCAGGTTCAGGCCTCGTTGAAAGTGGCCGAGACAGACCTGGCCGAAGCAACCGCCGGGATTGCGGGTGCCAAAGCCTCATTGGATCAGGCGATTGAAGACCTTGAGCGCAACACCACGCTGCGCGACGAGGGATCCAGCGCCGTGCGTCTGGCCGAGATCGACCGGCTGGAAAACATCGTCGCCGAACGCGAAGCCAAGCTGGTGGCGGCCGAGGCGCAACGGGCCGCGGTTGTGCAACAGATCGAAGAGCTGATCCCGGCGCAGCTGGCCAGTGCAAATGCGCAACTGGACGCCGCCCTGACCGAGCTGGACAAGACAGTGGTTGCCGCGGGCGTGACGGGCCGGATCGAACAATTCGGCCTGCAAGTTGGCGATTTTGTCAGCCCTTTGCTGCGGCCTGCGGGAATTCTGGTGCCGTCGCATTCGGGTCATGACCGGTTTCAGGCGGCGTTCAACCAGATGGCGGCCCAGGTAATCAAGCCGGGCATGGTGGGCGAACTGGGCTGCATGACCAAGCCTTTTACGGTCATTCCTATGGTTGTGGTCGATGTGCAGGACGTGATCCCATCAGGGCAACTCCGCCCTTCGGATGAACTGCGCGATGTGCAGACCAATACAAATCCGGGGTCCATTCTGGTCTATATGGAGCCGTTGTATAAAGGGATGGCTGGCGACATTCCTCCGGGCAGCAACTGTTTGGCGAATGTCTATACCAGCAATCATGAACGGCTGGAACATGAGGATCTCGGCTTCTGGCACGCGGCGTTCTTGCACGTGGTTGATACAATTGGAGTGGTTCATGCGGCGGGCTTGCGCCTGCGGTTGATCCTGATGCCGGTGAACACGTTGGTGCTGAGCGGGCACTGATTTCAACTTGGTCTGGCCGGGTGCACGTTATACGGCCAGACCGTTGCGGTGCAGCCCCGCAAAAACCTTGTCGTTACGGGCGTCGTCGTAGGGCCGCCAGTCCCGCATCCGGTCGACATAGCCCTCGGACAGGCCTTCGCAGGCGGCCAGAGCCTCCTGTGCTTCATCCACGCGGTCCAAGGCAGCAAGGCAGATGGCGCGGCGATACAGCATGTTGGGATCGTTGGGGCGCACATTGACGGCACGATCTGCCCAGTCCAACGCTTCGATATTTTCACCCGCAACCAGATACATCCGGGCAATTGCCCAGAAATAGAACCCCCGGTCCGGTTCCCGCGGAGACAAGGCCAGAGCCTTGCGTATTTCCTCGGCTGCCTGTGGGCCGATACTGGGATCGGCAAGTTCGGACCGGTTGAAATAGGCCAGTTTAGCGCGTGTAAAAAAGGGGTTTAGGCGGATCGCGTATTCCAATTCCTTCAGGCTTAACGCCTTCTCTCCCTGCCAGACATAGGCTGTCGACATCACATAATGCGCAAACGGAGATTTATTGGCCAGTTCCAACCCTTTTTGCGCAGCGGCCACTCCCTTGGCCAACACGTCCTTTGAACGCTCGGACGCACCAAACCCATATTCCTTGAGATAGGCCCATCCCAGCCCCGCCCAGGCATCACCATAGTCTTCATCCAGTGCCACAGCGGCCTGAAACTCAACCTGTGCCGCTTGCAAATCTTCCAGCCCCGGCTTTCTAAGTCCCGACATCCCCCGCAGGTACCTTTCCCACGCCCCCAGATGGTCGGGGCGTTTACGGCGAATGCGGTCGATCTCTCCCTCGACTAGCTCGGTGTCCAATGCGGTGACGACACGCAAGGTGATGTCGTCCTGAATCTCGAACACATCTTCGAACGGCCGGTCGTATTTCTCGGACCAGAGGGCAAGCCCGGTTGTTACCTCGATATATTCCACCGTCACCCGCACCCGAGGGCCCGACCGGCGCAATGTTCCAGTCACAAGATACTGCGCCCCCAAAACCCGTGCGGCGTCTTCGACGCTCAGTTCTGGGTTCAGGGACAGGCTGGACGCGCCCGAGACAACCGGCACCCGGCCCATCTGTTGCAGGCCTGAGATGATGTCGTCGGCCAGCCCTTCGGCGAAAAAGGCATGTTCAGGATCGGGGGAGTGGTTCTGGAAAGGCAAGACCGCAAGGGTCGGTGGACCTGTTCGGATTACGGGTTGGGACAGCGCGGGCGACGTCCCCTCGGCCTGCCAGCGAAACACGGTCAGAGGGCGCGAAATGTTCTTGAGCTGATGTTGGCCATCATGTGTCAGGTCTTTTGTTTTGCCCTGCGGCAGCGCATCGACAAATGCCTGCGAGGCGGCCAGCCCCCCGGCGTGGCAAAGGCCTTCCAATCGGGCGGCAATATTGACGCCGTCGCCCAGAATGTCCTGATCGTCAACGAACACATCCCCAAGATGCGCCCCAATGCGCAGCAGGATGCGCGCGTCTGGCGGCTGCTGCCGAGCCTGCGCTGCGGCCTCGGTCTGAATCCGCATCGCAGCGGTCAGCGCGGTGTCAGGCTCCGGGAATTCGGCCAGAAATCCGTCGCCCATCGTTTTGACCAATCGTCCCTGATTTTGTTCCAGCGCGGGCGAGATGATCGTGTTCCGCAGATGCCGTACAGCGCGCAGGGTTCCGACCTCATCGGTTTCGGTCAGATGGGCGTAGCCCAGCACATCCATGGCCAGAATGGCGGCACGTCGTTTGCCGTCCAGAAAATCCTCCATCGCGGTCCCTCGCAAGCCGTGCCTTGGGCAATCTTACGCGGTTTGCGCCATGAATGCATGACAAGAAAAAAGCCCGCCAAACGAGGCGGGCTTTGTCCAATGCTATTTACGCGTGGCTTACTGCGGGATCTCGCCGTCCAGCCCTTCGACGTAGAAGTTCATGCCTGCCAGCGTACCGTCATCAGCGGTTTCGCCATCCGCCAGCCAATCGCTGCCGTCCTGCTTCTTCAGCGGGCCGGTGAAGGGGTGGTATTCGCCTGCGGCCATCGCGGCTTTCAAGGCCAGCGCCTCTTCCTTGACGTCGGCAGGTACGGCGTCGGAAATCTCACCGATCTCAACCATGCCTTCTTTGATGCCGTCCCAGGTGCTTACGGTCTCCCACGAGCCATCCATGACGGCCTGCGTGCGGGCGATATAGTAAGGTGCCCAGTTGTCGATGATCGACGAAACACGCGGGAAGGGTGCGTATTCGCTCATGTCCGAGGCTTGGCCAAAGGTGACAACATTACCTGCCTCTTGCGCGGCCGCTTGCGGGGCGGTCGAGTCGGTGTGCTGCAGAATCACGTCGGCGCCCTGTTCGATCAGAACGGTGGCGGCGTCAGCCTCTTTCGCCGGGTCGAACCAAGTGTAGGCCCAGACGATCTTGAATTCGACATCCGGGTTCACCTTCTTGGCGTGGATATAGGCCGAGTTGATGCCACGGATCACTTCGGGGATTGGGTAGGACCCGATATAGCCGATGATGTTCGACTTGGTCATTTTGCCCGCGATGTGACCCTGCACCGCGCGGCCCTCATAGAAACGTGCCGAATATGCCGAGACGTTAGGAGCGGTCTTATATCCGGTCGCGTGTTCGAACTTCACGTTCGGGAATTTCTTGGCCACGTTGATAGTGGGGTCCATGTAGCCGAACGAGGTGGTAAAGATCAGATCTGCGCCTTCCAGCGCCATCTGGGTCATCACACGTTCAGCATCCGGGCCTTCGGGGACGGATTCAACGAACACGGTCTCGACCTTGTCGCCAAAGTGCTTTTCGACCGCCTGACGGCCCTTGTCATGCTCATATGTCCAGCCGCCATCGCCGACGGGGCCGACATAGACAAAGCCGACCTTGGTCTTGTCTTCGGCCATGGCCCCCGTGGCCAGACCCAGCGCCACGGCGGCGCTTGTCAGTAGAGTGGTGAATTTCATGTGTTACTCTCCAAGTTGGTTTTAGTTGGCCCCTAGTGCGAGGCATGGAAGGTTCGGCCCAATGCGGCAGGTGCGCTGCTCTTGTCAGCCGAAAGGATCACAAGCACAAGGATCGTGATGATGTAGGGCGACATTGCCAGATACTCGACCGGAATGGCAACGCCCGCTGCCTGCAAATTCAGCTGCAACACGGTGATACCGCCAAACAAATAGGCACCCAGCAAGGCGCGCCATGGCTTCCAACTGGCGAAGACCACCAGCGCAAGCGCAATCCAGCCGACACCGGCAGTCATGCCCTCTGTCCATTGCGGCACGCGGATCAGGCTGATGTAGGCTCCGCCCAGCCCGGCACAGGCCCCGCCGAACAGGATCGCCATAATGCGGATCTTGATTACTTTGTAGCCAAGCGCATGCGCCGCATCGTGGTTCTCGCCCACGGCGCGCAGAATTAGGCCGACGCGCGTGTATTTCAGCGTGGCCCAGACGGCGGCCGTGAGTGCGATGCCTACATAAAGGATCGGGTCATGCTGGAACAGGATCGGGCCGATCACCGGAATATCGCCGATCACCGGGATATGAATGTCGCCCATGCTTGGGGGCTTGATCCCCACATAGCTTTGTCCCAACAGGGCGCTGAAGCCCAGACCAAACAGCGTCAGAGCCAAGCCGCTGGCCACCTGATTGGCCAGTGCTACCTGCGTCAGCAGAACGAATAGCAGCGACAGCACCGCGCCGCCGATAGCGGATGCGATGAACCCCAGCCAAGGTGAGCCGGTCTCGACCGAGATCGCAAAGCCGCTGATCGCGCCGACGATCATCATGCCCTCGACGCCAAGGTTCAGAACACCTGCTTTTTCAACGACCAGTTCTCCGATCGCGGCCAGCAGCAGGGGGGTTGCGGCCACCATTAGCGAGGCGACCAGAAGGACGGGATTGATTTCACCAAGGTCCATATCACGCTACCTCGCTACGGGCCGCACGGATGCGGAAGTTTGTCAGAAGATCAAAGGCCAGCAGGAAGAACAAAAGCATCCCCTGAAACACTTGGATGGCAGCGGCCGGCAAGCCCAGTTGGGATTGCGCGATTTCACCACCGATATAGGTCAGCGCCATCAGGAAGCCGGCCAGCAGAATGCCCACCGGATGCAGGCGGCCAAGGAAGGCTACGATGATGGCGGTAAAGCCATAGCCCACGTTAAAGTCGATGCTGACCTGACCGGCAGGGCCGGACACCTCGAACATACCCGCCAACCCGGCCAACATGCCCGACAGACCCAGGCAGAACAGGATCAGCCGTGCCGGATTGACGCCTGCGAATTTAGCTGCACGCGGGGCCTCGCCCGTCAGGCGGATATGAAAGCCCAGCATGTGCCGGTTCAACAGAACATAGGCAAAGATCACCGCAATCAGCGCCGTCACCACGCCCCAATGCATCCCCGATCCGGCAATCAGCTCGGCATTGTGGGCGCTGTCATAGGACTGCAGGTTGCGCGAGCCGGGAAAGCCGAATCCTTCGGGGTTCTTCAGCAATCCAAGCGAGACCGAGGCCAGCATCTGTTCGGCCACATAGACCAGCATCAGCGACACGAGGATTTCATTGGTGCCAAAACGTACCTTCAGAAAGGCCGGGATCATCGCCCACAGCCAGCCCCCGAACGCGCCCGCAATCACCATGATAGGAAAGATGTAGAACGCTTCCAGCGGGTAAAAGGCCAAACCCGCACCGGCGCCAAAGATGGCGCCCATGATGTACTGACCCTCGGCCCCAATGTTCCAGATCCCTGCCCGAAACCCCAGCGACAAACCGATGGCGATCAACACCAAAGGCGCGCCCTTCACCAGCAATTGCGGGCGGTAGTAGAATGCGAACTCTCCGAACAGGGGCTCCCAGAATATGGTGCCGATGGCCTCGACCGGGTTCTTGCCCAGCAGGGCGAACAGCAAACCGCCAAACACCATCGTTGCCACCACCGCGACCAGAGGGGTCGCATATGACCACGCTTTCGACGGCTGAGGCCGTTTCTCCAACACAATCATCTGCTCAAACCCCCAGGTCTTCTTCTCGTTCCAAATACGGCCGCCGGAGACGGTTCCACGGCTTACACATGCGCCACCTCCATGCCATGAGCACCGCCCATCATCAGGCCGATCTCATCGACCGTCAGACCGGTGGTTTCTCGCGGCGCACTCAGGCGGCCTTCGTTCAGCGCCGCAAAGCTGTCGGAGATCTCCATCAACTCGTCCAGATCCTGCGAAATGCAGATCACCGCTGTCCCCTTTGCCGCCAAATCCAGAATGGCCTGCCGGATGGAGGCTGCGGCGGCGGCATCCACGCCCCATGTGGGCTGGTTCACCACCAGCACATCGGGGTTTTGCAACACCTCGCGCCCAATTACGAATTTCTGCAGGTTCCCACCCGACAAAGACCGCGCCGCGTTCTCGGGGCCAGGCGTGCGGACGTCAAAGGCGCTGATGATTTTCTCGGCAAAGCTTTTGGTCTCGGCCCATTTCAGGAAGCCATTATTTTCCAACCCTTCGCGGACGGATCCTGTCAGCAAGGCGTTTTCCGTCAGGCTCATATCAGGCGCTGCGGCGTGGCCCAGCCGCTCCTCGGGCGCGGTCAGCACACCGAGCTTGCGCCGCGCGGTGGGGCCCAGCTTGCCAATCGGCTGGCCGTTGAATTTGATCGCATCGGCCGCAGTCGGGATTTCGCCCGACAGCACCCCCAGCAATTCATCCTGCCCGTTGCCTGCGACGCCGCCGATGCCCAGAACCTCGCCCTTGCGGACGGTCATGTGAACATTGCGCAGCGCGGTACCGAATTCCGACGGAGACGGTACCGACAGCCCGCTGACATCCAGAGCAACTTCGCCAAAATCCCGCCCTGACCGTTCCGGTGTTTGCAGGGTCGAACCCACCATCATCTCGGCCATGTCCCGCGCCGAGGTCTCAGAGGGAACACACTCGCCCACGTTCTTGCCCAGACGCAGGATTGTCGCGTGGTCGCACAGCGTGCGGATCTCTTCCAGCTTATGCGAGATATACAGGATCGAGGTACCTTCGGCGCGTAATTTGTTCAGTGTTTCAAACAAGATATCGACTTCTTGTGGGGTCAAAACCGATGTTGGCTCGTCCATGATCAGCAGTTTGGGGTCCTGCAGCAGGCAACGGATGATCTCGACCCGCTGGCGTTCGCCTGCGGACAGGTCGCCCACCGTGCGATACGGGTCCAGCGGCAGGCCATAGGTTTCGGACACTTCGCGGATACGTGCGGCCAGATCGCCCATGGGCGGCGGGTTCTCCATTCCCAACGCGATATTCTCGGCCACGTTCAACGCGTCAAACAACGAGAAATGCTGGAACACCATCGCGATCCCATCGGCGCGGGCCGCGCGCGGTTCGGGCGGGGCGAACGGCTGGCCGCGCAGCAGCATCGTGCCGCTATCGGGTTTCACCAGCCCATAGATCATTTTTACCAGTGTGGACTTGCCTGCGCCGTTTTCGCCCAGCAGGGCGTGTACTTCGCCTTCGCCGATATCGAAGGACACCTGATCATTGGCCACGACGCCAGGATAAGCCTTGGTTAGCCCTTGCAGACTTAATAGTGGAGTGGTCACGCGCTCAGGTCCTTCTTCAACTCGATTTGTCGGGCAGGGCGCAGAAGCTGCGCGGCGACGCCGACGGCGATCATCTGCGGGTGTTTGCCCAAGGCGGGGTCGCCGATTGGGCAAGTGATCCGACTGATCCGTTCGGGGGAATGCCCGAGGGCCGCCAGCCGCGACCGGAATCGCGCCCATTTCGTAGCGGAGCCAATCAAGCCAGCAAACCCAAAACCACGCGTCAACAGTCGATTGCACAGCTCAAGGTCCAGATTGTGCGAATATGTCAGCACAAGATGTTCAGCGTCCTGCGGGGCGTGGCGGACAAGCTCGGCAGGTTTGGCTGCTGGAACTGGTGTGACGCTCGCAGGAATATTGTCGGGAAATCGCTCAGGCCCCGTATCGACCCATGTGATCGCCAGATCGGGCAGGGGGGCCAAAACGTCGACCAGCGCCCGCCCGACATGACCCGCACCCCAAATCCAGAAGTTGCGGGTTGGTTGATGAACCGGCTCGACCATCCAGCCGTCCAGCAGTTGTGGCTCGGGCGCAATGCCCTGACCGCGCGCCTCGGCCAGCAGCCGTTTGACCGACAACGGCATGTCGCCGCCGGTCGGAGATCGCGCGATGACGGTATCGTTCAGCGCATTTACCGCTTTGTGATCATAGACTTCACTGAGCAGCGAAACCGCGCCGCCACAGCATTGACCCATGTCAGGACCCAGCGCGTGATGGGTCAGCCGCGCCGGCGCGGCCTGCGACCTTGCCGCCTGCGCAGCCTGATATTCCAACGTGCCGCCACCGATTGTGCCGCTTTGTCCGCCTTCCCAGACCAGCATGGCGGCACCGACCTCACGCGGGGACGAGCCCTTGATCACGGTGATGACCACGCGGACCACGCGTCCGTGGGTATTGACCGCCTCCCTCAAAGCCTCAAGATCAAATCCCATTAGATGCCCCCTTTCATCCGCTGGACGCCGTGCCAGACCTCTTCGGCAGTGGCGGGCGCATCCAAAGCGGGGTAAGCGTCACCGCAGGCTGCCACCGCATTCGACAGGGCCAGCCAAGCCGAGATACCCAGCATGAAGGGCGGCTCTCCCACCGCTTTCGAGCGATAGATCGTGTCCTCGCGGTTCTCGCCATCCCAGAGCGCGACATTGAAGATATCGGGCCGGTCTGAGCAGGCTGGGATTTTGTAGGTCGAGGGCGCATGCGTGCGCAGGTTACCTTTTCCGTCCCAGACCAGTTCCTCGGTCGTCAGCCAGCCCGCGCCCTGGACATAGCCACCTTCTACCTGCCCGATATCCAGCGCCGGGTTCAGCGAGGCGCCTGCATCGTGAAGGATATCCGTACGCAGGATGCGGTTTTCACCGGTCAGCGTGTCCACCGCCACCTCGGTGACGGACGCGCCATAGGCGAAGTAGAAAAACGGTCGGCCCCGGCCTGCGATCCGGTCCCATTCGATCTTGGGGGTTTTGTAGAACCCCGTGGCGGACAGGCTGATACGGCCCTGATAGGCCAGCGCGGCGGCTTCGGCGAAGGTATAGCGTTCTGCGCCGACCGAGACGTGCCCATCCGCGAACGTGACCGCCGATGGATCAGCCTGATGCCGTTCGGCCAGATAGTCCGCCATCCGGTCGCGGATCGTGTCGCAGGCGGCTTTGACAGCCATCCCGTTCAGGTCACTGCCCGAAGACGCCGCCGTAGCCGAGGTGTTCGGCACCTTGGCGGTGTCGGTGGCGGTGATCTTGACCAACTCCAGCGGAATGCCGAACCGCGATGCGGCCACTTGCGCGACCTTTTGGAACAGGCCCTGTCCCATCTCGGTCCCGCCATGGTTCAGGTGGACCGAGCCATCCTGATACACATGCACCAGTGCGCCCGCCTGATTGAGGTGGGTCAGCGTAAAGGAAATCCCGAATTTGACCGGCGAGAAGGCGATACCCTTCTTTATCACCCGGTTCTTTGCGTTCCATTCAGCAATGGCGGTCTTGCGGACGGCATAGTCACTGGATGTCAGAAGTGCTGCGGTCATGCCGTGCAGTTCGAAATCGCTGACCTCCATACCGTAAGGCGTGGTGTTCCCGCCGGCAGGTAGGGGACGAAGGGGGGCGTTCCCGGTTTCCACCGCGCCGCGACTGGTCAGGTCTTCATGCGGGTCGGGGTGGCCCAGCGGTGTTTTATGCAGCGGTTGATCGGCCACGTTATGCGCGGGCTCATAGTAATTGCGGCGACGCAGCTCGACCGGGTCCAGCCCAAGCACGTGCGCGGCGTGATCCATCACGCGTTCGATCCCGACCATGCCCTGAGGGCCGCCGAACCCGCGATAGGCTGTGGCGGATTGGGTGTTGGTTTTCAGTCGATGGCTTTCAATCCGGGCATTCGGCAGCAGATAGGCATTGTCGGAATGCAGCATCGCGCGGTCAGCGACGGGCAGCGACAGGTCCTGCGCCCAGCCACAGATGACGTAATGGTGGAAGGAGACACCCTGAACATGGCCGTTCTCATCAAACCCAGCCTTGTAGGCAATGCGGAAGGCGTGGCGCTTGCCGGTGATGATCATGTCATCATCGCGGTCATAACGCATCTTGCAGGCCTTGCCGGTGGCGCGGGCGGCGATGGCGCAGGCGACGGCCAGAGCGTTGCCCTGACTTTCCTTGCCGCCGAACCCTCCGCCCATGCGGCGAGTTTCAACCCGTACGGCGTGCATGGGCACACCCAAGGCATCGGCTACTTTATGCTGAATCTCGGTCGGGTGTTGGGTCGAGCTGTGGACCAGCATGTCCGCGCCTTCATTCGGCAAGGCCAGAGCGGCCTGGCCTTCCAAATAGAAATGTTCCTGCCCGCCGAGTTCAAAGGAACCTTCGATCACGTGGGGGGCCGACGCGATCGCCACGTCCGCATCGCCCTTGGCATAGATGCGGGGGCCGTCCTCGAACCGGCTGTCAGCGGCCAGAGCCTGTTCGATGGTCAGGATCGGGGTGTCTTCGGCATAGTCAATCTTGCCCAGCCGTGCAGCCTTGCGAGCGGCCAGATGGCTGGTCGCCACCACCAGAAACACGGGCTGGCCGATATAATGAACCGTGCCGTCCGACAGCAGCGGCTCATCATGGATCGAGGGCGAGACATCATTGGCAAAAGGCAGATCATCCGCCGTCATCACTTGCACCACACCCTTAGCGGCTTTTACTGCCGACAGGTCCATCGTGGTGATCGTGCCCTTGGCAATCGGGCTGAGGCCAAAGGCCAGATGCAGCGTGCCCTTGGGCGTTGGGATGTCATCCACATAGCGCGCGGCACCTGCGACATGCAGCGGGGCTGCGTCATGGGGGAGGGGTTTGGTCACGCTCATGCCGTCACCTTGAGTACGTCGGTCACTTCGCCCTGATCTTCAAGGAAATACCGCTCCAGCATCGCTTTGGCGGTTTCCAGACGATAGGTGGCCGAGGCGCGCATATCCGTGAGTGGTTGGTAATCGTCAGCAAAGGCGGGCAGCGCGGCCTGAATGGTCGCAGCGGTCCAGGGTTTGCCGATCAATGCGGCCTCGACATGGGTGGCCCGCTTCGGAGTGCCCGCCATGCCGCCAAACGCGATCCGCGCCCGGGTGACGGTGTCGTGCGTGACGGTGATGTTGAAACAGCCGCAGACGGCTGAAATGTCCTGATCGAACCGTTTGCTGAGTTTGTAGGTTTTCAGCCGGTCCGGTTGGCGGGGGAAGCTGACGGCTTCGACGAATTCTCCGGGCGCGCGGTCTTGTTTGCCGTAGTCGATGAAGAAATCTTCCAACGGGATCTGACGGCGAGTGTCGCCTCTGCGCAGATGCAGGGTTGCACCCAATGCGATCAGGGCGGGCGGGTTGTCTCCGATCGGTGAGCCATTGGCGATATTGCCGCCCACGGTTGCGGCGTGGCGGACCTGAACGCTGGCATAACGCCGGATCATCTCGGCGTAAGAGGGATGGAGGTCTGTCAACGTGTCGCACATGCGGTTCATGTCGACCATGGCGCCGATGTGGACTTCGTCATTGGTGATGGCGATGTTTTTCAGGTCGTCGCAGCGGCTCAGGAAGATGACCGGATCCAGGTCGCGCAGTTGTTTTGTGATCCAGAGGCCCACATCGGTTGCGCCCGCGATGAGCGTGGCGTTGGGATTTTGTGCATAGATCGCGGCCAGTTCGTCGGATGAGGTGGGGAGCAAGGGGGGCTCCGCCCCCCGGCCTGCGGCCTCCCCCCGAGGTATTTTTGAACAAGAGAAGGATTGGTCGTCATTAACCCATGCTGGGACTGGCTGGGATTCGGCGGCTTGGGCCGCGCGGATGATGGGGGCGTAGCCAGTGCAACGGCAGAGATTACCCGCAAGCTGGGTGTCGTGGTCGGTGACGCCATTGGTGTGGCCCGCGACCATCGACATGACAAAGCCGGGGGTGCAAAAGCCACATTGTGAACCGTGTAGGTCGATCATGGCCTGTTGCACGGGGTGAGCCTGCTGGTCGGGGCCGTTTGCGCCCTCGATGGTGCGGATGGCTTTGCCGTGTAGTTGTGGCAGGAATAGGATGCAGGCATTCAGTGCTTTGCTGGAACCTTCATCCGTGACCATGACGGTGCAGGCCCCGCAGTCACCTTCGTTGCAGCCTTCCTTAGTGCCGGTCAGGCCGCGATCCTCGCGCAGCCAGTCCAGCAGAGTTGCCGTCGGATTGACGTCCGCCAGCTCCACTGTCTCTCCGTTCAGAAGAAACGTGATGTTCATTCGAGAAACCCGTCGCCTTACCCGGTTGCGCCCTTCGGTGCCCTTCTTCGATGCGACGTAGAAAAAGGGGCGGGCAGAGTGCTTGCCGTCAGATGTTAGAAACAGCGCGCCTTATCTGGCAAGAAAAACTGATTATGTGATGCACCATTGGACCTGAACGATCTGCGATTTTCGCCGTTGTCTAGACATCAGTTGTCTGTAAATAAAGCGCTTTTTGCAGATCGGGTCCAATTGCGGCCGAAGCACCTTCTGAAAAATCCGAATAATAGGTGTTGATTTTTTAGGCATCTCAAAGCGGCGGTTCCTGCTTTTGCCGCGTCGCTGGCTGGGATAGCGTAGCGGGTATGAGCAGTATTCCTCGATTCATTCACCTACGTGTTCACACCGAATATTCTCTGCTGGAAGGCGCTGTGCGGCTGAAGAAGCTGCCCGCTTTGTGCGAGAATATGGAGATGCCCGCTGTTGCGGTGACGGACACCAATTCTATGTTCTCGGCTTTGGAGTTTTCCGTGACTGCCAGCGGCGCTGGGGTGCAGCCGATCATGGGGTGTCAGGTTGATCTGACCTATGTGCAGCCGCAGCCAGGCGAAAAGCCCAAAGCTCCTGCGCCGCTGGTGCTGCTGGCGCAGTCCGAGGCGGGGTATGAGAACCTGATGAAGCTGAGTTCCTGCCTTTATGTGGACAAGGGCGGGCAGTTGCCGCAGGTCACGTTGGAGGAGTTGGCGGAACGCTCGGACGGGTTGATCTGTCTGACCGGCGGGCCGGATGGGCCTGTGGGGATGCTGTTGCAGCAAGGCCAGCGTCCGTCGGCGGAGGCTCTGGTGGATCGCCTGGCTGGGATGTTCCCGGACCGCCTGTATATCGAATTGCAGCGCCATCCGGGAGAAGGGGGCCAGCCCGAGGCAGAGCGTCTAACCGAACGTGGGCATGTCGAGATGGCCTACGCCAAGAATCTGCCTCTGGTCGCCACCAATGATGTCTATTTCCCGACCACCGACATGTATGAGGCGCATGATGCGCTGATCTGTATCGCCGAGGGCGCGTATGTCGACCAACAGGACGGTCGCCGCCGCCTGACCGCGCAGCATTATTTCAAGTCGCAGCAGGAAATGGTGACGCTGTTTGCCGACTTGCCCGAGGCGATTGAGAACACGGTCGAGATTGCGCGCCGTTGCGCTTTTATGGCCTATCGCCGCGATCCGATCCTGCCGAAATTTGCCGATGATGAGGTCGCCGAGCTGCGGCGTATCGCCAATGAAGGCTTGCAGAAACGTCTGGCGGTGATCCCGCATGCGGTGACGCCCGAGGAATATCAGGAACGGCTGGATTTCGAACTCGGCATCATCGAGGGCATGGGCTTTCCCGGTTATTTCCTGATCGTCGCGGACTTTATCCAATGGGCCAAGGATCACGACATCCCGGTCGGGCCGGGGAGGGGCTCGGGTGCGGGCTCGCTGGTGGCTTATGCGCTGACGATCACAGACCTAGATCCGTTGCGGTATTCGCTGCTGTTCGAGCGGTTCCTGAACCCCGAGCGGGTCTCGATGCCGGACTTCGATATCGACTTCTGCATGGACCGTCGGGAAGAGGTGATCCGTTACGTTCAGCAGAAATACGGGCGTGACAAGGTGGGGCAGATCATCACCTTTGGTGCTCTGTTGTCGAAGGCCGCCGTGCGCGATATTGGGCGGGTGTTGCAGATGCCATATGGGCAGGTGGACCGCCTGTCCAAGATGATCCCGGTGGAGGGGGTCAAGCCTGTCTCCATCGAAAAGGCCCTGAAAGACGAACCCCGCCTTCGCGAAGAGGCACGCAGCGAAGAGGTTGTGGACCGGCTTCTGACCTATGGCCGGCAGGTTGAGGGGCTGTTGCGGAATGCCTCGACCCACGCGGCGGGGGTGGTGATCGGAGACCGGCCGTTGGATGCGCTGGTGCCGATCTATCAGGACCCTCGGTCCGATATGCCCGCGACTCAGTTCAACATGAAATGGGTGGAACAGGCCGGGCTGGTCAAGTTCGACTTTCTGGGTCTGAAAACACTGACCGTGATTCAGAACGCGATGGATTTGATCTTCAAATCCGGGCGCGATCTTCATATCGCGCCCGATGGCACCGAGCTTTACGAACCGGCCGAAGGCGCGGTGAACGAGATCAACGCCATCCCGCTGGATGATGAGGCGACGTACAAGCTCTATTCTGCGGCCAAGACCGTGGCAGTGTTCCAGGTGGAATCTTCGGGCATGATGGACGCGCTCAAGCGGATGAAGCCGGACTGTATCGAGGATATTATTGCCCTTGTGGCGCTCTACCGTCCCGGTCCGATGGAGAACATTCCCAAGTTCTGCGAGGTTAAGAACGGGCTCAGTAAGCGGGACAAGCTGCACCCGTCCATCGACCACATCCTGGACGAGACGCAGGGCATCATCGTCTATCAGGAACAGGTGATGCAGATCGCGCAGGAAATGGCCGGTTACAGCCTTGGCGGCGCAGACCTGTTGCGCCGCGCGATGGGTAAGAAGATTCAGGAGGCGATGGATGCTGAGCGGCCCAAGTTCCTCAAAGGGGCTGCCGAAAATGATGTCGATGAGACCAAAGCGACCGAGGTCTGGAACCTGTTGGACAAGTTTGCCAACTACGGCTTCAACAAATCCCACGCTGCGGCTTATGCGGTGGTCAGCTACCAGACCGGCTGGCTGAAGGCGAACCACCCGGTAGAGTTCATGGCGGGTGTCATGAATTGCGATATCCACCTGACCGACAAACTAGCCGTTTACTTCGAAGAGGTCCGCAAAGGGCTTGAGTTGCCCTATGTGCCCCCTTGCGTGAACCGATCTCAAGCTACCTTCGATGTGGTGAACGGAGAGCTTGTGTATGCGCTGGGCGCCTTGAAAAACGTGGGCGTTGAGGCGATGAACCTGGTGGTCGATGGTCGCGCGGAAAAGCCCTTTGTGAACCTGTTCGATTTAGCCCGCCGGGTTGATCTGAAGAAGGTCGGTAAACGCCCGCTGGAGATGATGGCGCGGGCGGGTGCGTTTGATCAGTTGGATAAGAACCGCCGCCGCGTGTTCGAAAGCCTTGATCCGCTTGTGCAGTATTCGGCGGCTATCCACGAACAAAAGAACTCGAACCAGGTGTCGCTCTTTGGTGAGGCGGGTGACGACCTGCCGGAACCGCGCCTGTCGCCCACGCCCGATTGGCTGCCTGCCGAGCGGTTGAGCGAGGAATTCAAGGCCATCGGGTTTTACCTGTCAGGCCATCCGCTGGACGACTATATGCCCGCGCTGAAACGTAAACAGGTAATGACGCTGGATGAGGTGACGGAAAAGGCGCGCTCGGGGCCCTTCATCGCGAAGATGGCCGGTGTTGTTGCTGGTCGGCAGGAACGGAAATCTGCGCGCGGCAACCGGTTTGCCTTTGCGCAGCTTTCAGACCCCAGCGGCGCGTATGAGGTCACGCTGTTTTCGGAAACGCTGGAGAAATCGCGCGAGTATCTGGAAACCGGCGCGCAGGTGGTTCTGACCGCCGAGGCAACGATGGAGGCCGACCAGTTGAAGCTGCTGGGCCGCTCGGTCGGTCCGGTAGATACAGTCGTGGCCGAAGCGGGTGCAACCGGCCTGCGCATATTCGTGGATGAGGAACAGGCGCTGCCCACTGTGGCCAAAGTGCTGGAGGATGCTGCAGGTGCTGCCAAGAACGCCGCACGCGGGCCGATTCAATTGCTGTTGATGGCCCCCGGATTGCCGGGCGAGGTCGAGATGGACCTGGGCCAGAGTTTCCCGATCAACCCGCAGATCAAGGGTGCGATCAAATCGCTGGAAGGCGTGATGTCGGTCGAGGAGTTTTGAGCCCAACCCGATGCTGCCACACAGCTGTGTTGAATGCGCTTAGCTTCATGCGGTTGGAAAGCCTTTTTGCGACCATATCCTCTCTTGGACACGGATGGGCCGCGATCTCGGGGGTGACAATGCTGGCACCAGTTGCTGCCTAACCGCTGACAAAATTACTACGCCGGCGTAGCAGGTCTTGCGGTGAAACGAGCGCTAAGGTTTCAGCCCTTAATAATGCGGTGGGCGTTCGTCGCCGAACACAACCCCGCCGGAACCTTCCTGCGCCCGTTCAGCCTCGCGCTGCAACAGCATCTCGACGCGCCGGGTCAGGCGGTCGATCTCGCTCTGTTGGGTTGTAACGACTGTGTTCAACTCTTCGACCGTGCGGGTCAGGTGGGCGATCTGCTCTTCCAGATGCTGCATGGGGGTCTCCTTTGAGCGTGGTCATAGCGGCACGGGCGGGTCATGACCAGCGAAAGCGCGCCTTGCCCCGATGCGGGCCATGGGATAGACCGCGCGCGGAACATGAACCGCAAGGACGCCCCACATGGCCAAGCCCAAGAAACAGCCCCGCCCCAAGGCAGTCACGCCGAAAGGGTTCCGCGACTATTTCGGCCAGGAAGTCTCGCAGCGCACCGAGATGCTGCGGACGATTGCGGATGTCTATCATCGCTACGGGTTTGATGCGCTGGAAAGCAGCGCTGTGGAAACCGTCGAGGCGCTGGGCAAGTTCCTGCCCGACGTGGATCGCCCGAATGAGGGCGTATTTGCGTGGCAGGAGTTTGACGACGGCGGCAACGGTGACTGGATGGCCCTGCGCTATGACCTGACCGCGCCTTTGGCCCGTGTCTATGCGCAGCACCGCAATGATCTGCCGACGCCCTATCGTCGCTATGCGATGGGTCCGGTCTGGCGCAATGAAAAGCCGGGGCCGGGGCGGTATCGTCAGTTTTATCAATGCGATGCGGATACGGTGGGCACGGCCTCGATGGCGGCAGATGCCGAGATTTGTGCCATGCTGTCGGACACGTTGGAGACCGTGGGCATTCCGCGCGGCGACTATCTGGTGCGGGTGAATAACCGCAAGGTCCTGAACGGAGTGCTTGAGGCGATGGGGCTGGGCGAAGACGTAGCTGCCCGCGACAATGTTCTGCGCACCATCGACAAGTTCGACAAAGTAGGTGAGGCCGGTGTGCGCGAGCTGCTGACCAAGGGCCGACTGGATGCCTCGGGCGCGTTTATCGACGGTGTGGGGTTGAGCGACGATCAGGCCGAGCCGGTAATTGCCTTCCTGACCTCGAAGGCTGCGGATACCGCAGGAACACTGGCCAACCTGCGTGCTGCCGTGGGCGACAGCAAGATCGGGGTGGATGGGATTGCCGAATTGGAACAGATCGGGTCGCTGCTGGATGCGGGCGGCTATGGCGCGGACCGGATTGAGATTGATCCGTCGGTTGTGCGAGGCCTCGGATACTATACTGGACCGGTTTATGAGGCTGAACTGACCTTTGAGATTTTCGACGAGAAAGGCCGCAAGCGGCAGTTCGGATCGGTTTCGGGCGGCGGTCGCTATGACGATCTGGTCAAACGGTTTACCGGTCAGGAAGTGCCTGCGACCGGCGTGTCCATTGGTGTCGACCGGCTGCTGGCCGCCCTGCGCGAAAAGGGCCGGATCGCGGCGCAAGCCACCGGCCCCGTCGTTGTCACCGTGATGGACCGCGACCGCATGGCCGATTATCAGGCGATGGTGGCCGAGCTGCGCAATGCAGGCATCCGGGCCGAGGTTTATCTGGGCAATCCCAAGAACTTTGGCAATCAGCTGAAATATGCGGACAAGCGGAACTCGCCAATCGCGGTGATCGAAGGTGGCGATGAAAAAGCAAATGGGATCGTGCAGATCAAAGACCTGATCCTTGGGGCCAAGATCGCCGAAAGCGCCACGCTGGAGGAATGGAAAGAGCGCCCCAGCCAGTTCGAAGTGCCGCGTGGCGAGCTGGTCGCCAAGGTGCGTGAAATTCTGGACAGTCAGGACTGACGCATGCCGAACCGTTCCCAGATACAAGCCCGCGCTGCCATGATGCGCGTGAGGTTCGAGGCCGCAGGCGCGCAGATCGTGGACCCTCCGCTGCTGCAACCGGCCGACACGCTGCTGGACCTTTATGGCGAGGATATCCGCGCGCGCGCCTACGTGACTTCGGACGCGCTGCGGGGCGAGCAGATGCTGCGCCCGGATTTTACCCTGCCCGTGGTGCAGATGCATATGTCCGACGGGGCGGAACCCGCGCGTTATACCTATTCTGGCGAGGTGTTCCGCCGTCAGGAGCATGATCCGGACCGCTCGAATGAATATATTCAGGTCGGGTACGAGGTGTTCGACCGCAATGATCCCGCAGGCGCGGATGCCGAGGTGTTTTCACTGTTCGCGTTGCAATTGCGGGGGCTGCCTCTGCGGGCTGCGACTGGGGATATCGGTATTCTAACGGCCGCAGTTGCGGGGTTGAAGACCACTGACCGGCGCAAGGCGGCGCTGATGCGGCACTTGTGGCGGCCTCGTCGATTCCGGGTGCTGCTGGACCGCTTTGCCGGTCGCAAACCGGGACCTGAAGGGCGCGACAGCCTGTTGGATGCAGAAAATCCGCTGGATACGGACATCCCGATGATCGGCAAGCGCCGTGCCTCCGAGATCGAAGCGCGGATCGCTGCCTTGCGCGAAGATCGCGACACACCGCCTATCTCCGACAACGAACTGGTTGGGCTGGAAACCCTGCTGAACGTGCGTGAGACCATGCCCTTTGCGTTGGAACAGCTGCGCGACGTGGCGGTGGATCTGCCGCAGATCACTCCGGCGCTGGACCGGCTTGAGGCGCGGATTGCCTCGCTACAGGCGCGTGGCGTGGATGTGGAAGGTCTGGATTTCGAGGCCGCTTATGGCCGCACCTCGATGGAATATTATGACGGGTTTGTCTTTGGCTTCTACGCTGAGGGTCGCCCCGATCTACCCCCCATCGCCACTGGCGGGCGCTATGACGCGCTGACGCGGCAGTTGGGGAACGGGGCCGAAATTCCGGCGGTGGGCGGTGTCATCCGCCCCGACCTGATGCTGGAGATCGAGGAGGACACGCGATGAGCCTGAAACTGGGCGTGCCCTCGAAAGGCCGTTTGATGGACAAGACCTTTGGTTGGTTCGAAAAGCGCGGCATCACTCTGTCGCGCAGCGGATCGGACCGGGAATATGCGGGTAAGGTCGAGGGCATCGACGGGGTCTCTCTGATCCTGCTGTCTGCTGGGGAAATCCCGCGCGAACTGGCCGCCGGGCGCATTCATCTGGGTGTCACCGGCATTGATCTGGTGCATGAAAAGCTGCCCCGCTGGGAACAACAGGTCGAGGAGATCTCGCAGCTTGGGTTCGGTAAGGCCGACCTGATCATCGCGACACCTGCTTGCTGGGTTGATGTAGACACGCTGGATGATCTGGACGCGGCGGCAGCGGCGTTTCGCAAGACCCACGGGCATCGGCTGCGGATTGCCACTAAATACCACCGGTTGGTGCGCGAGTTTCTGACCGATGCGGGAGTTGCCGATTACACTCTGGTCGATAGCCAGGGCGCGACCGAGGGCACGGTGATGAATGAGACCGCCGAGGCGATTGCCGATATCACATCTACCGGCGAGACGCTGCGGGCGAACCACCTCAAAATCCTGACCGACGGGCTGATCCTGCAATCGCAGGCGACCCTGTGGCGCAGTCGGGTGGCGAAATGTGACCCCGAGACAAAGGCCACTCTGAACGCATTGCTGGATCGCCTGCGTTAAAGCACGCCGATCTCGGCAAGCGCGCGATTCAGATCGTCGGGCAAGGCATCGTCCTGTTCCCGCCCTTCCGGCAGGTCGGCGGGGGTGTCCTCGGGTTTGAGATAGCGCCAGCCTTGGAATGGGCGTTTGAGCGCGGTCTGGGTGCGATGGACCTGTGGGTCCAGCACGATAGCGCAGCGGCGAATGCCGTCTTCGCCGCGCACCTCATCCAGACGCAGGATGCGCTGACGGCATTGGATTACGCCCTTGATCACCCAATAGATTGATCCGCCATTCAGAATCTCGGACTCGCGCTTGGGCCACATGCGGGTGACATGGCGCGGGCAGCCGTCCTCGTAAAGCGGTCTGCGACTGTCCTGCCACGCCATCAGCGTATCAACGCTTTCCGATCCGACGGACAGTTTGATGAGGTTTACGTACTTATCCACAGCTTTCCCACAGAGTCGTCCCAAGGCCCACCTCTATATTGTAGCTCGCAATGCGACGTCATCAAGGTGTTGTGGTTTGGATGTGAATTGGAGTAGTCTGGATACCTCTTTCAGAACAGGGAATCACCAATGAGCCGCTTTGCCGCCCCCATCGCCGAGCAGATCTGGGACATGAAATACCGCTTTAAAGAAGCGGATGGCACGCCCATCGACCAGACGGTCGAGGACAGTTGGCGGCGCATCGCCCGTGATCTGGCGCGGGTCGAGGATGACGCGGCCCATTGGGAAGATAAGTTCTATGAGGCGTTGGAAGATTTCAAATATCTGCCCGCTGGTCGCATCACTGCGGGTGCAGGTACGGCGCGTCAGGTGACCCTGTTCAACTGTTTCGTCATGGGCACCGTGCCCGACAGCATGGGCGGTATCTTCGACATGCTGAAAGAAGCCGCGCTGACCATGCAGCAGGGTGGCGGGATCGGGTATGATTTCTCGACCATCCGTCCGCGTGGGGCCGATGTGAAAGGCGTGGCGGCGGATGCCTCTGGCCCGCTGAGCTTCATGGATGTGTGGGACGCGATGTGCCGGACGATCATGTCCGCGGGCTCGCGCCGCGGGGCGATGATGGCGACCATGCGTTGTGATCACCCTGATATCGAACAATTCATCACCGCGAAATCTGACCCGGCCCGCCTGCGCATGTTCAACATGTCGGTGCTGGTCACGGACCCGTTCATGGAAGCGGTTAAGGCCGACGGCCCATGGGAACTGGTGTTCGACGGCAAAATCTATCACACGGTGCAGGCGCGCGATCTGTGGAACAAGATCATGCAGGCCACTTATGATTACGCCGAGCCCGGCGTGATCTTCATCGATCGGATCAACAAAGCCAACAACCTGAGCTATGTGGAAACCATCGCCGCGACCAACCCCTGCGGCGAGCAGCCATTGCCACCCTATGGCGCGTGCCTTCTGGGCTCGATCAACTTGGCGCGGTTGGTGACAGATCCGTTCGAGGACGCGGCGCGTCTGGATGAGGCCGCGTTGCAAGAGTTGGTCGCGACCGCAGTGCGTATGATGGATAATGTTGTAGACGCGTCGAAATTCCCGCTGGCCGAGCAGGAAGCCGAAGCACAAGATAAGCGCCGGATTGGCTTGGGTGTGACGGGTCTGGCGGATGCGCTTTTGATGTTGGGCCTGCGCTATGGGTCCGACGAAGCGGCGCGTCAAACCGAACGCTGGTTGCACGCGATCGCCCGCGCCGCCTATCTGGCCTCGGTCGATTTAGCGAAGGAGAAGGGTGCTTTCCCGCTGTTTGACGCCGAGAAATACCTGGCCAGCGGCAACATGCAGCAAATGGATGATGACGTGCGTGACGCGATCCGCGAACACGGTATCCGCAACGCCCTGCTGACCTCGATCGCGCCGACTGGGACGATTTCGCTCTATGCAGGGAACGTGTCGTCGGGGATCGAGCCGGTCTTTGCCTACGCCTACACGCGCAAGGTGCTGCAGAAGGACGGCTCGCGCACCGAGGAAGAGGTGGTGGACTATGCCGTGCAGATGTGGCGCGACAAGTTCGGCGAAGTCGCCTTGCCCGACTATTTCGTGAACGCGCAGACGCTTTCCCCGTCTGATCACGTCAAGATGCAGGCCGCCGCGCAGAAATGGATCGACAGTTCGATTTCCAAGACGATCAACTGCCCCGAAGATATCAGCTTTGACGCCTTCAAAGACGTTTACATGCAGGCCTGGGATCAGGGCTGCAAAGGCTGCACGACCTATCGCCCGAATGACGTGACCGGCTCGGTCCTGACAGTGTCCGAAAGCGCCGACAAAGCCCCCGGCGAAAGCGCGGATGCCCCGCATCAGGTGGATGGCGGTGAGGTTGTCTATATGTCCGAACCGCTGGACCGTCCGCAATCGCTGGAGGGGTCGACCTATAAGTTGAAATGGCCCGACAGCGAACACGCCATTTATCTGACCATCAACGATATCGTCATTGGTGGCCGCCGTCGTCCGTTCGAGGTGTTCATCAATTCAAAGAACATGGAGCACTACGCCTGGACGCTGGCGCTGACCCGCATGATTTCTGCCGTATTTCGACGGGGCGGGGATGTGTCCTTTGTCGTCGAAGAACTAAAGGCCGTGTTCGATCCGCGTGGCGGGGCCTGGGTGCAGGGGAAATACATCCCATCGATCCTGGCCGCGATTGGCGGCGTGATCGAGCAGCATATGGTCAATATCGGCTTTCTTGAAGGCGAAGGAATGGGTCTGAAATCCGACCCGCAGGCGCAGGTGGTCAATATGGACGCACCCCGCGGCAAAGCCTGCCCATCCTGTGGTCAGTTCGATATGGCGATGATCGAGGGCTGCATGACCTGCCGAAGCTGCGGTCATTCTAAGTGTGGCTGACGCAGATCGCAGACAATCGCTGTGGTGAACCGCAAGGCAATACGAACCCATTTCGGCGATTTTAGCGCCCATACACAAGGTCATTAGCGCCCACAACTCGTAATTCTTCGGTTTTGCAGGAAAAAAGGCGCCGGATTTTTGGTCACCGGCGCCTTGTTCTTTGTTAGTGCGAGATTGGAAGTGTACCCAGAAATCTCACGAGAATTGATGACTAGAGAGGCGATCAATAGTAGCTGGAGCTAACAATCGCTAGCCAATCGGAAACCTAACTGGTGACTGAGAGTATTTTGAGCTAGTGGCCTGTCGGCATGCCAGGCCCTCACTAATCAAGTCCGGGCGCTAGAGACCTCAAAGTGGGTTTTCACCACACGCAACAAGTGCTCATAATCACCTTGGACGGCGTCCTCAAGGAAGCCCTGAATTCTGGCTTGTTCTGCTCCGGCTCTTTCGGCTGCGGACTGGCAGCGCGCCAGCACTTCAAAAGCGTTTGCGTTTGTCCTGGGCAGGTCAATGGTTGCAAGTTTTTTCATGTCAAATCCTCATGTAGAAAACCGTGCAACCATCGCAGGTCGAAATTAATCTCACGTATAAGAATTGCTGACTTTGGCCTCATCCAACGAACTTCTCCAGATTTGACATAAGCCGCGACAATAGGCTCAGCGGCAAATGATCCCTGTTAAAAGCGGCCATACGCTCAGTATGCAGCAAATCACGGTATTGAGCCCACATAGACCGATGCTGCGCGAAGCCCCAATGACATCAATGCGCAGAATGCTGACTTTGCAAATTTACGAGAACGGCTCAAATGAAATTGCCTTTAACCAAGCAGCAACAAGTTGGGGGTGTCGTCTGGCAAACTTACCGTTCGCAGTATCCCAACGGAATCTCTGAGCGGAACCCGAAATTGCTTTAAGGTTGCGTAAACAACGTTGGTTCCTCACTTTGAGAAAACGTAATCCATAGCAAGATTGAAAGAGAATTAAATGAAACGCCTGTTTCCATCTCTGCCGGAGAACGCGACACTTGGAAGTGTCTATCAAGCCTTTCCAGATAAACTCTCTCCGCTTTGTGCGTACGAAAGCCTTGTGATGAGGGGCGAGAGCGACCTCTCGGTTGCTGAACGTGAACTCATTGCGGCCTATGTCTCGGGATTGAATGCTTGTGCGTATTGCCATGGGGCGCACATCGTTTTCGCCAAAGCCTACGGTATTGAAGTCGAGACAATCGAGGCACTGATGGAAGACCGCGATACGGCGCCCGTCGAGGATCACCTCAAACCGTTGCTGGCATACATTGAAAAGCTCACTGTCTCGCCATCCCGAATGACAGAAGCCGACGCTAGAGCAGTCTACGCGGCAGGCTGGTCGGAGAGTGCGCTGTTCGATGCTATCCAAGTTTGCGGTGTCTTTAATCTCGTGAACCGCTTCATAGAAGGAACAGGTGTCCAAAGCCCTGGCACCGACCCAAGAGAAGCGGACGAAGCCACTTTAAACCGATGCCGCAGTGACAGCTTCTATACCGATTTCGGACGAGAGAACGGCCTCGACATCTCTTGAATTGATTTTGTTCTAACGTTCGAAGCGCCACGAAAAGCTGGTCCGATAGAGCGGCAGATGCGTCCTTCGCTCTCGGGGTTAAATCATTCGTCGGATCAAGTCGGCGCATTCATTTATTGTTGGTGGATCCATGTTCAAGCCTCAACGATCCATCCTGCTTTTCGTAGATAACTCAATTTCTGATAAGGTTTTGGGGGCATGTGGGCTTTGTAAGGGTGGAGAGTTGCTTAAATTTGACGCTGAAACAACGAAATTACTTGAAATCGCCTATCAAGGCGCAGAACTGACGCGGCGAAGACAGGCTTCATTTGATGCGCTGTGCCCGGCTCCTGGTGAAACTATTTTGGACATCGGTTGTGGCAACGGGATGTTAACAGTTGAGTTGGCCCGGGCAGTTGGCTCGGATGGCTATGTCATCGGGATCGACCCAAGCGCTGACATGACGGCAGCTGCTAGAGAACGGTGCAGCGACTACGCAAACGTGGAGTTTCGTGCTGGTGCCGCAAATAGCTTGCCCATTGAGGATGAGAGTGCTGACAAGGCCGTCTCGGTACAGGTCTTTGAGTACATCGAAGACGTAGACGGTGCGTTGGCTGACACGCTGCGGTGCGTCAAACCCGGCGGGCGCCTCGTCATCAGCGATCTACACTTTGGCAGCTTGATCTGGTTCAGCGATGAGCCCGACAGAATGCAAAAGATGCTGACATCCTGGAACCAGCACTTTGTGAGTGGTTCCGTCCCGGAAAGACTGCCCGCGCTGATAAAGGCTCGCGGCGACCGTGTGGAAGATGTCTTGTCGTTCACAATGACAGATCACCAGCTAAAGCCAGATGGCCTCGCAATCATGATGATGCACCTCATGAAGCAATACACTGTCGCAAATGACCATGTTGATCCCGCAGTTGCGCAATCGTGGTTTGATGAGCAGCTCAGCCTTGCAAGGACTGGACGCTTCTTCTTTTCGATGACCCAATTTGTTGTCGTGGTGCGCAAAAAGGGGTGATTGAGCTAAGTGAATCGGCCTAGGTTCTTTCGCGGGCTTCATGAAAGTCGCGGTTCAAGAGACCCCCATTGGTGTCACAGGCGCCCCAACAGGTGCTGCAAATCTTTTGTCCATACTTAATTGTCGTCGGTGAAGTCCCAAGGAAGTGCCAGACGTGCAGGCATTGATCAGACGTTCGAACGACCGCAGCGATAGGCGTGATGACAGAAAGTCTCGTATTGGTACTTATTCAATGGCGACAACACAGGTGCGTGGCTGTCAATTCCAGCTTGCAGCTGTATTTGGCGTGATCTAATCGCCCTGTTCGGCCGATTGTCACCAAGTGTTTTCAGAACCTTTCTGGATACAGACTCATCATGTTCTGAACGTCCAGCTCACTCGAAAACGCGTCCGGATTATTCCAGATCACCTCTTTTATATAGTCGCGTTCCGAGTGAAGATAATTGTCCGTAAGCCGCGATTTCTGGTTTTTAGGGAAGCCTCTCTTGGTCCTACCGAACAGTCCACCAAATACGGTCCAGATGCTGGGTGACATTGTATGGGAAGCCATCTCATGGTCCTTTCCGAGTTGCTTGCGCTGTCGCAACAATAGTAACTGTTCACCTGTTTTTCTGGTATCCGGCACAAAATTGTGCTGTTCTACAAAAATGAAGAACGGGTTCCGAAATTGGTCGGATATTCGTGTGTTCCTCTCTGTCTTCAGAGAAGGGTCGACGCTTGCGGCCTCTGGAAAGCTAAAGGTTTCCCAACCAACGGTTGCCCGACGCATTGATGTTCTCGAAAGAGAAACAGGCTTGACGCTTTTTGAGCGCGGTACGCACGGGTTCAAACCGACCCCAGAAGCCCTTCGCCTTGTTCCCCTCGCCGAAGCAATCGAGGCTTCAGTCCTTGAATTCGCCGATTGCGCGAAGGAATTGACGTCGACACAACCCATCCGTATCACCGCTTATTCGGCAAATTTCTCCGCACGCATGATCGAAATCGTAAACGAGTTTTCCGCCGTCAATCAGGATGTCGCATTCGAGTTTTTGTCCAGCGTTCGGGCGCTGGACCTGATGGCGGGCGAGGCCGACATTGCTTTGCGCCTTGCAAGAACCGATCCCGATCCTGACCTGATCTGTCGTAAGATCAGCACGGCCCGCTGGTCTTTGTTCGGCAGCAGAAACTACGCGGACAAATTTGGCTTACCGGGGTCAACGAATGATCTGGCCGGGCATCAATTTGTTACCTTTCAGCGGGACGATGTGCCCAATGTATTCCACGAATGGTTGACCAATCACGTGGAGCCGGACCAGATCGTCATGTCTTTCACTGAACTGGAGCTAATGCATGCGGCGATCAGGTCAGGGCAAGGCCTTGGGATCAGCAATGTCAAGCTGGTGGAAACAGACATGTCTTTTGTCCGATGTTTCGACGAAATCCCCGAACTTGCGGTGCCGCACCTAATGCTCATTTCGCCGGAAGCTTATCGCCGGCCAGAGGTTAGAGCCTTCGTTAAGTTCTTCGCACCTCGCTATGCGGCAATCTACAAGTAGTTATTTAGGCAAAAAGGATTGAGAACATGCGAACAAGCTAGTTTGCATGTACGCCACGACCGCAATTGCGAATAGAAGCCTTATGTAGCGAGCCCAAGGATACTCTTGAAGATGACAATGGAAGTTCAAATTGATTGCCGCGCCCAAGTCGCTGCAAACTGCCTTAACTCCGATATGCCATCACGTGGTGCATAACCAGGTTAAGAACTTCAACATCGTTCTGGTTAAATGTCTGGTATCGGAATTTGACCGTTCCCCGGTCTGGCTTCGAACGTGACGGTGTAATCGCCTCAACCGTGACGCGCACGCTGATCGTGTCACCGGAATACACCGGAGCCAGCCACCGTACCTCGTCCATTCCATGTCCACCCAGATTGGTTCCGGTAAGTACACCAGTGTCGCGGAACAACCTGAAAGTAAGCGCTATTGTCTGAAATCCACTGGCAATGAGACCGCCGAACATCGACTCTGCGGCAGCCACTTTGTTAACGTGGAAGGGCTGCGGGTCATGAACCAGTGCGAAGTCAATAATCGCTCCCTCGGTCAGCGTGACGCCACCGGTTTCGAAGGTTTCGCCAACCGACAAATCGTCGATGTATTTTCCGCTAGCCATGGCAAAAGTATAGTTTGATGCAGACTCAACCGTCAACGCGGAGCCAGGCTCGGCCGCCACTAATGCCGCATTGTCTTTCGACCATGGCAAAGATCGTAATTGAGAACTGAGCCAGTGGTCGTTGACCTATGCCGCGGCGACGAAAAGGTGCGCTTCTTGCGGTACGTGCAATACGCCTTCTTTGTCATATCTAGACAAAGCGTCTGCAACCTCTTCCACGACCTTTTTGGTGACGTCAGCACCTGCATCCCTAAGATCAGTTTCGATTGGCAGCGCCATGATTTGCGCACGAAGATCAATAAATCTTCGCTCTAGTACCAACGGCTCGTAACGAGCTATCTTGAAGCCTGCATCGACCAACAAGTTCGAAATGAGGTCCCCATCTCGAAACGAAAAAGGCGCTCTGGCTTTTACTGCGGCATCTGTTCCAACATGCCGTTCGAGAGCTTTTGCAAGCGCTCCATTGAAGGGCGACACTGCGCGCCAACATGTCAAAAATAGCTGACCGTCATTGCGTAAGATCCTATGAACTTCCTGCAAAGCGGCGGATTTGTCGGGGAAGAACTGAAGCCCCTGTTGTATGAAGGCATAGTCAAACGTAGCATTTTCGAAAGGTAACTCGGTTACATCTGCTGCATACCACTCGAGCACATGACGACAATCCGGCTGATTGGACTGCGCGACCTCAATCATGGTTTCGTTCAGATCTACGCCAACCACCCGCCCTTCGCCCGTCAGTTTCCTTGCAATCTCTCGCGTCAAAGCCCCGGTGCCGCATGCAATGTCGATGACACAAGTCCCGCTTCGAAGCTGAACCTTCTCCATGGTTGCTTCAGCCAATGGGCCGAACATCGCAGGCACACTATGGTTGTTGTACTTCTGCGCAGCTTCTTTGGTCAGCCGAAAATTGTCCGTCATCAAAAAATCCTCCTAGCAACGCGTCAAAAACGGACCACCCTCAGTGACCCAAAATCGTAGTCTCACGATGTTTCAACCGGCAGGCTCTCATCGGCGCTCCACTCAGCCCATGAACCATCATACAGGCGGGACTTTTCAAACCCCATTTGGCGCAGCGCAAGGAGCCCACAAGAAGCAGCTATGCCACGGCCGCAATAGGCGATGACCTCATCGTCAGTTTGAATTCCCTTGTCCTGATAGTGCTTGAGGAGCTTGGAATGATCCGCCAACTTGAATGACCCACGTTCCTTTAGTTTAGCTGCACGTTCGGATATGGGTGTGTGTGCCAAGTCCGGATCGATGTTCGATATCGCCGGTATGTTGACCGCACTGGGGATATGTCCCGAGCGACCTCCCCATGTGTGAACTCCGTCGCCTCGGAAGAGGTCGTTTGGTAGAAAGTCCACAATTCTGACTCCGGGCTTACCCATCGCATCCAAGACATCAGCTTTGCGGGCAATCCAATTGCTCTGCACTGTTGGTTCAAAGTCACCATGCTCAACGGCTAGATCGCCAGTTTCAGTGGTCCGACCTTCGAGTTTCCATTGCTGCAAGCCGCCGTCCAAGACCCGCACGTTGTTATGGCCATAGTGCGAAAGTGCCCACCAAAGACGCGCAGACGCCAACGGAAGCCCGGAGTCATCGTAGACCACGACATGACTGTCGTTGGAAACACCCAACTCTCGCATCTTTTCCCCAAAATCCTCTGGCCCGAGCATCATATCGGGAGTGTTCTGAGTGCTGTCTGCAAGCTCTGTCGACATGCCAACATACACTGCGCCAGGAATGTGCTCGGCTTGGAATTCGCTCCTATCATCATAGGCCACGCCCTTGCCGTTTTCCTCCCTAAACTTCCAGCGAACATCAATGATGCGTAGTTTCGGGTCAGTCAGGTTATCTGCCAACCAAGCCGTATCAATGAGCGGGCGGGTTTGGGTAGTCATACCTACGTTCTCCTCTAAACGGACGCGGGTCGAGCCGTATGCAATAATCCCCAAATTTGGTTTCGGAGTCCAATTTTGGAAAATCGATATTTGATGAAGCAACTATGGTTTGAACGGCTTTTAGATGATTTCATGAGACTTCTGAAAGAAACGGATGCTGAAATCATGGCGCCTCGTACCGTCGATTTCCTTTGACTCGTTTATGGCTAGGCATGCTCATATAGCTAACTGACGGACAGGTTTGGTACAGATAGTGGAAGGTTTGGATGCTTGAAGATCGATACGGAAGCCCGCTAACGACCACATCACAAACTGCGCGAGACGCGTACGTTGAAGGCATCGACCGTTTCCTGGGTGCTTTTGATGGTGTTGAAGAAGCCTACCGATCAGCAATGCGGGCAGATGATGGTTTTGCTATGCCGCATGTTGGGCTTGCGCGCTACCTTGTTACTGTCGGGCGTGGACAAGATGCAAAGCGTGAAATAGCCGTCGCAAAAAAACTTTCGCATGGCGTCAGCCCGCGCGAAGCCGCCCAGATCGACATTATCAGCGATCTCATTGAGGGGCGTGCACCGCAGGCCTACAGGCGCATCCGAGATCACGTCGCAGACCATCCGCGAGATATTTTGCTTGCTCAGACATGTACCAGCGTATTTGGCTTAATAGGGTTTTCAGGTCGGGCTGGTCGCGAGGCGGAGCAGCTTGCTTACACAACCATGTTGAAGCCACACTATGGCGACGACTGGTGGTTTCTCTGCCAGCATGCATTTGCCCAGATGGAGGCCGGACAGATCGGCCCGGCCGCGGAAAACATTGAGCGCGCACTTGAGTTGAAGCCAGACAGCGCACACAGTGCACATGTCAGGGCCCATCTCTACTATGAGAACGGGGAGACGGACGCTGGCTACGCTTATCTTCGCGAGTTCTGGCAAGACTATCCCTTAACAGCGTATCTGCACTGCCATCTCAGCTGGCACGTCGCTCTGTGGGCGCTTGAGAGCGGCGATGTGGCAGGTATGTGGAAGCTGTTCGATGATTATGTTTCCCCCGACCGACCTCCTGCGCCGCCACTTAACGTTTTGACTGATAGTGTGGCAATTGTTCACCGCGCCTTTTTGGCTGGCGAGCAAATTCCTCAGGAGCGTTGGCAACAACTCAGCGACTATGCTGTTCAGTTCTTTCCTTCACCTGGCTTGGCTTTTGCGGATGTTCACGCTGCTCTTGCGCATGCGATGGCTGGAAACAGAGAGCGTCTGGAAGCAACCATTGACGGCGCAAAGGGACCCGCAGGCCCCACCGTTGCTTCGGTAGCAGGCGCATTCCGTGCCTTGGCGGATGGAAATGCGGACGAAGCGATTGAGAAATTCGTAAGTGTCATGTCTGAGCACGAACGCCTTGGTGGTAGCCGGGCGCAACGCGACATTATTGAGTTTTCATTGGCGCATGCGCTGGCAATATCGGGACAATCGAATGAAGCTCGACGTATCCTCAACATGCATCGACCGCATACCTCTCACGACCATGCAGTTGCCACTCTAGAAGGGTAGGGTGCCCGTATTTATGACGCCCGCAATGAGCTCAAATTACACGTTTTCAACGCCAGTTAGAACAGAAGCTGTCGCACGACGTTACCAGGCCCCAAAAGTGTTGGTTGGCGGAAAAGACCAACCTGACTGCCGACATCAGCTTTCTCAAAAGCCCGTCTTAGGTGTGCGAGCGGTGTTTGTGGTCTTGTCGGTGGGCTACTGTGGATGGATTGGACGGTGCGTCACGCACGTAGCCGATAAGTTGATCAGTCGCCAAGAAGAATGCTTCGATCAAATGGGGCTCATATAAGTCGGGTCTATGCCTTGGGTCGGCTTTGATGTCGCCAGTATCGAGAAACAGCCCATTGTGGTAACCTCCTACCTTTAATTAGGGGGTTATTGTGATGGAATACTATGATCTCGGTAGCTACAGCCGAAAGATCACAACCTCGTCGGACGAAGCCCAGCTTTGGTTTGATCGTGGTTTGGCTTGGACTTATGCGTACAACCACGAAGAAGCGATTGTATGCTTTCAGAATGCCGTGGCTGCGGATCCAAATTGCGCAATGGCGCATTGGGGCATCGCGTATTGCATTGGGCCGAACTACAACAAGCCCTGGGAAACATTCGAAGAAGACGAGAAGCCTGACTGTATCGCCTTGGCAAAAGCGTCAATCGAGGCTGCTGCGTCGTTAAAGGACAAACTGACGCCTGTTGAACGCGCGCTCATCGAAGCCATTCCGGCTCGTTATCCATCCTCATCGGATATTGAGGATTTCAGCCCGTGGAATGATGCCTTCGCTGACGCGATGCGAAAGCTGCATGCTGAATTCAAACAGGATCTCGACGTTTGCGCCCTCCTAGCCGAGGCACTCATGAATCGGACCCCTTGGCAGCTTTGGGACTTGCCGACTGGGAAACCAGCGGATGGAGCCGATACACTTGAAGCCATAGCAGTCCTCGAAACTGCATTTGATACACTCCCCAGAGCATGGGAGCACGCAGGGCTCCTGCACATGTACATTCACCTGATGGAAATGTCGCCAAATCCTGAGCGAGCCCTTCGCCATGGTGATGTGCTCAGCACGTTGGTGCCTGAAGCCGGGCACTTGCTTCACATGCCCACCCATATTGACGTCTTGTGTGGAGATTACATGAACGTTGTGTTGCGTAATCACAAAGCCATCTTGTCAGATCGAAAGTTCCTGGAACGCGAAGGTCCTGACAACTTCTATTCCGTTTACAGGTGTCACAACTACCACTTCAAAATCTACGGAGCGATGTTTTTAGGGCAGCCAACGGCGGCACTGGAAGCTGCCGATGAGCTTGTCGAAACTTTACCTTCAGAGACACTTCGACCAATGGCTGATTGGTTCGAGGCGTTCATTCCTATGAAACAACATGTATTGATCAGGTTTGGACGCTGGCAGGCTATCCTTGATCAGGATTTACCTGAAGATTCGGAGCTCTACAGCGTCACTATCGCCATGATGCGGTATGCAAGGACGGTTGCCTTGGCCAACCTACACAGGGTCGCTGAAGCCGAGAGTGAAAAAGCCAAGTTCTATGATGCTCTGGCCAGAGTTCCTGAGACCCGAATGCTGTTCAACAACACATGTCGGGACATTCTGAAGGTCGCTGAGCAAATGATGCTGGGTGAGTTGGCCTATCACACAGGAGAGCACGAAACGGCCTTTGATCACCTGCGAAAGTCAGTGGAGATCGACGATAACTTGCCATACGACGAGCCCTGGGGCTGGATGCAACCCACCCGTCATGCGCTGGGTGCTCTTCTTCTTGAACAGGGCCAGATGGAGGAAGCCGAAGCTGTTTACCGTGCAGACCTTGGCCTGGATGCAACGCTTAGCCGGGCCTGTCAGCATCCGGGCAACGTCTGGAGCCTGCATGGTTTGCACGAATGTCTCACCCGGCGCGGTGAAACGGTCGAAGCCGCCCACATTAAGCTACAATTGGACAAGGCCGCTGCCCGCGCCGAGGTGCCGATAAAGGCGTCGTGTTATTGCAGGCAGAAGGCGTTGGCCGCCGAGTAATCTCGGATCAACAGCAATGGCTGGGGCATTTGCGAGGCCCGCTTCTGCCGTTGATCGGGAATTGTTTAACTTCGTTGATGGCAACCGTCTGGGCGACCACAAGACCGGCAATCATCGCTTGGATGCCGTTTTGCGGTAAATCAGCCGCATGGTAGCATCGCGTAGGATTTGCAGTCGGGGGGCAACATGGTCTTAACATTCGCACAAATGGAAGCTCAGGAAATATCCAAAGCAAATCCAATTTCAGCAACTGACGCGCTGGCAGTACTGATCGAAGACCCCAACGCACTTGTGGTGGACGTGAGGGATAGTGCTGAAATGGCGGCCACGGGTCTCAGCCCGAGAGCAATTCCGGCTCCTGGTCGCGCCGTCGCTTGGATGGCAGACCTTGAAAGTGAATACAGATCTCAAGAGTTACAGGATCGTGGAAGGCGAATTTTCACCACCTGTGGCGGCGCTCCTAGTTACCGAGGCGCGGCAGCGGCAAATGTATTGACTGCGATGGGTTTTCAAAACGTGCAGTTCATCGATGGAGGGATGGCGGCTCTGATCGCAGCTGGCTCCTCCACAAAGCAGCCTTAAGAAACGGCGAAACCAACGGTCTTGAGCAAACAGAGCAGAGGGGTAAATAGATACGTCTCAGCTTCCAGAGTTGTGTCTCGATACGACTTGCGACTGAGATTTAAGCCAGTTGACGAACACCTTAGCCTCGGGGCGCTGAAATTCTGCCTGCGTCTGGATGTAATAGACGCCGAAGAGAGGCTCAGAGAACAATTCAATCATCCGACCAGATGATAGATCGTCCTCGAAAAAAGCTCTGGCGGTATACGTGATACCGTCACCCCGGCGAACCGCAGTCATGATCAGGTTCCCCGGCATGTGATTTATGGTCAATGGTTCGGCAGGAACAACCCCGTGATAGGTGAACCAGTCAGCCGCCTCGTTGGTGCCCAGTTCCTGCAACCAGGGCAGCTTCGTCAGAGAAGCCGGGTCACGCAGATCTTGGCCTCCCACCAGTGAAGGTGCCCCGATCACGACCATGTCGGAAACAAGGACAGTATCCTCTTCTTTTCTCGGCATGCGTCTGTCGTGATACCGAATGGCGACATCGATGCCGCCTGGTCTTATCTGAACCAGTTCAGAAGTTGGGTTCAGCATCAAAGTGATCTCTGGATGCTCACGTTGAAACTCTGCCATTCTCGGCAACAGCCACTCCACCGCGAATGCTGGTGACATTGTCACTTGAACGGGACGCTGCGCTGTGTGTTCTGCCAGTCGTTCGACACCCCTTCCAATGATTTCAAAGCCGATACCCAGTTCACGCGCAAGAATGATGCCTGGCTCTGTCAATTCAATGCTGCGCCCACGTCTAACAACGAGAGCTACACCCAAATGCCTTTCCAACGATTTGACCTGCTGGCTGACAGCCGCTTGGGTCACGTTCAAGCGTTCAGCAGCCACGGTGTAACTCCCAGCTTCCGCAACCGCTGAGAAGGCGCGCAAAGCGTTCATTGGGGGAAGGTGCAGCCAGTCCATGCTGTAGATTTTCTAATGTTTGATTAGACTATTTGAGTCGCATGATATCGGCATTCTTGACATTATTCACAGTGAAATCTGCGCTTCTATTATAAAATATTGGAGCGGATGCTTTAGTGCTGATGTCAACCTAGCCGCATGCCAGGAGATCTTGATACGATGGAAAAACTTCAAGGTGGATGTTACTGTGGTGCTGTTCGATACCAGATCGCGACACCACCTGTCTGGTCGGGACATTGCCATTGTCGTTCATGCCAAATGGCCCTTGGTGGCGCCTTTGCAACTTGGGCTAAAGTGGCCGCCGAAGACTTCGCCGTTATCAAAGGCGAAATCCAACACATTGAGAAAACTCCGGGTATTCGCCGCGGGTTTTGTCGGGACTGTGGAACGACGTTGACCTATGCCGCCCTAAATGAAGTTGAGGGCCAAGACTGGAGCGCTGACGCTTGGTTTTCTTCTGTAACGTTGGACGACCCATCGATTGCGCAACCCAAGGCCCACATCTTCGTGTCACATCAGCAGCCATGGATAAAACTCGACGACGGGCTGCCGACGTTTCCTGAGTTCTAAGCAACTTTTCGAGCGAACGGAGGAGAAAGCGATGAACACTGTTTATTCATATGCCTGCAAGGATTGCGAGGGCATGGAGGCCTGCCCAGGGAAAGTGATCGCAGCGACCAAGGACGAAGTCTGGAAGCTCATGGAACTGCACGCGGTGGTCGCCCATGGAGAGGACCCCAGCTCGTGGGACGCCGACACTCGGGCATATCTGGAAACACTAATAAAGCCCGCGTGATCAAATAAATTAAGCTTCAAGTTCCTTCGGATAATCGGCCAAAAATATCAACTTGGTTGTTTAACCGCGAAGGGCAGCTTTCGTCTGCTACTGGGAAATTGCTGGGCCCATTTGTGAGTATCCGGGTTTGGACTGCGGCCTACCGCCAAGGCGCCTAGAAGCGCACGGCCATCACGAACCCAAATCGGAAACTTGTGAGATTGGTTTGCATCACAAACCATCCTGCTTCAGCGAAACCCTGCTCCTATTCAGGCAAACCGGCTAGTCGCAATGACGCACAGTCTTTCTCCAGCCTTTTTCTGTCAGAGAAAAGTTGAGTTTTCGCCCAGGCCGAAATGGAAAACAGAGGGCGGTATTTCATCACATTCCGTGCTTCATCGCGAGCGGCCTCCAGGTTCTCTGTCTCTACATGGACGATTACGAGGTCGAGGTGACCAAAGCCTTCAACCCTTTGACCATATTCGGTGAATGCTTTCTTGGCTTCCTCGTATTGACCGTCAAGTCGAAGGGCTAAACCCAGAACGCCTGCATACCAACCTGGATAGTGAGGGTTCAAGGTAATGGCCTGTTGTGCGACTTGGATCGCTTCATTTGCCTGGCCATTGAAAGCTAGGGTGATTGACAGTCTGGCAGCCACGTCAGCGTGGTTTGGATTCAGCGCTAGTGCCTCGTTGAACTTTTCGATAGCCGAAACCAGCTTGCCATCGATTGCGTCCGCAAAACCCGCAATAGCGTGAGCCTCTGGGTTGTAGCTGTCTATTTCCAGAGCCCGCTGAGCGCAGTCACGAGCCTCCGCTAGCGCGGCACGCTGGTCAGCAACAAATCCATGTCGTGCTTCGACAGTGCAAATGAATCCCAAAGTACAATACGGAGCCGAGTAACCCGGGTCGAGTTCAATTGCCTGTTGTGCAAATCGGCGAGCGTCGGCCTGAGCTTCCCTGGTAATTCTGCGCGAAGCCTCAACGGCCTTTAGTTGAGCAGTCCACGCGCCAAGGTTATTTGTGCCGGATCCTCTGAAACGAGCCATTTCTCCCGCCAACAGTTCGACTTGAAGCTCGGTTGCAATCCTAAGCGCGATTTCATCCTGAACTTCGAATACATCTTCAATGAGGCGATCATAGCGGTCTGCCCAAATATGCATGCCGGACTTTGCATCGATTAGCTGTGCTGTGATCCTCACCCGGTTACCGCTTTGACGGACACTTCCCTCAAGTACAAGATCGACACCCTGCTCCAGACCGACCTGTTTCACGTCAACGGAGCGACCTTTGTAGACGAATGTAGAGTTACGCGCGACGACCAGTAAATTCGGGAGTTTTGATAAAGTGGTGATGATCTCTTCGGTAATTCCATCTGCAAAAAACTCCTGATCGGGGTCAGAAGAAAGATTATCGAAAGGTAAGACGCCGATTAGCAGAGACTTTGTATGGCTAGCCGGAGTTACTCGCGGTGGGGCAGAACCTGGCGGCGACCATTGGAAAACTTCTATTGGTGACGGCGCGTTCTTAAACTGTCGCTCTCCAGCGCGATAAAATTGCTCAGCGAGGCGCTCGTCAAGGCTGCGATGGACGACATCTGAAATTAACACAGCCCCTTCGTTGGAAGCCTCTTGTAGACGTGCAGATAGATTGATGCCATCGCCGAAAATGTCATCTTCGTCGAATACGACATCTCCAAGATGCACACCCACTCGTAGTTTCAATGAGGACTGAGTTGACACCTGGCTTTGAAGATCAAGGGCGCATCGTACTGCATCAGATACCGAGTTAAACTCGACTATCCATCCATCACCCATCCTCTTAACGACATTACCTTGATGATCGCTAACCAAAGGATCAAATAACTCTCGACGTAGAACACGAAGTTCGCTGAGAGTCCTATTTTCATCTGCCTTAATCTGGCCTGAGTAGTTTACTACATCGGCCGAGAGTACTGCGGAAAGTCTGCGGTCTCCATTCATGTCTATTGGTAACGCAAATTACGCTGCTTGGAAAAGACAACATGATTTCCTGAACGTCGCGCATGTCCTAGTGAATGGTTTGGTGCAAAACTGAAAAGCTTGACTGTGAATGCCTGCTTCGGGCTGGACCTGCCAAACATGCAAGCTGCGGAGAATGGCCGCTTCGAGCCCATCTTGACGAATGCCGCTGTTCATTCGAAAGACTGCAACACGTAATAAACCTGTCATTGGAGCTGCATTAAAGGCACTGATTGTTGCGGTAGCCGAAAATAATTCGATTAACCACTGGCTAAAATGTAACTCTCGCCCGGACCCCGAATACGGTGACCGATTTTTCGGCTGGATTGAATACCGGATTGGAAAGAAATTGAATGCTGGGGGTAATCGCCAGATTTTGAGCAACTTGCCATCTGTAAAATAACTCTGCTGCGATCTGGCTTTCATCGGTGTTTTGAACTTCTCCCCAGCTGGCACCCATGCCGATCATACTGTCACGGAATACTCCTTTAGTGAAACCAGCAGAAACGAGTTTTTGGTAAAGTGTGCCAGCCCCGTCCTTGGCCCAGGCAATGCGGCCGAACGTTCCAAGACGCTGTTCTGTAAATGTGTAAGAGCCAGTCAACCCTGCTCCGTAATTGGCGTCATCTGTATGCCAAAGGGCTATGTGTAGGTTGTTGAAAAGGTAGGACAGGCCAGACAAGTCCTGATCGGTCCAGCCGAATTCCAACGCTTTGAAATATTCTCCGTCACCAAGTGTTTCCAGCGACAAATCATCATAGCGCCCATTGGCATCCATGATCATGCCCAAGACATAGAGTTTGCTACGGGGAATCCCGACATACCCCCCTACGCCAAACGATCCCGCTGAAGGGTAACCAATGGTCGGGCTGAGAATGATGCTGTTGTTTTGGAACGTCGTCAGGTTGTCCGAGTATGGTGTAATGTCGAATTGGGAAAAGGCGCTCATTCTGCCGACCCGTAATTCGATGGGTGCGTCGCCAACATCTAATCTTTGCCGCAACATGAAAACAGGAAGCCCCCAGCCTTGATTGCTCCAGTCCGGTGCGGTCGTTCCTGCCCATCCAAAATTCGGAGCCAGAGCTTCGGGAGCCAGAGCCGTACCGACGCGATGTCTGTTTTCGACCCGTATGTCCAAAGTCCCTGTTCGGGATTTATCGGTACGCTCCCATAGATCCCAACTGATATAGGCCCGGAAAATTCCACCGGTGGCACTGTCCTCTCCGGCTTCGTTATTCGCTCCCTGCGTTGCGAAGTTATAGTCGAAACCCAGCCTGACACCCTTGTCTTCGGCAATCCGCGATTTCCAATCGTTCCAAGGTTCAAGCGCCCGGTCGATACCTGGAAAATCAAAGGTAGTCTCTTTAGGCTCGTTATCCGCTTCTATTCGCGCCGAAACTTCGTTGGGGCCGCGAGGGATCGTTCTGGCTTGACCTTCGGACACAGTTGGTGCCGAGAGCTCCTCTGAAATGGCGACACCGGGAGCGGCAATGCCTAAGGCCACGGCCAGCAGTATCGATGCCATCGACTGGTTGGATTGTTTTTGGCCTATCATTCATTTTGCCTGTGTTTTGAAACGATTGACTGAGTCGGATCTGACATCAATGGTTTTAGATAACCCCGTAGAATGGTCGTCTGAGACAGCCGTCGTGGATCCACTTGGTAAGCGTGGTGTAATCCCACACAGGTAATCTGACCGCATTCTGTACCGCATGTGCGGCGGGTGGCAGTTCTGTGCATTCCAGCAAGATTGAGCCGATTGCCGGATCTTTCTCTACGAGCGACCGCGCCATCGCAACGATCTCCTGCTCCAGCAACAACATGTTATAACTCCCGACCAAGTTCAGGACTTTCTTCATTTCCGGACCATTCTCCAGTCCTCCAATGACAATCCTGTTCGCCTTGTCTTCTGGAGAGACACCGCAATTCTCAATCGCAGGCCCCGCCGCAAGAACTTCGCCGCTCGCAGTAATGACACCAACCTTTTTCTTCCTCGGCAAGCTTTGCAGAATTGTTGGAAGCTGAATGAGGCTGGAAGAATAGAAAGGTGTGTCAATCTGTTCGGCGACAGCTTTCTGATAAGTTCCAAAGAAACCGCAATTCCCCATGATGGCGCGCACCCCTTGAAGCTCCAGCCAGCGCGCCGCCTTGACGATTTCGTCCGTGAAGGCTTCGGGAGGTTCGAGCGCCATTATGTCATACGGGTTTTCCGGCAGCATCTCGCGGTAGAGCAGCGGGAAATCGAATGTCGTTGCATTGCCCATATTACCCGGTGCCATCGGTAGGTGCGCTCGGAGTTGTATTAAGCCAATCGTAACGCCACCGACATTGCGTCCCATCCACCAGTTCACGTTGGCGTCCCTTTCCGTGGACGGCACGTAGTAATCACTGGTTGGCTCGCCTGGCTTCAGCGTCTCAGATGGAGCTGTGTATTCAGCGGGAACATCCGACGGTGGGCTATTGCTGTAGACCGCCTGGGCATCGGCACGGCCGCCAACCATCATCGTCGCACCGATGGCGCCACCAGCCACCAGCAGTTCGCGGCGTTCAGGCGATTGCGGGGCGCCCTCAGCGATATCTGCCGGGGTATCGCCATTCCCCTTCAGTCTCGAAATCTTTTCGCTGTAAGATTGATTGTTGTCGACATGATCGGTCATGTGAATTCCTCCTCGCAGCCACTCTGGCCAAGTTCCACGGCCCTGGCAGACAGGACCCGCAGAATCCGCTCTATGTGAGTTCAGAAAAGCCCATCTGCGCTTTGGCGTCCTTTCTTTCTCGGACGACGCCGCCATTTAACTGACCGAGATTGAGTGGTACGGTCAGATTCCATTCCGCAGTGTTCATAATTGGTGTTGTTATGGAAGAATGCGCCACCAGACTAATTCCCCTGTCAGTAGTCGACGGCCGGATATGAGTGAACTCCCCCTGATCCGGCTAAATTCGGCTGCGGTATTGGTCGCCGCGCTGGACAAGATGCATTTACCCACAGATGCCATATTGGATGGTGTCGGCCTAAAGCGATCCGCATTCGAAAATGCTGAAACTTTTGTCCCAGCGTTGGTAATTTACCAGTTTTGTGAAGATGCGGCCGCTGCCGCCGGAGATCCGGCATTCCTCGCCCACCTCGGAGAGGCTGTGAACACCGCGACATGGCCGCCCATGGTTACCGCCAGCGCCGAAGCCTCAGACTTGGGCCAATTGCTCACGCGTTTTGCTATTGAAGCAACGGAACACTCCAGCGCTCAAACGCAATCCCTGGAAATTCATGGGGATCGGGCAGTATTTTACGGGCGCCGGGCTTTTGAGCCGTCATTTGTTCCCGCGCAAATCGATGGATTTTTTGCAGCAATGATGGTGTCGGTCATTCGTCGAGCAATGGGTGACGATTGGAATGCACATAATATCGTTGTGACAGTAAGCGACCCGAGTGCCCTACCGCCACTGTTTTTGGGCATCAAGGCGATAAGGGGAGATCGGCACGGATACCGACTTGGGTTTCCATCAAGTTGGCTGACAACTCCGTTCCACCGATCCGAATTTGAACAACGCTCTACTATGGACGCGACCAGTGGGTTTCCTGCGCGCAAGGCCGCAGCCGCAATCGAACAAGCTCTTCGACCATTTGTTGGTGAAGTAGCTTTGACATCGCAGTCAGCCTCCAAACTCTGCGGAAAATCAGAACGCAGCATTTCAAGGTTGCTTGAAAAGGAAAACACCAGCCTTGGTGAAATCCTCGTCCACCTAAAGACAAATTACGCGGTCGAAATGTTGAAGCAAACCGACCGACCTATTGGAGATATTGCCGACGCCCTTGGATATTCGGCCCCAACCAGTTTTACGCGCTCTTTCAAGGAATGGGTCGGGCAAACCCCGAGTGAGTTCAGACGGCAGGCTAATACTCGGCTTCTCGCTGAAGCGGACAAGAGCGGAAGAAGTTTGATAGCGGGCGTTGCCGCCGAACGCGGCTAAATTACGCTTTGTCCGCACAGCGGTCACTGATGCACTGCGCAGCGAACGACTGCTCTGAGCTGATGTCGTTGAAAAACTCTTCCTTGATTGAGAGGCAAGCTGCTGATTCAATTCTC
>NZ_WQGO01000011.1 GCF_013034685.1 Ruegeria lacuscaerulensis | reverse complement strand
CGGTGAAAACGCAGGCTCAGAGAGCGGCGCGTTCTCACCACCCCCGCGGGAAGAGCTCTTCAAGCCTGGCTTGCATCCCCGGGGGTGCGAATGCCCCCTGCGATTGTCTCCTAAAACCCATTCAGTTTACGCGCCGCTTTGTCCCGCTCGGACTGTAGACGGGTTCGGGCTACCTCCGCTGTGCCTGCTTCCGCGTTGGCGGCTTCGCTGAAGGACTTGATAAATGCTGCCACTGCGTCGGGCTGCATCAGACTCTGACGAAGCAAATCCAGAACGGCGTCTTCCAGGGCATTGCAGCGAATAGATTGCCTATGCGAACAAGTGCCGAGTTTGCGAGCGGCGCCCGGCTGTTAGGGAGATACGCTCATTGATCCTTGTCAAGATAAGCGCGGGGAAGACGTGGTACAGTCAATGGTAATCTAGGGGGAGATTCATGGAAGAGTTAATTGAAATCGGAAGATCGTTCGTCCAGTCCATGCGTGAGCGCAGAGGCCTTGGAAGTGTTGATGAAATGTATGCCGAAAACGCTCAATCGATTGAGGCAGTTGTGCCTCCGGTCAGACAGTTCCGCGTTTCTAAGGGGCGAGAAGCCATCAAGGGGAAGAGAGAAGATTGGTTGGCCTCGCACGAAATCCAGGAACTCGACGTGGATGGCCCTTATGTCCACCCGCCCAACCGTTTTGGAGTGCGCTTCAGGGCTGAAGTGATTCAGAAGGCCACCGGAGAGCGTATGACCCTGAGCGAGATCGCTGTGTATTCAGTGGCAGAAGGCAAGATTGTGCTGGAAGAGTTCTTCATGCTGCCGAAGTAAGAAGCGCGACCGACAACATTGTCTCTTTGTTGACCTAGTCAGTGCACACGAGTCTTGGACGAAGTGAAATCCCGGACGGAGGTCGGGAATGCAACGCAGAACAGTGGCATATTTTGTAGGAGTTGATGCTGACGACGCGTCGATATTGGAATGCGTGGAAACTGCCCGTAGCCAGAACGTCCACTTGAATTGCGTAGTGATCGCAGCTTTACCTAAACTGCCTTACCTAAAGTATGGATCAAACAGGTTTGTTGAGGCGGGTCTTCCTTCAAACTGGTTGGATGTCCTTAACGCAAGAAATGCTGCCTTGAAGTCCCGCGCCACCGAAGTTGAAGCGCTTCTGGCCGCGCGGGGTGTATCGGCAAATGTAAACGCCTTTATTGGATCTGGAACAGAGTTACAGCATCTTGTGGCAGGCCACGCCAAATGCTGTGATATCGCCTTTCTTGACGCTGAGTTGCGAAAAGATCCCGATTTGTTTCATAAGGTCGCGTACGGAGTATTGTTCCAGTCACCGGTAGCCCTGATGATCAATGGAGACCTGTTTGCCCAACGTGAACGCATTGTATTGGCATGGAATGATAGCCTGCCTGCGTCCAGGGCTGCGCATTTAGCTTTACCCTTTTTTCTGGCGGCCAAGGAAGTTGTGGTTGGGTGTTTTGATTTGCGGTCGTCTGATGACGTCGAAGGCGAAGAGCCCGGAACTGGCGTTGCTGGATGGCTCCGTCATCACGGTTGCAAAGTGACCCTGTCGCAGTTTCCATGTGGTGGGGACTCGATCGAACACTGCATTCAGGATCGCGCAACAGAATTGGGGGCCGATCTCGTTGTTATGGGCGCTTATTGGCATTCCCATCTGCGTGAGTCACTCTTTGGTGGAACGACGCAAGCAATGTTGGAGCAGACAAGGTTGCCAGTGCTTTTCGGACACTGATGAAGCGAACCGGCGACTGTGATTTTCTGGTAAGTACGAGAGTAGCCAGCTGCTATTAGGATATCGCTTGAGATTGATGCTGATTGGCCCGGCCGTTTCCACCAAGGAAATCTATCACAATAGACGTTAATTCGTCCCAATCAGTAAACTCCCGCGCTCCATCTCGTGGATCGATTTTTCGACCCAGCAAGACGACGTGTTTTAGGATTTCCCTCTCAAAATATCCGTAGCTTTCGGGCCTCACCGCGCCTGCGATCAATGCCGTCGCATTTGGTTCCATTCCTGTTCGCATAAGCATTTCTTTGAGATAGTCGCGCGCTTCCTCTCGACCTGAAGCAAAAGCTGCCTTTAGACCGACGGAAAGCACGAGAGATTTTCGTTTCATTAAGGCATCTCTATTTGACGCGACATAAGCCTCAAAGGACTCGGGGTGCCTACGCTCGTGGACCGGAGCCAAGAGAATGACCTTGGCCACATCGTCAAGCGACACGTGGTCGTGCATTTCGTCAGTATTGATCAGCCGTGTGTTGAAGCCGGCTTCCTTCACGATATCGCCGATGAAACGCGCAATCTTTGCTGTCTGACCTTCGACTGTAGCGAAGGCGATGAGTACGGTCATTCCGATCCTCCCATAAATCGGTCTGAATAGATTTCCAATTATGAATAAGTGGTGTGTGTTGCCCTTGATCTCCATCAAAGGCGTTACTTGGGAGAGTTGTGGTGCGTCCTGTCTGTCCAAGCAGAGCTTGTTTTTAAGGAAATTCGTAACGGCATGCATCTGCAAGAAAATCTGCCTTTTTTCGGCTGGCAATTACAAGGCTAGCCAAGGCCTAATGGTCTGTCTGGCTACCTTAAGGAAAAGGCCAAGACAGCGACAAAGATTGCAAAGTTGATAAACCACACCGCGAATTTCACCTGTTGGCGTGCGGGCAGGTTTCTAAGCAATCTAATCATAGTCGAACCTTTCAGACAAAATCCGATGGGGCGCAGTGCCCCGCGTGATCAGATGATCTTCGACGGCGTCCATCATGGCAGGCGGGCCGCAGAGAACAAAAAGCCAGCTTTCAAATTGTTCAGAAGACAAATTGCGGTCCAACAGAGGACCGTCGATTAAACCTGTTTCTCCTGACCAATCCTTTGGCGGTTCGGATAGAACAAATACTGTTTCTTCCTTGGACAACTCCCGAGGATAAACAATCTGCTCCTCCACGCGGTTGCCATAGATAAGCTTGAGATCCCGCTGTGTATCACTCAACCGTACCTGTCGCGTGATGCTCAACATCGGCGCGATACCCACACCACCTGCGATCAGAACGATGCCTTTCTCAGAACGGTGGCTGATCGACAAATTTCCGTGTGGGGCATCCAGATAGACCGGGGTGCACGGAGCAATTTGTCCGAGACTGCATGTGAAATCCCCAAGTTCCTTAATCACAAAGGACACTTCGGGGCCTTCAGCTGGTGCTGAACTAATCGAGAATGGGTTTTCGTGCAGCGAGAAAGCACTGTGGCCGACATTTAGCCAAGCAAACTGCCCTGCTTCGAAAGTTAGTCCGGTGTGACCATCGGGCTTGAGGCGCAACTCCCATTGCCTCGGTGTTAGTCGAGACACAGAAGTAACGCGCCACGGCCTTTTCCTCTGACGCAAAGGGTGAACGAGATAGACATACAGCAAGGTCCCTACAGCAATAGTGGTCAGGGCAAGCCAGAGAAACGTCATTAGCGGATGTCCACCGTAGCGCCCAGCATAGACCGTGTGGTGCAACAGCAGGCAGGCAATCACCAAGGCTCCCAGCCCGTGCAAGAGGCGCCATGTCTCGTACTTGTAATCAAGGGATTTTCGGGCAATTGCCGAGGCGACCAGAATGAACAGTAAAAAATATGCGCCGATGCCCGACGCCAGGGCAGAAAAGTCGGTCGAAATAGTAAGTTGACTTGTTTCATCCCACGGGCGGCGTCCGCCAGATGGCGTACCCTGGTACAGCAGCGGGTGTATTAGCGCGAAGCCAAGCGCTGTACGCGCCATCATCTGATGCACCCGCATGGTCACATCCATACCCAGACCGGAAGAGATGAACCTGAACCGCCCAGACAGCAGGAACTCAACTAGTATTATTGAAAAAGCAAGCATTCCAAGCCCGGACGCGAGCTCTTGATGAAATGATCGCGGTTGCCATCCCAGAGACCAGGAAAACCCCAAGGGGGCCAAGATCAGCAAAACGTAGATCAGCGCCAGATAAGGCCATTTCATACGGCTTTGTTCCAAATTTCCAGTGGTAAGCAACCCGGGCTCATTCAGAATAAACGCTAAGCTGACATGGGGCTCCGATCAAGACTACTCAGATTGGTCTGAATTGCAGCAAGACAGGGCAAGTATGTTTGCCGACTGTTCCCGTTTCTGTTCGTCCGGTCGGTTCGTGCGATCTGGCTAAAGCTGAGGCTGCAAGCTTGCGCAAGATCAAGGTCATTGACCGCTTTTCCTGTCATAATATTGCGCGCGCGAAATCCGACCAAAGGAGGAGGCTCAAAAAATGCTAGAAGACAAAAAGTCCCCGCAACTTTTCACTGGAACGCATCCGCTCTCCGACAATTTTCGACGTGAAATGGAAACTCTGATGTCGCGGTTTTTTGGGGGAGGATCGCCTTTCCTACCCATGGAAACGGCTGCGCAACGCACGGGTTTTCCGTCTCTTGATATGACAGGCGCGATATCTCCGGCAATCGATGTCCAAGAGACGGATTCTGCGATAGTCCTTACGGCTGAATTGCCGGGGCTCGAAGAGGATGATGTGGAAATTGAAATCAAGGATCGCAGGCTAATCCTGCGCGGTCAGAAGAAGATTGCGCATGACGAAACGGGCGATCTGCGTGTCAGCGAAAGAAGCTACGGCAGCTTTTCCAGAGCCATGTCGCTGCCAGATACTGTGGAAGTCGACAAGGTTTCAGCAACATTCGACAAGGGTGTTCTGCGTATTCAAATGCCGAAGAGTGAGCCTCAGGATCCAAGCCGTAAGATCAAGGTATCGTCGAAATAGACAGACTGTTGGCGCGATACGGTGCTTGAAAATGCCAAAGCAGAGGGCCGATCATGGATCGGCCTTCTTCGAACTGTGGTCTGATAGTTGTTTTTGGTTGAATCCGGGCAGACATCGCAGGTGCTTGTTTAAATGAGCTTTTTTGTACATTCGCGTCAAACCATGGGTTTGGTGTTGCGGCGTGGTAGAATGCCCTCACGCGTTTGGATAGGGGGCCACAATGCGCAAACCAAAAGTGAGCGACATGATACCCTCAGTGAATGGTGGTGAAGGCGAGGTGCGGGCCTTTCTGGAGAGCCTTACAGGTCCATCGCGCGGAAACGTGAACTGGCTTGTCGACAATGCCCTGACTGTCTCTGTTAGTGAAGGCAGGGTGCTAAGCCTGCGTCTTAAAGAGGACCTGCCTCCTCATGACAACGATATAGCTACCCTTCAGTGGGCTGACGATCGTTACACGATAACCGCTACAGCGGGACGCAATCTGTGGGTGAATGGGCAAAAAACTTCTTCGACGTCTCTTAATCATGGTGACATGATTGAGTTCGGAGAAAAGGGCCCCATGTCTCGGTACAGGTTGTGCGATCACTCATTTCCCGCGCACCATACAGTCGAGGATATCCTCAGCGACGCATATGCTTATACCCGAACGAGCCGTCGACCCTTCGCCAAAAAGATGTCTGGTGCCCTGCGCGACGGTGGGTGGCGGCTTGCGTCTCAAACCACGGTACTGTTCAGGATCACGATTCTTGCAACGCTTCTTGTGATCGCGGGGTTTGGGTACCTGCTTTACCAAAACGACCGGCGCTTGGCGGAGAGTATCGAACAGGAATCCCGCAAGATCGAAGCGGTCGCGGTTATGCTCGCTCAGACGCGGGAAGATGCGCTGACACCTGATGACTTGTCTTCGTTGCGTGACGCTTTCAAGAACCAGCTTGTGACTACCGAACAACGTCTTGGAACCTTGGAACAACAGGCTGGAGCGCCCACGCGGGTGATAGCTGCCTCTACCCGATCTGTCGCTTTCCTTCAGGGGGCTTACGGTCTGCGCCACGTTGAAAGCAGGAAGATTCTACGGCACGTTGTGGGGCCAGACGGCGAAAACCTTAAAACCCCGTTTGGCCAGCCTTGGATCGAACCGGATGGGACCGGCGAACCTGCAGAATTTCAGTTCACCGGAACAGGATTTTTGATTGCTGGAGTACCGTTGATGGCCACCAACCGTCATGTTGCGTTGCCGTGGACATCAGGAGACCGAGAGAAGGCGCTGAGAGACGCGGGTCTTGAGCCAGAGATGTTGAGGCTGCTGGCCTATTTGCCTGATCAGACGGAACCAATAGAGGCGCGGCTGCTTCGGTTCAGCGAAGCGGCAGACTTGGCGATTTTGGAAGTTGAGCCAAGCCGCGTTCAGGACCTCGGAATTCCGTTAGCGGATGCCACGTCGCGCGTAGGTGAAGAGCTTTATCTGTTGGGATACCCAACGGGTTTGAAAGCATTGATCGCGCAGGCTGGTCCCGGCTTTTTAGAGGGATTGGAGGCAGATGGGACGTTGAACTTTTGGTCGATCGCGTCCCGGCTTTCCACACAAGGCAAGATTCATCCGCTAGCAAGCCGTGGGATCGTTGCGCGGACAAGTGAGAGCGCCATCGTTTATGACGCCGAGACCACGACCGGTGGGAGCGGAGGACCGGTATTGAACCGGCGTGGTGAGGTCGTTGCCATCAATGCTGCGATCCTGCCCGAGTTCGGTGGTTCCAATATCGGCGTCCCGGTCTCACACCTCAGAGCTCTGCTGGAAGAGGTGGAAAGTCAGTGATCATTCGCTCGTTCGAAAACGCGAGATTTGAACAAAAAACACTGTAGCGATTGGAACGATCACTGAGATCAGTGCCACGCAGATCAGCAGGTATCCAAGTTGACTGTAGTCCGCGGTTGATGTGATCTCACCGGTCTCAGGGTTGGTGACAGCGCGTGTGACGACAAATGTCTGGTTGAGGTACTTTGTGCTGAGGCTGCTGGCCGACAATGCCATGTTGGTAAACGATGCCATCACTGCAAAAAAGGTGGCTTTCAACTGAACGGGTGCATTGCGGGCGATCCAGGCCAACATCGGGACCATAGCAATCTGCCCAAGCGGCGATTCAACGGCTGTATCAAGAATGGCAATGAACCTCGCGTCTACAACTCCGCCGGTACGCGCTGCCGTCCATTCATGCACGCCGTAATATAAGGCGAGGTTGGGCAGGGCGAGAACGCCCGCGGCGATCGTTAACAATACCACCACATGTGCAATAGAGCGATTGGCCATAAATGGCCGGAGAACGATCAACCCCAATAATGCCAGCAGCGAAGTTAATAGTGCCAGGATTGCCAGGAACTGTTCATCGAACCCAAGTTCATCGATTTCAAACCAAGTCAGGCCTGGTCCTGGTAGCGGCACGGCACGGAAAACAAAAATGATTGTTGCCGTCCCGATCAGGGCCTTGGCTTGGGCTGGTTCCAGCTCCTTCAGCAGACGCGACATCAGGTACAGAATTACCGTCAAAGAGACTGCAAAAACAGTCTCTTGCGCAAATTCGAAATCTGCGGTCCCCAGCACGATGCTAAGCAAAACGAATGCAAAGCCACCCAGCAAAATGGACCATTTGACTTCTGTGACTTCATCCGGTGTGTGGGGCGGATGACCCCGCCTGGCAAGTTGACGCTGGATCAAGCTGTGAAGAACGACCCCGCTGACCGACAACACCGGGATGGCCAGAGCTATCAGGTACACTTGGCCATAAAGCGCAAGGCGCTCGGATTTTTGCAGACCTTCAGTTCCAGAGAAAATCCAGATGTTCACAGCCGCAACCGCCGCAAACCCGGAAATGATCGAAACTCTGCCCAAGGTTTGCATTGTCGTGTGCTGTGCACGGGTTTCTTCAGGCGTAAACGGGAGGCCGTGCTGGTTAACCCTGGGGACCGCTTCGACCGTCATGGCGTCCGCAACAACGTCTTGAATGGCATAGCCTGAAGGCGCCAGCAGCAGGGCTAGGACATACCAGTCTTCCAGTGGCATGAAATTGGACATCACGGCAGGCGCGGTCACGAGACCGTACATTGTGAGCAAAGACAACGTGATCAGGGATGCGCCAAACAGGATCAGCAGGGACTTCCAGCGCCAAAACAGGTCCACGACATGACCAAGCGGCATTTTGAGTATCCACGGGATACCAGCCCAAAACGCGAGTCCTGCAACGAAAGAGGCGGATAAATCGAGATAGTCTTTTAGGAAAAAAGCGCCGACGACCGAGGTCAGGCCGGACACGCCGGCCGCGAAATAGACCATCAATGGCGGCAAATAGGACCATTGCAGCTGCTGAACCAGATCCACAAAGGTTCTATGCCACCAGCCCGAGAGTTTTGATCTTATGGAAGTTTGGTCGGTCGTCATATGCCGTGGTAGCTCTTGGAAGCCTTTGGGTCGATGTATTTAGTTAGAGAAATCCAGATCCGAAAAGCAATGCACTGGTGATCACGCCAAGGATCGGTACCACAAGAGGAACGCGGAAGTGCTTGACGGCCTCGTCCGGCCGCATCTTCAGCAGGATCAGAGAAATGTTGACTAGCACAAAGACGCCCAGAACGATCTGGGATGTGCGCTCTGCCAGAGTACCAATCGGCATAGTTTGGGTCAGCAGTACGATGATCGCGACGACCAGCAAAGTAGCGACAACTGGTGTCTGCGTTGCTTTCGGGACAATCGCCAGAACCTTCGGCAGATGGTCACGGTCAGCTAGTCCGTAGATCACCCGCGAGGCCATAATCATCTGGATCAGTACGCCATTGACCGTCGCTACAATCGCGACCGCGGAAAAGCCCTGTTTAATCATCTCAGGCGCGTTTGAAAACACAAGCGCGAGGGGTGCTGCGGATGTCGAAAGAACATCGATCGGAACAACAAGTAGAACCGTCATTGAAGTTCCCAGATACAACACGGTTGCCAGAACGAGCGTTAGCAAAATCGCTTTTGGGATGGTGTGCACTGGGTCTTTCACCTCTTCCGCGACATTGGCCATGTCCTCGAAGCCAACAAATGCAAAGAAGGCGAGAAGTGATGCCGCGAAAATGCCTCTCCACGCGTCGAGTTCCAGCGGCGGAAGCATCGAACTGATCTCGTATCCCTGCGGATCCTGAATCGACATGCCCCAGCCGATCACAAAGAGAAGACCTGCGATTTCGATGATCGTGATGACAGCCGCAACAAAGACCGACTCAGTGATCCCCCAAAGCGCGATTAGACCCATGATCAAAACGACGCTGATGGTCAGTACAGGGACCGCAAAACCGGTCAAAGCATGAAGGTATGATGCTGCGCCAATTGCAACGGCAGAGGCGGAGATAACGCCAGAGGCTGCCACCGCAAGCCCAACGAAAACCGCCATCCATCTTTTCTGAAATCCCGCTTCAACATAGGCCGCTTCACCTGCGCTCACAGGAAATCGGGTTGCGAGTTCTGCATAGGAAAGCGCGGTGAGTGATACGACGAGCGCGGCTACGACGAACGACAAAGCCGCAAACGGTCCGGCAATGTCTGCTGTTGCACCGACTAAAACGTAAATGCCCGCTCCGACCGTTACCCCAAGGCCATAAAGCGTGAGCAACGGGGTAGTAAGAGCCCGTCTGAGTTTCTGTTCGTTTGGATCAACAGAGTTCATAAGTGTTTCCAACAACTGCCGATTCAGAACATCGCCAGTGGCGTCCTTCTCGTTTTCGTCCGCGATTAGCGGAACGGATTAATCCGATGGTCAATGCTGCATCGAAGGCCTTGTGTTTCAATGTCTGGGCGCGTTGGGCACCGATCGATTAACTGGGGGCTCGCCACCACTCCTGCCGAGCCCCCTTGGGTGGAGCTTCTGCTCCGACAAAATTCCGTTCACCTTTGTGTTTGCTTGGGGACAGGTCGGTGAACGTAGACACGTTAAAACATTCGTATTTCACTATGTGATTCATTTTGGTGCTTTGATCTATGTCAACCAACTCGGGGGGGCGGGTCTGCGAGGCTGAGTGCAAACCACCTGTCGTTTGCCGTCGGACTTAAAGGCAAAGCAAACACGTTAGGCGGTTTGAGATTTAGGGTGGAAAGCAATTCGTGATGTTCTGGAACCTGTTACCGGCCTTAGGCGGCATCGGCCTGTTCCTTGTCGGCATGCTGTTGATGACCGACGGTTTGAAGACTTTGGCAGGGGCGAAATTGCGAGATATTCTGGGCCGGTTCACGTCGACACCGTTTACCGGGGCTGCAACAGGTGCAGTCACGACAGCTGCAATCCAATCTTCCAGTGCGACCACCGTTGCGGCCGTTGGATTTGTCGCGTCTGGTCTGCTCACGTTTCCCCAAGCGCTTGGGATCATCTTTGGGGCCAATATCGGAACGACCATGACAGGTTGGCTCGTCGCGCTCTTGGGGTTCAAGCTGGACCTGGGGCAAGTGATGTTGCCAGTTGTTTTTTTTGGGGCTTTGCTGGCGCTTTCAGGAAGAAAAGCGGTTTCCGGCCTTGGGTTGGCATTGGCCGGGTTCAGTCTGATTTTCATTGGGATCGAACAACTCAAATCCGGGTTGGACGCATTTCAGGGCGTAGTTACTCCTGCCGATTTTCCACCAGACACACTGCTGGGCAGGTTGAAGCTTGTACTGATCGGCGTCCTCATCACGATGGTGACGCAGTCTTCGAGTGCTGGCGTTGCAACGGCGTTAGCTGCGTTGAGCGCCGGTGCTGTGAACTTCCCCCAAGCGGCGGCTCTGGTCATTGGAATGGACGTGGGGACAACTTTCACCGCTGTTTTGGCAACCTTTGGCGGTGGGACGATGGCGCGCCGCACCGGTTTTGCTCATGTGATCTACAACGTGATGACAGGGGCACTGGCATTTTTCCTGCTGGGGCCGTTTACTGCAGTCTTTGTAAGCGGGTCGGGGGCTGGAAGCTCTCTGACTGCGCTTGTCGCTTTCCATAGCTTCTTCAACGCCATAGGCGTGGCGCTGATCCTGCCGTTCGCGAAACCCTTCGCCAGATTTGTCGAGGCCCTCGTACCCGACAAAGGGGCTGAGTTGACGAGATCTTTGGATCCTCTCGTCCTCGGGATGCCAGAAATAGCTGTGGGTGCAGCAAAAGTTGCAGTCGAACAAATTGTAAGGGCCGAAGTGGCGCACCTTCGGTCATGTATCGGGGCATCTCAGCCAAGCGGACCCGATTATGGACGGGACAGCATTCAGACTGCTGTATCAGAAGCGCGCTCGTACCTAGACAAGATAGAATTGCCCAGCAGGTCCGACGCAGAGATATCCAGCATCAAGGGTATGTACCATGTCCTCGACCATCTTGACCGGCTGCTTTACCGGTGTAGCCAAGATGATCGGATAAGCGAGTTACCAAAAGACCGGCGTTTGAAGCGGCTTGCTTCGGTGTTGATTGCAGCAACTGGTAGCTATTTGGAGATCGACAATCCAGTGCATTGCGAAAACACGCTGAACCGAGTTCGCCGTTTTCTGCGACGACAGAGGAAACTTCGCAGAGACCTGCTTATCTCCGACGCTGCAACTGACAGTTTACCGGACGATGTGGTGTGGGCTCGGCTGGATGCTCTCAGATGGTTGCATCGTGTGTCTTATCACCTCTGGAGAATTCGCTGGCACCTGAACGCACTGGAAGGAGTGCCGTCAGGGCGCGATGGTGGTGAGGTCAACGAAGAAGTGGCGTAGATGGCGGCTGGCCTGGATTAGACTCGGCGCGTGCAACATGAGCAAGGTCAAAGACGTTCCGTAACTGTGCTGTCTAATAGGATCATCATTTGTGGCAGCGATTTGGAGGAGAATATGCGGTCGTATCGAGGGATTTTACTGGCACTGTTCGCCACGGGGCCTGCACAAGCGCAGGAGGTCAGCGTCAGCGAAGGAAGTGAATTGTACCGGACGTATTGCTGGCAATGTCACGGTTTCGAAGCAACCGGAGACGGGCCAATGGCCGAAATGCTGGCTATTCGAACACCTGACCTTACCAAATTGGCTGGTGAGAACGGCGGTGTGTTTCCGATGGATCGCATAGCTGAACAGATTGATGGTCGTTCACAATTGCTCGCCCATGGGGGCGAAATGCCAATCTTTGGCGCGGTGTTTGAGACAGACCAACAAATTGCGGTGGCTTTGCCTAGTGGGCAACCAATGATGGTAGGCTTGCCGTTGGCGAATTTGCTCGCCTTTCTTGAATCGATCCAGTCTGAATAGTCACGGACCAATCGGCTCATCCGTGTCAGCCGTTCGTCTGATTGACATAAGTGTCAAAGGCGGCCCCAACACCTCGAAGGCAACTGTACTGGCCAGGGTATAGGCCATGATCGACGCGGCCCAATTCGGAAATTGCTCTCCGGCGACAAGGGCCATTCCGACCGCGACACCGGCCTGTGGTAACAAAGCGGGACCAAAACAACCGGCCTGACGGCGAGGCAGGCCGCCAAGTCTCGCTCCGCAATACCCTCCGACAAGGCGGGCCACGGCGCGCAAGATCAGGAAAAGTGCACCAGCCCAACCCATCAAACCGAAGGCTTCAATATCCAACGTGGCGCCAGCCAGCAGGAAGAACAGGATCATGAATGGCCACTGAATGTGCTCGATCTCATGAAAAGCACGGTCGTGATGGCGGGCAAGATTCCCGATCACTGCGCCCGCAACCATGCCTGCTACCAAGAATGAAACCTCCAGCCAAAGCGCGAGGCCCGCTGTCAGAAAGACTATGCCCACTGCTTCTGCCTGCATTGGCTCTCCCGGTTTCAAGCGGCCGGTCAGATAGGCGGATGGCACACCTAGTGCGAAACCCAACAGTATCGCCCCTCCGAAATCCCACATCGCGGTGGTCGCGACGGTGGCCCAACCATCCGAATGACCGGCCAGAACCAAGGCGATGCTGAAAACGATCAGACCCCAAGCGTCATCAATTGCGACGACGCCCTTTAATGTCTCGGTAAAGCTGTTGGATACCCCAGATTGTTTGATCACGTCTGTCATGGCGGCCGGAGCTGTAGCCGTAGCAATTGCCGCCAACACCAATGCCAGCCCGAAGGGTACGCCGATTGCGGTCAGTCCAGCAGACACAATAACAAGGGTTGCAACCACGATTGAAATAGAAATCGTCAGGATGGCTCGGCCATGCCGGACCAGGTTCTCGCGGGTCAAAGAACCTCCAAGAAGAAACGCGACCATCGTCAAGGCCACAATAGAAATCTCGTCGAACCACATTGCAACGTCGAGTGGGATCAAACCCATTCCGGCGTTCCCGGCAACCAGACCGAGGAAAAGTAAGGTTGTAACACGAGGAAGATGCGTGGCCCGGCCAAGTTGGTCGGCCGCCAATCCGGCAAGGAAGAGCACGCCAAGGGCAATCAGAAAGCCGGCAATGTGCATAGAAAACCAAGCGTTAAGTTCTCGTCTAGACTACTCTAACTCCAACCCTGCCATCTAGGAACCGATGTCGGAGAGAATTTCAACGTCCCGTCGCAGCCTAAGCCGAAGATCCTAAGAAATGGGGGTAATTGATCTGTATTAAGGCGAAAGCGCGCCGCAGATGGCACAATAGCTCATTCAGGAAATGAGGAGGAACTTTCGATGCCGACAAAGAAATCTAGCACAAATAGCCCGACCTCACTTGTGGATGTTTTCAAGCAAATGCAGCCGCCCATGTCTGGCAATCCGGCCTTCGGTGCCCAGATCGAACAATTTTGGGACGCGCAAGAAAAATTGCTCGAAGAAACAGAGGCCTTTGCGCAGCATTGGTTCGAACGGCGTCATGAGGCGGTTCGGACGGCTCTACAAGCTGCACGCAAAGTGTCTTCCGCGAACCCGTCCGATCCAACGAAAGCCCTTCAGAGTATGACGGAATGGCAGCGCCATTCGGCTGAGCGATTGGTTGCCGACGCGCAGGAATGGTTCGAAACCGTGTCCCGCTGTGCATCTTATGTCACTGAAACCGAAGTTGCAGCTGTTGAGAAAACAGTTGATGACGTTGCAGCCGCTACAAAGAGCGCCGGGAAATCTTCAAAGTCCGAACCTGTTTAGGGTTCGTGCTGCCGAAAAACCAAACTGAAATCATTGGAGCAGTAGATAGGAGGTCAAATGTACAAGAACATCCTGATCCCGGTTGCTCTGGACCAAGAACACGACACACAAGCGTCCTTTGCAGCCGCGCGCCAATTGGCCGATGCAGACGCCGTTTTTACCGTGGTACACGTTCAAGAGCCAATTCCCGCTTATGTGGGATCTCAGATTCCCAGCGAGGTGCTAGAGAATACACGGCATGAAATCCTGGAAAACCTGCATCAGACTGCCTCTGAAATTCCAGGCGCGAAGGCTCGGCTCATCTCTGGGCACGCGGGCAGGGCCATTGTCGACTTTGCAAACGAGTGCGATGCAGATTGCATCGTCTTGGCATCGCACAAGCCTGGTTTTGAGGACATATTCTTGGGTTCCACTGCGAACAGAGTCGTGCATCACGCAAGGTGTTCGGTTCATGTAATTCGTTGATCCAAAGTCAGCGGTGTGACGCCCTTATTGGCTGGCCCAATACTTAGTGAGCCAAATCAGATCGAAAGAATTGGCAGTTGAGCCAAAGAACCCCTGGATTACTCTATAGCGAAGAGCAGTCGCCGATCGGTCATTAGGAGACTTTCGACACTTGGGTTGTCTCAGCGCCAAAGACTTCGCCTTTCTTGACGCAAAGCTGTTTGATGAAGGCCAAATCCTGCACCCACTACCAATACTCCAGTTCGAATATCTAACGTTTAGCCTCGTACAGCGCCGGGGCCTTTTACGTTCGCGCCAACACCACCAGAAGAACCGTGGGTCGTGGTTGACGCTAGTGAAGACTGGGCGGTTTACATTCAGTTGCTGACTCGGTCTTTCAAAAAAGACGATATCTACACTGATCTTCTGCAAGTGCAGTTTTTTTACTAAGCTTTCAGGCCTTATGCATTGGTCAAGAAGAACGCCGCTTCCACCTCTAGTGTTCGGGTTTGCGGTTTGGGCAAGGCCCATCCGGGATTCGACATAGTCAATATCTCGACCAGAAAAACGCCCAGCGATCAGAATACACTAAACCATGCCCCTTCGCCACCGTGCAAAATTTTGCTACACCCAATTTGAGTGTTGAAATTTGCACAATAGGCAAGATGCAATGGAAAACTGGGACGAAGTGAAAACCGCCTATCAGGTGGCGCGAATGGGTACGGTTAGCGGTGCGGCGGACGTGCTGGGCGTGCATCATGCGACGGTGATCCGTCATATTGATGCGATCGAAGCGCGGTTGGGGGTTAAGTTGTTTCAGCGTCACGCGCGGGGCTACACGCCGACCGAAGCGGGTGAGGATCTTTTGCGGGTTGCGCAGGCGACCGAAGATCAGTTCAATCAGTTGGTGGGGCGGATGAAGGGGCGTGGTGACGACGTTTCGGGCGAGTTGGTGGTTACGTCACTGTCGTCGCTGGCGCCGTTGATCGTCCCGGTGCTGAGCGCATTCCAGAGACTGCATCCCGATCTGATTGTCCGCTACCTGACCGGGGATCGCTTGTTCCGACTGGAATATGGCGAGGCGCATGTGGCTATCCGCGCGGGCTCGGCCCCGGATCAACCGGACAACGTGGTGCAGCCCTTCATGCGGCAGGAGGTCGGACTGTACGCGAGCACCTCCTATCTTGAGCAACATGGAAGGCCCGCCGGGATTGAGGATTTCCCTAACCACTATTTCGTCAGCACGGATGATGAAAACAGCCGGGCGCCTTTTTCAAAATGGTTGCGTGAAACCGTGCCCGTCGAACGGATCACATTTCGCTGCACGAATAATTTCTGCATACGCGAGGCAGTTCTGTCCGGTGCCGGGATCGGCTTTATGGCCAGGTGGGAGGCTGCGCGTGATCCAAACCTTGTCGAGGTGATTGAACCGTTGCCCGAGTGGTTCGGCAATCTGTGGCTGGTAACGCATGTGGATTTGCATCGCACCACCAAGGTTCAGGCATTTCTGTCCTACCTGAAAGAGCAGTCCAAGGATTGGCAAACATGAGCCCACAGGCACGGGGCCATCTGGCCATGCTGACATTCTCGGCACTGGTTGCGGGCAGTTTTTCCTTGGGGGCAATGATCGCAAACCAAATCTCGCCTGTCGCGGTTACAGCGGCGCGGTTCGCAATTGCAGCGCTGGTGATTGGTGCCGCTGCGTTGGCCACGACCGGGGTGCCCCGATCTGCTGCGCGGGCCCCGTGGCGGTACCTTGTTTTGGGCGGGTTGTTCGGCACCTATTTCGTATTGATGTTCGTCGGTCTGAAAACTGCACCACCGGTTAGTGCTGCGGCGGTCTTTACGCTGACCCCGGTTCTTTCGGCCTTGGCGGGCTGGGTCTTGTTACAGCAGGTGACGACCCCACGTATGGCACTGGCTCTGGTTATCGGAGCAACAGGAGCGTTGTGGGTGATTTTTCGAGCCGACTGGCAGGCCTTTATGGCGTTTCAGGTCGACCGGGGCGAGATCATCTACTTTTGGGGTTGTGTCGCTCACGCAATCTATACGCCGATGGTGCGAAAGCTGAACCGGGGTGAGCCTGCTGTGGTCTTTTCCTTCGGCACTATGGTCGCGGGTTGCCTCTTGCTGTCGCTATACGGCTGGAAGGACATAGCGGCGACGGATTGGGCAAGCCTGTCTTTGTTCATCTGGTTGGTCATTCTGTATCTGTCTGTCTTTGCCACGGCGGCCAGTTTCGTGCTGGTGCAATATTCGGCGCTGCGTCTGCCCTCGGCCAAGGTGATGGCCTACACCTATCTCGTGCCAAGTTGGGTCATCTTGTGGGAGATCGCTCTGGGCCAGAAAGCCCCCGCCTTGCTGGTCGGGGTAGGGGCCGTGCTGACCGTTGTCGCGCTGGTTCTGTTGCTGAAATCCGAAGAAACGCAGGAGGCCGCGCTCGTTACCAAATGACTGTTGTGCTTTGAACAAGATATGAGACTGTAGAGCGGATACAGGTCAGATCAGAGGCACTTTGATGAAAGCGTTTTTCCCGTTCGCTGCGATGGCGATACTGACTGCATGCACGCCGCCGCAGCCCCCCAGCGGCGTCATCAGCGAAGCCGACCTGCAAGCCAGTTGTGAGGCACTGGTCGCGGCGGAATCCGGCGTGCGGGCAAGCGGTATTTCCGCGCGTCCCACTCAGTTTGAGGCGACAGGTTCGATCACCTTGGTAGATGTTCAGGGGGTATCTGCGCCTTGGCTGTGCCTTGCAGATGTGACGGGTGTGGTGACAGGTGTTGAGCCGGGCGCCTAGACCTGCCGGTGCCCTTTGAGGCAGATCAAAGTTGTTACATTCGAATTTCCCTATGCTTTGAGCAGAGGAGGAATTCACCATGTATGACCACATCATGTTCCCTGTTGATCTGCACCTGCCGCCCACGGTTCAGAAAGCTGCCGAGGTCGCGGCAGCGGTCGCCAAGTGGCAAAGCGCCAAGATTACTGTTGTCAGCGTCACCGGCACTCAACCCGGTGACCCCGTGCAGCCTGACGCGATGGTCAACGAAGATCTGCGCAACTTTGCCGATCAACTCGCTGAAAAGAGCGGAGCCGAAGTTGACTTTCGCAATATCCACTCGGTCGATGTCGGTGCTGAATTGGATGGCGACCTGACGCGCGCAGCGGATGAGATTGGTGCGGACCTAATCGTGGTGGGTACGCATGCGCCACGGATCATGGACTACATCTTTTCCAGCCATGCCGGCTATCTGGCAACGCACGCCTCAATTTCAGTCTTTGTTGTCCGTTAGGCAGTTCAATCCTCGCCCGAGGGAAGTTCAACTTCCAGAAACCGTTCGAACGCGTCCAAATTGACGGGTTCGAACTGCCCAAAGCCTTGCATCCATACCGAAGCCGCCCGCAAGGCATCCGGTTCCAGTTTGCACCATTTCACCCGCCCCCGTTTTTCCTGGCTGATCAATCCCGCCTTGGTCAGGATCCCCAGGTGTTTCGAGATCGCCGCAAGCGACATCTCGAACGGTTCGGCCACGTCGGTCACGGCCATATCGTCCTCCAGCAACATCGCAAGGATGGCGCGGCGGGTCGGGTCGGCGAGGGCTGCGAATACTGTGTCGAGATCGTTGGACATGTCTTCGCTGAACCACAGCGTCAGGGTTTGGTCAACCATTTGGTTAAATATGCGGATTCAGGCGTATCCGTGCCGGACCTTTAACCCACTCCCGTTCTGGGTCTGACGGTGGAAATATTTTTGCAATAAAAATCTAATAGTTAAGTGAGTTTTGAGTGCGACCTATACACCGTTGACTCTGTGCCCGCATCGCCTTAGCACCCTACCCAAGACTGTGCGAGGGAAACGCCCGTGACTGATGATGACCAAAAGCAGCGTATGGCGCAGCTGGAGGCCAAGATCGACGCGGCGAAAAAGGCCAAGCAGCCCCCCAAACGCGCAGACAGTGACATATCCGGCGGCGAGCTTGCCTGGAGGATGGTCATCGAAATGGTATCCGGTCTGGGGATCGGATTTGGCATCGGATACGGGCTGGACAGCCTGTTCGGGACGATCCCGATCTTTCTGGTGCTGTTCACATTGCTGGGCCTTGTCGCGGGCGTGAAGGTCATGCTCCGCAGCGCGAAAGAGGTCCAAGAGAAACAAACGGCGGCGGCTGCTGCCGAGAAGGACGAGAGGGACTGAACGTGGCAACCGAGACCACCGCAGCAGAAGGCAGCAGCCTGGTTTTCCACCCGATGGACCAGTTCATCGTTAAGCCGTTGTTTGGTGACGGTGCGGTGGGCATGTTCACCATCACCAACGTGACGCTGTGGCTGTTTTTTGCGATCGTTGCGATTGTTCTGCTGCTGATCGTGCCGACCTCGAAGCGTGCGATTGTTCCGACCCGGATGCAGTCGGTGGCCGAACTGGCCTATGGCTTCATCTACAAGATGCTGGAAGACATCTGCGGCAAGGAAGGCGTCAAGTTCTTCCCCTATGTCATGACCCTGTTCATGTTCATCGTGACCGCGAACTTCCTGGGCCTGATCCCGACCTCGTTCACAACCACATCGCATTTCGCGGTGACCATCCCGCTGGCGCTGGCTGTCTTCCTGACCGTCACCATCCTGGGCTTTGTCAAGAACGGCGCGGGCTTCCTGAGCCTGTTCTGGGTCTCAAGCGCCCCGATGGCGCTGCGCCCGATCCTGGCGATCATCGAGCTGATCTCGTACTTTGTGCGTCCGGTCAGCCACTCCATTCGTCTGGCCGGTAACGTCATGGCAGGCCACGCGGTGATCAAGGTGTTCGCAGGCTTTGCCGCGATTGCCGTGATCTCGCCCGTGTCGGTTCTGGCGATCACCGCAATGTACGGTCTTGAGGTCCTGGTGGCCTTTATCCAGGCCTACGTATTCACCATTCTGACCTGTGTTTACCTCAAGGACGCTCTGCATCCGCATCACTGATTGGGTCTTGCACCCAGCACAGGAACGATAACCCAACATCGAAACTTCCAATTCGTAAGGAGATACATCATGGAAGGCGATCTCGCACACATCGGCGCAGGCCTGGCAGCAATCGGTTCCGGCGCAGCCGCAATCGGGGTGGGCAACGTTGCAGGCAACTTCCTGGCCGGCGCCCTGCGCAACCCTTCGGCGGCTGCTTCGCAGACCGCAACCCTGTTCATCGGTATCGCATTCGCAGAAGCCCTGGGGATCTTCGCATTCCTGGTCTCGCTGCTGCTGATGTTCGCCGTCTAATCTGCGGAACCTGATCCTTACGCGCAGGTGGGTCCAAGCCATAGCGGCCCACCTGTTGTAAAGACAACGTTCCGACGGAGGACATCATGGCGACTGAACCCCTAGCCAAAGAAGTAGCAGGCACCTGTGTTGACTCGTACGGGTCGGCCATCGGGATGCCGCAGCTCTGCTTTGATTGGTTCCCCAACCAGATTTTCTGGCTGGTCATCACGCTGGTCGTCATCTTTCTGGTCCTGTCCCGCGTGGCTCTGCCCCGCATCGCGGCAATCCTGGCCGAGCGTCAGGGGACCATTACAAATGACCTGGCTGCGGCCGAAGATCTGAAGGCCAAGGCGGTCGAGGCTGAAGAGGCCTATAACAAGGCGCTGGCCGATGCCCGTGCCGAAGCGCAGCGTATCGCTGCCGAGGCGCGTGCCGAAATCCAGTCTGGTCTGGATGACGCGATTGCAAAGGCAGATGCTGAAATCGCTGCAAAAGCGGCTGAATCGGAAAAGGCAATTGCCGACATCCGTGCCGGTGCGCTGGAAAGTATTCAAGTGGTTGCCAAGGATACGGCAACTGAACTGGTCACAGCACTGGGCGGCGAGGCGGATGCCAAAGCCATCGACGGTGCCGTTGACGCGCAGATGAAAGGATAAGTGACATGCGGAATACTCTTGCCCTTATCCTGACACTCGGCGCTGCCAGCCCCGCGCTGGCCGCAAGCGGCCCGTTCTTCTCGCTTGGCAACACAGACTTTGTGGTCCTGCTGGGCTTTATCGTCTTCATCGCGGTTCTGTTTTACTTCAAAGTGCCCGGCATGATCGGCGGCGCACTGGACAAGCGGGCCGAGGGCATTCAGTCGGAACTGGACGAAGCTCGCGCCCTGCATGAAGAAGCGCGCAGCCTGCTGGCCTCGTATGAGCGCAAGCAACGCGAAGTTCAGTCTCAGGCGGATGCCATCGTGGCGGCGGCTAAGGATGATGCTGCGCTGGCGGCTGAACAAGCCAAGGTCGATCTGGAGAAGTCCATTGCTCGTCGTTTGGCGGCAGCACAGGACCAGATCGCATCGGCTGAGGCTTCGGCCGTGAAAGAAGTGCGCGATCAAGCCATCACTGTTGCTGTTTCTGCAGCAAACGCGGTTCTGGCCAAGCAGATGACGGCTACCCAGGCCAACAAGTTGATCGACGCGGCCATTGCGGATGTAGGCGAAAAGCTGCACTGAAATCTGGACAAAGTTTGAACTTTGACCCGAAAGCTCGCTTTCGGGTCAAAGTGTTTTAGAAGACCTCTTGCCTGAATTGCTGGACTTCTTATGAACATTCTCGGCGTCGTTCGAAATGGTGGAGAATCTCTGACCGAAACGCTCTTGCGTATCGAACAACTACGGGCGCAGCTAGACAGCAGTCGCGTGATTATCGCGACCAACGATAATTCAGACAACACCGATGATATCCTGCAAGACTACGCGGCTATGAGCGCGGGTGTTGATATACTCTTTCTTGATAGTATGGCCGGCCTCTTCGAAGAACGTGTGGAGCGTATTGCTGCAGCCAGAAATACAGTTCTTGAACACCTTCTAACCAGCAGTCCGATCCATCCACTGACCCTGGTTCTTGATATGGACGGACCCAACACGCAGATGGATCCGATTCAGGTGTTGAACGCGGCGGTGCGTCAGGTGCCACAGTGGGACGCTGTGTTTGCCAACTCATTGCCCGCCTACTATGACCTATACGCGCTGCGATGCGCAGGCTGGTGCGAACAAGACCCGTGGCGAGAGCTTGCGGCGCTAAAGCGGCCCAGGATGTTTCGCAGTGTCTGGTGGCGACGGATGCAGCGCAAAATCATTTATAGTCGCCAATACTCGATGCCGCCTGATACGCCAATGATTGAGGTGGACAGTGCTTTTGGTGGGTTGGGCCTGTACAAGACCGAAGCTTTGCATGGTGCCACGTACCGGCCACGGGATGAGACCGGCCACGTCACCTGCGAGCACACAACCCTGCATCTTTCGCTGCGCAACGCGGGAAAGCGTCTTTTCATTGACCCCGGTCTTACGGCTTTGGCACAAACCGAGCATATGGGCCCCGGCAGCGGAAAGCGCATTCCAAAGAAGCTGTTGCAATGATCAACTTGTCAGTGTTGATGCAACCGGACAGAAACTCTGTTGCTGCGTCAACGCAGCTCGGCCTTGGGTAAAAGGATTATGCATGGCGAAAATGCCCAAGATAAGTCTGGTTATTCCAAACCTGAACTGCGCCGATTTTCTCGAGCAGACCATTACGTCAATTGTCAGCCAATCTTATCCTAATCTTGAGCTGATCTTGTCGGATGGAGGCAGCACAGACGGGTCGCTTGATATTGTCGAAAGATATCGCGGGGCATTCGCACATATCATATCCGAGCCGGATACAGGGCAGGCCAACGCTGTCAACAAAGGGTTTTCACGCGCCACTGGCGAGGTGATGGGGTGGATAAATTCCGATGATGTCCTGATGTCAGGGGGGCTGGGGCTTGTTGGGTCTCTTTTTGCGCTAAAACCAAAGTTGGATTGGGTGACGGGCAAGCTCACGACGATAGATGAAACGGGGCATGTTCTGGCCTCTCGACGCCCAAGGCCGATTTCGTACCAGCGGCTTCTTGCGGGCGACTATCAATGGGTGCAGCAGGAATCGACGTTCTGGCGGCGCAGCTTATGGGATAAAGCCGGTGGACAGCTTGACGAGCGCCTGTCCTTGGCTGTCGATGGTGAGCTTTGGCTGCGGTTTTCGCGCTGCGCCGAACTAATAGCAGTTCACGACAAGATCGGTGCGTTTCGGTTCCGCAAAGGCCAGCGCTCAGAGGCCATGGACGCCTATCATGCAGAAATGCTAGCTGTGATAGCCGCTGAAAAGCAGAAGGCAGACAGCGCGGACGCAGTTACGAAATCCATTGTGGCCGCGCCCACCATACTGCGGAGCCGGTCGGAAGCTGACAGCACCTTTCCCGGACTGATCGACTACGATCCTAAACCGTTGAAGCACTTGAGCCTTTGGAGACACCGGTGTGAACGAGCTATTCGGAAGCTTTGAACCCCGCTGACATTCAGGCGGTCCATCATGTCAGATCAACGCGTTTCATGATCCAGTCGCTGCCGCGCGATTTCTTCGTTCCGTAAAGCCTTTTGGTGATCTTGTGTGCATTGTTGAACGAAGTTCAGGTGTTTCTGAACAGCCTCGCGGGCGCCTTCCGGGTCGCGCGCCTGTAGCGCGGTATTGATTGCACGGTGCTGATCCAAGATGGCTTCTCGGGTTGTGCGTTGATTGAACATCATTTGACGGTTGTAAAAGACGCCTTGGCGCAACAGGTCGAACATCGACCGCATCATATGCAGCATTACGACGTTATGGCTCGCCTCGATAATGGCCATGTGGAATTGCGCGTCCAGATTGGCCTCATCTTTCGGAGCGTTGCGGGCATGGGCGGCCTCCATCTTTTCAAAGATCGTTTGGACCACTTTCAGGTCGCTTTCTGATCCCATTCTCGCTGCGCGCTCAGCCGCCAAGCCCTCCATGTCCCGACGGAATGAGAGATAATCGAAAACTGCTTCTGGATGACTGCCAAAAAGGCGGATCAGGGCGGGTGAAAAGGCAGAGCCCAACACCTCGGCCACATAGATCCCGGATCCGGCCTTGGCGGCCAAAAGACCTTGCTCCTGAAGCTCCGAAATCGCCTCGCGCAAGGATGGGCGCGACACGCCCAACCGCTCGGCGAGTTCACGTTCAGCGGGCAAGCGTTCGCCGGGGCGTAGAATGCCGCGCAGGATCAGCAACTCGATCTGCCGTACCACTGCGATTGAGAGCTTCTCGGTCTGAACTTTTTGGAAGGGCATAGGGATGTCGTCGCTGAAATTGGTCAATTCATATGACCATGGAATGCAGGCGGGTACAAGAATGTCGCGGCCTTGAGGTGAGAATAGGTCAGAATTATTGACTTTAAAAAATTCCTCGATACGCTGCCCATGTCCGAACAGGGAGGGGGCACATGTCGACACAAGCGCTGTTCGCTGCGCGCGCATCGCGAATGAAAGCGTCCGAGATCCGCGAGTTGTTGAAACTTCTTGATCAGCCCGGAATCATTTCCTTCGCTGGCGGTATTCCCGACCCGGCCTTGTTCCCGAAAGAAGAATTTGCGCAGGCGTTCCAGACCGCAATGACCGCAGATCACAGTGACCGCGCGCTGCAATATTCGGTCAGTGAGGGCTATGGTCCTCTGCGTGAATGGCTAGTCGATCATACGCGGGGCAACGGCATTGCTTGTGGGGCTGATAACATCCTGATCACCTCGGGGTCACAACAGGCGTTGGACTATCTTGGCAAGCTCTACCTATCGCCCGGGGATACCGCCTTGGTCGGTTGGCCAACCTATCTGGGGGCGATCAACGCGTTTGACGCCTATGAGCCGCGCTTCGACAGGCTGCACCTGAACGGCAACCAAGGAGCGGCGGAGTACGCCGCGGCAGCGGGCGAAGGGCGGGTGAAATTTGCCTATTTGTCACCGGACTTCGCCAACCCGACAGGTGAGACCGTTGATTTGCGCGCACGAGAGGGCCTGCTGGATCTGGCTGATGCGCTGGATATCGCGGTGATCGAGGATGGGGCCTATCAGGCGTTGCGTTACGAGGGCGATGCGATCCCGCCCATTCTGGCACTGGAGCAAAAGCGTAAGGGCTCGATCGAGGCGTGCCGGACGATCTATTGCGGCAGCTTCTCGAAAACCCTTTCGCCGGGCTTGCGTGTGGGTTGGATCGTGGCCGCGCAGCCAGTGATCCAGCAGCTTGTTCTGATCAAGCAGGCGGCTGATCTGCATTCGCCAACACTCAACCAGATGGCGACCGAGCAGGTGGCGCGCACCTGTTTCGATAGCCACATCCCGATGTTGCGCCGAACCTATGGCGCGCGCCGAAACGCGATGTTGCAGGCGTTGGAGGACCATATGCCCGACGGGGTAGAATGGACCCGGCCCGAAGGCGGGATGTTCATCTGGCTGACCTTGCCCGAAGGGGTCGACGGCGCCGCGCTGTTGGCGCGGTCGCTGGAGACAGTCAAGCTGGCCTTTGTACCCGGTCGGGCGTTTTTCCCCGATGGTAGTGGGGCGAATACCGTGCGACTTAGCTTCTCGAACTCTGATGAGGCGACGATCCGCGAAGGGATCGCACGATTGGGGCAGGTCCTGAAAACCCAGATCGGGTAAGGTTTCATTAACGGTTTGCCCGCAACACTGGGCGTATGATCCGATATCTGTCTCTCCTGGTGCTGGCCGCATGTTCGGCCGGCACGCCCCATTTTCGCGATGTGCCAGCCACGCGCGTGGCGGTGAATGGCAGTGTCTTTGACGTGCGCGTGCGTGGTGAACTGGCCGAGGCGGTGCGGATCAACATGCAATACGCGCCGCGGCTTGGTCCAATCCGCGACCGCGCAGCGTTGGCAATGGCACAGGTGTCGGGGTGTCCGATTCTGGATGTGCTGGGGGATGCCGCAGTCACCGTTGGTGTACTGGGCTGTGATCGAGAAATGGCCGAGCGCCTTTTGCTGACTGCAATTTCGCGCCCGAACTATGAATGCGTAGATACGGGCGTCTTCGACGATATCGGCGGCGATTACGGCTATCAGGTGTTTGAATGCACGCCCTACTGACTTGCGCGTAATCTTGCGTATTTGAGCAAGATGTTGTGGATAACTCAGGTCGAATTCCCATATCCTGCGCAACTGCGTTGACAGGTCCCCAATCCCTTGCGCAGACTTCAAGCATATAGGAATCACGGGACTCATTGCCTTTGCGCTTTAGCAAACTCAAACTCACCGGCTTCAAAAGCTTTGTCGATCCGACCGATTTGATCATCGCGGATGGGCTGACCGGTGTGGTGGGGCCAAATGGTTGCGGCAAGTCCAACCTGCTTGAAGCGTTGCGCTGGGTGATGGGCGAAAACCGTCCCAAATCCATGCGCGGCGGGGCGATGGAAGATGTGATATTCGCGGGGGCGGCTACGCGTCCCGCGCGCAACTTTGCCGAAGTGGTCCTGACTATGGACAATTCGGAACGGTTAGCGCCTTCGGGGTTCAACGACACCGACCAGTTGGAAATCATCCGCCGCATCACCCGCGACGTCGGCAGCGCCTACAAGACCAACGGCAAGGACGTACGCGCGCGCGATGTGCAGATGCTGTTCGCGGATGCCTCAACCGGGGCGCATTCGCCAGCGCTGGTGGGGCAGAACCGTATTGCCGAGCTGATCAACGCCAAACCCCGTGCCCGGCGGCGTATTCTGGAAGAGGCGGCTGGAATATCGGGCCTCTATCAGCGGCGGCATGAGGCCGAGCTGAAACTCAAGGGCACCGAATCCAACCTGACCCGCGTTGATGACGTGTTGGAACAGTTGGGCACGCAGCTGGCGCAACTTGCGCGTCAGGCCCGTCAGGCCGCGCGCTATCGCGAGATCGGTGAACAATTGCGGCAGGCCGAGGGAATGCTGCTTTACCGTCGTTGGAAAGAGGCCGATATGGCCCGCCAACAGGCCGAGGAGAAGCTGCGCGATCGGATCACAGAAGCCTCGCGTGCTGAGGCAGAGGCCCGTGTCGCCGCCGCAAAGCGCGCCGAGATCGAAGAAACCCTGCCGCCGCTGCGTGAGGAAGAGGCCATCGCCGCCGCCGTGTTGCAGCGCCAGCAGGTGCAACGTGACCAGCTTTCTGATCAGGAAACCCGCGCCCGTCAGACCATCGAAACGCTCACCAACCGTATTCAGCAGTTGAGCAATGATATCGAGCGTGAAACCGGCCTGAACCGCGATGCGGGCCAGATGATCGAACGGCTGGAATGGGAAGCCCGCGAGCTGACAAAGGCCGCGGAAGGTCATGATGACAAGGTGGCCGAGGCGGCCGAAATCGCGCGCGAGGCGGCGTCGGTCTTGCAGGATCGAGAAGATCACCTGTCACAACAGACCGAGGATATGGCTCGTTTGGTCGCCCGTCACCAATCGGCGCAGCGTCTGGTCGAAGACAGCCGCAAAACGCTGGCCCGGTCCGAGGGCGAAGAGGAAAAAGCGCGCGGTGCTGTGAATGAAGCGCACGAAGCGCTGACACGCGCCGCCGAAGCATTCGAAGCCGCGCAAGAAGGCGAGGAAGAAGCGCGCGAGGCCGCCGAGGCCGCCGAAGAGGCACTGGCCGCCGCCGATGAGTTGCGCAGCGAAACGCAAGCGCGCGAAGCTGAAGCCCGCGCGCAACGGTCTGAGGCCGAGGGAGAGTTGGGGGCCATAAGGGCCGAGACCTCCGCGCTGTCCAAGCTTGTTGAACGCGACACCGCAGAGGGCGGACAGGTGCTGGACCTGCTGCGCGTCGCTCCAGGCTATGAAAAGGCGCTAGGTGCCGCGCTGGCCGATGATCTGCGCGCGCCTTTAGTCGACGGTGACGGGCCGTCGGGCTGGGTGCAGGTTGCGGGCTATGACGCGGATCAACCCTTGCCTGAGGTTGCCGAACCTTTGGCGCTGCATGTATCGGGGCCGGATCGCCTCAGTCGCCGGATCGCGCAGATCGGGTTGGTTGATGCAGATCAGGGCGCGCGGTTGCAGGCAGCGTTGAAACCAGGTCAGCGGCTGGTGTCGCGCTCGGGCGATCTGTGGCGTTGGGACGGGTTCCGTGCTTGGGCCGAGGACGCGCCCAGTGCAGCGGCGCTGCGGTTGGAACAGCTGAACAAGCTGGAAGCGCTGAAACAGGAACTGGCCCGGACCGAGGCGCAGGCCGATGGCGCGCGGGCGGCGCATGAGGCGCTGTCGCAGCAACTGGCCGACGTGACCGAGGCCGACCGCCGCGCGCGCGAGGCCCGCCGGGCTGCCGATCAACGCATGGCTGAAACCGCGCGGCAACTCAGCCGGGCCGAGGCGGATCGCAATCTGGCGCAGGGCAAGCTGGAAACCCTGACGCTGGCCGTGGATCGCCACAAGGAAGACGCCATGTCCGCCCGCGCCCAACTGCGCGAGGCCGAGGGCGCGCTCGCTGGCTTGGGCGATCTGGACAGCGCCCGTGCGCAGGTCGAAGACATCAAACAAACGGTCGAGGCCGCGCGGATCACCATGCTGACCCACCGCTCGACCCATGACGAATTGCGCCGCGAGGGCGAGGCACGGACCCGTCGCAGTCAAGAGGTCAAGAAAGATCTCAGCGGTTGGAAACACCGGTTGGAGACGGCGGAAAAGCGAATCTCGGAGCTGGTCGAACGCAAGGAAAGTTCTGAGGAAGAGTTGTCCGAGGCGTTGGCTGCCCCCGGCGAAATCGCCGAAGCGCGCGAAGAACTCAACGAATTGATCGAAGCTGCCGAAGCGCGTCGTGCCGAGGCTGCGGACAAGCTGGCCCAAGCCGAAGCTCAGCAGCGCGAATGGGTGATGGCCGAACGTGATGCGGAACGTCTGGCCTCGGAAGCGCGCGAAAGCCGGGCCGCCGCCGAGGCACGCTGTGACGGCGCCAAGGAAAGCGTGACCGCTGCGGCGGAGCGTATTGCCGAGGATCAGCAGCTGACCCCGAACCAGTTGCTGAACCAGCTGGACGTGAACCCCGACCAGATGCCCGCCGCCGACGCGCTTGAGGCCGAGGTCAACCGCCACAAGCGTCAGCGCGACGCGATGGGTGCGGTGAACCTGCGGGCCGAAGAGGACAGCAAAGAGGTTCAGGAAGAATTCGACACGCTGAATGGTGAAAAGGCCGATCTGGAAGAGGCGATCAAGGCCCTGCGCAGCGGTATCGCCAGCCTCAACCGCGAAGGGCGCGAGCGGTTGCTGACGGCGTTTGAGCAGGTGAATTCGAACTTCGCCATGCTGTTCAAGCATCTGTTCGGCGGTGGAGAGGCCAATCTGGTCATGGTTGAAAGCGACGATCCGCTGGACGCGGGTCTCGAGATCATGTGTCAACCGCCGGGCAAGAAACTCTCGACGCTCAGCCTGCTCTCGGGCGGTGAACAGACCCTGACTGCAACCGCGCTGATCTTTGGCGTGTTCCTCGCCAACCCCGCGCCGATTTGTGTGCTGGATGAGGTCGACGCGCCTCTGGACGACGCCAACGTGACGCGGTTCTGCGACCTGCTGGACGAGATGTGCCGCCAGACCGACACGCGGTTCCTGATCATCACCCACCATGCGGTGACGATGGCGCGGATGGACCGGCTGTTCGGCGTGACCATGCAAGAACAGGGCGTCAGCCAGTTGGTTTCAGTCGACCTGAAGAAAGCCGAACAGATGGTCGCCTAACCTTTCACTGCAACGTTATGCCTGTTGCAGAGCAGTTCGGTCTAGACTGTTCCCATGACGCGACTATTGATCCTCGCCTTGCTGACCGCTGGCCCCGCCCTTGCCGCCGAATGGCCCACGAAACCCGGAGACGTCCCCCTGTCGCCCGAAGAGCTGGACGCTTTGGCCGGACGCACGCTGACATTTTTTGACGACGGTCAGGCAAAATTCTCGGCCGGAGGGGCCTATTCCTACACCTACGCCAGCGGAGACGCCGCCTTTGGCACCTATTCCATCGCCGAGGACGGCAGCGTCTGCATCGCCTATCGTAATGGGTTCAGCAGGTGCGATCTGTATGTGCGCAGTGGTGAGCGGTTGGTGCTGATTGACGAAAAAGGGGATCGTTATCCGGTGAGGCCAGAGTAACTGATCCATCAGGAAAGCGCGGTCTCCAAACGTTTTAGCGAACTCGGGGGCCACACTTCATCGAATTTGTAAAACTCCTCAAAGGCGGGAATGTCTTCGCTAAGTGGTACCCAAGCTTGTTTGCTGTTCGTGAAAATCTGCGCATCCGGAGGACACTTATCCGGGTTGTCCAATGTTCCAACACGCACGTACTTTAACTTGCCAAGACGGATCATGTAGCTGCTGAACACGGCGACGCCGCAATTCTTGCAACGCGTGATAATCTGACCTTTGCCGCTTGGGGTGGAAAGTTCATGTTCAGTGGTCGGCCCCTCAAGCTCTACGCGGTCAGCCTCAATAATGGCGTTCAAGACATAAGCCGCTCCGGTTTGTCGCTGGCATTCGCTACAGTGACAGCAATGGACGAACATAGGTGGTGTCGTCATCTGATACGTTACGGTTCCGCAGCCGCATTTCCCCTTGATCATTGCTTCCCCCAAGTTGTTGTTTGAATTCACGCCATCGTCTTTAATCGACCAGCTCATAGTGTTTGATCGAACGCGACTCGACCAATTCGGCCTCCGCGGGGTCGATGTGAGGACTCTGGTAGTCTTCGCCGACAAACGCCTTAAGTGACTCTAAATTTTCCCACACCATGACAAAGCTGAAGTCTCGGGGTGTGTCGGTGCGCGCGGCCCCAGGAAATATTTGAACGATGCCCTTGGTGCCTCTCATCAAGGGGATCGCTGTTTCATGGAAGAACTTGCTGAACTCTTGCTCTTTCCCCGGCCGAGTCACGACCTGAAAAATGCGCATGATCATTCTTCCGTCCTCCGTAAAGTTCGGTTCCTGCACGCACAATCGCCTCTGCTCCTAGGAGCATATCATTTTGCAATGACTTTGTCCGCTTTGGACTCAAACCAGACGCCGCTTCACAAACGACCCAGCAGCTCCACCGTCGGCCACGCATCTGCTGGCAGACCCAGTCGCTGTTGCTCAGCTTGCACCGCCGCCCGTGTTCCGGCTCCCAGAATGCCATCGATCTTGCCCACATCATGGCCGCGTGCCTGAAGTTTGCTCTGTAGCTGCTTCATCTGCGCGCCCGACAAGCCCTGCGCCGGGTTGCCCGCGTCATAGATCTGTGCGCCCTCAAGGCGGGTGCCGAAATAGGCGGCGGTCAGGACGTAGGTAAAGCTCTGGTTCCATTCGAAATAGACGTCGAAATTCGGATAGGCCAGAAAGGCGGGCCCTTTATGCCCCTGCGGCAGGATCAGCGAGGCGGGCAGGTTGGACAGCGACCCGCTGCGGGCCTGAACGCCCATCGCCTGCCACTCGGACACCGGGCGCGATTTGCCGGGGCCGGACAGGGACCAATCCATTTCGCCGGGCACAGTGACCTCTTGCAGCCAAGGCTGACCCGGTTGCCATCCCAGACCCGACAGCATCTTGGCCCCCGACATCAGCGCATCCGGAGCGGAGGTTTTCAGCGAGACCTTGCCGTCCCCATCCCCGTCCACGCCGTTCTCAAGAATATCGCGGGGCAGCATCTGGACCATGCCGATTTCTCCGGCCCAAGCCCCGGTGGTGCGGGCGGGGTCGAAATTGCCCTGCGCGTACAATTCGATGGCAGCGAAGATCTGCGGACGGAACAGCTCGGGCCGACGGCAGTCATGGGCCAGCGTAACCAGCGCATTGCGGGTGTTGAAATCGCCTTGAAAGGCACCGTAATCGGTCTCGAACGCCCAGAAGGCCAAAAGTACGCCGCGTGAGATGCCGTAGTCGCGTGCGATCCGGTCAAACACGGCGTCATATTTGCGCGACATAGCCTGCCCGCGATCAATGCGGTTTTGCGAGATCAGGCGGCGCGAAAACTCGATGAACGGTTTCTGGAACACGCCCTGCGCGCGGTCAGCTTTCAGCACCGCGCTGTCTTGCTGAACGCCTTTGAAGAAGGCGTCGACGGTGGCGCGGTCAAAGCCCTGTTGCAAGGCCTCGGATTTCAGGCCTTTGACAAAGGCGTTGAACCTGCCTCCGCATTGGGCAAAGGCGGGTGACACGAAAAGAGCGGCGGCTATAAGGCCAGAGAGCAAACGCATGAAACGGGTCCGTCAGAAAATGAAGCTGACCCCAACCGACACCGACACGAGGCCAAGCGCAAGCCCCCAAACCCGCCAGAGCATGTCGCATGCGCGGAAAACCTCTGACGCGCCGATATCGCGTGGGGCGTCGCCGTTGACCCAGGCCAGATCGCGCAGCTGCCCGTCATAGCTGCGCGGTCCAGCCAGGGCGACGTTCAAGGCGCGGGCCATGGCGGCCTCAGGCCAGCCAGCGTTGGGCGAGATATGGCGGCGGGCATCCGCGACCATCTGAGGCCAGCGCGCCCATTGGCCCGACAGCGCCACGATCATCACGCAGGTCAGGCGGGCGGGGATCAGGTTAAGTACATCGTCCAACCGTGCCGAAGCCCAGCCGAAGTCGCGGTATTTTTCGCTGCGGTAGCCGATCATGCTGTCGGCGGTGTTTACGGCCTTGTAAACCAGCAGACCGGGCAGGCCGCCGAGAAGAAACCAGAAAGCGGGCGCGATGACCCCGTCGCTGAGGTTTTCGGCCGCGCTTTCGATCGCTGACCGCGCGACCTGCGCCTGCGTCATGTCGCGTGTATCGCGCGAGACGATCATCGCCACTTTCCCCCGCCCGTCTTCCAGCGAGACGGCCAAACCGGCACCAACATCGCGCACATGGCTGACCAATGACTTCTGAGCCAGCAGAATGGCGCAGGCGATTATTTCGACTACTGGTCCCAGAAGGGTCAGCGCGCGCCCAATAATCAATGCGCCGCACACCAACAAGGCGACAACCGCGACACCTTTCAGACGCCGTTGCGCACCGTGGTTGAGGCGTTTGTCAAGCCAGCCAATAAGGTTGCCGATCACGACGGCGGGGTGTTTCACCCGCGACCACAGCCAGTCGGGCTCGCCCAGGGCCGCATCCAGACAGAGGGCGTAGACCAGAAGGAAGGCGGTGCTCACAATGCCGCCTCAAGCCGGGCCCAACCGTCTGCTGGTGGCAAGCCCAGACGCAAGTAAGTTGTCGAATAGGGGAAGATACGGCTCCAGATAAGGGCGCGGGCCAGACGGTCCTGCCACTCCGCGGCGTCTTCGACGGAGTAAAGGCGAAAGAGCGGTGTACCCCCGACCAAACAGGCACCCTGACCCGTCACGAGGGTATCCAGCCGGTCCGCGCCTTGCTGAAGATACCGTCGGGTGGCTGCGGCCCAATCGGTGTCTTGCAAAGCCCGCGCGCCAATTCGCAAAGCAGGACCCGAGACCGCCCATGGGCCAGTCAGATCGTTCAGCCGTGCGATCAGCTTTGGGTCGCCGATGGCAAAGCCAAGGCGCAGCCCGGCCAACCCCCAGAACTTGCCAAAGCTTTTCAGCACGATCACGCCGGGCCGCTCGGCCAGATGGATCAGCGAGGCTTCGGGGGCGACATCGCAGAAACTCTCGTCAATGATGGTCAGCGGCGCGTTGGCGTCGGCATCGGTCCAATAGCGACCATCGGGATTGTTGGGGTGAACGATCACACGCGCGTCGGCTGGACCTTCGGGCTGAACGCTCCAGCCTTGCGCGGAAAAGGCGGCGGCGTGCTCGTTATAGGTGGGGGTTGTGATCTGAACCCGCCCCTGCGGCGCCAAGGCCGGAATGCGGGCGATCAAAGCCGAGGCGCCGGGCGCAGGCAAAATCGCGGCGTTATCACGCACGGACCAGAATTGGCGGGCCGCGTTGGTCAGTTGCTCGAACGCGCCGTGGTCGGGCAGGGCGGTCCAATCCTCGGCACTCAGGTCAGACACCGGGTAGGGCTGCGGGTTGATTCCGGTCGACAGGTCCAGCCAGTCTTGCCGCGATCCGCCATAGGTTTGAATGGCGTCATCCAGCCCTCCGCCATGGTCGCGGCGCGCGCGCGGGTTCAAGTTTTTGTCAGAGCTTGTCATTAGGGTCTCGCCGGAATCGCCGATTTCGGCCCGTTTCAAGCGGATTTTCGCCATTTGCACAAGCGAATCCGTGCCTCGGCGGCAACCGGAAAACAGCGTTAACCCTTTGTTAAGGAATTGGCGTGATCACAAACTCAGGGGTCGGCACCGTTCACCACTTCATGTGCCGAGGTTGTTACTTATGAATGTTTTGATTGTTGAGAGTAATCCCGACCTAGGTCGGGTCTGGAAGCGGCACCTTGAACGTCAAGGCGCTGAGGTCACGCTTGTCGCCGGGCAAGAGGCCGCGATCCTCGCGCTTTACGGGGTCGCGTTTGACATTATCGTGCTGGATTTGGTGCTGGAGGCAGGCAGCGCGCTGGCCGTGGCTGATTTCGCCAGCTATCGCCGCCCTGAGGCGAGGGTGATCTTCGTCACGAACACCACCTTTTTCTCGGACGGGTCCATCTTTGCCCACAGCCCCAATGCGTGCGCCTATGTGCAAAGCGGAACGCCGCCAGAGGATCTGGCGGCGATGGTCGAACACTACGCGGCGGGTCGCTGACCGCGCCCATGCGGTTCCCCGTAATCCAGCACCGGGTTGGTCGGGATAATGCGGTGCGGATTGATGCTTTCATGGCTGTAGTGGTAGTGGCGCACGATGTGCTCCATGTTCACTGTCGGCGCGATGCCGGGCCATTGATACAGTTCGCGCGTATAGGCCCATAGGTTCGGATAGTCGATCAGCCGCCGCCGGTTGCATTTGAAATGCAGGTGATAAACCGGATCGAACCGGATCAGGGTCGTGAACAAGCGCCAATCGGCCTCGGTGATGCGATCCCCCATCAGATAGCGGTTTTGGGACAGGCGATCTTCGAGCCAATCCAGCGTATCGAATAGCGGCCCAACAGCGCTGTCATAGGCGGCCTGGCTGGTGGCGAAGCCGGATTTGTAGACGCCATTGTTCACGTCGGAATAGATCCGGGCGTTGACCGCTTCGATGTCATCGCGCATCGTCTCGGGCCAGTAATCGTCGTTATTGCCCGTGATGCCATCAAAGGCCGAATTGAACATACGGATAATCTCTGAACTTTCGTTCGAGACGATCGTTTCCTGCTCCTTGTCCCAAAGGATCGGCACTGTGACACGGCCGGAATATGACGGGTCCGCCATGGTATAGATTTGATGGGCATAGTCCAGCCCGTACAGATCATCCCCGGTTGCGCCTTTGTCGTCTGGCTGAAAGTTCCAGCCCTTGTCCAGCATATCCGGGTGCACGACCGAGACAGAGATCAGATTGCTTAGCCCCTTGAGTTCCCGGAAGATCAGGGTGCGATGCGCCCAGGGGCAGGCGTGGCTGACATAGAGGTGATAGCGTCCAGCTTCCGCCTTGAACCCGCCCTTGCCCGAGGGGCCCGCGCTGCCATCGGCGGTCAGCCAGTTGCGGAACTGCGCTGCGCTGCGTTTGAACGCGCCGCCGGTGGATTTGGTGTCATACCAAGTGTCGTGCCATTTGCCGTCGACCAACAGGCCCATCTTTGTCCCTCCGAAATCCGATTTCGGCAAACATAGGGTGTCGCTCGGGTCGGTTCCATGCGAGGGCGCGCGCATCTTGCCTGCGTCATTGCACAGGTCGATCCGGGATTTCCGCGCAACAGATTGAATTCGGTTTGTTTCAGGTTCTCAGCTTCATTGGATTTTTACGAAGAGTTGCTCACAATAGTATGTACTGCGGGGGAAAATTGTTATGACGACCTATGTTTCTAAGGAAATAAGCGCCGAATTGGATGCGGCGCGAATCGCGGGGTTGAAAAAGACCAGCCGCCTTCGTGTCGAAATCGGCGACAATACATATAAAATTCTGAGATTGTGGAAAGACGGCTTCACGGTTGAGGCCGCAACGACGCCGAAATTGCGCGGGTTGGTCGATATCTATGACGGTGCGAACCATCTGTACCAATGCCTGATCATCGCTGACGAAGATGAGGCGGGTGAGATGCGGTATGAGTTCAAGCGTAGCACTGCCGCCTCGGATAAGGCTCCTTTGGATTTCTACCGTGCGCCGGATGCGCCCATCGCGCTGCTAGGCCATAAGGACTAACGGGATGCCCGACGGACAGACCGCCGGGCCTTCCGATCACTGCAAATCTGCAAAAGCACGCTTCAGCCGGGCGCATGCGTCCTCGACACGGCTGCGCTGAGTAGCAAGGTTGAAACGCTCGAAGGTTTCTCCGCCTGCTCCGAAGCCGGGGCCGGGTGAGGTGGCGATTTTGGCATCTTCTCGCAGACGCCGGGTGAACTCGGCATGGTCCATGCCTGTGCCCGAAAAATCGACCCAGGCCAGATAAGTGGATTGCAACGGCATTGACCAAAGGCCGGGGATTTCAGCAATCGTCGCGTCGAACAGTTTGCGGTTTCCGTCCAGATGCGCGACCTGCTGGTCGACCCATGCGGCGCCCTCGGGCGTGTAGGCGGCGGTGATCATCGCCACACCTAGCGCGCTGGGGTCATAGTCCAGCGCCTGAATGCGGTGGCGCATGTCCGCGCGCAGCTTAGTATCGGGAATGATCATATTCCCGGTGCGTTGACCGGCGATGTTGAAGGTCTTGGAAGCCGCCGTCAGGGTCACCGTCCAAGGGCGCGCATCAGGTGCTGCAACATCCATCGGCACAAAGGTGCTGCCGGGATAGACCAGATCATGATGGATCTCATCCGACACCAGGATCAGCCCGTTCCGTTCGGCAAACGCCGCGACCGCGCGCAGCTCGTCCGGTGTCCAGACCCGGCCCGAGGGGTTCTGCGGTGAGCACCACAGCAGCATCTTTTCCGACCCGTCCAGTCGCGATTGCGCATCCTCGAGGTCAACGGCATAGCTTTCACCATCACGCACCAATGGGCATTCGACCACGCGGCGGCCGGATTTGTTCACTTTGTGCGCGAACTCATGGTAAACAGGGGAGAAGATCACAATCCCGTCGCCCGGCTGAGACCAGACATCCAGACACAGGGCGATCGCGTTGCCCAACCCCTGCGACGTCAGGACCCAATCTGTGTCAATCTCCCACCCGTGGCGATTTACCATCCACCACTGGACCGAAGCCAGATAGTCCGGATGCATCCAGGAATAGCCGAACACTCCGTGATCGACGGCCTGCTGCACGGCATCAATCACGCAAGGCGCTGTGCGATAATCAGAATCCGCGGTCCACATGGCCAGCCCGTCGTCTGGCGAAATGCCATAAAGGCGCTCCATCTTGTCCCATTTTGAACTGTTGGTGCCCCGGCGGTCGGTGAGGTCGTTGAACGTCATGTCATCTCCATCTGTCGCGACGAAAGCTAGCCACAATCGCGGCAGGTGCAAGGGGGGCGTTGCGGCGGGTCGCGCGATGGCCTAAATCAACTTCATGAAACGCACTATTCTGATCCATCCCGACCCCCGCCTGAAAAAGGTCTGTGCCCCCGTGGCCGATCTGACGGATGAGCTGCGCAAGCTGGCCGATGACATGCTGGAGACGATGTATGACGCGCCCGGCGTCGGGCTGGCCGCGCCGCAGATCGGTGTGCTGGATCGGTTGATCGTGCTGGATTGCGTCAAGGAAGAGGGCGAGGCCCCGCGCCCGTTGATCATGTTCAACCCCGAGATCATCGCGTCGTCCGACGAAACGAATGTGTACGAGGAAGGTTGCCTGTCGATCCCCGAGCAATATGCCGAGGTCACCCGTCCCAAAGTCGTGGATGTGGCCTGGATCGACCGCGACGGCAACGCGCAGCAGGAAACCTTCGACGGCCTTTGGGCCACCTGTGTGCAACATGAGATCGACCATCTGAACGGTAAGCTGTTCATCGACTATCTCAAACCGCTGAAACGCCAGATGATCACGCGCAAAATGCAAAAGTTGAAACGCGAAAAGGCCCGCGCATGACGGTCCGCGCCTGTCTGCCGTGGCCTGACAAACGTCTGCGCACCAAGGCGGAAGACGTGGCAGAGGTCACCGATGAAATTCGCGCCATCTGGAACGACATGATCGACACGATGGAAGCGATGCCCGGCGTCGGCCTCGCCGCGCCTCAGATCGGGGTGATGTTGCGGCTGGCCGTGGTGGATGGCTCGACCGAGCGGGGCCGGGCCGTGCGTCTGGCGAACCCGGAAATCCTGCACAGTTCCGTTGAACTTCGCGAACATGATGAGGCCAGCCCGAACCTGCCCGGCGTCTCGGCCAAGGTGAAGCGCCCGCGCGCGGTGACGGTAAAGTTCTTGAACGAACAGGGCATGATCGACCGTCGTGACTTTGTGGGGATCGAAGCCACCAGCGTGCAGCATCAGATCGACCATCTGAACGGGCGGATGTATTTCGATCGTCTCAGCAAGGTCAAACGAGACATGCTGTTACGCAAAGCCAAGAAACTCGGATAGCCCCAGGCGTCTGCCCTGCGCTTACCCCAACCACCGGAGCCCCCTCATGCGCATCATCTTCATGGGAACGCCCGATTTCTCGGTGCCGGTGCTGGACGCGCTGGTCGCGGCCGGACATGAAATCGCCGCCGTCTATTGCCAGCCGCCCCGCCCAGCAGGGCGTGGCAAAAAGAACCGTCCCACCCCGGTTCACGCACGGGCCGAGGTATTGGGGTTCGACGTTCGTCATCCGGTCTCGCTGAAATCGCCCGACGAACAAGCGGCGTTTGCGGCCTTGGACGCAGATGTCGCTGTCGTTGTCGCCTATGGCTTGCTGTTGCCGCAAGCCATCCTGGATGCGCCGAAACATGGCTGTTTGAACATTCACGCCAGCCTGTTACCGCGCTGGCGCGGGGCTGCTCCGCTTCAGCGTGCGATCATGGCGGGCGACGCTCAGACGGGTATCTGCATCATGCAGATGGAGGCCGGGCTGGATACCGGCCCGGTCCTGTTGCGTCGGGCTACGGATATTGGGCCGCTGGAAACCACAGCGCAGCTTCATGATCGATTGTCAGAAATGGGCGCTGCTATGGTGGTTGAAGCGTTGGAGGAGCTGCCGAACCTGACCCCTGAGGTTCAGCCTGAAGATGGCGTGACCTATGCTGCGAAGATCGACAAATCCGAGGCGCGCGTCGACTGGGCGCGTCCTGCCGCCGAGGTTGACCGGCAAATCCGGGGCCTGTCCCCGTTCCCCGGCGCCTGGACCGAGATCGAAGGCGAGCGGGTCAAGCTTTTGTCCTCTCGGCTGGCCGCTGGGCAGGGCGCTCCGGGAGAGGTTCTGAATGACACACTCCGCGTGGCCTGTGGCGACGGCGCGGTTGACCTTTTGCGGCTGCAACGGGCAGGGAAAGGGGCGCAGGATGTTGAAACCTTTTTGCGGGGGTGGCCTGTTTCGTCCGGAACGCGGCTCAGTTCGGAGTAAACCAGATGTTCATGATATTGATGGGCACCGTCGTGATTGCCGGGATCGTGGGGTATCTGGCTGAAAAAACCGGATTTACCCACAATGGATACCTGCCCTCGATCATCATTTGCGTGGGCGGCGCGTTCCTGTTCTACTTTGTGCGCATCATGTTTGGCATCAGCTTCGGCCCGCCCGGACTGGACGCGGTCCTGTCATCCATCGGGGCGCTGATCATCGTGCCCACTCATTGGAGGAAATAACTTGCCCGTTATCGCCCTTATCATCATCGGAGCCGCCGCCGGGTTTCTGGCGACACGACTGATGCGGATCGAGGCCGATATTCCCACAACCATGTTGATCGGCATCGTTGGCGCGCTGGTCGGCGGGTTCCTTCTACGTGCATTGATCGCCGTAGCGGGCTGGCTGTCGGGCTTTGTCGGTGCGGTTTTGGGTGCGTTGTTGGTGATCTGGATCTGGCAGACATACCTGCGCCGTTGACCTCTTGACCTTTCGGAATCAATTCGGCCAGATCGCCGCAGAATTTATCTGAAAGGTGTTCCATGCCACAGGATCTGAACCCAGGTGACGTCGCACTTATGGGGGTGCCTCTGGATCTTCATTCCTCGTTTCTGCAAGGGCCCGCCTTTGCCCCTGGTCGTATTCGCGAGGCTCTGCATTCCGGAGCCGCTAACCTGACCGCAGAGGATGGCACAGATCTCGGCGCGACCGACCGCTTCAAGGATACAGGCGACCTGGATGTGTTCGAGATGATCGGACAGGAACCTATCGACCGGATCGAAGCCGGTGCTGCTGCGCGGATTTCAAGCGGTGCGCGACTGTTATCTCTGGGAGGGGACCATTCGGTTGCCTATCCGCTGATCAAGGCGCATTCGGAACGGTATGAGGGGTTGAACATCCTGCATATCGACTCGCATCCCGACTTGTATGACAGTCAGCAAGTCGGTCCGCTGGGCCATGGCTGCCCCTTCGCGCGGGTAATGGAGACCTGCGCAATCAACCGTCTGGTGCAGGTTGGTATCCGTACCATGAACAAGCACCAGCAGGAACAGGCCGACAAGTTCGGCGTCGAAGTGATCGACATGCAAAGCTGGCGCCCCGATCTTGAAATCAGCTTTGATGGCCCTGTTTACCTCTCCCTGGATCTGGATGCGTTGGACCCTGCCTTTGCGCCCGGCGTGTCGCATCATGAACCCGGTGGGTTAAGCACCCGCGAGGTGATCAACCTGATCCGCCGTTTCAAGGGGCAGTTGGTCGGCGCTGACATCGTCGAATTGAATCCTCATCGTGACCCGTATGGGATGACGGCCATGGTGGCTGCGAAATTCGTCAAAGAGATCGGAGCCAGGTTGCTGTCACGCTGAGGTCATCGTGCGTCGCAGGTTGCGGATGATCCAAGTTGCGGCACATTACGGGTCGTGAGGGCGAACCGTTCAACTTCGGTCGCGCTCATCCAGTGCATGTCCTCGGCCGAGGCCGCGTTAAGCGTGTACCAGTAGAAGGCCGGGTCAACACCGATATCGGCATAGTAGTCCAGGTACCGGTCATGCTCTGGGTCGTCTTTGGGGATTTCGGTGGCCACGATGTTCCAGCCGCCCCAACTGTGCACGCCAACGCAGGCACCAGGTTCCAGAACGCGGCGGTTGCCTGCCAGAAACAGGTCCGTGCCGCCCGACGCCACCATGCCGTCCGACGGAACAATCGTGTCAAACCCCAGTTCCCGCACGACACGCGAGAAGACGACATTTGCGTCATCGTCCACGGAGCCTTCAATATATTGCAGGACAAGGGTTTTAGCCTGCGGATTGCTGCGGATGACCTCCTGAAAGGCATGCAAGGACGTGTGGTCGATAGTACCCGAGGCGACAATCCGGTCGCTCTGTGCCTCAAATCGCAGGGCGTCGTAGGATGGGGTACACCCGGCCATAAGGGCGAAACTGACTGCAAAGCAGAACTGTGGTTTCATGGCAGGCGTATTCCTTTTGGCGCGCCGTCTAGGCCTTTGCTTTCTTGGGTTTGAACGGGGCCATGCCCGTCCGGGCCAACTCGTCGGCTTTTTCGTTTTCAGGATGGCCCGCGTGACCTTTGACCCATTCCCAGGTCACGTCATGGCGGGTTTGTGCCTCATCCAGCCGCTGCCACAAATCTACATTCTTAACGGGCTTCTTGTTCGAGGTCTTCCAACCGTTCCGCTTCCACCCGAAAATCCACCCCGTGACGCCGTTTTTCACGTAGGCGCTGTCAGTCACAACGGTGATCTTCGAGGCCCGCTCCAATGTTTCTAGCGCGCTGATCGCAGCCAGCAGCTCCATCCGGTTGTTTGTGGTTTCGGCCTCGCCGCCGCTGAGTTCCCGTTCTTTCAGGACATTGTCGCCATCCATCGCGCGCAGCAGAACCCCCCAGCCGCCGGGGCCCGGATTGCCGGAACATGCGCCGTCCGTATAGGCGAACAGCTCAGGCATGGGCCAGCACCAGAATGAAACCGTCATATGAACCCGCAAGGCCGGCACCCACGCCCGTCGTGATCCGGTCGATGGTGAACCCGGACTTTGTCATAGCCTCCTCGATTTCAGTTTGTGAAAAATAGGTGTAGTAGCGATCCAGATCGTCGCGATGTTCACCCGTGCCCAGTTTCAGGCCCAGAAAAAAAACACCCTCGGGTTTCAGCGCTTTGTGGATGGCGGACAGATGCCGCGCAAAATCCGCGCGCGGGGCGTGCAGCAGGGAAAAGCTGGCATAGATGCCGTCATATTCAGCCTCTTCCGTCACGTCGTCAAACGTGCCCAGACGCGCGTCAATCCCGTTCTGCTGCGCATGTTCGACAAAGGCGGGCGTGGCATCAAGGGCACGGACACGCAGCCCTTCGCGTTGTAGAAAGGCGCTGTCCGATCCGGGGCCGGAACCGAGATCCAGCACATAACCGCCTTCCGCAACCGCTTCGGCAAAGGCCATGCGGGCTTCGATCTGTTCGGGGGGCAGGGGGATGCTCAGATATTCGGCCACGCGGGCAGTGTAGGCGTCAATCGTTCTCTTGTCGGTCACAGGTACACTCCAACGGCTAAGCAGGCCAGAACAACGGCCGTCAGCATCATGCGCAGACGCATCCACCAGACCGGCGTCAATCGCCAGTATGAGAACACAGCGTCCAGCAAAAGCAACCCGGCAAAACCCCACATCAGGTTGGTGCCTGCAGCGACCGGCCCGCCGCCCGTTTTCGCAAAGGCCCAAAGTGCGGGCAGAACCGAGAGCAGATAGCAGGTCGCCGCCTTGCTACCAGATGTCTTGGTCGAAAAACCCCACAGCACGCCGGACATAAAGCTGAGGATGACAGAGCCGTAGAACAACTGCACATAAGGTCCCACAAAACGAGCCCCAAGCGCCTGAGTACCCCAAGCGTGCAGATCGTCATTCAGGTAGGTCAGTGCGCCCCAGACAAAGGGGATCAGCCCGGCCAGCCCCAGAAATAACGGGGCTCTTGGTATGCCGCTCATGCCGGTTCGCGCAGCACGCGCGGGACTTTGAATTCAACGTTCTCAACAGCGGTTTCGACCATCTCGACCGTCACGTCGTAATGGTCGCGGAATGCGTCGATCACCTCGTTGACCAGCACTTCAGGGGCCGAAGCTCCGGCGGTGATGGCAACCGAGGAAATTCCTTTCAGCGCCCGCCAGTCGATATCAGTGGACCGTTGCACCAGTTGGGCATAATCGCACCCAGCACGCGCGGCGACCTCGACCAGACGGCGTGAGTTTGACGAGTTCGGCGCGCCTACAACCAACAGGGCGTCGGATCTGGGGGCGACGGCTTTGACGGCCTCTTGTCGGTTGGTGGTGGCGTAGCAAATATCTTCTTTATGCGGGCCGACGATGGCGGGAAACCGTGCCTCAAGCGCGGCGATGATATCCTTGGTGTCATCGACTGACAGGGTGGTCTGAGTGACAAAGGCCAACTTTTCGGGGTTGCGCACCTGAACGGTGGCCACATCCTCGACCGTTTCGACCAGCAGAACTTCGCCCTCGGGCAGTTGCCCCATGGTGCCGACGGTTTCGGGATGGCCCTTGTGGCCGATCATGATCATCTGCAACCCGGCCTCAGCATGGCGTTGCGCCTCGACATGGACCTTGGATACCAGCGGGCAGGTGGCGTCGACATAGATCATTTCGCGCTGTGCGGCTGTGGCCGGGACGGATTTTGGCACGCCATGGGCCGAGAAAATCACCGGGCGGTCATCGGGGCATTCGTCCAGTTCCTCGACAAACACCGCGCCTTTTTCGCGCAAGCCGTCGACCACGAACTTGTTGTGCACGATCTCGTGGCGCACATAAACAGGGGCGCCCCATTTTTGCAGGGCCATCTCGACGATTTTTATTGCCCGGTCCACACCGGCGCAAAACCCGCGCGGCGCGGCAAGGTACAAGGTCAGAGGGGGCTTATCCATGTCACATACTCCTTGAGGCCACAGGTAGGTCTTTTCCTTGCCATGGTCCAGACAGGACAGTGTCATTCATCTGACATGAATCAGTGGTATCCAGCAGATGTTTCAGCACCTGTTTCTAGTTAAAGCAACGCGGTCAGGGTTTTGCCCTGACCGTGTCGATTTTCATTTAGATAATATCGTTCAGGCGTGGGCCTGAGGCGTTACTGCCCACTTGCCGCGACGCTGCGCGGCTCCATCGGGACGTCACGCGGAGGGCGGCCGATTACGTCGCGCAGATCCTCCAGCTCGATGAAGTTGTCGGCTTGGCGGCGGAGCTCGTCCGAGATCATCGGCGGCTGGCTGCGGATGGTCGAGACGACCGAAACGCGCACGCCCTGACGTTGCAGGCTGGCAATCAGCGGGCGGAAATCCCCATCGCCCGAAAACAGCACGATATGATCAACGCGCGGTGCCAGTTCCATGGCATCGACGGTAAGTTCGATATCCATGTTCCCTTTGACTTTCCGACGCCCCATGCTGTCGGTGTATTCCTTGGCGGGTTTCGTCACCATGGTGAAGCCGTTGTAATGCAGCCAGTCCACCAGGGGTCGGATCGGGGAATACTCGTCATTTTCCAGTAGCGCTGTGTAGTAGAAAGCACGAAGCATCTTGCCGCGACGCATGAATTCTTGGCGCAGCAATTTGTAGTCGATGTCAAACCCCAGTGCTTTTGCGGCCGCATAAAGATTCGAGCCGTCGATGAACAGCGCTAGCCGTTCGTCTTTATAAAACATAAATAGGTCCTTCCGGTATCTACCAGAACGCCGGGTGTTACGTGAGTGAGCTTAGGAAATAGGCGGCGCGCTGATACGCCTATAATTAGTGTTTTTAATGTGTATCGCAAGTATGCAATTCACCGAATATAGGGAGTAGAATGCGCAATATTACGTCAGAATCGGTGATCGCACTGGGTGCAAATCTCAATTTGAGAGGTGATGGGCCCAAGGTGACACTTGAGAAGGCTCTTGACGCACTAAAGCGTCAGGGGGTGGTGATTCGCGCGGTCAGCCGCTTTTTTGAGACACCGTGTTTCCCAGCTGGCGCGGGGCCGGACTATGTTAATGCCGCGGCTTTGATTGAGACAGAAAAGACGCCTTCCGAATTGCTGCATCTGCTGCATGAGGTGGAGAAGGAATTCGGGCGCAAGCGGATTCAGCGCTGGGGGATGCGGACGCTGGATTTGGATCTGGTGTGTTTTGGTGACGGCGTATTGCCCGACCGGACGGAGTACGAACGCTGGAGGACATTGCCGCAAGATGACCAGATGCAACGCGCACCGGACCAGTTGATTCTGCCGCATCCGCGGCTTCAGGATCGCGCATTTGTGCTGGTTCCGATGGCCGATATCGCCCCGGATTGGGAGCATCCAGTCTTGGGTCAGAGCGTTCGGGAAATGCTGGCGCAGCTACCTGCCGATGAAATTGCCTCTGTCACCCCTTTGTGAAGGGTGCATTTGCAGCATTTCTTGCTTGTCAAGGCGGGGATTCGCCCTTAGATAAACCTCTTCCTGACATGGATTCAGAAACGGAGAGCGCCCCATGGCCCGCGTGACGGTAGAAGATTGCGTAGACAAGGTACAAAACCGGTTTGAGCTGGTGATGCTTGCCGCCCATCGTGCGCGTGAGATTTCAGCCGGTGCCGCGATCACCGTGGACCGCGACAACGACAAGAACCCGGTCGTGTCGCTGCGCGAAATCGCCGATGAAACCCAAAGCGCTGATGAGCTGCGCGAGCGCCTGATCGAGGCCAACCAGACCCAGATCGAGGTTGACGAGCCTGAAGAGGATCAGATGGCTCTGCTGATGGGTGCGGAATCCGACAAGCCCGCCGATGACGACATGTCCGAAGAGAAGCTGCTGCGCGCTCTGATGGAGGCTCAAGGCCAGGGGTAATCCCCAAAGACGAAGGTGCGGACCGGATGATTTCTGCTGAAGACCTGATTGCGCTGGTCCGCAACTACAACCCCAAGACAAATGCTGACCGCATAACCCGAGCTTATGAGTTTGGGAAACAGATGCACGAAGGTCAGTTTCGCCACTCGGGCGAGCCCTATTTCACTCATCCCGTTGCCGTTGCCGCCATCCTGACCGAACAGCGACTGGATGATGCCACGATCATTACCGCGCTGCTGCATGACACGATCGAGGACACCAAAGCCAATTACAGCAAGGTGTCCGAGCTGTTTGGCGATGAAGTGGCCAAGCTGGTCGATGGGGTCACCAAGCTGACCAACCTGCAGCTGTCCAGCCGCGAAACCAAACAGGCCGAGAATTTCCGTAAACTGTTCATGGCCATGTCCAAGGATTTGCGGGTCATTCTGGTCAAGCTGGCCGACCGTCTGCACAATATGCGCACGATCAAGGCGATGCGCCCGGAAAAGCAGATCGTCAAGGCGCGCGAGACAATGGATATCTACGCGCCGCTTGCCGGCCGGATGGGGATGCAATGGATGCGCGAAGAGCTGGAGGACCTGGCCTTCCGCGTGCTGAATCCCGAAGGCCGCCAGTCGATCATCCGGCGGTTCATCACTCTGCAACGTGAAACCGGCGATGTGATCCACCGGATCACGGGCGACATGCGGTTCGAGCTGGAAAAAGCCGGGATCGAAGCCGAGGTCTTTGGTCGCGCAAAGAAACCCTATTCGATCTGGCGCAAGATGCAGGAAAAGGATCAGGGGTTCTCGCGCCTGTCCGACATATACGGGTTCCGCATCATCACCCAGACGGAAGAAGATTGTTACCGGACGTTGGGCGCAATCCACCAACGCTGGCGTGCGGTGCCGGGGCGGTTCAAGGACTATATCAGCCAGCCAAAATCCAACGGCTACCGCTCGATTCACACCACAGTGTCGGGGCGCGACGGTAAGCGCGTCGAGGTGCAAATCCGTACCCGTCAGATGCACGACGTGGCTGAGACGGGTGTGGCGGCGCATTGGTCTTATCGGGATGGGGTGCGGTCGGAAAACCCGTTTGCAGTCGATCCAGCCAAGTGGATCGCGAACCTGACCGAGCAGTTCGATAGTGAGGATGACCACGAGGATTTCCTCGAAGCAGTTAAGCTTGAGATGTATTCGGACCAGGTGTTCTGCTTCACACCCAAGGGCGATGTGGTGAAACTGCCGCGTGGGGCGACACCAATAGATTTCGCTTATGCGATCCACACACGGATCGGTCATGCCTGCGTTGGCGCCAAGGTAGATGGTATCAGGGTTCCGCTATGGACCCGGATCAAGAACGGCCAATCGGTTGATGTCATCACCGCGGACGGTCAGACCCCGCAGGTCACTTGGCTTGAGATTGCTGTCACCGGCAAGGCCCGCACCGCCATCCGGCGCGCTCTGCGAGAGGTGGATCGCGAGCGCTTTATCAAACTGGGCAAAGAACTGGCGCGCTCGGGCTTCGAACATGTGGGGCGCAAGGCCACAGACAAGGCGCTGGAGACGGCCGCTAAACACTTGCGCCTGAAGGATCGAGACGAACTGTTGGCCCGGCTAGGCAGTGCCGAACTGACCGCGCATGATGTGGTCAGCGCCGTTTACCCAGAACTAACGCAGGACGAAGGCGACGCCATCCCCTTGCGCCGTGCCGTGATCGGGCTTGAGCCGGGGCAGAAATTTGACCGCGCGCCGTGCTGTCAGCCTCTACCTGGTGAACGCATCGTCGGCATTACCTATCGCGGCAAAGGCGTGGTGGTTCACGCCATCGACTGTAATCGTCTGACCGAGTTCGAGGGCGAGCCCGAGCGGTGGGTTGACCTGCATTGGCATACCGGAACCCATCCGGCGGTCTACGGTGCAACGCTGGAGTTGACCATCGGGAATGATGCGGGCGTACTGGGGCGTATTTGCACATTGATTGGCGAGAAAAAGGCCAATATCTCAAACTTGGAATTCGTTGATCGCAAACCGGATTTTTACCGATTGTTGATCAGTGTCGAACTGCGTGATCTCGAACAGCTGCATTCGCTGATGCTGATGCTTGAAGCCGAAAGCGACGTAGCGGCGGTGGAACGGTTCAGGGACAGGTCCAAGACCGCCGTGGCGGCTGGCTGAGAAGGGGTGATCAGGAGTGGTATTCAAGCGCCGAGATCGACGCTCGCCTGTCCAGATCGCATCTGAATTCGTCTACCCCCGTGGCGGATGGACCCGAGCCTTTCACTATGTCAAACACCGTGTACGCCGGTTGCCCGATTCCCCGGAACGTATCGCACGTGGGATCGGGGCAGGGGTGTTTGCTGCCTTCACGCCCTTTTATAGCCTGCACTTTGTGGTTGCCGCCCTTCTGGCGCGGTTGATTAATGGCAATATTCTGGCTGCGCTGAGTGGGACATTCTTTGGTAATCCGTTGACATATGTCCCGATCGGCGTTGTCAGCCTGCAAACCGGCCACTTCATTCTGGGTACCAAATTCGAAGAAGGTGACACCCACGGTCTGATGGGCAAATTCGCTGGTGCGCTCGGCGATCTGAAGAACAATTTTCTGGCGATCTTCACCGACCGCATGGCCGACTGGTACGGGCTAAGGATCTTTTATGATGAGGTGTTTTTTCCCTATCTGGTTGGGGGGATTCTGCCCGGTCTTGTCGCCGGGGCTGTGTGTCACTACCTGAGCCTGCCGTTGATCCGAACCTATCAGCAGCGCCGCCGGGCCAAGATCAAAGCCAAGTTCGACGAAATCCGGCGGTTGGCTGAATCCAAGCCTGCCGTTTCGGTTCCAAAACCACTAGGCTCGGGCCAGAATTCGGCAAAGGAATCAAACGATGTCTGACAATATCCTGCGTCTGGGCGTGAATATCGACCACGTAGCAACCGTGCGCAACGCGCGCGGTGGGGCGTACCCTGACCCTCTGCGCGCCGCCAAGCTGGCGGAAGAGGCCGGGGCTGATGGCATCACGGCCCATCTGCGCGAAGATCGCCGCCATATCTCGGACGCCGATATCGACGGGCTGATGGAGGTGCTGTCGGTGCCCCTGAACTTTGAAATGGCTGCGACGCCCGAGATGCAGCAGATCGCCCTGCGGCACAAACCGCATGCGGTGTGCATCGTTCCCGAAAAGCGCGAGGAACGGACGACCGAGGGTGGTTTGGAAGTCGCGCGCGAGGAAAACAAGCTGGCCCATTTCATCGCTCCCCTGCGCGACGTGGGCTGCCGTGTGTCCATTTTCATCGCCGCCGACCAGCGCCAGATCGAAGCCGCGCACCGTATCGGTGCTGAGGTGATCGAGCTGCACACCGGTGCTTATTGCGACGCCGTCTCCGAGGGCCACACAGACATAGCCACCCGTGAGCTGGACAGTCTGCGCCAAATGTCCACCTTTGCGCATTCCCTGGGCCTAGAGGTCCACGCGGGCCACGGCCTGACCTATGACACGGTGCAGCCTGTCGCGGCTTTCCCCGAGGTGCGCGAGCTGAATATCGGCCACTTCCTGATCGGAGAGGCCATCTTCCGCGGCCTCACCCCCGCCATTGCCGAGATGCGCCGCCTGATGGATGAGGCGCGGGCTTGAAACAGTGTCGGGCGAAAACCGTAGCAAAAGGTAGGGTGAAACTTGATTACATTACCTATTCTGCGCTCGTATTTTCGGTGTTGTCCGCACTCTATCTGATCAAACGCACTTTCGATTTGACCGAACCTTCGTTCCCTTTTTCCATGGGATTGGCACTTGTTCTGGCATCACTTTTCTATGGGGCGCGCAAAGGCATACGCGGCAACCGATGTGGGCCGTCTTGGAAGAGTTGGGTGCTTGCTGGAAACATGGTCTTTACCGGGCTGTTAACCATAGCCGGAATTGTTCTTGTCGCTGTTCTAGATCTCGGTTTTCCGGAAATCTCGGTGAATGAAGGCTATCTGACACGTTTTGTTGTTCAGGTGATTCTCGTTGGTGTGGTCTCCTTTATTTTGTGCCGATATGCGTTCATTTTGGGTGTAAAAAGAGGGTATTCGATGTTTTTGAAGAAGATGGGTCGAAACGCATGATCCTCGGCATCGGCACAGACCTCGCGAATATCGAGCGTATTCAGGGCACGCTCGACCGGTTCGGCGACCGGTTCCGCAATCGTGTCTTCACCGACATCGAACAGCGCAAGGCCGAACGTCGCCATGACACGGCTGGCACCTATGCCAAGCGCTGGGCCGCGAAAGAGGCGTGCTCCAAGGCGCTGGGCACCGGTCTGCGCATGGGCATCGCGTGGAAGGACATGGCCGTCACCAACCTGAACACCGGCCAGCCCGTGATGCATGTCACCGGCTGGGCCGCTGAGCGTTTGCGTGAGATGACCCCCGAAGGTCATGAGGCAATCATCCACGTCACCCTGACCGACGACCACCCTTGGGCGCAGGCTTTCGTGGTGATTGAGGCGCGCGCCATCACGAACGCAGCGGCCAGCCTTGACTAACCTCTCTGCGCCCCGCATGTAGCACCCCAACAAACCAAGGACCGGAGAGCAGTATGGCCGAGGACGTCAAAACCGGAAATCCCGTATGGGAGACGATCAAAACCATCGTCTACGCTTTGCTGATCGCAGGCGTTTTCCGCACGCTGTTCTTTCAACCTTTCTGGATCCCGTCGGGGTCGATGAAACAGACCCTGCTGATCGGGGATTTTCTGTTTGTCAACAAGATGGCCTATGGCTATTCCTACGCCTCCTGTCCCAGCCTGATCATTCCCCGCTTTGGCCTCAACATCGATGCCGAGGATATCTGCGGCTGGCTGCCGGGCGATGAAGACACGCGTATCTGGGGCGGTGAACCCGAGCGCGGCGATGTGATTGTGTTCCGTCACCCGGTCAATGGTCGCGACTACATCAAACGTCTGATCGGCTTGCCGGGTGACCGAATTCAGATCCGCGAGGGTCAGATCATTCTGAACGGAACGCCGGTTCCGCAAAAACCCGATGGTGTGTTCACCGAATTGGCCGAGCCTCAGGGTTCGCAAGGGTTGCGCCCGCGCTGTGAAAATGGCCCGGTCGGGTTTGGCGGTCGCTGCGAAAAATCGCGGATGATCGAAACCCTGCCCAATGGAGTCTCGTATGACGTGCTGAATATCGGCAACCAAGGGTCGGACAATACCGGAATCTACACCGTGCCTGAAGGCCACTATTTCTTCATGGGCGACAACCGCGATAACTCCAGCGACAGCCGCCTGCCGCAATCCGCGGGCGGAGTGGGATTTGTCCCTTATCAGGACCTGATCGGTCGGGCGGACCGGATCATGTTCTCGTCCGCTGGCCGGTCGATGCTCTTCTTCTGGACCTGGCGCGGGGATCGGTTCTTCAAGGCGGTGAATTGAAACTTTCGGCCGAGATAAAAGCGTTTCAGCAACGTTTGGGGTACCAATTTTCCGACCCTGAATTGCTGCTGCGCGCTTTGACCCATGGCTCGGTGTCCTCGCCGACGCGCCCCGATAACCAGAGGCTCGAATTTCTGGGCGACCGCGTGTTGGGTTTGGTTATGGCAACAGCCCTGCTGGAAGCCGACAAGAAGGCGTCAGAGGGGCAATTAGCCCCCCGTTTCAACGCGCTTGTGCGAAAAGAGGCCTGCGCCGATGTCGCTCGTCAGATCGATTTGGGTGCGGTGCTGAAACTGGGTCGGTCAGAAATGCTGTCCGGTGGCCGCCGCAAACAAGCCCTATTGGGCGACGCGATGGAGGCGGTGATCGCCGCCATATACCGCGATGCCGGGTTCGAGGCCGCCCGCGACGTGATCCTGCGCCTCTGGGGCGACCGGATCCACAAGGTCGAGGCCGACGCGCGCGACGCAAAAACATCACTTCAGGAATGGGCGCAAGCACGCGGCCAAACGCCGCCCTCTTACGTTGAAATCAAACGCAGCGGCCCCGATCACGCCCCGATCTTCACCATCGCGGCCCGTCTGCAAGACGGTGCCGAAGCGCAGGCAACCGCAGGTTCCAAACGCCAAGCGGAACAAGCAGCGGCCAAGGCCTTGCTGGACAGCCTACCTAAATAGTCCCACTCGTTTCTGCCCGGATCCCCTTCATCTGGCCAAAAATATCCCGGGGGTGAGCCCGGATAAAATCCGGGCGAGGGGGCCGGCCCCCTCCCGGTCGGATTGGCGCAGCCAATTCGAAGCACACAGGCGCGATGATCCACACACGCTCACCCTGACAAAACCCTCTGGCCCGCCGGTGCTTTCTGCTATAGGGGTGCGCACTTGCAAACAGGATCGCAATACACATGACCATACGTGCCGGATTTATCGCCCTGATCGGAGAGCCCAACGCGGGCAAATCCACCCTTCTGAACCGCATGGTCGGGGCCAAGGTCTCGATCGTGACGCATAAGGTACAAACAACCCGCGCCCGCATCCGGGGCGTGGCGATGGAAGGCGACGCACAGTTGGTTTTTGTCGATACGCCTGGCCTGTTCAAACCCCGCCGCCGTCTTGACCGCGCCATGGTCGCCGCAGCCTGGGGCGGGGCGGCTGATGCGGATGTCGTCGTTCTGATGATCGAGGCCCATCGCGGTATCACAGAGGGCGTTGAACGTATCCTCGAAGGGCTCGAGGAAATTGGTCAAAGCCGTACCGTCGCGCTTGCGATCAACAAGATAGACAAAGTGCCTTCGGAAAAACTGCTGGCGCTGACGAGCGACCTGAACGCACGCTATTCTTTTTCCGAGACTTTTATGATTTCCGCAGAAAAAGGTCACGGTGTCGACGACCTGCGCCAATGGCTGGCACGCGAACTGCCCGAAGGCCCATGGCTCTACCCCGAAGACCAGATTGCTGATCTGCCGCTGCGCATGATCGCAGCCGAGATGACGCGTGAAAAGCTAACCCTGCGCCTGCATCAGGAACTGCCATACCAACTGACCGTCGAGACTGAGAATTGGGAAGAGCGCAAAGACGGCTCGGCCAAGATTGATCAGGTCATCTACGTCATGCGCGACGGTCACAAGGGCATAGTGCTAGGCAAGCGGGGCGAGACGATTAAAGCCGTCAGTCAGGCTGCCCGCGCTGAACTGGAAGAGTTTCTCGACCGCAAAATCCATCTGTTTCTGCAAGTGAAAGTCCGGCCTAACTGGCTGGAGGAATCCGAGCGGTATTCGGAAATGGGTCTGGATTTCAAAGACGGCAACGCATGACACGGGCTAAGAATGTTCGACGAAAATTCTCGGCGCTTGTAAATGGATGGCGCACATGGCCCGTCTGACCGCAGAGTTTTGGGTTCACGCCTATCTGGCCCGATTGCGGTTTCAGGAAATACCCGCTTTTGTCGTCGCACATGGCGATGATACCGCAGGGGCCGTCCTGATCAAGCTGAACACGCTGGACGGGCAGGCCACAGCTTTTCACCGCAGCTTCGATCTGTTGAGCGGTGAGCGGAAATGGGTCGAGCTAACCTCGGGGTCCGAAAGGGATGTCGATGCTGCCATCGCGAAACAACGTAGTTTTGATCCTGACCTTTGGGTAATCGAGGTCGAGGATCGGCAAGGGCGTCATCTGCTGGGGGAAGAGGGGTTGCTATAGGCCCACGGAGCCAAGCCGTTTTTGTGTTTGGAAAGCAACAATTTCTTGGTTGATTGGTGCTGACCCCGAATGAGTGATTTCTTCTTCACTCAGGCTCGGCATCCTATTTTCTTAGGTGTGTGCGATGCCGCTGCGATAAAAAAATCTATTGGTATTGACGCAGTTTCTCTAAAAAAAGGAGATCGATTTGAACTTCCTGAAGACCTGCTTTTTGGGTTTAGGCCTTTATTTGATTGTCGCATTGCAATTACCTTCGATAGCGATTGCTCAACAACCCTTGGGGGGCGCAAGTGACAGTAGGCCTCAGAAGCAGTTGAGCGCAAACGACGTGCATCTGATGATATTGCACTTCGGAACGGGTCAAATGCCATTTGCCGGTGGCGTGTTTTGTCCTGTTAAGAACGGGACTACAAAAAAGTGCAGGGGGGATAACGGCGGTTACGTCATGGGCCCATTTGGCTTCAACATTAATGCAGAGTGGATATCGCGGAAAAAGAAAAGCGGTGTTCCTGGCGCTATGTTGGATAGTGTTCCTGTTCATTCTGGTGGTCAATTCGCGTTGTTTGAAGGTCAAAGAGGAGGTAACTCCAAAGTGCTGCCGAACGGGGGGACATACGCATTTGTGGCGAAGCGGGGGTGGTGTATGTCATTCCCGCCAGAACGCAGACAATGGAACAGGCTGTAGATTCAGCCCGAGCTATTTTAGCTTCTCGATACGGTAAGCAGTCAGACAGCCTGCGAGTCGAGCCGATTGCAGCGGTGGAGTACAATTGCTCTAGCAAGCGGCGGAACCGTGTCTGTACCGTGGGAAAACAGCTTGATCCAAGATCGTTGGTGGCGCGTCGAAACTAGAATAATGGTGAGTATCTTTAACAAACGTTTTGGATAATAAATGTACGACGGGCTCAGCCTTTTTCGATTTTTCTCAATCTGCGTTCCTGCCTGGTAGCAAAACAGTGGACTGGCGCGATCACGGCATACTCTTGACCACTCGCCGACATGGTGAGACGGCGGCGATCATTGAGGTATTTACCCAAGCCCATGGTCGGCATGCGGGCGTTGTGCGAGGTGGAACCAGTCGCAAGATCGCGCCAATCCTGCAACCAGGCGCGCAATTGGATGTGTTGTGGCGGGCGCGGCTTGAGGAACATATCGGGACGTTTCAGGTCGAGCCGCTCCGATCTCGCGCGGCCGCGGCGTTTTCAGGGCGTCTGGCGCTGGCCGGGTTGAATTCGGTGGTCGCCTTGCTGTCCTTTTGTCTGCCTGAACGTGAGCCGCATCCGGCAATTTACAAACATTCGGAACAGTTGATGGATTTGCTGGGGCAGGATGAGGTCTGGCCTTTGGCTTATCTGCTCTGGGAATTGGCGTTGCTGGAAGAGCTTGGATTTGGGCTGGATTTGTCTAGTTGCGCTGTGACCGGATCTACCGAGGGGCTGGTCTATGTCTCGCCCAAAACCGGGCGCGCGGTCAGTGCCCAAGGTGCAGGCGAATGGGCGGATCGGCTATTGCCGCTTCCACCTTGTTTACGGGGCGAGGGATCCGCGCCGGATGAGGAGATCGCGCTGGGGCTGCAGACGACAGGCTATTTCCTTGAGAACCATTTGGCCCCGGCGCTGGGGCACAAGCCAGTGCCCGAAGCGCGTGCCCGGTTTGTCGAGCGCTTTACTCGGCGGCTGTGAACACCATCTCGTGCTCGCCTTCGTTGCGCAGGATCAGCACATTGCCGGAGACCTCAGATTGGGTCATCGCCAGCAGAGCGGCAAAATACATCCCTTCAGCTTCCAGTCCCGCGCAAGCCGCACGTGTTGCGATCAGGTCCTGGATTTCGAACCACGGGTAGGGGGCGTTCAAGGTGCCGCTATAGCTGTTGCAGGGCGCGTGACCGCTGATCTTGCCATCCCCATGGAACTGCAACTGCGCGCTCGCGGCAAAGGGTTGGCTGTCGATTTCCTTTAAGGTCCATATCTGATCCGCTGCACCATAGCTGGCGACAGTTTCATCCGTGCCGCATTGAAACAGAGCCAGCAGAGGAAATGTCAGGATCAATCGTACCATGAGAGGTTTCTACCTCGCTGTTGCCGCCGTGGGAAGCCAGGTTCAATAGGGGTTCTCGCCACTTATCAACTCGGACCTGACCTCGCTGCGGGGGCGCCAGTTGTACCGGGTATCCTCGCGCGTGGGGGCCCAGGTCAGCGTACCGCTGTTGCGCCATGGATCAAGGATCAGCCCCTCGTACATGGACGCCCCCTTGGCGCTGATCAGTGCAGAATGGTGGATGATGCGAAACGCAGTTGGCGGAGACGTCGCCCAGTGCAAGTCCAACGTTTCGAAGTTTTCCTTCCGCAGACGAGCTGTCATGGCTTCTGCCCAATCGTTACACAGCCCCTTTTCTCGCAGGCCGTTTATGACTTTGGCGTTATGGATAATCGCCGAGTCAGTGACATTCCATTCGCGCGCCAGGTATTGAGAATACGTATAGGAGATGGTTGCAGCTGTTTGAGCTTCGGTTGGGTCCACGGTGGGGCTCAGGCTGCGGATCGCGCTGGCTAGCTCGTCTATTTCGTTCTGGCTGGCGGTCGGAGGCTGCGTTGCGCACCCTGCCAGTGCCACCGCCGCGAAGGTCAGGAAAAGGACCAGAAAATGTCGGATCATAACGATGAAAACCCTGCTGAGTGTCGTCGTTGATTAACGGCATTCCAGGGGCAGGTACAGGGGGCTATTTTCGGTCGGCGGCATAGGACCGATGGCAGAAAAAAGACCCGGCGCGTGCGCCGGGTCAAGTTAGGGAAACAGGAATGCCGTTTCAGCTCAGCAGACGTCTTGCGATAACCTGCGCCTGAATTTCGGCAGCTCCTTCGAATATGTTCAGAATCCGCGCGTCACATAGGACGCGGCTGATCTTGTATTCCAGCGCAAAGCCGTTGCCGCCGTGGATTTGCAGCCCGTTATCCGCCGCAGCCCAAGCGACGCGCGCACCCAGTAGCTTGGCCATGCCCGCCTCAAGATCACAGCGCTGGCCGTGGTCTTTCTCCCACGCGCTGAAATAGGTCAGCTGGCGCGCGATCATGATCTCAACCGCCATCATCGCAAGCTTGCCAGAGACGCGCGGGAAGTTGATCAGGGATTTGCTGAACTGCTTACGATCTTGTGCGTATTGCATGGCGATATCCAGCGCTGACTGAGCCACGCCAATGGCGCGGGCGGCGGTCTGGATACGGGCGGATTCGAAGGTCTCCATCAGCTGTTTAAAGCCTTTGCCTTCTTCGCCACCCAGCAGGTTTTCGCCCTTGACCTTGAAACCGTCAAAGCCCAGTTCGTATTCCTTCATGCCGCGATAGCCCAGAACCTCGATCTCGCCGCCGGTCATGCCGGGGGTTGGGAAAGGGTCTTCATCTGTTCCGGGCGTTTTCTCGGCCAGGAACATCGACAGACCACGGTGGTCGGTGCTGTCGGGGTTGGTGCGGGCCAGCAGGGTCATAACATGGGTCCGGGCCGCATGGGTGATCCAGGTTTTGTTGCCGGTGATTTCATAATCGCCGTCGGCGTTCTTGACCGCGCGGGTGCGCAGGCTGCCAAGGTCGGACCCGGTGTTGGGCTCGGTGAAGACGGCGGTAGGTAGGATTTCAGCGCCGGCCAGTTTCGGCAGCCAGTTGGCTTTCTGCTCGTCCGTGCCGCCGGCGATGATCAGCTCGGCCGCGATCTCGGACCGCGTGCCCAGAGAACCCACGCCGATATATCCACGAGACAGTTCCTCGGACACCACGCACATCGAGGCTTTGGACAGGCCGAACCCGCCGAATTCCTCGGGGATGGTCAGCCCAAAGACGCCCATCTCGGCCAGTTCCTCGATGATTTCCATCGGGATCAGTTCGTCTTTCAGGTGCCATTCATGGGCGTGTGGCTCGACCTTTTCGACGGCATAGCGCCGAAACTGGTCGCGGATCATTTCCAGTTCTTCATCCAACCCTGAGGCGCCAAACATTGTGGCACCAGCCTGATCCTCCATCAATTCGACAAGGCGGCTACGAGCGGCTTGCGAGTTTGCCTGCGCCATCAAGCTCTGGACTTCAGGAATTTGGAAACCAGACAGCGCGTCCCATCCCAGACCCATGTCTTGCAGGCGGATAATTTCGCCCTGATTCATGGGGATGCCGCCAGCGACCTGATGTAGGTATTCACCAAAGGCGATCTGGTGCAGCAACTGTTCGATCTCGCCGAACTTGCCGTCGGCCTCCAGCGCTTCGGCCCAGCGTTGCATCTGTTGCAGAGACTGGTTGTAGGTGGCCAGCCATGCAAGGCCATGGGCGGCAGTCTGGTTGGCTTCGATCAACGCTCCGGATACCCGGCCCTCGGCGCTTACCATTTCGCGCACTGATGCGTGCGCGCGATCAAACACCGCCTCCACAGCCGGAATGGCGGCGCGGGTCAGTGTCAGAAGGTCGGGCAAAATCGCGGATGCTGTCATCTGGGTCATATCCTGTCCGTCATGGGCCATGAATCACGTCCTTTTCTGGGTCGATTGGTCATACCATGCTGCACATGCAGCGCAACAAAAATACGTGCAAAGGCAAAAAAAAGTTCAATAATTACTCAAGAGATTTTGCGATGCAGAAACCGACAGGAGTGATATCACGGGCGGATGACACTGTTTTCGCTTTTATCTCCACAGGATTTTCTGTTCGCGCTGCTCGTGGCTTTTGCAGCGGGATGGATCAAGGGTATGGTCGGTTTTGCCATGCCGATGGTTCTGATGTCGGGGATGAGCATTTTTTTACCACCGCAACTGGCGTTGGCCGGATTGATCCTGCCTGCATTGGTAACAAACGTCGTTCAGGCTCTTCGCGGCGGGCTTCCGGCTGCTGTCGATGCAGTGCGCCAGTTTCGCGTTTTCTTGCTAACTGGACTTCTGTTTCTCCTGGCTGGCGCGATGCTGGTCAGTCTTGTCCCCGAGACCACGTTTCTGTTTTTGATCGGCATTCCGGTGACAGTTTTTGCGCTGATTCAGGTTGCTGGGCTGAAGTTGACGCTTTCGGAGCCGTCTCGATGGATTGAAGCCACGATTGGTGCCGTTGCTGGGTTTGTCGGAGGGATTTCGGGGATTTGGGGACCGCCGACGGTGCTCTACCTGACGGCGATGAACACGCCAAAAGACATTCAAATGCGGGTGCAAGGCGTTATTTATGGGTTGGGCGCCGTGGCGCTGGTCGTGGCGCATCTGGGTTCAGGAATTCTGCGCGCCGAGACGGTGCCTTTTTCAGCGATCTTGGTTGTCCCTGCGCTTGCCGGAATGTGGATTGGGCTGCGGTTGCAAGCCCGTATTGATCAGGCGCGTTTTCGCAAGATTACATTGCTGGTGTTGCTGTTTGGGGGGCTAAATCTGTTGCGGCGTGCCGTCTTTGGCTAGGCACGCCCATCTGCAAACCGAAACGCAAAGTAGAGCCCGAGCATAAGGAAGAACAAACCCGAGATATCGCCGATCAAATAGGCGACGTATTCAACGCGGGCGCTGCCAAAAGCCATATTGGTCAGGCCTGAGACAAGGAAGGACGTGATGACTCCTACACCCATGATACAAGCCCAGCAGGGTTTGCGGTCGCTGCGTGGGAATAGGTCCCAACCGGCCCACTTCAGCAAATAGAACACTGCTGGAACCGTCGTAACGGCAATAGTTATTGCAGCAAGTCGGCTGGGTAAAAATACGTCGGCTCCGCCGATGACGGCGAATACAATGAAAACACCTGGCAGCAGCGCGAAGATGGCTCGCCATCCCAACAACCATGCAGAAAGAACCCGCACGCCATGCGGAAGAAACAGAAGACTGGCCCGGCTTGGATATTCTGGGAAGAACAGGTTTTGCAGCGGCATCAAAACCTCGAACGTGAGGAATGATGCCACGACATAAGCCAACGAGGCGAAGAAGGTTTCAGAGGCCCATTTGCGCACGATGGTCAGCCATCGCCGCGCGCATTGGGGGCATCATCTTGGGGCATGAACGATATATCGGCCCCGATTTGAGTTGCCGCTTTGCGACAGGTATCCCTTTTGTACCAGCGATTTCAGCGCCCGGAAAAACGTTGGGCGAGAGACGCTTTGTACCAGCGTGTGTTCGATAAGACCGAATGTGCGAACTTCTTGATCATTCTTCGACAGTTCTTCCGCTGCGTAGTAGATGTCGCGCTCAACCGGAGAGAGTTGCTCCAGCCCCAATGTGCGCTCCATGCTTTGCATCAGCTTGCGAAGTTCTGTCAGTTTCGAAATCTCAGTCATGTTGTCTCCTGTGTCGCCCGCCGAGTTTATGAAGCGGAAGAAACATACCGGTCTCAGAATTTTCCAGCACGTCTCATATTGACACTCATCCCCTTTTTTGGTTCTTTAGTACTTGATTAGGCGGCCAAATTCGCAAATGTGAGTGTGCGATCAGGCAGCCCTTAGGTTTTTTGGTTTTGCCCGGCGCGTCAAGCGCCGGGCTTTGTCATGCTAATGACATGGTGAGATACCTCAATCCGACACTTCGGGCAACGGCATTGTAAATACAACGTGCATATTACAACTTATGCGTGATCACGATGCGGTGAGACTCCTCAAGCGAAAAGAGGGGCGAAAGTGCCCCTCTGTCTTCTCACCCGATTGCGACGGCTTTGATATCTTCGTCTATGAATGGAAGATATTGTTCAAAGTTCGCGGCAAACATCTGCACCAATTTCTCGGCCTGTTTGTCGAAGGCCGCCTGATCATCCCAAGTACGGCGCGGGTCCAGCAGAACCTCGGCGACGCCGGGCACCGAAACGGGTACGTCAAAGCCGAAATTGGCATCCTTGCGGAACTCGGCATCACGCAGGGACCCGTCCAGAGCGGCCGTCAGCAGTGCGCGGGTTGCGCGGATCGGCATCCGGCTGCCCACACCATAGGCCCCACCGGTCCAGCCGGTGTTGACCAGCCAGCAGGTTGCGCCATGCTGAGCAATCTTGTCCCGCAGCAGGTTGCCATATTCTTCCGGACGACGCGGCATGAAAGGCGCACCGAAGCAGGTCGAGAAGGTGGGTTGCGGTTCGGTAATACCACGTTCGGTCCCAGCCACTTTGGACGTGAAGCCCGACAAGAAGTGATACATGGCTTGCGCAGGCGTTAGCCGCGCGATCGGAGGCAGCACGCCGAACGCATCACAAGTCAGCATGATAATGTTCTTGGGGTGACCACCCAGGGCGCTGCTGGACGCGTTCGAGATGTATTCCAGCGGGTAAGCGCAGCGCATGTTAGCGGTCAGCGAGTCGTCTTCGAAATCCAATTCTTTGGTCTCGGGATCAAACACCATGTTTTCGATCACAGTGCCGAACTTGCTGGTGGTCGCATAGATTTCGGGCTCGGCCTCAGCGTTCAGGTTGATCGTCTTGGCATAGCAACCGCCTTCGAAGTTGAAAGTGCCGCGATCTGACCAGCCGTGCTCGTCATCACCGATCAGGGTGCGGGCCGGGTCAGCGGACAGGGTGGTTTTGCCCGTGCCCGACAGGCCAAAGAACACGGCCGTATCAACCGGGTTGCCAACGGCATGGTTGGCCGAGCAATGCATCGGCATCACGCCCTTTTCCGGCAGCATGTAGTTCAACAAGGTGAAGACGGATTTCTTGTTCTCACCCGCATATTCGGTGCCGCCGATCAGGATCAGCTTTCGGTCAAAGTTCATCGCGATCACGGTCTCGGACCGGCAGCCATGCTTTGCCGGGTCGGCTTGAAAGCTTGGGCAGTTGATGACGGTGAAATCTGCGGTGAACTCATCCAGGTCCTCACGATCCGGACGGCGCAGCAGGTGGCGGATGAACAGGTTGTGCCAAGCCAGTTCAGTGACCATGCGCACGTTGATCGAATAGGTCGGGTCGGCGCCCCCGACGAGATCCTGCACGAAATAGTCACGACCCTTCATATGGGCCAGCATGTCTTCGTAAAGCGCATCAAAGCCTTCGGGGCTCATCTCGGCGTTGTTTTCCCACCAGATGTGGTCAGCGACGCTGTCGGTGCGCACGACGTGTTTATCTTTGGGCGAGCGGCCGGTGAACTTGCCGGTGGTGACCAGAAAGGCCCCGCCATTGCCCAGAGTACCCTCGCCGCGCTTCAGCGCTTCTTCGATCAGCGCCGGTTCCATGAAGTTGTAATAGACATTGCCCAGACCCTCGATGCCCTGATCTTCGAGGCGGAATTGCGGGTTAACCCGTCCAGATGTCATGTGTGTCTTCTCCGTGTGGCGGCGCAGGGCGATTGGACCGGATGCGCCATTTGGGCAATTAGCCGGGAAAAACCGGCGGGTGGGCGCGTCTTACCATGGTCATTCAGGACATGAACAGGCGGGTTTGACGCAGTTAGCGCAACCAAGTCCAAGTTTAGCGCCATCACTTTTTTCACGACCGAAATAAGGGCGCTTTTCCGGCAACATTAACGGCTTTTTTGCCGCATCTGTGTGACAACAATCGCACGATTCGCAGATACGGATTGATTCGCGGCCTTAAAAACGCCAGAAATACCTTACTAATAACGATATATTGCATGAGTGAGCAGGAATAGGGGCTAACCCGATGTCGAAGATTGCATTGGTGGACGACGACAGAAACATTCTGACGTCCGTGTCCATGACGCTTGAGGCCGAAGGCTTTGAGGTCGAGACGTACAATGACGGACAGGCCGCGTTGGACGCATTTAACAAGAAACTGCCGGATATGGCAGTTCTGGATATCAAGATGCCGCGCATGGATGGCATGGACCTGTTGCAACGTCTGCGGCAGAAAACCCAGATGCCGGTGATCTTTCTGACCTCGAAAGACGACGAGATCGACGAGGTTCTGGGCTTGCGGATGGGCGCGGATGACTATGTCAAAAAGCCGTTCTCGCAGCGTCTTCTGGTCGAACGTATCCGCGCGCTGCTGCGCCGGCAGGAGGCGACCTCGGGAGATGCCACCGCTGCAACCACTGGCGATGCTAAAGTCATGGAGCGGGGAGAACTGCGGATGGACCCGCTGCGCCATGCTGTTAGCTGGAAAGGATCAGATGTGTCGCTGACGGTGACCGAGTTCTTGCTGCTTCAAGCGCTTGCGCAACGTCCCGGTTTCGTCAAAAGCCGCGATCAGTTGATGGATGTGGCCTATGATGATCAGGTCTATGTGGATGACCGCACCATCGACAGCCATATCAAGCGTCTGCGCAAAAAGATGCGCGCCGCCGACCCTGAGTTTTCGGCAATCGAGACGCTGTACGGCATCGGTTATCGGTACAACGAAGAATAACTTTGACTGAATAAGCAAAGGTAGTCGGGTCTGGTGCGCGATACGGAACACGCCAATGAGCTTCGCGACGGGGATGTCGTATTGGGGGATGACTGGGTCATCCCGCAGGATGCCGACGCGGCCGAACTGAACGCGACGCGCAGCCGTCGCAACCTGTTTGCCCTGCGCGGCTCGCCGCTGGCACGCAAGATCATCACCTTCAATCTGATCGCTCTAGTTACGTTGGTCACCGGATTGCTGTATCTGGATGACTCGCGGGAAGAGCAGGTTGCGCAAACCGCGCAGAACCTGATGGGGGACGCCCAGCTTGTCAGTAACGTGTTCGAAGCGCAGTTGCGACAAAGCGAATTTGGCCTGTCTGAATATGCCGGAGAGCTGGATGTCAAGGATACTCTGGCCGAGTTGAGCCTGCCCGAAGGCGGTGAAGTCTTTGTTTACGATGGCTCAGGCACTCTGATCGGCTGGACACGCGGCGGTGAGACACAAATGCCGGGTCTGCTGAGCGTTGATGCGGATATTCAGACAGGCAGTACGTTGATCAGCGACGCGCTCAATGCGGTCTGGACGGGCTTGTCACGGGTTTTCACCAGTGACGATCAAGGGGTCGCTCCGACGCTGGCGCAACGGGTTCAGGCCATTATTCCCGGTGCCCTCGAGGGGCAGACGCAGGTTCAGGCAGTCAAGGATGACGCAGGTGAGACGGTGATCGTCGCGGCCTCGGCAATCCAGCTGGAAGGCGTGCCGGTTGGTGCCGTCGCCATGGCAGGACCCGCGGGCGAGATTGACGCTTTGGCCCGGCGCGAGCAGGAGCGGATCCTGCAAATGTTCGTCGTGGCGCTGTTGGTTTCCATTGGGCTCAGCCTTGTTCTGGCGTCGACCATTGCAAACCCACTTGCCGATCTTGCTGCGGCGGCAGAAACCGGAAAAGACCGCGGAACAGGGGTCAATCCCGGACGTATTCGTATCCCCGACTTGTCGGCGCGACCGGATGAAATCGGACGCCTCAGCCGCGCGCTGCGGGGGATGGTGACGGCGCTTTACAACCGGATTGATGCCAACGAACAGTTCGCAGCCGATGTCTCGCACGAAATCAAAAACCCGCTGGCCAGTTTGCAATCGGCCGTTGGCACCCTGCGTATGATCAAGCGCGAGGATCAGCGCGACAAGCTACTGGATGTGATCGAACACGACGTGCGCCGCCTCGACCGATTGGTCAGCGATATCTCGAACGCGTCGCGTCTGGATGCCGAACTGGTGAAAGAAGAGGAGCAGCCCTTCGACCTGCTCAAGCTGCTTGGCAATATCGGGCAATATTTGGGTGAGGATGCGCGCTCGAAAGGGATCGACTATATCACCGATCTGCCCAGCCAACCCATTGTCATCAACGGGCTTGAGGCGCGTCTGGCGCAGGTTTTCGTCAACCTGATCACCAACGCGATTTCGTTCTGTGAAGAAAACGATGCAATCCGCGTTTGGGTGCGGCGGCGCGAAAACCGCGTGCTGATCGTGGTCGAAGATACCGGCCCTGGCATTCCCGAACAGGCGCTGACCAAGGTCTTCAAACGCTTCTATTCGCAACGCCCGGCCGAGCATTTCGGCAACAATTCGGGCCTTGGTCTGGCGATCTCGAAACAGATCATCGAGGCGCATGGCGGTGTGATTTGGGCTGAAAACATTCGCCCGACCGAGGCCGACATCACCTCGGACCCGTTGGGTGCACGATTTGTGGTGGGGCTGCCGGTTTAACCCATGAGTGGCTCGCCCCTCTCTGATACTGAAAATCAGGACAAGGCCATCATCCACGCCAGTTGCGTTGCCGTAAATAGCCTGGGCGTTGTGATCATCGGCGCATCGGGGTCCGGCAAATCCGGCCTTGCGTTGCAAATGATGGCTTTGGGCGCCGGGCTGGTGGGCGACGACCGTGTAGTGTTGTGCATGGACGGCCAAAACATCGTCGCAGAGGCCGCTCCCAATATCGGCGGATTTATCGAGGCGCGGGGCGTCGGCCTGCTGCACGCCACCAACGTTGGGCCTGTTCCCGTCGCCTACTTCGTGGATATGGATCAAACAGAACAGGCCCGACTACCCGACCAGTTGGAAATCCGCGCCCTGAGGCAAACTGTTCCCTTGCTACGGGGCTGCGGCGTGCCCAATTTGGCCGCAGCACTCTTCCAGATGTTAAAAATGGGACGCGCGAACCCGGAATGGCCCAACACATGACACGGCAACGACGCATCGTTCTGGTGACCGGTCCTTCGGGGGCCGGGCGTTCAACCGCGATTCGCGTACTTGAAGATCTGGGGTTTGAGGCGATCGACAACCTGCCGATGGGATTGCTTCTGCACCTGCTGGACGGCTCACAAGGGGACCGACCGATGGCGCTGGGAATTGATGCGCGCAATCGCGATTTCTCGACCATTGGATTTATTGAACTGGCCACGAAATTGCGCCGGATGGAGCAAGTGGACCTGACGACGCTTTATCTGGACTGTACGGATGATATCTTGTTGCGGCGATTCTCGGAAACACGCCGCCGCCACCCTGTCGCTGCAAATGCCAGCCCTGAAACTGGTGTGGTACAGGAAAAGGAACTGCTCGCCCCTATTCGCGAGATTGCAGACACCCTGATCGACACCAGCCCGTTGAACGTGCACCAGTTGCGCGAAGAGGTAGAACGCTGGTTCGCGCCCAAAGGGGGCCGTCATCTGGCGGTTTCCATCGAGTCCTTTTCCTATAAACGCGGCCTGCCGCGCGGGCTGGATATGGTGTTTGACTGCCGGTTTTTGGCCAACCCATATTGGCGGCCGGAATTGCGGGCAGAGGATGGTCGAAACCCGGATGTGGCGCACTATGTTCAGTCAGACGCGAGCTATGCACCGTTCTTCGAACGCGTGGTCGATTTGCTCAAACTGCTGCTTCCGGCCTATCGCGCCGAAGGAAAGGCCCATCTGTCGGTTGCCTTTGGTTGTACCGGGGGCCAACACAGATCGGTCGCCACCGCCGAGGCGGTTGCAAAAGCCCTTGCGGAGGAGGGGCAGCAAGTGGCAATTAGGCACCGCGAAATGGAACGTCGCTTGTTGAATGTGAGGCCGGATTGATCGGGATCGTACTTGTTGCACATGGTGGATTGGCCCAGGAATACCTGGCGGCCATGCAGCATGTCGTCGGACAACAACCCGGCCTGGTCGCAATCTCGATCGAGGCCGATCATGACCGGAACGCAAAGCAGGCCGAAATTTGCGCCGCTGCCGACAGCGTGGATGCTGGCGACGGCGTCGTTGTCGTGACCGACCTGTTCGGCGGCAGCCCATCGAATCTCAGCCTGCGGGCCTGTGCGCCACAGGATCGGCGCATCCTGTATGGCGCAAATCTTCCTATGCTGATCAAACTGGCCAAATCTCGCCATTTGCCGATTGGCGACGCCGTGCGATTGGCGATGGAGGCTGGACGAAAATATATCAATGCGCAAAATGTGACATTGGACGAAGACCGGATTGACCATACATGACCACCCGAAGCTTGAAGATCGTTAACGAAAAGGGCCTTCACGCCCGTGCCTCGGCCAAACTGGTTGAGGTGGTGGAAGGGTTTGATGCTCAGGCAGAAGTGTCGAAAGATGGGCTTTCGGCCTCTGGTGACAGCATTATGGGCCTTTTGATGTTGGCAGCGTCGCGTGGAACGACTATTGACGTCGAGACGTCCGGACCGGATGCTGAGGCGTTGGCCGATGCGTTGGAAACTCTGGTGAACGACAAGTTCGGCGAGGGGTTCTGACCGCACCTGCCGCAGGACCAAGAACGGGAAGACCAGGAATTGGCGGAAACAACGCACGAGACCAAGACAGGCCCGGTTGTAAACGGGGTCGAGGATCAGGGGGAAATCTACGACCGTAGAACTCTGACCTATGCAAATTCCTTTGACGATGCGTGGACGTCGACAGCCATCCGCGCGATCGAATGGTGCACCGGCAAACTGACCATTTTGCGCATGGTCAACAAGTTCGAAAAGAAGAACGAGTATTATCGAGGGCAACGGTTCTGGGGCGGTGCGCTCGAGGTTATGGGAATTGACCTGACCACCCCGCCGGAGCAAATCGCAAATATTCCAAAGGAAGGGCCGGTCGTTGTGGTTGCCAACCATCCGCACGGCATGGTCGATGGGATGATCTTCGCCGAACTGATCGGGCGTGTGCGCAGCGACTACCGCATCTTGACTCGCTCGGTTCTAACCGGGCTTGACGAGGCGGCGACGTCGTTCATGATCCCGGTGCCCTTCCCGCATGACCCCGAAGCACAAGCCAAAATGCTGGAAATGCGCGGCAAAGCCATGGAGCATCTCAAAAACGGCGGCGTCGTCGCACTGTTTCCCTCTGGCGTAGTGATGTCCTCCGATGACTGGTTCGGTCCCGCGATTGAGCGGGAATGGAATGTCTTCACTGCCAAAATGATCCGCCGCTCCGGCGCTCAGGTCGTGCCAATCTTCTTCCCAGGCAGCAATTCGCGCGCTTACCAGATCGCCAACAAACTATCAGCGATCCTGCGTCAGGGTCTGTTACTGCATGAAATCGTGCGCTCCTGCAACAAACCGCAATCCCCCGTGATCGGCGAACCGATCTCGGACGAAGATATGCAGCTGCTCGAAACCGACCCGCGCGGTTTCATGGCCTGGCTCAGAAAACACACATTGTCCCTGCGCCAGGCACCCAAACACTGATCCGCCTCTTCATCTGGCTAGAAATATCCCGGGGGTGAGCCCGGATAATTTCCGGGCGAGGGGGCTGGCCCCCTTACCGCGTCGGTACTGGGGCATCACCCCTATAATCATAAAACCCACGTTGCGTCTTGCGACCCAACCACCCGGCCTCGACATATTTCGTCAACAGGGGGCACGGACGATACTTGGTATCGGCCAACCCGTCATGCAGTACATTCATGATCGCCAGACAGGTATCCAGGCCAATGAAATCCGCCAGTTCCAGCGGCCCCATCGGGTGGTTTGCACCTAGTTTCATCGATTGATCGATGGACTGTACATTCCCGACTCCTTCATAAAGGGTATAGACGGCCTCGTTGATCATCGGCATCAGGATGCGATTTACGATAAAGGCGGGAAAATCCTCGGCGCTGGCAGCGGTTTTGCCTAGCTTGTCGACCACCGCCTTGCAGGCACTGAAAGTGTCCTCATCCGTGGCAATCCCGCGGATCAATTCCACCAGTTGCATGACAGGGACCGGGTTCATGAAATGAAACCCCATGAACCGTTCCGGCCGGTCCGTGCGGCTGGCGAGCCGCGTGATCGAAATCGACGAAGTGTTCGACGTTAGAATCGTATGCGGCAGCAAATGGGGTTGTAGGTCTTCGAAAATGGCTTGTTTGACGGCCTCGCGCTCGGTCGCAGCCTCGATCACCAAATCGGTTTGTCCAAGCCGGGGCAATTCCAGCGTTGTTGTGATGCGCTTCAGCGCGTTCTGCATCGCTTCATCCGAGATCTTGCCGCGCGACGCCTGGCGGGCCAAATTGCCTTCAATTGTCGCCAGAGCATTATTCAGCGCATCCTGACTGACATCATTCAAAAGAACATCGTAATCCGCCAGGGCAAGGACATGAGCAATACCGTTGCCCATCTGTCCTGCGCCTATCACTCCGACTGATTTTACATCCATTTTTCGGTGCCTTTGTCTCACGGGTCAGGGCGACAGTATCGGTAGATTGGGGCGGGCGGCAAGAGCATCGGGTGCATCCAATTTGCTTCAAATGCGCACATTAGAGAATTCTCAAGACTTACGGCTGCAAGATGGCACCCGGGTGAAAAATGGGTGAGTGTTATGAGCTATCATCAAACAGGCTCGGGGATACCCGAGGATGCCGTTTGCCAATATTCTAGTGCGCGGCTTTGGTTTCGGGGGCCCAAGCGGTCCTTGGATACACCATATATGGCTTGCGCAGGAGGGACAGAAACCTTCGGTCGTTTTGTCGATCGTCCCTTTGCAGCAGTGCTTGAGGACCGGTTGGACCGGCGTTGTCTCAATCTCGGCAGTCTGTTTTGCGGGGTCGACGCGCTTTGTCAGGAAAAAGGCCTGCAGTCCCTTTTAAACGCTGCAGAGCTATGCGTCTTGCAGGCTCCAGACCTTTTGGGGCAATCGAATCGCTTCTATCGTGTGCACCCAAGGCGGAACGACCGGTTTCTTGCTGCAACCGATGACCTGATCTCACTCTATCCCGAGATTGATTTCGCTGATGTCAATTTCGTGCATCATCTGATGAAACTGCTACAGGGTCATCAGGATGCGAGGTTCGAAGCAGTGGCGGAAGAGTTGCGCCGAAACTGGGTCCGGCAGGTCGGCGGCCTGCTGCAAAGCCTGCAATCACCGGTGATTCTTTTGTGCCTTCGCGTCATACGACAATCGGAAGACTCTCGACCAGTTCAGGAAACAGAAGTGCCGTTGACGCATGAGATGCTGAACGCCGTCAGACCCTATTGCGCACGGATTGTGCGGGAAACGGTGAGTGTCTCGGGCCAGTCGGATGAGTTGGAGGATATGTTGTTCGGCACGCTGCAACAACCGATGGCCGAGTTTATGATCGGACCCGCAGGGCATCGGTCGATTGCCGATGCGTTGGTCGGACCAATCCAGAATCTGCGCTAAAGAAAAGGCCCGCCAATCCGGCGGGCCCATCAGATTTTTCGTCGAAAAATCTCGGTCTAAAGATCAGCCGAGTTTCTCAGTCAGTTCCGGTACAGCCTGGAACAGGTCGGCAACCAAACCGAAATCGGCAACCTGGAAGATCGGTGCTTCTTCGTCTTTGTTGATTGCAACGATGACCTTCGAGTCCTTCATACCAGCCAGGTGCTGGATCGCGCCCGAGATGCCTACGGCAACGTACAGGTCGGGGGCAACAACCTTACCAGTCTGACCCACCTGCCAGTCGTTCGGAGCATAGCCTGAGTCAACGGCGGCACGCGATGCGCCAACGGCAGCACCCAGTTTGTCTGCCAGACCTTCGATCAGCTTGAAGTCCTCTTCCGAGCCGACGCCTCGGCCACCCGAAACAACAACGCCAGCCGAGGTCAGCTCAGGTCGGTCGCTTTCGGCAACCTTGTCTTCAACCCAGGACGACAGACCGGGGTTGTCGCCGACCGAGATGGTCTCGACGGCAGCCGAACCGCCTTCGCCTGCTGCATCAAAGGATGCGGTACGGAAGGTGACGACTTTCTTGGCGTCGTTCGATTTCACGGTCTGGATCGCGTTGCCTGCGTAAATCGGACGCTCGAAGGTCGAACCGTCAACCACGCCGGATGCATCCGAGATCACCATCGCGTCCAGCAGGGCCGCAACGCGGGGCATCACGTTCTTAGCGTCGGTGGTCGCCGGTGCGACGATGTGCTCATAGCCATCGGCCAGGCCTACGATCAGGGCTGCCGTCGATTCCGCCAGACGGTGACCCAGCGATTCGTCTTCGGCGACCAGAACTTTGGCAACACCGTCGATTTTGGCAGCGGCCTCACCAGCAGCAGCAGCAGAACCGCCTGCAGCCAGAACGGTGATGTCACCCAGCGCTTTCGCAGCGTTGACGGCCTTGGCGGTGGCGTCCAGCGCCAGCTCACCATTGTTGACTTCGGCGAGAAGAAGAACAGCCATTACACAGCCCCCGCTTCTTTGAGTTTCGCAACCAGCTCGTCAACCGAGCCCACGACGATACCAGCGGCACGTGCCGGCGGCTCTTCGGTTTTGACGATTTCCAGACGAGGAGTGACGTCGACGCCGTAATCGGCGGCGGTTTTCTCATCCAGAGGCTTTTTCTTCGCCTTCATGATGTTGGGCAGCGACGCATAGCGCGGCTCGTTCAGGCGCAGGTCAACGGTCACGATGGTCGGCATCTTGACGCTGATGGTCTGCAGACCGCCGTCAACCTCGCGCGTGATCTTGGCGCTGTCGCCTTCGATATCCACCTCAGAGGCGAAGGTGCCTTGGCTCCAGCCCAGCAGAGCCGACAGCATCTGACCGGTGGCGTTCATGTCGTTGTCGATCGCCTGTTTGCCCGCCAGAACGATGCCCGGCTGCTCTTCCTCGACCACTTTGGCCAGGATTTTGGCAACGGCCAGCGGTTCGATATCGGTGTGCACGTCGTCGGCTGCGACCACCAGGATGGCGCGGTCTGCACCCATGGCCAGCGCGGTACGCAGAGTTTCCTGCGCCTGCTTGACGCCGATGGAAACGGCAACGACTTCGTCAGCCTTACCCGCTTCTTTCAAGCGGATCGCCTCTTCGACGGCGATCTCGTCGAACGGGTTCATCGACATTTTGACATTGGCGAGATCAACACCGCTGCCATCCGCTTTGACGCGAACTTTCACGTTATAGTCAATCACGCGTTTGACAGGCACGAGTACCTTCATTTTGCGCTTGCTCCTCACAAATAACGGTAAGCCGCGACGCGACTCCACCAATGCTCTCGGACGTCTGAATAACGTCTCAAGTCACGCGACAACAGGGCAAAATCGTCATCTCGTGGGCTTGGGACGTCGCGTTTCATGTTTTTTGACGCTACGGCGCGCAACAAAGGTGCCGTAGAGTCAACGCCTCAGCGGTTTGCGCCTGGAATCCACAGCACATCGGCCGCGCCATTTTCATTGGCACAGCGTGCGGCCACGAAGAACCAGTCGCTCAGGCGGTTAAGGTATTTCACCGCCGTTTCATTCACCGGTTCCATATTGGTCAGCTCAACCGCTAGACGCTCGGCCCGGCGCGAGACGGTACGGCACACATGAAGATGCGCTGCCAGTCGAGACCCACCGGGCAGGATGAAGCTGCGCAACGGTTGCAGCGCCTCGTTCATGGCGTCAATTTCGGCTTCCAACCGGTCGATCTGCGAGGGGACGATGCGCAGCGGCGTATATTCGGCCTCGGCATCCTTATCCATGTCGGGGCGGCAGAAGTCGGCACCCAGATCGAACAGGTCATTCTGGATGCGCGACAGTGCGGCCTCGACCTCACCATCAGCTTCAGTTCGGGCGACACCGACGAATGAGTTCAGCTCATCCACTGTGCCATAGGCGGCAACACGACCCGAATACTTGGCAACGCGCTCCCCATTGCCCAAGGCTGTTTTGCCGTCATCGCCTGTGCGCGTGTAGATTTTGTTAAGCACGACCATTTACTGACCTCCCTGTCCGCGCAGCCAGACGTAGAGCACGATCAGCACTACGGCAATGAATTGAAACAGGATGCGCAGCTGCATCATCTTGTTGCTTTTCAGCGCGGCACTTTTCCCGGCCTTGCCGAAGTTTGAAATGCCGATCACCAGCACGACGACAACCGCCGCCATGGCCAGCAACAATACGACCATCAAAAGGTCCATGGGTCCACCGTCCGCGTTTATTACATTGGCCTATCATCTAGACCCGCGAGACCAAAATGCGAACCGGTAATTTCGTCTCAGACATCCGACAGGATGCGGTCGATGACCCGCGTCGGCAAAATCCGACGCAGCCAGCCTGCGATATATGTGGGCGTCGTGACGTAGTAGCGGGGGCGGGGGCGTTTGGCCTCGACCGCGTGCGCCAGCTTGTCGGTCACGGCCGAGGCCGGCAGTTCAAACCGGTCGGGTCCCGAGGATTCGTAAAGCCGTTTCAGCAGCGATCCTTCGTACCGGCTGCGAAGGGCCGAGTTTTCCCAATCGATAAACCGTTCGAAGATCGGGATGGCGTTCTCTCTCAGCCGCGAGGTGATGGGGCCGGGTTCGATCAGGATGACCTTTATCTCTGTGTCGCGCAGTTCCAGTCGCAGCGTGTCGGTCAGGCCTTCGATCGCGTATTTCGTCGCCACATATGCGCCGCGCCAAGGGTACGCGACCAGTCCCAGTACGGATGAATTCTGGACGATTCGGCCACGCCCCTGCGCGCGCATCACCGGGATGACCTGGCGGGTTAGTTCGTGCCAGCCAAAGAAATTGGTTTCGAAGATGGCGCGCAACCCGTCGGTGGGAAGGTCCTCGACTGCTCCGGGCAGGCCGTGCGCGCCATTGTTGAACAGCGCGTCGAGAGTGCCTCCGGTTGCCTCAAGTACTTCGGCGAGCCCTGTGGTGATGCTGTCGGTGTCGGTATAGTCGATGCGGGGGCTTTCGAACCCTTGGGCGCGCAGCCGGTCGCAATCACGTTGCTGACGGCACGAAGCAAAGACGCGCCAGCCCCGTGCACGCATTCCATGTGCTGCGTCCAGCCCGATACCGGACGAGCAGCCAGTGATTAGAATTGATTTCTGCATCATGTCCCGAACCTGAGTCTGGCCCATAGCTAGGGTGAGGCTGAGCTCGGGACAATTGCTGCTTTGGCTAGTTCGTCGATTTTCCGACCAGCGAGGCAGAAATCCATCCGACCTGTTGCTGTGGCAACACGCGCAGACGCAGCCAGCCGGTGCCCGAATCGCTGAGAATTTCGACCTTCTGGCCAATCGTGGCCTTGCCGATGATCGGATAGATCGTGCCCGGCCCATCGCGCATATTGACCCGCGTGCCCGAGATTTCGCGGATGTCCTTTTCCGGCTCTGCCGGTGCTATCGGGTCAGCCTGTTGGGTTTCGGCAGGGACTTGTTTCAGACCCGTCACACCGTCCTCAAGCGACGCAAGCTGGATGCCGCTGGTTTGGGTGTCAAACACCGACAAGCCATTGAACCCCTCTAGGCTGGCGGGTTCGGCTACGAATTCGACAATCTCGGGTTGCTGTTTGATCGGTGTGATGCGCACGGTCGGCGTGCGCGCGGCCACGTTGGTGACAAGCGCCTCGGCGGGTGCTGGTGCGATCTGTGTCGGACTGGGCTGGGCCGCAATGCGCACGGGTTGTTCTGACCGTAGGCCGCGCGGTTCAAACTCGGGCCCTCCGCTCATGACATAGAAGCACCAGCCGAGTGCAGCGAAACTAATAACGATAAGGCGCGTCATGGCGCATCCCCCAGGTAATCGTGAAACATGAAATAGGCAGCAGCTTAATGATCCGGAGCGTACCATATCTTAGGCCCCGAGTCGAAAGATCGGGGGAAATCCAGCAGTTGCCTCCCCCTGTTGCAAAAAGCGCCACTTGTCCCCAGCAAAATGAGTGCCGGTTGCTTTACCGCGGCGCGCTTGCGTCGTATCACATCATATATGAACGACACGATCGACGACCCCAACATGGAGGCCCCCGAAGGTGGGGGCGAGGTAGCCGAACCGCTGCGCCGCGCGATTGGCGAACGCTATCTGACCTATGCTCTGTCAACCATCATGCACCGGGCTTTGCCTGATGCGCGGGATGGTCTGAAGCCGGTTCACCGGCGAATCCTTTATGCGATGCGCGAGCTGCGACTCAGCGCGACGGGCGGATTCCGTAAGTCCGCCAAGATCTCGGGCGACGTGATGGGCAACTATCACCCCCACGGTGATGCCGCGATTTACGACGCGATGGCGCGTCTGGCGCAGGATTTCAACGTGCGTTACCCCCTGGTCGACGGGCAGGGGAATTTCGGCAATATCGACGGCGACAACCCGGCGGCTTCGCGATACACCGAGGCGCGGATGACCATCGTGGCCGAGGCGCTGCTTGAGGGTCTGAACGAAGACGCTGTCGATTTCCGCGACAACTATGACGGGACGCTGACTGAACCGGTCGTGCTGCCCGCACAGTTCCCGAACCTGCTGGCAAATGGGGCAAGCGGTATCGCGGTGGGGATGGCGACGAATATCCCGCCGCACAATATCTCGGAACTCTGCGATGCTTGTCTGCATCTGATCAAAACGCCGGATGCGCGGGACGACACGCTGTTGAACTACGTGCCCGGCCCGGACTTTCCGACCGGTGGCGTGATCGTAGAGCCACCCGAGAATATCGCGCAGGCCTATCGCACCGGGCGCGGGTCCTTCCGTCTGCGGTGCAAGTTTGAGGTTGAGGATCTGGGTCGTGGGCAATGGCAGATCGTCGTTACCGAGATCCCCTATCAGGTCCAGAAATCCAAGCTGATCGAGAAGATCGCGGAGCTGATCCAGACCAAGAAAATACCAATCCTCGGCGATGTCCGCGACGAATCCGCCGATGACATTCGCCTGATCCTCGAGCCACGGTCCAAGAACGTGGACCCCGAAGTGCTGATGGGGATGCTCTATCGCAACTCGGACCTCGAAGTGCGGTTCAGCCTGAACATGAACGTGTTGATCGACGGTGTGACGCCCAAGGTCTGCTCGATGAAGGAAGTGCTGCGCGCCTTCCTCGATCACCGGCAAGAGGTCCTGCTGCGTCGTTCACGTCACCGCATGGCCAAGATCGACCACCGGTTGGAAGTGTTGGAGGGCTTTATCGTCGCCTTCCTGAACCTCGACCGCGTGATCGATATCATACGCTACGACGACGACCCCAAAGCCGCGTTGATGCGCGAGGATTGGGGCATCGACCACGTCCGCGCAACCGATGAATCCGATTACATCTCGCCCAAACCGGGCGAGGGCGAGTTGTCCGAAGTTCAGGTCGATGCGATTCTCAACATGCGCCTGCGCAGCCTGCGCCGTCTGGAAGAGATGGAGCTGGTCCGTGAGCGTGACGCGTTGATGGAAGAGCGCGCCAATCTCGAAGACCTGCTGGCTGATCCGGCCCTGCAATGGGCCAAGATCGCCGAGCAGTTGAAAGAGACCAAGAAGACCTTCGGCAAAGACTATGAAGGCGGCGCGCGCCGGACCCAGTTTGCCGAGGCCGGACAGGTCGAAGAAGTCCCGCTTGAGGCGATGATCGACAAGGAGCCGATCACGGTCGTCTGTTCGCAGATGGGCTGGATTCGAGCCATGACCGGCCATATCGACCTGAAACGCGAGCTGAAGTTCAAGGACGGCGACGGCCCGCGATTTATCTTCCACGCCGAAACGACTGATCGCCTGTTAGTATTCGCCTCAAACGGGCGGTTCTACACCGTCAGCGCCGCCAACCTGCCCGGCGGACGGGGCATGGGCGAGCCACTGCGCCTGATGGTCGATCTTCCGAACGAGGCGCAGATCATCGACATCCTGATCCACAAGCCGGGGCGCAAGCTGCTGGTGGCCTCGGATGCGGGCAACGGGTTCATGGTGCCCGAGGACGACGTGCTGGCGCAAACCCGCAACGGTAAACAGGTCCTCAACGTCAAGGGCGACGAGACGGCAATGATCTGTAAACCGGTCGATGGGGATCACGTGGCTGTCGTTTCGCAAAACGGCAAGTTCCTGGTCTTCCCCACCGAAGACCTGCCCGAGATGACCCGGGGCAAAGGCGTGCGCCTGCAAAAATACAATATGGCACGAGGGCGGCAGGGAACGCTGGAGCTGGATGGTGGATTGTCTGATATCACGACCTTCAACTGGGAAGAGGGCCTGAAATGGTCCATGGGCGGTGACAAGACCCGGCACGAGGCGGATATGTCTCAATGGCTGGCCAAACGCGCCAGTGTGGGGAAAAAACCGCCCTACGGCTTCCCGAGGGACTATAAATTCTCGTGATCTCGCGCCCGCTTGCGGGGAATTTTGCCGATACGGCTTGGCACAGTCCGTATCGGTGCGCTAGATCAAAGAAAACAGGCATATCGAGACGAGAGACATGTTGCGCATTCTGACCTTGATCACCGGACTGGCCCTGACGGGCGCTTGTACGCAGACACAAGTGTATGAAGAGCCCGAGTCGCTGGGTGAATTTAAACTGCGCGTCAACTATGCCTTTGCCGAAAAGGCGGTGCAGGGCCCGGTTTCACGCGATGCCACACCCGATGAGTGGACCGCGGCGATTCAGAATGCGGTGGATATCCGTCTCGGCCGCTATGAGGGCGCGCAGGATTACGACATCGGCATCAGCCTGGAAGGATACATGCTTGCGCCTCCGGGCATTCCATTGATCTACAACCCGCGCAGCACTGCAATCGTGCTTGTGAATGTCTACGACGTGAACAAGAAAGAGTTTCTGGCCAAGGGTAAAAAATTTCAGGTTCTGGAAGACACCACAGGCGGCAGCGCGTTCAAAGGCTCAGGCCATGAGCGCACCAAGGAAGAGCAGATGAGCGGTCTGTCCCTGAAGGTAGCGGACCGAGTCGAAGAATGGCTGGCCGAGGAACATCAGCAGAACGGTTGGTTCAAAAGCCGCCCCGATCTGATCCAGCCGCTGGATTCCGGTGAACTCACGCAAAATCCAGCGTCGTAAACGGCTTTTCCCGCAGGATGTGCTTGATTTTCCCCTGCGAACCAAATATCTCGCGCGCGCAGATGTAACCACGGGACCACGGGTCCCCCAAATCGCAAAAGGGCGCCTGAGGAATGGCAAAGGAAAAGTTTGAGCGTACAAAACCGCACGTCAACATCGGCACGATTG
>NZ_WQGO01000010.1 GCF_013034685.1 Ruegeria lacuscaerulensis | reverse complement strand
TGCTGCGCGAAGTACACCGACCGCGCCGACATCGCTTCGCGTTTGACCGTGCCGCCCGAAATCTGGATTTCACCGATGATGTGTTTTTCGGCGGTTTTCAGATCTTCCTCGTTCCCAAACACACAGATCGACAGGTGGTGCTTGCCGAGTGACATGGTGCCGGAGGCAATGCCGTCCGCCAGAATGGACAAATCTTCTTCAAGCGACTTCGCTTTGTCGCCTGCCGAGCGCATTTGTCCCGACTTGCGGCGTTCCATTTCCTGCGCCTGGGCGCGGCTGATCGGCAGGAAGGATTGCGAAATCACAACATCAACCGGCAGGTCCAGCCCGTCGAAAATGCCGGGGAACGAAGCCATCGGGTAATTCTTCAGGGAATAGACACGGATGGAGCGTTCCTGATCGTCGCCCGTGACCAGTTTGCCGGTCTTGCCCTGAAACAGCACATCCTCTTGCGGCATGTTGAAGGCGATGGGTTCTGCAATGTTCGTGTGAATGATCGGCTGATACCGACCGTTCAACAGCATTCCATAATAGCCGAGCCAACGCCCCTCGCTGAGCTTCAGCCGGCGCACCCGGCTTTCGCCCAGCGTGCCCGCCAGTGTTGTGAAAACACCGTCGAGCTGTTCGATCATTTCGCGGCGTTCCTCGTCTATCGTTCCAGACGACATGCCGAACATCTGTTTTGCCCGCTCATCCTGCCGCTTTTGCAGAATGGCGCTGATGATGATCTTGCGTTCTTTCAGCTCTGCATCGACGGAAGCTGAGCGCATGGCCTGTGCCACTGCACCGGCAAAGCCGGTTGGATCTGTGATGACATGACCCGTCTCAGCCGGGACGGTCAGTCGATGAACGTAGAATGCCACCTCATTGGGTGTTGTGCGCAACACACGCTCAAACCGTTCGGCCAGGAACTCGAACTCGTTTTCGTCCAGCGTGTTTGCATTGATTCCGGTGATTTCTGCAGCGGCGATAAGGCCACCGTTGCGTGTGGAAATAACCTCATCGTCCACGACATAGCCATAAGGCAACATCTGAAAGAGGCTCATTTCATCCTTGCGCCAGCTCGGCTCGATCAACGAGCGGGCAAGGGTCCACAAATCCTGTGCAGCAGGCTTAGGCACTATAGTAATCTCCCCCATGATGCTGGCGGTTTTTGGTGCGCGGAGTTTTGGAAAGGGTTACGGACAGGACGCGGAAGAAAGCCGGTTCCCATTCGTAAAAGAGGCGAAGCCCGGTGTAGAAAACAAAACCCGCAATGATTGCTGGCGCTATCCCGAACATGAAGAACGAAAGCATGGTCATCCCGAGGATCACCAGCAGATAGATCACGGGTAGGCCGCCCCATTCTGCGGGGCGGCTCAGGCCGCGAAAGACCGTATTGCGGCGCGGCATCAATCAGCCTCCGATGAATGTATCAGCGAGGCCGATAACAGCGCCGACGACGATAGCGATTACCGGGCCTTTCAACGAACCCCAGCCGAACACATAGGCGAGACAGCCCCAGATGAAGCCGACAGCGGCAAGGCTGACGCCAACGACCTTCGAGTCGGCCAGTGTTTCGTTGATGAAATCGCCAATGGCATCTTGCAGCCAGCCAGCGGAGGCGGGCGCTGCGGTGATGATGAACGCAGTGATCGCGAAAAACGCCATCTGCTGGTAGAAGTGGGTTCTTTTCATAGGTCTTTACTCACTTTGCTTAGGATGATCCGCACGTAGTTGCGGGTTTCGGTGAAGGGGGGGACGCCGCCGTATTCGACGACGCGGTGAGGCCCGGCGTTGTAGGCGGCAAGCGCCAGCTTCCAGGTTCCGAACTCGCGGTACTGCGCCGCCAAATAGCGGGCACCACCGTCGAGATTTTCTGCAGGGTTCTTTGGGTTCACGCCCAGGTCTTTCGCCGTTCCGGGCATGAGCTGTGCGAAGCCATAGGCACCCTTGGGCGACAGAGCATCAGCGCGATACCGGCTTTCCTGCCAGACCAGTGCCATGAACAACTCGGCCGGAATGTCGTGCCGTTTTGCCGCTGCATGGATTTCTTTGACGATCCGCTCTTGCGACCAGCCGCCCGAGGATCTGCGAGGCCGCGGTGCTTTGCCCGCAATCTCGATCTTTGCCTGCGGTTTGGGGGTTGGTGCTTCCGGCTTTTCATTAAGCGTGTATTCACGCATCCGGATTGGACGAACGACGCCATCAACGATTTCTGCGCGAATGCCGTTTAGATACACGCTTCCATCAGGTTCGTATTCAATGACCTGGGCACAGACATCCGTTCCGAAAGTCGCCGTCAAGAACGCCAACAACGGCCAAACGGCGTTGATCCGACATCTGTTATCGGTGAAGCTTTTGATGGAGCTGGTCACTAATTTGTCCTCCAAATTAGGTCAGTAGTTTTTACATAATTACTATTATGGGGTCGACTTCAGGTCATCTGAGCGGTGGGGAATCGGGTGCTGGGACACAGCACTGAACCTTCAGTGGCGCCGCAAAAGACCAATGTCTGGTTCGGATCTCTTAGTCAGATGTTTTGGCTGGAACGTTCGGATGTCCCGCGCGCCTCAATCGTCAGACAGCGCTAAGGGATCGGAGGTGCAGACGCGTTGTCTAGGTTTGCACCCATTGACTCTGTCGCGGTGCTGCCCAATCTAGGACCGGCATCTCGGACTACTGTTTTTACCATAGTACAGTTCTCTCTTGATGTTGGAGGAATGCCCGGATGGATTAAGGGCGTTTCTTGTCCTGTCGATTGTTGGCGCAATCGGCAGGACTGCTTATTGCTTAGTCGTTTCTCTCTGCTGTCATAAATCGTTGTTTTATCCTTTCTTTCAGCCGCACCAGGACTGGCGCTTGCCACCCGAGTACGGGCGCGCCAGACCTTCAGAAATCAGGATGGCCCCGACGTTCTGTCCAGACACGCGCCCAAGCGCCAAGAAGCGATCGTGGACGTCAAAGTGCAGCTCAATCTCAAGTTCAATTACGCCCGCGAAGTTGATGAGCTCCGTCAGCCGGTCCTTGGCTCGTAGACCCAAAGCTCTCTCAGCATCGCACTGAGCCCGGAATGTCTCAGGCGTATCAAACCCAATAAGCCGGTATCGGTCGTCACCATGGTCGATCGTGTCACCGTCAACGGCAATCACCTCGGATGCGCCGAGAGTCTTTGTTTTCCTAGCTGGTTCAATCCAAACTGCAGCAATGAACAAGGACGCGAGTGCAGCGCTGAGAAACAAGAGCCGTTTCATGCGCCCTGCCCCAGCATTTTGATGAGCCGGGTTCTCGAACGTGACCGATCAGGTTTTGGATTTCGCGTCCAGGGCCTGAGCTGCTTCGAGACCCTCTGGGGTAATCGACTCGATCGTATAGTCTGATTTGACGCAGAGAATGCGCCCATCACCAAATTCCTGATGATGCTTGAAGAGGCCCGGCCAAAGATCGAACTCTCTGGGCTCAGCGCCCGCTCGAGAGATCTTCGACTTGCACAAGGCCCCGACATAGTTCGGCGAGCTGTAAATGCAGTGGTACTTAGGTCGTCCAAGGGAAGCGAGTCCGATAAATTCGTAGCGGCATGTAAAGGGAACCTGATCCTCTTTCAGGCCCCGGACCATCTCGATGGTTACCACAGTGTATTGTCTCTTGTTGTCCGCCATGACGACCCCCTATGGGCCGTCTTCTACATCCAAAAGTTGTGGACTAAAACACAATCTACGTCAATATAAGAAAACCCGCCAATATACGATATTGGATTGTCAGAAATATATTGGCCGGATATTGCTTAGGCGATTCGCAAGCAGGAGAGACCATCTTGAAACACTCAAAATCCGGAAATCGAACTCGCGCGAAGGCCCTTGCAGTTGCACTCGCTGCACTGCCAGCCACGCAGGCTCGTGCCTATCCAATTGACTGTGCCATATTCCTTTGCCTCGCCGGGGGTTGGCCAAGTTCGGCTGATTGCGTCGCAGCCAAGGCGGAGTTCATTCGGCGCATCACACCCTACCCGGTCGAACCGCCGCTTCAACTCTGGCGCTGTCCGATGAATACGTCACACAGCCCCTCGGACTTGGGTCCTATGGAACGGTTGGAAGCCATCAAGCGCACCAGTGCTAGCCCAGTTCCAGAGCTTCCATCGGATGACACCGCTAAGCCAATACTGGTAGACGCAGCGATCTCGATAGGAAGGATCGATGCACATCACGGCCAATACGGTGACGGTTTCCAAGCCACCCCGATCAGCGTCGATCTTTCTTCTTCCGATTTCGACGTTGTGAGATCCATCAGGGTTTGGGATGTGCGCCACTACAGCTATCGCCGTCGTTCAAGGGAGGGAGATTGCGAGCGTTCGCTTGATCTTGTGGTTGGCACCTACGACGATAATACGAATTTTCGCTGGTCCGAGCGCGCTCCTGCCCCAATCCCTTACTGGCTGCCACTGGGCAATCGCTGTGAACCTCCCAGCTACTTCCGCGGCGTTGGCGTCGAGTGGACCGACACATTCGGGTTCAGCGACTACGAACTCATCCGATATTGAGGTGCTGACCTGCGGTACAACGCGTTGCTCCTGGCTATGCCACCAAAAATCGCCAGCTGCATTTTTAAACCAGGCCGATTGGCCCGGAGGAAAAACTTAATCCCAGAAACAAAAACCCCCGCAAGGCGGGGCCTCAGCGGGGATCTTCTTAAGTCACGTTTGATCACCTGATTTATAGGAAACTCCAAAATTACTGACAAGGACAAACGCATCTGTGCGAACGGTTTTTCTGTGTCTTTTTGCTGAGGTTCGAGCCGCCTTGCTTCCCCAATGAGAAGCAGACCATGAGACCGTTGAACCATTCCGAACACCCTGCCCCGCGAAGCCGCGATATCAACACTGACCTTTGCCAAATGAGGCCAAATCCATGAGCTTTCGGCAGATCGCATCCGCCCATCACCACGATAATATTCGCTTTCACAACGGCCTTCCTGAGGGCTGGAACCGTGACAGGTTACGTCAGCTCTGCGTGGGATATGCGCAGATCAGAGGCGCATCAGCCCAGTGTATTCGCACCTTAGAGATCATCATCGATATGATTACGCCATGTGCTTTTCGAGACCCGTCTCAGGAACCCTTTTGCTACGCGCGCCAGGAAACCCTCATTGCCGGGCGAGGCGTGACAGATCGGACAATCCACAATCACGAACGTGAGCTGGAAAGGATTGGTCTGATCGAACGCAGGCTTGGCGCAAATGGCGCGCGCTGTAAGCGCAAGAAGCTTGGACTCTTCCTGACCCCTGCCCTGAACCTCATTCCCGAGATGCGCGACGCGGACGTGCGCAGCAAGGCCGAGAAGAAAGAACAGGACGAGCTGCGCGGGGATCGATCACGGCTTTACCGATATGTGAAACATAGTCTGGCCGTGCTTCTCTTACTCCCCTGCCCTCCTGAAAGTCTGGAAGGCATGAAGGAGGAACTTCGATCCTGGCCGCGCGCCGACAAGTTGAAATACATGACGCTGGAGGCGCTCAAGCTACATGTTCAGGCGGCTTACGACCTTTGGAGCCGGATCGAAGAGCATGTCGCAAAACCCGGTGAAATTTCGGGTGAACCCGAAGCTTGTTTCGGGTGCCATATACAAGACCAAATTGAAGAAACAATTCTGTCCTGTAACGCCGATGGCGAGAGTTCAATGTCCTCGGCAAAAGCCTCGGAACCAGATTGTTCCGGCTCCGGGCCTGACGGCCCTCCGCATTGCTTAGAAAGCAATCATCCGACAGATACGGCATCGCGCAAGGCCCAAAAACTACCGCGGGTGAATAACCGCATCCTATATGAACTGGCCTCACCCGAGCTGCGCATGCATATCGATATCGCGGGTGGCGGAGATCAGAATTCCAGCCCGTCGCTCTACGCGATTGAGACCGGCGTTTGGTCGCGATTGTCGGAGATCGGCGCCAATGCCTCGGCTTGGCGTACGGCGATTGACCGATTGACCGTGATGGGTGCAATCCTGGCCGGGTTGATCACAGACGCGAGGCTGAGCGATCCACGGTTGCCGCCAGTGGTTAATCCGGGCGGATATCTGCGCGGTATGGTGCACGCAGATGAGCGCGGTGAACTGAACCTGATTTCCAGTTTCATGGGGCTTTTGGCGCGTAGAGCCCGAGAGGAGGAAGACGGGCTTCCGCAAGATCACTGCAGCGGGTTTTAGCCGTGCCGGGTTATGAGCCGCCAGCTTCTCCAATTCATGTGTCTCATCGGCAGGTTTTCGCTCCGTTTCCGCCTCCAGAACAGAACTGTATTCAAATGCATGATTGGCTACGGGAATTCCCGAGTGGTTTGTTCAGCTTTAGGTTGCTAAGCGGCCTCGACGGCAACGCGGAACAGAAAGACGATCTATGAAAATCGCGGACATTGGCAATTCTGAACTGGATTTCAGGCAGACCGGGGAGGCGCGCCTTCAGGAAATTTGTTCGAGGTTCGGACTGGAGAATGCGTCCTACGCCCATATCGACAAGCATCACAACGTTGTCCACGGCTGCACCACGTTCCCGGCCGAATGGGTCAGGCACTACGTCGACAACGACATGGTCCTGGTCGATCCCCTCATCCGGTTTGGCGCCGCAATGATCGCACCAATTGATTGGGCTGTGTTTGATGATCAGCGTGAACACGCACCGCTATTCGATGCAGCGAGAAAATTTGGTGTGGGTCAGCACGGACTATCCATTCCGGTTATCAATCCGTTTGGGGAGCGTGGTGTCTTTACGGTTACCTCCAACCTGCGCCGATCCGACTGGGACGCCTTGGTCGGGAGTATGCTCCCTGCCCTTCGCCACGAAGCGCAGGTCCTGCATCTACTCGCGCTCGATGTGATTGATACAGTTTTCAACTTTCCTACGGATGCGTTGTCCGATCAGGAGATGGATGTTCTGAAGATGCTCGCATCAGGATTGATCCCATCCGTAGTTGCTGGCCAGACGGGGCTCTCCTCCAGGATGGTGCATGCTTTGACGTCTTCGATCGTCACAAAACTCAAGTGCCGGACAACGGAACAAGCAGTGGCGAGAGCTGTCAGCACAGGTATTCTTAAATGGACCGATTTCTTTGCCGACCCGGTCGCCGAACTTGCGGATGTTGAAGGACAGACCCTTTGCGGCGGGATCGTGCGTTGGTCTGGAAGATCACACGAGTTGATCACCTTTGAAGATGGTCGAACGGTGCGGAACTTGGATAGCTTTCAGGCGGTTCAGGTCCAGGAAATTGCCAAAGACTTCAATCTGGATGCTGAAAGGATCCTCGAAGAACTTGGACCCAACCGGGATCAATGCGTGTGGATCAGGCATCTCTGAGTTCGGCCCACGTGCACCGCTTGATTTGCAAAATTGTGAGCAGGGGCAAGTTTCACATAATTTCACTTATGCTTCCGCAATCTGTAGCCGCAAAGCTCAAATGTCACCCATGAGCAATTCAGGAATGTCACTCTCGCCTGCGATGAGGACAGGCAGAGAGTTCGGGCATGGGGTGGGTAATGATGAGCGAGCCGGATTTGAGCCGCATTGTAGTCTTTCCGCAAACTGAGTTGGCCAGATTCGATCCTTTCCGGGCGTTGCAATTAGGTGTCGTTTATTTTTTCTTTGGCGATAGGCTCGTTGAGCAACGCCGTTAGCAGGGGGCATGAGGCCGTACCCTCGGTGCAGGTCTGCACAAGTTCTGCCAGTGCTTGCTCCAACCGTTGGAGGGCGGCGATTTTTGACCTGACGTTGTCGAGATGTCTTGTTGCGACGTCTTCGACGTCACGACAAGCTTGCTCGGGCGCTTTGGACAATTCGCGAAGTGCGCATGCACCCTGAATGGTAAAGCCAAGATCGCGGCAGCGTTTGATGAATCTGAGCTCGGAGATTTCCCGTTCCGTGTATGCGCGGCGTCCCGAGGCGGTTCGACCGGCTTTCTCGACTATGCCTTCCCGTTCGTAGTAGCGGATCGTCTCGACCGACAGACCGGTCAATCTCGCCGCTTCGCCAATCGCAATCATGTGATGACCTTTCCCTTGAACCTGTAGCTACTACAGGGTGCATGTTGTCGGTCATGATGTCGAATTTCACATACCGCGCGAAGCAAAAATCGAGGAAGTCGAACCGGCTTCCGCTCGAGTTCGTCAAAGCCGGAGAAAGCTGACCATGAGCAAGTTTGTTGGCGCAAGCTTTCTTGGATCGTTTACCGCACTTGGCGTTGCGACCTGCTGCATCTTGCCGATGGCCTTGATTTTGCTTGGCTTGGGAGGGAGCTGGCTGGCCGTATTCGGCAAGATCGCCGCCGCGAGTTATTACGTGCTCGGCGGTTCGACGGCCCTGCTGTTTCTCTCTGGCATCGTCGCGTATCGCCGTGGTTCGCTCGACCGCTTCAAATGGTGGCTGACAGGCAGTTTTGCGTTGACGGCCATCGCTTGGGTTATCGTGCTCAACGAAATCCGAATAAATGATTTCCTGATAACCTTGATGTGACGCCATGAGTGAAAAGCACCCGAACCTTGTCAGCACGATCATCTGCCCGGAATGTGGACATTCAAGGCCTGAAACGATGCCAACAGACGCGTGCCAGTGGTTCTACGAATGCACATCTTGCGGAAAAGTCCTGAAGCCACTTCCCGGCGATTGCTGCGTCTACTGTTCCTACGGATCGGCCCCATGCCCGCCAATTCAGGCGGGCGACAAATGCTGCGGTTGATACGGCGACCGGGATGTCGGTTTTGTCCGCAAAGCCGGTCATCAGGCTTTGCGGACGCAGGTATTTTTTCACCGTAGGCTGGAACTTGCCCGGTAGGACAAGGCAGGCGTGAAGTCACGGATCAACTGGTTTGCCGTGAAGAATGTCACGTAAACCAGGCAGCAGAAGCGAGCGCCGTGTTTGTCAGGATCTTGCCAGCGCCATCGGGAAATTATGCGGCCGGGTAGCTGGCGAACACCTCTGTGGTTCCATCCTTGCGGATCAGAAAGACGTCGAAGGCTTCGCGTTCACTTTCCGGCCCCATGCCCGGTGAGCCGAAAGGCATTCCCGGAACCGACAGTCCGACAGCATTCGGGCGTTCGCCCAGCAGGCGCCGAATGTCAGCGGATGGGACGTGTCCTTCGATCATGTAGCCCTCCACGCGACCCGTGTGGCATGACATCATGCCCTCCGGAATCCCATTGGCGGTTTTGTAAGCGTTCAAGGCCTCCCAAGCACTGTTTTCCACGCCTACTTCAAAACCTTCCGCCCGCATGATTTTGATCCACGATCCGCAGCACCCACAATTCGGATCCTTCAGGACATGGATTGAGGGACCGGTTTTCGCGAAGGCGGGAAGCGCCGCGCTGCACGCAATTGCCGCGGCTCCTTGCATCAAGCGGCGGCGGCTCAGGTTATTCATTGTCATGTTCCCTCTTGGGTAAACTTGTCTTAAACCGATATAAAATCGCACCGGTAGGATAAAAGCTGGACCGCATTTACAGGGCCGACTTGTCCGTCACCCTCCGACACTCATCAGATATGGCTTTCTGGGCGACGCAGGGATTTCTCACAATGATCTGGCGCAAACTCTGCTCGGAAGCGGAACCCTCGCTCTCCTTTTTTCGCTGCACCTGCCGTTCTGGGTCCTGCTTGGCAATAACCCGGTTCGCAAGCAACGCCGCTACCCTCCGTTCAAGGCCGGAATTGCGCCTATTTCTCACTGCTGCGTTCTATGGCGCCCACGATCGAACAGTTCTGAATTCCACCACGCCCCGGACACGCCGCGATCAGCTCGTCCAGATTGTTCCTCAACCGTGCAAGCCCTTCGATCCGTTCCTGAATTTCGTCCCGCTTTTTGCGCGCTCTGGCCTGCATCGCGACGCACTCGGTATTTGGTGCCGTGCGCAACTCCAAAATTTCCGCGATTTCTGCCAGCGAAAATCCGAGCTTCTTAGCGCCGGATATGAATTTCAGCCGCCAAAGCGTGTCACCACCATAGTCCCGCGCGCCGCCGTCAATTGGGCGCGGCGGCTGAGTGACAAGGCCCTTCTTTTCATAAAATCTGATCGTCTCGACGCCTATCCCGGTCTCGCGCGCGGCCTGGCCGATCTTGAGTGGTTGCATCGCAGTCTCCCTCCGTCACCGTCATCTTGACACCGTATCATGATACGGAGGTTAAAACATTGAGGTCTTGGTAGTTGCGAGGATGTCAAATGCGGACCTTCCTGAAACGGTGGCTGCTGCCGATATTCGGCTCCGCCCTGGCGCTCTATCTGGTGTTTGCGCTCTACGGCAGCCTCGATTTTGCGCTGTTTCTGCAGGGCCTGCGCGGAGCCAACATGTTCTGGATCGCGATTCTTGCCGCCACCATCCTGCTGGAGCAGCTGATGAGCGGCTGGAAGTGGCGGCAGATCCTGTTCGACGTGAAACCCGTCGGCACCCTGCGGCTGACGGGGGCGCTACTGGCAGGTTATGGCGCAAATGTCCTTGTCCCGCTCGGCATCAGCCCGCTGGTCCGGGCCTGGCTGGTTGCCCGGCTCGACCGCTTGAAGATGGCGACCGTGCTTGCAACCGCGATCATCGCCCGGTTCCTCGACGGCGTCGTTTTCGCCCTTTTTGCCGGAGCGGTGGCCGCCGCCGGCCAGATTCCACAGATCGAGGGTGACCTGCGGCTGGGATTGAGCGTTGCGGGCCTGTTGAACCTGATGCTTTTCGGCAGCCTGCTTTGGGTTCTGTTCCGGTTCCGCGCGTCACTTCTGAGCGAGGACCCTCTGGTCTGCCGACTCTTCGACTGGGCTGCCGCCCGCATCGGGGCCGATGGCGCGTATCTGCGCACCGCGCTCGGTGAAGGGATCGTCTGGCCACAGGCACGGGCCCGCCGCGTCGCCGCCATTGCCGCAGCCATTGCGGGTAAGCTGGTGGCGACAACCCATTTCCTGTGGGCCGGGCTGGCGGTTGGCGTGGTGCTGAGCGCGTGGGATTACCTGTTCCTGATGGTGTTTGCCGGGTTCGCCATGGTTCTGGGTCGTTTCGTGCGCATCCCGGCGAGCTTTGTCTTTGGGGCGGGGTTCGCGCTCAAGGTGCTTGGCGTTCCGGACGAAACCGCCCTTCTGATGATCCTGTTCAACTATGTGCTGACGATCCTTCTGGTGGTCGGGATCGGCCTGACGGTGTTGTGGCAGAGCGGCATCGACATCCGCCGCGCCCGGGCGGAGGCAGAGGCGGCGAATGGCAAGGCGTAATCCCGAAGACACGAGATTTTGGCGCATCGCCGGTGCTGGTGCGGTGTTTCAGGGCGGGTCGGCGGCGGTGGACAGCGCGACGGTGGTGGCCAGTCTGGTGCATATGCTGACCGGTAGCGCGCTGGCCGTGGGCTATGCCAGCACGGTCCTGCGTCTTGGCTGGCTGCTGCCCCAGTTCGCGGTGGGCTACCTCGCCGAGCGCACCGATCGGCGGATGCCGTTCTACGCCCTTGGTGCCTATGGGCGGGCGATCACGGTCGCGATGATCGGTATTCTTCTGTGGTGGGGGGCCGACTGGCCTCAGGTCGATTGGCCTCCGGTTCCGCTGGCGCTCGGGATGCTGGGATTGTGGACGGTCTATGCCTTTGTCAGCGGCGTGGTCGCGGTGCCCTACAACGACATCGTCGGCCGGGCGATCCCGTCCGAGCGCCGCAGCCGGATGTTGGCCTGGCGCTTTTTCGGCGGCGGTGTTCTGGCGGTTCTGGTGGCGGGCTTTCTGCGACACGCGCTCGACGTGATGCCGCCGCTCAGGGCCTATGCGCTGATCTTCTGGCTCGGCGCGGTGCTGATGATCGTCTCTGCGACGCTTTTTGTCTCCGCGGGTGAGCCCGCTACCGCTGCAAGGGCGCCACGGGACCGTCCTGCCAATCTGTCTGGATTTCTGCGCGAAGGTTTCTCGACGCTGCGGCAGGACCACCGGTTCCGGCTGTTCCTGATCTTCCAATGGCTTGGTGCAGCGACGCTGATGGCGTTGCCGTTCTATGTCGTTGCCGCCAGCCGCAGCGGCCTCGGGGCGGCGGATGTCGGAACGCTGTTGGCGGCGCAGACTGTCGGCGCGCTGGCCTCGAATCCGCTCTGGGGCCACATCGGAGACCAGGCGGGCAAATTGCGCCTGCTGGGGATAGTGGCACTGGTGCGTCTCGGACCTCCGGTGCTGGTTTTGCTGCTTGTGGTCACGGGTTCGGGGCTGACCGGTTTCGCGGTGCTGTTCTTCCTGATCGGCGCGATGATGAACGGGGTGACCATCGGCTATCTCGGCTATTTGCTGGAGATCTCGCCCGACGACCGCCGCCCGGCCTATTCCGCGTGGTTCAACAGCTTTGCGGCCCCGGCGGCGCTGGCGCCGCTTGTGGGCGGTGTGGTGGTCAGCATGATCGCCATCGAAGCCGTGTTCATCGCTGCGATCCTGGCCGCGCTGGGACAGGTCGCGATCGCCGCGCGGCTGACACGGGGTTGAAATAGCACCTTGTTCAGGACCAAAGCGTTTCCTCTCAACCCGCAATTCAGATGCGATCCTGTCAAAAGGCAAGATGGCATGTCTAAACATGGGCGAAGCAGAAAACGTTGAGCGCAGCGATTAGAATTGTTCCGTTCAGAACATGACGGCGAGGTCTCTTCTCGAAAACTCCAGAAAGCGGGGTACATGTCGAATTCCGCCACATAGCATCGCGGCGCTGATCGAGGGATATTCGAGGACTGACAAACGAACTTGGTGAGGCACGCGCCTCTGAACAAAGTTCACCGCGCCGTCACCCAATTTTGACCCGTGTGTCGGTGACGAACTCGTAAGGGGGCAGATCGAGGTTGCGGGGCGCGGGGCCTTTCCGAATTCTGCCAGACGTGTCGTAATGTGAACCGTGACACGGACAGAACCAACCGTCCCAGTCTCCGGTGGGTTCGCTGCCGCCCTGCCCGAGTGGTATGCATCCCAGATGGGTGCAAACGCCAATAACTACCAGCCATTCCGGTCGCTGTACGCGCTCGGCGTCAGGTTGCGGGTCGATCATTGGTGCATCGTCTTCTGCTATCGCCAGCGCGATCCGCTCTTTAGTCCGGTGGTCGATAAAGATCGGCTTGCCTTTCCATTTAACAGTGATCCTCGTTCCTGGTCCGACACCTTCAAGATCTATGTCGACAACGGCTTGGGCGGAGATGTCTGCACTGGGGTTCATGCTGTTAACAAGTGGCCAGACCGCCGCGCCCGTGGCCACGATGGCGGCACCGCCGGTGACGAAGTATAAGAAATCGCGCCGAGTTTCAGGCTCTGAAGGTGCCTGTCTTTCAGAAAATTCAGACATATTGTTCCTCCTGTGCGTCAGGACGGGTTCATCGAATTATAGGACTCGGACGAGGTGGATCAGTCGCCTTGGTCCTCTTCTTCACCGCGATGCCCCATTCCCTATTCATCAGAGTGATCTTCGTCGGTGTCACCGTGCAATGCCTTTACAGTTAGTGCACCGGCCGTCAGGTGCAGTTCAGTTGCTGCTCTCCGAATTGGATTTGCTAACATGGCAATTTCCCTTCCTTATTGGGTTACAAATTTGTTCTGATCAGTTGGCCGTTGCTGCTCCTTGTTGCGCAGTGTTCTTGCCGCAAAGCCGCCAGCCATACAGGGCGCCGTTCTCAGTGTTTGCCGTGGCCGCGATGCATTAAGAAATGCATGCCCACGCAGACCAGCAAGAACAGCAACGGAGAACTGAGCAAAGGATAGAGTGTCTCGCGGTATTCCCAGCCCAGAACAGCGGCGCCCAACGCGATCGCAATGACAACCGGGAGCCAATTACGCTTGGCACCGTTGGCCGTCTGATCTTCGGTTTTGGGCGCTTCGGCCGTTACGTCAGAGCTGACCCTTTCGGTCGTCTCCTGTGTGGCGCGGGTTTCGTCGAAATTTGATTGGGTCATAGCTGATTTGTCTCCTTTTCGATGATCCATTGTTTGAGAAAGATGCGCTCATAGACGAAGACCAAGCCGATGCCAGCAACGGCATATACTACGATCATCGGGTCGGAGCGCAGCTTGAGTATTGTGAACGCGGTCAGGACTACGCAGTCCAGCGCCAGGGCGGTCAGCAAGACCCATCCACGGGCTTTGATCTGACCGCGCAAGCGTCGCCAGACACCCCAATGCACCGCCATGTCCATCACCAGGTAAAAGAACGCCCCCAACGAGGCGATGCGAGACAGGTCGAACAACACCGCAAGCAGGCCCGCAATCACGACCGTGTAGATCAGCGTGTGAGACTGGATGCTGCCCGTCATGCCGAAATGGCTGTGCGGGATCATCTTCATGTCGGTCAGCATCGCCAGCATCCGGGACACAGCGAAAACGCTGGCGATCAGCCCCGAGGCCGTCGCCACCATCGCCAGCGCCACGGTCAGGTAGAACCCGCCCTGCCCCAGCACCGGCCTGGCAGCCTCGGCCAGGGCATAGTCCTGCGCCGCGCGGATTTGCTCGGGCGGCAGGCTGACACCGACGGCAAGGGCGACCAGCAGGTAGACCACCGCGCAGATCGCGATCGAGATCATGATGGTGCGCCCGACATTGCGGTGCGGGTCGACGATCTCGGCCCCGCTGTTGGTGATGGTGGTAAAGCCCTTGAAGGCGAGGATCGACAGGGCTACCGAGGCGACGAACCCCAGCGGCGCGGCCGGTTCCGAGCCCTGAACCTGCCAGGTTCCGCCCGCAGCCCAAAGTGCGGCGATGCCGAATATTGCGATCCCGCCTATCTTGAGCGCCGACATGATGATCGACCACAACCCCACCGACCGGTTGCCCGACCGGTTCACCGCATAGGCAAAGACGATCAGCGCAACAGCGACCAAAGACACCAGCGGTCCGCTCTCGATGTTGAACGGGCGGAGCGCATAGGTCGCGAAAGTACGCGCGACGAGGCTTTCGTTGATCACCATCGACAGTGCCATCAGCAGCGAGGCCGCCGCCGCAACCGCCCCGGGCCCATATGCCTTGGTCAGGATCATGGCGATGCCGCCTGATGAGGGCCAGGCGTTGGACATGGCGATATAGGTATAGGCGCTGAAAACCGTCACCACGGCCCCGACCACGAAGGACAGCGGAAACCATGGCCCCGCCAGCCCGGCGATCTGTCCGGTAAGTGCAAAGATCCCAGCGCCAATCATCACGCCGGTCCCCATGGCGACGGCTCCGGTCAGCGAGATTGATCCGGGCTTCAGCGCGCCACTGGCGCCGTGGGTACTATGCTCGTGCGTGCTCAAATCTTCGCCCCCCGCAATCGCAGCGCATTCAACACCACTGAAATCGATGAAGCACTCATAGCGAAGGCCGCAAACATCGGGCTGATCAGGATGCCGAAAAGCGGGAACAGAAGACCCGCCGCCACCGGAACGCCCGAGGCGTTGTAGATCAGGGCAAAGAATAGGTTTTGCCGGATATTGCGCATGGTAGCGCGGGCCAGCCTACGGGCGCGCACGATGCCATCAAGGCTTCCGTTGACCAGCGTGAAGCCTGCACTTTCGATCGCCACGTCGGCACCGGTCCCCATGGCGATGCCCACATCGGACTGCGCTAACGCGGGTGCGTCGTTCACTCCGTCACCCGCCATGGCGACCTTTGCGCCTTTCTCCTGCAGTTCGCGAATTATGCGGGCCTTGTCCTCGGGCAGTACGTCGGCTCGAATCTCATCGATACCCAGACGTTCGGCCACCGCCTTTGCAGTGCGTTCGTTGTCGCCAGTCGCCATGATGATCCGGAAACCCAGTTCGTGCAGCGCCTTGAGTGCGGCTGGTGTTGTTTCCTTGACCGGGTCGGCGACGCAGACCAACCCCGCCACTGAACCATCAAGCATCACGAACATCACCGTTTCGCCGTCATCCCGACGCGCATTGGCCTTGGCCGTCAGTTCGGCCGCCTCGAGTCCGAGATCGGTGACCAGTTTCAGATTGCCGAGCGCGACGGGGCGGCCATCCACCGTGCCTTTCACGCCTTTACCAGTCACCGCCTCGAAGTCACTGGCGTCGGACAGGGCTACGCCACGTTCCTCGGCTCCTGTGACGATTGCCTCAGCTAACGGGTGCTCCGAGCCCTTCTCCAGCGTTGCGGCCAGCCGCAGCACCTCGACCTCGTCATGGCCAGGTTCGGGTAATACAGCCACAAGCTTTGGCTTGCCCATGGTCAGCGTGCCAGTTTTGTCGACGATCAAAGTATCGATCTTCTCGAACCGCTCCAGCGCTTCGGCATTTTTGATCAGCACTCCGGCCTGCGCCCCGCGCCCCGTGGCCGTCATGATCGACATCGGAGTGGCCAGGCCAAGCGCGCACGGGCAAGCTATGATCAGTACCGACACCGCTGCGATCAAGGCGTAGGAGAGCGCCGGAGCCGGTCCCCAAATTGCCCATGCAATAAAGGCCAGCGCAGCTATACTTATGACCGCCGGTACAAACCAGCCCGCCACTTTGTCAGCGTATTTCTGAATTGGTGCGCGCGAGCGTTGCGCGTTGGCCACCATTTCGACAATCTGGGACAGCATTGTGTCAGAGCCCACTCGGGTTGCTTCGATCACAAGGCTACCGGTGCCGTTGATTGTGGCCCCTGTGACCGGCTCGCCTTGTACCTTTTCGACCGGAACCGGTTCGCCAGAGATCATGCTTTCGTCAACAGATGAGCGCCCTTCGAGTACAATGCCGTCTACTGGCACCTTGTCGCCGGGGCGTACGCGAAGGCGGTCACCTACCTGTACTTCTTCAAGCGGAATTTCCTCTTCACTGCTGTCAGGGCGGATAATGCGGGCGGTCTTTGCGGCCATGTCCAGCAAAGCGCGGATTGCCTTTCCTGTGCCTTCGCGTGCCCGCAGTTCCATCACCTGCCCGAGCAGAACAAGTGTAACGATAACTGCGGCCGCTTCGAAATAGACCCCAACATGGCCTTCTGAATCTCGAAAACCGTCCGGAAATATGTGGGGCATCAATACGGCGACAACGCTGAACAGCCACGCGGCCGAAACCCCCATGGCAATCAACGAGAACATGTTCAGGTTCATGGTGCGAAACGAATTCCACCCTCGTTCCAGAAATGGCCAACCGCACCAAAGAACAACCGGAGTGCCAAGTATCAGTTCAATCCATAGGGTTGTTCGCTCACCAAAAATCTCTCGCACACCAGACAGCCCAACGTAGGGGCCCATCGTGAAAACCAAAAGTGGAAGCGTCAGAATCGCACCTACCCATAGGCGCCGAGTGAAATCCACCAGTTCCGGGTTCGGCCCCTCGTCCACCATCGCCGCGCTTTCCAGCTCCAACCCCATGCCGCAGAGTGGACAGGACCCGGGATGGGTTTGCCGCACCTGCGGATGCATCGGGCAGGTATATACGGGTCCGTCATAGCCTGTCGGAACGATGTCATATTCACCGTTCTCGTCCGTCGCGCCATGATGCGCGGAATGGTGGTGATGCGCATGCGCATCCACCTCGCCCTCGGGCACAAGGTGCATCCCGCATTTGGGACAGTCGCCGGGCCCAGATTGACGCACGTCAGAATGCATGGGGCAGACGTAAGCGACCTCGGTCGGGCCGTTCGCGTGGATTCTGATGTCGTGGTCTTCTGTCATGTTCTGCTCCCTGGTTTAAGCTTTGGTCGTAGAGCCGTTTAATTACGCAATGCCGGGCACAGTCCTTCAGGGCAGAACAACCATCTGGTGGCCCTCACCCAGTATCGGCATTTCGGTAATAGCCGTCAGGCTGACTTGATCGACGATCCAGACCTTCGGTTCGGTTCGGCTTGATACCATCACTTTGCCTGAGTTCGGTATGGTCGTCAGGTGATAAGGTGCCGGTGACAGGTTGGTCGAGCGCTGTTTGCCCGTAGCAAGATCAATCGACAACAACCGGTCGGTGCCTTTGGCGGCCACGAACAGTACGCCCTCGCGGTCGGACAGGCCGATCCCGTGCAACTCGCCTCCAATGTCATAGGTTTCGGTGACAGAACCGCTGGCAAGATCTACGCGGAAGGCCTTGCCACCATCACTGTCGGCTACGAAGGCGGCGCTGCCGGTGGCGTTAAGTACAAGATGCTCAGGGCCTTCGCCGACGGGCATGTTGCGTACGACGAAGCCTTTGACGACATCCACTTCGCTAAGTGTACCATTGCCGGTATTGGTGACATAGACCCTGTCGCCGTCAGGCGCGAATACCGCATAGTTGGGCATTGGCCCGGTTGCTACGAAACCAAGGAAGCTGAGCTTATCGAGATCGACGATCGAAATACCGTCACCGCCCGGATGGGTCGCCACCGCGAACCGCCCGTCGGGCGACACCGCAGTGTGATGCACCGCACCTGGAACCTCGATCTGGCGGACGACCTCGCGTGTTTCCGCATCAAGGATCGTCAGCAGGCTCCGCCCCTTGTCTTTGGGCAACGCAGTGACATCGCGCTTGGCGTGGTGCGCAGCGTGTTCATCCTTGGACATACCTTCGGGTTTTGGTGGCGTTGTGGCCTCGGTTTCTGCGTAGCTGCCCGCGACCAGGTACTTAAAGCCGGGCGCGCCGGCCAGCCCATGGACCGCCACGAGCCTCGGCAGCCGCTCGACGGTCTTGCCGGTTTCGGAGTCGATCACCAGAACCGAGTCCGCGCTGCCTTCGGGAATGAACACGGTTGCCGCCAGCGTGAGCGAAGGCGCAGTCAAAGCTGCGACGGACAGGCCTGCGGCCAGATTGAACAGGGTCATTTAGGTTTCCTTTCGTCAACTGAAACGCGCGCATTGGCGGGCACGTGCAGAAAAATCCGGTAGATGACGGCCATCAGGAAGGGCGTCAAAAGCAGGGTCAGAGCGATGGCCTTCATGGCTTTGTCCTTTCAATCAGTTGAGTTTTGTGCGAGCCGCAAAGACATTGAACAGTCCGCCGAACAGCAACGCGGCGTACCAGCCGTAGAGAAACGCCCATAACAGTCCCAACAGGAATGAGGGCAGGCTGAGCCAAGTCATTCCGGGCATCAGGCCGATCCAAGCCCGGTACATGGCAAAACTTGGAAAGATCAGGTCAAAGGCCACGCACAGCAGGTAGGTTGCGGCCAGAAACAGGCTGAGCGCCCAGCCAAGGGTTGTCACCGGAACACCGGGATGATGTTCTTGTGTCCCCATCACACAGGGGCCACAGGTCAGGCGCAACAGTGCGAATAGCACCACGCCCGTGACGAAAAAGTACAGAATGGTAAGCATGGTAAGTGTCCTGAACTGAGTTGGGCCGCAATCAACGGCTTGGGCAAGACCCCGGAGCGATTCCGGAGCCATTGCCGGTCACGTTCAGGACAGGTTTGGCGGATGTGGTAGTGGTGCGACCGGCAGGCTTGCGCGTGGCCGGAACCGTTCTGGCGCCACGGGCGTAGCAATACGCATCGAGAGCAATTCAGGTGCCGCCATAACTGCCATCGCATAGCAGCCCGGGTGCACTGAGCAGTCTAATTCTTCTGATGGATGAGACGCGGGATACCCACCGCTGTCATCGATCACAAGCTCGGCCTGGGTGGCGGCCTTCGCGATGTCATGCCCGGCATGGGACGGCACAACAGAGATCAGCATCGAAACCACCAACGCACAGATCAACAGGACCTGCAGCCGGCCCATGGCTCGGGCCGTCCGTGTCGCAGTTGATATCCATTGTGCGCGGATCACTTAGGGTTTCCTCCATTCTCCAACAGTTTAGGGCCGCTTGGACCGGTCGCATTGATCTGGCTCAATTCGTGGTCTGAAGAGCCAACAGGCATCTTGCGTTTCCAAGCCAACCAGATAAGTGGCGCCCCCGTCAACAGCCCAAGCCCGATAACCGCAAGGCTGGTGCCGCCTGTCGCGGTTTCGGTAATCTGGCTGCCCAGATGGGCCAGAACGAAACTGGCCGGCAGGAGTCCAGCCAAGGTGGCCAGTGCGAACCGCCAAAATTGAAGTCGGGTCAGACCGGCGGCATAGCTGACCATGTCGAAAGAAACGAAAGGCATCAGGCGGCTGGTGAACACGGTCAACATCAGGGCATTCTGCGATCCAAGCAACCCCAAGTCCAGCTTGTCGCCGAACCACTGGCGCAGCGCGTCGCGCCCCAACCAACGGGCTATCAGGAACGCCAGCAGCGCCCCCAACTCCGCTCCGATAGCAACCAATGCGGTTCCCAGCCCATGCCCATATGCCACCCCGGCAGCGACAGCGATCGGAGCGCTGGGGATTGGGCTGGCAACCACTGCGGCTGTCATGAAGCCGATGATGACAACGGGTCCGAACGGGCCGGCCCAATCCACCCACGCAGTAATGACTTCGCGCGATAGTCCTGCGTCCAACGCGCCAGACAGCCACAACCAGATGGTGGCGATCAGCAACGCGATCAAAACCGCGATGAAAACCAAACGGCTATTGCTGTGCAGGCCCTCCAGCTTTCGTTCCTCCTATGACATAGCCCTCCACCCCTAAACGGGAGTGACGGATTCCGAGGTCACTTAGCGATGTATTTGATCAGCGCTACGATCGCCAGAACGATCAACACTGCGATCAGCAACATCCAGATCATTCCAAACCCCATTCCAGCGCCATAGCCCATCATCGCTTTGTTCCTCAGTGGTTTGTGCCGAGTGCGATGACCCGGCTACACGGTTGCGTTTCAGTTGTTGGTTTCAGAAGCCTTTGTCACAGGTTTCGAGGCCTTCATGCCGTGTTTCGGCGACATCGTCTTTGCGCCTTTCTCGATTTCCCCTGTGGTCACAACGCCATCGCCATTGGCATCAAGATGCTGAAATCGGTCCACCATGGTTTCGCGGATCATCCCGGAATGCAGCGCTTCGAACTCATCAATCGACAGGTTGCCATCTCCATTGACGTCATGCGCCTGCATCCGGGCCTTCAGACCTTCGGCGATCTCAGATTCGCTCGGGCGACCGTCCTCGTCCATGTCCAGAACCGCCAGCCAGTTGCCGCCCATCATCTGGCCATGCATTTTCACCATCATTTGCATCATGCCTGCGTGATCGCCCATCATGCCGCCGGGCGCACCCTGCATCATGCCGCCCTCATGGCCCTGCATCTGCGCGCTGCTGCCATGCTGACCGGCGGCAAGCGCGGGCAGCGCCATCAAAGTCGCGGCAATGGCTCCAGCGGCCAGCGTGAAGGTACGTTTCATGACTTTCACCTCTCGGGTTTTTGTTTCTACACAAAGCATATGGCCGCCCTCGGTCGCGCCACCACCCCCCTGCTCAACCCGGTTTGTATCGTTGTGTCGCAGCCCGCCCAACTGATACAAAGGGATACAAAAAAGCCGGGATTTGTACCGCGCCGGGGCTTATGATTGCGCCATGACTGAAGCACCACATATCTTGATTGTCGACGACCACCGCGAAATCCGTGATGCTGTCAGCCGCTATCTGGAAAAGAATGGGTTGCGCGCCAGTACCGCGCGCGACGCAACCGAGATGGACGCACGACTGGCGGCCGGTCGGATTGATCTTATCGTACTCGACATCATGATGCCGGGCGAAAACGGATTGTCGGTCTGTCGCCGCCTGTCCGCGGCCGGTGGCCCGCCGATCCTGATGCTGACAGCCCTCAGCGATGACACCGACCGTATCGTGGGTTTAGAGATCGGCGCCGATGACTACCTGCCCAAACCATTCAACCCACGTGAATTGCTGGCCCGGATCAAGGCGATCCTGCGGCGTTCCGAAACCACCGTCCCCCCGGCTGGCGATCTGAGCGGCAAACGGATCGCCTTTGGAAGCTGGGTTCTGGATGCCGACAGTCGCACCTTGATATCCGCCGAAGGGGCCGAAGAAAGTCTGACCACCGCCGATGTCCGGCTGCTGGCCGTATTCCTGCAGCGGCCCCGCAAACTCCTGTCGCGAGACGAACTGCTGGATTTGACCGCCGGCCGCAGCCCGCACTTGTTCGACCGTACGATCGACAACCAGGTCAGCCGCTTGCGTCGCAAGATCGAAGCTGACCCAACGCGGCCGAAGCTCATCACCACGATAAGAGGTGGCGGTTATTGCCTGTCGACCGACGTGAGCGAGCTTACGGGATGAAAGCCTTTGCCCAAAGTCTGCGCGGTCAGCTTATCCTTTTGATCATCGCCGCGCTGGCTGCCGCGCAACTGGTCAGCCTGTGGCTGTTCGTCGACGAACGCTCAATGGCAGTGCACATGGCCCTTGGCCTGGAAACCGCCGGACGCGCCGCAAACATCGCGCGGCTGATTGAAGAAGCTCCACCCGAGATGCACGACGCGATCCTGCGGGCGGCAAGTTCTCCACTGGTGCGTTTCAGCCTTACAGATACGCCCGCAGTCGATCACACCGGACATAGCGCTGGTGGGACGGTCGAAAACACAATCCGCAGAATTCTGCCAGGCTATGAAAACCGTCCCATCCGGGTAGAGTTGCATGAGTTCTCTCCCGATATGCTGCCGGTTGAAGGTGTTCCGTCTACAATGGCTGAAATGCACATGGCAATGATGCGTGATCACGTTTCCGCAATTGAAATGCAGCTGTCGATCGCTCTGACGACCGATCAATGGCTCAACGTGGATACCCGGTTCCATAACCCTCCTCTGCAATGGCCTTTGCAGTCCTTCGTCAGCTTCGGTTTCACTGCAACTTTAATTCTTGGAGCAGCCATTTGGTTTCTACTGACACGGCTGACCGGCCCGTTGCGCCGCCTGTCACTGGCTGCAGACCAGTTTGGTCGCGGTGAAGACGTCCAGGAACTGACGGTTTCTGGTCCGACCGAGGTGCGAGATTTGACGCAGGCGTTCAACCATATGCGTGATAGGCTGACTCGCTATGTTGCCGATCGGACCAGACTATTGGGGGCGCTGGGTCACGATTTGCGGTCGCCACTGACGGGATTGCGGGTTCGCGCCGAACTGGTGGAGGAAGAGGAGACCCGTGACCATCTGATCGAGACCATCGAGGAAATGCAGGAGATGGTGGACTCCACCCTGTCATTTGCCAAGGGCGTGGCCACGCGCGAACCTTCCAGTACCGTCCCAATTGGTGAATTCGTAACCAAAACGACCGAAGACATTGTGCAAGCCGGTGACACGGTTGAAGTATCGGTCGCAGACAATCCGGCCGTCACGCTTCGGCCGATGCTGATGAAGCGAGCTCTGCGCAATATCATTGAAAACGCCTGCCGGTATGGTGCCCGGGCCAACGTCTCAGTCATGCAAGAGGGGAATGAGGCAAAAATATTGATCCAGGATCAGGGGCCCGGCATCCCCGAGCATATGCTCGATGCGGTATTCGACCCATTCGTGCGGCTTGAAACATCCCGCTCGCGAGAGACTGGCGGAACCGGCTTGGGGCTGTCGATCGCACGTACGATCATCCAGTCGCACGGTGGCACGATAGAATTGCTAAACGGGGAAACTGGCGGCTTGTGCGCTAAGGTGGTTCTGCCAGTTTTTGAGGGCCAAACGTAACTTGTGAACACAATCGGCATGCCCCGAAAGCTTATTGGAAGCGTACCGCTTTGGGCCAGTTTCAGGTGTGGGCTCAAACGCAGCGGCGGAGAACACTGAACTGGAAAGACTGACTTTCCCCCCAAGAGGTTTGGTGCAGGTGATGGCGATGCGCGACGAGTTCAAAGTGTTCCTCAAAAAGCACGGCGATATCGCTCGGACTATAGCGGGCGACAGGGAGACCACTGCAAGTCTCCGGCCCATCAAGTGCAAACGTAGCAATGATCACATGGCCGCCAATTTTTACCCCTTTCTTCACGCTTTCCAGATAGGCCGCGCGTTGCGATGTATCCACGAGAAAGTGAAAAACCGCCCTATCATGCCAGACGTCATATCTGCGATCGGGGACCCAAGAAGTTATATCTGCAGAAATCCAAGTGACTGTTTCAGCGGCGCGCCCCAACCTTTCCCGGGCCGTGTCCAACGCGACCTGCGATAGATCGAGAACTGTCACGTCATGGAGCCCCTTCGCAAGCAACGCTCCAGCAAGACGAGATGTACCTCCACCAATGTCGATGACGGATGAAGGCTTAGACACTCTGATCAACTCGATGAGTTCAAGCGATATCTCTGGATCATCCTCGTGCCAACTCAATTGGGTGTCAAACTTCTCGCCATAGACATCGTCCCAGTGCTCTCTTGTGTTAGCTGTCATGTCGTATCGTTTTCCCAAGTCGTCGCCCTGGAGATATCCTCATTTTGACCGCTCCGCGCTGCGTTTTCGACTGAAGCAAAAACCAACAAGGCAACGCCCCAGACAATTCGACGCTGGTCCGTTGAATGGCCGCGTGAAGTCATCTCGGCGACAATGTAGTACACACATTCCAATTGTGAAATGTTTTAGGTGGGATTTGCTTGTCGGTCAGATTTCCACTGGGCTGCGCAAGTAGCTCCAGAATTTTGCGCAGTTTAACTGCAGTGGCGCGGGCCGGAGATACCGAAGCGTTGGCAGTTTGTGTACTGCTTGCCTGGATTGCTCTGTTCAATCAGTATAGCCGGAAGATTTTCTGAGCTTTGGAGCTTCAATCAGTCAACGAATTGCTTAAAGCGCCTTTAACCGACAATGGACTGATAACTTATGAGCAGAGCCACAGATCGTTGAAATACGATTTGGTTCTTGAGTGGCTCCTACTCCATTTCTCTTAGTTCATAGAATTTCCTACAGTCGTTGAAACGGCGAACAATCACATCATTGGTGAATAGCTGCCGCATCAACAGACTCAGTTTTTCATGATCGCGCCGATCGCATACATACCATCATCGCTTTTGACCAACATCAGTGTGACTTCGTCACCTGCGCTGATCTCACCCATCATCTGGGCATTCTCAAGAAGCTGCAAATCCATCGTCATCGCGGGCCACCCGATCTCGGGGATCGGATCATGGCTGACGTTAGCGGTTTCGTCGCCAATTGAGTTCACCAAAGCCTTTGCGTGGACCGCACCTTCCATCTGTTCGGAAGACATGGGCATGTTGGAATGGTCCATGCCGTGGTTCGTTTGCGCGATGCCGGATGTTGTAGACACGGCCAATAGGGCCAAAATTGCAGTCAAAGTTTTCATCAGATGCTCCTGTTTCAAGGTTGTGGGTATTATTCTGCCGGAAGCGCAGGGGGCACTTCCTGGATCGTGTGGGAGATCTCTCGGTTCACGCGATTGAGCGCGAGCCGTTTCCAAATCACGAATATTGCGGGAATGACAAAAAGCGTAAGAAGGGTCGCTGTCACCATGCCCCCAATCATCGGCGCAGCGATCCGCTGCATGATTTCAGAGCCTGTACCGGTGCCGTACATGATGGGTATCAGTGCTGCAAAGATCGTGGCTACAGTCATTACCTTCGGCCGAACCCGAAGAACGGCTCCTTCGAACACCGCGTCTTCGATATCGTCACGTGTCAGCTTTCGCTGTTCCGATTGCGCCAGCCCTCGACGTTTCTCCCAAGCAAGATTGAGGTACAACAACATGACAATCGCTGTTTCCACGGCAACTCCCGCCAGCGCGATGAAGCCCACGAGCACAGCAATTGAGATATCGAAGTTAAGATACCATAAGAACCAAACCCCACCTGCCAATGCGACCGGGAGCGCCGCAAGAATTATCCCGACCTCAATCACCCGATTGAACGCCAAGAAAAGCATGAGCGTGATAATTAGCAGGGTTGCAGGAGCAACGATCGTCAACCTGTCCTGCATTCTCTCTATGTACTCATACTGCCCTGACCAAGTCAGCGAGTAACCTGGAGGCAGGTCGACCTTTTCTGTAACCACCTCTTGTGCTTCGGCCACATAGCCGCCCAGGTCGCGCCCCGCGATGTCGATGAACACGAACCCAGTTCGTCGAGCGTTCTCTGATCGTATCATTCCCGGCCCGTCAACTATTCGAATATCGGCGAGAGCGGACAGTGGCACATGAGCACCCGACGGCGTGACGACAGGAAGATTTTCGAGCCGTTCCGGGCTGTCTCGCCATGCCTGAGGGTACCGAAGGTTTATAGGAAACCTCTCCAGCCCCTCCACAGATTCCGACACTTGCATACCGCCAATTGCGGTCTGCACTACGTCCTGAACTTCTCGAACACTCATCATGTATCGGGAGGCGGCATCTCGTTTGACGTCGATTTCGATGAAACGCCCGCCAACAGGTCGCTCTGCGTAGGCGGAAGCCGTTCCATCAATATCAGCGACCGCACGCTCTACTTCGATCCCTATATCTGTAATGACCTCCAAGTCGGTGCCGGATATTTTGACACCGACAGGAGTACGGATACCTGTCGCAAGCATATCGATGCGGTTCTTGATAGGTTGGATCCAAACATTTGTAACGCCCGGAACCTGAACGATACGATCGAGCTCATTCCGGATTTTCTCCATTGTCATGCCGGGGCGCCATTCTTCTTCCGGCTTGAGTTGGATTGTGGTCTCCACCATCGTTAGAGGTGCTGGATCGGTTGCAGTCTCCGCACGCCCAACTTTACCGTGAACAGTTTCGACTTCTGGCACGGTCGCGATCAGGCGGTTGGTCTGCTGCAGTACCTCACGGGCTTTTCCCGTCGAGATCCCGGGGTAGAAGCTCGGCATGTAGAGAAAATCACCTTCGTTCAACTCGGGCATGAATTCAGAGCCAATTCTCTGGTACGGGTACCACATGGACGTCACCAGAACGCCGGCCAACAGTGTTGTTGCCCATGGCCAGGCAATTGCCGCGTCCAGAAATGGGCGGTACACGAACACAACCAAGCGATTTAGCGGATTTTTTCGCTCCGGTAGAATACGCCCCCTTACAAAGTAACCCATCAAGACCGGAACCAGCGTTATCGAAAGGATGGCGGCTGCAGCCATGGCGTAGGTTTTGGTATAAGCGAGTGGCGAGAAGAGCCTACCTTCCTGATTTTCCAGAACGAAAACAGGCAAAAAACTAACCGTGATAATCGCCAGAGAATAAAAAAGGGCTGGTCCCACCTCAGAAGCGCACTCTTGCACAATCCGCCATCGGTTCTCTGCTGTGAGCTTTTCTTTTTCCAACCGCCTGTGCATCGCCTCGATCATCACAATCGATGCGTCGACCATCGCACCAATAGCGATGGCTATGCCGCCGAGCGACATGATGTTTGCGTTTACTCCTTGCGCCTTCATCAGAATAAATGCGGCAAAGATTCCCAGAGGGAGCGACAGAAGAATTACGAGGGATGACCGCAGATGAAGTAGAAAAGCCGCGCACACAAGAACAACGACAATGAATTCCTGCGTCAGTTTCTTCTGGAGGTTATCGATAGCACGCTCGATCACACCAGATCGGTCGTAGGTCGTTATGATTTCGACCCCCTCCGGCAGGTTTGAGCGCAACTCTTCGATGCGCGCCTCCACCGCTTTGATCGTTGCCAACGCATTCCCACCCCATCGCAGAATGACTACTCCACCAACCGCGTCTCCTTGCCCGTCGAGTTCTCCGACACCGCGCCGCATTTCCGGCCCCAGACGGATTTCAGCGACGTCTCCAAGCGTCAGAGCGGCGCCACGGTCGTTGACCATCAACGGCGCGCTTGCAAGGTCTGACAATTCGTCAATGTAGCCCGAGGACCTGACCATGAATTCGGCTTCCCCCATCTCAATGACGCTGCCGCCCGTCTCGCGGTTGGCCGCCTGAATAGCCGTCCTCAATTGTGCAAGTGTTATGTCATAGGCACGTAGTTTGTTTGGGTCGACGACGACCTGGTACTGTTTGACCATTCCGCCGATGGTGGCGACTTCTGAGACGCCTTCCACGGCTTGTAATTCGTATTTCAGAAACCAATCCTGCAGAGTCCTGAGCTGAGCCAGATCATGATTTCCGGTTCTGTCAACCAGCGCATACTGATAAATCCACCCGACCCCAGTCGCATCAGGGCCAAGTTGTGGTGACACGCCCTCAGGTAAGCTGCCGGTAATCTGGCCCAAGTATTCGAGCACACGCGACCGAGCCCAGTAGAGGTCCGTCCCGTCCTCAAAGACAACATATACAAAGCTGTCTCCAAAGAACGAGAACCCGCGAACGTCTTTTGCACCGGGTACGGCCAATAGGGCTGTCGCAAGTGGATATGTGATTTGGTTTTCGACAACTTGAGGCGCTTGCCCGGGATATGGCGTGCGAACAATTACCTGGACATCCGACAGATCCGGGATTGCATCAACCGGCGTCTCACGAATGGCCCAAATACCCGCAACTCCTATCATGAATGCGAGGGCCAAGATGACGAACCTGTTGGCGAGCGAAGAACGAATGATGGCCGTGATCACTGCGTAACACTCCCATCAAGCGCGACCTCTAACAGCGTCATCGAAAAGTCGGGATTGCGGCGAAGGATCAAAGAAACATCAATCCCTACAGGCAAGTTAGAAACCTCAATCCCCTCCGCAACCGGGAAATCCATGGTCATGCCCGGCATGCCGATCTCAGTCATCGGACCGTGTGTTACGTTCGCGGTACGCGCGTTCGGGTCGATACTGTTAATCCGGCCAGAAACCTGAAGTGGCGGTGCAATAGGCGTTGCCGCAGCCAACACCATTGTCATGCCATCTGCACGCGCGAAAGTCAGAGTCATTTCAGAACCGACTTCGAGCATGCTTGTGTCCAATGTAGGTTCTAATGGGAAATCCATGGTCATTCCGGGCATGCCAATCTCAGTCATCGGCCCGTGAGTGATGGTTGCCGTTCCCGCCTCAGCATTAACGAGGTTGATCGTGCCGGTGACTACAATCGGTGGAGCAGAAGGCGTGTCGGTTTCTTCGGGTTCAACGGAATCCGTCGGCGGCGAGCCCTCTTCGCGAATTGCCACAATCGAGAACATCCCCCCTTCTCCCTCAGCCAGATCAAACTCAATTGGCATGTCGATTGGCACGGTAGTGAGATCTACTCCTACAACAGGCAAATCCATTGTCATGGCGGCCCAACCGAGCTCGGGGATCGGTCCGTGCTCAAGCGTCAATTTGCCGTCTGAAGTGACGGCGCGCGCGATTCCGGCACCAGTTCCGGCAATACCATCGTCTGGTGCAAGCTCCATCAGGCTCAGAAGCCCATCCGCACCCCGTGCGATCACGAAAGCGACTGCGTCGCCTGCACTCAAGCTGTCGAGCGAAACACCAGACCTCACCGGAAACTGCGAAGTCATTGCGGGCCAATCGAGGCTTTCGAGAACATCGTGACGAACAGTTGCCATACGATTTTGGGCATCGAGTGAAACCAGGGTGCCTGCCCCGCGTGCTGGTTCGGTATCCGTTGGTGCCATTCGGGTGAAACCGGCGCTCAAAGCACTTTCACTGTCGATTAGAAACTGTGCGGATGCGACAACTTCCTCACCAGGTTCAAGCCCTTGCAGAACTTCTGTTCGACCCCCCTCGCCGAAACTGTCTCGAAGACCTGTAGTCACCAGTCTCGGGCGAAAAGTACCATCGCCTGTTTTTAAGATGACGCGTTCCGCCGAACCGGTACGAATTAACGCCTCTGATGGAACAGTGAGAACATTTCGGCTTTCATCCGGTATAAGGCTAACACTGCCAAACATGCCCGGCCGCAGCACGCCGTCGGTGTTATCGAAACTAAGCCTTACGGGAAGAGTTCGGGTTTGCGGATCAAGCTCAGGGTAAACATAGTCGATGTCGCCTTCGAAGGTGCGACCGGGTAGGTGCTCGAACCTTGCTATCGCGCGCATATCTTCCGACAAACGTGCAATATCTCGTTCAAATACATCAACGATCAGCCATACTTCAGAAAGATCGGTTACCGAAAAAGCAAGCGTGCCTGGCTGCAGGTACATGCCATCGGCGGCATTCAGAGCTATGACGACACCGTTTTGAGGTGCCTCAATTTCCACATTTCGAACCAACTCACCGCCCGCCTCAATCTCAGCAACCTGACGAGCGGACATACCGTGGCTGATCAACTTATTGCGCGCCGCGTCCAAAATCCGCGGGTCACCAGCTTCGACTGCGCGTACAAGATCGCCGGTCGCAGCTGCGATCAGTGGTGAAAAGAGTTCAAATAAAACTTGCCCCTTCTCAACGCGATCACCGACCGCTCGAACTTTCAGTTGCTCAATCCAACCTTCAACACGCGTATGAACGTGATTGGTCAGGTGTTCGTCAAAGCCGACGAAACCCACCGTTTCGATGCGAGGTTCGATATCAGTCATGCGTGCAACCGCAGTTCGCACACCAATTGCGTTGATTTCCGCAGCGCTCAGGGTGACTTCTTCAGGGTCGCCGGTAGGTTCCTGCCCAGAATAAACCGGGATCAAGTCCATACCCATCGGCGATTTTCCAGGTCCAGGCTGCCGAAAATTCGGATCCATCGGTGCTACCCAATAAAGGACCTCTGGTTCGTTCGACTGGCCCTGATCAATTGGATTCAGGTACAGTCTTTCAAGAAAGACACCTCCACCCAGGCCAATCGCCAAGGCAAGTACTGATAGTGCCGCATATCTTCCACGCATAATAATCTCCTGACGGTCGCAGTGCATGCTCGAACCGAAACAACATGAAAACCCGCGCTGACGGGCCTGTGGATGTTAGGAGATTTGTGGAGGACGATCGGGCGTCAGAGGCGCTTGAGAGTTGTGGATGTCGGAATCCATGTTACGGTTTTTCTGGCCAAAAGCTTCAGCCAAAACCGCAAGTCCTACGTGGGTCGGATATTCGCCAACACAACAGATACCGGAATGACATTCTCCGCTGTGATTTACGTGGCTATCCGTGTGGATTTGGCCAGTCGTCGGATGCAAACCGCTATGGTCGTGTTTGAAGTCTGATGACTTTGCAGCCATTGAAACGCCGTGAGGCTCAGAGGTGCTACTGTTTTTGACGTCACTGCTCGCGACCACAACAGTGCCGACGAAGGTCATCGCCAAGCAGACGCATGTCAGAAACGTCATTCGCAACACTGAGAAAAACTTCCACTTCATCCCGTGCAGTTAGGACGAACGTAACGAGTGTTCAAGCCAGTCGGAGGAAAAAACAGGTGAGTTGGTGCGCTGTATCGAAATGAAGCGGATTCCCGCGAATACACGTAACAAACTGCCAAAATAGGAGGCAGTTCATACGATGAGCGCATCTAAGTTTGGCCGAGGTTCTTCAGGATCGGGCAGTCGGGACGGTGGTCTCCGGCACATTCATCGATTAAATGAGACAGTGTAGCATGCATGGCCTTCAGGTCCGCGATCTTGGCATCTATTTCTTTTAGGTTCTGTTTGGCGATATCCTTCACGTCCGCGCTTGCGCGTTCTTTGTCCTCGTACAACGCCAGTAGTGAACGGCAATCCTCAATGGTAAAGCCCAATGAGCGGGCCCGCCCGATGAAGGCCAGTTTGTGCAGTTCCTTTTCGTCGAAATGTCGATACCCGTTCAGACTGCGCCTGGGTTTGATGAATCCGATATCCTCGTAATAACGGATGGTTTTGGCAGGCAGACCCGAACGTTCTGCTACATCTCCGATATTCACAGCGGTTCTCCTATTCTATTCAGCAGGCGCTGATCGCAGCGCCTGCTCTTCATTCTGCGAGATCTGTTCTCGCCCAACTTTGATCGGCTTAACCCAGCGCAACCGCAGCGCGTTGGTCAGGACAAATACACTGGACAGCGCCATGGCACCTGCAGCCAAAACCGGCGACAGCAACGGGCCGCCAAACGGATAGAGCACCCCCGCTGCAACCGGTATGAGCAGCGTGTTGTAGCTGAAAGCCCAGAACAGGTTTTGGCGGATGTTACGCATGGTGCGCTGACTAATATCGAAGGCGTTGACCACGCCTGTCAGGTCGCCTGACATCAGAACGACGTCAGCCGCCTCGATGGCGATGTCAGTGCCTGTCCCGATCGCAATTCCTACGTCAGCCGCCGCCAGAGCGGGGGCATCATTGATGCCATCACCCACAAAGGCCAGTTTTCCGCCATTTGAGCGCAGATCTTGCAACGCGGATACTTTACCCTCTGGCAGAACCTCGGCCACGACATGATCGATGCCAAGCTGCGCCGCGATGGATTTGGCTGTAGCGGTATTGTCGCCGGTAATCATCGCTACTTTCAGCCCCAGTCCGTGCAAAGCTTCAATTGCGTCTGGCGTGGTGGTCTTGATTGGGTCCGCCACGGCGATGACGGCTGCGATAACTCCGTCTACGGAGGCATAAAGTGGAGTCTTTCCGTTGATTGCGAGTTCAGCGCCCCGATCAGACAACGCGCCCATTTCAACCCCTTCGCGACTCATCAGGCGGTCGGCCCCGATCAGGATTGTATGGCCTTCGACTGAGGCGCTTACCCCGTAACCGGTGATCGACGTGAAGTCTTCTGGCTTCGAAAGCTCCAGACCACGGGTTTCAGCCGCGCGCACGATGGCCGTGGCGATCGGATGTTCGGATGTGACCTCAACGGCAGCAACAAGGCGCAGAACCTCATCCTCGGCCAATCCTTCGGCCACAATCAGGTCGGTCAGCTCCGGACGCCCTTCGGTCAAGGTCCCCGTCTTGTCCACCGCAACAACGGTGGTTTCCTGCAGCATTTGCAAGGCGTCGCCCTTTCGAAACAGGACACCCATCTCGGCCGCGCGGCCGGTGCCGACCATGATTGAGGTGGGTGTGGCCAACCCCATGGCGCAGGGGCAAGCAATGATCAGTACCGCAACCCCGGCTACCAACGCCAAGCTGAGCGCAGGATCGGGTCCGAACAACATCCAAACCAGCACAGTCATTACGGCCACAGCGATCACTACCGGCACGAACCACAGCGTGATGCGGTCAACCAAGCCTTGAATCGGAAGCTTGGCACCCTGTGCTTGTTCGACCATTTGAATGATCTGGGCCAACATAGTGTCTGCGCCGATCTTTTCAGCCCGGTACGTCAATGCGCCCGCGCCATTAACTGTTCCGCCGACCACAGTTGCGCCCTCGGTCTTTTCGGCAGGAACCGGCTCGCCGGTGATCATGCTTTCATCGACATATGACGCGCCGGTCACTACGGCACCATCCACCGCGATTTTTTCGCCCGGTCGAACGTGCACAATATCCCCTACAACGATCTGCTCGATCGGTAGCTCGACAACCGATCCGTCGCGCTCAACGCGCGCTGTTTTTGCCTGCAGACCGACCAGTTTTCGGATCGCTTCACCAGTTCGCCCCTTGGCGCGCGCCTCGAGGAACCTCCCCAGCAATATGAGAACCACGATCACCGCTGCGGCCTCGTAGTAGACGTTTGCGGTTCCGGCGGGAAGAACACCCGGCGCAAAGGTGGAAACAAGCGAGAACCCATAAGCCGCCGAAGTGCCCAGAGCCACCAGAGAATTCATGTCCGGCGCGCCTTTGAACAAGGAAGGGAATCCCTTAGTATAGAACTGCAAACCTGGCCCAAAAAGAACGATCGTGGTTAGAAGGAATTGCAGGTAATAGCTGTTCTGGATGCCGATCGTGCTCGCTATCAGGTGGTGCATGCCCGGAATAACATGCGAGCCCATTTCAAGGATAAAGACCGGCAAAGCGAGCAAGGCGGCAAAGCTTGTTCGCCGGGCCAATTGGCGAATCTCTTTGGCTTTGCGGTCTTGTGGTTCGGTCTGCGTCGCGGATCGCAGGCTCGCCGGATAGCCAGCAGATGCCGCAAGCGCCGCGATGGCTTCGGGTGTTGTGACTCCCTCAGCATAACGTACAGTTGCACTTTCGGTGGCCAGATTGACCGACGCGGACAAGACGCCATCATCTGCTTGCAATGCCCGTTCAACGCGCCCCACGCACGATGCGCAGGACATGTTCTGAATATCCAGCGTTACCTCTTCCGTCCGTGCCAGATATCCGGCGCTGTTTAACGCATCAGCAATGGCCGCTTTATCGGCTGGATCGCGGAAATCGACCTGAACGCTTTCGCTGGCGAGATTAACCGAAGCGGCATCTACCCCTGGCACATCTTTCAACGCGCGCTCAACCCGCCCTACGCAGGACGCACAGCTCATACCCTGAACTTGAAACCTTGCATGTGAAATTTCAGTCATATTGTCACCACCAATGTTCTGCTGACGGGAAACATAAGGGTTCCAGCAAGTGGAAGGTCAAGGGATGGGGCTGACTTTCTTTGCCACTAATTTTGACGATCCAATAATCACGACTTGACCTTCCTGTGCTGGAATACTTTAGCCGGGACGACGGAACACAGGAGCAAACATCCATGACGACCCTAAATATCCCGGATATGAGCTGCGGGCACTGCAAGTCAGCTATCGAAAAAGCCGTTGCCACGGTGGATTCCTCCGCACAGTTGGACTTTGACATGGAAAACCGCAGGGTACGTGTCTTAAGCACCAATTCACTTGATCATATCCTTGCAGCGCTGAAGTCCGAGGGATACGAAGCCACGATCGCATGATAAACTTAGGAGCGCACATGCTGTCGCCCCCTTGGTTCTATCTTGCGTCTCTGACTGCCACGATTAACCGGGTCATTTCATCTTCGGTGATCAGACCCGGGGCAAGCGCATCTCCAATCACAAACGAAGGAGTGCCACTGAAGCCAAGCTGTCGGGCCAATTCCATGGAAATCTGAATATGCGCGTCGACTTCCGGCGCTTCCATATCTGCGCGCAATTGATCCTCGTCCAGGCCAAGTTCCCGAACAACTTTCAGTACACTGGCCTCAGTGGCACGACCGTTCAGAGCCATAAGCGCCCAATGAAATTCTTCGTATTTTCCCTGGTTTCGTGAGGCCAGCGCAGCGCGTGCCGCGAAGTCGGAACCTTCTCCAAGTATGGGCCATTCTCGATAAACAATTCGCACATCGGAATCGCCCGCGATTACGTTCTTCACGACCGGGGCAGCGCGTTTGCAATATGGGCAGTTATAGTCGAAAAACTCGACCACGGTTACATCGCCTTCCGGGTTTCCGATTACAGGCGCATTCGGATCCTGTTCCAGCAATTCACGCTGATTTTCCAAGACGCTTCCAATTGCTTCGGCTTTTGCCTGATCCTCGCGCTGTTGAAGCAATTGAATCGCCTGCATGATGATCTCAGGGTTTTCCAAAATGGCTTCGAGAGCCAGCCGTTTTACATCGGAGTCAGACAGCTCGTCGGCGCGTGCCATAGGAATGCCAATCGACATGGCGATAGCGACTAAGCCTGCAAGTATTCGTTTCACATCAGTTTCCTTCCGTTTGTTCTGCTTCGGTGCGTTGCTCTTGCAGCTTGCGTTCCCGATCCGGCCAACTCTCCTTGATGAAGGCGAGGATGTCCCAGATATCCTGATCCGACAGAGTGTCCCCGAAGCCTGGCATGCCGCTTTTGACGTCAGCGACACCCATCTGTTTCAAAGTTTGGTCCCCGCCAAACTTTGTATAGTCGAACAACAGCTTGTCGCCGTGATGCCAGGTATGCCCGGTTCGGTCATGCGGGGGCGCCCGCAAGACGCCATCCGGATCAGGTGTTTGCCAATCCTGCTGACCCTCCAAATTTGCCCCGTGGCATGACGCGCAGTTTTCGGCGTACAAAACTGCACCACGTGCCGAATCCGCTGATGCACTGTTCTGCGCACGCCCACTCAGGCCCCAGCCAGCGACCGCGACAATGATCACTACAGCAGCCAGTGACACCCATTTCGCCGAACTCTTGTTCATCATGCCACGCTCAGCCAGGTCTTCATACCAGCGGCCTGATGCGACAGCATATGGCAATGAAACAGCCAATCCCCCGGGTTATCCGCAACGAACGCAATCTCCCGCTTTTCTATCCGGTCAACCAGGATTGTGTCCCGCAGCGGCCCTAGGTTGCCGTTTGGCAGAACTTCCTGAAAGTGCGTCCCGTGCAAGTGCATAGCGTGCGGAAAGACGGTGTCGTTCTGCATCTGAATCCGGACTATGTCGCCACGCGAAACGGCAGCAAGGGGGTTTTCAGGTAACCCGGCGACACCGTTGAATGTCCAGATCTGCCCTTCCTGAACCAATTCATTGGTGCTCATGACCTGGCCGTTAAAAGTGCCTTGACGCAGTCCGCCCATCGCCCCGCCTTCCATCACTAATGGGATTGTCAAAGCGTCAGAAACATCTTCGAGAAAGGAAACAGGGTTGGGTGGCAGGGCTTCTATTGCACCGCGGTTTGCGGATGCACCGCTTCCCGAAACCGGGATTTCAGCAATGACAAACGATTCATCGCGTTCGTGAAGAGTTATTTGAACGGCTTCGTTCGATTCCGCTGTGACATCAACAATTAAGTCTGCTCGCTGTGCAGGCCCAAAAACAAGGGTTTCAAAATCCTCTGGCTGCCTTACAGGCATGCCATCATAAGCGACCAGTTTCCCGTTTGCGCCACCTACTGAGACATACATGATCCGATCAGTTGCCACGTTGACCATTCGAAGTCGCAAACGCTGGTTTGTCAGAACTTCTGTCATGGGCGATATGTGTGCGTGAACGTAGTTTCCCATTCGGCCTGCATGCGTCCAGTCATGCATCGCGCCGAAATCATCGACGATTTGGGCGTCCTGACCCAACCTCCAGTCATCCAGCAGGATCGTAATGTCATGATCCGTGTCCGGCGGGTCCATTTCGTCGACGATGAACGCGCCGTAAAGGCCCCTGGCCACTTGTTCCGTTGACTGGTTATGAGAGTGGTACCAGAAGGTTCCTGCATCCTTCAGAGGCAAGTCATACTGAAACTCGCCGCTTGTTGGTACAGCCTCCTGTGTAAGACCCGGCACCCCATCCATGTTGTTTGGAACCCGCAGTCCATGCCAATGGATTGCCGTAGGCTGAGGCAGTGAGTTCAGGAGTGTCCGGCGAACCGTTTCGCCCTGCCGGGCACGAATTTCGGGGCCCGGAACACCGCCATCATATCCCCATATCTCGGTTTCAGGATAGCTGTCGGGGGCAACACGTGCCAATCCTGAACGCGCCTCGATTATTCGGGGGGCGGTAGCCGCCCTCCCGATAGTCGGCACTGCGATTAGTGCCGACGTGCCTGCAACGAATTGCCTGCGATTGAGCTTCATGAGGACTTCCCTCCAAAGAAAATTTGATCTCTCACTCGATTACCCCCCGTCGTGCACATCCAGCAGATAGGTCGCCATTGCCTTCCGGTCTTCGTCTGTCAGAAAGCTGGTGCCATAGTTTACGACCTCTCCCATGGCGCCGCCGAAGACATCGCCATCAGGCATGACGCCGGTGCGCAACGCGTAGGCCAAATCATCTACCGTCCAACCACGCTTTTGCAGGGTCTCAAAGTCGATGGCCGGTGCCTTGTCACCGCCCGGCAGAGAGTCACTTCCCTTGAAGTGTTCCGTGTCCGAATTTCTTGCGCCAGCCAGGTTCCTCCCGGTGTGGCAGGCCGCACAATGTGTGGCACCTTCGACCAGTAGCCGGCCCCGGTTCCACACTTCGTCATTGCCCGGCACGGGATCAGTGCGGGGTGGTTCCAGAAAAGCCGCGCGCCACAGCTTCAGGCCCCATCTCTGATTGAAGGGGAACGCCATTTCCTGTTCTTTTGACGGTTCCGCTACCGGTGGAACTGTTTGCCATGCGGCCCAGAGATCGGCGATGTCCTGATCCGTGAAATTGGCATAGAATGGATAAGGAAAGGCCGGGTAATAGGGTTGTCCGCCGGGTGATACGCCTTGACGCACCGCGCGGGCGAACTCCTCGATTGTCCAATCACCGATCCCGTGATCGGGATCTGTGGTCAGGTTCGGCGAAAAGAGCGTGCCGAACGGGGTATCCAACTCCACCCCACCGGCCAAGGCCGCGCCCCCTTTGGCAAAATCTGTGTGGCAAGCGATACAACCACTTGCCCTTGCCAGATACGCCCCGCGGTTAACGTCACCCTGAATGTCGAGAGCTTGTAAGGGCTGGCCAATCGGCCAAGCCATCACAGCAACAAGTCCCGCTGACGCCGCTACGGCGGCAGCAAGGCCCAATCGGAATATCGGTCTCATGACGCATTCCTATTCCGACCGAAATTGCGTGTGACACGCCGAGCATGTCTGGCTCAGCATCATGAACACACCATCTGCCGGCATTTCAGAAAGTTGTGCCTGGTTTGGACTGCCGCCCATCATTCCGGCACCCATCATAGAACCGCCACCCATCATGGATGCGCCGCCCATCATGCCCGAACCATGGCCCGACCCGGACATCATCAACCCGTTGTCCGCCGCAAGCACAAGGCCTTCAGAGTAGGATTCCAACTGCCTGGCTAACTCTGCAAATGAACCCCAATCCTGCCAGATCTCCGATTTGGCCTCCGAGGGTTTGCCATCAGATCCCTCTGGAAACAGCTTTGTCATGCTCTCGCCAGCGTGACGCCCGATTTTCTTGGCCTCGCTTCGTACCGTTTGCGCATTGTAGGGCGTTTTCCCCTGCATCATCGGCGTAAGGATCTTCATGCTGTCCTTCATCGCGGACATACCATCCATGCGTTCTTTGACGATGCCGGTTGCGCCACCATGCGCCAGGGCGGCGGCTGCAAACAGAGAAACCAGGGCAACGCCTGTGGTCATTTTCAGAATGTTCATTGTTTTGTCCTTGTCGTCTGCTTCGACGCGCCCAGGTTGAGCGCAATTCGACTGGTCAGATCAGGACACGCGGCGGTGGTGGGTCAAACGCCGCGATACCGAGAACCCGGTATTGGGCTCGAGGGATCGAGTATCTTTGTTCAGTATCTTGGGGGCCAGGCGGTGGTGGACCCATCGAAAATAGACCAACAGCGTTGCAAATCGTTCCGCCATGACAATGTCCGGGATGACCCTGCTTGACATGCTCAACGTCCGCGGAGTCCGTTTGGTCAATCACGTGCTGAGAACCACTGCCATGTGCATGAGCAGAATCGGCCGTCACAAGCAGCCCGCCAATGGTCAGCACCATTGACAGTATGATGTAACGAATTGCACTGCCCATTCGGCTCGTCACCTTCAGAAAATCCCGTTTTCCTGCTGCAGCTCTCTGATATACGCCACGATGCCCTTCACATCCGCACGGGTCAAGCCATCGACCGGCGGCATATTGCCGAACTTCCAATGGTGTGCCCGAACTCCATTCTGGACTGCCACATAAAATGACTCGTCCGAATGGTGGCTTGGTTCATAGATTTTATGCACCAAAGGTGGTGCAAGGCCTTCCAGACCTGTTGCATTCGCGCCATGGCACGCCGAGCATTTGGCGTCGAATGCCACTTTGCCGACGGCCGCAAATTCGCTTAGCTGGTCCGGCAGAGTGACGTTTTCGATTGGGTCTCCTTGCTCCAGTGCTGACGTATCGGGCGGCGTCATCGAGTGACCTGTTGGTTGCTGATTTAAGTTGTAGACGAACGCGGCGGCGCCTGCGATCACTACTCCGCCGATCAAGAGTGTAAGTTTATCCATCTCTGTTCTTCACATGATTGTCAGTTCTTAGGTTCAACGCGCGCAAAAAAAATCGGCCTGACCAAGGTCAGATCAGTTTTACCTGAGTGCCCACAGTGGCCAGTTCGAACAATTCCGCAATCTGCTCGTTGTACAAGCCAATGCAGCCGTTGGAGGATCTTCTCCCGATCTTGCGCGTGTCGTTGGTGCCGTGGATCCGGTAGTATTGCCAGCTCAAATAAAGTGCATGTGTCCCCAGAGGATTCTCCGGACCCGGGCCCACATAATCGGGCCAAGCGGGGTTGCGCTTTTTCATTGCTGGTGTCGGTCGCCAAGACGGCCCTTCGACCTTGCGAGTAACTGTGGTGTAGCCCAGCCTTGTAAGGTCTTCCGTCAGCGGTACGCTGGTTGGATACATTCGGTAGACGCTTTCGTCTTCCGACCAATATTGCAGGACCTTGGACTGTGTATCGGACAGGATCACACCATTCTTAAGCGTATCAAAGTGGTCCTGCCATTTAGCAACGCGGAATGAGGAAACATTGCGGCGCGTCCCCTCAGTTGCCGTTGATTGGGCCCAAACGGCCGGTGCTGGAAAAAGCGTCGTCGCAGCAAACGCGGCAATCACTCCACGTCGCGTAACAACCTTTCCTTCTTTGCTCCGTTTCATGCCTGCCATCCCAAAGTTTATTCTTTTTTTCCGACTCAAATAACTCGTATGCCCGGTTCCTGCGCTGGAAGGTCAACACGCAAATGACATTTCATATGGGATGTCTCGTCTGAATTGTCGTTGCCGTTGGCGCAGGGATATTTCCTTAGAAGGCGGACCCAAATCATCAAGTCATTGTGGAAAAGCAATTTTTCTTGGACGTAACTCCAGGCTGCTTTAAGCAAAACCTGACTTTCTTGAATCAACCGAACACAAAAAAGCAACGCTAACAATTGCTTAGTTCTTGGTGAATTGATGTGATCACCCGTCGATGCGAGGGTAGCAGGCACTACAAATGACAATCACAGTGGACTAAACACCATGTCCTTCAGGAAAGCTTTCCAAGCACTGGCCGCACTTTTGTTCATCGGCGCTTGTACCGAAACAACGTCAATATCTGCAGATAGCGAGCCCGGAACGCTTTCCCAAGTTCCTGACGCCGTAGCCCAGATTGCTGCTCCGGGCCAGGACCTGAACGCAGTGAAAATCATGCCTGAGGACGGTTGCTATTGGTATCGCTATGTTGGGCCAGTTGAAACAACCTACCTACCACTTAGGACTATTGAAGGGCGCCCAATCTGTACGCGCGCCTGACAAGCGCCTGTCAGCTGGTCGCGGTCAGAAGCCGCTCGGGAGGGTAGAGATGAGCCGTGGACCCTGGCCTGACACGATCATAAAGCCCGATGATATGTGGCATCGCCATCCTTACGCAGCCAGAACTTGCGCGACCTCCGATAGATCTTGGATAAGGCGTTCCGTGAATTCGCAGGTATGTGTCGCGACCACCTTCGAACAGATAAAACGCCCTTGATCCCAATGGGTTTGTCGGCCCACCGGGCACACCATCTGCGAATTGCGCATATTCATCAGGGTCGCGCTCAATCATTTCGGCTGTAGGAGTCCAACGCGGCCATTTGGCCTTTCGCTTGATCGTGTAGACTCCGGGCTCGTAAAGATTGCCTCGGGCAATGGCTACGCCGTAACGCATTGCTGTGCCACCGTCTTCGATGAAATACAGATATCGTGCCACCGCGTCGACATGAATGTCACCCGGAGTAAGTGGTCGATTGGTTTGCACACGCTGAGGCAGGAAACGTGGGTGTAAACCCCAGGGATTGGATGTTGCGGGATCAAAATTGGCTGGAGTTACTTGCGCATCCCACTCCGACCATTGCGAGGCCGCCGCCGACGTCACTCCAAAAACCGGCTGAGAGAAAATGGCGAGCGAGGCTGCAACAAAATGTCGTCTGGTCAGCATTGATAGCGCTCCTATTGGCTGGTTGGTGTCTGGAGTTAGTACCCAGGGGATTAGACAATCCGCGACGGGGGAAGATTTGTCCATTCAATTATTCGTTCGATATCGCTTCGACCCACCCGCGAGTTTTCAAGGCTTAAAGTGACCTAGGCAGCTTCGTGTTTAACCTGAAACTTCACCAGGCGTCGGGACGACAATGCCTGCTGTTCATACCCCTAAAAACTTCCCTGTTCCGGCCGTGTCTATGCACCAAGTAAGGCCCAAGCAAATGCTGGACTGGTTTGACAGCGTCAAATTCGCTTCGCGCCAAAACAGCTTGACCTTCCATCGTGGGAAGGCGTTAGCAGAGGTCTCCAATCCAAATTTTGGAGTTGAATGTGAAAGAAAAACAGACTGCAAACGCGCCGCAGGCGTCAGTACCGGTTAGCGGCGGCAAGATAATGAAATGGGGCATGATGGTATGTTGCATTGCCATGATAACGCCGATCGCTCTCTACTTGATCGCCGGCGGGACGGTTGGTGGGCTTTCTGACTCCTTGGGTCTTTTCGCACCGTTGATCCTGTGCCTCGGAGCCCATTTCTTTATGCACAAGGCGATGGAAAAATCCTGTCATTCGAACAAATCTGAATCGGAAAGACCAAAGGCAACAGACGCCGCGGTCGGACCGAACCCAGTACACCGGCAATAATCTTCAATCATGAAGCTTTGGTGCTCAAGGTTGGCCGCCATGTCGCTGGCCGCTCTTTCGCTGGCGGCTTGCGCACCACGCCCTAAACTATGCCCGCTGCAACCGCCGCAGCCTGAATACGCCCTGCCCCAAGGTTGCCGGGTTCAATGGGAGGGCGCGGATGGCGGGGCCTATTTCATCTGCGAAGACGGGCGCGAAGGTTTCGTGAGCTGATCGTGGGGATGTGACATTCCGGCTCGTTGACCCTCCAGCGCTGGAATCTGGCAGAGACGGGTGCAAAACAACCGATGGCAACGCGCAATGGCAAGAACACTCCTAAATTTATGTATTATGATCTTGGGGTTAATCTTTGGCCAGACTTCCGCCGGGACAAGCCTTGCAGCTACATCCCAAGCGTATGAATCAGAGCCCCTGGTCGCACACATAATTACCGCGCAGGACGGGATCGCGCCTGACGTCAAGACGATCACTGCAGGACTGCATCTGAAACTGGGCGAAGATTGGAAAACCTACTGGAAGTCGCCTGGTGAGGTGGGAATTCCGCCCAAGATCACTTGGAACGGCTCGCAAAACGTCAGCGACGTACAGTTTCACTGGCCCGCGCCGATCCGTTTTCGCGCCTTCGGGATCGAGAATTTCGGGTACAAGGACGAAGTGGTCTTTCCGCTGACCGTCACACTCGAGAACCCCGGAGCGCCAGTTGACTTGAAGGCCGCTGTGACAACGCTGATCTGTTCCGATATCTGTGTGCCGGTCGAGTTTTCGCTGGACTTGTCGCTGACTCAGGGAACGGGTCGGGATCAGGACTCGGCCCGGCTTATAAATGCCTTTCTGTCGCGGGTGCCAACCACGGGAAACACAAGCGGAATGAAGTCCGACGCCGCGACCCTGGATACCGAGTCCGAGATGCTGACGCTGAATTTCACCAGCGACCTGCCCTTTGATGCGCCTGATGTCTTTCCCGACATGGGACGTGACACCGCGTTTGGTGCACCCGACATCCGGCTCGCTGGCGACAGGCGTCAGCTATGGGTGCAGTTCCCGGTCCTCGCTCTGGCACAGGACCCCCCCGCCTTGTCCGTCACGGTTACCGACACCAACCGCGTGGCCGAGTTTTCGCCCCGTACCGACGCTCCCCCTACCCCGCCACCATATGAGATCGCGGCCGCCGAAACTTCAGCCAGCGCGCTGGTCTGGATCATTTTGCTGGCGGTGGGCGGCGGGTTGATTCTGAATGTCATGCCCTGCGTACTGCCAGTGCTTTCGATCAAGCTTTCCTCGGCGGTAAAGGCTCGCGACCGCTCTGCGGCTCAGATTCGCGCCGGGTTCCTGGCTTCGGCAGCCGGAATCCTGACATTCATGTGGCTGTTGGCGGCTATCACCATTGCGGCGCGGTCGCTGGGCTATTCCGTCGGCTGGGGCATCCAGTTCCAGAATCCGCTTTTCCTTGCGGTGATGATCGTGGTGCTGGCGGTTTTTGCAACCAGCCTCGCGGGCTTGTTCGAGATCACGCTGCCGCAGTCGCTGAACACCCGGCTTGCCCATGTCGAAAAGGGCCGCGTGTCGCTGGTCGGGGATTTCCTGACCGGAGCCTTCTCAGCAGTTCTGGCGACGCCCTGCTCGGCCCCCTTCCTCGGCACGGCGGTGGCCTTTGCCCTGACCGGCCGACCGGTGGATATCGTGGCGATCTTCACCGCAATGGGGGTCGGGCTGGCCATTCCTTACCTGCTGGTTGCAGTGCACCCGAAACTTACCGCCGCTCTGCCTAAACCGGGGCGTTGGATGGTGGGATTAAAATGGGCCCTGTCGGCGGCACTGCTGACCACGATCGGCTGGTTGGTCTGGGTGATGGTCGGGGTGGCCGGAGACACTGCTGCAACTGCTACCGTGCTGGCTGCAACTGTTCTGGTCCTGTTGATCTGGAAAAGTACGATGATGCCACCCGTTTTGCGCTGGACAGCCCTGTTGCTGACGCTGACCGCAGCGTTTGCCGCACCGGTTGCGATTGCCGGCAAAGACCGGTCCAGGCTGCTTGAACCAGCCGGAGAGATCCCTTGGATTACCTTCAGCCGCCCCGAAATCGCCCGCCTTGTGTCGCGCGGCGAGGTGGTTTTCGTCGATGTCACAGCCGACTGGTGTCTGACCTGCAAGGCCAACAAAGCGCTGGTGCTGGAACGCGGCGAGGTTCTGGCAACACTGCAATCGGACAAAGCAATTCCGATGCAGGCCGACTGGACCCGCCCCGACGATGTGATCGCCCGTTTCCTTGAGGACAATGGACGGTTCGGGATCCCCTTCAACATCGTCTACGGCCCGTCGGCCCCCGAAGGCATCGCCCTGCCAGAGATCTTGACCACGAACGCCATTCTCGACGCGATGGAACAGGCCGCGCCGATTGCGGGCGGAGCCGTGGAAAGCGGATCCTGACCCCGGAGTTCACATATCCCGGACGCGGTTGCTCTGCTGCGCTAAACGCATGGTCTCGTGCTCTTCCATATCCAGTATCGCCTGAAAGAGTTCGCGTGCCTCGGGTATCTCGGCACGCCCGTGCAAATACCGATATAAGTCGATCACCTGATTGTGAAGATCGAAGACCGCTTCGCAGATCTCATCGACGCTCATCTGTGCGAACGGCCTGTCGCAGGCGCGATGTGGGTCGATCGGCTCATTGCCCAAATAGTCATATACCCAGGTGTTGAGCGCTTTGGGATCGGCTCGTTTCACGAAACCATCGACGATTTTCTCCAGAGCAGCCTCATGATCGGCGAGGTAGGTAAGCAACATCCTGGCCAGCTCCTGCTCTGACTGTGTCGAACAGTGGGCCAAACATTCGGCGAGCCAATGATGCATTTCCCGCGTCCAGACAATTAGATCAGAAAACGTTTCAACTTTCATGGTCTCAACCTCCTAAAGATCGGCATGCGATAGCCTAAACCGGAATTTTCCAGATGGCTCACTGGGCATCAGCGCGAAGTCGGCGCCGGCCCGATCCACGCCGGGCTGCGGGAATCAACCCCCCAGTTCCAGCAATGCCCGGTCGATTGCCACCTTGCGCGGATCCCCCTGCGGCAGGTCATCCGCCAGATCCCTTGCCCTGCCATAGGCGTTCCGGGCGCCGTCGGTCTCGCCCAGCACCGAATAGGCGTTGCCCAGCCGCATCCAGCCGTCCAGATCGCCTGGGTTTTCCTGCATCCGGCTCGCAAGCCGTTCGACCATCGAGCGGATGAAGGCCTGCCGGTCTTCGTCTGACATCTCCTCGGCCGCCGCCACCTGATCGGCAGTTGGGCCGGGCATGGAAGGGGCAAAAGCCGCCAGATTCACCGGAGCCCGTCCGATCGACGGGGCGATGCGGTTAAGCTGGGCCACAAAACTCTCCATCCATGGCCGGAACTCCTCTTCGGCGTCCATCCGCGTCTTCAGTAGGTCATAGGCCTTATCAGGCGATCCAGCCTGCTCCAGACCAATGGCTTTGTAGAATGTCGCTGCTGGGTTCGATGGGTCCAGTTCCAAGGCTCGTTCAAACGCCCGATCGGCCTTGGGCGTAACGACACCGTCATCGGCATAGACCAACGCCTCGCCATATTGCGACACCAGCGCTGAATTCGCATTGGGTCGGTCCAGCAACCCCTCGAACGCGTCTGCGGCATCTCCAAAGCGTCCCATACGCATATAGGTCTGAGCCAACAACACCCATCCCTCGGTTGGCCCGCCGGTTTCATCCGCCTCAAGCCGCGACTTCAGGCGCACGGCAAGGTCGGCGATTTCACGGGCTTCGGCCTGCTCCCCCTCGCGTTGGGCAAATGGCTGGCTGGGGATGTAGGGACTACCCAGTTGCCAATAAAGACCGGCTCCGAGCGCTGGAACTACCAGCGCGGCAAGTAAAATCAGCGCACGCCCGGAATGGCCCATTATCGCTTTGTCGTCCGATTGCCGGTCAATCGCCTTCAGGCGACGTTCTATCTCGGCTCTGGCGGCCTTGGCCTCTTCGGCTGAGATAATTCCTCGTTCCAGGTCCTTCTCCACTTCGCCGATCTGGTCGGAAAAGATGGCAGAGGCGCTTTCGCGTCTCGACAAGTCCGAGGTCTTGCGCCCCAGGCCGGAGAGGGCGAGCGTCAGAAACACCGCCACGGCCATGAATGAAAAGATAATCCAGATCATGCGTGCGGCTCCGTGAGTGAATGGTTTTCGGGATTCCGTTCTTCGCTCGCGCCGCGTTCCGTCTCTTGTTTTCGCGACTTCCGATATCGGCGCGCATTTTGGGTCAATACCGCTGCAGTCGCGATACCACCCAGCCCCAGGATGACGATAGGCGCAACCCACAGAATGTAAGTTGATGGCTTCCATGGCGGGTTGAACAGAACATAGTCGCCATAACGCGCAACCAGAAAGTCCATAACCTGCTGGTCCGTGTCGCCTGCCACCAGCCGTTCGCGCACAAGCAGACGAAGGTCGCGCGCCACGCCAGCGTTAGAACTGTCGATGTCTTGGTTCTGGCACACCACGCATCGCACCTGTTTCGAAATCGCCCGGGCCCGCTCTTCCAATACCGGATCTGCAAGTATCTCGTCGGGCTCAACCGCGAATGCCGGCTGCGACACCAGCATCGCCAGAGTGACCGCGGTAATTACAATGCGACGTATCATGACGCCTCTCCTCCGGCCGCCCGCGCCTGATCCAGCGCGGTGCGCATCTTTGAAATTGCCTCGTCGCCCAGCACCGGGCCGACAAAACGGAATACGACCTTGCCCGCGCCATCAATCACAAAGGTCTCCGGCACGCCGGAAATCCCCCATTCGATCCCGGCTCGGCCGTCCAGGTCGGAACCGATGCGCTCATAAGGGTTGCCCAGATCGTCGAGCCATTTCCGCGCGTCCTGCGGCTTGTCTTTGTAGTTAATGCCCATCAGGCGAATGCCCTCATCGCGTACCATACGCGTCAGCACCGCATGTTCGGCCCGGCAGGGCACGCACCAGGACGCAAACACGTTGACCACGATCGGAGCTGACCCGTCATTTTCCACCAGATCGGTACTGGACAGCCCGTGGGTATCCAGCCCTTCGACCGGCGGCAAGTCGAACTCAGGCACCGGCTGCGAGATCAAAACAGACGGGATTTCGTTTGGATCGCGATCGGGATTCAGTCCCCATAGCAGGAAGGCACCCAGGATGCCGGCAATCGTAATTGGGAACAGTGCAAATAGACGTTTCATTGCCCTACTCCGCCGCCACCGCAACGGAGCTCTGCCCAGTCCGTTTTCGTGGTGCACCGACGCGTAGACGCCGATCGGAGAGTGACAAGACACCACCAAATGCTAACAATCCTGAACCTATCCAGATCCAGACCACCAATGGCTCATACAAGATACGCAGGGTCCATTTGCTCTGTTCTGATTCCGCCGCCGGTTCCGATATTGAGGCGTAAAGGTCCCCTGCCAACGTCGTTCGAATTGCTGACTCGGTCGTACTGGTACCCGCCACGAGATAGGCCCTGCGCTCGGGTTGAAGCGTGGTGACATAAGCGCCATCGCGAAATACCGTCAGTGTGGCCGCGCGAGACAGATAGTTCGGACCGCGAAGCTGTTCCACACCGTCAAAACGCACGTCGAACCCTGCTATCTCAATCTGTGTTCCGGGCTCGGCAAAAGTCACGACCTCGGATTTCCAAGCGCTGGACCCGATAAAGCCGATCATACAGACAGCCAACCCCGCATGGGCCACGACCATGCCGTAATGAGAACGCGGTAGGCTGCGGGCCCGACGCAGGGACTCGGCCAACGGTGCCTCACCCAGCTTAATTCGGCTGGCCCACTCTGTCAGCACAGCGCCCAGCAACCAAACCGCAAGGCCGATCGACACTACCGCCAAGGCTGGGCCGCCGGTATCCAGATACCACACAAGCAACGCTACGAGCAGGCTAACCCCGGCCACCCATTTGAGCCGGGACAGAACACCGCGCAAATCCGCCCGCTTCCATGACAACAGCGGCCCAATCCCCATTACAACGACTAGAACCAGCATGATCGGCACGAAACTGGCGTTGTAATAAGGTGGTCCAACCGAAATCTTTTCACCTGTCACAGCCTCAAGCAAAAGCGGATAAAGCGTACCGAATAGAACCGTCGCCGTTGCGGTGGCCAGCAGCAGGTTGTTAATAAGCAAACCGGCCTCGCGGCTGATCGGGGCAAAAAGACCGCCGCCCTCCATCTCCGGTGCGCGTATGGCAAACAGCGTCAATGAACCACCGATCGCGACAGCCAACAGCGCCAAGATGTAAATGCCGCGTTCGGGATCGACCGAAAACGCATGGACCGATGTAAGCAAGCCTGAGCGGACAATGAATGTCCCCAACAAGGACAACGAGAAGGTCAAAACGGCCAGTAGGATCGTCCAACTTTTGAAGCTGCCGCGCTTTTCGGTCACAATGGCCGAATGGAACAGCGCTGTGCCAGCAAGCCAGGGCATAAACGAGACATTCTCGACCGGATCCCAGAACCACCAGCCGCCCCAACCCAGTTCGTAATAGGCCCACCAGCTGCCCAGAACGATACCAAGTGTCAGAAACACCCAGGCCGCCAATGTCCAGGGTCGGACCCACCGCGCCCATGCCGGATCGACCCGCCCCTCAATCAGGGCAGCCACGGCGAAAGAAAATACGATAGAGAAGCCGACGTAACCCAGGTATAGGAACGGCGGGTGCATAGCCAGGCCGACATCCTGCAACAGCGGATTTAAATCCTGACCATCCAGCGGTGCCGGAAACACCCGGTCAAACGGGTTCGAGGTGAACAGCATGAATGACAGGAACCCCGCGCTGATCCAGGCCTGCACTGCCAGAGTGCGCGCCTTGAGTTTCAGTGGGATGTTCCGAGCCAACAGAGACACACCCAGCCCGAAAATCACCAATATCAGAATCCACAACAGCAGCGACCCTTCGTGGCTACCCCAGGTCGCAGCCACCTTGAAAAGCATCGGTTTCAGCGAATGAGAATTGCTGGCCACATTTAGCACAGTGAAATCGCTGACCACGAAGGACCACATCAGAGCGGCGAAGGCGATAGCAACCAGCGCTGTCAGTAGGACCGAGGTCGCAGATGCCGATCGCATCCACATGACATTGTTCCGTGCTGCTCCAATCAAGGGAAATACGCTTTGCACCAAGGACACGGCCAGGGCAAGCGCCAGGGCGAACTGCCCGATTTCCGGTATCATTCCAATCCCTCCGGATTTCCGGTTTTGCGGCCTTGTCCGACAATCCAGCGCTGGAGGGTCAAGCGCATTATTGCCGCACCCCCTTCGGCTGATGCATGCTTGACGAGCGCAAATCTGGCCGGCGGCCTTGACCTTCCAGCGCTGGAGACCCCCACCATTTCGACTTCACCGATGGACGTACCGAACACTTTGTTTTCAGGGCAGGGACTCAGGAAACAAACGAACACGAGGGCATCATGACACGGAGCAACAGCAAGATTACGTGCGTCTGGCAACGCCTCCAGGCTGTAATACTGGCTGGGGGGCTGAGCCTTGGGTCAACTGCCATGGCCCAACCGGAAACCCGTCCGGCTGACAACGTGGCGATGAACCCGCAAGCCTCCAGCAACATGTCAGGTATGGGAAGCATGTCCAGGATGATGCGCCCCGACGCGGTGCCGCCAACGGGTGTCGTTGGCGGTATGCATCCACCCGAGGGTGTTTTGATGCCTGTGTTCTCTTACATGAACATGGAGATGGACGGAAATCGTACCGGAACGCAGTCGCTGTCTACCTCGAACGTTCTGTCGCAGTATCCGATCGCGCCGCTCAGCATGAGCATGAACATGGCGATGGTCGGCCTGATGTACGGTGTGACCGACGAGATCTCGGTGATGGCGATGCTGCCCTATACCCGCAAGACGATGAAGCACCAGACCCGCATGGGCCAGACCTTTAAGACCAGGGCACAGGGGTTTGGCGATCTGAAGATCATCGGCGGATATGATATCTACAAATCCGACGGGCAGGTGCTGGAACTATCTCTTGGCCTCAGTCTGCCGACTGGCTCGATAGACGAGACCGACACCACGCCAGCTGGGCCGGACCAGCTGCTGCCCTACCCCATGCAACTGGGTTCAGGCACCTACGACCTGCTGCCGGGCGTCACCTATACGGGCCAGAACGCGGATTGGTCTTGGGGCGCCCAGCTGGCCGCCGTGATCCGGATGGGTGAGAATGATGCCGGTTACACCTTGGGTGACGTCTATTCAGCAACAGTTTGGGGTGCACGGCGCTGGAATGACCAGTTCAGCTCCTCGTTGCGGGTGGTCGGCGACATCGTGGAAAACATTGACGGGTCGGATGCGCGCCTGAACCCAGGCATGGTGCCCACCGCTGATCCGACCCTGCGCGGCGGCCAGTTTCTGAGTATCGGAATCGGAGTGAATTACCTTGTGCCGGGGTCGGGCGTTTTGGCGGGCACGCGCCTGGGTATCGAGGGCGTGATCCCTGTGTATCAAGATCTGGATGGGCCCCAGCTTGAACGCGATTACGCAGTCTCCTTCGCGATACGCAGGGCGTTCTGACCCTTCAGCCCCAAACCGACTGTAAACGGACAATCAGCGCCGCCGCGGTGGTCAGAACGACCACTGACACCGCCATCAGTAGCAGGGCCAATGTCACAGGTCCGCCGCGCCCAGGTACGCGACGTGCCAGTTGGGCTGCAAATCCAGTACCGTGGGCGATCTGGCTCTGAACGACGGATAGGTATAGCGGCAGCGCTCCGACCAGCGTGGCGTACAGGTAAACGCCTGAGATGTTCTCGAAGTAGGCGGAGCGTACCAGCGTCGGACCGACTACCCGCAACGCCACTACGGGATCACCGCCGAAAGACCCGAACCAGTCTGCCGAAAGCGCGTAGATCAGCGCGTGCAGCGCGATGAACAGGACGGCCCGTAGCAGCAGGTCAATTAGCAGATACCGGGCCGGGATGGCCCCCCTGCCCCGCGCCCTTACCCCAACGGCGAAAAGAAAAAAGCTGAGATAATTTAAAAGGAAAACGACCGGCAACCCATTCGTCACCACCTGACGCAAAAACCGAACAAACGCGGGACCACTGTTCAGGAGGTGCGTCGCAAAGCCCGGCGTGCGCAAAACGAAGATGGCCAACAGCGGAAACAACGCAAGGCAACTGACGATCAGCGTGTTTCTGGCAAACTTCCAGAAAGGCAATTCAGTGGCAAAATATCTGTTCATTTCATTTAGTTTGCCAACGGTTCCAGCGCAATGTCGATGCCAATTGGTTTACAGACCTGCGACAGAACCTCCGATTTTATTATTCCGCAAGCCCTCTACCTACTTTACGCGCAAAATCTGTTACTTTTGCTCGTTACTTTTGTTGCGCTATCAGTTTCAAGTTACACTCGATAAGTATCCCTTATCATGACTGATTGATTTCGCCGGAAAATGCGCGCAGAATGTGCCTCATGAAGCCCCTTGCGCCTTACCTCCCCAGCCCCTCCCCAGCCCTCTCCGCAGAAGATCAGGAGGCGCTCACCGATCTTTATGTGCGCGGCACGCCAGCCAATACGCTGCGCGCTTATGAGCGCGACCTGCTCTATATCACCGCCTGGAAGTCCGCGCGGTTCGCAGCGACGCTGGACTGGCCGGAATCTGAGGCCACCGCTCTCACCTTCATTCTCGATCACGCTCGCGATCTGAATGACGCACCAGAAACGGATGTGGCGCGCGAAACCGCAGAAGCGCTGATTACTCAGGGGCTGCGGAAGTCCCTCGCCTGTCCTGCCCCTTCGACGCTGGACCGGCGCATCGCCTCCTGGCTTGCCTTTCATCGAATGAAGAACCTGACCAGTCCTTTCGGTGCGCCGCAGGTGAAGCAGGCCCGTGCCAAGGCGCGCCGGGCTACAGCCCGGCCCCCTGCCCCAAAATCGCAGCACCCGATTACCCGCGATGTTCTCGAGCAGTTGCTGACCACCTGCCGGGGGTCGCGGCGCGATTGCCGCGACCGGGCGATCCTGATGCTGGGTTGGGCTTCGGGCGGGCGGCGAAGGTCCGAGATCACCGGATTGATGCGGGAAGATGTGTCCTTGAAAGAGTTCGAGGCCAAGGGTCTGGTGTGGATCTCGCTGCTGGAAACCAAGACCACCCAAAAGAGGGAAACCCCGCGGCTGGTGCTCAAGACCCGCGCGGCACAGGCGCTGGTGCATTGGATCGAGGTGGGCCAGATCAGGGATGGGCCGCTCTTCCGACCCATCTCCAAGGCTGACCGGGTGCTCAAGCGCCGCCTCAGCCCGGATGCGATCTACCAGATTGTTCGGCACCGGTTGAAACTGGCGAGGCTGCCCGAAGGCTTCGCCTCGCCCCACGGGCTGCGCTCGGGTTTTCTGACCCAGGCCGCACTGGACGGTGCCCCGATCCAGGCCGCCATGCGCCTGTCCCTACACCGCTCCATGGCACAGGCGCAGAAATACTACGATGACGTCGATATCGCCGAAAACCCGGCCGCAGACCTGTTGGGGTAAGCTGGTGCTAAACGAAGAAAGCGGTAACCCGTGGGTTACCGCCATTAAAATTAAGAAATCTGAGCATGGGTAACCCGCGGGTTACTACTCGTTCAAAACAGCTTCGAAAGCCTCAACCGCTCTCTGGAGCTTTGACCGGTCAATCGAACTAAAGTCCTGACCAGACAATATCCTGCACTCTCCCTTGCGCGCAGTGATTTTTGAAGCGCCCACGTGGAACTCATACTTCACGCTCTCAACCTTCTCACGCCGCTTGCCGCTAGCTGGTTCAGCATCAGAACTTGCCACGAAAGCATCAAGTATTTCGTTTTGCTCACCGGCTGTGGATGCGCGCACTAACACATCTCTTAATGCAGCAGCTGAAGCCGATGACGCTCGAAGTTTCCGCGCAACCTCAACGCCAAGGTTTCTGGAAACACTCTTTGGAAACGGCAACGCACCCTCAAGTTCACTGAGCAGGTAAACAAAGCTACGAATATAGGAGCGTTTCATCTTGTGCAGGGATGAGTACAGCCTTCCGACCAAAGCTTCTGCATCCCCTGCCCCCAACTCTGAATCTTTAGAAGCAAGAATTGCCACTTGCGCCATCTCAGCAAACGTCAAGTCTTCCCGAACAACGTTCTCTTCAACCATGTCAATATAGAGGTCGATGCGATCACTCTGGGATTTGGCAACTCGCGCCGTAACACTGGAAAAGCGTTCATCACCGGTCTCTTCATAAAGCTGCTTAAGAGCAGTTACTCGTCTCCAACCTTTTTTGAGTTGGAAGCGTCCATCTGAATCCTTATAAAGCTCTATGGGCTCCTTCTGGCCGCGTTCCTGAATTGAAGCCTTGAGTTCATCCATCTCGTCGGAACTTGCGACAGCCGAAAGATCCAAGCGATCTCGTGGCAGATCTGTCGTATGAATTTCATTGATGCCAACCGCAACCAAGACTCGCCCCTCATCACGAGCTTTACGATACTCCTTAGCATCGGAGGCATTTTGCCGTCGCTGTTCGACACGGTTCTCAGTGCTTTCATTTAGGCTGTTTGCTGTCTCGCGAACCGCAGCCCCCATCGGCCCCACTTCGCGGCGGCGTGTTTTCTTGAGGTCATCTTCATCAATTGGAGTGAAGCCAAATTTATTCCCGCTCATTCTACCCGCTCCTCAATTTTAGTACGTGCCTCCCAAGCCCTTAGGACGACATCCCTAAATTCGCTGTATGCATTATCAAATGACTGACGCGCCCGTTTCCATGTGTCCCGAGTCATCTGTCTGTAGTCCTGCTCGTAAACAGACATCTGGAACCTACCAGATTGCTCGACCGCACGTGTCATTTCGATGGGATTTTGACAGACATCGGCGCCGAAGACATTTTTGAAAGCATCCATCATCGCGACGTGCAAAGAGTTGCTAGCCTCGAAGCGAGTCATGAGAACACGTATGTCATCGAACCTTTTAGGAAGCGTGATACCAGCATCCTGTGCAATACGTTCGAACCCGCTGGTTATGTCTTCCAAGGCATCGCCAAGCTGACCAAGATAACTCGTTGTGCTGTCATACTCCCAATAACCAGGACCAGACGGAATATAGAGGATGTCAGCAGCAAAGGCCGCATTCAAAGACTGGTATCCAATTGCCGGCGGGCAATCGAAAACAATCAAATCATATTGGTCGTCAGGCAACTCATCGAGATATCTTGCTACGCATCCAAAAAAACTCCATGCCTTATGAATGGACCTGTACTGAGCGGACGCAAATTCAACGAAGGCCGCGTTCGCACAGCTCGGGATGATGTCGATCGTCGACCAAGAAGTTCTTTGAATGAAGTCTTGTACACGTTGCGCGCCAATCGACTGAACATCTTCAGGCAATTCGTCGGCAGTAGGGTAGGGGCAATCTGCGGGATCATCATATTCGTCCGCGATCCGGTTCGCCTCACGGCAGAGATCGCGGCACATAATGCCCCAGACAGTATTCCACTCTCTAACTTCAGCCAGACCCATCGAATGCGTGAGTGTCGCCTGGGGGTCGAAATCCACCACCAGAACACGGTAACCATCAAGCGCGGCCGCATTCGCCAAGTGCTGGGCAACGACAGTTTTGCCGACACCACCCTTAAAGTTCGAAACCGCTACTCTCATAGCCCGGCCTGCCGGCCTTTGAGGCAGAAGGCTTTTACCTCTAAATCTCAGGCGCCGTCTCAACTCATTTATCTCAGCCAGAGAAAACCATCTTTGCCGCCCATCATCTTCAGTCGCCCCTTGCGGAAGAGACGGATCTTCGGCCAACTTCTTTCTCAAGGTGTCCGCCGGGACATCAAACATGAACTGGCTAATTTCCCAGATCGAGAATGGTCGAAGCACTTTCTCGTCAGCGGGCGAGAAAGTAGCGCGGCGGACGGCAGCCTGTTGGGCCAGGCTTCGTTCGTTCATAGCTTGAAGGTCGGTGTGGTCACGCATGGTGCTGCTCTTGTTATATCACGGATGTCTTCTAATAACGCGATTTTGGAAAACTGCAAAACGTAAAGAATGGAATTTCCGCTTTTTCGCCTCCGACTCGGTAAAAACGGGAGGTATTTCGAAAGCGAAGCTATGTTTTGGTGACAGGCAGCGACCAATTACCAGATATATGGTGACACTCGACCCCCAATATGGTGACAGCATAGTGTCACCTATAACCTATTAACCGAATTTTCTTTTGATTTTGAAGAAAGAGGCGGTCATCCTGTTTTTCAAAGCCCGTTGACAAACTACGGGATTTCATCACACTGAACCCAATTGATGGAATCGGTCAGCGAAACCGATCCGCTCGAGGCACAGTGGCAGTATCAAAATGGAAATAAAACGATTTACAGGATTTCAGGCCGGTTCTCAGAAGTACGATCTTTTGACTGCAATCTCTGTTGCGGGATTGAATGGCACACCCGGTTTTCAATGTTCGATGATGCGGCTCATTGCGTTGATAACGGCCCGATACAACTGGCGCACTGATGAGCTGACGGTCGGACAAAAAGAAATGGCCCGCCTCTGGTCTGTGGACGAACGAACCGTCAAGAGAGAAATTAAGCGATTGACGGATTCAAGTATACTTCTCCAGCTTAGGCCTGGGGTTAGAGGCCGCGTCGCAGCGTACCGACTCAACTACACGGAAATTTACCGTCTGAGCGAACCGGTTTGGCGAAATGTTGGTTCTGATTTTGTATCGCGCATGGAGACACAAACTCCAAAACCGACCGAAAAGGTTGTTCATGTACAATTTGGCCAAGAAAAACCAGAAGCTGTTGAACATGAGGGACAAGACCTTCAGGATCCGTGGGGCAGGGCGCTTCGGCGCCTATCAGAGTCTGAAGCACTATTGTTTAAAAGTTGGTACTGCGATCTCAAATTTGTTGAAATACAAGATCAGACAATCACCTTGCGCGCACCCAGCAAGTTCATCGCACAGTACATTCAATCTCACCATTTGAAACCTTTACTTGGAGCGGTCCAGCTCGAGTTCGGGCGAATTCAGAAAGTGTGTTTGCTCGGCTAACAATCCAGATTTGTAAGTCGCACGCTGTGCCGTGAGACAACCGAAATTGCTGATTTCAACCGTTGAGTTTGGCCTCGAACATCCCGATGGTTTTCAGAATGTTGTCGAACAAGGGGGGATCCCCGATGATCATTTCTTGCATCCCCACATAGTCCCGGCGCAGCGCTGCTTTCAGCTCAGGGTTCGGTAGCAATCTTAGTGATCCGGGCCTGGCATTCTCGTAGTTAGCCCAAGCCGCTTTGAAGAAGACGGACTTATGGTGTGCAACCTGATCCAGCAAATCGATCTGTTCGATAGCGCGAGAATGGGTCTCGTGTTTGATCAACTGAGCCATGTCGTAATAATGGCGCGACATACGGTCAGCCAGAGGTTTGGTGATGTCCTGATGATAGAGCATATGCAGGATCGTGGCTTTCTCCCAGAATGTGCGTTCAACACCCAAGACCTTCACATCGACGTCGCTCGCCTCCAACAGGTCTGGAAATGCCTGATGCACATAAGGTGATATCCTGCGGGACTCGGCTGGAAGGTGAACCCCACGGGCGCCAAATTCGAACCGCACTACCGGCTGGATGTAGCCGCTGGCCGCACTTGTCTCGGATGGATAGGCGAAAAGCAAGGTTTGTGCATCATTAGGATCGACCGAGAGGGAAAAGTGCTGATCAAGCACGGCGCCAAACTTGATCTTGGTTTCTTTCAGAAGCGGTCCTGAGACTACTTTGGTGGCCGTATCCTGAAGCTCCTGCAGCAGTTGCTTTTGTTTTTTGCCTGAAAGGGCAGGGTGCTCGGGGTCACGTGTGCCGTCGAAACCGAGCTGTGCCCGGTCGAGAGACAGATCCACGTCTTCTGAGAACCGATGGATGATGTCATAGACCTTGGATAGCGATGTCCCACCCTTGAAGATCATGTGAGTGCCAAAAGAGGGCAGGGCGAATAGATGTTTCAGCGACCAGCAGACCCAGAAATCCTTCTCAACGATTGCCTTGGAAATGCCAAGCTTTGCGGCCGTTTCCTGAAACGCTTCTTCACGGTTCTTTGGAGTATCGTTGGCAAACTGGTCCAAGATCAGACCCATGCCACGATTTGCTGCACTACCGGGTGCATCCAGGCCGGAACATATCTACTTTGTCTTGCGAGCAATGCGCGGTCCTTAACATCCAGATTGCGGGCCAGCGTGTCGACAACACGGCTATCCACCCGGTTTTTGCCAACATAGCGTAACGCCTGAAATACGGCGCCGGTTTTCTGGCCTGCACCAACTAGCGTTTTGGATGATGCATTCCGGAACTGGATGACTTGTCGACCAACTGTCTTGGTGCGGGTCGGGCCGTCGGTCATGTAAGTCGGCTTGGACGGCACTTGGGTCGACAGCCCCAACTGGTTGGCTGCCATGGCAGGGGAGGGCTGTAGAACCTGATTGTCTTTGCGTGCAATCGCTTTGGCAATGTCATCGGCTGACGGAGACAACAGCCCTAATCGGGCGCTCTTTCTCGGATAGTCATAAAGCCCACGCGTTAACCGTCGGATCATCCCTTGATCTGCCAAACGCGACAATGCCTGATCCACACTTGCGCGGGAGCCAATATCCAGAAAGTCGGTTGGCGCAAAGATTGCGCCCCGGCCTTTTCCGATGATGCGTTGTCTAATCGATGAAGTGATCATAGTTTTCTCCTTGTCAGAAAATATAATACTTTTTTCTGACTTACAAGTTAGCAGAGTATCTGGGTGATTTTGTAAGTTGAGCGGGAAGTGGAAGTTCGCTGCAGTCGCTACGCATGCTCGCAGGAAATGCGGAAGCTGACGTTTAGATAGCTTCCCAAGCGAGCATCTTTCTGTCCCGCCGCAAGGCGGCTCCGAGTTCGTACTTCATATGAATGGTCCATGCCGAAACTGGCGCAATGGGCGGGAAACGAACCTTCGTCGTGTCAATCCCGAACTCCGCTATGCGGCCTAAGCCGAGCTAGAGCTTGTCCACGCCGGTCATATTGATTGAATTCCGAAAGTGTGGAAACGTTCATATGGTAGACGCGTTAACGGCGATATTTCACATGAAGCGTATCCTGTTCTCAGTTGTGTTTTGTTTTCTGCCTGCGATGGTGCTGGCGGACAAAGTTGCCTTGGTAATTGGCAATGCGAACTACCAACATGTCAGCAATCTCAAAAACCCGTCGAATGATGCGATCGACATTGCAGAGGCATTGCGCAGGATCGGGTTTGAGGTCACAACAGGTCTTGATCTGGATTACCGCGACATGCGCCTTGCCATACGTGACTTTGGAGAAAAGGCAAAAAACGCCGAGTCGGTCATCGTATACTTCGCCGGCCACGGCATCGAGTTGGACAACACGAACTTCCTGATCCCTGTCAGTGCGGAACTGCGGAGCGACCGTGACATCGAACTCGAGGCAATCCGCCTCAACACATTGATTAGCTCCATCGCGGGCGCACCCGGCTTGAAGATCGTGTTGGTTGACGCCTGCCGCAACAATCCATTCCTCGCGACTATGGAGCGCACAAACAGCACCCGCTCAATTGGACGCGGACTTGCACGTATCGATCCGGGAGGTGTGTTGGTTGGATATGCTGCAAGGAGCGGAACGCTGGCGCTTGACGGCGATGGCCGCAACAGCCCCTATGCTCAGGCTCTGCTCAACCACATCGAGGAACCCGGACTTGAGATTGGCAAGTTGTTTCGGCGAGTCCGCGACAGGGTTTACACTCTGACAGAAGGCTATCAGGAGCCATTTACTTATGGCTCGCTTCCCGCCAGAGACATTTTTCTTGTTCCAGATGCGGCTGCAGGCTCGACGCCAGAGGAAGAAATTGAGCGTGTCGAAGACCAGATTTATGCGGACTTTGAACTTGCGCGTTCGCTCGGAAGGCTTGATGCGATCGAGATGTTTCTGGAGCGATACGAAGGCGAAAGGGATCATTTTGCAGTCGCGCTCGCCCTTTCGTTGCGGGACGACTTGCTTGCTGAGCACCAGAAGGACGAAGTGCCGGGCAACAGTAGTACTGCGCGAGACAAAGTAGCAGCTCTTGTGCCGACATCGCCTCAAAGCGCGAAGGATGATACAGAGACGCGCAGCCTGATCCGTGATATACAAACTGAGCTAAATCGCGTTGGCTGCAGCGCTGGCACAGCGGACGGTGTTGCGGGCCCACGCACGAGATCTGCTTTCTCTCGGTATATCAGCGCTAGAGAGAATCTTGGACTGACGCCTGAGAGCCTCGAGACCAGTGAAACTCTTGCCGCACTTCGAGGAGAGCAAGGAAGAGTCTGTAATCAGTTGGTCGCGCCGTCTTTCGCGACTTTTGATGGTGACTACATTGTCTTAATCAGACGCAGATGGGACGATGATTATTGGCAAACAACCAGTCGGCCCGACAAGGCCTATTTCCCCGGAAAAATCGAGCCACTTGCAGCCTTGCGCATCAATCGCAATGGAGACAAGCTGACCTTGCTATCTGCCCAAGGCTTTGCGGCCGAAGGGCCTTGGTTTAGGGACTTCACTGGCAAATTCGATGACTCCGGTCAGTTGAAATTGCGCTTCACATTGAGTTCGCATTTCGGGCAGGCGACACCCTATAAGGTCAATATAAGCGTCAAACTGCCCGAAGGACTTTCGCCAGGAAGAAGGCTTGTCTACGAGCCGCGCAGGATTGACGGGCAGTTTTTTCTGAATTTTCTAATACGCCGTGTCAGTTGAAACTTTAAAGCGATGTCCTTGCCTGCTCCGCAAGAAGACCGTCGCTCTGGGCTCCTCGTCGCTGTTCGCCGCAGATTTCGCCAAGGTCTTGTTTGGGCCGTCCGCGAAGACGGCCCAAGTTGTTAGATTTCAATGGCCTCTGCGATCGCAAGCGCATCTTCCAGCTCAACACCGAGATACCGGACGGTGCTGTCCATCTTGGTGTGCCCAAGTAGCAGCTGGACCGCCCGCAGGTTGCCGGTCTTCTTGTAGATCTGTGTGACTTTTGTCCTCCGCATCGAATGCGTTCCGTATGCACTGGCCTCCAGACCGATCGACGTGACCCAATCCCGGACGATCCGGGCGTACTGGCGTGTCGAGATGTGCAAGCGTTCATGGAAACGACCCGGCCATAGGTACTCCGAGCCGACCATGAGCTCATCTTCCATCCACTTTTCAACCGAGGCGCGTGTGCCTTCGGAGATTTCAAAACGAACCGGCTTCTGCGTTTTGCTTTGCAACACCGAAGCTCGTTCCTTGATCTGGCCGGACGCCATCACGTCGACGACTTTCATCTTCACGAGATCGCAGCCACGCAGTTTGCTGTCGATTGCCATATTGAACAGCGCCAGGTCCCGATGGTTCTCGGCGAGTTCAAGTCGAACACGGATTGCCCAGACGTGTTTTGGTTTCAGTGGCCGTTTTTGCCCAACGATGCGCCCTTTGTTCCAAGCCGGGCGAAGCGCACGAATGGCCGGTAAGTTTGGTGTTTCCATGACTGATCCTCCGATCCGCCATGCCCTCCCACAACGACAACCTGACGTTGACGATGCCTCCATATCACGGGATGCTGCGTCGCATCCGAGGTCGGGGCTGAGCCCAAATTGACCAATTCTGTCGTCAGGATCAATTGGCGCATACTGTCAAGAAGCTGCCACTCAAATTCGCGGATCAACGCAAAGCGAGTGAGAGTTTGCGGTCCGCACGTTCCACCAAATGCTTCAATCGGTGGCAGTTAACTTCGGGTCAGACGAAGATCGCTTCAGACGCCATATGTGCAAGATCGAACCCAGATGAATGCTGCACCAATGCGCGAATTGCGAGATTTTCCAGGCTCTGATGCTCAGGAAACGGGAGTGTGAATCCTACGGGGCAAAAGAATCCTTGACCAATTCCAACATCAGCTCTAGTAAAACTGAAATGACGTTTTGCTAGATGAAACGATTGCGAATGATTATGTGGAGCCGCGCATGTCGCGAAGCCACAAACCAACCAACAGTTCGGGAGGAGCCTGACATGATGAAAGATAACCAAAAACTGAAGCTCACCACGGCGCTAGTGGCAGGTGGCCTGGCCATTGCTTCGCCTGCCTTTGCCGAGGGAGAGGTCGTGTTTGCGTCCTGGGGAGGCTCGTTTCAGGATGCCTTGCGCTCAGCCATGCTGGAACCTGCCGCTGGTGCGCTGAATATCACTGTCAAGGAAGATACGACAAACGGCATTCAGGACGTGCGCGCGCAGATCACGGCGGGTGCCGTTGCATGGGACGTTACAGAACAGGATTTGCCTTCGTGTGAAACCCTGAGCCGGGAAGGCAGCCTTGAGCCGATCGACTATTCGATTGTTGACACCACAGGCATTCCGAAAGAGCTGATCCATGACAATTACATCGGCTTCATCAACTTCACCAAGGTGATTGCCTATCGCAAGGATGCATTTGGCGACAATGGCCCGTCCAATTGGGCAGAGTTCTGGGATCTGGAAAACTTCCCCGGCAAGCGCGGTATGCACGGCAAGGTGAACTATAACCTCGAAGCCGCGCTCATGGCGGATGGTGTGCCGATGGCCGAGATCTATGACACGTTGGCCACGAATGAGGGCAAGGCGCGCGCATGGGACAAGCTGGGTGAGATTGCCCCCGAAGTTACCGTTTGGTATCGCGGCGGGTCGCAATCGGCGCAGTTGCTGCGTGACGGCGAAGTGGACGTGATCCATATGGGCCATAACCGCGTAGAAAGCGTGATCGCGTCGGGCATTGATGTGGCCTATGCCTTTGATGGCGGCACGATGGACGTGGACTGCTTGTTGGTTCCCAAGGGGGCTCCGAATAAAGACAACGCGATGCGCCTTATCAACGAATTGCTGAGCGCCGAAGCACAGGCGAGGCTGGCGGTGACCATGCCGTTGGGTCCGGTGAATTCGGGTGCCTTCGGCACCGGGATAATCTCGGATGAGATGGCAGTGAAGGTCAACACACATCCCGACAACTATGGCAAGCAGCTTCTGGTCGATCCGAACTTTTACATCGGCCAGCTGGGCGAGTTGACCGAAGAGTTTGACACGCTGATCCAACAGTAAAAAATATCTGGGCGCGGCACATCTTGTGCTGCGCCCATTTTTGTCAGGTTAGGAGCCCCCATGTCACCTGCAGCCCACTCCCTTCCCATCGATATATCCAACCTGTGCAAGGCCTACGGATCGGTCAAAGCGCTGAATGACGTGTCTTTGAACATCGCCGCGGGCGAGTTCCTGACATTGCTGGGGCCATCAGGCTCCGGCAAGACGACGCTTTTGATGGCGCTGGCCGGATTTGTGCGTCCTGATGGCGGGTCGATCCGGTTTGGCGAACAGGAAATGATTGCAACGCCGCCCCACAAGCGCGGCCTTGGCATGGTGTTCCAAAGCTATGCGTTGTTTCCGTTCATGACGGTCGCAGAAAACGTGGCTTATCCGTTGAAAATTCGCGGGGTGTCCAAAAGCGATCAGAAGGCCCGCGCCGAGCGCGCGCTGGAGACCGTGCAGCTGGGCGGTTATGGCGACCGGCGCATCACGCAATTATCCGGGGGACAAAGACAGCGCGTGGCCCTTGCCCGCGCCATGGTTTTTGAGCCGCAGATCATTCTGATGGATGAGCCGTTGTCAGCGCTCGACAAGAAGTTGCGCGAACATATGCAAATCGAATTGAAGGCGCTGCATGAAAAGCTGGATGCAACTGTCGTTTACGTGACCCATGACCAGCGCGAAGCCCTGACGATGTCGGACCGGATTGCAGTGGTCAATCATGGGCGGATCGAACAGATCGCGACGCCTGAGCGGCTCTATCGCCAGCCGCATAGTTTCTTTGTGGCGGATTTTATCGGGGAATCCATTTCCCTGCCGGTTAGTGTAGCGAATGACACGGCGCAGCTTGGCGAGCGCGTTCTGAAATCCAATACGCCTATTGCGCTGGGCAGCGGAGGCCATCGTCTGATCATCCGGCCCGAGTTGCTGGAAGTCACAGCAGGCGCGGTGCCAGACGCCGCCAATGACCTGTCCGGCCAAGTGCATGACATCATTTATCAGGGCGACAGCGTTCTAGTGATCGTTCAGCACGACAGCGCTGGTCAGATCAATGTGCGTGTGCCTGCCAATCGCGCGGGCCAAACCGGGTTGCCGTCGAAGGGAGAGCAAATCGGCCTTGCCCTGCATCCCGAAGATACGATCATCGTACCGGAACATGTGGCATGAGTATCGCCGAGACGTATGAAGGTGCTGGGACTCTTCAGAATGCCAGCACGCTCAAATCCGAAGAACGCCGCGAAAAACTGACGTTTCTTGGGCTTTCGATGCCTGCGGTTTTGACGATCTTGATCGTCGTCTTCCTGCCGATTTTCTGGCTGTCTTCGCTGTCGTTTTTCAATGCGGCAGGCGAACTGAGCACGGAAAATTACACGCGCATCTTTAGTAGTGCTCTCTATCGGCGAACCTTTGTCGTCACGTTTCAGATCAGCATTGCCGTGACGGTGATTTGCGTCCTTCTCGGCTACCCGCTGTGCTACTGGCTGACAAAGATGCCGAACAAAACAGCGGCCATTCTGATGGTGTTTGTGCTGGTCCCCTTCTGGACCTCGGTTCTGGTGCGGACCTATGCGTGGCTGGTGCTTTTGCAGCGCAATGGGATCATCAATTCGTCGCTGATGTCACTTGGCATTATCGAAGAACCGCTGCAACTGGCGCACAATCTGACCGGCTCCATCATTGGCATGGTGCATATCATGCTGCCTTTTTTGGTTCTGCCGCTCTACGCCACTATGCGCAATATTGACGGCGACCTGGTCCGAGCCGCCGTGGGCCTTGGTTCCAGCCCGCGCGGGGCCTTTTGGCGGGTATTTTTCCCAATGTCCCTGCCGGGCCTTTTTGCCGGCATCGTGCTGGTTTTCATCCTGTCGCTTGGGTTCTTTGTCACACCGGCTTTGCTGGGCGGTGGCCGGGTTCAGATGCTGGCGCAGCGTATCGAAAGCACCATCACAGTCTATTCGAACTGGGGGGCCGCATCAGCCCTGGGCGTGGTCCTGCTGTTGCTGGCGCTGGCGATGATCTGGCTGATGAACCGTGTCTTCGGGCTCGACAAACTGTTTATGCGCTGAGGATCTGAAAATGGAACAAGTCGGACAACGTAAAATCGACGGCCTGTGGCTGACAGTGGTCGGCATTGCTGTGCTGTTCTTTCTCATCCTGCCCACGCTGATCGTTATCCCGATGTCGTTTTCGGGGGCATCCTATCTGGAATTCCCGCCGACATCGCTCTCGTTTCGCTGGTACGTGGCCTATGTCACGTCGCCGGAATGGATGAGCGCAACAAAGACCTCGCTGATCGCGGCGGCGCTGACCACGGCAATCGCGACGCCCCTGGGCTCACTTTGTGCCTATGGTCTGCATTGCTCTGCGCCTCGTATCAGGAGCGCGGCTCAAATCCTTGTGATCATGCCGATTGTCGTGCCAGTGATCCTGATCGCTGTTGGAGTGTTCAGCCTCTATGCCAAGCTGGGGCTCAATTACACACTGACCGGGATCGTGATCGCCCATACTGCGCTGGCGCTGCCATTCGTGATCGTGACGGTGATGTCGGGATTGCAGAATTATGATTTCGATCAGGAGCTTGCAGCGCGCAGCTTAGGGGCGTCCCGTGCATACGCATTGTGGACAATCACCGTACCGCAGGTGAAATTCTCGATCCAGACAGGGGCTTTTCTGGCATTTATCACGTCGCTGGACGAGGTTGTGATCTCGATGCTGGTCTCGGGCGGGGAAAACGCCACAATCACCCGGCGCATGTTCAATTCACTGCGTGATCAGCTTGATCCGACAATCGCGGCGATCTCGACCTGTCTGATTGTCGTGTCCATCACGGCGCTTATCGGTGTGCAGATGATCGGGCGTCGGAAAGACAAGGCACAATGATGCGGGTCTTATTTTTCGCCAAACTCCACCCGAATCTGGCGGGCGGCATCAAGGACCGCCGCGCGATACTTTTCGACGGCTGTGTCATTGAAGCGGACGCGCAGGCCGGACAAGCTGATCGCGCCCAGCAATTCATCTTCGAACCCAAGAACAGGAACCGACAGTCCGGCGACGTCAGGATCGCGTTCACCAAGGCTGAGATAATACCCGGCCTTTCGGATGCTGGCCGCCTGTTTTCCCTGCCGGATGGAATAAGCATCCAGCACCTGACCCGAAGAGCCCATGCTCAGCGGAATGATCTCGCCCTCCTGAACGTGATCCCGCGCAAGCCTTGGCGAATTGACCCGGTAGAGGCACACGCCAGAGTTGCCGCGTTGCACATAAAACGACGCACTTTCGCCGGTCGCATTCACCAAATTCGCAAGCACCGGTCGCACAATTGGCCCCATCCGCAGGTTTTGGCGAAACACGGATCCAAGACGCCACAAAGACGGCCCGAGGTGAAACAGACCCTCGGCGTCTCGCGTAATATGACCAAACTTTTCAAGCGACACGCTCAGACGCAGAATTGTCGCCTTGTTGACCCCGCTGCGGTCCGCAACCTCCTTCAAAGAGAGGCCTGCATCGCCCGGCTCAAAGATGTCCAGCACACGCAATGCGCGCTCTACCGCTTCGACACCACCATTGGCGTCAGGGGATCGGGGCTTGTCGGGCATAGGCAGACCTTTCGACGCAAATCCGTCGCTTTTTATAGCCGGTTTGAGCGCAATTGGAAATCGCAAATAACGAAGGCGTCTGGCAATGAATAGCGCGCGGAAACAAATGATAACAGCTGGTTATGCGGACCTTCCTTTTGGCATTCATTCGCAATGTAAGGCTGATTGTGTTGGGGTTATGGGCGTTCCGAGCGAAGTTAACACCGGGCCCCGATCCGGCACCTCTCTGGCACCCGATGCGCTGCGCAAAATGACTGCCCAACTTGGGATCGGACTGCCTGTAGATGGTCGGGATCTTGGCAATCTGGACCTGTCAGGGGATTGGCCTGCCGCGTTGGAACAACTTGTGACGCAAATGGTGGATCACGGTGTTGTACCCGTTGTCTTGGGTGGCGCGTCTGATGTCGCCTCGGGTGTGCTGGGGGCCTTGCCTGATCTGCCAGTTGTCGCGGCCATGCCGTTGGCCCGGCGTGATATCGCGACGCGAACAGCCAACACGATCTGGGTGGGATTGAACGGCGATCAACCTGCTGGTGTCTGGGATCTGATCAGCCAGCGCAAGATGGATTGGCGCACCGCGCGGCAGTTGGATGAAGGGCACGGCGACTATTCTGACACGCCCGAGCGCGCTGTCTTGTGGATCGACATATCGGTCATTGATCTGGGGCATGCAGCTGGCAGCGTCGGCCTAAATCCCGGCGGGATGAAACCTGAAACGCTGGTTTCCGTCATTGGTGCCATGTCCTGTAAATGGCAGGCGATTGTGATCACCGGCCTTGCGCCTGCGCGCGACACCAGGGGAATGTCGGAACTGGCGGCGATCGAAACCCTGAACGCGGCGTTGCACAATGAGTGAAGCGGCGCAAATACAGTTTGACGCGATCCCCAGTTTTCTGGGCGCATCCATTGGCGATCTGGAAGATCTCGTGCCCGGTCAGGTCGCGATTGCAGGCTATTTTTGTGACAATCTCGCCCGGCCATCGGCAGGGCAACGCTATCTCGCGCGCCAGCTTCGGTATGCGTCCTGCCCCACAGTAACACCCGCGAATGCAATTGACCTTGGGGACGTGAACGTCTTTCCGCTAGAACCTGACAAGCATTTTCTCGCAGTTGCCTCGCAATGTGAATCGGTTCTTGAAACCGGTGCCCGCATGGTGTTGGTAGGCGGCGATTCCAGCGGTTTGGAAGCGCTTGACGTCGCCGCAAGACAGGTCACAGGTGCGGATGTTCCCATCATTGGGGTCAATGGCGGCGCAGTGAGCCATTTGCCCCGCACCCAACCGGTCATCCTGTCTGTGGATTTACAAGAGCTTGCGGGCAAATGGGTATCGCACCCGCATCGCCTGACGGGAATGTCACCAGCACAAATGATCGCGCAAATTGACGCCACCCCGGGCGATACCATCGCGGCTGCGGTTTTTGGGCTTGCCCCGGAACTGGACAACCGTGGCAAGGCTGAAACCCGCGCTGCACTGGCGATCCTGCAAGCGGTCACAGCTCGTCTTGAGAAAGGAGCAGGCTGATGCCTCTACGTTCGGCCCCGTTGCCGCGCATGGCAGGGCATCTGTCGTTCATGCGCTCTCAGACCAAAGCAATCGGCGACGTCCGGTCTGGAGATCTGGCCGTACTGGGCATCCCGTTTGAAGATACAAACGCACCTCATGCAGGGCAATCTCTGGCGCCGCGTGCATTACGCGAAACCTCGGTCTATTTCGGTTGGCACGCAAATCCACAATTCAGTCACCCCGTAGATATCGATGCGCGTCAGGATATCAGTACCGATGGCCTGCACGAGCGGCTTTGTGATCTCGGAGATATTGCACCGGGGTCCGAAGATGCGATCCACGCGGCCTTGAAGGCGGCCATGCGTCAGATCAGCGACAATGGCGCCTGTGCAATCTTTTTGGGCGGATCAGATCGCATGTCCGAGACGGCGCGGAGCGCGCTCCCTCATTGTCAGACAGTGCAGCTTGGCGGTACACCAGCCGATGCGCGCGATTTTCATATTGCGCCCTTGCCGAACGGAACGACCACGCCGGTAAATAGAGATACTGCCGCGCAGCGTGCCGCGTTTTCAGAGTGGCGGGATCCATCAAAGCCGTTGTTTGTTCGGTTTGATCTCTCGGTGTTTGAAACATCGCTCAGTGCGCTTTGTGATCGGCCCCGTTTGGGGGGCTGCGATCTTGCGACGGTGGTGCAATGGCTTGAGCTTTTGGGACGGCACGAGGTCAGCGCCATTATGTTGACCGGTCTGAATCCGAACCGTCCCGGAATGGGTGTCGTGAAGGTTGGCCAACGCCTGATGGTCACGGCTCTTCTGGCGTTTATCTATGCGCGCCTCGGCTTTGGGATTGATTTTCCGCGCCGCCAAACTTCCAAGGAAAAAGTACTGACATGACTGCAGCGATAACGACATTTCTCCCGCCTCTGGCACAACCGGGGTATCGGCTGTTTGATGGGCCTCTGCTCGATGCCGCCGACGTCCGTCCGGGCCAAATCGGTGTGGTGGGTATGCCCAGCGATTGGACACATTCAAGCCGGCTCGGAACCAGGTTTGGTCCCGAGGCGCTGCGTAAGGCAACGACGGTATTGCAATCCATGCGACCGCAGGGGGTCAGTTTTGATCCAGATACGGGCCAAAGAAGCGCAACGGCCAGCGACTGGCTCGTGGATTGCGGGGATGCAGTGATCACCCCTGAGGATGTAGACGCAACCACCGAGGCCATTGCCGCAATGACCGAGGCGCTGAGCGTTGGAGGGGCGATCCCTCTGGCACTGGGCGGTGATCACTATAATAGCTTCCCGGCCTGCCTTGGCTATTCCCGTGGGTTGGCCAAACGCGCACCAAATGCACGTTTTGGGTATATCCAGATCGACGGTCATCTGGATTTCTCTGACCGGCTTGGCGCGTGGGGCAGCCATAACCACGCAACCAATGCCCGTCGGATTTCCGAACTGCCCAATGTCGACGTGTCCAATATGGTTTGGGTCGGGATCACCGGTTGGGTCGACAGCGGTGAACTCGCCTTGATCGAAGAGCAGGGCGGTCGGGTGTTTTCGGCTGGCGACGTACATAAATTGGGGACGGCAGAGGCAATTCGTCAGGCGTTGGAGCATGCCATGAAGGGATGTGACGAACTGTATCTGTCAATCGACATCGATGCGATGGACGCTGGCTACCTCCCCGGCACCGGCTCAATCGTTCATAGCGGTATTACACCGCGTCAGTATTACGATCTGCTGGATGGGCTGGCCGAGGCCCCGTTGGGTGGACTGGATATTGTTGAGGTGTCCCCTCCTCTTGATCCGTCGGAGCGTACCGAATTTCTGGCTGCAGAAATGTTGTTCCGGATCCTGCGTCGCTTCCGCACACAACCTGTGACCGGGGCGGTGACAGAGCAATGATGGACTACAAAGGAACAGAGCAGCTGGGTGGGTTTTCCCATGCAGGAAAAACACTTGCGCCCGCGACACGGCCCTGGATCACAGACCTGTCAGCGCTTTGCCCTTACGAGGGCCTGCAACCCGGGAACCTACCGGAATTTGAACGCGACCCGAATTGGGACAACTGGGCGCTCACCGACAGTCCCAAAGACCCGAACCTGCGCCTGAACTGGCATCTATTTGAGGACGGTGGAAGAAGATTGATGGTCGCCGACCGGATGCTTATGAGCCGCGTCAGCTGGCAGGATCTGGATGATGCGGGGTATGTCCATGGCACAGAGCTGTCGATTGATGGACGCCTGTTTCGCTGCCGGTTGCTTACGGGGGGGGATACGCCCTGTAGTGACCCTTTTCAGGGGGCGACGCGCCCCAATGAATGGGATGCGCTGGTGGGGGGCAGCGGGGCGTTGAACGCTCCGCAACCGGACCCGGCCAATAGTACAGCACCGCTTTGCCCGGATCATCTGACCTCGCCTCATAACCGTTTGTGGAACTGGTTCGGCGCGGTCAGCTGGACCGCCGAACCGGTTGCCAGACGGGCCGATGGGCGGGTGTGCAGGGGCTATCATGGCCCGACCTATTTTTACGTGAATACTGTGGACCACCGGCATGAAGATATCGGGTGGCGACCAGTTCTTGAGGAAGCGCTATGACTGCAAACCCCTTTGCCAACTTTATCGCCGGATCATGGGTTGCTAGCAGCGACGCGGCCCCCAATGTCAACCCGTCCGACCTGAACGACACGATCGGCGAGTATGCCCGGGCAAGCGCCGATCAAACGGTTGACGCAATCGAGGCCGCGGCCGCGGCCCTGCCGAATTGGCGCAAGACATCGCCTCTGGTCCGGTTCGAAGCGCTCGACCGGATCGGGTCGGAAATCCTCGCCCGTGTAGACGAGCTGGGCGATATGCTGGCCCGCGAAGAGGGCAAAACCTTGCCCGAAGCCAAGGCCGAAGCGCATCGCGCCGGGCATTTGTTCAAATATTTCGCGGCTGAGGCGTATCGTGCGACCGGCGACACCTACCAATCTCTGCGCGAAGGTGTGTCGCTAAATGTTGTACGCGAGCCAATCGGCGTTGTGGGCGTAATCACGCCCTGGAATTTCCCACTGGCGATCCCCGCATGGAAAATCGCACCCGCTCTGGCCTATGGCAATACGGTTGTGTTCAAACCTGCCGAACTGGTGCCCGGATCGGCATGGATGTTGTCCGATATTATTGCCCGTGCGGGCGTGCCTGAGGGGGTGTTCAACCTTGTGATGGGAAAAGGCCGTGAGGTTGGGGAGGCAATCGTTACGCACCCCAAGGTGTCCGGGGTCACATTCACCGGTTCCACACCCGTCGGTCGCCATATGGGGGCGGCGCTGTTTGCGCGAGGAGCGAAAATGCAGCTGGAGATGGGGGGGAAGAACCCCTTGATCGTGCTGGATGACGCCGATCTGGATCTGGCGGTGCACTGCGCCGTTCAGGGCAGCTTTTTCTCAACCGGACAACGCTGCACAGCGTCTTCCCGCCTGATTGTGACCGAGGGCATTCACGACGCATTTGTTGACCGTCTTTGCGCGGCAATGAAAGACCTTCGGATCGGTGATGCGCGCGCTCCGGAAACCCAGATTGGTCCGGTCGCCAGTGAAGCGCAGCTCGCCATCGACAAACGATACGTGTCTCAGGCTGTGGATGACGGTGCAACGCTTGCCGCAGGTGGTGGCGAGGTCAAATCCAAAACAACCGGCCATTACTTTGCGCCTGCGTTGTTTACGGATGTGTCACCCGACGCAGCCGTGGCACGAGACGAAATCTTTGGGCCCATCGCCGCCGTGTTACGCGTGCCGGATTACGACGCCGCCCTGGCCACGTCCAACGACTGCGAATTTGGATTGTCCGCAGGAATTGTCACGCGGGATCCCGCCAAAATCGATCACTTCTCGCAGAACGCCGAAGCAGGCATGATACAAGTCAATCTGCCCACCGCCGGCATGGATTTCCACGCACCCTTTACGGGCCGAAAGGGATCCTCTTATGGTGCACCGGAAAAAGGCAGCTATTGCCGCGAGTTTTTCACGGCGGCCAAGGTTGTACACGCGGGGCGCGGATAATGTCGCAGACACCTTTGAAGGGCATTCGTGTTCTTGATCTGACCAATGTCCTTGCCGGTCCGTTCTGTTGTCATCATCTGGCGCATCTGGGCGGCGAGGTTATCAAGGTCGAAGCCGTCGGTCGGGGCGATCTCGCCCGCCAACTGGGGGCCGACCCAGAGCTGAACAAAGTCAACATGGGCGTGTCCTTTCTCGCCCAGAACGCGGGCAAGAAATCGGTCACGGTCAACCTCAAGAACCCACGGGGTCGAGAGATTTTTCTGAAACTGGTCGAAACTGCAGATGTCGTGGTTGAAAACTTCCGGCCCGGCGTCATGACGCGCCTCGGCGTGGGCTACCAGACCCTGAAAGAGGCCAATCCGACCCTCATCTATTGTGCTATCTCCGGCTTTGGCCAAGAGGGCCCGTGGATACGCCGCCCGGCTTATGACCAGATCATACAGGGAACCTCGGGTGTGATGTCGATCACCGGGGATAGCGACAGCGCGCCGCTGCGCGTTGGATATCCGGTGGCAGACACTGTGGGGGGCATCACCGCAGCCTTTGCGATTTCATCTGCTCTGAACGCCAATCCGCGCGGCACCTTTATTGATGTGTCGATGCTGGAATCGGTGCTGGCGACAATGGGCTGGGTGGTGTCGAACTATCTGATCGCCGGCGTCAATCCGACTGCCAATGGCAATGAAAACCCCACTTCGGCGCCTTCCGGTGCGTTTGAAGCGAAGGGCGGGTTGATCAACATTGCCGCAAACAAAGACCAGCAATGGGAGCTACTGACGGACCACCTGGGATTGGCCGCGCTGCGCGAGCGGCCTGAATATGCCACGCGCGAGGATCGCAAACGCAATAGGCTGGCTCTGAAAACTGAGCTGGAGACCGTGTTGAAGACCCGGTCACCGCGCGACTGGGCCAAGGAACTCAATAGCATTGGTGTGCCATCAGGAGCGGTTTTGACAGTGCCGGAAGTATTGGAAATGCCGCAGGTTGCAGACCGCGGTTTCCTCGACCAGTTTGAAAACGTCCCCGGCGTCGGACGCGACATTCAGGTTGCCACGACCGGGATCAAATTGGACGGCAGCGCGCCCACCGTCGATGCACCACCGCCCACATTGGGGCAGCACAACTCTCAAATCTGGAGCGAGTTAGGTCTTTCACCGGAAGACATTGAAAAACTGGCAAAGGATGGCGCGATATGACGGACCCCGCAGGACGCAATGACGCCGATGCCATTTGCCACTGGTGGCGCACCGAAATTATCGACATGGCTCCGGGGCGGATCGCCTTTCGCGGCCACCCGATCCAGGACCTGATCGGAAACGTCAGCTTTGCTCAGATGATCTGGCTCATGGTGCGCGGCAATTTGCCCACGCCAGAACAGGCGGCGCTTTTTGAATGCGCGCTGGTGGCGGGCGTGGATCATGGTCCGCAGGCGCCATCGATAGCCGCAGCGCGTATGGCCGCGACCTGTGGGCTGGGGCTCAACAACGTCATGGCCACCGGGGTCAACATGTTGGGTGACGTGCATGGCGGCGCCGGTGAACAATGCGCCGAGCTTTATTTCGACGTCGCCAAACGGATGGATGACGGCGCTGAACAGGAAGTTGCCGTCCGCGACGGTATCGCCGCCTGGTGTGAGGAAAATGGCAAGATCGTCTCGGGTTTTGGCCACCGTTTCCACAAGCCCGTCGATCCCCGCGCACCGCGATTGATGGCGTTGGTACGCGAGGCCGCGATGTCAGGCACTGTAGAAGGGCGATTTGCCGATATCGGTGAAGCTATACAGACGGAAATCGGACGTAAGCGCGGTGCCGATATCGCGATGAATATCGATGGGGCCACGGCTGTTATCTTTTGCGAATTGGGGTTCCCGGCACCGCTTTCCCGGGGATTGTTCTGTCTTTCCCGCTCGGTTGGCGTCTTGTCTCATGGCTGGGAACAGATTCAACAGGGCGGGCGGAACAAGGGGCCAATGCCGCCGCGTTATCTGCCGGAATATATTGGTGTCAAATCGGAGCGCTAACCCGATGACCATTGATGGTGCGAACGCCTAAATTCACACCGAACTTGGCATTGAAGCGCCACTGGCGTGTGGACTGTTTTGCCGGTCTCGGTCATTGGGCATCCCCCCCTAGAAGCAGACCCAACATGTTAGTCTGAACAAAGATTCACTTCTTTGGTGTTGTCTTTGAAGGTATTTCAATCCAGGCGAGAATCGATACATTTTCACGCTTGTTCTGACGTCAGCGAAGCGCACCGAGCTGCCATCGCGACAAGCGCGGCGAATTCACACTTGGTCCGCGATGCGTGAGTTTGTCGATCGCTGGATTTCGCAGTCGCAGCTAAAGTCCGGTCTGGTGGGCCGCACCGCAGCGATGCGCGCCCTCGGTCAACGGCAGCAAAGGGCCGATCTCCTAACAAGTTGTGGAAAGAAATTACGGGATCACCTTAGATCTCAGCGTTATCGCTCAGATTGAACCAAGTTGGCTATGCTAGTTCGCTGATCATCGATTTCAGATGGCGCATGTCGGTACCGCAGCATCCTCCAAATACTTGGATCGACGGATTCTGCCTCGCAATCGCGGCAATCTGTTTACCAAGTTCAGCTGGATCGCCTTCGTCCAGCTCATCTGCTTCGTCAAGTTCCGCATGCGAGCAACTCGAAGCGTTCGCCACAAGGCCTCTCAGCCGGGGGTGGTTGCCAAGCGCTCCGGCGAAATGGGTAGGGTGAGCGCAGTTGACCATAAAAAACAGCGCCGCCGAGTCGGTTGCTGCGTCGATCTGGTCAATTCCGTCCACAAGTTTGGTCCCGTCTGCCAGGCACCCGTCTGTCTCAACAACCAGAGACATGATGATCGGCAGTTCAGCGTCCCGGGCGGCGAGGATGCATCCCGCTGCCTCGCTTGGGCGGTTGAATGTATAAGCGGTGACCAGATCGAGGCTTGTGTCTTTCAGGCTGTGCATTTGAGCGGCGTGGTATTGACGTGCATCTTCGACGGGTACCGGCGGGATGTCGGCGTAAGGATCATGGCGCGGGCCGATGCAGGCCGACACCAGTACATCATCGCGAGCGGCAGCTTGGCGCACGTCTTCCATTAGACTGACCGCATCTTTGTTTACTTCGGCGAGCCGCTCTGCATCGTACCCCAAGGGCGCTGCCCGGTCGGCGTTCGCCATCCATGTGGGCGCATCAAGGATGCATCCGACATTCATTTCACGGGCCAGATCGACAAGAGCCTGCATTTGACCGGCCAGTATCACCCTGGTGCCAGGTTCTTCCAGCAATGGAAACGACGCGAAACCGGGAAGCTCAATTCCATGATTGAAAATCAGGTCGGTGCCAGTGCCGGCGTAAACCAGAAAGGGCTTGTTACCTTCGAGTGGGAGCTGTCGCGCCATTCTGATCCACGCCTATTGCCGTTACCTCTGCACAAGAAACCTACTTTGTCTCGGGCCTCCTGTGAACCTTAGGACTGCGACAGGGTGTATTCCGTCACTCTGATCCCCACGCCAGGCCAAACACCAGGTCATGTCTCGGTCGAAATCACCAGTGGCGACCGGCGCGCTCTGATTACAGGTGATGCAATCCATACAACCGCCCAGTGCTGGCATCCCGAGTGGCATTTTATGTTTGATTCCGATGCTGAGATGGCCGTGACATCCCGTCGGAAACTGTTGGAAAGCGCCTCGGAAACGGGATGTATTGTGCTGGGAAACCACTTCGCTTTGCCGTCTATTGGTCGGGTGAAGGCGGACAACGACGCGTTTCGCTGGGAGGACTAGCCCAGGTTGTATTTTGATGTGCGCGGGTCTGTTGTGGGATGGCGGCTGACGTGAAAGTTCGACGCGCCGCGCAGCTTACAGGCAATGATCGGCGAAACTAAATCTCGAACCCATTGGGCTATGTCACATTCCCTTGAATTCTTGTTTCACAAGCTTTCTCTCTTCACCATTTTGTGAAAGCCTGAAGCAGTTATGAGTGACAGAGTGTGCAATTTTCAGAAAACAGTGGTTCTTTCTGAACTCCAATCAGCTCTCTTGGACGGAATTTGTGATCACTGCGAGGTGACAAGTTCGGAACTGGCCAAGAGTGGAGAGGTGCTGGAAATATGTGGACAAGAGTACTGTTTCGATTATGAAACCGGTGTGTCCACGGAGACTGAAATTTTGTTGTGCCCCAGCTGTCACGAGGCAAACCATCTGGACGCGCAGCGACAGCATAACCCTTGCCACATCTCTGCAAGACGCAGCCGGGAAAACATGGGTTAGTCGATGGGTTCAGGAGGCGAAGCTTTGGAACGGTTTTTGCAAGAACCATCGCTGGTCCAATTTCGGTAGTCTGACAGACCAAGCTCGTCCCACATCCAGCCGAAATCATACTCAGCCACCGGAGAGCCGGTCTGGCGCGCGCTGCGGTTTTCGATTGTCTTCAGCCAGTCTATGACTTTCTTCCTGCCCGCCGTGCTGCGAACGGCCTGGCGCGGGGTCTTGCCATCCAGGGCAGGAATCGGCTGGTCAAGCGTATCGCGGTAATGCTGTTCGAGATATTCGTGGGCCATCTGACGGGCAAGGGCACGGGGGATGTCCTCTTCTTCTGCCACTCCGTTACTCGTGCTGTCATCCGCCATCATCTGTTCGGCGGTCTGGATTGATGTCAGCGGAGATTTCACCAGGTCGCCCAGGAGGTCCCGGACCAGGGCTTCGCCGCGTTCAGCGCGCGCTGTAGAGCTCACAGAAAGTGTGAGTGTCCGACCTTTCAGATCTAGGGACCCAAGCACGGAGGCCCCTGACATTGATTTGTCCAACACGAGGCCGGTGCCGTGCTTGGTGCCGGACGGGGTGTCGAGGTCAAGCCAGGTCCAATCCTTCTGGCCTGAGATCACGAGTTCTGCGGACTGTGTTAGCTTTTCAGATACCTGGCTTTGCGTCACTTTGCTGGCGAGGGGGAAGCGCATGTCGTGAAAGAGCAGGTTGTCGCCATCGCTGTTGCTGATTTGTGGTGGTTCCGGATCCAGTAGGTTCGGCAGATGTGCGAAGAGCCAGGCATTGGTGAAGAGGGGTGCGGAACGGTGTAGCTGATCCTGTGTCAGCCTCAGTTCAACGTCGGGGTTCAATTTCAACACGGAGCGGAGCCCGTCTTCAAAAAACGCGACGGTGTCGGGGTCGAATGGGAGCAGCGCCCCCGAGATCACGTTATAATCCCCCTGTGCGACAACCCGAGCTGCGATGCGATCCCATCGCTGCAGCATCTGCGTCGCGCTGTGTTCCCGGACGGTAACCGGCTCTGCGTCCGAAAGCATGTTGCGCAAGACCATGGATCTGCCGGGGTCTACCTCGCTCACCTCATAAAGGCTGACCGACGCGTCCCGCAATCCTTTGATATAGGCGCGGGTCTGCGCACTCTCCTTGGAACCGCTCCCTTTCAGATAAGCATCCGCAGCGTTTTCGGCGTCCGCTCCGAATGTCCTGCCCAGCAAATCTTCCAGGCCACCACCCCACAGGACCATCGGCCAATCCTCGCCCAGCAAGTCGCCCAGATCCTCGAACTCAAGATCGAAGGCCTCGAGCGCTGGCAGAAAATGCTCGTCCAACACATCAGCGAGCCGCTCATGCCAAATCTCGTCACGGGTGATAAACCCGATGAGCCCACCAAGATCGTTCCCCGTTGTCATCTTCAGCTTCTCCCTGTTTGCCGGACAGGGGCGATTTAGCGCAGATTGCAACCGCCAGCCAGCCCACACGCGTATGCAGACCTGCGTTACATGGAGGGACTTGTCATGGCGAATGCTATGTCTTTGGCTCCCGCCCAAAAAGCTCTGTGAAAAGCTTTTCGGAGCGGCGCAGGCCTTCATCGGTCAGTACCACCGATTTTGCCTTTCCAACCGGGTCCAGGATCAATCCGTTACGGTGCAGGCGATCAAGCGCTCCCCAGTCAAAGCCTTAGGGCCGTCCTGAACCCAGCGAATTCGGGGATGTTGCGAGCCGCTTCGACGACGGGTGTGAGCCCAACTAGTGGATTCGTCAGGGCGTTTCCGCCGGTATTCTATGATTGCTAAAAGATGGTGGTGCTGATCGCTGTCGTATTAGATTTTCCGCAAATATGCCCAAGAGACGTATCCCTTAAGCTTGCGCGCGCGCTCCAAAGAGACGCGGCACCAACGGGTGCCACCGGTCTGCTCACAGCCGTGAACTCGTAGTGCGGTTCCATTTGGAAGACCAACGATCACATTGAACCCTGTTCCAGGCCCACTGCGCATTTTTAGCATGTCACCGTCTTCGACGCCAAAAACCTCATATGTTCCGAGTGACGCGGCCGCCGCCGGTTTAACGTCCATGACGACCCCCAGGAACAAAGCCATTAGGGGTAAAAAGATTGCATTGCGCATCGCGATGTCCTGCTTATTGCCTCAACGACAATCGTAGCAACTCGGGTCACCAAGAGGAACAACTCCAAGACAGAAATGTAGGTGATACCAAAGCTTCAAACGCTACATTTCTTCCAAATGGTGGGGAACCCTGGCCCAGTTGGGGGCATCTTTCACAAAAACCTTGCTCGTTGGCTTGAAGTTGTTTGGCTCATCCAATGTCCCAGCCGCAATGCTCGTCAATCCGAAGGCTGTCACGCCCCACAGGCCTGATCCGCAGGTGCCACAAAAATGCTTGATGACAGGTCGACCTTCCTTTGAGGTCTTCTCAAAGGTCCGTGGTTTGCCTTTCAGCAGCTGCAGGTCTTCCGACTTTATCATGTACCCGGCATAACCGTCCGTTCCGGTCATCGATAGGCAATCACTGCAAAAACACATGAGTTGCATTACTGCGCTGCCAGTGACCTGGTATCGAACCTCACCGCAAAAACATCCGCCTTCCAAGATTTCAGCCACGTTGCCTTCATCCTTCTATTTCGTTTTGCAAGATATGAGAAAACCGTACCTACTCTGGCCAGTGGTCACAACGGTTCCAGCAGCGGAATGTGGAATGGTGCCAATATGAGCTCCTGTACCTGGATGGGTACGAGGCAAGCATCAGACAGATTGAGTTGTCGAATGTTTTCATCACGGTTCTGAATCCTTGCCAATTGACTGTTCCAGCAAAGTCATTGGACAGACGAGCTTTATTGATCGACAATCGCGTCATGGAGCTGACAGACACCACACCTGTGCACCTGATCCATGTGGACCCTGAGATCAACATGGCGCGGTTCTATGGCATCGAGTTGCAGCCGACGTTGTTTGGGGAGGTTTCAGTGCTTCGTACCTGGGGGCGTATTGGCACGAACGGGCAAGCCATGATGGTGACGTATGATGACGAAGCCCTGGCTAGTGAAGCGCTCCACAATCTCGAAAAGCAAAAGCTCCGTCGAGGGTATGTTCCGGTCGGTGAGTGACTTCGGGCTGCAGTCTGTTTCTGTGGCAAATCCCGAGCCTTTCGGCTCGTGAGCAGGCTCTAGGTTTCAGCCGACGTATCGGCTTCCACCCAGAACACCCCAGAATGATCTCCCTGTCCCAGTAGCCCCTGACCCGTCTCTTGCGAGCCGGGGCAGGGGCTTTGGGTCATGGTCGGTCCATGCCGTGGTGATCTGCCCATTCGGGTGACGGTCCCTTTTGCGCTCACGCAGGATCAGAGATCCTTTGTCCTTTCCTTGTGGGTCAGGCGGGATTTGGACAAGCCAAACGCTACCTTCCGTAAGGGGGAAGGCGCGGCCTCCCCCCTCGGACAAGACAAATAGACAATACCGTGTCCTCGCGCGCCTGCGCTGCGGGCCGCACCACTCTTGTCGATTGGTCCTGTCTCGCCCCTCTCCGCGTTCGCCACGGGGCAGGTTTTAGAGACGACGCCCTTTCAGGGCTCGGCTCAAAACCAGCACCAAAGGGGATCAACCCCAGAGGTCGCACCACAAAAGGAGAGACGGTTTTGGACATTGAAAAGACAAAAGACATCGACACTGACACCAGCCTGCAGGCGGCAGAGATTGCGACCCAGAATGACCTATTTCGGAAAGCGCTGATCGATCCGACTGCGGCAATCGAGATGCATTCTAAGGGAATTCAGGGTCAGGTATTTGTCACGCCCGGCGTGTCAGGTGAAGGGATGGAGTTCCAGACTGCAGCTTTGGCAGCGGTGGCGTCGGATGACCAGTTTGACGAGGGCAATGACCCCTATGGCGATCACACCTTTGGGGCGGTGACAGTCCGTGACCAGAAGCTGTTCTGGAAGATCGATCTTTACGACACGGACTACACGTATGGGTCCGACCGGCCGTTTGACACGTCAGTGACGCGCCGCGTTCTGACCATCATGTGCCCCAGCGAATACTGATCTCAATCCCAAACCGGAAAGGAGGTGAACACCATGAGCAATGAAATCTTGCAGCAACGTATCGCAGAAGCGTGGGCGCTAATCAGGAAGGGCGACAATTTCCACATCGCGCGCCGCTTCCTGATCCAACACGCAGCCATCTAAACGGCTCCGCTCTACCCCGGAAGGGGTAGGGCACCCTTAACACGATCTCAAACACTCAAACAAGGATTTGCCCCATGAGCAAAGTCGAAACATTCACCGCACCGGAAACCATCGAAACCGTATCCCTGTCCGATCTCTACCTGTCTGACATCAACCCACGACAGGAGGTTGGTGAGGAAGGTATTGCACTTCTGGCCGACAGTTTGGTTATGTGTGGCTTGATCCAGAACCTCAGCGGGTTGCGCGATACCGATGGCAAAGTCGCAATCGTTGCCGGTGGTCGCCGCCTACGGGCTCTGAACATCGCCGTGACTGAGCGCGCTGATCTGGCACAGGTTCCCGTTAAGGTCACGGACAATCCCTTCGTGGCTGAGCAATGGGCCAATGCGGAGAACACCGCCCGTGAAGAACTGGACCCTGTGGACGAGGTCCGTGCTTATGGCAAAATGGCCGAGAAATCTCTGTCTATTGCCAAGATCAGCAATGCGTTTGGCGTGACCGAATCCCATGTGCGCCGCCGCCTCGCGCTTGCCAGTCTGCCCGCCGCCGTTCTGGATGCGCTCAAAGCCGGTGAGATCAGCATGGGGCTGGCCAAGGCCATGACCGTCAGCACCGAAGAAGAGAAAATTCTGGAGGTTCTGGAACGGGCCAAAGAATGTCGGTGGTTCAGTGAGCATGATGTCAAACAGGCACTGACGTCGGAGGCTGTTAGCAGCACTAGCCGCAAGGCCGTATTTGTCGGGCAGAAGGCTTATGTTGAGGCGGGCGGCACCGTCACCGCTGATCTGTTTGCCGATGAAACCCTATTCAATGAAGGCGCGTTACTGGATCGTCTGTTTGCCGAGAAACTGGCGGTAGAAGCGGAAAAACTGCGCGACGCGGAAGGCTGGGACTGGGTGGACACCCATGAGGAAAGCTACATTCCCTATGGGTTCTCGGGTACGAAAGACATGCACCGTTTGGACATGGTGAGCCGGGACTTCACCGAAGGACAGGCCGAACGGTATGACGAACTTGCCGAACTCTATGAGGGTGAGGCTCTGGACGCGGATGGTGAAAAGGAGCTGGCCGCGCTTGAGGACTATACGGCGCCGTTCTATTCTGACGCGCAGCGCAAGCTGTCCGGCGTGTTTGTCTATGTCACCAACAATGGCGAGATCAAAACATCCCCGGCCTATGTCGCGGCGGAACATGTTCAGGCTGCCATTGAGGCTGGTGTTCTGGCCCCGGTCAAAGAACCGGAGATCAAGGAAGAACCAAAACCAGTTTATTCGCAGAAGTTCATCGACGACATGGTGGCGATCCGGCTGGCAGCGGTTCAAACGGCCCTGCTGGACAAGCCTGATTATGTGTTGAGCCTGTTTGCTTTCTTTGCCACCCCGGCCTCCGGTCTGAGCAGCAATCTGTTTGGGTTTGGCTATGGTGGTGCCGAGCGGAACACACCCGAGATCGATGACCAGTTCATCCTCGACCCGCGTCTTGGCGGAGAACGGGATGAAGCGGCACAGGCAGCCTATGACCAGTTCCACGAGATTGCCGCACAAGGCAGCGTGGAAGCGTTCAAAGCGTTTCGCGATCTGGGCAAGAAGACCCGCAATGGTGAGATCACGGGTTTTCTGGCCCGGCGGTTTCTGACCCAACGCCCGGAGTTCATGGCGGAGATCGAGGCTGAGATCGAGGCTGACATGCGCGCGATCTGGACCCCTTCGGCTGAAAACTGCTTCAAGCGTCTGAAAGGCTGGCAGCTGGATGATCTCTACAAAGACCTGCTGGACCTGCACATCGACGCCGACATGTTCAAAGCCTTCGCGAAATCCAAAAAGGGTGCCAAGAACGAGGCGCTGCACAAGCTCTTCAATGATCCAGAGCATCAAAAGGCACTGGGCGTGACCGAGGCACAGAAAGCCCGGATCGATGCATGGGTGCCGGATTGCTTCTGAAACTGGCAGGGCAGGGCGCAACGCGCCCTGCTTTTCAGCAATGATTTTTGATTTTAGTTCAATGGTATAGGTTGTTTTGACTTGAAAGGTTGTAGCCTGTAGGCTACATATAGGTATGATAGAAATTCGTAAGACGGACCTGTTCGACAAGTGGCTCAAGGGCCTGAAGGACCAAAGGGCGAGAGCCAGGATCTTGGTTCGCATCACGCGGTTGAGCCTGGGCAATCCCGGTGATGTGAAACCGGTTGGTGAAGGTGTGAGTGAACTGCGTATCTCCGAAGGGAAGGGGTATCGCGTTTACTATGTGTCGCGCGGTGACGTTTTGATCGTTTTGCTGTGCGGGGGAGACAAGTCATCCCAGCAAGCCGACATCAAAACCGCCAAGGCGATGGCAAGAGAGTTGGAGTGAAAAACATGGGTGTCAAAACAACGAAGTTTGAAGCGGCTGACTATCTGGACAGCCCGGAAGCCATTCAAGCCTATCTTGAAGCGGCTTTTGAAACCAGCGACACGGCGCTGATCGCGTCGGCACTTGGCGATGTTGCCAAGGCCAAAGGTATGTCGAGTGTGGCCGACAAATCTGGTCTGTCTCGGGAAAGCCTCTACCGCGCACTTAGCGAAAATGGCAATCCCGAGTTTGGCACGGTGCTGAAAGTGCTGAGCGCTGTGGGTGTGACGCTCACCCCGAAAATGCACGTGAATTAACCCACTTTAAAGGCTATCCACCATGTCCACCGATGCAGCTCCGTCTACGGTTGAAAAAGCCGCCCGCCGCGTCTGGAAATCCGCGCAGATGTTCGTCGGGTTTCATACAGACCAGAAGGGCAAGCCGCGCACACAGCCGAAGCTCTGGCCGCCAAAAAACGGGAGCGCGTCGATCCATGGTGATCCCAGCGCGCAGGAGGCCATCGTGGTCGTCAAAGCCGCTGATCCGGACGAGGTACAGGACGTGCAGATCAAGCTGCACCCAAACCGCATTGTTGTGCGCCGCGATGCAGATGCCTGGTGGCAGGGTGTCGCTGTAGATGAGCATACCGTGACGGTCCGAATGGCCGACAACACGATCATCGAAATCCGCCATGACGGATCGGTGAAGCGGCGCTCGGCAGAGGACGAAACCCATGTTGAAGCAGATGGCAGCATCTTCAAGTTCACGGAATTTGCCGAGGCGCATATGACGGGTGACGGGGTGGAAATGACCCGCCGCACAGAGGATCGCATTGCCACGATCACAGCTGACGGTGTTGTCGATCGCGCGCGCAAGCGTTAGCCTGTAAAGAATACCTCCAGATTTTCCTTTGGTTAAACTCGTGGCCCGCTTCGGTGGGCCTTTTTCTTGGCGTACTCATCACTGTATCTGCCCGTGCGCCGGTCTCGCCCCGCGACAGCGCTTGAGAGAGTTCTTGCGGATTACCGGGGCGTCCTACCGAACCCGCCAATCCAAATTGAGTCCGGCTGTTTACCTGATCCGCACAAGCACGGACCAGGGCCGGACCGTCCGGTCTTTGGCCTCCGCCAGTTGGATAGGGCGGTTTGCACCGTCCGTCATTCTTCATCCTTTGCGACGACGGTCATACCGACCCAGAAGGGCAACCCCCAACTTAGAACTGAGCGCCGCGCCTGTGTCGGATCGAGGTGATGTTGCCGCCATCAAAGACATCGTTTTGTTCAGATGTTCCGCGCGCAGCGATCCCAGAAAGCCTTGCCTTTCACCAGGTCTGACAGTTTCAAGTACGTTGCCGGAGAAGATCCTCGGCTGCGGTGTTTCTGAAGGGATGAACATAAGCGGGCAGTCGGGGAAGACGCGCGGCGCCCGGGCCGGGCGCCGCGCTTCAACAAGGAATGTCCCCTGCGCCTGCGGCGCATTCCGCGCGGATCAAATTCCCTGCTGACATCCCCTTGATGCCCGCTTTTCCCTTGTTCATCGAAACACGCCATAGCGAGGATCAAACAATGGCAACTCAAACTCTGAAACTGAGCGTCAAGACCGGTGAAAAAGAAGGCAAGACATTCTGGGATCGATGCGGGGTGCTCTTCGTCAATACCGATGAGACCGGCACCATCACCTCGATCCAGGTCAAGCACAGCATGTTCCCTGGCGTTGAGATGGTGGCCTTCCCGAAGCGCACCGATGACGATCCCGTCACCGAATGACGGGAGGGCAGGGCGGCGCAAGCCGCCCTTTCTTCTGCTCCGGCCGCAGGCCGGACCACATATGCGCCACAGGTGGCGCGCGGTCCTAAGACCGGGCAGGGGTGCCGACCTGCCCCAATGCGGCAGCAGACAACCCTGCCACACCCGCCGCGAAAGCGGCGGGACATTGAGCGCGCTGAGGCGCGCGGAAAATGCCATACTGACCTTGAACGTGCCGGTATGTGACGGGCGCTGTTCGGGCAGCTCCCGCTTTGCGTGATTGCCCTGCGCCGGTCCACCGGCACCCACGCCTGCTGGCTGGAAAAGGGGCAGGACCCTTTTCCCGGCGTGGAGATTGCCTCCAAGAGCAAAACTGTTCCGGGGGCAATTTGAGAAAATACGGATTTCTAAAATCACCCCCGGTTTCCTCTTGGAGAGTATGACAGGATAAGGTAGTTGTGTTACAAGTCATAAAAACAACCAGAGGTATACATTGAGCAAGCCCGGCGACACCACTGTCTTTTCCGTTCGATTGCCGTCAGATGCGTTGGTGCGTTTGGAGGAGGCCGTGCAGTCGCTTGGGGCCAAGAGCCGCAACCAGATCATCCAACGACTGATCTATCGTCTGATCGGGTATCTCGATCCTGACCCGGCCGTTGTCGATCTCTGGCAGACGCACTTGCGGCAGGTTCAGGGTGGATACACCAACCTCAATCAGCTCGCAAAATCGGCCAAACGCGGTTCGGTGATCTGGACCGATGACGACCGGCGCGATGTCGAAAACCTCCATCGTGCGATCATCCAGCACCGGCAAGACCTGAAGGCGCTGATCACCGCGGCCCGCCGAAACCGAGAGCCAGACTCCGCCATTCGCCGAATCTTGCGCGACGATGAGAGGACATCTGAAGCATGAACGTCGCGGCTCACAATTTGACGGCAGGGGACTTTCTGGAGCTAGCCTTCCGGGAAGCGCAGAAGGGTATCGATCGGTCCAAGCAGATCAGCCAGCAGCTGCAAACCGCCAAGCGCATGAAGTTCATGATCTCGCGGGCCTCATCCATCAAGGCGCGGCTTGGTGCTGTGGTTGGAAAGCCCGAGGCGGTTGTGAAACACGTCCGCAAAGGTGGGGTGAAAAAAGCGCATGAGCTGCGCCGCCAGATCAATTACCTGACCGTCAGGGCAGAGGGCGTGTTGGACATCCGCGACAATGGTGTGACCCCGCTCGATGCCGATCAGGTGAGTGATCTGATCGAGACCTGGGCCGAGGATTTCAACGGGAAAACCAACTATGGTTATACCCGTCACATGATCGTTTCTTTTCCCGAAGGCACCTATCCGGATGCCGCGCATGAGGCCGGTTTGGACTTCGCGGATCGCCTGTTTGGGAGCGGTGATTTTGGCGATACCTGGGACTATCTGACCGTGTTCCACAACGACACTGACAACCCCCATGTCCACATCGTTGTGAATAACCGAGGCGTGGAACATGGGCAGTGGTTGGCTATGGGTATGAGCAGCGACATGAACATCGACGTTCAGCGCTCTATCCAGGTTGAGGTTGCCGAAGGATACGGAATTGAGCTGACCGCAACGACCCGCCTTGAGCGCGGTTTGCGGCAGGAAGTTGAGACCGACACGTGGAAGGTTCAGGCCGGACTGTCTGTTGTTGAAAGCACTCCGGAGGTTGAAGTTACGGCCCGCGACATGGCCGGTGATGTGATGACACTCTCCATCGCAAGAATGTCGGATCTGTTTGATGAGCGCGCCAACGCTGTCAAAGACCGGATCGAAGAGTTTGCCATCCAACTCGTTGAAAGTGAGGAACCTATGGTATCGAGAATGGAACATCTGCTGGATCAAGCCCATCATTTTGATGATTACGGCGAGCCAGGAGACCCGTCTTATGTGTCGCCCGAAGTCATGAGCAACTTGCGGCGACACATCGAATTAGGCGGTTCTGAGGAAACAATCGCACCCGAGCTGAAGGCTCAGGTTGTTGCCCATATCAGCGACGTTCGGGACAACGAACAGAGCCATCCGTATCTGTCTGCCCTTGCTGATATTGTCGATGACAAGGCGTTCCAGTCGTCCGCTGATTATGCCCCGGCAGCACGCCGGTACGAGGTCTATATACAGGACACCTTGGGCAAGGGGGCCTATGAGGACTTCCAGACTCAGACCAAAGAATTGCTGCAATCCATCGACAAGATGGAAGGGCTGGCCCGTGAGGTTGACGACCCTCATCTGCGTGTCGCTATGGATATTCAAATTGGCGAGTTGAAGGGCGACGTTGCGGACCTGCGCACCAACGATCCGGACCTTCAAGCCTTCATCATCGAGGACCGCCGCTATTCAACGATGATGGGAATGGGCACTGCCGAAATGGATGTCTTGGATTATTCAGAGGCCGGCAAGTGGGCAGCGATCCGCAAAGAAGTCACCGACACGGCCAGCAGCTACGGCCTCGATGGCGAGGCGTTCGTTGCCCGCTTTGGCGATCATCAGAACGTCACCCTGGGTACAACAATGGGATGGCGCAGCGACGACATTTCGACCGCCGCGGCCCACTTCCAGGCGCAAGGATTACCCGACAGCCACGACCGCGCTGAGGCCGTTGTTGACGAGCTGCACCAGCTTGCGTCTTCCAGGATCATCGCAATCTCAGAAGAACTTTCAGACGTTCACGCCCACGCAACGCACCCGCTCTTGCAGGGGCGCGGTGACGATGACGGGCACAGCTTGTAAGGACTTTAACCGGTCTGCCTGATGCGCGCGCCAACGCCCCAGGCAGACCCATCACAGAGTTTTCCATCAACTCGCAAAGGAAAAACTATGGTTTCGCGTACAGACTATCTTTTGAACGAAGTCGAACACTTCGCACCCTATTCCAGATTTGATCAATCCGCCCCGCGTGAAGATCGCGTTTCAGAGCAGATCGACATCATCAGGAAAGAACAGCAGGCGATGGGCTTTGATCGTGCAGCCATCGCCTCAAACAGCTTCGACATCGAGGACCAGGCCAACCGCCGTGTTGACGAACATACTGCGCAACAAGATCTGGTCGAAGAATTCAAAATCGAATTTGAAGCTGCGGAGCGGTCAGGGGAGCCGGTTGATCTGAACGATATGCAGGCTTTGGTTTCTCAGCACATGAGTGATGCTCAGGAATACGATCTGTATCACCCTTACTATTCGTCCCTTGCGGATCTGAGTGGTGACAAGGATTTTCAGGAGTCCGACGACTACCAGTCGCCCGGTGATCGCTATGTTCAGTATATGCAATCCGCTTTGGGGGAGGCCATCTTTGAGAACTACGAGCAGCAGACCAAGGACATCGTGAACTCCATCGAGAACATGGAGGCTCTTGCACGAGAGGTCGAAGATCCACACTTGCGTGCCGCAATGGACGTTCAGATCGGGGAGTTGAAAGGCGATGTTGCCGAACTGCGCCCATATGACACCGACCTGCAGGCATACACTTTGGCTGATGACAGCTACACCACATCCATGAATGCGGCCGAGTTGGACAACCTGGACCCCACGGAAGCCGAAAAATGGCTGGCTGTGCGTGATGACATTGTGGCGACCGCGCACAGCTTCGGTCTCGACGGAAGCAAGTTCCTGGCCCGCTACAACGATCATGACAGCGTTTCAATCGGCACAACGGCGACTTGGAAAGACGCGGACATTTCCACCGCTGCCGCCCATTTCAACAGCCAAGGCGTTCCGGACAGCTACGAGCGCGCGGAGGCCGTTGTTGGTGAGCTGCACCAAGTTTCATCCAGCAAGATTGCCGCCGTGGTGCAAGAGATTGCCCATACCCGCGAACAGGCTACCCACGTCCATGAGTATGATGGACACAGTCTTTAACCACGGAGGACATGATAGATGATTGTTCGCGCCGGTGAATGTGTTGCCGGGAACAGCGAGACCACCGGGTTGGAGTAATGTGGGGTCTGTTCCGATTGGGACGGACTCTTGTCCTTGGACATTCCGGGCATTCGCTGCACCACGTTTGAATAGGCAAGAAGCGGACAAAACAGTCTTTCGCTGGGACTAAAGCAATGTCCGCTCATAGTTTAGTGATCGTGGTGACAGAGTTTATGATCGGCAAGAGACGCGAGCACATAGCAGTTCTCTGACACTCCTTCGTCATCACAGCCCTTCGAAATCCGAACCAGCTCTTTTTCAAGAGCCCGTAGTCGTTTGATCTTTGCTCTTACTTCGGAAAGTTGTGAGACGGCGATGTCCGTTGCGGCTTGGCATGAACGATCCGGGTGGCCTTGAAGCACAATCAATTCGGAGATCGCTTCAATTGAGAAACCAAGATCGCGTGCATGCTTGATGAAACTGAGACGCTCTAGCCCTGCCACATCGTAGCGCCGTTGGTTGCCTTCGGTGCGTTCTGGTGCGGCAAGCAGGCCCATTTCCTCATAGTAGCGGATAGTCGGAACTTTGACCTTCGTGCGCTTGGAAAGCTCCCCGATAGAAAACATGAAAATACCTCTTGAACCTCTAGTAACTAGAGACACTACACTATGGTCACGACAGATACAAAAAGGGCTTCCCAATGTCAGCATGTTGCGGACACAACGCCAAATTCGACGGCGTATCAGACGACTACAAAAGGAGGCTGTGGATTGTCATTGCTCTGAACGCGGTGATGTTCGTCGTCGAGATGACTGCCGGTCACTATGCAAAGTCTCAGGCACTTCAGGCCGACGCTCTAGACTTCCTTGGGGATGCTTTGACCTACGGTATCTCGCTGGCAGTGATCGGGGCTTCAATCCGTGCACGCACCAATGCCGCTCTGGCGAAAGGGGTGAGCTTGCTGCTGATGGGTCTTTGGGTGTTTGGATCGACCGTGTACCGGGTGTTCTATGTCGGAGTGCCGGAGGCCGAGATCATGGGCATCGTTGGCTTTTTCGCTCTTATGACCAATCTCGCAAGTGTTCTCTTGCTCGTCCGTTACAAGGACGGCGATGCAAATGTGCGCTCTGTCTGGCTATGTTCGCGTAATGACGCCATTGGCAATGTGGCCGTTATGTTTGCAGCTTTAGGCGTCTGGGGCACAGCTAGCGGTTGGCCTGACCTGATTGTTGCGGCGGTCATGGCAACGTTGTTTCTTTCCTCTGCTTTCCAGATCGTGCGCCAAGCGCTCGCCGAGCGTCGGGAAGTTGGCGAACATGAGCATGTTTGACGTGGATTATGACCTTTGATCTCGAATGATACGAAATCGGCTCAATTTAGTTGGAAATACCAAGGACTCTCGCCATGAACCTGAAACGCCGCCAAGTACTGACTTACGCCGCTGGCTTTGCCAGCACAGTACCATTTGCCGCGTTTGCGCAAGACACGCCTTCCGTCCGTGTTCTCAAGGATCCGAACTGCGGCTGTTGCCAGGTTTGGATCGACATCCTGCGGCAGGAAGGCTTTCGCATTACCGAGGAGCGCAGCTTTGGAACACAGCTTGTCCGCCACAAATTGGACAACGGCATTCCCGAAGAAATGATGTCCTGCCACACAGGCGAGATCGATGGCTATATGATCGAGGGGCATGTGCCGGTTGCAGACATTCGTCGTCTGCTGGAGGAGCAACCCAGTGCTGTTGGACTTGCTGTTCCTGGCATGCCCTACGGTTCCCCTGGGATGGGGCCGGAAGATCGTCGTGAGGCCTACGACGTGTTTTTGATCCTCAAGGACGGTAGCACCGAGGTGTTCAAGAGTTACGAAGCGGCCTGAGGCGACGTTCATCGAGCGGAAACAGTAAGGAGGAGAAGATGACGAAGCTTGGATTACGCACTCTTACCTTAAGCGTTCTGTCTATCACCATTGCTACAGTGGGTTGCGCACAACAACAACGAGGAGATTGGTGGGGTCACGGGCCAATGGGATCTAACCACATGAGGTCTGAGCACATGCGTGGTTGGGGGCACGGCAATATGGGGCCTGGCCAGCAGCAGCGCATGCAACGACATTGGACGTATATGAACGAGGACGTGCCCGCAGCCTACCGCGGGGCTCGGAGCACCATTCGTGCAACGCCCGAGAATGTTTCGGAGGGCAAGACGCTATATACGGAAAACTGCGCAAGCTGTCATGGAGCTGAGGGTTTGGGCGATGGTGAAGCCGGACGTTCGCTCGCGCCCTCTCCCGCTCTCCTACGATGGTTCGTTCAGATGCCGATGTCGGGGGACGAGTACCTTCTTTGGGCAATTTCCGAGGGCGGCGAACGCTTCGGAACAGACATGCCAGCCTTCAAGGAAGCGCTGAGCGAAGAAGACCTTTGGAAGATCATCGTTTATATGCGTGCGGGGTTCCCTTGATCTGTCGTCAATCTGTTGGTTTTTGATGAGTGTTTTTGCTGTCGATACTATGACGACAATTCTCAGCAGGCATAAAGCTGACAATGCGCCATTCTAGTAAGCTTCACGGAAGCGGACATATATGTAAGTCGCAGCACGAGCAGGTTAGGGCTCTCTCCTGCCGTTCTCTGCATATTGAAGTAAGGTCCGGTTCGGCCGCGTCCTGTTACCCCCGTCAAGTGAAGGCGCTACTTTCAGCCCGTTTGGCTTTCATTTTCTCCATCGCCATATCTTTCGCTGACCGACTTTTCCGCTTTGCGACCGTGCGCTGCGCATCAAATGCCGCCTGAAGTTCCTGGTCTTTTTCAGAAACCTCTTTCACCGGGGCAGGGGCCGGATTCGCATCCGCCAGAGCCTTTGCCGTGTCCCTGGCCTGTTCTTCAGCAAGATCCAGATGTGTACCTTTGATCTTTGGAGCATCACCCCCAAGGAACTGCATGAAATAGGGATCTTCGAAGTATCGGATCTTGTTTGCAATCACCGGCATCTTGCCTTCGCGGATCAGCACAACTTCATTTTCAGGCAATCGGCCAACGTGTTCGGGCCGGAGCAGGCGAATGCCTTCTTCACGCTCTGATATGCTGCCCATTTCCATCTTGCCGAGTGCTCGAGACTTCGACTTGCTTATGACCGTTTTGTCCCCGATGGACCTGGACACATGTTCGCGTACTTCGGAATCCTCTGAGGCGGCAAACATCTGGGTTCCAGCGTTTGCCAGCATCGCCCGCACACCCTCGTGCCCATAAATGTCCTGTAGGCGCGACAGTGTTTGCGAAATCACCACGAGCCTGCCCCCGAACGATCGCATGGTGTCATAGGCTTCAACAACGCGCTCAAGATGGCCGAGGCGTTGGAACTCATCGAGCAGCATCAAAACCTTGAACGGCTCATCTTCGCCCGGCTCAACAGTTTCGATGGTGTTCACCAGATCGAGGAAGAACAGGCGAATGAGCGTCCGGAACTCTTTGACCTTTTTCCCTGGCACGGAAAAGTAGATCGAGCTGGGGCGCCGACGCAGATCTTCAAAGTTGATGTCATTGCCCTGCGTGGCTCTTGCTACCGACGGGTTGCGCCAGAGCTGCAGGCCGGAGTTCAACATAACCGAAATCGTTGACCGCAGGATTTTGGATTCTTCGGCTGCAAGATTCAGAAACTCATCTGCAGCTCGCGCATATCCAACTTCTTCAGCCATTTTCTCATAGTCCTTTTGCTTGGTCGTTTTGACCAGGCGCAGGACTTCGGAAATGTATGGCCGCTTTCTTTTGATCGCCAGCATCGCCATTGCGCAGAACATGCCTTCAACACCACCCATAAAGCCCTGCGCGGACGAGCTGGGCGTGTCGAACATCTGAGTTGCAACCTGAATCACTTCTTCCCATCGCCGGTCCAGATTGTCGGCACGTGCTGCGCGGCGCAGAGGGTTGTAGCTGTGGCTTTTGTCGGGGTTCTCGGGGTCGAACACAAAAACCTCATCGCCCATTGCTGCCCGACGCGCGCCGGTTGTCTGGAAAATCTCGCCCTTGATGTCCAGGACGACGCAAGACCCATTGAAACGCAGGACATTCGGGATCACAAAGCCGCTGGTTTTGCCCGAACCAGACGGGGCAATGAACATCGCGTGCGGCTTTTGGACACCGGGGCCGGGCTTATAGTAGATCGCGTTTTTGTCCTTTGGCTCACCAAATTTGGCAAACACGATTTCACTATCCAATTTGTCTTTGAGCTTCAGAACCGACGCATAGCCTTCCTGGACGAGCTGAGGGGCCTTTGCAAAGGTCGCATCACCGTATTTCGTTGAGGGACCACGCAGCGCAGCCGCCACAAATGCAAAGGTCAAAACACCCACTGCGACCACCGCCACCAGACCCATGATCTGCTGCGTCTCTGCAGGCTGTGCCATGAACTTCTCTGGGATCGCCCAGATGTCCAGCCCGCGAAAGCCTCTGGTGTTGATGTATTCGAGCGCCAGCCCGACCACCAACACCGCGCAAGCCGAGGTAGCGATAAAGCCCATAGTACCGGCTATCGCGACCTTCTTGCCTTTGGGTAGATCCTGAAACTCAGCCATCGGTCAGCTCGCGTTTGAAGAAGCACACGATGCCAAATTCTGCACGTGCGACACCAACCATTTCCCAACCTTCTTTGCCCAGCTTTGCGAATTTCTCGCTGGCGTCGTCGCATTCCGAAAAAGGCACGTCTCGGTACTCGAATTTCTTCATCTTTGTACTCCTTCAATTCAGTTGTTCAGCAGTCATCAGAGGCGGGAAGATCACGCCGTTGACCTTCCGTTCGTCCCCGATTTTCTTCATGTGAACGATCATGTGAATGGTGGCCCGGATGTCATCGACCACTTCTGACTTTTGAACGGTCGGAGATCCGCGACGCACCATTTTGCTCATCCGTCCAATGGCATCTACGGGCGAGTTCGCGTGCATGGTGCAGACAGATCCATCGTGGCCGGTGTTCACCAGTTCCAAGAACATATTCGCGTCGTCGCCTCGGATTTCACCGCAGACGAGGCGGTCAGGCCGGAGGCGAAGCGCCGATTCCAGCAGCTTTGTTGGTGATCGAGGGCCATCTTCTTCGGAACGGTCGGCAAGCAGATCGACAGAATTGGGTTGCTCGATGTCCAACTCGGCCACTTCTTGAATCGTCACGATCCGTTCGCCCGGATCGACGCGCTTCAGCATTGCATTGAGGACAGTGGTTTTGCCGGACGAGGTGCCCCCGGCAATGATCACGTTCCATTTGCTAAGCATTGCAAGGTCGGCCAGCTCGTCAAAGTTCATTGTTCCGTCAGCGAGAACAGCCCGAGCATTTTCAAGCGCGCTATGATCGTTGTTTTCTGCCAACGCCGCCTCTTTGCTGGCGAAGCTGAACGCGCCCAGATCGACGTTTTTCACGCGCAGGAGACGGATCGCAACGGACCCCACGCCGGTTGTTGCTGGCGGAATCACGACCTGAACCCGCGCTTTACCCTGCTGTGTCGGCACGTTGGCCGTCGCAATCGGCTTCTTTTCTCCGAATGTTACATCGCTGAAACCGGCCACGCAGCGCCCGATGTTTTCTACATCGTCTCTGTTCAGAGTGATGTCTGTCCTGGTCATGTGCGTTGTGCCCATTTCTTCGACCCAGACCGATCCGTCAGGGTTCACAGAAATTTCGCTCAGGCTTTCATCGTGTAACAGATGCTCGATCTTGCCTGTATAGTATTCCAGAAGGCTATTCCCGTTCCGCCCGCTCATGTTCTTGTCCTTGGTAGAGCACTTTTTGGAACACTGGAGGTTGCCTTCGCTGCATCTCGGCTTTGCCTCGAACACGAAGGCATCCACATAAGATTCATTGCTTCCAAAAAGTGCTGAATTTGCTTCAAAAAAGGCCGCTACCGCACTCGATCATGCTGGCAGCGGCCGGAAAGACCGCTGAGGCGGTCGGCTCATTGGCTCGCTCTCAGAAGCTATCGAACACAACGTCGCGCTGCAGGATCGCGTTGATACGACTGCCCTGATCGACAAAGATTGTCGGAGTGATGCGCAGGTATTCATCAAGCGCCGCTGCCGTGGCGTTCTGCAGGTTAGACCCCACTTGGGTTGCCAGATCCGTTCTGACCGAGTTGTTGCTGTCGCTGTCAGACACCAGCGCCACAGGGGCAATACCGATGATGGACAACAACGCAGCCGTGCCGAACCGCTTCCCAAAGTGTGTGTTCACCCTGCCGGTCGCGCCGGTGCGGCCCTGTCCGTCCGTGCCAACTGAGCCGATCTGAGCGGAAAGGCCATCCGGTGTAATGACACGGCTCCAAACAATCATGATGCGCGTTTGCGCCAATGTCGTATCCGCTCGATACTCGCCATAGAGCTTCGATCCACGAGGCAGAAGCAAACGTGTGCCGTCCATCGAGTAGACGCCGCGTGTGATCGTTGCCACGACACTACCGGGCAGTTCCGAGCTGACCGCCCCACCGAATAGCGCCGACAAGACCGTGCCTTGCGTTAAGGTGCGCGACGGATCGTCAATGATCGAGGCCCCGACGATGGGTGGATATTCTTCGACCAGATTGTTTTGCCATGTCGTATTCGGGTTTTCCTGATAGCCGCGCTGTTCTTCAGGTAAGCGGGTGTCGTCTGGCTGGACTTGAACCGGCTGCGGCGCAGCAGGGAAGGGTTGGAAAATGACCGGCTGCGATCCACCATTGATCGGCTGGTAGTTTTGACCGGGTGCTTCCTGTGCCATCGCGCTTGACGCCAAAGCAACCAGGGCGAGGGTGAGTGCTGTTCTGTTCATCGTCAGCTCCATTAGTTTCTGCCGTATGGGTTTTCATCGAACACGATGCCGTCTGACTGGTTCTGGCGCTCGCGCATCCGCTTGAGTTCTTCAAGCCTGCGCCGCTCATCATCAGTCAGACCCGTAGTCTGCAAGTGGCTCATACTGGCGAGCGCCCGGGCCTCTGCATCAGCAACCGCCTGGGCAAGCTCAGTCTGAAACTTTTTCTCGCGCTCATCATATCTGACCTGAAGGCGTTCATTGGTCAGGTTCAGCGTTGCGATTTCACCGTCTTTTTCTGACAGCGAAACTTTGGCGTCCGTCAGCTCGTCTTGCAGATCGGAAATCCGGCCATTCTGTTGCTCGATTGTTTTCAGGGCTTGTTTCAGCCCTTCGGAATCGACCTGCGGCACTGCTACCGGTGTTGCCACCGCAATTTCCTCGGGCAAAGCCTCTTGTTCCGGCTCATCGACCTCTGGTCCCCGTGCGGTCAAAAGCCCGTATCGCTCGCCACCGCCTTGTTGCAAAGCGTCAACGCGGACACCCGTGTTGGTGCTTTTGTTTTCGTCGCCCATGACAAACCATACAAAGCCCAGGAACACCGCCCCTGCGATTGCAACAGTTATCAGCTTCTTTGGGTCGAACTTCTTCCGGACACGTTGCGACGGCTGTTCAGCCGCCGCCCGTGCCGCAATTGTCTGATCGCGGTTCATTACTTGCTGCCCCCCGGTTTAACTGTCTGTGAAGTGACGGGCCGACCGCTCACACTTGCCTGCTGAAACGCGTCGCCATCGTTTCGTACACAGATCGAAGTGTCCTCGATGCGCAGTGTCCAAAGATCTGAAAGGCCTTGCACCTGGATAATGCCGCGCTCTTTGACTGTGGTGTTCACCATCAGCTCGCGGCCATCAGGCAGGACACGGAAGATCCCCGGCAACTCCGCATCCTGCGGGATCTGCATATAGGTGTGAACGCCATCGTCCCACACGGCAGTAGGCGCGAAGTCAGCTTTGCCCGAGCGCGAGTAGTTTTGGTTGACGAAGCGGCCTGTTGGTTTCGGTTCGCTGCGCGCTACCGTGCCACGGCGCGTTGTAGTCCCGCCGCTGTTGTTTTTGTTGTAGAACGTGACCCGGAACGGAACACGTTTGCGTTCGGCGGCGCTCTCGGCCGGAACCAGATAGAAGTTGTATGTGCCGCGATTGGTCAGGACAGTCAGGTTTGAATCCGAGTTCAGGATTTCCGGCTTGAACGCAATAACGCGACCTTCCTGAAGGCGAGTGATCTGAAAACTTTCAGTGTCGCCCGCACCAATGCTGCGGACGGTTTCGCCCTGCGGAAAGTGAACATAGGTAATCAGGCGTTCACCCACAGGGATGCGGTACACCTGGTTCTCGACGTAATGGAAATGCGTGATGCGGTGATCCGCGTTCTTTCCGTCCGGTGTCGGTGTGATTTCAGCGAGCAGAGGCGTAGAGAATGCCAAAACTGCTGCGGCGGTGGCGGTGAGTGTTTTGAAAGAACGCTGCATCAGATGTCTCCCATTGCGTCTACGCGATAGTTGGTGACGACGAAGCCGAATGGATTTTCCAAAAGTTCGTCCATCGACGTCACGATTTTTTCCTCAAACCCATAGGTCACTGTGACCACGTAGCGGGCTGAGGCCGTTGCTTGGTTTGGAACGATCAGGGACTTGCGGATCTCGACCTGCACCGTCGCATCGTTGACCGGCGACACGCCCAGAATTTCGGTCTGCACCTTTGTCTTGGGCGTATAGATTTCGTCCGGATGGTTGTCGTTCGACCCGTCCCACAGTTCGCGGTAGGACGTTTCGGCCAGCTCATCAGAACGACGCAGCACCGATTTCAGGCGCTCGTTGTTGTCCTGGACATCATAGGTTTCCCGGTCGCGCACATAATTTGCGACTTCACGGAAGGCCATCGCCTCAGAAGGTTCCAGTTCTTCGACTTTTTCAGTCAGCAGGACCGGCAGTTTCGTGTCCGGATCAATGGAGAATGGCACCGCGCGGATTTCCTTCAAGGGAAGGAGCATCGCCCAACCAATCATAGAGGCCACGCCCATTGCCATGCCGACCATGCCGAATACCTGCCATTTGAAGGCATCGCGGCGTGCACCCAGAAAGAGTTCTTTTTCGTGATCTGTCACGTGTGACATCAGCTCAATACCTCGATTTAGGAAGATTTATTGACGCGAGCTTGTCGAATGCTCTGCCGGTAACGGTCAGCGGCGTAGCTCTGTCGAGCCGCCCCATCCTGATTGCGGGCTCTGTGTGCAATGTCCCGACGCGCTTGCATCGCGCGCGAGGCGCTGTCACGAACACCTGTCCCATCGCGGGCTGCGGAGGCCATCGCGGCGGCGGTTTTCCCACCGGCTACTGCACCCCTTGCGCCGTCGCTTGCAGTGCCCAATGCACTTCTTGCGGCAGCGACGGCACCAGTTGCCACGGCAAGACCCGAGGATGCCGAAACGATTGCACCCGACATTCCGCCCGCGAGCGATGGGATCTGCGTGAGCATCACGATTGACACAATGCAGATCGCCAAAAACCGGCCACTGGCCTCCATATTGTTCACATCCTCAACAGCGGTCAGTTCTGAGCTGAAAAGGGCCTGAATAAGAGAAACAATACCTGTCAGAACGACGATGACCATGATCAGGCCAACAGTCGTTTTCGCCCAGGCTGCGAAGATATTGGCTGTTGCTGAGCTGAGCAGCGTTGCGATGAAAACAGGCGCTAGTCCCAGCAGGACCGCCAGACCGCCTTTTGCGATCAGCGCCATGCCGGTGCCAAAAGCTACGATGACAGCCCCAACAACCCAGAGAATAGCCCCGGTGATGCTCAGGCCCCAGGTCGCGTTTTCAATGGCCTGCTGGCCCATCAAGAAACACTGAAGCGCAATGTCATCGAGTGCTTCCCAGACATTTGTTGTGCCGGTCAATTCTCCGGCAATCGTGTCTGGGAGGCTCGAAATGCCCTGATAAATGGGCTGAAAGAAGCTCCAGCTGGAAGCCATACCAATGATGATCGTCGCCCGAATGATCCAGCCGACATAGCCACCAAACCCGATTTCCCGGATTTGAAGCACACCGTTGATCAGCATTGCCACGAAGATCAGCGCGGCTATTGCCCAGAGGGCGGATGCAAGATCCGCCGCCAGGCTGTTGTATGCTTGCTGCGAGAAGTTATTAAGCGCAGCCTCAATCGAGCTGACGAAATCTTGGATCACGGCCCACAAGCCTCCTCAATTGCAGGGCGCAGAGCTTCCAGACGGGTCCGTTGCTCTTTTTTAAGCGCGGCAAGATTGTCGGACGGTTGGGTCCAAAACTCGTCTTGGTCAGCTCCGACCTTTTGGGCCGCGTCCTCACGGCTCAAACCACCCAGCGGACATTCGGTGCTGTAGGTCTCGCCAGACTTGCGCAGATTACATTGCTCGATGGTGGCCTCGTGCGCTGCTATGACCTGTTCATTCAGGATCACCACCGACCAGTTGGTCACAAGAGGCTGCTTGTCTGCGGATTGGCCCGCTTCGGCCATGCGCGCTTGATCGTCTTTGACGAATTGACGACCGTACTCACTCGCGCCCGAGTACCCAAGGCACTTACGATATTCATCGAACGGCATATCGACCTTGGGTGACGGGCGCAGCTTCACCTGTGCCGATGCAGCACCCGACATAACGACGGCGGCTGCAATGGTCAGGATGAGAGTTGAGCGGAGTTTCATTGTGAGGTTCCTCGTACATAGTTGCTGAGTGTCGAAAGATCAGCAGCGGTTGCAGCCAGATCCGTGCCCGACGCCAGAGCATTAGCCGAGGTTGCGCGCAAGATTTCAATTTCAACTTGCAGGAGTTTCAGGAGAACCGCCGTGTTATAGTCGATTGCATCCTTCAGATCTTCTTGCTGACCGATTTCACCGCGCAGTTTTTCAGCATCTTCGGAGAGCTGACCGGCCATGTCATAGCCATTCTCACCCAACGCCGACGCCATCAGGCCCGCACCACCACGCTCAGACAGGATGCGGCGAGCCTGCACATCCGATCCGCTGAAGTCGGACAAGATGCCATCGTTCAGGCCGAGGTTGATTGATCGACGTTCCATTGCCTGCGCAGCGACATCGGGCAGGCCGGAGATACCGCCCTCCGCTGCATCCAGTGCGTAGCCGAGCGTGTCAGCAGCAGTCGCCAGTTTCAAAAAGCTGCGGCTGTTGAACTCATCCAGATCTGTCAAACCGCTGATGGTTTTGAAGGAGTTTTCGAGCAATGCCCGCTGTTGTTCCAGTTTCTCGTACTGTTCCAGCAATTGCTCGTACTGGCGGACCATTTCAGCGATTTCTTTGGCCGAATTGGCGGCGTCCTGCGTGATGGATGCAGAGTCCACCACCGGAACACCCTGGGCCGATGCCATGACGGGCAGGGCGGCCAGAACTGAAACAGCAATGGTTGTGCGGAATTTCTTTGAAATATTCATCAGACAAGCTCCAAGTTTTCAGGGGGGGTCATGCGCTCAAAGTCGCAGGCGCATTTGCTGCGATAGCCCGAATAGGTGCTGGTGCAGGCTGAGACAGCGGCCAGAACTACAAGGGCGATTACAAGGCGGGTTTTCATGTGATTTCCTTCCAGAAGTTGGGGTTTTTTCGCCAGTCAGGATCAGGGAACGATTTTCCGTCTGATCCGCTCAGAACACGGAGAAGCGGGCCGAGAGCGCCGACATCGACATCGAGCCAAACACTCTCATCACCCTTTTTCATGAGCATTACGCGGTCGCCAAAATGCGCCCTCAGCGCGGCCAGCTCTGAATCGTTCAAGCCGATTGCCCGGTAGTCTGCTTCATTGCCGGATCGAGAGGGGAACAAGAGCTGCGTGCTGGTGTTTTCCAGGATCGACTTACTTGCCGCCGACGACAGGAGGTGATCGGGGATCTGCGTCATCATCATCATCATGACGTTCAGCTTCCGATACGTGGTGTAGGCATTTATGAGAATGCCAGCGCCATAAGGGTTGCCAGCAATTACCCATGCTTCATCAATCACAAAGACAGTGGGTATCTTGGTGGCGCAGCGGCGTTCGATCTGGCGCATGACGTAGCTGATCCATGCCAGCCGCACCAACTCGTCATCCAGAACCTCGGAAATGTCGAAAACAAGATGACGGGCGCCAGCAGCAAACGGATCTGAGCCACCCTCGCCAAACATCCAGGACAAGCGGCCTTCGCCAGCCCATTCACTTGCACGCTTGTACAGGTTCTTGTCATCGTCAAAGGCTCTGAACCGTTCCACCAATGAATCGAAGTTCTGAAGCGCAGGCGGCAAAGTGGCATTCGCTTGGCAAGCCCGCGTGATTTCATCCTTTTGATCGGTGGTCAGTGGTTCGTCATAGCTCAACAGGGCAATGACCCAATTGGCGAGCCAGCTTTGCCCAGCCTCATCCGTCTCGGTCTGAAACGGGTTCATGCCGGTTGGTTCACCAACTCGGACGCGGGTGTACTGTGCGCCGAGCGCACGCATGGGGGCCTCCATCGCCCGGTCTTTGTCAAAAGCGATGATCCGCGCGCCCTGTGCAACCGCCGTTGTCGCCAGCAGCATCGCGGTCACAGTTTTACCCGATCCGTTCGGCCCCAGAACGATTGTGTGGCCGGAGGGCAGGTTTTCAGCGTCTTTGCTGGTCTTGGGAAGGTGCAGCGAAACATCGTAGCTGTCCCCGTGCGTTGTCGGCAAAGTCGCCAATGGCCCCGGCCAGGGCAGCTTTTCCGCATCCAACCCTTTAGGGCGCATGTGGAACGCAACCATGTCCGCAAAGTTCTGGTCCGTGATCAGTTCTTCACGAGGACGGAATGCGAAGTTGCCGGGGTGCTGCGCGAAGTACACCGACCGCGCCGACATCGCTTCGCGTTTGACCGTGCCGC
>NZ_WQGO01000001.1 GCF_013034685.1 Ruegeria lacuscaerulensis | reverse complement strand
TGATCGCGCCGATCGCGATGGAGCAGGGCCTGCGCTTCGCGATCCGCGAAGGCGGTCGCACCGTCGGCGCCGGCGTTGTGTCGAAAATCACTGAGTAATCGGTGAAGGTGCTGAGATTATTCGTCGAATAATCTCGGTCCTAAACGTTGAACTAAAGAAGGCCGTTCCCAAGGGGCGGCCTTTTTCGTTGTGCTTGTGGCAAAGCGATGTTTCTTTAGCTCGACTGCTTCGCCGACTGTGTTAGGCGCGCCAACGGAGAATTCACCTATGGATGACATCGAAATTCGATTGGCTCGGCGTCTGAAACGTCGGGGCTATCAAGTATCGGTCAATAGAGAGAGCGGGGACTATATCGCAAGCCTGGGCTTTGAGGCCGCCACTATTTTCGATGTTGGCGTCGCGTCGGGCACCTCTCATCTGTATGAGGCCTTTCCAAAGGCGAAATTTGTTCTGGTCGAGCCGATCGCGGACTATGAAATTAAGCTGCGCAAGAATTGGGGCGACAAAATTGATTTCGACTTCCATGCCTGCGGCGTTGGCGCGGAAAACGGGCAGACGACCCTTCATATACCGACAGTTGCTGGCCGAGTGTTGGGAACGCGCGCCACGATGATGGCCTTTGACGAAGCCGCCAGTGCGCATACGTCGGGCATAGAGGAAAGACAGGTGCCCGTCCGCACTTTGGATGAGATTGCGCGTTCTTACGATGGGCCTTTTGGCCTGAAGATCGATACTGAAGGGTTCGAGATTGAGGTGATCAAGGGCGCAAGCGAAATGCTGCAAAACTGCGCCTTTGTTCTGGCCGAGGTCTCGGTTCGGCGGCGATACCAAGGTGGTTATAGGTTCAGTGACTTCGTGGCGGTGATGGCCGAGCAGGGCTTCGAACTGCACGATTTCATTCGGCCTCCATCACCAGATGCCACGGATTGCGACGCGATCTTCGCACCCTATGATAGCGCCAAATTTGACTATCGGGACGCAAAGCTGTCCCGAATGACAAGCAAAGCCAAATAGCGCAGGGATGCTCCTGAGCCCTGCGCCACAAACCACCTTTAATGGGGCTGCGTTTAGATCACGTCCGCCAGAACCAGTCGGATGATGTCTTCGCGTTTCAAGCTGCGTGCGCGCAGGTCCTGATCGCTCATGACCCAATAGGCCCGGATGCGCCGAACCGAAGAACGGGCCTTGGACAGCTTGCGCAGTGCCGTGCGCAGTCTATGCGGCAAGCGCCCGGTAAGGCCAACGGGGTTAAAGCTGTACGGGCGGGGTGAGGAGGGTTTGGACATGGAAACACGCCATAGGTTTGAATTCTGACAGTCCGAAACCTAATCGCAGCTTATGCGGTTAGGTAGCTGAAATCAGACATAGCCGCAGTGCAGCAGGTGCATGGCCCGAAGGCGTTAAAGTGCTGTTTCTGCGGCGGCGCGCACGGTGCGGATGTTCTCGCCATATACTTCGGGGGTCGAGACTGACCCGCCTTTGAACACAGCCGACCCTGCGACCAGAACGTCTGCACCGGCCGCCGCGACCAGTGGGGCGGTGTTTGGATCGACGCCGCCGTCGATCTCAATATGGATGGGGCGGTCGCCGATCATCTGGCGCAGACGGCGGACCTTGTCGGTCATGTCGATGAATTTCTGCCCGCCAAAGCCGGGGTTCACGGTCATCACGCAAACCAGATCCGTCAGGTCCAGCAGGTGTTCGACCGCCTCGGCCGGGGTGCCGGGGTTCAGGGCAACACCAGCCTTCATGCCAGCAGCGCGGATCGCTTGCAGGGTTCGGTGAGTGTGCGGCCCTGCCTCAATGTGCGCGGTCAGGATGTCGGCTCCGGCATCGGCATAGGCCTGAATGTAAGGATCGACCGGAGTGATCATCAGATGGACATCCATCACCGTTTTCACATGCGGTCGGAACGCTTTGACCGCCGGAGGGCCGAAGGTCAGGTTCGGTACGAAATGACCGTCCATCACATCCACATGGACCCAATCGGCGCCCTGGGCTTCGATGGCCTGAATCTCGGCCCCGAAATTGGCGAAATCGGCGGAGAGGATCGACGGTGCGATCTTGATGGTGCGGTCAAAGCTCATGGCGGCCTCATGTCATCAGTAGAGTCGTCGTCGCATATACCGCCGACGTCCTACAAAGGGTAGCCCCCGCGCATTTTGCGCCGTTACAAAACTTTCACTGCCCTGACACATATTCGTTGAGCAGGATCTGTAGCTGACCGCCAACATGTATTGGGGGTGGCACGTGCTGCGTATCGAAAAACTGACCAAGCGCTTTGGCGACAATATCGCCGTGGACCGGGCCACGCTGGACGTGGACAAACCTTGCATGATCGGGATCATCGGTCGTTCCGGTGCAGGGAAATCGACCTTGCTGCGGATGATCAACCGCCTGACGGACGCCAGCGAAGGCGAGATCACTTTCCAAGGACGTGATGTCACCAAGCTGAAGGGCCGCGACAAGCGTGCCTGGCAGGCCGATTGCGCGATGATCTTCCAACAGTTCAATCTGGTGCCGCGCATGGATGTGGTGTCGAACGTGCTGCATGGTACGCTGAACCGCCATTCGACATTGGCGACCATGTTCAACCTGTTTCCGATGGAGGAAATTCACCGCGCCATCGACATTCTTGACCGTCTGGGCATTGCAGAGCACGCACCCAAACGGGCCGAGGCGCTGTCAGGTGGGCAGCAACAGCGGGTCGCCATTGCGCGCGCGCTGATGCAGGATCCAAGCATCATTCTGGCGGACGAACCCATTGCCTCGCTGGACCCGATGAATGCGCAGGTCGTCATGCAGGCACTGCGCCGCATCCATGAAGAAGACGGCCGCACAGTAATCGCCAACCTACACACGCTGGATACGGCTCGTCGCTATTGCGACCGCGTAGTCGGTATGCGTGACGGTCGCATCGTGTTCGACGGCCTGCCTGAGCAACTGACAACCGGCGTCGCCCGCGAGATCTATGGCGCGGATGCCAGCTTCTCGGAAGAGGCGACATCGACCGAGATTGAGACGCTGGATGCGACTCAGAAGGCCCTGATGGAAGCAGAAGCAACCATCTAAGCCAACTACCCCTTTCATCGACCGGCCGATGAAAGGCCGGCATATCAAACCGGAGAGAGACAGATGAAAAAACTGATGGCAGCCCTAGTGGCCACAACTGCAATGGCCGGGCCGACCCTGGCCGCGGATATCAACGAATTCCGCATCGGCATTCTGGGCGGTGAAAACGCTCAGGACCGTCTGAACAACAACGAATGCCTGCGCGAATACACCGAGGAAACACTGGGTGTTGAAACCAAACTGTTTGCACCGGCTGACTATGACGGCGTGATCCAGGGCCTACTGGGCGGCACCATCGACATGGCGTGGCTGGGTGCTTCGGGTTATGCGAAAACCTACTTGTCTGATCCCGAAGCGGTCGAGCCGGTTCTGGTCAAGGTCAACACCGATGGCGGTTATGGCTATTTCTCGATCGGTTTTGCGCGCAAAGACAGCGGCATCACCTCGCTGGAAGACATGAAGGGCAAGACCTTTGGTTTTGGCGATCCGAACTCGACCTCGGGCTACCTGATCCCGTCGATCGAAATACCTGCGGCAACGGGTTCCACCATGGAATCGGGCGACTATTTCGGTGAGGTGAAATTCACCGGTGGCCACGAGCAGACCATCGTTGCCGTGAACAACGGTGACGTCGATGGTGGCGTGACTTGGGCTGACGGCCTGGGCGATTGGGAAGATGGGTATCAGTCGGGCGCGCTGCGTCGCGCTGTTGATGCCGGTCTGGTCGACATGAACGACATGGTCCAGATTTGGAAATCCAAGCCGATCCCCGAAGGTCCGGTTGTTCTGCGCACCGCGCTGCCTGCAGACGTAAAAGAGAAAATGACCGCCCTGATGGCGGGTCTGGCTGAGAAAGACCGTGAGTGCTTCTACGGCGTTGCTGCTGGTGAAGCCCGCGCGTTCGAGCCGATCACCCACGAAGCCTACGAAGTTATTATCGAAGCACGCAAGCTGAAGTCTAACTAAGCCTGCACCCCCCTAAGACCGGGGTCCGGTGTTCCAAGCCGGGCCCCGTTTTCCACTCAGGAGCATTCCATGACAGACCTGACCGCAGGGTCCCCGACCGTCGACCAGATCCGGGCCGACTATACCGAGATGACGCGACGCAAGCGGGTCTATGGTGGTATTCTTCTGATCGTTTTCGTGGCCCTGATGGCCGCCGGGTTCCGCACAGCGGATGACCGCAACGCGGGCAGTTTCGCGGATGGTTGGCACCGTATCTTTGACTACCCGGCAGAGGTGCTGTCCGAAACCTGGGAAAAGATCGACGCGTTGCCCGCTAATCTGGTCAAGTTCTTCCCGGCGCTGGTCGAGACGATCAACATCGCCGCCGCGTCCACGCTAATTGGCACCATCGCGGGTACATTCCTTGCGCTGATGTCCACACGTGGAATGGCGCTTTGGCCTGCGTTGATCCCCTTGTTCCGCCGCATCGCCGATATCTGTCGCGCAATCCCTGAAATCGTGATCGCTCTGGTCCTCATCTTTATTCTGGGCGGCGGCCCGGTTCCGGCGATGATCGCCATTGCAATCCATACGGCTGGCGCGCTGGGCAAGTTGTTTTCTGAGGTGAATGAGAACGCCTCACTGAAACCGGTCGAGGGGTTGGCTTCGGTCGGCGCGAACTGGTCGCAGCGCATGTATCTGGGCGTGATCCCGCAGGTTGGGCCGAACTATGTCAGCTATGCGCTGCTGCGGTTCGAAATCAACATTCGCGCCTCGGCTATCCTGGGGTTCGTCGGTGCAGGCGGTCTTGGCTATGAGCTGCGCAACTCGATGTCCTGGGGGCAGGGCAAATACGATCAGGCCGCCGCGATTTTCTTGCTGTTGTTCGTCACAATTGTCGTGGTCGACCAAATCTCGGGCCATCTGCGTGATCGCCTGACCCACGGATCCGAGAAAGGAGCGCGGGCATGAGCACCTTCGCCACTGACCTCTCCCTTGATGAGCTGAAGGCCGAGGCTGATCGTCTGTTCAGTCGTAAGCGCCTGATCAATTTCGGATTACCTGCGTTGGTGCTGGCCTATCTGACCTATGTGTTTTTCGCTTTCGACGTGCCCGGCTTGGCCGGACGCGCAAACTGGGAAAACGGCAAGACGCTGGTGGCTGACAGCTACAGTTACAAAACCCACATTGAGCGTGACAATCGCACAGGTGAAGTCTCGGCCGCAATCGAAGGTGAGCGCAAGGGTGCTTATCCCGAAGGCCAAGCGCCGGATTGGGTCGCTCTGGGCGAGACGACGGTGATTGATCTGGAAGACGGCCATATCGTGCGGTTCGGCCCCGAGACGGTGGAATATGATATCCCCGGTTATGGCACGGTGCGTGCAACGCCGACCCGTTCGGCGGGTGTGCAGGCCGAGCTACCCGCAGGCGATGTGCCCGATTGGATCAATGTCTCAAAGAACCGGATGGCGATCACCACGGATGCGGGTCGACTGACCGTGACGCGCAACCGGTCCGAAGTGTTCCGCTATTTCAACGGGTGGGAGCTGTTTTTCTTCACCCTCGATAGCCCCTACTATGGCAAGTCGTTCCCGCAACTCATTGGGCTGGCCGCAAATGGTGAGGCGGGCGCGATCCTGAATGATTTCTGGACCAACAAGATGTGGCGCCATCAGGACGTGGCCTGGGCCATTTTCGAGACGATCCTGATGGCCTTCCTCGGAACCTTGGGGGCAGGCATTGTGGCCCTGCCGCTGGCTTTTCTTGCGACCCGCAATTTCAACCCGCTGCGTTCGGTTCGGTTTCTCACGCGCCGGGTGTTTGATTTTGTGCGCGGTGTGGACGCTCTGATCTGGACCGTCGTTCTGGCGCGGGCATTCGGCCCCGGTCCGCTGACAGGTGCGCTGGCCATTCTGGTGACGGATACTGGGACGTTCGGCAAGATTTTCTCGGAAGCGCTGGAGAATGTTGATCAAAAACAGATCGAGGGTGTCCAATCGACCGGAGCCAATGCGCCGCAACGTTATCGGTTCGGGGTGATCCCGCAGGTGACGCCGGTGCTGCTCAGCCAGTTGCTCTATTTCCTCGAATCCAACACGCGCAGCGCCACTGTGATTGGTGCGATTACGGGCGGTGGGATAGGCTTGTTGCTGACGCAGGCCATCATCACCCAGAAAGACTGGGAAGAGGTTGCCTACTACATCGTTCTGATCATCCTGATGGTGATGCTGATGGATTGGTTCTCGGGCTGGCTGCGTCGCCGATTGATCCAGGGCGAAACGAAGCCGCAAAGGAAAAAAGCAAAGATCGCGTCATCTGCGAGTTAAGGAAACCACATGGCACGACTGAGTTCCGATCAACCGTTTATCCACCCAGATTGTGCGATCACCAACAGCACATTCGGCGCGTATGTCGAAATCGGTGCCGGGACGCGATTGGCCAATGTGGAGCTTGGGGACTATTCATATTGTGACCGGACCTGCGATATCGCGAACGCTCAGATCGGCAAGTTTGCCAACATCGCCAGCTTTACCCGGGTCGGTGCAACGGACCATCCGATGGAGAAAGCCTCGTTGCATCACTTCCTGTATCGCTCGGCGGATTATTGGGATGACGTAGAAGATGATGCAGCTTGGTTCGAACATCGCGCCAGTCGGATGACCGTGATTGGTCATGACACATGGGTCGGCCATGCTGCGATCATCAAACCCGAAGTCACAATTGGTCACGGTGCGATTGTGGCCTCAGGCGCGGTCGTGACCAAGGATGTCACACCATACACCATTGTAGGTGGTGTGACGGCTGCTCCGATCCGGCCGAGATACCCCGCTGGCGTCGCGGAACGAATGCTGGCCTTGGCCTGGTGGGATTGGGACAATGCGCGCCTGCGGGCTGCGCTTCCGGATTTCCGGTCGCTGCAGGCGGAAGCGTTCCTCGAGAAATACGAGTAGCCGCAACATGTGTGGGCGTGGTCCTCCCGCGCCCGCGCACGCATCGGCTACGCCGATACCCGCTGGCGGCCTTGGGCCCGGCGCCGCGCTTTGCGCGGCGCTATGCCCAACGGGATGAGACCTCCGGCAGGAGGTTGAAGACGGGCGGGAGCATTTTGGGCTCAATCATCCCCAAGTGTCAGAGTAATGCGCTCGCCGGCAAATGTGGTGCGGCCATATTCGATGGGTGTGCCATCGGGCGCTATGTTGATACCGATCGAATGCAGGACAGGGGCACCCTCGGGCAAGCGCAGGTGCAAAGCCTGGGTTGCGCTCGCGGCGCGTGCGGTCAGGCGGGTGGAGTGGCGGGTGTAGTCGTCGATCCCACAGCGTTGCAATGCTTTGGTCACGGATTGTGTCTCGGACAAGGCGGTCAGAATATTGGGCAGGCGCTTGGCCGGAAAGACGCTTTGAAACAGAGCGATTGGCTGACCATCCGCTAAAGACAAGCCGTCATAGACGTGCACCGGATCGCCGGAGGTCAGGCCCAGGGCCTCGGCCTCGGCTGCATCGGACGTTCGCGTTGTCAGGCTCAGGATTTTCTTGCCCGGAATTTTTCCGCTGGCCGATATGCTCTTGTGATACCTGACGCGTTTTCCGATCGGATAGTCGGTGGGTCGCGCTGCCACAAAGACACCTGCTCCGCGCCGGGGGTGAACTAGCCCTTGCTCGGTCAGGTCTGCGAGAGCGCGTCGCACCGTATGGCGGTTCACACCATGCTTGGCGGCCAGTTGCGCCTCGGTCGGCAGTTGGTCGCCGGTGTCATAGCGGCCTTCGGCGATATCTGAGATCAGGGCCAACGCGATGCTTTTCCAGATGGGTGTTTTACTCATGTCATCAAATCTTCATGCACCGGTGGATTGCGGAAGGTACCGTTGAGGTGTAATATTTGTCTAGTTGTATAGTATAAATAGACAACCCATCCAAGAGGGTCCGATGACGGAATTGTCAGAAATCAACACCGAAGCGCGTCGGGCGCGGATGGGTCTTCTGGCCCGCGCGCCCGAAGACGCATTAATGGCCCTTTGGCAGAAATATGCCACGCCTCCGCGCTTTGAATGGCTGCGCCGCCCCGAAATCGGCGGCGTTATGGTGCGGGGTCGTGCGGGGGCTACGGGCGCCCCATTCAACCTGGGGGAAATGACCGTTACCCGGTGTTCGGTGGTGTTGGAGGATGGCACGGTCGGGCATGGCTATGTCCAGGGCCGGTCCAAGCCAAAATCTGAGGCTGCCGCGCTGATTGACGCGTTGATGCAAACTGCTGCGGCGGATGAAGTCCGTGCCCAAGTGATCGCCCCTTTGTCAGAACGTGTGCAGGCAGACCACACCCGGCGCGCGGCCAAAGCTGCCGCCACCAAGGTTGAGTTCTTCACATTGGTCCGAGGAGAGGATTGATGACCGCACAAGCTCAGTTTTCGGGTGGGTTCGATAATGCTCCGGTTCAGTCGTCTCACGCCTTTCGCGCCGCGATGAACGTTATGGCGCGGCCGGGTGAGATCAGAACGCTGGCCGGGGCACAGCCACCTGCGCCGCTATCGGTTGCGGCGGGCACGTTGCTGCTGACATTGTGTGACCCCGACACCAAGGTTTGTCTGGCCGGAGAGTTAGACACGGATGCCGTGCGGCGATGGCTGACATTCCACACCGGCGCACCCTTTACGGATGCAGCGCAGGCCGACTTTGTGGTCGGTGCGTGGCAAGCGCTGTTGCCGATCGGGCAGTATCGCATAGGGACGGCAGAATATCCCGACCGCTCGGCCACCCTGATCGTGGAGTGTGATGGTCTGAGTGCGCAGGGGGCCCAATTGTCAGGACCGGGAATCCGGGACACTGCCCGACTGTCGCTGCCTGATATTCCGGCGCTGCAAGCCAACGCGGCGCTTTATCCGCTGGGCTGCGATTTCTTTTTCACATCTGGTGCAACCGTAGCGGCCTTGCCGCGCAGTACCCAGATCAGCGCGGAGGTGTAACCGATGTATGTCGCTGTCAAAGGGGGTGAGAAGGCGATCGAGAACGCCCATGCCTGGCTGGCCGAAGAGCGCCGAGGCGCGCCGGACGTGGCCGAGCTGAGCGTCGCCCAAATCCGCGAACAACTAAGCCTTTCAGTGAACCGGGTGATGGCGGAAGGGTCGCTGTATGACCCTGATCTTGCTGCACTGGCGATCAAACAGGCGCGCGGAGATCTGATCGAGGCGATTTTCCTGATCCGAGCCTACCGCACGACGCTGCCGCGCTTTGGGTACACCAACCCGGTTGCGACAGGCAATATGGCCTGCGACCGGCGCATTTCAGCCACGTTCAAGGATGCGCCTGGCGGGCAGGTGCTGGGGCCGACCTTCGACTACACTCATCGTTTGCTGAATTTCAAACTGGCCGCAGAAGGCGGCGACCCGATTGCGCCCGAAGCCGCGCCGCGCACCGAGCCAACGCCACATATCACCGAATTCCTCAAGGGTGAGGACATCATTCAGGATGAACCTACCAGCGACGAGACACCGGGCGACCTGACACGTGAACCGATGGAGTTTCCCTCGACCCGTCCCCTGCGTCTGCAATCCCTGACCCGCGGGGATGAAGGGTTTGTACTGGGCATGGCGTATTCCACCCAACGCGGATACGCCCGCAACCATGCTTTCGTGGGCGAACTGCGGATTGGCAAAGTTGCAGTCGAGATGGACATTACCGAGTTGGGCTTTGCCATAGAAATCGGTGAAGTCGAGTTGACCGAATGCGAGACAGTTAACCAATTCAAGGGCTCAAAAACCGAACCACCTCAGTTCACCCGCGGTTATGGTTTGGTCTTTGGTCAGTCCGAGCGTAAATCCATTGCCATGGCTCTGGTCGACCGGGCCTTGCGGTGGGAGGAGTTGGGCGAAGACAATCTGGGCGCGCCCGCGCAGGATGAGGAATTTGTCCTAAGCCATGCCGACAACATTCAGGCCACCGGTTTCCTCGAACATATCAAACTGCCGCATTACGTGGATTTCCAGTCCGAACTGGAATTGGTCCGAAAACTACGCCGCGAGGCCGAGGAACGGATCACCCCAAAGGAGGCTGCGGAATGAAGGTCGTTGTTTTCGATATCGGCGGTGTATTGGTTGATTGGCACCCCCATCTTGCATGGGTCGATGATCTAGGATCGGATGAAGCTGCCCATGCTTTCATCGAACGGACCGGGTTCAAAGCCAAAAACGCACGGGGAGACAACGGCGAGCGGTTCGCCGATATGGCCAAAGAGTTGGCAGACCCGGAGGATCAGAACCTGTTCGCCTCCTACGTGGAGCGATATACACTCACTGTTCAGAACGCGGTTAACGGCACTTGGGATATCCTCGATCGCCTCAAGGCGAATGGAACCCCCGTCCACGCTGTTACCAATTGGTCGGCCGAAACCTGGCCAGAGGGTCTGAAAGTGCATCCCCGGTTGGGTGAGGTGTTCGGCACGTTGGTGGTGTCGGGTCAGGAAGGCGTCATGAAGCCTGATCCGCGTATTTTTAGACTTCTGTGCGAACGGGCCGCTGTTCAGCCCCAAGACTGCGTGTTCATCGACGATGGTTTGCACAATGTCGACGGTGCGCGTGCTGTGGGAATGGACGCTATTCAATTTGTCGGCGCCGAAGCACTGGAAACAGAATTGTCCGAGAGGGGAATACTATGAGCGATTACAATTTCGCCTATCTCGACGAGCAGACCAAGCGGATGATCCGGCGGGCGATCCTCAAGGGATTGGCAGTGCCCGGTTATCAGGTGCCCTTTGCCAGTCGCGAGATGCCGATGCCTTATGGCTGGGGTACGGGTGGGGTGCAGGTCTCGGCTGCTACACTGACACCCGAAGATACTTTTAAGGTGATCGACCAAGGTGCCGACGATACGACCAACGCGGTCTCGATCCGCAAGTTCTTTGAGAACACAGCCGGGGTCGCGACCACCGAAGAAACGGAAAAGGCCACCGTCATCCAGACCCGCCACCGGATCCCCGAGGCGGAACTGACCGAGGATCAAATCCTCGTCTATCAGGTGCCGATCCCCGAGCCTCTGCGCTTTCTGGAACCGCGCGAGACGGAAACGCGCAAGATGCACGCGCTTGAAGAATACGGGCTGATGCATGTGAAGTTGTATGAAGATATTAGTCAGCACGGGGCAATTTCGACTTCATACGCCCATCCGGTAAGAGTGTCCGGGCGCTATGTGATGGACCCGTCTCCGATCCCTAAATTCGATAACCCAAAGCTTGAGATGGACGCGATCCAGCTCTTCGGCGCGGGGCGCGAGCAGCGCATCTATGCGGTGCCGCCGCATACCAAGGTGGTGAGCCTCGATTTCGAGGACTACCCGTTCGAGGCGACCAAGGCGGACCATCCCTGCGACCTGTGCGGGGCCGAAGACAGCTATCTGGACGAGTTGATCATGGATGATGCGGGCAACCGAATGTTTGTCTGCTCCGACACCGATTACTGCCGCTCACGCCGCGCTGCGGGGCACGAAGGGCGTTTGGCCAAGGAGGATGCAGCATGATGCGTGAACACGTACTGGGAATTGATCATCTGGGCCTGACGGTTTCGGACCTTGAGGCGACCAAGGCGTTCTTTGTCGAGGCGCTGGGCTGGGATGTGGTCGGTGGACGGCCCGAATACCCCTCGGCCTTTATCAGCAACGGCTCGGCGGTTCTGACGCTGTGGCAGCAAAAGGGCGAAGATCAGCACGGCTTCGATCGTCATGCCAATGTCGGGTTGCACCATGTGGCGTTCAAAATCCCGTCGCGCGAGTCTTTGGATGTGGTGTTTGCCGCTGTGAAAGACTGGCCCGGCGTTCAGGTGGAATTTGCCCCCGAACCTTCGGGTGCTGGGCCAAAAATCCATTTCATGATCCAAGAGCCTGGCGGCAATCGGATCGAATTTGCCTATGACCCGAGGTAGAGCCATGACCCCGCTGTTAAGCGTTCAGAACATCCGAAAAACCTATGGCACCCGGATCGGCTGTACCGACGTCAGCTTTGATCTCTATCCCGGTGAGGTGATGGGAATTGTGGGCGAAAGCGGCTCGGGCAAGTCGACGTTGCTGAATTGTCTGGCCGGTCATCTGGAACCGGACGAGGGGCGGGTTGTTTTCGATACACGAACCGACGGGCCGGTGGATACGGTGACGATGTCGAAACCCGAGCGCCGGATGCTGGGTCGCACCGACTGGGCCTTTGTCCACCAGCACGCCCGCGACGGGCTGCGTATGACTGTCAGCGCGGGCGGCAATATTGGTGAGCGTCTGATGGCCGTGGGCGACCGTCACTATGGTGACATCCGCGACAAGGCCATCGACTGGCTGGGCCGGGTCGAGATCGAAGCGAACCGCGTCGATGACCGCCCCACCGCCTTTTCCGGTGGGATGCAGCAGCGGTTGCAGATCGCGCGCAATCTGGTGACCGGGCCTCGGCTGGTTTTCATGGATGAACCGACGGGCGGGCTGGATGTTTCGGTTCAGGCGCGTCTGCTGGATTTGCTGCGCGGGTTGGTGCGCGAGATGGGGTTGAGCGCCATCATCGTCACGCATGATCTGGCTGTGGTGCGCCTGTTGGCGGACCGGCTGATGGTGATGAAAGACGGTCATGTGGTCGAATCCGGCCTGACCGATCAGGTGCTGGACGATCCGCAACATGCGTACACGCAGTTGCTGGTCTCAAGCGTGTTGCAGGTGTGAGAGATGATTGAACTGAACAACGTCAGCAAAAGCTTTACCCTGCACAATCAGGGCAGCGCGGCGATCCCTGTGATGGAGGGCGCGACACTCAGCGTGGCCCCCGGGGAATGCGTGGCTTTGACCGGAGCGTCCGGGGCGGGCAAATCCACCCTGATGCGGGTGATCTATGGCAACTATCTGGCCGCCTCGGGGCAAGTCATGGTGGGCGGCGTGGATGTGGCGCAGGCTGAACCGCGCGAGATTCTGGCCCTGCGGCGGGACACTCTGGGCTATGTCAGCCAGTTCCTTCGGGTGGTGCCGCGCGTGCCGACGCTTGAGGTGGTGGCCGAGCCTCTGCTGGCCGTCGGATGCGACCGTCAGGCGGCGCTCGACAAGGCGGCAGGGCTGTTGGCGCGGCTGAACATTCCTGAGCGCCTCTGGACGCTCAGCCCCACGACCTTTTCGGGCGGCGAGCAGCAGCGCGTGAACATCGCGCGGGGCTTTGCGCACGACTATCCGGCGATGCTGCTGGATGAGCCCACCGCCTCGCTTGACGTGCAGAACCGTGAAACCGTGCTGAGCCTGATCGAAGAAGCGAAGGCGCGCGGTGCGGCGATCATCGGCATTTTCCACGATGTCGGCGCGCGTGAACGGGTGTGCGACCGTGAGATCAACGTATCGGATTTCACACCGGGGATGGCCGCATGACCCTTGCACCGGTCATTGCGGTCGTCGGACCCTCGGGCGTTGGCAAGGACAGCGTGATCGAGGCGCTAGTGGCGCGCTCCGCACGTATTCACCGGATGCGCCGGGTGATCACCCGCCCCGAGGGCGAGGACGGCGAAGATTTCGACCGGGTCTCCGAAGGCACATTTCAGCAGATGGTGGATGAGGATGCCTTTGCCCTGCACTGGCCGGCCCATGGGTTGCTGTATGGGGTGCCCCAAAGCATCCAGCAGCTGCGGGGGCAGGCGGATGCAGTTTTGGTGAACCTGTCCCGATCCGTGCTTTTGCGCGCGCAAGAGGTGTTTGGTGATCTGGTTGTGATCTCGCTGACTGCCGACCCGCGGGTGCTGGCGCAGCGCCTGTCGGCGCGTGGGCGCGAAAGTGCGACGGATCAGGCTCGTCGGCTTGCACGCGCGCAGATCACGCTGCCCGATGGATTGCGCCGGGTGGTGCAGATCGACAATTCCGGTCCGCTGGACCAGACGGTCAGTGCCATCCTGACCCAGCTTCAGCCAGAAAGGGCATAGCGATGGATCAGGTGAAACCGCCCGTCCTCGGTCTCGCCCATCAGCGCCAGATCGGTGATGTGGAACGGCGTGGGCAGCAGGGGCGCAAGCCGCGTGTCCAACGCATCCTGAACGGTGGCCAGCGTGGGTTTGTCCAACTTGCCGCTGAGGGTGATGTGAAAGCGGAACGAGTCCATCACGTAAGGGTATCCCCATTGCACCAGATTGGCCTCATGCGCTGGCGACAGCCCGGTGCCACGACGACGCTGCAATTCGGCCTCGGATGCGGGCGCGCGGAAGCTGTCCAGATCACGCACGCAGGCGGCGGCCAGCGCGTTCAGCGCGGCCTCGCCACCTGCGGGGCGCAGGGCCAGGAACCGGCCCAGTCGTGCGATCTCAAGCCCCTCCAACGTGACCGGAGCCTGCGCAGAGGCCATCTGCGCGCAAGCATCGCGCAGCGCCTCAACCGTCTGCCCGTTGCGCAGTCGGAACGGAGGCTTCATCGTCGCGTGCAGCCCGTATTTGCGCGGCACCTGCGTGACGGCGGCCACATCCACGCCGGGGATATCGGGGTGCGCGACCGTCGCGCCGGTCTCAACGTCCCAGCCCAGCCAGCTTGTGCCAAACCGGGTCCACTCGGCCCCCTCGGGTGGCGCAAAATAGATCGCGTATCGCGTGAATGTCACATTGGCCTCCTATGCGTGGCCTACCCAATAGCTCAGACCGTGTGAAGTTCAGATGACAGAAGAAATGATCCTTGCCAATGCCACGCTGGTTCTGCCCGATGAGACGGTCACAGGCAGCATCCGCGTCACCGGTGAAACCATCGCCGAGATCGCCACGGGCAGCACCGTGCCGCCCGGCGCAGTGGATTGCGGCGGCGACTATGTCTGCCCCGGTCTGGTCGAACTGCACACGGACAATCTGGAACGCCACATCCAGCCGCGCCCCAAAGTCGATTGGCCCCATGCGGCGGCGATTTTGGCGCACGATGCGGAACTGGCCAGCACCGGGATCACCACTGTGTTCGACGCCATGCGCATCGGTTCGATCCCATCGGGCAACCGCTACAAGAAATACGCCCGCGAGCTGTCGCGCGAGCTGTGGGATCTGCGCGAACAGGATGCGCTGAAGATCAGCCATTTTCTACACCTGCGGGCCGAGGTCTGCTCGGAAACCCTCGTGGCCGAGCTGGACGAGTTCGGCCCCGAGGATCGCGTCGGTTTGGTGTCGCTGATGGATCACACGCCCGGCCAGAGGCAGTTCCGCGATATGACCCAGCTTGAGGCCTACATGAAGGGCAAGCATGGCATGAACGATGATGACTTCCTGCAGCACGTGGCACAACTGAAGGCGTTGCGCGATCGGTTTGGCGATCAGCACGAGGTCGAGACGGTCAAGGCCGCCAAACGGTTCGGGGCGATGCTGGCCAGCCACGATGACACGACGCAGGATCAGGTGGCCGTTTCGGCGGGGCATGGCATCATGCTGGCCGAATTCCCCACCACGGTCGAGGCCGCCCGGGCCTGCCACGATCACGGAATCAAGGTTATGATGGGGGCGCCCAATGTGATCCGGGGCGGGTCTCATTCCGGCAATGTCGCGGCGCAGGAACTGGCTGATCTGGGCCATCTGGATATTTTGTCGTCAGACTATGTGCCCGCCGCGCTGCTGCTGTCGGCAACCCGCCTGGGCGATATGTGGGGCAATATGGCGCGTGGTCTGCGCACCGTGACGCAAACACCCGCACAAGCTGTGGGTCTGCAGGATCGCGGTGAGCTGCGTGAAGGTGCCCGCGCCGATGTCATTCGGTTCCGTCTGCGCGAGGGTGCTCCTGCGTTGAACGGCGTTTGGTCGCGCGGACGGCGTGTGGCCTGATTGGGTGCGTCAGATCAGTCTGATCAGGCGCGATAGAACAGGTAGCGGTCTGGCGCGATGGTTTCGGGCCCGGTGATTTGGTCGAAACCTACCAGTGGTTGCCCCGAGATCAGCAGCCCTCCGGGCAACATGACCTGCGCGATCAAGGGGCTGAGGCGGGCGGCTTCGGCCACGTCATCGGCCTTGATGCCGCGCCCGAAATCATAGTGTGCCATGGCGATCTTCGGCCCGCCCTGGGCCAGTTTTTCCAGCATGGGTTCAGCTTCGCCTTGCAGGAAATCCTCGGCAGGGGGGGTGCTGGAGGGGTGGCATTGCAGCACCCGGTCCATCACCCAGATGCGCCGGTCGGGTAGGATTTCGCGCAGGTGGTCATAGGTCCGGCCATTACCAAGACCCATGTCCAGAACGTCTCCGGGGTGGTCCGCTATCTGCGCGACCGCCCAGTTCAGCCCGTCGCGCTGGGCAGTCAGGCGGCGCAGCATGGAATCCAATCGGCTCATTGAGGTCTCCGTAAAGTCTCGGGGGCAGTCCAGAGGGTCGTGGGCCCATCCAGAAGCCGCCGCAAGAAGTCATGGGTGAAGGTCCAGATCTCGTCATCGTGAACCAGGTGGTGGGTCAGGTAGCCAAAGGGTTCGGCGTTGTCCGCGTGCGCCAAACGCCTGTTGCGCAGCAGATCGACGGTCTGGGCGACAAGCTGATCCGGTGCGACCAGCCCGCGCGTGCCGCGCCAGTCAATCGGGTCTAGATGGGTGTTCACCTGATCCAGTCCCGGCGCGGGCTGCGCGATTTTGCGCGGCGTCGCGGTCGAAAGTGTCGTGAAACCCAGCGTGGGCAAGATCTGCACTACTTCGGGCGCGATACGGTTCCACGGGGGCACGAATAGCGGCCGTAGCCGGTGCCCAAACAGGGTGGTCAACCTATCCAGCCCGGCTTTGGCGTCTTTCATGATCTCGGGCAAGGGTCGGTGCAGCCGGAATTCGGCTTTCTTTTCGGCCGCCGGAGCATGGTTCTGATGCGCCCAGCCGTGGACGACTGGGACTAGCGCTGAATGTGCCTGTACATAGTCGGCCAAAGCGTGATCGGCATTCCGTGGGATCACGGCGAGATGAACAGGCAGCCCAAGCGCGTCGGACAGCTGAGTCAGACGCTCCAATTGCGGGGTTGTGGTGATCGCATCGTCATCCCGCCACCAAAGCGGCAGTGACAATCCCTCTTGCCGCCACAGTGCCAGTTCTGCTTCCAGAGAGTACCAATCGACCTTCATCCCCGACGCTCCAGCAGAGCCTTGGCGATCTCGACAGATTTGGCCGCGCCGTCAAATCCGTGGTCGGGAACGGGCCGCGCGGGTGCGTTCAGAACGCGGTCTACAGCCTGTGCAAGGGATGCACCGCTCAGATCGTGGCTGGCAACCAATGCGACCCCCGGCTGATCCGATAGGCTTTGGGCGCGCAGGGTCTGTTCGACCTCATTGCCGTCATCGAACGGGACAAAGACCGCAGGTGTCGCGGCCTGAAGAATATCAAGTGCTGTATTGTAGCCGCACATGCTGACCGAGGCTGCGGCGTGGCGCAGCATCTGGCGAAAATCGGGTCGCACGGGTTCCACGGTGACATTGGCGATGCCCACCAAATTCGACAGTTGAGCAATGCGCACCTGAGCGTCCTGCCCCCCAACCAACAGGCGCCAGCGCCTGTTGGTCATCTTTTGGGTGGCCTCGATGGCCGCGCGAAAGATCGGCTGCCCGACCGAGCCTCCGCCCGCGCTGACCAGAACCTCACCTTGCCCCAACGCGTCGGGGTGTGGAGGGGCCGCCTCCGGGGCGACAAACCCGGTGTAGTACAGCCTTGGGCGCAACCGCTCTGACACTGGCCAGCTTACGTCCAGCGAAACCATCTGCGGGTCAGAATGCACCAGAACCCCATCGTATGTGGTCAGCACGATCTCTTCTGCGCGCGTGGCTTTGCTTGGTTTTGAGGGCGGCGCAAGGATGTCCCGGATCGAGCCCAAAATGACCGGTCGTTTGGGCAGTGCAGAGGCGGCCTTGAGCAAGGCAATGAACTCAGCGCTCAGGGACCGTCGGCCAAACGGAAATAGTTCGGTTATCAGCACATCAGGGGCAAAACTGCGCACCGCCTCAACCAGAGCTGCCTGCCGCCCGGCCAGATATGCTACATCGGCAACTTCGTCGGTCTGGGTCAGCAGCCGGGTGAAATCTGTTCCGTCCGAGCGCAGCGGCGGCAGACCCAGCAAGGTCATGCCCGTCACATTCAGCTGCGGCGCAGGCATTCCGCCCGTTACCACCAGAACCTGATGGCCGTCTTGCACAAACGCGCGCCCCAATGTCAGCGCGCGGCTCAGGTGCCCCGTGCCCAACAGATGAGTGACGACGATCATCACCTTCATGCCGCGCCATCCCTTTTGATCAGGCGGAGAGGTTCGGTCTGGGCGCGCATGGTCTTCATGTCAATGATATAAAGCCGGTTCCGTTTGATTTTGAAAGGGGCGGGTCCATCAAATTCCCAAGACCAAGCTTGCGCCAGAATGACCCGCATGATGCCGATATGGCAGACAGCAACCGTGTCGCCTGTCAGGCCACTCAACCATGGGCGCAGACGGTCGCGAACTTCGGCCGGACTTTCTCCGTTTGGGGGGCGGAAATCCCACCCCCAATCCTCGATATGACGATAGCCACAGTCGGGCTCAGCCAGTAAGTCAACACCGCGCAACCCTTCCCAATCGCCCCAATTCATCTCGGTCAGCGCTTCTGCCGTCAGGGGCGCGCGCCCGGCCACCAGACGCGCCGTTTCCTGCGCGCGTTTCAGGGGGCTGGACCAGAGCGCCGCCTGATCCCACGGCTCGGGCAATGCGTAAGTCGCAAGCTCGGACCGGGCCGCGTCATCCAATGGAATATCGCTGCGCCCTTGGATACGCCCGGCGCGGTTCCATGCCGTATGACCATGGCGGAGCAAGGCAAGCCGGGTCATTTTTGCCCCCCGATCAGGGGTCGCACCGCTTGCCAGAAGCGTTTGGTGGCGGCGGGTTGAAGATGGCGCGCGGCAACATGCGCTTGGGCCGCAGCGCCAATATCTCGGCGCAGTGAGGGATTGGCCAACAGGGTTTGCAACCGGTGCGCCAACCCGGCCGGGCCGTCCTCGACCTTTGGGTAGTCCGACGGGGCCAGAACGTCGCGCACGCCCGGACGGTCTTGCGCTACGACCGGCAGGCCGCTTGATTGCGCCTCAAGATAAACCATGCCGTAGGCTTCGTTTACGCCGGGCCAGACGAGCAGCGACACCTTTTGATAGTGCGCCTGCACGTCGGCGCGGTCCAACTGGCCTAAAAAACGAACCTTCGCCCCAAAAGGTGCCATCAGAGCCTCAACCTCGGCCCGCGCCGGGCCATCGCCCGCGATATTCAGAGACCACGCGCCGTCCAGCAACGCCAGAGCCTGTGCCAGAATCTGGTACGAGGCTAGCTTGTCCCCGTGCCGCATCATCCCGACGACCAGCATGGGGCCTTCACAAGCCGCCGCACCCGGAAGGTCCGCGCGAGGCAGGAAGGGCGGCAATTCGATCAGCTGCTGTGACCCGTATCTTTCACGTTCCAGTGTGATCAGATCGTTGGCCGTGTGGTAGAAGATCACCTGCGCCGCATCGCAGGCCTCATGGGCGGCTTGGGCGAACCCGGCCCAGGGGCCGGTTAGACGGCTGGTCGCGCGCGTGCTTTCCAGTTGCACATAGGGGATTTTCCGCGCCCGGCTGACTCGCGGGCCCAGCAAGTCAGGTGCCTTGTAATAGTTGTGATACGTCACCCAAAGGGCGGTATCTGGGGCGAGCGTATGGATCAGGCGTTGGGCTTCGGCGTCAGCCTCGGTGCGCAGCTTATCCTGCACCTGAGCGTCGCCCGTTTTGTCGAAAACGCGCAGATGCGAGACCAGATCGACCGCGTCCCCCTGCGCACCAATCGCTGCCAAAAGGTTACGCGCCATTTCCCGGTCGCCGGACGGCACCGGACTGTCGGGGGACTTCATCGGAGTGTAGAACGCAACGCGTGCCATCAGCCCCGATCCGCCCCCAATGTGCTTAGTCGTTTTGACAGCAAAGCAATGCCGGGATCCATGCGGAATTCGGCGATCAGGCGGTCATAGGCGTTACCGGCCATCTGCATCGCCTTAGCAGGGTCTTGCGCCATCCTGGTGATCGCTGCGGCCAGTGCGGCGGGCGCATCTTCGGATAACAGGCCATGGATTCCGGTGTCGATAAATTCTGGTATGGCCGAAACCGGTGTGGATAGGATTGGCAGCTTTTGCGAGGCGGCCTCCATTAGTACATTGGGCAGGCCGTCCCGGTCGCCGTCGGCGGCGATGCGGCTGGGCAGGACGAAGAGATCGGCCTTGCGCATGGCTTCGATAACTTCGGGCTGGTCGCAGGCCCCTTTCCAGGTGATCCGCGCTGCAAGCCCGGCATCTTCGGCACGCCCGGCCAGCGTTTCGGCCAGCGTGCCGCCGCCGATATGCGTCCAGTGCCAGTCAAGAGCCTCGGACAACAGCGCGAAGGCGTCGATCAGGCGGTCAAAGCCCTTTTTCTCGACCAGCCGCCCGACCGAGATCATGTGAAACGGCGCGTCAGGCGCGCGCTGCGTGCGCTCGGGCGGGTCCGGAAAACGACTCAGGTCCAGCCCGTGATAGATCAGATCGACACGCTTGGGATCGTCGGCCAGGTTGCGCAGGTGCGTGGCGCCGATGGCGGTGCAGGTTGCACCAAAGGCAGCACCATGGGTGCTGGCCTGAAGCTTTTCAGCTTTTTCCCAGTCGGGCGAGGTCCAGATATCCTTGGCGTGGGCGGAAAAGCTCCACGGCAGGTCGCGCATAATGGCGGCATAGCGCGCGACCGAGGACGGCGTGTGCATGAAATGCGCATACATGACCCGCGTGTCCTGCGGCAATTCGGCTGCAAGCACGCAAGCCTGACCAAAGCGGCGAATGCGGTTGTGAGTCGGGTCGCGGCGCAGATCTGCACGCCAGATCCGGTAGGCCTCGGCATAACCGGGCAGGGCCTGCGCGGCACGGCGCGCGGCCCAGACGCGTTGGGGTTCCTGATACAGATACTCGGGCAGGTAATGCACCTGACCCTTGAACCGGTCATGCAGCGGATGGCGTTTGACGTCGGTGGGATGGCGTAGTGACCAGATGTCGAACCGATGGCCCGCATCCTGCAATGCAACCAGTTCCTGAGCGATGAACGTTTCCGACAGGCGCGGCCACCCTTTGACCAGCACCGCCAGATTAGGAGGCGCAGATGTCATCCGATAGCCCGTTCCTGTTCTCCGTTCAGCAGGGCGTCAACGCGGTCCGTGACATAGTCTAGCCCGTCCAACAGCCCGTCGCCAATGGCTTGGGACGGCAGGGGCTGATCGGGCAGGGCGCGAATGGCTGCAATCATTGCCTCGGGAGTCAGGCCATCGCGGCTTTCGTCCAGCATCCGCACCAGCCCCAGCTCTTCTGCGCGCGAGGCGCGAATCCACTGTTCCAGACGCGGGGTCGTGCGAGGAACAATGACGGCGCGTTTGTCAAAAGACAGCACTTCGCAGAACGTGTTGTAGCCGCCCATGCAGACGACACCGGCGGCCCCGGCAAACAGGGTTTCAATCTGGGATTCAAAACCGACAGCAGTCACGCGACCGTTCAACGCCGCAACGCGCGTTTCGAAATCGTCCCGCAACTCGCCCGACAGGAACGGACCATAGACCAGCACGGCGCGGGGCGACAGGGTGGGGTCTTTTTCGTAAGCCGACAGAACAAGGTTCACCATCGCCTTGCCGTCGCCGCCCCCTCCGGGGGTGATCAGGATATATGGCTGCTCGGGCGGTTCGCCCACGGGGCCAAGATCACGGCGCAGATAGCCGGTCCAATGGATGCGCGATTGCACCTCGGGGCTCAGCGGTAGGCCACGTGTCGGGTCGTAGATCGAGCGTAGCCCATAGACCCAGATCTCGTCATAATAGGCCTCGGTTGCAGCGACCGCCTCTTTACGATCCCATTCAGCGGCCAGAACCTCGGGCTCATCCAGAACGTCGCGCAATCCAAGGACCATTTTGGTTCTTCTGCTTTGCATCAGACAGTCAAGAGTCGGCAGCAGCTCGCCTCGGAAGCCGGTAGGTTCCTTGTCGACGATAAGCACATCCGGATCGAATTGCTGCACAGACGTTCGGATTAAACCCGAGCGTAGTTCGGTCACTTCTTCGATACCCATGCCCATGGTCTGTGAGGCATAGGACCCGTCAGCGCGTTTGGTAACACCGGGTAGACGAACGTGATCCACCCGACGCGGAAAGGTAAACCGCCCGGCAACGGGCGAGCCGGTCAGGATCAATGCCGAGGCCGAAGGGTCCGCCTGTGTCATCGCAGCGGCCAGAGCACGCGAGCGGCGCAGATGACCCAAACCAAAGGTGTCGTGGCTGTAGAACAGAATGCGGGGCGCACGTCCGGCTATTTTCTGTTTTCTTTTAAGGCTCATACTTTTGCCTGTGTCCGTGTCTTGGTGCATGTCCGCGCGGGTGCACTTCTATCGTATTTGTTTTCGGTCGGCTTGCAAAAAACGCGGTTCCGGCGGGTCAAAACCGACAAACATTGCGATTTGGCTACATGTTGCAATGAAATGGCCCAACGTCGCTTTGCTTTACATCAGGTTCCGGGTCGAAAACCTCAATTGTTGTCCGGCCCGGTCTTATTCACTTTCCATCGCGATGGAAATACTTCGGTCACCGCTATTGCGGTGGGAACACGTGGAAAGACGAACTGGGGTCGACATCTGTTGAGCATTTGAACACGGGATTGTGCTTCTATAGGCTGCGGGGCAAATGCGGACGTGGATGAAAGACCCGATGACAACAAGATTATTTGCCGTTTTTGCGCTGTTGACCTGGGCAATCGCGTTGACTTTTGCAGGCGGAGCTGAAGCGCAAACATCGCTCATTCCCGGCTACACAACGGGTGCGGACAGCACCGACGAGGCCTCGGAAGATGGGGATCTGGTTGCTGCGATCCGCTCAGCAACCGAGGCTGGTGCTAGCGTAATCGTCATCGACAGTGCGGGGAAAATCGTATCGTCGGGTGCACCGGCACAGGCCAATCAGGACGCCGCAGGCGACCCGATGGCCGATGGGTCGCAATTGATGAAGGCGCAGGAGCGGTTTTCGAAATTCCGCGAGTCGATGCAGTCGCGGCTTGAGGCGCTGCCTTATTCGATTTTCGAGGTGAAATACGTCCTGCGCCAAACCAGCCCCGATGGCCGAATACAGACCTATGTCGAGGTGTTGTTCTGGAACATCCTGTTCCTGTTGCTAGGGCGGTGGCTGTCAACTGAGATTTACGGCAAGCGCATCGCCAAGGGAATCGTGGTCGCGCGATCCAAGGAAAACCCGCAGGGCTACCGCGAAAAAATGCCGTTTTTGGTGTTCCGCTTCCTTATGGGGATCGGGGGTACGATCTTTGCCATGCTGATGGCCCTGATCGTTGGATTCCTGTTTTTCGGCGAGGCTGAGGATATCTCGATCCAGTTCACGGTCACGGCAATATTCGCGGCCTTCTTCCTGTCGCGCACGGTGTCCGATCTGTGGCGTATGGTGCTGTCGCCCTATCTTAGCCAGTACCGCCTGCCGCCGTTTTCGGACCGGGACGCCAAACGGCTTTACATCTGGGCTTCGGCGATTGCGACCTATGACATCTCGGTCGTGATGTTTTCGACCTGGGTCGCGGATTTCGGGCTGAACTATAACGTTTATGCCATGGTCTATGGCGGCCTGACCATGTTGGGTGCGTTGGGCAATTTGCTGATGATCGCGTTCAATGGGCGTGCCATTTCCCATGCCATCCGGGGCGGACGTACCAAGGAACAAGTGTCGTGGATCCTGCGTTTCATCTCGCTGGCTTGGGCACCTGCGCTGATCGTCTATATCGTGTTCAGCTGGTTCAAACTGGCTGTCGATCTGGTGCTTGAAAACCAGAACTCGATCCCGATCGTGGCCAGTAGCTATGCCATCTTTATGTCGGTGGTGATCGCTTACGGTGCGATGAACTATCTGCTTGAGCGGTATTTCGACCGCAACCGCCAGATGGAGGAGATGAACGCCGAAGACGCCGATGCGCCCGAGGAGGAGTTAATCGAGACCCCTCTGGCCGAAAAACGCGCGCATTCCATCGTGACGTATGAGGATCTGGCGCGCCGTGTGGCTGGTATTCTGGCCTTTGTGGTTGGGCTTTATGCGCTGGTCGTCATCTGGAACCCGGATGCCAGCTGGAGCGAGGAACTGCCTATCGAGCGTTTCCTGGACGTGATGGTGATCATCTTCATTGGCTATGTCCTGTTCCATTTCTTCCGCATCTGGATTGACAGCAAGATTGCTGAAGAGATTGACGATGGCGGGGCCGAGGCCGAGCTGGGCGATGAAGGTGGCGAAGGCGGGCAAAGCCGTCTAGCCACTCTGCTGCCTCTGTTCCGGGGGGCGATCTTGGCGGTGGTTGTCGTAACCATCGCGCTGATCGCGCTGATGGAAATGGGCATCAATGTCAGCCCCCTGTTTGCGGGCGCGGGTGTTGTGGGTCTGGCCGTTGGGTTTGGATCGCAGACGCTGGTGCGGGATATTTTCTCGGGGGCGTTTTTCCTGATGGATGATGCGTTCCGCAAAGGGGAATATATCGACATTGGTGATGTGAAAGGCACTGTCGAGAAAATATCGGTCCGGTCGTTCCAGCTGCGTCATCATCTGGGTGCGCTGAACACCATTCCTTTTGGTGAGATCAAGGTGCTGACCAATTATTCCCGTGACTGGGTGATCATGAAGTTACCCTTGCGCGTAACTTATGACACTGATGTCGAGAAGGTACGCAAACTGATCAAGAAGCTGGGGCAGCAATTGCTGAGCGACCCGGTTATCGGCGACAATTTCATCCAGCCGCTCAAGTCGCAGGGTGTGATCGAGATGCAGGATTCCGCGATGATCATCCGCGTCAAGTTCATGACCAAGCCGGGTGATCAGTGGTTGGTGCGCAAAAAGGTCTATCAGGAAATCCGCGAATTGTTCGCCCGCGAAGGTATCCGGTTTGCGCACCGCGAGGTAACGGTGCGTCTGGCCGATGAGAAAGCGCCCGAAGACCTGACGCCGAAACAGCGCGAGGCGGTGACTGGTGCGGTGCAGGCCGCGATTGACGAAGATTATCTGGACGATATCGGCCCCGGCGGAGGGGATGACAGATAGGACGTGCTCCCGCCCCTTTGGGCCGAGCCGCGCGTACCGCGCGGCGGATGCGCTAGGGCTTCAGCGTTGGCCAGACGGGTTGGGACGTGCCCAGTTTCGATGCAGGCAGAGGCCAGTGCATGTCCGTTGTGCTCAACCTCAGGGCCGGTTTTAGACGATGACCGACACCCCAGCCGGATTCCTCGGGCGTGCGGGCATAGTCGGTCGGGTTGGCATTTTCGATATCCTCAGACGTTTCGGACTTGCTGAGAATGGCCAGCAATTCAGCAGTTCGGGCAAGGGACAAGCGGGCCTGCATGATTGAGTTACCTTGGGCGGCCTCGGCCAGAGCAGACAGCACGGCGGCGGCCATCAGATAGCCGGTTGCGTGGTCCAGCGCCTGCACCGGCAGGGGCGTCGGCTTGTCTGCCTTGGCCCAGATGCGGCCAGTATCGGCGATGCCTGCGCTCATCTGCACAAGGCTGTCAAATCCGCGCCGGTTCGCCCATGGCCCCTGCCAGCCATAGGCGTTCAATGTGACTTCGACCCGGTTGGGCGCAATCGCGTCCCGTTTCGCTTGCGTCAACCCCAGCGCATCCAGCGCGCCTGGGCGATAGCCATGCACGAACACATCCGCCTGAGACAGCAATTCCTGTAATGTCTCCATTCCGGCGGGCGACTTTAGATCCAGATAGGCACAGTGTTTGCCCAGCGAGACATCCGGGATCACGCCGGGTTCGTCCCAGCCGGGCGGATCAATACGCAAAACCTCGGCCCCGACCCCGGCTAGAGTGCGGGTGGCAATGGGGCCTGCCAGAACGCGGGTCAGGTCCAGAACGCGCAGGCCCTGAAGCGGCCGTTTGGCCGTGGCCTTTGGACGGTTGCGCAGCATGATCTGGCGGGGGTTGTGCCAGCCGATCAACGGATCACGCGACACCGCCCGGCCTTGGGGATGCTCCAGCCATTCGGCCCTGCTGCGCATCGCGGCGGTGGCGCCGCCCTCGGCTACGATGGCGGTTTCCAGATCTGCGATAGCCCATGTTTTGAGGGCCTGAGCGACAGCATCGCGGTCTGCATCGACCTTGAGCACGTTCAATGCGGCCTGCCGGTGGCGGGCCAGGTTGGTATGCAGCCTGATCCACCCGTCAGAGGCTTGATAATCCCCGGCGATGGCGTCCCAGAGGCTCGGCATCTCCCACCCTTCGGGCTTGAAGGAAAATCCATACCACAGTGAAGCCAGCCGGTGATCAACCGTGACGTCGGGCGCGCTGGACGTCAGGTTCAGGGACACCATCAATCGCGCCAGCTCTTGCCCCACCGCCGCAAAGCTGGCGGTTGCCAGTTCAGATACCGCAAAGGCGCTGAGCCGCGCTCCGCTTCCGATTACCCGATAGCTTTCCGGGTCAGGAAGCGCCGAAACCAGTGTCATTGCTGATAGGGGTCGAGACTGTCGCGCAGCCCGTCGCCAAGGAAGTTGAAGGCCAGCACCACCACGATGATCGGCAGCATCGGGATTGCCGTCCACGGGTAGATCTCGATCGAGGCGAGGTTCTGTGCATCGTTCAGCATCACGCCCCAACTAACCGCTGGAGCCCGCAGGCCGAGGCCCAGGAAAGACAGCGCCGTTTCCCCCAAGATCATCGCCGGGATCGACAGAGTGGCCGAGGCAATAAGGTGGGACATGAAGTTCGGCAGCAGGTGCTTGCGGATCACACGGCCCGAGCTTGCACCCATCATTTCGGCTGCGCGCACATATTCTTCCTCGCGCAACGACAGGAACTTGGCGCGCACAGATCGGGCAAGGCCGGGCCAGTCGAGTATCCCGAGGATGATCGAGATTATGAAGAACACTGCCACTGGGCTCCAGTTCGAGGGCACCGCTGCAGACAAGGCCAGCCACAATGGCAGTTCGGGCAGTGAGCGTAGAATCTCGATGACGCGGTTGATGACCCAGTCGATCTTGCCGCCGAAATAGCCCGCCATCGACCCGAACAGGATGCCCAGGAAGAACGACACCGAGATGCCGATCAGGCCCACGGTCAGTGACAGTTGCGCGCCATAGAGAATGCGGCTGAAGACATCCCGGCCCAGACGGTCGGACCCCCACAGGAACAGCGTTGCCCCTTCGGGCGCACAGAACAAATGCGTGTCCGACTTGATCAGCCCCGCCAGCCTGTACTCGGCCCCTTCACAAAAGAACTGGAGCGGGCGCGGATCGCTGGTGTCAGTCACGGCTTTCCACTGGAAGGTCTCAAGGTCGGCCTCGATCACCGTCGGGTAGACAAACGGACCGACGAATTCGCCTTCGTGGAACCAGTTGACGCTTTGGGGCGGGGCATAAAGATGCTCGTCATTGCGTTCATTCGCACCATAGGGGGCAATGAACCCGGCAAAGGGCAGCATCAGGTAGCACAGCAGCAAGAAGATACCCGAGATCAAGCCCAGTTTGTGCGTGCGGAACTTGCGCCAGACCAGCAGCCAGTTGGGGGCGTCCAGATCAGCTCGCTCGAGCTGTTGCAGGGCGGCGTCTGGATCGAAGGGGGCATCGTCGACATAGCGACCGTCAGAGCGTTTGGTCATGCTTCACGCCCCTCATACCGAATTCGCGGGTCCAACATGACCAGCAAGATGTCCGAAATCATTGTCCCGATCAGCGTCAGCAGTGCGACGAACATCAGGATGAAGGCAGACAGGAACTGATCCTGCGTCTTCAGCGCGGTCAGCAAGGTCGGGCCGATGGTTTGCAGCCCTAGCACCACCGAGACCAGAACCGACCCAGACACCATCGAGGGCAGCAGGTTGCCGATATCGGCGACAAACGGGTTGAAGGCCACGCGCAGCGGATATTTGGTTAGCATCCGCGACGGGGCCATGCCTTTTGCGATGGCGGTTTCCACATAGGGTTTGCCCAGCTCGTCCAGCATATTCGCGCGCAGCCGTTGCATCATCGCCGAGGCGCCCGAGGTACCGATTACAAAGGTCGGCACAATCAGGTGGAGAAGGATGGATTTCATCTTGTCCCAGCTCATCGGCTCACCCTCGTAAATCGGGTCCATGAGCCCGCCGATGGGCAAGTTGAAATATTGGTGGCCGTAGTAGAACAGGATCAGGGCCAGCAAGAAGTTCGGTGTGGCCAGACCCAGATAGCCCACAAAGGCCGAGGTATAGTCGATCCACGTCCGTGATCGTGCCGCCGCAAGGACACCAAGCGGCAAAGCGACCGCATAGACAAACAGGATTGCGGCAAGGTTCACCACAACGGTCAGCCACAGGGTGTCGCCCACAATCTCGGCCACCGGGCGGTCAAATTCAAAGGACCAGCCGTAATTGCCTTGAATCAGCCCCTCAAACCCATGGGGGCCGGGCCAGAAGCCCATCCAGATCAGGTATTGCTCCCACATCGGACGGTCCAGCGCGTATTCGGTACGCAAGAATTCGGCCTTGGCCACACCGGCGGATTGCCCTGAGGCCTGAAGCTCGGCGATTTGGTTGCTGAGGTAATCGCCAGGCGGCAGGTTGATGATCACGAAGATCAGAACCGACACCACAAGCAGTGTCAGCAGCATCGTGAAAAAGCGATACACCGCGTAGCGCAGCATTACCATTTAGCTGCTCCTGTCAGTCGGCGAAGTAGAACTCGTCGGGGCGATGGATGCCGAAATGCGCGCCGGGTTCCCATGCCCACATGGCCTGTTCGGGCACGTTGCGCAGGCGGTTGGACACAACGATGGGCTGCGGGGCGCCATTCAGAATGCCGATGGCATAAAGCTGATCGGCGTGGATCTTCAGCATCTCGGACCAGACGGCCTTGCGTTCGTCATCCGATGTGGCGATTTCCCAGTCATGGGCAAGTTCCATCAGGCGCTCGGCCTCGGGCATATCGGGCGCTTCGCCGACATCGCCGCCGGTCTGGTAATACTGCCCCCATTTCGGCCAGGCCAGAAACACCTGATCGGTGGGTGCCAGATAGGCGGGTGAGGTGTGGGCCTGCGGGATACCGTCATCCCAGCCAAACCAGACCGAGGCCATGGTATTCCCCGCAAACACCCGGTTCCGCAGGATGTCCCGGTCCAGCGGGCGCATCACCAGATCGACGCCTATCTCGCGCCATGTGTCGGTAACGATCTGCAAGGCGTTCTCGACCTCTTGCCGCTCACCGGCGGTTTCAATGATCAGTTCCATCGGGCGGCCATCGGGTAGCAAACGAATACCATCCTTATCGCGCTGGTTCAGGCCAGCTTCGTCCAGCAAAGCGTTTGCGGTTTCGATGTCATATTGCGCCCAGGCCTTGGCGTTTTCCTCGTCATAGAAGGGTGAGGCAGGCAAAACCGACATCGCACCCGGTTGCGCCAGTTTGAAGTACAGCGCCTGATTGATCGTCTTGCGGTCAATGGCCAGCGACAGCGCGCGACGCACACGCACGTCGCGCAGAACTTCTCGCCATCCGTCATCGGCAAAGTTCAGGTTGGGATAAATCGCAATCTGCGAGGCAACACCGGTTTTCCACAGCAGGGTTTTGTAATTCCCCCCGGCTTCACCCTTTTTCAGGATCGAGGCGTCCCGGAACGCCAGCCCACGCCCTTGCAAATCGGTCTCGCCCGCATTGGTCTTGGCGGCGACCAGACCGGGTGCCACGATCTCCATCTCGACCACGTCGATATAGGGTAGTTGCACACCTTTGCTGTCGATGCGGTGGTAATAGGGGTTGCGAACAAAGTTGTGCCGGATCTTTTTGCCAGAGCTGGCATTCAGCCAAGGTTGCAGCGTCGGCAGCTCGTGATTGTCGAACTTATAGAGGTTATCCAGCTTGTTATGTAGCGCCGCCCAGCTTTTGACGCGGGCGTCTTCGACCTGAAAGGCCAGCTTATCGGCGTCAGCGAAGCTCTCGTGATATTGTTTCAGAAACGCGGATGGGCGGTAGATGAACGGCGGGCGCGCCTGTGCCAGTGACTGCAGGAAATCAGGGTTCGGGTCGGCCCATTCGAACACGATGGTCGTTTCGTCAGGGAAAGTGACGGCCGGGCTCTTGCCTTCGACAATCAGGAAATCCGGCGGCCCCGACGGGCTGAGCAATTCGTTATTGGCTACGTCCTCCCACCAGTATCGAAAATCTTCGGACGTAAAGGGCGACCCATCGGACCATTTGTGGCCTTCGCGCAGGTTCAGGGTGAATTTGCGGTTGTCTTCATTGGTGAAGGATTCCAGCAGATCAGGGACAATTTCGTAATCTTCGTCAAAACCGACCAGGCGGGCATAGCCATAGACCACCATCTGCCGAATGTCCTTGGATCGCGTCACCATGGTGCGCAACGTGCCGCCCGGCGTTCCGAACTCACGCCCCTTGGCGGCCAGATCGACCACCAGCGGCTCAGCCGGTAGGCGTTCTGCGACGGGAGGCATGTTTCCGGCGGCCACTTCGTCTTCCCAGAACGCGCTTTCCTGAGGGGTGGGGGTCTCTGCTGTGGCGGGCAGAAACCACAGCGCCGACATTGCGGCTGCCAGGATCAGGGGGCGAGTGGTCTTAAACATGGCATCGTACCTTATGGCCGGGCTCCATTTCCACCAATGATGGTATCACGGAGTCGGTAAATCGGAAGGCGTCATCCCAACTGTCGGGCGAACCGGCGCCCAAAGCAACCAAATTCAGGTCGATGGGCCGGTTGATGTCGGGTTCCGGTTGTGCGGCGATCAGCGCCTTTGTGTAGGGGTGGTGCGGGTTGTAGAACAGTGTCTCGGGCGGGGCTTGTTCCACCACAAGGCCCCGGCGCATCACTGCAACTTCGTCTGCGATGCGCGCCACGACCGCAAGGTCGTGCGAGATAAAGAAATAGGACAGTTTCAAGCTGTCTTGCAGGTTTTCCAGCAGCGTCAGGATCTGTTCCTGCACCGAGACATCCAAAGCCGAGGTCGGCTCGTCACAGACAATCAGCTGTGGGTCCAGCATCATCGCCCGTGCGATGGAAAGCCGCTGTCGCTGACCGCCTGAAAACGCGTGAGGATAGCGTTTCAGCATGTCGGCGTTCAGCCCGACCCGTTGCAGCATCTCGGCCGCTTTGTCCCGTTGTTCGGCGGGCAAGCCGATCTTGTGGATCTCCAACGGCTCGGTCATCGCGTCCTGAATGCGCATCCGCGGGCTGAGCGAGCTGTAGGGGTCCTGAAACACCATCTGCGCCTTGCGCTGAAACGCAGTGCGCTGGGCGCGGGTCATGTGGTGAACCGTGATCGGGTCGGCGTCGGGCGCGGTGCGAAACAGAACCTCTCCGCCCGGATCGGGGGGCTCGGCCCCGAGCGCAATGCGGGCCGCCGTGGTTTTGCCCGATCCGCTTTCGCCGACAATGGCCAGTGTCTTGCCACGTGCCAGATTCAGATCGACACCGCGACAGGCATGGATCAGCCGGTCGCCTTGCCACCCTTTGCTGGAGCGCATGGTATAGGTTTTGGAGACACTGTTCATTTGCAGGATCAGGTCCTCGCTGGGCATCGGTATGCCGACAGCTTCCTTGTCGGGAATCTGGGGCGCGGCGTTGAACAATTGCTGGGTGTAGGGATGCGCAGGTGTGGTCAAAATAGGCGCGGCCGCCCCGGATTCCATCACCCTACCCTTGTGCATAACGACCACTTGTTCGGCCATATTGGCAACGACGCCCAGGTCGTGGGTCACAAGGATCAGCGCCATGCCCGTCTCGCGCTGCAACTCTTTGATCAACCCCAAAACCTGCGCCTGCGTGGTGACGTCAAGCGCGGTGGTTGGCTCATCCGCGATCAGCAGTTCCGGCTTGGCAACCATTGCCATGGCAATCATCGCACGTTGGCGCATGCCGCCGGACAGCTCGAACGGGTAAGAATCATAGGCGCGCTGGGGGTCAGGAAAGCCCACGCGTTCGAACTGGGTCAGAACTTCTTTGCGGGCCTGCGCCTCGGACGCGCCGCGATGCAGCCACAGAACCTCGCTGACCTGATTGCCGATCTTGTGCAAGGGCGACAGCGACCGCATCGGTTCCTGAAAAATCATCGAGACCCGATTGCCGCGAATGTCACGCATCTGGCGCTCACTGATTGCCGTCAGGTCTTCCAATCCTTTGGAATCATTCAGAGTAATGGTGCCGCTGCGTATCTGGGCCGTGCGCGGCAGGATGCGAAGCGCCGCGCGGCACGTGATGGTTTTTCCAGACCCGGACTCGCCCACCAACGCCAAAGTCTGCCCGGCCTCGACGTCGAAACTGACCCCCTGAACCACGGCCTCACCCGCACCGAAGCCGATGCTGAGGTCCCTGACAGACAACAACGCAGTCATGCGGGTTTCCCACCCGTTCGGCCGTCACTCGGCATAGGCTTGATCAACTCCCCGTGTTTTTTGTCGCAGTTTCGCGCGGTTGGGCCTGATTAGTCAAACCCGTTCTTGGGCTGAAATGTCGCGGGAATATGAAACTGACGCGAAATTGCCTACACAAACCCTTGAGGATTTGTCATCACAGGCGGCGTCGATGCCTGATTAAGCTTCGGCAACTATCAAGGAGAGATTTTCCCGTGCCCGATCCCCAAAGCCGCCTCGATCTGTTCATTGACCGCATGGTCTCGCAACGGGCCTGCCTGGACTATGCCATCGCTCAAACGCAGGGGATGGACGGGCCGGTGTTCGAGCTGGGCCTGGGTAATGGCCGTACTTATCACCACATGGTGCAGTATGTGCGGAACCGCCCGGTCTATGTGTTCGAACGCGCCGTGGCCTCGCACCCGGATTCGACCCCGCCGGAAGATCTGGTGATTTTGGGCGATGTGCGCGAGACGTTGCCCGCATCGCTGGATCGATTCGGCGCTACGGCCAGTTTGATCCATGCCGATCTGGGCGGGCATAACCGCGAAAAGAACGACGCTTTTGCCCGGTTCGTGTCCCCGTTGATCGAGCCGCTTCTGGCCGAGGGCGGATTGATGGTCTCCAGCGACCGGATGTATTTTGATGGGCTGAGCGAATTGCCTCTGCCAGACGGAGCAGTTGAAGGGCGTTGTTTCATCTATCGCCGCTGAAGGGGGCTGCTAATGCTATTCTACGATTGCTCGACTGCCCCGAACCCACGCCGCGCGCGGATGTTCATTGCTGAAAAAGGGCTGGAGATTGAGACCCGCGATATCTCGATCGCAAAAGGGGAACAGCTGGCTGAGGATTTCCGTGCGATCAACCCTAGTGCCACGCTGCCCGTGCTGGTGACGGATGAAGGGACGGTGTTGACCGAAAACCTCGGAATCGCGGCCTATCTTGAGGCGCAGTTCCCAGAACCGCCGCTGATGGGGCGTACCCCGGATGAAAAAGGGTTGGTTTTGATGTGGAACAGCATCGTCGAACAGCACGGCGGTGCCCCTGTGGCCGAGGCGCTGCGCAACGCGCATCCAGCTTTCGAAGGACGAGCGATTCCCGGTCCTGCAAAATATGCCCAAATTCCCGAGCTGGCGCAGCGCGGGGTCGAGCGGGTGGAACGGTTCTTTGCGATGCTTGAAAATCGGCTGAAAGACAGTGCCAATGTGGCTGGGCCAGAGTTTACGCTGGCCGATATCTCGACCTTTGTGTTTGTGGATTTCGCTCGGGTGATCAAGATGCGGATCCCGCAGGAAAATTCGGCGACGCTTGCGTGGTTCGATAAGGTCGCCAGCCGCCACAGCGCCCAGCTTTAAGGCCCATTGAACCCCGAGAGGCGTTCTAAAGTTCAGAACTGTACAGAAATGTCTAGACAGATATGAACAGTGCGTCTAGCGTTCTCCGCGAGCCATGCAGGGGAGGGCAAGATGAAATCTCAGTATCGCGTAGTGGTCATTGGGGGCGGCGTCGTGGGGGCGTCGGTATTGTATCATCTGGCCAAGTTTGGCTGGTCGGATGTGGTTATGCTGGAGCGGCGGCGGTTGGCCTCGGGGTCGTCTTGGCATGCGGCGGGCGGTATCCATGCGTTGAACGCCGATCCCAACATGGCGGCGTTGCAAGCCTATACAATCGACCTGCTGAGCGAGATCGAGAAAGAATCCGGCCAGAATATCGGCCTGCACATGACTGGTGGTCTGACTTTGGCTGGTACACCCGAGCGTTGGGAGTGGTTGCAGGCCAATTACCGCATCTTCCAGTCCATCGGAATTGATGATTGCGAATTGTTGACACCGGAGGAGGCCCAGAAACGCTGCCCAATCATGTCAACCGAAGGCGTCTTGGGTGCGATGTGGGCAGATCGCGAAGGCTATATCGACACGACCGGAACCGTGCAGGCCTACGCCACGGCGGCGAAAAAACGCGGTGCGGAATACTATGAGGAAACCAAGGTAGAAAGCCTGACGCAGACGGCGGATGGTTGGGAAGTTGTCACCGACAAAGGAACCATTACCTGTGAACATGTGGTCAACGCGGCCGGTCTGTGGGCCAAACAGGTGGGGCGCATGGCGGGGGTTGAACTGCCGGTCTCGCCGCTGAAGCACCACTATCTGATCACCGATACTGTGCCCGAGGTCGCGCAGGCGGATTTTGAGATGCCGATGACCGTCGACCTCGAAGGCTTCACCTATATGCGGCAGGACCAGAAGGGTGTTCTGGTCGGTATCTACGAGGTCGAGCACGAACACTGGGCCATGGACGGCGCGCCGTGGAATTACGGCGAGGAACTGTTTCAGGAACAGCTGGATCGGATCGAAAATGAGCTGACGCTGGGCTTTGAGCGGTATCCGTCGATCCAGAATGTGGGCATCAAGACCTGGGTGAACGGCGCGTTTACCTTTGCGCCCGACGGCAACCCTCTGGTCGGGCCGGTGCCGGGCAAGCGCGGCTATTGGTCGGCCTGTGCGGTGATGGCCGGGTTCCTACAGGGCGGCGGCGTTGGCAAAACACTGGCCGAGTGGATGATCCATGGTGAGCCCGAGGCCGATGCGTGGCCGATGGATGTGGCGCGGTTCGGGGATTTTGCGCAGAACAAGCGGTATATCCGCGAAACCACGGGGCAGTTCTATTCGCGCCGCTTCGTGATGACCTATCCGAACGAGCAACTGCCCGCAGGCCGCCCGCTGAAAATGGCCCCCGCGCACGACGCGATGACCGAGGCCGGGTGCAAGTGGGGCGTCAGTTGGGATCTTGAGGTGCCGCTCTATTTCGCGCCCAAAGGGTTTGAAGAAACGCCGACGCTCAAGCGATCCAACGCGCACGATATCGTGGCCGGGGAATGTAAGGCGATCCGCGAAGGCGTTGGCCTGATGGATATTTCCGGCTTTTCGCGTTTCGAGGTCAGCGGCCCCAATGCGCAGGTTTGGCTGGACAGGGTCATGGCTTCGAAACTGCCTGCGCCGGGGCGTGCCAAGCTTGCCCCGATGCTGGGCGAGAACGGGCGGCTCAAAGGTGATCTGACTGTCCTTAACTGGGGCGATGGCACCTGGTGGATCATGGGTAGCTACTACCTGCGGGCCTGGCACATGCGCTGGTTCGATGACCACATGATTGACGGTGTCTCGGTCCGCGATCTTGGTGAGGAATATTGCGGGTTCGGTGTGGTTGGACCGAAGTCGCAGGCGGTGGTCGAAAAACTGGCCGAGCAGGATATCGCAGGCCTTCCTTTCATGGGCTGTGGGGATTTCGACATCGGTCTGGTCCGCGCGCGCGTGGCCCGCATGTCGGTGACGGGCGAGAAAGGCTATGAGATCAATTGCCGCTATGGTGATCACATCAAACTGCGCCGAATTTTGCTTGAGGCCGGGGCTGACGAAGGCATCCGCGAATGTGGCTTTAACGCGATGCTGTCTACGCGACTTGAGAAAAGCTTTGGGATCTGGTCGGCTGAATTTACTCAGGCGTACACGCCGGGCATGACCGGGATGGATCGTTGGATCGACTGGGACAAATCCTTTGTGGGCAAAGAGGCCGCCATGGCCGAACGCGACGGCAACGGACCAGCGCAGGTTCAGGTCACGCTAGAGGTCGATGCGCTGGATGCGGATGCCAGCGGGTATGAACCGATCTGGTCGAGTGATGAGCGGGTGGGTTATGTGACCTCGGGCGGCTACGGGCACTACACCGGCAAATCTCTGGCGATGGCCCTGGTTAACCGCGACAAGGCCGAGCCGGGGACCGAGTTGTCCGTGCATGTGGTTGGCGTCGAGCGTCCCGCGCGGGTCATTTCTGCTTCGCCCTACGATCCGCAAGGCAAAGCGATGCGGGGTTGAACATGAACGCGCAAACGTCTGAACGGGGCCGAAGACGGCGTGGACGCGGTGGGGACACCGCGCCACCGCCCAGTCGCGACGTCAACTACCGCCAGCTCAGAAATCCCTTTCCGCAGATGGAAGTGTTCCCTGCAGATCAGATCGCGGACATTCACGACACTGCGCTGCGCATCCTGCAAGAACTTGGGGTCAAGGTCCTGCTGCCGGAGGCACGTCGTATCTATGCCGCTGCTGGAGCGCGCGTAGATGAAGGCAGTGAAATGGTTTTTATCGGTCGCGACATGGTTGAGGCCGCCGTCGCCTCGGCCCCCAAGTCGATTGCCTGCCGTGCCGGGTCACGTGCTCGCGATTTCACGCTGGAGCTGGGCTCATTGGTGTTTCAGCCAGGGGCAGGGGCGCCAAACGCCACCGATCTGGAAAGGGGTCGCCGCCCTGCGACTGGGCAGGATTATCTTGATTTCCTGAAGCTGACGCATCATTTCGATGTGTTCCAGATGATCTCACCCCAGGTAGAGCCGCAGGATGTGCCGACCAATTTGCGGCACTATTTCACCACGCAGGCGCAAATGGAACTGACAGACAAGTTCCCCTTCTTCTTCTCGCGCGGAACGCCGCAGGTGATGGATTGTTTCGAAATGCTCTCGACCGCGCGGGGGCTAAGCGATGACGAATTCCGTACAAACCCGTATTGTTATACGATCATCAATACCAACAGCCCGCGCACGCTGGATATCCCCATGGCACAGGGGCTGATCGATTTTGCGCGGCATGGGCAGATGTCGATTATCACGCCGTTTACCCTGATGGGAGCAATGGCCCCGATCACCGTGGCGGGCGCGATTGCGCTGTCCCATGCCGAGGCTCTGGCGGCATTGACCCTGACCCAACTGACCAAACCCGGCGCGCCAGTTTGCTATGGCACGTTCACCAGCAACGTGGACATGAAATCGGGCGCCCCTGCTTTCGGGACGCCCTCGCATTTTCAAGCGTCACTGGCTGCAGGGCAACTCGCGCGGCATTTGGGCTTGCCATGGCGATCCGCTGCGGGATCGGCTTCAAACATTAACGATGTGCAGGCGGCGAATGAGAACCAGTTTGGCCTGTGGGGCTGTCTAATGGCCGGGGCCACCGTGATCATACACGCGGCAGGATGGTTGGAGGGCGGGCTGTCCGTTTCATTCGAAAAGCTTGTCTGTGACGCCGAGGTGCTGAACATGGTGGCCGAGCTTTGCGCAGGCGCTCAGGCCGGCGCTGCCGAGATCGGTTTTGACACCGCGCTGAGCGAGGTCGACCCTAGCGGGCATTTCTTTGCCTCAACCCAGACTATGGAACGGTACAACACCGAATTCTATCAGCCCCATGTCCATGACTACGCCAATTTCGGGACGTGGACCGAGCGTGGCTCGGTCGATGCCAATCACCGCGCCACCGAAGTTTGGAAGGGTATCCTTAATGATTTCAAGCCCCCCAGCAGCACCAGCGACCAGCTGGGTGCTTTGCAGGATTTCATCGCGCGCAGGACCGCCGAGGGCGGCGCGCCGCCGGAGAGTTGAATGAACACCAAACCCATTCTTCACCGTGATGATCCGGATGCCGAACCTTTGGTCGGAAATATCAAGGTCACGCGGGACGACTGGCTGAATGTCGCGATGGACGTGCTGATCTCGGACGGGGTCGAGCAGGTCAAGGTGATGAACCTGGCCGAGCGTATGGCCGTGTCGCGGTCGTCTTTCTATTGGTATTTCAAGTCCCGGCAGGAGCTGTTGGATGCGTTGCTCGCCAAATGGCAGGCGACCAATACGGCGGCCCTGATCGCCCAATCCGAACTCCCTGCCGCAACGATCACCGCCGCTGTTTGCAATGTGCAGCGTTGTGTCGTGAACTCTGAACTCTTCGATACCGCGCTGGATTTTGCCATGCGCGACTGGGCGCGGCGGTCGGGCAAGGTACGGCGAATGCTGGATCAGTCGGATGCACGGCGGCTGGCGGCGCTGCGGGCAATGTTCATCCGCTATGACTATGATGAGACCGAGGCCGAGACGCGGGCGCGCGTGCTCTACTACATGCAGATCGGGTACGATTTGGCGCAGCTAAATGAGCCGATGTCGCTGCGGCTGTCGCTGGTCTCTCACTACCTGTTTGTTTTCACTGGTGTTGAACCGCTCGACGAAGAGATCGAGGAGTTCAGCGCCTATTCGCGGTTTTACTGGGAGAAGAACACGTCATGAGCCAACCTGACGCAATCATCATCGGCACCGGAGTGATCGGGGCTGCCGTCGCATTCGAGATGGCCAAGGCAGGATGGAAAACCCTGTCACTGGACCGCAACGCTCAGGTCGGGCATGGGTCCACGGCCGGGTCCTGCGCCATCATTCGGATGCACTATTCGACCTTCGACGGCACCGCGTTCGCGTGGGAGGGGTATCACTATTGGCGCGACTGGGCTGCCTATCTGGGCCTGCCCGCTGATGCCAATCTGGCGCAGTTCCGCGAGACGGGGTGTCTGGTGATGAAGACCGATGCCAACGGGATGCTGGACAAGCATATGAAAAACAGCGCTGATCTGGATTGCCCGTTTGAGGAATGGTCGCCTGAGAAGATCGCCGAGCGCTTGCCTGTCTATTCGCTGGACAGTTTCACACCGCCCAAACGCATGGATGACCCGGAATTTGGCCAACCCAACGGGGGCAAGATGCAGGGCGCGGTGTTCTGGCCGCAAGCGGGCTACGTCACCGACCCGGCACTATCGGCGCAGAACCTGATGGACGCGGCCAAATTGAACGGGGCCGAAGTACGCACCGGGGCCGAAGTGGTCGAGATTCTGACCGAGGACGGGCGCGTGGCTGGGGTCAAGCTGGCCTCGGGTGAGGAAATCCGTGCCAAGGTGGTGGTGAATGTGGCTGGGCCGGGTTCGGCCATCATCAACGGTATGGCGGGTGTGCTGGATGACATGACCATCGAAACCCGCCCGCTGCGGCAAGAGGTGGTGCACGTCCCCGCACCCGAAGGGTTTGATTTCGAAAATGACGGTACGATCGTGTCGGACAGCGATATCGCGCTTTACTGTCGGCCGGAACATGGCAACCACATCCTTGTTGGCTCGGAAGATCCCGAATGCGATCCGCATCAGTGGTGCGAGGATGACGTGCACTACAACCGCGACTTCACCGATCAGTGGACCACTCAGGCGATGCGCTATGCACAACGGGTGCCCAGCCTCGGCATTCCCTCGAAAACGCGCGGAGTGGTGGACTTGTATGATGCGTCGACCGACTGGATTCCGATCTACGACAAATCCAGCCTGCCGGGGTTCTACATGGCCTGCGGGACCAGCGGGAACCAGTACAAGAACGCGCCAATTGCCGGCAAGATGATGGCCGCGCTGATCAACTATTGCGAGGGCGGTGCAGATCACGACACGCAACCGCTGCAATTCGAACTGCCCTATATCAAGCGAATGATCGACGTGGGGTTCTATTCTCGTAAGCGCCCCATTAACGAAGAAAGCAGTTTTTCGGTTCTGGGCTAGCCGTCAGGCTGAATCGCTCTAGAATTCTGGGAGCAGAATGGGACGGAGCCCAGAATGACCGAACCGAGGAACCGAGTTCTGATACTGGGCAGCGCCCCAAGCGCAGTGGCCGCCCGACAGTGGCCCCGCGCGCCCTTTACCCATATAGTCGCCATCAATAATGCCTGGCGTGTCCGACCGGATTGGGATGTGTTGATTCACCCCGAGGATTTTCCGGTCGATAACAGACCTGCCGCGTCAGATCCGGGTCAGCGCATTGTCGAGGCCTCGGAGTATGTTCCGCTGCAAAATGCTTATGGCGGTTTCGTCTATGCGGGCGGGACGATGGCCTTGACGGCTGGGTATTGGGCTTTGGCATCGCTGCGCCCGGCGGTTCTAGCCTACTTTGGCTGCGACATGATTTACCCGAAAGTAGGCAAGACGCATTTCTACGGTCGCGGGGCCGCCGATCCCTTGCGTGATGATGTCACGCTCAGATCGCTCGAGGCCAAGTCCGCGCGTCTGGGCTTGTTCGGGGCTGCGCAGGGCTGCCGGGTCGTGCGGCTTTCGCAAGGGTGCAGCAGGTTGGTCTACCCCTCAGTTTCCACGACCTCTTTGATGTCACCTCAGTTGCCATCGACGGATGGGATGGACAACGTTTTGCGGTGTGAACGGGATCTGGGATATTATGTTCCGAGTGGTCGGTATTGGGAACATGCAGACAATTTTGACGTTGAGAAGCTGGATGTGCTGGATGACATGTGGCTGTCGATCTACAGTCGATCCGGCCTTGTTAACGTGGCCTAAACCGCAAATTTTACCCAAGCCCAGACCATAGCGACATACGTCAGATTGTGCAGGCATTGGTCTAGACCGGCAGCACGCCAGAAGGCCGATTGCGTCGGTACCAGTTGCTTTTTGTCGGAATAACTGGCCTTGGCGAAATCAATGTTGAAATGAACGATCCATTCCAACGCGGCGATGATCAGAATAAAGGCCCAGGGCGCGCCGAACAGCAAAAACACAAGGACAGAGCCCACTACATGCACCGCTGCATGTTGTGCCCGTCCCATGTGAAAATATTCTCCGCGTCCCGCCAGCATTTTTGGCGTTTGGAGGTAGTAGTCCGCAAACATATGTTTGATCTGCAATAAGCAGAGCATCAAAAACACTGCGCCTAAACTGGCATGCAAATGAATCCTCCCGACATCGTCCTGATGCAAAGTCTAGGCGCTAACTTGTGGTTGCGCAAATGAACTTGTTCACATTCGGCAAAAATCTGATCAAATTGGAAACTGTTTGCGTCGCTGGTCTCGATTGCGGTAAATTCAAAGCAACGGTTGTGCGGCGATGCTGTTCAGGCCGGGTCCATGAACCGTAGCAGGGGCAGGTTCCATAGAACGCACGATCTTCCGCTTTATTTGGAAATATTCGAAGCGCGACCAGTTAATCCTGCTGGCTGTGACTTCGACGCTGTTTCCCTTGCTGTATCTCACGCTGGAATTGCCTAAGCGGATCATCAATGACGCCATCGGGGCCGGAAGCTCGGTGGTGAATGTGCTTGGCTACCAACTGCCGCAAACCACATTTCTGATCATCCTGTGTTTTGCTTTCCTTGCCGCAGTTTTGGCTCATGGCCTGATGAAAATGCGGATCAACACGATGAAAGGTGTGCTGAGCGAGCGGATGCTGCGCCGCTTTCGTTATCAGTTAATCAGCCGTGCCCTTCGGTTCCCTCAACCCTATTTTGAACGGGTCAGTCAGGGTGAGATGGTGTCGATGATCACCGCCGAAAGCGAGCCGATGGGCGGGCTGATGGGCGATGCGATCAGTCAGCCGGTGTTGCAGGCAGGACAGATGATTACCATCCTGTCCTTCCTGTTTTTGCAAAGCGTTTGGTTCGGCCTGGCCGCTGTTGCGTTGATCCCGGTGCAGGCATGGCTGATCCCCAAGCTTCAACGCCAGATCAACCTGCTGAACAAGAAGCGTATTCAGGAAGTCCGCGTTCTGGCCGCCCAGATCGGCGAAAACGCGGCTGGTGCCTCGACCCTGCGCACCAATGGCGGATGGCGGTATCGGCGGGCGATGGTCTCGGATCAGTTGGGGCGTCTGTTCGGTATCCGGTTCGAGATCTACCAGAAAAAGTTCTTTATGAAGTTCATCAACAACTTCATCTCGCAACTGACCCCGTTCATGTTCTATCTGGTCGGTGGTTTGCTGGTACTTCAGGGTTCGGTCTCGCTGGGGGCGCTGGTGGCGGCGCTGGCGGCGTATAAGGACCTCAGCTCGCCCTGGAAGGAATTGCTGACCTACTACAACCAGACTCAGGACATGTCGCTGAGATGGGAGGTGGTCGTCGAGCGATTTGCCCCACCGGGCATGCTGGACGAAAAGCTGTTCGAGGGTGAGCCCGAAAAACAACCGCGTCTGCGGGGCGATATCGTGCTGGATCATGTCTCGGTCCGGGATATGGACGGCAATCAGGTGCTGGATGATCTGAACCTCAGCTTTCCGGCGGGTAAGACTATCGGGATCGCGGCACCCAGCGAGGAAGATCGCCGCGCCATTGCCGAGCTGCTGACGCGCGAGATGCTGCCCAGTGCCGGGCGAGTGTCGATAGGGACACAGGATATTGCGAGCCTGCATCAGGGGGTCGTCGCGGCGCGTATCGGCTATGCTTCGTCTCGCCCGGTGATGTTTCAGGGCACGCTGGGCGACAACGTAATGATGCCGATCCGGTTCAAACCGCTAAGCGCGTCCACAGACGATCCCGGATTTGCCGAAACTCGACGGGCGGGCAACAGCGATGACCCGTTGCAGGCCCAATGGCTGGACCCGTCGCGTGCGGATCTGGACAGCCCCGAGGCGCTACGCGACTGGTGGTTGCACCTGATTGACGGGATGGGCTCGGGTGGGGCGTTGTTCCAGCGCGGGGCGGAACAGGCGTTTGATCCGGACACGCACCAAAATCTGGCGGGAAAACTGATTGAGCTGCGCCCGGTGGTGCAGCAGGCCGTGCGTGATGCCGGGCTGGAGCAACAGGCGCTGGTCTTTGATCGCTGCTGCTACAACGCGGCCCTGCCGGTGGCCGAGAACCTGCTGTTTGCCACCCCGCGCGTTCCGGTGACGCAGGCCCTGTTGGCACAGCAGACCGTTTTCCTTGGCCAGCTTCGGGAATTGGGACTGGATGAAACGCTGGTGCATCTGACCCGCGACGTGATCGAAATGCTGCGTCAGATTTTCGGTCTGGACGGAACCGATCACCCCTTGTTCCGAAAGCTTGGGCTTGAGGCGCAAACCTATGAAAAGGCCATCGAACTTTTGGAGCGCACGCGGGACGAAGGCGTGTCGGGTCTGGATGATGAACAGCTTGCCACGCTTCTGGCCGTGCCGGTTGTGATCTCGGCCGAGCAGATCGGGCCTGCGTTCACCGATGAGCTGAAAGATCGGATTCTGGAACTGCGCCACAGCCATTCGCAAAAGCTGCTGGAAACGCTGCACGATGTGTTTGTGCCACTGGACGCAGACGCTTTTGCACCGGGCTTGACGGTGATGGAGAATGCGCTGTTCGGAAAAGTCAGCCAGATCGGTGGCGCGCGCTCGGACGAGGTGCGCAAGCTGATCGTGGATGTGCTGGATCAGAACGGCGCACGGCCTTTGGTGGTCGAGCTGATATATGACGTGCCGGTGGCGTTGGGCGGGCAGAACTTGCCTGCGGTTTTTGCCGAACCGCTTTCCTTTACCCGTGCGACGATCAAGAAACCCGATATCTTGATCCTCGATAGTGCGCTCGCCAGCTATGACATGTCCACGCAGGTTGCTGTCTATAAGAACCTGCGATCGCTGCTTCCCGAGACGACTGTCATCTATCTGAACGACCAGTTCGACAACCCCGGCGTATTCGACATGTTTGTCGAAATACGGCAAGGTCGGGTGGTTTCAGACGAAGGACCGGCGGACGTGGAAGAAGACAGTGCTGCATCGGCCGACCTCGCGCGCAAACTGCGCGCGTTGGAGCAGACGCCGCTGTTTTCTGGCCTCGACCGTCGCCAGCTGCGCCTGCTGGCATTTGGTGCCCGCTGGTTCGACGCCAAACCGGGCGAGATTGTTTTCCTCAAAGATGACCAGCCTACCGACGGGGCCTATGTCGTTCTGGAAGGCGAGGCTGGGCTGTACCTGCCGCAGCCTGACGGACCGGATCAGTTGATCACCACTGTAGGCGCAGGGGCGTTGGTGGGCGAACTGGGACTGATCCGCAAAGAACCGCGCGCGCTGAGCATGATCGCCGAGACCGAACTGTCCTGTCTGCGCGTGGGCGAAGAGGAATTCCTGGCCGTTGTGGAAAATGACGCCGCGACGGCGTTTAAGCTGATGCAGGTGATTGCGGGCTACGTGTCGAACTAAAGCGCTTCGGGTTTAACTTGAGACACGAATACCCTGCCACGCCTGCGACGTTCTCGGGACATTCGTGTCGCAGAGTGATTCAGGTGGAACCCGAAACGGCCTAATCCTGCGGCTTGCAGAACAGATCGTAAAGCAGGCCGATCACCTGCTCGGTATTGCCGTCTTTCACCGAGTAATAGATCGTCTTGCCATCGCGCCGGGTTGAAACCAGCCCTTCGGCCCGTAAACGCGCCAGCATCTGGCTGACGGCGGCCTGACGGATTTCCAGCAGCCTTTCCAGCTCACCCACCGATTTTTCGCCCGTTCCCAAATGGCACAGGATCATCAGTCGGCCTTCATGGGCCAGAGCTTTGAGAAAAGCCGCCGCCTGCGCGGCGCTTTCCTTCATATCTGTTGCGGCATCATCTGCCGTTTGAGTGTCGTTTTCCATGAGTGTCATGGGTGGCCTGTCTGAAACTAGGGGGTTCATGCAATATGCCGCAAAACCCTGCGGTTTGTCACCCCTCGGTTGCAGGCGCGCCGCCCTGAAACGCATTTCCGTTGACATAGTCGCAAGGTTCTTCCTGCATCTGTAAATGCAGACCCGTTCCGTCAAAGGGATGCGCGCGGGCCAGTTCCTCGTCTACTTCAATTCCCAACCCCGGCGCGGTGGGCGCGGTGACAAACCCGTCCTCAACCCGAAGGCTGCCCTTGATCAGGGCGTCGTGGAACGGGGTTTCGATTGTCTCAAGCAGAAGCAGGTTCGGGATCGAGGCCGCCAGATGGATATTCGCGGCCCACTCGATCGGCCCGGCATAAAGATGCGGTGCCATCTGGGCGTTGAAGACCTCGGCCATGGCGGCGACCTTCTTCATCTCCCATATCCCGCCCGCACGTCCCAAGGCAGGTTGCAGGATCTCAGCCGCGCCCGCGCGCAGAACCGCGCCGAATTCGGCCTTGGTCGTCATCCGTTCACCGGTTGCCACCGGGATGCGGACATTGCGGGCGACGCGGGCCATGTCCTCTATCATGTCGGGCGGTGTCGGTTCTTCGAACCATAGCGGAGAATACGGCTCCAGCGCTTGTCCCAAACGGATCGCGCCTGCGGTGTTGAACTGGCCGTGGGTTCCGAACAACAGGTCGGCCTTGTCGCCAACCGCCTCGCGGATCGCTTTGCAAAAGGCCACGGACATTGAGATATCGGACATCGCGGGCATGTGCCCGCCCCGGATCGTGTAGGGCCCGGCGGGGTCGAATTTGACGGCTGTAAAGCCGCGCCGCACCATCTCGGCCGCGCATTCTCCGGCCTGTTCGGGTGAGGTCCAGAAGTCGGTCAGATTATGCTGGGGCAGGGGATAGAGGTACGTATAAGCGCGAATGCGTTCATTCATAAGCCCGCCAAGCAAGGCATAGACCGGGCGGTCGCGATCTTTGCCCAGAATGTCCCAGCAGGCGATCTCGAGCCCCGAAAACGCGCCCATCACCGTCAGGTCGGGGCGCTGCGTGAAGCCGCTGGAATAGGCGCGGCGGAACATGAGTTCGATATTCTCGGGGTTCTCGCCCAGCATGTGCCGCTCGAACACGTCGCGGATGACATGGCGCATCGCCTCGGGCCCGACGGAGGAGGCATAGCATTCCCCCCAACCTGTGATCCCGGTATCCGTTGTGAGCTTTACCAATATCCAATAGCGCCCGCCCCAGCCCGGCGCAGGCGGGGCGGTGACGATGATGTCGAGATCTTGCAGTTTCATGCGCGGCTAGCCTCGGTCAAACAGGATCACGTTGCGTTTGGCCGATCCGGTCTTGGTGTCGGCAATGGCCTCGTTGATTTGATCCAGCGACCAGCGGCCCGAGATCAGCTCATCCAGTTTCAGCCGCCCTTGTTCATAGAGGTCGATCATCCACGGGATATCCCGCTGAATGACCACATCGCCCATTTTCGACCCGATCACGCCTTGGCCCAAAGCGGCTAGCATAACCGGTTCATAGGTCGACATATCCCCGGAATGCGGCATCCCGATCATGATCGCCTTGCCGCCGCGTCCCAGATAGCGCGGGGCTTGATCATAGGCCGGGATGGCGCCGACGGTAATCAGTACCGCATCCGCGCCGCGCCCGCCCAAAGCCTTGTAGGATTCCTTCCAAGGGGCTTTGGCCGTTGCCAGAACGCCATGGGTCGCGCCGAATTCCTGCGCGATCTCAAGCTTCTCTTCGGTCATGTCGACGGCCACGATACGGCGGGCCCCGGCTATACGAGCGCCTTGAATTGCGTTCAGGCCCACCCCGCCCGCGCCGATCACAACAACGTCCTGACCGGCCCGCAAACCAGCGGCGTTGACGGCAGCCCCGACTCCGGTGATCACACCGCAGGACAGCAGGCTGGCAACGTCCTTGGGCATGGTTTCGGGGATTTTCACGATTTGCCGATGGCTGACGACGACCTTTTCGGCAAAGGCACCACAGGCCATAGCCTGATCCAGCGGTTCACCGTCCGAGGTCCGCAGGGGCCCCTTCACTGTGTTATAGGGCGTTTCGCAAATGGTCGGTTGCCCACCCGCGCAGGACGGGCAGGACCCGCAGGCGCGGATCAGAGTGACCACGACCGGATCCCCGACCTGAAACCCGTCGGTTGCAGCGCCCAAGGCGGAGATCACACCTGCGGCCTCGTGCCCATAGACCGCAGGCAGGAACCCGCCCCATGCGCCGCTGGCGTAAGAGATGTCCGAGTGACAGATCGCCACCGCATCCAGGGTCACTTCGACCTCGCCCGTTCCCGGTGGTGCCAGTTGCACGTCCTCGATGACCAGAGGTTCGTTAAACGCCCGGCATACGGCGGCTTTGATGGTTTGCATGGTTTGCCCTCGTCCTTTTCAAGTCACGGTGACGCGGACGGGCGCGCGACGCAAGGCGGAAACCGTCACAAAAGTGTCGTTGTCAGGTCATGACCTTAGGTGACCGGAAGAAAAGGACAAAGCCCACAACCATCAACAGCATGGCCAGTAAAAACGGTGCCCCCGGCAGATAGAGCACGGCATCCGGGCGCGCAAACTGCGCAAAGACGCTGGTCATCACCAAAGGCGATAGGACCATCGACAAGGCATGCAGTGAGGTGAGGACGCCCTGTAATTCGCCTTGCTGGGAATCCGGGGTGGCGCGGGAAGTCATCGCTTGCAACGCCGGGGTGACGATTGCACCAATGGCGGTGATCGGGATCAGCATCAGGGCGATGAAGCCGTTGGTCAGAAACCCCAGAATGATAAAGCTGACGATCTCGAACCCCATACCGAAGATGATGGTCCTGCGCTCGCCGAAATACCGCGTGGCCGGTCGGATCAACCCGCCCTGAACCGCAGCCATTCCGATACCGTAGACGCCCAGCGACAGGCCAATCATCTGCGGCGACCAGCCAAAGCGTTCAGTGGTAAAATAGGCCCAGATCGCCGGATAGACGTAGATCGACACAGAATAGAGGAAATAAACCCACAACATCGGGCGAATTCCGGGCAGGCTGGCTATGGCGCGCAAAGAGTTGACCGGGTTGGCGCGACGCAGGCTGAACGTGCGGCGGGTTTTGTCGGTGACAGTCTCGGGCATGACAAAGACACCGATGGCGAATGCGAGGGTTGAAAGCCCAGCGGCAGCCCAGAAGGGCGCGCGGGTTCCGTATTCGCTGAGCAATCCACCGATTACGGGGCCAAGGACAAAGCCGATGCCAAAAGCCGCGCCCAGCAGGCCGAAATTGGCTGCCTTGTCTTTCGGTTTCGAGACATCGGCCATGAAGGCGGCAGCGGTGGCATGGGTGGCTGCTGTGATACCTCCGACAAGGCGCCCAATCAGCAAGAGCCAAATGCTGCCCGCCAGTGCCATCACGACATAGTCCAGCGCCATCACGAACAGCGAGACCAGCAAAACGACCCGCCGCCCATACGCGTCCGAGAGGTTGCCCAAGATCGGGCCGAATACAAATTGCATGGCCGCGAATGTTGTGCTGAGCACGCCGCCCCAGATAGCGGCGCTTGCGAGGGTGCCGCCCTGAACCTCGACAATGAGCTCGGGCATGATTGGCAGAACAAGGCCGATGCCCATCGCGTCGATCATCACGGTCAGCAGGACAAAGAGGAAGGGCAGGCGCATCGTCAGCAATCACCCAAGTGGTCCGGCGGGCGCTGGTCCCTCGGTGATTGGACGAAAAGCGTCAACACGGACGACCGGATGGAAAGGTTTGTTCGGCGATGGCGTTCAGAATTCCGGCCAATGTGTCAGGCTGCGAGAAGAACGGAGAGTGCGAACTGTCGATGTTAAAGCGCATATCTGGCGGCACCGACAGGCTCATTTGTGCCTGATATTCTGGGGGAATGGTGCGGTCGTCGGTCGCGCGGATATAAGCCCTTGGAACTTGATCCCACCTGTCGGTGAGGGGCAGAGGCGTGTCCTGCGGCGCGATGGGTTGCGGGCACAGACGCGCCAGAGCATTTCGCACGGTGGCAGGTGGGCAATCGTGATAGAACAGCTCTTGGACGCAATCGGGTTTTACGGTGTACGACAGGCCATCCGCGGATTTGTCGACCGCGTCAGCGATGGTCTGGCGCGGCGATTGGCGGCGCATCTCGACCATCGACATGCCATCTTTGGGCACATAGGCGCACAGATATACCAGCGCCTTCATGGCGGAAGGATCGGCCTCGGCCGCGGCGCTGATCGGGTAGCCGCCCCAGGAATGTCCGACGATGATCGTTTCGGGGGTCGAGGCGCCCAACACCGCATCCCGGCACCCGGCCAATGTGACCTGCGCGACCGGCGTCGGATCCGAGCCATGGCTGGGCATGTCGATCGCGCGGGCCGTGTGCCCCAAAGCCTGAAGCGCCGGGATCAGATCGCGCCAGCACCACGCGCCGTGGCAGGAGCCGTGAACCAACAGAAAATCCGCCATGTCTCCCTCCTTCAAATATGACCGATATCGGTCAGGAAACGGTGCAGCAGGTTTGCATATTCTTCGGGCTGCTCGACGCAGGGCAAATGACCGGCCCTGCGCATCAACTCGAACTTCGATCCGGGGATCAACTCGATGGTCTCGCGCACCAGATCGGGCGGGGTCGAGCCATCCTCGCTGCCCGCAATGCCCAACGTGGGCAGGCGCAAGCCGCTTGTGGGGGTGAAAAAATCCGTGCCCGAAATGGCCGCACAACACCCAATATATCCTTCGGCAGGCTGGCGTTCCATCATGTTTCGCCAAAGCAGCATATCAGGCGTGGTGCGAAACGCGCGCGAGAACCAGCGCTCCATCGTGGCGTCGGCCAGCGCCTCGATCCCATCCTTGCGGATGGCGTCGATCCGGTCCTGCCACATGGTGGGCGTGCCGATCTTGGCCGCCGTGTTCGACAGCACCAGTGCGCGCACCTGATCCATGCGTTTAACGGCCAAGCCTTGCGCAATCAGCCCACCGATAGACAGGCCCACAAACACGCAGTCGCGTACATTCAGAAGATCTAGCAACGCTTCGGCATCCCGCACCAGCGCCCCCATCGAATAGGGACCCGTTGGGCACGACGACAGGCCGTGCCCGCGTTTGTCATACCGAATGATCCGCAGACCAGCGGGCAGATGGGGCAGCACGGCGTCCCACAGGCGCATATCGGTGCCCAGTGAGTTCGCGAACACCACCGGCACCCCATTGGGATCGCCGTCAATCCGGTAGTGAAGCTGGACATCCCCAAGATCAGCGATCTGCATTACTGTTTCCCCGTTCATCTCATCTGGCGCCGACTAATACCCAAATTGCGCAGGATTTGTCAGGTCAGGAACTCCAGCGCTTTGACAAAGACATCCGGGTCTGTGTTGCCGCCCGAGGCGACGACGATCACCGCATCACCCTCGATCTCGTCGCGCCGAAACAGGGCCGAGGCCAGCGATACCGCTCCGCCCGGTTCCAGAACAATCTTGAGGCGCAAGAAGGCCAGCGCCATGGCGTGCATGGCTTCATCTTCGGACACAGACAGGCCGGGGCCGCACAGGCGGTTGAGGATGGGGAAGGTGATGTCCCCCGGTTGCGGAGTCAGGATAGCGTCGCAGATATTGCCGCTGGTTGCCGCGTTGCTTTGGATTTGCCCCGTCTCCAAAGAGCGTTTCACGTCGTCAAACCCCTCGGGTTCGCAGGGGCGGGGGCGCAGACCGGGAGCGTGTTCTTCAAGCGCCAGCGCAATGCCCGAGGTCAGCCCGCCGCCACCGCAGCACACCAGCACATCTGCGTGTTTCACGCCCAAATCCGCAGCTTGCCGGGCGATCTCCAGACCAGTGGTGCCTTGCCCGGCAATCACTTGCGGTTCGTCATAGGGGCGGATCAGGGTCAGGCCACGCTCGGCGGCCAAAGCCTCGCCAATTTCTTCGCGGCTTTCCGTGGCGCGCTCGTACAGAACCACCTCACCGCCCAGAGCGCGGGTGTTGTTGATTTTCAACTGGGGCGCGTCTGACGGCATGATGATCACCGACGCGATGCCGTGACGGGTCGCGGCGTGGGCCACGCCCTGCGCGTGATTACCCGAAGAAAAGGCGATCACGCCACGATTGCGCTCGGCTTCGCTGAGTGCAGAGATCGCCGACCATGCCCCGCGAAACTTGAAACTGCCGGTATGTTGCAGGCATTCGGGTTTAACTAGCACCCGGCGGCCCGCAATCTCGTCCAGAAACGGGGAGGTCAGGATCGGTGTTTCCCGCACATGGCCCCGCAACCGGTCGGCGGCCGCTTCAATCATTTGCAATGTGCTCATACGGCGTCCAATACGTTGCGGATCAAATCCAGGGATTGCGGTTCGTCCAGAAAGGGCGCGTGGCCCCGGTCAGGGACTTCGACTGAGACGAGGCCGGGATGACGTCTATGCATCTCGGCCAGAGTGTCCTTGCCAAGAACATCGGAATTGGCACCCCGAATGACGCCGGTTGGAATATCGCGCAAAGCCTCAAAAAACAGCCACATATCCGGGATCGCCCCTGCGGCGGCCTGTTCCAGCAAGGCGGTGCGCAACCCCAGATCATAGCGCAAAGAAAGGCCCTGTTCGGTTTCCTGGTTCTGGAATTCAGCCATTTTCCGCCATCGCTCCAGCGGAACTCCGGGGAATTGTTCGGCCATCATATGCTGCAGGGCAAGAGCTGCTTCATCATAGGTTTTGGAAACCGGCTTTTTGCCGACATAGCCCATGATTTTGGCAATCCCAGACGTGTCGATAACCGGCCCGATATCGTTCAGCACGACCGAGGCCAAACGCTCGGGGTGACTGGCGGCCAGCGCCATGGCTATCAACCCGCCGCGCGAAGTGCCGATCACCGAAACCCGCTCAAGCTCAAGATGGTCCAGCAATTCGATCGCGTCATGGGCTTCGCGCAGAACGTTATAGTTGCCGTGGTCGGTGTCATATTCCGACTGGCCGCGCCCTCGGTAGTCCATCGCAATCATCCGATGATCTGCCATATGCGGTGTCAGAAACGAGAAGTCCTGGGTATTACGTGTCAGCCCTGCAAGGCAAAGGACGGGCGAACCTGATCCGTTTTCTTCGAAATACAGGTTCTTTCCATCTGTTGTTGTAAAAAATGTCATTCCAGCCCAGCAAGTTGAGGGATCGTCGTCAGGTCGGACAATACATGCGCGGGCCTCCAGGGCAAGCGGTCCATCGGTTCTTGCGCGCGGTTGACCCATGCGGTGGTAAAACCATAGCCACTGGCGCCTGCGGCGTCCCAGCCGTTTGAACTCACGAACAAAATCTCGCCCCGTTCGCCGCCGAACCGTTTCTGCACCAGATCGTAGACGCGCACATGGGGTTTGAAGACGCCGACGCTTTCGACCGACAGGACATCGTCAAGCACATCGCCAATCCCCGCAGATTGCACCGCACCGTCCAACATCGGCGGCGAGCCGTTCGACAGAATCGCGGTCTGCAATCCTCCGGCCTTGAGCGCTTGCAGCATCTGGGGCACTTCGGGGTAGGCCTGCAACTCCCAATAGAGGTCGAGCAGACGTTGCCGTAGTTTTGCATCGCCATCCAGACCGGTGGCCTCCAAAGCCCAATCCAACGCGTCCTGCGTGACATCCCAGAAATCCGCATGTGCGTCCGAGACCGCGCGCAGCCAAGTATATTGCAACTGCTTCAGGCGCCAGTAATTGGCCAGTTCGGGCCATTTCTGCCCCAGTGCTTCAAACTCCGGCTCGGCTGCGGCCTGTCGTGCGGCGGCGGCTACGTCAAACAGCGTCCCGTAAGCGTCGAAGATACATGTTTTGATCGGCATCTGATCCCTCCATCCCTGGGGCGCAGGTTGGCAAAAGAGGAACGGGTTTACAATGGCGTGTCACACTCTAGGGTTGGTCGCTCAACTCTTTAACGGCCGGAGGCCAGAATGACCGCTATCAAACAGGGCGACACGGTTCGCATTCACTATACGGGGACGTTGCTGGACGGGAACGTATTTGACAGCTCGGACGGGCGCGATCCGCTGGAATTCGTGGTCGGCTCGGGGCAGATCATTCCGGGACTCGACAGTGCCATGCCCGGCCTGACAGTGGGCGAGAAGAAGAAGGTCGAGATTGCCTGCGTCGACGCCTATGGGCCGATCAATCCGGAAATGCGGCAGAGCATCCCGCGCGAAGGCATCCCCGATGATATCCCGCTGGAGCCCGGTTCACGTCTGCAAATGCAGGCACCCGACGGACAGGTTATGCCGGTGACGGTGGTCGAAGCGGATGAGGCAACAGTGACACTGGACGCCAACCATCCTTTGGCCGGTCAGGATCTCGTGTTTGATATCGAGGTGGTGTCGATCAACTGACCCCGCGCCGATGCGGATCAGCCTGTCAGCAGGCTGGTCCAGGATGCGACTGCGGTTCTGACCTGCGGCTGGGTCAAATACACAAACAGCATCAGTATTGTGGTCAGGCCCAGCAGGGCTATGCGCCCTCGCGCACCCAGAAATCCAGACTTGCGACGGGATCGGGACGTGCGCGCGGTGCTTGCCGCGATATGTTCAGCTTTGCTCATACCCGTATCCCTGCCGGTGAAAGATGGTCAAATCTGGGCACCGGCGGGGAAAATTGGGGTCACATAAAGTCAGGCTGCGGCATGCCCAGAACGTGGAAGCCACCATCTACCTTGATGATCTCGCCCGAGGTGCATGCCCCGGCCTCGGATGCCAAATAAACAGCGGTGCCGCCTACGGCCTCAAGCGTAGCGTTCGAACGCATGGGCGCGTTCTGGTCGCAGAACTTGTAGGTCTTGCGTGCGCCACCGATGGCCGCACCGGCCAGCGTTTTCATCGGACCGGGCGAGATGGCGTTGACGCGAATGCCTTCGGGGCCAAGATCATTGGCCAGATAGCGCGTCGCCGATTCCAGCGCCGCCTTGGCCACACCCATCACGTTGTAGTTCGGAACCACGCGGTTCGAACCCTGATATGTCAGCGTCAGCAGCGTGCCACCATTGTCTTTCATCATCGGATAGGCGCGGCGCGCGACCTCGATGAAGGAATAGGCCGACACGTCCATCGAGTGTTTGAAATTCGCCCGCGTCGTGTTCAGGAAGCGGCCGGTCAGTTCCGACTTGTCCGAATAGGCAATCGCATGAACCACGAAATCAATGGTGGGCCAGCGTTCGCCCAGCTCGCCGAACGCTCGGTCCAGCGAGTCGTCATCGGTGACATCGGCGTCGACCATGAAGTCGCTGCCGAGGCTCTGGGCCAGCGGCTCCAGCCGTTTACCAAAAGCCTCGCCCTGATAGGTGAATGCCAGTTCGGCACCGGCCTCGTGCATGGCTTTGGCGATACCCCACGCGATCGAGCGGTCGTTCGCCACGCCCATGATCAGGCCGCGTTTGCCTTTAAGAAGATCCGACATCACATTCACCCGTTATACTTTGAAAGAACCATGGATCCGTTGGTGCCGCCAAAGCCGAAGCTGTTGGTCATCACCGAGTCGAGCCCCGCATTTTCAACGACCTGCGTTGCAATTTCACCGGGCTGGATGCCTTCGGCGAGCGTTTCGACATTGATCGACGGTGTAATGAAATCATTGTCCAGCATCAGCAGGCAGAAGATCGCCTCCAATGCGCCTGCGGCACCTTGCGCGTGGCCGGTCATCGACTTGGTCGAAGAAATCGGCGGCACGTTGCCTTCGCCAAAGATGCGGCGTACGGCTTCAACCTCGCCCACATCGCCGACCGGGGTCGAGGTTCCGTGGGCGTTGATGTATCCAACCTTGCGGCCTTCGGGTAGTGTGGACAGTGCCAGACGCATCGCGCGTTCGCCGCCTTCACCCGAAGGGGCCACCATGTCATGGCCGTCCGAGGTGGCGGCATAGCCGGTCACTTCGGCATAGATCTTGGCACCGCGTGCCAAAGCGTGATCCAGATCCTCAAGCACGACGATCCCGCCGCCACCGGAAATCACGAACCCGTCGCGATTCTGGTCAAAGGCGCGCGAGGCTTTGTCCGGCGTGTCGTTGTATTTCGATGACATTGCGCCCATCGCGTCGAACAGGCAGGACAGCGTCCAGTCCAGCTCTTCTCCGCCGCCTGCAAACATCACGTCCTGCTTGCCCAGCATGATCTGTTCCGCCGCGTTGCCGATGCAATGCAGCGAGGTCGAGCAGGCCGATGTAATCGAATAGTTGATGCCCTTGATCTTGAACGCCGTCGCAAGGTTCGCCGAGATGGTCGAGCACATGCATTTCGGCACCGCAAACGGCCCGATCCGCTTGGTTGCGCCGTTCTTCAGCACGGTTTGATGCGCAGTCAGCATCGCACTGGTCGAGGGGCCACCCGAGCCGGCCACCAGACCTGTGCGCGGGTTCACCACCTGATCTTCGGTCAGACCGGAATCTGCGATCGCCTGACTCATCGCGATATGGGCATAAGCCGCACCGGGACCCATGAAACGCAAGGTACGCTTGTCCACATGCTCGGTCACGTCGATCTTCAGCGAGCCGGCAATCTGGCTGCGGAAACCGTGTTCGACCATCTGCTCATTGGCCTCAATGCCGGATTTGCCAGCTTTGAGTGAGGCCAGAACCTCTTGGGCATTGTTCCCGATGGAGGAGACAATCCCCAAACCGGTGACAACTACTCGACGCATATGCGTGCTCCTTATTTCGGGCCGATCAGGCTCAGGCTTCGGACAGGACGACTTTCATGTCCTTGACGTCGTAAATCATTTCACCGTCCGCTTCGACGATACCATCCGCCACACCCATGGTCAGGCGGCGCGTCTGGATCGCTTTTTTGAAATCAATTTTGTAAGTCAGCATCTTGCGGTCGGGGCGGACCATGCCGGTCAGCTTGACCTCGCCCACGCCAACAGCCATGCCACGCCCCTGCCAGCCGCGCCAGCCCAGGTTAAAGCCGGTCAGCTGCCACAGGCCATCCAGCCCCAGACAACCGGGCATAATCGGGTTGCCGGGGAAGTGGCAGTCAAAGAACCACAGGTCCGGAGTAATGTCGAATTCCGCCAAAACATGACCTTTGCCATGGGCTCCACCATCGGCTGAGATATCGGTAATCCGGTCCATCATCAGCATCGGCGGGGCGGGCAACTGCGCGTTACCGGGGCCGAATAATTCGCCACGGGCGCATTTCAGCAGATCATCCTTGTCAAAGCTGCTCGGGAATTGGGCCATTCTTGCCGCCTCTCCTGCCAGGGGTCCGTTTATCTAATCTGGCCTCGTCTAGCACCCGTATGCAAGGTCCTGCAAGAGCGGTGACATACATCATGACCAGTTCCGTCTGTTCTTGCGAATGAATTTCATTTGAAATTCCTAGGCCTCAGCACTTATATATACACAAGCAACAAATCGGTATCGGATTCATGACACCAGAAAGCCAGAGCATAGCCACTAATTGGTTGGTTCACGCCGGATTGCGCCCGACACGTCAGCGCGTGGCCCTGGCGGAGCTTTTGGTGGGTGACGGAAATCATCGTCATGTCACCGCGGAAAGCCTGTTTGAATCGGCCAAAAAGAACGGCGATGCTGTGTCTTTGGCGACGGTCTACAACACGCTGCGCGCGTTCTGCGAGGCCGGGGTGTTGCAGGAAATCACCGTGGACGGTTCAAAAAGCTATTTCGACACCAACACCCATGACCATCCGCATTTCTTCTGGGAAGACGAAGGCCGCCTGAGCGATGCGCCGTCGGACCAGTTGGTGATTCAGCGCCTGCCTGACGCGCCTGAGGGGGTCGAAATCGCGTCGGTCGATGTAGTGATCCGTCTGCGGAAGAAATAACCTTACGTCGATAATTCAGCCAGGACCTGTTGCGCCCGTTCGGTAAGCGCATCCAGCGGTCCCGTACCGTGCCGCGCCAGCACAACCGGCTCGCGCGCGATCTGGTCAGTGACGGGCAGGCTGACCAGCGGCGTTCCGTCGTAGCTGAGCGGGGCTGGGATGTTGGCATAAGTCATCGCAACCCCTTCTTTATGCGCCGCAAAGCTGCGTTGAATTTCCAGCGATGCTGCTCGGTGGGCAACCTTTGGGGTCTGTCCGGCTGAGCGGAAGAGATTGAGAAAATGTTGTGCCGAAAGCCCTTCATCCGACAGGATCAAGGGATAGGCGGCCACGTCACTTAACAAGACGTGTTCCCGCCCCGCAAGCGGGTGATCCGGAGACATCACCGCGTTCGGGGAATTTGCAAACAACTGCGTCGTCGAGAAGCCAGCATCCAAAGTCAGGCCGTAGGTGAATGCCAAGTCGATTTCCCCCTGAACCAGGCCCGAGACTAGGCCCTGTAAATCCGCCACGCGGTAGGTCACAGCGACATCTGGGAGTTCCCTGCGCAACAGGCGCAAAGCGCGCGCCAGCAAGAACGGCGCAAGATCTTCGAAACATCCCAAGCGCAGGCGCGCCGCCGCAGGTCCCTCGGCAGATGAGTTTTCCAGTTGCGCTGCGCGGGCCAGCAGGGCCTCGGCCTGTTCGATGAACCTGCGCCCTTGTGGGGTCAGGCTCATGGCTGCGCCGCGTTTGCGGGTGAATAGTGGGTGGCCCACTTGTTCTTCGACCCGTGTCAGGGCGTTGGACAGAGCGGGTTGGGACACATTCAGATGCTGCGCTGCCGCCGACAGGCCCCCATGTCGACCGATGGCGCAGACATATTCGTACTGTCGTAGAGAAAGATATAACATGACTTTATATCTACCTTCAAAAGATATGACTTGAACAGAGTGCAATGCCATGCGCAGATCATCGCACAACCGGCTCGGAGACGAACATGACCCACTCCCTTGTGACGCAAGACATGATCGACACTTATCAGCGTGACGGCGTCGTGCTGATCAGGGGGCTGTTTGCCGACTACGTTGATCGCCTGCGCGACGGAGTAGCAGCGAATATGGCGGATCCCGGTCCATATGCCTCGGACAACAAGAAACAGGGCGAAACGGGACTGTTCTTTGACGACTACTGCAACTGGTCGCGAATCGAGCAGTTTCAGGACGTAGTCCACAACTCTCCGGCGGCCGAGGTCGCGGCGGATCTTATGCAATCGCAGACCGTGCAAGTGTTTCACGATCATGTACTGGTGAAAGAGCCGGGGACCTCGATGGCGACGCCCTGGCATCAGGATGGTCCGTATTACTTTGTCGAAGGTCGGCAGACGATCAGCTTTTGGTCCCCGCTGGACTCGGTGTCACAGGCCACCTTGCGCTGCGTGGCCGGATCGCATCGGTGGGAGAAAGAGGTGTTGCCGACCCGCTGGGTGTCTGAGGAGGGGTTCTTTGCGGATGAGGGCCAGTACATCCCTGTACCTGACCCGGACACCGAAGGGATGAATGTGGTCGAATTCGAAATGCAGCCGGGCGACGCGGTAGCTTTCAACTATCGCACATTGCACGGCGCACGCGGGAATCACTCAGACAGTCGCCGCCGCGCGTTTTCGTTGCGGTTGGTGGGGGATGATGCGCGCTATGTGGAGCGACCCGGCCGCACCTCACCCCCGTTTCCGGGCCATGACATGGTGCCGGGGCAGCGCCTGCGCGAGGATTGGTTTCCGATGGTGTGGCCGCGATAGGGGGCTCTGCGCCCGGCGCGGCGGGGCCGCACCTCCCCCGGGATATTTTTGGCCAGATGAAGGGCGGATCAGAACCATTGTCCCGGTTCGATCAGGCCCAGGTCCAGCAACTGGTTTGAGGTCCATTCGAACGCGACCGAGTTGCGCCATTGAAAACTTGGGATTTCAAAGGTCGATCCTGCGTTTGATTTCAGAGCCTTTGCCGCACGGAAGGAACAGATCGCAGCCGTCAGGTTATGATGCCAGGGGCAGGAATAGGTGTTGTATTCCTGTGTGTTGAACGTGTGATCTGACCGGAGCGTCAGGCCCTTGCGGGATTTGAACAGACCAATCCGGTCGATGCGGCGGCGTTCATAAGGAATGTGATCTTCAAACCGCCAGCGCAGCCCCCCTGACATGTCCAACTGCCGTTCAACCGGGTGGCCGTCGGGCGTGTGGCGGGTGTGTGCGTAGTACCCGCTTCGGTCCAGCATCGCGCGATCCGGAGCAACCCCGTTGGGGAAAGCCGCCAGATCGTCAGCATAGAGGTCGACCACGTGGGTCAACATTGCATCACGGCGTTCTTCGGTGTGAAAGGCCAGCATCTCGCCGATGGTGCGGGTCTCGCAGAAGGGGAAGAACAGGTATTCGGCGTTGTAGCAATAATACATCCAACGCGTCGGGGCCGATGCGATCATAGTATTGATCGTGTCGAAGACGACTGTGCGCGGGGCGCAGGTCAAAGTGACACGGTGTATGCGCTCGGCCAGATCGTCGGACAAAGTGAATTCGGTGGGCATGAAGGCTACCAGCGCAGCGAAGCCGAGGTTCAGGTGGTGACGGATCGTGCTTTCGACCTCGACCTCATCCTCGGCAAAGATCAGAGCAATTGGGCCTTTTGACAGCGTGGGTATACCAGATCGCAGAAAGGAATTCACCGAGTCGTATTGCATGGCCTGTTCGCGCTCGTCTTGCTGGCGTTTCGGGCCAAAATCGGGTAATCGCGCGGGCATTGCAAGCGGCGTTCGTAAGGTATAGACGACGCCGATCCCGCGAACGCAAAGGCCTTACCCATGTCGGAACCCAAAAAGCTGTACATCAAGACCTATGGTTGCCAGATGAACGTCTATGACAGCGAGCGTATGGCCGAAACGCTGGGCGGTCAGGGATATGTGGAAACCCAAAGCCCCGATGACGCGGATATGATTCTGCTGAATACCTGCCATATCCGCGAAAAGGCGGCTGAGAAGGTCTATTCCGAGTTGGGTCGCTTCAAAGGGCTGAAAGCGGAAAAGCCCGATTTGAAGATCGGTGTGGCCGGTTGTGTTGCACAGGCCGAGGGTGAAGAGATCATGCGTCGTCAGCCTCTGGTCGATCTGGTGGTGGGGCCCCAAAGCTACCACCGTCTGCCCGAGATGGAGGCCAAGACCCGCGAGGGCGCCAAGGCGCTGGACACCGACTTCCCCGAGGAAGACAAGTTCGAAAAGCTCAAGAACCGGCCCAAAGCCAAGCGTGGCCCGACGGCGTTTTTGACCGTTCAGGAAGGCTGCGACAAGTTCTGTGCCTTCTGCGTTGTGCCCTATACCCGCGGGGCCGAGGTTAGCCGCCCGGCGGATCGCATCATCCGTGAGGCGCGGGATCTGGTCGAACGCGGCGTGCGTGAGATCACTTTGCTGGGTCAGAACGTCAACGCCTATCACGGGGCCGGACCCAACGGTGACATGACGCTGGCCAGGCTGATCTGGGAGTTGAACAAGGTTGACGGGCTGGAGCGTATCCGGTTCACTACGTCGCACCCCAACGACATGGCCGATGACCTGATCGAGGCGCACGGAACCTGCGACAAGCTGATGCCCTATTTGCATCTGCCGGTTCAGTCGGGCTCGGACCGGATTCTGAAGCGGATGAATCGCAGCCATACGGCAGACAGCTATTTGCGTCTGATCGAACGTATTCGCGAAGCACGGCCGGATATCATGATGTCAGGCGACTTCATCGTGGGCTTCCCCGAGGAAACCGATGCGGATTTCCAGGCGACATTGGATTTGGTTGAGCAAGTCAGATACGGATACGCGTATTCGTTCAAATATTCGACCCGTCCGGGAACGCCGGCAGCCGAGCGGTCTCAGGTTGATCCCGAGGTGGCGGATGATCGCCTACAGCGCTTGCAGGCCGTGATCACCCGGCATCAACGCGAAATTCAGGATGCGATGGTGGGCCGAAACGTGCGTGTTTTGTTTGAAAAGCCGGGTCGTCTACCGGGGCAGATGGTCGGAAAATCCGAGTATCTTCATTCGGTTCACGTGGCCGACGCGGATTTGGCCATCGGAGAGTTGCGAGACGTACGCATCACCTCGTCGGGCGCGAATTCGCTGGCGGGTGAGCTTGTCTGACACGCGCGCTATCTGTGATGAAAACGCCAAGGGTCAATTTGAACTGAAAATTAACGCTTGATTTATCGCTTCGTTCTATGCTCCGAGAAAAGCCAGATTTTTTAGGGACCTACGACATTTGTAGCCTCTGAATTTTCGGGTTGTGTACTGACGCGGGCAAAGTGTCTGGGCCTTGGAGGGTGCGAGTGGTAGTCGAAAGAAATAAAACAAAGCTTTGTTTGCAGTTTGTTTTGGCGGTGATGGTTTCGCTTTTGGGGCTCTCAGGGGCAGCGATTGCGGGCAATACCGATGCCGCCTTGTCAGACCCTCCGGTATTGGATCCGCAGCGGGTTGATCGCGACGTTAGCGCTTTCTATCTGGGATTGACGGCGGGATACGCAAGTGGCGGAACGGATCAGTTCGGTTTGGCCACACCAGGCGGCACGTTTCCCATTGGCGAATTGGACTTGAACGGGTCATTCGGCGGCGTTCGGGCTGGATGGCGCGGTGTTCTTCCGGCCAAAGGCGGGCGCGACTATGTTTACGGCCTTGAAATCGGGTATGAGTTCGGCTCGATTGACGATGAAACAACCGCGCTGATCAGTGGAACGACAGTCACCGGCGGGTCCGAAGTGTCGGACGTGTTGTCCATCCGATTCCGCAATGGCCTGACAAACAAAAGCGGCTCCATCCTTTATTTTGTGTCCGCTGGCTATGTGCGCGGCGACATCGAAACGACAAACAGCATCACCACCGGCGCAACGACACAGTCATTTCAGGAGAGTGACAGCCGGGATGGATTCTCGCTAAGTATTGGGGCCGAGCATTACCTGAACGACGATTGGTCAATCACCGGCGAATATGAATATGTTCAGTTTCAGGGTGAGGATATCGAATTTGGCAACGGATTCTCGACCCGTTCCACGCCGGAGTATCGCAGTCTTCGGTTTGGTCTGACTTATACGTTCTGATTTGCAGAGAGTGCTCTGTCGAATGCCGGGATGATTGGCTGAAATTACAGTCAATCGGCGGAATTGTCATCTGATCCGGAAAATTTGAATCTGTGGCTTGCACCTACCGGCAATTGTTGTCACGCTCAGGGTGAAACGCCAAGACAGGAGAACGGATTGGCCATCGGTGCCCTGACCCCACCGCAAGATGAAATGCCCCAGCGTGAGGCGTTTGTTGAATTTCCAGACAACCGGTTGTTGATTGACCTTTGCGGCGAATATGACCGCAATCTGACCGACATCGAAAACAAGCTATCGGTTCAGATCGTGCGCCGTGGCAATCAGCTTGTCGTCATGGGTGACGATGATGCCCAGAAACAGGCGATTGAGGTGCTCCAGGCGCTTTACACACGTCTGGAAGGCGGGCGCGAGGTTGAAGCCGCAGATGTGGATCGTGAGTTGCGCATGGGCGGGTCCGAGACCGGAACCGGCAGCCGCGACGGCGATCAGCTTGAGATGTTCAAGGGCGGCACGGTCGAGATCAAGACTCGCAAGAAACTGGTCGAGCCCCGCACAGACGCGCAGAAAGCCTATGTGCAGTCGCTGTTCAACAATGAACTGGCCTTTGGAATCGGGCCGGCAGGCACGGGTAAAACTTATCTTGCCGTTGCTGTTGGTGTGTCGATGTTCATCGGCGGGCATGTGGATCGCATCATCCTCAGCCGTCCGGCGGTCGAGGCGGGCGAGAAGCTGGGATACCTGCCCGGCGATATGAAGGACAAGGTCGATCCCTACATGCAGCCGCTGTATGATGCGCTGAACGACTTTTTGCCCGGCAAGCAATTGGCCAAGCTGATCGAGGAAAAGCGGATCGAAATCGCGCCGCTGGCCTTCATGCGGGGGCGTACCCTTGCGAATGCCTTCGTGGTGCTGGATGAGGCGCAGAACGCCACGACCATGCAGATGAAGATGTTCCTGACCCGTCTGGGTGAAGGTAGCCGGATGGTGATCACCGGTGACCGCTCGCAGGTCGATCTGCCGCGCGGGGTGCAATCGGGGCTGGCAGATGCGGAACGTTTGTTGAAAACGATCCCGAATATCAGCTTCAACTACTTCACTTCCAAAGATGTGGTCCGCCACCCGCTTGTCGCCGCCATTATCGAGGCGTATGAGGCCGACGCGGGGCGTGAAACCGGATAAGGCCCGCGCTGCGGATACCGGGTATTGGGCGAATTGACATGGCTATTGAACTGACGGTCGAAGACCCCCGTTGGAGAGGTCTGGAAGCATTGGTAGACCGTGCCGCTCAGGCGGTGTTCCATCGTTTTGATCTGGATGCAGATCTGTGTGAAGTCAGTGTTCTGGCCTGCGATGATGCCCACATTGCCGCGCTGAACGCCGAGTTTCGGGAAAAACCCAGCCCGACCAACGTGCTGAGTTGGCCCGCCGAGGATCTGTCGCCCGAGGCCGCAGGCGATATCCCTGACCATCCGCAGCCCGATTTTACCGGTGAAATCGCTCTTGGGGATATCGCCATTTCCTTCGATACCTGCACCCGCGAGGCTGCCGAGGCAGGCAAACCCATGGACGATCACGTGACGCATCTGATCATTCACGGATTGTTACATCTGCTGGGCTATGATCACATTCGTGACCCCGACGCCACTTTGATGGAGGGGCTTGAGGTCGAGATACTTGGCAAAATGGGTATTGATAACCCATATATAGTTTAATACGGGCCAGTCAGGCCGATCATTTGGACTAGGATAATGGGCGAAACAGACGGCAGTTCTATGGCGGCGCAAAGCGCGCAACCGCAGAACAGCGGCGAAAACAGCAAAGAGAAGACAGGGTTTTTCTCGCGAATAGTAGATGCGTTCTCAACCCCGACCGAGGGGGAGGCCACTGCGATGAATGGTCATGACACTGAGGCGACACAGCCACGCGGCATGATCAACCTGCGCCGGATGCGGGTTGAAGATGTGGCCATTCCCACGGCAGAAATCGTGTCAGTTCCTTCGACCATCTCCAAAGACGAGCTTGCGCAGGTGTTTCGCGAAAGCGGTCTGTCGCGGATACCTGTTTATGAAGGGACACTGGATACGCCTTTGGGCTTCGTGCACCTTAAGGATTTCGCGCTGACCCATGGGTTCAACGGAACATCATCCGAATTCGATCTGGTCTCGATGTTACGGACTTTGCTGTTTGTTCCGCCCTCGATGCCAATTGGGGTTCTGCTGACCAAGATGCAGACAGAACGTAGGCATATGGCCTTGGTGATCGACGAATATGGTGGTGTTGACGGGTTGCTGACCATCGAAGACCTGATTGAGCAGGTTGTGGGTGAGATTGCAGATGAGCATGACGCTGACGAAAGTCAGCTATGGGTGCAGGAAAAGCCAGGCTGCTATGTCGTTCAAGCCCGCGTCCCAGTCGAGGAGTTCGAGGCCGAGATTGGAAGGTCTCTGACCAGCCACGAGGATGTGGACGAGGAAGAAATCGACACGTTGGGCGGGTTGGTCTTTATGCTGTCCGGCCGCGTGCCTGCGCGCGGCGAGGTTGTTTTGCATCCCGAAGGCCCTGAGTTTGAGGTGATCGACGCCGACCCGCGCCGTATCAAGCGCCTGCGCGTAATGTTGCCGGATCTTGTTGCATGACCCCTGTGGGGGGCTGGCCATTCTGGCTGATCTTCCTGTCTGCCGCAGTGCTTGGTGGCGTGGCCGCCTTTGGCCTTGCTCCGTTCGGGTATTGGTGGGCGACAGTTATCGCGCTGACGCTGCTGGCCCCGGTTTACCTGTCCAGCAAAAGCCGAGGGCAGGCAGCCTGGATCGGTTGGGCCTTCGCGACGGGCTATTTCGTCCATGCCCTAAGCTGGATCGTTGAGCCATTTCTGGTCGACGCGCCGCGCTACGGATGGATGGCGCCTTTTGCGCTGGTGTTTATGGCCGGAGGGCTTGCCCTGTTCTGGGCTCTGGCATTTTGGGTGGCACGAAAATCCGGCGCATCGGGGGTGGGGCAAACTGTTTTGCTCGCACTGATCATCGCGCTGGCAGAAGCGGCGCGTGGCTATGTGCTGACCGGGTTTCCGTGGGCCGGGTTGGCGCAGGTCTGGGTGGACACACCCGTGGCGCAGGTTCTTGCTCTGACCGGGCCCTATGGGTTGGGGGCGTTGACCTTGCTGGCTACTCTGCCGCTGGGCGCGGCGCTGTCGCGGCGCAAGGGGATTTTCCTGCCTTTGTGTCTGTCGGTTGGTTTTGCAGGTCTGGGTTTGGGATACGCCGCGATGCGCCCGGACGTTACCAATACCGAACACATCGTCCGTCTGATCCAGCCGAACGCGCCGCAGCACCAGAAATGGGACCCAGACTATGCTCCGCTTTTCTTTGCCCGCCAGATTGAATTTTCGGCGCTGCAGCCACGCCCGGACCTGATCGTGTGGCCGGAAACCTCGGTTCCCGCTTGGCTGGGTAGCGCGCAGCCTTATCTGGACGCGATTGCCGAAGCCGCGCAGGGAACGCCGGTTTTTCTGGGCATTCAACGGGGGGATGGGCCCCGGATCTACAACTCGATGATCTACCTGAATGAAGATGGGCAGCAGCAGGGCCTGTATGACAAGCACCATCTGGCCCCGTTTGGCGAATACGTTCCGTTTGGGGACGTGATGGCCCGGTTCGGCATTCACGGCATGGCCACGACCACGGGCAACGGCTTCAGCGCCGGTCCGGGCGCTGAGCTGATCGAGGCGGGAAAGCTGGGGCTGGCCCTGCCGTTGATCTGCTATGAGGCGGTGTTCACGCAAGATGTCTTGTCGGCACCGGGGCGCGCGGATTTTCTGATGCAGATCACCAATGATGCTTGGTTTGGCACTCGGTCCGGGCCGTATCAGCACCTCGCCCAAGCCCAAATGCGCGCGGTTGAACAGGGCCTGCCAATGATGCGCGCCGCCAATACTGGTGTCTCGGCGATGATCGACCCTTTGGGGCGGATCACCAAGGCACTGCCACTTGGAGAGGCGGGGTTTATCGACGCGCTTTTGCCTGCCCCGCTGGCTCGGACACTGTATGCGCGGATCGGCGACTATCCGGTCTTTTTTGTGCTATTCGGCCTGACCGCGCTGCTTTGGCGCAACGCCCGGCGGGTAGACGCATAAATACCGATTGACCCCGGCTTTGTGCGGGCGTATCCCCTCGCATGCCCGTCACAACGGCTTCCTGGCGTGATGGGGAAATCTTAATGGAGCACATTCATGTCCCGACAGAACTATACTTTCACTTCGGAATCCGTGTCCGAAGGGCACCCGGATAAAGTCTGCGACCGGATTTCAGACGCCGTCCTTGACGCCTTTTTGAACGAAGAACCCGAAGCACGCGTCGCGTGCGAGACGTTTGCCACCACCAACCGGGTTGTCATCGGTGGCGAAGTGGGCCTGTCGGATCAGGACAAGTTGCACGACTACATGGCGCATATCGACGACATCGCGCGCGCCTGTATCAAGGATATCGGCTACGAGCAGGACAAGTTCCACCACGAAACCGTCGAAGTGACGAACCTGCTGCACGAACAATCCGCCCATATCGCGCAGGGTGTCGATGCCGCCGATGACAAGGACGAAGGGGCAGGCGATCAGGGGATCATGTTCGGCTATGCCACGACCGAAACGCCTGCGTTGATGCCGGCTCCGATCCAGTATTCCCACGCGATCCTGCGTCGGCTGGCTGAAGTGCGCAAAAACGGCTCCGAGCCTGCGCTGGGCCCCGATGCCAAGTCGCAGCTTTCGGTTGTCTACCGTGACGGAAAACCCGTCGGCGTCAGCTCGATCGTGCTGTCGACCCAGCATCTGGACGCGGCGCTGAGCTCGGATGACATCCGCGCCATTGTCGAGCCTTATATCCGCGAGACTCTGCCCGAAGGTTGGCTGTCGGCCGAGACCGAATGGCACGTAAACCCGACCGGCAAATTTGTGATCGGCGGCCCCGATGGCGATGCTGGCCTGACTGGTCGCAAGATCATCGTGGACACCTATGGGGGTGCAGCACCTCACGGTGGTGGCGCGTTCTCGGGTAAAGACCCGACCAAAGTGGATCGTTCGGCCGCCTATGCCGCACGCTATCTGGCAAAGAATGTAGTGGCTGCCGGTATGGCTGAGCGTTGCACGATCCAGCTCAGCTATGCGATTGGCGTGTCCAAGCCTCTATCGATCTACGCGGATACGCATGGCACGGGCCAGATCGCAGATGCGGCGATCGAAAAAGCCGTGGGCCAGGTAATGGACCTGACCCCGCGCGGCATCCGCGAGCATCTGCAACTGAACAAGCCGATCTACCAGCGCACTGCAGCCTACGGCCACTTCGGCCGCGAACCCGATGCCGATGGCGGCTTCAGCTGGGAAAGCACTGATCTGGCGGACGCGCTGAAAGCGGCGGTCTGATCTTAGACCAAAGGTGCGCCCATTCGGGCGCGCTCTATTCTGGTGCTTTTTGGGGGCGGCAGGTCTGTTGAGTGGACCGGTCGCCCTCTTGCGTCCGTGGTTTCGGCACAGTATGGGCTCGGCCCATGAGCACCGAGATCCCCCAACGCCCCCGCCGGAACTTTTATGGCCGCTTCAAAGGCAAAACCCTGAAGCAAAGCCAGAAGACCTATCTAAGCGAAGACCTTGATGCGCTGTCCCCGGGTGCGGTCGATTGGGAGAGCAACCCTGAACGCAAGCCGCTGGACTTGCAGGAGCTGTTTGACGGTCGCGACGTCTGGCTTGAGGTCGGCTTTGGTGGTGGTGAGCACCTGGTGCATCAGGCTGCGCGCAATCCTGACATCGGCATCATAGGGGCCGAACCTTACATTAACGGCGTCGCCATGTTGTTGGGTAAAATCCGGCAGGCGGGGGTTGAGAACCTCGCCGTCCATCCCGGCGATGCGCGTGATCTGTTCGATGTGCTGCCCGAGGCCAGCATTTCCCGCGCGTTCCTGCTCTATCCCGATCCGTGGCCCAAGACGCGGCACCATCGCCGCCGCTTTGTGACCCCGGAGCACCTGGAGCCGTTGGCGCGGGCGCTGAAACCGGGTTCGATCTTTCGCGTGGCGACGGACATTCCCGACTATGTCCGCCAAACGCTCGAGGAAGTGCCGCGCGCGGGGTTCGAATGGCTGGCGGAGCGCCCCTCTGATTGGCGCGAACCGTGGGACGACTGGATTTCCACCCGCTATGAACAGAAAGCTCTGCGCGAAGGGCGCACGCCGCACTACCTGACCTTCCGCCGCAAGGGCTGATTGCCGCTGGACCATCTGGCCCCAATTCGCTAATCGGCTAAGGCACTGATAGCGAAAACAGGAGCCCCCATGTCCGGACACGGCACGCCCATCCCGATGACCTCGCATCCCTGCGGTCCGCTGACCGGAACGGCAGAGGTGCCCGGCGACAAGTCGATCTCGCACCGGTCGCTGATTTTGGGCGCGATGGCGGTGGGTGAGACGAAGATTTCCGGCCTGCTGGAAGGTGAGGATGTTCTGGATACCGCCAAGGCCATGCGCGCCTTTGGGGCTGAGGTTACGGATCATGGTGGCGGTGAATGGACCGTGCATGGCGTGGGCGTTGGCGGCTTTGCCGAGCCGGATCAGGTGATTGATTGCGGCAATTCGGGCACGGGTGTGCGGCTGATCATGGGCGCGATGGCGACCTGCCCGATCTCAGCCACGTTTACCGGCGATGCCAGCCTGAACAAACGCCCCATGGCGCGGGTGACGGACCCGCTGGCGCTGTTTGGGGCGCAATCGGTTGGTCGCTCGGGTGGGCGTTTGCCGATGACCATTGTAGGTGCCGCCGAACCGGTTCCGGTGCGCTATGAGGTTCCCGTTCCGTCGGCGCAGGTGAAATCCGCCGTGCTGCTGGCCGGTCTGAACGCACCGGGCAAAACCGTGGTGATCGAAAAAGAGGCCACCCGCGACCATTCCGAACGGATGCTGGCCGGGTTCGGCGCAGAGATCACCGTTGAGGATACCGATGAGGGCCGGGTGATCACCCTGACCGGTCGTCCTGAGTTGAAACCGCAGGTTATTGCCGTGCCGCGTGACCCGTCCAGCGCGGCGTTCCCGGTTTGCGCGGCGCTGATCACGCCGGGTTCGGATGTGCTGGTGCCGGGTATTGGCCTGAACCCGACCCGCGCGGGGCTGTTTACCACGCTGCGCGAGATGGGTGCGGACCTGACTTATGAGAATGAGCGCGAAGAGGGTGGCGAGCCGGTCGCTGACCTGCGCGCGAAATACTCGCCCAACATGAAGGGCATCAACGTGCCGCCGGAACGCGCGGCCTCGATGATTGACGAATACCCGGTGCTGTCTGTGGTTGCGGCCAATGCCACGGGCACCACGATGATGGGCGGGGTGAAAGAGCTGCGCGTCAAGGAAAGCGACCGGATCGACGCCATGGCCCGCGGGTTGCGTGCCAATGGCGTGACCGTGGATGAGGGCGAGGATTGGTGGTCGATTGACGGTCTGGGCATCGGCAATGTCCCCGGCAGCGGCACCTGCGAGAGCTTTCTGGATCACCGCATCGCCATGTCGTTCATGGTGATGGGAATGGGAGCGAAATCGCCGGTCTCGGTTGATGATGGCGGCCCGATTGCGACTTCGTTCCCGATTTTTGAACCGCTGATGGCTGCGCTGGGCGCCAAGGTCGTACGCACATGAGCTTTACGGTCGCCATAGACGGCCCTGCAGCTGCTGGGAAGGGCACGATCTCGAAAGGGGTTGCGGCACATTTCGGCTTTGCGCATCTGGACACCGGGCTTTTGTACCGCGCGGTGGGGCGGCGGACGCTGGAAGGGATGGAGCCCATCGCGGCGGCCGAGGCCCTGACCGCCGAGGAGTTGCAGCAGGGCGATCTGCGCACGGCCGAGATCGCTCAGGCCGCGTCGAAAGTGGCGGTGATCCCCGAGGTCCGCGCGGCTTTGGTCGATTTCCAGCGCGCCTTTGCCCGACGGGATAGCGGCGCAGTGCTAGACGGGCGTGACATCGGAACCGTGATCTGCCCCGAGGCCGAGGCCAAGCTGTTCGTCACCGCCAGCGCCGAGGTGCGCGCTGAACGGCGGTATCTGGAACTGAGCGCCAAGGGCGACGATGTGACCCGTGAACAGGTCCTTGCTGATGTGCGCGAGCGCGATGCCCGCGATGCCGAGCGGAGTACAGCCCCGATGAAACCGGCTGAGGATGCCGTTTTGCTGGATACTTCGGACCTCAGCGTCGAAGAGGCCCTGGCACAGGCCATTACGCTCATCGCAGAACGCAAGCCCGCGACGCCGTAGCGCCGCGGGTGATCGCTGCGAGGTGTCGGGATTACAGCTCGCCGACTGCGATGCTTTTGATTTTCGACCACTGACCATCAGCTGTTTTCGCTGTGCCGGGGACGTCTTTCAGGAAGGCGGCGCGGGTTTCTGCATTCAGGAACAGGTACAGCTTGCCATCTGCAATAAGGTACTGATCCGGGTCGCCATCAAATTTCTTCCCGACCGACACACCGAACGAGCAGAAACCGCCATGTTGGGGCAGATACGCCGCCGGGTTGGCCTCGAACGCGGCGAGGTTATCCGCCGAGGTGAAATAGTACGATGCGCCATCATAAGTCGCCGAGTGGTTGGCAAAGCCTTCCACCGGATTGCCATTTGTCACCAGCGCCACCAGGTCGACACCATGCGCCGCCAGTGGAGCGCCCGCTGCTGAAATGCCGTTCGAGACGTTGATTTCGTCTGCTGCAAAGGCCGGTGCAGCAACCAAGGGCAGGGCGGCGATCAGGGTGGTCAGGATCAGAGATTTCATTGCGTTTCCTTACGTGCTTTGGGCTCAGAGCGGTCGGGGTATCCGTCGCTGAAACAAATCTAACAACGCTCAACCGAACGAACTATGACAGAAAGGACTTACAGTTTTGCAGATCGTTCAAAATTGCGGCGCTTCTCGGTGATGCCTTCACTAAGCTTTGTTTGGTCACGTGACCTGCTGCCTTTTATGCTGACACTGAAACCAGCGGGAGCCTCGCCATGATCCGACTAGCCTTTTTCATGATATTTCTGGCCACAGGTCTGGCTGCCCAAGAGGCGCAAGAGACCCCGGTACTGGAACCTCCCATGACCTATGAACGGCTGGGTAAAATTCTGTTTGCATTGGATCCCGAGGCACTGCCGCAAGGTCCGGGTTTTCAACTAACATTGGGCGACGTCCCGGTTTTTGTCGTTACTGATATCAACGCCGACCGGATGCGGGCCATGGTGGCGATTGTCAGTGCGGACGATCTGTCGCCAACGGATCTGCAGCGCGTGATGCAAGCGAATTTCGACAGTACTTTGGATGCACGCTATGCCATAGCCAATGGTACATTGTGGGCGGCCTATATCCATCCGTTGTCGGCGCTTGAGAAGGATCAGCTGATCTCGGGTCTGGCGCAGACAGTGAATATCGCCAAGACATATGGCACGCTCTATTCCGGTGGTGCGGCCGAGTTTGGGGGCGGTGACAGTCAGGGTTTGCAGCGCGCCCTGATCGAAGAGCTTTTGAAGAAGGGCGAGGAAATCTGAACGCCGATGTCGCGGCGCAGACTTCTGCTATCTGACAACATTTCCAAAGCACCGGTCATAGGCTCTGGCTAGGTTAGGGAAAGCTGTTATAGTCCCCCAAAACAAGGGGGAGCAGAGCCTAATGAGCAAGCGTTTGAGCAAGATTACCATCGTGGGTGGTGGCACAGCGGGGTGGATGACCGCGTTGATCCTCGAGATGGTGTTTTCCCGCACTTCCGCCCCCAAGGATCGCCCCCGCATCTGCCTGATCGAAAGCCCAAATATCTCGACCGTGGGTGTGGGCGAAGCAACCGTGCCGCGTATGCCGGTCACACTGCGTCAGGCAGGCATATCCGAGCGCGATTTCTTCCGCGAAACCAACGCGTCGTTCAAATTGGGTGTGAAGTTCTGCAACTGGAACAAGGACGCCAAGGGCAATCGTATCGACTATATGAACCCATTCGCGCATGGCCAGTTGCTGGAAGGGTTGGAGGCCTCGGAATATTTCCTGCGCTTCGGCAACGGGGATCGGGATTTTACTCAATCCATTGCCCCGCATGATGATCTTGCGCGGCTGTGCAAAGGTGCGCGTCCTTTGGGCGCGCCGGAGTTCGAACAACGGTTCGGCTATGCCTACCATCTGGACGCGGTGAAATTCGCCGGGATGCTGACGAAGGTTTGCACCAAACGTGGCGTCGAGCATATTCAGGATGAGGTTCAGGCGGTTGAACTGGACGAACAGGGCAATGTCAGCCACCTGATGCTTGAACGCAAAGGCCGTCATGACATCGAGATGGTCGTGGATTGCACCGGATTCCGGGGGTTGATCATCAATCAGGCTCTGGGTGAGCCGTTCATGGATTATTCGGACTATCTGCCCAATGACCGGGCCATGGCGTTGCAGGTCGAACATCCCAATCCGGAGAAGATCGAAAGCGCTACGCGCTCGACCGCGTTGGGGGCGGGTTGGACGTGGCGAGTGCCATTGTTCAATCGCGTAGGCACGGGCTATGTGTATTCTTCGGCGCATCGGACGGATGATCAGGCAGCCGATGAATATCTTGAGTGGCTGGGTGACAGCGGCAAGGGTCTTACGCCACGTGTGATCCCGATGCGGGTTGGGCGAGTGCGCAATGCCTGGGTTAAGAACTGTGTGGCCATCGGCCTATCGGGCGGCTTTATTGAGCCGCTGGAAAGCACCGCGATCCATATGATCGACCACGCCATCCGTTGGTTCGCGGAACATCTGCCGACGCGTGACATCGAGCCGTCGTTGCGCGCGCGCTACAACCGGCAGATGGACAAGCTCTACAATGAGGTGCTGGAATTCATCTGTCTGCATTACCGGTTGGGCAACCGCACGGATGACCAATACTGGATCGACGCGCGGACCGAGATGAAAATCCCCGATCGTCTGGCTGAGAATCTTGAGCTTTGGCAGCACCGCCTGCCGATGGAGCATGATGTGGAGTTCGCCACCCTGTTCGACCATCGCGTATTCCAGACGGTACTGTTGGGCAAGCAAGTCTATGACACGGGCTATGGTACAGGTATCCGTGACCGTATCCGACCGCTGAAGAAACCGATTTGGTTCCAGTGGTGGAAGGGTGCGAAGGTAGACCTTGCGCAGATACTCAAATCCATGCCGGACCACAAAACGCTGCTGCGCGATATTCGTGGCGAGCTTGAGAAACCGGCCTTCGGCAAGCCAGCCAAACCGACAGTGGCGATGCCTGGCACGAAACCGGCCCCAGTGGCGGTCCAGAACATGCCGAACTTTGCCGAGATTCAAAGTGGTGCAAAGGATCTGCAACTGTTTTGAGAAGTCTGGGCGCTTTGCGGCGCCGCGTCTTTAGCATGGAAAGGGCGGTGAATTGATCCCGCCCTTTTTGCATTTGGAGTGCTTGTCTAACCAGCATTAGAATGTAATAACATTACAAAAAATTTTGTGACGAGGTTTGCCATGCGACGAAACAAGACCGGGCGAGGCGGTCGTAATCTTTGCAGCGGTCTAAAGCGGCGGTGCAGGGTATCTCCGATGCGAACCTATGATTCCCTGCCGCCTGAATTGCGCGGCTGGTTGGCAGCGGCATGCCTGCCGTGGAGCCCGGCCTCGGCGCTGAAGATCTGGAACCGGTCTGGCGGATCGACGGATATTGCCGGGGCGCTGTCCCGATTGGATGCCATCGAACGGTCGATGTTGCAGAAGGACGCAGGCATCTGGCGCATGAAAGATAGCGGAGCAGCCAGTAACTAAGGGCTTTGCTCTTGCACATTACCTGAATTCGGCCTATACGCGCGCTGTCTGAACAAGGGCGGTCAACGTCCGGATGACGTATCTGAGCAGGGCCGGGTTACCTCGGCCCTTTGTGTTTGTGTAATCGGATGCGCACCGGGTCACGCCAGAGGACACCATGAAACAAGACCGGCGGAGACAACCGCTCGGCCAGCAAAATCGTACTGTAAAGGAAAACAACGCCACATGGCTAACGCATCCATGGAGGAATTCGAAGCCCTCCTGAACGAAAGCTTCGAAATGGACACGCCCGAAGAGGGTTCTGTTGTCAAAGGCAAGGTTCTGGCGATCGAAGCCGGCCAAGCCATCATCGACGTCGGCTACAAAATGGAAGGCCGCGTTGATCTGAAAGAATTCGCAAATCCCGGCGAAGCCCCTGAAATTGCTGTAGGCGACGAGGTCGAAGTTTACCTGCGCGCCGCAGAAAACGCCCGTGGCGAAGCCGTCATCTCGCGCGAGATGGCCCGCCGTGAAGAGGCATGGGACCGTCTGGAAAAAGCATATGCCGACGACCAGCGCGTCGAAGGTGCAATCTTTGGCCGCGTCAAAGGTGGCTTCACCGTCGATCTGGGTGGCGCAGTTGCGTTCCTGCCCGGCTCGCAGGTTGACGTCCGCCCCGTGCGCGACGCTGGCCCGCTGATGGGTCTGAAGCAGCCGTTCCAGATTCTGAAAATGGACCGCCGCCGTGGCAACATCGTTGTGTCGCGTCGCGCAATCCTGGAAGAATCGCGTGCCGAACAGCGTGCCGAAGTTATCGGCAACCTGTCCGAAGGTCAGACCGTCGAGGGTGTCGTCAAAAACATCACCGAATACGGTGCATTTGTTGACCTCGGCGGCGTTGACGGCCTGCTGCACGTCACCGACATGGCATGGCGTCGTGTGAACCACCCGTCCGAGATCCTGACGATCGGCGAAACCATCAAGGTTCAGGTCATCAAGATCAACAAAGAAACCCACCGCATCAGCCTGGGCATGAAGCAGCTGCAGGAAGATCCGTGGGATCTGGTTGCTGCGAAATACCCGCTGGGCTCGGTCCATCAGGGTCGCGTCACCAACATCACTGACTACGGCGCGTTCGTCGAGCTGGAAGCCGGTGTCGAAGGTCTGGTGCACGTCTCCGAGATGTCCTGGACCAAGAAAAACGTCCACCCCGGCAAGATCGTTTCGACCAGCCAGGAAGTCGACGTCATGGTTCTGGAAATCGACGGCGCCAAGCGTCGCGTGTCTCTGGGCTTGAAGCAGACTCAGCGCAACCCGTGGGAAGTGTTTGCAGAAACGCACCCCGAGGGCACCGAGGTCGAAGGCGAAGTCAAGAACATCACCGAATTCGGTCTGTTCATTGGCCTCGAAGGCGACATCGACGGCATGGTTCACCTGTCCGACTTGTCCTGGGACGAGCGTGGCGAGGATGCGATCCAGAACTACCGCAAAGGCGACATGGTTTCGGCCGTTGTCTCGGAAGTTGATGTCGAAAAAGAGCGTATCTCGCTGTCGATCAAAGCCCTGGGCGGTGACAAGTTCGCCGAAGCCGTGGGCGGCGTGAAGCGTGGCTCGGTCATCACTGTCGAAGTCACTGCGATCGAAGATGGTGGTATCGAGGTGGATTACGAAGGCATGAAATCCTTCATCCGCCGCTCGGACCTGTCGCGTGACCGCGCCGAGCAGCGCCCCGAGCGTTTCTCGACCGGTGACAAGGTCGACGTCCGCGTCACCAACGTTGACAGCAAAACCCGCCGTCTGGGTCTTTCGATCAAGGCGCGCGAAATCGCCGAAGAGAAAGAGGCCGTAGAACAGTACGGTTCGTCGGACTCGGGCGCGTCGCTGGGCGACATCCTGGGTGCAGCGCTGAAGTCGGGCGACTAAGCCCGGACCTCAGTCCAAGCAGAATTTGCGGCCCCGCATGAGAGTGCGGGGCCGTTTTTGTTGCGAATCAACACGTTCCGATTTGCAGGCTTTATTCATCTGTGGTTCACGATTTGCAGGCCAATTCCCCGACAAGTGCAAAAATTCGCGTGAGTTTGACGTAGAATCAAGGTCGCACACACAGAGTCAACGTTCCCCCGAACCAAGTTTTTTTCTATAGTGATCAGAATAATAGACATGGTAATCCGGTCGCCTGGGAGGGTAACGCACATGATCCGTTCAGAACTGATTCAGAAAATCGCCGACGAGAACCCGCATCTCTACCAACGCGACGTCGAGCGGATCGTGAATACTGTGTTCGAAGAAGTGACGGATGCCATGGCCCGCGGGGACCGGGTGGAACTGCGCGGATTTGGCGCGTTTTCCGTCAAAAAGCGCGACGCGCGGGTTGGCCGTAACCCTCGGACAGGTGAGACTGTTCAGGTGGAAGAAAAATGTGTTCCATTTTTCAAGACAGGCAAGTTGCTAAGGGACCGTTTGAACGGTAAAGCCTAAGGCATGATGCGCTACATTCGATATGCTTTTCTGGCGACCCTCGGGATCGTCCTGATCTCGGTCTCGCTGGCCAACCGCGAAGCCGTTGAACTGACATTGATGCCTCAGGCGATTGCCGATCTGGTCGGGGTCAATTTCAGCATTTCGCTGCCGTTGTTTATTGTGGTTCTGGGTAGCATCGTGGCCGGTCTGGTCATCGGTTTCCTGTGGGAATGGCTGCGCGAGCACAAGCACCGCGCAGATGCGTCGGCCAAGACCGGCGAAGTCCGCAAGCTTGAGCGTGAGGTCAAGAAGCTCAAGAAGAAACAGAACGAAGGCAAGGACGAGGTCCTCGCCATTCTGGATGAGGCCAGCTAAGGCACCATGTCCGGTATTTCGGTCAAAATATGCGGCCTGACCGCCCCTGAGCACGTGCGCGCAGCAGCTGAGGCCGGCGCGCGGTATGTGGGCTTTGTCTTTTTTCCAAAATCGCCGCGACACCTAGAGATTGAGGCCGCGGCCGCGATGGCCCACCTTGTGCCTGTCGGAGTGGCCAAAGTTGCGCTGACTGTCAATGCCTCGGACGCGGAACTGGACAGGCTTGTCGCGGATGTACCGCTGGACATGTTGCAACTGCATGGCAAGGAAAGCCCCGACCGCGTGGCTGATATCCGGCAGCGTTACGGCCTGCCTGTGATGAAGGCCATAGGTGTGGCCGAGCCCGAAGATCTAATGGCGATTGATCTGTATTCTGAGGTGGCCGACCAATTGCTTATCGACGCTAAGCCGCCTCGCAACGCCGAATTGCCCGGCGGGAACGGTTTGGCCTTTGACTGGCGCCTGCTGGCTGGGCGCAAATACTGGCGGCGTCCGTGGATGTTGGCGGGTGGCCTGACCCCTGACAACGTGGCCGAGGCTGTCCGCATGACCGGGGCACAACAGGTCGATGTATCCACGGGGGTCGAAAGCGCGCCGGGGGTCAAGGATGCCGGTCTGATCCGCGCATTTGTTGACGCAGCAAGCTGATACGTTTTGCCATGGCAAATCCCGCCGCTACCTCCTATGAACAACGGGAATGACGAGGGAGACACCCATGGCCAACGATCTTTTCAATTCCTTCATGTCCGGCCCGGATGAGCAGGGCCGTTTTGGCATCTTCGGCGGACGGTTTGTCAGCGAGACCCTGATGCCGTTGATCCTGTCGCTGGAAGAGGAATACGAGAAGGCCAAAGACGATTCGACCTTCTGGGCCGAGATGGATGATCTGTGGGCGAACTATGTGGGTCGTCCCTCGCCGCTGTATTTCGCGGAACGCCTGACCGAACACTTGGGCGGCGCGAAGATCTACCTCAAGCGCGACGAGCTGAACCACACCGGCGCGCACAAGATCAACAACGTGCTGGGCCAAATCATTCTGGCGCGCCGTATGGGCAAGACCCGGATCATCGCCGAAACCGGCGCAGGGCAGCACGGCGTGGCCACCGCCACGGTCTGCGCCAAGTTCGGCTTGAAGTGCATCGTCTATATGGGTGCCCATGACGTGCAGCGTCAGGCCCCCAACGTGTTCCGTATGCGCCTGCTGGGGGCCGAGGTGATTCCGGTCACGTCCGGTCGTGGCACGCTGAAAGACGCGATGAATGACGCGCTGCGCGATTGGGTGACGAATGTGCGCGACACGTTTTACTGTATTGGCACCGTAGCCGGTCCACACCCTTACCCTGCAATGGTCCGCGATTTCCAGTCGATTATCGGCAAGGAAGCCAAGGAACAGATGTTGAAGGCCGAAGGCCGTCTGCCCGACACGATCATTGCAGCCATCGGTGGCGGATCGAACGCGATGGGCCTGTTCTACCCGTTCCTTGACGACAAATCGGTCAATATCATCGGGGTCGAGGCCGGTGGCAAAGGTGTAAACGAGAAGATGGAGCATTGCGCCTCGCTGACCGGCGGTCGTCCTGGCGTGCTGCATGGCAACCGCACCTATCTGCTGCAGGATGATGACGGTCAGATTCTGGAAGGCTATTCGATTTCGGCCGGTCTGGACTATCCCGGTATCGGGCCGGAACATTCGTGGCTGAACGATATTGGCCGCGCGAACTATGTCTCGATCACCGACAAAGAAGCACTCGAGGCGTTCCAGCTCTGCTGCGCTACCGAAGGGATTATCCCGGCGCTGGAACCCAGCCACGCGCTGGCCCACGTGATGAAAATTGCGCCCGACCTGCCCAAGGATCACCTGATCTGCATGAACATGTGCGGGCGCGGCGATAAGGATGTGCAGACCGTGGCCAAGTATCTGAACTTCGATATGTCAGATACCGAAGGGCGTACGGCGGGCTAAGCGCCATAGCGTTAAACGTTTGGAGCCGGCCCCAAAACAGGGCCGGTTTTTTTGACCGCGCCCACAAGAGGGCCCCGCGCGGCGGTCTATTGATGTCGCAAACCAGAGGTTCAGTCAGGTCTCAATCGCCTGCAGCCGCGTGGTCGCGTAGTATATCCAGCGGGACCACTTCTAAGGCGCGTTGGTGTGTGGCCTCAAGGTGTACCATGGGCGCGCAGCCTTCGTCATGCGCTTGCAGGAACCGCCCGGCGCACAGGCACCAACGATCCCCGGGTTTGAGGCCGGGAAAGTCGAACTCTGGTCGAGGGGTGCTCAGGTCGTTGCCGACATATTTGGAAAAAGCCAGAAACTCGGCTGTCATCACAGCGCAGACGGTGTGGCTGCCCTGATCCTCGGGGCAGGTGTTGCAAGCGCCGTCGCGAAAGAACCCGGTCAGCGGATCGCGGGAACAGGGCGCAAGCACGCCGCCCAGTACATTTATGCTGTCCTGTTTCTGCATAATCCGACTTTACAGGCTTTGCGCGATGCTGCGGAACATTTCTACATTGGCCTCATTCACCCCGTCATCGCGGAATTTACGGTCCGCGCCGGTTGTTACGATCAGAACGCCCCGAGGCTGATCGAAATAGATATATTGGCCATAGACGCCGCGGGCCAGAAACTCACCCTCATGCGCGCCGACGGGAATCCACCACTGATAGCCATACCCGATCTTGCCCGCCTGTGTTGGGGCGCTGGGCAGAACGGATTCGGCGATCCAGTCGGCAGGGACCAGTTGCTGCCCCCCATAGGTGCCATTTTGTAGGATCATCTGCCCAAAGCGGGCGAAATCACGGGTGGTAAAGTTCAGCCCGCCCAACACAAAGGCCACTCCGGCACCGTCCGCCACATAGTAACCATCCTGTTCCAGACCTAGCGGCTGAACGATCTTTTCGGTCAACAGATCCGAGACGCTGCGCCCGGTCGCCCCTCGGATCACCATGCCAATGACATGTGTGTCGATGGACACGTATTGCCATTGCGCGCCGGGTTCTACGAAAGTCTCCTGCAACGAGGCCGCGAAATCGTCCAACTCACCACCCAAGGCCACCACGCGACCCATCCGATTGATATCGGAGTTCGGGTCGAAATAGTCTTCGTTAAAGGTGACGCCGCTTGCCATGTTCAGCACGTTGCGGACTGTTGCGCCATCATAGGCCGTTCCCGCCAGCTTGGGCGCATATTGCACCACTGGATCGTCCAGCGACCCGATCGCGCCTTCGGCCAGCAGGATGCCGAACAGGGCCGATAGATAGCTTTTCGCAACCGACCACGAAATCCGGTGATCGTCGGGACCGGTGCCCAGGTAATATTCCTCGAACCGGATCTCGCCATCCTGCATCACCAGCAGGGACGTCACTGCCCGGTCCTCGATCCATTGATCGGTGCCCTCGGGCAGGTCGAATCCAGCGCCATAGGGCAATTCGCTGGTTGGGCCGTTGCCACGGGGCAGGGCGACCGTTAGAAACGCCTCATCCATATGAGAGAAATTGTGGACGATCTTATCTTCGGAGAACAAAGAGTTCACGGCCAAGAGCCGCTGAATTTCCTCGCGCTTCCAGACCCCGACAACGATTGCGGCCAGCGCCAGCATCAAGGCGACGCGCAACATCCACTTCAGCAGTGATCTCATATGTCTCCTCCCATAGACGTGCCGCATTGGACCGCGTGCAGCAGCCATCTGCAATCAGGACGTTACGGCAAGAGCTAAGGGGCTATTTGAACTTATCCAGCAGTTTCTGCATCGCCGAGCGGTCATCAACCTGTGGTTCCGGCTTTGGTTGGGGCGCAGGTTTTTGCGCTTTGTCTGCAGTTTTCGACGATCGCGGCGGCGCGGTGCGCATGGCAACCGCGTTCATGAACTTGCCACCGTCACCATCGGCCAGATGCCCTGCACCATCCGAGACACCGCGTAGCACATCATCCAACCAGTCGGTATCAGCCTTGGCGAAGTCGCCCAGAACATAGGGCGAGACCATCTCTTTCCGCCCCGGGTGCCCGATCCCAAGGCGCACCCGGTCATAGGCGGGGCTGATATGTTCGTGGATTGACCGCAGTCCATTGTGCCCCGCATGCCCGCCGCCTGCCTTGACTCGCACTTTGCCAGGGACAAGGTCCAACTCGTCATGGAAAACGGTCACGTCGGTTGAGTCCAGCTTGTAGAACCGCATCGCCTCGCCCACGGACTGGCCTGAGCGGTTCATGAAGGTTTGCGGCTTGATCAGCAGAACCTTTTCACGGCCAAGACGACCTTCGGCGATCTCGGCCTGAAACTTGGATTTCCAGGGGCCGAAATTGTGATCTTCGGCAATCCGGTCCACGGCCATAAAGCCGATATTGTGCCGGTTGCGAGCATATTTCGATCCGGGGTTCCCTAATCCGACAAACAGTTTCATAAGCGCGCCCTTGTCTGATGCTACAGGTTGATGCCACGGTTTGCCCCCTGCTTTCCAGCCCACAGGGCAAAAGAAAACGGGGCCTGGATCAGGCCCCGCTTCAAACTCCAAACACCGGGTCTGGGTTTATTCTTCGGCTGCGTCCTGGCCGACGACTTCAACCTCATCCGCGGCCACTTCTTCGCCTTCCTCATCGTCGCTGGACGACAGGCCGGTCGGGGCCGAGATGTTGGCGATCACGAAGTCACGGTCAATGGTCGGCTTGGTGCCTGCGGGCAGGTCAACCGACGAGATGGTGACAACGTCGTTGATGTTCAGACCGGTCAGATCAATGGTGATCTTCTCAGGAATGTCACCAGCGGTGCAGACCAGCTCAACCTCGGGACGGACAACCGTCAGAACGCCGCCCTTCTTGATGCCGGGCGCTTCGTCTTCGTTGACGAACTCAACGGGGATGAACAGCGCGATCTTGGTGGTCCGACGCAGACGCATCAGGTCCAGGTGGGTCGGCAGGTCTTTGACAACGTCACGCTGAACGTCGCGGCAGATGACGCGAACGTCTTCGTGGCCTTCAACCTTCAGGTTCCACAGGGTCGACTTGAAGCGGCCTGCTTTCAGGCGCTTGAACAGAACGTTGAACGGGATGTTGATCGGCAGCGGCTCTTTGTCGCCACCAAAAACAATGCCCGGAACCATGCCGTCGCGGCGTGCCTGACGAGCGGCGCCCTTGCCTGTCCCCGTCCGTTCCAGAGCTACGAGATCAGGAATCTCTCCAGCCATGATAATTCTCCAAATGTTAGGGCGGGCATCCTCCAAGGCTGTATGCCCGCGTGAAGCCGCGTCCTTAGCTTGATTCATTGGATTTGGAAAGGGCTTTTTCGAGCCATCGTTTTTTTGCGAGGCTCTGCCTCGCGCTCCGGGATATTTGGGACCAGATGAAGAGCGGATCCAGACTTCATCTGGCTGAAAATATCCCGGGGGAGGCGCCCGGAACGGGCGGCGGGGGCAGAGCCCCCTGACCCAGTGATCACTTTTGCCAACGGCCCCCGAAATCTTCGGGCACCAACAGGTTGTGCGGCCCGACGTCCCCGAGATTGCGTTCACCGCACAGCGCCATTGTTGTGTCGAGTTCCTTGTGGATCACCTCCAGCGCGGTGGTGACACCTTTTTGTCCCATCGCTCCCAGACCATAGACAAAGGCGCGGCCAATATAGGTGCCTTGCGCACCCAAGGCGACGGCTTTCAAGACGTCCTGGCCCGAGCGTATGCCGCTGTCCAGATGGACTTCAACATCACTGCCTACGGCGTCCATGATTTCGGGCAGTACCCGGATTGAACTGAGCGCGCCGTCCAGTTGGCGACCGCCGTGGTTTGAGACAACAATCGCATCCGCCCCCAGCTTAGCGGCCATCTTTGCGTCTTCGGCGTCCAAAATGCCCTTGAGGATCACCTTGCCGCCCCATTGCTCCATCAGCTTTTCGACCTTGTTCCAGTCGAGGCTGGGGTCGAACTGCTCGGCCGTCCACGCGCCAAGGGACGAAGCATCCGATATCCCTTCGACATGGCCGACGATGTTGCCGAATTCGCGGCGCTTGGCGCCCAGCATCTCAATCCCCCAGGACCATTTGGTCATGAGGTTTGCGATGGTTTTGGGCGTCAGCTTTGGTGGTGCAGACAGGCCGTTCTTGAGGTCTTTGTGCCGTTGGCCCAGGATTTGTAGATCCAGTGTAATGACCAACGCGGAACACTTGGCGTCCTTGGCTCGTTGAATGAGGCGGCTGACATAGTCCTGATCTTTCATCGTATAGAGCTGAAACCAGAACGGTTTGGTCGTGTGCTCTGCCACGTCTTCGATCGAGTTGATCGACATGGTGGACAGGGTGAAGGGCACTCCGAACTCCTCGGCGGCTTTGGCGGCCTTCATCTCTCCGTCCGCGTGTTGCATGCCCGTCAGACCGACCGGGGCCAAGGCGACCGGCATTGACACGTCCTGACCAATCATCTGCGATGCGGTTGAACGCCCTGACATATCGACGGCAACCCTTTGCCGTAGGCGGATGTCATCGAAATCCGAGCTGTTGTCGCGGAAGGTCTGCTCGGTCCAGCTGCCGCTTTCCGCATAGTCATAGAACATACGCGGGACACGCCGCTCATAGATGCGTTTGAGGTCTTCTATGTTGGTGATGACGGGCATGAAGCAGGCTTTCGTAGGATTGGTTCACTTTATTTACCAATCTTTATGCCGCGTCGCAATGTAAGGTTTGAGCAGGATTTTAGTGCGCCAACACAAAACCGCGACTGGGGCCTCCAGGCGCGGTTCATGGTCTTGATGTCGAGCAGGGCAGGGTCAGGCGGAGTGTGCGCCGTCAGATAGGGATTTTACGAAATCCAGAACCTCGGCCACCGGTTTGCCATCCGCGATTTGGCTGACAATGGCGGATCCCACTACGGCCCCGTCAGCAACGCTTGCAATGGCCTGCGATTTCTCGGGCGTGTTGATGCCAAAGCCGACGATGACGGGCAGGTCTGTGGCGGATTTGATGCGGGCCACTTCGGGGCCGACATTGGTGGCCTGGGCCTCGGCCGCGCCGGTGATACCGGTGATTGAGACATAGTACACAAAGCCGGACGTGTTCTGCAAAACGCGCGGTAGGCGCTTGTCGTCGGTCGTCGGGGTCGCAAGGCGGATGAAGTTCAGACCTGCATCCTGCGCAGGCAGGCAGAGTTCGTCGTCTTCTTCGGGTGGCAAGTCCACCACGATCAGCCCGTCGATGCCAGCTGCTTTGGCATCGGCCAAAAAGGTTTCTACCCCACGGCTGTAGATCGGGTTGTAGTATCCCATCAGAACAATTGGCGTCGTGTCATCCGTTTCGCGGAATGCACTGGCCAGGTCCAACGTGCGCTGCAAGGTCATCCCTCCGTCCAGGGCACGCTGACCTGCGGCCTGGATGGTCGGACCATCCGCCATAGGATCGGTGAAAGGCAGGCCAAGCTCGATCACGTCCACACCGGCCCCCGGCAATCCTTTGACGATCTCAAGCGAGGTGTCAAAGTCGGGATCACCAGCCATGATATAGGCAACGAAAGCCTTTTTACCCTCGGCCTTGAGAGCGGCGAACTTGGCGTCGATACGGGTCATCTGCGGTCCTTGCATTCAGGTTTGAACCTGATGTGCAGAAACTTTCGCCGGAAATCAATCCCGACCGCTCAGATTGGCCTAGAACCCGTAGTGATACCGCAGGAACAGTGCGTTGACGCCGGGGTTGAAGCTTTCTGTGCTGGCGTTCGACTTGTGAGTGACAGCCAGCGAAATGGCGTTGCCGCTGTCCAAAGTATAGCCAACACCCAGAAGGCTACGAATCTGAAAGCCACCACCCAAGTCATTGTCGCCGTTAGAGGCGTTAAAGTAGCCTGGCATCACACTCAACTCAGCGAACCAGCGATCCGAGAAGGAATAGATGCCCACCAGACCTGCGCCGATATGCGTGTCACCGTCGGTGTCGACAGTCAGGGCTGTACCCAGACCAGCGCTGAAACGCGTTGCTTCGTGAAACGGGCGATGCTGGTATTCTAGCGAAAAGACGCCCTGATCGTCGCCGTTGCCGTTAGAAAAATCCGCAAAACCCGCGCCAAAGATGACAGATTGGGCCTGTACCGAGGTTGCAGCCACGAGCAAGGCGACAGAAGTAAGTAACGCTTTCATTGGGTTCTTCGTCAATTAATTGTGTGTGTGTTCCTAATTGGGGACCATGACCCGCGCGGTTCAACTCACGCAAGTACAAATACCGTAACGGTTTAGTGAAGCTGCGGTGGCCATCTGCCGGTTGCACCGCTTGGGTTGCGCATTTTCCACAACCCGCCTAGAAGACGCCGTCACATCGCTTCAGGAGGCCGCAATGGGCTTTAAAATGGGAATCGTGGGTCTGCCGAATGTGGGCAAGTCGACCTTGTTCAACGCGCTGACCAAGACTGCCGCGGCGCAAGCGGCGAATTTCCCGTTCTGCACCATCGAGCCGAATGTGGGCGACGTGGCCGTGCCGGACGAGCGTTTGGACAAGCTGGCGGCAATTGCGTTCTCGAAGCAAATCATCCCGACGCGCATGACCTTCGTGGACATCGCCGGTCTGGTGAAGGGGGCGTCAAAGGGCGAGGGGCTGGGCAATCAGTTTCTGGCCAATATCCGTGAGACCGACGCGATCGCCCATGTGTTGCGCTGTTTCGAAGATGGCGATGTGACCCATGTGGATGGCCGTGTCGACCCGGTGGCTGATGCTGACACGATCGAGACCGAACTGATGCTGGCCGATCTGGAAAGCATCGAAAAGCGCCGCGCCAATCTGGTGCGCAAGCTGAAGGGCAACGACAAAGAGGCGCAGCAACAAGACCGCCTGCTGGCCGAAGCGCAGGCTATGCTGGAAAGCGGTAAACCCGCGCGGTTGGTTGAGGTTACGGCCGAGGACGCCAAGGCGTGGAAGATGCTGCAACTGCTGACCACCAAACCGGTTCTGTATGTCTGCAACGTGTCCGAAGAAGAAGCCGCCGAGGGCAATGAATATTCCGCCAAGGTCGCTGAAATGGCTGCCGCGCAGGGCAATTCTCACGTCATCATCAGCGCCAAGATCGAAGAAGAGATTAGCCTGCTGGAAGCAGACGAAGCCGAGATGTTCCTGACCGAGATGGGTTTGGAAGAACCCGGCCTCGACCGTCTGATCCGCGCCGGTTACGACCTGCTCAAGCTGGAAACCTATTTCACCGTCGGCCCGAAAGAGGCCCGGGCCTGGACCATTCGCACCGGCACCGCGGCACCGCAGGCCGCTGGCGTTATCCACGGTGATTTTGAAAAAGGCTTCATCCGCGCCGAGACCATCGCCTATGACGACTACATCGCCGCTAATGGCGAGCAAGGAGCCAAGGAGGCAGGCAAGATGCGCGCCGAGGGCAAGGGCTACATCGTCAAGGACGGCGATGTGATGCACTTTTTGTTTAACAACTGAGCCCGTCTGGCAAACGTCTGTATCAAAGCTTTTCGTTCAGACTGCAATGGCTGATCAGCCACCCGCCGTCAGGTTGCCGGTACAAAACGTTAAGGGATGTCCCGTAACCGGTCGTCCCTTCACTAAAGTGGACAAGGCACCAGCCGATTTGACCGTCGATGCCGGCCTGAACAACCGTAACGATTTTGTCCTCGCCACCTTCCTCAACCCATTCAGAATGGGTAGCTTCTATAGCCTTTCGGCCTTTGGCTGCAGGGCCGTAGGGCGAAAATAGTTGTGCGTCATCCATAAAGAATGACGCACAACCAGTTGCATCTTTTAACCGATAGCAATCAACATACTTGTCATACAATTTCTGAAAAACTTCTACTGCGGTCATCCGAAGCCTCTCCGTGTTGCCCTTGCCGTGTATTACAGGCGAGTTTCTTGAGTAAGACAAGAATGCGTTCAAAGGTATGCTCGCCTGCAGACGGTGCTTTTCCCGCAGGTTAATACGGCTAAAGTGGTCGTCGGCCCGTTATTGGAAAACTCGAATATGATCGAAATCCGCGACCTCCAACTCCTTAGCGCCCTTGCGCGACACCAACATTTCGCCAAGGCAGCTGAGGAATGCGGGATATCGCAGCCCGCGTTCTCGATGCGCATCCGCAATCTTGAGGACCGGTTGGGTGTCTCGATCGTCCGTCGTGCCAACCGGTTTCAGGGCCTCACCGAAGAGGGCGAGATGATGGTTCGTCGGGCACGGCGGATATTGGATGATTCCAAGGCGCTGGAGCAACAAGTGCTGGCCGCGCGGGGAGAGATTACGGGCACGTTGATCCTAGGGGTCATTCCGACGGCGATCGCTTTCACCGGGCGGCTGATCAAGCGTTTGCAGCAGGCGCATCCACGCATCCTGTCGCGGATTGAGACCATGTCGGCCAGCGCCATTCAGCACCGGCTGGATGAGGGAAGTCTGGACGCGGGCATCACCTATGGCGACAGTATCGGCACCGATCTGCGGCAGGTGCAGCCTCTGTACGAGGAAACCTATGTGCTGCTTGTGCCTTCGCATATGACCGAACAGACGGGTCCGATCCCCTGGGCACAGGTGGCCGAATTTCCGATCAGCCTACTTGAGCCGCAGATGCAGAACCGCCGCATTCTGGATCGAATATTCGCCGAACAGGGCCTGCATCCGCATGTGGTGGCGGAAACCAGTGGGTTTACCGCCTCGATGGTCATGGCGCGCGAGGGGCTGGCAGCTACTGTTGTTCCGCGCGTTCTGGTGCGTGCTTTGGGCGATTTGCGGGGCACCAAGGTGCTGCCGCTGGTCGATCCTGTTGTCAGCAAACCGATTTGTCTGGCCACCCTAACGCGCGAGCCCGAATTACCCACGGTCGAGGCTTTGCGCACCGTCGTCGCCTCATTGCGGTGATAAGCTGTCGTTATCGTGCGATTGCGATAAGAGATTTGACGATATGCTGGTCTGATGAGACACGGGGCCTTAATCGGAGGGCATCATGGCACCATTAGACACCAAGCCATCAGGCGCACCCAAGGGCGTCTGGAAGTCAGGTAAAGGCAAGGGGCGGCACACGCCCAAAGGCCGTCAGTTCACGGATGAGGCACAGGCCGAAGTTGCGCGCCTGCTGGGCGCCCGCCCGCGCCGTCGCGATCTGCTGATCGAATTCCTGCATTTGATTCAAGACGAACACGGCCATATCAGCGCCGACCACATCGCCGCTCTGGCGGTCGAGATGCGCATCGGTCAGGCCGAGATCTATGAGACCGCCACCTTTTATGCCCATTTCGATGTGGTGAAAGAGGATGAGACGCCTCCGCCCGCGCTGACGATCCGTGTCTGTGATTCCCTGTCCTGCGAAATGGCCGGTGCCCAGCAGTTGCAGAAGGCGCTGGAGGATGGTCTGGATGCGTCGGAGGTTCGCGTCGTGCGTGCGCCTTGCATGGGTCGTTGTGACACCGCGCCTGTGCTTGAGATCGGTCACAACCATATCGACCACGCGACCCCCGAAAAGGTCCAAGCCGCGATTGCTGCCGATGATACGCATGCGCATCTGCCCGACTACGAAACCTTTGCAGCTTATGAAGCAAACGGCGGCTACGCCAAGCTGAAAGAACTGCGCGACAGCGGTGATTGGGAGCAGGTGCAGGAAGACGTCCTGTCCTCGGGCCTGCGTGGTCTGGGCGGTGCCGGCTTCCCGTCGGGCAAGAAATGGGGCTTTGTTCGTATGAACGAAGGCACTCGCTATCTGGCTGTGAACGGCGACGAGGGCGAACCCGGCACGTTCAAAGACCGTTACTACCTTGAGCGCACGCCGCACGTTTTCCTTGAGGGCATGCTGATCGCCGCATGGGCGGTCGAGGCCGAGACCTGCTTTATCTACATGCGCGACGAATACCCGGCGGTGCTGGAAATCCTGCACCGTGAGATTGCCGCGCTGGAGCAGGCCGGTATCGTTGCGCCCGGCTATATTGACCTGCGTCGGGGTGCTGGTGCGTACATCTGCGGTGAAGAATCCGCGATGATCGAATCCATCGAGGGCAAAAAGGGCCTGCCGCGCCACCGTCCTCCGTTCGTGGCCCAGGTCGGCGTGTTCAACCGCCCGACCTTGGTCCACAATGTCGAGACGCTGTATTGGGTGTCGAAAATCTGCCGCGAGGGCCCGCAGATTTTGAATTCAGTTGAAAAGAATGGCCGTAAGGGCCTGCGTAGCTACTCGGTCTCGGGCCGTGTCGCGAAGCCGGGTGTTTACTTGTTGCCCGCAGGCTCGACCATTCTTGACGTGATTGATGCCGCCGGTGGCATGGCGGACGGCCATGTATTCAAGGCGTATCAACCGGGCGGGCCGTCGTCAGGTCTTCTCCCCTCCCATATTGACGACGTCCCGCTCGACTTCGACACGTTGCAGCCGCTGGGCACGTTCATCGGGTCGGCTGCCGTGGTGGTTCTGTCCGATCAGGACACGGCCCGCGATGCGGCGCTGAACATGCTGCGGTTTTTCGAGGATGAAAGCTGTGGTCAGTGTACGCCCTGCCGCGCAGGCTGTGAAAAGGCGGTCAAGCTGATGCAGGCCGACAAATGGGACACCGATCTGCTCGAGGATCTGTGTCAGGTGATGGGCGACGCCTCGATCTGTGGTCTGGGGCAGGCGGCTCCGAACCCGATCCGCCTTGTCATCAAACATTTCGCTGACGAAATCTGAAGGGAGACAGAGCCATGCTAGACGCAAGCCCAAACAAGACCGTCACCTTCAACCTGAACGGCGAAGATGTCACCGTGCCCGAAGGCTGGACCATCTGGGAAGCCGCCAAGGGCCAAGGGTTCACCATTCCGCACCTGTGCCACAAGCCGCAGCCAGGCTATCGCCCGGACGGCAACTGCCGCGCCTGTATGGTCGAGGTGGAAGGCGAGCGCACTCTGGTCGCCTCGTGTATTCGTCCTGCGGCGGACGGTATGGTGGTCAAGACTGACAGTGACCGCGCCGAGAAATCACGCGCCATGGTCATGGAACTGCTGGTCGCTGATCAGCCGGAGGAAGCGCATGACACTTCGAGCCACTTCTGGGATATGGCCAAGCTGAATGATGTCAGCGACAGCCGTTTCCCTGCGAAAGAGGCTGAGAAAATCCCGCTGCTGGATGACAGCCACGTTGCGATGCGCGTCAATCTGGACGCCTGCATCAACTGCAATCTCTGCGTCCGTGCCTGCCGCGAGGTTCAGGTGAATGACGTGATCGGCATGGCCGGTCGTGGCCATACTGCGCAGGTGGTGTTCGACCAGAACGACCCGATGGGCGATTCGACCTGTGTAGCCTGTGGTGAATGCGTTCAGGCTTGCCCCACCGGCGCGCTGATGCCTGCCACCGTTCTGGACGATCAGCAGAAGGGCGACAGCAAGGACTATGACAGCGAAACCGAAAGCGTCTGCCCGTTCTGTGGTGTGGGCTGTAAGGTCTCGCTGAAGGTTAAGGACGGCAAGGTCAAATACGTCGAGGGCATCAATGGCCCCGCCAACGAAGGCCGTCTGTGTGTCAAAGGCCGTTTTGGCTTTGATTACATCCACCACCCGCACCGTTTGACCAAGCCGCTGATCCGGCGCGAGGACGCGCCTGCCAAGGGGCTGAATGTCGATCCCGCGAACCTGTCGACCCATTTCCGCGAAGCGACATGGGAAGAGGCGATGGATCTGGCCGCCTCCAAACTGGTGGCCCTGCGCGACGAAGACCCGCGCAGCGTGGCCGGTTTCGGCTCGGCCAAATGCACCAACGAAGAAGCCTATCTATTCCAGAAGTTCATCCGTCAGGGGTTCAAGCATAACAATGTCGACCACTGCACCCGTCTGTGCCACGCGTCGTCTGTTGCGGCGTTGATCGAAAACGTCGGATCAGGCGCTGTGACGGCTGCGTTCAACGACATCAAGGACGCGGACGTGGCGATCATTATCGGGTCGAACCCGATTGAAAACCATCCCGTCGCGGCAACGTATTTCAAACAATTCGCCAAACGCGGCGGCAAGCTGATCGTAATGGATCCGCGTGGCGTCGGCATGCGCAAGTTTGCCGATGAGATGCTGCAATTCCGCCCCGGGGCAGATGTCTCGATGCTCAACGCGATCATGAACGTGATCGTCGAGGAAGAGCTTTACGACAGCCAGTATATCCACCGCTGGACCGAGAACTGGGAATCCGAGAAAGAGCATTTGCGCCAGTTCACGCCCGAAGCGATGGCCCCGATCTGCGGCATCGAACCCGATCAATTGCGCCGCGTTGCGCGCACCTTTGCGCAAGCCAAGGCTGGTCTGATTTTCTGGGGGATGGGCGTCAGTCAGCACATCCATGGCACGGATAATTCGCGCTGCCTGATCTCGCTGGCCCTGATGACCGGCAACGTTGGAAAACCCGGCGCAGGTCTGCACCCGCTGCGCGGTCAGAACAACGTGCAAGGTGCCTCGGACGCGGGTCTGATCCCGATGTTCCTGCCCGACTACCAGACCGTGACTGACGATGGCATTCGCGCCAAGTTCAACGAGGTCTGGAATTCGGACGACTTCTCGAACGAGAAGGGTCTGACGGTGACCGAGATCATCGACCAGGCCTATCAGGGCAACATCAAGGGTATGTACATCATGGGTGAGAACCCGGCCATGTCTGACCCGGATGTGAACCACGCCCGCGATGCGCTGGCCAAGCTAGACCTGATGATCGTGCAGGATATCTTCCTGACCGAGACAGCGAACTATGCCGACATCATCCTGCCTGCCTCGGCGCTGTATGAAAAGAACGGCACCGTGTCGAACACCAACCGTCAGGTGCAGCGGGTGCGCCCCGCCGTGCCGCCTCCGGGTGAGGCGCGCGAGGACTGGGCGATCACCGTCGAACTGGCGCAGCGCATCGGGCTGAACTGGGGCTACACGGACGTGTCTCAGGTGTTTGATGAGATGAAGCTGACAATGGCATCGCTCGATAACATCACTTGGGATCGACTGAAGTCCGAGACGATCACCTATCCGTCTCTGTCGGAAACCGATCCTGGTCAGTCCATCGTGTTTGGTGATGGCTTCCCGCGAACGGACGGTAAGGCCAAGTTCACCCCGGCAAGCGTTATCCCGCCGGCTGAAGCCCCGGATGAGGAATACCCGATGATCGCCACAACGGGCCGTCAGTTGGAGCACTGGCATACCGGGTCGATGACCCGCCGGTCAAACGTTCTGGATGCGGTAGAACCGGAAGCGAACTGTTCGATGAACCCGCGCACGCTCAAGCTGATGAGAATCGAACCGGGCGAGACCATTCGTCTGACCACCCGGCGCGGCTCGATTGATATCATGGTGCGCGCCGACCGTGCGATTGCCGAGGATATGGTGTTCATCCCCTTCGCCTACGTCGAGGCGGCGGCCAACATCCTGACCAACTCGGCTATCGACCCATATGGCAAAATCCCCGAGTTCAAGTTCTCGGCCATCAGGGTAGAAAAGATCGAAGACGCTATCGCGGCGGAATAACCGAACAAAGGCGGCCCTTATGGCCGCCTTTAACTTTTCTTGACAGCAGGGTTCGTGCGTCCAAACATGCCGCCCTGTTGCGAGGATGATGCAGATGACAGAACCGTTAAGCGGGCATGACGGCCCCTATGATGCGCCGGTGGAGATTCGGGGCTTTGAAGTGCTGCCCGAATGGATCGACTATAACGGCCATATGAATGTGGGCTACTACGGCGTTGCGTTCGACATGGCGCTCGAGCGGTTGATGGTGGATCATCTGGGCTTGGGTGAGGTGCAGGTCAACGCGCTGGGGCAGGGACCCTATGTGCTGCAATCGCAGATGTCCTTCCTGCAAGAGGTGCTCGAGGGGCAGCCTTTGACATTTCGTATCCGCATGTTGGATGCCGATCACAAACGCGGGCATTATTTTGCCGAAATGCTGTCAGACGCGGGAGAGGTTTGCGCCACGCAAGAGGCGTTGTTCATGAATGTCAGCCACACCACCGGTCGGTCTGAGGCGTATCCAGAGTGGGCCGCCGCCCGGTTGGCCCAAATGGTGCGCGACCACGCGGGGCTTACGCCTGCGCCGCAGGTCGGTCAGCCGATTGGTATCCGCCGTCAGTAGTCGCGTTGAAAGAACATGCCGATCCCTGTCTCACCCTGTCCGTCGACAGTGCCGCGCACGGTGAAGTTATCCGTCACGTCCAGGTTCAGGTTCACCTCGGTGTCACCTTCGGTGTTCACGGTGAAATCGGTATAGAGGTTGTCGCTCAGATACGCGCCTGCGCCCAGGCGTCCAGCGCCGCCCTCGGTGGCGCCGATATCAACTGTATCAACTCCGGTGCTGTCGCGCAGGCCTTTGGTCGCGTCCCCGCCCGCCCCGCTGAGCTGCGCCAATGACGCGGCCATCTGGGCGATGACAAAGGGCGACAATTCCGAGAACCGGTTGCCGAACAGCAGGATCGCCAACGCCTCTTCTGCAGGGCGCTCTGGGTCTGAGAATACATTGACCTCGGGCGCATCCAGCGGGCCTGCGATCTCAATCGTCGCGGTGCCCTCTGACGTGCTGGTCGAGGATGCGAACTCGATATAGGGCGTCAGGTCGCCTTGCAGGGTTACGGCCCCCTTGGTCAGGGCCAGACGGCGGCCAAGGATGTCCAAGTTACCTCGGATCAGCTCGATCTGACCGGATGGGACCACGGAACTGGTTGTCCCGCCAATGAACAAACGCCCACCCAGCTCTGCATTTACGCCGCGACCGCGCACGAACACAGCCTTCGGAGCCAGCAGTGAAACATCAAGCGCGATGCGCGAGTCGCTTTGGGTGGCTTCCTCGTCCACGATCAAACCAGCGCGTTCCCGCGTCAGGTAGCTGGCCGGGCTTTCCCCGACATGTTCGATATTCGGGATCGGCGCGGCACCTACGGCGCCGGACGCCGCAGCAAGATTGATATTGGTTTCGCCGAAATTGATCTGGCCTGAAACGGCACTGTTGGCAGCCAGAGCGCCGGTCAGCGCGATCTGACCGTTCAGCGATGTTTCGAATAAGAGCTGATCTGTCAGCACCAGATTGTTCAGCGTCGTCGTCACATTGGCGTTGAAGGGCGGGGTCAGGTCAATCGGTCCGGACACGTTGAAACTGCCACCCGAGCGCGGGCCGCCGGTTATCGCAATGGTTGCCCGGCTTTGCGCTAATGTTACCGTTCCGTCGATCCCGGTGAAGGTCTGTCCTGCGGTTGGCAGCGCCAGCGAGGTGCCGTTGGTGGTGATTGTCCCGCTCAGCGCATCCAGCGCGGGCTTGCCCTTGAGCGCCACGTCAAACTGGGCCGTGCCGTCGATCTTGTTGGGCGAGATGAACAGGTTCGCGATGCCGATATTGACACCGCCCACGGCCTTTAGATCGGCTTCGCCCGAGGTTTCATCAAACGTGCCGGACAAAGTGCTGTTAATTTGTGCCGGACCTTCGGTGTTGGAATCGATGGTCCAGACCCCGTTCTGCCGCTTTGCCGTGCCGCTTGTGGCGACTGAGCCAGGGAACTCTGGCAGGAACCGCTCGATCCGGTTGAACTTGGCGTCAAAGTCAAAATCCGCTGAACCGTCCGCGTCTACCGACCCGATCAATGACGCGTAGGAGCTGTCGGGACCACTCAGGGTTGTCGTACCCTCGACGCCATCCGCGGTGGGTGCGACATTGCCGGTCAATGTTAGCGGCCCTGACAGGATGTTCGTGATCCGCGCTAGGTCATCCAGCTGAACCGAATAATTCAGCCCGCCCGACTGACGCGCCACCTTGCCCGACGCATCGGCCGAGATTGCGGTGCCCTTCAGGCGAAAGGTTCTGACATCCAAGCCTTCGTCGCTGTTTTGGGCGTCCACAGACAGGGTCGTGCGGCCCTGAATTAGGCGGTCCACAAGGTCCATTCCAATCTGGATATTGTCGGCATCCACATCACCTTGCACATCAAAAGCGCGGCTCGATAGGTCGCCGCTGCCCGTCAAATTGGCGTTGACCACACCGGTCAGTTCCCGATCCGCAATGCCCGAGAAAAGCGACAGGTCGGGCACGACCAACTGCACCGTCCCTTCACCCGAAGGCGCGTCCGTTGGGTTGTTGACCGTCGCCTGTACCTGCGCACGCAGCGCTGTGCCGTTCACGGTTGCTTTGCGAATTTCAATCTTGTCGAGCGAACGCGCGCCATCCCACAGAATCGTGGTTTGCCCGGTCAGCAACGGATCGTAATCGGCCAAGCCGGTCTGTAGATCGCGCGCGACGATGTTGAGCGTACCGTCGAATTCCTGTGTTTGCGCGGTGCCCTGGCCCGCGAACTCGGCCCGGACAGAGCCGCCCAGATCATGTTGGGCCAACCCGGAAAAGACCGACAGATCCGGGGCGTTGACTTTTGCCTGCCCGTCAATTGTCAGATTTCCATCTGGTGTCGTGACGTTGCCACTGGCCTCGACCTGCGCGGCGGAACTGTCCAGAGCGAAGGTACGCACCGTGATGCCGTCCGCCCCCCGCTGACCGTCCAGCGTGACGGTGGTGTTGCCGGTGATAATCGGGTCGATATCCTCGCGCCCAGTCGACAGGTCGGCCCCCTCAACGGTCAGTTTGCCGTTAAAGCTGCCATCAAGCGGGGATCCTTTGCCCTCGACCCGCGCCGTGATCTGACCGCCCAGTTCCATCTGCGCCAGATCGGAAAAGCGCGACAGGTCGGTTGCGTTCAACTCGGCCGAGCCATCGATGCTGAGCCCGCTGTTCAGGCCGTTGACCAGCGCATCCAGCGCCAGATCATAGTCCGAGCCGATCAGCTCGAACCCGGACAGGTTCAAGGACTGATCGCTGCCATAGTCGAACTGTCCGTCCAATATGATCCGCTGCCCCAAAGCGGCGTTCAGGGCGGGATCGTTCAGGTCAATGCCGGAAACACTGGCCTGAAGATCGCCGCTGACCGCAAAGCCCTCGTCCTGATCCAGAACGCCCTGAGCGGTAATGCGCGCGTTTTGCAGATTGGCTTGCGGTGCGTTCAGCCCGTTGGCCGTCAGGCTGAGATCCCACAGATTGCCGTTTTTCCGGTCAAACAGCGCCGAAATCTGTGCCGCTTTGATCGACGTATCCCCACCTGCGACGGGTAGGGTCACGGATTGCCCGTCGGGCGGGGTGATCCGCCCTTGCAGGGCCGCCAGTTGCAAGGCGCTGCCTTCGCCCAGTTGCAATTCCCCTTTCAGGCTCAGGGCCTGCGTCGTCAGTTCAAGGTCCGAGACCTCCAGAGCGCCGTCGGGTTTGGTCTGCCCGTCGACGAACAGGCGGGTCTCGGTGCCAAAAAACGGGTCAATCTCGGCGGTCAGAAACGGGGTCAGGTCGCCGCTGAGGTCGGTGGTGAAGGCGATACCCTGATCGGCTTCAGCCGCGCGCAGGCGTACCTGCCCCGAAACGCGCTGCTGGTTATCGCTGCTCAGCCCGATATCGGCAGTAAAATCCGTCAGCGGGCCTGATCCCTTGGCCGTCAACCCAATCGGCGGGCTGTCGGGGATTTTCAGCGCTGTCGATATGAGCCCGCCCGACGCCTCGATCACCTGCAAATCCAGTGTGATCTGGCTCGAGTCGTTCTGGAATCCAGCGGTCAGCTTGATCTCATCCCCGGCGCGATCCAGCCGGGTGATGTCCAGATTGGTGTCCATCGTTCCGTCGGCCAGAGACAGATTTCCAGTGACAGACAGATCGGCCGCCACACCGATCAGAGGCTCGCCCAAGGCCAGCTCATCCACCCGAATCTCGCCGATCTCAATGGAAACCGGCAATTCAGGAAGTTGAAAGGGCTGTGTCTCAGCCGAAGCGGCGGGCTCTTCCGTTGTCGTCGCCCCCGGCGCGCGGGCGATGTCGATTTCCTGCGCCGTCAGTGCATTGACCGAAAACCGTCCCCGGATCAGGGCCAGTCGGTTCCAATCAAGCTGGGCGTCCTTGATGGTCAGCCAGACGCCTTCATCATCGGCGACAGTGATTTCCTCAATCGTGGCACGGGCGCTGAGCGCGCCTTGCAGGCCCTTGACCGTTACGTTCTGATTGTCGCCCGACAATGTGTCCTGCAAGAAGGTCTCGAGCATACTGCCGCCGCCGTCTTCCTGCGCGAATACCGGTGGTGCGGTTGCGATCAGAGTGGCACTGACAATCGTATATGAAGTGCGTCGTATCAAAATGCCTGTCCGATCCCGATATAGAATTGCAGACCATTGCCCGTGTCACCCTGAACCGGCACAGCCAGATCAAGCCGCAACGGGCCAAAGCCGCCCAAATCGTACCTGACCCCCAGACCAGCCCCCGAATGGGAATTCGCCGTGCTGGTCACAAAAACCGTCGTATCGACCGCCCCGTAGTCATAAAACCCGACCAACGAGATAGTATCGGTGATTTTACCACGAACTTCGCCCGAAAGCCCCAAAAACGACTTGCCGCCTGCAACCTCATCTCCGACGGGGATACCAAGGCTTTCAAAGGGCTGCCCGCGAACAGTGCCTGCACCGCCAGAATAGAACAGGAAGTCCGGGGTCACACCGTCCAGCGAGGGGCCGATGACTGAGCCGATTTGCACCCGACCCGCCAGCACGATGCGCCCGTCGGTTCCAAGGCTGGTATAGCTGCGCGCATCCGCGAAGAAGCGGGCACCTGTTTCCGTGCCTGACAGTCCAACAAATGGCATAGCCTGCGCATCCAGATAGAACCCGCGCGTGGCGCTGACCTTGCTGTCGCGTTCATCCCACTCGGCGCGGAACGGAAGGATGAAATACCTGAATTTGCGTCCGTCGCCGAAGGCATCGTCCGCGTTTGACAACTGAAACCCTGCCGAAGCCTCGGCATAAAGCCGGTCCGAGAAGGTCCGGCGCGCACCATATGCCAGCGAGGTGATTGACACACTGTAGTTGTCCGTATTGCGGCGGTCGATCAGGGCATTCCAGAAGGTGCTGTCATCGGGGCCAAGCCGGTCTGGCTGGTCCAGTCGCAAGCCGATCCGGCCATCCAAGTCCTCGGACCCACCGATGTTGCGCAATGCAGCTTCAAAACGCAGACGCTCGGCGCGTTTGAACACGTTGCGGTGTGTCCAGGTGGCGGTCAGGTCGATCCCATCGCGCGAGGCTATTTCGAAACCCAGCGTCAGGCGGCGCTTGGGCAGGTCTTCGAAATAGACGTCGAAATCCAACGTGCCGTCGGCGTTCGGGGTTTCACGCTCCTCGATGGCGACCACATTGAACGTTCCGGTCCTGCGCAATCGGGTGCCGACCTTCTGGATTTCTTCGGGTGAATAGACCTGACCCGAGGGGAAACCCGCGATCTTTTCGATCGAAGAGTGTTTGACGTCAGAATCACCCAGAATGAACATTTCGCCAAATCTCAGGCGCGGACCGGGATCGACGTCGATCTCTGCGTCCAGCCGGGCCTGTGGGTGGCGTGCGATCACTTTTTGTCCGGCGACACCGGCCTTGGCATGACCTACGTTGCGCCAGCCCTGAACACCGGCCGAGGCTGCCCGCTGGATGGCCCCGGTCGAGGCTGGTTTGCCAATCGCAAAATCCTCGGGCAAGACGGTTTCCGGTGCAATCGGTCGCAAGGTCGCCTCGCCAAAACGGTAGGAGGGGCCCGTTGCCACGGTAATCACCGCGCGGTCTATCTTGGCCGGGACGCTGAGCGAGCTGAGCTCTGCTGCTTCCTGACCATCTAGCTTGATGCTGACTTCCGGGCTAAAATAACCCTCATCATACATGATCTGGACGATAGTCCGATAATCAGACAGTGCGGCGGACAGGATTTCCAGCGGAGTATCCAACCCGCGGGATTCTGCGGTGGTAACCGAAGATGTCTCCTCGATCCGGTCCACCAACTCTTGCGGAGCGCCTGGCGCGACCAGCGAGGTTTCCAGAGCGGACAGTCCGGTCGGCATAGCGGCAGCCATGATGCCCAGTACCAAGGTTTTAGAAAAGCGCAGCCTGCTTCCCTGCATCTGTTGGCTCCAACTGCCCAAAATCGAACGCAATATTGCTGCCTTATGAAGGGTGACAGCTCTTTCTGAACAGTTAGATCATCAGTCACGGCGTTGGGAAAGAAATTATCGAATATGTACTGGGAATTGCAGGCGGGTGTGGTGGCCAGGACCCTACGCAATGGTGCTGGAGGACCGTATTGAATGGTAGTGGCGCGTTAAATTGTTGATATTTGGCCGCATTGCGGCAGGTCGCGCAAAAGCGCCAAGTGAATTCAATGCGCGGGTGTTCTTCAGCGTCACGTTGATCTGCGACCCGGAGGGTGCTGTAGCTGGTCCGCGATTTTTAGCTTGCAGCCATTAGCTGCGCGACATCCAGCATCCGGGCGGAAAATCCCCATTCATTATCGTACCAGCCGAATACGCGGATCTGGTGTTCTCCGATTTGACGCGTCTCGGGGCCAGCGATCACCAGAGACTCGGGGCGCGTGCGCAAATCCGATGAGACCAGAGGTTCATCCGTCCAGCCCAGAACCGGCGATTGTGCCACGACCTCTCGCAGCGCTGTTTCGAAAATTTCGGCCGACATACCGCGTTCCAGCGTCACGATCAGATCGACTGCTGACACGCTGGCCGTTGGAACCCGTACCGCTGCGCCCGAGATACGGCCTGCAAGATGGGGCAAAACCTCGTCGATCAGATGCATGGCGCTGGTGGTTGTCGGAACCATCGACAGTGCCCCCGCCCGCGACCGGGTCAGATCACCGCGGGGCGCGTCCACCATGGGCTGGCTGTTGGTATAACAGTGAATGGTGGTCATGTGCCCGGAAACGACGCCGCCGATCTCGTCCAGCACCTTGACCAGAGGCGCCAACCCGTTGGTCGTGCACGAGGCATTCGAAACGATGCGCGCAGACCCAAGCTGATCTTCGTTTGCTCCAAGAACAATCGTAACTTCGGTCGCAGGTGATGGGCCCGAAATCAAGACCTTGCCTGCACCTGCCACCAACCCTTGACCAGCCCCATCCGAAGTTCGGGCAACGCCGGTGCAATCCATCAGAACATCCACACCGGTCAGATCAACGCGTGACAGGTCGGGGCTGTGCGTTACCGGAATCCTGCGCCCGTCCACGACCAAATGGGCGGCGTCCTGTTCTACCTGTCCCGTATACGGACCAAAGGTGCTGTCATATTTGAACAGATAGGCACAGGTCTCCAGCGGTGCGATATCATTGATCAGCACCAGGTCGATACCATTGTCCTGCGGCATGGCCAGCAGCTGCCGCAGGATCGTGCGGCCAATGCGGCCGAATCCGTTGATCGCAAGTTTCATGCGCAAGCTATGGCAGCGCGTTGCGTTGACCTCAATGCCCGTTTTGTGCCGGGTTCAGTTACAGCTAACTTGGGAAAAGAACTGGCCCGAGATGTTCTGATACATGCTGGACACGATAGGTTTGCACCCGGTGGCCTGCTGGATCGCCGCAATGGCCTGTAGCGTGCGCAGTCGCGGCGGCGGGCCAAACGGATTGAGGTTATTGTTGTCCCGCGTCGCACGATATACGACCGGACCATCCGAGACTTGCGTGATCGCCCAGGTACGGCTGAAGACCGAGACGGACTTGGTCTCTTCCTTGGCGACAACAGGGGTTGCGTTAAAAGCCGTCAAGCCGATGACAGCGGCCAGCGCCAACAGGGTTCCACGCAGTACCATTGAACAATCTCCAGTGCTAAAAAACTACGCGTATTTCATCAGATTCAACTCATCCTGTGAAGCCCTGCGCCAAAGAAACCGCTCGGAAACACACTGTTTTTACAGGGTTATGGGCATGCTACGCTACTTGTCCCAGAAGGTCGGGTATCAAAAACGTCCTGAAAAGCTGGAATGTGCGGCTTGCGGGCAGGGAGTGTGAGGGTGATGAGCGCGCAATTCTGGACCTGAGCCAAGCAGCGGCTTTGGAACTTGGGGCGTACCTATTGCGAAGGGTTCCGATGCCTTGGGACGGGGACGGCTGTGTTTGACTGATGGTCGCGGCGGGGGCTTGGACGCAAGGTCAGAGCCTGTATAGTGTTGATTGCAAATTCATTTCGAAAAAGAAGAGGCAGCCATGATGGCCCGGATTATTTCAGCTACGGTTTTGGCGGTGGCGTTGACCGCTGGCTCGTTGAGCTACGCGAAACCATTGTCGCGGATCATCGCAGAAATGGGGCTAAGCCCTGACGATTTCAAAGTCGTCAATGCGACGGCAGACGCGATGCTTGAATCCGGCACGCCGCAAGTAGGGGCCGAACAAAGCTGGAGCAATCCCGAAAGTGGGTCCAAAGGCACAATTCGGGTGCGAGGCGTGCGTGGTAATTGCGTGCAACTGCAACACTTTATCCAGCCCGACGGCACTGATCAAACGCGTGAGGTGGGCACACAGCGTTGCCGCAGCGCGGACGGCAAGTGGATTTTGACCCCTTGAACCGCCATCAATAGCCGCGTGTGCGGTCCACCTCGTGAAGCAGGGGCGATCCTGCATTCAGCCGCCGGTAATTCTCGGCCACGTCAGCCAATGCGTCGCCCAAATGCCAGCCGGAAACATGCGGGGTGATCGTGACACCGGAATGGGACCAGAGCGGGCTGTGCGACGGAAGCGGCTCGGTGCTTGTCACGTCCAGAACCGCGTGAGCCGGGCGGCCCACATCCAGCGCGTCAATCAGGGCCGCCTCGTCGATCAAGTCCCCGCGTCCAGCATTCAATAGCTGGCTACGCGGTTTCATAGTCCCCAGCATGTCGGCATCAAACAGGCCCTTGGTTTCAGGGGTCGAGGGCAAGATCGCGCAGACATGATCACATTGCCCCAGCAGTTCGGGTAGGGTATCGTCGCCGTGCAAACAGGTTACGCCGTCAATTTCCTTGGGCGAGCGGCTCCACCCCAGGACCTGAAAGCCGATTGCGCGCAGCATCAGGGCGCTGCGTGACCCGATATGACCCAGCCCCAGCACGCCGACCGTGGTATTGGGCGAATAGCCGGGCTCTTTTGGCAGCCATTCGGCTCGGGTCTGGGCGGCTTCGTAAAAAGGCATGTGGCGCTGGTGGCGTAGAACATAGGCCACGAACCACTCGGCAATGCCTTGCGCGGGCGCATCCGGTTTCAACCTTGCGACGCGGACGTGGTCTGGCAGATTTGGGTTGCCCACAATCGTTTCAACCCCTGCACCAAGCTTTTGCACCAGTTTAAGGTTGGGCAATTCTTTTAAGCGCGCGTCTCGCAGTCCAGCCACAGCCACCATGGTAATCTGATCCGCATCGCCGATCGTATCGGGCGTCCGCACATCCAGATCAGGGTCCACAGCTCGAATGTCACGGGCGATATCCGCATCACTCATCCAGCCGGTTAACCCGGTTTCGATCAACAGCGCCATATTTGTCTCCACCTACTAATTTGATTGAGTTGACGTTTCGTCACCCAACTGGACATCATGTCGGCAGCTAAGTCATTCTCGGGCCGAAGGTAAAGCCCGTCTGCCGGGTGCAAGGAGGAAGCCCATGAACATGTCATTCACCCTGCGCGAGGAAAACCGCGCTCTGCTGCAACGGGTGGTCGAGATGATCCGTGACGAGGTGATGCCTCTGGAGGCAGAATATCAGGGCGAAATCGCCAAGGGCGACCGCTGGCAATATACTAAAAGACAGGTCGAGATTTTGGAAGGTCTGAAAGCCAAGGCCAAGGCGGCGGGGCTGTGGAACTTCTGGCTGACGGATAGCGAGAAGGGGATTGGGCTGACCACGGTCGAATATGCCTTTTTCGCTGAAGAGATGGGCAAGACTCCATTGGGGGCCGAGGTGTTCAACTGCTCTGCGCCTGATACCGGCAACATGGAGGTGTTCGAACGCTATGGCTCGGACAAGATGAAAGAGCAGTGGCTGAAGCCTCTGCTGGACGGCCAGATTCGCTCGGCTTATCTGATGACGGAACCAGATGTGGCCTCGTCGGATGCCACGAATGTGTCGATGTCCTGTGTGCGGGACGGGGACGACTATGTTCTGAACGGCGAAAAGTGGTGGTCGTCGGGGGCGGGCGATCCGCGCTGCAAGGTCTATATCGTGATGGTTAAGACCGCAGGCGAGGAACAGCCCAAGCACCAGCGTCAATCGATGATCGTCGTGCCAGCCGACACGCCGGGGATCGAGGTTCTGCGCCCGATGGAAGTTTATGGCCATGACGATGCGCCCCATGGGCATATGCATATCCGGTTCACCAATGTGCGCGTTCCTGCAGAAAACATCCTGCTGGGCGAAGGGCGTGGATTCGAGATCGCGCAGGGCCGTCTGGGGCCGGGACGTATCCACCACTGCATGCGCGCCATCGGTCAGGCAGAAAGCGCGCTGGAACAGATGTGCAAAAGGTCGCTTCAGCGCGAGGCATTTGGCAAGAAACTGGCGCAGCTTGGGGCGAATTTCGATATCATCGCCGAATGCCGGATGGAGATCGAGATGGCCCGCCTGCTGTGCCTTAAGGCCGCGTGGTACATGGATCAGGGCGATGCGCGGGCGGCGGCGCCTTGGATTAGCCAGATCAAGGTCGTGGCCCCTCGGGTCGCGTTGAAGGTGATTGACGAGGCGGTCCAGATGTTTGGTGCGCAAGGGATCAGTCAGGATACGCCGTTGGCCACGGCCTGGACCCACGTGCGCACGCTGCGTCTGGCCGATGGGCCGGATGCAGTGCACCGCCGTCAGGTCGCGCGGGCCGAGTTGAAGAAACACACGCAGGAAAAGGTGTGAGCATCGGTATGCAGGCAGAGCTCGACGGGAGCCAACCCGCCTATTTCCACATCAGCCCGGATGGCGCATTTGTGGGCAATGACGCGGCTCGGGGACCTTGGTCCGCCGATCATTGCCATGCAGGTCCCGTCAGCGGACTGATCGTGCGTGCAGCCGAAACCGAGGTCGGGCCCGAGAAGATGCTGACCCGGCTGTCAGTAGACTTGTTGCGCCCGCTACCGCTGGCCGGACTGCGTGTCGCCGCCGAGACGACCCGCCACACCAAGACACTGGCGACCACGCGGGTCACGGTGCATGATCTTGACGACACGCTTTGCGCGACGGCCACGACCATGCATCTGGTGCGCCGTGACCTTGGCCCCGTTGCGAATGTGACCATGCCGCCGCCGCAGCTGGAGGACGCAGTGACCGGGCCGTTTCCGATTGGAGAGACCCGCCACAACCTGCCCGGTTTCGCCAATCACTCCGATATCCTCTACCCCAAAGGCGGCAATCAGGGCCCGGGGCCCAAAACCATATGGATGCGGACGCCGCCGCTGTTGGCGGACGAAGTGCAATCTCCTATCCAGGCGCTCTGTCCGCTGGCCGATTGCGGCAACGGTATTTCGTGGAACGCGCCGACAACCGAGATGGGCTTCATGAACACTGACCTGACGGTTCAAATCCACCGCGAACCGGTCTCGGACTGGCTGGCGTCAGAGTCGGTCTGCCATTGGCAGCCATCGGGTATCGGCATGTCGCAGTCGGTTTTGTTCGACACCCAAGGCCCCGTGGGCACGGCCCTGCAAACACTGGTTCTGTTTCCTCGGGCCTGAAGGTGGGCCGGTTTCTGCGCGTTGGCTTGAATGTGCATTGTCGCGGCGGGTACAAGGCCCTATCTTCCGATCATGCGTTTGTTGATCTCCTTGTTGACCTGTTGCCTGCCGATCCCGGCATTGGCCCACCCTCATGTTTTCATCGACACGGGGCTGGAGTTTATCGTGGATGACGCGGGCAACCTGACCCATGTGCGCGTCACTTGGGCCTATGATGAGCTGTATTCCCTGTTCGAGCTTGAAGACAGAAAGCTGGATCAAGATGGTGATGGTCTGCTGAGCGACAGCGAGCAGGCGTTTTTGGCCGGGTTCGACGCCCAATGGCTGGAAGGCTACAACGGTGATCTGGTTCTTTGGTCCGAGGGGCGCATCGTACCTTTGTCGGGTCCGGCAGAGCCCACGGCCACCACCGAAAATGGCCGCATCGTCTCGACCCACCTGAGGGCGGTTGAGGGCGCACCAGTGGCGGCATCTGCGCTTTCTGCCAAAGCGTTCGACGAGACCTACTACACCGCCTACGAAGTGACACGCCCTGTGACGGTCACGGGCAATATATCGTGCAACATCGAAAAGATCGTGCCGGATATTGACGGCCAGCTTGCGCAGATGCGGGCGTTCCTTCTGACATTGGATGCCGATTATGATCTTGAGGAAAACGATATCCCGCTGGTGGGCGAAGACTTTGCGACTGAGATCCGCGTTTCATGTCCAAGTACCTGATTGTCCCTGTCGCCTTGGCTTTGGGCCTGCTGCTGTGGTTCTGGGGCAGCGGAGGGTTTGACAACCTTGCGGCTTGGGCCGCCGGGGAACAGCGGGAATTTCAGAACCAGATCGCCCGATCCCTGCGTGCTGCGCGGGCAGAACAACCTCAGGCCGTGGCCACGCTGTTGACCGTATGTTTCGCCTATGGGTTTTTTCACGCCATCGGTCCCGGTCACGGCAAGGTGCTGATCGGAGGCTATGGGCTGGGCCGCAACGTCGCCTTTTGGCGTTTGTCCGCGATCAGCGTGCTGTCCAGCCTGGGCCAGGCCGTCACGGCTGTTGTGCTGGTTTATGCGGGTGTTCTGGTGTTCCAGATGTCGCGGGACAGTCTGGTTGGCACGACCGAGCAGGTCATGGCCCCGGTCAGCTACGGCGCCATCGCTGCAATCGGTCTGTGGCTGGTGTTCCGGGGCCTGCGTAGTTTCGCCCGCCGAAACCGGGCCGAGAAATCTCACGCGCATCATCACCACGATCATCATCACCATGATCATGAGGTCTGTTCCGATTGCGGCCACCGCCACGGCCCCACCGCTGAAGAAGTGGCGCAGATCGGCAATTGGAAAGAGGCCGCTTTGCTAATCGCAGGCATCGCGGCGCGCCCCTGTACCGGCGCTTTGTTCGTGCTGATCCTGACGTGGCAGATGGGCATCGCCATGGTGGGTATTGCCGGTGCGTTCGCCATGGCACTGGGCACGGCGACAGTGACAACTCTGGTCGGTTGGACTTCGTTTGGCTTGCGTGGCGGGTTTTTGGCCTCAGCCTCTGCCACCCGTTTCGCGCAGGTGCTGGCCCCCACGATTGAACTGGTGGCAGGGCTGTTGATTGCCGTTATTGCTAGCGGGTTGCTGCTGCGTGCGATCTAGTTGAAGACGGGCTCGGGATAGCCGACCCGCGCCAGATACAGCCCCTGCGGCGGGCAAACAGGCCCGCAGGCGGTGCGGTCTTGGGCTTCTAGCGCGTCGCGCACATCTTCGGGTGACCAAGCACCAGCGCCCACCCGTTCCAACGTGCCGACAAAACTGCGGACCTGATTGTGCAGGAAAGACCGCGCGCGGACGTGAAAGTGAAGCTCGGGACCAGAGAAGCCCTGAACCTGTTCAACCCGCAGCTCATCCAGCGTTTTCACCGGGCTGGCGGCCTGACAAATGGACGACCGGAAGGTGGTGAAATCATGCCGCCCGATCAGCATATCTGCCCCGGCCTGCATCGCCGCCACGTCCAGTTGATGATTGATCTGCCAAACTTGCCCCGCGTCATGGGTCGCAGGTGCGCGGCGCATCAGGATACGGAACAGATACTGCCGCTCGACCGCTGAAAACCGGGCATGCCAGTCGTCCTCAACCCGCGCCGCCTGCACGATTGCAACGGGGTCAGGCTTGAGGTGAAAGTTCAGCGCCTCGGACAAGCGAAACGGATCCCAATCCTTGACCAGATCGCAATGAGCGACCTGCCCCAACGCGTGAACGCCCGCATCAGTACGACCAGCGGCGGCAATGGTATGCGCGCCGGGTTGAATGCGCGACAAGGCCTGCTCGATCGCCCCCTGAACCGAGGGTTGATCCTTTTGCCGCTGCCATCCGGCAAACGGTTCTCCTTGGTATTCGACTTTCAGCGCGTATCTGGGCATGTGCTGCTGGTAGCGCGCGGTGACGAGACGGGCAAGGGCAGGAAAGCGCTGGTATGTCGCGCACCTGCTACCTATCTTGGGAAAAACGACAACAGCGGGACGACAATTTGGCCATTTCATCGCTGGCAGACAGTCTTGTGCGCGGATTTGAAACCGTGGGCGACAGCGTGTCCGAGGCATTGTTCGAACCGGTGATCCGTCTGGGTGTGACCGGCTTGGCACGGTCGGGTAAGACGGTGTTCATCACGTCACTTGTGGCCAACCTGCTGGACCGAGGCCGGATGCCCGGCTTAGTGGCGCAGCAAGAGGGGCGGATCAACGCAGCCTATCTGCAACCCCAGCCCGACGACACGGTGCCGCGGTTCGATTATGAAAACCATTTGGCAGCCCTGACCGGCCCAAAGCCGCATTGGCCGGACAGCACGCGGGCGGTTTCTGAACTGCGCCTGTCCTTCAAGGCCCGGCCTGCAGGGTTGCTGTCCGGCCTGCAAGGCCCGCGTAAGGTTCATCTGGACATCGTGGACTACCCCGGCGAATGGCTTTTGGACCTGGCTTTGCTGGACAAGTCCTATGCCACTTGGTCGTCCGAGACACTAGACCGTATCGCCAACCGCGCCGAAGCGGCAGGCTACCTTGCGCAGGCCAAAGCCGCCGTCCCAGAGGCCGAACATGATGAGCCGCAGGCGCAGGCCCTGTCGAAGGCGTTTTCCGATTACCTCAACACCGCGCGCGATGCCGGTTACTATGATTGCACGCCCGGACGGTTTTTGCTGCCGGGGGACTTGGCGGGTTCTCCGGTTTTGACCTTCGCGCCGCTGCCTGTCGAAGGGAGTGGTGCAAGACGCAGCCTGCACCGCGAAATGGCCCGTCGGTTCGAGGCGTATAAATCGCAAGTGGTCAAACCCTTCTTCCGCGATCACTTTTCGCGCATTGACCGGCAAGTGGTACTGGTTGATGCGCTGGGCGCGATTCACAAAGGGCCGCAGGCAGTTGAGGATATGCGCCGCGCGATGGGCGATATCCTGTCGGCGTTCCGGCCGGGGCGGAACGCGTGGCTCAGCCAGTTGCTGTTGGGAAAGCGCGTGGAACGCATCCTGTTTGCCGCCACCAAGGCGGATCATCTGCACCACCACCAACACGCCCGCCTAACCCACATCATGGAGGCGCTGACCCGCGACGCCCGCGACCGCGCCAGCTTTGCCGGGGCGGAAACGGCGGCATTGTCGCTGGCCTCGCTCCGCGCCACGACCGAAGAAATTCGCACACATGATGGGGTGGACTTGCCCTGCGTGCGCGGCACTTTGCTGGACGGGAAGCAAGCCGCTTTCTATCCCGGCGAGTTGCCCGAAGACCCCGCGCATCTGTTGGGGCCTGCGCGCAACGGGGCAGAAAGCTGGCTGGGCGAAGACTATGGGTTCATGGCCTTTGCGCCCGCGCAGTTGACCCTGCGCCCCGGTGACGGCCCTCCGCATATCCGGCTGGACCGCGCGGCCCAGTTCCTGATCGGAGATCGGCTATGACGGTAATCCTGCGACCTGCCCGCAGCACCGATGCCGGAGCCACCGGAGAAATCCTGCACGGATTCGCTCGCGAGCATGACTGGATGCCCGAGTTGCATTCCCACGCGGAAACCATCGCCTTTTGCGGCCGGATGATAGATCAGGATTGGGTCACCGTCGCGGAATCCGACGATGGTGTAGTCGGGTTTCTGGCCCTGAACGGGGTCGAGGTACACTCACTATATCTAAGTGCCCCGGCACGTGGGCAGGGGATCGGACAGCGATTGCTGGATCACGCCAAAGCCGAACGCTCACACCTGTCGCTGTTCGCCTTTCAGGCCAATGGTGGCGCGCGCCGGTTCTACGAACGCAACGGGTTTGCCGAGGTTGCCCGCAGCGATGGTTCTGACAACGACGAAAACCTGCCCGACATCAAATATGTCTGGTACCGAGAAGGAAACGCAGATGGCTAAAGGTCCGGTCCTGATTGATCTGAAGGCCGAGGCCCCCGGCGAGGACGTGGCGCAGGCACCGCCGGTTCCGGATGTCGCCGCTCCGCAGGGGCAGGCGATGCAGACCGCTGCGCGGTTGGCAGCGCGAAAACCTTCGGCCTTGTCGCGTTGGTTCTGGGGGCTGGCGGCGGCTGTGATAGGGGCTGTGGTCTCGGTCGCGGCTTGGGATTTCGTGACGTCTCTGTTGCTGCGCGCGCCGGTTCTGGGCTGGGTCGTAACGGGCCTGATCGGCGCGTTGCTGGTGGTCGGGCTGATCATCGCCCTGCGCGAGTTGGCTGCGATTGGGCGTCTGTCGCGGGTGGACGGGATGCGCCGCGCCGCCGATGCCGCGCTGGCCGAGGGTGATCTGGGGCAGGCGCGGGCAGTCACAAACCGGCTGATGGCCTTCTACAAGGGGCGCGACGACACCAAATGGGGCCGCGACCGCCTGTCCGAACGCATGGGCGAGCAGTTCGATGCCTCCGGCCTGTTGACCCTGACCGAAGACGAACTTCTGGCCCCGCTGGACGAAGCCGCCAGCCGCGAGGTTGAGGCCGCCGCCCGTCAGGTGGCCACGGTGACGGCGCTGGTTCCGCTGGCGCTGGCAGATGTGGTGACGGCACTGGCGGCTTCCCTGAGGATGATCCGGCGAATTGCTGAAATCTACGGTGGCCGCGCCGGGTTTCTGGGCAGCTGGCGTTTGACTCGCGCTGTGTTCGTGCATCTGGTGGCCACGGGCGCGGTGGCTGTGGGCGATGACCTGCTGGAACCGGTTCTGGGCGGCTCGGTCCTAAGCAAACTGTCCCACCGGTTCGGCGAAGGTCTGGTCAACGGCGCGCTCAGCGCGCGCGTCGGCATGGCCGCGATGGAGGTCTGCCGCCCGCTGCCTTTCTCGGACCGTCACAAGCCCTCGACTCGGCGGATCATCAAACGGGCGTTGGCGGGATTGTTTTCCAAGACTTGACCTGACGCAAAGACCTCTGCCCTGCTGGTTGCCATACCAAAGGTGGAGCCAGCCATGACCGAGCACGGACACAGCCAGCAGGAAATTGCAGCCCGGATCAATGCGCCGCCCGGTCGGGGCGTATTGCGCGATATCGTCTATGGCGGCATCGACGGATCGGTGACCACTTTTGCGATTGTCGCTGGCGTCGCGGGGGCAGGGCTGTCGCCGTTCATCATCGTGGCCTTGGGGCTGGCCAATGTGCTGGCTGATGGGTTTTCCATGGCGGCAGGCAACTACTCGGGTACCAAAGCCGAGTTGGACAATATCCGCCGCATCCGCGCAATCGAAGAGCGCCACATCCACCTTTACCCGGATGGTGAGCGCGATGAAGTCCGGGAAATCCTTTCGCAGAAGGGCCTTTCGGGGCGCGTTCTGGATGAGGCAACCGATGCCATCACCGCCAATCACGACAACTGGATCAACCTGATGATCGAGGGTGAATATGGTCTGGGCAGTGTGGACCCGCACCCGATGAAGGCCGCGATGGCGACGTTTCTGGCCTTTCTGGTTGCGGGCATGATCCCGCTCTTGCCGTTTCTGGCCGGGGTCGAGCGCGCCTTTGCGCTCTCAGCTTGGATGACGATGGGGGTCTTTTTTGCCATCGGCGCGCTCAAAAGCCGCTGGTCGCTGGCCCCGTGGTGGCGGTCGGGTGGTGAGACCTTGTTGATTGGGGGCGCTGCGGCATCAATCGCCTATCTGGTTGGATCGCTGTTTCATCCCTGACGGCTAGAATTGTCGCAGGCGGCACAGTCCCCATGGCGGATATACCTCATATGGCTAGGGTGAAGGCATCAACGTGGTGGCGAGGTGTGCTCTGACACTCACTGGGAAAAATATCCTTGTTCTAGGCGCTTACGGCTTCATAGGCGCGGCGGTGGTCCGCGCCTTGCGATGCCGGGGCGCGCAGGTCACGGGGCTTGTTCGTAAGCCTGTGCAAGGCGCGTTGCTACTGGACGGAATTAAGTTGGTTCAGGGCGATTTGCGCCGCTTTACGCACCCGCAGGATTGGGAGGCCGCACTCACTGGCATCGACTGCGTTGTGAACTGCGCAGGCGCGTTGCAGGACGGCCCCTCGGATGATCTTGCGGCGGTGCATCATCACGCCATTGCAGCGCTGGGTCAGGCCTGCGCACAACGGGGTGTTTCGGTCGTACAAATATCAGCCATCGGGGCGACGCCCAATGCGGACACCGAGTTCATGCGCACCAAGGCCGCTGGTGATGCGGCGCTTGAACACAGCGGTGCGGACCTGTGGATTTTGCGCCCCGGACTGGTTATCGGGCAATCAGATTACGGTGGAACGACATTGCTGCGGATGCTGGCAGCGGTTCCGCTGGTGCAGCCGATTGCTTATCCCGCGACACCGGTGCAGTGCGTCGGGATGGAGGATTTGTGCCATGCCGTGGTTACCTGCTGTGCCGATGAGGTACCGCAAGGCGCCTACGATCTGGTTGAGGATCAAGCCCAATCGTTAAGGGATGTCCTGGCCACCACGCGCCGTTGGCTGGGTTTCCCGGCGGCCCGTTTTCGGCTTGTCATGCCTCCGGTCTTGACCAAGGCAGTTGCACGGTGTGCTGACGCGCTGGGCTATCTTGGGTGGCGCTCGCCCCTGCGCAGCACGGCGATGACGGTCATGGCTTCGGGTGTTGTGGGTGATCCCGCGCCCTATCGCGCAGCAACGGGTCGGTCGCTCAGGCCGCTGCCCGAAATTTATGGGTCAATGACCAGCGCGCGTGAACACCGGCTGACCGCGCGCATGTCCCTGCTGGCCCCGCTTGTCATAACCGTACTGAGTCTCTTCTGGGTCCTGTCCGGCATTTTCGGATTGGTCGGATTGCCCGAGGCTGCCGGTGTTCTGACCGAGGCCGGATGGGCCGATGCCGCTGCCGTCAGTTCTGTCGTGTTCTGGTCTTTCGTCGATATCGCTTTGGGACTGGCCGTTCTATATCGTCCTTGGACCGCGCGCGTGTGCCTGGCGCAAGTTGGGGTGGCAGCGTTCTATGTGCTGGCGGCAACGGTCGTGACACCAGGCCTGTGGCTGGACCCGTTGGGCCCACTCGTCAAAGTGCTGCCTGCAATGCTGCTGTCGCTGGTTGCCTGGCCTATGGTGCAAAGCCGATGATGGATCCAGACCTGATCCTGCGATGGCTGCACGTCATCGGTGCTAGCGTTCTGCTGGGCACCGGAGCCGGGATCGCGTTTTTCATGCTGATGGCGCATCGGTCCGGCGACGCGCGGTTTGTTGCGCAAACTGCCCGTGTGGTCATTCTGGCTGACCTGCTGTTCACGACGACCGCCGTAATCGTCCAACCCGTGACCGGGACCCTGCTGGCTTGGCGGCTGGGTTGGTCCCTTGCCGACGGGTGGATCATGCTGTCGCTGGTGCTTTACGTCGTAGCGGGCGTGTTCTGGCTGCCCGTGGTGTGGATACAGGTCCGCCTGCGGGATCTGGCACAGACGGCTGCTGCACAGGGTGCACCGTTGCCTGATAGCTATCACCGCTTGTTCCGCATCTGGTTTCTAAGCGGCATCCCGGCCTTTCTTTCGGTGCTGAGCATCCTCTGGTTGATGATCGCGCGCCCCGCGATCGAGCTGTTTTGAACCGCACCATTCGCCGCAGGGGGCGGAAGCTCTGGACCATCCGCCAAGGGCGTCTTATAAGCGCGGCCATGTATGACCGGATGGCCATCATTATTCGAATTATATCCCCGGCGCTCTGACTTCCTGAGACGCCGGGCAAAGGTGTTTGAGACCTCGCACCGACCGCTTCGATCCACACGACCAGATCATCCAAAGGACGCCCCCAATGTGCGCCGAAACACCTGATTACAAAGACACGCTGAACCTGCCCAAAACCGATTTCCCCATGCGCGCTGGCCTGCCCAAGCGCGAACCCGCATGGCTGGAGCGTTGGGAAACCATCGGCGTCTATGACCGCCTGCGTGAGAAAAAGGGTCGGACGCCCTTTACCCTGCACGATGGCCCCCCCTATGCGAATGGTCACCTGCATATCGGTCACGCGCTGAACAAGACCATCAAGGACATGATCGTGCGGAGCCATCAGATGATGGGCCATGACGCGCGTTACGTGCCCGGCTGGGACTGCCACGGCTTACCCATCGAGTGGAAGATCGAGGAACAGTACCGCAAGAAGGGCAAGAACAAGGACGAGGTGAACATCGTCGACTTCCGTCAGGAATGCCGCAAGTTCGCCGAGGGCTGGATCGACATCCAAAGGGAAGAGTTCAAGCGTCTGGGGATCACCGGCAATTGGCCCGATCCGTACATCACCATGGACTATCACGCCGAGGCGGTGATCGCCGACGAGTTCATGAAGTTCCTGATGAACGGCACGCTCTATCAGGGGTCCAAACCCGTGATGTGGTCGCCGGTCGAAAAGACCGCTCTGGCCGAGGCTGAGGTCGAGTATCACGACAAGGAAAGCTTCACCATCTGGGTGAAGTTCAAGGTCGTGAATGCAGGCGATCTGGATGATGCGTTTGTGGTGATCTGGACGACGACCCCTTGGACGATGCCGTCGAACAAGGCGGTCGTTTACGGCAAGGACATCGCGTATGGCCTTTACGAAGTCACCGGCGCGCCGGATGAATGCTGGGCCAAAGTAGGTGACAAATTCCTGCTGGCCGACAATCTGGCGGCGGATGTTCTGGGCCGTGCCCGTTTGAACGACGATCAGTGGACCCGCGTCCGCGACGTAACCAGGGATGAGCTGGCAGGCGTGCAACTGACCCACCCGCTGGCCGGGGCCGAGGGCGGCAATGGCGAATGGGATGACATCCGCGATTTCCGCGCCGCTGAATTTGTGACCGATACCGAAGGCACCGGTTTCGTTCACTGTGCGCCGTCGCACGGGATGGAGGAATTCGAGCTTTATCGCGATCTGGGTATGTTGGAACAGGTCATCACCTATAACGTGATGGATGACGGCTCGTTCCGTGCCGATCTGCCGTTCTTTGGTGGCAAATACATCCTGTCCCGCAAAGGCGGTGAGGGTGATGCGAACAAGACTATCATCGACAAACTGGCTGAGGTCGGCGGGCTGCTGGCGCGTGGCAAGATCAAGCACAGCTATCCGCATTCGTGGCGCTCAAAGGCTCCGATCATCTATCGCAACACGCCGCAGTGGTTTGCCTCCGTCGACCGCAAGCTGGACGACGGCATGGGCGAGATGGGCGACACCATCCGCGAACGCGCCCTGCGCTCGATTGATGAACTGGTGAAATGGACCCCGCAGACGGGTCGTAACCGCCTGTATTCGATGATTGAGGCCCGCCCGGATTGGGTGCTGTCCCGCCAGCGTGCGTGGGGTGTGCCGCTGACCTGTTTCACCAAGAAGGGCGCTCTGCCCACCGATGCCGATTACCTGCTGCGCAACGCCGATCTGAACGCACGTATCAAAGCCGCGTTCGAGGAAAACGGCGCGGATATCTGGTACACGGACGGGTTCAAGGAACAGGTGCTGGACGGCATCGCCAACCCGGACGACTATGATCAGGTGTTCGATGTGCTGGACGTATGGTTTGACTCGGGTTCGACCCACGCCTTCGTTCTGCGCGACCGTGAGGACGGGACCGAGGACGGCATCGCCGATGTCTATATGGAGGGCACCGACCAGCACCGCGGTTGGTTCCATTCGTCCATGCTGCAGGCCTGCGGCACCAAGGGCCGTGCGCCCTATCGCAACGTGGTGACGCACGGCTTTACGCTGGACGCCAAGGGCAACAAGATGTCCAAATCGCTGGGCAACACCATCGTGCCGGAAGAGGTCATCAAGCAATATGGGGCCGATATCCTGCGCTTGTGGGTGGCTCAGACTGACTATACCGCCGACCAGCGGATCGGGCCGGAGATTCTGAAAGGAACCGCTGACAGTTATCGTCGTCTGCGGAATACCATGCGGTTTATGCTGGGATCATTGGCTGATTTCACCGAGGCTGATCGCGTCGCGCCCGAAGATATGCCGCGTCTGGAACGCTGGGTTCTGAGCCGTCTGGCCGATCTGGATGAACAGGTGCGCAAGGGCTATGCCGCGTTCGATTTCCAGGGTGTGTTCAGCGCTGTGTTCACTTTTGCCACGGTAGATCTGTCCTCGTTCTATTTCGACGTCCGCAAGGATGCGCTCTATTGCGACGGCGATAACCAGCGTCGCCGCGCAGCCCGCACCGTGCTGGATATCCTGTTCCACCGTCTGACCACATGGCTGGCGCCGGTTCTGGTCTTTACCATGGAAGAGGTCTGGCTGGAGCGGTTTGGCGGTGATGACAGCTCGGTCCATCTGGTGGATTTCCCGGACACGCCAGCCGATTGGCGCGACGCGGAATTGGAAACAAGCATGGCCAAGGTGCGCCGCGTGCGTCGTTCGGTGACGGCTGCGCTGGAGGTTCAGCGTCAGGACAAAGTCATCGGGTCCAGCCTTGAGGCCGCGCCGATTGTCTATGTTGAGGACCAGGAAACCCGTGATCTGCTGGCTACTTTCGATGTGGACGATATGTGCATCACCTCGGGGTTGACTGTTACGGGTGATCCGGCCCCGGCCGAGGCTTTCCGCGTGCCCGAGATTGAGGGCGTTGCGGTGGTGTTCGAAAAGGCCGAGGGCGAGAAATGTCAGCGGTGCTGGAAAATCCTGCCGGATGTCGGGCGTCATGTCCATACGGGTGTCTGCGGGCGCTGTGACGAGGCGTTGGCGTAACGTCTCTGGATTTGGAGTTCTGCGAGGCTCTGCCTCGCGCTCCGAGGTATTTTTGAACAGAAGAAGATTGGGGCGCAGCCTGTTGGGGGTTGCGCCTTTTCTCAATTCGCGGTCAGGTTCTGGCTATGCCGATGATTGCTGTCGATACGCGATTTGGACGTCTGGGGATTGAAGAGACGGGTGGTGCCATTACCCGTTTGGTCTGGGATGGACGCAATGAAGGTGAGGCGTCAGCCTTGTTGCGTGAGGCGGCAGCGCAGATGGCGGCCTATGATCAGGCGCGGTTGGAGCGGTTTGATCTGCCTTATCGTGTGGCCGGTTCTGACTTTCAGCGGCAGGTATGTGATCTGATGTATGCGATTCCACTGGGCGAGACTGTGACCTATGGGGATATTGCCAAACAGGTTGGTCGCCCGGCGCAACCTGTGGGGCAGGCCTGTGGGGCGAACCCGATCCCGGTCATTATTCCGTGCCATCGGGTGTTGGGGGCAAATGGATTGGGTGGGTTTTCCGGTGACGGCGGCGTGGAGACCAAGGTGGCCTTGTTGCGGCACGAGGGCGCGGCAGGGTTGCTGATCTGAGAGTGGAAAGCTATTGCAATCCATCCGCTTGCGTCCCAACTTGTATCACATAGAGAATTCGAAGGATGTTTTTGGCATGACCGTTCAAGCCGACCCCGCCGCGCGCAAGAAAGCCATTATTGACCGTTTGATGTCACTGGAAGAACAGGAGCTGGCGACCGCGCAAGCGCATTACGATGCGTTTCTGAAGGATTCTCAGTTGGACGACCGGGAAGGGCACGACAAGGACGATATCGCGGCTTCGCGTGAAAATGCGGATCTGGCGGCGGCTTTCGACGCGCCCTTGCAAGCGCATCATGCCAAGATCGACGTGATCGAGAACACCGATTTTGGGCTGACCGATACAGTCCAGCCCGGTGCCGTGGTAAAGTTCAACAACCGGTGTTTTGTGGTCTGCGTGTCGACAACGCGGTTTGATGTGGACGGGACGACCTATATGGGGATTTCGACCCAAAGCCCGATCTATCTGGCGATGTCCGGCCTGCAGGAGGGCGACGTGTTCACCCATAACGGGACCGAGTTTGAGGTCGAGGAAATCCTTTAGGCTTTTTGCTGTGGGATCACCTGTTGGGCGATCCCTGCAAAGACCAGATACAGGCTGGTGATCACCAGCCCCCAATGCGCCCAGCTTTCGGGATGAAAATCCACCCAGGCGGCCCATCCGGCGAAAAAGGTCCAGGCGAGGGCCATGGGGAGGGTGACGCTGCGCCAACGCTCGGTCCGGACGGGATGCACGAATTTCAACGGCAGGAACATGGCCAGAGCCAGTAGGGAGACCATGAGCAGGATGACCCAGAAATTGGGTTCGAGCGCGAAGATCACAATGACAAACATGTTCCAGCAGCCGGGAAAGCCCGAGAACGAGTTGTCTTTGGTCTTCATCCGAGTGTCCGCGAAATACATCGCGCTGGCGAAGGTGATGACGATGATCGCAAACCAGCCGGTCCAGCCATCCATCAGCCCGGATTTAAACAGGGCGAAGGCGGGAATGAATACATAAGTCAGGTAATCGATAATCAGATCCAGCAATACGCCGTCAAACTCGGGGGCGTTTTTCTTGACGTGATAGTGCCGCGCCAGTGGGCCGTCGATGCCATCGACAATAAAGGACACGACCAGCCACAGATACATCAGACTCCATTTTTCTTCGACAGCGGCCAGCATGGCCAGCATCGCGAAAACGGCGCCGGTTGCAGTAAAGAGATGGACGGAGAGAGCTTTGAATCTGAGTGTCATGCGCGTGTCATGTACGATGCGTGTCCAAGATGCAAAGCAAAATGCCCTGTTTGGTGAAATTGCAATTGTGTCAGGCTTTCGGGTGAGTGCGGTCGTAGACTTCCATCAGCCGGGCGGTGTCCACGGCGGTGTAGGTTTGCGTGGTCGACAGAGAGGCATGCCCCAGCAATTCCTGTATGGCGCGAAGATCGCCGCCCGCAGACAGCAGGTGCGTGGCAAAGCTGTGGCGCAACGCATGTGGGGTGGCCGTCGCGGGCAGGCCCAACTGCTGACGCGCCTTGGCCATGGCGGCCTGAATGGCACGCGGGTTCAGCGCCCCGCCGCGGACACCACGAAACAGTGGCTTGGTCTTGTCCAGCGGATGAGGGCAGAGCACCAGATACCGGTCCAGAGCTGCTTGTGCGGCGGGCAGGACCGGGACGATGCGCTCCTTGTTGCCTTTGCCAACAATTCGCAGCGATTTTGGCAGGGGGGCGTCAGCGCCGGTCAGCGACAGCGCCTCGGAAATCCGCAACCCGCAACCATAGAGCAATGTGACCACGGCCACGTCGCGCGCAGAGACCCAATCATTGGTCGATTGCAGTTCGACCGTTTCGATCAGGGCGCGGGCAGCATCTTCGTCGACGGGGCGGGGCAGTTTCTTGGTGAATTTGGGCGCGCGGGTCGACAAGACCGCGGTCGGCTCGAACCCTTCACGTTCTGCCAGCCAGCGGTAGAAGCTTTTGACAGCCGACAACTTGCGCGCCAGCGAACGCGCGCCGACGCCCGAGCCGCGCTGATCCGCCATCCAGGCCCGCATATCGGATACGGTGATCCGAGCCAGTGCTGCCAAACCCTGACGTTCGCTATGGTGCAGGGTCATAAAGGATAGGAAATCATTCACGTCGCTGCGGTAGGCGGCCTGAGTATTGGTTGATCGGCCTGAAAGCGCGACGAGACCCTCCAGCCAGTGCTGCAACGCGTCGCGGCAGGCCGGAGAGATCAGGCTCATGACAGCCAGTTGCGCATGGATCGTTCAAAAACACCGGCAAAGAAGGTCAGCAGGTCGGTGCCAAGTTGCGGTGAAAAGTGGTTGGGGTCTTTCGCGCTCATGATGATCATGCCGGGCAGGCGGCCTTCGCCCAAGTCCAGCCGCATGCAGGCTTCGGACCGCAGGTGATCGGCCTGATCGCCGAAGATGCGGTGTGTGGGGTGGATGACCTCGCGCAGCACGACTTCGCGGGCGGGGCCGCTGCGATCGAAAGTCAGGTAGTTGTCGACAAAGCCGGGCTCGACTACGGCCAGCGCTCCGCCCAGTTTTTCGATCGCGGGGTCTTCCTGCAGGACGGTGGTTTCCAGGACCAGCGTGATCCGATCCACGCGCAGAATTTCGGCGACGTCTGAGCCAAGGGTGGTCAGGAAGTCCTCGAACCCTGTGGGCTCCAGCAGGCGCAGGATGGCGCGGTGCACCTGATTGGTACCCGCAAGGTTTTCATAAGCGGCCGCGATGACCGAGCGGTGGGTGTCTTCAAGCCGATCCAGCCGCGCTTCGAGCCGCTGCATGGCGATGCCGCGCAGGTCGACGATGTTATCTCCGCGCGCTTGTTCATTGGCGGCGACGAGGGCCTGCATCAGGTCCTTGTCGTCCAGCACGGCGTCAGGCTCGGCCAGAATCGCCTCGCGGAGAGTGTCCTTGAGTTTGGTATTGCTGCTCATGTCCCGTCCGGTCTTTTTTATGTTTTGCGGCCTTATAACACGGCTGGACCGATTTGCCTTGGGAAAAGTGAGCCTGTGGTTGGATTTCCCGTCATTTGCGCGACGGGGCCTCTCCCGCCTGCAAGACCCTGATCTGCGATCAGGGCTGGCAGTTGGGCCGGGCGCGGTGCCTGGCGGCACCGCGCGGCAGTGTCAGGGATCAGAGGATTTTCTGACCGGTCTTGGCCCAGTCGGCCAGGAAGGTTTCAAGCCCCTTGTCGGTCAGCGGGTGGTCGGCCAGTTTCTTGATCACGGCAGGCGGAGCGGTGATCACGTCGGCGCCGATACGGGCGCTGTCTGTCACATGGTTCACGGTGCGGATCGAAGCGGCAAGAATTTCGGTCTCGAATCCGTAATTGTCATAGATCTGGCGGATATCAGCGATCAGATCCATGCCGTCGAGGTTGATATCGTCCAGACGGCCGATGAAGGGCGAGATAAAGGTCGCGCCCGCCTTGGCGGCGAGCAGTGCCTGATTGGCCGAGAAGCAGAGCGTGACGTTGACCATCTGGCCTTCGTCGGACAGGGTTTTACAGGTTTTCAGCCCCGCCCATGTCAGCGGAACCTTCACGGCGATGTTCGGCGCGATCTGGGCCAGCTTACGGCCTTCGGCGATCATGTCGTCGGCCTCGGTCGCGACGACTTCGGCGGATACGGGGCCGTCGACCAGATCACAGATCTCTTTGGTGACTTCTAGAATATCGCGGCCCGATTTCAGGATCAGCGAGGGGTTGGTGGTCACACCGTCTACCATTCCCAGATCGTTCAGTTCGGCGATGGCGTCGATCTCGGCGGTGTCTACGAAGAATTTCATGCGGGCAGTCCTTTGATGGGTTGGCCTTGGTTGCGGATGGCTTTACCCCAATAACACCGATGCTGAAACCCCCGACCCGAGGAGATGCGGTGAGCGCGCAGGAGTATTTCGATCAGGGTGAGCTGGTGGCTGTGCTGACCACACAGCCCTTGGACCGGACGCTGGACTACAAAGCGCCCGAGGGCGGGTGTTTTCTGGGCGCGTTTGTCGAGGTGCCGCTGGGCCCGCGCAAGGTTCTGGGTGTGGTTTGGGGGCCGGGGCAGGGCGGTTTTGATCTGGCCAAGGCGCGATCCGTGATCCGGGTGCTCGAGGTTGCGCCGATGCGCGAAGAGATGCGGTTGTTTCTGGGCAAGGTGGCCGATTACACGCTGACACCGATGCCTGCGATGCTGCGCTTGGCGACCCGTGCGCCGGGGCTGGGCGATCCGCCCTCGATGCGGAAAATCTATCGTTTGGGCAGTGCCGAGCCAGACCGCATGACCGATGCGCGGACCCGCGTGCTTGAGGTGCTGCGCGACTACGGCGGCTTGGCGTTCACGTTAAAGGAGTTGGCCGAGCAGGCGGGGGTGACGTCCTCGGTCGTCAAGGGGTTGGTCAAGCAAGGCGCAGTGCGCGAGGAAGACAGCCCACGTGATTTGCCCTATCCCCGGCTGGACCCGGACTTGCCGGGCAAGGCGTTGACTGACGATCAGGCCGCCGCGGTCGCGCGCCTGCAGGCTGGGCAACGTTCCGGGGATTATGGGACAACGTTGCTGAAGGGTGTCACCGGCTCGGGCAAGACCGAGGTTTACCTAGAGGCCGTCGCCGAAGCCCTGCGCATGGGGCGGCAAGCGCTGGTTCTGCTGCCCGAGATCGCCCTGACCGCCGAATTCCTGACGCGGGTCGAGGCTCGGTTCGGCGCGCGGCCTGCCGAATGGCACTCGGGTGCAACCATGACCGAACGCCGGCGGGTCTGGCGCATGGTCGGGCAGGGGGAAGCGCAACTGGTCGTCGGCGCGCGTTCGGCGCTGTTTCTTCCGTTCCGCGATCTGGGGCTGGTGGTGGTCGATGAAGAACACGACACCTCGTACAAGCAGGAAGACGGCGTGCATTACAGCGCGCGGGATATGGCGGTGCTGCGCGCCTCGATCTGCGGGGCGCGCGTGATTCTGGCCAGTGCGACGCCGTCGCTGGAAAGCTGGGCCAATGCCGAGGCCGGCAAGTATGAGCGGCTGGACCTGACCTCGCGCTTTGGGGCGGCGGTGCTGCCCGAAATGAAGCCCATCGACATGCGGGCCGAGCAGATGCAGCCGGGGACATGGATTTCGCCGTCGCTGCGGCAGGCGGTGCGGCAGCGGATCGAACGCGGGGAACAATCGCTGCTATTCATCAACCGCCGTGGCTATGCGCCAGTGACGCTGTGCCGGGCGTGCGGCGAACAGATTGCCTGTGATCATTGCGATGCGCGGATGGTGGAACACCGGTTCCTTAAACGCCTGATGTGCCACCAGTGCGGTGAGACAAAGCCCATGCCGGATACCTGCCCGTCATGCGGGGTCGAAGGCAAGCTTGCTCCGGTCGGGCCGGGGATCGAGCGGCTGGCAGAAGAGGCGGAGGCCACTTTCCCCGAGGCTAAGATCGCGATGCTGAGTTCCGATCTGTTCGGTTCAGCCCGTGCATTGAAGGCCAAGATCGAAGAGATCGCCGAGGGCGACGCGGATATCGTCATCGGCACGCAACTGGTGGCTAAGGGGCACAACTTTCCCAAACTGACACTGGTGGGGGTGATTGATGCCGACCTTTCTCTGCACGGGGCGGACCTGCGAGCGGCGGAACGCACGTTCCAGCTTATGCGGCAAGTTGCGGGCCGGGCCGGGCGGGCGGATAAGCCGGGGCAGGCACTGTTGCAGACGTTTCAGCCTGAACACCCGGTGATCCGCGCCATTCTGTCAGGCGATGAAGAAGGGTTCTGGAAGGCCGAGGCCGCCGGGCGTCAGGCCGCAGGCGTCCCGCCCTATGGGCGCATGGCCGGGATCGTGCTGTCCGGGCCCGAGGTCGGTCCGGTTTTCGACATCGGCAACGCGATGGCACGCAACGATGCGCCGCTACGTGCTATAGATGCCCAAGTCTTCGGACCTGCGCCCGCGCCAATAGCACGAATACGCGGGCGGCACCGTGTACGCCTGCTGGTCAAAGCCCCCAAAGGCGCGCCGATTCAGGATGCTATCGCCCGCTGGATTGCGCCCCTGCGTCTGAAGGGCGATATCCGCCTGACCGTCGATATCGACCCGCAGAGTTTTTACTGACCTCTGCACCGGTGCAGACCGCCTGTGCGTCTGCCCCCTCGCCAAACCGAAAAAATGAGCGTAGAGCGGTGTCATGCTGAAACCCATGCCGCTCTCTGATGCGCAGAGCCTTCCGTTCTGGCGCCGTCCCATAACGCTCTTGTTCATGATGGCGTTGATGATGCCCATTGCGTTTAACGCATGGAGCGCGCTGCTGAACAATTTCGTCATCGAGGTCGCGAATTTCGACGGCGCAGACATAGGCCTGCTGCATACGGTGCGTGAAATTCCCGGATTTCTGGCCGTAGGCGTAATCGCGGTGATCATCTTTATCCGCGAGCAAGTGCTGGCGATGATCTCGCTGATGATGCTGGGTGTTGCGACGGCAATCACTGCGTGGTTCCCCAGCCTTGGCGGGCTGCTGTTCGTGACGCTGTTCAGCTCGATCGGGTTTCACTACTACGAGACGGTAAACCAGTCGCTGCAACTGCAATGGTTGCCCAAGGATCGTGCGCCGCAGGTGTTGGGCTGGCTGGTCGCGATGGGCTCAGCGGCGACAGCAGTGGTGTACGGTTTGATCGTACTGACATGGGACCGGTTCGATCTGTCCTATAACTTCGTCTTCATGGCGGCGGGCGGCGTGACGGCACTGTTGGCGCTGTTCTGCCTGCTGGCTTACCCGCAATTCGATGCGCCGACGCCGCAGACCAAGAAACTGATCCTGCGCAAACGCTATTGGCTGTATTACGCCCTGCAATTCATGGCCGGTGCCCGGCGGCAGATCTTTGTCGTCTTCGCAGGCTTCATGATGGTCGAGAAATTTGGGTTCGAGGTGCATGAGCTAACCAGCCTCTATCTGATCAATCTGGTGATCAACATGGCCGCCGCTCCGATGCTGGGCAAAGCCGTGTCCGTGTTCGGCGAGCGCCGCACGCTGATCTTTGAATATGCCGGTCTGGCGATCGTGTTCGCGGCCTATGGCGGTATCTACTGGTTCGGCTGGGGCGTGGTGCTGGCCGCGATCCTTTATGTGATTGACCATGTGCTGTTCGCGCTGGCATTGGCGCTGAAAACCTATTTCCAGAAAATCGCCGACCCTGCCGATATCGCACCAACCGCAGCGGTGGCGTTCACGATCAACCACATCGCCGCCGTGTTCCTGCCGGCGTTGCTGGGTTTGCTGTGGGTGGTCTCGCCCGGCGCGGTGTTTACGCTGGCGGCAGCGATGGCGATGATCTCGCTGGCCTTGTCGTTGCTGATCCCGCGCCACCCCGAGCCGGGCAATGAAACCATCCTGTCAAAATACGCCCCGGCCCCTGCGGAATAAGCCAGCGCTTGACCTTGCCTGCCCGGCGGCCTAGGCGCAGAGGAAACCCAAACAGGAGGCCCCCATGCCCACATTCACTGCGCTGACCACTCTGATGGGCAAGAAAGCCGCCGAAGGCATGGGCGAAGCAATGGAGCGTCTGGAGCCGGAACCTACCGGCGTTGGTGTGTTCGAGGTCGAGGACGGCTCGGGCCTATGGGAGGTTGGCGGCTATTTCACCGAAAACCCGGATGAAACCGCGCTGGCCGTTCTGGCCGCCGCGTTCCAAGCCAAGCCCTTTGTCGTCTCGGAGCTGCCCGAAACCGATTGGGTCGCCCATGTGCGTCGCGAACTGGCTCCGGTCGAGGCCGGGCGCTTCTTTGTTTACGGCAGTCACGACGCCGACAAACTGCCCGAAGGCCGCATTCCCCTGCTGATCGAGGCCGCGATGGCCTTTGGCACCGGGCATCACGGTACCACTCTGGGCTGCCTCAAGGCGCTGGATTATCTACTGAATGAGGGGTTCGAGGCCACAAAAGTGGCCGATATCGGCTGTGGCACTGCCGTTCTGGCCATGGCCGCCGCGCGGGTCTGGCAGGGTGATATCATTGCCAGTGATATTGATCAGGTGGCCGTCGATGTGGCCGAGGCGAACCTGAAAGCCAATGGCATGGCCGGTCAGGTGCAGTGCGTCGAGGCTGCCGGGTTCGATCACACCGACCTGAGGGCCCACGCGCCCTATGACTTGATCTTTGCCAATATCCTCAAGGGGCCGCTGGTCGCGTTGTCGCCGGAAATTGGGGCGAATCTGCGGGCAGGGGGTTACGCGATCCTGTCGGGAATCCTCAATGAACAGGCCGATGATGTGGTTTCCGTTTATTCACAAAACGGGTTCAATCTGGCCCGTCGGGACGAGATTGGCGAATGGACGACGCTAATCTTAAGCAAACAGGGCTAAAATCGGGCCATTTACAGGAGTTTTATGGATTCCTGCCACTTTTTTGGCGCAATCTCTGTCTACCGTTCAAAGATGCATATCGGGGGCGGTTATTGGAGGCTGCCATGACTGGAAAACAACTGGAATTTGATCAGCGCGTTCATCGTCTGAACAAAAAACACGCGAAACTCAGCCGTGGTTATCGTGCGACGATGCGCAAAGATGGCCTGGTGGTGATGAGGCCGCAGCGCGTTCAGTCTGCGGTGCCTGCCAAAGTGCTGCTGATGTGCCTTGTGGGCTTTTTTGCATTCAAGACCTTTCTTTTAGCGAGCCTTGGGCCGTCCGCCTATGAATACCGCGTTGACAGTCTGAGCCAAGGGACGTCGGTCGAACAGGCTGGGGCCTGGATCATGCAGATTGACCCGATTTCTGCCTTTCTGGCCGCGCAGGTCTCAAGCTATCTGCCCTGATTTTTTGCAAATCTGAATCAGAAACGCCGCGCATAAATCAATGCGCGGCGTTCTGCTTTGCCCCCGAGGGAGGAGATAGGGGCGTGTGAGTGGTGGTCTAAATCTTACCGGCGGCTATCCGCTACGACGTCAATATCGCCGCGGCACATGCCAATATCGTCCAGTTCACGGTCACTCAGACCGCTCAGCGCGTTGCGGGTCACGCGGGCGTCGTTCCATTCCACAACGGCGTTCACAACCGCTGCAAAAAATCCGCCGATACGGCCAGCAAGGCCGAACGAGCCAGTGGTGGCGCGGGTGGTATCCAGTACGGCCATATCCTGTTTCCTTCTGGTTAGAGTTCAGTTTCAATCCTTCGTTTGAGCGGCATTTAGGGATGTCGATCTGACACCACAAGCGACGAAATTGCATGTGTCCTATGCGTTTTCTGCAAGGCTCTGAAAACGTGAAAGCCCCTTAATTCATTGGTCATTTTTGCTTGATCAAACACGTCGAATTCAGACATTTCGCGGTCGCAAACAGGCCATTGTGTCGCCCCTCGAGCAGGTCTGTCGTTTTTGGACTTTCCGTCAATTCGCTTGGAAAATGTTCACGCTTCGTGCTAACCCGTAAGAAAGATCACAAAAACCCGAGCAGGCTGGGGCACAACATGCGGATTTTGGGCATTGATCCGGGGCTGAGAACCCTGGGATGGGGCGTCATCGAATCGCATGGCAGCCGCCTGAGCCACGTGGCCAACGGGCTATGCAAATCCGACGGTGATGATTTGGGCGAGCGGTTGTTGTCTCTGCACAACCAGATTGTCGAGGTGATCGCCGAACACACGCCCGATCAGGCCGCGATCGAACAGACTTTCGTGAACAAGGACGGTGCGGGAACGCTGAAACTGGGTCAGGCGCGCGGGGTTGCGCTTCTGACGCTCGCGCAAGCCGGGTTGCCGGTAGGGGAATATGCGCCCAACCGGGTCAAGAAAACAGTTGTGGGCGTGGGGCATGCCGAGAAAGAGCAAGTCTTGCACATGGTCAAGCTGCAACTGCCGGGGTGTCAGCCCAAGGGCGCAGATGCGGCAGATGCGCTGGCGATTGCGATCTGCCATTCCTACTATGGCGCAGCGCCGCAGGCGCGGATGAAAGAGGTGCGGGCATGATCGGAAAACTCACTGGACGCCTGGATTACCGCGCAGCAGACCACGTGCTGATCGACGTGCGCGGGGTTGGTTATATCGTCTATTGCTCGGACCGGACCATGGCGGCTCTGCCGGGCGTGGGGGAGGCGGTCTCGATCTACACGGACATGGTGGTGCGCGAAGACCTGATGCAGCTTTATGGGTTTCTGTCTTTGGTCGAGAAGGAATGGCATCGCCTGTTGTGTTCGGTGCAGGGGGTGGGGGCCAAAGTGTCTTTGGCGATCCTGTCTGCGCTGGGCCCGGATGGGGTCAACCGTGCGATTGCCTTGGGTGATTGGGGCGCGGTCAAGGCGGCCAAAGGCGTGGGGCCGAAAACCGCGCAGCGCATCGTTTTGGACCTGAAAGACAAAGCGCCGGGCGTGATGGCCATGGGTGGCACCGTGACCGAGGCGATGGACGGCCCTGTGCCTGAGCCGGTCGAACTGATTGAGCCAGCGCCTGCGCCCAAACGCGCGGCGAAACCGGCCTCGGGCAATGCGGCGGCTTCGGCTGGGGCATTGTCGGCCCTGTCGAACCTTGGCTATGGCCCGTCCGAGGCGGCCGCGGCCGTGGCCGAAGCGGCCGCCAGCCTGCCGGACGCCGGTGAGGCTGATCTGATCCGGGCGGCGTTGAAACTGCTGGCTCCGAAAGGCTGAATGGATGACTGACGCCGATCCCACTCTGCGCCCGGACCCTTTGCCCGAGGATAATGACCGCGCCCTACGCCCTCAGGGGTTGGACGAGTTCATCGGTCAGGCCGAGGCGCGCGCGAACCTGCGCATTTTCATCCAGTCGGCTCGTCAGCGGGGCGAAGCGATGGATCATACGCTGTTCCATGGTCCTCCGGGCCTTGGGAAGACGACGTTGGCGCAGATCATGGCGCGTGAACTGGGGGTGAATTTTCGCATGACCTCCGGTCCGGTGCTGGCCAAGGCCGGGGATTTGGCGGCGATTCTGACCAATCTGGAATCGCGCGATGTGCTGTTCATCGACGAAATCCACCGTCTGAACCCGGCGGTCGAAGAGGTTCTGTACCCGGCGATGGAGGATTTTGAGCTTGATCTGGTGATCGGCGAGGGCCCCGCCGCGCGGACCGTGCGGATCGAGTTGCAGCCCTTTACTCTGGTCGGAGCGACGACCCGGATGGGTCTGCTGACCACGCCTCTGCGGGATCGCTTTGGCATTCCGACCCGGCTGCAATTCTACACGGTCGATGAACTGCACGAGATCGTCACGCGAAACGCCCGTAAACTGGGGGCTCCTGCTGACGACGCAGGCGCGCGCGAGATCGCGCGGAGGTCGCGCGGGACCCCTCGGATCGCGGGGCGGCTGCTGCGTCGGGTGGTGGATTTCGCTATCGTCGAAGGCGACGGGCGGATCACACGGGATCTGGCCGATGGTGCTTTGACACGTTTGGGCGTGGACAATCTGGGATTGGACGGCGCGGATCGTCGGTATCTTAAGCTGATCGCCGAGAACTACGCCGGTGGACCAGTTGGGATCGAAACCCTTTCAGCAGCGTTGTCGGAAAGCCGGGATTCGCTTGAGGAAGTGATTGAGCCCTATTTGTTGCAGCAGGGTTTGATCCAGCGCACACCGCGCGGGCGGATGCTGGCACAAAAGGCGTGGACGCATTTGGGTATGGCAGCGCCTCGGGGGCAAAGCGATCTGTTTGGTTGAATTGTAGCGCTAGGGATTTTAAGCCTCCGGCGGCCATATTTGAAACGAGAAGAAGGGTCTGCGCGTGACACCTGATCAAATCGAAGCGCTGTTCACCCGCGAAAGCGGCGAGTTTTTGTTCGCACGTTGGGGGCGTCCGATTGTGCCCATCGTTTTCGGGGTGGAAGATGACACCTTGGCCACGGTCAAAGGGGCGTTCGAAGCGGTCGTCACGCTGGCCGGTCACAAAATGGCGGAAACGGACCCTGAACTGGGGGCCAACTGCATGGTGTTCTTCTTCCGGGACTGGAATGAGCTGTTGGAAGTGCCGGACCTCGATCGCCTTGTCCCGGACCTAGCACCTTTGGTCGAACGACTGGTTGCGGTAGATGCCAACCAATATCGTATCTTCCGGTTCGAGGAAGACGGCGCAATCCGTGCCGCGTTCGTGTTTTTGCGAATGGACAAAGAGCTGTCGAAGGTGCCTGCCGAAACCCTGGCGCTCAGCCAGGTGGTGCAAACCGTTTTGCTATGGTCCGACACGGCATTTCGCACGCAATCACCTTTGGCGGTGGCGGGTGAGGCTACGATTTTGAGACCTGATATTGCAGGGCTGATCCGCGCGGCCTACGATCCGGTATTGCCGGGTGCGGCGCAGGATGCCTCTCATGCGTTGCGCCTGTTTGCCAGATTGGAGCAACCGCAATGACCCATACCTATGCCGTCCGGGTTTTCTATGAAGACACCGATATGGGGGGTGTGGTCTATCACGCGAACTATCTGAAATTCATCGAGAGGGCGCGCTCGGACTATGTGCGCAATATCGGTAACGACCAGAATGCGATGCGCGATGCGGGTATTGTCTGGGTCGTGCGTAAGATCGAGGCCGAATATCTGGCCCCTGCGAAATTCGATGATGAGTTGACGATTGAAACCTGGATCACGTCGCTGTCCGGGGCGCGGCTGACGATGGCGCAGCGGGTGACACGGGGCGAGACCGAAGTTTTCACCGCCTCGGTCACAGCGGTTTGCATGAATGCGCAGGGCAAACCGGTGCGTCTTCCGGCAGAGATTCGCGCATTGATGTAACATTTTGCGGGGCCGGGGTGGTTCTGTTGGCTTTTCATATCCAACTGCGTTAGCGTTTAGCAAAACAAGGCCAAACGAACGGCCATCAGGCAAAAACTAAAGAGCAGGTTCATGGAAGCTGAAACGCTGACGCTGGCGCAGGAGATCGACTTCTCCATGTGGGGGCTGTATGCCCGCGCGACCTTTATCGTCAAACTGGTGATGCTGATGCTGATCGGTGCGTCGATCTGGTCCTGGGGGATTATCATCCAGAAGGTCATCAACTACCGGGCCGCGCGGCGTGAGGCGCAGGTGTTTGATGAGGCGTTCTGGTCCGGCAACCCCTTGGATGAGTTGTTTGAGCAGATCGGCACGCAGCCCGATGGCAGTTCGGAAAAGATTTTCGCCGCCGGCATGATCGAATGGCGTCGTTCACATCGCACCGATGGCGGGCTGATCGCGGGGGCCACAGCGAGGATTGATCGGTCAATGGATGTGGCCATCGCCAAAGAGTCCGAGACGCTGCAAAAGGGTCTGCCGGTCTTGGCGACGGTTGGTTCGACCGCGCCCTTTATCGGGCTGTTCGGCACGGTTTGGGGCATCATGAACGCCTTTATCGAGATTGCCGAACAACAAAACACCAATCTGGCGGTTGTAGCCCCCGGTATTGCCGAGGCTTTGCTGGCGACCGGTCTGGGCCTGTTGGCCGCGATCCCGGCGGTGATTTTCTACAATAAACTCAGCGCGGATAGTGACCGGATCGTGGGCGGCTATGAGGCCTTTGCAGACGAATTCGCCACCATCCTGTCGCGTCAGTTGGATAGCTAGGATGGCCGCTGCGGTTCAGCAAAGCTCGGGCAGCAATGGACGCAGACGCGGACGTCGTCGCGGCCGTGCCCAGCCAATGGCTGAGATCAACGTCACGCCCTTTGTGGATGTTATGTTGGTGTTGCTGATCATCTTCATGGTCGCCGCACCATTGTTGACTGTCGGGGTGCCGGTGGACCTGCCCAAGACGGCGGCCAGTGCATTGCCCGGTGATAATGAGGAACCTTTGACCGTGACACTGACCGCTGATGGTCAGGTTCAGATTCAGACGACAGATGTTCAGCGTGATGAATTGATCGGCAGGTTGCGCGCCATCGCGTCCGAGCGCAGCAGCGACCGTGTGTTCCTGCGGGCGGATGGCTCGATCCCTTATGCGCAGGTGATGCAGGTAATGGGTGCGTTGAATGCGGGCGGGTTTTCCAATGTCGGTCTTGTGACCGACACCGGCGGCCCGACGCTGGACGAAGGTGGAGAGTGAGGCGGCACGGTGGATACCGGCACCAAGATCTCGGCGATTGCCCATGTCAGTTTGATCGGATGGGCCTTGTTCGGCGGCACGTTCCGGTCCGAACCCTTGCCGATGGCCGTGCAGGATGTCTCGGTGATCTCGGCTGAGCAATTTGCGGCAATGACCGCTCAGCGGGATGCGCCAGAGGTGACAACGCCTGCGGCCTTGCAGCAGCCTGACACGCCGGTTGAAGAGGTGACGCCGCCCGAGCCGGTCGAAGAAGATCAGACGGTGCCCGAGGTGTCGGAGCCATCCGAGCCCGAGCCTGACCCGGTGCCCGAGGCGGTGGAACCGCCGCCCGAGCCGGTGGTAATCGAACAACCCCCAGCGCTTGAGCCGCCCGCGCCAGAGGTGGCCGCCTTGCCCGTGCCCCCCGGCCCCGAGGCGCAGCCGCGCCCGGCAGACAAGGTTGCGCCAGAACCTGTTGCACCGCCTCCGCCCGAGGCTGCACCCGATGACATTGAAACGCCCGCTGTGCCCTTGGAAGAAGGCGCCGAGATCCAGCAAGAGCAACAGGATCAGACCGCTCCCGAAGAGGCCACGGATGAGATCGTGACCGAGGCCGAGGAAGCCAAGGAATACGCGCCGCGCAGCTCTCCGCGCCCGCAGGTTCGGCCAAACCGTCCGACCCCTCCTGCGCAGTCTGAGGTGGCGGAAACACCCGAAGCCGAGCCCGAGACGCCTGCGCCGCAGCCTGCGGATGAAAGCGCCATCGAAGATGCGTTGGCCGAGGCGCTGGGGCAGGGCACAGAGCCCTCTGGCCCGCCGCTGACCAGTGGTGAGAAAGACGCGATGCGTTTGGCGGTGTCGCGGTGTTGGAACGTTGGGTCCTTGTCAACGGATGCGCTGCAAACGGTGGTAGTCGTTGGATTTTCGCTGACCCCCGATGGCAAGGTGGTGGGTGGCAGTTTGCGTTTGATCGACAGTTCAGGCGGTTCCGACGGCGCAGCAAGACAAGCCTATGAGGCCGCCCGACGTGCGATCCTGCGCTGCGGGGCAAAAGGATACAACCTGCCTGCTGACAAATACGCGCAATGGCAGGATATTGAGATTACATTCAATCCCGAGAGGATGCGGATCAAATGATGAGATTTCTGACCAGCCTGTTGCTCGGCCTGACGCTTCTGACAGCGCCGGTTTATGCCCAGAACGGACCGCTGCGCTTGGAACTGGATCAGGGGATCATCGAACCCTTGCCCTTCGCGGTGCCCAGTTTCGTGCCCGACGGTCCCGCTGCGGCTCAATACGCGCAAGATATCACACGGGTTGTCGCAGCGGACCTCACCGGCACCGGGCTGTTCCGCGAAATCTCGTCTGATGCATTTATCAGCCGGGTCAGCAGCTTTGAGGCGCCACTGCAATTTGCCGACTGGAAGGCGATCAATGCCGAGGCGCTTGTTACTGGGGCGGTAAATGTCTCGGGCAACCGGCTAACGGTCCGCTTCCGGGTATGGGATGTATTCTCCGGGCAAGAGCTTGGCAACGGTTTGCAGTTCGCAGGCACTACGGATGGCTGGCGGCGCATGGCGCATAAGGTGGCCGATCAGGTCTATAGCCGCGTGACGGGTGAGGGCGGTTATTTCGATAGTCGCGTGGCCTTCGTGTCGGAAAGTGGCCCCAAGGATCAGCGCCTGAAACGTCTGGCGATCATGGATTACGACGGCGCTAATGTGCAGTACCTGACCGACAGTGCCGCCATCGTGCTGGCTCCGCGCTTTTCGCCGACGGGTGACCGGTTGCTCTATACCAGCTATGAAACCGGCCAGCCACGCATCTATGTGCTGGATGTGGATCGCGTCCGCCGCACCGAGCTGAACACGCCCGGCGGCACCATGAGCTTTTCACCTCGTTTCTCGCCTGATGGACGCTCGATTGTCTATTCGCTGATTCAAGGGGGGAATACGGATCTTTGGAAGATGGATCTGGCCTCGGGGCAGAGCGTACGTTTGACTAACACGCCGGCGATTGAGACCGCGCCCAGCTATTCGCCAGATGGGTCGCAAATCGTGTTCGAAAGCGACCGCTCGGGCACGCCGCAACTGTATATCATGCCCGCAAATGGGGGTGAGGCGACGCGGATCAGTTTCGGTCAGGGGCGTTATGGTACACCGGTCTGGTCCCCGCGGGGCGATCTGGTCGCCTTCACCAAGCAAAACAAAGGTCGGTTCCATATCGGCGTGATGCGCACCGATGGCAGCGAGGAACGGTTACTGACTTCGTCCTTTCTGGACGAAGGGCCGACATGGTCGCCCAATGGTCGTGTGATCATGTTCACCCGTGAAACCCAAGGCGCAAGCGGTCGGGCGACGCTTTATTCGGTGGATATCTCGGGGCGCAACCTGCGCCCGGTGCGCACGCCGGATGGCGGGAGCGATCCGTCCTGGGGGCCTTTGCAGAATTGATCGCGGGGGCGGTCGGAAAAGTTCACAAGAAACCCGCGCTGTGATACACAGGCGGCAATAAACAGAAAACACAACGAGGCACTTGAAATGAACGTATTGGGCAAAGTGGTAGCTTTGGGCGTGCTTGGCATTCTGGCCGCCTGTACCAACAACGATCCCTCGACATTGGGAGGCGGCCTTGGCGGCGGCGCAAATGGTGGTGGTCTGGCCGCAGGATCGCCCAGCGATCCGCGCTCACCGGCTTATTTCCAGCAGACCGTCGGCGACCGGGTTCTGTTTTCGATCGATCAGTCGACCCTTACACCGCAAGCGCAGACCGTTCTGCAGGGTCAGGCGGACTGGCTGTTGGCGAACCCCGATTTCGTGGCAACCATTGAGGGCCACGCAGATGAACAGGGCACTCGCGAATACAACCTTGCACTGGGCGCACGTCGGGCGAATGCGGCCCGCGAATACCTGATCTCGCGCGGGGTGGCGGGCAACCGTCTGACCACGGTCAGCTTTGGCAAGGAACGCCCGATCGAGATTTGCAGTACCGAGGATTGCTATTCCAAGAACCGCCGTGCGGTTACGGTGCTGACCGGCTCAACACTGGGGTAAGATGATGAAAGTTGCAGGATGGGTTCTGGCCGCGGTTTTGGCGACCGCCGGGGTGGCACAAGCACAGGATCAGCAGACCCTAGCCGATATCCGGCAGGAGTTGACCGTGTTGCATGTGGAAATCCAGCGTCTGAAACGTGAGTTTTCGACGACGGGGTCACCGTCACCCAACCTGTCCGGTAGTTCGGTGCTTGAACGCGTCGACGCCATCGAGGCCGAGTTACAGCGCCTGACCCGTCAGACCGAGCAGTTGAACCAGCGGGTGCAGAATATAGTCACCGACGGCACCAACCGAATTGGCGATCTGGAGTTCCGTCTGGTTGAATTGGAAGGCGGCGATCTGAGCACGCTGGGCGAAACCTCGACCCTTGGGGGTGAGACGAAGATTACGGCGGCTGCTCCGACAACACTCGCTGCGCCCACGGCGATTGATCAGGGTGAGTTGGCGATAGGCGAACGCGCGGATTTCGACGCTGCCGCGCAAGCGCTGGCCGAGGGCAATTTTCAGGCTGCAGCCGACCAGTTTGCAAGCTTTGATACCTCATATCCCGGCAGCCCTCTTGCGCCCGAAGCTAACCTGAAGCGCGGGCAAGCGCTGGAAGGGTTGGGCGACACACGCGAAGCGGCGCGTGCCTTTCTGGCCAGTTTCACCGGTGATTCAGAAGGGGCCTTTGCGCCCGAGGCTTTGTTTGAGCTCGGCTCGGCCTTGGGTCGACTGGGACAAACTGATCAGGCCTGTATCACACTTAGCGAGGTGGGGGTGCGGTTCCCGGCATCCCCAGCGGCCTCAAGCGCGACACAGGAAATGGCGTCGCTGGGCTGTTCTTGACCACATCCCCTGACAAGTTGAAGGACGCGTTGCGCAGGCGACTGCCCGCGCAACTGCCTGCACGTTTGGGGGTTGCAGTGTCAGGTGGCGGCGACTCGGTCGCTTTGCTGCACCTTCTGGCAGAGAACGCGCGCGCGCAGGGTGTTTCGCTGTACGTTGCAACGGTGGATCATGGTTTGCGCCCTGAATCTAGCGCTGAAGCCGATCGGGTTGCGGAAATGGCCCGAGACATGGGATTGCCCCATGAAGTGTTGCGGTGGACCGGATGGGATGGCAGCGGCAACTTGCAGGATCAGGCGCGGCAGGCCCGGTACAGGTTGCTGACCGACTGGGCCCGGCGCAATGATGTACCCGCAATCGCACTTGGTCACACTGCCGACGATCAGGCCGAAACCGTCCTGCTGCGGCTTGGTCGCGCGTCCGGCGTCACAGGCCTGTCTGGGATGCCTGCTGCGCGCGAGCTGAACGAGGTTCAACTGCTCAGACCGCTTTTGGATGTCACCCGACAGGAGTTGCGCGACTACCTGAATGCACACGGGTTGGACTGGATAGAAGACCCTTCGAATCACGACCTGCGCTTTGATCGGATCAAGGCACGTGAGGCTCTGGCAGGGTTGGAAGAGATCGGCATAACCGCCCGATCCCTCAGCCGGGTGGCTGACAACCTTGCACAAGCGCGCGAGGCTTTGGACGTGTTTACGCAGGAAACCGCGCGTCGGGTTCTGCGGGCTGAGACGGGCGACATTTGCGTTGATCGCGCTGGCTTTGTGGCGCTGCCCAGCGAAATCCAACGGCGTCTGTTGGTGGGCAGTATCCAATGGATCGCGGGTGCAGGCTATCCGCCGCGGCAGATGGCGGTCGAACAGGCTCTGTCGGCTTTGCGCCAAGCAGAAACAACCACAATCGGGGGATGTATGGTGGTTGCCAAGGACGAGAACACGTGGATTTGCAGGGAACTAGGGGCGATTTCCGTACAACCTTCCAAGCCGGGCGATTTGTGGGATAGCCGCTGGATCTTGACCGGTCCGCAAAGATCAGACGCGCAAGTCCGCCCATTGGCAAAGGCCGGGCTGCGGCAGTTGCCCGACTGGCGTGCTTTGGGAAAACCGCGCGCGGCGCTTGTGGCATCGCCCGCGATTTGGGCAGAAGACACGCTGCTGTCGGCGCCTTTGGCGGGTTTTTCCAATGGTTGGCGGGCGGAATTGGCGTCAGAAGTGCCCGAGTTGCACTCTTCTTTTTTATCGCATTGAACCTGCTTGAATCATCTCTATTTTATAGGGCAACCCGGCAGACCCCCATCTGCCGAAATCTTTTGGGAGATTTTCCTTGGGCAACGCTCGTAACATCGCCTTCTGGGTCGTTCTGTTTTTACTGATCCTAGCACTGTTCAATCTGTTCAGCGGACCGGGTGGAACGCTTCAGAGCAATGAAAGAACTTATTCCGATTTCGTCACAGCCGTTGAAAGCGGCGAGGTTAAGAATGTGACGCTGGATGGCGAACAGATTCGCTACACCACGCAAAGTGGTGCCAGCTATGTCACCATCAAACCCGGCGATGCCGAAGTCACCAAGCTTTTGATCGACGAGAACATCCCGGTGCGGGCGGAAAAACAGCAGCAGTCGGGCTTTCAGTCGTTCCTGATCACATTGCTGCCCTTCCTGCTGCTGATCGGTGTCTGGGTCTATTTCATGAACCGGATGCAAGGCGGCGGCAAAGGTGGCGCGATGGGCTTTGGCAAGTCCAAGGCCAAGATGCTGACCGAGAAACATGGCCGTGTGACCTTTGACGACGTCGCCGGTATCGACGAGGCCAAGGAAGAGCTGGAGGAGATCGTCGAATTCCTGCGCAACCCGCAGAAATTCAGCCGTCTGGGCGGCAAGATCCCGAAAGGCGCTTTGCTGGTCGGCCCTCCGGGTACTGGTAAGACACTTCTGGCCCGTGCGATTGCAGGTGAGGCAGGCGTGCCCTTCTTCACAATCTCAGGATCGGACTTTGTCGAGATGTTCGTGGGTGTCGGTGCATCGCGTGTGCGCGACATGTTCGAACAGGCCAAGAAAAACGCGCCCTGTATCGTGTTCATTGACGAGATTGATGCCGTAGGACGCCATCGTGGTGCGGGTTATGGCGGTGGCAACGATGAACGCGAACAAACGCTCAATCAGTTGCTGGTCGAGATGGACGGGTTCGAGGCCAATGAAGGCGTGATCATTCTGGCGGCCACTAACCGTAAGGACGTTCTGGACCCCGCGCTGCTGCGTCCGGGCCGGTTTGACCGCAACGTGACCGTCGGCAACCCTGACATCAAAGGTCGTGAGAAGATTTTGGGCGTGCATGCGCGCAAGACGCCTCTGGGCCCCGATGTCGACCTGCGCATCATTGCGCGGGGGACGCCGGGCTTCTCGGGCGCCGATCTGGCGAACCTCGTGAATGAGGCCGCACTGATGGCCGCGCGTGTTGGTCGCCGCTTCGTCACCATGGAAGATTTCGAGAACGCCAAAGACAAGGTGATGATGGGGGCTGAGCGCCGCAGTATGGTGCTGACGCAAGACCAGAAGGAAAAGACAGCGTATCACGAGGCTGGTCACGCTGTGGTCGGTCTGGAATTGCCGCTGTGCGATCCGGTTTACAAGGCCACGATCATCCCGCGCGGTGGTGCATTGGGTATGGTGGTTTCACTGCCCGAAATGGACCGCTTGAACTATCACCGAGATGAGTGCGAACAAAAGCTGGCCATGACCATGGCCGGTAAGGCCGCCGAAGTCATCAAATACGGTGAGGATCATGTGTCGAACGGTCCCGCTGGCGATATCATGCAGGCCAGCCAATTGGCGCGTGCGATGGTGATGCGCTGGGGCATGTCGGACAAAGTCGGCAATATCGACTATGCCGAGGCGCATGAAGGCTATCAGGGCAACACTGCTGGTTTCTCGGTTTCTGCCCATACCAAAGAGCTGATCGAGGAAGAGGTGAAGCGCCTGATCCAGCAAGGATATGAGCGTGCCCACAAGATTCTGACCGACAAAAACGAAGAATGGGAACGCTTGGCGCAAGGCCTGCTGGAATACGAGACCCTGACCGGTGACGAGATCAAGCGCGTGATGAACGGCGACTCTCCGACCGAAGGTGACGACGAAGGCGATAGCCCTGACGAGGGCAACGCGCCCAGCGTTACGGCCATTCCGAAGACCAAGGTCAAGAAAACTCCGCCCGATGGCGGGATGGAGCCAGAACCGACCGCGTAACAGCAAAAACCCGAGCTAAGGCTCGGGTTTTCTGTTCTTTCCGACGTGCCTGCCGTCTAGTGCCCGTGAAAAGCTGTAAAGGGAATGATTATGCCGGTCATGCGCGAAACGGAATTCATGGGCGAAGTGGTCTGGTTGGGCCATGTACCGGCTGGTCAGTCCATCCGTGCCGACTCCGTACCCGCTTTGTCGCTGGGTTTTGCAGGTGTCGCCGGAGAGCGGCATGAGGGCGAAAACCGCGCTTCATGTGTGCGGATGACGAACCTTTATTCCAAAGGCACAGAAATCCGAAATGTGCGGCAACTCTCGGTGCTGTCTGAAGAGGAGATGCAGGCAACCGCTACCGAGATGGGGCTTGAAACGCTGGACGCGTCCTACCTGGGGGTCAGCATCCTGTTGCGCGGTATTCCTGACTTTACCCATATCCCGCCTTCGTCGCGTCTGCAGGGGCCGGATGGAGTAACGATCACGGTGGATATGGAAAACCGCCCTTGCGTGATTCCCGGCCGCGAGGTCGAGGCCGATTTGCCCGGCCATGGTGCCGCGTTCAAGCCCGCAGCCAAGGGGCGGCGTGGGGTGACTGCATGGGTTGAAAGGCCCGGAGCGCTACATCTGGGTGACCAGCTAAAGCTGTTCGTCCCCGATCAGCGCGCTTGGGCACCTTAAGACACAGGATTTCCGATGGGAAACGATCAAGCTTACGTTACGCGACCCCCTAAGTGACGCTACGCCGTTTCACGGCGTGATTATGTCGGAATCCATATCCATCGCTTTGGTACACAATTGTATGGATTGATCAGCACCGGGCTATTTGCGCCGGTTTGCAAGGCATTCAATCAGGGATCTTGCCCAATGAGCTACAAATCCGACATCGAAATCGCCCGCGAAGCGAATAAGAAACCGATTCAGGAAATCGGTGCCAAGATCGGCATCGAATCCGCCGATCTGCTGCCTTATGGTCACGACAAGGCGAAGGTCAGCCAGGACTTCATCAACTCGGTTCAGGACCGTGAAGACGGCAAGCTGATCCTTGTCACCGCGATCAACCCGACCCCTGCGGGTGAAGGCAAGACCACCACCACCGTGGGTCTGGGCGACGGCCTGAACCGCATCGGCAAAAACGCGATGATCTGTATCCGCGAAGCCTCGCTTGGCCCGAACTTCGGCATGAAGGGCGGCGCTGCAGGTGGCGGTTACGCGCAGGTTGTTCCGATGGAAGAAATGAACCTGCACTTCACCGGTGACTTCCACGCCATCACCTCGGCCCACTCGCTGCTGTCGGCGATGATCGACAACCACATCTATTGGGGCAACGAGTGTGACATCGACATCCGTCGCGTTGCATGGCGTCGTGTGGTCGACATGAACGACCGCGCTCTGCGTCAGATCACCGCCTCGCTGGGCGGCGTGTCGAACGGTTTCCCGCGTGAAGCTGGCTTTGACATCACCGTGGCGTCGGAAGTTATGGCGATCCTGTGCCTGGCCAACGACCTGAAAGACCTGGAAAAGCGTCTGGGCGACATCATCGTTGCTTACCGCCGCGACAGGACCCCGGTCTATTGCCGCGACATCAAAGCCGAAGGCGCAATGACCGTTCTGCTGAAAGACGCAATGCAGCCGAACCTGGTGCAGACGCTGGAAAACAACCCGGCCTTCGTCCATGGTGGTCCGTTCGCAAACATCGCACACGGCTGTAACTCGGTCATTGCGACCAAGACCGCGCTGAAAGTTGCTGACTATGTCGTGACCGAAGCAGGCTTTGGAGCCGACCTGGGTGCCGAGAAGTTCATGAACATCAAGTGCCGCAAGGCGGGCATTGCTCCGTCGGCAGTGGTGTTGGTTGCCACCGTGCGCGCAATGAAGATGAACGGCGGCGTTGCCAAGGCCGATCTGGGTGCCGAAAACGTCGACGCGGTTCAGTCCGGTTGCGCCAACCTGGGCCGTCACATCGAGAACGTGAAGTCCTTCGGTGTTCCGGTCGTTGTCGCTATCAACCACTTCGTCACCGACACCGATGCCGAAGTGCAGGCAGTGAAAGACTATTGTGGTGAGCACGGCGTTGAAGCGATCCTGTCGCGTCACTGGGAACTGGGCTCGGAAGGCTCGGCACCGCTGGCCGAAAAGGTTGTCGAAATCGTCGAAGGTGGTTCCGCGAACTTCGCGCCGATCTACCCCGATGACATGCCTCTGTTTGAGAAGGTCGAAACCATCGCCAAGCGCATCTACCGCGCTGATGAAGTTCTGGCCGACAACAAAATCCGAAACCAGCTGCGCGAGTGGGAAGAAGCGGGCTACGGCAACCTGCCGGTCTGCATGGCGAAAACCCAGTACTCGTTCTCAACGGATCCGACCCTGCGAGGTGCACCAACCGGCCACTCGGTTCCGGTGCGTGAAGTCCGCCTGTCCGCTGGTGCCGGCTTCATCGTGGTTGTCTGTGGAGAGATCATGACCATGCCTGGCCTGCCGCGTAAACCTGCTGCAGAAACCATCTGCCTTAACGACGCAGGTGAGATCGAAGGCTTGTTCTAAGCCGGTTTTTGAACCATCTCATGGTCCGGGGATATCCCCGGTCCATGAGGAGATCGCTATGCCCACTCTGACACCTCCGCAAGACTGTCATTCTATGCAGGAATTGCGGGTTCAGATCGATAAGCTGGACCGCCAACTGATCGAGATGTTGGTGACGCGCGCAGGTTACATCGACCGCGCCACGCAGCTTAAACCGGCCGAAGGGCTGCCAGCCCGTATCCCGGATCGTGTTGAAGAAGTGGTGCAGCGGGTACGCGACAGCTCGGATGCGTTGGGTATGGATCCTGATCTGGCCGAGCAGTTGTGGCGCATTTTGATTGACTGGTCGATTGCGCGTGAGGAGCGCGTTCTTGGGCCGGAATGAATGACCGGGCGCTTTGCGCCCGATCCGTTTTTGGAAAGAAGGGATCACAGGATGGTAGCCCAGGTTATCGACGGTAAGGCCTTTGCAGCGAATGTGCGTGCACAAGTGGCTGATCAGGTTGCAAAGTTGAAAGAGGAAAACGGTATCACGCCCGGTCTGGCCGTGGTTCTGGTGGGCGAGGATCCGGCCAGCCAGGTTTATGTCCGCTCAAAGGGCAAGCAGACCGTCGAGGTCGGCATGAACTCGTACGAGCACAAGCTGGACGCCGAGACCTCGGAAGAAGACCTGCTGGCACTGATCGACAAGCTAAACAACGATCCGGCCGTGCACGGCATTCTGGTGCAGCTGCCGCTGCCCAAGCACCTGAACGAAGATCTGGTGATCAACTCGATCGACCCGGCCAAGGATGTGGATGGCTTCCACATCTCGAACGTGGGTCTGTTGGGCACGGGCCAGAAATCAATGGTGCCCTGCACCCCGCTGGGCTGCCTGATGATGCTGCGTGACCACCACGGCTCTTTGTCGGGCATGGATGCGGTTGTGATTGGCCGCTCGAACATCGTGGGCAAGCCGATGGCGCAACTGCTGCTGGGCGATAGCTGCACCGTGACCGTCGCGCATAGCCGCACCAAAGACTTGCCGGACGTTGTGCGCCGCGCCGATATCGTTGTCGCCGCTGTGGGCCGCCCCGAGATGGTTCCCGGCGACTGGATCAAAGAAGGTGCGACCGTGATCGACGTGGGCATCAACCGCATTGAGCGTGACGGCAAGAACAAGCTGGTCGGAGACGTCGACTACGCCAGCGCCGCCGAGCGCGCAGGCGCGATCACGCCGGTTCCGGGTGGCGTAGGTCCGATGACCATCGCCTGCCTGCTGGCCAACACTCTGACAGCGTGCTGCCGCGCGAATAGCCGGCCCGAGCCCGAGGGGCTGACGGCCTGACCTGAATTTTTACTCAGGGCGAATAGAAAAGGCCGTGGAGTTCATCGACTCTTCGGCCTCTTTTGCGATTCATTGTGGAAATATTAAATTTGCACGGTCAGGCTTTTACGTGGAAGGAAACGGTGATAAATCAGTAATCCCAGCTGGTTACGACCTAGGTCGATGGATTGGCCGGGGCCGGGGGGATTTGCAGAGCCAATATGAAGACCATACTGAACTCAATTCTGGCCGAGTTTACTTTGCGCCGAGTGATCGCGGGTTTCGTTTTTCTGCCTTTGTTGGCTTTTGCGCTCCAACCTTTCCCTGAACTAAGCCTGCCATTCCTGTCGCGTCTGGTGTTCTGGTCCGGTGTCACGGCTTTGGCCATCGCGGCAACATGGGCTGCGCGGAGGATCAGCTGCAACTGGTTCAGAAAGTTGGAATTGTCGCGGCGTGATCTGGCGGTAATTCCGGTAATATTGGTGCTGTTCCTTCCCTGCTTATGGGTGATGGTCTGGCTGCTCTTCGCCGCGCAGGGAGCCCAGTCGCCCGGATTTTTGCCGGTTGCCTCCTATGGGGCTTTGTTCGCGACCGGGCTATTGATTACGCGCAGCCCAATGCCCGAGGCACCGGGAGAGATTGCTGTTCAACCCCGTCTGACCCGACGCTTGCCAAAGGGGTTTTCCGGACAGATCTACCGATTGGCGGGGCGGGACCATTCCGTGGATGTCGTTACATCAGAGGGTACATTTACCATCCGGTCACGGCTTTCAGATGCGATTGACGAGATGGAACCTGTCCTTGGGTATTGTACCCATCGGTCGCATTGGGTGGTTGGCAGCGCCATTGCTGGTGTCGAAAAACATGGTGGCAAGACGTTTCTGCGCCTTGAAAATGGCGACCTGGTTCCGATCAGCCGCAAATACAAGCCCATGCTGGAACAGCAAGGGATTGTCTGAATTCGCTATCTCGGCATAGGGACCATTTGGGGGTGCGTCCCGATCAAAATGGCCATTGCGTCAACCCCCATTAGTTCGGACACAGCAGCCTGTGTGCTGCGAAGACCGCCGGTATAGGTGCCATATGCGGGCAGGATCAGGCGGCGTTTGTCCAGCAGAAATGCGGGGCGCGAGATTGACCGTCCTCGTAGTTTTAGCCGCACCTTGGGATGGTAGTGGCCCGAGATTTCGGTCTTTCCGTCAGGGTGCGCGATATGGCGGAAGGTCAGGCCCGAAACTGAATGCTCGGCCAGATGCGCGCCGCCCAGATCGACCGGTCCGGGGTCGTGATTGCCTTCGATCCAAATCCAGCGGCGACCGGCTTGCAAGGCTGCGATCTGCAACCTTTCGGCTTCGTTCAGGCACTGCGTTGAGGCCAGGTCGTCAAAGCTGTCTCCTAAGCAAATTACCGTCACGGCCTGCGTGTGGGCGATGTCCGAGGAAAGCCGCGCCAAGGTGTCCCGGTTTTCATAGGGCGGCAAGGTCAGGCCGGATCGGCGCGCCAGACGCTCTGACTTGCCCAGATGCAGGTCAGACACGCAAAGCAGGCTTTGATCGGGCCACCAAAGCGCCCCGCTGCCCAAAGCGCGCAGCGTGTGCCCGGCAAAGGTGAATGTCAGATCGTTCATGATACGTTCTTTGCGGGTTTTCTGCGGCGCTGCAAGCGGATTCGCTATGGTGCCAACCCTGCTTCTTGCAACAGTCGCGCGCTTTCTTCGGCCAAAAGTCGCTCCTCGGCAGCGCCTTTGACGGGGACTTTGCCAACTTCAAGAAACAGGGGCGCGGCCAGGGGTGAGACGCGATCCAACCGCAACAGGTCGACGCGGTCGCCAATCCGGGCAATCATGTCCTCGATCCGGCCAAAGTCGACCAGACCTCGCATCGCCTCTTCGCGGGTGATCTGCATCAGCAGGTGGTCGGGGTCGTATTTTAGCAACGTGTCATACAGAATGTCCGAGGAAAACGTCGCCTGCCGCCCGCTTTTGCGCTGCCCGCCGGTGTTGCGCTCGATCAGTCCCGCAATGGTCGCCGAACTGCGGAAGGTGCGTTTCATCACGGCATTGCCCGCCAGCCACGTGTCCAACCCATCGCGCAGCGTCTCGGCCTGAAACAGGGGGCGCGGGTCGGTGACGGCGTCCAACCCCCAGATCAGGGTGGCATAGTCGGTGGCGACAAACCCCAGCGGCGCAAGGCCGGTTTCCTCCATCCGTTTGGTCAGCAACAGACCCAGCGTTTGCTGTGCATTGCGCCCGGCAAACCCGTAAACACACAGATGTTCGCGCCCATCCGAGGGGAAGCTTTCGATCAGCAGCCTCTCACGACCAGGAAGGCGTGAAACCTGCCGTTGCAGGGCCAGCCACTCGGCCGTATGTGCGGGCAGTTGTGGCCAGTCCGGTTGGGCAAACATGCGCAGAATACGGTCGCTCAGCTGCGTCGAGGTGGCGAATTTCGTGCCCGAGAACACAGCGACTTTTGGCTTGCGATCCGCGCGTCGGCTGACCTCAACCGTCATCTCGCGCAGCCCTTCATAACGCACGATCTGACCACCGATCAGAAACGTGTCACCGGGGGTGAGCGTGGCGGCAAAGGCCTCTTCAACCTCGCCCAGCGGTTTGCCGCCGCGATTGCGTTTCAGCCGAACTTTCAGCGTGTCGGTGTCCTGAATAGTTCCCAAGTTCATACGGATACGTTGCGCCGCGCGTGGATCGCGCAACTGCCACATGCCATCGGGGCGTTGTTGCAGCCGCTGCCAACGGTCATAAGCGCGCAGGGCGTATCCTCCGGTGGCGCAGAACTCCAGACAATCATTGAATTGCGAGCGGGACAGATCGGCGAACGGTCCCGCGGCTGTCATTTCCCTATAGAGATCATCCGCATCAAACGGGCCTGCTGCCGCCGCGATCAGAATATGCTGGCACAGCACGTCGCGGGGGCCAGCGCCGCGTGGATCGCCATCCAGATCATGGGCGCGGGCAGCTTCGAGTGCTGCGACGCATTCCACCACCTCGAACCGGTTTGCGGGCACCAGCAGAGCCTTCGAGGGTGCGTTGTAGCGGTGATTGGCGCGCCCGATCCGCTGAACCAGACGTTTGACATTCTTGGGTGCGCCGATCTGGATCACTAGGTCCACGTCGCCCCAGTCGATGCCCAGATCCAACGAACCCGTACACACAATCGCGCGCAAATCGCCCCGCACCATTGCGGCCTCGACCCGTTCACGCTGTTGCCGATCCAGACTGCCGTGGTGGATGCCAATGGGCAGGGCGTCGTCATTGGCGAGCCACAGGTTATGAAAGAAAACCTCGGCCTGCGCGCGGGTATTGTGAAAGATGAGCGTTGTTTTGTGCTCTTTGATCTGTTTCAGAACCGCAGGAATGGCATAGGCGGCCCCGCCGCCGGACCACGGCGGCAGCTCCTGAGTTTCAAGCATCTGAATGTCGGGGTCTGGTCCGGGGTCAGCCTGTACGATTTGGCAGGGGTCGGGGTGCCGGGCCAGAAACCGGGCGATGGCGTCCGGGTCCTCGACCGTAGCAGATAGCCCCACACGCCGCATAGTCGGGCCGAGTGTTTGCAGCCGCGCCAGCGCCAGCATCAACTGATCTCCCCGCTTGCTTTCGGCCAGCGCGTGAATCTCATCAACGATCACACGCTGTACCCCGTGAAACATGCGTTGCGCGTCTTCGTATGAGGTCAACAGGGCCAGGCTTTCCGGCGTGGTTAGTAGGATATGCGGAGGGTCCACCCGTTGGCGTTTCTTCTGCGTGGCCGAAGTGTCACCTGTGCGGTCCTCAATACGGATGGGCAGGCCGATCTCATCCGCTGGGCCCCGCAGGTTGCGCCGGATATCCGCCGCCAGCGCCTTGAGCGGCGAGACATAGATCGTATGCAGACCCTCTGGAGCACTTTCGGACAGTTCGGCCAATGTCGGCAGAAACCCGGCCATCGTCTTGCCGCCACCCGTGGGCGCGATCAGCAACGTTGCCGGGTCCATGGCCCGGTCGAACATATCTTGTTGGTGGGGGTGGATCGACCAGCCTTTGGTCGTGAACCAGTCGGTGATCCGGGCGGGAATCGGCGTCATGGCCGTATGATGGCCCGCCCGGCGTCAGAATGGCAGGGGTTAGTGAACGATCTTTTCTTCTTTGACGAACATGTTGGCCCAGGCGCGGTCGATCAGGTCGGGGCTCATCTGATAGGGGATGCCTTCGAATTCGCAGATCGAGATCATCTGGTCGATCAGGAAGATCGGTTGATAATTGGCGTAGATATTGTTGATGGTTGGGTATTTGACCTTCAACAAATGTACCAAAGCAGCTTCATCCAGCGGCATGCCGCGTTTGCGGGCGACCATGGCGAAGATTTTCAGGAAGTTTTCCTGGTTCGGGCCGTCGATCTTGATCTTAAAGAAGATCCGGCGCAGAGCCGCTTGGTCGAAAATCTCATTCGGGTGGAAGTTGGTCGAAAAGATCACCAGCGTGTCAAAAGGCACCTCAAACTTCTCGCCCGATTGCAGACCTAGGATATCCTTGCTTTCTTCCAGCGGAACAATCCAGCGGTTGATCAGTGCCTGGGGTGGCTCGGCCTGACGGCCAAGGTCGTCCACGATAAAGATGCCGCCGGTCGATTTCAGCTGCAGCGGGGCCTGATAGGTCCGTGCGGTGGGGTTGTAGACCAAGTCCAGCATGCTCAGCGACAGTTCACCACCGGTCACGACGGTCGGGCGCTCGCACTGCACGTAGCGGGTGTCGAACCGTTTGCGGCGGCGAAGGCTGTTGGGGTCGTCAGCCTCTTGTTCGATCGCCGTGTGTACGATCGGGTCATAAACGGTGATCACCTGACCGGCATATTCGATTGCGCGCGGAACATAGACACTGTCCCCCAACGCATCGCGAATCCCGTTCGAAATCGAGGATTTACCATTGCCCGGCGGTCCATACATCAGGATCGAGCGACCCGCGCTGACCGCAGGTCCAAGGTGATCCAACAGGCTGTCGGGCAGAACCAGATGGCCCATAGCACCGGTTAGCTGATCGCGTGTCACCTGAATATTGCGGATCGACTGGCGCTTGACCTGTTCGCGGTACACGTCCAGCGGAACCGGCATCGCGCCAAAGTATTCCGACTGGCTAAGCGCATCCAGCGCCCGCGCCTTACCGGCATCGGTCAACTGGTAACCCATCTCATTGCCGCTATTGGCGTTCAGCGTACCTGTCGCCTCAAGTAATTTTTGTTCGCGTGAGATATCGATCAATTCCTGTGTTACCGCACCGGGCAGGCAAATCGCTTCGGCCACTTCCGAAACGGTGTCTACGTTCTTGCGGAACATCGTTTTCAACAGAATGTCCCGCATCATCACGATCGGAAGCCGCATTTCACCCAGCCCTTTGGGGGCAGGAGGGGCCATGACCGAGGTTGTCTGCATATTCATGAGCGTCGCCCGTCTATCCAGTATTCACGCCAGAAGCCCCCACGGGGCCGCTTGGTAGAAAAACTGGCCTTGCTTTGTGGCAGTACCAAGGCATCGACAAGGCGGGTTAATGATAGTTTACGAGCCGTAAACAGTTCCCAGTATCAGATAAAGGGCGAGGCTACCGCCAAGCGCAAATCCCATGGGAAATTGCTTGCCCCTGTTCCAGCTTTCCCATTCGGGCGCGATGGCCCTTAAGGGGGTCGCCTTGGCCAACCGATGCGTGGCAAATGCCGCCAATGTAGTTGCCATCAAAATCAGGATCACCGCGCGAAAATCGGCGGTCCACACAAACGGAGAAGCCGCCGCGATGAACTTGGCGTCCCCCGCGCCCATGACCCCGGCGACATTAAACAGGATGCCCAAAACCAGAAAGACGAGCGCGTGCAGAAGTTGCCAGATATAAGGTGGAAGGGAAATCGCAATTGGCCCCAGCCGCCCCTGCGTCCACTCCATTGACCAAGGAGGCAGTAGAAACAGACCGATCACCACAAAGACGCCAAACAACGCTACCACAGCGTGGTTCTTGATCAGCATCTCGCGCATGTCAGTGAAAGCGACATAAAAACAGATCGGCAGGACGAACGGCAAAAACCAAGCCGCGGCCTCTGCGGGGATGTGCATCAATCAGGCTTCCTCGAGCGCACGGAGCGAACGAACCGCTTCCTCGTAGTGCTGCGGGTGGGTGGAAATCGCTTCGCGGAACAGGTTCTTCGCAGTGGCAACATCGCCTTGTTTGACTGCGGAAATCCCCATTGTGTTCAACAGCATAGCGCGTTCAACCTGCGTCATCGGAACAACCGGCATCGCATAGTTTCCCTGAGCCGCGCGCGCCAGAACCAGATTGTTCTTGGCGGTAAAGAGCGTCCGGTCCTGACGAATTGCTTCAGCGAACAGACGCTCGGCGTCTTCGTAATCGCCGCGTGACAGTTTGGAGTAGCCCCAATTGTTCATCACGCTTCCGGGACGGGTCGTCAAACCGACAGCTGTTTCATAAAAATGGTCCGCGCGGTTCCAATCTTTTTGAGAATCCGCGACAACCGCCTCGAGGCGATACCGTTTGAATGTCTCATAGGTTGGCGAAATACCGTCCAGCACCGTCTTGGCCTGATTCCAATCGCCCGACCGGACCAGCGCGTCCGCATACTCCACACGGTCCACGTTGCCGGACCCTTTCATGGTGGTGACCTTTTTCCAAGCGGCCTTCGCCTCGGTGGTGCGCTTCGCGCGAGACAGTGAAATGGCCAGACCGCGCTGCAAATCAATCCGACCAGGGTTCTTTGCGGCTGCGCCCTGGAAATAGGTCACGGCCTCGTTCGGGTCTGCGGCGGTCAGCAGAACATCGTTCAAATTGGTCTCGTCGATGACGTTTACTTCCTGAAACGTCTTTTCGACCTTTTCCTCTTCGGTTTCTTTTTCGCAGGCCGACAGGATCAGCCCACACAAAACCATCGACGGAATCAAGAATTGTTGGCGCATTTTTGCGTCCCTTACTGCTCTGGCTCTGGTTCCGGGAGCTTGCGCAGCGTGAATTGCCCGTCGCCTTGCTGCTCCAGTGTGTATTCTTGTTCTTCTCGAGTAGTATTAACAGGATTTTCCATTTTTGCGAGAGCTAAGCGCAGATTGTCCAGAATTGCGTCACTTTCGCCATTGTCCAACGCGAAGGCGCGCCGAAAGACCTGAGCGGCCTCAGGATATTCGCCTTTTTCGATCAACAAAACGCCCAGATTGTTCCAGGCAACGGACCATTCAGGGTCCTCCTCGACCGCGCGGCGCAACAGGGTTTCAGCCGGCTTCAACTGCTTCAGACCCAGATTTGCAGTGCCCATACCGGTCAGGATTTCGGAGGTCATACCCTGATCCAGAGCGGCACGGGCAAAGGAATCCAAGGCAAGATCATATTCACCCGATACCAGCAGGCGATTGGCGACCACCAACGGATCCTCGGCCTCGCCATCCGGATCAAAGCTAGGCGGGGTGAGGTTGTCACTCTGTGTCGTTTCCGTGCAAGAGGCCACCATGGTAAAAACCATGATGGCCTGCAGCATGCGGCGCACCCTGTTTGAGACGCCCCTGTTTGTGTTTTTCATCGGTTTTTTTAACCACTGCCAGTGTTTGCGAAATCCGAGATAGCTTTTGCCGAAGGACCGACCAAAATGACCAGCAACGGCGGCACCGTCAAAATCATTGTGGCAAGTGTCATTTTGGTTGGCAACTTGTTAGCGGCCTCTTCGGCCCGCATAACACGTTTGTCACGCATTTCGCTGGCATAAACCCGCAGGGCGTCTGCGATCGACGTCCCGAAAGTGGCTGACTGGATCATCACAGTCACGAACGAGTTGACATCCTGCACCCCGCACCGCGTCCCAAAGTCACGCAAAACGGTGTCTTTGTCCTTACCAGCCTTCAGCTCGTAGGCGACGACCTCGAACTCCTGCGCGATGTCAGGGTAGGAGGCTTTCATTTCGGACGCGACCCGGACGATGGCCTGGTCCAATGATTGGCCGGCCTCAACACAAACCAGCATCAAGTCCAACGTGTCAGGGAAGCCGGCTTCAATGGCACCCTGCCGCTCGGCGACGCGTCTGGTGATCCAATAGCGGGGCAGGAAGTAGAGAGCGGCCGCAGGGATCAAAACGCGAATGATCATCTGTTGCGAGGTGAACTCCTGGTCTCCGGCAAAAACGGTTACCAATGACATACCGATCAGTAGGCCGACGATGCCCAGAGCGAATTGCGCAAAGTGGAAGAAGCGAACGGCGTCCTTGGACTGATACCCCGCCTGACGCAGTTTGAGCTGCATTGCAGAGAGTTCTTCTTCATTTTTCGGCTCCAGAAAGCTCGAAAATTTTTCAAGCTGTTCGTTGCGGCCTGCGGTGCGCAGTTTGTCGCGCTTGTCCTTCTTGCTCTTCTTCGGTGCCGCTTGCGAACGCTGCAACTTTTTCAGCGGATCTTCACGCTGATTCATCATCAACGGAATGGCGACAAGGATCATTAGTACCCCCAGCGCGCCCACGATGATCAACGGGCCGAATTCGCCGAGATGTTCTGTGATCAAGTTGTTGATATGGGTCAGGAATTCCATGGGGTCCTCCTCAGACCTTAATGTTTGTGAGAATGCGCATGACGATCAGGTTCACCGTGAGCATGATGCCAACAAAGAAGCATGCCGGGATAAACCAGGGATGGTCCAGAACCTCGTCATAGTATCCAGGGTCTTTCACCAGAATGAAGACCAGGCAAAAGACGGGGAAGCCGGACAGGAACTTACCGGACCATTTCGCCTCGGCCGTGATGGCTTTTACACGACGGAACAGACGGAACCGCGATCGAATGACAAGCGCCAAACCAGCAAGAACCTCGGCCAGGTTACCCCCGGATTGTTGCTGAATGCCGACGGCAACGGACAGAAAGCGCAGATCCTGCATGTCGAGCCGCTCGGCCAGATCCTTCAGGGCCTCGCCCACGTCGCGGCCATAGGCACATTCGTCCGCAATCACGCCAAACTCGGTTGCAAGTGGATCCTGAACCTCGTTCGCCACAATCTGGATGGTGGATACGAACGGGTTACCGACCCGAAGCGAACGCACCATCAATTCCACAGCATCCGGCAATTGTTCTTCCAGCATGGCCATGCGCTTGCCGGCCTTGTGATTCACCCATGCATACACACCGCCAACGCCGATAGCGATTGAGAGCGCAATACGCAGGACCACATCTGTCGCGGTTCCGATGCTCAACCCCATGAAGGCAAAGCCCGACACCAGGACCATGATCATGATCAGTTGCCGCGGCGAAAACGCAATCGCCGCCTTCTGCGCCTTGTCGGCCAGAAGCGAATAGAGCGGGATGCTCTGGGATTTCATGTGCTGCTGCATTTCCTTGCGCAGCTGTTCCAGAACCTGTTCGCGCCCGACACCTTTATCGAGCATGTCCAGACGTCGATTGACGCGGCTGTTTAAGCTGATGGATTTGCCGAAGGCGACCAGATAGATCCCTTCGACCAGTGCCAATACGGCGACGAAAATGACGACGTAAATAAGGGCCTCGACCGGCAGTTGCATGATTGGAACTCCTTACATTGTCGTCGGTTCATAGATCGCCGGAGGCAGGTCAAAGCCCCACAGACGGAACCGTTCCGAATAGTGGCTACGTACACCGGTGGCGGTGAAATGACCGATGATTTTGTTCTCAGGCGTCAATCCAACACGTTGAAATCTAAATATTTCTTGCATCGATATGACGTCACCTTCCATACCTGTGATCTCGGTGATCGAGGTCATTCGGCGCGAGCCATCCTGCAAGCGGCTGGCTTGCACGATCAGGTTCACAGCGCTTGAGATCTGGCTGCGGACCGCCTTGATCGGCATTTCGATCCCGGCCATCGCAATCATGTTTTCCAGACGCGAAATCCCGTCACGGGCCGAGTTGGCGTGGATCGTAGTCATGGACCCATCGTGGCCTGTGTTCATGGCCTGCAACATGTCGATCACCTCGGCGCCACGCGTCTCGCCCACGATGATGCGGTCAGGGCGCATACGCAGGGCGTTTTTCAGACAGTCGCGCGGGCTGACTTCGCCTTTGCCTTCAACGTTGGGCGGGCGGCTTTCCATCCGGCCCACATGGGTCTGTTGCAGCTGAAGTTCCGCCGTATCCTCGATTGTCAGGATACGCTCGGCGTCATCGATAAAGCTGGACAGGGCGTTCAGCGTGGTCGTTTTACCCGAACCGGTACCTCCCGAGACGATCACGTTCAGCCGGGTCGACACGGCGGCTTGCAAATAGGCCGCCATTTCTTCGGTGAACGCGCCGAAATTGACTAGGTCGTCAATGCCCAGCTTGTCCTTTTTGAACTTACGAATGGACACAAGCGAGCCATCCACCGCAATTGGCGGCACCATAGCGTTGAAACGCGAACCATCGGCCAGACGGGCGTCAACATACGGGTTGGATTCATCCACACGACGACCCACGGCGGACACGATCTTGTCGATGATCCGCATCAGGTGCTTTTCATCTTTGAACGTGATGTCGCTGATTTCCAGCTTACCATGACGTTCCACGAAAATCTGTTGCGGGCCGTTTACCAGAATATCGTTTACGGTATCGTCCTGAAGCAACGTTTCCAGCGGCCCAAGCCCGGTGACTTCGTCATATAGTTCTTTGTTCAGTTGCGAACGGTCATCGCGGTTGAGCACGATGTTCTTGTCTTCCAGAACCTCGCTGGCGATCGAGCTGATCTCGGCCCGCAGTTCGGCTTCGCCCGCATTCTCAAGGGCCGCCAGGTTCAGGTTCTCAAGCAGTTCACGATGCAACTCGATCTTGATCTCGCCCAACCGCTCCTTACGCTTGCGTTCCTTGTCACTTGCGACCGGCTCGGCGGTTTTTTTCTTGAGCGGACGCCGCGCGACCGCAGTCGCCGAAGCTGCTTTTTCCGGCGCCGGGGCAGGTGTCGCGGCTTGCGCCTTGATTGCTTCGACCGGCTGTCCGGCGGGCTGTTTCTTGTATCTTGAAAACACGTCGGATCCCCCTTTGGGATGATGTTACGCGGCCTCGGCGCTGCTGCTGCCAAGGGTGTGAAGTGACTTTGCCAGTTTTGCGATTTCCTTGCGCAATGGGTTCTTTGCTGCCGAATTGGCCAGCGGTAGACCGTGATCGCCGCTTTGCATCACCGGCTTGCCGCCGTCGGGCAGTTGCAGATCAATCGAAATACCCAGGCTTTCGCCCATACGTTTCACGCGGCTTTTACCGTTTAGATCAGTGAATTTCGGGGCCCGGTTCAGGGCAAACCGTAGCTTGTTGAAGGGCAGTTCCTCGGCCTGCAACGCGCGCTTGAGGCGCAGAGCGTTTTGGGCCGAGCGCATATCCAGCTCGATCAGGGCGAAATACACATGCGCGGCCTGAAGAACGGTTTCCGACCACTGCACCAGCGTACTCGGCATATCGACGATCACATAGTCAAAGTGCTTGCGCGCGGTATCAATCACGCGCTGGATGTCTTCGGGAGTGATCAGATCCAGCGGCACCATGTCCGAAGGGGCCGTCAGAACCTGCATCTTGTCTTCGTAGCTTTGCAGCGCTTGCGAGAAGACATCGTCATCCATCGAATCCGTGTCTGACAGCATCTCGAACACCGTTTCGCGACGCGGCAGGTCCAGATAGGTCGACACGGTGCCGAACTGCAAATCCAGATCCAACAGGCAGACCTTCGGGGTTTCCTTGTCCGATGCGGTTGCCAATTCCCAGGCAAGGTTGACGGCCATTGTCGTCGATCCGACGCCGCCAGCCAGCCCATGCACAACGAACAAAGCACCTTCTTTCGACTCGCCCTGCGTCAGCTGAACCGCAGCTTGTTGTGCGACAACAACGGGGTCAGGCTGATTCATGCGCGCGATTGCTTCTTGCAGTTCGCCTTCGGGAAGAGGGTAGGGAACAAATTCGTCCGCGCCCTTGCGCAGCAACTGATGCAGCGATGCCGGAGTCACATCTTCGGCAATAAGGACGACTTTGATTTTCTTTTCTTTAGCGCGCGAGATGATCTCGCCCATCTGGGTCAGGTTGTCCTCGTCTTCGCCGTCAATGGCCAATGCGACGAATTCCAGGTTGTCCGCCTCGGGCTGTCCAAAGAAAGCAAGTGCTTCCGCAAATCCCAGATCGCCCCAGCGCTCACCCAGAGCGGCTTCCATATCTTCGATGAGCAAGTCGAAATTCTGGACATCTCTGCTGATCGTGCAGGCCAGAATGGCGGTGTTATCATCTTGCGTCGTTGCGCTTGTCATTAACCCAATCCTCATCATGAGGGCAGCCATCCCGGCGAACGCAATCGTTCGATCAGGCTGGCTGTTGCCCTGCTGCGACCTTTTACGGCCGACTTCACCCAATTGTTGAAAATGTGGCTTGGAACTTAGGCAAGATTTAGGCGCAAAAGAACCAATTGTAGGGAATTGGGCGACGATGTCGCCCAATTCAAGTTTATTGTTTTATTCGCCGCCGTCGGAGGTGTCACCGAGGTTCGTTTCAGCGCGCAACTGGCTTTCATACGTCGCGCTTCCGACATATTCGCGGTAGATCACTTCGGCGTATTTACCGTCCAGAATCAGCGGGTTACCGTCCACAAAGCCGGAAACCTCTGTCACGGTCCGGCGGTTGCGGCGGTCCCTGTTCGGCGTGTCGATTAACGGACGCGTTTTGCCGAAGGATACAACAGCCTCAAGACGGGAGCGTGAAATGCCCTGTTGAGTCAGGAATGCCACTGCTGCGTTTGCCCGGCGTTGACCCAAGGCTTGGTTGTAAGCCTGAGAGCCGACCGCGTCGGTGTGACCGTAAACCCGGAAGCGCGCTTCTGGGAATTGTTTGATCCAAGCCGCTTGCCGCAACAGAATCCGCCGTGCCGATTCATCCAGCTGTGCGCTGTCGAAGGCAAAGTTGATCTGCGTCGGCACCTCGGCGGCGAATCTCTGACCCAGAATCTGAGCGTAGCTCAGGTCGCCGTTCAGGACACGCGTGTTGTGCAGTGTCGCATTTCCGAATGCGCCTTGGTCAATTTCATATCCGGCCTCTCGCGTACACGCGGTGACAGAGACCGAAAGACCCAGTGCGATTATCCACTTTTGCATTGGTCCTATCCTCCTATCAATCCAGGACGTAGCCGTAAGAGCTACCGAAGTCCTGCTTGGCGACCTCAGAAGCCGCGCCGGCTCCGGCGGGTTCGGTTCGTGCGACACGGCCATTGATAAACAGATCAAATTCGCTGGGTGGTTTGACCCGATCTGTCGGCAATGCCAAAGCTTCGCCACGTGTGGGCGACACCAGGTGTGCCGTCACAATGATGACCAACTCACTTTGCGCACGCTGGTATTCCGCGCTGCGGAACAGGGCACCCAAAACCGGCACATCGCCGATCCAGGGAACCTGGCTGTTGATGTCGGTAAAGTCATCCTGAATCAGCCCAGCGATTGCGAAGCTCTCACCATCGCGCAGTTCAACAGTTGTGCTGGTTTGGCGAACGATGAAGGTGGGAACATTGTCACCCTGGATTGTGAAGTCCGAGTTTCCGTCAATGGCCGACACAGAGGCCGCCATTTCAAGATTAATAATGCCGTCATCCAGAACGCGGGGGATAAAGTCCATCTCTACGCCGAAGGCGCGATATTCGATCGCGATGACGCCATCGTCCTGTGGCACAGGAATCGGGACCTCACCACCGGCAAGGAAGGTGGCTTCCTGACCGGACAGGGCCGAGAGATTCGGTTCTGCCAGGCTGCGGGCCAGGCCTTTGGATTCCAACGCTTCAAGCAGCAGGCGAACCTGAGTAGACCCTGCGCCAAATCCAAAGAGGATTGCGCCGGTATTCGTCTGAACGACTGGAATGTTATTGTTCAACGCATTCGTCAGAGCCGGAAGGTTGTTCAACGTGTTGAAACCACCTGATGTGTCAGTCCCGGCAAAGCCCAGCGACGCGGTCAGGCTTTTGGCAACCGACCGGTTCATCTCGGCAAAGCGAACTTTCAGCATCACTTGTTGAACACCACCGACCGACATCAGGTTGGACACACGTTCGGGCGCGTAGCGCTCGGCCAACTCCAATGCGCGGGCCAGTTTGCCGGAACTGGATACTGTCCCGGACAATACGATCCCGTCATTGGCAGTTCGTACTTCAATCCGCTCATTGGGAAGGATCTGACGCAGACGCTCTTTGAACTCCGATACATCCGGCGAAACCCGGACCCGAACATTCGCAAGCAAGTTACCTGCACCGTCGAACAATGTCAGAGTGGTCAGACCGGGGGCTTTACCCAATACATAGATCGTGCGATCCGAAAGCGACGAAATATCAGCGATGCCAGCGTTGGCAATGCTGAGCTCGGCAAACGGCTGCTCACTCTCAACAACAATGGCGCGGTTCATCGGGACATCCAGCGTTTCCGCTGTTCCCTTCTTTACCACGCGAAGACTTTCAGCCCAGGCGGTCTCACCGATTGAACTGATAACAAGCGTCAACCCCAGCAGGGTTGCGCTGATCCAAGAATATATTTTCATGTGACCTGCCTCTCCGATCACGCCTCGTTTTAGGTTTAGCACCTTATGCCTATTAACCCTGCGCGAATTACGAATTTATTGCAATAATCAAGGGTTTCTGGAATTTTCCTTATGTGGACAATTCGCAACATCCAAAATGAAACAAGCCGCGCAGAGGCGCGGCCTGTCATCCTAAAGCGCTGATTTGGCGCTAGTTTGTGCAGGGTGTCACGATTCCGGTATCAAAGATTTCGGCGCCGCGACGGGTCTTAATCGTGCAGACTTCTTCGACGGCTGCAGGTGCCGCAGGAGCGGTCTCTTTGATTCCCAACAACTTGCGTTGGTCAACCTCGACGGCGCTTGCGACCGTCTCATCTTGTACGCCAACCAGAGCCAATGACAAACGGCCTGTGTTCTGCGCTTGCGCTAGGGCGGCAATCTGTTCAGGTGTAGCCGCAACAGTAACAGTACGCGCGATCGTTGCGCCAGCCAGATCTGATCCGGCGGTTTGGTCGACTGCAATCAACTCGATATTTGTCTGGATCAGACGAGTGATTTCGCCGTTGTTGCCGGCAATCGCACCGCTAAGAGAGCCGGTCCAATACACGTCGACCTTGTCGCTGGGGCGTAGGAAGCCCGAAACCCCCGAGGCCACGTCGACACGGATTGCGAACGCACGCATCCCTTTGGCAAGGCGCGAGGTCAGACCTGCTGCTTCGCCCGGCTCCGTCACTTTGACGGCCATCAAAGCTTCATCTTTTTCCATTGTCCTCAGGACAAAACGGTCGCCCTTTGCCGCTTCTGGAAAAAATGCTGCCATTTCGGAAAAAGTGCCTTCGGGAATCGCATCTTCGGGCCATTTCACGACGCGCACATCTTCCTGGGCGATGCGCTCACCATATTTCAGGGCGCGTGTTGATACCAAAACGTCAACAGTCGGCACGGATTTGACATTCGCCAAAGCCTCTTCCGCCGCTCGTTTCTGTCGCTCCACTTCTGCCTGAGTCTGGGCGATATAGTCCCGCGCCAAGTAAACAGCGCCACCGGCCAAAGCCACCCCTATAATCAGGACTAGTCCAAATACTGCACGCATTCGTGTCCCCTCGTATCATTTTGTTGTCGTTTAATCGCCGATTGGATTTCGGCCATGCTCGACCTTGGGTATCGGTCAATTGTGTCGAAAAGAGGGACAATCCCGATAGTTTTTGCATTTTTTTGTGCAGAGCTTACTCAAGCCTACACTGAACTTAAGAATCTGGGCTGTCCGAAAAATCCAGGTCTATTTCATGCACAACTACAGACGAGACCGCGGCGCCGTTTCTGGCGTCCAAGTCTTTTACTGGTTCCGCTATGTAAAGGCCGATGAAAGAAGCGAATCCAACAATCGCGGCGGTCAAAACAACCCAGTCGACCGTGACTGCTCCATTTTCGCAATCCAAAAACTGTTTAAGTCTTTTTAGCATGTGGCACCATGGCAAGGACGCTTAAAAAAAATGGGGCCAAGCCTAACTAAGCATGACCCCACCGAATTTGTTTTCAACAGGAGTGGTATTACGGAGTAGTACCAAACGAAGTGTTGATGTCGGACGGAGTGTCAACCGTGCCAAGTGCGGTACCGACGTTGCGCGAAACAGTCGCGGTGCCGTCGCCGATCTGAGTGTAAGCAACTGCGGCCAGGCCAACGATAGCTGCGGTCAGAACGACCCAGTCAACTGTTACGGCGCCGTCTTCGTCTTTGCAGAAGTTCTTGATGAACTTGATCATGTTACGTCCCTCCTAAGGATCAAAATAGTTAAGTAAACCTCGGCGTCTTCCAGAGCTTTCTCTCTCAGTCCGCTCCCGACCGTCTCGGTATGGCATTATGTTTGACGGGCAGGCGTGGCAGGAATTGGGCCAAACCCCAAATTTTTTCGCTTAAGTTTAACTTTTTGATAACTTTCACGATAAGACACTGAAAATAAACAATTAAAATATTCTCTTTTGCTCAAGGATGTGAAATCTGCGATGCAAAATTGCGGCAAATGAGGCGAATCTGCCCCAATTCACGTTGTTTTTATGGCCTTAGCCGTCGATTCCGGGTTCATATCAGCCAAAAGAAATCCGTGAGGCGGGCAAAATGAATCTCCGGAATGTAATGCTGAGCGTCAGCTTGGCGGTTGCGACGATATTGGCTCCTGTTCAAGCGCTTGCGCAGACGCAAGAGCCAAGAGGTGTCTATAAACGTGTCAAAGCGCCAAAGCCGGGGACGCGCCCACGCGTGACCGTGCAGATAACACCTCAGGAACATGCGGCGGCTCCGTCCGCGCCCAGTACCGGGGCAGAGATTGAGGTGCCGGAGGTAATCGCTCGTACCCGCGTCGCACCTCCGGCCTTGCCGGGCGGATCGGACAAACCGGTTGGGTCCTACAAAGCCTTCTGGGACAAGATATCTCCTGAATTGGCGCAGGCCCGGGCTGGCCGGTTGGAAGATGCGATGAATGCGCTGATCGCAATCAACGTGGCCTCCCCTCGGCTGCAGACCCTTCAGACCATTGCACAGCAGCAAGGGATTGAGATCCTGCGGCAGACCGTGGGCACTAATGTGTCCCCAGCATTGGTTTTGGCTGTGATCTCTGTGGAATCGGCTGGCCGGTCTGACGCGGTCAGTTCAGCAGGTGCACAGGGGTTGATGCAGCTTATGCCTGCCACGGCCAGGCGCTTTGGCGTCGAGGACAGTTTTCACCCCGGCCAGAACATCTCGGGTGGTGTGAAATATCTGGACTGGCTGATGAACGAGTTCGACAACGACCCGATTCTGGTGCTGGCGGGCTACAACGCAGGCGAGGGGTCGGTGCGCAAACATGCCGGGGTGCCACCGTTTTCCGAGACTCGGGACTATGTGCCCAAGGTGCTAGCGGCGTTTCAGGTGGCCCGCGCGCTTTGTTCCACGCCACCCCAATTCATTTCCGACGGCTGCGTGTTTCAGACGCTGAATTGAAATAGGCCCGCTTGAACCAGCGGGCCTTTTCATTGGATTCTCAGTTGACGATATTGGCCTCGGTGGCGGCACGAATCTCGTCCTCGGTCACGCCCTCGGCGATCTCGACGATCTTGAGGCCGCCGTCGACCACGTCCATCACACCCAGATTGGTGATGATGCGGTTCACCACTTTTTTGCCTGTTAAAGGCAGGGTGCATTTCTTCAGCAACTTTGATTTGCCGTGCTTGTTGGTGTGATCCATCACTACGATCACGCGGCCCACACCTGCCACCAGATCCATCGCACCGCCCATGCCTTTGACCAGCACGCCGGGGATCATCCAGTTGGCCAGATCGCCTTCTTCATCGACTTCCATCGCGCCCAGAACAGCGGCGGCGATCTTGCCGCCCCGGATCATGCCAAAGGACGTGGCACTGTCGAAATAGGACGTACGAGATAGCTCGGTAATCGTTTGCTTGCCCGCGTTGATCAGGTCGGGGTCTTCCTCGCCCTCGAAAGGGAAGGGGCCCATGCCCAGCATTCCGTTCTCGGATTGCAGAGTGATGTCCTTGTCGCCCACATAATTCGCCACCAGCGTCGGAATACCGATGCCGAGGTTCACATACATGCCGTCTTCCAACTCTTGCGCTGCGCGGGCGGCCATTTGATTGCGGTCCCAGGGCATTATGCGTCCTCCTTCTTGCGGGTGGTGCGCTGTTCGATGCGCTTTTCGTGGCTGCCTTGAATAATGCGATGCACATAGATGCCGGGCAGGTGGATCGCGTCGGGGTCCAGCGAGCCACGAGGCACGATTTCCTCAACCTCGGCCACGCAGACCTTGCCGCAGGTCGCAGCGGGCACGTTGAAGTTCCGGGCAGTCTTACGGAACACCAGATTGCCGGTGTCGTCGGCCTTCCACGCTTTGACGATCGCGAGGTCGGCAAAAATGCCTTCCTCCATTATGTAAGTCTCGCCGTTGAAGTCCTTGTGCTCTTTACCTTCGGCGATCACGGTGCCCACGCCGGTCTTGGTATAGAAACCGGGGATACCTGCGCCACCGGCGCGCATACGTTCGGCAAGAGTACCTTGCGGGTTGAACTCTAGCTCGAGTTCGCCGGCCAGGTACTGACGCATGAATTCGGCGTTTTCGCCAACATACGAGCTGATCATCTTCTTGACCTGCTTGGTCTGCAACAGAATGCCGATGCCGAAATCATCGACGCCTGCGTTGTTCGATGCAAAGGTCAGGTTCTGCGTACCTGCCTCCTTGATGGCCTCAAGCAACAGTTCCGGAATACCGCAGAGGCCAAATCCGCCTGCAGCGATGAACATGTCGTCATGCAGCAGCCCGTCCAGCGCCTCGGCCGCGTTTGCATAGACTTTTTTCATGAAAAAACTCCCCCAATGACATGGTGATGGGCAGGTTGTGCCGCCACGTCACGGGGAAGTCAACGAATCCAACAGGGTGGTGGTATTTCTACCTATGAGGCCGCCTTTTTGGCTGTCTTCTTCGCTGCGGCTTTCTTCTTGGGGGCAGCTTTCTTTTTGGTGCCTTTCTTGGTAGCGCGCTCGTTGACCAGTTCGATGGCCATTTCCTGCGTCACGTCCTCGGGCTTGATATCCTTGGGGATGGTCGCGTTGACCTTTTCCCATTTGACATATGGCCCATAGCGTCCATCCAACACCTGCATCGCGCCGCCATCGGGGTGATCGCCCAACTCCTTAAGCGGTTTTGCCGCCGCCCGGCGTCCACGGCCCGGATTGGCGCGCTTTTCGGCCAACATCTCGACCGCGCGGTTCATGCCGATTTCAAAGACGTCATTGGGGTCTTTGAGGTTGGCATATACCGGCTTCGTCTCTTCCGGCATCTGGTGCATGATATAGGGCCCGAACCGTCCGAAATTCGTGCTGATCATGCCGCCCTCGGGGTGTTCGCCGATCTGGCGGGGCAAGGACAGCAGCGTCAGCGCCTTGTCCAGATCCATGTCATCCTTGCTCCACCCACGGGGCAGGGACGCACGCGGGGGTTTCTTGTTCTCGGGCGTTGGCTCGCCGCGCTGGACGTAAGGCCCGAACCGGCCGGATTTCAGCCAAATCTCATCGCCCGCATCTTCGCCCAGCAGGCGTTCATCGCCCTCAGCCCCTTCGCCCGCGATGGGGCGGGTATAGGTGCATTCGGGGTAGTTGCCGCAGCCGACAAACCCGCCGGTGCGCGAGGTTTTCAAGTGCAGTTGCCCCAAGCCGCATTTCGGGCAAACGCGGGGGTCGGAGCCGTCTTCGCGCGGCGGATACAGCTGGGGTGCCAGCGCTTCATCCAACTTGTCCAGTACTTCGGAAATCCGTAGCTCGGACGTCTCCCCAATCGCGGCTGAGAAATCGCGCCAGAACTTGCCCAACAGGTCTTTGTAGTCACGTTCGCCAGCGCTGACATCGTCCAACTCGCCTTCCAGATTGGCGGTGAACTCATAGCCCACGTACTGACGGAAGAAGTTCAGCAAAAAGATCGTGACAATCCGGCCTTTTTCTTCGGGGATCAGCCTGTTCTTATCCTTGCGCACATATTCGCGGTCCTGAATCGTGGTCACGATCGAGGCATAGGTTGACGGACGCCCGATCCCTAGCTCTTCCATGCGTTTGACCAGCGTGGCCTCGGTATAGCGTGGGGGTGGTTGGGTATGGTGTTGCAGGGCCAGAACGGCCTCATTGTCGGACAGAACTGCGGCCTTGTCCTCGGCTTTCGAGAACTGATCCTTAAACGAGGTCTTGGCGAACCGCGCCGGATCGCCCTGCATGATCTGCGGCAGGCGTTTATCGTCGTCATCGGCAACGTCGTCGCGGCCTTCTTCATAGACGCGCATGAAGCCGTCGAACATGACCACCTGACCGGTGGCACGCAAACCGACTTGGCCGTCATCGCTGCCGATCTCGACCGTGGTGCGTTCCAGCCGTGCCGCGGCCATCTGACAGGCAATCGTGCGCTTCCAGATCAGGTCATACAGCTTGCGCTGATCCTCATCCGTGACCTTCAGGTCGCTGGCATCGCGCGACATATCCGTGGGACGGATACACTCGTGGGCTTCTTGCGCGTTCTTGGCCTTGTTCTTGTAGATGCGCGGGCTGTCCGGCACGTATTCCTTGCCATAGCGGTCAGAGATGGCATCGCGCGCGGCGGCCACGGCCTCGGGGGCCATGTCGATACCGTCGGTCCGCATATAGGTGATGTAGCCCGCCTCATACAGTCGCTGCGCCACCTGCATTGCATGGCGCGCACCCATGCCGAACTTGCGGCTGGCCTCCTGCTGCAGGGTCGAGGTCATGAATGGGGCCGACGGGTTGCGCGCCGCAGGCTTCGCCTCGACGGAGGTAACGCTGAGTGCGCGGCTGGTGATCGCCTGCACCGCCAGTTCGGCCTGCGTGGCGTTTTTCAGGTCATGCTTGTCCAGCTTGTTCCCGGCCAGAGTGACCAGACGCGCCTCATAAGTTTGGCCGCGTGGGGTTTCGAACAGCGCTTTGACCGACCAGTATTCGACCGGCTTGAACGCCTCTATCTCCATCTCGCGCTCGACGATCAGGCGCAGACAGACTGATTGCACGCGACCTGCCGACTTCGCCCCGGGCAGCTTGCGCCACAGGACAGGGGACAAGTTGAACCCCACCAGATAGTCCAGCGCGCGGCGTGCCAGATAGGCTTCGACGAGAGGCATATCGACCTGACGCGGATTCTGCATCGCCTCGGTCACGGCGTCCTTGGTGATGGCGTTGAAGGTCACGCGGCTGACGGGCGTGTCCTTCTTGATCGAACGGCGCTTGGTCAGCGCCTCTTGCAGGTGCCAGCTGATCGCCTCGCCCTCGCGATCGGGGTCAGTGGCGAGGATCAGGGCGTTGTCTTCTTTCAAGGCGTCGGCGATGGCCTTGACATGCTTGCGGCTGTCATTGCCGACCTCCCACTTCATCTCGAATTCGTGTTCGGGATCGACCGATCCGTCCTTGGGTGGCAGGTCGCGCACATGGCCATAAGACGCCAGAACCGTGTAGTCGGGGCCAAGGTATTTGTTGATCGTTTTGGCCTTGGCAGGGGATTCTACAACAACTACAGGCATTTAGGGGAAAACCTCGCTCGACGAATATGGCGCCTTCTATGATGGTGCAAAATGTGTAGGGCAAGAGCGAATTGTCAATGCGTTCCTTTGGTCATGGGAATTTGGGGGTGATTTCAAAACGATACGAGTGAAAAAAGGGCCCTCAAGCCGAAAGAGACAGCAACCCGCCCGGTTGACGTTGGATACGCCCTTCCAGCTCAAGATCCACAAGTGCGGGGCCGATTTCGCCCGCCGAGGCGGCGATGTCACGGATCAACTGATCCTCGGCAATTGGTGAGGGACCGAGGCGGGTCAGAATCGCCTTGTGCAAGGCGGTAGGCGGGTTTGGCTTTGTGATTGTTGGGGTAAGCTGCGGCCGAGTAGCTGTGATCAGGTCACGCTGGGGCAGGGCTTCGATCACGTCTTCGGCCGAGCGAACCAAAGTCGCCCCATCGCGGATCAACAGGTTGCATCCGGCGGCGCGGGCATCAAAGGGATGGCCGGGAACGGCCAAAACCTCACGCCCCTGATCCAGCGCATCCCGCGCCGTGATCAGGCTGCCGGATTTTGCGGCGGCTTCGACCACGACGACCGCCTGCGCCAGCCCCGAGATGATCCGGTTGCGGCGCGGAAAATGCCGGGCTTGCGGTGTTACGCCCATGGGCTGTTCCGATACACGCAACCCGGATTCGGCGATTTTATGGGCGAGATCAGTATTCTCGGCAGGGTAGATCACATCGACGCCACCGGCCATCACGGCAACAGTACCTGTGTCCAAAGCGGCCATATGCGCTGCGGTGTCGATCCCGCGTGCCAGGCCAGAGACGATGACATGTCCCTGTTTGCCCAGATCCGTCGCCAGCCCCCGCGCCATCCGCGCGCCGAGTGACGAGCAATTGCGCGCGCCAACCATCGCCACTGCTGGGCGGTGCAATATCGACACGTCGCCGATGGCCCACAGCATCGGTGGGGCATCATTGAGATCGTTCAAAGCGTTGGGAAAGTCGGCGGACCCAAGGCACAAAAGCTGCGCTTTGGCAGCTTTTGCGGCCTTGAGTTCCGCCTCAATCACGCCGGGCGGGCACGTTTCATACCCTTCAATACCGGCAGCGCGTGCCATTTCGGGCAGCGCAGCCAGCGCATTCTGCGCTGAGCCATGTTCCCGCAGCAGCCGACGAAACGTCGCCGGACCAACTTTGCGAGAGCGCAACAGACGAAGCCAGGAAAACCGATCCTCTTCCGTGGTGGGTGGGAGTGTGGGGTGATAGGAAGAAAGCTGCTCTTCGGTCATCCGTTGCTCCGCCTGATTGCAGAACTGGTTTACGACTGTAGGGGTTAACAGCTTCTGAATCCTGTCAAATTTTTCCGGTATTTTTGCGATTTGATCTCGTGACAATGGTTAGTGTGTTGAAAAATAGCGAAAATATTTTTTCGCAACAATAGGGCCAACCAGATATTGCCCAAATCTATGCGTAGGATTTGAGGCGCAGTGTTAACCCTGCGCCCCAACAGATGAGCCACGATTCTAACTTAGGCCGCCGATCCGCCCACGGTCAGGCCGTCCATCAGAACGGTAGGTTGGCCAACGCCAACGGGCACCCATTGACCGTCCTTGCCGCAGGTGCCCATGCCGGGATCCAGCGCCATGTCATTGCCAACGCCACGAATACGGTTCAGCGCGGACGGGCCATCGCCAATCAACGTGGCCCCTTTCACCGGTGCGCCGATTTTGCCGTTTTCGACACGGTAAGCCTCGGTGCACGAGAAGACGAATTTGCCATTGGTGATGTCCACCTGACCACCGCCAAACCCGACCGCCCAGATACCGTCCTTGATGTCAGCGACTAAGGATGCCGGGTCGGCGTCGCCACCCAGCATAACAGTATTGGTCATGCGCGGCATTGGTTTGTGAGCATAGCTTTGACGACGGCCATTCCCGGTAGGGGCAACCCCCATAAGACGCGCGTTCTGGCGGTCCTGCATGTAGCCGGTCAGGATGCCATCCTCGATCAAAACCGTGCGCGAACTGGGCGTGCCCTCATCATCGACCGAGATCGAGCCGCGCCGATCCGGGATCGTGCCATCATCTACCACGGTCACGCCTTTGGATGCGATTCGCTGGCCCATGAGCCCGGCAAAGGCGGAACTGCCCTTGCGGTTGAAGTCACCTTCCAACCCATGACCGATGGCTTCGTGCAGCAGAATGCCGGGCCAGCCAGGGCCAAGCGCGACCTCCATCACACCGGCCGGGGCGGGGATGGCGTCGAGGTTGACCAGCGCAATCCGCAACGCCTCTTGCGCCTTGTCCTGCCAGTCTGCCGGAGCGATCAGCCCATCCAACCCAACACGACCGCCCCCACCGGCCGAGCCGCTTTCGCGGCGGCCGTTCTGCTCGACAATCACCGAGATGTTCAGCCGCGTCATCGGTCGCACATCGCGTACCAGCACGCCATCGGGGCGGAGAATCTCAACCTCCTGCACAGCGGCAGCGATGGTTGCGCTGACTTGTACGACCCGAGGGTCCAGATCGCGGGCAAACGCATCGATCTCGCGCAGGGTTTCGATTTTGACCGGAAAACTGGCGGATTCTATTGGATCCTCATCCGTATAAAGTCGCGTGTTCGTAGCGCGCGGAGCGTCCGCCAGCGTTCCTCCGCCATCCCCAACCGCCAAACGCGCGGTTTCGGCGGCTCGTTTCAAAGCGCCGATCGAAACATCGGTGGAATGCGCGTACCCAGCCACTTCGCCTTGCACCGCCCGCAGGCCGAACCCTTCGGACGCGTCATAAGACGCAGTCTTTAGCCGACCGTCATCAAAGACCAACGCTTCGGATTTGCGACGCTCGACAAACAGCTCTCCGTCCTCGGCCCCGGCGGTGGCAGATTGAAGGACCGCAAGGGCTTCGTCCTGTGGAAGAACGCTTTCAAACGGGCGAAACGGGTCGTTGGGCATCACTTGGGACCTTTCGGGTTTGATCCAGATCAAAAATAGCGTCTGTTTGACGCAAGCATTTTGCTTTATCTACCCGCAGGAATATGGTTTTTAACGCGGCTAAAGACAACGGGAGAGGTGCGACCGATTCACACCTTTTCGCCAGGGACGCAAAGATCAAACGATCAGGACAGAACATGAAGAATGCTTTGATGCTTTCGGGCTTTTTGACAGCCCTCTCCAGCCTTCCGGCCATGGCTCAGGAGCTTGAGATTATTGGCAAACCGGTTGATGGTGGTATGGGCTTCCAGCCCGCCGTGACCGAGCTGGCCACCGGAATTCAGCGGCTGGACGGGATGATTCTGGTGATCATCACCGCGATCTGTCTGTTCGTGGCTGGTCTGCTGATCTATTGCATCGTGCGCTACAATGAACGCTCGAACCCTGAACCTGCGCGGTTCTCGCACTATACCCCGGTTGAGATCGCGTGGACGCTGGGCCCGATCCTGATTCTGGTCTTTATCGGTGCATTCTCGCTGCCGGTTCTGTTCAAACAGCAGGAAATTCCCGAAGGCGACGTGGTGATCAAGGTTGTCGGCAACCAATGGTACTGGACCTACGAATATGTCGACCACGACTTTGCATTCGACAGCTACCTGCTGGGCCATCCGGCCACGCTGGATGAAGGTGCACGCCCGGCGGATGCCGATGTGACCCCGTTTGTTCTGGATGATGCAATGCGCGCCAAGCTGGCAGATGCCGGTTACAGCGATGATGAGTGGCTGCTGGCCACCGACACCGCTGTTGTCGTGCCCGTGGGCAAGGTCATAGTTATGCAGGTCACCGCGTCCGACGTGATCCATTCGTGGACCATCCCGTCCTTTGGCGTGAAGCAGGACGGTGTGCCCGGTCGTCTGGCCGAGCTGTGGTTCCAGGCCGACAAAGAAGGTGTGTATTTCGGACAGTGTTCGGAACTGTGCGGTAAGGACCACGCCTATATGCCGATCACCGTCAAAGTGGTCAGCGAAGAAGCCTATGAGGAATGGCTGCGAGGTGCTCTGGAAGAGTATGCAGGTCAGCCTGCCACCTATCAGGTTGCCTCGAACTAAGCCCTTTGCGGCCTAGGTTTAGACAAGTGGGCTGCGCGGGGATCGCGCAGCTTTTGCCCCCAAAGGACCGGACATGAGCGACGCAAGCATCAATGCCAGCCAAGTGACCGCCTCGGCGCACGCGGATGAGGCCAGCTTTGGCGATTATTTCGCCCTGCTGAAGCCGCGCGTGATGTCACTGGTCGTGTTCACGGCCTTGGTGGGTCTGCTGGCAGCACCGGTGCCGGTGCATCCTTTTGTCGGGTTCTGTGCCATTCTTTTCATCGCCATCGGCGGCGGCGCGTCTGGCGCGCTGAACATGTGGTGGGATGCGGATATTGATCGGGTGATGAAACGCACCAAGGGTCGACCGATTCCGGCGGGTAAAGTGCAGGAAGGCGAAGCGCTGTCGTTGGGATTGGCGCTGTCGGGCCTGTCGGTGATCATGCTGGGGCTGGCGACCAACTGGTTTGCTGGTGCGTTTCTGGCGTTCACCATCTTCTTCTACGTCGTCGTCTATACGATGTGGCTGAAACGTTCGACGCCTCAGAACATCGTGATCGGTGGCGCGGCAGGAGCCTTCCCGCCGGTCATCGGGTGGGTCGCGGCCACGGGCACAATGTCGATTGAGCCTTGGCTGATGTTCGCCCTGACTTTCATGTGGACCCCGCCGCATTTCTGGGCGTTGGCGTTGTTCATGCGCTCGGACTATGACGATGCAGGCGTGCCGATGCTGACCGTGACCCATGGTCGCCGCGCGACGCGCTGGCATATCCTGGTTTACACCGGTCTTCTGGCGCTGCTGGCTGTTGGAACGGCATTCTCGGGCATAGGCGGTCCGGTTTACCTGACCGTGGCTATAGTGATGAACGCCTTGTTTCTGCGCGGCGCATGGGCAATTGCGCGCCGGACCGAGGACGACTCGGAAGCGGATAATTTCAAGGTTGAGCGGTCGTTCTTCAAACTGTCGCTGCTGTACCTTTTCCTGCACTTCGGCGCGATTCTGATTGAGGCGTTGCTGAAACCCTATGGGCTGGGAGGCTGGTCATGAGCCTGCGCAAAAGCCACGAACTGCACGAACGTCGTTTTAGTCGCAATCTGGGCGTAGGCCTGACGCTGGCGGCGTTCATCGTGATCATTTTCGGTCTGACGATCGTCAAAGTCTCGGGCACCGATTTCAACATGGCGACGCAAGAGGTACAGAACTGATGGCGCTGTCTGGTCCTCAAAAGACGGTTGTTCAAACCGTGGGCGTCGTGGTGCTGATGGGCAGCCTCGCCTGGGCTGCGGTGCCGTTTTATGACTGGTTCTGCCGCGTCACGGGGTTTGGCGGCACCACAGGTGTGGCTGAAGCCGCGCCCGAGGATATTCTCGACCGCACCGTCACCGTCCGCTTCGACGCGTCAAAGGCCAAGGACATGGCGTGGGAGTTCAAACCGGTCGAACGTGAGATGGAAGTACGCATCGGTGAGAACGGGTTGGCCTTTTACGAGGCTTATAACCCGACGGACCGACCAATTGCGGGGCAGGCATCCTACAATGTCGCGCCCTATTCGGCCGGCGGCTATTTCCAGAAAATCGCCTGTTTCTGCTTTGAAGAACAGGTCCTGCAGCCCGGCGAGCGGGTTCAGATGCCGGTAAGCTTTTTCGTCGATCCTGAGATGGTCGAGGATCTGGAAGCGAAATATGTGCATACGATCACGCTGTCGTATACATTCTACGAAATTGACCTGCCCGAGGGCTATGCCGCCCTTGATGCGCAGGCTGATACAAACACGAACTAATGCCTTTAGGTGAGGGACGCTGATGGCACACGCTAAAAACCACGATTATCACATTCTGGCCCCGTCGATCTGGCCGCTGATCGGCGCCGTTGGCGGCTTTGTGATGCTGTTCGGAGCCGTCCTGTGGATGCACGGCGTCACGTCGTTCATGTTCTGGATGGGTCTGGTTGCCGTTCTATACACCATGTTCGCCTGGTGGTCCGAAGTGGTGGCCGAAAGCCGCGCGGGCGACCACACGCCGGTGGTGCGCATCGGCCTGCGCTATGGCTTCATCCTGTTCGTGATGTCCGAAGTGATGTTCTTTTTTGCCTGGTTCTGGTCGTTCTTCAAACATCGCATGTACCCGATGTACGACTATGCCGGCACCGAATATATCCAGCCGGATATTCATGCGGTTGACCCGTTCCATCTGCCGCTGATCAACACGCTGGTCCTGCTGCTGTCGGGCTGCGCGATCACATGGGCGCACCACGCGCTGGTGCACAACAACGACCGCAAGGCGCTGGTGCAGGGTCTGGCGATTGGGATCGTGCTGGGCATCGCCTTCACCGCGCTGCAGGCCTTTGAATATTATGAGCTGCTGGCTCATGAGGGCTGGGAGTTTGGTGGCGACCAGTTCTATTCGAACTTCTTCATGGCAACCGGTTTCCACGGCGCGCATGTGATCATCGGGACGATCTTCTTGAGTGTCTGCCTGATCCGAGCTCTGAAGGGCGATTTCACACCTGAAAAGCACGTGGGATTTGAGGCCGCCGCTTGGTACTGGCACTTTGTGGACGTCGTCTGGCTGTTCCTTTTCTTTGCCGTTTATATCTGGGGTCAGGCTCCGCTGTTCTGATCCGCTCAGATAGGTAAATTGCAAAAGCCGCCCCGTGGGGCGGCTTTTTCTCGATCGGGGGCGCAAGATTGCGCCCCATACAATTGCGTGGTTGCAATCGGGATCACGCTGCCCTTAACAAGACGCCGGTTTCTGTAACAAGGTTTCACCTGACTATGCGCCGCACTTTGTTCCTGCTGATCTTCGGGCTTGCCGGTCTGGGCGTGCTGCTGTCGCTGGGCGTCTGGCAGGTGCAGCGTTTGGCCTGGAAAGAAGGCGTTCTGGCCGAGATCGACTCGCGCATAGCAGCAGATCCTGTGGACCTGCCGCCGAGCGTTTCCGAAGACACCGACAAATACCTGCCGGTGACAATCTCGGGCGATATGGAGCCGGGGGAGATCCACGTTCTGGTCTCGGTCAAGCAGGTCGGGGCGGGCTATCGGATCATCCAGTCTTTCAGCACCGAGGATCGGACTATTCTAGTGGATCGCGGCTTTGTGCCCACCACGGCGAAACTGGTCGAGCGACTGACCGGGCCAATGACCGTAACCGGCAGCCTGCATTGGCCGGATGAGATCGACAGCTACACGCCCGAACCCGATATTGACGAAAACATCTGGTTTGCCCGCGATGTGCCCAATCTGGCCGCCGCGCTTGGAGCCGAACCGATCCTGCTGATCGCGCGGTCGGAAACCGACCCCGGCATCACGCCTCTGCCGGTCGATACAGCGGGAATTCCAAACGATCATCTGCAATATGCAATCACATGGTTTGGTCTGGCTCTGGTCTGGGCCGCGATGACCGGTTATTTCCTGTGGCGCAACCGCGCCCCTGCACAGAGTGAAGAGCAATGAAATATATCTCGACCCGTGGCCAAGCGCCGGAACTGACCTTTGAAGAGGCGATGCTGACCGGCCTTGCCCGCGATGGCGGCCTGTATCTGCCCGCCGAGATTCCGGTGATGAGCCATGATGAGATCGCCGCTCTGGCCGGTCTGCCCTATGAAGAGATCGCGTTCCGTGTGATGTGGCCCTATGTCAGCGGCTCGTTCACCGAGCAGGAGTTCAAGGACATCATCGCCCGCGCCTATGAAGGCTTTGGCCATGACGCCCGCGCTCCGCTAAAGCAGCTGAACGAGAACCACTTCCTGCTGGAGCTGTTCCACGGGCCCACGCTGGCCTTCAAGGATTTTGCCATGCAGCTGATCGGCCAGCTGTTCCAGGTTGCGCTGAAGCGGCGCAATGATCGTGTGACCATCGTGGGTGCGACCAGTGGTGATACTGGCTCAGCCGCGATTGAGGCGTTCCGGGGGCTGGACGCGGTGGATGTGTTCATCCTGTTCCCCCATGGCCGTGTCTCTGAGGTGCAGCGCCGTCAGATGACGACGCCCGCCGACAGCAACGTGCATGCGCTGGCCGTGGATGGCGATTTTGACGATTGTCAGGCCGCGTTGAAAGATATGTTCAACGATTTCGACTTCCGCGACGGGGTGAAACTAGCCGGGGTGAACTCGATCAACTTTGCGCGGGTGCTGGCGCAGATCGTCTATTACTTCTCGTCGGCTGTCAGCTTGGGTGCTCCGCATCGCAAGGTCAGCTTTACGGTGCCCACCGGCAACTTTGGCGACATCTTCGCGGGCTACCTGGCCAAGCGCATGGGCCTGCCTATTGACCGTCTGGTGGTGGCGACCAACCAGAACGACATTCTGCATCGCTGTCTGTCGGGCGAGGGGTATTTCAAGGGCGACACCATTCCTTCGATCAGCCCGTCGATGGACATTCAGGTCAGCTCGAACTTTGAACGGGCGCTTTACTATGCATATGGCGAGGATGGCAGCGCCGTGGCGCAGTTGATGGATGAGTTGAAACGCGGGGGTTTCAACGTCAGTCAGGGCGCGATGGAGGCCCTGCGCGAAAGCTTCGACTCGGGACGTGTGTCCGAGGATGAAACGCTGACGACAATCAAACACACGCTGGCCCACAGTGCCGAACTGGTCTGCCCGCACACTGCCGTTGGAATTAAGGTCGCCGAAGAACAACGCGCCGTGGCGGTTCCGATGATCACTCTGGCCACCGCCCATCCGGCGAAATTCCCGGCAGCGGTCGAGAAGGCGAGCGGGGAACATCCGCCTCTTCCATCCCGCATGTCTGATCTGTATGAACGTCCGGAACGGGTGACGCGGATTGCCAATGATCTGGGTGCCCTTGAGGATCATATCAAAGGGCATATCGCCGAGTGACTGTCAGACAAGACCAGCTGAAGAACGGATTTCGGATCGTCAGTGAGAACATGCCGGGGCTGCAATCGGCGGCCATCGGCATCTGGGTGACCGCGGGTGCGCGGAACGAGCGAATCGAACAGAACGGCATCGCGCATTTCCTTGAGCACATGGCGTTCAAAGGAACCGAGCGACGTTCGGCTTTGCAAATCGCCGAGGCGATCGAGGATGTGGGCGGCTATATCAACGCCTACACCTCGCGCGAGGTGACGGCCTATTATGCGCGCGTTCTGAAAGATGACGTAGCGCTGGCGATGGACGTGATCGGCGACATCGTTCTGAACCCCATCTTCGACCCGCGCGAGATCGAGGTCGAACGCGGCGTGATCCTACAAGAGATCGGTCAGGCCTATGACACGCCGGACGATGTGATTTTCGACTGGTTGCAAGAACAGAGCTATCACGACCAACCTCTGGGCCGTACCATTCTGGGGCCGTCCGAACGGGTCAGCGCGTTTTCGCGCGAGGACTTGTCGGGTTTTGTGGCAGAACACTATGGCCCTGAGCAGATGATCCTATCTGCGGCAGGGGCCGTGGATCATGACGCGCTGATGAAAATGGCCGAAGAGATGTTTGGCCATCTTCAACCGCGCAAAGGGTTGATTGCAGAAGCCGCGAAGTTCACCGGCGGCGAAGCGCGACAGGAGAAAGAGCTGGAACAGGCGCATTTTGCGCTGGCGTTGGAAAGCCCCGGCTACCGTGATGATGCGATCTATACCGCGCAGATTTACTCGACCGCTTTGGGTGGGGGTATGTCCTCGCGCTTGTTCCAAGAGGTGCGCGAGACACGCGGGCTCTGCTATACGATCTTTGCGCAAACTGGGGCCTATGCGGATACCGGAACGACCACGATCTATGCGGGTACGTCAGCCGATCAGGTGGGCGAGCTGGCGACAATCACAATCGACGAGATGAAGCGCGCCGCCGAGGATATGAGCCCCGAAGAGGTCGCCCGTGCACGTGCGCAGATGAAGGCCGGAATGCTGATGGGGCTTGAAAGCCCCTCGAACCGGGCTGAGCGTCTGGCGCGGTTGGTGCAGATTTGGGGCCGGGTGCCCTCGCTTGAAGATACCGTGGCCAAGATTGATGCGGTCAGCACCGAGGACGTGCGTGCCTTTGCCGAAACCATGGCCGTGCAGGCACCGGCGGCGCTGGCGCTGTATGGTCCGGTCTCGGACGCGCCCACATTGGTGGAGTTGCAGGAGAGGCGTGCGGCGTGATGCTTCTGGGCCGACGCAAGCTGAAACTTGAGACAGCGCGCCTCAGCCTGCGCCCGCCGGTGCATTCCGATTTCAACGACTGGGCGGCGCTGCGGCGGGCCTCGAAAGAATTTCTCACCCCGTGGGAGCCGATCTGGGCCAAGGACCACCTAAGCCGCAAGTCTTTTACCAACCGGGTTTATTGGGCGCAGCGCTCGGTCGCGAGCGGGACGGCGATACCGCTGTTTCTGTTTCGACGCGAAGATGACCGGCTGGTCGGCGCGATCACGCTGGACAATATTCGACGCGGCCCGGCGCAGGCGGGAACATTGGGGTATTGGACCGGGCAGGCCTATGCGCGAAATGGCTATATGCGCGAAGCGATCGGGGCCGTGGTGCATCATGCCTTTACGCGCTTGGATCTGAGCCGGATCGAGGCGGCGTGTTTGCCCGAAAACAAGCCCTCGCGCGGGTTGCTGGAGCGGTCAGCCTTCAAATATGAGGGCGTGGCGCAATCCTATTTGCAGATCAATGGACGGTGGCGGACGCATGTTCTGTATGCCTGCCTGCGGTCGGACCGTCGCGGCAAGACCGACGCGGGCTAGGGGGCTCTGCCCCAGTCGCGGCAAACCGCGCCTCCCCCGAGGTATTCTTGAACAGAAGAACAAGGGGCATGACTTGCGGCGCATCTGCGCTAGTATCGGGTTATGCGCTGGGTGGTTGCGATATTGTTGGTGATTTCGGGTGGGGCTGCGGCGCAGGAGCGGCGGCCAAGCCATTGTATTGCTATAGCGGATGCAGCGCCTGGAATTGAGTATGTTCACAAAGCCGCCTGGACGGACCCGGTGCCGGAGTTTTCGGTTCGGATCAGCTATGTCGCCCATGCTTCGTTTCTGATCCAGACGCAGGGCGGGTTGAATGCGGTGACGGATTTCACAGGGTTCATCGGAAGTGCCGATCTGATCCCGGATGTGGTCACGATGAACCATGCTCATAGCACCCATTGGACGGCGCATCCCGACCCGGCGATTCCGCATGTCTTGCCCGGTTGGGGGGAGTTCGGGCAGGGGATCGAGCATAATCTGGATTTGGGTGAGATGCTGGTGCGCAATGTCTCGACCGACATTCGTTCGGTCTATGGCGGGGTTGAGGAGCGCGGAAACTCTATCTTTGTTTTCGAAATCGAGGGGCTGTGCATTGGCCATCTGGGGCATTTGCATCATGTCCCGTCGGACGAACAATTCGCAGCCTTGGGGCGGCTGGACGTGGTCATGGCCGCGGTAGATGGGGGCACGACCATGCCTCTGCCCGAGATGATTGAGGTGCTGAAGCGGTTGAAAAGCTCGGTCATTATTCCGATGCATTGGTTTTCGGGCTTTTCGCTGGATCGGTTTCTGGTCGATATCCGGGATGAGTTCCCGGTTGAGCGGGATGGTATCTCGGAATTGACTGTGTCGCTGCGCACATTGCCGGATCGGCCGACGGTGGTGGTGCTGGAGCCGCAATACTTGATTGAGCTTGAATAGGGCTTGTCGGGTCCGGCGGAGTTGGGCAAGGAATGCCTATGACATTGAATCCTGCTGACGAAACCTTTGCTCAATCCCTCCGCGACACTCTGGGCGATGGTGTTTTGCGTGTGCCCGAGCCGCGATATGCAGAGGAGCCGCGCCGCAGATTTTCAGGACAGGTCGGTCTTGTCGCGGCCCCGCGACAAACGGAAGACGTCGCGGCGTTGATACGGTTGGCGTCCGCGGCGTCGGTACCGGTTGTGCCTTATGGGGGCGGAACCGGCCTGGTCGGTGGGCAGGTGATGCCTGATGGGCCTGCGCCGTTGTTGATCTCGTTGGAGCGGATGACAGCTATCCGGGCGGTTTATCCGACCGAGAATATTCTGATTGCCGAGGCCGGGGCCGTTCTGGCTGATATTCAAGCAGCTGCCCGGCAAGCAAACCGCTTGTTTCCTCTGTCTCTGGCTGCGGAAGGGTCGTGCCGGATTGGCGGCAACCTTGCGACCAATGCGGGTGGGGTCAACGTCCTGCGCTATGGCAATGCACGCGATCTGTGCCTGGGGCTTGAGGCGGTTCTGCCCAATGGGGAGATCTGGCATGGGCTTAGCCGGTTGCGGAAGGACAATACCGGTTATGACCTGCGCAATTTGCTGATCGGGTCTGAAGGAACGTTGGGGATCATCACCGCGGCGTCGCTTAAGCTGTCGCCGTGTCCTGCTGGGGTTGGAACGGCGATAGTGCAGGTCCCGTCGCCCGAAGCCGCCATTGATTTGTTGGCCCTTGCGCGGGATCAGTTGGGGGACGGTGTCAGCACGTTCGAGCTGATCCACAGGCAGGGGCTGCACTTTCTGTCCGAGGTGCTGCCGGATATACGTCAGCCGTTTGCATCCCCGCCGGAATGGTCCGTATTGATCGAGATTGGATTGTTCGGCGATACCGCGCCTCAAGAGGCACTTGAGACGCTCTATTCAGCGGCTGAGGCAAGGGGTTTGGTCCGGGATGCCGTGATCGCGCAAAGCGAAGCGCAGCGGGCTGATCTTTGGGCTGTGCGCGAGCGAATCCCCGAGGCGAACCGGCTGATCGGCTCAGTTTCGAGCCATGATATCTCCGTGCCGATCTCGGAAATCCCCGCGTTTATCCGACAGGGGGCAGAGGTTGTTGCCATGTTGGGGCCGTTTCGCATCAACTGTTTCGGTCATCTGGGGGACGGCAATCTTCACTACAACGTGTTTCCGCCGGCAGGGCGTAGTCGATCTGATTTCGATGTGCAGCGGGCCCCGATCAAGCGTGCCATCCACGATCTTGTGCACAAGTTCGGTGGATCGGTTAGCGCAGAGCATGGGATTGGACGGCTGAAGACAGATGATCTGGAACGCTATGCCGATCCGGCCAAGCTGGCTGCAATGCGGGCGATCAAGTCTGCGCTCGATCCCAAGGGGATCATGAACCCCGGGGCTGTTTTGTCGGTATAAGTGCGGCCCGGGTATCCCCGAGCCGCGCGCCGTTTTACGAGGATGGCAGGATCACTTTGTCGATAACGTGGATCACGCCATTCGTCGTTTCGATATCGGCCTGAACGACTGAGGCGTCATTTACCATCACGCCGTTGTCCAGATCGATTGTCACGTCGCCGCCTTGCACGGTCGCAGCCTTCATATCGTCGGACAGATCACCCGACATCACTTTGCCCGGTACCACGTGATAGGTCAGAACAGCGACCAGTTGATCTTTATTTTCGGGCTTGAGCAGAGTCTCAACGGTCCCCTCAGGCAGGGCTGCGAAGGCTTCGTCAGTCGGGGCGAAGACCGTAAATGGACCTTCACCTTTCAAAGTATCCACCAACTCGGCGGCCTGAACAGCAGCGACCAGAGTTTCAAAGCTGCCCGCGCCGACAGCGGTATCCACGATGTCTTTCTTGGCTCCGGCGAAAGCAGCGGTGGCGATCAGGGCGCCGGACACGCCGGCAATTGCGAATTTGCGAAACATGATAAAAGGTTCCCTTGTTGGGATGCCCTTGGTGGCATCAACAGGGGTACGCGCGCTATTCAAAACAGGATCACTGAATATGTTGATGACTTTAACTTGAAGCCGCCAAACTCTGCGCTAAGCCAGCGTAGAACGAATTTTCAACTCACAGCTTTGTGATCAGTTTGCAGTCAGAGACCTTCGAATTCGCACAGGACATGCACATCCATGTCCATCTCCTCCAGCAATTTGCGACCGCCAAGGTCGGGTAGGTCGATGATGAACGCGCAAGAGATGATCTCACCGCCCAATCTCTCGATCAGTTTGATCCCGGCGGCAGCTGTGCCCCCGGTGGCCAGCAGATCATCGACCACCAGGATTTTTTCGCCGGGCTGGATCGCGTCGTCGTGGATCTCAACGATAGCCTCACCATATTCCAACTTGTAGTCTTGGCTGATCGTTGTGCCGGGTAGCTTGCCCTTTTTGCGGATCGGGACGAACCCGACACTCAGTTGGTGGGCAATCGCGCCGCCCAGAATGAAGCCGCGGGCCTCAAGTCCCACAACCTTGTCAATCCGCTCGCCTGCATAAGGGTGTAGCATCTGATCAATCGCCATGCGAAACCCGCGCGGGTCGGCGAACAGCGTTGTCACGTCCCGGAACATGATCCCTTCATGGGGAAAATCGACGATGGTTCGGATGTAATCCTTGACCGTTTTGTTTCTGGACATGGAAGGACCCCTTTGGCGTCAAAACACGCTGGGCTGTTTGGCCCATTGGGGTCGGTCATGCAAGGATTGATTGCGAGTGTTTATTTATGACGTCCCGCAAGAATAGTCGGGAAGCTTTTATAGCGATACAGCGCCGAGGGCAGCCAAGCTAGGTGAGGTTTGCGCCAGTTGCGCTGGTCTTGCAAAAGAAATGCCTGAGCAGCATGAAGGTTCATTGCCATATTCCTTATTTATTGTTAGGTGCTCGATAACTACAATTTCTATGCGATGTATATACAATGCATCTCGGGAAGAATCAAGACTTTGTCAGGGATGTACAGCGTGGCCAAGAAAGACGGTAAGGGTTCTACCAAGAAAAACAGTCAGTTGGTCCTGCGTCTGGACAAGGATGAGCGGGACGCTTTTGTCGAACTGTGCAAAGAGTTGGACACTTCGGCCGCCCGCGAAATTCGGCGATTCATACGCGGCTTCATGAAGGAAAACGCCGAAGACTAGGCTGGACGGCGCAAAACCGCAGTCGCGACACCCATTCCGATCAGGGCCAGCCCTCCGAACCGGGTCATGGCAGTGATTACGCCCGCTCGTCCGATCATCACCCGCAGCCGATCCGCCAGCAGCGCATAGGCTAGCGCGTTCAGCCAAGCGAGTCCGACGAATGTGGCGATCAGGATGATAAATTGCGGGCCCAGAGGGTCCGAGGGGCGCAGGAATTGCGGCACGAAAGCAATGAAAAAGGCAATGGATTTCGGGTTTAGCGCCGTCACGGCTGCGGCGTGGCCGAACACGCTGCGGGCGGTGACGTCCCGGCTGGTCTCGACGGTGCTCAACCCACCGGATGGGGCGCTGCGCAGCAATTTGATGCCAAGCCAGATCAGATAGGCTGCCCCCACCCATTTCAGGACCGAAAACAAGGTGGCCGAGGCCAGCACCAGCGCGCCTAAGCCCAGCAAAGACGCGGTCATGGCGATAAGATCTCCGACGGCAACGCCCGTGGCCGAGGCGACGGCAACGCTGCGTCCTTTGGACAGCGCATAGCTTAGCACTAACAGGACGGTCGGTCCGGGGATCAGCAACAGTGCAGTCGAGGCAGCCACAAAGGCCAGCCAGAGATCAAGGGACATGGGGGCTCCTGTCAGAATAGTTCCGCCAGAAAGCCCTGCGATACCGAGAAGGTCAAGCCGCGCGTGGCTGAGTTATGCGACGCATCAGGCCCTCAAGCGGTCCACGCGTGAACCAACGCGACCAAAGCAGGCCAGCAAGTGAAGAAAGTACGCAAAAGCCCAGCGCATAGAAGACAATCTGAACGGGGGAGAGAGAGCCGTCCAGCAGACCTGCCTCCTCAAGCGCGCCGATACCGATCAGGATATGCGCGACATACAGTGTCAGGCTGATCCGCCCCGGCGCTGTCAAAGCTGGTGCGACGCCTAAGCGTTTGAGCTTTGGCCACAGTTTCAGCAGTAGCCCGATCACCATGCAGGCCGATCCGGTTCCGGCGAGGATATAGAATGGTCCGGGCGGGATGGATTCGGTGCCCAGGTAAGTGACCAGGTCAGGGTCTGTGACCAGCATTGAAGGAAACATCGCAAGCACGGCTGCGCCAAACCCCCACATGATCAGGCGGTGTTGGATACAGATCGTGTGGAGTTCTGACCGCCCAATTGCCATGCCAATCAGCAGGAACGCCGCCCATGGCAAAACCGGATGCCAGCCGTTGAAGACCGCGTTGCGCAGAAAACCGGGTAAGGTCCAGAGGTCGTTATACGTCAGGGTCGCCCAGTTCCATCCATTGCTATAGTCGAAGGTCAGATTGGCCAGTACAGCCAACCCGACGATACCCAGAGCGCCCAACCAAAGGCTTCGCGCCGAGGCGGTCAAAAACGCTGCGCCGACCACAAAATACAATGCGTAGAAATGCAGGATGTCGGCGCCAAACACGTTCATGTTGATCAGCCCCAATCCAAAAAGGAACAAAGCACGCCGCAGCAGTAGAGGGGCCGCGATGTGTGACAGGCTGATGCCGATCCCGGCCAGGATCACGAACAAGGCCGCTGCACGCCCCTCCAGCGCATCGACCAGAGCCGTCGCCCAGCCGCCATCTGGCGCAACCTGCGCCGCGATCCGGAAATTCACCAACACCATACCGCAGAACGCCAAAAACCGGGCTGCGTCCAGTGCCTCTAACCTTTTCATGCTTGTCCTCATCGTTGTCGCCTGCGGTTCTGCTGGGTCTTTGTGGCGCAAGTGCGGCTGCACTCTGTAAACAAATCGCGAGCGGCTGCGCCTGTTTTCAACCTTGACCCTATCCAACCCGCGCACAGGGCGGTATTTCCGCAACAGTCTGAAGATTGCATTAAACCGCGCGGTCACGCCTTGAAACACAGGGTAGGGTTCCCAGTCTATGAACAGGCAGATTTCAACCGGGAGGAGGCCTATGGCACAGGTGCAAACGGATCATCCGCACAACACGGGGCATGTACTCACAAGCGCGCGGCACAAAAGGGCGCTGATCCTGTTGGTTGCGATCTGTGCTGCTGTCTATGCCACGATCCTTGGGTATATGTACGCCAACCAACAATCGCTGTTGTTCAAACCGGGCGAGACGCTACCTGCGCCGGCTACGGTCGGTCTGGCGGATGTCGAGGTGCTTGCACTGCCCATGGCCGATGGTACCCAGCTGGCTGTCTGGACGGCTCCTCCGGCCACCGAAGGCGCGCCTACAGTGCTGTTTTTCCATGGTCAATCCGGCAGTCTGGGGGATCGCGCGGATCGGATGCGTGAAATCCTCAACAGTGGTTTCGGCCTGTTCGCCCCCAGCTATCGCGGCTTTCCGGGTAGTGAGGGCACGCCCTCTGAACCAGCGCTGATCGGCGATGGGATCCAGATGTATGACCGCCTTGCTGCCGAAGGTCACACGGTCGTTCTGTATGGGCAAAGCCTTGGAACCGGCGTTGCCGCCGCCGTGGCCGCGCAGCGCCCTGATGCACGTCTCTTGGTGTTGGAGGCACCGTTCACCGCAACGGTCGATGTCGCCGCTGAACGCTATCCGTTCCTGCCGGTCTCAGCCCTTATGAAGGACCAGTTCGCAACCCGCGACCTGATTGATCAAATCACTGTGCCAACGCTGATCTTCCACGGCACGGCGGACACGACCATCCCGGTTCATCACGGGCAGGCTCTGGCCGAAATGGCCGGAGACAACGCGCAGCTTTTCATCATTCCCGACGGTATGCACAACGACCTCTGGTCCCACGGCCTATGGGATCAGGTGCAACAGGCGCTGATCAATTAGCGGTCAAAGGATCCGCCCGGCCACCGCATCCAGTTTGGCCAGCAGGGCCGGGTCACGTTTTTCCGGTGCGGTCAGAATGGCGTATTCCAGCGCTCGGTCACATCCATGCGGGCAGGGGGCGCGGTCTGCCCCCAAAAGCGCGGGCAACCCTTTGACCAGGGTCCGGCCTTTTTCCGCATTACCGGTCAGGGTGGCGATGATGGCGGTGACGTCAACCTCGCCGTGGTCAGGGTGCCAACTGTCGTAATCCGTGACCATCGCGATTGAGGCGTAGCACAGCTCGGCCTCGCGGGCGAGTTTCGCCTCGGGCATGTTTGTCATGCCGATCACGTCACAGCCCCAGTGTTCGCGGTACATTTTGGATTCCGCCAGCGATGAGAATTGCGGGCCTTCCATCGCCAGATAGGTGCCACCCCGGTGGATTTTGATCCCGGCGGCCTTGCCTGCGGTTTCACACGCATCCGACAGGCGAGGACAAGTGGGATGGGCCACGCTGACATGCGCCACGCAACCGGTGCCGAAAAAGCTTTTCTCGCGCGCAAAGGTCCGGTCGATGAACTGATCGACGATCACGAAGTCCCCCGGTGCCATTTGATCGCGAAACGACCCGCAGGCAGAGACCGAGATCACATCGGTGACACCCAGCCGTTTCAACGCGTCGATATTGGCGCGATAGGGTACTTCGGTCGGGGAATGCACATGGCCGCGCCCATGGCGAGGCAGGAACGCCATTGCAATACCGTCCAATGCCCCGGTCAGAATCTGGTCCGAGGGATCGCCCCAAGGCGTTTCAACAGTGACCCATTCTGCATTTTCCAACCCGTCAATGTCGTAAATGCCTGATCCGCCGATGACGGCAATCTTGGTCTGGGTCACGTGCTTTCTCCGAGTTGTTGTGCGAGTTGAAGGATTTGTGCGCCGAGCGACGACGGCTGACAAGGGGCAATGCGGCTTATTGTGACGTCAACAGACTGCGCGCCTGCGCCTGTTGTTGGAAATCCGCCCAAGCGGCGCTGAATTCCTGCAATGGCCATGTTAGGTCCTGTGCCTGCCCATGCCTGTCGCGGAATTCGAACCGATAGGCCTCGCCCTTCAGCATGGCTTCAACGATCTCATCCGCACCGACGCCGTCAAACGTGCAGCTCAACCCGGTCAGACATCCAGGTCTGCGCGTGCGCCAAACCGCTCCGTCCTTTCCATCGATCCGAAAGCCGGATGGCCGGAACAACGTGCCGGGCTCGATACCGAACTCGATCTCCACGCCATCCGGGGCAGGGGTGATAAAGATGAACTGTGCTCCAAATTTCGGGCGCAGCGAAAACACCTCGGCCCGGCGAATGTAACAGCGTTGCTTGAGCGCCCCGTATTCCTCGCGCTCATCGCAGATGGAATTCCAGACCCCGTAGGTTTCATAATGGGTCACACGCCAGTTACTGGCAGTGTCATTGCCCTGCAAATCCTGCGCCAAGGCAGCAATAGGGGTCAGAAGAAACAAGATCAGCCATCGCATGGCGCAAAGGTGTGCCCCCGGTGTGGCAGGTTCAACTCACGACTTTGTGAGACAACGGCTATGCGTCCTGTGCATAGCAGCCTCCCGCCTGATGCGGTGGCTCAGAGGGCGGATGACAGGTAGAAGGCCCCTTTCGCGCGCAGATCAACCGACAGGACATTCCATGCCCCGAGCCATGCTGGCAAGCTTTGCCAACCGTATCGCCAAACCCGACCTGCGTTGGGTGCCGGATGAAGGGCTGACACCGTCCCGTCTGCGGATCGAGTTGCTGTCTGGTCTTACCGTTGCCCTTGCGCTGGTGCCCGAAGCGGTGGCATTTGCTTTCGTCGCGGGCGTGCATCCGTTGGTTGGCCTCTATGCTGCCTTCATGGTTGGCCTGATCACGGCGCTGATCGGCGGGCGCCCGGGCATGATCTCGGGTGCGACCGGGGCCTTGGCGGTTGTGATGGTGGCGCTGGTGGCGGAACATGGCGTGGAATACCTGTTTGCGACCGTGGTTCTGATGGGCATTCTGCAAGTGATCGCCGGGGCCATGCATTGGGGCCGGTTTATCCGCTTGGTGCCGCATCCGGTGATGTTGGGCTTTGTAAACGGGCTGGCAATCGTGATCTTTCTGGCGCAGCTTGGGCAGTTCAAGGTTCCGGGCACAATGGAGAACACCGGCCACGGCATGGGCGGAGGTGAGTGGCTCTCGGGTCTGCAGCTTTACACCATGCTGGGCCTGGTCGCGCTGACCATGGCGGTGATTTGGGTCATGCCGCGCATCACGCGTGTTGTTCCGGCCCCTCTGGCCGGGATTGTCGTTGTTGCCGCGCTGGTGATCGGCTTTGGCCTGGATGTACCGCGCGTAGGCGATCTGGCCTCGATCGAAGGCGGCCTGCCGCCTTTCCACATTCCGATGGTGCCGCTGACCTGGGAAACCATTGAAATCATCCTGCCCTACGCCGTCATTCTGGCCGCCATCGGCCTGATTGAATCGCTGCTGACCCTGAATCTTGTGGGTGAAATCACGGGCAAACGGGGCGGAGCGTCACAGGAATGCATCGCGCAAGGCGTGTCCAACGTCGCAACCGGTTTCTTCGGTGGCATGGGTGGCTGTGCTATGATCGGCCAGTCGATGATCAACGTGAAATCCGGTGGCCGCACCCGCATCGCCGGGATCGCCGCCGCGCTTTTCCTGCTGATCTTCATCCTGTTCGCGTCCCCGCTGATCGAGCAGATTCCGCTGGCTGCGCTGGTCGGCGTTATGTTCATGGTGGTGATCGGTACCTTTGCTTGGAACTCGTTCAACATCATGCGCAAAGTACCCCTGATGGATGCGTTCGTCATCGTGCTGGTGACGGTTGTGACGGTGATGGAGGACCTTGCGATCGCCGTCGTCGTTGGCGTCATCGTCTCGGCTCTGGCCTATGCCTGGAACAACGCCAAGCGCATCCATGCGATTACGCGGGATTCTGAAACAGAAAAAGGCGCGAAAGTCTACGAAATCCAAGGCCCTCTGTTCTTTGGTTCTTCTGACGGATTTGTCGAACTTTTCGATGTCCCGAATGATCCCGAGACCGTCATAGTGGATTTCGCCGAAAGCCGTGTGGTCGATCAATCTGCCCTTCAGGCGATCGAAAACATCGCCGGCAAATACGAAGCGGCCGGTAAACGCGTGATGCTGCGCCATCTGAGTCGAGATTGCCACAAGCTGCTGAACAAAGCCGGTCACCTTATGGTCGATAGCGACGATGACCCTGATTATGAAATCGCGGTCGATTATTCAGTTCGCACCGGCATTCTGGGCGGTCACTGAGGATTTAGCGAGGCTCCGCCTCGCGCTCCGGGATATTTGGGGCCAGATGAACGGAGGATCCCCTGCTTCATCTGGCTATAAATATCCCGGGGGAGTCGCCGAATAGGCGGCGGGGGCAGCGCCCCCTATACGCTCAGTCATCCGGGCGGTTGAGTGAGAATAGTTCAGTAACTACCGAATAGTCGCGGTATCCGAGCCGCGCCAGTGGCTGAAACGCCGTGACGTCGAACTTGCCATCCTTCAAACAGTCATCGCGCAGGTGGACACCGGTGACTTCGCCGAAAACAACGCGGTTCGCCGCGCCGGGCAGTGTGACGATCTGGGTCAGCTTGCATTCCAGGGCGGCGGGCGCGTCCTGAACCCTAGCACATGGGATCGTCTCGCACTCCACTGCAGTCAAACCTGCGTGGCCGAATTCATCCACATGTTTTGGCAACCCGGCAGAGCTGGCGTTCATCGCATCACGATGTGCATGGGCGACAACGTTGACGCAGAAAACGCCTGTTGCTTCGATATTGGCGAGACTGTCTTTGCCGCCGTCTTGGTCGGGTTTCGTCCCGGTCGTGGCAAACATCACCTGTGGCGGTGTATACGCGACCCCGTTGAAGAAGGAGTACGGCGCCAGATTGTTGATCCCATCGCCGTCGCGGGAAGAGATCCAGCCAATCGGGCGCGGGGTTATGATGGCGTTGAAAGGGTTATGCGGCAGGCCGTGGCCGTCTTCGGGGCGATAGAACATATGAACTCCAAGCGTTTGCCCAAGGCGTAACGAAGTGCTAGGGCGAATTCCAGCAAGGAAAAGAGGGCAGGGGTGCAGCAATTCACGATCAAGCCGGAGGACCCGGACGATTGGTGGGAGGTCGAGGCTTTGTACGACCTGTGCTTTGCGCCTGGGCGCGAGGCGCTGTCCTCGTACCGGTTGCGCGATGATGTTCCGCCGGTTGAGGGCTTGTCTCTAGTGGCCCGAGATGGTGAGGGCATTTTGGCGGGGGCGATCCGGTTCTGGCCCGTTCATGTGGGGACCTTCGATGCGTTGTTGCTGGGGCCGGTGGCCGTGCACCCCACCCATCAGGGGGAGGGCTTGGGCGGTTTCCTCATACACGAGGGCTTGCAGGCAGGTCTTACCAGAGGATGGGAGCGGGTGATGCTGGTGGGCGATGCACCTTATTACAGTCGTTTCGGCTTCGCCCGCCTGACCGGAGTTGAGATGCCGCCGCCCACCAATCCCCAACGGGTTCTGGGGGCTGAGCTAACCTTGGGCGCATGGACGGGTGTCGCTGGTCCTGTAACGCGTTGGGACCGATGAACTATTGAAAAAACGGGGCATAGTGCCGATCTTTTTAGGACAGGAGGGCACGCATGCAGAACGTTGTTCTTGTCGAAAAACTGGATGCCGAGGCAGAGTTGGACCGGTTGGCCGGGTACTACCGCTCGGCGGGTGGGCCGGGTGTTCGGTTGCTCAACAGTCTGGGCGGATCTGCGGAAACCCTGCTGGATCAACTGCCCCCGTCACTGCGAGAGGCGTTGACCGGAGCAACCGAGCAGGCGCTTTGGGTGGCCATGCATGCCGCCGAAGGGTCGCGCAGGGCGGTGCCGGATCAACGACCTTGGGTGAATACGGCTGTGACCACGGCCATGGGCGCAGCAGGCGGTGTGGGCGGAGTGTCGACCTCTTTGGTGGAATTGCCCGCAACGACCACGATGCTGTTGCGCGCCATACAAGGTGCTGCGGCACGAGAAGGGTTTGACCCATCGGAAGACGGTGTGAAATTCGATTGTGTGCAGGTTCTGTCCGCGGCGGGTCCGCTGTCCTTCGACGATGGTGCGGATTTCGGGTTTTTTTCAGCTCGGATGACGTTGACCGGACCGGCCCTTCAAAAGCTGATCGCCACCGTCGCGCCGAAACTGGCGGTGGTGCTGGGGCAAAAACTCGCCGCGCAATCCGTACCTGTTTTGGGGGCGCTTGCCGGGGGTGGGACGAACTATGTCTACACTCGCTATTACCAGCGTATCGCCCGCGTGCATTTCGGTTTGCGCCGATTGGCCAGTGATGCCGATATCCCGCATGACGATCTTGTGCGAAAACTGGCCGCACGCATGTGACGCTTGGTGGAGTTCGCCAAGTATGGTAGTGGTTCTGCGACGACCCTCTAAATAAGTACAAAAACTAAAGCTTTGGGCGTCGCAGGTGTTGAAAGGGGCACAGGGCATGAGCAGGCTATGGCGGTATCAACCGCCGGACTCGGACAGGATTCCGGTTCGACAACAATCCGCCGCATTGTGTTACCGTTTACGTGCGGGCGCCCCCGAAGTTTTGCTGATCACAACTCGTAAGTCGGGCCGCTGGATCATTCCCAAGGGCGGATTGATCAAGGGGATGTCCTCGTTCGAGGCAGCGCAGCAGGAAGCCTGGGAAGAAGCGGGCGTGCGTGGGGTCTGTTCGGCTGAGATGATCGGGCGTTACACACACATAAAACAACGGCGCAAAAAAGGAGCGGTCCTTTGCCTGGTGGATGTGTTTCCGCTGATGGTAATGTCCTTATCGGAGCGCTATCCCGAATGCGATGATCGTGAGCGCGTATGGTTTTCGATACGGGCGGCAGCGGCGCGGGTGGATCAGCCTGAACTCGCCCAAATGTTACGGCAGGTGGCAACGCAGTCGCATTGATCTGCAGACTAGGGCTTGTCATTGTTTTGATGGTCAGTATCTATTCGGCAATCGCAATCTGGACCGATCATGATTCAATACGCCTTGAAATGCAGCCAGGGCCACGCGTTTGACAGTTGGTTCCAATCGGCCGCCGCTTACGACAAGCTTGCCGGGGCAGGCATGGTGGTCTGTGCCATCTGTGGCGACGCTTGCGTTGAAAAGGCGATCATGACACCGCGTGTGCGCCCATCCCGCAAGGTCGTGGCGCGAAGCGAGACACCTGCCAAGGAAGAAAACCCGGTCGAGATGTCGGTTCCACCCGCCGAGCTTGAGAAGGCGCTGTCCGAGTTGCGGCGCAAGGTCGAGGAAAACTCGGACTACGTGGGTAAGGATTTCGCGTCCGAAGCACGCAAGATGCATCTGGGTGATGCCCCAGAACGGGCGATCTATGGTGAAGCCAAACCCGAAGATGCCAAGGCCCTGATCGAGGATGGCGTTCCCGTCGCGCCCTTGCCCTTTATTCCCAGCCGCAAGAGCAACTGATCCTAAGTTTACCGAGGGGCTAACGCCGCCGCGGGGATTTCGTAGACCTCGCCGGGGTCAACGAAGATCACCATGACGTTTCCCTGCGTCTCATAGCTGAGGCGCGCGGCGGAATCGGTGGATTCTGGGATGCCGTCGGCGAAATAGATGTTGCGTACCTCGCCATTGCCCATGCCAACTGCCAGAGTTATCCGTCCATCGTCGCGATGGCGCAGCTCGGCGTTGCAGCTGCGCAGCGGTTCGCCCGCATTGGTGGCACAGGGTACGGTTCCAAGCGCGTTCTGCCCATCTGTTGCGGCAAGCGAGGCTTGCTGAGCCAAAGCGGGTGTGGACAACAAGACAAAAGCAAGGGCTAAGCGGGGCATGGGGAACCTCATCACAAATGGAATAGGGCCAAGCTGACACCGTGGTGGAGGGATGTAAAGCACCCGTTAGACCGCAGTGGAAAAGGTTTTGAACACTTGCCCTTGCGGGCCCCCTGACATAAGACGCTCGGGATCTGAATTCCAAGGCGCGGAGACACCAGCCCCCATGCCCGTACTCGTGATGAAATTCGGCGGCACATCTGTCGCCAACCTGGACCGCATCCGCCGCGCTGCGAAACGTATCGGCGTCGAGGTGGCAAAGGGCTATGACGTCATTGTCATCGTCTCGGCCATGTCCGGTAAAACCAATGAGTTGGTAGGCTGGGTGAACGAAACCTCTCCGCTGTTTGATGCGCGCGAATATGATGCGGTTGTGTCCTCGGGCGAGAATGTGACCGCCGGCTTGATGGCGCTGACGCTTCAGGAAATGGATATCCCCGCCCGCAGCTGGCAGGGCTGGCAGGTGCCGCTGATGACCACCAGCGCCCACAGCCAGGCCCGGATCGAGGAAATCCCGACCGAGAACCTGAACCAGAAATTCGGCGAAGGCATGCGCGTTGCCGTCGTCGCCGGGTTCCAGGGCATCAGCCCCGAAGGCCGCATCACCACGCTGGGTCGCGGTGGATCGGACACGACGGCGGTGGCCTTTGCCGCAGCTTTTGGTGCGGAGCGCTGCGACATCTATACGGATGTGGACGGCGTCTATACCACCGACCCGCGCATCTGTGAAAAGGCGCGCAAGCTGGACAAGATTTCGTTCGAGGAAATGCTCGAATTGGCCTCGCTGGGGGCCAAGGTGCTGCAAACCCGCTCGGTCGAGCTGGCGATGCGCTACAAGGTGAAACTGCGCGTTCTCTCAAGTTTCGAAGAACAATCCGACGAGGCCGGTACGCTGGTCGTCGATGAGGAGGATATCATGGAATCCAATGTTGTGGCCGGTGTGGCCTATTCCCGCGACGAAGCCAAAATGACCGTCGTGTCCGTGGCAGACCGCCCCGGCATCGCCTCGATCATCTTTACCGCGCTCAGCGATGAGGGCGTAAATGTGGACATGATCGTGCAGAACATCTCGGATGAGGGGCGCACGGACATGACCTTCTCGTGCCCGACCGATCAGGTGGCACGCGCCGAGAAAGCGCTGTTGGCGATCAAGGACGCGGGCGAGTTGAACTATGCCGAACTGGTCGCCGACGAAGACGTCTGCAAGGTTTCGGTGGTTGGCATCGGCATGCGGTCGCAATCGGGTGTTGCGGCCAAGATGTTCAAAATTCTCTCGGATGAGGGGATCAACATCAAGGTCATCACAACCTCCGAGATTAAAATTTCCGTCCTTGTGGACAGGAAATACATGGAACTTGCGGTTCAGGCACTGCATGATGCCTTTGAACTGGACAAGGCGGCCTGAGCGTTTCAGCCAAAGGTCTTGCCTGACGCACTAATTTGGGTGGGCCATGGCGGACGGTACCGAAACTGAATCCCGCAAGCTGCTTGGGCGGCTGCGCGAAGAGATGGCGAGCGAGGCCGCCGGTCAGGAACGTCTTGACCGGATCACCCACCTGATCGCCGATAGTATCCGGGCCGAAGTGTGCTCGATTTATCTGTTTCGCGATGAAGACACATTGGAGCTCTGCGCGACCGAGGGGTTGTCACCCGAGGCTGTTCATAAGACCCGAATGCGCATGGGTGAGGGGCTTGTGGGTCGTGTAGCTAAGTTCGGCAAAATCGTGAACACACCGAATGCGCCTGCCGCCAAGGGTTTCCGTTATATGCCTGAAACCGGGGAAGAGAGATTCTCGTCTTTCCTGGGTGTGCCGATCCAACGTCTGGGTGAAAAACTTGGTGTTCTGGTGGTCCAATCCCGCGACGCGCGGGAATACTCGGCGGACGAGGTCTATGCGCTGGAAGTAGTCGCCATGGTGCTGGCCGAGATGACCGAACTGGGTGCCTTTGTGGGTGAGGGTGCGGCTCTGTCGCCACGACACCAGCAATCGGTACAGCTGAGCGGCGGCCCGGCGCAGGAAGGCTCGGCCGAGGGCCATGTCTGGTTGCACGAGCCGCGCGTGGTGGTCACCAACCCCATTGCCGAAGACCCTCATCGCGAACGTGAGCGGCTGACCGAGGCCGTCGATGAATTGCGGGTCGGCGTCGACAAGATGCTCGAGATATCAAAAGATGGCGATACCGAGCAGTTGCAGGTGCTGGAAGCCTACCGGATGTTCGCGAATTCCAAGGGCTGGATGCGCCGGATGGAGGAAGACATCGCTCGCGGCTTGAGCGCCGAGGCGGCTGTCGAAAAGGAGCAATCGCAGGCCCGGGTGCGGATGGGGCAAGTAACGGATCCCTACCTGCGCGAACGTTTGGCTGATCTGGACGACCTCAGCAACCGTCTGCTGCGTATTCTCACCGGGCAAGGCAACACCAATGGCGCGGATTTGCCGCCTGACCCGATCCTGATCGCTCGGAATATCGGGCCCGGAGACTTGCTGGAATATGGCAGGTCGCTGAAAGGGATTGTGCTGGAAGAAGGCTCGGTCGGAAGCCACGCAACGATTGTGGCGCGGGCCTTGGCGATTCCGCTGGTTGTGCATGTGGGCCGAATTACGACCGAGGCGTTGAACGGGGATCACATCCTTGTCGACGGTGACAACGGTAGCGTCCATCTGCGCCCCGAAGATTCCGTCGTCACTGCCTTCCGCGACAAGATCGCCATGCAGGCGCAGGCGCAAGAGAGATATGCCTCGATCCGCGAAACGCCTTGCGTGACCCGTGATGGCGAGCGGATTAATCTGGTGATGAATGCGGGTCTGATGGCGGATTTGCCCTCGCTGGGCAATTCGGGGGCCGAGGGCGTAGGCCTGTTTCGGACCGAGTTGCAATTCCTGATCCGCAATCAGATGCCGAAACGGTCCGAGCTTGTGACGCAGTATCAGCGGGTTCTGGACGCGGCGGGCGAAAAGCGCGTGGTGTTCCGTACGCTGGACATCGGTTCGGACAAGGTTCTGCCCTACATGAAACACGTGGAAGAACCCAACCCCGCGCTGGGTTGGCGCGCAATTCGGGTAGGGCTGGACAAGCGCGGCGTGATGCGGATGCAGTTGCAGGCGTTAATCCGGGCTGCCAATGGTCGCCCGTTGACCATTATGTTCCCCTTCGTGGCGCAGGCCGAAGAATTCCGCGAGGCCCGCTGGGAGGTCAATAAAACCATCGAGCGTGAAAAGCGGCTCGGCCATGTCCTGCCAGAAACGCTCGAAGTTGGGGCGATGCTGGAAACGCCTTCGCTGGGTTTCTCGCCGCAGAAATTCTTTGATGAGGTGGATTTTGTCTCGATCGGGGGCAATGACCTGAAACAGTTCTTCTTTGCCGCTGACCGCGAGAATGAACTGGTGCGCCGCCGCTATGATACGCTGAATGTCAGCTTCCTCAGCTTCATTGAGCGCATCGTCGAGCGCTGCAATATCTCGAACACGCCACTGTCGTTCTGCGGTGAGGATGCCGGTCGCCCTGTTGAAGCGCTTTGTCTTGCTGCGATGGGCATCCGGTCGCTGTCGATGCGGCCTGCCTCGATCGGGCCGGTGAAAAGCGTTCTGCTACGGGCTGATCTGCAGTCTCTGCGCAAGATCATCGCAGATGCGCGGCACCGGGGCGAACAATCCGTGCGCCCCGCTGTCATGGAGTGGCTGCGCAATCAGGGCTGAGCGGGCAGGGGTTTTGAAACTAATTTCAAATCCGGTGTTGATTTATGCGTCGGATTTCATTAATTCGGCGGTGAATGTTAGCGATAACATAACTGGTAAACCCAGTGAGTTCTGAAGGAGCCTGTCGATGGTTTCACGCGTAATCCCGGTTAATCCCTTCGATCTGGTGCTGTTTGGCGCGACCGGAGATCTGGCGCAGCGCAAGATCCTGCCCGGCCTGTATCATCGCTTCCAGGTCGGCCAGATGCCGCCCGAGGCCCGGGTGATCGGCACCGCGCGCTCGGATATCGACAGCGCCGCGTTCCGAGATCAGGTCCGCGCGTCGATGAAGGAATTCGCGCCGGAGTTCAAAAAGGATGTGCTGGATCGGTTTCTGGCACAGGTCGAATATGTCTCGGTGGATGCACTGGGGAACAAAGGCTGGCCAGAGCTAGCCAAAATGCTGCGCCCGGACGTGGTGCGCGCCTTTTACCTGTCGGTCGGTCCCAGCCTGTTTTCCGGGATAGCACAACGCCTGAACGACCACGGCGTGGCAACGCCTGACAGCCGGATCGTCGTGGAAAAGCCGTTCGGGCACGATCTGGCCTCGGCCAAGGCGCTAAACGAAGGGCTGCGCGGCTGTTTCGAGGAACATCAGATTTACCGTATCGACCATTATTTGGGCAAGGAAACGGTGCAGAACCTGATGGCCTTGCGCTTTGCCAATTCCCTGTTCGAGCCGCTGTGGAACGCCACTCATGTCGACCACGTTCAGATCACCGTCGCTGAAACCGTCGGGGTCGAAGGGCGCGGGGCCTACTACGACCAATCCGGCGCGATGCGGGATATGATCCAGAACCATCTGGTACAACTTCTGTGTCTGACGGCGATGGAGCCTCCGTCGAAATTCGCGCCCAACGCGGTGCGCGATGAAAAGGTGAAAGTGATCGAAGCGTTAGAACCGGTCGACGCAAGGGATATCGCCCGAGGTCAGTACCGTACCGACAAGGGTGGCGACGGCTATCTGGACCATGTAGGAGATCCGGCCAGCCGCACCGAAAGCTACATTGCGCTCAAGGCGCATATTGGCAACTGGCGCTGGGCCGGGGTGCCGTTTTATCTGCGCACGGGCAAGCGCCTGCGAGCCCGTGAATCCGAGATTGCGGTTTTCTTCCGCGACCCGCCGCATACGATTTTCCCGAATGTTGGCCCTCTGCATGGCAACGTGCTGGTGATCCGCCTTCAACCGGACGAAGGCATTACCCTGCGCACCACGATCAAAGACCCCGGCCCGGGCGGCTTCCGTCTGTCTGATGTGGCGCTGGATATGAGCTTTGCCGAGGCGCTGGGCGCAGATGCGCGGGCGCAGGACGCCTATGAGCGACTGGTCATGGACGTCATTCGCGGCGATCAGACTCTGTTCATGCGCGGGGATGAGGCCGAGGCCGCCTGGGCCTGGGTCGATCCTATTATTAACGGCTGGGAACAGCGTGGTGACCGGCCCGCCAAATACGATCAGGGCAGTTCCGGCCCTGAAGAGGCCCTGATGCTGATGCATCGGGACGGACGCCGCTGGCGTCAGATCGGAGGGTAATCATGGTTCATTCCGTCATCACCGACGTCACTCAGCGCATTATCACGCGCAGCGCCGATCTGCGGGACCCGCATCTTGAACGGATGGAGCAGGCCAAATCCAAAGGCCCCGCTCGCGCGCACCTGTCCTGCAGTGGACAGGCCCATGCCTATGCCGGTGCGGGCGAGGATCAGCAGTCCATGGCCACCGGCACGGCAGGCAATCTGGGCATCGTCACCGCCTATAACGACATGCTTTCGGCCCACCAGCCGTTCGAACGCTACCCCGCCCTGATCCGCGATGCGATCCGCGCGGCAGGTGGAACAGCGCAGGTCGCGGGCGGCGTGCCTGCGATGTGCGATGGCGTCACGCAGGGCGAGGCGGGGATGGAGCTGTCTTTGTTCTCGCGCGATGTGATCGCGCTGGCGACCGGCGTGGCCCTCAGTCACAACACCTATGACGCTGCCGTTTTCCTAGGCGTCTGCGACAAGATCGTCCCCGGCCTGATCATTGGGGCGCAGGCGTTTGGCCATCTGCCCGCCGTCTTCCTACCCGCCGGTCCTATGACCAGCGGCCTGCCAAACGACGAAAAGGCCAAGGTCCGCCAGAAATTCGCCGCCGGAGAAGTCGGCCGCGACGAGTTGATGAAGGCCGAAATGGCCGCCTATCATGGCCCTGGCACCTGTACCTTCTACGGTACTGCCAACACCAACCAGATGCTGATGGAGTTCATGGGCCTGCACCTGCCGGGCTCTAGCTTCGTCAACCCCAACACCCCCCTGCGTGATGCGCTGACCGAGGAAGGCGCGCGCCGCGCCCTGTCGCTCAGCGCGCTGGGCAACCACTATACGCCCGTATGCCAGATCCTCGACGAACGCGCTTTTGTGAACGGGATTGTCGGCTTGATGGCTACGGGGGGCTCCACCAACCTGCTGATCCACCTGATCGCCATGGCGCGGGCAGGGGGTATCGTGTTGGATTGGGAGGATTTCTCTGACATTTCCGCCGTGGTGCCTCTGGTCGCGCGGGTCTATCCCAACGGTCTGGCCGATGTGAACCATTTCCATGCTGCGGGCGGGCTGGGCTATTGTATCGGCACTTTGCTGGAAGACGGGCTCCTGCACCCCGATACGCTGACAGTCGCAGGGCAGGGGCTGCATAACTACACCAAGGAACCTAAGCTGAAAGGTGGCGACTTGGTCTGGGAAGAAGGTGCAGGGCATAGCCTGAACGACAAGATTCTCCGCCCGGCCAGCGACCCGTTCCAACCCACCGGTGGCCTGTCACGCCTGACCGGCAATCTGGGAACGGGCGTCATGAAGGTCTCGGCCGTTGCCCCCGAACATCAGGTGGTCGAGGCCCCGGTTCGCGTGTTCCACGACCAAGACGCGGTCAAAGCCGCCTTCAAGGCCGGAGAGTTCACTGACGACACCATCGTCGTCGTTCGCTTTCAGGGTCCAAAGGCAAACGGGATGCCCGAGCTGCATTCTCTGACGCCCATGCTGTCGATCCTGCAGGGACGAGGCCAAAAGGTCGCGCTGGTCACCGATGGCCGCATGTCGGGCGCTTCCGGCAAGGTCCCCGCTGCGATCCATGTGGTTCCCGAGGCGCTGGACAGTGGTCCCATTGCCTGCCTGCAAGACGGCGATATCCTGCGGGTCGACGCAGTAAAAGGCGATTTGGAGATCCTGACGCCCGGCGTGCTGGATCGTAGACCCGCCACCGCCGACCTCAGCGCCAATCAGCACGGCGTGGGGCGCGACCTGTTCGGAGCCTTCCGCCAGAATGTCGGGTCCGCTGACACTGGCGCCAGCATTTTCGGAGTGTAAACCATGTCCAAAACCCAACGCACCCGCGAGATTTGCGCACTGGCCCCAATCGTGCCGGTTCTGGTCGTCGATGACGCGGCTCAAGCACGGCCTCTGGCCGAGGCTTTGGTCGCAGGAGGCCTCCCCGCGCTTGAGGTCACCCTGCGCACGCCTTCGGCGCTCAGCGCAATTCGTGCCATGGCGCAGGTGCCCGGTGGTGTGGTCGGCGCGGGAACACTGATCACCCCCGAAGACGTCCGCGCCGCGAAAGAGGCGGGTGCGCAGTTTGGTGTCTCACCGGGTGCAACCGACGCTTTGATCGCCGCCTGTGAGGCCGAGGGCTTGCCCTTGCTGCCGGGTGCGGCGACTGCCTCTGAGGCGATGCGCCTGTTTGAGCAGGGCTATGACATGCTGAAATTCTTCCCGGCCGAAGCGTCCGGTGGTGCCCCCGCGCTCAAAGCGATCGGCGCGCCGCTGCCGCAAATCACATTCTGCCCAACGGGTGGTGTGTCGCCGTCAAATGCACGCGATTACCTGTCTTTGTCGAATGTTGTTTGCGCAGGCGGTAGCTGGGTCGCGCCCAAACAGATGGTCATGGACGGCGACTGGACCGGCATCGAAAAACTTGCACGTGAGGCGTCGCAGCTGATGGATTGACGCCGCGCGGGACGTCACTAAATTGGGCGTCAATTCAGACAGGTTGACCCCATGACAAACCACATCTCTCTCGCGCAAGGGCGCGAGTATCTGGCCATTCCGGGCCCCTCAGTGATGCCGGATGCCGTGCTGCAAGCGATGCATCGGCCGTCGCCCAATATCTATGATGGCGCACTGATCGAGATGATGCCCGACCTGACCCGCGACCTCAAGCGCGTGGCGCGAACCGAACACAACGTGGCGATCTACATCGCCAACGGTCACGGCACGTGGGAGGCGGCACTGTCCAACGTGATCGCTCCGGGTGAGGTGGTTCTAGCCCCAGCGTCTGGCCGCTTCACCTATGGTTGGGCCGAGATGGCCGAAGGCATAGGCGCCAAGCCGCAGTTGATTGATTTTGGGACCTCTTCGCCTTGGCATTTTGACCTCATCGCTGAAGCATTACGCGCCGACGAAGCACATGACATCAAAGCCGTTTTGGCAGTGCATGTGGATACGTCGACTTCCGTGCGCAACGACATTCCGGCATTGCGTGCCCTGCTGGATGACTTAAGCCATCCCGCTCTACTAATGGCCGATTGCATCGCATCGCTCGGGTGCGACCGGTTCGAGATGGATGCATGGGGCGTCGATGTCATGGTCACCGCCTGCCAGAAAGGGCTGATGACCCCGGCAGGAGTGGGCTTTGTCTTTTTCAACGAAAAAGCCGCCGCCAAACGCGTCACCATGCCCCGCGTTTCGCAATACTGGGATTGGGTGCCGCGCGCCCAGCCTGACCTGTTCTATCAGTATTTCGACGGTACCGCGCCGACCCATCATCTCTACGGCTTGCGCGCCGCGCTCGACCTGATCCACGCCGAAGGGCTCGAACATGTTTGGGCGCGCCACGAGCGCCTTGCCACCGCCATCTGGACCGCCTGCGAGACATGGGCAGAAGGCGGCGCGCTGCACCTGAATGTAGCCGACCGCGCGCATCGCAGTCACGCAGTCACAGCGCTGCGCCTATCAGACGGACAGGGCACTCCGCTGCGCCATTTCACCGAGACCCAACTCGGCCTAACCCTAGGCATCGGCTTGGGGATGGAGGACTGGGACGGCTGCTTCCGCCTCGGCCACATGGGCCACGTCAACGCCCAAATGGTGATGGCGATGCTGGGCGGGGTCGAAACCGCGCTCGCAGCGCTGAACATCCCGCGCGGTAAAGGCGCGCTCGAAGCCGCCGCAGCCACTCTCGCGGCCTAAAGCGCAGTTCCGCCCTTCATCTGGCTAAAAATATCCTCGGGGGGAAGCGCGCCCAAGCGCGATGGGGGGCAGACAGCCCCCCGCTCGCTCACCACACGAGCCCAGCTCAGGGAAAACGCGCCAGCGCCTCAGCCAGCGCCTTGGGCAAAGCTGATGCAAACGCATCCAGATCCTTCTCTGCACCGCAACTGATCCGAACGCATCGGTTCTGAGGCGCGGCAAACGGCATCCGCACGAAAATGCCCTGCGCAACCAGCGCGTCCAGCACCGCCTTGGCAAACTCCCCGTCACGCCCGCAATCAATGGCAACGAAATTGGTGGCCGAGGGCAGGGGTTCCAACCCGTGATCCCGCGCGATGACACCAATGCGGTCCCGCGCTGCCGCAATGCGTTGCTGAACATGGGCCAGCCATTCATCATCCTGCAACGCCGCCAAGGCCCCCGCCTGCGCCGCGCGGTTCATTCCGAAATGATTACGCACCTTGTTGAATGCTGAAATCAACGCCGGTGCCCCGATCCCATATCCAACCCGCGCGCCTGCCATGCCGTGAACTTTGGAAAAGGTACGCATCCGGATCAGACGCGGGTCGTCTGCATCAACCGGGGCGACGGTGCCCTCGGGGGCGCATTCTACATAAGCCTCGTCAAGAACCAGCACGCAGCCTGAAGGTAGCTTGTCCATCGCGGCGACTATATCCGAACCCCTGTGCCAACTGCCCATCGGATTGTCCGGGTTGGCCAGATAAACCAGCTTGGCACCTACCTCGGCCGCCTTGGCAAACAGCGCCAGAGGGTCCTCATGGTCATCTCTATAGGGCACCTTGTGCAGCACCCCTCCGAACCCGGCCACGTGGTAGTTGAAGGTAGGATATGCCCCGTCCGAAGTCACAACAGCATCGCCCGGCCCGACAAATAGGCGCACCAGATACCCCAGCAGCCCGTCAATACCCTCGCCCACAACGATATTTTCAGGCGAAACGTCATGGTGATCCGCCAAAGCATGGCGCAAGTCGTGGTTTTCGGGATCGCCATACATCCAGATCCCGGTCCGCACCATCGCCTCGATCGCACGCGGGGAGGGGCCAAAGACGCTTTCATTGGCGCCCAATCGCGCCAGAAAAGGCGCACCGCGCTGCCGCTCCTGCGTTTCAGGGCCGACAAAAGGCACGGTGGCGGGCAGGGATTGGGCAAGGGGGGTAAAGCGGAACTCTGTCATGAAGGCAGATAAACGTAAGGTCATCCGTCAGGCAAGCTTGCGCTGCGGGCAAAACACCCGCACCCTTGCGCCAAGCCACAACGGAAGGAGCGCACATGCGCATCGCAATCGGTCTGATCCTAATTGGTCTCGCCTATCTGCTTTTTTGGCCGGTCGCAGTTGAGCCCGTCGTCTGGGACGCCCCAAAGGCCCCTGGTTTTACGGGCGAATTCGCCGAAAACAACGCGCTGGATCGGCTTGAACTGATCTCCCTGCCCGACGGCGAGGAGGGCCCTGAAGACATTGCTGATCTGCCTGATGGCACAGTCTTTACGACCACACAGTCCGGAGCGCTCTATCGCATTGATCAGGATGCGCCGCAGAAGGTCGACGATCTTGGCGGCCGGCCGTTGGGCCTGAAGGCCGCTCCTGACGGAGCCCTCTATATCTCGGACAGCTATCGCGGACTGATGCGCTGGACAGGGCCGGGGAGTTTGGAAACGCTGGTCTCTGAAATTGACGGCGCACCGGTCATCTACGCCAACAATCTGGATGTCGGGCGTGATGGCACGGTTTATTTCTCGAACTCGTCTGACCGTTTCGACCCCGAGACCATGGGGGGTACCAAACCCACTTCGGTTCTGACGATTTGGGAGCAATCGCCCACTGGCTATGTCGCCCGCTATTCCCCGGATGGAGCCGTCGAAAAGATCGCCGAAGGTTTCGTTTATACCAATGGGGTCGCGCTGTCGCCCGACGAAGATTTTCTGCTGATCGCTGAGACCGGGCGCGCACGAGTGCACAGGCTGTGGTTGACTGGTCCCAAAGCGGGAACACAAGAGGTGTTTCTGGACAACCTGCCGGGCTATCCGGACAATATCAAAGCCCAAGGCGACGGCACCTATTGGCTGGCCTTCGCCAGCCCGCGCGTACCGACTGAGGCGCTGATGCCCTATCCGTTTCTGCGCAAGGTGATCTGGCGGTTGGGGCCGATGGTCCGGCCTGCCCCGATCCATCGGGGTATGGTGATCCGCTTCGACGGCGACGGGACGATCCTGCAAAATCTGCAAGACCCCGCTGGACGCTTGGGCATCACGACCGCAGGGCGGATTGTAGGTGATGACTTCTATGTCATGACACTGGATTCGCCGTGGTTCGGCCGAATGCCTGCCGAAAAGCTGCCCTAACGTTGATCTGGAACTTGGTGGCACTTGCAGGCATGCTTACCTCAACCGGTAATGGGAGGTCCGCATGTCACGCGTATCCGTCGAATACAAAGATCACATCGCTCATGTCACGCTGACGCGCGGCGACAAGATGAACGCGTTGGATGACGCGATGATCAAGGCGATTTTGTCTGCGGGGCAAGAAGTGGCGGCTTCGGACGCGCGAGCGGTGGTGTTGTCGGGCGAAGGTAAGAGTTTCTGCGCTGGTCTGGATATGGCGAGCTTTGCCAAGATGGCCCATATCGACCCGCGCGAATGGCTGATGGCCCGCAGTCACGAAGATGCCAACGAGATGCAGGAACTGGCCCTGATCTGGCGACGCCTACCCATGCCGGTAATTTGCGCAATTCAGGGCGTGGCCTATGGCGGCGGGTTGCAGATCGCCTTGGGTGCGGATGTGCGCATCGCGCATCCTGACACCAAACTGGCCGTGATGGAGATGAAGTGGGGCATCATCCCCGATATGGGCGGTATGGTGTTGCTGCCCAAGCTGGTCCGCTCGGACGTTCTGCGTCTGTTGACTTATACTGCGCGGCCTATCGGTGCGTCGCAGGCGGCGGATTGGGGTTTGGTGACCAAAACCTCTGACGATCCACTGACCGAGGCCATAGCGCTTGCCGAAGACATCGGGGGCCGCAGCCCGTCGGCCATCCGCGCTGCCAAGCGGCTGATCGATCTGGCCGAAACTCAACCTCGCGCCGAGGTGCTGATGGCCGAATCCGCCGAACAGGTTGAGTTGATTGGCAAGCCCGAGCAGATGGAGGTCATCGCGGCCCAAATGCAAGGTCGCAAGCCCGTCTTCAAGTGATCAGCGCATAAATGCACAGCGGGCGTCGCGGGCCATGTTATAGCGCATCTCAAGATCGGCGATGCGCGCCATCGCCCGTTTGCGCGCTTGCGGATCGCTCAGTGTGGCATAGTCCTGCCTGGCAGCGTCGAGTTGTTTCTTGATCGTGAATTCTTCGGGCAAAACACCGGCCTGCGCCATGATCCGATGCCCGGCGGCCAAAGCAGGATCGGTTTGCGCTTCGCCGGATCGGTCGGGCAGGGGGCGGCCTTCGCCTTCAAGGCCCTCTAGCTGCCCCTCGGCCTGCGCCTTTTGGATCTGGCGTTCGATGAGTTTTGCTAGCGACCCGAACATGGCGCTATTCTAAAGGCTGTCTCTGAAACTGAAAACCCCGCCACGGGTGGTGCGGCGAGGTTTGGGATTTCCGTATATGGAACGAGAAGAAGATCAGGCTATTTCTTCCAAACGGGCCAGCGCCTCGTTCAGTTTAGCCTCTTCTTCTTCGCGGGCGGCGAGGTTGGCTTTGGCTTCTTCGACAACCTCTTCCGGGGCCGAGGCCACGAATTTGGGGTTGTTCAGACGCCCGCGCAGACCGCCCAGTTCCTTGGCCAGCTTGCCTTTGGCTTTTTCCAGCCGTTCCTTTTCGGCACCGATGTCAATGATATCCACCAGCGGCAGGCCGAAGGACGCGCCGGGGGCGGCGATGGAAATCGTGCCTTTGGGCAGCGCATCGGCCTTGGTCAGGCTGTCGATCCGGGCCAGACGCTTGATCAGCGCCTCGTTCCGGTCCCATGCGGCTTGGCCGTGGGCGTCGATTTCTGTCACCAGCATCGGCACGTAGAGCCCCGCTGGAACCCGCATCTGGGCACGGGCCGAGCGGGTGTTTTCGATGACCGAGATCACCCAGTTCATCTCACGATCCGCATCGGCATCGACCAGTTCGGTGCCATATGTCGGCCAGTCGGCGTGGACGACCATTTTCGCGCGGTCGCCGGTTAGGCCCCACAGTTCTTCGGTGATGAAGGGCATGATCGGGTGCAGCAGGACCATGCACTGATCCAGAACCCAGCGCATGGTGGCGCGGGTTTCGGCCTGCGCCTCGGCGTCATCGCCTTGCAGCAGGGGTTTCGACAATTCCACATACCAGTCGCAGACCTTGCCCCAGACAAAGGCGTACAGCCCGTTGGCCGCGTCGTTGAAGCGATAGCTTTCCAGCGCCGCGTCGACCTCGGCCCGCACGCGGGCGGTTTCGCCGATGATCCAGCGGTTTACGGCGGCTTTGGGCTTCAGGTCGGCCACATCCAGTTGCGGAACGGCGTCGGTGAAGACCTCGTTCATTTCGGCAAAGCGGACGGCGTTCCACAGCTTGGTGCCGAAGTTGCGATAGCCGGTGATGCGCTCGCGGCTCAATTTCAGCACGCCGCCAATCGCCGCCATCGAGGCATTGGTAAAGCGCAGCGCGTCGGCGCCGAATTCGTCCACGATCTCCAGCGGGTCGATGACATTGCCGGTGGTCTTGGACATCTTCTTGCCCTTCTCGTCGCGGACGAGCTGGTGCAGGTAGACGGTGTGGAACGGGATCTGATCGACCACGGCCAGTTGCATCATCATCATCCGGGCGACCCAGAAGAACAGGATGTCGAAGCCGGTGATCAGAACGTCCGTGGGGAAGTAGCGCTCCAACTCCTCGGTCTGCTCGGGCCAGCCCAGCGTGCCAATGGGCCAGAGGCCGGAGGAGAACCACGTGTCGAGGACGTCAGGATCGCGTAGTATCAACACAAAATTGGGCGACCCATCAGGTTTCGAAACTTGTTTGCCGGTTTGAGAAAGGCCAGTTGCAGTCTCAATTTCGTCATCCCAAAGGAATTTCGCGTTTTCTTGTGGTGTGTCGTATGCGAATTCGACTCCGTAATAGTCTTTGGCCTTTTGCTCGGCTTCTTCCTCGGAAGTCGCACAGAACATCACTTCCATGCGGTCGTAGTCAAACTTTCCGGTTTGCTCGTCGCGCGCAGGCCCATACCAAACCGGTATCTGATGCCCCCACCACAGCTGGCGCGAGATGCACCAGGGCTCGATGTTTTCCAGCCAGTGGTAATAGGTTTTCTCGCCCGACTCGGGGATGATCTTGACCGTGCCGTCCTTGACCGCATCCAGCGCGGGGCCGACGACCTTTTCGGCATCGACAAACCACTGATCGGTGAACATCGGTTCGATCACAACCTTCGAGCGGTCGCCAAAGGGCTGCATGATCGGTTTGCTCTCGACCAGCGGGACCAGCGCCGCCGGGTCGTCATCCTCGCCCAGCTTGGTGCCCAGACGCGGGTCATCCGCGCGGGTCATGACGGCCAGACCGTCGGCGGTGATTTCCTCGACGACCTTCGCGCGCGCCTCGAACCGGTCGAGGCCGCGCAGGTGATCGGGGATCAGGTTGATCGCGTCGATCTCGTTTTCTGTGAAGTCCTTGCCGCGCGCGTATTCCTGCGCCAAACCCGCAGCCTCGGCATAGGGCGCCCCATCGGCCCGCATCGCGCCTTTGGTGTCCATCAGGCGGTACATCGGGATGCCGCCGCGCTTGGCGACCATGTTGTCGTTGAAGTCATGCGCGCCGGTGATCTTCACCGCGCCCGAGCCGAAGTCGGGGTCGGGATATTCATCGGTGATGATCGGGATCTGACGGCGATGCTCTTTCGGGCCAACCGGGATTTCGCAGAGTTTCCCGACGATTGGCGCGTACCGCTCATCCGACGGATGAACCGCAACCGCGCCGTCGCCCAGCATGGTTTCGGGGCGGGTCGTGGCGATCGAGATATAGTCGCGCTCTTCCTCAAGCACGACGTTCCCGTCCTCGTCCTTTTCGACATAGGTATAGGTCTCGCCCCCGGCCAGCGGGTATTTGAAGTGCCACATGTGGCCGGGCGTTTCGATGTTCTCGACTTCCAAATCCGAGATCGCGGTCTCAAAATGCGGGTCCCAGTTGACCAACCGCTTGCCGCGATAGATCAGACCTTTCTCGTACATATCGACGAAGACTTTGATCACCGCGTCGTGAAAATTCGCAGAATTTTCGTGGCCGGTACGCGGATCACGCGGTGCGCCCGCCATGGTAAACGCATTGCGCGACCAGTCACAGCTGGAGCCCAGCCGTTTAAGCTGTTCGATGATGGTGCCGCCGTATTCGCCTTTCCATTCCCAGACCTTGTCCAGAAACGCCTCGCGCCCCAGCTCACGTCGTCCGGGTTGCTGGGTATTGGCTAGCATCTTTTCCACCTGCATCTGGGTGGCGATACCGGCGTGGTCCTGTCCGGGCTGCCACAGCGTGTCGAAGCCGCGCATCCGGTGCCAGCGGGTCAGGATATCCTGCAGCGTGTTGTTAAACGCGTGCCCCACATGAAGCGCGCCCGTCACGTTGGGCGGCGGGATCATGATGGTAAAGCTTTCGTCGCGCGAACGGTTCGCGCCTGCCTTGAAGGCTCCGGCCTGTTCCCAGGCCTCGTAGATGCGGGCCTCGGCCTCGGCCGCGTTGAATGTCTTTTCCATCGCCATGGGGTGCGTCCTGCGTCATCAATCTCGGGTCAGCGATTGCAATAGCGAATGCGCGCAGGAAGGGGAAGGGTGCGTGTGCTATCCGGCCTGGGCAAATCGGGCACGGAAGTAATCCTGCACCCTCTGATAGGCCGGTTCGTGGAAATCCAGCGTCAGCAGAGAGTGATCCTTGCCCTCATATTCCTGTGTCTCAAGGTCATCACCAAAGCCGTCTTGTAGCGCGCGCATCAGCCGTTCCGGGGCCAGCTTGTCATCCGCGTATCGCATCGCAAGCCCCGGACCTTTGGCGGCCATGCCCGCACGGGCTTGTGCGATGTCATCGGAGCTCATGTGCAGTGTATTGCCGCCAAAGACCGGCAAGGCTGGCTGGCTGGCGACGCCGCCCAGAACCGCGTCCTCAGCCATCAGGGTCAGAGCGAAACTGCCGGTCAGGCACATACCGATGACACCCACGCCTGCTGCGTTGTCGCGGGACTTGATTTCGGCCGCCAGCGATCGCATCCAGCCCGCAATGGGGCTCTGACGGCCTTTGAGGAACATGTTGAACTCGCGCCGGACGCAGAACAGTCGGGCCATGTTGCGGCCCATCGTGACTTTGCCATAGGTGCCGAACATATGCGGCAGGTAGACACGAAACCCCGCCCCGTTCAGGCGTTTGGCCAGATCCAGCGTTTCCGGCCCAATCCCGGGCAATTCCTGCAGGATCAGGATGGGTGGGCCTTCGCCCCCAGCATAAACGTCATGGGTTGCGGTCTTGCCGCTCGTCATCGCGGCAGAGAAAGGGAAAACGGTATCATGTGTCCAGGTCATGGGGTCTGAGGCTATCGGAAACCCGCAGAACTTAAAGTCCAAACCCCTGTCTTTTTCTGGACATCGCCCACACTCGGGCTAGGGTCGCCTTCGGAACCGCGCAGGAGGGTCGCCCCATGGAAAAATTCGGCAGAAGCCAGCCCGTGAAACGGACCGAGGATCAGAGGTTTCTGACCGGGCAGGGGCACTACATGGATGATGTTGTACCAGAAGGTGCCCTGCACGCCGTGTTTGTCCGCTCGCAGGTGGCGCATGGGGTGATCACGGCGCTTGATCTGGACGCGGCGCGCGCAGCTGATGGGGTTCGGTTGGTGATGACGCTGGAGGATTTGAAAGAGGCCGGGATCGACACCGTGATCAATGCGTCGACGGTCAAGAACCGGGACGGCTCGCCCGCAGCAGCGCCTGCGCGTCACATGCTGTCGACTGACCGAGTGCGCTTTGTTGGCGAACCGATCGCGGTGGTTATTGCTGACACTCAAGCCCAGGCCCGTGACGCCGCCGAACTGGTCTTGGTCGAGATTGACGAACGCCCCGCCAAGCTGGACGTGGATGCGGGCGGAGAGACCTTGCACCCCGAAGCGCCGGACAATCGCGCCTTTGACTGGGGTCTGGGCAACGAGGCCGCGACCGAGGCCGCGTTTCAGGCTGCGGCGCACACTGTATCGCTCAACGTGGTGGACAACCGCGTCATCATTGCCTCGATCGAGCCGCGCGGCTGTCAGGCCAACTGGGTCGATGGCCGTCTGCATTTTGCCTATGGCGGACAGGGCGTCTGGGCCATGCGCGCTCAACTGGCGCAAAAACTACGGGTCGAGCCTGAAGACATCCGTGTCACCACTCCGGATGTGGGTGGCGGCTTTGGTATGAAGGTGATGCCCTACCCGGAGTATTTCTGCACTGCCGTTGCGGCGAAGAAGCTGGGCAAACCCGTGCACTGGATGTCCGACCGGTCCGAGGCGATGCTGTCCGACCATCATGGCCGCGACCTGACCTCGCTGGCCGAACTGGCCTTTGATGCCGATCACCGGATCACGGCCTATCGCGTTCACAGCAAGATCAATCTGGGTGCCTATAACAGCCATTTCGGGCAGGCGATTCAGACTAGCCTGTTTAGCAAAGTTTTGATGGGCGTTTACGACGTCCAGACGACCTATCTGCGGGTCGAAGGGTTCTTTACCAACACCACACAGGTCGATGCCTATCGCGGTGCGGGCCGCCCCGAGGCGATTTATGTGCTAGAGCGCGTCATGGACCGCGCCGCGCGCGAACTGGGCGTGGACCCGTGGGAGCTGCGCCGCAAGAATTTCATCCGCCCCGAGGCGTTTCCCTACACCTCTGCCACCGGCGAGACCTATGATGTGGGCGACTTCAACATGATCCTGTCCCGCGCGGGCGAACAGACTGCGGGGTTTGCCGCCCGCAAGGCCGCCGATGCCGAACGCGGCCTGATCCGCGGGCAGGGCCTATGTTACTATATCGAAAGTATTTTGGGGGACCCTTCCGAGAACGCGAAAGTGGAGTTCTGCGAGGATGGCACCGTGAACCTCTATGTCGGAACCCAATCGAACGGGCAGGGGCATGAGACGGTTTATGCCCATTTCCTGTCAGATCAGACCGGGATTCCGGTGGACCGGATCAATGTGGTGCAGGGCGACAGCGATCAACTTCCTCATGGTGGCGGTACTGGTGGGTCTCGGTCCGTTACGGTGCAAAGCACGGCCACACTGGCGACAATCGACGTCATGATCGCCGCATTCACGCCCTATCTGGCTGATAAGATGGGGGTGGAGGAAAGCGATGTGACATTCGATCACGAAGCCTTTCGCGCGCCGGGGTCGAACCTGACGCCCACCCTGACCGAGGCCGCGGATATGGCCCGCGCCGATGGCCGTACTGATCTGCGGCAACATCATGCGCGCGCCAACCTGGATGCGCGCAGCTATCCCAATGGCGCACATGTTGCCGAAATCGTCATTGATTCTTACACCGGAGAAACCTGGGTCGACCGCTATACAGTGGTCGATGATTTTGGTAACCTTATCAACCCGATGCTGGCCGAAGGGCAAGTACATGGCGGTGTGGTCCAGGGGATCGGACAGGCGCTAACCGAGCGTGTTGTGCATGATGCGCAGGGGCAACTGCTCACGGCTTCGTTGATGGACTATGCCTTGCCGCGCGCCGCCGAGATACCCATGATTAAGTTTACCTCGGCGCCGGTTCCGTCAACTTCAAACCCGATGGGGATGAAGGGATGCGGTGAGGCAGGCACCGTGGGCGCGCTGGCCGCAGTGGCAAATGCGGTTCAGGATGCGCTCTGGGATCACGGGGTGCGACAGGCGGATATGCCTTTCACACCTCAAAGAGTATGGGAGTTGCTGACGCATGGATCTGTCGCGGCTGAGTAGAAAGGTACTGGGATGGCTCGGACGGCCTCTGCGGTCCGAACACTCAGCCGAGTCGCGCCACCGTGAACCGATCAGCCATGTGATTATCCTCGACGGGACCATGTCGACGCTGGAACCGGGCCGAGAGACCCACGCAGGCCAAACTCTGCGTCTGTGTTGCGAGATGGGCAGCAAGGTCTCGGTATTTTACGAAGCTGGGGTACAGTGGGACAACTGGAAGTCCTCGCTGGACGTGATGATGGGGCGGGGGATCAACCGCCAGATCAGGCGTGCTTACGGCTATCTGGCGTCGCGCTACAAACCCGGCGACAGGATTTACTTCATCGGCTATTCGCGTGGCGCCTACGGGGTGCGCAGCCTTGCCGGGGTGATCGACTTGATCGGGTTGCTCAAGGCCGAACACGCGACCGAGCGGAACATCAAGCAGGCCTATCGTCACTATGAGTGCAACGCTAACGGCAAGGCCGCGGCTGAATTCCGGCAAGCCTTCTGCCACGAGGATGTGGCGATTGAGATGGTCGGCGTCTGGGACACGGTAAAAGCGCTGGGCCTACGTCTTCCACTACTGTGGCGCTGGGCCGAAGAACGCCACGCCTTTCACAACCACCAGCTGGGCCCGGCCACCCGCCACGGCTATCACGCCATGGCGCTTGACGAGACCCGCGAAGTGTTCGAGCCGGTCTTGTGGAAATGTACCCCTGATTTCAAGGGCCATGTGGAACAAGTCTGGTTCCGGGGCACGCATGGGGATGTCGGCGGTCAATTGAACGGGTTCGAAGAGGCGCGCCCACTCAGCAACATCTCTCTGATCTGGATGCTGGACAAGGCCGAGATGCACGGCCTGCCACTGCCTGACGGATGGCGCGACCGCTTCCCTACCGATACCGCTGCGCGGTCAGTGGGCACATGGCGCGGCTGGGGTAAGATTTTCCTGCTGCGCAAGCACCGGAAAGTGGGCAAGGACCGATCCGAGAGGCTGCACGTCTCGGTCTCGCCGGATGATCTGCCGGGCTGGGTACCGATGCCGGATTTGCCATCACATCCGGCGCAGTGAAGGGCTGACGATTTGCTAACGGCTCCAATGATCACCAACACTTCAAAGTCCGGTTCGAGCCCAAAGCAGACATCTTAGGGAAGCAGAATTGGAGTTTTCGTGGCAACGCCAAAAGCAAGCTACATTAATTCGCCAAAACTGCCCAACCGACAGTTGGGCTGCCCGAGGCAATCGAGCCAGCCGCGAAGATGCTGGGGCTTTCAGCCAGAAGTGGACTTAACCTAAGTGGGGGGCTGCGTTGCAGTTGATCTGGCTATACGGGCCACAGAAAACAATGTCCTAAAGTCTTGCAGGTCTCGGCGTTTTCGCGCGAACGTCTGAGTCGGTGCGCGGCAAGTTGATCCTGTTGAATTTTTCGCATTTGTAAGCCGATTTGACCGGTCCCGTTCGAAATCTCTGCTGTGTTGGCCCTTGGAACACCGTCAATCGTGGCAGCTGCGTCTGACTGAATGTTGGACAGATTGCCGCAGGTTGTGCAACGCTAAGGCGCATGACACATGCGCTTAGGGAGGTAAAATGTCAGATACAAGTCAAAAAAAGATGCTCGACCCAGACCCTCGCGTCTGGGATTTCGAGACTGAATATGAACTCGGACAGGACAACATCAGACCCCTCGGGTTAGACATCCATAACCCTGTCTTCATCGTTTCTGGTTTGCTGATCCTAGGCTTCGTGATCGTGGCATTGGCCAATCAGGAAGCGGCTGCTGCATTTTTTGGCTGGCTTCGGCCGTGGCTGACCAGCACCTTTGATTGGTTTCTTGTGTTGTCGGTGAATGCGATCACCTTGTTCTGCCTGGCGCTCATTGTCTTGCCGGTCGGAAAGGTCAGAATTGGCGGAAAAGATGCGAAACCCGACTACTCGTATGCGGGTTGGATCGCAATGATGTTTGCCGCAGGAATCGGGATCGGTCTACTGTTCTTCGGTGTATTGGAGCCCGTGTACTACAACTTCTCGGAAGATGGGAATGCGCGCCCCTTAAACATCGACATCACCGAGCCCGGCAATGAGTATATCGGTGTTGTTGGTACGATCCATCACTGGGGTCTCGAAGGTTGGGCTGTGTACGCTGCAGTGGGACTGGCACTGGCGATTTTTGCATACAACTTGAACCTGCCGCTGACGCTTAGGTCGGCGTTCTTTCCGCTACTTGGTGAACGTGTCTGGGGCTTCTGGGGGCATGTCATCGACACGCTGGCCGTGTTTGCGACCCTCTTCGGACTAACCACCTCGTTGGGCCTCGGTGCGCAACAGGTTGCCGCAGGTTTGAATGAAGTGTTTGGCATCACGCCTTCGCCCACATTGACCGTCATCATCATTGTCGCGATCACGCTCATTGCGCTTGGTTCTGTTTTGTTGGGAATGGATGCCGGTGTGAAACGGCTATCTGAGATCAACATGATCATGGCTGTGGGGCTGTTTATTTTTGTGATCGCAATGACCGGGGTGGCGGCCGCAATTGCTCGTTACGTTTCAGTCATGGTAGACTATGTCACGCTGCTACCTGCGCTCTCCAATCCCTTTGGCAGAGAGGATGCCAGCTTTTTCCATGGGTGGACTACGTTCTACTGGGCATGGTGGATTGCATGGTCTCCTTTCGTGGGAATGTTCATTGCCCGGATCTCTCGGGGTCGTACGGTGCGTGAGTTTGTTCTTTGTGCCCTTATTGCTCCTACGGCGGTCTGCGCATTGTGGATGTCCACTTTTGGAGGGGCCGCGATTGACATGCTGAACGCAGGTAGCGCTGAAGGCGTCAAAGCAACCGTCATCGACAGTTATGCGCCAGAGGGCGCCCTGTTTGGCTTCCTCAAGGAGTTGCCTCTGTACAATATCGTCGCCCCGATCTCGCTGATTTTGATTGTGATCTTCTTTGTCACGTCATCTGATTCAGGGTCGTTGGTTATCGATACTATCACCGCAGGTGGTAAACTGGATGCGCCCGTTGTTCAGCGTGTTTGGTGGTGCACTTTGGAAGGTTTGGTTGCAATTGCGCTTCTTCTAGGCGGTGGATTGAACGCCCTCCAAGGTGCTGCCGTGTCAATGGGGATTCCATTTACACTGGTGATCCTCATTATGTGCTACTGTCTGTGGCTGGCTCTGCGATCCGAGTACAAAAAGCTGTAGCAAGCGGACAAAATCAATGATGGCTTCCTAAAATAAGGGAGCCATCACATCGGGTTGCCGAGGTTTTTGAATCGACTAGTGCCGAACAACAAAAACCGAGCAACTGGCATGTGTCACTACGTGGCTGGCGGTCGTTCCCAGGAGGTAATCCTGAATCTTTGGGTTGGCCGCCTCCATCACGATCATATCCACGTTGCGTTCATCGGCGAGCTTTACGATTTGCCGATGCACAGCACCGGTTCGAACAACAGTTTCTAATTCGACGCCTTCCGCCGGGTGATCTTTCACAAACTTCTCCAATTGCTCGCTCCAATAGCCAACAGAGTCGCGAATATTCAAGTTTCGCTCCATTTCTGGCGCAACTGTCACCACGAGAAGCCGCGCTTCTCTGCGCCTGGCCATTGCGATTGCTTCTTCGTAGGCGCTGTAGTCCAACCTGACGTGACGAAGGTTTAGCGGGCATAGGATTAATTTCGTATCACGTGGCATCTACAACATCCCGTTTCACGCATTTGGCCAATAAGTATTGAATGACTTTGCAAAGCGAACAGTCAAGAGCGACTGCGTTCCATAAACAGCAGGCGCTTTGTCCGCTAAGCAGTTTCTGATGTACTACGCAACGAATGGCCGTGTCGCGTCTTAAGCGGACGTTCGCATGAACGCACTAGCCGAGTGTTGCTGCGACAGGAACTGCCGGGCTTTTGCCGTAACGATGACAGCTTAGGTATATTTCAGCCCCCGGAAGTATACCAAATTGGCGAAGTGTAAGCACGTTCCTGAGTTGACGTGGGCACCTCGGCAGGCAGTTCGTCTCCGAACCGAACGGCATCGTAAATTGTCCATCTCGGTGTGGGAATTTCTAAGACACGGGCATAGTAGAAAGCGCTCATAGAAGGATCGAAATCGGGGTCTTTCCAAACGGTGATCCGTTCCGGGGAACCTATTGAATTCGTAAACGTGCCAGTTGCAACATCCACGGTGTTCCCTACCGTTGGCAGGTTGCCGTCCGCATCGGGTTCTCGGTCTCCCGACCAAGCCACATCATAGACACGCTCCTCAGTTTCGCCGCTGGAATTTAGCCAACCTTTCACAATCTGAACACGGTCGAGATTGCCGGAGAACGGATCTTTCAGCGCAGCAACCAGGAAGGTTGGGGCGTCCGCGCCTTGTGTCGCGTCCGCGAGGTCCCCACCCATCGGAACGCCTTTTTCATATCCTATTTCTGCGGGCAATCGAGATCTTGCGTCAGCTTCCGTAAAATCCCAACCACCAAAGAATCGAACCGCGATGCGACTACCGGTTGTCCCGTATACTTCTTTCCGTTCCATGGCGTCGAATATGGCTTCGCGTGTGTTGTCCTGAGCCCAAACCGCTGCATAGCCTGAGGCTGCCATTTCCCACCCGAGAATCCTCAAGGCGTCGAACTCGCCAACGACATGCTGCCAACGGCCAGGTTCCGGCTCGACGCCAGAGTGTTTGCCAAAGAAATTGTCTTCTTCCGCCGTTGCCAAAGCAGTATGGCTGTCGGTCGAGCCCACTACTCCGAACTTGTATGGATTGGTGCCGAGCTGAGCTTCTAGCTTGAGACCGTTCTTCAAGGCCTCGCGGGCGTATTCGTACTGAAGCATCCAGTCTTCTTTGAGTGTCGGACCCAGATTGGATTTGTCCCAGGTTTCATAGTCAGCGAACTCATCGTTCGGGCTGAGAAACGGGTGAGTTTCTCCATCACCTTTGATCTGGGTAATCTCATACATCGGCTCCCACTTGGCACGCCGCTCTGCGTAGTCTTCTGTCAAAGGCTCACCCGTTTCAGGGTTTGTCTCGACCGGAAACATCAAACCGTTGGAGACGTTGCCGTTGTGAGCAAGGGCCAGTACACGACCACCAGTCTCTAGTTCATAAGTTTCCATCCAATCCCATAGCCGTTCCGGATTAAATGTTTCTGCGGTTGTGAAGGGCAGCATTTGCCGAGCGCGAATGGCATCATCCCGGTAGATCACATTGCGGTGGAGGTTGTTGCCAGCTTCGGTAGATGTCCACTAGTATCCGATGAACGCAGTGAATGTGCCAGGGTCATTGTGATGATCCGCAGTTTGCGTGAACTCGTCCCATACGGATTGCACAAACCTTCGATCTGCAACAGCCTCGGGAAGTGCCTCGCCCGTGATGCCAGCAAAGGTTTCAATAACTTCCATAGTGGCGCCAAGTGCAACGTCTCCGCCCGCATTAAGCCGTTCGCTCCAGTCTCTGAGCGTTGCATCGCGCATCAGTGTGGAGTTTCCCGCGATGATTTCATTCATTGCACCCATGGCGTCAGAATGATCGGATACAACAAGCCAGTCGAGCGGACGCGATAACTTCACACGGAGGCCATGTGATGTGGTGACTTCCTCACCACGTGCAAACCTATAGGCATCGTCGGGGCTCAGAATAACGCCAAATCCGCGGGCATCGAGTGAATTTGATGTGTGCAGGTGAGTGTCACCCCACAAAGGTCGCGTAGGAAAATCCCGACCTGCATAGGGTGAGAAATCGGCGGGTGCGGGTTCACGCATATCATCAACCGATATGGTCATCTCTCCGACTAGCCCACCTTGTGCGGCCTCTTGAGCATCTGATGAGCTTGTTATGAATGCTGCGGAAACTATTGCTGTCGATGTCGTCAGAAAAAACTTCATATGAACCTCCCAGCCGAGCTGAATGCCAGCTTATGGCAACATCTGAGTCGGTTGTTCGTCAAGGAAAACAACGGTTTTTCTTGGTTGAGCAAAAGAGAGCCTGAGCGAGGTTCGACCAAAACCGGACCGCAGCTTCGCAAGTAATTTTGACGCTCTACCACTGTGAGAAAATACCGCGACGAGTGACCGTTCTTGACGACTGGCAGCTTCGTTCGACAGTCTTGAGTCCGTGAGCTTGATTGGAGATGTTGTTATGAAGTGGTTGTCCCGCACATTCCTACTGTCCTTATCTCTTCTATTTGCCGAGGCCGCTTCGGCGCAAGAAAAACCTAACATCGTATTCATATTTATGGATAATTTTGGCTGGGGCGAACCCGGGTTCAATGGAGGCGGCATAATCCGAGGTACGGCGACTCCCGAGATGGACGCCCTCGCTGCGGAAGGACTACGACTCACGAACTTCAACGTGGAAAGCCAGTGCACGCCGTCCCGCGCAGCGACCATGACTGGACGGTACGGCATCCGGAGCGGCAACCATACGGTCCCACTGGGAGGTGGCGTTTACGGTCTGACCCAATGGGAAATCACGATCGCTGAGATGCTGAAGGATGTAGGATACAGCACGGCCATGTACGGGAAATGGCACCTTGGATGGACCGAAGGGCGCTATCCAACGAATCAAGGATTCGATGAGTTTTACGGCGTTGAGACCACTGACGTTACAGTCTGGCGCACGCTTCCGGGTTTTGCCGATGCCAACATGGAAGAGCCGGTTGTGATGCAAGGTGTTGCTGGCGAGCCAGCAACCATCGCTCAAGACTACGATCTGGACTATCGCGGCGAAATAGATGGCGACCTGACGAAAAAGGCCATCGAGTTTATCGAAGCAAAGAGTGCCGAAGACGCGCCGTTTTTCATCTATCTTGCTTATACTCAGACCCACTATCCGAACATCGCGTCCGAGGAGTTCGAAGGCGCCACTGGAAACGGCGTCTGGGCCGACATTCTGCTTCAAACAGATAGCTATATCGGACGTATTGTTGATGCGATTGAGGCGGCGGGCGTTTCCGACGACACCGTGGTGATATTTACTGCTGACAACGGCCCCGAAGCTCTTCCGGTTGGGAACGCCAACGTCTCGCCAGTTCCTGCGGTACATGGTACGGCCGGGCCTTGGCGCGGTACTCTGTTCACCAGCCTCGAAGGAAGTATGCGTGTACCATTTGCAATCAAGTGGCCGGGAAAGATCCCTGCCGGTTCTGAAAGCAACGATGTTGTCCACTCAATGGATCTTTATCCGACTCTTGCGGCTTTCGCAGGGGGCAAGGTGCCTGATGACAGGGCCTTTGATGGTGTCGACCAGTCAAAGTTCTTTCTTGGTGACCAACCAAACTCAAACCGAGAAGGTGTTATCGTCTACATGGGTGAGCAGATATTCGGCGTAAAATGGAAGGATTGGAAAGTTCTTTTCAAAGAGAATACGACTGCTTTTGGTGCAACGGAGTCTTTCGACACACCAAGGGTCTACAACCTTTTGAATGATCCACACGAGCGTGAAAGCGTACTCTTCCCGCACACATGGGCAGCCGAAAAGGCGCTGCCGCAGTTGCAGGAGCACATTGCTACATTCGAGAAGTTTCCTCCGATCCCCCCGGGAACGCCGGATCCCTATGAACCACCCAATGACTGAGTGACGGCTTTGTCCGCCCAGCCGACGCTCGGACCCAAACCACCCTCGCAGCTTTCAGCGAGGGCGTTTTCCTTGTGAGGGCTCGTTGCGCCTTGCGTAGTTCTTGAATTTACAACACTTCCGGTAAGAGGCTTGACGAAACGCCCGCACTCTTTTCAAGCTCTACAATGTCAATTTAGGTTCCGGTGTTCCCAATCACCGCCGACGATCTCTCCGCGAGCTCATCGGCTGAAAGGCCACGCCCACATGCGCTTCGCAGTACGGCTTACCTGCCTCAACCGGCAGGCCGCAGAACCAGAAATCCTCGGTTGCGGGGTCGCCGACGGGCCATTTGCAGGTTTTCTCAGTCAGTTCCATCAGCGTCAGCTTCTTGGCCTTTTTCTCGACCTCGTTGACCTTGGCCAGAGCCTCGGGGCTGATTTCGTTGGCCGAAGGCTGCGGCGGCAGCGGTTGACCGGCCGGGATGATCTGGCGGCGGGCGGGCACGGCGGGCTTCGCCTCGGCCGTCGGAGCGGGTGCGGGGCGCGCGGGTTCGGTCTTGGGCGCGGGTTTCGGTTTGGCCTCGGCCTTGGGCGCAGCGGGGGCCGGTTTTTCCTTCGGTTCGGCCTTGGCCGGGGTCGCGCCGGTTGCGCGGTTCGACAGGCCCAGACGGTGAACCTTGCCGATCACCGCATTGCGGGTCACGCCGCCCAGTTCTTTGGCGATCTGGCTGGCCGACTGGCCCTCGCCCCACATCTTTTTCAGCAGTTCTACACGCTCGTCAGTCCAGGACATCATTTGCCTTTCAAAAGCGGAAAGCGGCCCCGGATTCGGGCCGCCTTGGGAAATCATCTCAGCGCCCTATTCTAATCACTGCCGCCCGAGTTACAAGCGGTTCTCGAATCAGCTATGGGGTGGGTCATGCAGAATCTGATCGAACAGGACGCGCGCCGCTTTGGCGCGGTGAATTGGATGGGCCTTTTCACCCTGGCGCAACGCGAAACGCTTCGGTTCATGGGGGTGTGGACACAGACCCTTTTGGCCCCTTTGGTAACGGCGGGCCTGTTTCTGCTGATCTTCAACATCGCCATCGGCCCCAGCCGTTCGGACGTTATGGGTGTGCCGTTCCTGACCTTTCTAGCGCCCGGGATCATGATGATGACCGTGATCCAGAACGCTTTTGCCAATACCTCCTCGTCGATGGTGATCGCCAAGGTGCAGGGCAACATTGTCGATACGCTGATGCCGCCCTTATCGCCGCTGGAGATCCTGTTGGGTTATCTGGCAGGCGGGATTGCGCGGGGCGTTCTGATCGCGCTGGTGGTCGCCTTGGCTTTGGCCCTGGTGTTGGGGATCGTGCCGCAATACCCGCTTATCGCGTTGATTTTTGTGGTACTGGGCGGGGCTTTCATGGGTGCACTTGGCCTGTTCGCCGGGATTTTCGCCAATAAATTCGACCAGATGGCGGCGATCACCAATTTTATCGTCACACCACTGGCATTCCTGTCGGGCACATTTTACTCGGTAGAGGCTCTACCACCCGTATTGAACCGCCTGAGCCACGTGAACCCGGTTTTCTATCTGATCGACGGGCTGCGATATGGGATGATCGGGGTGTCCGATAGCTCTGCGTGGCTGGGGATGGTTATCTGCGCAGGCGCAACCCTTTTGGTAGGCGCGGCGACCTGGCAGATGTTGCGAACAGGTTATCGGCTCAAGGCCTGACGCTGCCGTCCTTCGCGCCAGACGAGGATCAGACCTCCGGTCAGGATGATCGTGGCGCCCAGCGTGCTAATCCAATCAGGCACAACGCGGAAAATGGCGAAATCATAGAACGCGGCAAAGATGAGCGTGACATAGCTGATCGGTGCAACAAATGATGCGTCCGCCCGCGCCATTCCGTTGACGAAACACGCCTGTGCACAGGCCATCAGCACTCCGATTCCGGCCAGCGCCGCCCATTGCTGCGAGGTGGGCATCTGGAACACGAAGCTGACCGCGACCGAGGCGATGGTCAGACCCATTGCATTGTTGATCAGCAGAATCTGGATGGGAATCTCTCGGCCCGAGAGCTTTTTGATGAAAATCAGCTCCATCCCGATCACCACGGCAGCCGTCAGCGCCAGCAACGCGGCGGGTTGAAAACTGTCGGGGGTTGGGCGCAGCAAGATCAAAGCTCCGGCCAAAGCGACTGCTGCAGCAAGCCAGCGCCAAGGGCCGATGGTCTCCCTCAGTAACGGAATGGCCAGAATCATGGCGAAAACCGGGTTCAGGAAGGATATCGCAGTGGCATCGGCGAGCGGGATAAACGCGACCGAGGCGAACATCAGCGTGATCCCGACCCATCCGAAACTGGTGCGCCCGATATGCAGCCCCCAATGCGGGCGGCTCAGGCGCGGGCGCAGAATGCCAACTGCGCTGACAATGACCATAAACGCGAACATAAACCGCCCGTGGCTGATCTGCATCGGGTGCAGGGCTGGGCCCAACTCATCTGTTCCCAACGCCTTGGCCAGCAGGGTTGTCCCGGCAAGAAGCGCGCTGGCTGCAATGATCAGCAAGGCCGCGAGCGGCGGGTTTTGGCGGGCGGGTGTCATGGGCCAGCGGTGCGCCAAGGAGCTTCAAATAGCAAGGGACAAGTTCACCTTTGGACGGAAATTCGACCATGCGTCCATTTCGGGGTTCCCAGTTGGTGCAGACCTCGCTATACGCGCTTGCATGATCAAGGCTGCACATATCCTGCGCCTCCGACGTCGACGCATCACTGCGTAACCGGCCTGTTTGATCTATTGCGCACTGTAATTATGCGCAAACTCCACCAAATCTGTTGACGAATAGGGCCTTCGTGTTTCACTCACGAGGCTCAACTGATCCAAAAAGGATGATCCCATGATCCCGTCCGTTCTGCCGACCTATAATCGCGCGCCTCTGACCTTCGTGAAAGGTGAGGGCGCCTGGCTGACCGAGGCGGATGGCCGACGTTTCCTTGATCTTGGCGCCGGGATCGCCGTGAACGCGCTGGGCCATGCGCATCCGGCGCTGGTGAACGCGTTGTCCGAACAGGCGCATGCGCTGTGGCACGTGTCGAACCTCTATCACATTCCCCAGCAGCAGGCCTTGGCCGACAAGCTGGTGGAACATACCTTTGCTGATACGGTGTTTTTCACCAATTCCGGAACGGAATCCTGTGAACTGGCCGTGAAAATGGCCCGCAAGCATTTCTATGACAAAGGTCAGCCAGAACGGGTCGAGATCATCACATTCGACGGTTCGTTCCACGGTCGCTCCTCGGCAGGTATCGCCGCTGCGGGGTCCGAGAAGATGACCAAGGGCTTTGGCCCGCTGCTGCCTGGCTTCGTGCACCTGACATTTGGCGATCTGGACGGTGTAACCAACGCCATCACCGAGAAAACCGCCGCGATTCTGATCGAACCGGTGCAGGGCGAAGGCGGTATCCGCCCTGTCCCCGACGCGGAAATGAAAGCGCTGCGCCAGATATGCGACGACAATGGCCTGCTGTTGATCCTTGACGAAGTGCAATGCGGCGTGGGCCGAACCGGCAAGCTCTTCGCCCACGAATGGGCTGGGATCACGCCGGATATCATGATGGTTGCCAAAGGCATAGGCGGAGGGTTCCCCCTGGGCGCCGTCCTGGCCACCGAAGACGCCGCCAACGGCATGACCGCAGGCACTCATGGATCGACCTATGGCGGCAACCCGCTGGGCTGCGCCGTGGGCTGCGCAGTGATTGACCAAGTGACAACCCCTGCCTTCCTCGAAGGTGTGAACCGCAAGGCGGGCCTTCTGCGTCAGAAACTCGAAGGGCTGATTGCCGACCACCCGGATGTTTTCGAAGAGGTGCGCGGCACTGGTCTGATGCTGGGCCTGAAATGTAGGCCCACCAATATCGACGTGGTGAATGCGGGCTATGACAATGAGGTCATCACCGTCCCTGCTGCCGACAATGTGATCCGCCTGTTGCCACCGCTGACCCTGACCGAGGACGATATCGCGCAAGCCATGATCCGCCTGGAAAAAGCAGCGCAGCAGGTCCAGGCCAATCTGACCACTGCCTGATCCATCTTATGTTCAAAAATACCTCGGGGGCCGCCATTCGGGCGCCATTGGTTCAAGATCCAATGACGACGGGCAGCGCCCCCGGCAACCAAAAGCCAAAAGCGAAACGAAATGAACCATTTTCTCGACATTCACAAAACCGAAGCAAGCGACCTGCGGGCTATGATCGACCAGGCCGGGGCAATGAAACAGGCGCGCCTTGGCCGCCCCAAAGCCGCCGTTGATGATGAACAACCCCTCAAGGATCGGATGGTTGCTCTGATCTTCGAAAAACCTTCGACCCGGACGCGCGTGTCTTTCGATGTCGGCGTGCGCCAAATGGGCGGGCAAACGATGGTGCTGTCCGGCAAAGACATGCAACTGGGTCACGGAGAAACCATCGCCGACACCGCGCGCGTGCTGTCGCGCTATGTCGACATGATCATGATCCGCACCTTTGACGAGACGATCCTTACGGAAATGGCCGAATTCTCGGACGTGCCGGTCATCAACGGCCTGACCGACCGCACCCATCCCTGTCAGATCATGGCCGATGTCCTGACATTTGAAGAACATCGCGGGCCGATCGCAGGCAAAAAGGTGGTCTGGACCGGCGACGGCAACAATGTCTGCGCATCCTTTCTTCATGCGGCCGGTCAATTTGGCTTCGACTTCACATTCACAGGCCCACCACAGCTTGACCCCGAAGAAGAGTTCATGGGATTCGCCCGCCAAAAAGGGTCACAGATCGTGATCGAGCGTGATCCGTTCAAAGCCGTCCAAGGCGCCGATCTGGTTGTAGCCGACACGTGGGTCTCGATGCATGACAGCCAGTCTGCCAAGGAACGCCGCCACAACCTTCTGCGCCCCTATCAGGTCAATACCGAACTGATGTCACATGCTAAGCCGGACGCGCTGTTCATGCATTGCCTGCCGGCCCACCGCGAAGAAGAGGCGACATCCGAGGTCATGGACGGCCCGAACTCGGTGATCTTTGACGAGGCCGAAAACCGTCTGCACGCGCAAAAAGCTGTGATGCGCTGGTGTCTGGGCGTCTAACGCCTGCGCAGGTCCCATACACGCAATCTGGCGAGCGTCCAAACGCTCGTCAGCAGAACCAAACCACATAGGGCGGCTTTGGTCACAACCTCCATCGTGCCTTCAATCAGGAGCGCATGAGCGACGGTCCCGGCAATTGTCACAGAGGCTAAAACGGTGTGCAAAAGCCGCCAGATGCGAAACCGCAGGGCCAGCCGCTGCCTCAAAACGCCCAACCCACAAGCCACGAATGCAGTCCACATGGCGATGACGCCCCACACTGAGAATGGAGTGGGTGATGTGAAGGTCAAAGCATCTACAACATCCGGCGGGCTGGTGATCCACAACCCGGCGACGTGGATGATGATGGCACCGATCAAAATCAGGCCAACCCAGCGGTGCAGGCGGCGGCTGAGAAGTGGCGTTACTCCCGGTAGAGCTTTTGAGGCCAATAGCGGCTGCAACAACAATAAGCTCAGCGACAGCACCCCCGCGAAACCTGCAACGATGTAGATAGGGCTTCGCCAGGCCAGATAGGGGCTGAAGCCAGCAGCAATGACTGGCACCAAAAGCGCAACAAACAAGGCCACCCAGACCAATGCGGTGCGACGAGCCACTTAGATCGGTTGCAACACGAAATGCACCGCAAGGGTTTTGTCCCGTGCACTGGACATCACAGGGCGTAGGAAAACCGTCTCGAATTCGCCGCTATCATAGGCCAGATGCCCATGCGGTTGCCCAAAAGCAGGCACGATCTGCGGCATCTCCAGCCGGAACGCACCTTCCGCGTCGGTTAAGGTTGCGCCGTGGCTTTGGGGGTCGCGCTCATGACCTTCGGTTGTGTGCGCCCAGATTTGAATGCGTTGACCGGGCAGAGGGGCACCGTCACCTGCGCGGCGCACGGTACCCGTCATCCAGAACCCGCCGCCACCAATCCGTTCGACCACAGGAGCGCCGGGGCGATAGTTGTTTGATCCTCCGCGCATCGACGGCGTCGGCGCCAACCCTTTGGCGCGAGCAGGAACCAAAAGGCCCGAGGCCAACACAGCCCCGCCTCCTGCGATCAGAGAACGACGATTGAGGGGCGAACCGGTCATGCAATCCTCCTGCGGTTTGACGCTAGATATAAAATAGCACGATCTCAGCTTATTCCGAGGAGGATATGCGAATTGTGAAGTGGCTCGAGGATGCGGGGGCCACTTCTGGGCGTTCGGAGCAGGGTTTCTTTGCCGCGACTAAACGAATGGTATGTGATAACATAATTGCAATGAAATGATGTAACTCGCAATGCGCACTAGTTATGTGCAAAAATTGCAGTATTAATGATGTTTTTTGGGGTATATTTTGCATCCACGAACAGAACCTAAGTTTGCAACTGAGGACACCGGAATGAGTTGGAACCCCACCCACAGCCCCGAATGCCAGTCTGAGAGCGCCGCGCTTGAAACACTGATCATTCCTCGGGCTCGCGATCTCGGCGGGTTTGAGGTGCGACGGGCGCTGCCTTCGGTAAAACGTCAGCTTGTCGGACCATTTATTTTCTTCGACCAGATGGGCCCGGCGGAATTTATCACCGATGGTGGCATTGACGTGCGCCCGCACCCGCATATTGGGCTGGGTACCGTGACTTACCTGTATCAGGGTGAATTCGAACATCGCGACAGTCTGGGCACCCATCAGATGATCTATCCAGGCGAGGTGAACTGGATGGTAGCGGGGCGCGGTGTGACCCATTCGGAACGCACAAGCGCCGAAACACGCGGCAAAAAGCACAGTCTGTTCGGCATCCAGACCTGGATCGCACTGCCGGACCAGCACGAGGATATGGCCCCCGATTTCGAACATCACAAGCAAGGTGCGTTGCCGCATATTCAGGACACAGGGGTCAGTGCGAGGCTCATCCTTGGATCGGCCTATGGCGCGTCCAGCCCCGTAAACATGCTGTCCGAGACCTTTTATCTGGATGTTCAACTTGACCCCGGCGCGGCCATTCCCTTGCCCGACGATCACGAGGATAGGGGCGTCTACGTGACGCAGGGCTCGGTCGAGGTTGCAGGCGACGTTTTCGAAGCCGGCCGCATGATGGTGTTCCGGCCAGGCGATCGCCTTTCGGTCAGGGCAGGACCAGCAGGGGCGCGGCTGATGCTGTTAGGGGGCGCAACATTGGGGCAAGATCGGTATATCTGGTGGAATTTTGTCTCATCCTCGAAGGAAAAGATCGAGACCGCCACGCGGGAATGGCAGGCCGCCGATTGGGCGAAGGGTGCTTTTCAACTGCCCCCCGGAGATGACGCCGAATATATCGAGATTTCTGAACAGCTTGCACGCACGAAGCCCAGATTGGCGCGGTGACGGCACGTCACGTGACCTTGCCCCAGTGGCCTATCCCGGCAATTCTTGTCTGAAGGGGAGGGCGCCATGAAAATCGCCATAGCGGGTGCAGGCAGTATCGGGTGTTATTGCGGCGGGTTGCTTGCTAGTGCCGGTCTCGAGGTCACTCTGCTAGGGCGTGCCCGCGTTTTGGATCCGATCCGGGAACATGGCCTGACCCTTACGGATTTTGCCGGGCAGAACCGGCACATTGACACTTTGACTCTAGCCGAGGATCCGGTGTGCATGGCAGATGCCGAGGTGGTCATCGTCACCGTCAAATCCGGAGCGACGGCAGATATGGCTGCGCTGATTGGGCAATATGCGCCGCAGTCGGTAGTGCTGTCCTGGCAAAACGGGATCGAGAATGCGCGTGTACTGCGCGCTGCCTTGCCCGATCAGGATGTCCGCGCCGGAATGGTGCCGTTCAACGTTGTTCCTATGGAGGGCGGGCGGTTTCACCGGGCCACCTCGGGCGAGATTGTCATCCAATCCGGCGCAGGAGGTTTGGGGCAGGCGCTGGGATCTGCAGAATTGCCTGTTGTCGAAAGCGACAGGATCGAGGCCGTTCAGTGGGGCAAGCTGGTCATCAACCTCAACAATGCGCTGAACGCCTTGTCCGGGATGACGTTGAAACAGCAGTTGATGGACCGGAACTGGCGTCAGCTTATGGCCGACCAAATGGCCGAGGCTCTGGCTGTTCTCAGGGCTGCGGATCATCCCGTTGCATCGACCACACCGTTGCCTGCTTGGGCTATTCCGCATGTTCTTCGCCTGCCGACGCCGTTGTTTTCAAAAATTGCGGCGCGGATGCTGACGATAGATCCTAATGCGCGCACCTCTATGGCATATGACCTGATGGCCGGGCGCGTTACCGAGATCGACAGCCTGCAAGGCGAGATTATCCGCCTCGGAGTGCAGCATGGCGTGGCGACGCCTTATTGCGCGGGTGTGCAGGCTTTGATCGAAGAGGCGCAGGATCAGCCTTTATCCGTTGATCAGGTCAGGCGCGCTGTGGATTAGTGGAAGGCCGTCAGAAGGCCGAAGATCATCGCCGACATGACGGCCGAGGCGGGTACTGTCACCATCCACGCCCCAAGGATCGTCATGAAATGCGACCGGCGGACAAGCTTGCGGCGTTGGCGTTCCTCGCGGGCACGTCGTTGTTCAGGCGGGCGCTGTTGGTTGGACTTTTTCCAGCGGCGATCTGTCTCCCATTCGCGGAAGAAACCCACCCCGAATACTGCGCCGATAGCGATATGGGTGGTGCTCACGGGTAAGCCCAGCCAACTGGCCAGAATGACGGTCAGAGCTGTGGCGAGGGCGATGCAAAAGGCACGCATCGGGTTCAGTTTCGTGATCTGGGTACCCACCATGCGGATCAGGCGCGGACCAAACAGGAATAAACCGAAAGAGATACCAAACGCGCCGATCAGCATGATCCATTGCGGCACGGCTACCGTGGCGGCAAGGTCGTGGAATTCAGACACGTGGACGATCCCGGCCAAAGGGCCGATCGCGTTCGCCACGTCATTTGCCCCATGCGCGAAGCTGAGGAAAATGGCAGCGATGATCAGAGGAAGGCCAAACAGAGATTTCATCGCCCGGCGGCGGTTCTCTATGTTGCGGGTCCGCCTGTGCACCCATGGGATCGTAAGTCGCCAGAAAAAAAGCCCCAAACCTCCACCGGTGCTCAATGCGATGACAGGATCAACTTGGACGACCCGCTCTAACCCTTTTACCGACATATAGGTCGCAAAAGCACCTGCCATCAGCCCCACCAAAATAGGAACCCAGCGGCGCGCGGCGGTGATTTTGTCGTCCTGGCGCAGAATGCGCGCGCGGATAAAAGCCAGGAACATGGCGGCGACCGCGCCGCCAATCACGGGCGAGACCATCCAACTGAGTGCTATGGTGCCGACGGTGCTCCAGTTCACGGCGCTCAGACCTGCGGCTGCGACGCCTGCGCCGACCACGCCCCCAACGACCGAATGCGTGGTCGAAACCGGGGCCCTCACCCAAGTGGCGATATTGACCCACAACGCCGCCGACATCAGGGCCGCCAACATGGCCCAGATAAAGTGCGCTTCTGTTGTGACCGAAGCCGGATGTACGATATCGCGCGAAATAGTCGTCACGACATCACCCCCGGCCAGCAGCGCACCTGCGCTTTCGGCGATGGCGACGATTGTGATGGCGACACCCATCGGCAACGCGTTGGCGCCCACGGCGGGGCCCATGTTGTTGGCGACATCGTTGGCGCCCACATTGATCGCCATATAGGCGCCGAATACGGCGGCTGCGACCACAACCAGACGCCCGTCGGCCTGCCCAAACAACACTGCAGCGGTCAATCCCGCCAACACCACAAAGGCCAACGCAACGCCGGAGGCCAGCAGCGGGCGCGCAACGAACGCATTCGCGTGTTCAATACGCGAAATGCGGTGCAGGTCGCTGTCCAGCGCCTTCCATCGGCTGTTGGTGTGGATTTCAGTCATTGGGTTTTGCAAGTGGTTGCGGGCTAGCGCAGGCCGATACAAGGTTCGGGCCTGCTATTCAACCTTCTGCCCTTTCAGGGCTTGCGAATGTGTTAATACCGACGAAGAAGCGCACGCAATTCGGGCTCGTTCACCCGCTCTGCCGCGTCGGACGGGCGAACCCAGTGCCGCTCGCGCTGGCCGAGCTCCGGGAACTCGTCCGCCAACTCCTCTACCTCAATTCGGTACACGCTGGTCAGAACCGGAAGCAAAGATCCGTCGTTTAGCTTTTTGTCATATGTATAGCGCCCCACCGGGTCCCGGTGGATATGTGCGGCCTGAACGCCGGCCTCTTCCCATGCCTCTTGCGCAGCCGTTTCAGCACCGTCTTTGCCATCCATGGGCCAGCCCTTTGGGATGATCCAGCGACCGGTGTCACGGCTGGTGATCAGTAGCACCTCGATCCCACTATCGGTTTGGCGCGTGCACAACGCTGCGACCTGCACCCTGCGGGGACGCAGGAACAGGGGGCGAAGGATCTCCTCCCAGGTATTTCGCAACCAATGTGACATGTATTTTTTACGCCGGCCTGCCCGAGCGCCTCCTCAAGCGGTCAAATAACAACGAAAGAAGATATATTCAATAAACCGGAGGGGCAGGCCTAATTGCGTCGTTTCGCACGCAAGGTTGGGTCGGCCTGTGTGGGGTCTTCGGGCCAGGGGTGTTTGGGGTATTGCGCGCGCATGTCCTTTCGGACATCAGCGTAGGAGCCCGCCCAGAACCCCGGCAGGTCGCGTGTGATCTGAATGGGGCGTTGGGCCGGGGACAGCAGGGTGATCTTCAGCGGTTCGCCTCCGACAACCGGATGGCGCGTGACACCGAACAGTTCCTGTAACCGGACCGAGATTTCCGGGATCGCCCCGCCATAATCAATCGGTACCTTGCGGCCCAACGGCGTCTGAAACGCGCCCGGCGCACGTCGGTCCAGTTCCTGCGTCTGGGTCCAGTCTAGCCGTACACGCAGGGCAGGCAGCAGATCAAACCGCTTCCAGTCCTCGGCCGAACGCACGCCTGACAGCATGGGCAGCAGCCAGTCTTCTAGAGTTTTCATCAACCCCTCGGCTGAGAAATCGGGCAGGTTGGCACCTTCGGCGCGGACAAGTTCGACCCGCGCCGCCAGCCGGGCGGAGGCCCCTTCGAGCCGCAGTCCGAGGTCGCGGACACCGTCCAACATCGCCAGTGCCAAGGTTTCGTCGGGCACGTCCTTCCAGATACGGTCATCCAAGGTAATCGCGCCCAGCCGTTCCTGCCTGCGGGCGATGACGCGGCGGTCGCGTTTGGACCACGCACAACTTTCGACCCAGGCGATCTGATCCGCGAAGAGATCACGGATTTCACGTTCCGAGATCTGCGCAGCCATGCGCACGCGCGCCTCGCGCGGATTGCCGTCGGTGTCGGTGACAACCAGATAGGGGGCTGCGGCCAGGGTGTCCGTGCTGTCCAGCACCACTCCCTTGCCACCCGACAAGACATAGCGCGGCTCATCGCCTTTGCGGCGTTGGCCGATGCGGTCGGGATAGGCCAGCGCGGCCATGGCGGCGGGGCTCAGGTCGGATGGGCTGCCCTTGCTGCGCAACCGCTTGGCCTCGGCCTTGATGCGATCAAGCGCACCCGTATTTACTTGCCAGACGCGGTTGCGTTGAAATGCGCGCGGGTCGCGCAAGGCCTCAAGCCGCAACAACATATCAACAGGCGCGCCAAGCAGCGGGTCGCGCTCGGCCATCAACGCGGCCAGAGCGGCGGCGTCCGGCCCGGCACGTTCCAGCATATGTCCCAGCCTTGGGTGCAGGGGCAGGGCGGCCAGCGCGCGACCGTGATCGGTGATCCGCCCCTTGCGGTCCAGTGCGCCCAGCATGGTCAGCAAGGCGCGGGCCTCAGACATCGTGCCTTCGGGCGGAGGGGTCAGAAAGGCCAGATCGCCCGGTTCTGCCCCCCAAAGCGCCAGTTCCAGCGCCAGACCGGTCAGGTCGGCTGCCTCGATCTCGGCCGGAGGGTAGGTGGAAAGGGCGCCCTCTTCGCCTTTGGACCAAAAGCGATAGCAAACGCCTTCAGCCACGCGTCCGGCACGGCCCGTGCGTTGGGTTGCCTCGGCGCGTGTGACCCGTTCCGTTACCAGCCGCGACATGCCTGATCCCGGATCAAACCGCGCCCGCCGTGCCTGTCCCATATCGACCACAACGCGGATGTCGGGAATGGTTAGAGAGGTTTCGGCAATCGACGTGGCCAGAACGACCTTGCGCCCCGTCTCGACCGGACCAATCGCCTTGCGTTGGGCGGCGAAGGGCATCGCGCCGAATAGGGGGCGCACAACACACACATCGGGCAAGCGCCCGGCCAAGGCGTTTTCGGCGCGGCGAATCTCGCCCTCGCCTGGCAGGAAAACCAACATCCCGCCGGTTGTTTCGCGTTCGGCCTGCACCACCAGATCGACCAGAGCATCCAGCCGTCGCGCCTTCGTGCCCAAAGGATGGTCCAGCCAGCGTGTTTCAACCGGAAAGCTGCGGCCGGACGAGGTTACTAGTGGCGCGTTCATCAACCGCCCGACAGGTTCGGCGTCCAACGTGGCAGACATGGCCAAAAGGATCAGATCGTCGCGCAACGCGCCTGTCACCTCAAGGCACAGCGCCAGTCCCAAATCGGCATTCAGGGACCGTTCGTGAAATTCGTCAAAGATCACCGCGCCAACGCCGGGCAGGTCGGGTTCGGATTGTAGCATCCTGGTCAGGATGCCTTCGGTCACGACCTCGATCCGGGTGTTGGCCGACACCTTCGCTTCGCCCCGTACCCGGTAGCCCACCGTCTGCCCCGCACGTTCGCCCAGCGTTTCGGCCATGCGTTCCGCTGCCGCACGGGCGGCCAGACGGCGCGGTTCCAGCATCACGATCTTGCCGTCACACAACCCCGCCTCGAGCATCGCCAGAGGGACCCGGGTCGTCTTACCCGCGCCCGGAGGCGCTTGCAGTACGGCCCGCCCTGCGGATTTTAGGGCAGTCAGCAGTTCAGGAATGGTGTCGTCGATTGGTAGTCGAGTCATGCAGGCTTTATCCGCCAAGCGCCGGGCGGCGTCCAGTTCCTCTGCACCGGTTTCGTCAGAGGAGAGGCCTATCTCGCACGCCTTTACCCAAAGCGGGTCCGCACGCTGGGCCTGAGCAGCGACGGTGAAGGGGACAGAAACTAGACGCCAGGGTCACAAAAACAGCTCAGCTTGTTGGCATCCAGCGGGGTCTTCGCACAGTCCGGTCTGGACAAATCGGCTGTGGCGACGGCAATTAGTGGAGCCGCAGGAGGTTGGGACGAAAATGGACATAGACAACCTGAGTGACAGGATTTTGGACGGGGACCGGCGTGCGCTGGCCCGCGCGATCACTTTGGTCGAAAGCGGCCGTGCTGACCACCGGGCGCAGGCGGGTGAACTATTGGCGCGTCTGGCCAATTCCGGGCGGCAGGCGCTGCGCATCGGGCTGTCGGGCACGCCGGGCGTTGGCAAATCCACATTTATCGAAAGCTTCGGCATGATGTTGATCGGGCAGGGGCTGCGCGTTGCTGTTCTTGCGGTCGATCCCAGCTCGGCCCGGTCCGGCGGGTCCATTTTAGGCGACAAGACCCGGATGGAGCGTCTGAGCCGCGAACGCGCCGCCTTTATCCGCCCGTCCCCAAGCCAAAGCCATTTAGGTGGTGTGGCCCGTCGCACCCGCGAGGCCATCGCCCTGTGCGAGGCCGCAGGGTTCGACGTGGTTCTGATTGAGACCGTTGGCGTGGGGCAATCCGAAACCGTGGTGTCCGAGATGTCGGACTTGTTCCTGCTCTTGCTCGCACCGGCGGGCGGGGACGAGTTGCAGGGGGTCAAGCGCGGCATCATGGAAATGGCGGATATGATTCTGGTCAACAAGGCGGATGGGGACCTCAAGGCCACCGCGACCCGTACCTGCGCTGACTATGCGGGAGCATTGCGGCTATTGCGCAAGCGCCCGCAGGACCCTGAGGGCTTTCCCAAGGCAATGACGGTTTCAGCCGTCGAAGAACACGGGTTGGAACAGGCTTGGGTCGAGATGCAGGCGCTTAGCCAATGGCGCCGTGAAACAGGTCAATGGGCAGCGAACCGGTCCGATCAAGCCTGTTTCTGGTTCGATCAGGAGGTGCGCCATGCCCTGCTGGCCAGGCTGGAAACGTCCGAGGCCAAAGCTGAAATGGCATCGTTGAATGCCAAAGTCGCGCAAGGGGTGCTCAGCCCGGCTGCTGCTGCGCAACAGATGCTGTCTCATCTGGTTTAGGGGGCTATCAGTGGGGTGTTCTTTTTGCGAATTTTCCTGACAAAACCATGATGTGACTGGTGCGCCCCGGCGTCATGCAGCAAAGTCAAAGAATTCCGTTGATCCGTCTTGACCCTCTCGGCGATTCCCACTAAACGCATCCAACCAGTTTTCGGGCGCGACTTCGGGTTGTGCCCCTTGTGATTTGGCCGAGGGCGTTTTGCCTGGCCTCCAGAAACAAAGGAAGAAACCATGTCGCGCCGTTGCGAACTGACCGGAAAAGGCCCGATGACTGGCAACAATGTCAGCCACGCCAAAAACAGAACTCGTCGTCGTTTCCTGCCCAACCTGAACGACGTCACCTTGCAGTCCGAAGCTCTGGGCCGCGGCGTTAAGCTGCGCATCTCGGCGGCTGCGCTGCGCTCGGTCGACCACCGCGGTGGTCTGGACGCGTTCCTGGCCAAAGCCAAGGACGAAGAGCTGTCGGCCAACGCGCTGAAAGTGAAAAAAGAAATCGCTAAGGCACAGGCCTCCGCCTAAGCTTTTTCCGATCTGCGAATTTTGGCCCTGCACCTGTCCGGTGTGGGGTCTTTTCGTTTGTAGTCAGGGCATTACGAGAAAAGCACTTCCAGCGTGACAATGTTCACATACAGTTGGCTGACGTAGGGTTAAGCTTAGTCATATTCATCTGGCGGAGTTCACTCTCATGTCTTTCAAATCCTACGATTTTCTTGCCCTGTTGACCGGTTTTTTCGGCAATACCTTTGGGACAGGTTTTCGGATGCAACGTCAGGTGAACCGGCTGCATACGAGCTTGACCAAAGGGTCCGTAAAACGACCGGAATTGGACCGCTGACGGTTCATTTCAAACCAAGGGCTTCTAGCGCTGCCGATTGTGCTTGAAGCCCGCTTTCCCTCGGGCTTATACCGTGGGTCAGAGTGAGACCCGTTCTGAAATATCTCTTGCCTTACATGCTATCGCTGCTGGTTGTCCTGACCGGTCAGAGCGTTGCGGCCTCGCGCGGGGTGGATGCCGCTGTTGGGCAGATGGTGCTGTGTACGGGTACGGGGCCGGTGGTGGTCTATATGGATGCCGAAGGGCAACCGACGCAACCGCCGCACTATTGTCCGGACTATGCGCTGACATTGCTGGGGGCGATTGACGCGCCGCATGTGGACGTTCCGCCTGCGCCGCGCCCCAAGGTTGCCGTGCCGGCACGCACGCGCGGAAATCTGATCGCGGCACCCCGTCCACATCATCCGGCGCGCGCGCCTCCGGCCCGGATTTGATCGCAAAATCAGTTCGTTCAAATTCTCAAGTCAGGAGAGGCGCAATGCCCTTTTCATCCAAATTCATGGCGGTGCTGGCCGCTGTTACCTTTGCTTCTGCCGCTATGGCGCAGGACACTATCACGGTCGAGGATGCCTATGCGCGTTCGGCCGGTAAAGCAGCCAAGGCCGGGGCGGCCTTTATGGTGATCCAAAACAGTGGCGATGCCGAGGACCGGCTGATCGGTGTGCAATCCGACGCGGCGGCACGGGTCGAGTTGCACACGCATCAAATCGACGCGAATGGCGTCGCAAAGATGATCCATGTTGAGGAAGGCTTTGTGATCCCGGCGGGCGAGTCGCATATACTGAAACGCGGCGGTGATCACGTGATGTTCATGGGACTTGCCGCTCCGTTCGAACAAGGTGAGACGGTTCCTGTGACGCTGATCTTCGAAAAAGCCGGTGAGGTCGTTATCGAGGTTCCCGTCGATTTGGAACGTCACGATACGGGCGGCCACGGGTCGCATTCTAACTAGGCCTACGCCTGTCTTCGGGCCGCGATGCGGCCGTCATCCATGCGTCAGGCCGGGTAAAACCCGGCCTGTTTGCGCCTTAGCGGTTAACGACACGCGGGGCGACCCGGTCATGGGCGCGTTTGAAGCGGGCTGCCAGAAAGAACATGACGGCAGAGAAGGCCAGGGCCGAGAAGGCGATCGCCCAGCCAAGCGCGACCATGCCACTACCGGGCCAAAACAACAGGACCAGCCCGATGATTAGGGCAACGATCCCCGAATTGCGAACAGTCCCCGCATCTGGGTTGCGTTCGGGCATTTGTCGCCACGCCATCAGCGCGCCGATCCCCACGATCAGCGCCCATGCGCCCAGCAGGAAAAAGGTCAAGCGCGCGACGCCTTCGGGCCAGATCAGTAGTACCAGACCGATCAGCAGCGCGCCGACGCCAACACCGCCGATCAGGCCGCGCCGCCCGAACCCCAGCAGGGTGAGGCCGCCATCCAATACCAGCAACACCCCCACCAGCCGCAGCAGTAGTGCGATACTACCCGTGGGCCAGAACAGCGCTGCAATTCCCAGCGCGCCTGCCAGAAGGCCGCGCAGCAGGAAGGTCCACCACAGATTGGCCAGTTGATCGCCCAGCGCATCGCGGCTGTCCATGCTGTGTGCCTCAAGGATCTCTGGCTGCGGGTTGTTCGGGTCGGTCATTGGGGCCTCCGGTATTGGCAGGGTTATTCAGCCCCAAAATAAATCGTTTTTCAACCGCAGGTTAGGAATGTGTCAGCAATCCGTCGACCCACTGCGGCACGATCTGAGTGGCTGGGCCCAGAATGACTTCATCATACCGCGAGGCGCCATCCGAGGGATCAAGGTTCAGTTCAGCCGTTCGCGCTCCGGCCAAGGCGGCCTCGTGCACGAACGCGGCCGCCGGGTAGACCTGACCTGACGTGCCGATTGATGCAAAAACGGTCGCCCCTGCCAAGTGGTCGTAAATGAGGTCCATGTGATATGGCATCTCGCCGAACCAGACCACGTCGGGTCGGGCACAGGGGGCGGCGCAGGCCGGGCAAACCTCGCCCACGGACATCTCGGGTGGGGCAGTCCAGCGATGATCGCAAGTGGCACAGAGTGCTCCTGCAAGCGTGCCGTGCATGTGCAGGACGTTTTTGGCCCCGCCAGCCTCGTGCAGGTTGTCAACATTCTGGGTGACGATCACAACCTCCGACGGAAAGTCGCGTTGCAGGCGGGCGAGCGCCAGATGGGCAGCGTTGGGCTGCGCTTTGGCAGCCTGAATACGGCGGGCGTTGTAAAAGCCGTGAACCAACGCTGGATCACGTGCAAAGCCTTCGGGCGTGGCGACGTCTTCGATCCGGTGCTGGGACCACAGACCGCCTTCGTCGCGAAATGTGCCCAAACCGCTTTCGGCTGAAATTCCGGCCCCTGTCAAAATGACGATCTTTCCCATCTTTGCCTCACGCGCTACACTTTGCCCGATGAGCCACCGTATCCTGTTTGTCTGTCTGGGCAATATCTGTCGTTCCCCTGCCGCCGAAGGTGCTTTTCGTGCCCGTGCGCCCCATTTTTTCACCGATAGCGCCGGGACCTCGGGCTGGCATATCGGTGATCCGCCTTATGGGCCGATGCAAAAGGCGGCGCGGGGGCGTGGGATCAAGCTGGACGATCTACGGGCGCGGCAATTTGTGGCCGAGGATTTCCACCGGTTCGATCTGATCATCGGAATGGATGCCGACAATATCGCGAATATCGAGCATCTGCGCCCTGCGGGAAGTGACACTCCGGTTCGTTTGCTGACCGATTTTGCTCCGCAAACTGGTGCGGACCATGTGCCTGATCCCTACTATACCCGCGATTTTGATGGAGCCTTGGACCTGATTGAAGCAGCCGTTGAAGGCCTTGAGGCGCATCTGCGGGGTTAGCCCATCACCTTGAGCCTGTCTGACAGCCACGGCAGTTGCGATAGCGCCGGGTCCACGATCTGGCTGCGCATCAGGCGGCGCATCATATCGGCCACCTCTTGCGGGACCTGATCGGACCAATCGGTGCGGGTGAACAGGGAAATCATCCTCGAGAAGTCCCCAAACGGGGCTGGGTGCGCCTCTAGGCCGTCATGGAACCGGGCGGCGCGCATGAACCCCAAGGGCGTGGTGATGGCCCAGCCAAGGCCGCGCGCAACCATCGCCATCAGCGCAAGATGTGAGCCGATCTCGAACCGTTCCTCGAACTCCAGTTTCTGACGGGCCAGTTGGGCCTCGATCTGGCGGCTGATAAGCTGTTCACGGGCGTAGCGCAGAAAGGGTAGGGTCTGCACCGCATCCTGCGCTCCTTTTGGAGTGACCAGAATGAACGGATCCTGCACCAGCGGGTATTCGGCTACGCCTTCAAGCACTTCACCGGAATGCGCTGATACAGCCATGTGCAGGCGCTGGGCTTCTAGGTCGGCGAACAGGTCAAGACTGGGCAGGGTGATCAGCTTGAACTTCGAACGCGTCAGGCTGTCGGCCAGCAATGTCGCCAGCCGGGGAGTCAGGTCATTGTCGAAATCGTCGATCAGCCCGATGGACAGGGTAGTCAGATGGCCCAGATCCATCACGGTCAATTCGCTCTGGGCCATTTGTAACTCGGCCAAGACGGTCTCGGCGCGTGCCAGAAAGCTGCGCCCAGCCTGCGTCAGCCGCATCGGGCGACGTCCATGGTCGACCAGTTCGGTGCCCAATGCGTTTTCCAGATTGCGCAATTGCTGACTGACTGACGGCTGGCTGAGCCCGGTGATCTCGGCCGCCTGCGCCACCGAACCGGTGCGCGCCAAGGCCTCGAACACTTCAAGTCCCCGCAGAGTAAGCCCTTTCATCACCATCGAACACCTCTTTCATTGCGCCTTTTCTGGGGCGCAGGGCGGGTCAGGTCAAGGATGCTGAGGTGTTTAGCTACAGATCGCCTGCGCCATCTGGCCGAAATTCTGATACCGATCCCAAAGAGCATCATCGCGCGCGCTGCGCGACATCTTCAACTCCTGCGCCTTATGAGGATCAGCGAACCATTTCGAGACGGTCTTTTGGTCGCTGCGCGTCAGCGCCTGATCGGCCACGCGCTGAATGCAGGTGCACCGATCCCGTGTCGCTGCCGACCGGTCCGATGCCAGACACGCCCGCTTGATTTGCGCGGCCTCAACAGCCAACGGAGAGCTTGCCACGGACGCAGCACAGAATGCGATTAGGAAGAACTTTTTCATGCTCATGCCTCGTTTTTGCCTGCCCGGAGGGATCTTGCGCCCCTCTCGGCTTTCGACAGAGTATGAATCAAACTGGATTCGGGATCAATCAGGCGTTGCAAAATTGTGATTGCGCAGTGGAACAAAGTCGCCTTTGCTAAGGCAAACCATCGGATTTGAAACTAAAATGCTTAAGAAATACGGCCGCACATTCCATTTGCCGCAATCCCCCGGGGCCACCAGCGATGACAAGATCATGCGCAGTGTCGGCGGGTTGATTGCCGCAAATGAGGTTGTCTTTACCGAGAAAATGGACGGTGAGAATACGACAATCCACAGTCAGGGCTGCCATCCGCGCAGCCTTGATGCCCGATACCATCCGTCGCGCGATTGGATGAAAGCCTTTGCGGCTGGAATCTCGCCTCAACTGGCCGGGGATGAGCGCATAGTTGGCGAATATCTCTTTGCGCGCCACTCTATAGCGTACCGCGCGTTGCCATCCTATTTTCTGGGTTTTGCGTGGATTAAGCAGGAGGAGGTTCAGGCCTGGGACGCGACTCTCTTGCGCTTTGCCGAACTTGGGATCGCATCCGTCCCAGAACTGTATCGCGGGCGGTTTTCGGATCAGGTTGTCAGCACGGTTCTTTCCGATCTTGATCTGGAGAGGCAAGAGGGTTTCGTCGTTCGAGACTTTGCAGCATTCCCAGAGCGGGATATGCCAACGCACCTGGCGAAATACGTGCGCGAAGACCATGTGCAAAGCGACACGCATTGGATGAATGCCGAACTGATCAAAAACGAGTTGGCTTCATAAGCAGCAGACCCGGAAACAAAGGGGTTTGCCGGGTGCGGTCCTACCTTGACCAGCGCCCGTTTTCGAACCATATCCCGTCGCTATGACAGACCTCGCTCATATCCGCAATTTCTCCATCGTCGCGCATATCGACCATGGCAAATCCACCCTTGCTGACCGGCTCATCCAAGAGACCGGAACGGTCAAGGATCGCGACATGAAGGAACAGCTGCTCGACAGCATGGATATCGAGCGGGAACGCGGCATCACCATCAAGGCCAACACGGTCCGCATCGACTATACCGCCGACAATGGCGAGGCATATGTGCTGAACCTGATCGATACCCCCGGCCACGTGGACTTTGCCTATGAGGTCTCACGGTCCATGCGTGCGGTCGAAGGGTCTTTGCTGGTTGTGGACTCGACCCAAGGGGTCGAAGCGCAGACGCTGGCGAATGTCTATCAAGCCATCGACGCCGATCATGAGATCGTGCCAGTGCTGAACAAGATTGACCTGCCCGCGTCCGACTGTGACCGCGTGGCCGAACAGATCGAGGACGTGATCGGCATCGACGCGACCGACGCCATTCAGGTCAGCGCCAAGACGGGGCAGGGCATCCACGAGACGTTGGAAGCCATCGTGCAGCAACTGCCCGCACCACAAGGCAATCTGGACGCGCCGCTCAAGGCGATGCTGGTGGATTCGTGGTACGACGCCTATCTGGGCGTGATCGTCCTGGTCCGCATCATGGACGGCACGCTGAAAAAGGGGATGCGGGTCAAGTTCATGTCGAACAACACCCTGCACCACGTCGACCGCGTCGGAGTCTTCCGCCCCGAGATGGAGATGGTCGACAGCCTAGGCCCCGGTGAGATTGGCTTTCTGACCGCTTCAATCAAACAGGTCCGCGACACCCGCGTCGGGGATACCATCACCAATGACCGCAACGGGACTGAGGACGCGCTGGACGGCTTCAAGCCCGCGCAGCCGGTTGTGTTCTGTGGCCTCTTTCCCGTCGACAGTTCCGAATTCGAAGACCTGCGCGATGCGATCGACAAACTGGCGCTGAACGACGCCTCGTTCTCGTTCGAAATGGAAACTTCGGCAGCACTTGGCTTTGGCTTCCGCTGCGGCTTCCTCGGGTTGTTGCACCTTGAGGTCATCCGCGACCGGATCGAACGTGAATACGATATCGAGCTCATCACCACCGCGCCGTCGGTGATCTATCACGTCTACATGAAAGACGGCGAGATGATCGAGCTGCACAACCCTGCCGACATGCCCGACCCCTCCAAGGTCGACCATATCGAGGAACCGCGCATCAAGGCGACCATTCTGGTGCCCGACGAATACCTCGGCGACGTGCTGAAACTGTGCCAGGACCGCCGTGGTATCCAGCTGGACCTGACCTATGCGGGCAGCCGCGCCATGGTCGTCTATGACCTGCCGCTGAATGAGGTCGTCTTTGACTTCTACGACCGCCTGAAATCGGTGACCAAGGGCTACGCATCCTTCGACTACCAGATGACCGGCTATACAGAGGACAATCTGGTCAAAATGTCGGTGCTGGTGAATGACGAACCCGTCGATGCGCTCTCGACCATGGTCCACCGCGACCGGGCTGAGATGCGGGGCCGGGCAATGTGCGAAAAGCTCAAGGACCTGATCCCGCGCCATATGTTCAAAATCCCGATCCAGGCCGCCATCGGAGGCAAGGTCATCGCCCGCGAGACCCTCTCGGCCCTGCGCAAGGACGTGACCGCCAAGTGTTACGGAGGCGACGCCACCCGGAAACGCAAACTGCTGGATAAGCAGAAGGCGGGGAAAAAGAAGATGCGCCAGTTCGGGAAGGTCGATATCCCGCAGGAGGCGTTTATTTCAGCGCTCAAAATGGACAGCTAAGGCTGTCCATTTCTTCCTCTTGGTTTGTCTAAGTTTACGCGGATTCTGGATCGGCGTCCGATTGTCCGAGGTCGGTGAGTTCAGTCCAGACCGCCTCAGGTATGTCCCAATGGGCCCACTCAAGCGTTTGGTTTACATGCTGGGGCGACGTCACCCCGCAAACTGTTGAAGCAATGTTTGCATCTCGAAGCGAGAATTGCAGCGCCAGCGCGCCCATTGGAATGTCGTATCGGGCACAGATATCTTCGACCGCGCGCACAGGCGCGAGCATTTCTTCTGTTGCCGGCCGGTAAACGTAAAAGTGGTGAACCGCGCTACCTCTTGCCAGAATTCCTCCCGCGTAGGGTGCTGCATTTAAGACGGTGACACCCTTGGAAACGGCTTGTTCGATTAGGGGCGAAGCATTCACGTTTACAAGTGTGTGCCGGTTATGCGTCATCACGACATCGAAGTCCCAGTCGCGCAACATAGGCGACAGGACGTCCAGCCGTCCGCCGGCCAAACCAACGGCAGTTGCAAGGCCTTCCTCTTTGATTTTGAACAATTCGTCCAGCGCACCTCCGCTGCGCGTGATCTCTGACATATCACCAGCGTATTCCGGGTCGTGCAGGTGAAGGATGTCGACGCTGTCTACGCCGAGTGCCATTAAGCTTTGCTCTAGCGATCGCCTAGCTTGGGTAGCGTCGAACACGCTCGTCTCCATGTCGCGGTCGATTTTCGTGGACAATACACAGCCTTCTGGCAAACCACCGAGTTCACGAATTACGCTCCCAATGCGGTCTTCACTCCGGCCCATGGCATAGCCGCGGGCGGTATCGATAAACCCGTCGGGGCGGGTAAGTATTGTACGCAAGGTTTCTCGCGCCCTATTCTCATCAACTTCGTAGCCATAAATTTGCGGAATGCTACCTATCCCTGTTGACCCAAAACCAATTCGAGGAATTCGCACCCCGGTTAGACCGATTTCGTGAAACGTCGTCATTGCTCCTCTCCCTGAAAATTCGAATTAGAATATATGAATATTCTGCGGGACTGTTATGCACTTCAAGCTTGAGGGCTGAGTAAAATCACTTGAAATCCAAACAGGATATCCGAATCTGTGATCCAGCTCACAGCCCAACTTTTTAAAACTTGTTAGTTTTGACCTAGCGGCAACTTCGGCAGGAGGCCCCTATGTCCATGGTCCCCATAATCGCCCTCGGATCGGCAGGTCTCTATTCCATTGCCATGATCTCGATGAAGTTCTGGTGGAAAATCCCCGGCCTCGGCCTTAGCCTGTTGATCGTGGCAACCCTGCTGGCCGCCGCAACGCTGGAGCTTGCCGCGCTGCGCGAGGAGCGGTTGGGCATCATCTATACCGGCATTCTGGGGGCCGAGGTTGTGCTGATCGCCATCGCCTCGTTCTTCTTGTTCGGTGAAGACTTCTCGATGCGAGAAGGGGTCGGGATTGCCTTAGTTGTCGCCGGAACCGCCTTGGCGTGGGCCTGATTAACCGCAATCTAAACCCTTCATGAAGCTTCCTTCACAAATGTTGTAACGTGTCCGCCTCCTCCCAATCTGTTGAGCAGGCCAGCATCGGCCCGGACACAAACGGAGGAGAGACCATGACCAGATTTATGACTGCCGGAGCAGCCGCTTTGGCCACGAGCCTCAGCCTTGCCACCGCAGCCGCAGCCGATACGCCGGACCTGCGCGGGACGTGGACGGGCAGCTATACCGCCGTCGGGCCGAACCGGACCTCGACCGGGGACGCGCCTCGGTTCAACAACGCCGAGTGGGTTCTGGATATCCAAAAGCAGCAGGACAATGTGTTTTGGGGGCCCAGTAAGTGGCGTCCGAATGCGGCTCAGACCTGGCGGGTGATGGACGCGACTGGCACCATCAGTCTGGATGACCCGACCCGGATCAGCATCGTCGAAAGCTCGGCCAACCCCGAGATCGGTGTGAATGCGCTGATTGATGCTCGGTATGAGGACGGCAAAATTTACGCGGATTTCCGTAGCCTGCGTCGTGGAACGACCTACAGCACCGTTCTGGAACGGCAGGTGAACTGAAGCGACCCTGACTCGGACGGGCTGTAGGGGGTACCGGCTGCTTAGGTATGCCGCGGCGTAGTAGGTAATTCCGGCCGGGTCAGGGCGCTTCTCAGGACTACCCGTCTCCGCAGGGAGGAGGCGGTTCGGGCGGCGGCGCGCCCCACATGCAACAGGCTTTTGGTCCTTTCCGCCAGATACGCGGCGTCTCTTGGCGGCAGGGGATTGGGCCCGCGACCTTCAGCGCGGTGTTGCAGTGGTTCGATGCTGTCGCCCGAGCTCTCTGGTTTTTCAGGTCGAATTGCGCGGTTTGATTCGGATTGGCAACGTGATTCTGCCTCTGCACCTTCAGGAAACCCATTTGCGGGTGCAGAAACGGGTGCGAAGGAGGTCATTTTCACAGACGGGAGTTTTCCGTACTCAACAGCCCCTCGCGGCTGGGTTTCCAGACTTGTCCACAAATTCATCCCTGCGGATATCAACACTTTATCCACGGCTAATTTTCATGCTGCGGTGCTATTTTCTTGCCGGACTGCGGATCGGATGTAACAGTTTCGTTATCGCCAAGGCCTTTAGGGGTCACGGCGGGACGCAAAGGCCAAAGGGGCTACGCGGATGATGGGGAACTTTCGGGTTTTTCTGTGATCGCAGCGGGTTACCGGCTGGTTTCAAGGTGGTCCGGGCATCATGGCCGGACCGTTTCGAAACCTTATCAGATGGTTGATGCGGGCTGTGACGCGCTTTCACGAGCGTGGCACGGTGGTCGCGGTTCCTGCGGGGGCCGAGACAACTGGAACGGTGCGTCCCTCGGGTGTGCCGAACCGGCAAGGCGTCAGGAGTGTTCCGCAAGGGCACATGCAAAGACCGCGTCTGCGCACCTGACGCCTTTTCCTTTTCCCAGGCTATTGGGCAATCAGGCTGCCACTTACCTTTCGCCAAATGCGAGAAGGGGTTCTTGTGTGACCACAAGAACCCCAACGTCGTGTCAGATATGCAATGCCGCGTCTATGCACCTGTGGCTCTATTATAGCCACGATATGCTGGATCATTCAACAATATATTGAGGGCGGCAAAGTTCTTGCCCCAAAATGGAGGGGATCAGATGTTTTCCTGAACGTCGCTTGCCGTGTTGGTAATTGCGTCCCCGGCTTTCTCGATATCCCGACCAACGCCTTTTGCAGTTTCGCAGGCGGTCAGGGCCAGCAGGGTCAGTCCAATCAGAGCGGTGCGGATCATCTGTGTCTCCATAGGTGTTTGCTATGCCGTGCCTAGCAGTTTTTCAAAAGCGAAACCAGCGTTTTGCAGCGGAATCAGTCCTTGCGGATGAAAGGGCCAAAAAGCGCGGTCAGCAGGAAGATTATAGCGGCGGCACAGACGATGCTGGGACCCGCCGGTGTGTCGGCCAGATAGGCACCGCCGAGCCCACCCAAAGCGGCGAGGGACCCGATCACGGCGGCGAAAGCAGCCATGCTTTCCGGGGTTTTGACCAGCGACCGCGCCCCGGCTGCCGGAATGACCAACAGTGCGGCGATCAGCAGGATGCCAACCACTTTGATTGCGACTGCAACGGCCAGCGCCATGGCGAGGGTCAGCCAAAGCTCCTCGCGTTTGGGGTCGATGCCTGATGCATAGGCCAGATCGGGGTTCAGCGTGGCGACCAGCAAAGCAGACCACCTGAGTGTCATCACTGTCAGGATCAGCGCTCCTCCGATCCAGATGGTGGCAAGGTCCCCTTTGGTCACGGCCAGAATGTCGCCAAACAGAAAAGCGTTCAGGTCAAGACGTACATCTGACAACAGCGCCACCGTCACCAGACCTGCCGCCAGCGCGGTATGTGCGATGACGCCCAGCAAAGTGTCCATGGCAAAACCTTTGCCGCGCAACAACGTTACGGCCAAACCCATGGTAAGGGCCGAGGCCAGGATCGCGGGCAGAAGCGGAAGCGAGAAAGCTAGCGACAGCGCGACCCCAAGGACCGACGCATGGGCCGTGGCTTCTCCCATATAAGCCATTCGGCGCCAAACGACGAAACAACCCAAAGGGGCCGCGGCAATCGCCACGCCAACACCAGCCAGCGCTGCGCGCACCATGAAGTCATCCAGCATCAATGTGCCTCATCATGCGAGTGATCATGGTCATGCGAATGGCTGTGCTGATGCTGGTAGAGCGCCATGGTCCCCTTAGTGCCACTGCCGAACAGCGCACGGTATTCAGGCGCATCAGCAACCGTTCGCGGCGACCCTTCACAGCAGATATGTCCGTTCAGGCACAGAACCCGGTCCGAGGCCGCCATGACCACGTGCAGATCGTGGCTGACCATGACGACTGCACAGCCGATATCGCGGCGCACCTGCTCGATCCGTTGGTAAAAGGCCGCGGCACCCGGTTGATCCAATCCTTGCGTGGCCTCATCCAGCAGAAGCACTTGGGGTTTCTCCAATAGGGCGCGGGCCAGTAGGACACGCTGGAACTGCCCGCCGGACAGTTTGGTCATTTGCCGGTTTCTGAGATCCGGTACACCTGCCAATTCAAGGGCCTGAACCGCCTCTTGCGCCGGGACCCGTCGGGGTAGGCCGAGGAAACGCTGCACGGTCATCGGCAAGGCCGCATCCAAAGCCAGTTTCTGAGGGACATATCCAATGCGCAGGTTTGGCGCACGGTGGACTGTTCCTTCTGCTGGCGGGATGGCACCGATCATGGCGCGCAGTAAGGTCGATTTGCCCGATCCGTTCGGACCGACAATTGTCACGATCTCGGCCTCGGACACCGATGCGTTGACGTTTTCCAGAATTGTGCGCCCATCCACCCGGATCGTCAGGTCCTTGAGAGTGATCAGTGGGGTCGTCACGCCTGTGTTCCAATACATTCCGGGCACAGGCCCTCAGCCTCGACCACGACGCGTTCGATTTGAAAGCCGGATGTGTTTGCAGCAACGCCCAGACGGCCCTGCGTCAGTTCGGTTTCGGTTTCGGCGACCGCTTTGCAAGATCGGCAAATCAGAAAGGCTGGTACGTGATCATGGGTGGGGTGCGCGCATGCTGCATAGGCATTGAGCTGCTCAATGCGGTGGACAAAGCCGTGTTGCACCAGAAAATCCAGTGCCCGATAGACTACGGGGGGTTGTGACCCCATGCCTTCCGCAGCCAGCACGGCCAGGATGTCATAAGCACCCATAGCCTTGTGTTTTTCCAGCAAAATTTCAAGAACCCGCCGTCGAACTGGCGTAAATTGCAAACGTTTTGCTTTGCATTTCGCCTCAGCTTGGGCGAGGGCGGTATGTACGCAATGGGCGTGATCGTGCTGTCTGAAACCGACGGTGCTCATCCGGTGCTCCGAATTATTTTTGGCTTGATATGTTATAACGTCGGGCATATCAAGCGACCAAGAAATGTAATAACATATCACTCGAGGGTAAATATGCGACGGTCAGTTCTTTGTGCTGTGGGCTCTGTGTTGGCAAGTCAGGCGGTCGCCGAGCCGCCTAAAGTAGCGACGGATATTGCGCCTGTTCATTCGTTGGTCGCGCAGGTCATGAACGGTGTTGGAGAGCCCGCGTTGATCATCCCGGCCGGATCTTCGCCGCATGACCACGCCATGCGCCCATCCGAAGCGCGGGCGCTGCAATCGGCCGATGTCGTGTTCTGGGTCGGCGAAGAGCTAACGCCATGGATGGAGAAGCCGCTGGATGCACTGTCTGGCGATGCGCGCCTCGTCACTTTGTTGGATGCGGAAGGTACGGTGCTGTATGAATTCCGCGACGTGGTTGCAGATGACCATCACGATCATGACGAACATGAAGACCACGATGGTCACGATTCGCATGATGAACACGAAGAACATGACGATCACGCCGGGCATGACGATCACAAAGATCATGAAGAACATGCGGGACATGACGATCATGACGGTCATGACAAAGATGATGAGCACGCGGCGCACGAGGATCATGATGATCACGCCAGCCACGACGATGATCATGACGACCACGCAGACCACGATGACCATGGTCATGATCATGACGGCGTCGACCCGCATGCCTGGCTCGACCCTGCAAACGGGCGTGTTTGGGTCCATGTCATTGCTGAGACGCTGGCCGCGTCAGACCCGGAGAACGCCGCCATTTACAGGGAAAATGCAGAGCGCGCCAATGCGGAGCTGCTTGAGTTGGAAGCCCAGATTGCCACAAAAATCGCTGGGATGCAGGATCACCGGTTTATTACGTTCCACGACGCCTATCAGTATTTCGAAAACCGTTTTGGGCTGCAAACATCCGGCTCCGTAAGTCTCGGCGATGCGTCCAACCCTGGGCCTGCGCGACTGGCCGCGCTGCAAGAGAAGGTAGCAGAGGATTCAATCCAATGTGCCTTCGCCGAACCTCAATACGACACGCGCCTTGTCGAGACAGCGATCGAAGGTTCTGGGGCCGGAGTTTATGAATTGGACCCGCTTGGCGTCGACGTCACCCCCGGAACCGATCATTACTCGGCGATGCTATTGGGGATGGCGCAGGGTTACGTGAATTGTGCCAGCGGGTCCTGAGCCGCGCTCAGGCTGCTTCTTCGGTGCAAAACAGCTCGTAAACAAGTTCCAGCATCCGGCGGGGGCGATCATCTGCCAAACGGTAGAAGATCGCCTTGCCCTCGCGTCGGGGCGCGACCAGCCCCTCAAGACGCAGGCGAGACAGTTGTTGGGACACTGCGGCTTGTCGCGCCGACAAAAGTTCTTCCAGTTCGGTGACCGATTTTTCGCCAGAGACCAAATGGCACAAGATCATCAGCCGCCCTTCGTGGCTAATGGCTTTCAGGAAGTTCGACGCGTCCGTTGCGTTCCCCGCGATCTGTTCGAGGTTCTGAGGTGACATATCCTGTGAAATCTGGAGCAGTGCCATTTATATTTTCCTTGTGGGCCCGGTCGACGGGCGAGTGTTTTCGATTTTCAATGATCTCCGCTGTGCGGAGGCCGTCTGCCTGTATTTTGACCAATTGCCCCCATATGCATGAATCAAAATGACGTGATGGGATGATGCTTGCACATGATTGTGAGGCTCTGTGTGCAAGATGCGTGTTTTTCGAGTCCGAACGGTCTCATTTGCACAAGAAGATACAGAAGTCTTTGGCCCCCCTTGCAGCCCCTCAGTGGCAGCACTAAGACTCGGGTAACGTTTCTTCGGGTATTGTCCCGATCCATAGCAAAGCAGGCAGGTTCCGTATGTTCGATCCCGTTGATACCTATATGAATACGCTCGTCCCCATGGTGGTCGAACAGACAAGCCGTGGCGAACGCGCCTATGATATTTTCTCGCGCCTTCTGAAAGAGCGGATCATTTTCATCAACGGCCCGATCCATGACGGGATGAGCCATTTGATCGTGGCCCAATTGCTGCATCTTGAGGCCGAGAACCCGAACAAGGAAATCTCGATCTACATTAATTCGCCCGGCGGCGTAGTGACCAGCGGTTTGTCGATCTACGACACAATGCAGTATATCAAGCCGAAATGTTCGACATTGGTGATCGGTCAGGCGGCCTCAATGGGGTCGGTTCTGCTGGCCGGGGGCGAGAAGGGGATGCGCTTTTCGTTGCCTAACAGCCGGATCATGGTGCACCAGCCCAGCGGTGGCTATCAGGGTCAGGCTAGTGACATCATGATCCACGCGGCCGAGACGCAAAAGCTGAAGGACCGTCTGTATGACATTTACGTGCGCCATACAGGACAGACAAAAAAGGCGGTTGAAAAGGCGCTGGACCGTGACAATTTCATGAGCCCGGAAGAAGCAAAAGAATGGGGCCATATCGACGAAATCGTCGAAAACCGTGCAAAAATGGACGGGGACGACGCCTAGGAATCTGTGCCCGTGTTGACCACGTTGGGTACATTTTTGAGATTGTAGCCGCCCCGGTGGTGGCCTAAGCTGCACCAACAAGCGGCAAACGCGGCCCCGGGCGGGGCCGCAGAGACGAAGCCCGAAAGGTATAACATGGCGACGAATTCAGGCGGCGACGGCAAAAATACGCTCTATTGCAGCTTTTGCGGCAAGAGCCAGCATGAGGTGCGCAAGCTGATTGCCGGACCCACAGTATTCATCTGTGACGAATGCGTCGAACTGTGCATGGACATCATCCGCGAAGAGACCAAGGCCAGTGGCCTGAAGTCCAGCGACGGGGTGCCGACGCCCAAGGATATCTGCGAGGTTCTAGACGATTACGTGATCGGTCAGGCCACCGCCAAGCGCGTTCTGTCGGTTGCGGTTCACAATCACTACAAACGTCTAAACCATGCTCAGAAAGCGGGCAGCGATATTGAGCTGGCGAAGTCCAACATTCTGCTGATCGGCCCGACCGGCTGCGGCAAGACGCTGCTGGCCCAGACGCTGGCGCGTATTCTGGATGTGCCCTTCACCATGGCGGATGCGACGACCCTGACCGAAGCCGGCTATGTGGGCGAGGATGTCGAGAACATCATTCTGAAACTGCTGCAAGCGTCGGAATACAATGTCGAGCGTGCGCAACGCGGCATCGTCTATATTGACGAAGTCGACAAGATCACGCGCAAGTCCGAAAACCCCTCGATCACCCGCGACGTATCGGGTGAGGGCGTGCAGCAAGCGCTTCTGAAACTGATGGAAGGCACAGTGGCCAGCGTTCCGCCGCAGGGCGGACGCAAGCATCCGCAGCAGGAATTCCTGCAGGTGGACACCACGAATATCCTGTTCATCTGCGGTGGCGCATTTGCGGGTCTGGACAAGATCATCGCGCAGCGCGGCAAAGGTTCGGCCATGGGCTTTGGTGCTGATGTGCGTGACAATGATGACCGGGGCGTGGGCGAGATTTTCAAAGATCTTGAGCCCGAAGACCTGTTGAAATTCGGCCTGATACCAGAATTCGTCGGTCGTCTGCCAGTTCTGGCAACGCTTGAGGATCTGGACGAGGATGCTCTGGTTACTATCCTGACCAAGCCCAAGAACGCGCTGGTCAAGCAATACCAGCGTCTGTTCGAGCTGGAAGATGCCGAGCTGGCCTTTACCGATGACGCACTTAAGGCGATTGCCAAGAAGGCGATCGAACGGAAAACCGGGGCACGTGGTCTGCGCTCGATCCTGGAAGATATCCTGCTGGATACGATGTTCGAACTTCCAGGTCTGAAAAACGTGACCGAAGTTGTGGTCAACGAAGAGGCCGTGACCTCAGAGTCGCAACCGCTCATCATCTATGCGGATGCAGCGGAATCTGCGTCAGCCGGGTAAACCGCTTAATTTCAAACACATACGGCGCGGTTTTCCGCGCCGTTTTCTTGTGAGGCGCAGGAATGATCAAACGTATTTCGTCCGGTGGTGAGTTTGAAGCCAAACTCGGATATTGCCGGGCTGTTGTTGCAGGTGGCTGGGTCCATGTTGCGGGCACAGTCGGGCAAGGCAATGACGTGGTCGAGCAGTGCCGTTCGGCGTTGACGATCATTGAAAAGGCGCTGGCTGAGGCCGGAGCTGGGTTTGCTGACGTGGTCCGCGTGACGTACATGTTGCCTGACAAGGCCGAGTTCGAATCCTGCTGGCCAATCCTGAGCGAGACATTCGGCGCGAACCCACCGGCGGCAACGATGATCGAATGTGGGTTGATCGACCCGAAATACCGGATTGAAATCGAAGTGGCCGCATATCTGCCGGAATGACAGGTGTGATCCTTGTGAGACTGGACCTTGGCGCGCCTTTGGTCCATATCTGCGGAAACAGAATTGCCGGAGGCAGCCCATGGGTATCCTGAACAATCTCTTGCGAGCCGTGACTTGGTGGAACGGGGCGACCTTGAACACGCAGATCTATACTGCACGCAAGGGTGAGAAGGTTGGCGAAGATGACCAGGGTAACGTCTTTTATCGCAACGCCGATGACAGCAAGCGCTGGGTGATCTTCAATGGTGAGGCCGAAGCCAGCCGCATTGATCCTGACTGGCACGGTTGGCTGCACCGCACGTGGGATGAACCACCGACCGACAAGCCGCTGGCCCATAAATCATGGGAAAAACCGCATCAGGAGAACCTGACGGGCTCGGCGCTGGCATATGCACCGGCTGGGTCGCTGCGCCGCCCGGACCCGATTGAACGTTCCGATTACGAGGCCTGGAGCCCCGAATAAACGAGGCAATTTATGTCGAGCTATAACGTAACCGAAGTCCTAGTTGGCGGCGCTGTTTTAGCCTGTGCCGTTGCGTTTGGCATCTATGCCAGCCAATCCACAGGCCTGTCGCAGGGCGGTACAGGGTACGAACTGGGGGCCTCGTTCCGGTCGCTGGAGGGCGTGGGCGTAGGGACAGATGTGCGCCTTGCCGGGGTTAAAATCGGAACTGTGACGGGGGTAACCCTTAATTCCGATACCTACCGCGCAGATACAACCTTTTCGATCTCGGACGGCATTCTGGTGCCCGATGATAGCGCGATCGTGATTTCCTCCGAAGGGCTGCTGGGCGGCAACTTCGTTGAGGTAATGCCTGGTGGTTCGCCCTTTTATTTCGAGCCGGGTGACGAAGTTACCGACACGCAGGGCGCGGTCAGCCTGATCTCATTGCTGGTTAAATTCGTTGCCGGGGACGGCAGCTGATGCGACGCGCGGCCCTTGTCGCGGCCTTGTTGGCCGCAACGGGCGTTTCGGCCCAGCAAAAGGTCCAATCCGGGCCGGGAGCGATGTTGCGCGGGTTGGACAAGGTCAGCGGCCAGACCGTGGATGTCCAGATGCAAAATGGTCAGACCGAGGCAATCTTTGGTCTGGATGTAGCCTTGGGCGACTGCCGATATCCAGCCGAAAACCCGACCGGTGATGCTTTTGCCTATCTGACGATTTGGGAAAATGGCAAGACAGATCAACTGTTTGACGGTTGGATGATTGCAACAGCTCCAGCGTTGAACGCGCTGGATCACGCGCGGTATGACGTCTGGGTTATCCGTTGTATCACGCCTTCGGCGGATTGATCCAAAGCCGCGGCAAAGTCCGCCTCAAGTTTGATTGCCTCTTCTAGTTCCTGCCGGTATCGCGCGCGCGGTATCTCGATTGCGCCCAGCGAGGCCAGGTGCGCTGTCAAAAACTGCGTGTCAAACAGCTGAAACCCGGTTCTTCGTAGCCGGTCAATCAAAAAGGCCAACGCGATTTTCGACGCATCCGTACGGCGGGAAAACATGCTCTCACCAAAGAAAGCTGCGCCAAGGGTCACGCCATAGACGCCGCCAACCAACGCGGATTCGTCCCACACCTCCAGCGAATGCGCATGGCCCGAGCGGTGAAGCTGTTGGTAGAGCAGGTGCAATTCGCTATTGATCCATGTATCTGCGCGGTCGGCACAGCCATCGACCACCGAAGCGAAGTCTTGATTGATGCTGATCGAGAATCCGCATTTGCGCATCCGCCGCGCCAGACTGCGAGAAATGTGAAACCCGTCCAGCGGAAACACGCCGCGAAACTTGGGATCGACCCAGAACAACTCCGGGTCGTCGCGGTGCTCGGCCATCGGAAAAATGCCGACGGAATAGCCATGTAGCAAAAGTTCCGGCGAGAGGCTCATGCAGGACATCCCGCGGTCGAAAGGCCAAGGCCCTTCGACCGGGTTGTGTTAATCGGCCATGTTCTCCGCAAGCCAGTGCTCCAGCCAGTGGATGTTGTAGTCACCGCTGTGAAGATCAGGCTCTTGCAGCAAGGCGTGGAACAGAGGCACGGTGGTGTCGATCCCGTCCACGATCAGCTCGCCCAAGGCACGTTCCAGACGCGCTAGCGCCTCGGCCCGGTCGCGGCCCTGTACGATCAGCTTGGCAATCAACGAGTCGTAGTAGGGCGGGATCGAATAGCCGTCATAGAGCGCCGAATCCATCCGTACGCCCAGACCACCCGGCGCGTGATACGCTGTGATCTTGCCGGGGCAGGGCGAGAAGTTGGGCAGCTTTTCCGCGTTGATCCGAACTTCGATGGCGTGGCCATTGATCTCCAGATCGTCTTGACCAAACGACATGTCTTCGCCGGCCGCCACGCGGATTTGCTCGCGCACTAGATCGACGCCGAAAATGCCCTCGGTCACCGGGTGTTCCACCTGCAGGCGGGTGTTCATTTCGATGAAATAGAACTCGCCGTTTTCGTACAGGAACTCGATTGTACCCGCGCCGATATAGTTGATCTTGGCCACCGCGTCCGCGCAGACCTTGCCGATCTTGGCGCGTTCCTCGGGGGTGATGCATGGCCCGGGGGCCTCTTCAAACACTTTCTGGTGGCGGCGCTGCAGGGAACAATCGCGTTCGCCCAGATGGACGGCATTGCCCTTGCCATCACCAAAGACCTGAATCTCGATATGGCGGGGCGTGGTCAGGTATTTCTCGATATAGACCTCGTCATTGCCAAAGGCAGCCTTGCCTTCGGCACGCGCGGTCATGAAGGCGCTTTCCATCTCATCCGCGTTCATCGCGACTTTCATGCCGCGTCCGCCGCCACCGGCGGTGGCTTTGATGATGACGGGATAGCCGAATTCCTCGCCGATACGTTTGGCGTCTTCCAGCGTGGGGACGCCGCCGTCGGAACCCGGAACGCAAGGCACGCCCAGTTCTTTCATCGTGTCCTTGGCGGTGATCTTGTCACCCATGACGCGGATATGTTCGGCGGTCGGGCCGATGAAAGTTATGCCATGATCTTCTACGATCTGCACGAACTCGGCATTCTCGGAAAGGAAGCCATAGCCGGGATGGATCGCCTGCGCGCCGGTGATCTCGCAGGCTGAGATGATAGCGGGCACGGACAGATAGCTTTGCGGGCTGGGCGGAGGGCCAATGCAAACCGACTCGTCCGCCATGCGCACATGCATCGCGTCGCTGTCGGCTGTCGAATGCACGGCGACCGTCTTAATCCCCATCTCGCGCGCGGCGCGGATGACGCGCAGGGCGATCTCGCCTCGATTGGCAATCAGGATTTTGTCGAACATGGGCCCGCCTTACTCAACGATGACCAGAGGCGTGCCGAATTCCACTGCGTCGCCGTCGCCCACCAAAATACGCTTGATGGTGCCGGATTTCGGCGCATGGATGTGGTTCATGGTTTTCATCGCTTCCACGATCAGCAGCGTGTCGCCCTCGGACACCGACGCACCGACCGAGATAAAGGCAGGCGCGCCCGGTTCGGGCTGCATGTAAACGGTGCCCACCATGGGCGAGGTTACGGCACCGGGGTGGCTGGCGGGGTCTTCGGCTGCCGCAGGGGCTTCGGCCGGAGCAGCAGCAGGTGCGGCTGCTGGGGCAGCAGCGGGGGCTGCTGCCGGGACGGCAACCTGAACAGGAGCGGCTGCGGCTTGGTTCATGCGGCTGACGCGCACGTTCAGGCTGTCTTCTTCGCCATATTCGCGTTTGACCTGCAACTCGGTCAGGTCGTTTTCGCGTAGCAATTCGGCAAGAGCCTTGATGAATGCCACATCCGCTTCGTGTTTAGTGTCTGTCATGAGTGTCCTCGACGGTTCCCCTTGGCCCGTCTGTGCGTTGCGGGCTTTGATCTGATTACGCAGCGTTATAATCTATGCGTCCAGCCATGAAAAGCGCGTCTCGGCCTGTCTGAACCGGGTTTGGTTAAGTTTTCGGTAGGGAAATAAACCTAGAGCGGCATTCCGGAAAGTTTCGCCACCAATTCCGGTAGTTTTCGCGCTCCGAATTTCTCCAGCAGCCGGGCGCGGTACGCTTCGATGGTGCGGTAACTCAGGCCCAGTTCCACGCCGATTTCCTTGGCTGACAGGCCACGGCAGGACAGGATCGCAACCTCGCGCTCGCGCGTGGTCAACTCGACCAGGGGGCGTTCTTCCGAGATGTCGGAAAAGCTCCAGATTCCATGCCGGAATGGGTCGTCCGGCGTTAGGGACCGACCGCGTGCACGGCACCAGAACAGGTCGCCATTGCGCCGCCGCATGACCCGTTCGTCCGTGTAATATCCTGTGTCACGCATCACTTGAAGGCTGCGCGCGCCAATCCGTTCCCAATCCGCGACCGAGGGGTAAAGGTGCAGCAGAGGCATGTTGCGGTACTCGAATTCTTCCCCGCCAAAGGTGCGGGCGAATTGCAAGTTGCACCGTCGGATGATCCGGTTCTCCAGCTCGACAAGGCCGATTGGGGCATATTCGAAGGCGGGGTCGCTCATCCCGCTATGGTGCCGGGATTTTAGTGGGATGAGAAGGGGGAAGGCCGGGAATATGTTCCTGGCTTGACCTGTGATTTTGTTAAGGTTGTAAAGATGGTGGGAAAATTGGACTATAAGTAATAGAAATATATCAAGAGTTCCGAAAATTCCACGGGTAATGACAGGGAAAGTGCAGCTATGAGGGACGCGCTGACAGGAAGTCGAATCCGCGAAAGGCGTCAGATCGCCGGTCTACGTCAGGCCGAACTGGCGCGCCGTGTGGGTATTTCGGCTTCTTACCTGAACCTGATCGAACACAATCGCCGCCGGATCGGGGGGAAATTACTGGTCGATATTGCGGCGGCTCTGTCGGTTGAGCCTTCGGTCTTGACGCAGGGGATCGAAGCCACCCTAATCTCGGCCCTGCGTGAGGCTGCGGTAGACGCAGTTGGTCAGCAGGCTGAGGTTGATGCGCTTGAGGAATTTGCTGGGCGGTTTCCCGGTTGGGCGGGGGTTCTGGCGCAGATGCACCGCCGGGTGGTTTCGCTGGAACGCACCGTTGAAACCCTGTCCGACCGTCTGACCCATGACCCGCATTTGGCGGCCTCTATGCACGAGGTGCTGTCGACCGCCGCCGCGATTCGGTCTACAGCTGCCATTCTGGCTGAAACACATGAGATTGAGCCTGAATGGCAGGATCGATTCCACCGCAACCTTCATCAGGATGCGGAGAGGTTGGCAGATAGCTCCAAATCGCTGGTGGCTTACCTGGACGACACCGAAACCGCCGATGATCGGCGCGGGGTGCCGCTGGAAGATGTTGAGGCGTTCTTTGAACGTCACGACCATCATTTTCCCGAAATCGAGGCTGGTGCGGACCCTTCAGACTTGGACCTGAGCGGTTTTGATTCGACGGCGGCCCGGACTGTGACCCGCGGGTTTCTGGACGTCTATGCAACCGATGCACGTGCTATGCCTTTGGACGCGGTGAAAGCGGGGCTGGACGGTGCTGAACCAGACCCGCTGAAACTGGCTGCTCAATTCAACGTGGATATCGCGACCGTCCTGCGGCGACTTGCGGCTTTGCCCGAAGGCGTGCTGCGGCGACCGACAGGGCTGGTTATTTGCGATGCATCCGGCAGCATCCTGTTCACCAAATCCGTTCCGGGCTTCGCAATGCCCCGATTTGGCGAGGCCTGCCCCCTTTGGCCCCTGTTTCAGGCGCTGAATCGCCCTCTGGTTCCGATCCGTCGCCGGATCGTGCAGCTTGGTCGCTCGGCTGCCGAGTTCGATTGCTTTGCCTACGCGTGGCCGCAAGGGGTCGCAGGCTACGATGATGCGCCTGTTTACCATTCGGTCATGTTGGTCCGGTCGGTTGAAGAGGGCCAGCCCAGTGATCAGGCCATCGCACGTGTAGGTCCCAGTTGCCGGGTGTGCCCCAACGATGATTGCGCGTCGCGCCGCGAACCATCGATTCTGAGCGAAGGTTTTTGACAGTTTCCCGACAGACGGCGTAAGCTGGCGCTGACGGTTTGTGGATGGATGATCCGTCTCGGGGAGGAATACGACAAATGAGCCGCAAGGTTCTGTTGATTGAGGATGAGCCCAACATTGCCGAGGCCATTCGGTTCCTGTTGACGCGTGAGGGTTGGCAGGTCGAAACGCACTCGGAAGGGACGGACGCGATCGAGGTGATCCAGGGCGCACAGCCTGATCTGGTGATTCTTGATGTCATGTTGCCGGGCAAAAGTGGCATGGATATTCTGCGTGACCTGCGCGAACTGGACGATATGCGCAGCTTGCCGGTTTTGATGCTGACCGCACGCGGGCAATCGCGCGACCGCGAGATGGCTGAAAACGCTGGGGTCAGCCGCTTTATGACTAAGCCGTTTTCCAATGCCGAGGTGCTGACAGCCGTACGCGACTTGCACGCTCAGGCCACGCAATCATGAGCAACGGCGGGGATCGACAGCCTCCGGGCGTTCGGCCTTCGCTGTTTCTGGAACGCCAGAGTTACCGCCGCCGCCGGCTGATGGACGCCGCGCGACTGCTTCCGATTCTGGGGGCTGCGCTGATCGCCATTCCGTTGCTGTGGCCGGAATCCGAAGGCGACAACGGTGTGCCCCTGTCCTCGGCCATGTTCTACATTTTCTTTTGCTGGGGCCTGCTGATCGGGGTCAGCTTGATCTTTGGCTTCGCAGCTAGGCGCAGCGCTAGCCGAGATGACGCCGAATCGGATGCGGACAAATGGCAACGCTGAACGTTCTAATCCTTGTTTGTCTGGGCTATGTCGTGCTGTTGTTTGGCGTCGCTTTTGCGGCAGACCGGTTGGCGGCGGCAGGCAAGGGTGCGTGGTTGCGCTCACCTCTGATCTATACGCTGTCTCTGTCAATCTATTGTACTGCCTGGACTTTTTACGGCGCTGTAGGCAATGCTGCCCGCTCGGGGCTGGAATTCGTTACGATCTATCTTGGCCCCACGCTGGTGATGATCAGTTGGTGGTGGGGTCTGCGCAAACTGGTGCGGGTGGGGCGCAGTCAGCGGGTGACGTCAATCGCCGACCTGATCTCGTCCCGGTATGGCAAGTCGAACACGCTGGCAATCGGCGTGACCATACTGGCTGTGCTAGGCGGCACGCCTTATATCGCGCTGCAACTGCAATCCATCACTCTGTCCTTTTCGATCTTTGCCGAGGCCGACCCCACAGGGCTTTACCGCGAAGGATCAAGCGTGTTTTGGGTTGCGGCAGGGCTGGCTGTTTTCGCCATTTTGTTTGGAACGCGAAATCTGGACGCCAACGAGCGCCACCACGGCGTGGTCACTGCAATTGCGGTTGAATCCGTCGTCAAACTTTTTGCGCTTCTGGCGGTGGGCATCTTTGTTGTCTGGGGCATTGCCGGCGGTGTCGAGCCAATGATGGACCGTATTGACGCCTCGGAGATAGGTCAGTGGAACGTCGATGCCGGTCGCTGGACAACCTTTGTCTTTCTGTCCGCTGCGGCCTTTGTCTGTCTGCCCCGCATGTTTCAGGTCATGGTCGTCGAGAACGCAGATGAAGCGCATCTGAGGACTGCCGCCTGGGCCTTTCCGCTATATCTTCTGTTGATGAGCCTGTTCGTGGTGCCGATCGCTGTGGTCGGGCTTGACCTGTTGCCCGACGGCTCGAACCCCGATCTGTTTGTGCTGACGGTACCGCTGTCGCAGGGCAATGAATGGCTGGCCATGCTGTCATTTATCGGAGGATTTTCGTCGGCCACATCCATGGTGATCGTCACCGCCATGGCGCTGTCGACTATGGTGTCGAACCATGTGGTTATGCCCATTTGGCTGAGCACGCAGGAGGGGGGCGGATCCGTCTCGGGCGATGTGCGCAACGTTGTTTTGATGGCGCGACGCGTGTCTATCGCAGTGATCATGGCGTTTGGGTACTATTATTACCGATTGTCAGGTGGTGGAGCGGCGCTTGCGTCAATCGGGTTGGTGGCTTTTGCCGGAATTTCGCAAATCTTACCCGCTTTGGTCGGCGGGCTGTTCTGGAGAGGGGCCACGCGGACCGGCGCGCTTGTTGGTCTGACGACCGGGTTTCTGCTTTGGATATATACGTTGTTGCTGCCAGGAATGGGCGGTGTCCTGATGACCGACAGCGTCTTGCAGCACGGACCTTTCGGGCTGGGCTGGTTACGCCCGCAGGCGCTGTTCGGGATCGAGGGCATGGATCCAATGGTCCATGCGGTGATGTGGTCTCTGTCGTTGAACACGATGGCGTTCTGCGTGGCTTCGCTGCTGAGCTTCCCTAGCCCGCTGGAACGGTTGCAGGGCGCGCAATTCGTCAATGTGTTTGACCATTCCGTTGCCCCGCGTGGCTGGAGTGGATCGGTCGCACAAAGCGAAGACCTGATGATCATGACCCAGCGGATTCTGGGGGCCGGTCCCGCGCAGGAATTCTTTCAGGCCGAAGCCCAACAACAGGGTGGCCGCACGCGCCTGCCCGAACCGACGCCTGTCTTTCTGGAGCGCCTGGAACGGGAACTTAGCGGTTCGGTCGGGGCGGCGACGGCCCACGCGATGATCGGTCAGATCGTGGGAGGCTCGTCGGTTTCGGTCGAAGACCTGCTGGCGGTGGCCGACGAATCGGCGCAATTGTTGGAATATTCCAGCCAGCTTGAGGTGAAGTCAGCCGAACTCAGTCGCACTGCGCGGCAACTGCGCGAGGCCAATACCAAGCTGACCCAAATCTCGGAGCAGAAAGACAGTTTCCTCAGCCAGGTCAGCCATGAATTGCGCACCCCCATGACCTCGATCCGGGCGTTTTCCGAGATCATGCGGGACACGGACGGGCTGAGCGTCCAGGAACAGACGCGCTATGCCGCCATCATCCATGACGAGGCGCTGCGCCTGACGCGGCTGCTGGACGATTTGTTGGACCTCAGCGTTCTGGAAAGCGGTCGGGTCAGTTTGAACATGGGTGGCGATACGCTGCGGTCCGTGCTGGATCGGGCTGTTTCCAGCGCTTTGGCCGGAGGAAGCCATACTTTGACCGTTCGGCGTTCAATCGCGTCTGAACGCCTGCCGCTCCATACCGATCTTGATCGTCTGGGGCAGGTCTTCATCAATCTGATCACGAACGCCCAGAAGTATTGCGACGCGGATGAGCCGGTTCTGACGATTTCCGCCCATGATGTAGGGGGACAAGTCGTGGTCGATTTCACCGATAACGGCAGCGGCATTCCTCCCGAGGCGCAGTCGATGGTGTTTGAGAAATTCGCTCGGATCGGCGGTGACAAAGCCGGCGGGGCGGGATTGGGTCTGGCGATCTGCCGGGAAATCATTCAGCGCCTTGGCGGAGAGATCACCTACTTGCCCGGTCAAGGCGGCGCAGCGTTCCGCGTTCGCGTGCCGTTGGCCTATCGGCAGGCCGCGCAATAGCTTTTTTGTAAAGACATTGGTAACCGCCGCTGGGTTAGACCAGAGAAGATGAAGTAAATTGGCGGTTTAGGCTATGGCACAACCGGTCAACGCGGTGTTGGCGCGCAAACTCTCGGTCGGGCAAGAAGGGCAGGGGGATGGCCCTCGTTCTGCCCTGCGCGCTTTTCGGCTGGGGTTTGCCCGCGCCGCGGGGGATCGGTTGAACTTACCTCTTTCAGTCATCGGGGCGAAGCAGTCAGAAAGATCTCCGGATGTACTGGGCGATTTTGCAGGCGACGATTGGTTGTTGTTGCGCTTCTCAGATCCCGATGGAGTCGCGGCAGCGGTATGTATGGATATCGGGGTGGTATCGGCCATCCTTCAGGTGCAAACGATCGGAGAGGTCATGCCTGACCCTCCTGCCGGTCGTTCGTTCACAGACACGGATGCCGCCATGGTCGCGCCAATGGTCGAAGAGGCACTGCGTCGCGCCGATGCTTTAGCCGATCCCACTGGCGGCCAGCCTGGCCTAACCGGTTATGAATTCAAAGCCCGTCTTGCTGATATGCGATCGTTGTCCCTGGCCATGGTTGAGGACGCATATTTGACCTTTGATCTGACGGTCGAATTGAGTGGCGGGTTGCGTCAGGGCCATATTGCACTGCTATTGCCCGAGCGGGCGGGCACGGATGCTGAAATTGTGCCCGAAGACCCCTCGGGGCCGAGCCTGGAGCAGGCAACCGGGGTTGTCCGGGCCGAATTGAACACGGTGATTTGCCGGATGAACCTGCCGCTGGCTGCATTGTCGGGGCTCTCGGCGGGCGATGTATTGCCGCTTACCGGCTCCCGGTTGGATCGGGCCGAGGTTCTGACCATAGATCGCACCCGTGCCGCGGTCGGACGATTGGGCCAATGTGGCGGGATGCGAGCAGTGCGGCTAAATGAATATGCACCACTGCCAGCACTGGCCAATACCGAAGAGTTTCTGGAAGCCCGGTTGGCCACCGAGCAACCTCACCACGCAGAAACAGCGAGGCAAGAAGGTCAGCCCTCGATAAAGGAGCCCGATCTGACAGCAGAGACACTGGAATTCAACGACTCTGATCAGATCGCCGCCGAAATTTCCAAACTCGCTGGTTTGGAAAACAACCCGGATGCATTTGGGTAAAGCGGTAGATCAGTCTGTCGAGCCGCGAATTTGGTCCAGCGTCGGGCGCAGGTTCTCCAGTGCGTAACCCGCCTTGGTTGTGGCCTCTAGAATGTCATCGGTGCTCATCCGGTCACATTGTCCCAAGGCCCAGACAACCGAGCATCGCGTGCCAGAGGCGCAATAGGCCAGAACCGGCCCGGTGCAGTTTTCGGCAAGGTCACGCTGACGGGCCACGTTTTCCGGCGTCATCGTCTGGTGGGTCAGTTCCAGAACCTCATATTCCAGCCCTGCCGCCCGAACAGCCTGACCGATTGCGTCAGACTGCATATCGACCGGCACCTCAGTATTCGGGCGGTTGCAGATAACCTTCACGAAACCTGCATCGACAATGGCTGGGACATCCTCGACCGTGATTTGCGGCGAGACGGCGTAGCGGGGGGTGATGGGGCGAATCTCCATCCTGTTTGATTAGGCCGCGTTGGCCGCCCTGTCCAGTTTCGACCCCACCGCAGGGGCCGCATACATCCCCGCAATCATCGCAAGAAGGAACACAATCCCGCCAACTCCGCCATATGAGATCGACGCAATGGCCGGTCCGGGGCACAGGCCCGACAGCCCCCAACCCATCCCGAACATAACCGAGCCGATGATCAGGTTGCGGTCAAGCTCGGGAGCGGATGGGGCCGGAAACGTCCCGCCAGTCAACGGGCGGCGGTGCTCGGCCAGTCGCCAGGCAAAGAACATGGGCACGATCGCGCCGCCCATCACAAAGGCCAGCGTCGGGTCCCAATTTCCGAAAATGTCCAACCAACCCTGAACTTTGGTGGTGTCGGTCATGCCCGACAAAAGCAGCCCCGCGCCGAAAAGGGACCCTGCAAGGAGGGAAATCACCATACGCATCAGATCAACCCCAGCAGGTGGCGCAGGAACACCAAGATTACGGCACCGGCGCCAATATAAATTACCGTCGCCACGATGCCGCGCAGCGAAAACCGGGAGATGCCGCAAACCCCATGCCCCGACGTGCAGCCATTGGCGATCCGAGTGCCGACCCCAACCAGCAGGCCCGCAATAATGACGACCGAGAGATTGCCTGTCAGATGTGTCGCGGGCGCGGGAGATAGAAGCAGGCTGAGAATCAGGGGCATTCCGACAAGTCCTGCGATAAAGGCCAGTCGCTCCTTTGTACGGTCCGAGCCGTCGATCAGCCCGCCTAAAATACCGCTGGCCCCCATGATGCGACCGTTACCCAACAGGTAAATGGCAGCGCCCATCCCGATCATCAGGCCGCCGCCAAATCCCCAAATCCATTCCGTTTGCATTGTTTGCCCTTTCGACGGATCGTTACAGCTTGTTCAGTGGAACCTTCAGAAAAACATCGCCTTTTTCGTCCGCTGGCGGCATCTGGCCGGCCCGCATGTTGACTTGAAGGGAAGGAAGGATCAGACGCGGCATTCCCAGGGTCGCATCGCGCGCATCCCGCATCTCGACGAATTCTTCGATCGGGCGGCCCTGACCGATATGCACGTTCAGCGCCTTTTGTTCGCCCACGGTGGTTTCCCACGCGAACTCATCGCGGCCGGGGGCTTTGTAGTCGTGACCAACAAAGATCCGAGTCTCGTCGGGCAGGGAAAGGATCTTTTGAATCGAGTCATATAAGACCTCCGAGGACCCACCGGGAAAGTCACAGCGCGCGGTTCCGAAATCGGGCATGAACAGGGTATCGCCGACAAAAGCCGCATCGCCGATCACATAGGTCATGCAAGCCGGAGTGTGGCCGGGCGTATGCAGGACATCACCCCGCATCTGGCCGATGTGAAAACTGTCGCCTTGGCGGAACAGGGCGTCGAATTGGCTGCCATCGCGCTGAAACTCGGTCCCTTCGTTGAAGATTTTGCCGAAGGTTTCCTGAATGGTGACGATCTGGTCGCCGATGCCAATTTTCCCACCCAGTTCCTGCTGAAGGTAAGGCGCAGCCGACAGGTGGTCGGCATGGACATGACTTTCCAAAATCCATTCGACCTTCAGCCCGTTGGCGCGGACATGGCTGATGATCTCGTCGGCTGAACTGGTGCTCGTGCGACCCGAGGCATGGTCGAAATCCAGAACGCTGTCGATAATCGCGCAGGCTGTGCCTTCGGGTTCTTGCACCAGATAAGACACCGTGAATGTATCGGTGTCGAAAAATGCCTTGACCTTGGGTGTCATCTTGCCCTCCGCTTGTCTTTCTCTTTATATAGTAAGTCTGGAATATATCGCAATCAAGCTTGCGTGACTTGATGCCTGTCAAGGCAGATTAGCCGGAAATCGACTAGACTTTAACCGTTCCGCAATTCGCCGCCGATTTTGCCTTACGTAACGGCAAGTTTATGCGCGACCGCGGGCGTGGATCAGCTAGTCTTAAAACAGTTACCTATATGGGTGTAGTCAGACAGCATTTGGGAGGATGACGATGTCTACAAGCAATTTGTATTCCGAAGCCGCGCGACTGGAAGAAAAGTTGCAGGGTGCCTGTCTGGAAACTCGTCTGGCCTTGCAGCCTAGCGTTACAAAGGTAATCGATCGGATGCGCCAGCAGGGCGTTCACGTGCCATCGCGGCTGCGTCGCCTGGATGCGGCCCTTTGCGAAGATGCAATGGAAGCGCAGTTCGACAACTTGCCAGTATGACGTACAGGTTTAGCTGAACGAAATTCCCAGGATCACCAGCATCAGGCCCAGGACCGACAAAAACAGGGATGCCAGATTCCACGGCAGAACCCCCTGAACAACGGCGCGCAGTTCATCATCAGACAGGCCCGATTTGCGGGCCTTCATCACGCGCAGGATACACCAGACCAGCCCCAGGAGACCGGCAAGCGACAGGGCGGCTCCGCCCCAGGTGATGAGTTCGAACATTTGGCCTCGCAATCTTTTGCTGATGCGCATTGCGCTTACCGGATCGCATTGTGGCGCACAAGCCCGGCCTGCGATTGACCGCTTGCGGCGCCGGCGGGTGCGATGTATCCGGCATATTGCCGCTGCCACCGCGGCAGGACCGCAACCTCTGGGAGAGACGTAGATGGAAGATATGACCGAAGACCAGGCCACCGCCAATTACCGCGTGACCGCCGGAGAACTGCGCCAATTTATCGAGCGGTTCGAGCGTCTGGATGCCGAGAAAAAAGACATCGCAGAGCAGCAGAAAGAGGTTATGGCCGAAGCCAAGGCCCGCGGCTACGACACCAAGGTGATGCGCAAGGTCATTGCCCTACGTAAACGCGACAAGGACGACATCGCCGAGGAAGAGGCGGTCCTTGAAATGTACAAAGAAGCGCTTGGCATGAGCTAAAGGCCCTTTGCAAACGCCCACACCCGGCGTTTGCCCATCCCTCTGTACCTAGAGGGGCGCGTTGCGCGGGCTCAGAACCTGAACCCCGCTCATATTTGCCAACCGAGCTACGTCCTGTTCGTACAGCTCCGAGAATGCATCAACGATTTCTGCGTTCCATCCGGGAAGCTCAAGCTCCTCTTCAAGCCTGTCCGATTCGGCGTGTTCCTCAAAAATGTGGAACAACTGGACCTGAAGGGCTTCAGGATCGTTGGCTTCAGTGTCCAAGGCTGCCTGCGCCAGAACTTGCCCCTCTGCAGTCAACAACGACAAGATCAGGTCATATTCTCCGGTCAGGGCTGCGGTTTCTGGTATCCCGCTGACTTGGCGCACAACATTGCCCCAGATGAGGGGGGTGTCTTCGTTGCACCAAAGCGTAATCTTCACATCCGGGGCGAGATCACGAATATCCTCGATCATGCCAATCCAGCTCAGACAGCTTAGATCTGTTGTGCGCAGAATCTCTTCCCGATCTGGGTCGGGCAGGGCCATCAGCAGTTTCGGGATGAAACTGCCCGGATTTCTAAGGGCGAAATACAGATTTATAGGTTCTTCTGGAAAGGCCTGCTGCAACAGCGCCATCCTGCGCCCGGCATCGGGATAAAGTTGGCCGTCGCGCAGAAGATTCCCCTGATCACCCACGAAATTGTCGTTCAGGAAAATGGCACGCTTGGTCGCCGCGTCCACAGGCAAGGCCAGTCGCATTTTCTTGATTGCGTCAGGTGACAGAGTTCGAATATCCGGCCCGCCGAAATTCGGTTTGAAATACTGACGATACCGACGAGGGCCAAAGAACCGCGCGCCACACTCGCTGAGCAACGCACCATTCGCCTGAAGCGACCTTTGCAGCCGCCCCTGATCCGTAAAAGCGGCCCCAGCGTGGATCGCAAACTGCATATCCGGCTCTTGTCCCTGCATCTTCTTGCCTCGTTTGTCGGGTTACAGGTTGCAACCCGCGCAGTCAAACCCGCCTCAACTAACCCTTCGCTTGCCTCGCCAACGACGAAACAAGAATTTCCCTAAGTTGCGGTGAAATTTCGGGCTTGCAGTCGCGCGGCAGAGAAAGTAATCGACACCCAGTGCCCCTATAGCTCAGCTGGTAGAGCAACTGATTTGTAATCAGTAGGTCCGCGGTTCGAGTCCGTGTGGGGGCACCACTTTAACATCCAGTTGCGTTCGATTTTGACTGATAGTAGCTTGTAGTTGCAGGATTTCTACTTTCGGATTGTCCGATGTTGTCCTGCCACGTGCGCTGTAATCTGCCCCCAAATGGGGTACCAAATTGGGGTACGTGCCACACGGTGACTGGAAGGTACCCCCAATTCCTGTTTTGAGCGACGCACGGATTCGGGCTCTGAAACCTAGGGAGAAGCCCTACAAGCAGGCCGATTTTGACGGGCTTTATTTGCTGGTGAAGCCGAACGGTTCGAAACTCTGGCGCTTCAAGTATCGTTGGTTCCAAAAGGAAAAGCTGCTGGCGCTGGGCGAAAGTAATTGTGAGATCCCAGCTGATACCGGGAATAAACCCGGCTTTCGCGAGACGGTTTGGTACCCGACAAACGATCGGATCGTGCATGAGTGGCAAGTCTATGCTGGGCGCTTTGAGACTTCGACCAAACGCGCCCATCTGCGGAGCATCCGCATGCTGGAGGTTTTCCTAGGAGGCAAAGCCTTCGACAAGGTCACGCCAAAGGACGCCGCAGACTTTCGTGATCATTTGGTCAATCTTGGCCAAACGCTCAAAGAGCATGGTGGTTTGGGTAATTCTACCATCCGGCACCACGCGTCGCAGGTTCGCCAGTTCTTCGAATGGCTCCGGCTTCAGGACGGCTACAAGCGTTTGAGTCAAAACATCCCACTCTATCTGGAGCTTCCAAAGGCGGTACACGCCAAAACCCTGCCGCGTGATGATCGCGACTATCTGACGATCGAGCAGGCGGAAAAGATGTTGGAGAAGATGCCTGATCGCACGATTGCGGAGCGCCGTGATCGCGCCATGGTGGCTTGTGCTTATGCCAGTGGGTTACGCGCCGCAGCGCTCACTACGCTGAGACTGAAACATATTGACCTTTGTAAAGGGGAGCTGGTTCAGGACGCCTTAGAAATGCGCGCAAAGAATGGGAAGAGCTTTCGCAGTGTTTTCTTCCCGCGTACTGAAGCCTTCCAAGAGGTTTTCGTAAGCTGGCTTTCGGAGCTAATGGTAATGGGCTTCACCCAAGACGACGCTGTCTTCCCTGAGCTTGCACATCTGAAACAACGAGGATCAGAGATCAGCCCCGTACCCCCGATGAAATCCTCCTCAGCCGTGAGCTGCGCCTTTGATCTCGCCACCTCCCAGATCGGACGCAAATGCACACCGCACTCTGTTCGTGATACGCTCAAGGCGCTTGGGGATGAGCTTTGCACCTCTCCCAAAGACCGTAAAGCCTGGTCCCTAAATCTTGGCCATACGAACGAAAAAATCACTGAAATCTACTATGGAAAAATGTCGGACCATCAACGTCGCAGCATTATCGAGGGGCTTTCTACTGGTGGTTTGCTAACCGCCAAGGAAAACGCGATGGTGCTCGACTTCTATGAAAGCCGCTTCGAACGGGGCAGTGACGAGTACAACATGGCAAAACGTTTGGCCGAAAGGCGTGCGGCTGCCCGCGATGGAGATGAGGTGCTGGAGTAGGGGGCATTTACCGCGCTGAACACGAGCGGCGGAGATGCGCAGAAGGTAGACTTCGGAAATCTACGAGAACAGCGCAAAAAATTTCTTTCACCAAACGCCGAACATGCTGAGACGGGGTTAGGCAAACTTACCGCTCACAATGTTCCAAAAGAATCTCTGTGAGGAACTAAGAATCCTTCAGGATTGCGTAATAAATTAGGTTCCGCACTTTTAGTCGGGGTTTTCTGCAGGTTTGGAAAGGTCGTGCGAATTGAAGGTGGGATCCAAATCAGTTCGTACATGCAAAAGGACGCACTTAAAGCCCGGAACATGCCGAAAGCGCAAGGTGTTTGGCAGAGGTGGGGATTTTTAGGTTAGTGATTAAGCCGCTGTTTCGTCATCATTTATTCTAAAAAAAATTGAGTACAGAGTCGGCACCACTATCAGCGTAAGAACGGTTGCAAAACTCAAACCGCAGATGATCACCACTGCGAGTGACTCGAAAAACGGATCCCACAGCAAAGGCATTACTCCAAGTACAGTAGTAAGTACTCCCAGTGACACTGGGCGGACGCGTAGAACGGCTGAGTCAACAACAGCCAGCAATCGAGGTTTTCCACCGGCAATCTGAGTATCGGTTTCGTCAATAAGGACGATAGCGTTTTTGATTAACATCCCTGTTAGAGACAAAATACCCAGTATTGCCATAAATTCGAGTGGCGTTCTGGTTGCCGCGAGCCCCCAGACGACTCCAATGAGAGCCAGAGGTACTGTCAACCATATGATCAGTGGTTGTCGGACTGCGTTAAATAAGAAGAAAACTACGACAATCATCGCTCCGAACCCAAGCGGCATAGTCGAAGCTAAACCGTCGTTCGCACTTTGCGAGTCCCCGTACTCACCTCTCCATTCAAGAGAATACCCACTTGGCAGTTTTATTGCCTCTACAAGTGGTCGGACTTGAGCGAAAAGGTCGCCTGAGAGTACTTCTGGTGCGTTATCGGCTTGTGCGGTGATTGCAAGCTTTCGGTCGATGCGCCTAAGGTTCCCAGCTTCGAAAACAAGGTCAAATCGGTCTACAACTTGGGATATTGGAATATACCCTCCGGCTACATCGCTATAAACTTGGATGTTTTTTAGGTCACTGATATTGCTTCGGGCTGCTTCGAACGGGCGCATAACTATGTCCAATAAGTTGTCGCCTTCGCGATAAATCCCTATCGGCGCCCCTACTTGATGCCAGTAAACTGCCCTGGAAATTTCCGCTTGGGTGAGACCGAGCCTGCGGGCGTTTTCCGTGTCAATAACTGGTCGAATTACCGGCTTTTGTTCGCGCCAGTCGTCTTTTATCGCGATGGCTCCATTTTCAGCGAATATCAGTTTTGCCTGTTCGGCGAGTTCCCGAAGCACAACGGGATCGGGTCCAGAAAATTCAGCTTCGACTTTCGATCCACCACCGGGGCCCAGTACAAACTTCCAAACTTTTGCATATGAGTCAGCGTAGTTTTGGTCAATCCATGACTGAATTTCAGGCTGTAACGCATCGATCTGCCGGTAATCCTCTACGTCCACCAAAATTTGACCATAGGCGGGGTTCTGGTCTTCACTGTCGTATACCAACATGAAGCGTAAATGCCCGCTGCCCACGGACAGATTAGTAGAGTTGACACCTGGCAGAGTTAAGAGATGCGCTTCAATCTCTCGCATGTCCAGACTGGTTTGTTCAATGTCGGTTCCCTCTGGCAAAAAGTAATCCACAACAAATTGCGCCCTAGTGCTGTTGGGAAAGAAGCCCGGCGGTACCAGCGCAAACCCTGCGATCGCAGAGAGAAAGAGCGCAACAACAAGCCCCACAGTCAGGTACCGGAACCGGATCGCATACGCGAGGAGAGCACGATAGGCACGGAGAATTGCATTCTCTGCAGGCGGTTTTTCCGAGGTTGGTTTCAGCAGCAGAGTGCAAAAATAGGGCGTGAGCCAAATCGCTACCAACCACGAAAAAAGCAACGAGATAGAAATGGTCCAGAAGAGGCTTCCGGCGTATTCTCCAGTGTTGTCCGGTGAAAAGCCAATTGGGGAAAACGCCAAAAGTCCTACAACTGTTCCTCCGAGCAGCGGCCATTTGGTTTGATTTACGACAGAGATAGCAGCGTCGCTGGTGGCTTCGCCGCGTTGAACTCGGACCAACGTACCTTCGACAACGACAATAGCGTTATCAACCAGCATGCCGAGCGCAATGATCAGCGCGCCTAGTGAAATCCTTTGCATGTCGAGCCCCAGGAGCTGCATGCCGGCAAGCGTGCCTGCGACTGTGACCAACAGAATACCTCCCATGAGTATTCCGGATCTTAACCCCATAAAAATTAGCAATATGCCTACAACGATGATGAGCGCCAGAACCACGTTCATGACAAAGTCGTTGATCGATTCTTTTACCGAAGCAGACTGATCAGAGATTGGCAAAATCTGGATTCCGATTGGCCTTAGGTTCTCCAGCTCGTTTATCCGTTGCTTCACGGCTTCGCCCATGTTCACAACGTTTCCGCCCAGGCTATTCGATATTCCAATTCCAATTGCAGGCTGACCGTCCCGAAAAAGTAGGGGGCTTGCGGGTTCAACGTAACCGCGCGACACGGTTGCGATATCTGAAAGTCGAAATGATGCACCACTACTCGGCACAGAAACGACTAGGTCTTTGATAGCGTCAATTGAGGCTACTGCCGCCGACGGACGTATCTCTATTCGTCGCGAGTTGGACTTTATGGAACCCGCGGGCGCTACGAGGTTTTGTCCCTCCAGAACTTGCCCAATTTGCTGCGGTGATATTCCAAGTTCTATTAACCTTGCTGGTGCATACTCTACAAAGATTGCTTCATTCTGTTCACCACTTAAGACCACCTTGGAAACACCGCTGACGGCAACCAACTCCCTCTGGAGCTCCTTCGCGTACTCGTGGAGCTCGGCTATTGAATAGCCATCGCCAACAATCGCAAAATATAAGGCATACACATCGCCGAAATCATCGTAGACCTGAGATTGGAGCGCGTTCGGCGGCAGGCTTGTTTGAGCGTCAAGAATCTTTGCGCGCAATTGGGCAAATCTTGCATGGAGTGACGGAAAATCAGGTGTCGTGGGGATTGTAAACTCGACCGTCACAGTGCTGAGTCCGGGTGATGAAACTGACTTCACCTCTTTTACCCCGGAGAGCTCTTGTAGAGCATTCTCAATAACCTCAGTGACTTCTTCGGCGACTTCTTCTGCAGTGGCACCCGGATAAGGTGTTATGACCTGAGCTTGCCTTATTATGAACTCAGGATCTTCGAAACGAGGAAGAGTTAAGTATGCAAAATAGCCAGCCACCAAAATGAGAATAGTCACCAACGCGGAAATTAGACGCTTCTCAATTGCAAACCTTGCGAGATCCATTTGCTACTCACCAACTTTTGAAATCGGGCGAACTACCATGTCTTCCTGCAGTTCGCTCAAGCCTGCAGTTACAATCATTTGCCCTTCTTCAAGGCCAGTTTTTACGAACACGAAGTCTTCAGATATTTCTCCCAATTCAACGGGTCGACGCTTGACAGTGCTGTTGGATCCATCCAATAGCCAGACATAAGGGGAACCGTCGGGGCTTGCCGCTAAAGCTGAAAGTGGAACCACAACATGTGTGTCGCTTTGCCCGTCCGCCCTAATAATCACGCGCGCTACCATCCCAGGCAGTACAATCAAGTCTTCAGGCGGGGTTACTGATAGACGACCTCGATAGGTTTGTGTTGCTGCGTCTGCTTGCGTAGTAAACTCGACAAGGTCTGCGTTCATTTCTACGCCCGGCAACGAGTCGAACGTAACCATGCTAACAACATTGTCGAAGCCAATTGACGACATTGCGATTATGTCAGCGCCGGGCAAGTCATAGCTTACATCTACAGTCGATAGATCTTGGATTAAGGCGATGGTTTCACCGGCTTGAACATTACGAAAATTGTCCACGTTGCGCTTGGCAATCGTTCCGTCGAACGGCGCTCGAAGCGTAGCATCGGAAAGATCGTTTTTTGCCGATTGAATTTGTGTTTTAAGGCCACGGATCGCCGCTTCTGCAGCAATTATTTCTTCTGGCCGTCCACCGATACGACCAATTGTAAGCTGCTCTTCTCGTGACACCAGTTCAGCTTCTGCCAGACGAAAGGCAGCTTCACGTTGTTGGTACTGCGCAGTAGGAATTACCCCCCTCTCCAAAAGCTGAGCTGAGCGGATGTAGTCTTCCCGAGCTTGGTCTCTTTGGGCTTGAGCTGCCTCAACCGAGGCTTCTAGAGCTGTAATTTCTTCAGGGCGTGCACCTGACCTCAGCACAATTAAATTCGCCTCGGCCTCTTCGAGTTGGCTGTTAAGCCTTTCTACCTCGACTTCAAAGTCTCGGGTGTCTAGTTGGGCAACAACGTCTTCCTGCATGACACTGCTAGAGGCCCTAATTGGCAGCTCTGTAATTCGTCCACTGACTCTAAAAGAGAGTTCAACTTCCTTCGACGGATAGACAATTGCAGGATAAATCCTTTCAAAATCAGATGAGGCTTTAAGAACAGTGAAGACTTTTGCTGGTCTTATCGTTGTGGGAGCGTCTTGTGCTGCTGCCACGATGGGTAAAGCACCAAGTAAAACAACCGCCAATGCCCCTCGGAAAATCAAATGCATAGTTTTTCACCTGCTTTTAAGATGCTCGCTCGTTGAGCGCACCCAAGGGGCCCACCAAGCTTCGCGAGAAAAGAGATCGCTTGAACCAACTCTGCCCGCACCTGCAGATTTTCACAAATTGGGCCGAGCCAAAATGGCTCGGCGAGAGCTTCAGGGAAGTGGACAGATTTTATTGTTGTATTATAAAGCGTAAGCGAAATATCCGACCAAAAAACTAAATTCGCGAAAGCCTGAAGGTCCAACGTAGTGCCCAGCGATTTTCGATTTCAGTAGAACTCGGTGTTAAGATCTTTAACGAGTAGCGTTGTTTGCTGGAAGATACCGCGCGTCTACCTGAGTAGAAGCGAGAAGTAGGAAAAACTTACCGAGCCTCGGTGCAACTTGGAGCTAGGGTACATTGGCAATCAGAAACCAAGTTCTCAATCTTCAATCACTCTTCGTTGCAATGGCTGCTGTTCAGCTGGCCACTGCTGGATCTGGTACTTTGGTTCCACTCGCGTTTTCTGAAATTGGGGCGTCTCAAGAAGCCGCTTCGTTTGCGGCGTCCGCATACTCTGCAGGGTTTTTAGTCGGGTGTTTTGTTGTCGCCAGATCGATTGCTGATATTGGCCACATCCGTGCATTTGCTTCTGGCGCAGCTATCACGATAGCGGTGGCCATACTTTTTTCTGTTTCCACCAACACACCATTTCTTGTCTTTTTGCGGTTCCTCTCCGGTTTGGCCACCGCAGGGCTTTTTTCGATCGGTGACACGTGGATCAATGAAACTGCGGAGGAAAAGACCCGGGGAAGAGTTCTCGCAGTCTATGCGATAATAGTCGGCGTAGTCGCCGTGTTCAGTCAGTTTTTAGTTTTTGTAGTGCCCGGGGATATTCGAGAGGTATTCGTCTACGTCGCTTTGTTTTACTGCATTTCGATTGTGGTCATCTCGACTACTCGCTCATCTCCTCCCAATAATGAAACCACGGTACCCATTCGAATACGCGGTTTATTTAAGGACGCCCCAGCCGCAGTCTTGGGCGTATTCGCCATGGGTATGGTGTCTACAACTTTGTTGAGCGTTGTCCCCTATAATGCTGCTCAGCTAGGGGTCGAAATAATCGATGTGGCCCTTATGGTAGCCCTCATTTATCTCGGGCGTGTCCTTTTTCAGTTTCCGCTTGGATGGCTATCCGACAAGATGGACCGTCGGAAAGTAATCTTGATAGCTACGGTAACCGCAACAGTAGTTCTTCTTCTTATGGCGGTTCTGGTCGACGTGGACTACGACCACAGCGTCAATTCATTCGACTACAACTCAATCGGCTTCGTAATCCTTTGCATTATTCTGATGCTACTAGGTGGAAGTTTGCTCACTCAATATTCTTTGCTTGTGGCGCACGCGTTGGACAGAACGGTTCCTGTCTACGTCTCTTCGGCAGCGGTAACTATGCTATTGGTTTGGACTCTCGGATCGATAAGCGGCCCCTTGATAGCCAACTTAGTTACCACTTTTTTTGGTGACATCGCGCTTTATTGGGTAAATTTTGCGGTCATGTTTTGCTTTGCACTGTATTTGGGGCAAAGGATTTGGTCAGTTGAACCCGTGTCACGAGCCGAGCAGACTTTTCACACTGAAGTCTTGCCAACCAGTACGGAAATGGCTCCTACCGAGAAACGTTAGCGCAATAATAAATTTGTGCTTGTTTGGCATGCTATACTTGAACGCAACCAAAAAGACTGCGACGCTCAATGCGCTCCCAGAGCTGGAACGACGATCAAGAGTTATGGTCCAGAAAAAAGTTGCTGGCCCGTGTGTTAGTTTAACCCAATGGAGCTAGTGGTGGAGAAGACGGGACGCGGGCATCGGAGTAAGCTGACTATTTTGCTACTGCTGCTTCTCCAACTGGGATGCTCAAATATATCTAGGAACCCAGTAAGCGAATTGGATCTAGAGAGTCCACAAGTTCCGGGCATCGAAGGTGCTCGTTATTGGGCCGATGTTGCTCCAGTCAATATCAGTGAACTGCTGGAAACAGCTCAACGTCAAAGGCGAACATCTGGGTTATCTTCAGATTATACACTAACACTATCGGGCGGAGGCGAAGATGGAGCCTTTGCTGCCGGCATTTTGAATGCATGGAGCGAATCCGGCACGCGCCCAGAATTTATGGTCGTTACCGGAGTTTCAACCGGTGCTTTGGCAGCGCCGTTCGCCTTCCTGGGTTCTGACTATGACGATGAGCTCAAAGAGTTGTACGGTGGGTTACCACCGTCCCGGATATTCAGAGGACGACTTGTAACTGGTATCCTAAGTGGTTCTTCTGTCAAAAGCTCTGACCCATTAAAACAACTTATACAGTCTTACATAACGGACGATTTTCTAGCGCAAATTGCCAAAGAACATGGTCGCGGACGGCGTCTGTTGGTTCAGACAGTAAGCCTGGATGCACAAAGGCCAGTACTTTGGGATATGGGTGCAATCGCTAACAGCAATTCAGCGAATGCAAAAAAGGTATTCGCCGATGTAATACTCGCCTCTGCGGCAATTCCGGGCGTTTTCCCTCCGGTTTTAATTGATGTTGAGACTGATGAAGGTGTCCGGGATGAACTTCACGTTGATGGTGGTGTATATTCTCAAACCGCCTACGTGCCTGGATGGGATATCCCAAGGAAATATGCTCGCGGTGGCAAGCTGTATGCAATCCGAAACGGCAAAGTTGAGCCAGAACTTAGAGTTATTGAACCGGGGGTCTTCCAAGTGTCTGCACGCTCGCTTTCTACGCTAATCAAGGCGCAAGGCGTAGATGATCTTACGATTGCGTACAAACTAAGTCTGCAGCGAGACGCCGAATACCAAGCCACTTGGATTGGAACTGATTTCGAATATCCTCTAGCTGAGCCGTTTGATCCAGAGTACATGCAAGCGCTATTTGACTATGGTTATCAGCGTTTTAACTCTGCGACCCTTTGGAGCGATCGTCCGCCTCGGTAAGCACGATTACTTTATTGGCGCCAAAGGGATCGTTGCTTCAGTTGGCTTGTCAGGTAAATCATAATCATTAATGTATGCACTTATGTCGATGAGTGAAACTGAGCGCAACCGGTTACGACTTTGGCGCCGCTGGCAAGTCACGTTTGATCATTTTAAGTATCCGCCCCCTATGCAGAGGGTGCATCAAGCACTTGTTATTCATCCTCAACCGTGGACAACTCGCGGTTTGGCTAAATATACTAATTTGCCTCAGACAAGCGTGAGACGGCAGCTGACTTTCCTGGCGAACCCGAACGTGCAACGTGTAGACGATGGGTTTCAAATCACAGAGTTGGGATTGGCTTTGAACTGGACTGTGCATCGCGAACTGACAAAGTTCGTTCGAGGCGGGCACCGATTTAGCCAAGAGCTAATTTCCGCACACAAGCAGTCAACTGGTGCGAATGGTGTGGGCGGGGCCGACTACGAATGGCTTGCTACGCATATCTGGTGGCCAGTAATTGAGGCGCCGGAAATTCTGGACGCGTAGGTTGTTTAATAGTTTGGATTGGCAGCGCCTTAAAGCTTGAACGAGTGGATGTCGGTTGTTCGTAGACTTAAGCGCTTATGTGGTTGCAAAGACTGCAGGAAACGAACTCACAATAACTCTAACTCAATTACCTACAATTGTTTAATGGGGGCAAAGGACGTGGCGGCAAAGAAAAAAATCTCTAAGAAGTCCTATGAGACAGAATTGAAGAGATTGCAGGTGGAGCTTTGCCACCTCCAAGGATGGGTGCAACGCACTAAAGCAAGAGTTGTTGTAGTATTCGAAGGGCGCGACGCTGCAGGAAAAGGCGGCGTCATCAAACGTATTACCGAGCGTGTGAGCCCACGAGTTTTTCGGGTCGTTGCGCTTCCTGCACCAAGCGACCGACAAAAGTCCCAAGTCTATGTCCAGAGGTATTTTGAACATCTTCCTGCAGGAGGCGAAATCGTCCTTTTCGACCGAAGTTGGTACAATCGCGCGGGAGTGGAACGGGTCATGGGTTTCTGTACCAACAAAGAATATGAGAACTTTTTGACCGATGCGCCTGGTTTTGAGCGATACCTTGTCAGGGAAGGTATCATACTTTTGAAATATTTTTTTGATGTTACTAGAGAGGTTCAGCAGGAGCGCTTCAAGGACCGCATGATCGATCCTAGAAAACACTGGAAACTAAGCCCGATGGACTTGGAGTCCTGGGCACGTTGGTGGGACTACACAGAAGCATATGAGAGAATGATTTCGGCGACAGACAGTGTACATGCGCCTTGGTTCCGCGTTCCCGCAGACAACAAACGCCTAGCAAGGCTGAACTGCATTTCACACTTACTTCAGTCGATCCCGTATAATGAAGAGCCCTTTGTGCTTCCGGAATTGCCAAATCGCCGCGAACACAGGAAAGGTGCTCCGAAGTCCATTTCGTTCAAACATACTGTTCCGCAAAAATACTAAACGGGCTTTGAGTCGGAACACATCCTTTCACACTCCATTGGATTGCCCGTTTTTTATACCGCTTCACGTCCAAAGGATCACCCACCTAATAAGACAGAAAGTTTTGTCACAAGACTTTAGTTGATCGTCGTTTGTTCACTTAAAGCAGTGTTCGAAAAATTCGTCTATCTCACCTGATTGTAAAATTTCGGCTTCTTCTTCACTGTATGAATCCGGTACTTTTCCAGTGGTTCGATAGCGGACGTATTTATGTGCATAAACTAGGATAATTCCCTGCGCTAATTCATAGAATACTCTACTTTCGTTTTCATCTACTTCGACACCTTGTTTCATTATTTCATAAACACAATTTTCGGTGCCTGTTAGGATCGTCTCTTCGCCTAAGAATAAGTAAGAATGTGTCTTTTCATCTGCTGTAACTGGAACACCAGCTACACTGCAAAGGGCGATGCTGATAGCGCTTTTGATCAATTTTTTCACGTTGATAGCCCTTCTATTCTTCATAAATTGGCTTTTTTGTAAGTATCGGCCCAGTCTAGCAGCAGGATCGTTTTGTTGCACCCTTGTTCGATCATGCTCTACCATCGGACCATAATTTCCGGTTGCACCTGTGCAGCTTGTTCAAGACCGCATGGTGGTGCGGCGAAGTTAGGAGTCTGTTCATGGCAGAACCGATCGTGGTGGACAGTTTTATTGCTGTGACTCTTGGCATCGTTGTGTACTTTCTAGGATCAAGGCTCACAGAGCAGTTTGGGTTTTTGCGCAAGTACTCAATCCCCGAGCCGGTTTCAGGTGGCTTACTGGCGGCACTAGTGACACTAGGCGTGGTAACTGTGACTGGGCGAGAAGTAGTTTATGATCTGGCGTCGCGCGACTCTTTGCTGATCTACTTCTTCACCACAATTGGTCTTAATGCGAAGTTCTCAGACCTAGTTAAAGGCGGCCCACTTCTCGGCCTCATGCTTGTTTTGACCATTGGGTATATGTTTATCCAGAATGGAATAGGCATTCTCGGAGCTTCACTATTTGGCTTGCCATCTCAGGCCGGTGTGATGATGGGGACAACGTCTCTCATCGGTGGTCATGGTACAGCCATAGCGTGGGGCCCAGTTGTTGAAGAGCAATACGCTGTAGCGGGGGCGGCGGAGCTTGGCATCGCCGCTGCAACGATCGGATTAATAATGGCAAGTCTAATTGGCGGACCAATCGCCAGCTACTTGATTGCGCGTGACCGGCTCGAACCAAGCGCGAAAGAGAAAACATCGATTTCCAGTTCCAATCAAGACGCTATTGAGGTGATAGCTTCTACTGATCCAACCGGTGGCCCGACGAATCCTGGAATGATGAGAGCTATTCTTTGGACGCATCTAGCAATTGTGATTGGCTTCATTGCAGATGAGTCGCTGGAATTAACCGGAGCAAACCTGCCGCTCTTCGTGCCATGCCTTCTTTCCGGTATTTTACTTGCAAACCTGACGCCGAGAGTTTTTCCGAAGATCAAGACACCAACGGGTACCGCCTCGTTGAAACTATTACAGGACTTCTCGTTAGCAGTGTTTCTTTCAATGTCTCTAATGAGTATGCAGCTTTGGACTTTGGCGGGTTCCGCTGGTGTTTTAGCCGTCACTATGACGCTTCAAGCTGCGGCTGCGGCAGCTTTCATCATATTCGTTGTCTATCGAACGATGGGGCGAAACTATTTTGCTGGCGTGATGTCTGCAGGTTTCGCTGGTTTCGCTCTTGGAGCTACACCAACGGCCATAGCCAACATGACGGCTGTGACGCATAAATATGGCCCGTCTCCGCTTGCCTTCATTGTACTTCCGCTGGTTTCAGCTTTTTTTGTCGATATTGCCAATGCATTTATTATCCAATTGTTCGTCTCGAACTTACCTTAGATTCAGGCTCAATTGAGTTTCATAGCCAGAAGTCGACCCCTGCAGCCAAAGCGATAGCGGAGAAGAACGTCGTTGGTTACCAATCGTATCGGCTATCGACACGCCATCAAAAAATCATCTCGATAAGGCTTCGGCGTTACAACGACGCTTGTCGGATTGAGCGGATATTTTGCTTTGCTTTTTTCCTGGGATACAGACGTGTATCCATTTTCTTCTCAATCTGCCGTGTAGGTCGTGCCCGAATTTAGTTCAACTGGAAAGCTACTATCATCATTTGGGCACTTCATGCTGACGCGGACCTATTATTTAGCGGCGTTAGTCGGGCAAGCTACGTTCCAAGAGGGGGTTAACGAGCCCAATCGAAGGTCGCTCAAACACATTTAGCAGCAGAGTTTATCGAGTTGGGAAAACTCCTGCTGGCCCCCAACAGCAATTTACTAGTCTTTCAAGCCGCGCTGCATCCTTCCCACGTGGCGAAAAATGTCGGTGAGCATTGCCGTCATCAAACCAAACATGAAAAAACCGTTTGCACCAGTCATCCCGCCAAGCAACCTCTGGTGCTGTGGGACGACTACATCGCCAATACCCAAGGTCGTATATGCTACCAATGAGTAGTACACCGCCTCTTCCAGCGTGCTGAATACTGACATCTGCAAAAAAACTAGGGCCCACAACCAAACGCCAAATGTGGTCACGCTCATTATGCAAACCACGACCATGATCAATACTACCACGAATGACATAAATCGGTTGTCCGAATGGCGAAGCCACGGCTCCATTTTTTCAAGTACTTCATTGAGAACGCCCCACATTATCGCGCCTGTCATAATTGAGAACAGCGTGATAACTGAGCCCAGCAACAATTGACCAATCACGAGACTTTCTCCTTTGCCGTTTCTTGTACCGGTGCCGCCAAGGCAAAAGTTGCTTCGCACAGAGGTCCGCGCGCGGCACATGATTTTAAAGGTCGAAGGCGGTAACCCAAAGATTTCGAGTGCGGCTTATTTTTCCAGAACCAACTTTCTGCGTATCGCGAAGTGGCATTCGTCAGTTTTTGAATTGTCACACCGAAACATTCTTTTACCGGTAGCGCTTAAAATCATTATCAAAATCTTTCGACCTTTTATATTCTAAAATACGAATGAAAGGGGGGCTTTAGACTTGATTTCTGAGGTGCCAAAGCCACGCGATTGCAGACCGAACGCGGTCGCCATGCAACTTTTGGCCTTGTTTCTCATGTTTAGCGCTTTAACGCCTTCGGTGTTGGCTGAGGAAGTTGAGGACTATTCCGGTCTCAGACTCAGCCTTCCATTTGCCTTTTACAATGAAACATTTGGTCTGAGCGCAGGCTGGGTAGAAGGACGGGTAGGTTACCTGCAACCTCAGGCTAGGATACTTGGCACAATTATTGCTGGTGACACTGGCTCAGCAACAGGTTTTCTTGCTGCGGAAGACTTACAGGTCCCTCGATGGAAGCGCCTCTTTATCGATCCCATATTTTCTCTCGGTTATTACAACGACGCAGACACATATGTAGACGGCAATCCGGATTTCGCAGGGGAGCGAGCTGGAACGAATGACTCGAACAAAGACAACTTTGTCACAGGAAGCGGTTCGGACGTGTTTTCGCGAGTCCGGTTCAAGTATCTTTTGCCGATAGGTCACGGTCGCAATCAAGTTGTTCCTGACTACAGTATACGCGATGGCTTCCTGGTTTCCGGCGCGACAGGTGGATCGTCTCTGAACCCATTTGAAAGTGGGCGAAGCTTTTTTGAGATAAGGCCGTTTCACAGAGCGTTGGTGAGCGACGGAGATGATTTCGACGGCGAGTTACGAACGAATGGTCTTGATTTCGTCTACTTCTGGGATAACCGTGACTTTCCGGTGAACCCCACGAAAGGCGTTGGCCTCAAGCTGCAATACTCAAGGGATTTCGGCTGGTTTGACAGCACAGATTCCTGGACTGTGATGCAGGCTGAATTTGATGCCTATCACGATTTTGGTGAGTCTGCGTGGTTTCGTAGTCGTGTGCTTGCATTCGATTTCTGGACTGCAGACACACCGTCATGGAGTGAAAATGGTGGAGTTATCTCCAATCGTCCTCCTCCTTACACTGGAGCCACGCTTGGAGGTTTGTTTCGTATGCGCGGCTTTCCGGAAGAGAGATTCAATGATCGTTCTGCCATCTACTATTCTGCGGAACTTCGCATGACCCCGTATTGGAATCCATTCGACCAATGGCCCGCCGCCCAAGAATTGCTGGGTGTTGAGTGGGTGCAGTTTGTTCCATTTGGTGAGATGGGCCGCGTCGCAGGCAGTTACGATCTTGGCGAACTGCATTCTGACATGAAATGGAGCGCTGGTATTGGGTTGCGCGCATGGGTTCAAGGCTTTGTAGTCAGAGCAGATACCGCATTTTCTGACGAAGGTGTTAGGCTGCAGATGATGATTGGACAACCATTTCAGTTTTGAAATGAACGCAGTTTCCTTCAGCCCAAAATAACTTTTTCTAAGCTCTGGAAATCTTGGAAACCAATTTGCGAAGTGCTAATTGTGCAGGCAGTGGTATGCCTCACATCAATAGCTTGAGGGCGAGTGTTAAATACAATTGCCAGCCATGCATTCCCGTCTGCCAATCCATCCTCTTGTAAGGAACGCCTGTTAAGTCGCTTAATTCCAGCGCCATTCAAGCCAGCTACAAGCTATAGCCGACCCTGCTAATCTGTTGAATTTTTGGCACTTCAATAGTCGGCATCTGGAAGACGGAACTGTATTTCTTAGGAACCACTTTAGTGGATCAGCTCAGAGGGACATGTTCACAACAAAGAAGGCTTCGAGCAGAACTTTCTTGTCAGGCCCATTGTATCAGTGAAACTTGGTCTCTCCCGCGCTCTCAGAAACCGTTGTTCCTTTTTCACCGCGAACGGCTGCAGGAACATCTGCGAGGGCGCAAATGATGGCGCGACCGCCCGAGGATCGCACAAAGTCTTGTGCAGCCTGGACCTTGGGGCCCATTGACCCGGCGGGGAAATCGTACTCATCCAATGAATCCGGAGTGATCGATCTAATACCTGTTTGTTCAGGCGTTCCCCAGTTCAGGAACACGGCTTCTGCATCTGTAGCGATAACAAAGAAATCTGCTCCAAGGTTCTGCGCCAGAAGGCACGAGGCAAAGTCCTTGTCGATGACGGCTTCGACCCCGACCAGTTTCCGTTCAGCACCTGCCTCGTACATCGTCGGGATGCCACCACCGCCAGCAGCGATCACGGTCGCGCCCTTTTCCAGAATCCAACGGATAGGTTCGACCTGAAAGATACGTTTCGGGCGGGGCGACGGCACAACGCGTCGCCAGTACTCGCCATCCGGTTTCACCGTCCAGCCCTTGTCAGCCGCCTCTTTCTTGGCGTCCGCTTCGGAATAGACCTGACCGATGAACTTGGTCGGGTTGTCAAAGGCCGGGTCGCTTGGGTCAACCTCGATCATGGTCAACAGGGTGGCGATGTGATGCTCGAAGGGCAGGATATTCCCAAGCTCCTGCTCGATCATATAGCCGATCATGCCCATCGTTTCGCCGACCAAAACGTCCAGCGGGTACTCCTCGACATCCGTATACATGATCTCTTGCAAGGCCAGCATCCCGACCTGCGGACCATTGCCATGAGTGATGACGGTTTCGTGCGCTTCGCAGAGCGGGGCGAGGGCTTCTGCGGCAATCTTCGCGTTCTTGCGCTGATTGTCCGCTGTCATCGCCTCACCCCGTTTGAGAAGCGCGTTGCCGCCGAGTGCTACAACAACGCGTCCCATGGTTCAGGCTCCCAATGTGGCGACGAGGATCGCCTTGATGGTGTGCATCCGGTTTTCGGCTTGCTCGAACGCTATGTTCATGTCGCTTTCGAACACTTCCTCGGTCACTTCCATCTCGGTGATGCCGAACTGTTCGTGAATGTCCTGACCGACCTTGGTCTCCAGATTGTGGAAAGCGGGCAGGCAGTGCATGAACTTGACGGCTGGATTACCGGTTTTCTTCATCAGATCCATGTTGACCTGATAAGGGCTCAGCAGCTTGATCCGCTCAGCCCAGACTTCTTTAGGCTCACCCATCGACACCCAGACATCGGTATGAATGAAGTCCGCGCCCTCTACGGCCGAGGTATCGTCGGTGATGGTCACACGCGCGCCGGTCTTTTCAGCCCGCTCCATCGCCAAGTCGCGCACATCGTCATGGGGCTGGGTTTCTTTCGGAGAAATCATCCGGACGTCGCAGCCCATGATCGCGCCCAACATCAGCAGCGAGTTACCCATGTTCGACCGACAGTCGCCCGAATAGGCATAGACAATGTCCTTGCGGGGCTTGTCAGCGTGCTCGATCATGGTCTGCATATCGGCAAGCATCTGGGTCGGATGCCAGTCGTCGGTCAGGCCGTTATAGACCGGAACACCGGCATATTCTGACAGCGTTTCAACCATGTCCTGACCAGCACCGCGGAATTCAATCCCGTCGAACATGCGGCCCAAAACGCGCGCCGTGTCTTTCATCGACTCCTTGTGCCCGATCTGCGAGCCCGATGGATCGAGATACGTAATGTTCGCACCCTGATCGTAGGCCGCCACTTCAAAGGCGCAACGGGTACGTGTCGAGGTCTTCTCGAAGATCAGGCAGATGTTCTTGCCGGTCAGCGAGGGCTGTTCGGCGCGGGCGTATTTGGCGCGTTTCAGATCGCGGGCCAGATCCAGCAGATACAGCATTTCACGCTGGCTGAAATCGGCGATTTTCAGATAGCTACGGCCTTTGAGATTGAATGCCATTTTGTCTCTCCCTAACAAAAATCAGTGGGCGCAGGAGGCTGCACCCATGGTAAATTCAATAGGCGGGATCGCGGTCGATCGGGCAGGTCATGCAGTGGCCACCGCCGCGACCACGCCCTAGTTCCTGACCCGAGATTTCGATCACCTCGACGCCGGCTGCGCGCATCTTGCCGTTCGTAAACGTGTTGCGCGCATAGCCAACGACAACACCGGGCGAGAGGGCCACGACGTTATTCCCGTCATCCCATTGCTCGCGTTCGGCTTGGAACTCATTGCCACCGGTCGAGATGACATCAAGTGAGTTCAGCCCAAGGGCTTCTTTATAGACGTCGAACAGGTGCCCTTCTTCGACCCTTGCATCGAACAGTTTCTTGTCGTCTGGGCGAAGTGAAATGCACGTGATCTGATCCGCGACTTCCGTGAATGCAGTCACTTTGTCGTGGTCAAGACAAGTGAAGACAGTATCCAGATGCATGGCCGCGCGGCTTTTAGGCATCGCGCATGCGACAACTCTCTCTGCCCCACCTTTTTGGAATAGTGCCTGCGCAAGAAGGGTAACAGCTTGACTCGTCGTTCGTTCACCCATCCCGATAAAAACGGTTCCTTTACCTACAGGCTGTACGTCGCCGCCTTCGACTGAGGCATTAGCAAAATCTTCATCGCTATCGCCCCACCAGATATCAAACTCGGATTCCTTAAACATCGGATGGAATTTATACACCGCACGCATCATTAAGGTCTCAGGTTTGCGAGCGGGCCAAAACATCGGGTTCGTTGTCACACCGTTGAATATCCAACACGAAGGATCTCGTTGGAAAAGAGCGTTCGGCACAGCGGGTAATACGAACTCACTTTGGGTGATCAAATCGTCGAATTTTGGGTCAATGGTCCCCTTGGGTAATTCCGCGAATATGATTCCCCCAAGCATGTGGCGCGCGAGATCTGCAGCTTTCATCTCGTCCAGCCAAGCTCTCATCTCAACAGACACGCCAAGGCCAACAATTTTTGGAATGATCAATCGGTCAAGCATGAAAGACCTAGCGCTACTATCACTAAGCACTTCAGCCAATAGATCCTGGATGTCATAGACCTCGACCCCGCGTTCACGCATGAGCGAACAGAACTCGGCATGGTCCTTTCGAGCTTGCTCGACCCATATGACGTCGTCGAACAGCAACTCTTCGCAATTTCTCGGTGTCAGTCGATCATGTGCAAGCGATGGGCGCGAGACGATAACCTTGTTGAGCTTTCCGATCTCGGAATGAACGCCGAGCTTCATGGCAAATCTCCTTTCGAGGCAACAGTTGTCTGAATATCTTCGTCGTCGTTGGCCTGGCTCCAGCGGACCCAAACATGGATGGGAACACCTGCAAGCAGTAATACAGAGCCAATTAGTACGGTTTCCGCTCCGGACCCGATAAAGGCCCATACTGAGTAGATGAAGCCCAGGCCGCCGAGGACAACGACCTTGGTCAATTCCGGACCGTGCAGAACCTGACCACCCTTCAGGCGGATCATGATCTCGGCGACAGAGCAGACCGCGTATGGCAAAAGGCTCGCGACTACTGCAAGTAAAATGACAAAGTTGAACGCGGCAACCAACCCTTGCGCGAAGTTCAGGATGATCAGAACCGAGGCCAATACATTCGATAAAATCAAGGCGTTTGCGGGTGTCCCGAATTTCGATTTTTTACCTAATGCTGCCGGAAATACTTTGTCCAAGGCGGCGCCGTAAGGAACCTGCCCACTGAGCAGGGTAAAGCCATTAAGCGTACCAAAGGTCGAGATAACCGCGCCGCAGGCCACGAGTATTCCGCCGAATGCGCCGAACATGACCTCACCGACAGCGGCGAGCGGTGCTGATGATACTGCCAGAATGTTAGAGGGGATGACGCCCATCGAAACGGCCGTCACCGCAATGTAGACACTGGCCGCGATAATAACGCCGATGATGGTGGCGCGCGGGATGGTCTTTTCCGGTTCTACCACATCGCCAGAGGGCACGGTGGCAGATTCAAGTCCAAGATAGGCCCAAAGCGTCAGTGCCGCCGCCGCGGAAATGGCTGAAACCGCAGTCGTTCCACTTTGATTGACAGGAAGGTAATTTTCATGCTCGATCCAGAAGATGCCCAAGGTGCCGATAAGTATGAGCGGGGCAAGCTTCAGTACGGTGGTCACGATTTGAACCACGCCTGCACCTTGCACCCCGCGGATATTAACCAGTGTCAGCGACCAAATCGCGACCAGAGCAGTCGATAGCCCGTACATGGGGACTTCGACGATGATCGGGAAAAGAAAGCCCAGATAGCCGACTAAGGCTACGGCTACGGCCGCGTTTCCCGTCCAGAGTGCAATCCAATATCCCCAGGCAATAATGAAGCCTGCAAAGTCTCCGAATGCTTCCTGCGAATAGGCGTAGGGGCCACCAGGTTTTGAAACGACACGCGACAAGCGTCCGAAAATGATCGCAAGAACCAACGCCCCAGCCGACGTTAAAACCCACCCGCCAATTGCAATTGGCCCAAAAGGTGCAAGTGACGCTGGTAGAAGGAACACTCCCGACCCGATCATGTTTCCAACAACCAAAGCTATACAAGCCGTCAGCCCAAGGGCACCGGATGTCGATGTTGTCTCTGTGGCGGAGCGATCGGTCATTGCGACGGCTCAGTTCGATGTCGTGTCTGAAGTCTCGGTTGTGGGCCCGTCGATCCCCGGATCAGTGATGGCCCCAACGGTGAGTGCCGCGCAGATGATCACGGCAAGTATAACAAGCAGCGGGAAAACAAAGCGTAGCCACCGGTCATAGGAGACACGGCCAATGGCTAGCCCTCCCATGACGACGGCAAATGTCGGGTTGAACAGGTTCACCCATCCGTTTGCCGACTGGTACGCTGTAACCACAAGGTCACGACCGACGCCCGCAAAGTCTGCCAGTGGCGCCATGATCGGCATCGAAAGCGTGGCCAGCCCTGACGAGGACGGCACCAGGAATGACATCAAGATCTGAATACCAAACATCGCGTTGACAAAGGCGAACTCGCTCAGCCCCGAGACAAACCCCTCGGCTGCAGCAAGGATCGTGTCGGTAATTTTGCCCGCGTCCATAATGACGACAACACCGCGCGCGACGCCAATGATCAGGGCAACGCCCAGCAAATCGCGCGCTCCATCGACGAAGGTTTCCACAAAAGTCCCCTCGTCCATTCTGGACCCTTCATCGGTTTTCCCGACCCACCAAACGATGATGGACATCACCAGGAAGAGACCGGACATTTCGGCCATCCACCACCCCAGCGCGACAACACCATAGATCATAATGGCGAAGGTAATCCCGAACAGGAGCAAGATGGTGGAACGGGTTCGAGTCAACTCTGGCAAAGCGTCATCGCCGGCCGACCCTTTGAGAAAATGTCTTCTGTTTTCCTCGGCTTGATCCGCAACCACAGATGCAGAAGGATCGGCCTTTACTCGCTTTGCGTATCTCATGACAAAAGCGATACCAGCTGCCAGGCAGAGAATGAGGATAATGAACCTCAAAACGATGCCAGTCGTAAATGGAATACCAGCGCCTTGCGAAGCTACGACTGTTGCAAACGCGTTGAAGGTCGAGCCAAGAGTGCCGATTCCAGCACCTAGCATGATCACGGCAACACCGGTCAGTGAATCATATCCCGCGCGTATGAATACCGGAATTATAAGAGCATAAAACGCCAGTGTTTCCTCAGCCATACCGTAGCTTGTGCCGCCAAAGGCAAAGGCGATCATCAGAATCGGGATCATTAAAATCTCGCGGCCTTCAAGCCTATGCAGCAACCAACCAATGCCAGCATCGATAGCCCCTGTTTTGGTAACGACCATCAGGAAGCCACCGATAACCAAAACGAAGAGCGCAACGTCTATTGCTGCACTTGAAGAGCTTCCGAGAAGCCCAGGGTCATACATCCCAGCAATTGGTGCGAGAATTACCGAAGTTAGTCCCTGAGGGTTAGACTCGACTTCGTGATAGGTGCCCGGAACAGGAGCTTCGCTGCCCAGAGCTTCGTTCATCTGACGGTCATACTCACCGGCTGGAATAACCCAAGTTAGCACCGCGACAATAGCGATCAGAGCAAACAAGATTGTGAATGCAGTAGGAAACTTGAATTTGGACATAACTAACTCTCGCGTTGAAGGTACAGCGACGCAAAAAAACGAGCATGTATCTAGATTCGTTTCAATTTTTGGCGAGCCAAAATGGCTCAATGGAAAGTGAAAAATCGAGGGCAGGAAGTAGACTAGCAGTGATTCGCGCTGTGTTTGCGCGAAAATTTGCACCCACGTTGTAACGAAAGGGGCTTCTATGCAGCATGCTTTCCATGCCACGGATGACCGAAAAACACTTCCGACAGCTCCTTGGGTGATCGAGAAAACTGCGTTAACCGAAACACTAGCTGTAGATCCTAAACACGGTTTGAGCTCGGAAACCGCAAAGGAACGCCTCTCCCGATACGGTCTGAACCGTCTATCCGAAACCGAGGCTGAACCGGCGTGGAAAATGCTGCTCGTTCAATTTAAGAGCCCACTCCTAATAATCCTTATGGTGGGTGCGGTTATTTCAGCTTTCACCGGACATTGGATCGACGCCGTGGCGATCTTCGTGATCGCGATCTTCAATGCCTTCATCTCGTTTTGGCAAGAGTTCAAGGCAGAACAATCACTCGCCGCACTTCGCGAGATGTCAGCACCTCAGGCTTTGGTAAGAAGGGATGGTGACCAGGTACAAATAGCCGCTTCTGATCTGGTCCCCGGCGACATATTGATAGTTAAAACAGGCGATATCCTTGCCGCTGACATTCGCTTTCTCCAAGCCAACAGAATGCAGGTTGATGAAGCTGCACTAACCGGAGAGTCCGAACCTGTGGACAAACATGATCGCAAGATCAACGACCAGGAGGTCGTTCTTGCCGACCGTCTCAACATGGGTTTCATGAGTACCCTTGTCACTGGTGGAACCGGCGAAGGCGTCGTGGTTGGAACTGGCATGAGAACCGAGGTTGGCCATATCGCGGATCTGATGTCAGCAGCTAAGGAACCAAAGACGCCGCTGCAGCTCAAAATCGAAGCACTTTCGAAGGTACTTATTATCGCGGCCCTTATCGTCGTGGCTATCGTCATTGGTATCGGCGTTATAAACGGCATGGACCTCGCTGAAATGCTAAATACCGCGATTTCTCTGTCAGTAGCAGCCATTCCAGAAGGCCTACCAACTGTCGTCACAATACTTTTGACGCTCGGATCTCAGAACATGGCTTCGAATAACGCTCTGGCCCGAAAACTGTCTTCGGTGGAAACGTTGGGCGCCACTTCTGTTATCTGCTCGGACAAGACTGGAACTCTTACACAAAACCAAATGCAGGTAATGCGCATTTGGGCTGGGGGCGAAACATGGGAGGTAAGCGGCGCTGGCTTTGACACGTCAGGTGAATTTCTGGACTCGAAGAACGAAGCCACAAAGGTCGAAGAGGGGACTCCTTTATGGCCTGTGCTGATGATCTCCGCTTTTTGCAACGATGCCCGGTTGATTGGTGAAGGTGCTGAGACCTCGGTGCAAGGTAACCCGACTGAAGGTGCGCTTCTGGTCGCTGCGGCAAAGGCAGGAATTGATGTCGAAGAATTGAGTGCTCGTCGGAGCGAGGCTCTTCAATCATTCCCCTTTGATTCAACAAGAAAAATGATGTCCGTCTTCGCACAGCTTCCCGATGGGCGGACTGTTTTGGTCGCAAAAGGGGCGCCTGACGTAATTTTGTCGCGAGCGGTTAAGGTCCGCATCGGCGAGGAGGAGCGCCAAATAACGCCTGAACTGCGAGCTGATATAGAAGATGTCATTGACAGCTTTGGTGAGCGGGCTCTCAGAACTTTGGCGGTGGCGTATCGCGAAGTTTCCCCAGACGAACTGGATCACGACAACCCCGAACAGGAAATCGTGCTCGCTGGTATCCATGGTATTATGGATCCCCCCCGACAAGAAGTGCCGCATGCCGTAGCAGAAGCCACTGGTGCCGGAATCCGTACGGTTATGATTACTGGTGATCACGCCGTCACCGCCAAGGCTATAGCCGAGCAAATCGGTGTACTGTCGGGTTCACAGCAAGCCGTATTCACGGGTGCTGAGCTCGATCAAATGAAAGATGAAGATTTAAATAGCGCCGTGAAGAACGCAGCTGTGTTTGCGCGCGTGACGCCTGAGCACAAACTTCGCATCGTCAAAGCACTTCAGACCAATGGTGAAGTGGCCGCGATGACTGGAGATGGCGTGAACGATGCGCCAGCGCTTCGCGCGGCTGACATCGGTGTCGCCATGGGGATTACCGGGACACAGGTTGCCAAGGACAGCGCCGCGTTGATTCTTCTGGATGATAACTTCACGACTATTGTCACGGCCGTTCGTGAGGGCCGTAGAATCTTTGACAACCTACTGAAATTCGTCCGGCAAGCTCTGACTGCCAACGTTGCGGAAGTTACCACTATACTTTTCGCTTTCCTGCTAATGGGCGCAGACCCCCTCCTTCCGATCACACCGCTTATGATCCTCTGGGTGAACTTGGTTTCAGATGGCTTACCCGCACTGGCGCTGGGATTTGAAAAAAGCGAGCCGGATCTAATGAGACGCCCGCCACGCCCGCGCGACGAGGACATGTTTGGCGGCGGAATGAAAGAGCGGATTCTGATTAGGGGCAGCGCATTGGGACTTCTGACCTACTACGTATTTCAAGAGTTTCTCGAACGCGGCGCCTCTCTGGAGCACGCGCAAACAGCAGCCTTCATGACCCTCATATTTGCCCAAATTTGGCATGTCTTTGACGCGCGAACTACAACGACGCTTTACCGTAAGTCGCCCCTTGGCAACACCATACTGCTGGGCGCAGTTGGCATTTCAATCGTTTTATCGTTGTTGGCAATTTATTCCGCTCCGGGCCATTTCGTTCTGGGCACGGTTCCGCTGCCTCTTTCACATCTGCTGGGAACGTTCTTTGTCGCGGCGCTTCCGACACTCGTGCTTTCTGGCTTAAAGGAAATGTTCAACCTTAAATTCGTTTAAGCGGAATGAGTGTGGTTAAAATGGCTAATCCAAAAATAGTGGTCACGTGTTTTACTTGGAAAGGAGGATCTTACTAAACTTGTAGACGGAGGGATTTAATCTTTTAGGCTTCTCGGATTAGTTTGCGGCGCGTTTTGAAGCGAACTCAGGAATAGTCATCGGCTTCTGCGGATTGCAAGTCGCGCCATAAACAGATCGAGGTTTCTTTTGTGGTTGGCCGTGTGGATTTCGGATTTTTTTCAACGGGGCTAGCGAGCCAGTCCTGCGGGAAAAAAAGACATTTGGCGCTAGAGTGACGCTGAAAATCGTCGAGGTAAGCTCGGCTGAAATGAAACACTGATAGCATAGGATATTTCCGTTGGGGAGCAAGCGATGGTGGCGCAGAGAACGCCCGCTTGGCGTCCTGAAGTAGCAAAGAGGGGGAGGTGATAAATGGAACACAAGGATCCATTTGTAGAAAAACTTCAGGTCGTAATTCGGTTCGCCGTCCGTATTCTGGCCGTAATGATGGTTCTGGTTATACTACTTGGCGTCTTGGATGTGGCCTGGACCCTTTATCAGAAACTAATCAATCAGCCTGTCTTCATCCTGACAATCTCTGAAATATTAGCGACTTTTGGCGCCTTCATGGCGGTGCTAATCGCTATCGAAATATTCGTAAACATCACAATCTATCTTCGCGACGATGTAATCCATGTGAAGATAGTGGTTGCGACGGCGCTCATGGCCGTCGCGCGGAAGGTCATTATACTCGATACAGAAAAAACTAGCGGACTGGATTTGGTCGGCTTGGCACTTTTAGTGATTGCTTGTTCACTCGCCTATTGGCTGGTTCACGATATGCCGTCCTTTAGTGTTCGGTTTGGGCGAACCAAAAGCGCTGAAGAAGCCAAGGAAGAGCAATAGTGCCAATACTTTTCTGTCCTCAGGGGGAAATGCACTCAAGATACTCATTTGTGTGGCGACGAGTGGGTGGACTTCTATTACTACATTTTGACTAATTGAGGGTATGAAAGTACGTCTTCATATCGGCGTTGCGACGTTATTCACGTTCCTCACCTTAGCCGTAACAACATTGCTTGTTGCCATTCTCTATTTTGGCAACAAAGAACTCGCCATTCGTACCGCGAATGAGCGGATGACCGAGGCCAGAAATCAGTCAGTCGAAGAGATGCTAACCGTAATACGCGGAGCGGGAAATGTCGTATCTTCTGCGTCCGTCTTTCTTTCTAAGTTTTCGGAGTATGCTGGCTCAAGTGCAGGTTTGGAAGTGCTCTATTCGCAGATGCAGGGTAATGAGCACTATTATGGTTTATATTTTGGAGAGGAAAAATCCGGCGACTTTTTCCAAAACATAAACCTGCCAAAACACTGGAAAACCTTTGGACCAACCGCTGTGCCAGTGCCGGAAGGAGTAGACCGCGTCCAACGTATAATCACCGATCAATCTGGCGAGCGTGTCGAAACTTACTTTTGGTCCAATGGCAGTTCGCTGCCCACGCCATTTCGTAGTGGAACGGCTGTCTACGATCCTCGAACGCGCCCTTGGTATCGTGGGGCGTTGGAGCAAAGCGGTATTTATGTTTCACCGCTTTATCAGTTTGAGAGCACAGGACGTCTGGGTGCAACGTTCTCAAAAACCGTAATCGACAACGAAGGTAAATTGCTTGGCGTCGTCGCGCTCGACATAACAATATCAGCACTTTCGCAAATCCTAGACGATATCAGGATTGGCGATCATGGTTTGGTTTTCATGCTAGATCGCGAAGGTCGCCTACTTTCGTACACCAGCACGCGATCCAAAGGTGGAGAGCCGCGCTTCGTGAGTTCCAATACGAATGGGTCAATTGAAGGCAGTAGCAAAATTATTGACAGTGTCATTGATGAATGGCGAGCAAGCCAGCAGGATTTTTTCCGCATAGCTCCAGAATCCGATGGAAGAAGCTATATCACATCTGTGATGCCAATCCCTGAAGTCTTCGGTGCCCAACCTACGCTCGGGCTTATAGTGCCGGAAGATGAGTTTATCGGAGACATAAAAAGAAATACGACCCGTGCTATGCAATTCGGCGTACTTGCTTTGACCCTGGCCGTCGCATTTACCTTTGTTGTCGCCCGTCTGTTGAGCAAAAATCTTGTGCGCGTGGCAGCTGAAGCAAGAAAAGTCAGTAACTTTGAACTAAGTGAGGACTTGAACCTGAAATCAAATATTCAGGAAGTTGCCGAACTCGAAACAGCGATTGCAAGTATGAAAGCTGGATTGTCGAGTTTCGGTGCGTTCGTACCAAAGGAACTGGTGCGCTCTATCCTTTCAAAAGCAGAGAGAATTAGCGTTGGGGGAGAGTCGCGCGACGTAACCCTGATGTTCGCCGACCTTAAAGGGTTTACGCGCCAGACCGAGGGACTTGAACCAGAAGTTCTGATGCCTGCTTTGTCCGAGTATTTCGAAGCAATGGAAAAAGAGATATCTGGTAATCAGGGTACAGTGGATAAGTACATTGGAGATGCCATTATGGCTCTATGGAATGCTCCGCTCGATGATACTGATCACCCTGTTCACGCTTGCCGAGCAGCTTTGGCGTGTTTGCAGGCTGAGGCGAGTCTCAATTCTGATAATGGCGCGTTACCGTTGCGTCCGTTGCAAACACGTTTCGGCCTACACACAGGTCGCGTAGTTGTCGGCAACGTTGGGTCTCTTTCGAGATTGCAATACACAGCACTGGGTGCTGCCGTAAATTTTGCTTCCAGACTGGAGGGGTTGAACAAAGTTTACGGTACAAGGGTTCTCGTGTCGTCAGATGTGGCCGTTCATGTCGAGAGCATGTTTCTGCTGCGCGAAGTTGACCATGTTGTGCCTGCCGGAACTAGTTTTCCTAGTCGTATCTTTGAACTAATCGCGGAAAAAGATGATGAGAGTGGCTTTCTGGCAAGCGTAGCCAAGAAACGCGAACTCGAAGAATGGCGTGTATGCTATGACTTGTATCAGTCTGGAAAATGGGCCGACGCATTAGAAGCCCTCCAGACGCATCGAGAAATTGCAACTAACAAGCTTGTTGTAGATGTCTTTATCGAACGTTGCAGCCGTTTCGCGTTTAAACCACCGGCCGCTTGGGATGGCGTTTACCGTTTCGAGAAGAAATGAATTTGCAGCGCATGAAACAACCATCCTGATGGGTCTCAGGCCAATGATGCGCTTACAATCAAAATGGGCCGGTCAAATCCGACCAACCAAAAAACGGACATTGCTTCAGGTAACGGCGTTCGTCGGTTATGAGCCCAAAAAAGACATCGCATTTGGTGATGGATTCCGATGAAAAAATCGCCTAAATGCTATAGATTTGGCGCCAATCGGTGCGACATGCTAGCATTCACTAGAGATCGAGGTTTGAGGTGAGCCAGACACGGGGGCACCATGTCAAAGACGCTATATGAACGTCTGGGAGGAACGGATGGTATTCGGCGAATAGTCGACGTTCTGGTGGACAATCACTCTAAAAACCCAGTTGTCGCTGCACGATTTGCGGGAACTGAGATGGAGCACCTCAAACAAATGGCAGGAGACTTCTTCATAACTGGTTCTGGCGGGCCTGAGATCTATACGGGCAAGGATATGGTTGCTACGCATCGGCACATGAACATCAGCGGAGATGAGTTTGTCGCAGTTCTGGACGACGCCATGAATGCCCTAAAGGCCAACGACGTCGGCCAACGGGAACAAGAAGAGGTCTTATACATTCTATATAGCCTCAAGGACCAAGTTGTAGGTATCTGAATTTCGCCACAACCGCGTAGAGTCGGCAATCTTCAAAATCTTCAATCAAAGCTTGTTTTCCCCGCATGGTGGTCGTTCGCGAAATTTAGACCAACGTCTTCCTTGAGCCCAGTACTACCGCTTCGGTGATTTTGCGAGCACGGTAGATACGGTGCGCGTCTTTCTACTTCTTGTGATCGCGATTGCGCCCAGCACTAAGGCACATGCCAAAGCTTGAGGTAAAGAGATGGCTTCGCCAAAGGCAAGATATCCCACGGCAAACATCGTGGGCAATTCGATGCTTCCGACGACCGCCGTTTGGGAAGCCCCAATGACAGGTGAGCATATCGTGTAGATAAGCTGGGGCACGAAAGCAGTAACCAGACCAATACCAACAATGAAAAGCCAATCGGATTGTTCCCTTGGGAGAAGCTCTCCAACCTCAGCACCCAGGATGAGCGGTGCGAGGCCCAGTACAGACCCCAGAGAAACTGACGCGATGCGTGCCAACGGCGTAATCCGTGACAACCTATGTACCAGGACGCAGATTCCGAAGCCAAACCCAAATGGGGCGGTAAGGGATAGCAGCAGCGTCGGTAGATGTTCCGCAGCCACTGACGCAGGCGAGCCAGCAATGACAGCAGCCACCACAATCAGGCCAGCGGCCAACACGGCACGTCGCGTGGGTGCATCGCCAAACACAGCCCAAGCAATAACTAAGGTGAACACCGGATAGGTCATGTAAAGCACACCCACTGTCGATGCGGGCAGCTTCTCCAGCGCCGTTACATATCCGATCCAACCAAGCCCCATTACGGCTCCGGCGGAGAGACCCCAAATGATCTCTCGCCATTCTTTTCGGTGCCCGATGAGAACAGGAAGCAGAAGAAGAGCCGCAACAATGTATCGGTAGAATGCGACCGCATAGGGTGCAACGCCCTGATCGGTCAGGCTGCGGCTAAAGTAGGGAACCAGCCCGAAACAGATTGATGCAAAAAGAACACCAATACCCGCAAATGCGTAAGGGATGGGCGTTCGATTTCGCGCAGATGCCGTGGCCATAATCTGGAGCTATCACGCATTTGCTTCTTCGTCTTTAGAGATTCTACGAATGACTGCTTTGTCCGCACAGCGGTCACTAAAGCATGCATCTGCGATTGATCAGATTATATACTTCAATGTTCAAACCTATAAAGCTGGCTCGTTGCCAGATTGATCCCAAAGCTCGTGTCATACTAACGACTATTTTTTTTGAGGGCGTAGCTTTGTTCGAGGTCAAAATTGACTTCTAAATGGTGAATCGTCGTCGCAAGTACACTGCAAGTGCAGGCGAGGCAATTTTGCCACTGGGGGTACTATTCGGGGTATCGTATGGTATGTGTTTATGTTTTATATTTTAACAATATATATTTACTTTGGTTTGTGTATTCCGTGTGGGGCACCAGAAAATTCCTTAAAAAACTGAGTCTTAACACCCATCAGGGTGATTTGACCCAGTGCAGTAAGTTCAGAATGGGGCGGAATTTGGGACGCTTTCGGTTTTGCCTTAGGCTGCGTTTAGCAATTCGCGCGCTTTGTCTGACGTGGTCAGATTCGCGAACTTGGCGTTTTTTTGTGTCGGAGTGACCGTCCAGTGACCTAAGAGATGAGACACTTCCTCAGGTCGAGTACCTTTGTTCAGCATCCGAGTTGCATAGGTATCCCTGCAGGAGTGAATTGTTGCCGCTCCTTTCTCCGCCAACACACAGGCACTTGAAACTTAGTTGTCCGTTAGGCTTGCCGCTGGTGTTTGACGGCCCGGTCCATTGAGACGAAAGGCTTTGGCTGCTCAGGGAGCCTTGTAAAAAACGTCGTAGAGCCGGTCGCTGATTGGGACTAACACGGACTTCTTGGTTTTGTGGCCCCGGTTGCTGGTTGCTCTGTTTTCCAGATCATATCTGCTTACTCGACCAGAATGGCTTCAATCAGCCTTAAACCTTTATTTTTTAGGTAGTCGAACAGATCGGCCGCCTTCTGATATGCGGCGTTTCCCTCAGATGCCTTGGCGTTGGGAAACTGGGGAATGGCATTTTCTTTGGTTTCAGAAAAAACTTGGCATTTCACTAAGCCACGGTCGAATTCAGTATCCAGGTCAGGGTTCACCTTGTTCTTCTTTTTGCAAAAGTTGTTCACTCGCTTGAGAAAGCGAAGTTCGACTCTAGTCGTGTTTGCCGTCATACCTTCTGCCCGACGTGCCATCCTTAGGTGATCCACGTCGCCACCGGTCCAAGGAGAAAGAGGACGGTCCGGATCAAGCGAACAGTGGCCGTGGAAGAAATTGGTCAGCCCTAGCATTTTGTTCATGTTGTATTGGTAGCTTTCTTTGGTCCGACTTTGGACACTGGCCACCGTGAGCGCACAGGCGTCTCGGAGCGTTTTCTCCGGCTTCTCCCCATGTTGGCGAATGGCCATGACCTCGCTGTATTCGACCGGCATGACGCGTTTAGCAATAGCCTAGTCTTTGCGCTTGGTACTGGCCTTGTACTCTTACCCGCCGATCATGAACTTGTAGTAGTACGAGCTGCCTTTGTGTTTGGAGATATTCATTGGGCTCTTTCTTTAGACACCAAGAAGATCCAGCGCATCCGAACTTCGGACACGTCAAATCGATCCGCTTTGCGCTGGGCATGCAGAGGTCAGGTCTTCAGGTGTGGATTTTGGTTTGGGTTGTTGGTTCTGCTGTTTCAGCAAGTCATTCAGTTGCCCCTTGCGCAAGGCATCCAAGAAGTTCGCTACTTCCCGGCGGCTCAGGTTGCCAAGAGCGACCAATGCATGTCGGGATGATATTCTTGGGTTCAAAGACGCACCCAGATATAGCGATCCAAATTGAGAGGTTCGGCAAGTGTTACCCATAGGTTCGAAGGTACTGCCACATTGCCAAGTTCCATTTGGCTGATCATAGTGTGGTGTTCGACACCCAATGCATTGGCCAAAGCCTTTAGAGTGCATCCCTTTTTTAGTCGGACATCTTTGAGACGCGCAGCCAAGTTGCTTCGGTTGGGGCCGCCCGCTGTCGCCGTGCTCCTGTCCGAAGTGATCGCACGTGCCGAGTGGTCAGGCATCCGCAAGTATTAAATCGCTCGCCTTTTCACCGATCATGATCGCAGGTGCGTTGGTGTTTCCGCTGACGATTTCTGGCATGATCGAGCAATCAGCGACCCGCAGATTTTCTATTCCGTTGACTTTCAGTTTGGGGTCTACGACTGCATCGCCCGACGCGCCCATCGCGCAAGTGCCCGTCGGATGGTAAATCGAAACAGAATTCGACCGTGCCCAGTCCAGTGTGCCTTCGTAATCATCGCAGGATAGCTGCGCGTCAGGCCGGAACTCTTCCGAAATTTTTGATGCTAATGGGTTATGTCGTGCAATCCTTCGAGCGATGTTCACACCGTCCACGATCGTCCGGCAGTCGGTTTCCGTAGACAGGTAATTCGGGAAGATTTTGACATATTCAGATGGATCGGGCCCATTTAAGCGCAGCTCGCCTCGGCTTTCCGGGCGCAATTGGCAAACCGACATGGTAAAGGCAGAAAACGGGTGTACCCCCTCGCCAGGACTGTCCGCCGACCACGGCTGGACGTGGAACTGGATATCGGGCGTTTGCACTTCAGGGCGCGTTTTCAGAAACCCGGTGGCAAGGCTAGCGGCCATGGTCATGGGACCTGCGCGGAACAACGCATATTTTAGCGCAATCCGGGCCTGATTGAACAGGCTACGCACTTCGTCATTCAGCGTGGGCTCGTTGCATTTGAATACAAGTCGCGCCTGCAGGTGATCCTGCAAACCTTTGCCAACGCGAGGCAACGCGTGGATCGGCTCAATCCCGTTATCCTTCAAGTGATCGGGATCACCAATGCCCGATAGCATCAATATCTGCGGCGAGTTGATTGCTCCGCCGGACAGAATGATCTCGCGACGAACGGTGATTTTCTGCACAGCTCCAGATCGGTCGCGATATTCCAGTCCGGTCGCTTTTTTGCCGTTAAATGTGACGTGCGACACCATAGCGTGGGTGATGATATTCAGATTGGTGCGGTCGCGGACCGGCTTGAGATAAGCCACCGCAGCGCTGCACCTGCGACCGTTGCGCGTCGTCAATTGAAAATACCCGACGCCTTCTTGTTCCGCACCGTTGTAGTCCGGGTTGAACGGATAGCCCGCGGATTGCGCAGCGGCGACCCAGGCGTCGCAGATCGGACGTTGTATACGCATATTCGATACTGACAGCGGGCCGCCTGTGCCGTGAAAAGCATCCTTGCCGCGTTCCTGATCTTCGCTGCGTTTGAATAGGGGCAGCAAATCTTCCCATCCCCAGCCGAAATTGCCCATTTGGCGCCAGCGGTCGTAGTCCTCTTTTTGTCCGCGTACATAAAGGAGACCGTTTAGCGAGGATGATCCACCCAGTACTTTGCCGCGCGGCCAGTCGATGGAACGACCGTTCAACCCTGGGTCGGGTTCGGTGCGGTAGCACCAGTCGACCGCCGGGTTGTGCATGGTTTTGAAATACCCAACAGGGATGTGAATCCACGGGTTCGTATCTGGCCCGCCCGCTTCAAGCAGGGCGACTTTGGTGTTGGGATCAGCGCTTAGGCGGTTGGCAATGACACAGCCAGAAGACCCCGCCCCGACAACCGCATAATCCACTTCCATGACCGTCTCCTCCCAAAGTCGTCAAAAAACTCTATGCAAATTGCCAGAACTATACTAGCATTTTTTGATACAAAACGTCTCAATAATTGCGAAACGGGAGGATAGCAATGGAGATCGGACGGAAACTGAGTGGCATTTCACGGCGGGATTTCTTCCGTGTGGCAGGGCGCTATGGCATGAGCTCGACTCTGCTGGCAGCTGGTGGGTTTGGCGGCGCGATGAGCCTCGCCAATCTGGCGCAAGCCGCTGAGTCAAATTATGAAAAGAGGTTCTCGAAGGAGCCCAAACACACGCTGAAATTCGGTGCAGCCGGCTTCAATACCCGCAACCTTTTGATCGAACGGGCCGGTGCCATCGAGTTCGCGCGCGACCTCGAAGAGCGAACAGACGGTGAGATTCGCATCGAGTTCATCGGCGACAACCAGATCTGCGGTCAGCTGAGCTGCGTCGAGAAGACTCAGCAGGGAATCGTCGACATCTATGCCGCTTCAACCCAGAACTCGGCAGGCGGCGCGCCGTATTTGAACGTGTTGGACTATGCCTATATGTTCCCCAGCCGCGCAGCGCAGTATCATTTCTTTTACAGCCCCGCCAGTCAGCGCATCTTACGAGACCCCCTTGAGAAGCGCCATGGGCTGAAGTTCTTGTTCACCCATTGTGAACTGCGTGGCCTTCAGATGGGTTCTAACTTTGCAGACAAACCAACTGTTACAAAGCTGGAAGAGTTGTTCGGTACTAAGAACCGCGTGACCGGCACACAACTTGGTCGGATCGCAATGCAGCTGCTGAACCTGAACCCAGTGCCTGTCGCGTGGGAAGAGACGTTGGATGCGTTGAAAACTGGTCTGATCGATGGGGCCGAGACTTGGGCCTCTGCCGTGGCTTATGCCAACATGGCCCCAGTTGTGTCGCAGTCGGTGAACCTTAAGTTCTTCTGTGGTACTGAACACACCTCGATGTCAGCAAAGGTGTTCGACAGCCTGAGCGGAGAGCTTCAGGACGCCGTCATGGAATCCTCGTACTTCACACAAGCGCTCATTCAAGGTGCGAACGAGGCTGCGTTGCTGAACACCGTGGGCTTCTCGGACCCACAACTGCCGAACACGATCTTTGCCGAAAACGGTGTACGGGCCGCGTTCTTGGCTGATGATCAAATCAAACTTGCCGAAGAAATGTGTGCGCCGAACTACAACCCTGAACCCTGGGCGCAATGGCGTGAGCGTCTGAACAACTGGGCAGGTGGCATCGATACCTATCAGGAAATCTACGACATCGCGCGCGAGATTCCGGCGGACATGCTGCCTGAAAATGTCGAACCCCGCCGTTGGTGGATGGGCACTGCCTGATTAAACTGAACGAACCGGTCCCTTCGCGGGCCGGTTCCACTAAACACCGACTGGGAGGACGGGGTTCATGTCGCTGTGGGCAGATATTGGCGCAATTTTCAGCGCCCTACTCAGCCGGGATTCATTCGAGATTCAAACCGCACTGCGGTCTGACGCGGCTTGGGTAGTCGGAACGGTGGTCGCCGCGCTCGGCGGTTTTCTAATCATGATGATCTACCGAAAAGTACCGTTCATCGAGCGCCAGCTTGAACGCTCGGTCATGGTGTACTCCTATCTGGCCATCGCGCTGATCATCTTTTGGGGTGTTATTGACAGGTTTGTGTTCAACGATCAGGAACCGTGGTCGACGACCATCCCGCCGTTGTTGTTCATGGTGATGGCCTGGTTTGGGGCGTCTTACAACGTGCGCCTGCGTACACATCTGAGCTTTACTGAATTTCGCACGGGGATGCCGCGCGGCGCGCAGCTGGCCTGTCTGATATTGGACGCTGTTCTTTGGTTCATTTTCGCAGTCATTGTCATCGTGACAACGACACGTCTGGTGGCGCTTTCGGCTTCGAATTTTCAGATCGTGCTCGGAACCGACAACATCATGCAATGGTGGTTCCTTCTGGCCGCGCCGCTGTCGTTCTTCCTAATGGTTGGGCGGGTGTTTCAGAACCTGGCAGATGATTTTGACAACTGGAAAACAGGTAAGCCACTGCTTCAGCAGGCGGTGATAGGATCGGACTGATGGCGGACGGAACCTGGGTAACTCTGATCTCGATAGGGGTCACTTTTCTGTTCATGCTGGGCGTGCCGGTTCTGCTGGTCATCAGCTATTGGGTGATCGGCTGTTCTTTTGTCCTTGGCCTGACGCTGGACAATATGGGAGCGGAACTCTTGAACGTGTTCAACAAGGGCTTCGCCCTGTTGGCGATGCCGTTGTTCATTCTGACCGGTGACCTGATCAACAAATCCGGTATTGCGCGCCGGCTAAGCGACTTTGCCTATGCCTGTCTGGGCTGGATACGCGGCGGGCTTGCGATGGCCTCGCTGGGAGCGTGCGGGTTGTTCGCGGCGATTTCCGGCTCAAACTCGGCAACCACCGCGACGATCGGGTCGATGCTGCACCCGGAAATGGTCAAGGGCGGTTATGACGAGCGCTTTAGTGCCGCAACCGCTGCGGCGGGTGGTACGGTCGGCATCATCATACCGCCGTCGATTATTTTCATCGTCTACGGGTTCCTGATGAACCTGCCAATCTCCGAGCTGTTCGTGGCCGGCATTCTGCCCGGCGCGCTGATGGTGATGGGCATGCAACTGGCCTGTTGGATCATCTGCCGCATCAACGGTTGGGGCTATCTGATCCCGTTGCAACTTAACCGCATCCTGAAAACCGCCTTTGGCGCATGGCTTGGGTTCTTTGCCATCGGCCTAGTACTGTGGGGCATCTACACCGGCAAGTTTTCACCCACCGAAGCCGCCGGCGTGACTGTCGGATTCTGTGTGATTGCCGGGCTGGTCAGTTATCCGATTAACCGCATCATGGGCGCGCGCAACAATATTCCGCCGACTGAGAAAACCTATGCCGAGATGTTCGTAGTTGAAGGGTTTACCATCCCTGAGATCCCCTCGATCGTGATCCGATCTGCGCAGATCACTGGTATCCTTGCACCGCTGATTGCCGTGTCTGTCGTGATGCAGCAAATCCTGTCGTTGCTGGGGGCGCAGCAGACGATCGGTGACTTTGTCACCTCAATGGGCGGGTACCACGCCGTGTTGTTTACCTCGATGGTGATCGTATTCTTTTCCGGCATGGTGTTGGAAAGCCTACCTGTCACGATCATTCTTGCCCCGATACTGGCCCCCATAGCAGCGTCTGTTGGCGTCGATCCAATCCATTTCTCGGTGATCTTTCTGGTCGGGGCATCCATCGGTTTCATCACCCCGCCCTATGGATTGAACTTGTACGTGGCGTCCGGCGTGACCGGCGTGCCCTATTTCAGATTGTTGCGCTACACGGTGCCGTATCTAGTGGCTTTGCTATCAGTTTGGATACTGGTGTCACTGGTACCTGATCTGGCCTTGATCCTGCTGCCAAACAACTAGAATGTACCGGGATGGCCTATACTGATGCACCCGAAAAAGAAACTCAGATACCGACAAACCTGCGCCTATTGGTGATCCTTGAGGAAATCGCCCGGCGTGGGGTCGCGGTGAAGCCATCGGATTTAATCGAAACTCTGGGCTTGGCAAAACCGACGATCCATCGCCTGCTGCAAACCGCCGAAGCCGAAGGGTTTCTGCAGCGCGATCTGGATGGGCGGTCTTTCGGACCGGGGCCTCGCCTGCGCCAGCTTTCCGTGAATACAGTGTCATCGGAACATCTTCGTACGGCGCGACTAGCAATTTTGCGCGGCGTGGCGGATGAGATCGGCGAAACGTGCAATCTGGCGATCCCCGACCGCGAAGGGATGATCTATCTTGACCGGGTCGAGACAAAGTGGCCTTTGCGCATTCAATTGCCGATCGGGACGCAAGTGCCGTTTCACTGCACCGCTAGCGGCAAGATGTACTTGTCGACGCTTAGGCAACAAGTTCTGGACGGTTATCTGGCCGCTGGTAGGCTGGACGCCCAGACGCCGCATACACTGACCGAACCGGAGGCATTGCGGGCCGAAATGAACCGGATTTCTGCCAGAAATTATTCGACTGATGACGAAGAATTCATGTCCGGCATGACCGCTGTTGCCGTGCCAATTCAGGACGAGACCGGCAGGTTGGTCGCCACTTTGTCGGTTCATGCCCCAACGCAACGTCATGAACTGCAAGGGTTGCTCGAATTCCTTCCTGTCCTGAATGGTGGAGCCGAAAAGTTGTCGAACCTTCTTTGTTCCTGATTGGCTCTTTGCAGTGCTGTAGCAAGTTTTTTGCCTACACCGATATTGTTCGCGCCCCTATCTATTTTCCAGATATCAACAACCTTCACCCGCTTACGCGGGCTCAAGGAAAGTCGGTTATTTGAATGTATATCGCCTCTGAGAGTTCCAATAGTTCAGCCGAGTTGCCTTGTTGGGTTTCCGTAGGCGACGGTAGGAATCTCCAAATCGTGAGTTCCCCCCTTCTTTTTGCACTCTACCTAGCGCGTAGACGGCTCATCGTGACAGGCGTGATCCCCAAAAAGGATGCTATCAACGAATGAGTGAAAATGTCTTCATAGCTGGGGAATGCTTGGCGGAACCAGTTCAGCCGCTCCGCCCCGCCAAGAGCGGCGAGACACCATTCGCGTTCCGCCTTTTCACTCAATGCGTCTCGTAGAATACCATTTGCCCAGTTTCGGATTGGTTCAGACTCAATCATCAGGTTCGTAAGCCGATCAGTATTGATCCAATAAAGCGAAGCGTCTTTGGTTGCCTCGATGGACACAAGGGACACTCCATCCCGCGTTCGCGCGATATTCGGCGTGACAACGCAAGGACCTACATGGAGCCCAACGCATACTTCCTTGCCTTCTTGGTCACAAATGCTGCTGGCTAGGCACCCATCCAAAAGAATGAACTCATCTGATTCAGGTTGTTCTTGGTGGGCAAGGCGCGCGCCCTTGTTCAAACGCTTACTTCTCCACTGAGACGCAAAACCGTCTGCAAAACTCATATCAGGCAGGTCAGGAGACTGTGCGAGAAATTTCCGTAGATCCATCTTGGTTTGCCTTATCAAATGATAATGCGTGTGGCTTCACCCAAGGGCAACTTGGCACAGATCAAGGAGTTCCCAAAATGATTCACACAATTCTTTCAAGGTACATCGGTTTTGCCGCCGTTGGCTGCGGGTTGATTGCTTTAGTCATCTACGTGCTGATGATCAGCGTCACGCTTGCTCACATCGAAGCTGTCTCGGGGCACGTCCCATTCGACATGCGTCCGCTCGGCTACAATCCCAAAGACGCCGCGTCGCTTCTTGAAGCCTTAAGAGCGGAAGGGCGCGAGTATTATCTTAGTTACCAGCTCTCTCTGGATACATTTTACCCGGCTATGCTCGCGCTGACTTTGATAACCACGTTTAGCTGGTTCGGGCGACGTATGCCCGACAGCAAGCTTGTTCGCTCTGGCATAATTCTCTCGGTTGGCTGCGCCTTCTTCGACTATTTCGAAAACATTGGAATCGCGGCCATGATTTGGAGTTGGCCAGAGGTATCAAGTGCACTGGTGTATGCCGCCAGTACAGCCACAATTGTTAAATCGGCCCTGACAACTTTGGCTGTACTGCTTTCGCTTCTGACTGGGTTTCTCTGGGCGCGTCTCCCCAAAGCGGACCTTTGTCCCCAGGCGGACAATGGCGACTTCGTCCGCACAGCGGACGCTCACTGAATTCTGCTGAACGTCTGCACCGAGCCCAAAGCAGGCGCTCATTGCATTACCCTGAACAGCCAGTTTGCGTGAGTATCTGAATTTGCGAAGGGGCGCACGATGACAGAGAGAATGACTGAATAAATACCTATCAGGCGTTTGCGCTGATCACGGCTGAAACCTTGTGATAACAGCGGTTCCTGGGGAAGTTGGTCCATTCATTGCGCGAAGTTCATTGCTGGCCTCTTCCAATCGGACCTCTCTGGCGACCATTGGCTGGATATCTACTTCGCCACGCTCGATCATTCCTAGAAGGCGTGGGTATTTCCACGAAGGCATACCACGAGTGCCGAAAAACGAGAGTTGTTTGGAATAGATTGCACGCATGTTTACCTGCATCTGGCCGTCGCCCGAAGGCATACCAATTTGCACGTGTCGACCAAGTATGGCGAGACACTCTAAGGATGCGTTCGTCGTTGTTTCGATCCCCAGCGCTTCTATGGAAACCTGTGCTCCTCCATCCGTGATATCTAGGATCGCTGCTGCGGCGTCTTCTTTGCTGGCATTTACTGTAGCGTCTGCGCCGTTGAGCTTTGCATGCTCAAGTTTCTCTTCAACCACATCCACTACGACAACTCGGCATCCAAGCATTTTTGCCAATAGAAGAACGGACAAGCCAATACCTCCTGTACCGTGGACAGCCACCCATTCACCAGCTGCGACATCTGCACGGTCTGTCAAAGCATGCCAAGCAGTGGTTACACGACACCCGAGCCCTGCCGCCAAGGAAGTAGAGAGCGTTTCTGGCAAGTGAACTAAGTTATGGTCAAACGGCACAGCGACATATTCTGCATAGGCACCTGGCGTTCCAAATCCTGGAACGATTTGGTTGGCACAAGTGTTTGCTACGCCTGTTTGACAAGCGTTGCAGCTGCCGCAACCCAAGATGAATGGCGCTATGAGGCGGTCACCAACACTGTGCTTCGCTTGAGGCCCTGCCTCTACCACAGTTCCACAATATTCGTGCCCTAAGATGGAGCCATTTTGAACTTTGGGGTGCGCGCCAGACCATCCATGGTAATCCGAGCGGCATACTCCACAGGCTGCGACCTCCAGGACCACTCCATTGTCTGGGCAGGTTGGATCCGGGACCGTCTCAATCGAAAGATCTTCACAAAACTTTCTTACGACTGCAGCTCGCACTTATCGCTCCTAAAGATTCGGTTTCTTTGATCCAGCAATTCGGTTCGGTCGAGTCTAGACAGGCCTATCGCCTTTCACGGTCACACGTCGCCCTTTTCTCTCAGCGGGCCAATAGTCCCAGATCGCACGATGCATACAGCACCGGTTGTCCCAAAAGGCCATGTCGTTAAGTGACCACCTGAACCGGATTTGATAGTTGATCTGTTCCGCATGCTCGAAAAGCATGTTGAGGATCGCGTCGCTTTCCTTTTCCGACAAGCCCAAAATCTTTGTTGTAAATGTTCGATTCACAAACAGCGACTTTCGGCCCGTTTCCGGATGGGTCCTGACGATCGGATGAACTGCTTCGGGACAGTCAATTTCGCTGTCTTTTTGCCCCCGGTCGCTATAGCGGCCTTTGTAGATATGCTCGGAACTATGAAGTGCAGATAACCCGTTGATCATATCTTTTATCGGTTCCGAAAGATCATCGTAGGCCGCATACATATCACTGAACATAGTGTCCCCGCCACAAGGAGGGGCGATATGGATTTGCAGCATAGTTCCAAGGGGCGGTGTCTCATCGCAAGAGACGTCAGAGTGCCAGAACTCACCGTTTGCTACCTTGGAATTCTTAGTTGCATGTATTTCGAAAATCTCCGGATACCCGTCCATCGTTGGGGCTGCGGGGTGTGCGTGAAGCGGCCCAAAGCGTTTCCCAAATTCAATGTGCTGCGCAGGTGGTATTTCCTTCTGCTCTTTGAAGAACAGCACCTGGTAGGTGTGAAAAGCGTCGCAGATCTCTGCAAACTGGTCGTCAGGCACAGGCCGGCTTAGGTCGACTCCGTAGATCTCAGCCCCGAGGTTTGGAGCGAAGGGTTTGGCGACGATGGAAGTATAGGCGTTGGATTTGGGAGCAACCATAAGCATCTCTGGGTTTGGTTTCATAAGGCGTGCTGTGTGCATGGTACACATCAACAAAAATGAACAAAAACGAAAAATCTTTGACTAATAAGTGAAAAAATTTTCACATAATGAACACGGTTTTAGCGCTAGCGAGGTTATCGGAATGAGCATTCGGGCACTGCGAACTCTAATCGCAGTTCATCGACATGGTAGCTTCCGTGCCGCGTCTGAGGCGGAGCATCTAACTCCGTCGGCGGTCAGTCACCAGATGCGGAATCTGGAGGTCGCGTTGGGGCTCGAATTATTTGACCGATCATCCAAGTCGCCCAAACTTACTCATACCGGGCTAACGTTCGTCGGAGAGGCTGCTGCGGTGGTGGCCGCATATGACGGATTGGCGGAAAGGGTGAAGTCGAACAACGAACTCTCTGGTGAAATAACTTTGGGGGCCGTTCCAACGACCCTGACTGGATTAGTGCCAACTGCGTTGGCGAGGCTAAAGTCCGTGCATCCGGACATCCTTGTACGGATTGTTCCAGGTTTGACTAATCAGCTTTTGCTACAGTTGGACCGCGGGCAGATTCAAGCGGCGATCATTTCCCGACCAGATGTTCTGCCAAACACATTGGAATTCTCAGAAATTGTATCTGAAAAATTGGTCCTGCTTGTCTCGGAAAACACCCCGGATTTACCTTCGAGAGAATTGCTTGGTGCGTCACCGTTTATTCGCTTTACGCGTGATGCGGTTGTAGGAAGGCAAATCGAGACTTGGCTGCAAAGAAAGGGCATTGAAGTCAAAGACGCGATGGAGCTTGAGAGTCTTGAAGCAATCTCCAGTATGGTGGCCGCTGAACTTGGCGTGTCAATCATACCAGACAACCGTTTAACGACATATGACCATCTGCGGCTCAAAAGGATCCCCCTTGAACAGAAGGGACCAGAACGCATTGTTGGCTTAGTAAGCATGACGGCATCGCCTCACACCAAAATGATCGACGCAGTTACAGCGGCGCTATTGGAAGCAGCAGATAGTCAACGGGTTTGTCTGTGAGTTGGCACTCCAGTAGGTATCCACAAGATGTTTTCGACCAATTGAACTAAGAAAACTGGGAGTCAAAACTGGGCTTGGGTCAGTCATTAGTATGCAACGTGGAGAAAAACGGCTTCGAGCCCATATCGAATACTCATCCGATGTCGTTTTCCCAGACCAGATTTGGGAAGGTGAGTGTGGTCGTCATAACGCCTGCCGTGCTGGCACTAGCGAATTCCTTTTGTTTGTCTGTGAGGAACAGTGAGATAAAGAAACTCGCCATGCTGGCCACGCCGATACCGATGATGCCTGGAAAGTTCGTGTCACCAGCGTCGGGCACGCCTACCATGTGGTATTGAATGTAGCGTGTCAGGAAGACGGCGAATACCCCCAGAAAGAACGCCCCGACGAAGGCTCCGGGATAGGCGAGGCGTTGCCAGATTGTATTTGTGCGACGTTGGGGTGCCAGGCTGGCGGCCTCTTGGCGCGATGTTCGATGCCAGCGATCCAGTCTGGAAAGGACTTTTGTTCTGCACTCGTAACTTGCCCGAAAATCGAAAATGATATCCCTTAGGGGTGGTCCCCGTCCTAGAGATTGGCAATTTATGTGCAATCCTTGCGTGCGAATTTTAACCAGCCTTTGACGATTGGCAACGATCGCTCCGGTTGTCAGCCCTCCGTGAATCAGAATTCAAGTGGTTGTCGTTGAAACGGATTGTGTTTGCAGCGTTATCCGCTTAGTGATTTCCTCAGCCCAATTGGGAGCGGAATACGCCGTGCGGGCGTGATGGAATGGTAGACATATCAGACTTAAAATCTGAAGGGCTTATGCCCGTGTGGGTTCGAGTCCCACCGCCCGCACCAAGTATTTCACAGCCGATGTTGTTTGGCGTGCAACCCGTTCCACAGTCGTTGCTTTTGGTAGAATCGCTACGCGGTGTCAGTTGCCCGTGACGGCGTGCCTGTTCACTGCTTACACAACCTCTACGCAACAAAGCCATTCAAGGCTTCTGTTCTCAGGCTCAAGTTAGGCGCGCACTGGGGGGCTAGATAAAAAGGAAGCCTACAAGCAGCCCGGTTGCGACCCATATCAAAGTGGTAGAAGTTGTCAGAACATAGTTGAACATCGAAAGACCCTGATCGGGTAGCAAGATAATGTCGCAGTTAAAGCGACACTCGCCACTATAGATCAAGTCAGGTGAACGTGAAGGAAATGGCCTGTTTATGTTCTGTTAAACCTGACCACCCGCACCACGTCGCCTTTAGACCGGAAAGCCTAACCTTGTGATCAACTGCCAGATATCGCGGTTGGCGTCCGAGAGTTTTTTCACTACGCTTTCAATCTCGGTCAGCGCTGCGGCGTCAACGGTGTCTTCGCGTCCCAGCTTGATGTCGGTTTTCCGGTCTGAAATCCGCATAAGAATCGTCTTGGGATTTCCACTGTCAGGGTCGAAGGAATAGATGCAGTGATTGTACTTGTTGCGAATGCCCGAAAGTTTCGACAAGCGCTGGGTGTGCTCGAGAATCGCATCCCTCAGATCGGGGGGGCGACCGTCCATCTTTGCCAGCCGTTCCACCAGATCAATGCGTGCACGGGTGGTGTTGAGGGTCAGAAAAATGATGACCGCGACATCCTTGTTGGTTCCGCTCAGCCCGGCGATCAGGTGGATCAGCAGGCTTTCTGTATTGGTCCACATATAGTTCAGCTTGCCGACCAAAAGGATAAGACGGTCAAAGCGGGTTTCGAAATCCTCAGTCGCTGGCAAGTTCATGGGCTTCGTCCGGGGCGACTTCGAAAAAGAACTGTGCGGCGGCGGTTCTGTTGCTGACGCCGATCTTTCCGGCGACATTGTGCATGTGCAACTTAACCGTGTGTTCAGTTATACCAAGATTGGCCGCGATGATCTTGTTACTGTGCCCTTTTGATACCTGTTGCAGGACCTGCTTTTCCCTCCGGGTCAGTTTGGAATAAAGCGGGTGCGGCTCAGGCGCGGCAGGCCTAGAGCCTGCGTGCTGCTTGGGTGGGCTTTGCAAGTTGGAGACGCTGTCTGCAAGAAAGCCGGGCAGGTATAGTTCCTCATGCAGCAACAATCGAAGGATCGCGCGCCAGACATCGGGACCGACATTCATTGGCAGAAAACCGATATCTCCATGGCGAGTCCGGTCCCATTGCTCAAACAGAAAGCGGGCAGATTCCTCTTTTCGATACGCGTAGGCCAAGCTGCCGCTGCCCACGCAATCGCGATAATGTCTGGGACGGGCCAGAAGATCTTCCAGAATCATCTGATCGACGATCACGATCCTACCGGGGCCGGTGGTAGGGTCGCCATATGTCGGCAGGGCTGAGATTGAATCGTAGCGGTGTGTGGTGACACCAAACTCTGTTTCAACACCCGTCAGGGTCTGGTCCGAGTAGAAAAGCTCTTTACCAATAAAATTTACTGAGAATTCGTCAAAACCAAATTGGTTTTGCGCAGCATTGTCCCGAAACGGAATGCTCATCATTCCCCCCTTGTCAAAACCTGCACCGCTATGCGGCGTAATAGCAAACTGGCACTTCGAAAAATATTAACTGAACATTAACGCACTTTCGGTGCAGACTATAGGGAAAAGTGCAAATTTCCTGGTTGCACGGTCCTTAACGCGCAAACAGTTCTAGAACTTAAGTTTAGGATTGAGGGCGTTTCACCCGCTTAAGTAGAGGCAATTTAATGAGTTTTCTCGATATGCGATTGGCTAAAAAACCAGCAACCGAAAAAGTCGCGCATTGTTCGTGATTTGGAAATAATCAATCCGAATCAGGTGATTACCCGTTCTAGTGCTTCCGGCTAGCTATTCAGACTGGTTTCCTCCTGCAACCATGGAACGGCTCCAATTAACGGGGCGAAAGATCCGAACGTGTCTGCGAATCGCGCATTTCCGCGAACGACTTTAGCAGATGCAGGACCGGCTAAGCCGGGGAAAGGAGGGTGGAGGACAATCTCACTGTGAAATACGCATCCGCGCAGGTTTTGCGCGAGTGCGCTGTTTGTTTCAACCGCGCCCGTAACCGTTTTTGAAAGAGTGACGGTCAGTGCGCTTAATAAGTGGAAATTGATATGTCAAAACGTCAACAACCCCATAACAGCATTACCGATATTGACGAGGTGAACGTGGATACGATCATCGCGCCAATCGACGCAGATATCCATGTGGATGACGCCTATGTTGATGCTGACCTGACGTCGCAAGAGACGGATGTCGACAATGATGTCGACAACGAACAGGGCCAGGGTCAGGACCAGGCGCAAGCTCAGGCGACGTCTGTTGAAAATGGTCAGGGTCAGGACCAAGCCCAAGGCCAGGATCAGGGCCAGGGCCAAGATCAAGGTCAGGGTCAGTCGCAAAGCAATGGCGACAATGACAACTCGAACAGCAACTCGGTCACGATCGACTTCGGCGACGGAGAAGGCTTGCCGAAAGACAATGACACTGTCGATATTGACGCGTCAGGTTCGGCTGAGCTGGGCGATGTCATCACCGTTGCAGGCGATATGGACTATGACCCGGGCGACGACCTGAATCTGGACATCGACCTGAGCGGTGAAGGCAATGACATGTCTTCGATCAGCAGCCAGGTCGCAAACTTGTCCGACAATGACCATCTGGGCTCGGCCGCCGTTCGCAACGAAGGCGAATTTGACCAGAGCGGCAATGCTCATGGTGGCACCGCGACGGCCCATGAAGGCATCGGCTCTTCAACCGATGGTGGCAACTCTGGCAGCGGTGGCAGCACCGATGGCGGCGCGGCAAGTGCCCAAACCCATGGCGCTGACGCGCTGGCCTTTGGTGGTCTGACCGGCAACGCGGATGGTACAGGCGTTGGTGGTGACGGCGGCTCGACCGGTTCAGCATCCAACATCGGCCTGGGTGTCGGTGTGTCGGGTGCCGAGTCCAACGGCAGCAGCAGTGGCGGCGAAGGCGGAGACGCCGGTAGCATCTCTGGAGCAAGCAACACAGGTTCATCCGACACCGACGCAGACGGCACCAGCGGTGAAGGCGGAGACGCAAGCTCGTTTGGGCTGGGTCTGGGGCTGGGCCTGTCGAATGCCGACAATGATGGCCAGTCTTCCGGTGGCAACAATGCTTCGGTCGCAGAGGCGCTTGGCGCGGGTCTTGGCGCGAACGACTCGTCCGCGCAAGGCGCAGCCGGTGGCGACGGTGATGCGGATGCGGATGGTCAGGCCGGCAATGGCAGCAGCAGCGACACCGACGCCAACGATGCGGCGGCCGGAAATGTCGGTCTGGGTCTGGCTGGCAGCTTGGCAGGCAGCGACGCTGATGCCGATGGTGGCGAAGGCGCGGGTGCCGAAGGCTCTGGGGCCCAGGGCAACGGCGCAGAAGGTATGGGCGGTACCGGTGATGCTGGCAACGGCACGGGTGGTGCAGGCACGGGTGCTGAAGGCACTGGTGGCACTTCCGGTCAGGTCGATGCAGCGCTTGCAGCTCTGAACCAGCAAAACGGTCTGTCCGGGCTGAACGCAGGTCAGGCCGGTGCCGGCAACGGCGGTGGCGACACCAATGGCGGCAATCCGGGAACTGGCGGTGACGGAACCGGCGCGTTTGGATCTGGCGGCGACGGAACCGGAGGCTTTGGCTCGGGTGGCGACGGCACCGGCGGATTCGGCTCGGGTGGCGATGGCACCGGCGGTAGCGCGACAGGCGGTACAGCCGGAGCGAACGCCGGCGCGCAGGGTGTCGGCGATCAGGCGACAACCGGTCCGAACATCACCCAGTCTCCGGGTGACGTGAACGGGTCGGCCAGCAACTCGCAGAACACCAGTGGCGATGGCGGAGCAGGTGGCACAAACGACACCGACGGCTCGGCCAGCGGCACCGGAACCGGCACCTCGACCGCCGATGGTTTCGGCGGCGGTGGCGGCGCGATCCAGCAAGGTGCGACGTCGGATGGTTCGGGCACCGGTTCGGCCGATGCGATGAACACGGCCGGAGATGGTGGTCTGGTGGATGTGTTTGCGCAGGCAGACACAGATGGCTCGGCGGACAGTCTTGCCGAATCCATTGCCGGATACGGTGGTGACGCGTCTTCGGACAATGATGCCACCTCTGATGCATCCGGTTCGACGGACGGGTCGGCGACCTCAGGCTTTGGCGGCGGCGGCGGCGCCGGGGCCGGTATGGGCGGCACCAGCGGTGAAGCAATCGGTTGGGCGACTACCGGCCACACAGCTGGTGGGATAGTCACTGGTGGCGATGCTTCGGGTGCGAACTCAGGCGCAGGTGGCACCGGTGGCAACGCGGGTGTCTGGGGCTCGAACAATGCTGGTGACGGCATCGTTTCGGGTGAATCCTATGCTTCGTCTGCCGCAGTTGTGGACACCACGGCCTTCAACCAGTCGATCGTCATGGGTGCCAACGTGCTTGGCAACTCGGTCGATACGACCATGGTTGGTGGATCGATGACTTCGTCCTACTCCAGCGACGATACCGACGTATAAGCCGGTGTCCCAGCCGGAGATCGGCTAAACCCCCACGATCTCCGGCAAAAACATGCTGAGGCCGCATGGTGCGGCCTCAGCCCAACTTAACCCAAAACGGAAATTTCTGGCCGGGATGGGGAAAGGAACAGTGTTATGTCGCTCGACAGTATCAGTGAAACGATTGCTCATTTTATTGGAACATTTGAACTTACCAGCGAACAGGCCCGATGGCGGGATCAGTATGACGAATTTGTCGCATTCAGGCGCAAGGCGGAACTGGAAGAGCTTGAAGATGCGACCGTCATCAAGGTCAAGGCGGGGTTGAAGCTGGATCCGGGGAAATATGATGCCCTGCCATTCAGAACGGATGCGCCACAGACTGACATAGCCCCTGCACCCGTGCAGGCGATGTCCGTGGCGGCCCCGGTTCCGGGTTTCGGTCTGGTGCCGAATGCCGATGATTTCATTTCCGACGTGCAGCTTCCGGCGATCTCATTTCAGACCGTAGTTCTGCAACCGCAACTGATCCCCGAACTGATCGGGTCGGCCGTGACCTATACCGTGCAAACTCTGCGTCTAAGCGACAATGATACCCTTGGACAGGCCGAGTTCCGCGATGTCGAAACCTTGATGGCGCAGGGCGACGCCTTGGCGGCGGTTGCGGAGTCGCTGCACGCGGTATCGGCCCCGTCTCTGAATATCGCCGATTATCAGTCGGTTGAACACATTCAAGCCCTCGTCGAAGAGGTACAGCAGACCATCGAGGTCGAAGGCGCGACGGTGCATCAGTTCCAGGGCGAAGACGCGATGGGTACCATCGTGAACGGCGAACATGTCGATGAGGCCCCTGACTGGAGCGAGCTTCTGCCGCAGCATCATCAATCCGATGAGGACCAGACAGAGGATCTGCCCGAAGAACTTCTTCCCGCCGAGTGGGACCAGTCCGAAGACTCGGAATTTGGCGAAGGGCATACCGTTTCCACCGGTGGCAATCTGGCCGTCAACGAAGTTGCCGTCACAGTGGCCTGGGTCGACGCGCCAGTGATCGCGGTGGGCGGGCAATCGGTCAACGTGACCGTCGTCAGTCAGGTTGCGGTAGTGTCGGACATTGACACCGGCGATGCCGGTGCGCAAAGCGACACGATGGTCGTTCAAACCTCGACCATCACCGTTGAAGGCAACGAGGCCCATTGGCTGGATGACAACGTCGCGGCCGAGGGGCAGGATCCTCTGGTCGCTGTGACCTGGATTGCGGGCGATCTGGTGGTCACGAATTTCATCCAGCAAGAAATCGACGCCACCGATATCGACCATATCGAAACCGAGATCACCGCATCGTCCAGCCTTTACGTGATGGGTGACAATGTTCTGATCAACGTAACCGAGATTCTGCAACTTGGCAGCTATTACGACGTGATCCTGATCGGCGGGGACATGATTTCGGTGGATATCGTTCACCAGACAATCGTGTTCCTCGATGATGACGAGATCAACGGTGGCATTCCGGATGAGGATGATGACAATCTTGTTGTCAATCAGGTGGCGCTGACCACGATGGGCGAGGACACGCATGAGGAGTTGGACGCCAGCTTGGCGGGTGTTCTGCCGCTTGAGGAAATGGACACCGAAGCGCTGGAAGACGCCTTGCTGAACAACCCGGACTTCGCGGGGATGGAACAGATCCGGGTCCTCAAAATCGACGGCGATCTGGTGCAGGTTAACGCGATTGAACAGATCACGATCCTGCAAGACCAGGACGACATCAACCTTAACGGGGAAGCCGGTGCAGTGGCTTCTGCGTTGGGGGCTGGAAATGCGGTTCTGAATACCGCGGGTGTGGTAAAAGCCGGCGTCGATTCCGTGGTCATGACCGGTGAGGGCGAATATTCCGACCTCGTGCTGCATCAGGCTAGTCTGATCGACACGCCGGACGATGATCTGGATGTTGAGATCGGAAATGATGCCATCGCTGTCCTTATTGACACGGTGGATGGACCCGGAAACTCGGAAAACGCGCCGGGCCACAACAAGATGACCCCGTCCGAGATGGCCGAAAGCTTCGATGATGGTCTGCAAACCATGCTGGCCTGATTTCCCTCTTTGATACGAGTGTTTCGAAAGTTTGAGTATGTCGATTTTGTTCTCGTCGCGCCGATCCCTGTTCGCCAGCCCGCTGGACGGACGCGGTGGTGGTGGCCCGACCAAGGCCCCTGCAGATGGCCCCGTGACCAAACCCGCCAAAATGGCGAGCTTGCGGTTAAGCCAGGATCTGCGTGTGCATAATCCGGTGACGTTTCCACCCAAGGCCCCAAAAGTCTCTGAACCGCAACCTTCACCAAAGGGCACGCAAAGTGCTCAAGAAACGACATTCCTCCGTCACGCCGAGAAATCCCTTCGGCGTGACGTTCCGCAGCCCGTCAACGACAAACTCCAGAAGGGCCGCGAAGCTGGGGTGGCCGATGCCAAAGGCCCCGATCCGGAAACCGCCAGGGAGAAGACCGACCGGACGCCCCCCCCGGATCGCTCAAAAGGCGGTGGACAATTGGGAACCACGATCGAGGCCAAGGCAAACCAACCTCTGCCGCTCCGGAAAGAGGGCGGTGGGGATGGCAAAGGGCCACCCCAGACCTTTCATAAACGCACTCCGCCCGAGGACTTTCAGCAGACGCTGCGAATTTCGATGCGGGCAATCTTGCGCAATTTGGCTTTTGTGCTGGTGCTGACTTGCGCAACCAACATCCTGATCCTGGCCATCCCGATCTACCTGTTTCAGATCAGCGACCGCGTATTGACCAGCCGGTCTCTGGACACGTTGATCATGCTGACCGCGATTGTGGCTGGGGCGGTGATCTTTCAATCAGCCTTTGATGCGGTGCGCCGATTCATGCTGATGCGCACAGCGGTCGAGGTAAACGCCCGGTTGGGTGCGCCCATCCTCAGCGCGGCGGCCCATGCCTCGCTGCATGGGACCGGACGGGAATATCAGACGCTGGGCGATTTGCAGCAGGTCCGCGGATTTCTGGTGTCGGGCACGTTGATCTCATTTCTGGACGTGCCGTTCGCGCCCTTGTTCATCCTGATGATTTTCCTTGTGCACCCGCAACTTGGCACAATCGTGATCGTGACTGCGCTGCTACTGATGATCATCGCTCTGATCAACCAGCGCATGACCGCCAAGCCCTTTGCCGAGGCGAACCGGGCTCAGTCCATGGCCAACCAGCATCTGGATTCGATGGCGCGCAACAGTCAGATCATCAACGCTTTGGCGATGATCCCCGAGGCGGTGCGCATCTGGGGCCGCGACACCGCGCAGTCGCTGACATGGCAGGTGCGGGCGCAGGATCGGAACGTCATCTTTGCTGCGATTTCGCGCGCGGTGCGCTTACTTACACAAATCGCAATTCTGGGCTGGGGCGCGTATCTTGCCCTGCAAGGTGAGATCACCGGCGGCATGGTCATTGCAGCCTCGATCATCGCCGGGCGCGCCTTTGCCCCGATCGAAGGATCCATCGAAGGGTGGAACACCTTCCTGCTGACCCGCGCTGCCTTTGGTCGGATCAAGACCCTTTTGACCAAGTCCGAGTTGCAATACGAAAAGCTGCGCCTGCCGCGCCCCGAAGGCCGGTTGGATGTCGAACGGCTTCTTTACGTGCCCGGCGGGACCAAGCGCGTGGTGCTGAACGGGATCGGGTTTTCGCTCAATCCCGGTGAGACACTGGCCATTATCGGCAATTCCGGGGCGGGCAAGACGACGCTGGGCAAGACACTGGTGGGCTCGATCCTGCCAACGTCGGGCAGCGTGCGACTGGACCTGATGGATATCCGCAACTGGGACCCGCGCCAATTCGGTGAGAGTATTGGTTATTTGCCGCAGGACGTGCAGCTGTTTCCCGGCAGCATCAAGGACAATATCGGCCGCATGCGTGAGGACGCGACGGATGAGCAAATCCACGACGCCGCCGTGCTGGCCGATGTGCACAACATGATCGCCACGCTGCCTCAAGGGTATGAGACTGTTGTCGCCGCCGATGGCTCTCCGCTGTCCGGCGGTCAAAAGCAGCGCATCGCGCTGGCGCGCGCGTTCTTTGGTAACCCACGTATGGTGGTTCTGGACGAGCCGAACTCGAACTTGGACGTGGCCGGGGATCAGGCTTTGGCGCGGGCGATTGCGCAGGCCAAGGCGAACAAGATCACGGTGGTGGTGATCACGCAAAAGCCGACTTTGCTGAATGCGGTCGACAAGATCATGCTGCTGACCGACGGGCGGGTCGCCCTGTTCGGTCAGCGCGAACAGGTGCTGCAACAGCTGAACGGGCCGCGTAAACAGCCCGGTATCGAAGGCCAGAAGGGAAATGCGACATGAATGATCTGGTGCCCGTCAACAATGATCCCAAAGACCCCGAGGTGTGGTATGCCGAGGTTCCACGCTCGATCAGCAAATTCGTTGTCGTCGGAATGGTGCTGCTGGTTGTCTGTTTCGGCGGGTTCGGCGTGTGGTCCTTTCGCGCGCCCTTGGCTGCCGCCGTGATTGCGCAGGGCAGCTTTGTCGCCACTGGACGCAACAAGATCGTGCAGCATCTGGAAGGCGGCATCATCGAAGATATCAAGGTCATCGAAGGTCAATCGGTGCAGGCCGGGGAGGTCCTGATGACATTGGACCAGACCTCTGCCGAGGCCAATGAGCGTGAGCTGTTCATCCGTAAAATCCGCCTTCAGGCGATGAGCCAGCGCCTGTTGGCCGAGTATGAAGAACGCGAGCGGCTGGAATTTTCGCCCGATCTGATCAAGGCCACCGATGACGTCGAGGTGATGACGATCCTGGATGGCCAGAAGATCAGCTTTGACGTCTCGCGCAAGACCCTGCTGAACGATATAGCTCTGCTTCAGCGCAATATGGAAGCGCTGCGCATCCGCTCCAGCGGGTTTGAGGCGCAGTTGGACAGTATGCGGGTGCGCTCGGCCATTTTGCAGGAAGAGTATGAGACCAAAGAGGCGCTGTTTGAAAAGGGTTTGGTCCGCAAAGGCGAGCTAAACACGATCCGCCGCGTGCAGGCCGAGGCCGATGGTCAGCAGGCGCGGTTGGCGGCTGAGACCGCCGAGGTCAACCAGATGATGCTGAAATACGAAGAACAGATCACCCGAACGCGGTCGGCCTACCGCGAGGCGGCATTGGACGAGCTGGGCGTGATCGAGGCCGATCTGGAAAGTGTCCGCGAAAAAGCCCGTCAGGCCCGCAGCGTTCTGGACCGCGCCGTTGTGCGCGCGCCGGTTACGGGCACAGTCGTGCGGCTGCATTATCACACGCCGGGCGGGGTGATCGAAACAGGTGAACCCATCGCCGAAATCCTGCCCGCCGACGCGCCCCTGATCATCGAGGCGCAAATCCCGAGAACCGAGATCGACAGCGTCGTGACGGGACAGGACGCCACCGTGCGACTAGTCGCCCTGAACCAGCGCACGACTCCGGTGCTGAGCGGCGAGGTCTTTTACGTCTCGGCCGATGCCCTGCTCGAGGACTCGGCGGGTGCCCCGCAAGAGGTCTATTTGGCCCGAATCTCGCTGCCGCCGGAGGAGATTGACCGCGTGCGCGGCTTTATCCCCACGCCGGGGATGCCAGCCGAGATCATGATTCAGACCGAGGAACGCACTTTCGCGGCCTATATCGCCAAGCCGGTGACAGACAGCATGTCGCGTGCCTTCCGCGAACATTGATCGCCCGTGTAGGGCGATCCCACTACACCTTCCAATTTTCGCATGTTACCCTGTCGGCAGCACCAACAGGAGAGATACAGATGCCCTTGACCGTGAAAGAGATGATGGAAGCCGCCAATGCCAGCGTGGAGCGGATCGACATGGCCCGCGCCGCCGAGATTCTGGGGCAGGGCGGTTTACTGCTGGATGTCCGCGACGGGGCCGAGTTGCAGAAGACGGGCCGTGCCAGTGGTGCGCATCATATCTCTCGCGGGTCGCTTGAATTCAGCGCAGATGAGGCGCTGAAGTCCTACGATCCTGAGTTGCGTAAGGATCGCCCCATTGTTCTTTATTGCGCTGCCGGCGGACGTGCGGCCCTAGCGGGCAAATTGCTCAAGGATATGGGCTATGCTCAGGTCTACAATTTGGGCGGCTTTTCCGATTGGGTGAATGCGGGTGGTGAAGTGTCGAAAGAATAAAAATTTTCAGCCTGACGCATGTCAAGGTCTGCCGGGCTGTGCCGCGTTAAAGTTGTGGTCAGACACATTACAAAGGGACAGCTGACCATGTTTCGTCTTGCGACAACTCTTTATGCTATGATTTCCACTGCTCTGGCCGGAACGGCTGTGATTGCGGTTCTGGTTGCGGGCACAAATTCCGTGGCCACCATCGTATTGGCAGCGGCATTGGGATTTGCGTTGGCGGCACCGGTCTCGTGGCGGGTAGCCCGAGACCTGTATAACGACGCAGCCTGATCAGGCGTTCAGGAACGCCCGGACCGAGGCCTCGAACTCGCGCGGTTTTTCAGCGTGTAGCCAATGGCCTGCGCCGGGGATCTTGGCAAAGCGCGCGGTCGGGAACAGGGCCTTGATCGCGGGGCGGTGGTCGGGCAGAACATAATCCGACGCGCCCCCCGACAGAAACAGGGTCGGTTTGGTACATGTGCCGGTGATGTCAGGAAAGCTCATGATCTTGGGCATCTCGGCGGCCAGAACGTCCAGGTTCAACAACCAGCGTTGGCCCTTGATGTCTAGCGACTGGGTGAAAAAGCTTTGCAGGGCTTTCTCAACCCCCTGATCGGCCAGCTGCTGTTCCGCGTCCGAGCGGCGCGTGACCTGCGTTAGATCAACTGCGCGCATCGCCTCGATGAACTTGATCTGGCTGTGGGTATAGGTCACGGGTGCGATGTCGGCGACCACTAGCTTGCGCAGTTTCTCACCATGCAGCAGAGCCAGCGTCATGGCCGCCTTACCGCCCATCGAATGCCCCACCACATCGGCCTGTCCGCCGAAATGGTCTATCACCTCGGCCAGATCATCGGCCATGCTTGGGTAATCATGCTGCTGGATCCAGGCGCTGTTGGAATGGTTGCGCATATCGACGGCAACGACTTGCCGCTCATCCGATAATCTGCGCGCAATCACACCCCAGTTGCGGCCAGAGCCATAGAGCCCATGGGCAATCAGCAACGGGGGGTTTGAAGTTGGCTCACCATGGACAATCGTATTCAGCATGACCGTGTGTTACCCGTCACCGGTCCAAACAACCAGCCCCATTGTCGTGCTGACGTCACCCGGATATGGTGCCGCGTCAGGAGGCCCCCCCACATGGCGCAAAACCCCGATATTCAAACTCAAATCGCGCAGACCGTGCAGCTGTTGCGCGACAAGCTGGGTGTGCGGGACAAGACGCTGACGGCCTCGGTCAGAAAAGCCAAACGTCAACTGCCCCGGCGCATATACAAACAGGCGCTGGTTTTGGCGGATGCCGAACAGATGGCGGCCCATCCCAAGCTGAGGTTGGTGCTGGATACGCCCAAGCTGGCCCGCGCCTCAGAAGAGGTGCAAGATCATCTGACAGGCATCAATCTGGCCGACCGCAGGCTGGGTTGGTTTCTGGGGATGCTGGGTGGATTGGCTTTCAATCTGTTGGCCCTGTCGGTTCTGCTGCTTGTGTTTCTGCGGTGGCAGGGCTTCATATGAAAAACGGCGCCGCTGGGGCGCCGTTCAGCTTTTTGATATCCTGAAAAATTACAGGTTCGGATAGATCGGGAAGCGGGCGCACAGCTCGGCCACTTCGGCTTTGACCTTGGCTTCGACCTCGCCATTTCCGTCTTCGCCATTGGCTGCCAGACCGTCGACCACTTCGATGATCCAATCCGCGATCTGACGGAACTCGACCTCACCAAAGCCGCGGGTGGTGCCGGCGGGGCTGCCCAGACGGATACCGCTGGTGATAGTCGGTTTTTCCGGATCAAACGGCACACCGTTCTTGTTGCAGGTGATGTGCGCACGACCCAGGGCCTTTTCGGTCGCGTTGCCCTTGACGCCTTTAGGGCGCAGGTCAACCAGAACCACATGGGTGTCGGTGCCGTGCGTAACTGTGTCCAGACCGCCTTTGATCAACTGATCAGACAGCGCCTGTGCGTTGTTGATGACCTGCTGGATGTAGGTCTTGAACTCGGGGCGCAGGGCCTCACCAAAGGCAACGGCTTTACCAGCGATGACATGCATCAGCGGACCGCCCTGAATGCCGGGGAAGATGGCCGAGTTCACTTTCTTGGCGATCGCCTCGTCGTTGGTCAGGATCATGCCGCCGCGCGGGCCGCGCAGGGTCTTGTGGGTAGTGGTGGTCGCGACATGTGCGTGCGGGAAGGGGCTTGGGTGCTCGCCTGCGGCAACCAGACCGGCAAAGTGTGCCATGTCGACGTGCAGATAGGCGCCGACCATATCGGCAATCTCGCGCATGCGGGCAAAGTCGATCTGGCGCGGAATGGCGGAACCACCGGCGATGATCAGCTTGGGCTGATGCTCTTTCGCCAGCGCTTCGACCTGATCGTAGTCCAGCATGTTGTCTTGCTGGCGTACGCCGTATTGAACAGCCTTGAACCACTTGCCCGACTGGTTGGGGGCCGCGCCGTGGGTCAGGTGGCCACCTGCATCCAGGCTCATGCCCAGAATGGTGTCGCCGGGTTGGATCAGTGCTTGGAACACGCCTTGGTTGGCCTGCGAGCCCGAGTTGGGCTGCACGTTGGCGAATTCACAATTGAAGAGCTGCTTGGCGCGGTCGATGGCCAGGTTCTCGGCTATGTCGACGAACTGGCACCCGCCATAGTAGCGGCGACCGGGGTAGCCTTCGGCGTATTTGTTGGTCATCACCGAACCCTGAGCTTCCATCACGGCGGCAGAGACGATGTTCTCGGATGCGATCAGCTCGATCTCGTCGCGCTGACGGCCCAGCTCGGATGTGATCGAGCCGAAAAGCTCGGGGTCACGATCCGCGAGAGACTGGGTGAAAAAACCTGTGTCACGAAGGTTGGCGTTCATTGGGGGCTCCGCATGGCTGGAATTATCTTGCGGATTTCCTATCGGAAACGGCAGATATGCAAAAGCTGTAAAGCGACGATTTGGCCCGCTGCGGCGTCAAGACTGGCCTATCGGGGAAAGGTATGGTTGTTTCGGAACCAAATGTTCAGCACCGGAAACTGCAACCGATGATTCAGAGAATCGCTTTTCTCGCCAGCGACGCCAAGGTGGCCCAGACCGCCCGTGATGCGCTGGTGCGGCGCTATGGCAATGCGGCCCCGCGCGACGCGGATGTGGTTGTCGCTTTGGGCGGTGACGGTTTCATGCTGCACACGCTGCATAACATGCAGCATCTGGATACGCCTGTTTACGGGATGAATCGGGGCACGATCGGCTTTCTGATGAACGAGTTTCACGAGGCAGATCTGATGGAACGCCTCGCCGATGCAGAAGAAGAAGTCATCAATCCGCTGGCCATGCGCGCCATGGATCAATCCGGCAAGATGCATGAGGCTTTGGCGATCAACGAGGTGTCGCTGCTGCGGGCCGGTCCGCAGGCCGCCCGGCTGAGGATTAGCGTGGATGGGCGTGTTCGCATGGATGAACTGGTGTGCGACGGGGCGCTTTTGTCTACGCCAGCGGGGTCGACGGCTTATAACTACTCGGCACATGGACCAATCCTGCCGATAGGATCGGATGTGCTGGCATTGACCGCCATTGCCGCCTTTCGCCCCCGACGTTGGCGCGGGGCCTTGCTGCCCAAGATCGCAAAAGTGCGGTTCGATGTTCTGGACGCTGACAAACGCCCGGTGATGGCAGATGCCGATTCGATCTCATTCCCGGATATCGACTGGGTTGAGATTCGGTCTGAGCCTTCAATTCAGCATCGCATCCTGTTCGATCCCGGCCACGGGTTGGAAGAGCGGCTGATTTCTGAGCAATTCACGTAGTTTCCACAGTCGACCACGGTTTTTTCGCGCTTATGTGAACCAGTTCACAGGAGTTTGATTAACCTCGGGTTAATGTGAACTTGCCCGGAGACACATCCAAGGCGGGAGTGAGTGGCCGCCGACGGTGTTTTCGAAATGACCGCGCAGTTTAGGCGCTGACAAGGGTAGGTGGTGCTACGCTTGTTATCGGATCTCCGGGCATATTTTAGAAAGTGGACCCCGGGCACAAAACCCCGGGGTCAATTTCTTTTGTCGGGGGTTATTCTGCGGAACCCATCTTATCCCATAGTGGCAGACACATCTGCCCAACGCGCGCCTCAATGGCCGCGGCCGCATCAACCGCCATGTCCTCACGCCAGCGCGGGGCTGCGATCTGAACATTGATTGGCTGCGCTCCTTTTGGCAGTTCTGCCAAACGCGCCGGAACGCAGGCTGCGGGCAACCCGAGGAAATTCATCGCATAGGAATAAACCGCGCAGCCCAGCACCTCATGCACGCCTTCAGGGCCTTCTGTATCGCGGTCGGGTCTAAAGAATGGTTGCGGCAGGAAAGGCGACAGAACCAATGGGTAGTCCTGCATGAACAGAGACCATTCGCGGGCATAGTGTGTGCGCTTGGCCAGCATCTCAATCAGCTCTGTACCGGTGATCGGCGGAAACTCCTGAAAATACACGTCGAATATATCGCGGATGGTCTGCGACCCCGCTGCCTCGATATCAGTTTTCAACAGGGTCAGTACTTCGCCCATCAAAGCGCGGTATCCGTTGCGCCCACAATCAAAGACATCAGGCGGATCGACCTCTGTTACCGCATATCCTGCGTCAATCAGCGCGTCACGGGCAGTATCTAAGGCCTTTGCGACTTCTGGATGCAGATCATAGCCGAACGTGTTCTTTGTAAAAGCAACCTTGATAGGTCCGTCATAGGCGGCCCCACGCCATGGCATCGGCACATGGAACGGATCGCGCGGGTCGGCGGCGATCAGGCTGGGCATCGACAGGTGCAGATCGGTAGCTGAACGGGTGATCAACCCCTGCACCGACATGGATTGCGCCAACAGGCCGCGTTCCACCTTTTGGCTCGGGTTCCACGCAGGCACGCGGCCCAATCCCGGCTTTACGGTCACAGCCCCGTTTGCCGCCGCCGGAAACCGCAGACTACCGCCAATATCATTGCCATGCGCCAAGGCCCCGATCCCAGCCATCACCGCCGAGCCGGCCCCGCCCGAGGACCCACCAGGCGAGATATGCCGCCCCCAGGGGTTATGTGTGCGGCCGTGCAGCTCGTTGTCGGTATCGGCGCGAAAGGAAAACTCGGGCGTATTCGTGCGCCCTAGGACGACGGCGCCAGCATTTTGCAGGTTTCGCACGATGGGCGCATCGTCCGGCGCGATCACGTCTTTCAAAGCCACGACCCCATTCGTGGTCGCGTGTCCTTTTTGGTCGACATTGATTTTGATCGTCACGGGCACACCGTGCAGCGGACCGGGCTCCGTGCCTGCAGCCACGGCCTGATCCAGCGTATGCGCGTGCGTCAATGCCTCAGTGCTCAGGTCTTCGACCACGGCATTCAGGGCTGGATTGACTTGATGCAGCCGGTCAATCGAAGACTGAACGGCCTCCACCGCGCTGATCTGCTTGCTGCGGGTCTGCTTCGCCAAGTCCGTGGCGCTTAGTCGCCAGATGTCATTGTCGCTCATGCTCGTCCTCCGGGGCTCAACCTGAGGCGGAAGACGGCCGATGGCAAGAGGTTCAGCCCCATTTCGGGGATCCTCTTTCATCTGGCCAGAAATATCCCGGAGCGCAAGGCAGAGCCTCGCATTCGCGCGTCATCGCAAATCGGGCGCGCCGACAGGCGCACCCTTGAGTTTTCCGTTGTTATTTTGCGTAGCCGATGGTCTTCAGCGCGTCCGTGATCTCGTCCAGAATGGCGGGATCGTCGATGGTAGCAGGCATTTTGTAGTCTGCACCATCGGCAATCGACACCATGGTCCCCCGCAGGATCTTGCCTGAACGCGTCTTGGGTAGGCGGTCCACCACAACAGCCTGTTTGAACGCCGCAACCGGACCGATCTTTTCGCGCACCAGCTTGACCACATCCTGCACGACCTCAGCATGATCGCGGTCGCAGCCTGCGTTCAGGCACAGGAAACCAACCGGCATCTGGCCCTTCAACTGGTCGGTTACACCGATCACAGCACATTCGGCCACGTCGGGATGGGCGGCCAGAACCTCCTCCATCCCCCCAGTGGACAGGCGGTGGCCCGCAACGTTGATCACATCATCCGTGCGCGCCATGATGTACAGATATCCATCCTCATCAATCATGCCTGCATCGCCGGTCTCATAGTAACCAGGGAAATGATTGAGGTACGAGCTTTTGAATCGCTCTTCCGCATTCCACAACGTCGGCAACGTACCGGGGGGCAGGGGCAACTTCACCGCAATCGCGCCCAACTCGCCGGGTTTCATCGGATGGCCGCCTTCGTCCAGGATCTGCACGTCATAGCCCGGCATTGGCTTCGCTGGCGAGCCCAACTTGGTCGGCAGTTCCTCGATCCCCAGCGGGTTGCCAGCGATGGTCCAACCGGTTTCAGTCTGCCACCAATGGTCGATCACCGGCACTTTCAACGCGTCCTGCGCCCAGATGATCGTGTCCGGGTCTGCCCGTTCTCCAGCCAGGTAAAGCGCGCCCAAATGGGACAGGTCGTAATTGGCGATCAATTCACCTTGCGGATCCTCGCGTTTAACCGCGCGGATCGCCGTCGGGGCGGTGAAAAAGCTTTTGACTTTGTGTTCGGAAATCACGCGCCAGAAGGTCCCCGCATCCGGGGTACCCACGGGTTTGCCTTCGAACACGATGGTGGTGTTGCCATGGATCAGGGGCGCGTAACAGATGTAGGAGTGCCCTACGACCCATCCCACGTCGGATGCCGCCCAAAACACGTCACCAGGGTCGACATTGTAGATATTCTTCATCGTCCAGTTCAACGCGACCAGATGGCCTGCCGTGGGGCGCACGACACCTTTGGGTGAACCGGTCGTGCCCGAGGTGTAAAGGATATAGGCAGGATCATTACCATCGACCGGGACACATTCAGCCGGTTCGACGCCGTACTGGAAGCCGTGCCAGTTAAAGTCGCGCCCTTCGACCAGCTGGGCGACTTCCTGTTCGCGTTGGAAAATAACGCAGAAATCGGGTTTGTGCTCTGCCAGATCAATCGCGCCGTCCAGCAGGGGTTTGTAGTGAACCACGCGGCCCGGCTCCATCCCGCAGGAGGCGGCGATGATCGCTTTGGGTTTGGCGTCGTCGATCCGCACGGCCAGTTCGTTGCTGGCAAAGCCACCGAATACCACCGAATGCACCGCGCCCAGACGCGCACAGGCCAGCATCGCCTCAAGCGCCTCGGGGATCATTGGCATATAGATGATAACCCGGTCGCCCTTTTCGACACCCTTGGCCCGAAGTGCACCTGCCAAATTGGCTACGCGGTTGCGCAGCTCGACATAGGAAATCTCGCGCTTGGTATGCGTGATCGGGCTGTCATAGATGATTGCAGTCTGCTCGCCCCGTCCGTTTTCGACATGGCGGTCGACAGCGTTCCAGCAGGTGTTTACGCGGGCGTCCGAGAACCATTCGTATAGCGGCGCGTTGTCATCGAACAAAGCCTTGGTCGGGGGGCTTACCCAGTCGATGCCCTTTGCGGCCTCCATCCAGAAGCCCTCGGGGTCGGATTTCCAGCCTTCGTAAACGTCCTGATATGCCACGGTGTTCTCCTCCGTCAATTCCTGGGCATGTGTGTAAGGGGCAGGGCGGCCACAGGACAAGCAAGCGGCGTGACGGAGCGTCACTTTATCGCAAAAAGTTTGCAGAATTCGCCGAATTGACTTGCAAATTTTTGCAAATGCACGACTGCGTGAGGGTTATCTGGCGATTGATGGGTAAATTTGCAAATCTGCAAATTCAGGCGTGCAAACAGATAGGGAATCGGCCGGACGCCGTTTCAGACGTCCGGCCGCAGTTTATCCGTAGTGCGTGACCGGCGTACCGGCGATGGCGGCCATGTTCAAAAGCCCTCGTGCGGTGATCGAGGGCGTCACGATATGCGCTTTGTTGCCCATCCCCATCAGGATCGGCCCGACCTCCAGCCCGTCGGCCTTCATCTTCAGAATATTCCGCACACCGCTGGCTGCGTCCGCATGAGCAAAAATCAGCACATTGGCCGAACCTTTCAAGCGCGAATTGGGGAAGATCCGCCCGCGCAGTTCGGGGTCCAGTGCCAGATCCAAGTTCATCTCGCCCTCATAGGTAAAGTCACGCGGCTCGGAATCCAGAATATCCAGCGCGGCCCGCAGGCGTTTGCCGGACCCTTCGGACTGGTTGCCAAACTGCGATTGCGAGCAGAAAGCGATCTTGGGCTCTAGCCCAAAGCGGCGCACGTGACGGGCGGCCCCAATGGTGCTTTCGGCGAGTTCCTCGGGCGAGGGCAGTTGCCGCACATGAGTGTCGGCGATGAACAACGGCCCGTCTTCCAAGATCATCAACGAAAGAGCACCATGCGGGCGCAGGTCGCCGTCCGCCAACACTTGTTCCACATAGTTCAGGTGCCAGCGATATTCGCCGAAGGTGCCGCAGATCATACTGTCGGCGTCGCCCCGTTGCACCGCGATGGCGGCAATTGCGGTGTTGTTTGTCCGCATGATGGCCTTGGCCAGATCAGGTGTGACGCCGCGGCGCTGCATGAGCTGGTGGTAGGACGTCCAATAGTCGTAGTATCGCGGATCGTTTTCCGGGTTCACGATCTGAAAATCCGCACCTGGCCGCACCGTCAAACCCAACCTTTCACAGCGGGCCCCGATCACGTCTGGTCGACCGATCAGAATGGGGGTCTCGGTGGTTTCTTCCAGAATAGCCTGAGCAGCCCGCAACACCCGTTCATCTTCACCCTCGGCAAAGACGATCTTGCGGGAAGCGGCTGCGGCGGCCTCGAAAACCGGGCGCATGATTAGGGCGGATTTGAAAACGGTCTGGTTCAGTTGTTCCTTGTACGCCTCGATATCTTCGATGGGACGCTTAGCAACGCCGCTGTCCATTGCGGCCTTGGCCACGGACGAGGACACAACCCCCACAAGGCGCGGATCAAAGGGTTTGGGGATCAGATAGTCCGGCCCAAAGGTCAACTGTTCCCCTTTATAGGCGGCTGCGGCCTCGGCACTGGTGGTGGCGCGCGCCATCTCGGCGATGCCGTCCACGCAAGCGATTTGCATCTCGTCGTTGATCTCGGTTGCGCCTACATCCAGCGCGCCCCGGAAGATGAAAGGAAAGCATAGGACGTTGTTGACCTGATTTGGAAAGTCACTGCGGCCTGTGGCGATGATTGCATCCGGGGCCACTTCGCGCGCGGCGTCGGGCAGGATTTCCGGCGTCGGGTTGGCCAACGCGAAGATGATCGGGCGGCTGGCCATTTTTGCGACCATCTCAGGCTTGAGCACATTCGGCCCGCTGAGGCCCAGAAACAGGTCCGCGTCGCCGATCACATCATCCAAAGTACGCAGGTCGGATTTCTGCGCAAACTGATCCTTGTGCGGGTTCATATCCTCGGCGCGGCCCTCATAGACCAGCCCGTGAATGTCGCACAGCCAGATATTCTCTCGCTTGACGCCCAGTTTCACCAACATGGACAGGCAGGCAATCCCGGCCGCCCCGCCGCCGGTCGAGACGACTTTGATATCTTCGAACGATTTGCCGGCAACGTGCAGCGCGTTCTTGGCCGCAGCCCCGACGACAATGGCAGTACCATGCTGATCGTCGTGGAAAACGGGGATATTCATCCGCTCGCGGCAGATTTTCTCGACGATGAAACAGTCGGGGGCCTTGATATCTTCAAGGTTGATCGCGCCAAAGGTCGGTTCCAGCGCGCAGACGATATCGGCGAGTTTCTCGGGGTCGGGCTGGTCGACCTCGATATCGAAACAGTCGATACCTGCGAATTTCTTGAACAGAACGGCCTTGCCCTCCATCACGGGCTTCGAGGCCAGCGCACCGATATTGCCCAGCCCCAGAACAGCAGTGCCATTCGAGACCACTGCAACAAGATTGCCGCGCGCGGTGTAAAGCTCGGCATTGTGCGGGTCGGCCTTGATTTCCAGGCTGGCTTCGGCCACGCCGGGCGAATAGGCGCGGGCCAGATCGCGGCCATTCGCCATGGGCTTTGTGGCCTTGATCTCAAGCTTTCCAGGTTTGGGATGGGCGTGGTAATCAAGCGCGGCCTGCCGCAGGCTGGGTGTGTCCGACATCGACAAATCAACTCCGTTCCAAGATTTGGTTGATCGTTAAACCATTTTCCGAGGCTTGGCTACGTTGCGTCATTTCATTGCGGGTTTCCGACCTCATGGGGGTGCTGGTTGAATTCTGCCACGAAACATTTACGGTCTGCCGCGTTCGTAAACACCAATGAATACGCGCAGCGATGAAGGTCTGATATGAGCTTGAAAGACGAACGCAACCCCGGCTTGGTCCTGCACGGATCGTTCGGTGTGCAATCCGTGGGGCTGCGGGCGGTGCTGGCTGTGATGGCCTGGATTCTGGTCGTGATTTCGATCTGGCCTGTTCAGGCTTCGGCCTTCAACCAAGAAGGCGGGCTGATCGAAACCGGATCGGCATTCGCGCTGATGATGGCTGGGGTGATTGCGCTTTATCGCTATCGTGGCGTGTCGCGTTTGTATATTGGCGTTGTCTGTCTTCTGCTGGCCGAGCGCGAGCTTGAGGCAGATATCTACGCCATTGGCACTTGGCAGCATACGATCCTCAGCGGGTTGGATACAGCGCTGGACATGACCCTTGTGCGTTTGGTGCTGGTTGCAATCGTGCTTGGCGGGCTGGTCTGGCATGGCATTCCGTCTGGCTGGCGCGCGTTCAAAGCCCGCGCGCCTTTTTTGCTGGTGTTTTTCCTGGCGGGCATGTCGGCGGTGGTCGCGCAACTGCTCGAAGAGGTGTCCGGGATGATGGGTTCGGATATTTCGCAAACCATGATGCTGCGCCTGTTTGTGCTCGAAGAAACGCTTGAGATGTTCTTTTCGATTGGCATTCTGGCCGCTGTTCTGATCGGATGGCCGAAAGCCAAGACCGAAGAGACAGTGAATGACCAACAACCAGACCAAAGCTGAGATTCGCCTGCCCACGCAGGAGCTGCGCGACGATATCCCGTTTTATACCAAGGTGCTGGGGATGCGGATGGATATGATTTATCCCGCCGATGACCCTCGGGTGGCGGTGTTTTCCGGCCACGGGCTGCGGCTGCGTATTGAAAAGGACGCGTCGGAAAGCCCCGGCACGTTGCGCATCCTGACCAATGACCCCGACAGCTTTGCCGACGGGCAGCGCAGCCTAGTGGCCCCGAACGGCACAAAGGTCGAGATTGATGAGCTGAATCCGCCCATGGTCATGCCCGACACCGTTCATTCCTTCGTGGTGCGCAGGCTCAAGGATCAGGCCCCGTGGATCATCGGCCGCGCCGGGATGCATTACCGCGATCTGGTGCCAGATCGGCTGGGCGGGTCGATCATCGCCAGCCATATCCGCATTCCTGATGGAGGGCCGGTTCCGGATATGGTTCATTTCCACAAGGTTGGCTTCCAGTTGATCTTCTGCATCCACGGCTGGGTGGATGTGGTCTACGAGGATCAGGGCGACAAGATGCGCCTGACCGCAGGTGATTGCTTTATCCAACCGCCCGAAATCCGCCACCGTGTGTTGGAGGCCTCGGACAATGTGCAGGTGATCGAGATCGGCGTGCCCGCCGAACACGTCACCGAGATTGACCACGACATGGACCTGCCCACTCCACACTACCGCCCCGGTCGGGAATGGCAGGGGCAGAAGTTCGTCTTCAATCAGGCCGAAGGCGCGGATTGGGTGCCGTTCCGCCTGCCGGGCTATATCTGCCGCGACACAACAATTGCCGAAAACACCAAGGGCGTGGCCGGGGTGCAGGTGGTGCGCAAAGGGCAGGGTGATCCGCAATGGGCGGCCCATGACACAGATATCCATTTCACCTTTGTCATGGACGGCGCGATCACATTAGAAGGTGAAGGGCGCGAGCCATACCCGCTGGAACAAGGGGACGCGTTTGTGATCCCGCCGGGGATGCGGACGCGCCTGTCGAACCCGTCGGATGATGTGGAACTGCTTGAGGTGACGCTGCCCGGCACGTTCAACACACGGCTGGGGTAAGAATTGCGGCGCGCGGGGCTTCACCTTGGCGCGCCGTTTCAATAGAACAATATTTTTCTGACCAGATGATCAAAAAATGGGGAATCGCCATGAGCCTGAAAGACGCAGCCCTCTTAGTCCGCGAAAACGCCTATGCACCCTATTCCAATTTCAAGGTCGGAGCGGCGATCCGATCTGCCTCGGGCGTGATTTATTCCGGATGCAATGTCGAAAACGTGGCTTATCCCGAAGGCACCTGCGCTGAAGCAGGGGCGATTGCCGCCATGGTTGCCGCAGGTGAGCAGGAACTGACCGAGATTTATGTGGTTGCCTCATCGCCTCAGCCCGTGCCGCCCTGCGGGGGGTGCCGTCAGAAACTGGCCGAGTTCGGCAAGCGCGAGGTCAAGGTGACGCTGGCCTCGGTCGAAGGGGCTGAGATGGAGACCACCATCGGCGATCTGCTGCCGGGGGCCTTTGGTGCCTCGCATATGGAGTGAGCCATGGACGCCCGTTCGATCAACGCCAAGCTGCGCCGGGGTCAGGTGCCCACGGCCGAGGAGTTGCGCTGGTTCGCGCAAGGTCTGGCCGATGGCGGCGTTAGTGACGCGCAGGCCGGTGCCTTTGCCATGGCCGTTTGTATGGGCGGTCTGGGCGCGCAGGGCCGCGCTGACCTGACGGTTGCAATGCGCGACAGCGGCGACGTTCTGACATGGGACGTGGATGGCCCGGTGATCGACAAGCACTCGACCGGCGGGGTGGGCGACAGCGTCAGCCTCGTGCTTGCGCCTGCACTGGCCGAGATGGGGGCTTATGTCCCGATGATCTCGGGTCGTGGGTTGGGCCATACCGGCGGGACGCTGGACAAGCTCGAGTCGATTCCGGGCGTGACCACTCAGATCAGCGAAGATCGTCTGGCGCAGATCTTGCGCGAAACGGGTGCCGCCATCGTTGGCGCAACGGGGCAGATCGCCCCTGCGGACAAGCGGCTATATGCAATCCGCGATGTGACGGCGACTGTGGAAAGCCTGGACCTGATCACCGCGTCGATCCTGTCCAAGAAGCTGGCCGCCAGCCCTGATGCTCTGGTGCTGGATGTCAAGGTGGGCAGCGGCGCGTTTATGAAAACCCACGAAGATGCACGCAATCTGGCACAGGCCCTAACCCAGACCGCGAATGCTTCGGGATGCCGCACCTCGGCGGTGATCACGGATATGAACCAACCTCTGGCTCCGGCGCTGGGCAACGCGTTAGAGATCTGCGAGGTCATGAAGGCCATGACCAACGGGCACAATTCGCCCTTGGCCGAAATCTCGGTCGAGTTAGGCGGCGTGCTGCTGGTGGATGCCGGGATGTGCGCAACCGTGGATGAAGGTCGCGAGAAACTGGCCGAAATTATCCGCTCTGGCCGCGCGGCCGAAAGGTTCGGGCGCATGATGGCCGCCGTTGGCGCGCCACTGCATTTCGTCGACAACTGGTCGCGGTACTTGCCCGAGGCCAGCGTGATCCTTGAAGTCCCTGCGCCAAGTGCGGGCTATGTGACCGCGATGGACGGTGAGGCGCTGGGTCTGGCCGTTGTCGCGCTGGGCGGTGGGCGGCAAGTTGAGAGCGACGTGATTGACCCCGCCGTTGGCATCTCGGACATCGTGCGGCTGGGTGATAAGCTGGACAAGGGTGCGCCGTTGGCCGTGATCCACGCCGCCCGCGAAGACGCGGCGCAACAGGCGGCGCAGGCCGTCCTGCAAGCGATCAGTCTCGGGCCGGACAGCCCCGCGCTGCCGGGGATCGTGCATGAAAGGATCACCGCATGACCCGCGCGTTTCTAGTCGTGATGGACTCGGTCGGCATCGGCGGCGCGCCGGATGCGGATCGTTTTTTCAACGGCGATGTGCCTGATACCGGGGCTAACACGCTGGCCCATATCGCACAGGCCTGCGCTGAGGGGCGGGCCGAGGATGGGCGCTCGGGCCCGCTGCACCTGCCCAATCTGGAGGCGCTGGGGCTGGGGGCGGCGACCCGTCTGGCCTCGGGCGCGGATACGCCGGGGTTGGAGGCGAAACCGACCGGCCTGTGGGGCTGCGCGCGGGAACATTCGCCGGGTAAGGACACGCCCTCGGGCCATTGGGAACTGGCCGGGCTGCCGGTGCCTTGGGACTGGCACTATTTCCCGGATACGCAGCCAGCCTTTCCCGCCGACCTCAGCCGGGCCGCCGCCGAGGCTGCAGGAACCGACGGCATATTGGGCGATTGCCACGCCTCGGGTACGGCTATCATTGCAGACCTGGGCGCCGAACATCTGCGCACCGGCTGGCCGATTTGCTACACATCCGCCGACAGCGTGTTCCAGATCGCGGCGCATGAGGAACATTTCGGCCTCGACCGCTTGTTGGAAATGTGCCGAACTCTGGCCCCGCGCCTGCATGAGATGAAAGTGGGCCGGGTGATCGCGCGGCCCTTTGTGGGCTCGCCCGAACAGGGCTTCACCCGCACCACCAACCGCAAGGATTTCGCCATCCTGCCGCCAGCGCCGGTTCTGACCAACTGGGCGCAGGATGCCGGGCGGCGCGTGCATGCGGTCGGTAAGATCGGCGATATCTTCTCGATGCAGGGGATCGACACATTGCGCAAAGGCTCGGACGCGGACCTGATGCGTCACCTCTCCGATCTGGTCGATGAGGCAGAAGAGGGCAGCCTGACCTTCGCCAATTTCGTGGAGTTTGACAGCCTTTATGGCCACCGTCGCGACATCAGCGGCTATGCGCGCGCGCTGGAATGGTTCGACCGTGAGATCGGTGCGATCATCGCCCACCTGCGCCCCGGCGACCTGATGCTGCTTACCGCCGACCATGGCAATGACCCCAGCTGGATTGGCACCGACCATACGCGCGAGCAGGTTCCGGTTCTGATCGCCGGGCGAGGCGCGGGCCAGATCGGCGCGGTGAATTTCACCGATATTGCGGCTAGCATCGCACACCACCTGAACATCCCGGCGCAGGGGCCGGGGCGGAGTTTTCTATGAGCGTCGCAGACCTTCCCAAAATCGAATTGCACCTGCACCACGAAGGCGCGGCCCCGCCCGCCTTTATCCGGCAGTTGGCCCATGAAAAGCGCATCGACTTGAGCGGGATTTTCAAACCCGACGGCAGCTATGATTTCCGCGATTTCGCCCATTTCCTCCGCGTGTATGAGGCCGCCTGCGAAGTGCTGAAATCGCCCGAGGATTTCCGCCGCCTGACACTGGCCATCCTCGAAGAAAGCGCGGCGAACGGAGTGGTCTATTCGGAAACCTTCCTCAGCCCCGATTTCTGCGGCGGCGGAGACCTGCATGCCTGGCGCGACTACCTGACCGCCATTCAGGACGCGGCGGATGAGGCCGAGCGCGAATACGACATCACCCTGCGCGGGGTCGTGACCTGTGTGCGCCATTTCGGTCCTGAAAAGGCTAAACTCAGCGCCTATTGCGCGGCGGAAACGGCGGGCGAGTGGATCACTGGGTTTGGTATGGGTGGCAATGAATCCGTGGGCGCTCAGGGCGACTACGCATGGGCCTTCGATTGCGCGCGCGAGGCGGGTTTGCGATTGACGACCCATGCCGGAGAGTTCGGCGGTCCCGAAAGCGTACGCGATGCCATTCGCGATCTGGGCGTGGAGCGTGTGGGCCATGGAGTGCGCGCCATCGAAGACCCTGACCTGATCCGCGAGATTCTCGACCGCGACATCACACTAGAGGTCTGCCCCGGCTCGAACGTGGTGCTGGGGCTTTTCCCCAACTTCGCGGCCCATCCGATTGCGAAACTGCGGGAGGCCGGTGTCAAACTCACGGTTTCCACCGATGACCCACCGTTTTTCCACACTACAATGCGGCGCGAATATGAGATGCTGGCGCAAGCCTTCGGCTGGCAGGCCGAGGACTTCGCGGCCCTGAATGAAACCGCCCTTGCGGCCGCCTTTTGCGATGACAAGACCCGTGAACGGGTCAAGACAAGACTGGAGAGATCATGAGCGAACACCTGACCGTCGTTGACCACCCGCTGGTGCAGCACAAACTGACGCTCATGCGGGACAAGGGCACTTCGACCGCCGTTTTCAGGCAGTTGCTGCGTGAGATCACGCTGCTGCTGGCCTACGAGATCACGCGCGAGATGCCGTTGACCACCCGCCACATTGAAACCCCGATGGAGGAAATGGACGCCCCTATCCTAGCGGGCAAGAAACTGGCGCTGGTGTCGATCCTGCGGGCCGGAAACGGGATGCTGGACGGGGTGCTGGAGCTGATCCCCTCGGCCCGTGTGGGTTTTGTCGGCCTCTACCGCGATGAGGAAACGCTCAAGCCCGTGCAGTATTACTTCAAAGCGCCCGAAGGGTTGAAGGACCGTCTGGTCATTGCCGTTGATCCGATGCTGGCCACCGGCAACAGTTCAGCCGCGGCGATAGATCTGCTGAAGGAGGCTGGCGCCACTGATATTCGCTTCCTTTGCTTGTTGGCCGCGCCCGAAGGGGTCGCACGCATGAAAGAGGCGCACCCGGATGTGCATATCGTCACGGCCTCGCTGGATCGCGAGCTGAATTCCAAGGGCTACATCATGCCGGGGCTGGGCGATGCGGGCGACCGGATGTTTGGCACGAAGTAAGCTGGTCTAACCGCCGCAGATATTTTGCAGCCGGACCCAATCGCGGTCCGGCAGAACCTGCTGCTGAGGACGTCCGGCCATAGGGTCAGCCTCGATCAACCCCAGCACGGTTTCGCCGGTCACATCCTTGGCATAAGCAAACGGGGTCGAGGGCAGGGCGGTCTGCGCGAACATTTCCAGCAACACGTCATCAGGTAGGGACGGACGGGGTTCGGACAGAACCTCTTCGGTATAGGCATCGACGATGCCCGGTGTCAGCTCTCCGGTCGTCAGCAGGCGAAAGGCGGTTGCAGCACCTGTGCGGTTCAGCAGATCGTCCAGCGGGTCCTGTGCCTGTGACCGGGCGCGTTCGGCGACGATATAGCCGGCGGCGACCGAAGGGTCCTCGTGATCTTCGACCAACGCGCGGTTTAGCAGGATAATGCCGCCCGGCAGGCTGAGGCTCGTTTGCACGCCCGCAGGCAGGATAACCACTTCACGCACACCGGTACGTGTGGCCAACTGTTTCAGCGCGTCCTGTGCGTCGACCGAGGCGCAGGCGCGGCCTGACACGCGCTCGATCCGTTCAAGAATTGCGTCGCCGATATCGTGGCGTTTGATCTCGGGCACCACAGCGACCACGTGGTTTTGCACGGCGGCGGGCACCCAGAACACCAAAAGGGCCAAGACGGCGGCGGCAACACCGGCGACGCTGAGCCAGCGCAATCGCCCCGGATGCGGACGGCCGCGGTCAATGGCCCGTTGCAGGCGGTCGATCGCCTCGATCATGGTGGTCTCGGTTTCGGCCAGCTCCAGCGTTTCGTCCGGATCGCCATCGGGATTGTAGATGGCCGGATATGCGCCGGGGTTCTGCCGTTCCAGCGCAGCCAGCGACCAATGGGTCAGCGCGTTGTCGTTGAAATCCGAGATTGTCATCGTGGCTTCGCCAATCGACACCACGACCTCGCGCCGCTGCACATCGGGCGATGGGCGCCACAGACCGGTTGCTTCGATCCGCTGGTACTGTTTAAGGGCCGTCATCACGGGTGAGGTCTGCTCATTCTTGATTGGCGGCAGTTTAGCACGCAAAAATCCAGCGGCGCAAACCTGTTGCGCGATGTCGGGGAATTGTGCTGGATGTGACGACGCATCCGGGCGCAGGCGTGCCCCGGTCGGTTTCTGCAATAGGGTCAAACATGTCGTCTGGTGCGCAAACTTCTCCGATCCTGGCCTCGGTTCTGATGGTCAGCGCAATGGCGATCATCGGGGTGATCGACAACGTAGTGATCCTGCTGGCCGACACGGTCGGGCTGTGGCAGTTCCACCTGAGCCGGTCCACCCTGATGCTGCCGCTGATCATCGGCTTGTCCTTGTTGGGATTCGGGCGCTTGCGTCCCGTCCGGCCGGGTCCGGTGATGCTACGCAGTGTGCTGATCACGCTGGCCATGCTGTTCTATTTCACCTCGCTGGCGCTGATGCCGATTGCGCAGGCGCTGGCAGGTCTGTTCACCTCTCCGATTTTCGTGCTGCTGATTTCGACGCTTGCAATGGGGCAGAGGATCGGGCCATGGCGCATTCTGGCCGTCCTACTGGGGTTCGCTGGGATTCTATGCGTGCTGCAACCCAATCCGCAGGATTTTGATGCCCGCACCCTGCTGCCGGTGGCCGGAGGGTTGTTCTATGCCCTCAGCGCCATCATCACGCGCAGCCATTGCGCGGGTGAAAGCACAGTCGCGCTGTTGGCGGCGATGGTGATCACACTGGGGTTGACGGGATTGATCGGAGTGGGGGTTCTAACCCTCTTCCCCATGATATCGCCCCCAGGGCCCGACGGGTTTGTCACGCGTGGCTGGGTGTGGCAGATGCAAGACGCTGTGCCATGGATCATCGTGCAGGCTGTAGGGTCAACAATCGCGGTTTTCATGCTGATCAAAGCCTATCAGGTAGGCGAGCCATCCTATGTTGCAGTGTTCGAATACTCGGTCATGATTTTCGGCCCCCTGTTTGCGTGGGTCGCCTTTGGTCAATCCATCGGGCTGATGCAGATCGGAGGGATTGGTCTGATCGCGACCGCCGGAGCGCTGCTGGGCTGGCGGGCTGGTCGCGCGCCCGCCGAGCAGGCGGCGGCATGATCATCTCAAATGGCCGTAGATACGTGTTTGTCCACATCCCCAAAACCGGGGGAACGTCGCTGTCTCTGGCGTTAGAGGCGCGGGCTATGAAGGATGATATCCTTATAGGCGATACACCCAAGGCCCTACGGCGGCGCAAGCGGCAGAAGGCTTTGACAGGCGTTGGCGCTTTGACGAAACACGCACCGCTTTCTGCGCTGGATGGGCTGATGACACCGGTTGCGTTGCGCGGCATGTTCACGTTCACGCTGGTGCGCAACCCTTGGGACAGGATGGTCAGCTACTATCATTGGCTCAGAACCCAAAAGTTTGACCACCGGGATGTCACCTTGGCGCAAACCCTTTCATTTCAGGATTTCGTCTTGCACCCGCAGATTGCACGATCCTTCGCAGCCAATCCCGCAAGGCGCTATATGACGCTGACCGACGGAACCGAACATTGCAGTGCCTTCATCCGGCTGGAGTATTTTGACCGAGACGCCGCCCCGCTATTCGACCATTTGGGATTTCGGGTGGCATTGCCCCTGAGCAACAGGTCCGAGCGGGCACCGGATTATCGCAGTTACTATTGCGCCAAGACACGTGCGGCTGTGGCCGAGGCTTGCGCCGAGGATGTCGACAGGTTTGGGTATCGCTTTGATTAGCAGTACGTTCCGTTTGGAATCTTGAAAAAGTGCAAATGGGAAAGCTGGCGCAGGGGGGCTGCGCCAGCTTCTTTGACTTTTAGGCCGCTTTGGCTTCGGGGTCGAAACGCCCGTAGAAGCTTTGACCCTTCTCCGCCATTTCCCGCAGCAGCGGCGGGCAGGTGAAGCGTTCACCGTAGGCTTCGGTCAACTGATCGCAACGTTCAGCCGCATAAGGTGTGCCGATGATGTCCAGCCAGCTCAGCGGGCCACCGGACCACGGCGCAAAGCCCCAACCCAGGATGGCGCCCACATCGCCTTCGCGGATGTCTTCCAGAACACCTTCCTCCAACGCGCGGACAGCTTCCAACACCTGCGCGAACATCAGGCGTTCCTGTACTTCGATCAGGTCGGGCTGCTCTTCGGCATGCGGGTATTTCTCGGCCAGGCCGGTCCAGTATGCGACGCGTTTGCCCTTTTCGTCATAGTCGAAGAAGCCTGCATTGGCCTTGCGGCCCAGACGGCCTTCGCCTTCCATCCAGAAGATCAGGTCATCGGCGGGGCTTTCGGGATAGGCGTTGCCCATCGCAGCTTTGGTCGCCCGCGCGATCTTGGCACCCAGATCAATCGAGGTTTCGTCATTCAACTGGATCGGCCCTACGGGGAAGCCCAGCTGACGCGCGGCATTGTCGATCAGCACCGGGCTGACGCCCTCGGTTATCATCCGCAGACCTTCGTTGATGTAAGGGATGATGCAGCGATTAGCGTAGAAGAAGCGTGCATCGTTGACCACAATCGGCGTCTTGCGGATCTGGCGCACATAGTCCAGCGCCTTGGCAACCGCACGATCGCCGGTTTCCTTGCCCTTGATGATCTCAACCAGGAACATCTTCTCAACCGGCGAGAAGAAGTGAATGCCTATGAACTGTTCGGGCCGAACGCTGGCCTTGGCCAGATCGGTGATCGGCAGGGTCGAGGTGTTCGAGGCAAAAATGCAATCCTCGGGGATGATCGCCTCGACCTTTTGGGTCATCTCGGCCTTGACGGAAGGGTCTTCGAACACGGCTTCGATGATCAGGTCGCAGCCTTTCAGGTGGTCCAGATCGGGCGTTGCGGTGATGCGCGACAACATCGCCTGTTTCTTGTCTTCGGTGACTTTGCCGCGCTTCATGCCCTTGTCCAGATAAGCCTCGGTATAGGCTTTGCCTTTATCGGCAGCCGCCTGATCACGATCGACCAGAACAACCTCCATCCCGGCCTGGGCCGAGACCAGCGCGATGCCCGCACCCATCATGCCCGCACCCAGAACGCCGATCTTCTTGACCGACTGATCCGGCACACCGGCTGGACGTACTGCGCCTTTCTCAAGCGCTTCTTTGTTCAGGAACAGCGACCGGATCATGGCACCCGAGGACGGGTTCATCAGGACTGAGGTGAACCAGCGCGCTTCGATCTTCAGCGCGGTGTCGAAGTCAACCAGAGCCCCCTCATAAACTGCACTCAGCAACGCCTTGGCCGCCGGGAAGGCGCCTTGGGTCTTGCCGTGTACCATCGCCGAGGCGCCAACGAAGTTCATGAAACCTGCAGGGTGGTACGGCGCACCGCCGGGCATTTTATAGCCCTTGGCATCCCACGGCTTGACCAGATCGGTGTCTTTCGCGTTCAGCACCCATTCCTTTGCGGCTGCCACCGGATCTGCAGCGATCTCATCGATATAGCCTGCGCCTTTGGCCTTTTTGACGTCCAGCATCTTGCCTTCCAGCAGCAGCGGTGCCGCTGCAATCGCGCCCACCTTGCGGACCATCCGCGTGGTGCCGCCCGCGCCGGGGAAGATGCCGACCATGATCTCGGGCAGGCCATATTTCGCCTTGGGGTTCTCGGCAGCGAAAATGCGATGCGTGGACAGAGGCAACTCCATGCCGATGCCTGCGGCAGTGCCGGGCAGGGCGGTTGCGATCGGCTTGCCGCCTTTCTTGGTCTTGGGGTCCATGCCGGCCAGCTCGATCTTGCGCAGAAGGGCGTGCATTTGCATCGTGCCGTCAAACAGACCTTTGGCCGGGTTGTCGCCTGCCTGTTCCTTCATCACAGCCAGCAGGTTCAGGTCCATGCCGCCCGCAAACGACCCTTCTTTGCCCGAGGTCAGGACGATCCCCTTGACCTCCTCATCCGCCAGCGCCTGATCGATCAGGTCGCTCAGCTGGGCCAGCCCGTCAAAGGACATTACGTTCATCGTCTTACCTGGAACGTCCCAGGTGATCGTGGCGACGCCGTCTGCGTCTTTGGTCAGAGTGAAATCAGTCATTGTCATCTCCAATCTGGTCAGCCGTCAGCGGGCTGCCGTCTTTCCGGGTGAAGGCCTCGCCGTCGGCGTCATCCTTCACCATCATGTCGATATCGCTGTAAAAGCCGGTCTCGGTCGGGGTCCGCGTGCCCACCACCAGAAAGGTCGCGGGCGCGTTGGTTTTGTTCACAAGGTGGTGGCCGTTGGGCTCACCTGCGGGCCAGGCCGCGCAGTCACCGGGCTGCATCTCATGCTCACCATCGTCGTCGATCAATGTGCAGGTGCCGGAAAGCACAATGGCGAACTCGTCCTGCTCCATGTGGTAGTGCCGCAGCGAGGACATCCCCGCAGGCTCCAACCGTACGATGTTGACCCCGTATTGGGTCAGACCGCCCGTATCCCCCAGCCGCTGAACGAAACGACCTGCGGTCGCCTCGGCCAGCTTACCGGGATAAGACGATCCCCCAATAAACGGGATCTGAGAGAGATCCAGCTTGGGCATCAGACCCGCTCGATGATAGTCGCGGCACCCATGCCCGACGCGATGCAGAGCGTGGCCAGACCCGTTTCTTTGTCCTGACGCTCCAGTTCGTCCAGCAGGGTGCCGATGATCATCGCGCCGGTTGCACCCAACGGGTGACCCATCGCGATCGAGCCGCCGTTGACGTTCACCAGCTCGGGGTCCACATCAAATGCCTGCTGGAACCGCAGTACGACCGACGCGAAGGCTTCGTTCACTTCGAACAGGTCGAAATCCGAAATCTGCATGCCGTTGTCGGCCAGGATTTTCTGGGTCACCGGAACCGGGCCTGTCAGCATGATCGTCGGGTCCAGACCGATCTTGGCGGTGGCTTTGATACGCGCGCGCGGCTTGATGCCGTGCTTCTCACCGAATTCCTTGTTGCCGATCAGAACGGCCGCTGCCCCGTCCACGATGCCCGAGCTGTTGCCCGCGTGGTGGATGTGGTTGATCTTTTCCAGGTGCGGGTATTTCAGCAGGGCGACCTTGTCGAAGCCCGGCATCTGCTCGCCCATCATCTGGAAGGCTGGGTTCAGCCTGCCGAGGCTCTGCATGTCAGTGCCGGGGCGCATGTATTCGTCGCGGTCCAGAATGGTCAGGCCGTTGCGGTCCTTGACCGGTATGATCGATTTTTCAAAGCGGCCTTCGTCCCAGGCTTGCGCCGCGCGGCGCTGCGATTCCATCGCCAACTGGTCCGCCTGATCGCGGCTGAAGCCGTATTCGGTGGCGATGATGTCCGAGGAAATCCCCTGCGGTACAAAATAGGTATCCATCGCCAGGGTAGGGTCAACGGCAATAGCTGCGCCGTCCGATCCCATGGGTACACGGCCCATCATCTCGACGCCGCCGGCGATATAGCCGTCACCGGCACCGCCTTTGATCTGGTTTGCGGCCAGGTTCACGGCTTCCATGCCGGAAGCGCAGAAGCGGTTGATGGCCAGACCCGGGATCGATTCATCCAGATCCGAGGCCAGCACGGCCGAGCGCGCCAAACAACCGCCTTGCTCCATCACCTGCGTGACGTTGCCCCAGATCACGTCCTCGACGGCGTGACCTTCCAGGTTGTTGCGCTCTTTCATGGCGTTAAGGGCGACGGCGGACAGTCGCACCGAGGTTACCTCGTGCAGGCTGCCATCCTTGCGGCCCTTGCCACGCGGGGTGCGCAGGGCGTCATAGATATAGGCTTCGGTCATGGGTCTTCTCCTCAAGCTCGATCCGACGGATTGCCGGGCATCAGGTCATAGGGGTGTTTCCAGCCGGGCTGTTCGCTGAGGCGCGTCAGCCAGGCGTCGATATGGGGCCAGTCGGCACGGTCAAAGCCGAATGGTTCAGGGTAGTACAGGTATCCGCAGCAGCTGAGGTCGGCGTTGGTCACGCCGTCGCCCACGATCCAGTCGCGGCCCTCAAGGTGGGTATTCAGAATTTCGTAAGCGGCCTTCAGGCGTCCTTGGTTGAACGCAATGACATCTGGGTTGCGGTGCTCTTCGGGCAGGAAATTGCACAAAAACCGGGTCATCCCCGCATTCGAGCTGAGCTTGTGATTGTCCCACAGGACCCAGCGAAAGATGTCGTAGTTTTCGTCGCGGTCCTTGCCACCGAACTTACCCGACTTTTCGGTGACATAAGCCTGAATGGCCCCGGATTGGCTTGTGCGAAAATCGCCATCGGTCAGGACTGGCACCTCGCCCATTTCATTGACCTCGGCGCGATATTCGGGGGTGCGCGATACGCCTTTGAAAAAGTCCACAAAAACGGGTTCCCATTCCAGGCCCGACATCTCAAGCGCAAGCGCGGCTTTGTAAGAATTTCCGCTTTCTCCGAAGCAATGCAGTTTGATGGTCATGTGCGCGCCCCTCCCGTGGCTTGTGCGGCTATGTCGATATTTCCGAATTTTTGAAGAGAAGAAGTCCGCAGAGTTTTCCCTTCTCCGTAACGGTTCTTTAACGTCAAAGCGGCCTTTTCATGCGTGCGGTACAGGCTGCCGAGCCGATGTTCGCACGATGAAAAGCCTCGCCGTCCTGACTGCGTGCCCAAAGGTGCGATCATAACCCGGATGGCGGGGGGGAAGCGTGCGTTTGCCTTCTTCTCGCTCCAAATACGTCCGCCGGAGGCGGACAGAGTATCTGCGAATTGCCAAAGTTGTCTGGTCCCCGCATCATTCACCGTTTTCGCGCCTCAAGTTCCGAGTTGAAGATGCGCAACTTGTGCGTCAGGTTGTCGTGATCAATCACGCTGTTGAAATTTTCGAACAGAAACGACAGAGCCTCGCCTTCATCCAACCCGGCTTCGGCAGCGAAACCGCGCAGTTTGCGATAGCCATCTTCGGTCATTGCAACCGGAAACCGGCGGGTCAGGCGAAAGCGTTTTGGCATGTCGGTCCTTTGCGAAATCCGGCTGCAAGACAAAATCCCGCAGCCGGTTTTGGATCAGAAGTTTGCCGCATCCAGAGCCATGACAGTGTCAGCACCGGTCTGGATACGCGCCAGATGCAGGCCGGTGGCCGGTAGGCGACGCGCCATGTAGAACTGGCCGGTGGCAATCTTGGTCTGGTAGAACTCGGTATCCGAGGCCCCGCCGTCAAGGGCCGCATAGGCTGCTTTTGCCATTTGCGCCCACATCAAGCCCAGGCAAACGTGGCCGAACATGTGCATGAAGTCGTTCGAACCAGCCAGTGCGTGGTTGGGGTTCTTTGCACCGTTCTGCATGAAGTACATGCCAGCCGCCTGCAGATCCTTGGACGCCGCCTTGAGCGGTTCGATGAACGCCTTGTCAAAGGCTTCGTTCTGGCCACCGTTTTCCTTGCAGAAATTCTTGACGATGTCGAAGAAGGCCATGACGTGCTTGCCGCCATCGGTAGCCAGCTTACGACCCACCAGATCCAGCGCCTGAACGCCGTTTGCGCCTTCGTAGATCATGGCGATACGGGCGTCGCGGGTGTATTGCGACATGCCCCATTCCTCGATGTAGCCGTGGCCGCCGTAAACCTGCTGAGCTTTGACAGTCATGTCATAGCCTTCGTCGGTCAGGAAGCCTTTGATGACCGGAGTCAGCAGCGAGATCAGGCCGTCTGCATCTGCATCGCCGGAACGATGTGCTTGGTCGATCAGTGTGGCACCCCACAAGATGAAGGCGCGCGCACCTTCGGTAAAGCTTTTCTGATCCATCAGGCTACGGCGGATATCGGGGTGGACGATCAGCGGATCTGCCGGGCCGTCGGGGTTTTTCGCGCCGGTCACGTCACGGCCCTGCAGGCGGTCCTTGGCGTATTCGACAGCGTTCTGATAGGCGGCCTCGGCTTGCGCCAGACCTTGCATACCCACACCCAGACGTGCTTCGTTCATCATGGTGAACATGGCGCGCATACCTTTGTGCAGGTCGCCCAGCAAGAAGCCGGTGGCCTCGTCATAGTTCATCACACAGGTCGAGTTGCCGTGGATGCCCATCTTCTCTTCGACCTTGCCGACCGAAACGCCGTTGCGTTCGCCCAGCGAGCCGTCTTCGTTGACGATGAACTTGGGCACGATGAACAGCGAGACACCCTTGATGCCCTCGGGGCCGCCGGGGATTTTGGCCAGAACCAGGTGGATGATGTTGTCGGCCATGTCGTGATCACCGGCCGAGATAAAGATCTTCTGACCTGACACCTTATAGCTGCCGTCGTCCTGCGGTTCAGCCTTGGTGCGCATCAGGCCCAGATCGGTGCCGCAATGCGGTTCGGTCAGGTTCATGGTGCCGGTCCATTCACAGCTGACCATGTTGGGCAGATAGGTGGCCTTCTGCTCGTCGGTGCCGTGGGCGAGAATGGCCGAAGCCGCGCCGTGGGTCAGACCCTGATACATGGTGAAGGCTTGGTTGGCGGACTGAAAGAACTCGCCCACCGCGCTACCCAGGACATAAGGCATGTTCTGACCGCCGAATTCCTCGGGCATATCCAAGCCGGTCCAGCCGCCTTCTTTCATCTGCTCGAAACCGTCTTTGAAGCCGGTCGGCGTGTAAACGACTCCGTTTTCGTGGCGCACACCTTCGGTGTCACCCACAACGTTCAGCGGGTGCAGGACGTTGGTTGCGATTTTGCCGGCTTCCTCAAGAACGGCACCGGTGAATTCGGCTTCCAATTCGTCGTAACCGGGGATTTTCGACCCCGAAACGTTGAGGACTTCGTGCAGAATGAACTGCATGTCTTTTGTTGGCGCGTTATAGACGGGCATAAGAAGCTCCCTTTAATCTCAAATGTCCGGAGGTGGGGCCGCAGGGCTACTCGGCGGCTTTCTTTTCGTTCTTCATCGAGGCGATCACTTTCTCGCCCCAACGCAACTGTTCCTTCAGATCGTCGATGGCCTGCGTCAGTTCTTCGCGGCGGGCCTCCATATCGGTCAGACGCTCGCGGGCGATCTCAAACGTGCGGGTCATCTGCGTCATCTGCTGATCCCCCACATGATACAGATCCAGAAGTTGCCGGATTTCTTCTAGGCTAAAGCCAAAGCGCTTGCCGCGCAGAATCAGTTTCAGGCGCGCCCGGTCGCGTTTGGTGAACAGGCGTTTTTGCCCCTCGCGGATCGGGAACAAAAGTTCTTTGGCCTCGTAAAACCGCAATGTGCGCGGCGTGACGTCATAGGTCTCGCACATTTCACGAATGGTCATCAGATCTTCGGTCATGGTTTCAGCACTCTTGTCACTGGCGTCTATCAAGTACAGTTGCGCAGTCGATGCGCCACTTACAACACGGAGATGACGTTCACGTAATGCAAACGCTACGTCACAACTTTAGTTGACGTAACTTCCGTTTGCGTCAAGTCCGTTTGAGGGTGAAATCCCCAACGTCACGTCACGTTATTTTCAGATTTCGACAGCTGGCCAACACCCAATGGAAACGGGAATTGCAACAGCAATCCCTTTTGCGGGGCTTCAAGAGGGCCGCAATAGGCGTTGAGGTCAGTCCAGCGACCTGGCGGTCTGATCGCGCATGGTTTTCAGAGCGTCGATCGCCTCATCCAGTTGCTGCTTTTGCTTGTGTAGTTCAACTAATTGGACATCGGCCAAGTCGACAAAAGCCTTCATCTGCGCCTGGTTGCCCTGATCTTCGTATATCAGCAGCCATTGGCGGATGTCTTCCAAGGGAAAGCCGTATTTGCGCCCCCGCATGATCAGCGTCATGCGGGCGCATTCGCGTGGACCATAGAATCGCGCACGGCCTTCGCGGTCGGGTTGCAACAGCTCGATATACTCATAATAGCGCAGGGTGCGCGGTGTCACATCGAACTGGGCGCACATCTCTTTGAATGACAAACGGTCGTCGGGCATTCCTGATCTCCTCTGGCGCAGCCTATGACCTACGCCTGACAAGCGCAACAGGTGGGCTTGCTCTTTTGCGGGCCACGCGCTCATAAAGGGAGAAACCAAGAAGGTACAAATAGATGGTCGACAAAGCTGCTATCGCGCGTCAGTTCATCGAGGCGATCCCACATGCCAGGGCGCTGGGCATGACGCTGACTGAAATCGGTAACGGAGAGGCTGCGATTACAATGCCCTATAACGTGGAATTGGTGGGCGATCCGCGCACTGGGGTCATCCATGGCGGCGCTGTATTTGCCGTTCTGGACACCTGTTGCGGCGCCGCTGTCATGAGCCACCCGTCCGCGCCCGGTGGCACGGCGACCATCGATTTGCGCATCGATTATATGCGCGCGGCAACTCCGGGTCAGACCATCACCACGCGCGCGACCTGCTACCACATCACCCGTAACGTGGCCTTCGTACGCGCCACCGCGATGGACGAAAATCAGGACCTGCCGGTGGCCACGGCCTCGGGCTCTTTCACGGTGGAGGGGCTCTGATGGCGCGCAAACGTCCCGAACCCGTACAAGTAGTCAAACAGCGCCGGGACGCGGCGCTGAACGCGATTGTCGATGGAGTGCCTTATATCCGGTTCATGGATTTCAGCTTTGATCGGCGTGGGGATGAGCTGACCGGGGTGTTGAACTATGACGAAAAGCTCATCGGAAATCCGATCCTTCCCGCCCTGCATGGGGGCGTCACCGCAGCCTTCCTTGAGGTCACGGCCGTGATCACCTTGAGTTGGGAGTATTTCCTGCCCAGCATCGAGAGCGGTGAGCTGGATGCCGAGCAGATCGCGCGGGATGAGACGATCCGCTTTCCCAAAACCGTGGATTTCACGGTCGACTATCTGCGATCCGGTCTGCCGCGCGATGCCTATGCGCGGGCTATCATCAGCCGGTCGGGGCGTCGCTATGCCTCGGTCCGGGTCGAAGCATGGCAGGACAATCATGCGCGCCCCTTTGCGCAGGCCACGGGTCATTTCCTGATGCCACAACCTATGACCAAGGGTAGCTAGCATCCATGCAGGACGCTTCGGCGCCAATAACGCATGGACGGGTGCTGAAGATTGCCCTTCCTATCGTGTTGTCAAACGCCACCGTTCCGATTTTGGGCGCGGTCGATACCGGCGTTGTGGGCCAGATGGGGCAGGCGGCCCCCATCGGAGCCGTCGGCATGGGCGCGGTGATCCTGTCAGCGATTTACTGGATTTTCGGGTTCTTGCGCATGGGCACGACCGGTCTTGCAGCGCAGGCGCGCGGCGCAGGCGATACAGCCGAGACCGGTGCGCTGTTGATGCGCGGCCTACTGCTGGGCGGTGCCGCTGGTCTTGTATTCATCGCTACGCAAGTATGGGTGTTCTGGGGGGCCTTCGCGCTGTCCCCGGCCAGTCCCGAGGTCGAGTCCCTGACCCGCGCATACCTTGAAATTCGTATCTGGGGCGCGCCCGCGACGATTGCGCTTTATGCTGTGACCGGGTGGTTGATTGCTATCGAACGCACCCGTGGCGTGTTCCTTCTTCAGATCTGGATGAACGGGCTGAACATCCTGTTAGACCTTTGGTTTGTTTTGGGGCTGGGTTGGGGTGTCGAAGGCGTCGCCATCGCCACTTTGATCGCCGAGTGGACTGGTCTGGCGTTGGGTCTGTGGCTGTGTCGCAGCGCGTTCGGCGGCAATCAGTGGCGCGACTGGCCCCGGATATTCAACGCCGCACGTTTGCGGCGGATGGTGCAGGTGAATGCGGATATCATGATCCGGTCGGTGCTGTTGACGGGCTCATTCACCACCTTCTTGTTCGTGGGTTCCGATCTGGGCGACGTCAATCTGGCGGCCAATCAGGTCCTTCTGCAGTTTCTGGAGATCACAGCTTTTGCGCTGGACGGATTCGCCTTTTCAGCCGAGGCGCTGGTGGGCGGCGCAGTGGGTGCACGGGACCGGTATCAGGTGCGGCGGGCGTCGGTCATGGCGTCGCAGTGGGGTGTGGGCGGAGCCTTTGCCTTGGGCGCAGTGTTCTACCTTGCCGGGCCTGCGCTGATCGACCTGATGTCCACCTCGCCCGAGGTTCGTCTGGCTGCGCGAGAATACCTGATCTGGGCGGCGCTGGCCCCGGTGATCGGGGTGGCAAGCTGGATGTTTGACGGCATCTATATCGGGGCAACCTGGACGCGGGATATGCGCAACGCGATGATCCAGTCGGTTGCGATCTATGTGGTCGCCCTGTTCTTACTGGTGCCGACGCTGGGCAATCACGGCCTTTGGGCCGCGTTGATGGTTCTGAACATTGCGCGGGGATTGACCTTGGGCTGGCGCTATCCCCGGCTTGAGGCGCAGATCTCTTAAAGCAGGTTCAGCAGGTTCTCGGGCGGGCGTCCGATGGCGGCCTTGACGCCATTGATCGCCAGAGGGCGCTCGATCAGGATCGGGTGTTCCGCCATTGCCGCGATCAGTGTGTCCTCTGACGTGGTTTTGGTCAGCCCGAGTTCCTTGAACTGTTTTTCACCCGTCCGCATCATGTCGATGGCGGGTACGCCCAAAAGGGCCAGTGTTGCGCGCAACTCATCCGCCGAGGGGGCGTCTTCAAGGTACTTCCGCACCTCGACCTGCGCGCCTTTTTCCTCAAGCAACGCCAGTCCCGCGCGGGATTTGGAACAGCGGGGGTTGTGCCAATATTCGATCATAACCAGTCCTCACGTTTACTGCCCACAGCCTGTGCGACAGTGTCGAACCCGTCGCGCGCCAGAAGTTTATCCAACCCCTGCACGATCTCAGCGGCCAATGAGATGCCGCCATAAACCATCGCCGTGTAGAACTGCACGGCAGAGGCTCCGGCGCAAATCTTGGCATAGGCCTGTTCCGCCGTGCTGATCCCACCAACACCGATCAGAGGGATTTGACCTTCTGTCAACTGGCTCAGCCGGGCCAATACGCGGGTGGATTTCTCGAACAGAGGTGCGCCGGACAGACCTCCGGCCTGATCCTTATGCACACTTCGCAGCCCGTCGCGGGACAGGGTGGTATTGGTGGCGATCACCGCATCCACGCCGGTTTCCCGAGCGACATCAGCAATGTCTTGCAATTCGTCTTCGGTCAGATCGGGGGCGATCTTCAGGAAGACAGGCAGGGGACGGGGCAGGGCATCGCGGGTTTCGATCACTCCGCCTAGCAACGCACTGAGCGCAGCCTTGCCCTGCAGGTCGCGCAGTTTCTCGGTGTTAGGGGACGAGACATTGACCGTCGCGAAATCCAGATGTGCCGCGCAATGGGCCAGCACCTTGGCAAAGTCGCCGGGGCGGTCGTCGCTGTCCTTGTTCGCACCCAGGTTCAGGCCGATCACAGCGTCTTTTGGGCGATCCGCCAGACGAGTGGCCATGACCTCCATGCCTTCGTTGTTGAAGCCAAAGCGGTTGATGGCGGCCTTGTCTTCGGACAGGCGAAACAGGCGTGGTTTGGGGTTACCGGGCTGCGGGCGTGGGGTCACGGCACCGACCTCGATAAACCCGAACCCCACGCGGGACAGAGGTGTCAGAACCTCGCCGTTCTTGTCGAAACCAGCGGCCAGCCCAACCGGGTTGGGCAGATCAAGCCCAGCCACCTGTGTGCGCAACCGGGACGAGGTCACAGGACCGGGCGCGGGGGCTAGCCCCGCTTTCAACGCCTTGATCGACATCCCATGCGCGGCTTCCGGATCCATCCGGTGCAGGGCGGCAAGGCCCAGTTTCTCGGTCAGTTTCATCCGAAGCTCTCTCTGCCTTGGGTCGGCGCGCAACGGATAAGCCGCGACGTGTCCACCGCTGCCTGACGATGCACGACCGCTTTTTGGTAATCCGGGTCCGTGACCATTTCCATGAACGCATGAGCGGTGGGATAGCTGGCGATAAAGACTGCGTCCCAAACCTCGTCCTGCGGGCCAATCAGGGTTGTTTGAAACGCGCCGCTCCATAGAATATGTGCGCCGATACGGGCGATGATCGGGGCGGTGTCGCTCCCGTAGTTGCGATAGGCCTGCGCGCCGGTCAGACCGGCATCGGCCAGATCGTGGTCATCCGGGTACGCGGCCTTGGCGCGGAATTTCACCAGATTGAGCATCTCGATCGGATGGTCGCGGTCCAGATTCTTGAACGCCTCGAACTGCGCGCGATCTGGGTCGACGTAGCGGGTCATTCCATCTCCTCGGGGAACTGGTGGGCCTGCCCGTCAAAAGGCAAAGGCTTGGCCCAATGCACATCCGTCATCCTGATCTGCCGGTAGAGATGCGGAAACAGCGCGCCCCCGCGCGAGACCTCCCATTTCAGGTCGTCACCCATCGCGCCGGCGTCGCAGGCCAACAGGGTCAGACCGTCGATCCCGGCGAAATGCTTGGCCGCTGTCTCGGCTGCTTGCTCGGCCGTCGAGAAATGGACATAGCCGTCTGCGACATCAATCGGAGCACCGTCCGTCGCCCCATCGGACTGCAAAGCGGCCCATTCGTCGGCCCGGAAAATCTTGTAAATCAGCATGGGGCCGTGATGCCTCGCACGGCGGGTAGAATCAAGCTGGATTTCCCCCTTTGACTCTTTGCGCGGCACGGCGCACGATCACGACAAATAACAATTGGGAGTTTGAACATGTTCACCCGCTTACTGACATCGGTCGCCGTTCTGGGCCTGACAGCAGGCATGGCCGCAGCCGAATATAAGCTGACGATCCTGCATACCAACGATTTCCACGCCCGGTTCGAACCGATCAACAAATATGACAGCGGCTGCAGCGCTGAAGACAATGCCGAAGGCGAGTGCTTTGGTGGCTCGGCCCGTTTGGTAACGGCAGTGAACGATGCCCGTGGCCGTGCCGAGAACTCGATCCTTGTGGATGGCGGAGACCAATTTCAGGGGTCCCTGTTCTATACCTATTACAAGGGCAAGGTCGCGGCTGAGTTCATGAACAAGCTGAGTTATGACGCGATGACCGTGGGCAACCACGAATTCGACGACGGGCCCGAAGTTCTGCGCGGTTTCATCGACTCGGTCGATTTTCCAGTGCTGATGTCGAACGCCGATGTCAAAGACGAAGAGCTGCTGACCGACAAGATCAAGAAATCGACCGTGATTGAAGTGGGCGGCGAGAAGATCGGCCTGATCGGCCTGACCCCGGAAGACACCCATGATCTGGCCTCACCCGGCCCGAACATAACCTTCTCGGATCCGGTCCCGGCGGTGCAGGCCGAAGTTGACAGACTGACCGGCGAGGGGGTGAACAAGATCATCGTACTCAGCCATTCGGGCTTTGGCGTGGACCAACGCGTGGCCAGTGAAACAACCGGTGTCGATGTGATCGTGGGGGGACATTCCAACACGTATCTGTCCAACGTCTCGGACAAGGCGGCGGGTCCCTATCCAACCGTGGTGAACGGGGTCCAGATCGTTCAGGCCTATGCCTATGGCAAATTCCTGGGTGAGCTGAACGTGACCTTTGACGACGATGGCAATGTGGTCGAAGCCGCGGGCGAGCCGCTGATCATGGACAACACTGTGACCGAGGATCAGTCGGCGCTGGATCGCATCGCGGAACTGGCCGTGCCGCTGGACGAGATTCGCAACAAGGTTGTGGCAAGTGCTGCTGACGCGATTGAGGGCGACCGCGCTGTCTGCCGAGTGCAAGAATGCCAGATGGGCAATCTTGTAGCCGATGCCATGCTGGCCCGTGTTGCCGATCAGGGTGTGCAGATTGCAATTGCAAACTCGGGTGGTTTGCGTGCCTCGATTGATCCGGGTGACGTGACCATGGGCGAAGTGCTGACCGTGCTGCCGTTCCAGAACACGCTCTCAACCTTCCAAATCAGCGGTCAGGGCGTCATCGATGCGCTGGAAAACGGTGTGAGCCAGGTGGAAGAGGTCAAGGGCCGTTTCCCGCAAGTGGCCGGTTTGACTTTCACATGGGATCCTGCGGTTGCGCCGAACGAAGGGCGTATCAGCGATGTGATGGTAGCCAAGGACGGGGGCTTTGTCCCGATTGACCCGGCGGCGACCTATCTTGTCGTGACCAACAACTATGTCCGTAATGGCGGCGACGGCTATGACATGTTCGAAGGCGATGACAAGAACGCCTATGATTATGGCCCGGACCTGGCTGACGTGACGGCTGAATATCTGGCCGCCAACGCGCCGTACACCCCGTATCTGGACGGGCGCATCAAGCAGAAATAACAGCTTAGGTGCAGGAAACTGACAGGCCGCATCGTAAGGATGCGGCCTTTATTGTTTTTATCAGTCGAATTCGTACTCAGGCCAAAGCGCGGGATCGATACCGTCCAGCATTGGCTGAAGATGGTGCCTGACGCTGCGCCATCCGCCGACAGATTTGGTGGAGATTTTGTTGCGCACCTGGTCGATGCTGGCCGTTCTAACCTGTTTTTTGTTCTCTTCCGGGTGCATCATCGCCTCGGACCAGTCGATGCCGCAGAACGTAGCGACCTTCTTGCTGTAGGTTTCGGGATCGGCCACGAGTTTTTCGTAAGGAACGGTCAGGATGCGATCCTCGAACACTTTTTCCCAATGAGCCATATAGCGCCGGTACAGGTTGGCAGTGTGTGCAATAGCCTTTTGGTTTGACGCATAGCGCATCCCGCCTGCGGGAAAGCGTCGGATCCATTTCGACAGCCCTACATCGCGTGGATCGCGCTGCATGTTGATCACCCGCGCATTCGGGAAGGCGGACAGCAAATAGCCCACACGTTGGAAATTATGGGGCATCTTGTCGACAAAGGCTATGGACCCTTCAGGGATCGGAGGCATCAGTTTGCGAAATTCCTGCGCGAACTGAGCGGCAGATGCCGTATCGAAAGTATCCTTGCCTTGCCAGAAGTTAACCGAGAGGTCGGACCCGAGCATAAGTTCACCACAACCAGCAATGTTGGGGTCTGAACTCAGCATCATCTCCATCAAGGTCGTGCCTGAACGCGGTTGGCCGACGACGAATATTGGCAAAGGTCCTTCGCTTACGTCATTTGCCAATATTTGATTGCCTTCAGAAAATTGACGTGTGACCGTGCCCAGTTTTTCCTCTTCGGATTCAAAATTATATGGATTGGAATCGTGCTGAACCGCGTTGGCCTTTTCGAATTGCGGCATGGCCGCGTCCAAGCCATCGATTTTGTGTGTCAGATGCGCCTTGGCAAATTCCAATTCGGATAGCTTGTGTTCCGATCTCTCAATCGCGCTTTCAACGTTTTTGAGCAAGCTTCCGGCTTCCGCACCACCTACCATCGTAGAAAGTTGCAGCAACGAATTGATGTGGTCCGGGTTTTCGTTCAGAATCCGCTCCAGGATAGCCTTGGTTCCCGCCTTGTCACCGCCTTGATGCAAGTTGACTGCCTTTAGTAACGCGACTTTGTGGCTTTCCGGTGCGATCCGGTAGGCATGGTTAATATCGTTTGAACTGTCCTCGTCGAACCCGACCCGCCCATAGGCCCGCGCCCGCGTCGAAAGGAGATCGACATTGTCAGGGTCTGCGACCAGCTTTTTGGTTGTGTGATCAATGATCTGACGCCAGTTGTTACCTTTCAGGTAAATTTCATCCAGAACGCGGTTGAGCTCTTTGTTGTTGGGAAAGATCTCAAGCTTCTGTTCGGCATAATCCAGCGCTTTTGGAATCTGGCCGGTTTGCATCAACGCATTGGCCAAATTCTCTACGAATTGCGGGTCTTGCGGCTTCATCCGCGCGGCTTCCACGAAATGCGGGATCGACTTCCTATATTGCTTCATTTCGGTCAGGACAAAGCCTGCGATGGCGTGAAAATCGCTGTCTTTTGGAAACTTCTTCAATCCCAGTTGAGCTTTTTTTAGCGCCTGGTGCGGCTTGCCGGTCTCCAGCGCTGACAAAGCCTTGCTTTTAAGGGTATTGGCTGTTTGGTTTTGCATATGACCCGGTGCCTGTAAGAAGGAAATATAGGTGGTTCATTACCCATGTGCGGACGGTTTGCAATAACTCTTCCCAATGATGCGATGGCTCAGCTTTTTGCCGCGCGGCCGTCCAACAGCTTGCCGGCTGTGCCCAATTTCAATGTTTGCCCCACAAATCAGGTACATGTGGTGCGCGCGAGCGAAAACGGGCGAACCCTGGATCCGATGCGCTGGGGGTTCCTGCCACATTGGTACAAGACCGAAACCGCTGGGCCCCTGCTGATCAACGCGCGTGCCGAGACCCTGGCCGAGAAACCGGCCTTTCGCGCGGCTTGCCGCGAAAGGCGCTGTCTGATCTTGGCGACGGGGTTTTATGAATGGACCAAGACCGAACAAGGCAACAGGTTGCCATGGTATATTCATCGCCTCGATCATGCGCCCATCGCCTTTGCTGGTGTCTGGCAGAACTGGGGCGCCGAGGAAGCCCGGCAGCCGACCTGCGCCATCGTCACGACCTCGGCCAATGACACTCTGAGTGCGATCCACCATCGAATGCCGCTGATCCTTGAGCCACAGGACTGGCCCTTGTGGCTGGGTGAGGCAGGGAAAGGTGCCGCCCGTCTGATGGTACCGGGGCCTGAGGGCTTGCTGAGCTATTACCGGGTCGATCCCGCCGTGAACTCCAACCGGGCCAGCGGAGCGAGCCTGATCGAGCCCGTCGCAGGTTGAGCGTTCTTCTTTGCAATCCAGCTTTCGCGCGATAGACCTTTGACATGGTTTTGAAATTTTACAGCCTTCCTGACCTTTATGCGCATGGGTTTGACACCGTGATCGACGTGCGCAGCCCTGCCGAATACGCCCAAGATCACCTTCCGGGCGCGATCAGCTTGCCGGTTCTGGACAATGAAGAACGCGCCCGGGTCGGGACGATCTATGTGCAACAAAGCCCATTTCTGGCCCGCAAGTTGGGTGCAGCGCTGGTGTTTCGCAATGCCGCCAACCATATCGAAAACAGCCTGGCGCATCATGAGGGCGGGTGGAAACCTCTGGTCTATTGCTGGCGCGGTGGGCAACGCTCGGGCTCATTCACCTGGATGCTGCAACAGATCGGTTGGCGGGCCGAAGTGGTCGAGGGCGGCTATCGCACCTATCGCCGTTTGGTGAACCGATATCTCTACGAGGACCCTCTGCCGCATCGTCTGTTCGCGCTGGATGGCTACACCGGAACTGCCAAGACTGAATTGCTGGCCCGCCTAAACACCCGTGGTGTTCAGGTGCTGGACCTGGAAGGGTTGGCCAATCACCGCGGCTCGCTACTTGGGGAACAGCCCGGGGGTCAACCTAGTCAGAAAGCATTTGAATCGGCGCTTGCGGCGGCGCTCTGCGCCCTTGATCCCGAACATCCCGTGGTGGTCGAGGCGGAATCTTCCAAGATCGGGTCTTTGATCCTGCCGCCCTCACTGTGGACCGCATTATGCGCCGCGCCGCGTATTCAGATCTGCACACCGCTTGAGGCGCGCTCGACTTATCTGGTGCGGGCCTATGATGATATCTTATCTGACACAGCCCGGTTGCGGGACAGGCTGTCTCCGCTTCGGTCCCATCGCGGGCATGAGGTGGTCGACGGTTGGCTGGCCCTGATCGAGGTGGGCGACAAGCTGGCACTGACGCAGGCTTTGATGCAGCAGCACTATGACCCGGCCTATGCGAAATCCAGCCGTGCGCGGAAGGCGGATTTGATTGCGCGGGTTGATGTGCCAACGCTTGATACCAAGGGGTTGGAGAAGGCCGCGTCTCAGGTGCAGAAGGTTCTGGATCAGTCCTGAAGGCGCAGCCCTGCGGCTTCGGTCATATGGCCGATCACCACAGCTGGATATCCGGCTTTGTGCAACCGTTCGCAAAGATTGTGAGCCTTATCCGCCGCGACCGCGGCCAAAAGCCCACCTGCGGTTTGCGGATCGAACAAAAGATCAGCTTTACCCCCAGACGGCAGGTCCGGTGCGATGGAACGATTTTCGTCGAAAATCGTGGACCGGACCCCCAGCGTGGCCAAGTCGAGCGCGCCGGTCATCAACGGAATCGCATCCAGATCCAGCGTTGCGCCACAGCCCGAGGCCTGACACATGCCCATCAAATGCCCCGCCAGCCCAAACCCGGTGACATCCGTCATCGCGTGAGCATCAGCCAGAATCCGAGACGCTTCAGCTTGCGGGTGGGTCATCTGTTCATAGGCTTTGGTGATCCAGTCCCCGTCGGCTTGGCCGGCCATTTCAGCAGCCATTAGAACGCCGCTGCCCAGAGGTTTGGTCAGGATCAAAGCATCGCCCGTATGCGCCCCGGACAGGGTGATCGGCGCGCGCGCGCACAGTCCGGTCAGGGTGAACCCGATGGTCATCTCATCCCCCATGGAACTGTGACCGCCCACGATCTCGGCCCCGGCTTGGCGGATGACTTCACTGGCAGTTGACATGATTTCGGCCATCGTTCTGCGCTGCAAGTCGGGCGTCATGCGGGGTAGGATGATGGTCGCTGTAGCGGCCTGTGGCGTAGCGCCCATTGCCCAGATATCGCCCAAGGCATGAACTGCGGCGATGCGTGTCATCAGTACTGGATCATCTGAGACGCTTCGCAGATGGTCCGAGGTGATGACCTGCCGCACGCCACCAGTATGAACCAGGGCGGCATCGTCGCCGGGCAGGGAGTGGATGTCCGCTCGTTGTACCTCGGGCAGGTGTTTCAATGCAGCGTGCAGCGCACCGTGCCCGACTTTGGCACCGCAGCCGCCACACATGGGTTTGTTGCCCAACGCCTCTTGCAACCCGCTGGCGTGAAGCCGTGGCACCTCGGGCGGTTCCATCTGCGGCAGGTGCCGAAACTTGTTCATAAAGGTCTGATCAATGTGGTTTTTCCAACGCCACATCAACGGGCCACTGAACGAGGTTCCAAGACGCTCGCCCAAAGCTGATTTCTCGCCCAGCGAGATCAGTTTCAGGTAATCCTTCTGCGGTTGATAGCGGCGCATCCGGCCCGCCCCGAGCATGGCTCGCAAGTTGTTGAACAGGACTGGCGCCTCGCGCACCGCGTAGACGCCCGCTTTGGGGCGCGGGTTTTCGGACAGATGCGCGCAATCCCCGGCGGCGAAAATCGCGGGGTCGCTGGACTGGAGGAAGCCGTTCACCCGGATAAAACCATCCTGCATCTCCAGCCCGGTATCGGCCATCCAGGCATAAGGGCGCGCTCCGGCTGCGCCTGTCACGAAACTGGCAGGGATTTGGCGGCCATCTTCCAGCACGACGGTTTCGCTGGTGATCTTTGCAATGGTCGCGCCTTCGATCACGTCAACCCCAAGCCCCTCCATGGCCTTGCGGATGGTTGCAGCGGCCTTGTCCGCTGTCGCCGTCAACGCCTGCGCATTGTCGATCAACGTGACCTGCGCCACACGTCCCTTGGCGCGCAGGGCGTGGGCCATGGCCATCACCAACTCAACCCCGGCCACGCCGCCGCCGATCACAACGACCGAGGCAGGGCCCGTACGTTCAAGATATTCGCCCCATCTGGCGGCAAACGGACCCAGAGGTTTAGCGGGCACCGCGTGATCAGAAAATCCGGGCAGGGCGGGCATGTCCGAGGTGATGCCAATATTAACCGAGGCCACGTCAAACGCCACGGGAGGGCGGCCTGGTACGCGCACGCAACGGGTATCCAGATCTATTCCCTCTACCTTGCCCAAAATGACCCGCGCGCCAGCGAACCGGGCCAGCCTCACCAGATCAATATCCAGTTCTGCGCGTTCGTAATGCCCGGCCACAAACCCCGGCAACATGCCGGAATACGGCGCGGTGGGGCCGGGGTTGATCACGGTCACGCGTGCGCCGGGCAAGGGGTTCATCCCCCATTTGCGCAGCAGCAGCGCGTGCGTATGGCCGCCGCCGACAAGAACCAGATCGCGGGTCAGGGGCAGCGGAGAAGTATGCATCAGGGTCAGTTCGCTGTGTGGTCAGGGACGTCCTCGACCTGCTCGACCGCGTGGGTGGCCCAAAGCTCATCCTCGCCCGCATCCGGCAGGTCGCTTGGCTTTTCATGGCGATGAATATGCCATTTGGCAATGAACAGGGCCGTGATCGGCGCGGTCAGGAACAAAAAGAGCGTGATCAGAAGCTCGTGCAGCGAGAGCTTGCCTTCGAGCAGAACCGAATGGCCGATCGACGCCAGCAGCACCCCGCCTACGCCCAGCGTGGTGGCTTTGGTAGGTGCATGCAGGCGCGACATCGGGTCCTTCAGCTTGATCATCCCATAGGACCCGACAAAGCCGAAGATGCCAGAAACGACCAGAAAGAAAGCAATCAGAATTTCGAAGATAATCGTCATGCCGCCCTCACTCGATGATATTGCCGCGCAGCATGAAGCGCGCATAGGCTACGGTCGAGACAAAACCCAGCATGGCAATGATCATGGCGGATTCGAAAAAGATCTCGGTCCCCAATGCAAGCCCGTACAGGATCATCAGCGCGATGGTGTTGATCACCATCGTGTCCAGCGCCAGAACGCGGGTGCCGACCCCCTCGGCCGAGATGATCCGGTAGAGGCACAGCATGATCGCCGCGCCGAAACAGGCGAAAGCGAACCAGATGGCATAGGTGACAATCATTCGAAAATCTCCTTCAGGCGGCGCTCATAGCGTTGCTTGATCTCGTCACGTACCGCCTCGGGGTCGGGGGCGTCGAGGCAGTGAACCAGCAAGTTATGGCCTTGTGCGGACAGATCACAGCTGACTGTGCCGGGCGTCATGGTGATCGTTCCGGCCAGCACGGTGATCGCCTCGGGGGTGCGCAGTTCCAATGGGATCGAGACCCAGTTGGGTTGCCGGTCGGCATCGCGTTTGAACAGGATGATCCTGGCCACGGTTATATTGGCGATCACGATGTCCCACAGCACGACCAGCATGTATTCGGCGATCATCGGCCAGTTGCGCAGTTTCGGCCGGTCGGGCCAATAGGGCTGCGTGACAAAGGGGATGATGATCCCCAGCAACAACCCGAACACCACCGAGTTCAGCGAGCCGGTATTGGCCAGCAGCACCCACACCACCGTTAGCAGAAAGGTTAGATGTGGGTGCGGGAATATCCGGTGCAGCAATCTGATCATCCGTTCTCTCCCAATACGGCAGCGATATAGTTTTCTGGGGTAAAGAGCTGCTCAGCCGTGTTGCTGGCATATTTCAGCGCCGGACCCGCAAAGAGTGTAAGCAGGACCAGACCCAGAACTGCCGCAAAGACCGATGTAAAGGCCAGTCCGGGGTGGGGCTCGGGGGCAGGGTTGGCCAGCGCCTCTTCTTCTTTTTCAAGGTCGGTTGCGGGATTGTGCTGGATGTCGTGGCTTTTCCAGAAGATTAGCGTACCCGCGCGGGCCAAACCGACGATTGTCACGAAGGACCCGATCAGGACGACCGCCCAGATCGCGTTGGCGTCAGGCGCATCCCGCGCGGCATCCAGCACCAGCAACTTGCCGATAAAGCCTGATAGGGGCGGCATCCCAGCCAGAGCGATGGCCCCCACAAAGAATAGGGACGAGATCAGCCCGCCCTGCGGCATCGGCGCGGTGGGAGCGATGGACCCGCCGCGGCGTTCGACCACCATATCCGCGATCAGGAACAGCAGCGCCGTGGCAAGGGTCGAGTGGTAGATGTAATACAGCGCCGCAGCCGTAGCGGTCTCGGTAAACAAAGAGATTGCGATCAACAATGTCCCCATCGAGGCGATGGCGCAGAACGCCACCATCCGCGCGATATGCTGTGCGCCCAAAATGCCGATGGTCCCAATGGCCAGTGTCACCAGAGCCGCTGGTTGCAGCCAAGAGCCCACCAGGCCTTGGGTGGCCTCAACCTCGGGACCGAAGCCCAGCGTGTACATCCGCAGGATCGAATAGGCCCCAACCTTGGTCATGATCGCAAACAGTGCGGCCACCGGTAACGGCGCGTTGGCATAGCTGGCAGGCAACCAGAAGTGCAGCGGAAGAACGGCGGCCTTGATACAAAAGACCAGTAGAAGCAGCACTGCGCCGACCCGCAGCAAGGCCGTATCTTCGGCAGGCAGTTCAGCCACGCGCACCGCCATATCGGCCATGTTCAGCGTGCCTGTGACGGCATAAAGCGTACCCAGAGCAAACAGAAACAGGGTAGAGCCCAGCAGGTTATAGGCCACATATTGCACGCCTGCTTTCAGGCGGGTTGCGCCGCCTCCATGCGTCATCAATCCGTATGAGGCGATCAGCAGCACCTCGAAAAAAACGAAAAGGTTAAAGGCGTCGCCGGTCAGGAAGGCTCCGCACACACCCATGAGCTGGAAGTGAAACAGGGCGTGGAAATGTTTGCCCCGGTCGTCCCAGCCCGAGGCGATGGCGTAGAGCACGATAGGCAGGGCCAACAGCGCGGTCAGTAGCACCATCATCGCAGAAAGCCGGTCCAGTACCAAAACGATGCCGAATGGCGCAGGCCAGTTGCCCAACTCATAGACCAGAATATCTCCGCCAGCGGCCTGCGCGGTGATGGTCAGGGCAATACCCAATAGGCCCACCACACCAGCGACCGAGAAGATGCGTTGCAGGTCCAGATGATAGCGCAGGACCATGATGATGAACGGGGCCAGGATCGCGGGCAGAACGATCGGAGCGACGATCCAGTGGTTCATGCGTCTTCTCCCGGCGCATCGGTATTGTTTTGTCCACGCATGTCGATGTGATCATCCTTGGCCGACAGATAGGCCGAGAGGGCAATCATCACGATCACTGCCGTCATCCCGAACGAAATTACGATGGCCGTCAGCACCAGCGCCTGCGGCAGCGGGTCGGTGTAGGGCACGTCCTTGTATTTGTTCAGCACCGCAGGTGCATCCAACGCCAACCGGCCTGTGGCAAACAGGAACACGTTCACCGCGTAGGTCAGCAGGGAAAGGCCCAGGATAACGGGAAAGGTTCGGCGGCGCAGGATCAGGAAGATCCCGGCAGCGGTCATGACGCCTACGGCTGAGGCTACGAGCGCTTCCATCAGGCCTGCTCCTTCTCGTTATCGTCTTTTGTGTCGCGGTCCCGCAGCGGGTTGATATCCATCGGGAATTCCTGCGCCATGCCCGGCTGCCACGCAAAGCGCGACAGGCTGTCCAGCGCCAGCATCACCGCGCCAAGCACGGCGAGGAACACGCCAGTGTCAAACAGGATAGCTGTGGCCCATTCGAACTCTTCCAGCGGCGGCCAGTGGATATAACCGAAATCGCTGGTCAGGAACGGACGCTCATTGAACCATGCACCGATCCCTGTTGCAGCGGCGATCAGCACGCCCCACCCGATAGACCCATGGTAGTAGAACCTCTGCCGTTCAATGGCCCAAGTATAGCCGCTGGCCATGTATTGCATCAGATAGGCAATGGCGACAATCAGACCGGCGATAAACCCGCCGCCGGGCTGATTGTGCCCACGGAAAAAGATGTATGCTCCCACCATCAGCGCGATCGGCATCATCATCCGGGTCACGACGACCATCATCAGCGGATGCGAGTCCCCCGACTGTGGCCAATGTGGTTTGCGGTTCAGCAGATAGGCGCGCACATTCGTGCCCAGAACGGACTCGGTCAGGGCAAAGATGATCAGGGCGGCGATGCCCAGCACGATAATCTCGCCGAACGTATCAAAGCCTCGGAAATCCACGAGGATTACGTTCACCACATTGGTGCCGCCTCCGCCCTTATACGAATTGGCCAGGTGGAAATCCGAGATTGTGGGGAAGGCAAAATCCCGCAACATCAGCGCATAGATCAGGGCACCGGATCCGATCCCCGCTACGACCGAGATCGCTGCATCCCGCCAGCGCCGCGCGGCGCTGCTGTCCCAAGGCGTATCGGTGGGCAGAAAGTTCAGCGACAGCAGCAACAGGATCATCGTTACCACCTCGACCGAGATCTGGGTCAGCGCAAGGTCGGGGGCCGACAGATAGTTGAAGGCCATCGAAACGATCAGACCAACGACACCGATCAATACAAGCGACAATAGGCGGTTGCGGTGGAACCACATGATGGCCAGGGTGGCTCCCACCAGACAAATCCAGCCGATCACTGGGATCACCTGCAGCGGCAGGGGATCGCGCGTCTGCGCGCCGATAGAACCGGTCGCATAGGCGTAGTACCCAAGCCCCACGGTAAAGGCGATCAGGATGATGGCATAGCGGCTGATCACGCCATTATGCAGTGTGTCGGTGATCCAGCGGCTTGCCGAAGTCAGCGCACTGATCACGGCCTCGAATATGGTTTTCGCCTCGGGGCGGGGCAGGGCGTTCCAGAATTGCTCACCCCGGCGGTGCTGGGACAGCAGGAACAGGCCACCCAGTGTGGCGACAACCGACATGTAAAGCGCGGGCGTAAACCCGTGCCACAGTTTCAGCGAGTAATAGGGCGGCTTGCCACCGCCATAGACCGCATCCGACACAACCGCGACCAGCGGGCCGACGATAGCGTTGGAATAAAGGCCGATGAGCACGACCAGCACGACCAGAAACGCCGGGGCCAGCCACAGCCCGACCGGCGGGTCATGCGGATGATGCGGATAGTCGTGACGCTCGGGGCCAAGAAACACATGGCTGATGAAGCGGAATGAATAGGCTGCCGAGAACACTGCAGCCAACAGGGCTAGACCCGGCACCAGATAGTGCGAATGCAGCCAGGTGGTGTGGACGGTTTCTTCCAGCATCATCTCTTTCGACAGAAACCCGTTCAGTGGCGGCAGACCCGCCATGGACAGCGATGCGATAGTGCCGATGGTAAAGCTGATCGGCATCAGGTGGCGCAGCCCGCCCAGTTTTTTTATATCCCGGGTTCCGGTCTCGTGATCGACGATCCCGGCGGTCATGAACAGCGCAGCCTTGAATGTCGCGTGGTTGATGATGTGGAACACGGCGGCGACTGCGGCAAACTTGGTGCCGAAGCCCAGCAGCATGGTGATCAGGCCCAGATGTGACACGGTTGAAAAGGCCAGCAGCGCCTTGAGGTCGTCTTTGAACAGCGCAATCACCGCACCGATCAACATGGTCACCAAACCGGTGGTCGCCACGATATAGAACCACGCATCCGTGCCCGCCAGAACCGGCCACATCCGCGCCATCAGAAACAGCCCTGCTTTAACCATCGTGGCCGAGTGCAGATAGGCCGACACAGGCGTCGGGGCGGCCATTGCGTGCGGCAGCCAGAAGTGGAACGGGAACTGCGCGGATTTGGTGAAACAGCCCAGCAGGATCAGGATCAGCGCGGGCAGATAATAGGGCGACGCCTGAATCATCTCCTTGTTCTGAAGGATTACGCTCAGGTCGTAAGACCCCACTATATTGCCCAGAATCAGCATCCCCGCGATCATGGCCAGCCCGCCAGAACCGGTCACGGCCAGTGCCATGCGCGCGCCCTGACGGCCCTCAGGCAGGTGTTTCCAATAGCCGATCAACAAGAATGAGCTTAGAGACGTAAGTTCCCAGAAAATAAGAAGAAGTAAAATGTTGTCAGACAGAACGATCCCCACCATCGCGCCCTGAAACAGCAGCAGATAGGTGTAAAACTGGCCCATCGGGTCCTCGCGCGACAGGTAGAACCGCGCATAGAGGATGATCAGCAGTCCGATCCCCAAGATCAGCAGGGCAAACAGAAAACTCAGCCCATCCATCATGAAATTCGCGTTCAGGCCCAAGATGGGGATCCAGTCGAACCGGGCGGTCACGACCTCGCCGCGCATGATCGTGGGGATATGGATCAAGACGCCCATCAGTGCCAGGAATGTGGTGAGGCCCGCAGCCGAAGCAGCTGCATTTCGTCCTGCCCTGATCAGTAGAGCTGGAAATACAGCGCCAAGAAAGGGAAGGGCCGCGATGAGGAATAGGGACAAGTGCGATACTCCGGTCTGGGCGGTCAAGATAACCCTGATTTTGTAAGGATAATTTTCGAACTGTCCAGCTATTGCAAGTACCGCTGTTTGACCTACTGATGTCGCCAAATTGCGGTTTTTGAAAAAATCCTGACATGAACTTGATCCGGCTCTCTGAATTGAACGCGGATTTGCGGTGTTCAATATGGTAATACGTATCTGACCACACAGGAGGGCACGACGTGCCAGACAAGACGATCCGCACCCGCAGGTGGATTCTTTTCAGCGGCGGGGCCGCCGTTGCAGCGGGTTTTGCGATCCGGGAATACCGGTTGATCCCGCCCAGCTATGCGGGTGGGCATCTGAGTGTGCAGGCGGCGCATGAACAGGCCGTGTCGGGCGACGTGCTGTTGCTGGATATTCGAACCCCGCGCGAGTGGGATGCGACAGGCGTGGGTGAGGGTGCCTATCCATTGGACATGCGCCGTGATGATTTTGTTCAGGCGCTGGATCAACTGACCGACGGCGACAGGTCTGCGCCTATTGCTCTGATCTGCGCGCGCGGGGTTCGGTCCGCGCGGCTCAGCAACCGGCTGAGCGAAGCAGGCTTTACCAATATCATCGATGTACCCGAAGGGATGCTAGGCTCGGCCGCAGGGCCCGGTTGGGTCCGGTCGGGGTTGCCGGTTGGAACTTATGAGGAGGCCGTTCAATGATCCGCGCCGCCATACTGGCTGTCGTGGCCGCAATCGCCGGGCAGTCGGCCCATGCCGCCTGCGCTGATCAGGACGGTGCCTGTAGCACTGAAATGGGCGAATACCACATCGAACTGCCTAAGGCGGAAAATCCGCCGCTGGTCGTTTTCCTGCACGGCTATGGCGGCAGCGGAACCGGTACGATGAAGAACCGCGGCATGGTCAAACCCTTGTTGTCGCGAGGCTATGCGGTGATGGCACCCGAGGGGCTTGAGCGCGCCAATCGCCCCGGTGTCAAAAGCTGGAACTTCTATCCCGGCTTCGGCGACAGGGATGAAACCGCCTTCCTGACCGAAGTCGTTCAGGACGCCGCTGACAAATTCGGGATTGATGCTGAGCGGGTTATTCTCGGTGGTTTCTCGGCCGGTGGGTTCATGGTCAACTACCTGGCCTGCGATGCGCCCGAGAGGTTTTCGGCTTATGTGCCCGTATCAGGCGGGTTCTGGCGACCTCACCCCGAGGCCTGCGAGGGGCCGATCCGTATGTTTCACACCCATGGCTGGACCGACAATGTGGTCCCGCTCGAAGGGCGTTTGCTGGGCGGTGGCCGGTTCCATCAGGGCGATATCTTTGCCGGGCTGGAAATCTGGCGCATCGCCAATGGCTGCGTCGATACCAAACCCAGCGGGTTTTCGACGACCGGCCCTTTTATGCGCCGGTATTGGAGCGGCTGTGCAGATGGCAGTGCACTGGAGTTTGCGCTGTTCCCTGGAGGGCACACAGTGCCCAAAGGGTGGGCGGACATGATGGTGGACTGGTACGAAGGCCTGCCCGGCGGCTGATCACTCTGCCGGGGTCATTACGCCGCGCCCTTCGATCAAGCGCTTCAACTCGTCTCTGTGACGGCGGGCCGAGCGTGTGATCGCGGGCTCCTTCACATCCTCTTTCATCCCGACCATGCGGCGCGCAGGGCCCGAAGACACTCCGCTGAGTGCAGAAAGCGGGATCGCGAAGGCTAGGCTGATCGCTATCGGGGCCAGCCAGATCGAAACCAAGCCGGACAGTATCCCGACGCTCAGGGCGACGCCGCTCACGGTCTCTACCACGTGGCATAGGATCAGAGTGCGCAGCCCATAGCTGCCCCCGTCGCGTGCCTGCGGGGACCAGCCCTTTTGTACACCGAATGCGGTGCGGAACACGGCGATCATCTGTTGCACCATCAGGATCGGCGCGTAGAGGATCGACAGAATGACCTCGGACAAAAACGAAGTCAGGAATTTGAATCCGCCGCCAAAATCCGAATAGCGCACACCGCTGAGCGGCAGGGCCAGAACGCCCAGCACCTTGGGGGCCAGCAACATGGCGTACATCACGAGAATGATCAGCACATGGCGGGTTTCCGACATCTCGGGCCATTGCGGGAACAGTGGATTGTCGGGGCTGAAATAATACAGGACCGACGCGTCCTCACCCTGACCGATCAGCGCCCACATAACCAGCAGGGCAAACCAAAGGGGCGACATCAAATATCCGACCGCGCCGTGGAACATGTGGAAACGAGACACCGCACGAAACCCAGTGGAGCCCAGCAATTTCAGGTGTTGCAGGTTGCCCTGACACCAGCGCCGATCTCGCAGTGCGTGGTCGATCAGCGTAGGGGGCGTCTCTTCATAGGACCCGCGAATGCGCGGCAGGAAGCGCACGGCCCACCCGGCGCGGCGCAGCAGGCCTGCTTCGACGAAATCGTGGCTCATGATCAGCTTTTCCTGACCATTAAAGGCGCGCAGTTTGGGCAGGCCCGCGCTTGAGGCAAAGGCGCGCGTGCGGATGATGGCGTTGTGGCCCCAATAATTGCCTTCTTGCCCGCACCAACGGGCCAGTCCTTCGGCAAAGGCGATGCCGTACACGCCGTTGGCAAATTGTTGCATCCGGGCAAAGACCGATTGCGCGCCGATCAGCTGCGGATAGCTCTGGATCAGACCGGCTCCGGTGTCGCGTGCCAAAGCGTCGGTCAGGCGGGTGATGGCACGACCGGTCATCAGACTATCAGCATCCAGCACCAGCATGGCGTCCCAATCAGCCCCCCAGCGGCTGACCCAATCGGCGATATTGCCCACCTTGCGGTCAGTGTTTTCAGGACGACGGCGGTAATACAGCTCAAGACCCGGCGCTAGGGTCGTGCGCAGCGCCTCGACACTGGCCTGTTCCTGCGCCGCGATCTCGGGGTCGCGCGTGTCGGACAGGATGAACATGGCATAGTGATGTTGTCCACCGCGCTTACTCAGATCCTCCAGCATGGTGCGGGCATTGCCCAGCACGTTCCACGGCACCTCGTTGTAGACCGGGGTCAACAGGGCGACGCGCAGGGGCTGAGGGCGGCCTTCGCGTTTGGGCTGTTCCTGCCGCGATAGGGACACCATGCCCAGCAGCACGGTGCAGACCGTGAAAGAAATCCAGAAAAAGTTAAACGAGATCAACGCCAGCAGGATGCCTTCGATCAGGTTGATCCCTTCGGCCCCGAACCAGTCGGACATCACCCAAAGCAGCCCCAAAGTGGCCGCCATCGCAGGCGAAAAGGCCAGCGCGCGCCAGAACCCGGCCGAGGCGCGCTTGCCATTCGGTACCTGTGCATCCCGAAACCCGGCGCTGAAATCCTGCGCGGGCATCGCCAGAGGGGCCTCGGGCGGCATGATATGCAGATCGCGGCTCATGTGGTCCAACGATATAGCCACACCTCAGAGGCGGGCTGTTTGTCCTTCAGAAGCTGCGCGCGCAGCTCTACGTGGTTCCGTTCTCCCGGCTGGAAAGAGAAGGCCAGCCGCAAGCCGCCGGTATCGGGATTGCGTTGCAGCACGCCGTCTGAGGTCTCGGCATGGGGCGAGTCAACAAAGATGGTCATCGCCTCGGGGTCATCGAACAGGTCCGAAGCCTCAAAATCGATCACTGCCAGACGTCCGTCGCCGAAGGTATTGTCGCCCATCGCGGTGTTGATCACCCGCGGCATAGAGGTGCGCTGGGGTTCTTCGCCCCAGATCAAACGATAGGACATGTCGATCTGGCTGCCGGCGGCATAGGGCTCGGCCGGGCGCCAATAGGCGACGATGTTGTCGTAGATTTCCTGATCCGCCGGAATCTCGACCAGCGTCACGGTGCCTTTACCCCAATCGCCCTTTGGTTCCACCCACAGGCCGGGGCGCTTGTGATAATTCGCCTCAAGATCCGCATAGTCGGAGAACTTGCGTTTCCGCTGCATCAGGCCAAAGCCGCGTGGGTTCGTATCCACGAACGACGAAATCTGCAGGCGGGTAGGGTTGGCCAAAGGCCGCCACAGCACCTCACCCGCGCCATTGCGAACCATCAAGCCATCGCTGTCATGAACGGCGGGGCGGAAATCGTCAAACCGGCTGTGGTTGGTCTGGTCGAACAGGAACATCGAGGTGCCGGGCGCGATGCCCACATGGGGCAGTTCTTCGCGGGGGAAGAGCGTTGCTTCGACATCCATGATGCAGTCGGCCCCGGCGGTGACGTTGAACCGATAGGCCCCGGTCACGCTGGGGCTGTCCATCAGCGCGTGGACGACCATGTTGCGCTGGCCGAGTTTGGGTCGTTCCAGCCAAAAGCGGATGAATTCGGGAAATTCCTCACCATCCGGGTCCCCTGTTTTTAGGGCCAGACCACGCGCGGACAGCCCGTAAACCTCGTGCAGACCAATGGCGCGGAAATAGCTGGCGCCTTGCCAGACGCAGAACTCATCGGTCTTACCGGGGCGGTGCATTTCGGTGCGCAGGCGCAAGCCAGAGAACCCCAGCGTGTCGTCGATGGGCAGGGTCGGCACGTCTTCGGATTTGTCGAACATCGACAGATCGAACGTAACCGGGGTGGTCATCCCGTCCTCGACTGTTGAAACCTTAACAGTGCGCGGGAAGTACAGGCCTGGCGTAAAGAAATCTACGTTGAACGGCGTCTGGGTTTCATACCACAGCGCACGGTCCAGCCTGAACCGGATCGAGCGATACTGTTGATACGTCAGGTCCTGCCATTCCTGCGGAACCATTTCACGCTCGGCATAGGGTTGGCTGGCCAGTTCACGGGCCAGCGCGATCACATCGTTGCGGTCAAAGGGGACCTCGCCCCCGGCAGCAAAAGTGGCCGGAGCGAAAGCAAGCGCCGAAGTTGAGGCCAGAAATGCGCGACGTGTGAAATTCATTTTTTAGACTTCCAAGGCTGTGACTTGAACCAACCGGCCAGATAGGCCACGCCGATGATCATGGCAAAGCCAATCATGTTGGCGATGAAGACGCTGGCAACATCCCGCCCACTCAGGTCCAGTCCAACGCCGATCAGGCGCGCTGCTGCCATGGAAAAGACGAAAACCGCCAAGGATTGCTGACCGACCTTGGTGATGACGGTCAGCAGGAATTCCCAAACTTTCGCGGCTGCACCCTGACCGGTTGCGATCAGGCGATGGCCATGCTCACCCGCGACGACCCAGCCCAGATAGGCCAGTGAGAGGAAGTGAACATAGCGCAGCAGGCCAAACTCGGTCTTGCCCCGCAGTTCCGAGGTCAAGGGCCAGCCCTTGCGCAGCACGGCTCCCAATTCAGGCGCGGCATTGTTGATCCAGGTAAAGACCTTCCAAGATCCAAACGGGGCCGACAGGATCAGGAACAGCACGGCAGCCCAGATCAGGGTTTTCGATACGGGCGGGGCAGGGATCCACCCGCGCATGAAGGCAAAGCCGGTAAAGAACAGCAACTGCCAGCCGAAGGGGTTGAAGAACCACTGACGGTCCGACCAAGGCTCGGCCGGTAGGGCCAGCGCGCCAGTTTGTGCCACCAGCCAAATCGCAATCGACGTGGCGGCCACGGCCCAGAACCCGACGCGGTATAGGCCCATGTAAACGGGCATCAGCGCCAAAACCACCAGATACATTGGCAGGATGTCAAAGTAGTTCGGCACGTATGTCAGCCTGAACAGACCGACCATCTGTGGCGCAGGATCGTTGAAGAAATGCTGGAGGTTCAGCGAGGAAATATATGTTTTCTCGAAGAAACCTGTCTGGTCCAGCGCCGCCATCGACATGGCCACAAAGAAGAACAGGCAGATATGCGCCCAGTAGACCTGCCAGATGCGGAACGCCACGCGAGCCGTTCCCATCCACCAACCCTTGCGGGCAAAGGCCCCACCAAACGCAATGGCCGAGGCCATCCCCGAGCAGAATACGAAAATCTCGGTTGCATCCGAATAGCCGAACCGCGCTGGAATCCATCTGGCCCAGGGGTCGTTCGGGATGTGTGCGATCAGGATGATGAACATCGCGATGCCGCGATAGAAATCCAGCCGTGGGTCGCGCACGCGGGCAGGGGCGGCTACTTGAGCTGCCACAGGCGCAAAATCAGAAGCGGGCGATGCTGTCGCCATACGTGTTCTGTCCTTCTTTGGTCTTTTTGTTTTTGTTATTCAGCCGGAACGCTTTGTGCGTCTCCGTCATCGCGTGCCGCGTCGATCAATGCGCGGCGCGCAAGGGCGTAATTGTCCTCGCCACCGGCTCGTTTTGCGCGGCGGTCATCCAGGATGCGCTCGACTGCATCCAGACGCCCGGCGCGCAGGCCGGAATCAATTGTGATGCGCTCGAATACATCACGTTGCGCGTGACTGCCACCTGCAAGTTGCATTCCGTCACGTGCTGTAGAAAGGAAATCAAAGGCTTGGCCGTACAGGCCGTCGCCAAATGCTTCCAACCCTTTGGCTGCTGCAACGCCCGGATCGGACATGCGGATCGGGGTGTCGCCCTGATTACGCTGGGCGTCTTTCTGGATGCGTTTCAGCATCTTTCCGGTCGCCTCGTCCCGGTTATCGCCAGTGAGGGCCAGGAGATAGTGCAGGTCGGCAAAGATCAGGCAGCCGTCTTCTGTGCGATTGGCGCTCAGGTCGGCCAGTTCTTCCCAACGATTGCCGACATTTACCCCCTCAAGCTCCAGACGGGACAATAACGAGGTCGCGTTCGAGATATCGCGGTAATCGTCGGTCTTGTCCTGACGGATGTAGTTGTCATACAGCTCCATCACCTGATCGACCTGACCCAGATCCAGATGCATCAGCGCTTTGTGCCACCAGACGTGATAGCGGAAGTTGTTGCAATGCGCCCAGGCGTCCTCGCGCCCGGCCAGCCAATCCAGACCCAACTGTGCGTTACCGGTCATCTCATGCACGTGGGCCACCGCGTGTAGGCCCCATGCGTCATCTGACACCATCCACAGCGCTTGACGGCCTGCAATCTCGGCCTTCTCATAGGCGCCGGTTTCTTCCAGCGCGAAAGAATGGCAGCCCAACAGATATCCACGGCCCGCGTGATCAGGCTCATACGCCGGCATCACACGTTCGATCGAGCGACGCATGCCTTCGGCGTCGCCCAGAACAAAGCGGGTGGCATGGCTAAGCTTCATCGCCAGCGAGTCTTGCGGATTGGCGCGCAGGATTTCCTCGAATTTCTGAACGGCTTGCGAGGGGAGATCGGCCAGATACAACTCCAGCGCCTGCACATACAGGCGTTCGCGTGCGGTTACCGGTTGACGCGTCATGGCTGCATTGGCAGCGGCCAGAGCCTCGACGGCGACAGGCATCATCTCGCGGCGGCCCAGCAGAACCATGAACAGACCTTTGATCGCATGGCCCAGGGCAAAATCAGGCTCAAGCTCCAAGACTTTTCCCAGATGCTGAGGCGTCACCGCCGCATGCGCCATGAACCCGAGCAGCACGCCATCCCACGCCTCGGCGCTAGCCGAATGGCTCAGGGTGTTCATCTGTCCGAAAACGTCTTGTTTCATGCTCGTGGTCCGATCCGTGTGAGAATTAGTACAATATTCGACTTACCAGAGACTCTAGTCGGGTCGTATCAGTATCGACCGACCTCTCGAATTGGTGAAATGCTGTGTGTGCAAAACGTGAAAAAAACCGCCGATTCAACGGCATGTTTCAGCAACATGCCGCCGAATTAGGCATTGTGTTTCAGTCTTCAAACGGGTTTTCGGCGTTCAGAACGGCCTGAGTGTCCGCGCCAAAGGTCGGTGGAGCACTGCGATATGTTACAGGCGTTTTGGACAGTTTCAGCGGATTTCCGATCAGATTCACCTGTGCCGGGTCGGCTTGCATGGCGATCTGCATCTGCCTTGCGGCGACCTGATCGGTGGCAAAAACCTGATCCAAAGTCTGCACCGGGCCCACAGGCACTTTGCGACTCTCAAGCTCGGCAATGACGGTTTCAGTGTCATAGTTTTGTACGGCTGGGCGCAGAATTGCATTCAGCGCATCACGATGTTCCAGACGTGATGGGTTGGTCGCAAAACGGGGATCGTCCGCTAGGGCAGGCTGCCCGATGAAGTCACAGAACCGTCTAAATTGGCTGTCGTTGCCAACCGCCAGGATCACGTGCCCGTCCGCCGTTTGATAGACGTCATAGGGCACGATATTCGGGTGCCCATTTCCGCGGCGTTGAGGGACGTTGCCAGAGGTCAGGTAATTCACGCCCTCATTGATCAGCCACGCAATTTGCGCGTCGACCAGCGCAAGGTCGATCTGCTGGCCCTCACCTGTTTGATCCCGGTGACGTAGCGCGGCCAGAATACCGACGGTCGCGTACATGCCGCACATCACGTCAGCGATGCCCACGCCCACCTTCATCGGCGCGCCTTCGGGGTCGCCGGTCAGCGACATGATCCCGCCATAGCCCTGCGCCATCAGGTCATACCCGGGTTTCGATGCGTTCGGCCCATCCTGCCCATAGCCCGAGATCGAGCAATAAACGAGGCTGGGAAATTCCTGCGACAAGGTTTTGTAATCCAAGCCGTATTTCGCCAGCCCGCCGGGTTTGAAGTTCTCGATCAGAATGTCCGCGTGCGAGGCGATGCGTCGGATTTCCGCCTGACCCTCGGGGGTGGTGATGTCGATGGCCACAGATTTCTTGTTGCGGTTGGCCGACATGAAATAAGCGCTTAGGTCCGATGCATTCCCATCCGCGTCCGTCACATAAGGTGGACCCCACTGCCGCGTATCATCGCCGCCGGTTGCCGGGTTTTCGATCTTGATCACGTTGGCGCCCAGATCGCCCAGCAATTGCGTGCAGGTCGGTCCTGCCAGAATGCGGGACAGGTCCAGAACCTTGACGCCCGTCAGCGGCCCCTCAAATCCGGCCATCATAGCCTCCACGGTCGATCTCGGCGGCGATGACGGTAAAGCTGTCGGCCTTGACCGCCGCGTCCAGCGCCGCGCGCAGCTCCTCGCGGTTGCGCACCGTGTGGCCGTTTCCGCCGAACGCGCGGCCCATGGCGGCAAAGTCGTGGCGGTCGAAATCCACGCCCGTATTGCCCATCTGGCGCTGGCGCTGTTTCAGCTCGATCAGCGCAAGGCTTGCATCGACAAAGACCAGAAAGATTGGGTTTCCCCCCATCTCGGCTGCTGTCGAAAGCTCTCCGGCAACCATCAGGAACCCGGCATCACCCGAGAAGCTGATCACCGGGCGGTCGGGTTCGGCAAGTTTCAGGCCAATCGCCATCGGCACGGCACAGCCCATGGTACACAGGGCCGAGGACTGGATCAGCCCGCGTTCCTCAGAGCAATCCCACATTTGGCTCAGCAGGATGCGATGCGCGCCGCTGTCGGCTGTCGCCAGCGTGTTGGCGGGCAGGGCAGCGCGGGTCTCAGCGATAACCGCCGCGGGACCCCAGTCGTCATCCGTGGGAAACGCCTGCGCCAAAGCGGCTTTGACTTGCGCGGGTTCGCCACCCAGCCAAGTCTTGCGCGACGGGGTGCCTTTGGCAATGGCCTCCAGCGTCTCGCCCGTATGCGCGACCAAATTCAGCCCCGCCTGATGCATGTAATGGTCATTGGGCACAGCCGAGACGTCGATCACGCGCTTTTCCGCTGGGTCCCAGATCTCACGCCAGCCGGGGCGCATTTCGATCGGGTCATAGCCCAGACACAGCACCAAATCGGCCTGTTCGACCAGCGGAACCAGATGTTTGTCGGCCAACGGCGAGAGGCCTGCGCCGCCCAGACACAGAGGGTGATCCTCGGGGACTACGCCCTTGGCCTTGTAGGTCGTCACAAATGGGATGTCGAAATGCTCCAGAAATGCCTGCACCACGTTGCGCGAGTCGTCATAGAGAACATCCAACCCGACAATTGCGATGGGCCGTTCGGCCTGCGACACCCAACGGCGGGCTTTCTCAACGCAGTCGCCCGCAGGCGACACAGTGGCGATCTTGGCGCGGCGGCGCGGTTTCACCCCCGACACGCGGGTATCCGCGACCGAGATCGGCACGTCGATATGCACCGGACCGGGGCGCGGTTGATTGGCCAACGTAACCGCCTTATCGGCAACAATGTCTGCGCCTTTGGCGGTCAGCGTAAACGTCCCCTTGGTGATCGAGCGATAGACCTGCGCGTGATCCATTACCTGATGGGTATAGGTCAGCGCCTCATCCGCATCGACGCAGCCGGTCAGCACGATCATCGGCACCCGGTCTTGCAAGGCATTGGCGACCACGTTGATCCCGTTCATCGCACCGGGGCCAAGGGTGGCGACCAGAATGGCAGGCGCGCCATCGCGGTGATGCACGGCCTCGGCCATGAAACCGGCGGCGTTTTCATGCTTGGTCAGGTGAAAGGTGATCCCGGCCTGTTCCAGCGCATCGACAAGGGTCAGAACCTCACCACCGGGCATTCCAAAGGCGTGGCGACATCCGGCCTCGTACAAACGTTGGGCCAGAAGGTCCGCTGCGCGGGGCGAGAGGTCTTGCATAAGTCATGCTCCGAAAAACTGTTTCACAGCAGATTGCGGAGGACAGCCCCGGACGCAAGGCGGATCACGTCAGTGTGACTATTTGACTGCTGTTTCAGCCACAGCCTGAAACTTGCCATCCAGCTCCTCAGCGATCTCGCGCAGGGGGTCTCCGCCCTCATAGACATAGGGCGCGAAGACAAAGCTGGGAGTCTTGTAGGATAGGGTGGCGGTGCCGTCCTCATTCTCGGTAACATAAAAGCGGATCGGCGCCTCGATCATCGCGTTCACCGAGGTTTCCAGCACACGCACCGCATAGTCGTTGTTGAAGGCACCAATGACCCGATTTCCGGGGATAGTGATCCCGCGCGATGCGGCGGCGTTGGTCGGGCCTGCCTGCGTGACCACGATCAGACCATTGGCTTTGATGGCATCCTTGGTGTCGGCAACCAACGCGTCGTAACTTTTGTCGGTTGCGTAGCTGGCCCAGCCCGACAGGGGCTCGTCTGACAAAGCAGGGGTCGCTGTCAGGGCAATCGCAGTCCAAAGGGCTTTCATCGGGGCCTCCTGTTTCGGGGTTGCGACTGTGATGCCAGAAAGCGGGACAGGGCGCACTAACAATCTTGTGCGTTTTCCCGATTGCGCCTGCGGTTGGAAACCCTCAGAAACAGGCAAATGCCCCCCGATGAGGTCCGAATTGGATCAGATGCGCCTGTTGATATGTTCGTCCTGTGCCGGTGCCCGCGATTGCGGGGCCGAGGTCAAAGCTGTCGAATCCGCCCTGACCCGCGCGGGGATTGAGGGGCGGGTTTCGGTCGATCAGCACGCCTGTTTCAGCGGATGTGCAGAACCCGTGGCCATCGCGCTGCAGGCTGATGGCGGGGCGACATATGTGTTTTCAGGGGTCGATGTCGCTTCGGACGCCGATGATATCGTGGCGACCTGCCGGACCTATCTGGAAAGCCCCAAAGGCTGGATCGAAGACGCCCGTCCTTGCGGGCGGCTTCGGATGTGTCTGCGGGCACGTATCCCGGCGTTTTAGTCTACCTGTACCATGACTGCAGCGCTGACCGGCACATTGTCGACCATCAAAGGGCTGTGGCTGTTGGCATTCAACGAGACCGAGACCTCGACCTCGCCCTGCGGCAGTTGGTCGATATGCATCCAATTGCCATAGAGCCGGGCCAGTTTCTGACCATTCACGTAGACATGCGCGTGTCCCTCGCCGTCGATATCGGTTTTTGAGGCATTTTGTGGCGAGAACTGGAAGTTCTGCGGCACAACATGCAGGTTCCATCCGGCCATGGGATCGGGGGTGAGGGTGATCTCAACTCCCGGAGCGTCCGCCCCGGCGGGCAGGTTGATTGCCGAAGAATGATCGTGGGCTGCGGTCTCGGCATGCGCGGCACCGTGGTGCGACGGATCGCCGTGGTCGTGACCGTCAAAGGTGACGCCATTGGCAGCGGCCACGACAAACCCCGCGCCGCTGCCAAAGACCAGACCTATTGCAAAAAGGGCAAGTGAGCGTGCCATTTCAGGTTCCTTGAGGATAAATGAAAGGCGCCGGGCAGAACCCGGCGCGATTGATTTTGTTTGGCTTATGCCGGAACTTCGGCCCGTTGGCTTTCATGCTGCCAGAAATACCCGGCAAAGGCACCCAGCAGAACCCAAGCCGCCAGACCCACACCGAAAGCACGTGCAGCGAACAGCGCACCAATCTCGGTCGGCACAGGGCCGGTGAACACGTCGGGCTCGGGCGCGCCGATTAGGTGCGGGGCCAGCAGCAGGGCGGCTGCGATCACATAGCTGACAAGGTTGCCGCCAAAGGCGATCAGCCACATGGCTACACCTGCTGCTGCGACAGTGGCAAACCACCAAACCTGACGCGCTGCGACATCCGCCGCTGCCACGCCGGGCACTTCGGGCGCCAACGAAAAACCGGGGGCGAGGTGAACCGCGATGAACCCGGCCAGGCCCCACAAGACGCCTGTGCGCCCATCGATTTTGTGACCACTGCCCTCGGCCACCGACATCAGCGCGATCATCATCAACGCATAACCTGTATAGATGAGCATGGTGAAAATAACGCTCAGCGCATCGCGGAACAGGTCCGAGAACATGCCCGGCAGTTCGGGATGTGCACTGATGGCGTCGCCACCGAAATGCACCAATTCACCTGATTCATACAGTTCCGCGTGCAGCAAAACAGGCTGCACAAACGCAAGCTGCAGCAGGGCGGCAATCAGCCCCGCTATAGCACCAGCGAACAACGCGCTGGTCAGAATGCGGCCAAACATGGGTTTAGTGGCAGGGGAAGCCGGTTGCGTGACGCACGTCATGGGCTGCGTCATGCAGGGCAGCGGCCTGAACGTGACCAGTCACCGAAATGATGCCAAGGCCCAGAACCACAGCGAACATGACCGGCAGGATACCAGCGCGCGAGGCGGTTTGTGTTTGTGTTGTCATTTTCAATTCTCCTGTGCCGTCGCACCCGACGGCCGGTGTTTCAAATCACGCCTGGCAGGTCTCCTGGCTTGCGGGTCAGGGCCTGTGCTCGCCTTCCCCCTGAAAATTCAGGAGTGGCTGGTTGAGCAAGGCTCACCGCTTACAGTCGCGGGGGCGGCTGTGGATTGGATCAACTCGGATCGCACCACATTCCCTCTTAGCTCGTCGCTGTGAACGACGGGACCAGACGGGTTCATCTAGCCTTCAAAACCCGCGTGGCGCAATCGCCATTCGCGACCAATTTGGTCAGTTCACGCACTTTTTGAGAAGATAGATATCCATGATCCACCCGTGATCGGCGCGCGCAGCGGCACGGGTGTCCAGAATCTGCTGCGCAACCTCAGCCAAGAGCCCCTTGATCAGAATTTCCTCTTTCATGCCCACATAAGCCCCCCACCAGATGTCATAATCTGCCATCTGAAGATGTTGGAACGAGCACTCACCATCCAGCATAATCGCCACGTTTGATGCACTTTCGGGCCAGCCTTCATCTCGTATCCGCCGCCCTGTGGTCACGACGTAAGGCGCGCCCAGATCATTGATCGGAATCGCATGCGCCGCTGTCAAAGCTTGAAGGGCAGTAATTCCGGGAATCACCCGCGTTTCCGGCTGAGGGTCCAGCCGCTCTGCAATCCGCAGTGAACTGTCATAGAGCGATGGATCGCCCCAGATCAGCAGCGCAACATGCTGCGCGCCCGGATGGGCGGCAATTGCCTCGCGCCAGCGCAGGGCGATGGCGTCGTGCCATTCATCCACTCCGCGCAGATACCCGTCATCGGACCGGCGCTTGGGGATGTCGAAATAGGCGATCTGCGGCGGCGTGTCGGTGACCTGCGCAATGATTTCTTCGCGCAGCCCGGCCAGATCGGCCTTGTTCTCGCCCTTGCGAGGGATCAGGATCAGGTCCGCCGCGCGGATCGCCTGCGCGCCCTGAAAGGTCACGTGGTCAGGGTTTCCGGTGCCGATGCCGATCAAGGTCAGGTCAAACATCGTCAAACTCTGCCAGAGGACCATAAAGGATCAGCGCAGGGGCGGTGCCGATTTCATCCGCCAGTTTCTCGGACAGCGCGCCTACAGTACTGCGATGCAGCTTCTGCTCGGGGGTCGAGACGGATTCGGCCATTAGTGCTGGCGTCTCCAGCGGGAGACCATGGGCGTGCAACGTTTCGACCAGCAGCGGAAAGGTGCGCTTGCCCATGAAGACGACCGTGGTCGCATCGGGGTCGGCCAGCGCGGGCAGGTTCAGGTCCTCGGGCAGTTTGCCGCTGACATCATGGCCGGTGACAAACTGTACTCGCCGCGCGGTTAGCCTTCGGGTCAGCGGGATGCCAGCCGCCGCCGCTGCCGCCACGGCCGAGGGGATGCCGGGGATGATCTCGTATTCGATCCCAGCCGCGCGCAGGGCGACCAGTTCTTCTTCCAGACGTCCGAACATGCCGCCATCGCCGGACTTCAACCGCACGACCCGCTGCCCGGTTTGCGCATATTCCACCAGCAACCGGCTGACATGGTCCTGCTTGGGCGAGGGGCGGCCCGCCCGTTTGCCCACGCCCACCAGATCGGCATCCTCGCGCGCATGGGTTAAGATCGGCCCGCTGCTGAGGTCATCAAACAGCACCGCATCCGCCTTTTGCATCCGGTCCACGGCCTTTAGCGTCAACAACTCCGGATCGCCCGGACCCGACCCGATGAACGAGACAAACCCACTCATACTGAGGCCTCCGCGATCAGGTGAAAGAACGTGCCGGTCACATTGCCGCGCACCGATCCGGTCTGAGGCCCTTCGGCGCCTTCTGCGTCAAACACGCGGGCCAAGGGCGCGTCGGGTTGTTCAATAATCGAGGAATAGTGGAACTCATGCCCCCGCAGGCCCGTGCCTACGGCAAAGCCGGGCATGGGGGCCAGCAGCTCGACCCGGCGATACCCCAGATTGAACTTGCGCTTCTCGTAAGATGTCACCAGCCCCAACAACCCGGCCATCTGATGCGAGACACCCTCTTTATCGATCAGAGCCTGTCCCAGCGCCATATACCCCCCGCATTCCCCATGAACGGGCTTGGTCTGCGCATGTCTCCGCAACCCCTCCTGAAAACTCGATGCAGCGGCCAGAGTGCCTGCATGCAGTTCAGGATATCCGCCCGGCAACCAAACCAGATCGGCATCCGCAGCCGGGGCTTCATTGGCCAAGGGCGAGAAGGGCAACACCTCGGCCCCTGCCGCGCGCCAACCTTCCAGCAAATGCGGATAGGTGAAGGAAAACGCTGCATCGCGGGCCAGTGCGATCCGTTGCGCCGGGGGCCGCGGCAGCGCGGCGGACGATGGCCCATTCGGGCCTGAGGATGCCGCCCGCTTGATCGCCTCAAGATCGACATGCTCGCGCAGGAACGCAGCATAGCCGACAATTGCGCTTTCCAGGTCGGGGTGTTCGACAGCCTGGATCAGACCCAGATGCCGCTCGGGCAGGGTTAGGTCGCCGCGCCGGGGCAACACGCCCAGTACCGGCAGGCCCGCGCGCTCCATCCCCAGCCGCGTCAACCGCTCATGCCGGGGGCTGGCGCAGCGGTTCAGGATCACGCCGGCAAAGGGCAGATCGGGGTTATACATCTTGAACCCCAAAGCCGTCGCTGCCGCCGACTGCGCCTGACCGCCCACATCCAGTACCAGCACCACCGGCCAGCCCATGCGCTGCGCCGTCTCTGCACTCGAGCCATAGCCCAGCTCTCCGGGTTTGGCGACGCCGTCGAACAGCCCCATTGAGCCCTCGGCGACCACGATGTCCGCGCCTTCGGCCTGTGCAGAAATGGCGTCCAACAGAGGCTCTCTCATGGCCCAGCTGTCCAAATTGAACGAGGCACGCCCCGCAGCCGCCCGGTGAAAGGCCGGGTCGATATAATCTGGTCCGCTTTTAAAAGGCTGAACGGTCAGCCCATCCTCGGCCAGCGCACGTAATAAGCCCAGCATGACCGTGGTCTTGCCGGTGCCCGAGGACGGTGCAGAAATCAGAAGGCCCGGAGGGTTAGTCATCGCGTCATTCATCCTCGGGGCTCCAGCTGGACCACGGGCTGTCAGCGCTTTGCGGGCGATAGCGGCGGTCGTAATCCTTGGAATACAGACAGCTTTCGTCGAACCCTTCGCCCGCGAGCGCTGGGCCGACCATGATCAGCGCGGTGCGGGCGATGCCGTCGTCCAGCGCGTCTTTCAGCGTCTCCAGCGTTGCACGGATGATGCGTTCATCGGGCCAGCTGGCGCGATAGACAACGGCCACCGGGCAATCGGCCCCATAGGCCGGGGTCAGGTCGGCGATGACCTTGTCTAAATTGCCGATCGACAGGTGAATGGCCAGCGTTGCGCCGGTGCGGGCGAAGTTCTCAAGCGTCTCACCCTCGGGCATCGAAGACGCGCGGCCCGGCGTGCGGGTCAGCACCACCGATTGCGCGAGGCCGGGTAGTGTCAGTTCCGTGCCCAAGGCCGCGGCTGCCGCGGCAAAGGACGGCACGCCGGGCGTGACGCTGACCGGGATACCCATCTCTTTCAACCGGCGGATTTGTTCGCCCATGGCGGACCAGACCGACAGATCGCCCGAATGCAGGCGGGCCACATCCTGACCAGCCTTATGGGCGGCATCGATCTCGGCCATGATCTGATCCAGATCCATCGGCGCGGTGTTGATGATCTTGGCTCCCTCGGGGCAGTGGCCAAGGATTTCCTCGGGCACCAGCGAGCCCGCATAGAGGCACACGGGACAGGACGCGATGATATCGCGCCCGCGCAGGGTCAGCAGGTCGGCAGCGCCCGGTCCGGCGCCGATGAAATGAACTGTCATTTTTGTCCTCCGATGGCGATGGCGCAGGTGGCCAGCCGGTCGTCTGATATCTGTCGGGGTGAAAGCAGCCGCGCGCCAGATCCAGCGGCGGCAAGGGCGGATGCTTCGGCCACGCTGCCGGTGCCATAACTGGCGCGGCTGCGGGGCGAGCAGGTGAGCGTGCGCTGCCCGGCCAGATCGGCGGGCGCGATGAAATGCAGGGGCAGGGCGGTTACGGCTGCGAATTCTGCCAGCGCAGCATGGCCCTCTTTGTCCGCGACGGTCGCCAAGGCGCTGACGGGGTGGTCAGAGGCGGCAGCCGCAAAGGCCGCGCGCAGACTGTCCACCGTCGCGGTGGAGGAAAAGCCAAGGCCCGCGACGATCATAGCGTGACGCTCCACTGCACCACCGGATAGCCGGATTTCCAACCCCGGCGCGGCCCCAATGGCGCAGCCTGCGCCAATTCAATCCGCAAAAGATCGCCGCCGCGTTTCTCATGCCACTGCGCCAGCAACGCCTCGCTCTCCAGTGTCACTGCATTGGCGACTAAGCGGGTACCAGCGGGCAAAGTGGCATACAGCCAGTCCAGCAGCGCGGCGCTTAGACCTCCACCGATGAACACCACATCCGGCAGGGACAACCCGTCCAGCGCATCGGGCGCAGTGCCGTGGATGACGGTCAGCCGATCCTGACCCAGCGCATCGGCATTGCGACGAATCCGCTCGGCCCGGTCCGCGCGGGGTTCAATCGTGGTGGCCGTGAGGGTCGGATCGCACATCAACCACTCGATACTGATCGAGCCGGTGCCGCCTCCGATATCCCACAGATGCTCACCGCGATGCGGGGCCAGCGCTGACAAGGTCAGGGCGCGGACAGGGCGTTTGGTGATCTGGCCGTCGGTCTCGAATATCTCATCCGGCTTGCCTGAGGATTTGGGCAGCGCGCGACCCTCGCCTGCGACTTCAAGCGCGACGCAGACCGGGTGATCGAACCCGCCCAGCAGCGCCTCGGTCAGGGACACACTGCGGGAACGTTCACGAGGGCCGCCGAGCGCTTCCATCACGTGTAGGCGGGTGTCGGCAAAGCCGGTTTCGGTCAGGTAGGTCGCCAGTTCCGTCACCGCAGCCCCGTTGCGCAGCAACAGAATGGCGCGCAGGCCTGGCGACAGATGCGGTCGCAGCCGCGTCAGGGGGGCGGCGTGCAGGCCGAAAGTCAGCGTCGCCTCCAGCGGCCAGCCCAGCCGCGCGGCGGCCAAGGAAAAGGTTGACTGGCCGGGCAGGGCGGTCCATTCCCCAGCCTCGAAATTGCGCGCGATGACCGATCCGGCACCAAACCAGAACGGATCGCCCGAGGCCAGCACGACAGTGGGTCGCCCCCGGAACCCCGTCAGCACGGGCAGCCCGTCGGCAAAAGGCACCGGCCATTCGACCCGCCGGGCCTGGCTGTCGGGGATCAGCGACAGGTGGCGCGGCGGGGCCATGATGATTTCAGCGCGGTCCAGCACTTGACGGCTTGCGGGTGACAGGCCATCAAGCCCATCCTCACCCAGGCCCAGAACGGTCAGCCACGGAGCTTCATGCATGACACACCTCCTGATCCTTGGCGGCACGACAGAGGCCAACGCCCTGGCTAAAACCGTGGCCGAACGGGGCATCCAAGCGACCTATTCCTATGCGGGCCGCATTGATAACCCGCGCCCGCAGCCGTTGCCGATGCGCGTGGGCGGGTTCGGAGGCGTGGACGGCCTGACCACCTACCTGCGCGATCACGCGATCACCCACGTGATCGACGCCACGCACCCCTTTGCCGCCCAGATGAGCGCCAACGCGGTGGCCGCCTGCCATAAGGCCGACGTGCCTCTGGCCGCGCTGACCCGCCCGGCATGGGTGGAACAGGATGGGGACGACTGGCAGCATGTTCCGGATATCGACGGCGCGGTGGCCGCCCTGTCCGCCGCGCCACAGCGGGTGTTTCTGGCCGTGGGCCGGATGCATCTTGAGGAGTTCGCCGCCCAGCCTCAGCATCGTTACTTGTTGCGGCTGGTCGATGAACCGGGTGCTCTGCCGTTGCCGAACTGCGACGTAGTTGTCTCGCGCGGGCCATTCACTCTGGCCGACGATCAGGCGCTGATGCAGCGCCATGGGATCCAGTTGGTCGTGTCCAAGAACGCGGGCGGCGTTGGCGCGCGGGCCAAGCTGGACGCGGCGCGGGCGCTGGGCCTGCCGGTGCTGATGATCGACCGTCCGGCCCTGCCGCAGCGGGTCGAGATGTCGAGCGTTGCTCAGGTTCTGGACTGGCTGGTTCATACCTGATCCTTGGCCGGTGTGAACCTCGGCGTGTAGACGATGGGCGCGCCGTCGCGCTCGATCACGCGGGTGCGGGACGAGCCGACGATGACCACCGTCTGCATATCCGCCATCTCGGGCGTGGCCTCGGCCAGTGTCGAAATCCGAATGGCCTCATCGGCGCGCGACACGGCGCGGGCGAACAGGATCAGCCGTTCGGGCTCGCATTCCTCGCGCAGGATTTCCAACGTTTTAACAAAGCCTTCCGGGCGGGACTTTGAGCGCGGATTGTAAAACGCCATTGAGAAATCCGCTTGTGCCGCCAGCCGCAGACGCTTTTCGATCAAGGACCACGGCTTGAGGTTGTCACTCAGGTTGATGGCGCAGAAATCATGCCCCATCGGTGCGCCGGCACGGGCCGAGGCCGCCAGCATCGCCGTGATCCCCGGCAGCACATCAATCTGGATATTGCGCCACTCGGGCGGGCCATCCTCCAACGCCTCAAACACTGCGGCCGCCATCGCAAACACACCGGGATCGCCCGAGGACACCACGACCACGCGCTTGCCCTCGGCCGCCATTTGCAACGCGTGCTGCGAGCGGTCGATCTCGACCCGGTTGTCACTGGCGTGCAGCGTCAAGCCTTCGCGTTCGGCCACGCGGGCAACATAGGGGATATAGCCGACCACGTCCGTGGCCTCGGCCAAAGCGGCAGTCACCTCGGGCGTCACCAGCGCATCATCCCCTGGTCCAAGACCGGCGATCTTGACCCAGCCACTCATGGCCTGCGCCCCTGACCGTGCACGATGATGATCGAGAAATAGGGTGTGACCTTTTCACAAGCCTCGGACAGTTTCGTCACCGTCTGGCTCGGCATTTGCGCAAATTCCACGATCCACGCGCGGTCATAGAGGCCCGCCGTCTTCAGCGCGCGCTTCACCTTGTCGATATTGCGCCCGATCTTCATCACGACAAGCGCGTCTGTCTGTGCCATGCGCTGCGCCAGATCGTCCTCGGGCAGAGTACCCACCAGTACGGTCAGCACGTCATCACCCCAGGTGATCGGGTCTCCGGTCGCCGTCCACGCGCCCGACATGCCGGTGATGGCAGGCACGACCTCGACATCAGATTCGTAGCGCAACCGGTTGTAAAGATGCATGAAAGAGCCGTAGAAAAACGGATCGCCCTCGCACAAGACCACCACGTCTTCGCCCTGTTCGGACAGAGCCTTCAGATGCGCGGCGCAGTCTTCGTAAAACGCCGAGAGCAGCTCGTTATAGCGCGGATCGCTCACTGGGATCTCGGTTGTGACCGGGTACTCCATCGGGAATTCGACGGCATCTTCGGGTATCATCCCATTGACGATTTTGCGCGCCTGTCCGCTGCGACCGGGCTTGCGGAAAAACGCCACGTGGCGCGCGTTGCGCAATAGGCGGTCGGCCCGGACGCTCATCAGGTCGGGATCGCCGGGGCCGAGGCCCACGCCATAGATGGTGCCGCTCATTCCGCGCGGCTCGCGATGGCGTTGATGGCGGCGACGGTGATGGCGCTGCCGCCCAGGCGGCCCTTGACGATGCAGGAGGGCACTGGCTGTGCCTCCCACAGGGCGTCTTTGGATTCGACCGCGCCGACAAAGCCCACGGGGCAGCCGATGATGGCGGCGGGGCGTGGGCAGGCGGGGTCTTCCAGCATGTTCAGCAGATGGAACAGCGCAGTAGGTGCGTTGCCAATGGCGACAACGGCGCCTTCCAGATGTGGGCGCCACAGCTCCAGCGCGGCAGCCGAGCGCGTGTTGCTCATCTCGGCGGCCAAGGGGCGCACACGTTCGTCATGCAGGGTGCATATCACCTCATTGTCAGCGGGCAGACGGAACCGGGTCACGCCCTCGCTGACCATGCGCGCATCGCACAGGATGGGTGCGCCGGCTTCCATTGCAGTGCGGGCGGCGGCCACAAAACCGGGCGAGAAATGCACGAACTCTTCAAGCCCCACCATGCCGGCCGCGTGGATCATGCGGACGGCGACCTGTTCCTCGTCGGCGTCGAACCGGGCAAGATCAGCCTCGGACCGGATGGTGGCAAAGCTTTCCTTATAGATCGCAGCGCCATCGGTTTCATAAGTATAGGGCATCAGGTGAAGTCCATATTCATCAGTGTTTCTTCGGTCAGGCCGGTCTGGCAGGGCTCATCCCCCGCGCGGCCCTGTTTGACAAGATCAAATCGTCCGGCATTGCCGATCAGCGTCACATCGGCCAGGCCCATGCGCGCGCATCCTTTGGCGCAGCCCGAGACATGCAGGCTGCCCGGTACGCGTGCGGCCAAAGCACGGGCGACGTCGCGGGTTTCCACCTGCGCTTGCGGGCAATATGGCGCGCCGGGGCACGCGTCGGTCGTCACAAGCGGGTCGGTTCCGTCCGTAACAAAGGCCGGCGCGGGTATCGCCGCCCCACCTTCCAACAGGATCAAGCGCCAAGGGGTGACCCGCAAGGCAACGGCCCTGCTTTGCGCGATCAGGCCTTTCAGGGCGCGCGCAGGCAGTTGCCCAAAGGCTGCACCATAGAGCGTCCCCTGATCGCAGAGTCCGGGTTGCAGCGGGGTGCCCACCGGGCCCGGTGTCGTTCCTTGACACTCCGGCGGCAAGTTCGAGACCACGCGGGCCATGCGCCTGCTCTCGGGCGTGTAGTTTTGGGAGAACCATGCGGCCAAGGCGATCAGCAGTTCGATGGCTTCCGATTCTTGGACCAAACGTCCGGTGTTTGCCCCATCAGCGCGCAAGATCAAACCCTCTGGGCTTGTTTCCAGCCGGATATCGGCTGAATCCCCAGCCAGCAGGCGCTCAGGTCCAGTGTCGATGGCAAAGCCGAACTTGGCGGGCAGTGCGGGCAGTTCGGCCAGCCGGTCAATAAGCTCTTGCGCCAGCCGAGCGGTCAGGTCTCCGGATTGGTACAGAGGTGAGACCAGAATGTTGCGGCGCACCTCGATCCCCGGCTCGGCGTCCAGCAGGTTCAGCGCGGCCAGTTCGGCCAGCAGGGATTGATGATCCGCCTCGGCCACGCCCCGCAGCTGCAGGTTGGCGCGGTTGGTCAGGTCGATGGTGCCATTGCCAAAGTGTTCCGCCAGATCGCACAGACCTAAGGCCTGCTCAGCTGTCAGACGAGCCAGCCGCGGCCGCACCCGGACCACCAGCCCATCGCCCGACATCATCGGACGGTGCGCGCCGGGGCACCAACCCTGTACGACGGGGGCGCTCATCCCAGCCCCTCCAGATCGGCGCGAATCGAGTTGCGGCGTGTGTTCCAAAGCCCCGCCTCAAGCAAAGCGCGGAACCGGTCCTGCATGGCCTGATGCGCTTTAGAGTTGGCCTCGGCCAGAAAGGCGTTGACCTCAGCGTCGCCCAGCGTGGCATCGTGGTAAAGGTCGAAAAGGTGCGGCGCGACTGTGCCAGATAGATGCGCGAATGAGGCCATATGATCCAGCGTCGCGGCGATCTCGGCTGCGCCCCGGAATCCGTGGCGTTGCATCCCGGTGATCCAGCCGGGGTTGGCGGCGCGGGCGTGGACCACGCGGCTGATTTCCTCGGGCAGGGTGCGCGCGCGCGGGGTGTCGGGGTTGGTATTGTCCAGATGATAAAGCTGCGCCGTGCCGCCTGTGATCTTTTTGGCGGCGGCAAACCCGGCCTCATGCGTTGCATAGTCATTGGCCAGCAGCAGGTCGGTCTCGGTCAGATCCTGCAGGTGCACGAAACTGTCGGCATTGGCGACGCGCTGGGTGATGCCGTCTTTGTCTTGCGCGATGTGCTCGCCCTCCAACGCGTAAGAGCTTGCATCCAGCCATGCCTCACCCGCCTGCGCGCGCGCCTCGTCGGTGTAGATTTCCGACAATTGCGTCATGTTCACGCCATAGCTGCCGGGGGCGGGGCCATAAACGCGGGCGGCGGGCTCCTGACCGGCATAGGGGTTCCAATCGGCGGCCTCATCGCGCGCCGACAGCGCCCGGATCGCCTGACCGTACAGCGCCGAAAGCGTTGGGAACACGTCGCGGAACAGGCCCGAGACCCGCAGCGTTACGTCCAGACGCGGGCGGCTAAGGTCGGTGATGGGCAGAACTTCGATGCCCGAGACCCGCTCGGATCCCTTATCCCAGACCGGTTTGACGCCCAGCAGGTGCAGCGCCATGGCGAATTCTTCCCCGGCGGTGCGCATGGTGGCCGAACCCCAGAGGTCAACGATCAGCCCTTTGGGATAATCGCCTTCCTCTTGCAGGTGACGCCGCACCAGTTCCTCGGCCAGTTTCACGCCTTGGGTATAGGCCGCACGAGTCGGGACCGAGCGCGGATCGGTGGTATAAAGGTTCCGCCCGGTAGGCAGCACGTCCGAGCGGCCACGATAGGGCGAACCGGATGGCCCGGCCTCGATCCGCTTTCCGGCTAGTGCGTCGATTAGGGCGTTGCGTTCAGACTGGGCGGAAGGCGCGGGGTCGAAATTGCCGGTCACTTCTGGCACCCGGCCAAAGATGTGCAGCCCGTCGCCGAACTGGCTTTCCTTGATGTCACAGACAAAGCGGTCGATGCGGGTGATCGCCTCGGCGGTGCAGGTGGCCTGATCCAGACCCAGATCGCTTTCCAGCCCGATGGCCTGAGCCTCATTCCGGATATCCTCTTGCAAACGGTCGCGGCGCTTGGGGTCCAGACCATCGGCGTTCGAGAATTCGTCCAGCAGGGACTCCAGCCGTACCATCCGATCCGGTGTACCGCTTTCTTTCAAAGCGGGCGGGATGTGGCCCAGCGTGACCGCGCCGATCCGGCGCTTGGCTTGCGCCGCCTCGCCGGGGTCATTGACGATGAAGGGGTAGATCACTGGCAGGTCGCGGATCAGCGCCTCGGGCCAGCAACCGGCTGAGAGCGCCACGGATTTGCCGGGCAGCCATTCCAACGTGCCATGGGCTCCGATGTGGATCAGCGCATCGGCATTCAAGCTTTTACGCAGCCAAAGGTAAAAGGCGACATAGCTGTGGCGCGGGGTGCGCGACAGGTCATGATAGTCGTCATCGCGTAGCTCGGGCGTGCCGCGTTCAGGTTGCAAGGCGACCAGAGCCTTGCCCCGACGCAGGGCGGTGAAGTGAAAGGCACCATCGGTGTAAGCGGGGTCATCCTCGGGAGCGCCCCAAACCGTATGCAAGTCGGTGCGCAGCTGTTCGGGCAGGTCCGCAAGCGCGGCCTGATACTCGGCCAGCGGCCATGCGATCCGGGCGTTCAGCAGCGTATCAGCGATTGGTTTGGCAGGGGCGGTATCATAGCCCTCGGCTTGCAGGTCGGACAGCATCGCCTCAGCCGAGGCCAGCGCGTCGAGGCCCACCGCATGGGCCATTTGCCAATCTTTGCCGGGATAGGTGGACAGCACCAGCGCGGGCACTTGATCGGCTTTGGGTTTATCCTGCAGGTTCAGCCAGCCGGTCACCCGGTCAAGGATGGCTTCGATCCGTTCCTCTTCGGCCCGGTGGGCAAAGCGGGAATATTCCAGATGCTGGTCGCGCTTGCCCGGCTCCTTGAACGAGGCGATGCCTGCTGAAATCCGCCCGTCCACCTCGGGCAGCACCACATGCATGGCGAGGTCGGCGGGCGAGAGACCGCGTTCCGCTTCGGCCCAGGCTTTGCGGCGCGAGGTGGCCAGTGCGACTTGGAAGACGGGTACATTGGCGGCGTCCAAGGGCGAGGTGCCAGATGCGCTTTTACCCGAGAAGGAGGTGGCGTTGATGATCGCGGATGGGGTCAACGCGGTGACGGTGTTGCGCAGCCAGTCCGCAGCTGCCGGGGCCTTTAGCGAAGGGGCGAAGAGCCCCACGGCTTCAAATCCACGTGCGCGCAGACTGCGGATTAGGGCGGCCACGGGGGCGGTGTCGGCGGATGTCAGATAAGCGCGGTAGAAGGTGACGAGGATGCGTTTCGCATCCCCGGAAAACGCCTGTTCCGCCGGAATCACTCCGCGATCGGGGCACCATGCGCCGCAGTCGGGCAGGGATTTGGCGCCCATCACCGGGCCCGCATAGAGCCCCGCTGCCAGTGCCATCTGTGCCAAAGCGGCTTGTGCTGCAACCTCGCCGCCGGTGTCACACAGGTGCGCTAAGCGGCGCAGGGTGGAGACGGGCAGGGTGGAATACTCATCCAGTCGCGTATCCTCGCGCCCGTCTGCGGGCAGAACGGCCACAGCAATTCCCTTGGCCTGCGCCAGGGCCAGAACCTGCTGTAGCCCGTAAGCCCAATAAGGCACCCCACCGATCAGACGGATCAGGATTCCCTTGGCGCCCTCCAACGTCTGCTCGACATAGGTGTCAACGGACAGAGGATGTTTCAGAGCCGTCAGATTGGCCAGTCGCAGGGTCGGCATCCGACCCTCGGGGCCGCCGCCACGATGCCAGCCTGCCGCGAAAGCGCCAAGGTCACTGTCCGAAAACGACAGCACCACCAAATCCGCCGGGCTCTGGCCCAGATCGGTTGGGGTCTCAGATTCCTCTAACCCGTGGCTTTCGCGGAAGACGACGTGCATGGTTTACTCTGTGCTTACTCGGCGGCTTCGGTGACGCCCGCAAGGATTTCGCGGATTTCAGCCTCTTTGATATCGTCATGCTCGGCGATCACCACCAGACGCGAGCGGCGCTCTTCGCCGGGCTCCCACGGACGGTCATACTGGTGACGCACACGCGCGCCGACGGCTTGAACCAGCAGGCGCATTGGCTTGCCCTGAACAGCGGCATAGCCTTTGACGCGCAGGATGTTCAGTTCTTTGGCAAGACGTTCGATTTTCGCGACCAGATCGGCCGGGTCGGTCTGTTCCGGCAGCTCGACGATGATGCTTTCGAAATCATCGTGCTCGTGATCATGGTGGCCATCATGATGGCTGGGCCGAGCCTCCATGTCATCCTCGGCGGCAGCCTCAAGACCCAGCACGACGCGCACGTCCACAACGCCTTCGGCCACTTCGACGACCGGCAGAGGGCGCGGGGCCTCTGCGGCGATGATCTCTTTGGCTTTGGCGACACCTTCGGGGCCGGCCAGATCAGGCTTGGTCAGCAGGATGATATCGGCGCAGGAGATCTGATCCTCGAACACCTCGGACAGAGGCGTTTCGTGGTCGATGGAGTCGTCGGCCAGACGCTGGGCATCCACCGCCGCGACATTCGGGGCAAAGCGACCGGCGGCAACAGCCTCGGCGTCGGCCAGCGCGATCACGCCGTCAACGGTGATCTTGGATCGGATATCGGGCCAGTCGAACGCTTTCAGCAGCGGCTTGGGCAGCGCCAAACCGGAGGTTTCGATCAGGATATGCTCGGGGCGCGGCTCCAGCGCCATCAGCGCCTCGATCGTGGGGATGAAATCATCGGCCACGGTGCAGCAGATGCAGCCATTGGCCAGTTCCATGATGTTTTCCGCCGGGCAATCGGGAATGGCGCAGGATTTCAGGATATCGCCATCCACGCCGACATCGCCAAACTCGTTGACCACAACGGCCAGACGCTTGCCCTGCGGGTTCTGCATCAGGTGGCGCACCAGCGTGGTCTTGCCCGAACCCAAAAAGCCGGTGATCACAGTAACGGGGAGTTTTTCCAAAGTGGACATGTCAGGCTCCAATCGGGGGGATGCGCGAGGCGCAGTTTTTGCGGAAGTGTTCGGGGCGCTCGCGCCATTTGACCAGACCGTCCTCGGAGGCCAGATACTTGGTGGCACCGTCTACGATCACGTCGACATGATCGACTTCGCTCAGGTTCTCATAAACAAAGGTCCAGCGTTCCGGCCCGCCGCGCAGCACGATGGAACAGCCCTGATCGCAATTCGACAGGCATTCGACGGCTCTCAGCGTTACGCCTTCGGGCAGATCGGCCTGTTCCAGCGCCTTGTGCAACAACGTGCCGGGGCGGTCTGCGTCATCTTCAACAGGTAGGCCGCGGCGGCAGGTGGTGCAAACCAGCAGCTCGACCGGAGCGGTCTCGGTCATGTCTCTCATCCCCCCAAATCCTCATCGTGGGGGACGGGGTTTCAAGCGGGTCGCATTTGACCCGACACCGGAACACCCCGTCCGGTTTCAATCGCGGGTGCTGGCAGGTCTCCCGGCTTGCGGATGTCAGGGCGATTGCCCTGCCGGATGTCCCGCCTTCCCGGCCTGTCTGGCCAGTGGCTTGGGCACCCTCTCCGGTCACGGTCGCGGGGGCGGCTGCGTTTGGCGGATGATCCGTTGACGCATTCCCTTTTCATCCTCGTGCAGAGGACACCAACGGATCGGACATGCGGCACCGGACAGGGGCTTGTCAAGCGAGTCGCAAGCATCTGTGAAGCAACGGTGGAAAAGCGACCTGTAAGCGTCGCTGGGCGGCATGACGAAGCCCGCAACCCCGTGCTGCCATGACCGAAACGGCGCAAACAGGGAGACGTGTCGCATGAGAGTGGGCTTTATCGGACTGGGCAATGTGGGCGGCAAACTGTCCGGGTCTTTGCTGCGCAACGGGATCGACCTGACGGTGCACGATCTGAACCCTGATCTGGTCGCGGGCTTCGTGGCGCAGGGGGCCAAGGCCGCCGAAAGCCCGGCCCAGCTGATGCGCGATTGCGACGCGGTGATCACCTGTCTGCCATCGCCTGCTGCCTCGGACGCCGTGATGCAGGAGATGCTGCCCGAAGTCGGCCCCGGCAAGATCTGGATGGAGATGTCCACCACCGACGAGGCCGAGGTCAAGCGGCTGGGTGCGCAGGTCATCGAACGCGGAGGGGCGGCAGTCGACTGCCCCGTCTCAGGCGGGTGCCATAGGGCGGCGACGGGCAATATCTCGATCTTCGCGGGCTGCGACCGTGCAACGTTCGAACGTATCCTACCCTTTCTGACCACGATGGGCCGCCGCGTGCTGCACACGGGCGCGTTGGGCTCGGCCTCGGTGCTTAAGGTGCTGACCAACTACCTGGCGACGGCAAACCTGATTACCTGCGCTGAAGCGCTCGTGACCGCCAAGGCCGCCGGGATGGACTTGAACACGACCTATGAGGCGATCAAGATTTCATCAGGTACTTCCTTTGTGCATGAGACCGAAAGCCAGGTGATCCTGAACGGATCACGCGACATTTCCTTTACGATGGACCTTGTGAAAAAGGATATCGGGCTGTTTCAGGACGTTGCTGACCGCGCCGGTGTACCGCTGGAGATCAACCCGGTCATGATCCAGATTTTCGAGGACGGAATTGCCCGCTATGGCGAGCGTGAATTGTCTCCCAACATCATCCGACGTCTGGAGGATGCAACCGGTCTAGACATCACAGCCTCCGGTTTTCCGCCCGAGATGGAGGACGACGAACCGGAAGAGCCCGGATGCGAGGTCATCCCTCAGGGGCGTGGGGCCGAATGACGCAAGCTGCGCGCCAGTGGAATAGTCTGTTTTGTAGAGAGAGTGGAGGCGAGTACCGGAATCGAACCGGTGTACACGGATTTGCAATCCGCTGCGTCACCACTCCGCCAACTCGCCTTTTCAAGTAAAATCAAATACTTGCTGTGGTGTGACAGGCGTTTTAACAGCTTTCTTCTGGGGCGTCCAGAGGGTTGCGGCGAAAATTCAGCAAGCGCAGGCGTGCCGTATCGGAAACAGGTTCACTTTCTTGTTCTGCAACAAAAGTTTCGATGCCTGAGCCGTTGCCGGTTTTATCCGGATATGGCACAAGCCCAGCATCCAAGGGAATAGAACGAGCGATCCAATGACAGATTTTGCAGCCCGGCGCCGCACTATGGTCGATACGCAAATCCGGCCTTCTGATGTCACGAAATTTCCGATTATCGATGCGATGCTTAGCGTCAGGCGTGAAAACTTCGTGCCCGATGCGCAGCGCGAGGCAGCATATGTTGAAGGGCTGCTAGATCTGGGGAACGGTCGCTGCCTGCTGGAGCCTCGGACGCTTGCCAAAATGTTGGATGCGCTGAATATTTCCAATGATGAGGTCGTACTCGATATCGCGCCGGCGATGGGGTATTCTACTGCTGTTGCCGCAAAGATGGCGCAGCTTGTGGTTGCGGTGGAAGAGGATGAAGAACTCGCCACCGAGGCCCAAACCGTTTTGATGGAAGCAGACTCAGATAACGCAATCGTGCATGTCGGGCCTTTGGAGCAGGGTGCAACCGAACATGGCCCCTACGATGTCATCCTGATTCAAGGCGGGGTCGAGCATGTGCCTGACGCGTTGCTCGCGCAGCTCAAGGATCATGGCCGGATCGCATGCCTTTTCATGGATGGTGAATTGGGAACTGTTCGGATCGGCCACAAATCCGGCGAACGCGTGACTTGGCGCCACGCGTTTAATGCCAATGCCCCGGTTTTGCGCGCTTTTTCCACGGATCGTGTATTTTCGCTATAATTCCGGGACAGATTGTCCTGCCACCTTGATTAGTTGAACATAAACGCGCAAACTGTCCGCAGGGCTGCGTAATTTTGGTTTGAGAGGATTTCGTGATGAGTTCTACGGCGGGAGGAAAACTGGTCAAGGCGTTGGCGCTGACGGCCGGTATCGCGCTTAGTGTTGTGCCAAGTCGGGGCGCATGGGCAGACAATCTGACAGACGCGTTCATTGGTGCTTATAACACCAGCGGGCTGTTGGAACAAAACCGGGCCTTGCTGCGTGCTGCCGACGAAGATGTGGCGATCGCATTGGCCGCGCTGCGTCCGATCATCAACTTTGCCGCTCAGGTCAGCCAGGATTATACCCGCTCGACCATTGACGATGTGACGGTCCGAAATGAACCTTCTACGTTCTTTGCTGGTCTGACGCTTAGTCAGCTGATCTACGATGGTGGCTTTTCGGTTCTGGGCAAGCAATCGGCGCAAGAAATCGTTCTGTCCACACGTCAAAGCCTGATTGATGTGGAACAGGCCGTGCTGTTCCGAGCCGTAAATGCTTATTTGGCCGTTGTTCTTCAGGAAGAAACCGTTCAGATTCAATTGAACGATGTGGAAGTTTCTGCCGAGGAACTCCGCGCTTCGCAGGACCGTTTCGATGTGGGCGAGGTGACGCGCACGGACGTGGCGCTGTCGCAGGCGCAGCTTGCCAGCGCTCAGGCGGAACTGTCCGTTGCGCGCGGGAACCTGAGCACGGCGCAGGCCGAATACGTTAACGCCGTAGGTAAAGCGCCGGGCGCGACGGCTGGTCAGCCCAGCCTGCCCAACCTGCCGCGGTCAGAGGCGGAGGCGATTGCCCTGGCTCAGCGCAACCACCCGGCGATCCTGTCATCTCAGCATGAGGTTCGTGCCTTTGATCTGGCCGTTCTTCAGCAGCGTGCAAACCTTGGCCCGAATGTTACTTTGAACGCGGATGCCGGGATTACCGAAAGCTACGACAACGACGATTCAATCGAAGACGCGACGGTCGCTTTGACCTTCACTCAGCCGATCTATGCTGGTGGCGCCTTGGCCGCGCAGGTCCGTCGTGCAATGGCGACCCGTGACGCGTCCCGCGCGAACCTGCTGAACGTACAGAAAGATATCACGCAAGGCGTTTCCGTGGCTTATGCCAACTTCCAGGCTGCATCGGCCAGCCTGCGCGCTTCGACCGAGCAGGTGCGAGCTTCTCAAGTGGCCTTTGACGGCATCCGGGAAGAGGCGACCTTGGGCGCTCGGACGACGCTGGATGTTCTGAACGCACAGCAAGACCTGCTGGATGCGCAGCTCAATGAGGTTGCATCGCGCACCGAACGGTCGCTGGCTGCCTATCAGTTGTTGCAGGCGCAAGGTCTTTTGACGGCCGAGCGTTTGGGGCTGGCCGTGCAAATTTATGACCCGACGCTGTATTACAATCTGGTCAAGAAAGCACCGGCACAGGTTAGCAAGCAGAGCAAGGATCTGGATCGGGTACTCAAGGCCCTGCGCCGCGACTAACCCAGGTCACAATCTGTTGTGAGGGCCGAAGTGTTTGGCTACACTCGATTCTGAGGAAAGAGTGGTAGAGAAGAATGACGGATAAAGTCGTAGACGGGAGAGTAGAGGACGTTTTGTCCTCTATCAAACGCCTGGTCGGTGAAGAAGGCCGCAAAATCCCCGATCTCGTTCCGTCTTCTTTGGCACGAAAGCCCGGTAGATTGGTTTTGACGGACGCACTGCGAGTCGAGGATAATGAGGACGGTAAACCCATTGCAGACCCGGTGGTGGATGCGTCAGTCAAACCTATGGTTCTGCGCGCCCGGGATGCAGTAGAGAGTGAGGCGTCGCAACCCGTCCCAACCCCAGAGAAAGTTCCGAGTTTCAGCCTGAGTTCCAAGATAGAAGCGCTGGAGGCGGCGATTGCCCGCACCGAGGATCAGTGGGAACCCGACGGTGATAGCGATGACGCCTATTCTGGAACTCCGACCCGTGCTTTGGGTTGGAGCGTCGGGAACGAAGCCAAAGAGGATGAAGTGGTGGAAGAGGGGCTCTCGGACACCAAAGCAACCTTCATCCGTGACCCCGAGGTCATCGCGGCGACCGAGGCTGAAGAACAGCCTGAACCTCCTGCGATGGATGAAGACGCGTTGCGCCAGCTTATCGCGCAGGTCGTGCGGGAAGAGCTTCAGGGCGTGCTGGGCGAACGCTTCACCCGCAACGTGCGAAAAATGGTCCGGCGCGAGATTTATCGGGCTTTGGCTGAGGTGGAATCCAGCTAGACGCTAGGCCCGGCAGGGCTGTTGCGCCAGTTCCAAAAGCTGATCCAAATCCATATGCTGCTCAAGATGGTCGGCCAATGCGTCCAGCGTCTCGTCCACGCCGTCCTCGTAATTGATCTCTGAGACAGCCCCCAATTCCGACAGGTAACGCGCGCGGAACGCATCGGACGAAAATATCCCGTGCAGATAGCTGCCGCGAATACGTCCAGTTTTGTCTGCGGCACCCTCGGGCCGACCTTCAACCTCCAGCCAAGCGCGGGCGCAGTCGGGGCCCTCGGTCCGGCCCATATGGATTTCATAGCCTGACACCGGTTCTTTGCCGGGAACCGCATGCGCCTGCCGCAACGTGACCTGCTTCTGGCCAGCCATGATGGTATCGACGTCCAGCAAGCCCAGCCCATCGACTGTTCCTGGTCGACCATCGACGCCGCCGGGATCGGAGATGGTATTGCCCAGCATCTGATACCCGCCACACAGGCCCAAAACATGACCACCGCGCCGCACATGGCCATAGAGGTCCACATCCCACCCCTGCGCCCGGAAAAAGGTCAGGTCGCCGATAGTGGATTTACTGCCTGGCAGCAGCACGAGGTCCGCATCGCCGGGCAGGGGGCGCCCCGCAGGGACGATCTCGACCGTGATGCCTGGTTCAGCCGAGAGCGGGTCCAGATCGTCAAAATTGGCCATCCGCTCAAGTTGCGGCACCACCACTTTGCAGGTCCCGCCCGCGTGAGAGCGGATGTCCATCATATCCTCGGCAGGCAGTTTCCATGCGTCGTTGAACCACGGCACGACACCCATGCAGGTCCAACCGGTCCGCGCTGCGATATCGTCACGCCCTTCATCGAAAAGGGACACATCACCTTTGAAGCGGTTCACCGCAAAGCCCTTGATCATCGCTAGATCGCTGGCTTCCAGCACCGCCTGCGTGCCTACAATCTGTGCGATTACACCGCCGCGGTGAATGTCGCCGACCAGCACGACCGGCACACCTGCGGCGCAGGCAAAGCCCATATTGGCAATATCTCCCTTACGCAGGTTGGTTTCAGCCGGACTGCCTGCGCCCTCGACCAGAACCAGATCGGCATCCGCACAGAGCCGGTCAAAGCTTTCCAGCGTAGCCCCCAGCAGCTTGGATTTGCCCTTGCGGTAGTCACCCGCCTTCATCGTTCCAGCCCGCTGCCCCTGCACGATGATCTGCGCCCCCGTGTCGGTTTCGGGTTTGAGCAGAATCGGGTTCATATCCGTATGCGTCGGCCTGTTCGCTGCCCACGCCTGAAGCGCCTGCGCGCGCCCGATCTCGCCGCCGTTTTCGGTTACGGCGGCGTTGTTTGACATGTTCTGCGGCTTGAACGGAGCCACGCGCAGCCCGCGTCGTGTATAGGCGCGAGCCAGCCCGGCCACCAAAACCGATTTACCCACATTGCTGCCGGTACCCTGAATCATGATGGCGCGAACCATGCTTGTTCTCCTATAACCTGACGGGCACATGACCCGATTTGACGGCGGAGGAAAAGCCCCCGATGAACACGCCAGCCCATCTTTTGATCGGAGCCGCCGCCTTTGCGCGCCCGTCCTATGGCCGAACTCTGCGTGCCGTTCTGATTGGGTCGGTGCTGCCGGACCTGTCGCTCTATCTGATGGCGGGGGTGTCGCTGTTCATTCTGAACATCCCCGAGCAAGTGGTGTTCGGGCAGCTTTATTATTCCGACGCGTGGCAGACCGTTTTTGCCATCGACAACTCGTTTCTAGTCTGGGGGCTGGCACTGGCCATCGGGGTATTGCTGCGCGCGCGTTTGCTGGTGCTGGGCGCCTCGGCCGGGTTGCTGCATCTGGGTACCGATTTTCTGCTGCATGCAGGGGATGGACGGGCGCAGTTTTGGCCGCTGAGCAATTGGGTCTTTCACAGCCCGATCAGCTATTGGGACAGCGCCCATCACGCGCAATGGGTCGTGCCCTTGTCGATCACAGCCTGCGCGGTGTCATATATCGCGCTTTGGCGGCGCGGGTTGACCCTTCCGACAAAGATCTTCTTCGCAGCTTTGCTTGCAGCCGAAGTCTGGGTCGCTCGGCAGTGGCTGTTGTTTTTCTGACGTTGGTTTAGCCAAAAGAAAAGCGCGCTCTGGCAGTCAGAGCGCGCTTTTTCTCAAAGGCAGCAGTTCAGATCAGGCGGCTTCGGCCTGCTGAGCAGCGTTACGGCGTTCGCTTTCCTCGCGCGACAGCGCGACCGAGGTGCGCACACCGCGCCCCACGAATTCCATCAGGCCGCTGACAACCCGCTCATTGGGGTCGATACCCGCGCAGGACAGCACCTCGCGGCCATCGCGAGAGCGGGCCCAGCGGGCGATTTGTTCGGGGCCATTGCCGTATTTCTTGTCATCGGCAATTGCATCATCCAGCGCAGCCAGAACGACGGCTGCAAAAAGTTTGCGCGCACGGTTGCCTTGCTCATTGTTAAAGGCGGTGCCGTCAACGAAATCTCTCATCTCGTCTTCCTTGTTGTTCTTGCTCTTGCATTTTCGGCGTGACGGTCCTTATGACCTATAAAGTGTGATTCGGATACAGCTAATATGCATAGTTGCGTTGCGTCACTCGCATAGCTTGCTGCATGTGCAGCACTAGGTCTCGTTGTCTTGCCAGGTGTGGTCACGCCAGATATAGGAAGCGCAACTGACGCATCAACCGTTTGTGAAGGATTTATGTCATGCCCAAGATAAATGGGAACGAAATTCGCCCCGGCAATGTGCTTGAGCATAATGACGGCCTGTGGGCAGCCGTAAAAGTCGATCACGTAAAACCTGGAAAAGGCGGCGCTTTTGCGCAGGTCGAGCTGCGTAACCTGCGCAACGGGTCGAAACTGAACGAACGGTTCCGCTCGGCGGACAAGGTCGAGCGTGTGCGGCTGGAACAGAAGGATCAGCAGTTCCTCTACGAATCCGACGGCATGCTGGTGTTCATGGATTCCGAGACCTATGAGCAGATCGAACTGCCATCGGAACTGCTGGGCGAACGTCGCCCGTTTCTGCAGGACGGCATGACCATTGTGGTTGAGTTCTACGAAGCAGAGGCCCTGAACGCCACGCTGCCCCAGAAAGTGACCTGCAAGATCGTCGAAACCGAGCCGGTCGTCAAAGGTCAGACCGCTGCGAACTCGTTCAAACCGGCCATTCTGGACAATGGCGTCAAGGTCATGGTGCCGCCCTTCATCGGTCAGGATGAGATGATCGTAGTGAACACCGAGACTATGGAATATTCCGAGCGCGCGTAAGCTGCACTGAAATCGCCAAGAGGCCGCGTTAGCCAAGGCTACGTGGCCTTTTTTATGTGCGGCGCTTGATACGGCGGTATTGCTCGGGGTGGGGGCCGAACAGTTCCAGCATCAGCTCATACTTGATGCGGTTGGCGCTGACCTGGCGGTAGAAGGCGATCAGAAACGCGGTCGGTCCCTGGATCCGGGCCAGCCCGCTTGTTGCGGCAACCACGGTGCCGACATCGGTGCGCCCTTGCAGAACCAGCCAACCGCCCAGCATCAGTATGCCAACGGTGCCTGCGCCGTTGATGACGCTGAGCAGGAATTTGGCAGAAAGCTTCCAGAGAAACATCCGGCGGCGGGTTTCATAGATGTCGTCGAACTGCGCCTCGACCTCACGCGCAGCGGCGTCGATCTGGGCCGAAGTCAGCCGGTCCGTGGCGCTGCGCAGAATGCGCACGCGTTCAGCCACAAAGACATTAACTTTGCGTTGCGACACCAGCACGATGACGATCTGCGGCACGATCATCGAAAAAGCGATCAGTCCCAGCCCCGGCTGTGTGGAGGAGATATATCCTATCACGCTGATCAACGTTCCGATCTGCACGACCGGGTCGGAAAACGCACCACCTGCGAATTTGCCGAGCTCTTCCGCTTCGGCCGAGATGGCGGTGGTCATGGTCCCCTTGCGCACGTCCTCGCCCGTTTCGTTCAGATCAGCAGACCTGACCAGCAGCCGCTGACGGATAAGGCGGATCATGTCTTCGCCCAGCGTGCCCGAGCGGTATCCCAGCACCCATTTCAACCCGAGGCTCAGCAGGATAACCCCCATCATCCCCGCGCCCAGCAACATCAGGTGATCGGCATCAATATTGGCCGAGGTCAGGTGGTTGACGATATCGCGTTGAAATTCCAGTGGGACGGCGGCAAGGGCGGCCACCGCAATGGACAGGGCGATCAGGATGATCTGTCGCCCGGCGCTGGCGCGCCAGATCGCTCTGTATAGCTTGAACATACCCGCACCCGTGTTGGTCCCGTCGGTATTGTGACAGCGCCAGGGTGGGGGTGGCAATCTTTACCCGCGGTGATCGGGTTCAGCCGTGCCGATTGCGCAACAATTCAACTGCTTAGCCGAACCGTCGCTGCGTCGGCCTGCATATCGCCGGTTGCGCGATCCAGCCGCAGATACGCGATGGCAGCGCCGCCCGACTGAGTGAACAACGTCCCAACAGGTTTGCCACCTGCGTTGATTTCCGTTCCGACCGGGGCGCTGCCGTCGATCAGCACCCTGCGCAGACCTTTGCGCAGCTCGGTCTTGTGCTTCATGCGGGCGGTGACCTCTTGCCCGACATAGCAGCCCTTCTTGAAATCGACGCCGTTCAGCGCTTCGAACCCGGATTCGAGGATGTAGCTGTCTGGGGTCAGCTCAACGCCCGTCTCAGGGATGCAATTTCGCACACGGATGGCGTCCCAATCGGTGCCGTCGTCGCTTTCAGAAGCAGCGCTATACGTCCGCCAGCCCATGTCATTGTGGCGTGGGTCGGGCAGGGCGCTGTCGGGCGCAGGGCCGGTGCCGCGTTGCAGATTCAACCCGCTGTCCGCGATCGTGACGTCCGCGCGCAGCTTGTACATGCTCAGACGCTTGACCAGCCCGTCCGCCAGAGTTTCTGCCACGTCCAGCAGGACAGCGTCGCCCCGACGCGTCAGAAAGAAATCGGCAAGGTATTTGCCCTGCGGCGTCAGCAGCGCTGCATAGACCAACCCGCCCTGCATCCCGGCGATATCGTTTGTCACCAGCCCTTGCAGGAAACTGTCAGTGTCCGCGCCACTCAGGCGCAGGATGCGGCGATTGGGCATGGGGGTGTCCTCGTGCTTTCCCTCGGCTTCGTGATATAGGAGTTCGCGCCGACAAGACCAGAGGGTAATCCACGTGCCAGCACCGATCTCGATCGTCATCCCAACCCTGAATGCGGCTCAGACCCTACCCGCAACGCTTGAGGCGTTGATGGAAGGGCTGCATACCGGCCTGATCCGGGAGTTGATCGTTTCGGACGGTGGATCGACGGACCAAACCCTAGAGATCTCGGATGAGGCCGGGGCTGAAATCGTGTCCGGTGCCGCGTCGCGCGGTGGTCAGTTGCGCCGGGGGTGTGCCGAGGCCAAGGGCGAGTGGCTGCTGGTGTTGCACGCCGACACCGTATTGCAGCAGGGCTGGACCAAAGTGGTTGGGGATCATCTGCGACATGGCGCCCCGGGGGTCTTCCGGCTGGCGTTTTCTGCCTCGGGTTTTGCCCCGACATGGGTGGCGGGTTGGGCCAACCTGCGCAGCCGGATATTTGGCTTGCCCTATGGCGATCAGGGGTTGCTGGTTCCGCGCCGCCTGTATGAAAAGGCGGGAGGGTTCCCGGATCAGCCATTGATGGAGGACGTGGCGTTGGTGCGTCGCCTTGGCCGCATCACTCTGTTGCCGGTCCGGGCCTTTACGAGTGCGGACCGATACCAGAAGGCGGGTTGGCTGCGTCGAGGGACGCGGAACCTTTGGACTCTGACACGGTATTTTCTTGGCGCGGACCCAGAGCGACTGGCTCAGGCGTATCGGCGCTGAAGGCGGTTCGTAGTTCCACAAGCGATTTGCCCAGTCGGAACGGTGCAGCAAAGCTGACCAGACATAGGGCGATGATTTGCAACACCAATATATGCGCGTTGGCCTGTAGATATTCCCATTCGTCTTTCAACTTCCCGACTTGCGCAATCAGATCCTCGTAGCTTCGGGCTAGGATCAGATAGTCCCCGGCAATCGCAGGCACCTTGCGGCGCATATTGTCGATGGCAATCTGGGTTTTGTCGTCCACGGTCGTAAAAACCAGAAATTGGTCGATATCGAAAGCGCTGGCTTTTTCGGCCATCGCGCGTGCGTCGTCCATTTCGTCCTTGGCCTGACGTCCGAACAGGAAGTGCAGTCCTTGCAGCGGCGCGACCTCGTTGGTCACGGCGATAAACAGGGGCAGGTCAGCGTTGCTGGCCGTAGACGCTGACAGGAATTCCACCTTTTCGCACAGAACGCCGATATCATCGTCGTAGGCGGGATCACAAAAGCGCAACCGAAAGCGCGCAGCGTCCCGGTCAAAGGCCAGTGTAGCTGCGTAGGCCACGTCGATTTGTCGGTCGAGACGAGAACTGTCTGCAGTGTAAAGACCTGCCAAAACGGCAACCAATGCGCCGATGCCACCCAACACGACCCAGACCAGATCGGCCAGTTTCCACGCCCGATGCCCCGCCGGTTTGCGGAACAGAAACCCGGTGCCCACGAGTCCGATCAGAAAAAACAGGATCAGAAGCGGCAGTTGATTATCGGCGACAAAACTCATGCCCATAAAGTGAACGCGCGGCCCCGCAGTGGCAACACTGATCACGGGCAGTTGTAAATTATAGCAATTTCAGATGTTAAGAACCCGAGTTTTGACCGAACTTGCGGAACAGCTTGGTACGGTCAAAGGCGGCCTCAAGTTCGTCGGTGCGGTCTTTGACCGAATCCCAAAGGCGTTCCTGAACCTCGGCGATGGCGCACTCCATCAGCGTCAGGATCGACGCCATCGAATCCCACGCTGACGGTACCGCAATCCGTGCGGCAAAGGTATGTTTGGCCAGTCGGTGAATGGGCGAGCGCCACTGGTCTGTGAACAGCACAATCTCGGCCCCGCGTTCCTGACAGAGCTGCCCGATCAGCATGGTCGAGTTCTCGTAGCGCCGCACGTCCAGCGCGATTAGGACATCATCCTTGCGTACATCCAGCAGATCATGTGTCCACGACGCAGCCACCGGTAACATTCGGACGTCGGGACGGATCATTTGCAAATGCAGGTACAGGTACTGCGCCATTGTACCTGTGATGCGTCCTCCGGTGATGAAAATACGTCGGTTGGGATCGGATAACAGGTTGCAAAAACTGTCAAACTCGGCTGGATCGACCTCATCAATCGTGCGCTTTTGGTTGGCGAGGGATTGCTGGGAGTAGCGGTTGAGGATGTGTTCTTCGGGCAGATCGTTTTGCCAGACATCACGCTTGGCGATGGGGCCCGAGATCATCTCTTTTACTTCGCCCCGCAGGGCGGCCTGAAATTGTGGATAGCCGTCAAATCCGGTCTTTTGCAGCATCCGTGCCACCGTGGTGGTCGAGACCGAGGCGGTGCTGGCCAGTTCAGTAATGCTGCCCAAGCCTGCCATGGGATAGTCATCCAGGAGCACACTGACAAGTTGCCGTTCCGAAGGCGTCATCTTGTCCCGATGGGCCAGCAGCCTGTCCGTCACCCGCACTAAACGATCCTCCTGTATGCGACAAAGGCATAATGTGAATAATTTTTCATCAAGATCAAGTCTGGAGAAAATTGTACAGGAAAATTATTGACAGGTGATCGACGTGTGTGGAAATTTTTCCACAAAGAAGATTCTGGGAATCGCGGGGCGATAGGTTGGATTTCGGCACAGTTGTTCACACTGACTTGGCAGGCAACGCCCCGAAGGTGGTGTTGGTCTGCGAACACGCGTCGAACCGCATCCCTGCGTTTCTGGGCGACATGGGCCTAGGCGCCGAGGCGCGCGACAGTCACATCGCATGGGACCCCGGCGCATTGGCCGTGGCCCGGATGATGTCTGCCGAACTCTCGGCACCGCTGGTTCATGGTGGTGTGTCGCGGCTGGTCTATGACTGCAACCGCCCCCCCGAAGCGCCGGGCGCCATGCCCGTCCGGAGCGAGGACTACGACATCCCCGCAAATGCCCAGATGTCGGATGAAGAAAGGCAGGCCCGTGTCCACGGGGTCTATGACCCGTTTCGACAAGCCTTGTCGGCTGTGATTGACCGCAACCGCGCCTCACTGGAGTTGCTGGTGACGATCCATAGCTTCACGCCAATTTATCACGGACAAAAACGTCAGGTCGAGCTTGGCATACTGCACGGAGTCGATGATCGGTTTGCCGCTGCGATGATGGCAACGAAAGCCGTTGAGAACCCGTATATCACGCGACTGAACGAGCCGTATTCGGCCAAGGACGGCGTGGCCCACACATTGGATGTGCAGGCATTGCCCAATGGTTTGCTGAACGTGATGATCGAAATCCGTAACGACTTGATCCGCACGCCTCAGCAGCACGCAACCGTCACCAACTGCCTTGTCCCGTGGATCAAGCGGACCTTGGCGACCTTCGAAGAAAGGGCGGCCGAGTGATCCGGGCGATGAGCATATATGTCCGCGTCGTTGACGCGATCAACTACCGGATCGGGCGGGTGATGATGTGGGGTCTGTTCGCGATGATGGGCATCCTGCTGTGGTCGTCGATCTCGAAAACCTTCTTTCTGCCGTCGCTGTGGACCCTGGAAATGGCGCAATTTGCCATGGTGACCTATTACATCATGGGCGGGCCGTATTCGATCCAGCTGGGTTCGAACGTACGGATGGACCTGTTCTATCACAACTGGAGTCACAAGAAGAAAGCGTGGTTCGACGCCTTCACAGTGCTGCTGTTGATTCTGTATCTGGGCGTGCTGTTCTATGGCGGCTTGGGCTCGACCGCCTACAGCCTTGGGTATTGGGGCACGGAACCCGTGGCCTATTTCACCGGTCTTCTGACCGGCAGTGAAGAGGTTGGGCGGCTCGAGCGTTCCTCGACCGCGTGGCGGCCTTATATCTGGCCGATCAAATCGATCATGACGCTGGGCTTTTTCCTGATGCTGCTGCAGGCGATATCGGAATTTTTCAAAGACATAGCCCGGATCAACGGGCAGGAAATCGGGGTCGCTCGGGCATGAGCCAGGAATATATCGCCATTTTCATGTTCGCCTCGATGATGCTGATGCTTTTCACAGGTCAGCGCGTCTTTGGCGCAATCGGAGCGGTTGCTACCGTTGCCGCGCTGGCCCTGTGGGGAACAGGCGGGCAGGACATTACATTTTCAGCCGCCATGAAGCTGATGAAGTGGTATCCACTGCTAACGCTGCCGATGTTCATCTTCATGGGCTACGTGTTGTCAGAAAGCCGTCTGGCCGATGACCTCTATCGGATGTTCCATGTTTGGATGGGGCCGGTGAATGGCGGGTTGGCAATTGGTACGATTGGCCTGATGGTGCTGGTTTCGGCCATGAACGGGCTCAGCGTGGCGGGGATGGCGATTGGCGCGACCATTGCGCTGCCGGAATTGCTGCGGCGGGGCTACGACAAGACGATGGTGACGGGGGTCATTCAGGCGGGGTCCAGTCTGGGAATTCTTGTGCCGCCTTCGGTGGTTCTGGTGCTCTATGCGATGATCGCGCGGCAGCCGGTAGGGCAGTTGTGGCTGGCAGGGATCGTGCCCGGCCTGCTGATGGCAGGAATGTTCATTCTGTATATCTGGATCCGCTGCCGCATTCAGCCGCATCTGGGCCCCGCAATGGAAGATGCGCATGAGGTCCCGCGGGCCGAGAAAATCCGCCTGCTGGGCGCGGGTGCGCTGCCGCTGATCATCTTTGCCGCTATGATGGTGCCCTTTGTGAATGGCTGGACCTCGCTGGTCGAAAGCTCGGCCATCGGGGCGCTGACGGCGCTGGTCGTGTCGGTGCTGAAACGGCGCATGACGTGGAAGATTTTCGAGGATTGCACCAAGCAGACGTTGGCGATTTCATGCATGTTTATGTGGATCATCCTTGCCGCCCTTGGCTTTGGCGCAGTGTTCGACGGGCTGGGTGCGGTGAAAGCCATCGACAACCTGTTCACCGATCAACTGGGCCTGTCGCCCTGGGTGATTCTGATCCTGATGCAGCTCAGCTTTATCGTCATGGGCACATTCCTGGACGACACGGCGATGCTGGTCATCGTGGCTCCACTCTATGTGCCGCTGGTGGGGGCGCTGGGCTTTGACCTGATTTGGTACGGGGTGCTGTATACGATCACCACCCAGATCGCCTACATGACGCCGCCCTTCGGGTATAACCTGTTTCTAATGCGCGCCATGGCCCCGCCCGAGATCACTCTGCGCGACATCTACCGGTCGATCTTCCCATTTGTGGCGGTGATGGTGCTGGCGCTGACGATCATCATGATCTTCCCGGAACTGGCCTTGTGGCTGCCCGGATATGTTTACGGAAATTAACAAGAATGCCCGCTCAAGAGGCACAAGAACCTGCAACAGAGAGGAAATGACATGACAACAAGACGTAAGTTTCTGAAAACAGCCGGGGTCGGCGTTGCCGCTGCCCCTCTGGCCACGCCCGCGCTGGCGCAGAGCACGATCACATGGCGGATGCAGACCTATGCCGGTCCAGCTTTGGCGGCCCATGTGATCGACCCAGCGATCGAGATGTTCAACAAGATCGCCGGCGACCGGATGCAGATTGAGCTGTTCTATGCTGATCAGCTGGTCCCGACTGGAGAGCTGTTCCGCGCCATGCAGCGCGGCACCATCGACGCGGTGCAATCCGATGATGACTCGATGGCATCTCCCACCGAAGTCACCGTGTTCGGTGGCTATTTCCCGTTTGCTTCCCGCTACTCGCTGGACGTGCCGGTGCTGTTCAACCAGTACGGCCTGAACGAGATCTGGGATGAGGAATATTCCAAGGTCGGCGTCAAGCATATCAGCGCCGGTGCATGGGATCCTTGCCACTTTGCCACCAAAGACCCGATCAACAGCCTGGCCGATCTGCAGGGCAAACGCGTCTTTACCTTCCCAACGGCGGGCCGCTTCCTAAGCCAGTTCGGCGTTGTACCGGTCACTCTGCCCTGGGAAGACATCGAGGTTGCGGTGCAAACCGGCGAGTTGGACGGCATCGCGTGGTCAGGCATCACCGAGGACTACACCGTGGGTTGGGCTGATGTGACCAACTATTTCCTGACTAACAACATCTCGGGCGCATGGGCAGGATCGTTCTTTGCCAATATGGACCGCTGGAACGAACTGCCGGAAGACCTGCAGACCCTGTTCCGCGTTTGCTGTGACCAATCGCACTACTATCGCCAGTGGTGGTATTGGGGTGGCGAGGCCAGCCTGCGCGTGAATGGCGATAAGATGGAACTGACCTCGATCCCGGACGCCGAATGGGCGCAGGTCGAAGAAGCAGCCGTTGCCTTCTGGGATGAAATCGCAGCCGAGTCCGAGACCAAGGCCAAGGTTGTCGAGATCTTCAAGCAGTACAACGCCGACATGCTCAAGGCCGGACGGCCTTATCGCTACGGCTAAATTCAACGCGATTTCGGCGCGCGGCCTCGGTCGCGTGCCGGTATTGGACCTCTGGAACCCCGATCCCCGATGCTAGGCTTGCCTCTGAAACAGACAAGAACACTCTGGTCGCGCCTTGGCGTGAACCGGGTCAGAGGAGTATAGGCCAATGGCTATTGCGGGGTTCCTGATCGAGATTTTTGCGGCGACCATGTTGCTGCTGTTTGCGGTGCGGCTGGTCCGCACGGGCATCGAAAGACGCTTTGGCGCATTGTTCCAGTCGCTGTTGACGCGACACTCGAACACCTTTGTTGCCGGTGGGGCCGGTATGGTTCTGGCCACGATCCTGCAAAGCTCGGCGGCGGTAACGGTTTTGCTGACCGGTTTTGCCGCGGCAGGCATGGTCAGCTTTGGCCTTGCGTTGGCCGGGGTGCTGGGCGCGGATCTGGGTGCAGCGCTTGTCATTCAGGTTCTGTCTTATGATCTGGGCTGGCTGCAGCCCGTGCTGCTGGCGCTGGGCGGGTGGTTGTACCTCAAGTCCGACCGCGCCAATGTGCGGCTGATCGGGCGCATTGTTCTGGGCATCGCGTTCATTCTGGTTTCATTGCAGTTCTTGCGCGATGCGGTTGATCCGATCCGCGAGAGCGCCTTTTTGCCCGCCATCGCGGGCTATCTGGAAAGCGACTATTTCAGCGCCTTTATCGTGGGCGCGGTATTGGCCTTTGTCATGCACAGTTCGGTTGCGACGATCCTGATGTGCGTGACACTGGTTCAGATCGGAGCCATCCCTTTTGCTGCCGGGCTGTCGCTGGTTCTTGGGGCCAATCTGGGCTCGGCCTTTATTCCGATCTGGCTCACCCGTGACCTGACCGTTTCCGCGCGTCGTATTCCACTGGCCAACCTTCTGCTACGCGGCAGCGCGGCGCTGGTGATGCTGATTGTGGTCAACGTGACCGGCACGCATCAGACGCTGATGGTGGCGGGGGCAGGGCAGTCGTTGATCTTGGCCCATATCGGGTTCAACCTTGCCGTTTTTGTGCTGGCCACAGGGTTTGTGAACTGGCTGGAGCGTCCGGTGACACTGCTGCTGCCCGAGCCCGAGGTTAAGGCGCACCCGATGGACCACTTCTCGGACGCGCTTAGCCCACTGAACGATCCAAGCGCGTCGGGGGCGAACGTTGCGATGTCCTCGGTCCGGCATGAGCTGTTGCAGATGGTCACACAGGTTGAGCGCATGTTCCGCCCGGTTCTGGATATTTATGAGCAGGACGACAGCGATGCGATCTCGGCCCTGTGGCAGCAGGATGAACGGGTGAATGCACAGCTGACCGAAATCCGACGCTTTGTCGCCCGAATGCCGCGCCAAAACATGAGCAAGGCGCAGATCAAGGCGGCGCGCAGCCTGGTCGAATACGCGATCCGGCTTGAGGCGGCGGGCGACGTGGTGTCGAACCGCATGACCCGAACCGCGCAGATCAAACACACCGAACGCACCGATTTTTCGGCACAGGGCTGGAAAGAACTCAAGGATTTGCACGCGGCGGTGCTGGCCAGTTTCTCTCTGGCTCGTCATGTGCTGCTGGTGGATGACATGGATTGCGCCCGCCGTCTGGTGCTGGACAAAGCCGAGGTTAAGCGCCTGTCGCGGAACAGCCGAAAGGCGCATTTGAAGCGGCTTGAGAGGGGGCAGACCGAAAGCTTTGCCTCAAGCGATCTGCATCTTGAGACGTTGCGCGCCATGCGCGACCTGCACGGGCATATCGCCGCCATCGCCTATCCGATCCTCTACCAAAGCGGGCAGGTTCTGGAGACACGTCTGGTGACGGAAATGGATAACGAAACGGTCGAGGACTAAGGCCGAGGGCAAGAGCTTGGGACAACAGTCCCGGAAAGTGACAAAGGATGAACGGGATGGGCAATGAAGCACGTTTGAACGACCTGAAAACCAAGGTCGAAGCCGGTGAGGTCGATACCGTGCTGGTCTGCATGGTCGACATGCAGGGGCGTCTGATGGGCAAGCGGTTCCACGCGGGGCATTTCGTGGCGGGCGCTTGGGAAGAGACCCATTGCTGCAACTATCTGTTGGCCACCGACCTCGAGATGGCGACGCCCGATGGCTATGCTGCCACCAGCTGGGAACGCGGATATGGCGACTATGTGATGAAGCCTGACCTAAGTACTCTGCGCCCGGTTCCGTGGCTTGAGGGCACCGCCATGGTGATGTGCGATGTGTTGGATCACCATACGCATGAGGAAGTGCCCCACGCGCCTCGGTCCATCCTGAAAAAGCAGGTGAACCGGCTTAAGGCCATGGGCTATGACGCCATGTGCGCCACCGAGCTGGAGTTTTTCCTGTTCGAGAAGAGCTTTGACCAGATCCGCAAGGAAGGGTTTCGCGATCTGGAGCCGATCTCGGGCTATAACGAAGACTATCACATCCTGCAGACCACCAAGGAAGAGCATGTGATGCGCCCGATCCGCAATCATCTGTGGAACGCGGGGATTCCGGTCGAAAACTCGAAAGGTGAGGCTGAGACCGGGCAGGAAGAGCTGAACATCAAATACGCCCCCGCGATGGACACGGCCGAGTATCACTCGATTGCCAAGAACGCAGTGAAAGAGATCGCGTGGCAGCATGGCCATGCGGCGACGTTCCTGCCGAAATGGCATCATGAGAAAGTGGGAAGCTCGTCCCACGTGCATCAGTCGCTTTGGGCAGACGGGGTGCCAATCTTTTTCGACGAAAAAGATCCGCTCGGGATGTCTGATGTCATGAAGAACTACATGGCGGGTTTGCTGAAATACGCCGCCGATTACACCTATTTCATGGCTCCCTACATCAACAGTTACAAGCGGTTCATGAAGGGCACGTTTGCGCCAACGCGGATCATCTGGTCGGTGGACAACCGCACGGCGGGGTTCCGTCTGTGCGGGGATGGCACCAAGGCAGTTCGGGTGGAGTGCCGTATTCCGGGCTCGGACATGAACCCGTATCTGGCGATGGCAGGGATGCTGGCCGCTGGGATTGCCGGGATCGAGGAAGCGCTGGAATTGCAGCCCCCGACACAGGGAGACGTCTATCAGGGCGAAACGGGCATGATCCCCGGCAACTTGCGCGCGGCGCGGGATGCCTTGCATGGGTCGGCCATGTTGCGCGCGGCCATGGGGGATGATGTGGTCGATCACTATGCCCGTGCGGCGGAGGTCGAGATCGAAGAGTTCGAGCGTGTAGTGACGGATTGGGAAATTGCGCGCGGGTTTGAGCGGGCTTAGAGGGCGGGAGCGAGGGGCCAGCCCCTCGCGCTCCCCGGGATATTTTGGGCCAGATGAAGCAGGGATCCTGTTTCTTTCGAAAATGGAGTGAAAATGGGGCAGATGTTGCAATGTGTCTCGCCGATTGACGGATCGGTTTTTGCGGAGCGTGAAGTGTTGTCGGCTGAGGCGGCTTTAAAGTCCGCCGCGCGGGCCCGTGCGGCGCAGGTGGAGTGGGCGGCGCGGCCGTTGCAGGAGCGGATTGATCTTGTAATGGCAGGTGTGGCCGCTGTGGGGGCGATGAATGACGAGATCGTGCCAGAGCTTGCGCATATGATGGGCCGGCCGGTGCGCTATGGCGGTGAGTTTGGCGGGTTCAATGAACGTGCAAGTCATATGGCCGAAATTGCCTCAGACGCTCTGGCCGATATCGCTGTGGGTGAGGATGAGACCTTCAAACGCTATATCAAGCGTATTCCGCATGGGGTCGTTTTTGTGGTGGCGCCTTGGAATTACCCCTATATGACGGCGATCAACACGGTGGCACCTGCGCTGATTGCGGGCAATGCGGTGGTGCTGAAACACGCCACACAAACCTTGCTGGTGGGTGAGCGTATGGCGCAGGCGTTCCATGCGTCGGGAGTGCCCGCGGATGTGTTCCAGAACGTGTTCCTCAGCCATGACGTGACCAATGATCTGATCGCTGGCAAGGCGTTTGATTTCGTAAACTTTACCGGCTCAGTCGGCGGCGGACAGGCGATGGAACGCGCTGCGGCGGGCACCTTTACTGGCGTTGGTACCGAGTTGGGTGGCAAGGATCCGGGCTACGTCATGGAGGATGCCGATCTGGATGCGGCGGTCGATACGCTGATCGACGGGGCCATGTTCAACTCGGGCCAGTGCTGCTGCGGGATCGAACGGATTTATGTGCATGAAAGCCTCTATGACGCCTTCGTTGCCAAAGCGGTTGAGGTGGTGAAAGGCTATAAGCTGGGCAATCCGCTTGACGCTGAGACGACGATTGGCCCGATGGCCAACGTCCGCTTTGCTGATGAGGTGCGCGCGCAGATTGCCGAGGCTGTCGCGGATGGTGCCGTTCCCCATATCGAGACCTTCGCTGAGGATGATGGGGGAGCCTATCTGACCCCACAGATCCTGACCAATGTCACCCATGACATGCGCGTGATGCGGGATGAGAGCTTTGGTCCGGTTGTGGGCATCATGAAAGTGTCCTCGGACGAAGAAGCCATCGGGCATATGAATGATAGCGAGTTTGGCCTGACTGCCAGCCTCTGGACCCGTGACGTGGATCGCGCGGCGCGGGTGGGCGACCGGATCGAAACCGGCACCGTGTTCATGAACCGGGCGGATTATCTGGACCCGGGTCTGTGCTGGACCGGCTGCAAGAATACCGGACGCGGAGGCGGATTGTCGGTCATCGGCTATCACAACCTCACACGTCCAAAATCCTACCATCTGAAAAAGGTGACATCATGAGCCTTGTTGGAAACTGGTCCTACCCGACCGCGATCAAGTTCGGCGCTGGCCGGATCAAGGAATTGCCCGAGGCCTGCGCGGCGGCTGGGATGAAACGCCCCTTATTGGTGACGGACAAGGGGTTGGCCGATCTGCCAATCACCACGGCCACTCTGGATATCCTCGAGGCCGCAGGGCTGGGACGAGGGCTGTTCAGCGAAGTGGACCCGAACCCCAATGAAAAGAACCTCGAAGCAGGGGTTGCCGCCTATAATGCGGGCGGTCATGACGGGGTGATTGCCTTTGGCGGTGGCTCGGGGCTGGATCTGGGTAAGATGGTTGCCTTCATGTGCGGCCAGATCCGCCCTGTTTGGGATTTTGAGGATATCGGCGACTGGTGGACTCGCGCCGATGCTGACGCCATCGCACCGATCATCGCCGTGCCGACCACTGCCGGGACAGGGTCCGAGGTGGGCCGTGCCAGCGTTATCACCAACTCGGAAACGCACGCGAAGAAGATCATCTTTCACCCCAAAGTTCTGCCTGCGGTCGTGATCTGCGACCCCGAGTTGACCGTGGGCATGCCCAAGTTCATCACCGCAGGCACCGGTCTGGACGCGTTCGCGCATTGTGTCGAGGCGTTCAGCAGCCCGCATTACCACCCCATGTCGCAGGGCATCGCGCTAGAGGGGATGCGGTTGGTCAAGGACTACCTGCCGCGCGCCTATGCCGATGGCACCGACATCGAAGCCCGCGCCCAGATGATGAGCGCAGCGGCAATGGGCGCGACGGCGTTCCAAAAGGGCCTCGGAGCGATCCACGCGATGAGCCATCCAATCGGCGCGGTGTTCAACACCCATCACGGCACCACCAACGCGGTCTGTATGCCCGCCGTGCTGGATTTCAACGCGCCCGTTATCGCGGACCGGTTCCAGCAGGCCGCGGCCTATCTGGGCATCGAAGGCGGCTTTGACGGCTTCCGTGCCTTTGTGCAGGCGTTCAACGACAGCTTTGCCATCCCGCGCAAACTGTCCGATCTGGGCGTGACCGAAGCATCGATCCCGGAACTGGTCAAAGGTGCGATCACCGACCCGTCCTGTGGCGGCAACCCGATTGAACTGACCGAAGACAACCTGACCGCGCTGTTCAAAGCCGCGCTGTAACAGGGTTGCAGACCCGATCCCTCACCTCGCATACTGCGCGCAGGTGAGGGAGATTTTCATGACCAAAGAGATTGTTCTGATCCACGGGGCCTTTGCTGGGCCGTGGTGTATGGAGGATTACGCGGGCTTCTTCCGCGCGCGCGGCTGGACGGTTCACACCCCTGCGCTGCGCTACCATGACGGCGACCCCAAGGCCGAGCCCGATCCCGGCCTGACCGACACCAGCGTCATGGACTACGCCGATGACGTTGCCGCATTCGTGCAGGGGCTGGATAGCAAGCCGGTGCTGCTCGGCCATGCCATCGCCGGGGTGGTGGCACAGCAGGTGGCGTCTCGGGGCCTGGCCAGCGCCATTGTCCTGATCAACCCGAATGCGGCCTGGGGGACGCTGCCCGAAACCGACGACGAACGCGCGGTACCGCGCGCACTGATGGAGGGCGGGGCGTTCTGGAAACAGCCCATGCGCGTCGATTTCGACCTGATGGCCCCTTTTGCGCTGAACAAACTGCCCGAGGCACAGCAGCATGAGGTATTCGACCAGCTTGGCCCGGAAAGCGGGCGGGTGATGTTCGAGATGTTCTTTTGGATGTTCGACGACCAGCACGCGATGAAGGTGGATATCGACAAGGTCGACTGCCCGGTGCTGATCGTATCCGGAACCGAGGACCGGGCCGTGAACCCCAACACCTGCCGCGCGCTGGCGGAACTTTACGGCGTGCGAGCCACCTTCCTGCCAGCCGAAGACCACGCCCATTTCCTGTTCATGGAGCCCGGCTGGGAGGGGCCAGCAGGTCAGATCGCGGATTGGCTGGAGCAAAAGGTGGGCTAGAACGCCCACCCAACGCGTTCAGTTGTTGGTCGAGAATGTGCTCTGCGGTTTCCACTTCAGCGAGCCATCCTCTTCACGATGACAGCGCAGCAGGCGTTCCTGAACGGTACTGACGGTGCTGGTTACAGTGTTGTCGCCGACCATCAGAACAAATGCGTCTTCGGAATAGGCCATGCCTTCATAATAGCAAAACCGCTTCTCGGCACCTTCCGGAATAGGCGATGCGGTGCTGAGCATTTGCTGCGCTGGGGCTTGTGTGGCCAGCAAGGCTAAGGCCAGTCCGAGGGGTAGTGTCTTCATGTCGTCCTCCCGTTGAGAAATCAGTTGGTCAAATGGGTCTTGGACGCTCGGGAACCTCAAATGTCGTTCTTGAATGACGGGTTGAAGGTAAGTGTGAACGAGATCAACGGGTTAGGCAAGGGGTTTGGTGGCGGATGCTGTTCGCAACCGTAACTGGTTCGGGCGCGACGCCTGCGGTGAAGTAGGATCGGTGTTTGCACTCATCTTGACATGAAAGACGTGATGGGTGCGAGCACGCATCATACGTTTGGTCACGTGTTTTGTAGACAATCGAGATATCTCTTAGACAAAACAACCTTTTCAATCGGAACAGTAAAGCTATCCGTCCGTGCTAAACATGCCAAGAGCTTTCTTGAGCTGTAGCCGTCAAATAATTCCTCATTTTCAAAAGGGTTATTGACTGTAAAATCCACCCTCGAAAGGTCCGGACATTGTAGGGTATTTTGACAAAAGACCTCAATCAGATCGTATTTCGCTTCCTGCAGCGCGGAAGCATAGTAATGGGCCCTGGAGTAATCTCCAGAGCGGAAGAACGACGCGTAAACTTGGCGGTCGGCATTGTCAGCCCAAAAGTAGGCGTGCAAGTAGTCTCTTGCGCTTAACTCATTGAGATAACGAAACAGAAAAGAAATACCGCTACTTTGAGAGTATTGTTTGAGAGCCTTTTTTATGAACTTGGTTTCACCCAAATGATTGTTCAATATGAGAAAACTAGAAATCGAATAACAATCTGGAGTTGGGGCCACATCTTCACCATTCAGAAAGGAAATGTATGCTTCGCAAGGTGGGATTTCCTCGAAGATGCTGTTGTCCGTTTCTTCGCTTTGGGCAATGCCAGGTATGAATGTCAAAATCGAAGCGATAGTGTAAACCAATCGCAAATACGTGCGATAATCAAACATTTAACTCCTCCACAATCAGCGCGTTCTTTCGGGTGATTTGGAACCTCAGTTCGGGCAATTTAAACATCAAGCCCTAGGCCAAGTCGCTGGATTTGTCATGAGCAAGTATAATTATTCGCACTGCTGATCTTCGCTTATACTCTTCTTTGCTATGTGCAGCAGCCAAGCTATCGGCCACCAAACAAAAATAAATATATACGCTTTGGAAATCGATCTTGGCGCTGAGAACCAGTCTGGAAAAAACACCACCCAGACCACAAACAATACCCAAAATGTACTGAAAATGGCTATGATCCGATTGATTGCTCGGGATTCTTCTTTGGCGCTCATTTTCGTTTTTTGCGGCATTTGCTAGCGGCCAAAGGTCGAATTAAACATCCAACTCTTCAACAAACCGCGCGTTTTCCTGAATATACTGGAACCGCAGTTCGGGTTTCTTACCCATCAGACGCTCGACCAGATCGCCGGTCTCGCCGGGTTCGTCCTCATCAATCGTGACGCGGATCAGTTTGCGCGAGGCCGGGTCCATTGTGGTCTCTTTCAGGTCCTTGGCGTCCATTTCGCCCAGACCTTTGAAGCGGGACACGTCGATCTTGCCCTTGCCGCCCAGACCTTTTTCTAACCATTCGTCGCGCTCGGCCTCATCCAGACAATAGACGCGTTTGGCGCCTTGGGTCAGGCGGTACAGAGGCGGGCAGGCCAGATACAGGTGGCCTGCGTCGATCATGGGCCGCATCTGGGTGAAGAAGAACGTCATCAACAGTGAGGCGATATGCGCGCCGTCCACATCCGCGTCGGTCATGATGATGACCTTGTCATAGCGCAGGTCGTCCACGTTGAACTTGGTGCCAAGGCCCACACCCAGCGCTTGGGTCAGATCGTTGATCTCGGCATTGGTGCCCAGTTTCGAACTGGCCGCGCCCAGCACGTTCAGGATTTTGCCGCGCAGGGGCAGCAGGGCCTGCGTCTTGCGGTCACGTCCCATTTTGGCGGAACCGCCCGCCGAGTCGCCCTCGACGATGAATAACTCGGTCCCGTCGCGTGTTGAACTAGAGCAGTCCACCAGCTTGCCGGGAAGACGAAGTTTTTTAGTGGCGGATTTGCGTTGTGTCTCTTTCTCGGCCCGTCGGCGCAGACGTTCCTCGGCTCGGAGTATCACAAAGTCGAGTATCGCGCCGGCGGATTTCGTGTCCGCGGCCAGCCAGTTATCGAAATGGTCGCGGACCGAATTCTCGACCAGACGCTGCGCCTCGACTGTGGCCAGACGGTCTTTGGTCTGGCCCACGAATTCCGGCTCTCGGATAAAGCAGGACACCAGCGCGCAGCCGCCGGTGATCAGGTCTTCGCGGGTGATCTGCGCGGCTTTCTTGTTGTTGATCAGCTCGCCGTAAGCCTTGATCCCCTTGAGGATCGCGGCCCAGAACCCGGCAACATGGGTGCCGCCTTCGGGCGTGGGGACGGTGTTACAGTAGGATTGGATGAACCCATCGCGCGAGGGCGTCCAGTTGATTGCCCATTCGACCTTGCCCGGTGTCCCGAACTTCTCGGTGAAGTCCACGGTGCCTGCGAAGGGCTGCTCGGCATAGGTGGACGAGCCGTTCATCGTCTCCTTGAGGTAATCAGACAGGCCGCCAGGGAAATGGAACGTGGCCTCTGTCGGAGTTTCGCCATCGTCGATGGCGGACTTCCAGCGGATTTCCACGCCTGAGAACAGATAGGCCTTGGAGCGAATGGATTTGAACAACCGCGCCGGTTTGAACTTGTGGTGGCCAAAGATTTCGGCATCGGCGTGGAATGTCACGGTGGTGCCGCGCCGGTTGGGGGCCGCGCCGATTTTCTCGACCGGGCCCAGCGGGATACCGCGTGAGAACCGTTGTTCGAACAGCGTCTTGTCCCGGGCCACCTGCACGACCATCGAATCGGAAAGGGCGTTCACGACCGAGGCACCAACCCCATGCAGACCGCCCGAGGTCTGATAGGCCTTGCCCGAGAATTTGCCCCCCGCGTGCAGAGTACAAAGAATGACTTCCAGCGCGGATTTGTCGGGGAATTTGGGATGTGGATCAATAGGGATACCGCGCCCGTTGTCGCGGACGGTCAGGGCGTAATCTTCGTGCAGTTCCACCTCGATTCGGTTGGCGTGCCCCGCGACCGCCTCGTCCATCGAGTTGTCGAGGATCTCGGCCACCATGTGATGCAGCGCGCGCTCATCCGTGCCGCCGATATACATGCCGGGGCGTTTGCGAACGGGTTCCAGTCCTTCAAGCACCTCAATCGAAGAGGCGTCGTATGTGGAGGTGGCGCTGGGCGTCAACAGATCGTCTGGCATCGGTGCTGCTCTTGTTTTTGGGTTTTACCCATTATGGCAGGTGATGTGGTCCGGGGGAAGAGGGGCGCGAAGTGTTGTGGGTAAATGGTAGGCAGGTCGGAAGGGCTGATCATGGTTTTGGCAAGCTTGGTCAAGTTCGTGTACCCTGTGACTATTGCGGACTGCACCAGACTGGGAGAATTTCAATGAGCACGAACGCCTCGGGCTTTGTCGGGGATATCCCCTCGCACTATGACAACGGGTTGGGTCCAAATATTTTCTTTGATTACGCGGACCGGATTGTCGACGCCGCTGTTTCAGGACAGTCCAAGACCGTTTTGGAACTCGCGGCAGGAACGGGTATCGTCAGTAGTAGATTGCGGGATAAATTGCCTTCGGATGCCTCCTTGATCATTACTGACCTGAACGCTCCGATGTTGGATGTCGCGCGTCAAAAATTTTCCTCCAAGGACAAGATCGATTTTCAAGTCGCCAACGCGATGGAGTTACCATTTGGCGACTCGCTTTTCGATCTTATCGTGTGCCAGTTCGGGGTCATGTTCTTTCCCGACAAAGTAGCGTCGTATCGTGAGGCGGCGCGTGTTCTCAAGCCGGGTGGCCGGTACGTTTTCAATGTCTGGAGCGCGATCGAGTTGAATCCGTTTTCCCAGATCGCCCAACAGGTTGCTTCGGAGGTGTTCCCGGATGACCCGCCGGGCTTTTACAAGGTTCCCTTCCATTATGGCGACCCGCAATTGGTATGTTCGGATCTGGCCGAGGCCGGTTGGGAGGATGTCTCATTCCTGACGATCGAGCTGACGAAACCCATCTCGAACCCGCGGGCCTTTGCAGCAGCTCTTGTCTTTGGCAATCCTTTTATCGACGAGATCCGCGAACGTGGTGGTGTTGATCCCGAAGATGTCGTGGCTCGAATTCTCGCAAGGCTGACTGATGCCTTCGGGGCGAACGGGATGAACATGCCCTTGTCTGCCACCATTTATGAGTGCCGCAAGTCATAGGTGCGGCGTATAAAAATTAAATTTCATACGATTGCCTCTCGAAGCTCAATTTGAACGCAACTAAGCTGCGCTGGAAACGACAGGGGACAGGTATGAGCTGGATCAAAGTGGTGCCGTTCGAAGAAGCGACCGGCAAGCTGCGCAAGCTGTATCAGCGGGTGACGGGGCCGGGCAATAATGTGGACAACATCATGATGGTGCATTCCTTGCGCCCGCATTCGATGGAAGGCCACATGGCGATGTACAAGAATGTCTTGCACCATTCGGCCAACACCATCCCGAAATGGTTTCTTGAAGTCCTGGGCGTGTGGGTCAGCGCGCTCAACCGCTGCGACTATTGTGTCGAGCATCATTTCAGTGGCCTGCAGCGGCTTTTGGCTAACCCTGACCGAGGCAATGCTATCCGTGCCGCGATTGAAGCCCGGACACCGCAGACGGCCCCTCTGGATCCGGCGCAGATCGCGGCGATGGGCTATGCGCGCAAACTGACCGAGGCGCCTGCGGAACTGACAGAAAGTGATATTGAGGCTCTGCACGCTGCAGGGTGGGAGGATGGAGAAATCCTCGAGATCAATCAGGTCTGCGCCTATTTTTCTTACGCCAATCGCACGGTTCTGGGGCTGGGCTGTTCCACCGATGGGGATATTCTGGGGCTGTCCCCCAACAACTCGGACGATCCGTCAGACTGGGGACACCGTTAAGGCTCGGGTCCAGTTCAGAATGGCCTGCGCCAGCGCCTTGGGGCGTTGATGATGCAGCCAGTGGTCCGTGCCGGGAATGTCAATGCGGGTCAGGTCGGGGGCGAACTCTTCCAGCCCCTCAGTGGCCTCGGGTAGCAGGGCCTTGTCCTCAGATCCCCACAGCAAAAGATGCGGGCAGCGGACCAAAAGGCGCTCGACCGGCAGCTCGGGCAGATTCGTCAGCGGTTCGCCGGGTTTCGCCACCACCAGCGGAGAGGCGCGGTACCAGTTCAGCATTGCGTCCAACCGGCCGGGCCGGGCCCATTCGGTGCGATAGGCCTGCATTTGTGCATCCGACAGCCAATCCAGCCCCATCCCGTACCGAAAGAACCTCTCGAGCCGCGCGAAATTGTCGGCAGAAAATCTTTGGGCGGCGTCTTCGGCCCTCAGATCGTTGATATATTGCGAGGCCGCTGATTGCGCTCCGCCCGACGCCATCGCGCGCTGAAACGGCACCGGGTGGACGCCATTGGCGATAATCAGTCGGCTCACCAGCTTGGGCTGGAACATGGCCAGCCCATAGGCGACTGAGGCCCCCCAATCATGGCCCAGAACCGTGACAGGTGCGCCCAGCATATCGATCAGCGCCGCCATGTCCCCGACCAGTTTTGACAGGGTATAGTGCCCGACCCCCTCGGGCGCCCAGCTTTGGCCATAACCACGCTGGTCCGGGGCAATACAATAGAAGTGTTCAGCTAGATGCGGGGCCAGATCAGCCCATGTGCCGCCATATTCAGGAAAGCCATGCAGCATCAGCAAGGGCGGCAGGCTGGGATCGCCCCAACTGCGTAGAAAGAACGGCTGTCCGTCCAGTTCGACAAATCTGCTGTCCACGCGTTAACCCTCTGCTGCCATAGCCAAAAACAGAACCACAAGGTTACAGCAATTTGATACCAATCAAAGCGCGAAATGGCGGTCTCTGCTAGTCACTGGGTCAGACAGCTTTTCAAGGAGAGATTGCATGGAAACAGCGGCGCGGATCGAAAAGACACAAGCCTCCGCCAACGGCGTTCCGGTGCCCACGACCGGCCCGGCTGAGCCCAGCCCCGAGAAAATTCGCCACGCGTTTGAAAGCGGCAAGTACCCCTATGGCCGCAAGATGGCGCGCAAGATCTATGAGGCGCAAAAGGCCGAGTTGCAGGCTGAGCTGCTGAAGGTTCAGATATGGGCGCAAGAAACCGGCCAGCGGTTCGTGTTGCTGTTCGAAGGCCGTGACGCTGCGGGTAAGGGCGGCACAATCAAGCGGTTCATGGAGCACCTGAACCCACGTCAGGCCCGAGTGGTTGCGTTGAACAAACCCACCTGGGAAGAGAAGGGTCAGTGGTATTATCAGCGCTATGTTCAGGAATTGCCCACCGTTGGTGAAATGGTGTTCTACGACCGGTCCTGGTACAACCGCGCAGGCGTGGAACGGGTGATGGGCTTCTGCTCGCCCAACGAATATCTGGAATTCATGCGTCAGACTCCGGATCTTGAGCGGATGCTGGTCCGCTCGGGCATTCAGCTTTACAAATACTGGTTCTCGGTCACGCAGCCCGAACAGCAACGCAGGTTCAAAAGCCGCGAGACGGACCCGCTGAAACAGTGGAAACTGTCGCCGATCGACAAGGCCAGCCTTGACAAATGGGACGACTACACCGAGGCGAAAGAGGCGATGTTCTTCTATACTGACACCGCCGACGCGCCATGGACCATCATCAAGTCGAACGACAAGAAGCGTGCGCGCCTGAACACAATGCGGCATTTCCTGTCGACGCTGGACTACCCCGGCAAGAACCATGATGTGGTCCGCGAGCCTGATCCCTTGATCGTTGGACAGGCGCATCACGTCATCCATCGGTCCGAGCACATCCTTGGCAGCGCACTGCACCCTGATGCGCGTTAGGGTCATCCGGGCTGTTGATTGGCCCCGGACTGAGAGTCTCATCCTGAAATTTCGCTGATCTGGTCTTGTCCCGGCCTCGGGCCGGGCATAAGGCTGGGGCGATGAACAAGGTGATGACATATCGCGGCCATTTCCGGGCCATTACCGTGCTGGGCCTGCCGTTGGTGGGCGGGCATCTGGCGCAGTTTGCTATCGGTCTGACCGACACCATCATGCTGGGCTGGTACGGGGTCGAAGCTCTGGCCGCTGTAACCCTGGCCAGTAGTTACTACTTCGTGCTGTTTCTGTTTGGGGCCGGGTTCGGCTGGGCGGTGATGCCCATAGTCGCCACCGCCGCCGCCGAGGAGGATGAGACCAGCATCCGCCGCTCGACCCGCATGGGGCTGTGGTTGTCGCTGATCTATGCCGCGTTGATGATGCCACTGCTGTGGTGGTCCTACCCGATCCTGATTGCGTTAGATCAGGACCCCGAGGTCGCCCGGACCGCTGCGCAATATCTGCGGGTCGCGGGCTGGGGCCTGTTCCCGGCGCTGATCGTGATGGTCCTGAAATCCTATTTGGCGGCGTTGGAACGCACGCAAATCGTGCTGTGGATCACTGTGACGGCGGCTGTGGTCAACGGTTTCACTAACTATGCGCTGATCTTCGGCAATTGGGGCGCGCCCGAGTTGGGCGTGATCGGTGCGGCCATCGCCTCGGTCGTGACGCAGATCGTCTCACTGGTTTTCGTGGTGATCTACGCGGTGCGTGCCCTGCCCGAACACAGCCTGTTTCAGCGCTTTTGGCGCCCGGATTGGGAGTTCTTCTTCAGCGTCCTGCGTCTGGGCGTGCCCATCGGTCTGACCACATTGGCCGAGGTCAGCCTGTTTGCCATGTCGGCAATCATGATGGGCTGGCTGGGACAAGTGCCGCTGGCGGCGCATGGTATCGCGCTGAATCTCGCCTCGGCTACGTTCATGGTGCATCTGGGTCTGTCCAACGCGGCCACGATCCGCGCAGGTAATGCGCTGGGCCGCAAAGACCGGGCACATCTGGAAAAAGGCGCGATTGCTGTGACGGCGATGTCGCTGGTGATGTCGGTGCTGACCGTGATCCTGTTCCTGACCTGCGCCGAGCCGCTGATTTCCCTGTTCATGGAGGCGGATGACCCGCAGCGGTCGCAAATCCTGCTGATCGGAGCCGGGTTGCTGGCCATGGCGGCGCTGTTCCAATTGGTCGATGGCGCGCAGGTGATCGCGCTGGGCCTGTTGCGTGGATTGCAGGACGCCAAAGTGCCAATGGTGATGGCAGGACTCAGCTATTGGGTCGTGGGGATTCCGGCCTCGTATTACTTCGGCTTTGTCCAGGGGATGGACGGGATCGGCGTGTGGCTGGGCCTTGTGCTTGGGTTAGCCTTCGCAGCGGTCTTGCTGATGGCGCGGTTCTGGATGTGGTCGGTCCGCTCGGTCCCGGTGGCAGGTTAGTCTTTGGTCAGACGATCCGCCTTTTTACGCACCAGAACACTGCGCAGATCGTGCATCGCCAGTAACAGCCGGTCAGTGACGTCCTCAAGCTGCTCATCTGTCGCTTTGGACTGCGCCCACTGAGTCGTCAGGTTCAGGTAGTCCACGGCCCGGTGAATGTCGTCCATATCACGTTGTGCCAAAAGGGCTGTGCGGTCCTCGATCCAACGAGTGATAGCGGCCTGGTCGGTCTCGGTCAGGGTGCGCTGTCCCTGCGGCTTGACCTCACCGTTGCGGATGTTGATGACCGCGATCTGGTCCATCTCGATCCGGCGTTGGCGGTTTTCGGTGTCGATCCGAAAAACCGCCGCCCCATTCGCGCGCACGCGAAAGTAATATTCGGGCAAATCCACGGCTCAAAGCCTCCGATCAGGTCAGTGCGGCGCAGAACCGCTGAATGCGGGTGCAGGCCTCGGTCAACGCCGCGTCCGAGGTTGCGTAGCTGACGCGGAAGTTTGGGGATAGACCGAAGGCGGCCCCGAAAACGACGGCCACGTCGGCTTCTTCCAGTAATGCCGTGGCAAAGGCTTCATCAGATGAGATCACCGTGCCCGCCGGAGTAGTCTTGCCGATCAGCCCTGCGATCGAGGGGTAGACATAGAACGCGCCTTCGGGAGTGGGGCAGGATATACCGTCAATCTCGTTCAGCATCCGCACTACCAAGTTGCGGCGGCGTTTGAATGTCTCGGCATTGGGGGCCAGAAAGTCTTGCGTGCCCTCCAGCGCCTCGACTGCCGCCCATTGACTGACGGAGCAGGGATTTGAGGTCGACTGAGATTGAATCTTGCGCATCGCGGCAATCAACTCGACCGGACCCGCCGCATAACCGATCCGCCAACCGGTCATGGCATAGGCCTTGGACACGCCGTTGCAAGTCAGAGTGCGGTCATAGAGGCCGGGTTCAACCTCGGCCGGGGTGCAGAACTCGAACCCGTCATAGGCCAGGTGCTCATACATATCATCAGACATGATCCAAACATGTGGATGGCGCATCAGCACATCGGTCAATGCCTTCAGTTCGGCCCGGCTATAGCCCGCGCCCGTTGGGTTGGACGGAGAGTTGAAGATGAACCACTTGGTGTTTGGCGTAATCGCGGCCTCAAGCTGGTCGGCGGTCAATTTAAAGCTGTTCTCGAGCGACGTTTCCACAACAACCGGCGTGCCTCCGGCCAGTAGCACCATGTCGGGGTAGCTGACCCAATAGGGCGCAGGGATGATCACTTCGTCGCCGTCGTTCATCGTCGCCATCAGCGCGTTATAGAGCGTTTGCTTGCCGCCCGTGCCCACCGAGATCTGCGCAGGCGTATAGTCCAGCCCGTGGTCGCGCTTCATCTTCGCGCAGGCGGCCTGTTTCAGCTCGGGGATGCCATCGGGTGCGGTGTATTTGGTTTTGCCCGCCGCAATCGCGGCAACGGCGGCATCCTTGATGTTCTGCGGCGTGTCGAAATCGGGTTCTCCGGCGCTCAGGCCGATAACGTCGCGTCCCGCGGCCTTCAATTCGGCCGCTTTGGCCGTCATGGCGATTGTAGGCGACGGTTTTACGCGTGACAGTGTCGCAGACAGGAAACTCATGGGGGCCCTCGGTTTGAATGATCAACCTGTCTGTCATAGGGTGCGCCCGAACGACGATCAAGCGATATGAATTGTGGAATTGGAGACCCCGATGAACGACGAAAACGACTGGTACGGCCCGGATTCAGCGACATTCGGCGACCGTCTGGCAGGTGCGCGTGAAGCTGCGGGGATGACACAGTCACAACTGGCCCGCAGGTTGGGCGTGAAAAAAGCAACCCTCGCGGATTGGGAAAACGACCTGTCCGAGCCGCGCGCCAACCGCCTGTCGATGCTGGCCGGGATGGTCAATGTCTCGATCATGTGGCTGCTGACCGGGGAAGGCGAGGGCATGGATGCGCCCTCGGAAGCTGAAGAACCCATGCCCGAACTTGTGGATATCGTGGCCGAGCTACGCTCGATCCGGGGCGAGATGCGAGCCAGCGCGGAACGAGCCGCGAAACTGGAAAAGCGTCTGCGACAGATGGCTGAGCAAGTCCAGTGACCGAGCAGCGGGACACGCGGATCAAGCGGTTGAAAATGCGTTCGATGCGCCGGGGCATCAAAGAGATGGACCTGATCCTGTCGGCCTATGCCGATCGCAATCTTGGCAGCATGGATGAGGCGTTGCTGGACCTGTACGACGCCCTGCTGCACGAGAATGATCAGGACCTGTATCAATGGGTAACAGGACAGGTTTCCACGCCCGAGCCGTATGCAGATCTGATTGTGGACATAGCGCAAACCTTTCAAAAGTAAGAGCAAAATCTGCTTAACAGAATATTCGGTTTTTCGATTCATGCTGCCTGAAACGGCGCGATTGAATCGGAGGATCGGATGAGTATGGAAATGCAGGTCTCCGCGCACGGGGCCAAGGGCTTCATGACCAGCTATCTTGAGGCGCTTGCGCTGGTGGAACGGCTGCACCGCCTGCTGCTGGACGTCATCAAGGACGAGTTCGAGCGTGTCGGCGTGCTTGAGATCAACGCCGTGCAAGCCTTGTTGCTGTTCAATATCGGCGATCATGAGGTCACGGCGGGCGAATTGAAAAGCAGGGGCTACTATCAGGGCAGTAATGTCAGCTACAACCTGAAAAAGCTGGTTGAGATGGGCTATATGCACCACCAACGCTGCGAGATTGACCGCCGCTCGGTGCGCGTGCGTCTGACGCCGCGGGGGCGTGAGATCCGCGATATCGTATCCGAACTGTTCGCGCGCCACGCAGGTGGGTTGCAATCACGTGGCGTATTGGAGCTGGAAGGGATTGAGGACATCACCACTTCCCTCCGCCGGGTTGAACGCTACTGGACGGACCAGATCCGCTATATTTACTGATCAGGGCCGGGTGTAGGGCCCGGCATCGGACAGGACCAGGCCTTCAAGCTCGCGGATCAGCTTGCGGGCCATCGCGTCCTTATAGGCTTCGAACCCCACGGCGACCTCGACAAAGGCATCGGGGCCCAGAGTGACCCATGCATTGTAATAGGCGGACAACTCGCTGATCTGCACGTCTCGCTTGTCCCCAACATTGGCATCATCAGGGCCGATCACCAGACCGTTGATAGTGATCCCGCTGGCTTGCAGCGCCTGTTTGGCCTCGCGGGGATGGGGTCCAATGTTATGTTTGCCGTCACCAGACAGGTCCAGCGTGTGCTTCCAGCACTCAGGTTGTTGCCACAGCAGACCGGCGCCAAACTGCATCGCCGATCCGACCGCCGTTCCCTGCGGCGCCGAGCTGCGCGTCACGGAGTTCAACAGGGCTGAAATACCATCCAATTGTTCCTCGGATCGGATTTCTGTCCAGTCTAGCAACATGCGCTGATGACTGGGCTCACTCCATTCGAATACCGCCAACCGCACCGCAGGGCCAAGGCCCGAAAGAAGTAGTTGCTTGACTTCGGGTCGTTGCAGGGCAGCGGCTAGACCACCAAGCTGCAACCGGTATTCGGTACTATCGACCGAACCAGAGACATCCAGCCCAAGGGCCAGCGCTTGCCTGCACTCAGACATCGCAGGCGTTGCCAAAAGGGTTGCGGCAGCGGCAAGGTAGCGGATCATTTCAACGCATCACCAGATAGCGCGCCGATTTGCAGGCCCTGCAATTCCCGCTCAAGTTTGCGGCGCATGGCGCGCTCGAAATCCTCAAACCCTTGCGCAACTTCCAAAAAAGCGCCGGGGCCATGCAGGACATTGTTCTCAAAAAACGGGATCAGGAACAGCTCACCCTCGAAATCGGCGGCGTTGATGACCAGCCCGTTCACCACGATTTCCTGAAATGGAAAGTGGCGATAGGCCGAGTCTGGTCCGTACCCGTCATTGTTCGACCCATCCCCAGACAGATCGATGGTCTGGAACAGGCAGGGCGGGGCTTGCTGCATCAATGTCGCGCCAAAGGCCAGCGCATATCCCATCGCGGTGGCTGACCCGCTGTCGGACCGCACCGACTGTTGCACCGTCGTCGCCGCTGCCAGCAAGTCTGCCCGCGTGCGGATCATCGACCAATTCAGAATAACGCGTTGCGTGCTGCGCCCGCTCCATTCATAGACGGTCAGTGCGACGGGCATGGGGGACGAGAAAAACGCCTCCGTCACTTCAGGTGCGACGAGTGCTGCGGCCAGGCCCTGCCGTTGCAGCGTGTCTTCGGTTGCGTCTACCGAGGTCGATATGTCCATCGCCAAGGCAAGCGCCAGCCTGCAGGTCTCGGCCCGCAGGGGGCTGGCCAGAGCAGCCAGTCCCAGGATTGTCAGCCAGCGGATCACCAGTGGCCGGTGCTTTCCATACTGGCCCAGGGTTCGGCCGGATCAAGCGCGTCACCGTTTTGCAGCAGCTCGACCGAGATATTGTCGGGCGAGCGCACAAACGCCATGCGCCCGTCACGCGGCGGCCGGTTGATCACGACGCCATTGTCCTGAAGTAGTTGGCATATTTCGTAGATATTATCGACTCCGTAGGCCAAGTGACCGAAATGCCGGCTATCGCTAGGCAATCCGTCGTCGCCATCCCAGTTATATGTCAGTTCGATCGGGCGATCTTCTTGCCCCGGAGGCGCCATGAAGATCAGCGAAAATCGGCCCTGTTCACTGTCATACCGGCGGGTTTCTTGCAGCCCCAGCAGTTCGTAAAACGCCATGGATTTCTCAAGATCTTTCACACGGACCATGGTGTGGAGGTATGTCAGCCCCATTGCGGTTTCCTTTTTTTGTTCAGGTGATGACAAGCACCTTAGCGCGCTAACATAGTCTGTCGAGAGGCGCGGCGGACACAATTTGGAAAATGCACAAACAAGCGTACATATCGCGGTTCCGGTCGCTGCATTGCCGAGATATAGTGGTCGCCGACTCATCCGATGGAAAGGAAATTTCATGCCGCTGTCCTCTGACCAACTGGCCGAGATCGAAGCGCAAAGGGCGCAATCGCATCAAACGCGTCGTGTTGTGGCTCCGGGGATGGAAGATCATTTGTACACCGCTCATCAAGTCCTGGACCACGGCTTTGTGCGCGTAATCGACTATATGGGCGATGATAACGCGATCTGTCAGGCGGCGCGGGTGTCTTACGGCAAAGGCACTAAGTCGGTGCAGAATGACGAGGGCCTGATCCGCTATCTGATGCGTCACTGGCATTCGACCCCGTTCGAGATGTGCGAAATCAAGCTGCATGTGAAGCTGCCAGTCTTTGTGGCCCGTCAGTGGATCCGGCACCGGACGGCGAATGTGAACGAATATTCCGCGCGTTACTCGATCCTGGATCGGGAGTTCTATATCCCCGCGCCCGACCATGTGGCGGCGCAGTCCGAGGTGAACAACCAGGGTCGGGGCGAAGCCTTACAAGGGGAAGAGGCCGCGCGGGTTCTTGAAATGCTAAAGGCCGACAGCGCCCGGTGCTATGACAATTACGAGGCGATGATCAGTCAGGACGGTCAGCAGGGTCTGGCGCGTGAACTGGCGCGAATGAACCTGCCGGCGAATATCTACACCCAGTGGTATTGGAAGGTGGACCTGCACAACCTGTTCCACTTCCTGCGTTTACGGGCCGACCCGCATGCGCAGTACGAAATCCGCGTTTATGCCGATATGATGTGCAAGATCGTCGCCGATTGGGTGCCTTTTGCCTATAAAGCTTTCGAAGATTATCGTCTGGGCGCGGTGAATCTGTCGGCACAGATGGTCGACAGCCTGCGGCGGATGCTCGCCGGAGAGGCTGTGACGCAGGAAACCTCGGGCATGACCGCCCGCGAATGGCGCGAGTTCGAAGCGGTCATTCGCGAAAACTAAGCGCATATCGTTTGTCTATACGTACTGTCATTAAGCTGTTACACTGGCTTCATGGCTTTTCTTTCCTGTATCCGATACGCGTGCTTGATGTCTTTGCTTGGCGCTCCGGCTTTGGCCAAATCCCCTATTGCTGAGGTGCTGTGTGAGCCGACGTCCCGGTTGCATGACAAGCTGGAACGTCAGTTCGGCTCGCAACGCGCAGCCTCTGGGGTGCGCAGCCCTGAGCAGATCATGGAAGTCTGGACTAGCGAGAAAGGTGATTGGACGATGGTTGTCACTTATTCGACCGGCACGTCCTGCATCGTTGCGATGGGTCAAGACTGGTTCACGCACGTCGACGCAGATCCGGCGCGCGGTTAACATTGGTCGAACCATTATTGGTCAACGGCCGGAAATTGGCCGTTGCCCTGCTTTGTCTTCCCGTCGGGAGGGGGCCTTACAACGGTTTCAAATCGGCGGCCATCTGGCGACCGTCGCGTCCGTCCTGCAATTCGTATGAGACTTTCTGATTGTCTGCGAGCCCGGTCAGACCTGACCGTTCAACAGCCGAGATATGTACAAATACGTCCTTGCCACCTTCATCAGGGGCAATAAACCCATAGCCTTTAGTGGTATTAAACCATTTCACGGTGCCAGTTGGCATTTCCCGTGTCTCCTTCTACTTACACGTTGTCCCACAAATTGGTGGGGGAAGTGATTGACGCCACCGCCTTTCATCACCGCCGCGCCCACACGCTTCGGCCCGAATTGCGTATTTCGTCTTTTTCAACATTGCACGGTGAAGTAAAAAATCAAGAATTACCGGAACACGTTGGCGAAATTGCCTAAAATTCGCACAAGCACAGGAAACCCCCGAAAATGCGCCTATACGGACTTAAGAACTGTGACACCTGCCGTAAGGCATTGAAGTCATTGCAGGATATAGAATTCATCGACGTGCGCGCGGATGGCGTGCCTGACGCGGTGATGTCGCAGGCCTTTACACATTTCGGCGAGGCTTTGCTCAACACCCGGTCCACGACATGGCGGGGCCTAAGCGGAGACGAACGCGCGCGTGCACCGTTGGAGCTGTTGCGCGATCATCCGACCTTGATGAAACGTCCTTTGATCGAGCGTGACGAGGAGCTTTTTCTTGGCTGGACGGCGGCGACGAAGGCGGCTCTTGGCGTCGACTGAGCGGATGCATATCTGCAAGGGCGCAAGCAAGAGGGCGAAAGATGCGTAACGCAGCGATGATTTTGGGTGTGATTGCCGGGCTAATCGGCATGTTGGTCGGCTTTGTCGGCTATGGCTATGTCGAACTGATCGACCGGTACGGCGAGATCGACGGGTTAGCCGAGCAGGTGGACAACGCGCAACTGATCCAGACGGCCTCGATCCTTGCGCCTCTGCTGGCGATTGCTGGCGGGGCCATGGCCAAGGCGCGGGCATTGGTTGGGGGGCTATTGTTGCTGGTCTCAGCAGGCGGCATGTATTACGCGTTTGGCTTCAATGCCTTTACCATGTTCCCCGTTGCATTTGCCGGGGTCGCGGGGGTCCTTGGGCTGGCCGCGGGTAAACCGGACGAGCCCAAGGCGCATTTCTAGATCACTTCAGGCGCAGGACGCGGTCGATGGAAATCGGGCCTGCGCCGTTGATCACGATGACCAGGAACAGGAAGGTCCACATCACACGCTGATCCATCAAAGTGATGGCGTTGTCGAACAATCCACCCAGTTTCACGCCGTGACCGGCGACATCAACGATGGTCTGGACCCAGACGAACCCGATCATGGCCAGGGCAGCAACGCGTGTAAGAAGACCAACCAGCAGAAGCGCAGGCAGGACGAATTCGGCCACGGTGCCGAAGAAGATCACGATGCGCTGGAAAAAGGTCATCTGGGTGACGTCGTACAAAACGGCTTCAGCCGCTTTGGGGAAGATCTGGCCAAAGGCACCGGCTGACGCCGAGAAGATCGACCCGTCAATCTTCAGAGTGGCCGAGTTCCAGTAATACACAAGCAATACAGCAACAAAAACAAGCCGCGCCAGGGTCGGGGTCAGCCAATTGGCCGAACTGTCGAGCCGTCCCAGGACGTTATTGTGAAGGGAGATCAGGGCAGTCATTATGCCAGCCTTTCGATAGTCACAGAAGTAAGAGCGCCGCCTTGAAGCAGCAGCGCCAGAGTAGCCCCAAGGTCAAACTCGGGGGTGGTTGCAGAGGTGTTTTCATACGCCTGACCGATCGTCTGACCGGCCATCATCTCTGCAATCCAATCCGCACCACCGGCAGGCAGCAGATGCGGAGCGGGATCATATTCCGGTCGTGTTACTAACACGCCTTCGGCCCCAGCCTGTGGCTTGGGTGCGTTTTCTTGCGTGTTGAAACGCCAGATCGAATAAATCGGCCATTCCGAGCGGATCACCCGCATCGACGGCGCAAATTCAAGCGTGGCCTGCATCACCTCATCAGGCGCAACTGCCAGCGCATCCGCTGGGGCTGGGGTGCTGTCGGCGGCGTGGTAAGACTGACGCAGAGCCAGTTCCAGCCGAGCGATGTCGGGCAGGTAGCCCAAATGCGAAAGCTGCGGCATCCCGGCCAGAAACTCGGGGAATGCCTCGCCATAGAACATCATCATGGGCGAGGTCGGAGGATGCTGACGTAGGAAAATACCCGATAGACCATCCATATTCTGCGTGCCCAGCAGTTTGGTAATCACCGGAAAGGCCTGATACATTGCCTCGGTCAGCGACACGGCGACGTTGTTGCGATAGACGCTGAAACGACGTCCCGCAGGGTGTTCAGACGCGTCCACAAGGCCGTCGGGCACCGCCTGTGACGGGTCCAAAAGCGCCGTGTGGAAGGTTGTCTGAGAAACGCTCATGCTGGAACGCGGTCCAAAGCCGCCTGAGCCCTATCGGCCTCGGCGCGCAGTACAGGCCAGTCGGGAACGTCGGTATCCCATTCGATCAAGATGGGCTTGGGGCCGGACTGGTCCAGAGCGTAATCTAACAGCGTCCATACAGGGTCCACAACCTCGCGCCCATGGCTGTCGATCAGCAGGGGGCGACCGTGGTCGTCTTCATCCTCGTCGTGGCCGCCCAGATGAATCTCACCCACTTTGTCCAGCGGATAGGCGTCGATATAGCCTTGCGGCGAGAAATCCAGATTGGTGGCCGACACGAACACATTATTCACGTCCAGCAACAGGCCACAGCCGGTGAGACGCGCGATTTCACGCAGGAAATCAGGCTCGGACCAGGTGCTCTCCTCGAACGCCAAATAGCTGGAGGGGTTTTCCAGCAGCATCTGCCGTCCGATAACCTCTTGCACCTGATCAATATGCTGACAAACCCGGTCCAAAGTTGCGTCGGTGTAGGGCAGGGGTAGCAGGTCGTTCAGGAAATGGCTGTCATGGGTCGACCAAGCCAGATGTTCCGAAAAGCTGGCAGGGTTCAGCCAGCCAACCAAATGTTTCAACCGGGCCAGATGATCGGGGTCCAGCGGGGTTTCGCCGCCAATGGACAGGCCGACACCGTGGACAGAGATGGGGAATTGTTCGGACAAATGGCGCAGTTGCGCCAGCGGGCGTCCGCCATCGCCCATGTAATTCTCGGCATGGATTTCCAGCCATGCCACCGGGTGGGCGTGATCCAGAATTTGCTGAAAATGCTGGGGCTTATATCCGACACCCGGCGCGGCGGGCAGTCTGTTTGAACGAATAGCATTGTCCAGCATCGTTATAGTCTCCGGTTCACGACAAAGAGGCGGGCGACAAGGCCCGCCCCTTCGGTTTTCCTAAGCGCGGGCTTATGCCGGCAGATCGCGGTCCAGCGGCTCCAGCGAGCCTTTGCGGTCCGAACCGTCTGCGGTTTTAGGCAGCTCGATATCGGCGCAAGTGCCTGCGTCGACCAGAGTCCAGGCATTGCCCTGATAATCAACGGTCGAGGTACCGGCGCAGGTGGTGCCGGGGCCTGCGGCGCAATCGTTTTCGCCTGCCAGCGAAACGCCATAGCATTTCTCTTTGGCTTGTGCGGTTGCGGTGGTGGCCATGCCCGATACGGCGGCTGCAACGGCGCTTGCGATAACGAGGGACTTAGCTGTGTTCGACATCTCGGTAATCCTTTTGGTGACTGCGTATGTCTGTGTTGACAATGACAAAGGTAGTCGTTCAGAGGCGACAGTTAAATTCACGAGCCCGTGTCTCACAACCCCGTCAGGCACTGTCATGCCCTCTTGCAGGTTAACATATTGTTTTTGAAATCGAAAATGGAAAATATTTCAATCCGGCCCCTGTTTTAGGGCCGGATCGCAGGCGAATTGACGCCGAATGTTACAGCAGATCGGGGGGGGTCGCCGCCTTGGATAGCTCAATTGTTACAGCCTCAAGTGATTGAACCTGTGTTTGTTTTTCGCCAAGACGGCGCACGCTGACGGTGCGGTCTTCGATTTCGCGGTGACCGACGGCCAAAATCACGGGCACTTTACCGACAGAATGCTCGCGGACCTTGTAGTTGATCTTTTCGTTGCGGATATCCGCTTCGGCCCGAACCCCGGCGGCTTTGAGCGTTTCCACCACTTCGGCCACATAATCATCCGCCTCGGAAGTGATCGAGGCCACGACAACCTGACGCGGGGCCAGCCAGAACGGCAGCTTGCCGGCGTGCTCTTCGATCAAGATACCGATGAAACGTTCAAACGAGCCCAGCGTTGCCCTGTGCAGCATGAACGGACGGTGCTTGGCACCGTCTGCGCCGATGAAGCTGGCATCCAGACGTTCGGGCAGATTGGGGTCAACCTGCAGCGTGCCGCATTGCCAGGTCCGACCGATGGCGTCGGTCAGAGTGAATTCTAGCTTGGGGCCATAAAACGCGCCTTCGCCTTCGAGGATCTCATAGTCATACCCGGCGGCTTTGCAGGCATCGCCCAAGGCTTTTTCGACCAGATCCCAGCTTTCATCGGACCCGATCCGCTTTTCGGGACGGGTGGACAGTTTGATCGTCCAGTCGTGGAAGCCCAGATCGGCATAGACCTTGGATAGGAAAGCGATGAACTTGGCGGTCTCGGATTCGATCTGATCTTCGGCACAAAAGATGTGGCCATCGTCCTGCGTGAAACCGCGCACCCGCATGATGCCGTGCAATGCTCCCGAAGGTTCATAGCGTGCGCACGATCCGAACTCAGCCATGCGCAGGGGCAGGTCGCGATAGGATTTCAGACCCTGATTGAACACCTGCACGTGGCAGGGGCAGTTCATCGGCTTCAGCGCGTTGATCGCCTTTTCACGGGCATGTTCTTCATCCACTTCGACGATGAACATGTTTTCCTGATATTTGTCCCAGTGACCCGAGGCCTCCCACAGTTTGCGGTCGACAACTTGCGGGGTGTTAACTTCGACATAGCCGTCGCGTTCCTGCATCCGGCGCATATAGTCCTGCAGGGTGGTGTAGATTTTCCACCCGTTGGGATGCCAGAAGATCTGGCCGGGGGCCTCTTCCTGCATGTGGAACAGGTTCATTTCGCGGCCCAGCTTGCGGTGGTCGCGCTTGGCGGCCTCTTCCAGCATATGCAGGTGGGCTTTCAGCTTTTCCTTGCCGGTGAAGGCCACACCGTAGATGCGTTGCAGCATCTGGCGCGAGCTGTCGCCGCGCCAGTAGGCACCCGCGATGGACATCAGTTTGAACGCGTCGCCGGGCAGTTGGCCGGTGTGCTGCAGGTGCGGGCCGCGGCACAGATCCTGCCAATGACCGTGCCAGTACATGCGCAGCGGTTCATCGCCCGGAATGGCTTCGATCAGCTCGACCTTATAGGGCTCGTTATTGGCCTTGTAGAATTCGATCGCGCGGTCGCGGTCCCAGACCTCGGTTGTGACGGGGTCGCGCTTGTTAATGATCTCTTTCATCTTTTTCTCGATGAGGCCGAGATCTTCGGGCGTGAACGGCTCTTCACGGTCAAAGTCATAGTACCAGCCGTTTTCGATGACGGGGCCAATGGTGACTTTGGTGGCGGGCCAGATTTCCTGCACGGCGCGGGCCATCACATGCGCCAGATCGTGGCGGATCAGCTCATTGGCCTGTTCCTCATCTTTCATTGTGTGGATGGCGATATGTGCGTCGGCCTCAATAGGCCATTGCAAATCCCAATGTTTGCCATCGACCGTGGCCGAGATTGCCTTTTTGGCCAGCGAGGTCGAGATATCGGCTGCCACCTGCGCAGGTGTGATGCCTGCCTCATAGGATCGTGCATTGCCATCGGGGAAGGTGAGTGAGACGGATTTTGAATCCAAGGCCATGTTGGCTCTCCTCGTCGGTTTGGCGCCCACTGAACGCCCGGTTGCGGGTTATTTGCGTGTGGCTGCTTTGGCAGGTGGGTGCGCGTGTGTCAAGTGTCGGAGCGAGGGGCGCTGCCCCTCGCGCACCCCGAGGTATTTTGGGCCAGATGAAGGGCGGATCAGGGAATTGCGGTTGGGGTTGGGACGTGCATGATGTTGGTAAAGCAAAGAGGGTTTTATGGCAGTGGCTGAATTTCTGGACACCGCGCAGGGGCGGCGGTTGGCGTTTCACAAAAGCGAGGGGGTCGCGCCCACGATCGTTTTTCTTGGCGGGCTGAAGTCGGATATGGAGGGCACCAAGGCGGTGCATCTTGAGGCGTGGGCACAGGAACGCGGGCAGGCGTTTTTACGGTTCGATTACTCTGGGCACGGGGAAAGTTCCGGCACGTTTGAAGAGGGCTGCATTGGGGACTGGCATGAGGATACAGTTGCAGCGATTGAGGCGCTGACCGAAGGGCCCTTGGTCGTTGTGGGATCGTCGATGGGCGGATGGCAGGCGTTGCTTTTGGCAAAAGCGATGCCGGAACGGATCGCCGGGATGGTCACAATCGCTGCTGCGCCGGATTTTACCGAGGAAGGGTATTGGGCCTCGTTCAGTGATGAGCAGAAGGCAGCGCTGGAGATGGTGGGGCACGTGGAATTGCCCTCGGATTACATGGAGCCTTACATCATTACCAAGCGCATGATCGAAGATGGGCGCACGCGATTGGTTCTGCGCGATCCGTTGGCTTTGCCATTTCCCGTGCGATTTTTGCAGGGCACGGCGGATACAGCGGTGTCAATCGAGACGGCTGTGCGGTTGCTGGACCATGCCAGTGGACCGGATATGCGGTTGCTGTTGGTCAAGGATGCGGATCACAGATTCTCGGACGGGCCTTGCCTGGAGATTATCGAACGCGCCGTGCTTGATGTGCTTGCCCCCGAATGACCCGGTTGGTTCTGCGTTTCATTGTCGTGCTGGCAGCTCTGGGCGGCCTGATCTTCTGGTTGGGGCCGCGCGAAGAGGTTGACCTTCATCCCACGTTTGAGCCGCGCAAATTTGGCGAGGGGGTGCAGGTCTATTTCGAGAGTGTCGAATCCGCCTTCGAAGACATCGTTCCCGGTGTCGAAAAGCGGGTGATCTGGCAAGAGGGATTCAAGGAACAGCGAACACCGGTGTCGATCCTTTATGTTCACGGATTCTCGGCCTCATCCGAGGAAATCCGCCCGGTGCCCGATCTGCTTGCAAAAGCGCTGGGTGCCAATCTGGTGTACACGCGCCTGCAAGGCCATGGGCGCGGCGGTTCCGCCATGGCAGAGGCGACGGCCTCGGGGTGGATGGCCGACATGGCCGAGGGCCTCGCTGCAGCACGCGCGGTCGGCGACCGGGTGGTTGTGATCTCGACCTCGACTGGGGGGACGCTGGCTGCGGCTGCCGCGCTGGATGCCGAGATGACGCAGAATGTCGGCGCGATGATCTTTGTTTCGCCGAATTTCGGGATCAATACGCCGGGGGCTTGGATACCCGGCCTGCCCTGGGCGCGAAATTGGTTGCCGATGTTGATGGGAGAAACCCGCGATGTGTCAGATACCGACCCGGAGCGGAACAAATACTGGTCGCTGAGCTATCCGTGGGAGGCCGTTGTTCCGATGACCCGGCTGGTCGATGTGGTGAACGGGCAGGATTTTGCGCAAGCACAGGTTCCGGCGCTGTTCTGGTTCTCGGATGACGATCAGGTGGTGCGTCCGGATCGGACTCATCAGGTGGCGCAGGCGTGGGGCGGGCCTGCGACAGTCAATCTGGTTGCAATGGGCGAAGAAGATGACCCTGCATCGCATGTGGTGGCTGGGCGGCTGATGTCGCCGGGGCAGACCGAAGCCACAGTGGATGGCATGCTCGCGTGGCTACGCTCGGTGGGGATCGAATAGCGATGCGTAAACCGGCCAGTATGTGGAGCCTTGAGACCCTGGGCCGGGTGCGCTTGTCGCGGCATTTCTTCATGCGGGACTTCCTGTATTCCGAAATCGGGAATTTTCATGGGATACAGAACATCCCCGAAAACCCTGATCTAGCCATCGAAACGGGGCGCGCTTTTTGCCAAACCCTGCTGGACCCTTTGGAAGAGACCTTTGGGCGCGTCGCCGTACGCTCGGGTTATCGCGCGCCCTCGCTGAACCGGTTCGGCAACGAAAACAAACTGAACTGTGCCCGCAATGATAACCCGATGGAATGCCATATCTGGGATCGGGGCACGGGCGAGAACCGGATTGCGGGGGCGTCGATCGTGATTCCGTGGTTCGCGGATCAAAATGGAACCGGACGCGATTGGCGCGATCTTGCGTGGTGGATGCATGATCATCTGGACTATTCCGAGATCTGGTTCTTTCCCAAGCTCTGCGCGTTCAATCTGGTCTGGAGACCCAATCCGCATCGCCGGATCGATAGCTATATCGCGCCACGCGGATGCCTGTTGCGGGCTGGGGCGGAACCTGATGAACCCCGGGACAAGCGGCAGGCGCGCTATGCGGATTTCCCACCCTTTCGGGGCATCGACTATCCCTGAACTTTCCCTTGCCCGGGTGCTGGAAAACGCTCATCCTGCAGGAAAAGTTGATTATTGTGGAGGCTCTGTGTGATTGAGCCGTTGGTTTTACTGCCCGGTTTCATGTGCGATGCGCGCCTGTTCGGGGCTCAGATTTTGTACCTGTCTCATTACCGCGCGGTGACGGTTGCGCCCCTGTCGGTCGGCGAACGGATAGAAGAGATCGCCTCAGGCTTGCTGGACCAGTTGCCGCATCGGTTTGCATTGGGCGGCTTCAGCATGGGCGGGGTTGTGGCGCTTGAGATCGCGCGCCGCGCGCCGGACCGGGTCTCTCGGTTGTGCCTGATGGCGACCGATGCACAGGCCGATACCCCTCAGATCGCGGCGGGACGTGAAGAGTTGATCGTTGGGGCAAAATCCGGGCGGCTTGAGGATGTGATGACTCGCATGATCGGTTCGGACACGTTGGCGCCGGGGCCGGAGCGGGTGCCCGTCCTGAACGAAGTGATGGCCATGGCCATTGATCAAGGGCCGGATATGTTCGAACGGCAAATGCGAGCCATGCAGCGCCGACCGGACCAGCAAGGGGGGTTGCGGCATATCAACGTGCCAACTCTGGTTTTGTGTGGGGCCCATGACCAAATCACTCCAGTGCGCAAACATAGTTTCATGGCTGAGATGATCCCGAATGCCGAACTGCGTGTGATCGAGGAGGCGGGCCATATGGTGCCGCTCGAGGCTCCCGCCGCGGTGACCGAAGCCTTGGAGGCTTGGCTGAACATTCCGGCGCGTTTGGCCTACTTGTAGAGGGCTGCGCGCTCGGGTTTCGTTAGGACGGTCGGTTTGGCCGACGTTTCCCCGGTGTAGGCATCGAAGAAAGGCGTGTTCTTCCAACTGCCAGACAAACGGGACTTCAGCACGCGCGTCACCAGACCAATTGCCGCAGGGCCCAAGCCTTCATGCGCTTGCTTTCCGCCGGGGCGAGGAACAAAGCCGCGTGTACGTACGGGCCCTAGGTCGCTTGGGTCCGGGATGCGGTTCACGATGAACCCGGCGAAAGGAACTTTCGGTGTACGTGAAGTGGTGGCCAGCGGGGCGTTGCAGCAACTGGCGTACCAGCGCAACATCCCTTTGGGGCTGAGCTGCATCAGCGCAAGGTGTTCTGCGCCGTGTTCAAAAACGATCTCCTCGGGCAGCATTTGCAGCACGTCGACCGGGCCAGGGGCAGGGTCGGGTTGTCCAAAATAAAGCTGCGCGGCCCGGCAATCGTGGCAAAAGCATTCCACATGTGTGGACGAAGCGACCCCTGCGGCCGAAATGCGCCCACTCAAAGCACCGCAGGTGCAGGCGAAGGTAGTGTCCTTGGCCGGGCTTTGAACCATGCGCCTCAGGCGACTTTGTTCTTGTTGGCGGCCCGGCGGCGCGGTTTGCGTGTGTTGGCGTTCATGAAGTCGATCACCAGCGGGCGGATATTGTCGCGCCAGCTGCGGCCCGCAAAAATACCGTAGTGCCCCGCGCCGGGTTCCACATGACTGGCCTTTTTCGCATCGGGCAGACCGGCGCAAAGATCAAGGGCCGCGATACATTGGCCAGGGGCCGAGATATCGTCATTCGCGCCCTCAACTGATTTTACCGCGACATCGGTGATCTTGCCTATATCCACCTTGTGCCCGGCCACCACAAATTCATTCCGCGCAATTTCGCGGTTTTTGAAGATGCGTTCGACGGTAGACAGGTAGAACTCGGCCGTCATGTCCATCACTGCCAGATACTCATCGTAGAAACGGTTGTGCGCGTCATGATCCGAGGCCTCGCCCCGCATGACACGCTGGATCTGGTCGGTGAAGGCCTTGCTGTGGCGCTCTCCGTTCATCGACATGAACGAGGCCAACTGCAACAGGCCGGGATAGACCATGCGGCCGACGCCTTTGTACTTAAAGCCCACACGCTGGATCATGGTTTCTTCCAGCTGGCCCATTGTAACGCGGCGGCCAAAATCGGTGACATCCGTCGGAGTCGCGTCTGGATCGACCGGCCCACCGATCAGTGTCAGAGTGCTGGGTTGTGCCTTGGGTTCCACCTCGGCCAGGTAAGCCGTGGCAGCCAGGGTAAGGGGCGCGGGCTGGCATACGGCAACAACATGTGTTTCCGGGCCAAGTTCTTTCATGAAATCGACAAGGTAGAGTGTATAGTCCTCGACATCGAACTTGCCTTCGGACACAGGGATATCGCGCGCATTATGCCAATCGGTGACATAAACTTCGCAATTGACCAGCAGGCTTTTGACTGTCGATCGCAGCAACGTCGCATAGTGGCCCGACATTGGGGCAACCAGCAGAACCTTGCGCGGCTGTTCTTCGCGACCGTTGACGCGGATGTGGATCAGGTCGCCAAACGCACGCTCGACCACCGGCACGATGTCGACAAGATGGTCCTTGCCATCTTCGCAGGTGAAGGTGCGAATGCCCCAGTCAGGCTTGACAATCATGCGCTGGAATGTGCGTTCCGTGACCTCGCCCCAGGCTGCCATCATGCTGAACGCAGGGTTCGGCACCATCGAAAACAACGGGTAAGAGGCCATCGCACTGGCGGTCGCACCCATCCATTGATTGGTGTTGCGCATGGTTTCCATCAGATCATAGGTCATCATGTAGCGCATCGGGCGAACCTCCTGAGTGACAGCCCTAAACTTCGGACCATTCGTCGCTTTGCGCTGCGGCTGCCGCGACGTTATTCTGCATAGCAGCAAGATTACGGGGGAATTGTTAAAATGACAACAAGTGAAGACCAGGCGCAGGAATTGTCCGCAGAACATCTTGAACGGCTTAAAGAAAATTTGAACAAAGTCGAAGAGCTGTCGAAGCGGCTGGTCGAGGTCATGGCCGGGAAGAAGGCGCATTCCCCCGCGTTGGACGGCCCGAATCAAGAGCTTTTCGCAAAAGCAGCAACGGCATATATGGCCGAGGCTTGGCAAAATCCCGCCAAGCTGTTGGAACACCAGATTGCCTATTGGAGCAAGTCTGTCATGAACTTTGCCGAAGCGCAGCAGGCGCTGACAACGGGCGAAGTTGAGGGGGCGGCACCAGTAGCCAAAGACAAACGTTTTGCCAATCCGCTTTGGGAGACTAACCCTTATTTCCGCTTCGTCCGCCAGCAATACCAGACAAATGCCGATGCGATTTCAGAAGCAGTGGCCTCGGTCGATGACATGGATGCCAAAGACAAGCAGCGTCTTCACTTTTTTTCGCAACAGATCATCAACATGATGTCTCCGACAAATTTTCTGGCCACAAACCCTGATGCGCTGGAAAAAGCGGTCGAGACTGAAGGTCAGTCGCTGATCAAAGGGCTGGAGAACCTCGTTTCCGATCTGGAGGCCAATGATGGCGAGATGGTTGTTCGACTGGCGGATGACAGCGCCTTTGAAGTGGGCGGCAATATCGCCACGACACCGGGAGAGGTGGTCTATCGCAACCGGTTGATGGAGCTGATCCAGTACAAACCGGCAACCGAGACAGTGCATGAAACGCCGATTGTCCTGTTCCCGCCCTGGATCAACAAATTCTACATTCTGGACCTCAAAGCCCAGAACAGCCTGATCAAATGGGTAACGGAGCAGGGCTACACCCTATTTGTCGTCAGTTGGGCAAATGCGAACGCATCCCACGCCGAAATCGGCATGGGGGACTATATTGAAGAAGGTTACCTGACCGCGATCGAGCAGGTGAAGGACATTTGTAAGGTCAAGCAAGTCAATGCGGTCGGCTATTGCATCGCGGGCACCACACTAAGCCTGACGCTTTCGCTGTTGAAGCAGCGCGGGGACAAGTCGATCAAGTCGGCCACGTTCTTCACCACTCTGACCGATTTTGGCGAACAGGGAGAGTTCACCCCGTTTCTGCAAAACGACTTCGTCAACGGCATCGAAGACCAGATCGGTAAGGATGGCGTGCTAAAAGCTTGGGTCATCGGGCGAACCATGTCCTTTCTGCGCTCCAACGACCTGATCTACGGCCCCGCAATCCGCAGCTACATGATGGGCGAAACACCTCCGGCGTTTGATTTGCTGTACTGGAACGGAGATGGGGCCAACCTGCCAGGCCGCATGGCGGTCGAGTATTTGCGTGGGCTGTGTCAAAGCAATGATTTTGTCACGGACGGGTTTGAACTGTTGGGGCACAAGCTGCATATCCGGGATGTCGACGTGCCGTTAATGTCAATCACCTGCGAGACCGATCATATCGCGGCCTGGAAAGACTGTTACCGCGGCGTGCAGCAGATGGGGTCACGGTCGAAAACTTTTGTGGTGTCGGAATCGGGTCATATCGCAGGCATCGTGAATCCGCCCAGCAAAAAGAAATACGGGCATTATACCAACCCAGACATGCAGCTGGACGCTGACAGCTGGATGAAGGATGCCGATTTCCATGAAGGGTCCTGGTGGCCGCTTTGGGAAGCGTGGTTGAGAAAGCGGTCTGGCAAGCAGATTCCGGCGCGTGAGCCGGGCGATTCGAACCACCCGTCTCTGTGTCCCGCGCCCGGTACCTATGTATTGGCCAAAGCAACTGATTGATTAGTAAGGGAATCCGAAGTTTTTTCTGCGCTGCAGCAAAAAAATCTTGCAATGCTGCGATGCAGCAATCATATTGTCCTCAAGCTGATGAAAACCGGGGCGGGCCCGGTTCGGCAAAAAGGATTTGGACAATGGCAAAGACCCCTGACTTCACCGCGACCCTGAAAGACATCATGGGCGCATTCCCCGTTGACACTTCCGCTCTGGAAGGTGCCTTCAAGTCGACCGCAACCCTGAACGAAAAACTGTCGGGTGTTGCTCTGGAAGCTGCAGAGAAATCGGCAGAAATCTCGAACAAATGGACCAAAGACACTCTGGCCAAACTGACCGAGATGTCGAAAGCAAAGGCAGAGCCTGCCGACTACGCAAAAGCCGCAACCGACTTCGCAAGCGCGTCGGCTGAAGTTGCCGCAGAAAACCTGGCTGCTTTCGCTGAAATCGCGAAAAAAGTTCAGAGCGAAACCGTCGAGTTGCTGATGGCTGCCGGTAAAGACGCTGCAGAAGACGCAACTGCTGCTGTCAAGAAAGCCACCAACGAGGTGACTGCTGCTGCCAAGAAAGCAACAGCTGCCAAGTAAGTAAGGCCGCGAGGCGCACCCATTCCTCCCATCTGGTGCAATCGCGTTGGGCAGGTCGAAAGACCTGCCCTTTCTTTTTGTTCTGCAGTCGCATAATCTCTGCTGCAACGCATCATCCTTGGGGAGGGTAAACGGTGTCAGAACAAGAAAAACCGTTGCTGATCAAACGCTATGCCAGCCGTCGGCTGTATAACACCGAGACCAGCGACTACGTCACGCTAGAGGATATCGCGGTGTTCATTCGCGATGGGCGCGAAGTGCAGATTATCGACCTGAAGACAGGGGATGACCTGACACGCCAATATCTGCTGCAAATCATTGCGGAACATGAAAGCCGGGGCGAAAACGTGCTGCCGGTGAACGTGCTGAACGATCTGGTCCGCAGTTACATGCTGCCGGGAGGTGGAATGATGCCGCAGTTCTTGCAAAGCTCGTTCGATATGCTGCGCGAAAGCCAGTCCAAGATGATGGAGAACATGAACGCCATGAACCCGATGTCCCAGATGCCCGGGTTCGAGGCGATGCAGGCGCAGCAACAGGCTTTTCTGAAGGCGATGACCGGCGGATTGTCTGGCCAGTGGTCTGGCCCCGACAAGGAAGATGAGGCCAAATCTGAACCGAAAGAAGATCTGGACGACATCAAAAAGCAGCTTGCCGAGCTTCAGCAGAAACTGTCCAAACTGAACTGAACCTGCCATGCGCTGGGTGCTGACGGGCGTCGTGCTGTGTTGGGCAGCGCTCGTTTATGCGCAAGGGCAGTTTTCTGAGCCGCGGTCGCCGATCTGCACGCTTGGGTCTGCTGTGGATGATGGTTGCGCAGATATCCGTGCCCGCGAAATACTGGATGCGGCTGAACCGCCATGGCGCGCAATCGGACGAGTCAATTTTGCCAGCAGGGCCCAGCGATCTCATTGCACCGGCGTTTTGGTCGCGGATGATTTGGTTCTGACCGCCGCGCATTGCCTTTACAATGCCGCGCGTCAGCGCTGGATACCGCCATCCAGTATCCGCTTTGCTGCTGGGTATCAGCGAGGGGAGGCCTCCGCGGTCTCGACCGCCAAGCGCTATGTCCTGCCCGAAGGCCAAGGCACTGCATTCAATGACGGACCTGAACTGGATTGGGCGGTGCTTGAACTGGAGAACCCGATTGGCCGGGCGTTGGGTTCTTTTCCTCTGACAGCGCAGGATATGTTGACCGGATCGGTCGCGGGGTATGCTGGAGTGCGGCCGCATGTCCTCAGCCGTGCGAACCCATGTCCGGTTGTTCGGCGCACTGATGCGCTGATGATCGCGGATTGCCCTGTAATGATGGGGGATTCCGGCGCGCCCTTATTGATTGACACGCCATCGGGGCTGGCTGTGGCTGGTGTCTTATCGCGCGTCGCCGCAACCCCTGAAGGGATCGCGGCGCTGTTTGTGTCCAGTCGAGTTGTCTACGTACCCTCGCGCTGACGCTCAGGTGCCGAACGCCATCTCGGGGGCGGTGACCTCGCCGACTGAGGCCAGCAGAATGTCCGCGATCACGTCCAGCTCTTCCCGTGTCAGGCGGACGGGCAGGCGCACATCGCACGCTTTCATCAGCATCTCGCGTGTTTGGGGAAGATCGACCTGCTCGGGCAGAAACTGCCAGTTCCAGAAGGCGCGGGCGTTGTCCTCGCTCAGACCAAAAACCTGAACCTTGACGCCTCGCGCCTCGGATGCTGCGGCAAAGGCGCGGATATCATCATCGCTCAGGTTCACCAGGTTGAACTGGATCGAATCCGGTGCACGTTGTTCCGGCGCAAGCGGGGCAGGGACGTTGATATAAGGCGAGGTGTTCAATCGGTCGGCCACGTAGTCGTGATTGGCGAGCCCGTCTTTGACGCGGCGCGCCAGCTCAGGGATCTGCGGCCGGATCACGGCGGCGCTGAGGTTGCTCATCCGCAAATTATACAGCGGCAATTGGTTCTGCCAGCGAGAAAAGGCTTGCTCCAATTCGGGCGAGTTGTCGCCACGCGGGCCTTTGTGTTTTTTCCAGTTATGCTCATACGCGCCCGACATGATCACGGCGCGGGCCACCAGGTCGGCGTCGTCCGTGATCAGGATACCACCTTCACCCGCGTTGATCATTTTGTAGGACTGGAATGAGAAACAGCCGACCTTGCCAATCGTGCCGATATTACGCCCATGCCAGGTGGTGCCCAGCGAATGGGCCGCATCCTCGATCACGGGAATATTGCGCGCATCACACAGTACCATGATCGCGTCCATGTCAGATGTATGGCCGCGCATATGGCTGATGATGACGGCCTGAACGCTGTCCAGCTTGGCCTCGAAATCGGCCATGTCGATGCGATAATTCTCGCCCACTTCGCACAAAACCGGAATGCAATCCGCATGGACGACCGAGGACGGCACGGCCGCAAAGGTAAATCCGGGGATCAACACCCGCGCATCCCGCGGCAGGCCCAACGCCTTGAGCGACAGGAACAAGGCCGCCGAGCAGGACGATACCGCCAGCGCGTATTTCGTGCCCAAAAGGGCCGCGAATTCGCTTTCCAGCAGCGCAACAGGCGCGTCTTGCGGCGCGGTATAGCGGAACAGGTCGCCCGACTGCATCAGGGCGTCGATGGCCTTACGCGCGGCGGCAGGGATGGGTTCGGCGTCATGAACGTTAGGAGGAAGCGTCATATTTGATTTTCCCAAATTCTATCTTTGGAAAAGATAAAGCTAAAAGAATTTCAATCCAAGCCCCTACGTGAACATGCTGCGAAATTTCACCGAACTGTTGTATTTAGGGGCAATTGCATCCCGACCGCCGGATTGCGTCTTGTATCCGTAGGGGAATCCGGGTGGCAATGGGACAATCTACATGTTGCATTTCACGGTCCGGATTGTTGCCATCATGCTTGCTAGACTTGCTTTTTCACTGTCCATTCTCGCTCTGCCAGCTCATGCGCAATACGTCCTGTCCGACGGAACCGAAGTCGCGCCGCTTGAGATGTTCCAGGAATGCGACGTCTGCCCCGAGATGATCGTGTTGCCGTTGGGAGAGTTTCTGATGGGCGCTGCACCGGGAGAATCCAAGCGCAACTTCCATTGGGACAAAAAGGGATTTCGTCTTGCGACACCGGAAGAGCCCTATATCGCCCATCACGAGGGACCGGTTCACCAGGTAACGATCGATATGCCTATCGCAATGGGGCGCAGCGAGGTGACCCATGATCAATGGATGGCCTGCGTCAACGACGGAGGTTGCGGGGGGCATATCCCGCGTGCTTGCACACCGCGCATTGATGGGCCGTGCATAGACATTCGTGGTAATTACCCGGTCGTCGATGTGTCATATCTGGACGGGCTTGCATATACAAAATGGCTCAACCAGAAAGTGGGGGGCGAAGTTTATCGCCTGCCCACTGAGGCAGAGTGGGAATGCGCGGCCCGCGCTGGGACGCAGACGCCCTTTGCTCAGGGTGAGGAAGTCACCACCGATCAGGTCAACTTTCACGGCAAGCCGACCGAAGAAATGCTGGGTGTGAAGCGCCCCGATCTGGCGGGGCGAGGCCATCCGGTTCGAGTGGATGAACTAGACGCCGAAAATGCGTGGGGATTGCGGCATATGTCGGGAAATGTATCAGAAGCCACGATGTCTTGTTGGAGCAAAAGGCACGAAGCGTGGAATTCATCCAGCATCTATTTTCAAGAAGCCATGACCAGGGACTGCGCTAGAAGGGTAGGTCGAGGTGGGGCCTTCTGGACTGCGATGGATTTTTCACGCGCGGCAGTTCGAGGCAAGATTCATCTGGACGGAGGCACAATGTCTGCCGGATTTCGGGTGCTACGCGATTTCGGTAGCTTACTGAAACTCAATTAACCGATCCGCAATTACACCCCCAACCGATCGCGCAACGCAAACCATGTCATCGCCAGAACCAGCAGGGGGCTGCGCAGGGCGGGGCCTCCGGGGAAGGGCAGGGCAGGGACGCGCGCCATGGTGTCGAACCCTTCGGCTTGGCCTTGGATGGCCAGCGCCATCAACTGTCCCGCATGGGTTGCCGTGCCAACCCCATGGCCGGAATAGCCCGAGGCGGACAGGATATTGGGCGCAACCCGCGTCAGATACGGCATCCGCCGCATGGTGATCGCCAGTGTGCCGCCCCAGGCATAGTCGATCTTGACGTCGCGCAGGTGTGGGAAAATCTCTGTCATCGGTTTGCGGACTTTGGCGGCGATGTCCGCCGGGAAGCGATAGCCATAGCTTTCGCCGCCACCAAACAGCAGCCGGTTATCGGCGCTGAGGCGGAAGTAGTTCACCACGAATTTCGTATCGGCCACCGCCACGTCTCGGGTCAAAACACGGGCGGCATCGGTGCCTAGCGGTTCCGTGGCAGCAATGAAATTGTTGATCGGCATGACCCGCGCGGCGACCTTGCTGTTCAGGCCTCCCAGATATCCGTTACAGGCCAGAACGACGTGATCGGCCGTGACCTTGCCTTGCGCGGTGTGGACTATGGCGGGTGCGGTTTCCTCGACCCCCGTCACCTCGGTGCCCTCATAAATCCGCACGCCTGCCTTGGCCGCTACCTGCGCCAGACCCAAAGCGTAGTTAAGCGGATGTAGATGCGCGGCACCCATGTCCAGATAGCCTCCGCGATAGGCGGGCGAGGGGCACAGACCGTGGCCCGCGCCTTCGTCCAGAAGCTCCATCTGGTTATAGCCATAGCGGTCAGACAGATGCGCCGCGTGATCATGCAATTCCTGCTGTTCGCCAGCCGACAGGCCCAGAACGGCAACGCCCGGTTTCAGGTTGCAGTCGATCTGGTGCTTGGAGATCAGGGATTTGACCAACGCCTTCGCGTCCTCAGCCAGATCCCACAGCTTGGCTGCGTCGTCATCCCCGACAAGTCGTTCAAGGTCTTCCTGATCCATCCGCTGCGCGCTGCCCAACTGACCACCATTGCGGCCCGACGCGCCAAAGCCGACACGATGCGCCTCCAGCAGCACCACGCTGAACCCGGCCTCGGCCAGATGCAGTGCAGCGGACAGGCCGGTATAGCCGCCGCCCACGATGCAGACATCGGCCTTTTCATCGCCTGCCAGAACAGGAAAGCGGTCAATCGAATTGGCCGTGGCCGCGTACCAGCTGGCTGGATATTCAGCCTTGCGGTCGTTGGAATAAAGCAGGTTCATCGCAGTTCAGACATTCATCAGCAGATGCTCACGCTCCCACGGAGAGATGACTTGCAGGAACTCTTCATACTCGGCGCGTTTGACGATGCCATAGACGCGGGCAAACTCGGGGCCCAGAACCTCGTGCAGGGCGGTCGCTTCATCGAACAGGTCCAGCGCGTTGCCCATGACCTGTGGGATATCGCCTTCGCCTTCGTAAGCGTCGCCATAGAACTGACGGCGCGGGCGTTCCTGTTGGACCAGGCCCAGATAGCCGCAGGCCAGTGACAGCGCGATGCCCAGATAGGGGTTGCAGTCCATCCCGGCGATGCGGTTTTCGACCCGGCGCGCCTCAGGCCCCGACAGCGGCACGCGGATGCCGGTGGTGCGGTTGTCGCGTGCCCATTCCAGATTGATCGGCGCGGCGTGATCTTTCACATAGCGGCGATACGAGTTCACATAGGGCGCCATCACCGCCAGACCCGAGGGCAGATGGTTCTGCAACCCGGCGATGAAGTGATAAAACGCGTCCGTCTCGCCCCCTTGTGGACCCGAGAAAATGTTTTGCCCGGTCTCCATGTCGATGATCGAATGGTGGATATGCATGGCCGAGCCCGGCTCATCCACTATCGGTTTCGCCATGAAGGTGGCAAAGCAGTTGTGGCGCAGGGCGGCCTCGCGGATCAGGCGTTTGAAGTAAAAGACCTCATCGGCCAGCTTCACCGGATTGCCGTGGCGCAGGTTGATCTCCAACTGGCCTGCGCCGCCTTCCTGTGTGATACCGTCAATCTCGAACCCTTGGTGTTCGGCGAAATCATAGATGTCGTCGATCACCGGTCCGAATTCGTCCACGGCTGTCATCGAGTAGGCCTGCCGCGCTGCCGCTGGACGGCCCGAGCGGCCCATCATCGGCTTGATTTCCTGCGCGGGATCCACGTTGGGGGCAACCAGAAAGAACTCCATCTCGGGGGCGACGACGGGTTTCCAGCCCTTGTCGTGATACAGTTGCACCACGCGTTTCAGCACGTTGCGCGGACTGAACGGGATCGGGTTGTCATCGCGGTCATAGGCGTCATGGATCACCTGCAGCGTCCAGTCGCCCGTCCACGGTGCTGCGGATGCGGTCGTGAAGTCGGGCTTCAGGATCATGTCCCGTTCGATGAATCCATCTTCGCCTGCGGCCTCGCCCCAATCACCGGTGATGGTCTGGTAAAAGATGCTGTCTGGCAGGTGGAAATAGGATTGCTTGGCGAATTTCGAGGCAGGTACCGCTTTGCCACGCGCAATACCGGGCAGGTCCGAGATGATGCATTCGACCTCATCCAGTCGGTGGCCGTCGAAATAGCTGCGGGCTGCCTGCGGCAGTTGTTCGGTCCAATCGGCCATCAGGCCCTCACTTTCTTCAAAAACTCCGCCATGAATTGCCCGATCTTGGGGTTGTCGTCATTGGCGGGCAGGCGGTCAGTGGCCGCTTGCATCAATTCGTCGGGGATCACGCCTTTGCCGCGCGTCTGGATCAGGCCTTGGATAAAGGCGTCACCATATTCGGGGTGGGCCTGTACGGTCCAGATCGTGTCGCCATAGGCCACCATGGCGTTGCGACAGAAATCGTTGGTGCCGGTGACGCGCGCGCCGTCGGGCAGGGCGACCACCTGATCCTGATGCCACGCATTCAGCGTAACTGTCTGGCCATCAAGGTTATAGTCGGTGCGCCCGACGGCCCAGCCGCCCTGAAACTTCTCGACCTTGCCGCCCAGTGCCTGAGCGATAATCTGATGCCCGAAACACACCCCTATCAACGGCTGGCCACGGTCCCGGATGGCCCGGATCAGGTCTTCAAGCGGGGGTATCCAGGGATGGTCCTCATAGGCGCCATGGCGCGAGCCGGTGATGACCCAGCCCTCAGCCGCAGCCGTGCTGGCGGGAAACTCTCCATCAACGACGTTATAGGTTTCGAACGTGAACCCGTTCCCCCCAAGCAAGGCACGAAACATGCCGTCATAGGTGCCGAACTCACCGTACAGTTCGTCCGGGGGGTGGCCGGTTACAAGGATGCCGATTTTCATGAGTCACCAAATTTGATCAAATTCATTCTAACGAACCCAAAGGGGCCGGGCAAGGGGGGTCAGACGGCCTCGACGTAGCTTAGCCAGTGCTCTTCGGGGGGACGCTCGGCGAAGCGTCGGACTTCCTGCCGTTTGGTCATCGCCAGAAAGCGGATCAAATCAGCAGGGAAGATGCGCGCCACTTTGGGGTCGGATTCGAAGGTAGTGATCGCGGCCTCCCAATCGCCCGCCAGTTGGGGCATGCCACCGATTTCATAGGCGTTGCCGGTGATCGGGGCGGGCGGCTGAGCTGCGTCCTCGATCCCGTTCATCGCGGCACCCAGAACGGCGGCCAGCATCAGGTAGGGGTTGATGTCGCCACCGGCCACGCGATGTTCAATCCGGCGGGCGGCAGGGGCACCGCCGGGAATGCGCAGGGCAGCGGTGCGGTTCTCGTAAGCCCAACTTGCACCGGTGGGCGCGTGGGCACCGGGCACGAGCCGGGTGTAGGAATTGCCGTGCGGCGCAAAGATCAGCGTGCTACCGGGCATCGCCGCCAGACACCCTGCAACTGCGTGGCGCAGCGTGTCCGTCCCCTCGGGGCCGCCATTGTCAAAGACGTTCCGACCGGCCTGATCCACGACCGAGAAATGCACATGCATCCCGTTGCCCGCATCATCAGCATAGGGTTTGGACATGAACGTTGCGGTAAACCCGTGCTTGCGGGCAAGTCCGCGCGTCAATACCTTGAAAAGCAATGTATCGTCGGCGCAACGCATCGCATCCTGATGGTTCAGGTTAATTTCGAACTGGCCGATGCCGCTTTCGGAAATGGCGGTCTGGGCGGGGATGCCCATCGCGGCGCAGCCATTGTAAAGCTCGGTGAAAAAGGCATCGAACGCGTCCATCTCGGCCATGGACAGAACAGCCTCATCCACCAGCCTGCGCCCGGTAATGGGGTTCATCGGCGGTTGTGGCTGCGCGCCCGAGGAATCGAGCAGAGTGAATTCCAGCTCGGTCGCCGCGATTACCGACCAGCCGCGCTGGGTATAACGGTCCAGCACAGCGCCAAGCGCGTGGCGGGGGTCTCCGGCGAAGGGGGTGCCGTGGTCGTCGTACAGACACATGGGCACCAGTGCGGTGTCCACCTCAAGCCAAGGCATAGGGACCGCACCGCGATCGGTGGGTAGCAACACACCATCGGCATCACCGGATTCAAACACCAGCGGACTGCCGTCAATATCTGCGCCCCACAGATCCACATTCAGTGCCGAGAACGGCATCCGCACGGACCCTTTGTCCAGCTTGTCGGAATACGAGGGCGGCACGCGTTTGCCCCGCAACTGACCGTTCAGGTCGCAGGCTGCAACGCGAAAACTGTGCAAGGCGCTCAGGTCCATCGGGGGCTCCATCATTGTGGTTCTCCCGAGGTTTAGTCGACACGGCGCGCCTTGTCACGAAATTTGATCAAATTAAGCCCGCGCCGGGTTCAGGCGGCGCGGGGCAGGGGGTCAGGCGAAGCTGACACCGTTTTCAGCCATCGGATGCTCGGCCACCAGAACGCCTGACATCGCGTGGATCGCATTTGCCAGCGCCGGTGCGGACGGGGGCGTTCCGGGTTCGCCCACGCCAGTCGGCGCCTCGGCGGACGGCACGATATGCACGTCGATGGCGGCGATATCACTGATGCGCAGCGGCTCGTAATCCGGGAAGTTGGACTGATCGACCGCCCCGCTTGTCAGCGTGATCTGGTCGCGCATCACATGGCCGATGCCATAGCCTATGCCGCCTTCCATCTGCGCTTTGACCACGTCGGGGTTCACCGCGATGCCGCAATCCACGGCACAGGTGACCTTTTCGATCTTGATGCCGTTTTCCGGATCGCCCGAGATTTCAACGACTTCAGCCGCATAAGACCCAAAGGATTTATGCACCGCTATCCCCTGAGAGCGCCCCGTGGGTACGTTGCCCCAACCCGCCTTTTCGACCGCCAGTTTCAGAACGGCGGCCTTACGTTGTTGATCGGGGTTTGTGCTGTCGGAGAGGTGGGCCAGACGGAATTCAACCGGGTCACGACCTGCGGCTTCGGCCACTAGGTCCATCATGGTTTCCATCGCATAGGCTGTATGGGTATGACCCACCGAGCGCCACCACAAAACCGTTGTCGCCTTGGGTGTGTCGGTCAGGCCAACGGCCATTCCAGGAATGGCATATGGGCTGTCAGTCACACCTTCGACCGAGCTGTGATCGACGCCGTCATGCACCAGAACGGCCTCGAACGCGGTGCCTTTTATCACTGATTGCCCGGCGATCTGATGTTGCCAGCCAACGATATTACCGTCCGTATCCAGACCCACACGGACTTTATGGCCAAAGGCGGGGCGATAGTAACCGCTGCGAATGTCATCCTCCCGCGTCCAGACCAGTTTCACTGGGCGCGAGCGATCGGTGACCACAAAGGCCAGCGCGGCTTCGACCTGATAGTCCGCATCGGGCGTGGCGCGACGGCCAAAGGAACCACCAGCCAGCATGGTCTTGATGTGGATCTTCTCGGGTGGCAGTTGGAATATCTGCTGATAGGCCATATGCGGGCCCGTCGGCATCTGTGCGCCGTCGTGCAGGACGATGTCACCCTCAGCAGTTTGTTCGATGGTGCAGTTCAACGGCTCCATCGGTGCGTGGGCCAGCAGTGGGAAGTAGAAGGTCTTTTCGACCACCTTATCCGCGCCGTCGATGGCTGCCGAAACCGCTCCAATATCCGCCTTGTTCACGTTGTAGGTGGGTTCAGCATCCAGCGCGGCCATGATCTCGGACCTGATCTGATCCGAGTCGCGGGTCTCGGCCCCCGACATGTCCCAATCGACCGCAAGCGCGTCACGCGCCTGGATCGCGGCCCAGGTGTTTTCGGCATAGACCGCAACGCCCGCCTGATTGGGCAGAACAGCGGCACTGATATAGCCTTTGACCTCTTTTGATGCGCTGTCATCAAAGCCAAGTGCGATTCCGCCCTTGGATTCAGGACGCTTGATCATCGCGACCATTTGGTTCGGCAGATGCACATCCATCGCGTACATCGCTTGACCGTTGCCCTTGATAGCCGAGTCCTTGCGGCGCACGGCTGCGTTGCCGATCAGGCGGAACTCGGACGGGTCTTTCAGGCGTGGCTCGGCCGGCGCTTCTAGCTGAGCAGCGGCTGCCACGAACTCCGCAATCGGAGCGGACTTGTCACCGGCCTTGACGATGCCTTCTTCGATGGTAATGCCCGACGCATCCACGCCCCAGCTTTGGGCGGCGGCGTTGATCAGCATCTCGCGTGCGGCAGCGCCTGCCTGACGATATTGCAGCCAGGAATTCGCCATCGCGGTCGACCCGCCGGTGCCCTGGAAGGGACCGAACAGAAGGTTGTTATAGACATTCGGGTCCGACGGCGCGAATTCATATTCGATCTGATCCATGGTCAGGCCGATTTCCTCGGCGATCAGCGTCGGCAGGCCGGTGGCCGGGCCTTGACCCTTTTCAAAATGCTTCACGATGGCCGTCACTGTGCCATCAGCATCGATTTTCACGAAGGGGTTGAACTGAGCGGTCTCGGACGAGGCCGCCGCCAGCGCGCCATCGGGGCGGGCGCCGACCAGCAGCACGGCACCGGCAGCAGCGGCGCCTTTCAGAAACCCACGGCGAGAGGTGTTGATGGTCATAGATCAGGCCTCCAGAATCTCGGATGCGCGCTGGACGCCGGCGCGGATGCGTTGATAGGTGGCACAGCGACAGGCGTTGCCATACATGTATTCGTCAATTTCCTCGGCCGAGGGCTTGGGGTTTTCGGACAGCAACCCGACAGCCGACATCACTTGGCCAGACTGGCAATAGCCGCACTGAACCACGTCCAGTTCGACCCAGGCCTGCTGGACTGCGGCACCGATCTTGTCGTCGCCGACGGCCTCGATCGTCGTGATCTCAGCATCTTCGACATCTTCGATGTAAGTTTGGCACGAGCGCACGGGCTCGCCATTCAGATGCACGGTGCACGCACCGCAGGACGCGACGCCGCAGCCGAATTTGGTTCCGGTCAGCTTCAATTCATCCCGGATCACCCACAGAAGGGGCGTGCCGGGTTCGGCATCGACCGAGTGGGTCTGGCCGTTCAGTTTCAAGGTCAGTGACATGAGGGGGATACTCCATGTTGGGCTGGTTACCTGAATTGGTAAACTTGCGGGTTTACAATAGGTGACGCTCCCATCAGTGTAAACCCATGCGTTTACCTAGTGTTTGACCTTGCTCTGTCAATGGGCTTATAGCTTGCAGATATGAACGACATCAGCGCGCCGAATGCGGCCAAACACGCTCAGATCATCGAAGCTGCCGTCGCCGAGTTCCAGGAAAAGGGGTTCGCGGCGGCCAGTATGGACCGTGTGTCTGCTCGCGCCGAAGTGTCCAAGCGCACATTGTACAAGTATTTCGAAAGCAAAGAAAATTTGTTCCGGTCTATCGTGGTGGAGCTGTCGAACCGGTTCGCCGGTGTGCTGGATATCCGCTATGAAAAGGGCCGCGATATCCGCGAGCAACTGACTGAACTGGCTTGGGCCGAAGGGCGTATTCTGATGCTGCCCGAGGTGATGGCAATGTCGCGTATGGTGATCAGCGAAGTTTTGCGCAGTCCCGAACTTGCGGCGGCAGCGCAGGGCAAACTGGACAAGACCTCGGTGTTCATTCGGATGTTGCGGGACGCGTCAGAGGACGGCCAGTTGCAAATCGACGACCCCGACGCCGCCGGGCAGGAGTTCATCGGATTGATCAAGGCGCGGGCGTTCTGGCCGATGGTGTTCACCGGCAGTGTCCTGAGCGAGGCCGAAATGACCGACACGATCAACAGCAGCGTTGAGATGATCCTGAGCCGCTATGGCCAGTGATCCACAGCGCGGTTGCGGCGTGGCAATCCTGCGCGGGTGTTTCTACCTCTGCTTGCAGGTTTGCCGATGACGCGTGATGACGCATCTTTAACACTTGCGTGAGATTTTCGCGCAAAATCAAAGTAAGCTTTGCTTCTTTTCCGTTCTGAACGGAATACTGTGTCAAACGTTACTTTTTCGGAGCGTTCATGCGACTTAGCGTCGGCATCGCTGTCTCAATCCTGGTTGCCTTCTCGATCGGCGTCTCGACGTTTGTGGTCCATTCCTTGTGGTGGACGACGGCGCGCGATAACAGCCGCATGCTGGCTGCAGAAATCAACACGCAGATCGCCAATACCGTGCGTACCGAGGTGGGCGCGACGCTGGGCTCGGCCGAGGCCGCCTGGGCGGCGGTGCGTACGATCTTTGTGCAAAACGTTATTGAGACCCGTCAGGCCGATAAGCGCGAATTCGTGTTTCTGTCGCAATTGCAGGCACAGCCCAACATCTCGTGGATTTTCTTTGGCTGGCCGGACGGCAATTTCTTTGCCTCGCATCGTCTGGGTGATGGTGGGCTTGAGATGGTCGAAATTGACGACCAAATCCACGACCGCATGTTGCGTAAGGACCAGTATATTTTCATCCCCGGCGACATTCAGTTTGAGGCGCGCACCTTTTCGGAGACCACTTATGACCCCCGTGACCACGCGTGGTTTGGGAATTTCATGGGTCTGAACTCTCAGGGGTGGATCGAAGCACGTGATTTGCCGGGCAGCAACAAAACCGTTTACGCGTTTGCTGGACCTGTCGATGTGAACCGCAGACGCGAAGGTGTCTTGGCCGTCGCGATCGAAACGGACCGGCTTTCGCGCTTTCTGGCCACTTTGAACCCCGGTGAGTTCGGGGCGGCCTTTATTCTGGACGCGGATGGCAAGGTCATCGCTGTTCCTGATCAAGAAGCGGATGAGGTGACGCCTGCGCGGATGGGCGAAGGCGAACTTTACGAAGTTGCCATGATCTCGGGCGAACAGCTTTTAGGCGGCTCCAAGGCCAAAGCGGCGGGCAGCCAGAACCAGAGGGTGGTGATCGACGGGGTTCCCTACGCGGTCGCACTGACCCCGCTGGGGTTTTATGGATGGCGGGTGGCCACGGTGATACCGGAATCTGCGTTCTTGTCAGGGATCGACAAGACGCTGATCAACCTGCTGTATATTCTTATCGTCGTGGTGACTTTGGCCATCGGGTCGACGATCTGGCTGGCACGCAGCATTGTGGCCAAACCGCTGGCGCGCATCGCCGAAGACCTAAACAAAATCGAACGGTTTGACGTCGAAGAGATCTCGCGCAGGCCCTCGAAGCTGTCCGAACTGGCCAATCTGTCTGCTGCAACTGCGAGCATGGCGGCCGGTTTGTCGGCTTTTCGCAAATATGTCCCGACCGATCTAGTGCGCATGCTGGTTGCCGAGGGCATCAAATCGCAACCGGGCGGGGACATAAAACGGATCTCAGTCCTGTTTTGCGATGTGACCGGCTTCACTGGGCTGTCCGAAAAGCTGGGTCCGCGCATCGTACAATTGATGGAGCCGTTTTTCAGCGCGGCATCGACCGCGATTACTCGCCATGACGGCACCATCGACAAGTTCATGGGGGATGCGGTAATGGCGTTCTGGGGCGCTCCGCGTACCGATGCCGATCACGCCGAAAATGCTTGCCGCGCCGCGTTGGACCTGATCGCCGCTGTCGATGAGGCCGGTATCGTGGACGACGCTGGGCACCCCCTGCGTGTGCGCATCGGTTTGAACAGTGGTGAAGCTCTGGTGGGCAATATCGGTTCGGAACAGCGGCTCAACTATACGGCCATCGGTGATGTGGTGAATGTGGCCAGCCGGTTGGAAGGGGCGAACCGGTCTTTTGGTACTTTGATCCTGATCGGCCCGGAAACGCGGCGCGAGGCGGGCGATGCGATTGTCGTGCGGGAACTGGACACACTGACCCTCTTTGGGCGGGATCAGGAGCTGGTGGTTTATGAGCTGATCGGCATGAGAGATGGGTTCGACGCCCCTGACGACTGGATTTTGGCCTACGAACAAGGGCTGGCACATTACCGGGCCAAACGGTTCGAGCAGGCGATTGCAGCGTTTGAGGCGGCAGATCAACTGCGTGGCGGCGACCCCGCGTCGGTTGTCATGAAAACCCGCGCGCATGAGTTGCTGAGCGCCCCTTTGCCCAAGGGGTGGCGCGCTGTGACCCATACGGAAAAGTACTGACGCGCTTTTCGCCTGTTGACCGGCCTTGATCGAATGCGGCCGCGTTTCGTCGCCTGCTGCTGTTCGTTTCGAGCGTATGTGATAAAGGGTGCCGCACTCGAATCGGCAATTCGGCACCAAATGCTTTGTAAAGGTGCCTTTCTTGAGCGTGTAAGGCGAACCTGGTGACGAACGAAATACGAAATGCAGCGCGCCTGAGCGTGGCCCCCATGATGGATTGGACAGACCGCCATTGCCGGTATCTGCACCGTCTGCTGAGCGCCGAGACCCTGCTTTACACCGAGATGGTCACGGCCCCCGCTCTGGTACGCGGCGGGGCGCTGCATCTGTTGGACTATAGCCCGCAGGAACATCCCGTAGCGCTGCAACTGGGTGGGTCGGACCCCGCCGAACTGGCGAAAGCCGCGCGTCTGGGAGGCGAGGTCGGGTACGATGAGATCAATCTGAACTGCGGCTGCCCGTCGGACCGCGTGAAATCGGGCACATTCGGCGCGGTGCTGATGAAAGACCCGGCCCGCGTGGCCGAATGCGTGGCCGCGATGCGCGAGGCGGTCGATGTCGAGGTCACGGTCAAATGCCGGATCGGCGTTGATGATCAAGACCCGGAGCAGGTTCTGCCCGCCTTTCTTCAGGCCATACGCGCGGCAGGGTGCGAACGCGTCACCATTCATGCGCGCAAGGCGTGGCTGCAGGGGCTCAGCCCCAAGGAAAACCGCGATATCCCGCCGCTCGATTATGATTTGGTGCACCGGATGAAGACGCAGTTCAGCGATATGCATGTGTCGATCAATGGCGGCATCATCTCGCTGAATCAGGCGCAAGAGCATCTGGATCAGGGGCTGGATGGTGTCATGATCGGCCGAGCTGCCTATCACCAGCCCACCGATATTCTGGCAGAGGCGGACCCGCTGATCTACGGGACCGGGCGGGCCGCCGATGCGATCGATGTGGTCAAAAAAATAGTGCCATATGTCGAGCAGCACCTTGCCGCGGGGGGGCGTTTGCATCAGATCACCCGCCATATGCTGGGTCTGTTCGCTGGGCGTCCCGGCGCGCGTGCCTGGCGACGGGCCTTGTCCGAAGGGGCCGTGCAGGACGGGGCAGGGCCTGAGGTCATGTTGCAGGCGCTCGACCGCGTTGCGCCTTTGACTGACGCGTGAGAATTCAAAACGCGGCCTTTGGGTCGGGATGGGGGAAAGATGCCAGAGACGATGTTGCTGGTTCAGATGCTGGCACTTTTGCTTGTGATCGGAGCGTTCGCGGGCGTGTTGGCCGGATTGCTGGGTGTTGGCGGTGGGATCGTTCTGGTTCCGGCCTTTTTCTATGCGTTTCAAACGCTTGGTTATGGCGGTCCGCAACTGATGCAGCTGTGTCTTGCAACTTCGCTGGCCACAATCATTGTCACGTCAATCCGCTCGGTTCTGGCCCATAACAAGAAAGGTGCGGTGGATTGGTCGATCCTGCAAGGCTGGGGGCCGGGCATCGCGCTGGGCGCAATCCTCGGCGTGATGGTGGCGTCGGCCCTGCGAACCGAGGCATTGCAGGCGCTGTTCGGCGTACTTGGGATGGTAATAGGGGCCTATTTGGGGTTGGGCAAGTCGGAATGGCGGCTAGGTGACGCGATGCCCAAGGGCGTGCGGCGTGCGGTCCTATCTCCGGGCGTTGGGTTCCTGTCGGTCCTGATGGGCATCGGAGGGGGCAGTTTCGGCGTGCCGCTTATGAGCCTGTTCAACACGCCAATTCACCGTGCCGTCGCGACGGCTGCCGGGTTTGGTGTAATCATCGCCGTGCCGTCGGTCATCGGCTTTCTGTTTCTGGGCATCGCGCCCGAACACCGCCCGCCGCTGACCATCGGCGCGGTCAATCTGGTTGCTTTCGCCATCGTGGTCGCAATGACCATGATTACGGCGCCTTGGGGCGTAAAACTGGCCCATGCGATGGACCCGAAACCACTCAAAAGGGTCTTTGCGGTCTTTCTGACATTGGTCGCGCTGAACATGCTGCGCAAGGCGGTGGGGCTGTGATGGATTTCCACGAGAGGGGCTGGGTGAAGTTCCCCTATGATCCGGTTTTGGCTGATTGGGTGCGGCACGCTTTGCCACAGGCACGCGCCTCGGTGGCGGATCCGGCCCATGCACAATGGGTGGATTGCGAGGGCACTTGGTTCATCGGCGTAGATGCACTGGACAATGATGCGCAGGGACGGGTCGGGCAGTCGGATGTCCTGTCCGGGCAGGCCATGGGGTTTATTGTCGAACAGTACGGAACACTGCCCTTGCACAAAGGTCAGGTCTCGATCATCTATCCCGGCTACCCCAAACCGCGCCGGGGCGAGAATGAGGCGGCAGCGCGGTATCGACGCAATCGGGATGCGGCGCATGTGGATGGTCTGCGCCCGACGGGACCGGACCGCCGCCGCCGCGTGGATGAGCCGCACGCGTGGATATTGGGAATACCGCTGACCGATGCCAGTGCTGATGCCTCACCCATGGTTCTGTGGGAGGGCAGCCATAAAATCCTGCGCGCCGCTTTTGCAGAAGCACTGATGGATCACCCCCGCGACAGGCTGCACGAGGTGGATATCACCGACATCTACCAAACCGCCCGACGCGAGGTGTTCGACACCTGCCCGCGTATCGAACTGACCGCCAAACCTGGCGAGGCGTATTTGCTGCATCGCCATTGCCTGCACGGGGTCGCGCCGTGGCCGGATGGTGCAAATGCTGGGCCGGACGGTCGGATGATTGCCTATTTCCGCCCCGAATGCGCAGGGGGTGTGGCCGAGTGGATCGAATCTCCGTAACCTGCCGCCATTGTTTTGGTTTGGAGGTTTAGGGGTATGATTACGGTTCACACAAGTTCGGACGGCGCGCAGATTGAGGTCGAGCTGTCCGGCGAAGTCACCAGCACCGATTACAGCGAAACGCTTGTTCCAGCGATCGAAGCGGCGCTGGCAGAGCATGAGACCGTGCGCCTGATGGCCGTCGTTCAGCCCGAGTTCAAGGGCTATGACCTGGGGGCGGCGTGGTCGGATACCAAGCTGGGTCTCAGCCATTGGCGCGGCTTTGATCGGATCGCCGTGGTGGCTGATCAGGGGTGGGTGCAGACCAGCACTCGTCTGGCCGCGCCGATCATGCCCTGTCCAATGCAGGTTTTCGAACTGGCCGATATCGAAGAGGCGCGGCGGTGGTTGCGCGAATCCTTGGGCTCGATCCATGTGACCGATTTGGGCGGACCCTGTGTTCAGATCAGCCTGTTGGGCAAGCTGGACCCCGACGAATACCAAAAGGCCGGGGCGCATCTGGACGATCTGCTGCGCGACAAGACCGGGTTTCGTCTGCTGATCGACCTCAGCGCTTTTGACGGCTGGCGGGGCCTTACGGCTTTAGCTGCGCATTTCCGACTGGCAAGCGGCCATATCGGACGGCTGGATCGCGCGGCTATCGTGGGCGACAAGGCGTGGCAACATCTGGCGCAACGCGTCGCAAGCCATGTGCTGGGTGCGCGTACCCAGTTTTTCCCGGCAGAAGAGATAGATAACGCAAAGACCTGGCTTGCCGCTGGCTAGTGTCAGGATCGGCGGATTGACGCCAAGTCAGCCCATTTGGCGACATGTTGTTCTTGATTGACCAGTCAGAAAAAATCTAGTGTCCCAATGTTTGCCCCGTCGACCACGCGGGGCAACAAAAATGCCGAAACGCGCCGTTGTGGGTTGCCACTCACTCACAAAATGTCTTCGAACTTGACCCCCTCGGAGTTCAGACCAACCTGCAACGGCGCAGGCGCGGCACAGGGGTCGGGAACCGGGGAGGTAGGGTCAGGATTTGTTCAGACGCGCCGACCGTCCGCCCCGCCGTTTTGCAAGCTGCGGCTTGCGGTCGGGCAGGGACTCCATGATCTCGGCACGTTCGGAACTGTCCATCTTGGACCAGCGCGAGATCTCGTCGATGGTGCGATAGCAGCCGGTGCAGATCCGCTCTGTCGGGTGCACGACGCAAATCTGGACACAAGGGCTTTCGACCTCATTCCGTTTCCAGACCATGTTTGTCATAGGCGTCATCCGTCCTTACAGAAAGCGCAGCCTGTCCAGCGCTCCTTGCAAGATATAACCGGCGGCGACGTGATCAATAACCTGTCCGCGACGTTTTCGTGTCGTATCCGCCTCAAGCAGTGCTTTTTCTGCCGCAACAGTGCTGAGGCGTTCGTCCCAGAACCCGATGGGGACATCGATCAGACGCATCATATTGCGGGCAAAAGCGCGGGTAGACTGGCACCGGGGGCCTTCGGATCCGTCCATGTTTTTCGGCAGGCCCAGAATAACTCCGCCAATTTCACGTTCTGCAATCAGCTCTAGCAGGCGTGCGGAATCGAGCGTGAATTTCTTGCGTCGAACAGTCTCCAGAGGGCTGGCCACGCCGCGCATCCGGTCCGAGACCGCGACCCCAATGGTCTTTTCCCCCAGATCCAGCCCCATCAGCGCCGTCATTGGTGCAAGAGCCGATGCGAAATCTTCAAACGCGTCGTGGATCATTGCGCGATCCCGGCCTGAAACGCGGCTGCGTCAAGCAGTTCCAGCGCCTCGGTATCGCCTGCAAAGATGTCCACGGCTTCTTTCATGATATCAATCGCGCGCTGGCCTTCACCCAGAACCCCCAAAGCGGCAATAAGCTGCGCCCAATCCTCGACCGGACCGCCTTCGGTGGCCAGACGATCTGACAGCTGGTTGACCATGCCTTGGATCATTTCTTGCCGTTCCTCTGGCGTCAAAGCCGCGGCGGCGTCGATGTCTTCACGGCTAGGGCCGGACGGTGCCGGGATATTTGGCGGGTTAAACACGCCTGCCCGGAAAGCCAGATCGTCAAGCTGGGCGTAGATGGCCTCGACCCAAGGCGCGCCGGGTGGGGCGACGCGCAGGGCGTCGATCCAGATGCGATAGCCGATGTCAGGACGTCCGACCTGAACCATCATTTGCCCCAGATAGTAGTTTGCAGGGCCATGACGCGGATCACGCTGCAATGCCTGCTTCAACGCCTCTTCCGCCTCGGGCGAGACATAGCCATTGGCCGACAGGATCATCATCTCGGCCAGATGCGAATAGGCATCCGCCGGAGCGGCGTCACCGGAAAGTTCGATCACCCGCTGCTGCGCGGCGTAGGCAGCCCGGAAATTCCCTGCGTTTGCCTCATGTTGCGCCAGCAGGATATGGCCTTGCAGGTCGTCGGGGCGTGCCGAGACTGTCTCACGCAATTGCTCCAGTAGGGCAGCGTAGCTTTCGTCCAGTTGCGGCTGTGGAGCGGCGGGTAGGTCGGCCTCGACCTGAGCCTGGCTGGGGCGGTCGGCCCGTAAGGCTTCGGCCATCTCCTTGCGCAGCTCCAGTGGCTGATCCGGTAGTCCGGCCGCGCCCATCTGACGATACATCCAGAATCCGCCGCCTACTAAAACGGCAGCAACGACCGAGATTGCGACGACATTGGCCCAGAGCGGCGGTCCATCCTGATCCGTTTGCGCCTGCATCTGCGCGTCAGCGGCCAGAATGCGGCGCGAGATTTCGGTTCGCACACGTTCTGCGTCCGCTTCGCTGACGACGCCCCGCGCCAGATCGCGATCAACACCTGCCAGTTGCTCGCGATACACACGCAGGTCGTAGGCTGCGGCGGGTTCACGGTTTTTACGCCCCCTGAACATCGCATAGCCAAGGAACGCGGCAATCAGCAGCGCGGTGAGGATCAAGAGGGCCCAGAAAGTCATGACAGCTCCAGTATAGCTGCCCTGACTTAGACCTGCAGGCGCGTAGAAAAAAGGGACAAATGGCCGCGAGACGATTACAACACGCAATATTGGGCGCTATGTCGCAATAGTGCGATATTACGGCGTTGAACGGCAGGGGTATAGTGTCGTTACGCGGCATACCTTCGCACAATCACCGAACCGGATGGATTCGCTTATGAAACACTATTCAGCCTTTGCTGTGGCGCGTGAAGCGCTGCGCTATCACACCGGGTGGGAACGCGCTTGGCGTTCGCCCGAGCCTAAGAAGAAATACGACGTGATCATCGTCGGTGCCGGTGGTCATGGTTTGGCTACGGCGTATTACTTGGGTAAAAATTACGGCATTCAGAATGTCGCCGTGATCGAAAAAGGCTGGCTGGGTGGCGGCAATACCGGCCGGAACACGACCATCATCCGGTCGAACTATTTGCAGGACCCGTCGGCGGCGTTGTACGAAAAGGCACGCAGCCTCTACGAGGATCTGAGCCAGGATCTGAACTACAATATCATGTTCAGCCCGCGCGGCGTAATCATGTTGGCGCAGACACAGCACGAGATCCGCGGCTATCAACGCACGGCCCATGCCAACGCGTTGCAAGGCGTGAAGACCGAGTGGATCACGCCCGAGCGCGTCAAAGAGCTGGTGCCGATCATCAATCTGGACGGGCCGCGCTATCCGGTTTTGGGCGGTCTTTGGCAGGAACGCGGTGGTACCGCGCGTCACGATGCGGTGGCCTGGGGTTACGCCCGAGCCTGTTCGGCCATGGGAATGGACATCATCCAGCAATGCGAAGTCACCGGCGTGCGTCAGGAAAATGGCCGCGTTGTGGGCGTCGACACCACCAAAGGCGCGATCGACTGTGACAAGCTGGGCATTGTGGTCGCGGGCCATTCCGGTCAGCTGGCCGAGATGGCGGGCTTCCGTTTGCCGCTTGAGGCCGTGGCGCTGCAGGCGCTGGTGTCCGAGCCGATCAAACCCTGCATGGACGTGGTTGTGATGGCCAACACTGTGCACGGCTACATGTCGCAATCCGACAAGGGTGAGATGGTCATCGGTGGCGGCACTGACGCTTACAACAACTTCACCCAGCGCGGTTCGTTCCATCATATCGAGGAAACCGTGCGGGCGCTGGTCGAGACCTTCCCGATGATCTCGCGCCTCAAGATGTTGCGCCAGTGGGGCGGTATTGTGGACATGACCGGCGACCGCTCACCCATCCTGTCGAAAACGCCTCTGGGTGGATGCTTTATCAACGCTGGTTGGGGCACGGGCGGCTTCAAGGCCATTCCGGGCTCGGGCTGGGGTATGGCGCAGCTGATGGCCACGGGTCATTCGCCGCTGACCGAAGCCTTCACGATGGACCGTTTTAAAGAGGGCCGCTTCATCGACGAAAGCGTCGCCGCCGGGGTGGCGCACTGATGAGATTTTTCGTCGAAAAATCTTACGCGCCCGACACGCTGATTTCGCAGGACACTGCCGTGTACCTGCTGCCGAAAGGATGACCAGATGCTGATCCTGAATTGCCCATATTGCGGCGTCGATGCCGAAGAAACCGAACTGGCCGCTGGCGGCGAGGCGCATCTCAAGCGCTATGGCCCCGGCTCGTCGGATGATGAGTTCCACGACTACCTGTTCATGCGTGAAAACCCCAAAGGCGTTCACTTCGAACGCTGGCGCCACGCCAATGGTTGCGGAAAGTGGTTCCACGCGGCGCGTGCGACCGACACGCTCGAAGTCTTCGGTACCTATTCCGCTCAGACCACCGAGCCACCGCAAGAAATCCGCGAGGCGATCACCGCCAAGCGCCCCGGCTGGACCTGGAGAGAGTTCGAATGATCCGCCCAGCCACCCGTAATTCCGCCTGCGAAAGGTCCGCAACATGAGCACCCGTCTCGCAAATCAAGGCCGGCTGATCGACCGGTCGAAACAGGTTACATTCAGTTTCAACGGCACCTCGATGCAGGGCTATGAGGGCGACACGCTGGCCTCGGCCCTGCTGGCCAATGATCAAATGATGATGGGCCGATCGTTCAAATATCACCGTCCGCGCGGCGTTGTCGCCAGCGGCGCGGAAGAGCCGAACGCTCTGGTCGGTCTGGGGCAGGGCAACCGGTTCGAGCCGAACCAGCGCGCAACCACGACCGAGCTGTTCAATGGCTTGACGTCGATCTCGCAGAACCACTGGCCGAACCTCGAGTTTGACATCGGGTCGATCAACACCCACCTGTCGCGCTTCTTGCCGGCGGGCTTCTACTACAAGATGTTCATTCATCCCAAGCCGTTCTGGAAACACGTCTACGAGCCGTTCATCCGTCAGTCCGCGGGTCTTGGCAAAGCGCCTGACAAGGACAACCGCGATGCGGACACGTACGAGCACTTCTACCACTTCACCGATGTTCTGGTAATCGGCGGCGGTGTAGCGGGTCTTCAGGCTGCGAAAGTGGCAGCCGCGTCCGGTGCCAAAGTCATGCTGATCGAGCAGACTGCCCATTGGGGTGGCCGGGCTCCGGTTGACGGTGGTACGATCAATGATGAGCCTGTGGATAAGTTCGTGGAACAATTGGTTTCCGAACTCGAAGCAATGGACAACGTCACGATGCGCAATCGTTGCATGGGGGCCGGGGTTTATGACCACGGTTACGTGCTGGGATATGAGCGTTTGACCGACCACAAGCCGGGCACTCAGGGCCCACGTCACCGGCTGTGGCGCATCCGCGCCAAACAGGTTGTAACTGCCACCGGCGCGATCGAGCGTCCGCTGTCCTTTGCGGGCAACGATGTGCCGGGCGTGATGCTGGCCTCGGCCATGCGCGACTATGTGGTGAACTGGGGCGTGACCCCCGGCGACCGCGTAATCGTTGCGACCAACAATGATGACGCTTATCGCACTGCGATCATCCTGAAACAGGCCGGTGTCGAGGTTCTGCGTATCGTGGATGCGCGCACGACAGCCGGACCGCTGGCCGATGAGGCGCGCCAGCTTGGCATTCAGGTCGATCCGGGCAAAGCCATTGCCAAGGTCAAGGGCGGCAAACGCGTCAAAAAGGTCGAACTGTGCAATCAGGAAGGCATCGGCGGTGCACGCGAAGAGGTCGAGTGCGACGCGGTCGCCATGTCGGGCGGCTGGTCTCCGGTCGTGCATATGTGGTCGCATTGCGGCGGCAAATTGATCTGGGATGAGGCGCAGGCGCATTTCCGGCCTGACCCGTCGCGGCCTCCTCTGGGCGCTGATGGTGAAGGGTTCGTGCTGGCCGCGGGCTCGTCGAATGGTCCGCTGGCGCTGGGCGATGTTCTGACCGACGCGGATGCGGCGGGTAAAGCAGCGGCCAAGGCGGCCGGGTTCACAGCGAAGCGCACCAAGGCCCCGGTCGGTGAGACCACGGCTGAGGCTCCGATGGCGGCGGTCTGGCTGATGCCGGCGAATGCCGAGATCGGGCTGCGGATGAAATCCTGGCTGGATTTCCAGAACGACGTCAAAGTATCCGACGTTCAGCTGGCGGCGCGCGAAGGTTACGAAAGCGTCGAACACACCAAGCGTTACACCACGCTGGGCATGGCGACCGACCAAGGTAAGTTGAGCAACATCAATGGCTTGGCGATCCTTGCTGATGCCTTGGATTCAGAGATTCCGAAGGTCGGCACCACTACCTTCCGCCCGCCTTATACGCCCATCTCGCTGGCGTCGATCGGCGGTGAGGCACGCGGTGAGGTGTTCCAGCCGATCCGTCAAACCCCGATGCACAACTGGCACGACAAGAACGGTGCCGATTGGGAGCCGGTGGGCCATTGGCGTCGGACCTATGCCTATGTCCGTCCCGGTGAGTCCGTGCATGACGCGGTCAATCGCGAGGTGAAGAATACCCGTGAAAACCTCGGCCTGCTGGACGCCTCGACATTGGGTAAGCTGATCGTCAAAGGGCCCGATGCGGGCAAGTTCCTGGACATGATGTACACTAACATGATGTCCACGCTGAAGGTCGGCAAATGCCGCTATGGCCTGATGTGTTCAGAGAACGGCTTCCTGATCGACGACGGTGTTGTCGCGCGGATCGACGAAGATACATGGCTGTGCCACACCACCACCGGCGGTGCCGAGCGTATCCATGGTCACATGGAAGAATGGCTGCAGACCGAGTGGTGGGACTGGAAAGTCTATGTCGCGAACGTCACCGAGCAATACGCGCAGGTTGCTGTTGTTGGCCCCAACGCCCGCAAGGTGCTGGAGAAGTTGAACGCCCAAGCAGGCGGCGGCATGGATGTCTCGAAAGAAGCGCTGCCTTTCATGGAATGGCGTGACGGCAAGATCGGCGCGTTCGATGCGCGGGCTTACCGCATCTCGTTCTCGGGTGAACTGTCCTATGAAATCGCGGTACCCGCATCTCAGGGTCAGGCCTTCTGGGACGCTCTGATGGACGCGGGCAAAGAATTCGGCGTGATGCCTTACGGCACCGAATGTCTGCACATCCTGCGGGCCGAGAAGGGCTTTATCATGATCGGCGACGAGACAGACGGCACCGTGATCCCGCAGGATCTGGGGCTGCACTGGGCGCTGTCGAAAAAGAAAGAGGACTATCTGGGCAAGCGCGCTCATACACGCAGCCACATGGCCGATCCGGACCGCTGGAAACTGGTCGGGCTTGAGACTGTGGATGGTTCTGTCCTTCCCGATGGTGCCTATGCGGTGGGCGAAGGCGTCAATGCCAACGGTCAGCGCAACATGATCGGGCGCGTGACCTCGACCTATTACTCGGCCAATCTGGGCAAAGGCATCGCCATGGGCCTGATCAAGCACGGTCCTGACCGGATGGGCGAGATTGTCGAGTTCCCGGGCACCGACGGCAAAACCTACAAAGCCAAGATCGTTGACCCGATCTTTTACGACAAGGACGGGGAGAAGCAGAATGTCTGAACCCATCAGCGCACTGAACCACGCCAGCTTTGAGGGCATCGCCAAAGTCGAAGAATGCGGCCTGCAAGGCATGATCACGCTGCGCGGCGATCTGTCCGATAAGGCGCTGGCGAAGGCCGTCAAAGACGCAACCGGGCAAAAAATGCCCGGTCAGCGCGAAGCTTTCGTGGAAGGTGAGTCCGGCGTGTGCTGGATGTCCTCGGACGAATTGCTAGTGCTGGTGCCCTATGCCGAAGTCGACGCCAAGCTGGCGGCCATGACCAAGACACTAAGCGGCACCCATTCGTTGGCTGTAAACGTGTCGGACGCGCGGGCTGTGTTCCGTGTCTCGGGCACCAGTGCCCGCGAGGTTCTGGGAAAAATTGCCCCGGTCGAGCTGTCGGCCGAGGCCTTCCAACCCGGTCAAATCCGCCGCTCGCGCCTTGCACAGATCGCAGGGGCGTTCTGGATGGACGACACTGAGACTTTCCGCGTTGTCTGTTTCCGTTCGGCTGCGGATTACGCGTTCAACTTGCTTAAAGTGGCCGCACAACCGGGCAGCGAGGTCGGGATCTACTGAATCTGAACCTTTATCGTTTTGAAGTAGGGCCACCATGTCTTGTACTGGTGGCCTTTCTTTTTGAGCGCCCAATTAGTCGGTAAAGCCTACTTTGCAGCACAATTTATTGTCGTGCCGTGCTACGTTTTTCCCCCATTGCGGGTGCCTGACCTATGCAGTAGCAATAGACGAAATATTAATAGTGACGTCGGTAATGAGAATTTCAAAATTACTTGTGTATGGCTTCATTGCCGGTCTGAGCCTGCCAAACTTTGCCGCTTCCGAGACATATGCAGAATCGTTTGAATGTGTCTTCGGTAAAGGCCTGGTAAACCGTCCAACACCAACGCGAGTCGTTTTTTCAGTTGATGAAAGTCAACATTCGGTTGTGCTTCACGAAGTTGAAATGCAGGGAATCAATACTCCGAAAACCTGGGCTTCGATCAACAGAACCAGCTATCGTCTACTTTCATTCAGTTGGTTCGGCGAGCCGTATACGTTTTCCGAAAACGGTCGTCGTACCAGGGTTGGCGACCCCAGAACCAAAGTTCTGGATATTGGGCGTCAAGAATTTTCAATCTTTTTGAATCGCCAGACTATGCGCGCAATTGCGAGTTCAAGATCCAATGTGCAGACGTCCCATGATGGCAATGCGAACGGGACCTGCGTTGAGATTGAGTTTTCAAGTTGAATAGCGAAAGGGTTGGCAAGTGAGGCCAAATTCAAGCGCAATTGCTCTCATTGGTGCTTTAACCATCATCCCGGTCGCTTCACTCTCTCAAACTTTCAAAGAGACGTTCGAGTGCGATTTCGGTCCGGGTATTGTCGGCAGCCCTACGCCTCAGCATCTTGTCTTTTCAGTCGATGAATATGGCCGGTCTGCCTATCTTCACGAGGTGCAGCTGCCAAATGTCGAAACACTGCCAGGGCACGCCCGCATCAAGCGCGACGGCGTCCGAAACCTGTCAATCGCGTGGTCCGGAAAAGACTATGTCTATTCTGATACAGGGCGCACTCTTTCTTCCAGTGCATCACGCTCGGACGTTGTTGATCTGAAGGATCAAGAGTTCGCGGTTTTCTTGGATCGCAAAAATATGAAAGCGACAGCCCGGTCGGAATCCTACCTTGCTGTATTTTCACGTTCCGGTTTCGCAGAGGGGAATTGCAGAGCAGTTACTACACCAAATTAACCAAATGAAGGAAAAATATAGATGAAAGTTGCACTCGTCGCGCTGGCATTTTCTATCGCCGGAACAATGGCTCAGGCGGAAATTGTAAACTATGACTGTGAATTGCATAGCATGGAAGCGCAGGGCTGGATTCCCCCTCGGGTATTGCTGAGCGTGGATGCGGACAACAAGCGCGCGCGCGCCTACGATGGGGCGATTGCCTCGTACAACGAATACAAAGGCTGGTCGGATGAAAAACCGATGGACACAAAATTCAAGGTCAACCGAAAAGAGCAGTATCAGATGCAATGGAAAGTGACGCTGTCGACCAGCACGACCCAAAAGCTTCGGGTGTCCTACATGGCGCGTCTCGACCCGAAGACAAACAGGTTTGACATGACAGCCCGGTTTCCAATGGTGGACGTTGTAAACCGCCCCAGTGGTGTCGGACGGTGTAAGCCGGTTCCCAGTCCGAACCTGTATTGAACGAAGGAACGTCAGATTGGCATTTAGCCGTTCAGAAGGAATGTTTGGAAACCGGTCAGGGCAGGGGCTGAGGTAAAGGACTGCAATCCGACCTCGGCCCCGGTCGCATCCTTGCAGGACTTATAGAATGACAAGAGCTGCGCCAATGCTGCCATCCTGTCAGCGCGCTGCTCCTCTGGCAACAAAGGCGCGTGGGTCGACAGGTACAGGGCCGGACGGTGTTCCTCCAGAAATGATATCAGGCTGGGCAGCACGGTGAATTCGGCGCCCTCAATATCCATCTTGACCAGTGACACTTGGGACAGGTCATTCACCGCCTGGAATTGATCCCAAGCAATGGTCAGCGCGTCAGTACCATGAGCGCCATCATGCAGCAGCGAGCTGGTGGAATCGCCGGGCTCACCCCGGACTGAGGCCATACGGGCGACGCCGAACTGATCCGACAAGGCCACCCCAAAGGCCGAGACATTGCGGATGTCATTCAGATCCAGGTTCCACGCCAGATAGCGGAACGCCGTGGGATCAGGCTCGAAACACCAGACCTGCCGTGCACGGCGTGCGCCATACAGAACCGTTGGCCCGATCCACGCACCGATATCCAGATAGTCGCGGTCGGGTGAAAGGTGCTCATCCAGAACCGCGAATGTCTCTGGCTCCCACTTTCCTGCAGTTGCCTTGCGCCAGAATTTCGAGTGATAGGGATCCAGGTGAAACGCTTCACCATTCAGGGACCCAGCATAGTACCCGCGGGCGCGGTAAAACATCTTGCGCGCCTGTGTCAGCATCGCGGACCTCCGGGTTTTCTTGTCTCTGCCCTTGACCTATGGCCGTTGCCAAAGCATTTAACCTTTGGAACCGCAACAATCATTTCAACAGGGGGCCGAGATGGCTTTTGAACTTCCTGATCTTCCTTATGCACATGACGCGCTGGCAGCCAAGGGCATGTCCGCGGAAACATTGGAATATCACCACGACCTGCACCACAAGGCCTATGTCGACAACGGCAACAAGCTGATCGCCGGAACCGAATGGGACGGCAAGTCGCTGGAAGAGATCATCGTGGGCACCTATGACGCAAATGCTGTCGCCCAGAATGGTATCTTCAACAACATCAGCCAGCTGTGGAACCACAACCAGTTCTGGGAGATGATGGGCCCCGGCGACAATGCCATGCCCGGCGAGCTGGAGAAGGCTTTGGTTGAGAGCTTTGGTTCGGTTGACGAATTCAAATCGCAGTTCAGCGCGGCAGGTGCCGGTCAGTTCGGCTCGGGCTGGGCGTGGCTGGTCAAGAACGCTGACGGCGCGCTGGCCGTGACCAAGACCGAGAACGGCGTGAACCCGCTGTGTTTTGGTCAGACCGCCCTGCTGGGTTGTGATGTGTGGGAGCATTCGTACTACATCGACTTCCGCAACAAGCGCCCCGCGTATCTGAGCAACTTCCTGGACAATCTGGTGAACTGGGAAAACGTCGCCTCGCGGATGTGATCGGCTGACCGGTTATATGTTATTGAAAGGCCTGCTTGCGTAAGCGAGTGGGCCTTTTTTGATTGAACGGCGGAGCGTTCAAGATGACCGACTGTCCGCAGCGCTTTGCCGTTCTGATGCGAGGTTCGAGCCCACAGCGAAGATTAGCTAATTCATAAGCACAGAACGCCGTCAGCCACGCACTTAGTAAGTGGCAACAGCCTCGCCCTTGTTCCACTTAGGGCACGCGTCCTGGCGCTACGATTTCAAGAGCAAGAGGCCATTGTAGTACACAACGCCCGAATGTATAATCGTGTTCTCCCAGTACTTTGGAAGTAAAGGTTTCTACGAAATGATCTGGCTTCCAAAGCACAAGGTTCTCTACCTAAACGCTCCGAAAGCCGGGAGCGTGACAATGTGTAATGCGTTGCACGACTATTGCTTTTTACATGACATTACCTACGAGAGACACACTGACTTCGCTGTGGTCGGCTCTGTGGACTGGGAGGAGCATCCCGACCGCCGAGCTATAGAAAATAAACTCAGTTCTCTTGGAGTTTCGCTAGACGACGCATTTGTGTTTACCACCATCCGAAATCCTTGGCTAAGAGTCAGGTCGCATTTTAAGTTCTCAAGATATGACAGCAATGGACGGCCATGGTGGGATTCTGCTTACGATCCGCAATGTGGTTACTTAAGCCAATCGGATTGGCTATACGGTACGTCACAAGGATGGTTGTGGCGCCGCTCTAAGTCAAAGTTCGAAGTTTGGTCACGCTACTATCGGCTTTCTTCATATGCTCGCGCAGTTAGTCGATCAAATTCTACCCGCGTTTTCAAAATTGAAGATGAACTTGATGATTTGGCCAGTGCGCTGGACGAGCGACTGCCACAGTTCACGGATTTGTGGAAATCTCGTCCCAGCAATCGGGAGAATGTTGGTGACTATATGTTTACAGAAAAGAACGGCGCTCCTCCAAAGCAGAAATTAGAATTCAATTTTGACAGGAAAACAGTTTCCAGAATAGCGCGTTTATGGAGCGGTGATGTTGACCAAGGAAAATACGCGCCACCAAATGACTGACTTTCTGGCGGGTGAACGACCGGTCCAGTAAATTTTAAACGTTCGGTTTTTTGTTCAGGCGCCAAGCTGAAGGCTGAACTGGCAGACGCGAGAGCACGCAGTTTGCTGCGCCCGCTAAGACGTTGTTGAATTGCTCGAAAAAGGGCAGCCAGTCTTTTTTGTTGGAAGGCCTGCTGACGCTTGGAAGCATCTGGCTCACCCATCGGTGGTTTCCCGCTGATAAATTCGAATTAATCTGAACGAGTATTGTACGGGCCCCGGTCGTCCCTAGCTATATTAGGCGGAGGGAGAGAACCGCCAATCTACTAAAAATACTCAAACAGCGCGCGGAAAAACCGTTGGTGCGCAACAGGATACCTATGCCTGTTGAACAAGGGATGGTCACATAAAACCATAGCAGGAGATCACGATGGTCGCACTTTCACAGGGAACTTGGATTGTCATCGCGGATGGCGAAAAGGCTTTGTTCATGGAGAATATCACCGACGCCGAAGACCCCAATCTGGTGGTTGTCTCTGTTGAAGAAACCGATGGGGCCAGCAGCAAGCCCTCAGATCGCGCCGGGCGGCGGGCGGATGCGGGTCCGAACCAGAAATCTGCCGTTGAAGAACCCAAGTGGAAAGCGCATGCGAAATCCCTGTTCGTGCAGGATGTGGCCAATCTGTTGAACCGCAAGGGGCTGAAAGGCGCGTATCAACGCCTTGTTTTGGTCGCCAGTCCGCATGTTCTGGGCCTGTTGCGCCGTCGCCTTCATGGAGAGGTGCTGAGCAAAGTGGTCGCCGAGGTCGACAAGACGTTGACAAATCATCCGCTCCACAAGGTCGAGCAGGTGCTGATCAATCGTTTGAAACCAGCGATTTAAGCGGAGTTTTGAAAGCAGGTGACGTGGTCGCCTGCTTACCCTATGCTGGGTTCCAACAAATGCCGCAGATTGGCCATGGCTGCATCCGGCCCATCGACCCATGTGATGAAATCACCCAGCGATGCATCAGCAAAGCCCTGACCTATGACCTGCTGCACAAGATCGTGCAGCGCGTCCCAGTAGCCATCCACATTTATCACCAGAATGGGTTTGTCATGCAGGCCCAACTGCCGCCATGTCAGCGCCTCGAACAGCTCGTCAAGCGAGCCAGGGCCGCCAGGCAGCACAACGACCGCATCCGCGTTCATGATCATGACCTTTTTGCGCTCGTGCATCGTTTCGGTCACGACAAAGCGGGTCAGATCGGTCTTGCCAACCTCGCGTTGCAGCAGGTGCACGGGGATGACGCCGAACGTGTCGCCACCAGCGTCCTGCGTGGCGCGGGCAACCTCGCCCATCAGACCTACATCTCCGGCGCCATAGACCAGTCGCCAGCCCTCTTGCGCCAGCAACTGTCCGAACCGGTTTGCAGCCTGCGCATAAGCCGCATTAACACCATTGCGTGACCCGCAATACACACAGACAGATTTCTGGGTCATTATATAGGCTCTCCGGGGTTGTATCTGGGGTTTTGACCCCTGATAGCGAGATTGATAGATTGGCTCAACCGTCAGGCAGAATGCGTGGAAGTCAAAGCATTTGCGCTGCGGAGTGGAAGGAAAAGAATGGACGATCAGTCTGGACGCGAAAGCTCCGGTACTTTCACCTGGGGGGTGATCGCCGGAATAGTGGTTTTGATCGGGGCGGGCGGGGCCTATCTGTCCGGCGCGTTCGATCCTGTGGCCGAAGACCCTGCGCCACAAGCAGAAGCCAACCCCGAACAGCCCGCGCCGACCGAAAGCGCGCAAACGTCGGCCGCGGTGGAGGAACCGGCTGCGTCCGAAGAACCCGTTGCTTCAACGCAGCCCGAGACGACCGCACCGTCAGAACCGGAGGTGGCTGAGGATGCTGCTCCGGCTGAGGCTGAACCAGTACCGGAAGACACGGCCGAGGCCGCGCCTGAGACAATCCCGCCCAGCCTTGATCAGATCTTTGTCGAGCCCGACGGTAACGCGGTGCTGTCGGGTAATGCCGAGCCGGGCTCGGTGGTGCGAGTGCTGCTGGATGGTGAAACGGTGCACAGTTTCACCGTGGATCGCAGCGGACAGTTTGCCGAGTTCGTCCTGATCCCGTTTTCCAGTGCGGCGCGTGGTTTGACGCTTGAAACCGATGGGCAGGATCAGCCCGTGCGCTCGGATGACTACCTGATCGCAGCCTTGCCCAAACCTGTGGTGGAGGCTGAGCCGGTCCAGGATGAACCCCCGGCGACCGTGCAGGAAGACGTTGCGCCATCGGCGGATGAAGGTACACAGATTGCAGAGAACACTGCGTCCGAGGAAGAACAGGCTGCAGAAGCTCCTGAAGAACCCGCGGCGGACGAGCAAGTCGCCGCAGTGGAACCAGAGCCCAAAAAAGAGGAACCGGAACAGCAGGTTGCAATCCTGCGCTCAGGTGAAGATGGGGTCGAGCTGGTGCAGCCTGCAACACCTCAGGAAGACGCGGATCAGGTAGCACTGGATACAATTGGGTATTCGGACACTGGAGATGTGGAGCTGACCGGGCGCGTGCCGGATGGCTCGGTCGTTCGGCTTTACCTCAACAATAAGTTGGTGGATGACCTGCCGCCTGCCGATGACGGCAAATGGCGCAGTGAGCTGGAGGATGTCGACCCCGGCGTCTACACCCTGCGCGTGGATGAGGTGGGCTCTGACGGCACCGTTGTCAGCCGGCTGGAGACGCCGTTCAAACGCGAACCGCTGGAGGTTCTGCGCGCGGCCGAGGCGTCCAACGCGGCTGCAGCCGCGGCTGAGGCCCCGGCTATCCGATCCGTTACCGTGCAAGAGGGCGATACGCTCTGGGCGATATCGCGGGAACGTTATGGCGACGGTCTGCTGTTTGTGCGCGTGTTTGAGGCCAACCGCAGTGCCATCCGCGACCCTGATCTGATCTATCCGGGGCAGGTCTTCACCATTCCTGAATAATCCTGTACCTCTGGCCCTCTTGGGTCAGGGGCTAATCTCTGACCGCAGTTCTGGTACGTGATGAGACGAGCAGCCCCTATGCTATCCGCAGATAAGCCTGAAACCGACGAGCGACGGTCGGGTTGGCGCACGATCCGTAAGGTCGCGCCCTACCTTTGGCCAGATGATGAGCCTTGGGTGAAACGGCGTGTTGTGATCGCCATGGCCATGCTGGTGCTGGCCAAGGTGATCGCGGTGTGCACACCCATCCTTTATCGCGATGCGGTGGACAGCCTGGCCGGAGACGGCGTGCCGCCGCTGGCGTTGGGGGCCGTCGGCCTGACCGTTGCCTATGGCATCGCACGCATGATGAATGTTGGCTTTCAGCAGCTGCGCGACGCGGCCTTTGCGCCCGTGGGTCAACGCGCCCTGCGCGCCTTGGCGCTAGAGACCTTCCAGCACATACACCAACTGTCGATGCGCTATCACGTGACCCGCCGCACCGGCGGCCTTAGCCGCATCATCGAGCGGGGTGTGAAAGGTGTCGAGTTTCTGTTGCGGTTCCTGCTGTTCTCCATCGGTCCGTTGATACTCGAACTGTTGTTGGTCGCGATCATCCTGATGTGGCTGTTCGACGTGTGGTATCTGGTCGTCGTGGCCGTCACCATCGCGCTTTACATCTGGTTCACCTTTGCCGTGACCGAATGGCGGGTGAAACTGCGCCGGGAGATGAACGATCAGGACACCGAGGCCAATCAACGTGCCATAGACAGCCTGCTGAACTTCGAAACCGTCAAATATTTCAACGCCGAAACGCGCGAAGCTGAACGCTATGATGTGTCTATGAAGGCCTATGCGGGGGCAGCGCTCAAGACGGCGTATTCGCTGGCTTTTTTGAATTTCGGACAGTCGTTCTTGATCACTTGCGGGCTGATCGGGGTCATGGTTTTGGCCGCAATCGGCGTGCAGAATGGAGCGCTGACGGTGGGTGATTTCGTCATGGTCAACGCCTACATGATCCAAATCACCGTGCCGCTGAACTTTCTGGGCACGGTCTATCGTGAGATCCGGCAGGCTCTGGTCGATATGGGGCAGATGTTCGATCTGCTGGAACAACCCGCCGAGGTGACGGATAAGCCCAATGCGCCCGCGCTAAAGGTGACGGGCGGCGAAGTGACATTGCAGGATGTGCGCTTTGGCTATGACGCGGACCGGGAAATCCTGAAGGGAGTGTCGCTGACCGTATCGGCGGGGCAGACGGTGGCCATCGTTGGGGCGACAGGTTCGGGCAAATCCACCATTGGGCGGCTGTTGTTCCGCTTCTATGACGTGACAGGTGGGGCGCTGAAGATTGACGGGCAGGATGTGCGGGATGTCTCGCAAACCAGCCTGCATTCAGCGATCGGAGTGGTGCCGCAGGACACCGTCCTGTTCAACGACACGATCCGCTACAACATCGCCTATGGCCGCGATAGCGCCACGCAAGAGGATGTTGAGGCCGCCGCAAGGGCTGCGCAGATTCACGACTTCATCGTGACCCTGCCCGAAGGCTATGACACGAAGGTCGGCGAACGCGGCCTGAAGCTGTCGGGCGGAGAAAAGCAGCGCGTCGGGATCGCACGTACTTTGCTCAAGAACCCGCCGATCCTGTTGCTGGACGAGGCGACCTCGGCGCTGGATACAGACACCGAGCAGGACATCAAAGATGCGCTAGCCCGCGCGGGCGAAGGGCGCACGGTTCTGACCATCGCCCACCGTCTGAGTACCATCGCCGAAGCGGACCGGATCGTGGTGCTGGAACAAGGTGAGATTCTGGAGCAGGGCACCCATGACGAGCTGCTGGAACGTCAGGGCCGCTACGCCCAGTTGTGGAGCCGTCAGCAATCGGATGCCCAAGCTGCATAACCTGTTATACTGCCCCCAATGGTTAGAGGTCTGGTGATGCGTATTGCTTTGAAACTGGCAGTTGCCGCAATTGTTCTGAGCGCGATGCCAGCGCTCGCGTCAGATGATCCGATTGTCGGAGTGTGGAAGACTGAACCGGACCGCAAGAACCTAACCTCGCATATCAAGATCACTGCGTGCGGCGACAAATTCTGCGGTCAGATTCTGTCGGCCTATGATTCCTCGGGGAAAGAGGTGCAGACGCCCAATATTGGCAAAAAGCTGTTCTGGGACGTGTCCAGCCAAGGCGGAGGTGGCTATGGCGGCGGTGAGTTCTGGGTGCCGTTGATCAATGTGGACGCGGTACCGCAGATGACCTTGCAGGGCGATACGCTCAAGGTCAAAGGGTGCGAGCATCATATCTGCGCGCACCAGTCCTGGACCCGGTTATAAGGGCTTTCCGGCGGTTGACCCAGTTCTATTCGGCAGCTTTCAGCGGTGGACCAGGCGGATGACCCGGTTTCTGATCGCGGTCATCTGCCGTTGAATCATCCCAAACCATTTCGGACGCTTGCGCCTTACGGGCAGCACGCCGGATCGCGACCTCTTGCGCAAGCGGGCTGTTCTCACCCGCCGTGACGCGCATCAGCAACCGGCTTAGCCACAGGGCGTAGGTCGTGACCCAGACGCGCAGCGCCAGCATCGAGGGCGTTACGATCAGCGTCAGCACCGTTGCAATGCCCAGCCCGAACACGACGGCGGTGGCCAACTGTTTCCACCACAGCGCAGTCGGGCTGTCGATCGAGTAGCCACCGTTGATGAAATCCAGCGACAGGCCGAACATCATCGGCGTCAGACCGGCCATGGTGGTCAGCGTGGTCAGCAAGACCGGGCGGATACGGGATTCGGCGGTGCGTATGATCGCCTCGATCCGGGGCATATAGCTGCTGTATTCCTGATAGGTGTCGATCAGAACGATATTGTTGTTCACCACAATCCCGGCCAGAGCCACGATGCCCGTCCCGGTCATGATGATCGAGAAGGGCTGCTGCATCACCATCATGCCGATCAGCACCCCGGTGGTCGACAGGACCACCGCCAGCAGCACCAGCACCGAGTTATAGAGCGAGTTGAACTGCGCCAGCAGTATCACAAACATTAACCCCAGCGCCCCTAGGAAGGCATTCGCCAGGAAGGCACCGGATTCGGCCTGTTCTTCCTGATCTCCGGTCCATTCCCACGCAATCGCGGGGCCAAAGGGATCGTTATCCAGCCACTCGGTCAGCAGCGCGATGCGTTCGTTCGGTGTCACGGGCCGGTAGGTCGCGGTTTCAGCCTGGGACTGCACCTCTTGCATATCCGCAGCGCCGGTTAGTTGCGCGACCTCATAGGTCTTTCCATTGCCACCGTCGATCGTTGACAGCGTAGAGGTCGCATCATCCTGAACCTCGCGGACCAAGGCAAGACGCTTGTCTTCGATGCTCTGTCCTTCGCTGTCGGTCGACATGGCGATCATATCGACCAAGCCCGGTTCAACATCCGCTTTCACATCATAGTAACGCTGCTGGTCGACGCGATTGATCTCGGCCAGTTTGGCGACAGGTTGGCGGGTCACAAAGTTAGACAGGGGCACCAGACCGTCCGCTGTGCGCACTTTCAAGGTATCCAACGTTGACAGCACGCGGTCATCTTCGGGCAGTCGGACGCGTATTTCGATCTCTTCATCGACCGTGTCGGGGCGCATTTCGCCCAGCAGCAGGCCGCGGGTCACAAGCTGAACCATGGCACCGACGGTCGCCACATCCGCGCCAAACCGGCCCGCTTTGGCAACGTCCACGTCGATCTGCCAGTCGATACCGGGCAGGGGCAGGGTGTCTTCGATCTTGATCAGCCCCGGCGTTTCGTCAAACACTCCGCGTGCGGTTTGCGTGGCAGCAGTCAGCTCAGGCCAACTGTCGCCCTTCAGGCGCAGGTGTACCGGCTTGGCCGAGGCCGGGCCCTGTTCCAGTGGCAGAATCTCGACCACGATGCCGGGAATGGTAGCCAGTTCGGCATTCAACTCGTCCAGAACGACATCGCCGTCAAACTCTGGCGCGATGGTCTGACGGTCCAGCAGACCAAACAGGATTGGCTCGGAAATGGTTGGGCGATCCTCCCATGGGATGATCTCGAACTGAACGCGGCCCACGGTGTCAGCGGGGGCCTGCGCGCCGCCATTGTTCTGCGTCAGGCCACCTTCTCCAGCGAAAGAGAACACATTGACCACGGCGGGGTGCGATCCGATGATCCGTTCGGCATCTAGAACCATCTGGTCCATTTCAGCCAGGGATATGTTGCCACGGGCGCGCACATAGGCAGTGGCTTGTTCGGGTTCGTTTTCGACAAAGAACTCGACCCCGCGATTGTTGTTGCCATAGGCGATCATGACCATGACAACAGCGGCACTTACGACAAGAATCGACACCACCGGCATGATCGGATTGCCGACTAGAAACTTGATCACATGGCCAAAGCGAGTGTGTTCGCGGGCGGTGTGCACATGCGGGTCCGGCGCGCGTTCAATCCGAGCGGCGCTGAGCGTGACAGAGCCGGCAAACGCCCCCAGCGTGAACAGGATGGCCCCGAATACCAAACCGCCCGAGCTGCCAGCAGGCATCAGATAGGCCGGGTTCAGGACTTGTATGGCGCCCATAAAGATTAGCAGCATCGCAGGCGGTACCAGCGCGACACGTGCGCGCCAGGACAGGCGGACCCGCAGCCAGTCTGCGGCATGGTCGAACACACGGCTCAGACGGCCAGACACGCCGCCCATCACGGGTAGGTAGATCAGCGCAACGATCAGTGAGGCAGACAGAACAAAGATCAGCGTGACCGGCAGCATGCCCATGAACTCACCCGGTACGCCGGGCCAGAACAGCATGGGCAGGAAGGCACAGAGTGTGGTCGCGGTTGACGACACGATAGGCCAGAACATGCGTTGCGCCGCCTCGACATAGGCATGCATGGGCCCGACGCCGTCTTTGATGCGCTTGTCAGCATATTCCACCACAACGATCGCGCCATCGACCAGCATCCCCACCGCAAGGATCAAGCCAAACATCACGATGTTGGAAATACTGACGCCCATAACGGCAAGGAAGGCAAAACACAGCAGGAATGAGGTCGGGATCGCAAACCCCACCAACAGCGCCGCCCGCGTGCCCAACGACGCCAGAACGACGATCATCACCAGCGCAATCGCCGTCAGGACCGAGCCTTCAAGCTGGCTGACCATCGAGCCAACGATGCGGCTCTGATCGTTCGAGGTGCCCAGTTCGATCGTGGCGCGCATCTGGTCGGGCCATTTCGCCTGAGCTGTGGCAATGGTCTTTTTGACGTCCTCGACCGTGTCGATCAGGTTGAAACCCTTGCGCTTGACCACTTGCAAGGCGACCGTGGATTCGCTGTTAAACCTTGCGGTGCCTTCGCGGTCTTCGAAAGTGTAGTTGATCTGCGCCAGCTCGCCCATGGTCACGACCCGGTCGCCATTGACCTTGACCGGCAGGTCGTAGACATCCTGCGCCGTTTTGAACGACGAGGGGATCTTGACCGAGAATGTACCCTGTGCGGTTTCGACCTCACCTGCGGCGATCAGTTGGTTGTTGTTCTGAACGACGTTGATCAGTTCTGCTGCGGTGACGTTGTAGGCCTCAAGACGCAGGGGGTCGATGATGACCTCCAGCAGTTCGTCCCGATTGCCCGCGATACCGGCCTCAAGAACCGAGTCCATCGCTTCCAGATCGTCCTGCAAGTCCTTGGCGACGCGCGCCATTGTGCGCTCGGGTACCGCGCCGGTTAGGTTGACGATGACGATGGGGAACTCGGAAAAGTTGATCTCGGTCAGCGAATATTGCTCGGCCCCTTCCGGAAATTCGGCCTGAGCGCTGTTCATCGCATCGCGCACATCCGCCATGATGGCGGTCTTGTCCCAGCCAAAATCAAATTCCAGCGCGACCCCGCCATAGCTTTCGGCGGCGGTCGAGGTCATCTCTTTCAGACCATCAAGATCGGCCAGCTCGGTTTCCATCGGCTTGACCAACAGATTCTCAGAATCTTCCGCCGAGATGCCGGGGAACTGAACCGAGACGAACAGGGCCGGGATCTCGATATCCGGCTCGCCTTCTTTGGGCAGACCAATATAGGCATAGCCGCCAATCACCAGCGAGATGGCGATAAAGGCCAGGACCATACGGGCCCGGCCAGCGGCCCAGCTGACGATTCCGATCATTCGGTCAGGTTCCTGTAGGTGGGGGCGACTTTCACGCCCGCAGTCACGAATTCCTGCCCGATCACGATGATATCCACCGTTTCAGGCAGGCCATCGACCCAGACGCCTTCGGACGTGTCACGCAACAGTTGGATCGGCTGGAAGGCGACAATGTTGCCCGCCGCAATGGTGCGCACGCCGACTTGCCCCTCACGGCTGAGGGTCAGGGCCGATTGCGGCAGCAGGTGCGCCTTGGTGCCTTCGGACGCGATACGGATATCTGCCGTCTGGCCATCGCGGATTGTCAAATCAGGGTTGGGGACGGTGATTTCCACCTCGAATGTCCGGGTAGTTTCGTCCGCGGACCGGCTGAGAAAGCTGACCCGGCCAGCCACCTGAAGGCCTGTAACCAGTTGCGCCGTCGCCTCAGACCCGACAATCACGCGGTTGACCTCTGTCTCGGGTACAAAGCCCACCAGCTTAATCGGGTCAAGCTGAATCACTGTGGCGCATAGCGAGCCGGGCAGCATCAGACTGCCAAGTTCGGCAGTGTCGCTTTCCAGTAGGCCTTTGAACGGGGCCTCGATCGTTTGACGGTCGATCTCGCGCCGGGCCGCTTCGACCTCGGCAATGGCGGCTTCGATACCGGCGCGCGTGGCTTCCAGACCTGCCTCGGCAGTTTTGATACCCGCCTCGGCGGTGCGCATGGCGGCCTGACTGGCAACCCGCCGCGTTTCCGACCCAAAGCCAGTTTCCGACAGTCTTTGCGCGGCGGTTAGGTTGATCTCGGCCTCGGCCACCAATGCGTGGGCCTCTTCCAAACGAGCTTCGGCTTCGGGGATACGGCTTTCGGCCTCAAGCTTGGCGGCCATTGCCTCGGCCAGACTGGCCGGGCGGGTGCCGGGATCCAGTTCACACAGCAAATCCCCGGCCTCGACAAAGGTGCCCTTGCGCTTGGGTTCCGAGATCACGGTCGAGGTGGTTTCGGCCAGAACTTCGACCTGACGATTGGCTTTTGTTTGGCCCCGCAGCAACACAGCGCTGTCAATCTCGCGTGCGACTGAACGCAGGGCAACCACGTTGACGGCGGACTTGTCCGAAGCATCTGATGTTGGTTCAGGCGACTCGGTTGCGCTTGTTTCGTCGGCTTCGGCCCGCCCTGCGAATGCAAACAACGCATCGCGCTCGAACACCAGCAGGAACAGTGCGACTGTTACCAGAACCGCATTTACCAGCGAAATCAAGCGCATAAAGGGTTTCTCCCAGAAATTTTCGCCAAGATGGTGTTGACGCACGTACTTAAATGTGGGGCTGATTATGCAGCTTTTCCACGCTAAACTGAATAGTTTGGTTCACTTTTTTCCGCAAGCCTGTGCCGCCTAGTGGGAAATGTGCGAATTCGGACCCTTGGCTTGGCAAATGTGGCGGGTTATGACATGGCGCCATACACCACGGATTACAGCCCCGGAGGGCAGGGATGAGCGACACCGACAGTTTCATTGATGAGGTGACCGAAGAGGTCCGCCGGGACCGTCTTTACCTGCTGCTGCGGCGCTGGGGCTGGGTCGGTGTGCTGGCCGTGGTTCTGATCGTCGGCGGCGCGGCCTTCAACGAGGTGCGTAAGGCGCGGGCAACCGGACAGGCCCAGGATCTGGGCGACTCGATTCTAGCGGCTCTGGCGTTGAACGACTCGGCGGAACGTGCTGCTTCCCTGTCGGAGGTTGAGGCGGCGGCGCCGGGTGGAGATGCAGTCCTGAATATGTTGCTGTCGGCGTCCCAGGTTGAAGCCGGGTCCGAGGCGGATGCGGTTGCAAGTCTGAACACCATTGCGGTGCAGGGGGACCTGCCTGAGATCTACCGGGCGATTGCGGCTTTTAAAGCCTTGTTGCTGCAAGCGGATAGCCTGCCCATCGCAGACAGACGCCAGCAATTCGAAGCCTTGGCTGCGCCGGGTGCGCCGTTGCGCTTGCTTGCGGAGGAGCAGTTGGCGCTGCTGGATGTGTCTGAAGGCAATGTCGACGCGGCGATTGCGCGGTTGCAAGCGCTGCGCCAAGATGCCGAGATCGGTGTTGACCTGCAACAGCGTGCTGCGCAACTGATTGTAGCCCTTGGGGGTGAACCCGAACCGCTGATAGCCCGGCAGGGCTAATCCGGGGCGGAACACATATTGGACAGGCGAGTGCGCAATATCATGGTAACAAGTCTATTTTCCCGCGTCGGAGCGTCGGTCGCAGTTCTTTCCCTGACAGTACTGGCTGCCTGTCAGGAAGCCGAGGTGATCCTGGTCGGCCCCCGTGAGGATATCCGCCCCGCTGCGGATTCCGAGGCGGTTGAGACACGTGGAGCCAAACCTATCAGCCTGCCGGCCCAGCAAGCTAATGTAAGCTGGCCGCAAAGTCCTGGCACAGCGGCGTTCCGCACCACGCATGCGCAATTGCGCGCGACTCCGCAACGGGTATGGTCGAATTCCATCGGTAAGGGGGATTCGCGTAAACAGCGCATCACAGCCGAGCCTGTCGTAGCAGGCGGATTGATCTACACTCTGGACTCTGGCGCCAACGTCACCGCGACATCCGCACAAGGCGCAACTGTCTGGAGCGTTAATCTGATCCCTGCGCAGGATGGCGACGCGGACGCCACAGGCGGTGGCTTGGCCTATGCTGATGGTGTTTTGTATGTGTCATCCGGGTTTGGTCGCCTTACCGCGCTGGATGCCAGAACCGGCGTAACCCGCTGGCAGAAACGGTTGAACGCCACCGGCAGCGGCGCGCCTTTGGTGAATGGCGGCTTGCTGTATCTGGTCGCCGGGGATGAGACCGGCTGGGCCGTGGATGTCAAAGACGGGCGGATCGCTTGGCAGATTCAAGCCACGCCGAGCGTCGGAAACGTCCTGGGTGCGCCCGCTCCGGTAATCGCGCAGGAATTTGCCGTGTTCGCCTTTGGCTCTGGCGATGTGTCGGCCACGTTCCGTCGTGGCGGCATCCGCCGCTGGAACGCCTCGGTGGCCGGTGGGCGCCGTGGACGCGCGGCGGCGCAGATCGTTGATGTCACCGGTGGCCCGATGGTGGTGGGTGACACGATTTATATTGGGAACCACTCGGGCCGCACCGTGGCCTTTGACGCGGATTCCGGTGAGCGAAAGTGGACCGCCGATGAAGGCGCAATTGATACGGTTTGGCCTGCGGGCAACAGCATTTTCCAGGTCAGCGACCGCAGCCAGCTGATCCGTCTGGACGCAGCGACTGGTCAGGTAGTCTGGGCGCAGGACTTGCCAGGCTTCGTAAAGGACAAACCCAACCGTCGTGGTCCCATAGTGGCTCACTACGGCCCGATTCTGGCCGGAGGGCGCATCGTAATCGCCTCGAATGATGGCTACCTGCGCTTCTTTAATCCCGTCGATGGCGCGCTGGTCAACCGGGTCGAGGTCCCCGGCGGGGCCACCACTGCACCCGTCGTGGCGGGGCAGACCTTGTATGTCGTATCGACCAAAGGTGATCTACACGCTTTCCGTTGACGAAAAGATGCGCTAAAGGGCGCGTCTGAGTCTTGAAAGTTGAATGTCATGTCACTGACCCTCGCCATCGTGGGGCGCCCGAATGTGGGCAAATCCACCCTTTTCAACCGCCTTGTTGGTAAACGTCTGGCCTTGGTCGACGACCAGCCCGGCGTGACGCGCGACCTGCGCGAGGGCGAAGGGCGTCTGGCCGATCTGCGTTTTACCGTGATTGATACCGCCGGGCTTGAGGACGCCACCGATGACAGCCTTCAGGGTCGGATGCGTCGACTGACAGAACGCGCTGTAGACATGGCGGATGTCTGTCTGTTCATGATCGATGCGCGGGTTGGCGTGACACCGACCGATGAGCTGTTTGCCGATATCCTGCGCAAACGTTCGAAACATGTGATCCTTGCGGCGAACAAGGCCGAAGGCTCAGCCGCCGATGCCGGTGTGCTTGAGGCGTATAACCTTGGCCTTGGCGAACCCGTCCGACTGTCGGGCGAGCATGGCGAGGGGATGACGGACCTGTATACCCAATTGATGCCTCTGGCCGACGCGGCCGAAGAGCAGGCTCAGGATGAGGCCCCGGAAACCGATATCGAACTGGATGAGGATGGTGAGGGCGAAACCCCTCTGATCACCGCAGCTAAGCCGTTGCAGGTGGCTGTTGTAGGTCGCCCGAATGCGGGAAAATCTACGTTGATCAATAAGATCATGGGCGAAGATCGTCTGCTAACCGGCCCCGAGGCCGGGATCACCCGCGACGCGATCAGCCTTCGGGTAGACTGGGCCGACCCGGATGGCGACAGCACGCCGATGCGGATTTTCGACACGGCAGGCATGCGCAAAAAGGCCAAGGTGCAGGAAAAGCTTGAAAAGCTCTCGGTTTCCGACGGGTTGCGCGCGGTGAAGTTCGCCGAGGTCGTGGTGGTTTTGCTGGATGCAGCAATTCCATTTGAGCAGCAAGACCTGCGTATCGCCGATCTGGCTGAACGCGAAGGTCGCGCAGTCGTCATCGCAGTGAACAAATGGGATATTGAAGAGGACAAGCAGGAGAAACTGCGCGACCTCAAGGAGTCGTTTGAACGGCTGCTGCCGCAACTGCGCGGCGCGCCTCTGATCACGGTGTCCGCCAAGACGGGCCGGGGTCTGGAACGTCTGCGTGCGGCCATCCTGCGTGCGCATAATGTGTGGAATCGCCGTGTGCCCACGGCTGCGCTGAACCGCTGGCTGACTGCGATGCTGGAACAGCACCCACCGCCGGCACCGCAGGGCCGCCGGATCAAGCTGCGCTATATGACGCAAGCCAAAACCCGCCCGCCGGGGTTTGTGGTGATGTGCTCGCATCCCGACAAGATGCCCGAAAGCTATAACCGCTATCTGATCAATGGCTTGCGCGAGGATTTTGACATGCCCGGTACGCCCATCCGCCTGACATTGCGCGGCCAAGGCGACAAGAACCCCTACAAAGGACGGCGTAAGAAAAACGCCGGTGCTTTGGCCAAACATCTCAAAGGGCGCGCGTAACCGCGCCAAATCGCAGCATTTTCGGCTGAGGGGCGTGACAGGCCCCAAACTGCACGCTAGCATTCACTGGCGTGCATTTGTTTTCGCGCGTGCGGGTTGCATGTGAGAATTCCACGCTTAATTTCAAATTGATATTAAACCGGGCCATCGTGAGGGGCGGGCTGGATGGATCTAAGAGAATACACGCGACAATATGCGGTGCAGGACAACCGGCTGGCGGCTCTCAGTTATTTTGGGACTTTCGCGGTGTATTTTGCATCGCTTGCGCTGGCCGTCGCTTATGTGGATCGCTGGTATATTATGGTCCCCGCCGGGATTGTTTTCGCATTTGCCGCCGTGCGCCTGTATGTCTTGCAGCACGATTGCGGCCACCATTCCCTTTTCGAAACACGTCTACAAAATGAATGGGCCGGGCATGGGCTGTCACCTTTCACCTTTGCCCCGTTCGAAGTGATGAAGCAGAACCACAATCTGCACCATTCCGGAATCGGAAACCTAGAACATCGCGAAACCGGTGAAATTCACACGATGACAGTGCGCGAGTGGACTAAGGCGGACTGGAAAACCCGTTTGTTCTATCGCCTTTACCGCAATCCGTTCATCCTTGTCCCAGTGGGCGCATTGTTCACCTATTTCATCCGTTATCGCTGGCCCAAGAACACGATGCGGTTCGGTGTGACCGGTGTCGTTCTGCACAACCTGTCTATCATCGTGTTTCTGGGGCTGCTGTACCTGATAGCGGGCAGTACCGGCATTCTGGTGTGGCTTGTCTTCTCTTTGTTGGGTGGGATGCTGGGCGTATTCCTTGTATATCTTCAGCATAATTTTGAGGATACCTATTGGGATCGGCGTCCTGACCTGGACCCTAAACTGGCGGCTTTGCAGGGGTCGTCCGCATTGGATTTCGGTTGGTGGTTCGACAACGCGGTGGCCTGCATTACGTTGCATGACATCCACCATTTCAACGCGCGTATTCCGTCTTATCGACTGCGGGAATGTCACTACAACCTACCGCCCGAATACACGCCGCGCCGGATCAAGTTCCCCGAAGCGGTGGCGGCATTGAACCTCAAACTGTGGGACGAAGACGCCAAACGCCTGGTGCCGTTCCCAAAGAAACGACAAACAGCCAACTTGGCCCATAGCAGTTAGGTTTGGGATCATACGGCTTGCGGATCTGTATATTCAGTGTATATACATCTGCTTGGAGATACAGAAAGGACAAGGAATGACCTCAGTGACCGACGTTAAAGGTGTGGGCGAAGCGTTAGGACAAGCGCTTACGGCAAACGGTTTTAGAACCGCAGAAGCCATCGCCAAGGCAAGCCCTGCCGATCTGGTCAAGGTCCCCCGAATTGGTGTCGCGCGTGCGCCGCTGCTGATCGCTGCAGCGAAAGAGGCGATTTCGACCAAACCAGCCACCAAGCCAGCCGCACGCCGAACATCGACGCGCAAACCGGCGGCGCGTAAACCGGTCGCGCGCAAGACGGTGGCCGCTGCCGAAAAAACGGCTGAGGCGGCGGCCCGCAAAGCGGCCGAGGAAAAAGCAGCCGCAGATGCCGCCGCAGCCAAAGCACGGAAAAAAGCCAAGGCCAAAGCCAAAGCGGAAAAGGCCGCCAAAAAACGCGCCGAGATGGAGGCCGTGTTCTCGAAAGCCAAGGACAAGGTGAAGGCAAAGGCGAAGAAGGACAAAAAATCCCAAAAGGACGACAAGTCCAAGGACAAGAAGAAAAAAGACGACAAGAACAAAGACAAGAAGAAAGAAAAGAAAAAGGCGAAGAAGTAACCCTTCCTCACCTTTGAGATTTGCGAACCGGCGGCTGTGGCGCGCCGGTTTTCTTATGCCAAACTGCCGTCCAGTTGCAGTGTCAGCTTGCCACCAAGATAGGGAGCCAGCACCTTGGGCAGGGTGACGGTGCCGTCGGCGTTCTGGCCGTTTTCCAGCACTGCAATCAGGCAACGCCCCACCGCCAGACCCGAGCCGTTCAGCGTGTGGACATATTCCGGCTTACCCCCGCCTTCGGGACGAAAGCGTGCGTTCATGCGACGTGCCTGAAAGTCTCCACAGGTCGAGACCGAGCTGATCTCGCGGTACGTATCCTGGCCGGGCAGCCAGGCTTCGATGTCATAGGTGCGGCGCGCGCCAAAGCCCATGTCGCCGGTACACAGGATCACGGTGCGATAGGGCACGCCCAGCTTTTCCAGGATCCCTTCGGCGCAGCGCAACATGCGCCTCTGCTCGTCGTCGGAATTGTCCGGATGCGTGACCGAGACCATCTCGACCTTCTCGAACTGGTGCTGACGCAGCATCCCGCGCGTATCTTTGCCGGCAGAACCGGCCTCGGACCGGAAGCACAGCGAATGCGCGGTATAGCGGCGGGGCAGGTAGCTTTCCTCGATCAGCGTGTCGTTGACGATATTGGTTAGCGAGACCTCGGACGTCGGGATCAGCCACCAGCCTTCGCGCGTCTGATAGCTGTCCTCGCCGAATTTCGGCAGCTGACCAGTGCCCTGCATCATTTCCGACAGAACCAGAACGGGGCCGTTGACCTCGGTCAGGTCGTTCTCGTTGATATGCGTGTCCAGCATGAACTGCGCCAGCGCGCGGTGGATGCGTGCGACGCCGCCGGACAGCAGCACAAAACGCGAGCCGGACAATTTCGCGGCAGTCTCGAAATCCATGCCGTTTTGCACGGCGTCGATCTCAAAGTGCTCTTTCGGAGCAAAGTCCAGCTCGCGCGGGGTGCCCCAGCGATTGACCTCGACATTGTCGTTTTCATCGGCTCCTTCGGGCACGTCCTCGGCCGGCAGGTTGGCGATGCGGATCAGTTGATCCGTCAGCAGAGCGTCCAGATCCTTGGCTTCGGTCTGCATTTGGGCGATCTCGGCCTTTTTCTCGGCGACCAGCGCGCGGAGGCGTTCGAATTCCGCCTCATCACCGCGCGCCTTGGCGGCGCCGACCTCTTTGCTGGCCTTGTTCTGTTCGGCCTGAGCGGTCTCAGCCGCCAGAATTTTCGCACGGCGGCTTTCGTCCAGCCGAAGCAGGTCCGACGACACCGGCGCGTCCCCACGGCGCGCAAGGGCGGCGTCGAAGGCGGCGGGGTTTTCGCGAATGGCGCGGATGTCGTGCATGTCTCAGATCCTTGAATGCGTGAATCACTGAGACCGCTTATGCACCATCTGAACCGCAGGGTGTAGCACCGGTTACGACTTATCCGCGCCCTCGTGGGATTCATGCGCCAGATGGCCATCCCAGTCTTCGCTGGGGATTTTCGGATCGGGCGGATCGGCCATATAAGACGGCGTCATGATCTGCACGCCGTTTTCGTTGAACACGGCCACGATATTGCGGTGCAGGTCCGAGCGGATTTTGGGAATGATGCTGCCCCGCGTGGTATAGCCGTTGATCTGGTAATTAATCGCGTAGTCGGCTAAAGCAGTCCACAAAACAAAGGGTTCCGGCTTGGCCTTGATCCCCTTAGTGCGGTGGGCAGCCTCTATTAGCATGGCCTCGACCTTCTCGGGCGGTTCCTCATAGCCGATGCCGACAGTGGTGTGCAGTAACAGCCCGCTGCCATCGGTTTTCTTGGAAAAATTCACCACGTCCGAGTTCATCAACTGCGCGTTGGGGATCGAGATCAGTTCGTTCTTGATGGATTTCAGATGCGTCTCCATCAGCTTGATCTGCACCACGTCACCGATGTGATCGCCAATCTGGATGCGGTCCCCAATCGAGGTCGAGCGGCGATAGATCACAAACAGTCCCGCCAGCATGTTTGAAACGACCGAGTTCGCGCCCAGCGACAGCATTGCGCCCACCAGAATGGTCAGGCCTTGAAAGGCAGCCGAATCTGATCCCGGAATATAAGGAACGGCAAAGACCAGCGCGATTAGTATGACGACGACGCGCGCGATGTTGAAGGTTGGGCTCACCCAATGTTTCTCAAAATCCCCCAGATCGAATGACCCGGCCTCGACGGCGTCAAAGAACACCCGCATGCCCCGAATGATATAAAGCGTGACCCAGCTGATTAGACCCAGCATGATCAAGTTGGGGATGTAACTAAGGATGCCCTTGAAGATCAGTAGAACAGGCTCAGTCAGGTAAGTCAGCAGAAGCTGCGCGAAGTACCGTGTTTCGGCAAAGGCGAGTAGGACGAAGGACAGGTAATAGTAGAAACCCAGAAAGAAGATCACCAGCAGGACGAAATTCAGGGTATATCGAACCAGTGCGGCAATCGCTTCAGCCTGAACGCTTTTTGCGGTGGCGTTTTCCACGTCCTTCAGATGCCGTTGTACGAATTTCAGCGTTTTGCGTCTGATCCTGCGATGCAGCCAAAGGATGATGGCTACAAAGACACCAAAGCCTATTGTCCATGCGGTGGCTTCGATCGCTCCGGAAACTCGCGCTTGATCAGTTCGATTGGACCTGTAGGCTAGGATCGCTTGCTCAATGGCCTCGCCATGGAGAAAACCGAGAACTTCCAGTTCAATCTGCTCCAATTCCGCGTCGGCGACTGTCACAACCGATACCGAAAGTCCGTCGACCAGTATGCGTGTACCGAGTTCAGTATCCTCATAAGTGATTGTGACTTCAAGGCTATCCGAAGCTTCGGCCGCCTCTATTATTTTTTCCTGTACTGCTTCGGCGCGTTCCGATGCTGGTAGTGCGCTGGAACCACGTAAGAAAAACAGAGTATCGCCGTCCACGATAACGGGTGCTTTGAAGGTCTCGGATTGTTCTTCGTTTTCGACAGGTGCTTCGACCGTTTCCTGACCAGAAGCAGGCGCTGCACAAAGGCCAACCCATAGGGTCGTGACCAGTATCTGAAGTAGCAATCCCAGTTTCAGATGAATCTGCGCCATTGGACCTCCCGCGGTTCAACTATATCGACGCAAGCGCTTGTTTCTAGGACTTAACTGCAACGCTTGGCCAAATCTTTGCGCATTATCTGAGTTTCGGTGCAAAAACCTGTACCGCCATTCCTTGCAAACAGTCAGTTCAAAGAATAGGTTCTCGCAAAATTTGCGGGCCCTCCGCAAGCACCAAACCAAAAGGAATATCCCATGGAAGGTGGCGCAATCGCCCAGTTTCTCCCGCTGATCCTGATCTTTGCGATCATGTATTTCCTGCTGATCCGTCCTCAGCAGAAAAAGATGAAGGAACATCAGGCCATGGTCGAAGCTGTGCGCCGGGGTGATCAGGTGGTCACGCAGGGTGGCCTGATCGGCAAAGTGTCGAAGGTCAAGGAAGGCGAGAACGAGATCGAGGTTGAACTGGCCGAGGGTGTCAAGGTTCGCGTCGTCAAATCGACCATCGCGCAGGTTCTGAACAAGACTGAACCGGCGAAGTAACGTCGCGCGTCAAATCCTTGAAAAGGCAGGGTAATGCTGCACATTGATACCTGGAAGCGGGTTCTGATCTGGCTGGTCTGCGTGACCGGCCTGCTGATGGCCCTGCCGAATGCGTTTTACACGCGCGTTGAACAATCCAACGATGCCAAGGCCGCGATCGAGCTTGGCATCGACACGCCCGAGATGCAGGCCGAAGCGGGGCAGTGGCCGAATTGGCTGCCGTCGTCCTTGGTCAATCTGGGCCTTGACTTGCGGGGCGGTGCGCACTTGCTGGCCGAGGTTAAGGTCGGCGATGTCTACGAATCCCGTATGGATGCCATGTGGCCTGAAATCCGCGATGCGCTGCGGGATGAGCGGGCGACCGTAGGCACCATCCGCCGTCAGAACTCGGCCCCCGATGAGATTCGGGTGCGCATCAGTCAGCCCGAAGGCATGGCGCGCGCACTGGAAGTCGTGCGTGGCCTAGCCCGTCAGGTGCAGACGCTGTCCGGGGTAGGGGCCACTGATATCGAAGCCCGCGCCGAAGGCGACACCATCGTCGTGCAACTGTCGGATGCCGAGAAGCTGGCCTCGGACGATCGCACCGTTCGACAGTCGCTTGAGATCATCCGCCGTCGTATCGACGAGGTCGGCACGCGTGAACCCACCATTCAACGCCAGGGCGCGGATCGTATTCTGATCCAGGTGCCTGGCATCGGCAGCGCGGGTGAGCTGAAAGAGATCATCGGAACCACTGCGCAACTGACCTTCAATCCGGTTGCTGGCCGCACGACCGATGCGGATACCGCGCCGGGCATCGGGCAAGAGGTCGTCCCTTCGCTTGATGAAGACGGTGTGTATTACATTCTGGAATCCGCCCCCGTTGTGACGGGTGAGGAACTGGTCGACGCCCAACCCGCGTTCGACCAGAACGGCCGCCCTGCGGTCAATTTCCGCTTTAACACGTCCGGTGCCCGTAAATTCGGCGACTACACGCTGGAGAACATCGGTGCGCCTTTTGCGATTGTGCTTGATGACGAAGTGATCTCGGCCCCAGTGATCCAAAGCCATATTCCGGGTGGTTCGGGCATCATCACCGGCAATTTCACGGTTGAGGAAAGCACCAATCTGGCCGTCCTGCTGCGCGCAGGTGCGCTGCCGGCGGGGCTGGAGTTCCTTGAAGAACGCACGATCGGCCCCGAGCTGGGACAAGACAGTATCGACGCAGGCAAGGTGGCCACCATCGTGGCCTTTGTTGCCGTCCTGGTCTTCATGGCGCTCAGCTATGGTTTGTTCGGTATCTTCGCCAATATCGCGCTGATCCTGAACGTCGGGCTGCTGTTCGGTCTGTTATCACTGATCGGGGCGACGTTGACCTTGCCGGGGATCGCGGGGATCGTGCTGACAGTCGGTATGGCGGTGGATGCCAACGTGCTGATCTTTGAACGTATCCGCGAGGAACTGAAATCCGCCCGAGGTCCGGCCCGTGCAATTGAGCTGGGCTATGAAAAGGCACTGTCGGCAATTCTGGACGCAAACGTCACCACATTCATCACGGCGACAATCCTGTTTGCCATGGGCAGCGGACCGGTGCGGGGCTTTGCCATCACTCTGGGTCTGGGCATCCTCACCTCGGTCTTCACCGCGATCTTCGTGACGCGCCTGATGATCGTGATTTGGTTCGAACGCCGCCGCCCGAAAACGATCGAGGTTTGATCATGAGACTGAAACTTGTCCCTCAAGAAACCTCGTTCGATTTCTTCAGCCGCTGGAAGGTTTGGCTGGGTATTTCCGGCTTGATGATGGTCTTGGCCTTTACGTCCTTCATGTTGCAGGGCCTGAATTTCGGCATCGACTTCCGGGGCGGCACCACGATCCGCACCCAATCGGCGCAAGAGATCGACGTGGGTGCCTATCGCGACGCCATCGCTCCGCTTGAACTGGGCGATGTCACAATCACCGAGATTTTCGACCCGACCTTTGGCGAGGACGAAAACGTCGCCATGATCCGCATTCAGGCGCAGGCGGAAGCCGAAGCGGTCTCGGCCGCAACAGTAACGGCTGTGGAAGAGGCATTGAAGGCGGCAGCCCCCGATATCCAATTTGTGTCCGTTGAATCCGTCGGTCCCAAGGTTTCGGGTGAGCTGATCCAGACCGCCGTGATCGCCGTTGTCCTCGCGATTGGGGCCGTGCTGGTCTATATCTGGCTACGGTTCGAATGGCAGTTTGCCCTGGGGGCGGTGGCCGCGCTTGTGCATGACGTGATCCTGACCATCGGCATCTTCTCGGAACTGCAAATCCGGTTCGATCTGGCGATCATCGCTGCGCTGCTGACCATCGTGGGCTATTCGCTGAACGACACGGTGGTTGTCTTTGACCGGGTGCGTGAGAACCTGCGCAAATACAAAAAGAAAGACCTAAAAGAGGTCCTCAACATCTCGATCAACGAGACCCTCAGCCGGACGGTCATGACCTCGGTGACAACCCTGCTGGCGCTGATCTCGCTTTATGTGTTGGGCGGAGACGTCATCCGTGGCTTCGTCTTCGCGATGATCTGGGGCGTGATCGTCGGGACGTATTCTTCGGTCTTCGTAGCCTCGACCATCCTGCTGTGGCTGGGGGTCAAACGCGACTGGTCCAAACCGTCGAACACGGCGGGCAACCAGTTTGCAAACATCGACGCCTGATCTTTTTGGCCAGTCCCCCACAGGGCTGTCCATTATTCTATGCGCCGCCTTCCTCAGCGGCATCGTGCGTGGGTTTTCCGGCTTTGGCACGGCGCTGATCTTCCTGCCTATCGCAACGCCTTTTCTGGGCCCGTTCGGCGCGCTGATTGGGCTGACCATCATGGATATCTTCGGTCCGCTCCCCAACCTGCGCCGTGCGTGGCGCGAGGTTGACCGGGGCGACCTGATCCGGCTGGTGGCCGGGTGCGCCCTGATCCTGCCACTTGGGCTTTGGATTTTGACGCAGGTCGACGTGAATGTCTTTCGGTACGCGGTTAGCCTCCTGTCGATCGCGATGCTGGCGGTCCTGATCCTAGGTCTGCGCTATCACGGCTATGTCAGCCGCACGATGGTGGTCGGCATCGGCTGCGCTGCAGGATTTCTTGGAGGCGTGGCAGGCCTGCCTGGTCCAGCGGTCATACTGTTCTACATGTCCCGCCCACTGCAAGTGACGGTCATCCGCGCCACCATTCTACTATTCCTATTTGCCTTCGACTTTCTGCTACTGGGCTACCTCACAGGTATGGGGCGGGTGACCGGAATGGCCGCGCTTCTGGGGTTGCTGCTTGCTGTGCCAAACCTGATCGGCAATTGGCTGGGCGGCAAACTGTTCCGCCCCGAACACGAAAGGCTGTACCGAGCTGCCGCGTATCTGGTGATTGCCGTTGCGGCCTTGTCGGGCCTACCACTTTGGGGCTAGAACGCACCCATGCGCCTGAACGAGATCACCTATACCAACGCCACCCCTGTCGATGGCTACGGCCCCGGTTTCTTCCGCGTGGGCGACGCGCTCTTTCACGGCGCGGTTCTCACCGGCCCAACCGGCACCTCGGAATGGCGGGGCTATGAGGATGCCCAACCGCTCCTCGATCTTGCCGCCAACATTGACGTCCTGTTCATCGGCACCGGGGCAGAGCTGGCACATATTCCCGCCAAACTGCGTAACACGCTTGAAGATGCGGGTATCGGGGTCGAGATCATGAATTCCCCCGCCGCCTGCCGAACCTACAACGTACTGCTCTCCGAAGGTCGCCGCATCGCCCTTGCCGCGCTGCCGGTCTGACGGATCTCCCTTCATCTGGCCAAAAATATCCCGGGGAGCGTGAGGGGCTGGCCCCTCACTCCCACCCCAACCACATCGCGTTCCGTCTAAAGCTCTGCGTCAATTCCGACCTTTTGTCCGCCCCCACAATCCGCTAAGCGAGCGCTATGACACTGACCGTGACCGATCTGGCCATCACCCGTGGCGGCATTCCCGTGCTCGAAGGGCTCAGCTTTACACTGCCCGCAGGCAAAGCACTGATCCTGCGCGGCCCCAATGGGATCGGCAAAACAACCCTTCTACGTACGCTTGCCGGGTTACAACCCCCTCTGCATGGCCGCATCGAAGGGGCCGAGGATCAGATCGCCTATGCCTCACATTCCGACGGGCTGAAACCCACGCTGACGGTTGTCGAAAATCTTAGTTTCTGGGCCTCGGTCTTTGGCACGCAAGGCATACAACCGGCGCTGGACGCCTTTGCTCTGAATGATCTGGCCGACCGCCACGCAGGCAACCTGTCGGCGGGACAGAAACGGCGGCTAGGGCTGGCGCGGATGCTGGTTACAGGGCGACCGATCTGGATGCTGGACGAACCCACTGTCTCGCTGGACCAGAACGCAGTGAAAATGTTCGCCGACGCCGTGCGCGCGCATCTGGGGCAGGGGGGATCAGCCCTGATCGCCACTCATATAGACCTGGGCCTTGACGGAGAGGTTCTGGATGTCGGCCCCAACAAGGCCAAACCCAAACCCATCGACGATTTCGAGGGAGGCTTCCTGTGATCGCCTTGCTGCTGCGTGACCTGAAACTGGCCTTCCGCGCCGGAGGGGGCTTCGGCCTTGGGCTGGCTTTCTTCCTGATCGTGACCGTGCTGGTGCCATTCTCGGTCGGGCCGCAATCCTCTCTGCTTTCGACTATCGCGCCTGGTGTGCTTTGGCTGGGCGCACTGCTGGCCTGCCTGCTGTCGCTCGACCGCCTGTTAGCGCTGGATTGGGAGGACGGCTCGCTCGACCTGCTGGCCACGGCACCGCTGCCGCTGGAAGCCGTGGTTACGATCAAGGCGCTTGCGCACTGGCTGACCACAGGCCTACCACTGGTTCTGGCCGCGCCGTTTCTGGGCGTGCTGCTGAATCTGCCGGTGCCGGGCTTTTCGTGGCTGGTGATCTCGCTGCTGATCGGCACCCCCGCCATGAGCGTCATCGGCACCTTCGGCGCAGCCCTGACCGTCGGCCTGAAACGCGGCGGTTTGCTGTTGTCGCTGCTGGTCCTGCCGCTTTACGTGCCCACGCTGATCTTCGGCGCTGAAGTGGCCCGCCGTGGCGCCACCGGGATGGAGACCCAGACCCCGCTGCTCATGCTGGCGGGGATCACCGCCGCCACAATCGCACTGCTGCCCTTTGCCAGCGCCGCCGTTTTACGCATCAACCTTCGGTGACGTGCTCAAACTTTGACCAAGGTCAATTGAGAACGAACCCGACTCGGACTAGATAAGGCCCATGTCTATCGCAGCCAAAGCCAACGCCCTCTGGGAATACGCCAACCCGCGCAAATTCCTTGCGACCAGCGAACGGGTGATGCCGTTTTTCTGGATTACGTCCATCGCCTGCATCGTGGTTGGGCTGACCTGGGGGTTCTTCTTCACGCCGGATGATTACAAACAGGGATCAACCGTCAAGATCATCTACCTGCATGTTCCTGCGGCGCTGATGGCGATCAATTGCTGGCTGATGATGCTGGCGACCTCACTGGTCTGGCTTGTGCGCCGCCACCATGTCAGCGCGTTGGCGGCTCGTGCAGCAGCTCCCATTGGCATCGTGATGACACTGATCGCACTGGCGACGGGCGCGATCTGGGGTCAGCCGATGTGGGGCACATGGTGGGCCTGGGATCCGCGCCTGACCTCCTTCCTAATTCTATTCCTGTTTTATCTGGGCTATGTCGCCCTGTGGGAAGCGATCGAAGACCCCGACACCGCCGCCGACCTGACCTCGGTCCTGTGTCTGGTGGGCTCGGTTTTTGCGATCCTCAGCCGCTATGCGGTGAATTTCTGGAATCAGGGTCTGCACCAAGGCGCATCGGTGATGCGTGCAGCTGCCATTACCGGGGCGGATACCGAGGAAAAAGTCAGCAACATCTATTTCTACCCGCTGCTTCTGTGCATCATCGGGTTTGTTCTACTGTTCATCGCGCTGGTGCTGTATCGCACGGGCACGGAAATTCGCGCGCGCCGGATCAAGGCGTTGCTGGCACGGGAAAGGGTAAACGGATGATCCCCGATCTTGGAAAATACGCCGACACGGTGCTGTGGTCCTATGTGGTTTCAATCGGCCTTCTGACGGCGCTGATCCTGTTCAGCGTGATGCGGGGCCGCAAGGTTCGGACCGAGATGGAAAAACTCGAAGAACGGATGACCCGCAATGGCTAAAATCTCGCCTCTGATGATCGCGCCACCGCTGATCTTTGGCGCCTTTGCCGTTCTGGCCGGCATCGGCATGTTCCGCGACGATCCAAACGCGTTGCCATCCGCCCGCGAAGGCCAGCCCGCGCCACCGGTCGTCCTGACCGAATTTCAAGGCAAACCCAATTTCGACGACGCCACGCTGCGCGACGGGAATGTCAAACTGGTCAATTACTGGGCCAGCTGGTGCGCCCCATGCCGAGTGGAACATCCCAACCTTCAGGCCCTATCCGATGAAGGCATCCCGCTTTACGGCATCAACTACAAAGACCAACTGGACAATGCCGAAGACTTCCTGACCGAACTCGGCGATCCGTACACTGGCATCGGTCGCGACGAACAGGGCCGAATGGGCCTCGATTGGGGCGTCTACGGCGTACCCGAGACCTATGTCATCAACGGCGAAGGCACCATAATCCTGCGCTTTGCCGGACCCATCACCCAACGCGTGATCGAAGGCACCATCCGCCCAGCCTTGGAAAAAGCTGCAGGCAAATAAAGCCCGCCCGTTCTTCTGTTCAAAAATACCTCGGAGCGCGAGGCAGAGCCTCGCAAATAACAAAAGGACGCCCTTAGGCGTCCTTTCTTATTCTATATGCACAAATTCCGGTCATCCAGCCTTTGCAAGGTTCCGTAGTACGTAGTGCAGTACGCCACCGTTTTCGATATACTCGATTTCGGGCGCGGTATCGATGCGGCACTTCAGGGTGATGGTCTTCTCGGACCCATCGCCGTAGACGATGGTGCAGGGCACCTCTTGCAACGGCTGGATCGTGTCCAGACCGTGGATCGAGACCGTTTCGTCCCCTTTCAGACCCAGCGACTTGCGTGTGTCACCGCCGGTGAACTCAAACGGAATGACGCCCATGCCAACCAGGTTCGAGCGGTGAATACGCTCAAAGCTTTCGGCGATCACGGCCTTGACGCCCAGCAGAGCCGTACCCTTGGCCGCCCAGTCACGAGAAGAACCCGCACCGTACTGTTCGCCACCAAAGACAACCAGCGGGGTGCCCTGTTCCTGATAGGCCATCGATGCCTCATAGACCGAGGTCTGTTCGCCATCGGGGCCTTTTGTGTAACCGCCCTCGACACCGTCCAGCATCTCGTTCTTGACGCGGATGTTGGCGAAGGTGCCGCGCATCATGATCTCGTGGTTGCCACGGCGGGACCCGTACGAGTTGAACTCGCGCGGCTGAACCTGGCGGTCGGTCAGATACTTGCCTGCAGGCGTGGTCGTCGCAAACGAACCGGCCGGTGAGATGTGGTCTGTGGTGATCATATCACCCAGGATCAGCAATACCTTGGCACCTTCGATGTTCGAAATCGTACCCGGCTCGGCCCCCATGCCTTGGAAATAGGGCGGGTTCTGGATGTAAGTCGATGTCGCGGGCCAATCATAGGTTTCCTGCTGCGGAACATCTACGCCCTGCCACTTTTCATCGCCCTTGAAGACGTCGGCATATTTCGATTGGAACGCCTCACGCGTAACGGTCTGTTCAACCAGTTCAGCGACTTCCTGGGCCGATGGCCAGATGTCTTTCATGAAGACGTCGTTACCGTCCTGATCCTGACCAATCGGCTCGGACGTCAGGTCGATATCCATGGTGCCCGCCAGCGCGTAGACCACCACCAACGGCGGCGAGGCCAGATAGTTGGCGCGCACGTCAGGCGAGATGCGTCCTTCGAAGTTCCGGTTGCCCGACAGCACCGACGTGGCGACCAGGTCGCCTTCGGCAATCGCCTCGGACAGTTCTTTTTGGATGGGACCCGAGTTACCGATACAGGTGGTGCAGCCATAACCCACGAGGTTAAAGCCCACCTTGTCCAGATCTTCTTGCAGGCCAGCGGCCTCAAGATAGGCTGACACAACCTGCGACCCAGGAGCCAGCGAGGTTTTGACCCACGGTTTGCGGTTTAGACCCAGCGCTGCGGCTTTGCGCGCCACAAGGCCCGCGCCGATCATCACATAGGGGTTCGAGGTGTTGGTGCAGGAGGTGATCGAGGCGATCACGACCTTGCCCGATTCCATGGTGTAGTCCTCGCCGTTGACGGCGACTTCTTTGCCCATGGGACGCTTGAAAGTCTCTTCCATTTCCTTGGTGAAAGCGGCCTTGGCGTCGGTCAGGGCAACATAGTCCTGCGGGCGTTTTGGACCCGAGATCGCAGGAACAATGGTGCCCATGTCCAGCGACAGGGTGTCGGTGTAGATCGGCGCATAGTCCGCATCCCGCCAGAAGCCGTTCTCTTTCGCGTAGGCTTCGACCAGAGCAATCCGGTCCTCGTCACGACCGGTATTGCGCAGATACCGCAGGGTCTCGCCGTCGATCGGGAAGAAGCCACAGGTTGCGCCGTATTCGGGGGCCATGTTGGCGATGGTGGCACGGTCGGCCAGCGGCAGGCGGTCCAGACCTTCGCCGTAGAACTCGACGAATTTGCCGACAACACCTTTTTCACGCAGCATCTCGACGACCTTCAGAACCAGGTCGGTGCCGGTGGTGCCTTCGACCAGATCGCCGGTCAGCTCAAAACCCACAACCTCGGGGATCAGCATCGAGATCGGCTGACCCAGCATCGCGGCCTCGGCTTCGATCCCGCCAACACCCCAGCCCAGAACGGCCATGCCGTTGACCATGGTGGTGTGGCTGTCGGTGCCGACCAGCGTGTCAGGGTAGGCGACTTCGTTGCCGTCCTGATCGGTGTCAGTCCAGACGGTCTGGGCCAGATATTCCAGGTTCACCTGGTGACAGATGCCGGTTCCGGGGGGCACAACGCGGAAGTTGTTAAAGGCGTTCTGGCCCCATTTCAGGAACTGGTAGCGTTCCATGTTACGCTCATACTCGCGGTCCACATTCATCTGGAACGCGCGCGGGTTGCCAAACTCGTCAATCATGACCGAGTGGTCGATGACCAGATCAACTGGGTTCAGTGGGTTGATCTTCTGTGCGTCGCCGCCCAGTCCTTTGATGCCGTCACGCATTGCGGCCAGATCGACAACCGCCGGAACACCGGTGAAGTCCTGCATCAAAACGCGGGCAGGGCGATAAGCGATCTCGCGCGGGTTCTTACCGCCGTTGGCGCCCCATTCGGCAAAGGCCTTGATGTCGTCGACCGAGACCGAGAAACCGTTATCCTCGAACCGCAGCATGTTCTCCAGCACCACTTTCAGCGCGGCGGGAAGGTTTGAGAAATCACCCAGACCGGCCTCTTGTGCGGCGGGGATGGAATAATAGGAAATGGACTTGCCATTCACGCTCAGGCTGCGGCGTGTCTTGGCGGTATCCTGTCCGACTTTGATGGGCATCTAGTGGCCTCCCTCTCAAATGACGTGGAATATGGGATTCGCTGAGGGGTATCTGCATCACCCAAGCCGCCGGTTCAAGGTCCAACAGCCCACCTGCGGCAATTTTTGTATACCATTGCACACATTTTTTTGAAATCTGGCTGTCGCGGCTCTCAAGAAACCTTGATTGGAGGTTGAGCGGCGATAGATGTACACCTGTCTCGCATCCCACAAATCCCGAGAGCCCCATGATCAGAACCGTTACTGCGACCGCGCTTGTTTCCCTGTTTCTTGCCTCGTCTTCGATGGCGGAAAGTGACCCGGTGGTTGTGGAGTTGTTCACGTCTCAGGGGTGTTCTTCCTGTCCCCCTGCGGACAAGCTGATGCATGAGCTTGCCAAGCGCGACGACGTTATCGGCTTGGCGCTGCACGTGGACTATTGGGACTATATCGGGTGGGAAGATGAATATGCCAATCCCGATCACACCACCCGGCAGCGCGCCTATGCGCGTGGGGGCGGGCGGTCGATGATCTATACGCCGCAGATGGTGATCAACGGGCAGCAGGATGTTGTGGGCGCCAAGGCTGATGAACTAAGTCGCATCATCGACGCCCATCTGAAAGCTGCGCCAGAGGCATCGGTCACAGCAACACGGGCGGCGAATGATGTCACGGTGGATGTCACGCCGATCGAACTGCCCGAAGGGGCGACCTATGAGATTCGGGTGGTGGAGTATTCACCGATGCGCCATGCCTCGATCCGCCGAGGGGAACTGGCGGGGCATGAGCTGGACTATGCCAATGTGGTGGAATCCTGGCACTGGGCTGGATCCTGGGATGGCAACCAGGCGCAGCAATATTCGGTTGCGCTGACTTCGGACCTTCCTGCGGTTGTGCTGGTTCAAGAGGCGGGTCATGGTCCGATCGTGGCCGCGGCGCGGGTCAAATAGGTCAACCGCCCGTTAAACCATGTCTTCCGGCTGAACACCCAACCCATTCCAGGCTTTCCAGCGGCGGTGAATCCAGAACCACTGGCCCATATTCTTGCGCACCATCGCCTCAAGATCGTCATTGGTGAACTGGGTCATGGTTTTGGGGTCGGTATGAGGGACGGGGTCGTGCAGGACGATCTCAAAGTCGATACCGTTGGGCTGGCGCACGGCATAGCACGGGATCAGCACCGCCTTGTACTTCATCGCAAGCTCGGCATTCAAAACCGAGGTCACGGCGGGTTTGCCGAAATAGGTCAGTTCTTCGCCTCCATGGGCGTGCAGGTCCGATACGATGGCGATGATCCCACCCTTTTTCAGGGCGCGCACCATCTCAACCATGCCGCGGCGGCCCTGTTCAAACATCGGCGCGCCGGTTTTGTAAAAGGCGTCGACATACATGTCGTTGAAATAGGGGTTTGCCATCCGGCGATAGAGACAACCGATCGGTTCGCCGCTGCGTTCCTGTAGCGCGATGCGCGCCGCCAGGTAGTGGCCGAAATGGGCGGTGATCATCATCACCGGCTTGCCCTCGGCCACGGCGGCGTCAAACGCGGCGATACCAGGACCCGAGACCTTTGCGTGGCGCTGTCGATCCGTAAACCCTTCGGGCGAGAAATGTTCCATAATCGCGCGGCCAGCATTGTCGGGGACGGCCTGGCAGATGCGATTGACTTCATCCTCGGGCAGGTCGGGGCAGGTCAGCTTCAGGTTGTCGCGCACGCGTTTCGAAAACCCCACCACTGGTGCAAGCATGCGGACCAATGCGCCCATTGTCGCAATGCGGCGCTCGTAGGGCAGCAGGCGCATCGCGCCAATCAACCCTCTGAGGAACAGGCCGGTCACGTAATATTTGCCAAGCTCAATCCGGCTGAGTTCTGACTTTTCTGCGGGCATCTGTGGCTCTCGGCGGCTATTGCGGGCGTTGCCGGGCCAGACATACAACCCCGACCGAGTGACCACAAGCGTTCTGAATGGGTTACAAGGGCGCGGGGGCGTCCCGTTATTCCTCAGCCTCTTCTTCGACAAGGGTTATCGCGTCGCCATCCACCAGATCGCGGATTGCGCCAACAATCTGGGTCATGGCTTCTTCCGCCTCAGCTTGTTTGACCTTGCCGCGTTCGGTCATTTCCTCGCGCAGATTGTCAGCCATGCGCGAGGACATGTTGGTCAGAAGAAATTCAACCGTTGCCTTGTCATCCTCGGTCTCGGCACCGGCGAGCGCTGTGACCAGAACCGGTTGATCCACGCCCCGAAGGATAGCGGGTACGTCGCGCGGCAGGATACGCGTTGGGACATGGGCGAATGTAAAGATGGACCGGCGTACGACACTGGCGAAGTTCGAATCCTCCTCATCCAGAGCGCTAAGCAACCCGTCGCGGGTCGAGGCGGTGGATTGGTTGAGGATTGCCCCCACGCGCGCACCCGGACCATCTGTGAATGCCATGGTCGGGCGTTGATCCAGTTGGGCGGCCAGCGACCATCCGATCCGGTCCACTGCCTCGGGTGTGACATTGGCGGTTTTTGACACCGCATAGGTGATCCGTCGCGCCACCGGACCGGGCAGGTGGCCCAATAGCTGCGCGGCCTTCGCGGTTTCCAGCTTCGAAAGCATCACTGCCGCGACCTCGATACTTTCGGCCTGCGCCATGTCGGCCAGATCCTCGGTCGGGATTTCGCGCAGGCGCTGCCAGGGATCACCGACTTGACGCACCCCTGCGACTTTGCGCAGCCGCGCGGCGGTGGCCGGAGCGATTTTGCCGTTCACAGCATCCAGCGCACCGGCAAGTCCGTGCGGAAAGGAAAGTCCGACACTGTCCAGCGCTTCGGCAAATTCAGCGGCCACAGCGTCCAGCGTCACCCGGTCCACCAGACCCATCTGCCCCAGTTGGTGGGTCAGCTTTTCCTGCAAGTCATCGGGAAGATCCTCAAGCGGGATATCCGCGCCGTCATTTAACAAAAGCCGTACGACCACTGCCGCCTTTTGTCGATTGCTCAGCGCGCGTGGAACCACGCGCGGCGTTTCTTGTTCTTTGTCGGCAATGGGGGCCGAAGCCCCCGGCGCCATTTGTACCAATGTGTGTGAGTCCTGCATCTGCCTGCGGTGCCATCATTCTGATCCACGGACAGAATAGGGAGACTCGGGTAAAAAAAACCTGAAGCTTAGTAGTTGAAGGTCAGCCCGGTGCGGATTGCCTCGCGCAGAGACGCCTCGGCCCAGGTGCCTTCACCACCGCGCGCCTTGATTTCGCGCCATTGCTCGATGGCCAGGTCGGTGCGACCTTCGGCGACATAGCCTTGTGCCATGTATGAGCGCGCCAGAATATTGTCGGGATTGACCCTGATAGCGTCCTGATAGAACAGATTGGCCTGTTCCAGATCGCCCAGCTTTCGGAAGGTAAAGCCCCAATAGGTCAGAACACGGTCATCATCCTGATCCATGATCCGAAGGATGTCCTGCGCGTTTTCCAACTGCCCGTCATAGGCAAGCTCACGCACCGCGCCATAAAGTTCGTCCTGAGTGAAATTTGTTTTGTTCGGTTTCACACAGCGCCCGGCGTCCTTGTCATAGACCCGACCGAACAGACACTTCTTGGTCGTGTTCGTCGGTTTAGGCGGGCTGCTGTCCCCACCGCCAGCGGCGTGGGCAACAGGGGCGAAAGCAAATGCCTGCAGGGCAATTGCTGAGGCTAGTACTAGGCGCATTTTCCTACTCCGTACTCTGGGCTGCTCTGATCAAGCATAGCGCGATCCGATAAAAGACGAACAATCGGCGGCTCGCTTTTATTCACGAGTAGGAAATATTTTCTTAGCTGTTCACGGTTTTGGTACAGCTCTGGGTCTCATAGTCCCATTGGGTGCCCGGCGCGCAGGATTGCGTTTGCTTGGAATGTCCGCTGCAGGCGAACGCGATCGAGGCAGAGCAGGTCAGAGCCAATGCGCATAGAAGAGTACGGGTCATGGTGGGTCTCCTGTTCGGAACAACGACCACATCATATCCGAATTTGAGCAACCTGACAAAAGGACAAGGCCCGAATCCGCCGAAACGGTCCGGGCCTTGTTTAGTGCGTTAGGCTTTATTCCTCGCCAAACACGCGCGCGAAAATCGTGTCTACGTGCTTGGTGTGATAGCCAAGGTCGAATTTCTCTTCGATCTCCGCGGGGCTGAGGGCGGCGGTGACATCGGCATCGGCCAGAAGTTCTTCTTTGAAATCAGTGCGGTGTTCCCAAACCTTCAAAGCGTTGCGCTGAACCATGGCATAGGCGTCTTCGCGGCTGACACCCGCTTGGGTCAGAGCCAGCAAAACCCGTTGGCTCATGACCAGACCGGGGAATTTGTTCATGTTCTCCAGCATGTTTTCAGGGAAGATCAGCATCTTGTCGATCACACCTGTTAGACGGGCCAGCGCAAAGTCCAACGTGATCGTGGCGTCCGGCCCGATCATGCGTTCCACCGAGGAATGCGAGATATCGCGTTCGTGCCAAAGTGCCACATTCTCCATCGCAGGGATCACCGCCGCACGCACCATACGCGCCAGACCAGTCAGGTTCTCGGTCAGCACCGGGTTTTTCTTGTGCGGCATAGCTGACGAGCCCTTTTGACCCATCGAGAAGAACTCGGCCCCTTCCAGAACCTCGGTCCGCTGCATATGGCGGATTTCGATAGCGATATTTTCGATGCTGCTGGCGATCACGCCCAGCGTGGCAAAGAAGGCCGCGTGACGGTCGCGCGGGATGACCTGCGTGCTGATCGGCTCGGGCACCAGACCCAGTTTGTCGCAGACATGCTCTTCAACCGCAGGATCGACATTGGCAAAGGTGCCGACTGCGCCGCTGATCGCACCGGTTGCAATCTCGGCCCGCGCGTCGCGCATGCGAGACAGATTGCGGTCCATCTCTGCGTAGAAACGCGCGAAGGTCAGACCCATGGTGGTGGGCTCGGCATGGATGCCGTGGCTGCGGCCGATGCGGACAGTGTCCTTGTGTTCGATCGCGCGGCGTTTCAGGGCGGCCAGCAGACCTTCGAGATCAGCGATCAGCAGGTCGGCGGCACGGGTCAGTTGCACGTTCAGGCAGGTGTCAAGCACGTCGGAACTGGTCATGCCCTGATGGACAAAGCGTGCCTCTTCACTGCCGACATGTTCAGCCAGATGGGTCAGAAAGGCGATGACGTCGTGTTTGGTGACGGCTTCGATTTCATCAATCCGCGCCACATCGAACTCAACGTCCTTGGCCTTCCACACGGCCTCGGCGTTTTCGCGCGGGATCACGCCCAGATCGGCCATGGCGTCACAGGCATGGGCTTCGATCTCGTACCAGATGCGGAACTTGCTTTCGGGCGACCAGATGGCAACCATCTCGGGGCGGGAATAACGTGGAATCATTGGCAGCGGCACCTTATTGTGATTTGGCAGGAGGCGTTGCGGCGCGGTTTAAACCCCACCCGCCACGGGAACAAGATGCGAGTGCGCAGATGAGACGGTTTGCCCTGATTTTAGCCCTTTGGCCCGATATTTCGGCCGCGACAGAGTTTTGGCCACTGACCGGGAATGAAATCGTGTCGGCCTTGACCGGGCAGAAACTCAGCTATGGCGAAGGCGTCTGGCAAACCTTCGATGCAAGCGGGGCTACGCAGTATTTCTCGGGGCGACCCAGCAGTGGACGGTGGGCGGTTCGCGGAGACCAGTATTGCTCGACCTGGCCACCATCCGGGCTTTGGGCCTGCTATGACGTTTTGCAAAGCGGGGTAATCATTCGGTTCATCGACGGCAGGGGCGGGATAACGGACGGGTATCTGCCGGAATGATCGCTCCGAACAGCCTGTCCGATTTCGAAGGCTGCTGGGGCCTTACGCGCACCATCCGCGACGCAAGGGCGGGGCAGGTGGTGCAGGCGGATGGGTTGGCGTATCTGCGTCTTGCTGAAGACGGTCTGGTCTATGACGAAGAAGTGGTTTTGCGCATACCCGGTCAGGCTAAGATGACAGGCACCCGGCGCTACCTGTGGCGTGCGAACGGCGACGGTGTAGCGGTCTTTTTCGACGACGGGCGGTATTTCCACCATTTGAATCTGGGGGTTCCGCAGACATCGGATCACCATGATTGCGCGCCAGACAGTTACGACGCAGTCTATGATTTCTCGAACTGGCCGCGATGGAGCGTACGCTGGATAGTCTCCGGGCCCCGAAAATCCTACGAAATGGACACGGAATACGTGCTACGGTAGCGTAATCACCTTGAAGTGAGCGACCGGATTGGGCATTGCTGTCGCAGAATTCCGATCCGAATTGGGGAGAAGTGAAGATGAATGCAAATGTACTGGCCAATGCGTTTGGCCCGCGCGAAGGCACGGCGCTGCGTGTTAAGCAAGTGATCCTGGTTGCGCTGGGCATCGTTGCTTTGGCCGTTGCCGCGAAAATCAAAGTGCCGATGTGGCCGGTTCCGATCACCATGGGCACCTTTGCCGTTCTGACCATTGGCACCGCCTATGGCGCGCGTCTGGGTTTGGTGACCATGCTGGGTTACCTGCTGATCGGAGCGCTGGGCTTTGATGTGTTCGCCGGTTCGTCGGCCGAGAAATTCGGGCTGACTTACATGATGGGTGGCACAGGCGGCTATCTGGTGGGTTATGTGCTGGCAACCCTGGCTCTGGGTGCTCTGGCCGCGCGCGGTTGGGACCGCTCGGTTGGCAAGCTGGCGCTGGCGCTGGTTCTGGCCAATGTGTTGATCTACGTCCCCGGCCTGCTTTGGCTGGGTCAGCTGTATGGTTGGGATCAGCCGATCCTGGCCTGGGGCCTGACGCCGTTCCTGGTGGGTGATGCGATCAAACTGGCGCTGGCGGCGCTGCTGATCCCTGGCCTGTGGAAACTGGTAGGCGACGCCCGCGCCTGATTTCCCGCTTTTGAGAACAACGAAACCCGCGCCCGGAGCAATCCCGGCGCGGGTTTTTTTGTTATGGAATGAGACTGGACAAATCCGGTCATCGCGGGCCACTCTGAGCCAACAGAAACAACAGGTTATTATGATATGTTTTTGCGAATAAGCTCTGCCATTGCGGCGATATGGCTTGGCGCCGCGCCAGTGTTGGCCGATACCCCGGTGACGTATACGGATAATGGACGCGCCTTGTTTAGCTTTTCGGTGCCCGATTTCTGGGCCGTGCGGACAGGTGGCACACGCGAGATTGAGGATACGCAACTGGGAGATCCCCGCGCAGTGGCCCGTGTCATGGGGATACGGCCTGTGACCGATGACAACGTCTGGATCGGTTTTGTCGCACCCGCCGGCGTCGCCTCGATCGACGGAGGATTGCGGTATCTTCAGGATGTCGACAAGTTTCTGGTCAAATCCCCAGTGGTTTCAGACAATGTTTCGACTCGTATCGGAGGGCTGCCCGCGCAAGTGATCCGGGGCACCGGTACCCGTGATGGGCGGGGCGTTAACTTCACTGCGACTGTGATCGACCTGCCCAATGACCGCGTCGCCGTGGCCGTGGCCGTTCTGCGCGATGGGGCCGATCCGGCCTATGTGGAGGATCTGAACGCAGTGTTCGCCTCGTTCCGGGCTGCTCGGTGAGGAGGGGGAAGATGACCAGAAAACTGATCAAACGCACCTGTCTTGCCCTGAGTCTGGGCGCAGCCAGTTTTACCCTTTCGGCCTGTGATGGGGTCACTGTTGGCGTGGGATACGGATATGATCCGTTTTACGACTCGCTTCTTTGGAACGACTATTACCACGACGTAGATGTGGACATCGACGTAGATCGCCCGGTTCGCCCGAAGCCGCCGGTTGGGAAACCGCCTGCACGGCCCAAGCCACCGATCGCCAAACCGCCCGCGCGGCCCCGGCCACCTGTGGCTCGGCCCCCGACAGCACGGCCGCCGATCCATCGACCGGCACCGCGACGGTAAGGTGCGTCAGGTCAGCAATTCGGTTGTAATTTCCGCCGAACCCTCAAGTGTCCTGTGAACAGGGCACTTGTCGGCAATTTCCAGCAACCTGGCGCGCTGCTCGTCGTCCAGAGGACCTTCGAGCCGGATCTTGCGGCGGAACAGATCAACCTTTCCGTCGCCGACTAGCCCCGCATCCTGCCCGTGGACCTTGTTGTGGCAGACGTCGACAACAATGCCCGTCAACGGCCAGCGTTTGCGGCGCGCATACATGCGAATTGTCATCGAGGTGCAGGCCCCCAATCCGGAAGACACGAAACCGTAAGGCGACATGCCTCGGTCGGTGCCGCCATACGAGGCAGGCTCGTCCGCGACCGCATGGTGACGGGGGCCGGATTGAATGTCCTGCAAGAAACCGCTGGGGTCGGCCTCGGTCACGCGGACAATGCCTTCGGGGGCGCCGGGCGGTGGGGCTGGTGGGGACAGGGTTATGTAGCGTGTCACCCAGGCCGCAATCACATCGGCTGCGTATTCAGCGTCACAGGCCCGCGTGATCAGGTGGTCGGCATCATCCAGAGTAACAAAGCTTTTGGGGTGCTTGGCGGCCATAAAGATGGCGCTGGCGTTGTCGACGCTCACGGTCTCATCCAAGGGGGCGTGCAGGATCAGCAGCGCGGCTTTCAGCTCTTTGATGGCGGGGGTCAACTCGGTTTCCGAAATGTCGTCGACAAAGGCCTTACCAATGCGGAAAGGACGCCCGCCCAGCGTCACTTCAGCCGAGCCTTCCTGCTCGATCTCGGGCAGAGCGGCCTGGAAATGGTGCGAGACATGGCCCGGATCGGCAGGTGCGCCCAACGTGACCACCGCTTTGACGCTGGGAATGCCAGCGCGGGCGCGCAGTACAGCAGCTCCGCCCAGCGAGTGCCCAATCAGCAATGACGGCGCCATGTCGCGCCCGGCAAGATAATGAGAGGCGGCAATCAGGTCTTCGACATTGGAAGTGAAAGTGGTGTTGGCGAACTCGCCTTCAGAGTGACCCAGACCGGTGAAGTCAAAACGCAGAACGGCAATACCCATTCCAGCCAAGCGCGCCGCGATGCGACGGGCGGCGGGAATGTCCTTGGAGCAGGTAAAACAATGGGCAAACAACGCCGTGGCCAGAACCGGCCCGTCGGGCAGGTCAAGGCGCGCAGCAAGTTGGTTGCCGTCGTGACCGGCAAAGGTAATGCGTTCGGTGGGCATGGCAGTTCCTTACGTCGCAAGTTAGCGCCAATACTGTGGGCTTCTACCGGGTCGCTCAACCCATATGTAACGCGCGTCACGGGAAGGTGAGGACAGATCGGTCATCCAGTGCAGGATGCGGAACGTAGGTTCCAATTATCATCAAAATATGTGATGGAGTATCAAAATAATATTCGTTTTAAAAATATGTTTGGAACCTCCACATTGACGTTGTTCACGTCACACAATCCCGGAGGCCATGATGGCACATATTTCTTGCGCACCACGCAGCACCGCGCTGCGCCCCGATCTTCTGATCATTCTTGCCCTGACGGCGCTGCTTAGCTTTGCGGCGGGTCAGAACTGGCCCGAGGCCGCGCCGGTCGCGGCGCAAACCGCCGAAGACTGGCACGGCAATGTCAAACGCTCAACCTGGCCGGACTAGGCCAGACCCATCAGCTGGGGGTCGAACGGATAGGTTGTCAGGTTCTCATACCCGTCCTCGGTAATCAGAACCTGATCCTCCAGCTTGATGGAAAAGTCACCGCCCACTTCGCCCACGGCGGCCTCGACACACAGGACCATGCCGGGCTCCAAGGCATAGTCGTAAGCGCCCGCAACCGCCTTGTCCGGGTAGGCCACCAACGGCCATTCATCGCACAGGCCGACACCGTGCATCAGACAACCGTATTTCTGCGCCTGAAACTTGTCGTCCAGTTTGTGGGAGTTGGCCGTCAGCTCGGGGATCATGACGCCGGGTTTCAGCATCTCCATATTGGTCATGATATGCTCATGCGCGTGCTGCATGGCATAGATCATGTCCGGGCGGGGTTTCTGATCGCCGATCCACCATGTGCGTGAGATGTCGATGCAGATTCCGTATGAGCCGATCAAGTCGGTATCAAACGCGATGATCTCATTTTGTTGCGTGATCCGCGGCCCACATTCCTGAAACCACGGGTTCGTGCGTTGCCCTGAGGCGAGCAGGCGGGTTTCAATCCATTCACCGCCGCGTCGGATGTTTTCAGCGTGCAGAACGGCCCAAATGTCATCCTCGGATGTCTTGCCGTCGCCGACATTGGCGCGGGCAAACTGCTCCATCGCGCCAACAGCGGTCTCGCAGGCATGATGGGCGCAGCGCATGGCCAGAATCTCGTCCGGGCCCTTGATCGCGCGGGTCTTTTCAGTGAGTTCTTCGCCCTCCATGATCTCGAACCCCTGCGCCTCGAGCGCGCGCAGCCCATGCAGCATGATCTTGTCTACGGCCAAGCGCTTGTTGCCGCCGCTATGCTCCTCGATCAGCAACCGCACCTCATTCGAGAACACATCAGCTGCCACATCCACCTTGTCTCCACGGTCGAAATAGAACAGGTCGGCGCCTGAACGCTGTTCGCGCACCAGCGGGTTGAAGGTCGAAAGGAAGGGCGAGTTTTTATAGTCCCAGATTACCATGTACCCATCGGCGCACAGCAGTACGGCGCGAAACGGGTTGTGGGTGTTCCAAAGCTGCATGTTGGTGCTGTCGGTGGCATAGCGGATGTTCAGCGGGTCGAACATCAGCACCCCGCCATAGCCGCGATCCACGACCGCTTGCGTCAGGCGTTTCCAGCGATACTCGCGCATGTTGGCAAGGTTGGGCAGGGTCAACCCGGCGGCCTCCCACTCGGAAAAGGCTAGTTGGGTGGGACCGATCTCGATCCGGTCCAATGCGTTCGGGGTGCCATCACCAAGGGTCGCGCCTTTGGTGGGGTCGATTTTGCGGCCGTCGCGGTAATGTGTGTTCATGGATGCCCTCTCTGCCTGTTTTTTCAGCGTGGAGAATCATTGCCGCGCAGTCTCGATAAATTGCGACGGTCGGATCGTCGCTTTTTGACCGACAGCTCTGCGTTGCAGTGATAGATCAGCCTTATGACGATTTTTCAGACCGCAATTCCCTACAACCCGCTAGATCAACGCCCACTGCCGGGTATCCAGCCCGACAGTATGGAGACATGGCTGCATCGCGATGATGCCTTTGCGGCGCAGATGCAGCACCGAGAAGCTTTGTTGCGCGACCGCCGGGCGGATGTTCTGGCGCTGGACCCAAGCGCTGAACCGGCGGCGCAGGAGCTTCTGGATCTTGTGCTGCACCACGCCTATCCGGGGTGCTCCGACCATGTCACCCGACCCGATGGGCAAGAGGTGATCATCGACCGCGCCCAGCCGATGGAGACCCTGTGCAAACTGGTGCAGGAGGATATCTGTATCTTGCAAAAACACGGCGATGAACATGTTCTGACCGGGGCCGTCTTGTGTTTTCCGGCCAGTTGGCGCCTGTCCGAGAAGTTCATGCGCCCGCTGATCGACATCCATGTGCCGGTCGACAGCTATGACGATGACATCGCCCGCCGTGTTCAGCGCTTGTTCGACGGGATACGGCCGGGTCGACCGCTCTGGAGGTTCAACGCGCTGTGGTACGATGATGCCGAGTTGCACCAACCCCGAAGCGCGCAGGAGCCACGTCACATCAAATACCCCGGAACCGCGCCTTATCTGCGCAGCGAAAAGCAAACACTGTTGCGGCTGCCGCAGACGCAGGCGGTGGTATTTACAATCCATACCTACGTGCTGAAAGCGTACAGCTTGCCAAATATAGAAAACCCCGCCTGATGGCGGGGCCTCCTAGGAGGGTCTTAGGTTCGTGAATCACATGCCCAAAACGTTGGCAACACCTGCGAAGGCCCCGCTTGTGCTGAGAGCGGAGATCGCTACCGAATAGGCAAGCACCTGAGTGTTAAGGCGAAAATCTTCGCCCCGGATCAGGTTCACAGCGGCCATAGAGGCCGCGATCGGAACAGACACACTGGCCACGGCACCGGTCAATCCCCAACTGGTCAGTCGCAAGATATCACTGGGCTGTTCGTCGTGGTCGAGGGGGTGCGTGTCGTCCCGATCCAAAGGCTGCTCGATAGGTTCTGTCCGAAAAGCGATGCTGAGCAACTGCTCATCCGACAACTGGATCGGCCGGGCTGCCGGGGGCGGCGCCTTTTTTTGTGGCTCGTCCAGTTGGTCTTCCTCAATAGTGTCCAGTTCCGCGAACGGGCCTGAGACTGCCTCGAAAATCTGTTTTCTATTTCGCTTCTTTTTTTTAACGGGGGGTAGAGTGTCAAACGCACTCATGAATTGTTCGATGGTCAGCACGGTGTTGGGCGTCAGCCATTCAACCCGCTGCGTGGCGCAGATGTCGACCATGCGATACAGGACAACCACCAGCATCAGCTCGGAAATCTCGCGGTCGTCCAGAAGCGGTGAGACCGGCGTGATCGTAATGGTCAGCCGGTTTTTCGGCAACGTCACCACGGGCCGTTGCAGCGTCTTCAAACCAGCCGAGCGGTTCATGCGCTCAAACCGGTCTTCAGCCACGGGCACCTGTGTGTCCAGCGTCAGACGCACCAGATATTGATTGCAGACGATGCTGGCTTCGGTCGCGTCACGAATGCTTTTGCGTTCGACCAGATGCCCGTAATCTTCAAGCGTTGCAGAAACAATGGCGCTGAACCGCTCGATCGCGCCATCGGTCTCGCCGTCAAACTGCAAACCACCATGATAGCTGTTCTTCGGAGTCACTGCGCATTCCTTTGTCGCATCCTGTTTGGACTCCAGTCTAGTGAGAGAAATGGGGCAGATTTGGGCGAAAATGGAAAAAAATCACAAATTGCAAAGATTGATTACGGTCTGGAAACCTAGGCAATTTAAGGGCCATTAAATGTCTGTGGCAGGAATGTGGCTGAAATAAGGAGGCGCGTGCTGAGATTGTGGCCAGCCTTAGCCGTCGATTCGCGCGGCCATGATGGCGATGGATTGCTGGTACACGGTGGCAGCATTCCATTGCTGAATGACGGCAAAGTTTGGCTGCCCTTGCTGGTAGCCGCGCCCCGGTTTCCAACCCTTTTTGCGAAGAAAATTCGCGGTCGAGGCCAACGCGTCGGTCATGTTGTAGAAATCCACTTTGCCGTCCCCCGTGGCATCGACCCCATAGTTCAGTGCGTTGCCGGGCAGGAACTGCGTGTGCCCCAATTCGCCATGTTTCGCCCCCCGTGTCGCGGTCGTAATGCTGCCTTGATCCACCAGTTTCAGTGCGCCGATCGCATGGGGAATGAAGAATTCCGACCGGCGGCAATCATAGGCAAGGGTGGTGATTGCCGAAACAACCTGACTGTCGCCCATAAAGCCGCCAAAGCCGGTTTCCATGCCGTGAATGGCGATCAGAACACCCGCTGGAACGCCATATTGCCGCTCGAGCGCCGCGTAGAATTGCGGGTTTCGCGCCTTGCGCCTGCGTCCCTGCGCGACAATCGTGTCGGCGCCGCGAACCTGCATGAATTTGTCCAGCGAATATTTGAAACTCTTCTGGTTGCGATCGGCTGCAATAGTGCGTGTTGCATAGGTCGTCTGGGCGAGTGCCTGGAGGCCTTTCTTCTTTACACCCGCGCGTTTGGCTTGTTTCGCGAAGTCCTTTTTCCAAGCCTCAAAATCGGCGCTTGTGTCACCGCAGGGGGCAGCAATCGCAAGAGTTGGAAGGATCAAGGCGAAAAGCAGGGCAAGGCGAAACATGGTGAAAAACCTGATGGACTGAAAAGAACAATTCCCATCTTACGTGCCGAGAGCTGTCCCGCAAAGGGGGTCAGTACAGATCCAGTTCTCCGCTTTGCTTGAGGGTTTCGAACCATTCATCCGGAGTTTTGTTGATCCGCGCGTGCTTGACCATCATGGCGTTCATGTTCGGCAGGTTTGACGAATCTGGCCAATCCTGAGGGTTCCACAGGTTTGCGCGGATCACGCATTTGGGGCAATGCGCGAAGACGGTTTGAACTTTGATCAGCAGGGTCAGCTTGGGCGCGCGACCTTGCACGGCCATGGTGTCCAGCAGCTTTGGGTCGGCGCAGATTTGGGCCGTTCCGCGCATGCGCAATGTCTCCATCTTGCCGGGCACGAAGAAAATCAAACTGACGCGTGGGTCTTTCAGGATGTTGTGGAACGTGTCCACGCGTTTGTTGCCAGGACGGTCGGGGATGGCGATCAGGGTGTCCGAGAGCACGTGAACAAAACCGCTTGGGTCTCCGCGCGGTGACACATCCAAATGTCCGTCGGGATTGGCAGAGGCAATGATGCAAAACGGCGAGGCTGCAACAAAGTCGCGGCACATCTGATCCAGAGCGGGCAATTCCTTGGCGATGATCTGGGGCAGAGGCGCGCCGGTTATCTGTTCCAATTCTTCGGCGGTGGTCACGAAATGCGTAAACTCGGTGTCCATGGGATCTCCTCCTTGGCAGGCAGTCTGGAAGATCACCCGAAACGAAACAAGGGCGCCCGGTTGGGCGCCCTTGGAAGAATTTTCGTCGAAAATTCTTGGATCAGCAGCTGTAGTACATGCCGTACTCGACCGGGTGCGGTGTGTGCTCGTAGGTTTCGACTTCTTCCATCTTCAGTGCGATGTAGCCGTCGATCTGGTCTTTGGTGAACACGTCGCCCTGCAGCAGGAAGTCGTGATCGGAGGCCAGAGCTTCCAGCGCTTCGCGCAGCGAACCACATACGGTCGGGATGTCGGCCAGTTCTTCGGCCGGCAGATCGTACAGGTTCTTGTCCATGGCTTCGCCCGGATCGATTTTGTTCTTGATGCCGTCCAGACCAGCCATCAGCAGAGCAGCAAACGCCAGGTAGGGGTTCGCGGCTGGGTCGGGGAAGCGAGCCTCGACGCGCTTAGCTTTCGGGCTTTCGGTCCACGGAATACGGACACAACCCGAACGGTTGCGGGCCGAATAGGCGCGCAGAACAGGTGCTTCAAAGCCCGGGATCAGGCGCTTGTAGCTGTTGGTCGACGGGTTGGTGAAGGCGTTCAGGGTCTTAGCGTGCTTCAGGATGCCACCGATGAAGTATAGCGCTTCGTCCGACAGGTCAGCGTATTTGTCGCCAGCGAACAGAGGCTTGCCGTCTTTCCAGATCGACATGTTCACGTGCATACCGGTGCCGTTGTCGCCTGCGATCGGCTTCGGCATGAAGGTGGCCGATTTGCCGTAGGCATGTGCAACGTTGTGGATGACGTACTTGTACTTCTGCAGCTCGTCAGCTTGCTTGGTCAGGCTGTCAAAGATCAGGCCCAGCTCGTGCTGACAGGAAGCAACCTCGTGGTGGTGCTTGTCCACTTTCATGCCCAGGCGCTTCATGGTCGACAGCATCTCTGAGCGCAGGTCTTGCGCTTCGTCAACGGGGTTCACGGGGAAGTAGCCGCCCTTGACGCCGGGACGGTGGCCCATGTTGCCCATCTCGTACTCGGTGTCGGTGTTCCACGATGCGTCGGTTGCATCAACTTCGTAAGATACCTTGTTGATGCTGTTCGAGAAACGGACGTCGTCGAACAGGAAGAATTCGGCTTCTGGGCCCATGTAGGCAACGTCACCAATACCCGAAGCTTTCAGGTAGGCTTCGGCTTTCTGGGCGGTGCCGCGCGGGTCACGCTCATAGGCTTCGCCAGTGTCGGGCTCAACGATCGAGCAGTGCAGGCAGATGGTCTTTTCCGCGTAGAACGGATCAACATAGGCGCTTTCGGTGTCGGGCATCAGTTTCATGTCCGATGCTTCGATCGATTTCCAGCCAGCGATCGACGAGCCGTCGAACATGAAGCCTTCTTCCAGGAAGTCTTCGTCAACCTGGTCCGACATGATGGTGACGTGCTGAAGCTTGCCGCGCGGGTCGGTGAAGCGGATGTCGACGTATTCTGCGTCTTCATCACGGATCAGCTGAAGAACTGCGTCCTTGCTCATACTCTCTATTCCTCTGATTTGAGTGCGTTCGATTAAAGCGCTTCCGAGCCGGTCTCACCGGTGCGGATGCGAATGGCTTGTTCAACGGGCGAGACAAAGATCTTGCCGTCGCCGATCTTGTCGGTCTTAGCGGCCGAAACGATGGCGTCGATGGCAGCATCGACCTGATCGTCATCCAAAACGACCTCGACTTTTACTTTGGGCAGAAAGTCGACGACATATTCCGCGCCACGATAGAGTTCGGTGTGGCCTTTCTGACGGCCAAAGCCTTTGACCTCGATCACACTGAGACCCTGGACGCCTACGTCCTGCAGCGCCTCTTTTACTTCGTCCAGCTTGAACGGTTTGATGATCGCTTCGAGCTTCTTCATACCGGGCTCCCTTTAACTCTTGTCAGGATGGCACTGACCACGTCTAAGATTGGTCGGCAATCGGATTGCGGATTTGCTCTGGTGCAGGTGCAGGGAAAAGAAGTGATAGATTACTTTTTGTTCGACTTGCTCAAAAAGTAATCAGAATTGAATCGAGTTGGGTTTTTGAGATGACAGAATTGCTGACTGCGGCGCAGATGAGGGCCATTGAACAGGCAGCAATTGAGTCTGGTGAATTCACTGGGCTGGAGTTGATGGAGCGCGCCGGGCAGGGTGTTGTCGAGGCTATTTTTGAGGAATGGCCGGAGTTGAACAGGCGAGGGGCCAGCCCCTCGCGCTCCCCGGGATATTTGCGGCCAGATGAAGAGGATCCGCTGCGCGCTGTGGTGCTGTGCGGGCCAGGGAACAACGGTGGTGACGGGTTTGTTGTAGCGCGGCTTTTGCATGGGCTGGGCTGGGCAGTTGACGTGTTTCTGTATGGAGATGCCGAGAAACTGCCGCCGGATGCACGGGAGAACTATGGGCGGTGGGTGGAGTTGGGGGCTGTTCAGCATTTGAGCAAACAGGGCGCACTTCAAAATGCGGCAAAGCCCGACATCGTCGTGGATTCGGTCTTCGGTACGGGCTTGGCGCGTCCCATTGAAGGAGAACTAGGGCAGGTCTTGCAGTCCTTGGATGCGTGGATTGCGCTAGGGGGCGTTAAAGTTATCGCGGTTGATACCCCGTCTGGGCTTTGTTCTGATAGCGGTAAGTCACTCGGTCCGTTTGCGGTGGCCTCCTTGACGGTCGCATTTCACCTTGCAAAGCGTGGACATTTTCTTGATCGCGGGGCCATCCAATCGGGCCGCTTGATCGTCAAGTCCATCGGGTTGGCGGAGCATTGGAATAGTCAGGCCGAGCGCCCGGTTTTGAAAATGATCGAAGGTGCTCCAAAGCGCGTGTTCAAGGGGCGCGCAGACCACAAATACACCCACGGCCACGCATTTATCCTCACGGGCGGCGCGGCGAAAACTGGCGCCGCGCGGTTGGCGGCGCGGGGGGCTTTGCGGATTGGGGCTGGGTTGGTGACGCTTGGAGTGCCGGGCTCGGCTCAGATGGAGGTGGCGGCGCAGGTGACAGCCCTCATGGTGAGGCGGATTGATGGGGCCGAGGGGTTTGCGGATGCGCTGGGCGACGAGCGGTTGAATGCGCTCTGTCTTGGGCCGGGAATGGGGTTGGAGCGGGCGCGCGAACTGGTGCCGGTTGTGTTGCAGGCTAAGCGTGCCACCGTGCTGGATGCGGATGCTCTGACGGCGTTTGCAGATGATCCGGCGGCCCTGTTAGGGCAGTTGCACGAGAATTGCGTTCTGACCCCGCATGGGGGCGAGTTTGCGCGGCTCTTCCCGGATATCACCGAAAAGCTGGCGGCGACGCCGACAAAGGGACCGGCTTATTCGAAGGTGGATGCCACGCGAGAGGCGGCCAAGCGTGCCGGGTGTGTGGTGCTTTTCAAGGGGCCGGATACGGTGATTGCGGCGCCGGATGGTAGATGCTCGATCAATGCGGCTTTTTATGACCGTTCTGCCCCTTGGTTGGCAACGGCGGGGTCTGGAGATGTGCTGGCCGGGTTCATCACCGGTTTGCTGGCCCGAGGGTTCGCGCCCATGCAGGCTGCGGAAACTGGGGCGTGGTTGCATGTGGAATGTGCGCGCAGCTTTGGGCCGGGCTTGATTGCCGAGGATTTGCCTGAGCAACTGCCATATGTATTGAAAAACATAGATATATGATTGTATATTCGAAGTGTCGTCAAACGCTGGTTGCTGCACTGGTAATGGCCGTCTGAAGGGTGAAGCTGACCAATCGACAATTGTGTCTGTGCCTTGGGACGAACCAACCTGGAAGCAAAGTCAGGTTTTGCGAGAAGTAAGAATTTAAAAAGAAGTCAGATTTCAAGGACGCGGTGTGAGGTACGTTACGGAAGGCAATAGGCATCAACTTGTGCGTTCAGCGCCCGTCCTAGGCAGGTAGAAGACAAAAAATTGAGCAGCGCCAAAACAGTTTTTCTCATGGTGACTGAAATGACCCAGAATTTTAGAATTCATTCCCTGGCCGCAGTGTTGGCCGTAACGACTGCCGTTCCGGCAATGGCGCAATTGCGATACGACAATAACAGCGGCGGCTATGTCGAGCTCTACGGTCAGATTCACCCGGTCATTGTCTCGGTAGATGACGGGGAAGAAACGGAAACCCGTTTGCTCGACAATGATCTGTCGAACAGCCGTGTGGGGCTTCGCCTGATGCAGCCCTATGGCAGCAACGAGTTCACGTTCCGGTTTGAAACCGGATTGGGGTTGCCCAGCACCGGTTCGGCCAATCAGGACGGTACCAATAATGATGGCTGGTCGCGCGAAGATATTCGCCACGTCGATTTCGCCCTGAAAGGCAGCTATGGCAAATTCTCGGCAGGGCAGGGCAGCATGGCGTCCGATGGCGCGGCCGAGGTTGATCTGTCCTATGTTGGCACTGTGCTGTATTCGTTCACCAATGACGAGAACGGTGCCTTTTTCTATCGCCAGCCCGACGGGATACTGAGCGACATCACGGTTGGAGATTCCGCCAGCAACTTTGACGGGGCGCGGCGCGGGCGTATCCGTTATGACACGCCTAGTTACAATGGGTTCTCGGGCGCTATCGCCTATGGTCAGAATATTTTGTCCAGCAGTGACGACGACGATTATTACGATATTGCAGTATCTTACGGAAACACCTTCACAAATGGGATCGAGTTTGCGGCCACAATCGCCTATGCGGTGCGCGACTTTGATGATGGGTCAGGTGAACGTCGGGATACGATCGGATCGGCCTCGGTGCTGCTGCCGAGCGGGTTCAGTTTCACGGCGGCTCTGGGGACGCGGGACAATACCTCTGACGGGGCTAGCGATCCGGATTATTGGTACACAAAGATCGCCTATGAGACCGATTGGGTGTCTTGGGGGCAAACCGGTATCGGGATCGACTATTTCGACGGATCCGATTTCCAGAATGAAGGATCAAGCACCAAATCCTGGGGCATCGCGGTTGTGCAGCGGATCGACAGCATCAACACGGATGCCTATCTGAAATACCGCCGCCACGATTTTGACGATATGGTCGATTTCGACGAGAACGAAGCCTGGGCTCTGGGCGCGCGCTGGCGGTTCTGAGACGACAGTTGCAGCCAACAACAAACGCTCCGGCCCAGTCCGGGGCGTTTTTTCTTCAAATCCGCGGCAAAACAAGGCTGATCCGGCAGTTGCCCCTTGCACGTTGGGGGCAGGGCAAATAGAAGGCCTCAAATTTGCCCGGCGCGCCGTTTTGCGCGCCCCGAATCCTATGGGGACTACCATAATGCAGGTTACCGAGACGCTGAACGAAGGTCTGAAACGCGGTTACAATATTGTCGTTTCCGCAGCTGAGCTGGACGACAAAGTGAATGAAAAACTGGTCGAGGCACAGCCGGAAATCGAAATGAAAGGTTTCCGCAAAGGCAAAGTGCCGATGGCGCTGCTGAAAAAGCAGTTCGGCCAGCGCCTGCTGGGTGAAGCGATGCAGGAAAGCATCGACGGTGCGATGAACAAGCACTTTGAGGATAGCGGCGACCGTCCTGCGCTGCAGCCCGAGGTCAAGATGACCAACGAGGACTGGAAAGAAGGCGACGACGTCCATGTCGAGATGTCCTATGAGGCGCTGCCTGCCATTCCTGAAGTTGACCTGAAATCGGTCGAACTGGAAAAGCTGGTCGTCAAAGCCGACGACGCGGCGATCGAAGAAGCGCTGAATAACCTGGCTGAAACCGCGCAGGATTTCAAAGCGCGCCGTAAAGGCTCGAAAGCCAAGGACGGTGATCAGGTCGTGATCGACTTCGTCGGCAAAGTAGACGGCGAAGAATTCGAAGGCGGTTCGGCCGAGGACTATCCGCTGGTTCTGGGCTCGAACAGCTTCATTCCTGGCTTTGAAGAACAGCTGGTTGGCGTGAAAGCCGAAGAGGAAAAAGACGTCAACGTCACTTTCCCGACCGAATACGGTGCCGAGCATCTGGCCGGTAAGGAAGCTGTTTTCACCTGCACCGTCAAAGAAGTGAAAGAGCCCGTCGCCGCCGAGATCAACGACGAGTTGGCCACCAAATTCGGTGCCGAAGATCTGGACGCGCTGAAGGGCCAGATTTCGGAGCGTCTGGAAGCCGAATATAACGGCGCATCGCGGGCCGTGATGAAGCGCGCTCTGCTGGACGTGCTGGATGAGAAGGTGTCGTTCGACCTGCCGCCGTCGCTGGTAGAAGCCGAAGCCAAGCAAATCGCGCACCAGCTGTGGCACGAGGAAAACCCCGATGTCGAAGGCCACGATCACGACCCGATCGAGCCCACCGACGAGCACAACAAACTGGCCGAGCGCCGCGTGCGTCTGGGTCTGCTGTTGGCAGAGCTGGGCCAGAAGGCCGAGGTTGAAGTCACCGATGCTGAGATGACACAGGCGATCATGAATCAGGCGCGTCAATACCCTGGTCAAGAACGTCAGTTCTTTGAGTTCGTGCAGCAGAACGCCCAGATGCAGCAGCAACTGCGCGCGCCGATCTTTGAGGACAAAGTCATCGACTATATCGTCGAGCTGGCTCAGGTTGCTGACAAGGAAGTCAGCAAAGACGACTTGCAAAAAGCCGTTGAGGCGCTGGACGAGGAATAATCCCTTGTCGCCCGAGAAGCCGGGCCAAAGAATACGGAGCCGCCTATTAAAGGCGGCTCCGACTAAGTTGCTCTAACTTCTGAGGTGAGGGGGTCAGGCCCCATGAGCTAGAGCACGGGGGGAACGCATCAGGGCTATCTTCTGCTCGGGTGTGAACTTGTCCGAGAGTTCTTCTATCAAGCGCAATACGGCATTGACCTCTTCCTGGGTGGTTGCGGCGCTCATTTGTTCTACGAAGTATTTTTCCATTTGACTCAGTGGCTTGTGATCGAAGTTTGCGGGTTTGGGTTGTGGTTTGACGTTGGACTTGGCGAAAAGCTGGAGCGCTTGTTCGTCGGTTAGAAACACGTCATGGGCGATGCCAGCATAGTCGCGAATTCCTGAAATACGCTCGTCCGAGCAATCCATGAGGGCGGCCATCGCCACCACTTTCCCCATGGGTTTCGCGGTGCCCAGATAGTCATAAGGCGCGTTCCCGGATCGTTGCAGGACGCGGTTCATCACCGGGTCGATAACAGCGATCGAGTCCAGCACCCCGGCTGACTTGGCGTATTCGAACGAACCGATCATGACCTCGCTGGTGACATAGGAGACTGAATTCTCACCCCTCCCGCGCCCCAACTTTTTAGTGTCGACACAAAACCGGGTTGCCTCCCAAATCTGGGCGCTGCGCACAGGCGGCTCGCCATCCAGGATCGCGTTAAACACATCGGCCAGCATATGAGGCCCTGTGGTCTGCAGCAGACGCATACAGCCAACGACGTTCCCCTCGTCGTTCAGACTGACCACGTGTGCAGGATTGAGCGTATCGAACCTGTCGATCTCTCGCCCGTCCTGGATGGTTACGTCCCATCCCAAGCGGTCGCCGAAGACCCGTGCGCGCAGTTGATACATCTCATCCAAGATGTCTTTGAATTTGTGTTGGTTCATCCCATCAATCACGATGATCATGTTCCATCCCCCTACAGATTGGTTACCGTGAACAGAGGATTAACAAAGTTGTGATCTGAGACTATTAGGGGTTTCCCGTAGAATTTTAGTTTTTTTGTTAACCGGGAGCTATCAGGCCGAGACTAACGGCCCGTCCGATCGCCTGCGGCGTGGTCAATGCGCCTAGTTTTTCCCGCCCTGACCGCATATGCACTTCGACGGTCCGGTGTGAGATGGACAGGATATCACCGATATCCTGCTGAGATTTACCCACGGCCGCCCATTGAAGGATCTCTTTCTCGCGCGTAGACAGGGCAGGTAGGTATAGTGCTTTGCCCAACAAACCCGACTGCATGACTGTGTCATGGGCGTGCACGGCGGCAAGTTGCAGGTCTCCCATCACGTGCCGCTTGAGCTTGTCCCATTCGTCGTCCGAGCAGTCACGCGTTACGTTCAGCAGCCCGCATTCGCCGTAAGGGCCGCGCACCGGAACCGAAAGGCCTCGGGTCGTGATGCCAAAGTCGTGGGCGTCCCGAAACACGGTGTGGAACTTGTCATCATGGTTAAAGCGACCCCAGTCTACGGGGGCGATACTGAGCACGGATTGATACAAAGTCGGGTCAAATTTATGAAAACCCTGCGTACCATAGTGAATCTTCCATTCGTCAGGATAGTTCGCGTAGCCTTGAACATCCCCCTTTACGGGGTTGAATGTCGCATAGGATGCGTAATCAAAGCCAAGCTCGGAACAAACCGCGTCAATTATGTCAGCGGCTGACTTTTCCTCGTGGTCGATAGCGGCCAAGTCGATCAGCTTCAACTTTTCAACCTTTACGGAGGTTAACCTCGGTTCAGAGGTTAACGGCGTTAATGTTCAGTAAATCTTACGAGGCGTAAGGCAGCGCGCAAGCAATTTGTTCACATGTGTAGTGTTATTATCCGCCATTCGCGACGTCATAACGCATTAATACAAGGTTTTCGGCAGCCTCGGAGGGCTATTCGGGAACCAACCCTGTTTCAACCAACAATCCGCGTGCTTTTGCCTCGGGCCAGTAGCCTTTGGCATAGAGAAAGATCGCGCGTTGCTGATCGCCGTCGGACAGCAGCCATGCGCCGCGCAGGTACTTGCCGGCAAATTCCAAATTGGTGTCGGCGTCGAGGAGCCCCTGCGGATCGCCCTGGTAGCCCATGGACCGTGCAGTGGCCGGAAGGATTTGCAGCAGCCCGTAATAGGGTCGGTTCACGGCCCAGGGGCGATGCGTACTTTCGCGAATAGCCAGTTTGTGCACCAGCTCGCGCGGCAATTCGTAGTGATCGGCCCATTTATTGATCGATGCCCGCAGCTCGGGCGTTTCGTTCGGGTAAAGGGGGGGATCAAAGGCCGCACGCGTCGGTGTGTCGGGGGTGCCGCAAGCCACCAGCGGTGCGGCAAGAAGAAGGGCTAAGACACTGCGGCGCGGGATCTGAGTCATCAAGGGCTCCGGAATTTTGGACGAAATACTAGGAAACTTGTCTCTGGCCGCAAGGGTAGCTGGAAATTCAGGCTGAATTATGCCGCCCAGTTCGTGCATGAAAAAAGGCCGCCCAAAATGGCGCGGCCTTTTCGAAGTTCACAGGTTGAAGGTTACGCTTTCGCGTCGTCTTCTTCCGCAGCCGGTGCTTCTTCGGCAATCAGGTCTTCGTCGTCGGACGCGGCGGAACCGATATCGTCGAACAGCTCGGCGATTTCGAATTCTGCGGCGGCTTCTTCTTCAGCGGCCAGTTCCTGGATCGATTTACCCGAAGCTTGCAGTTCGGCTTCTTCTTCCGAACGGGCGACGTTCATCTTGATTTCAACTTCGACCTCGGGGTGCAGTTTGACTGCCAGCGAATGCAGACCCAGCTCCTTGATCGGTGCGATCAGGGCGATCTGTTTCTTGTCGACGGTGAAGCCAGCTTCGGTCGCGGCCTCTGCAGCGTCACGCGGAGTGACCGAGCCGTACAGAGCACCGGCATCCGACGCCGAGCGAATCACGATGAACTGCTGACCGTCCAGCTTTTCAGCCAGTGCTTCAGCTTCTTTCTTGGTTTCCAGGTTGTGCGCTTCAAGCTGCGCCTTGCGGGCTTCGAACGAGGCGATGTTCGACTCGGACGCGCTCAGAGCTTTGCCTTGGGGCAGCAGGAAGTTGCGGGCGTAGCCGGGCTTGACGTCAACGACGTCGCCCATCTGACCCAGTTTCGCAACGCGTTCCAGCAGGATAACTTGCATATCAGTCTCTCCTTACTTCACGGCGTAGGGCAGCAGGGCGAGGAAGCGGGCGCGCTTGATAGCACGGGCCAGTTCACGCTGCTTTTTCGCCGAAACGGCGGTGATGCGCGAGGGAACGATCTTGCCACGCTCAGAGATGTAGCGCTGCAGCAGACGAGTGTCTTTATAGTCGATCTTCGGCGCGTTCTCGCCCGAGAACGGGCAGACCTTGCGGCGGCGGAAAAATGGTTTTGCGGCCATGGTTTATGTCCTTTCGTCAGGCGTTGATCAGCGGCGCTCGCGGCGGCCTTCGCGCTCGTCGCGCTTCTGCATCTGGACCGAGGGGCCCTCGGCATGTTCGTCGACCTTGATGGTCAGAACGCGCATGACGTCTTCGTGCAGGCGCATCAGGCGCTCCATTTCCTGAACCGCGCCAGCAGGCGAGTCGGTTTTCAGGAAGGCATAGTGGCCTTTGCGGTTTTTGTTGATCTTGTAGGCCATCGTCTTGACACCCCAGTACTCGCTTTCGACGACGTTGCCGCCGTTGTCAGCCAGAACAGTGCCGAAATGTTCGACAAGGCTTTCTGCCTGCGCGTTGGACAGATCCTGACGCGCGATCATTACATGCTCATACAGTGGCATGTGCACTCCTGTTTATATCAAGGCGCATTTCATAGGCGGGGCCGTTTGGTCCTTCGCGACCCTGCCACGAGAGGCTGCGCGATTCATGTGATTAGCGAAGGATGGCCCCGTATACACGTTTATGGCGGCGGGGCAAGACCTGACACACGTGCCTTGGTGAAGTCCTGCTATTTCCTTTGCACCGCCCAATTCCTGACGCTTTTCAAGTCGATCTTGGATTTCATACCGGGGACAGACCGGACACACCGGACCCACGACGGCAACCTGAGAAACAGGGTGAGAGAAATGACCGCGATGAATACGAATACACTTGAACAGTCGGCGACCGGCGCGCGTTTTGAGAAATCCGTTCCAGTTCTGATCACATTCGCTCCGAACTGGAAAGTGCGCATGATTTTGGCGCGCATGGTTGGTGCCTTTCTGATCGTGATGTCCTTTTCCATGTGGCTGGCACCGGGTTCGGCCATGGCCGCCGAAGTTTGGCCGATCAAGATGGCAGCGTCGCTTGCTTTCCTGATCGTTGGTGTCAGTCTGCTGACCATTCAGATGCTGGACTCGCGTCCCGATGCCTATTTTGACCCGATCCGTCGCGAAGTCCGCGTTCTGCAAAAGAACGAAAACGGCCGCCCGCAAACGGTTCTGCGCCGCAGCTATGACACGCTAGGCGGTGCCAAATTCAGCGATGATCAAGTCGAACTGTTTGATGTCGATGGCAGCCTGCTGATGAAGCTGCCCCTGCAGTCGGCGGATGTCAGCCGAGCGCTCAAGGGTCAATTGAGTGGAAGTGTAACAATCTTCGCCTGAATTTTATTCTGTTCATATAGGAACAGAAGTTGTGAGCGAATAAAGCTTGTGTGCCGCCCCTTGGCGGCACATTTTCGTTACCGAGCAACCCAACAGGTTTGCATCCACAACATTGCGGAGTTTGTCATGAAACCCATCCTTCTTGCTGCTGCACTGGCCGTGTCGGCGACTTCGGCGTTTGCAAGTGCCGAGAAATACGTTCTGGACCCAAGCCACAGCCAGGTCATTTTCAACTATAACCACCTTGGTTTTTCGACCACCTATGGCATGTTCTCGGGCTTTGAAGGCGAGATCCTGTTCGACAAGGAAAACCCGGCTGCGTCCAGCGTGACGGTTTCGATGCCCGTTATCGAGATGTTCACGGGCTGGAAACCGCGCGAAGATCACTTCATGACCGAAGACTTTTTCGGTGCCGCTGAAGGCGATCTTGTCACCTTCACGTCCACCAGCATCGAAGTGACAGGCGAGAACACCGCCAATATCACCGGCGATTTGACCATGAATGGTGTAACCAAATCGGTCGTACTGGACGCCAAGCTGAACCAGGCGGGTGAGCATCCGATGGCAGGCAAGCCGTGGGCTGGCTTCGACGCGACGACCACTCTGATCCGCAGCGATTTCGATCTGGGTCAGTTCGCACCCTTCGTGGGTGACGAGGTTAATGTTCAGATCTCGGTCGAGGCGCAGAAAGCCGAGTAAATAAGGCTACTATTCTAGAATCGAAACCGCCGGAGCTTTTTGCCCCGGCGGTTTTCGTTTGTTCGCCGCTATTCACCGCGCGTAGCAGTCAGCTCGACGCTTACAGTGACTGCGAAGCCCAGTGAAGCTTCGGTGGGTTGCGATGTGCCCACATCGAAATCCACGCGGTTCAACTCCAATTCACCAGAAACCGTCGCGGTGTCGCCTTGCAAATCCAGAGTGAACGGCAGCACAACGTCCAAGGACTTGTCGCGGATGGTCAAGGGGCCGCGTGCCTCATACCCGGTTTCGGTTTTGAATAGATCTGCCTTAAACAGCGCCGTGGGATATTGTGCGCTGTCGAAAAAATCCGCGCCCATAGCTTGATCACTGACCGTGCCTAGGCTGAGCGACGGGATTGAGATCGTCACCTCGACCGAACCGGCCAAGCCGGGCTCGGCGGGCTCATCAAAGGCTATGGCGGCCGTCCAGTCCTGGAAGCTACCGGTGACTGGGCTACCCAGCTGGTTGATGGTAAGGCCCAGAGTTCCTTCCTGAACCTGCCAGTCCGATTGGACTTCGGCCAGTGCCGTGGCTTCGCCCTGAGCGTAAGAGTGATGGCTGAACGCGCCGATGCCCCAGCCGCCGACCAAAACCGCACCCCAGACGACGAGCGCGGCAAGCGCGGGCGTCTTGGAATGGTGTTGAGCCGGGGGCTCGGGGGCTTGGGCTGAGCCAGGCAGCATACGCCGCAATGTGCTGTCTTTGTCGATGACGTGGTGTTTCAGCGCCCCGGCAATATGCAGCACCAGCGCACCTCCAAGAGTCCAGACGAACAGCCAGTGCAGGCTGGCGGTGAATTCGGCCAGATGTTGGGATTTGGGGACCAGCGGCAGGTTTTGACCAAACGGCCAAAGGATCGGCGCAAAGCCTTCAGCTGCGGCGTGGTGTATCCAACCGGTCAGCGGTGCCAGCACCAACGAGCCGTATAGCAGCCAATGCACGGTTTCGGCGGCAAAAGCCTCGGGCTTATTGTCGGCGTTCAAAAGGCCGGGTTTGGTTTGGGTCAGGGCCCAGAGAATGCGCGCGAGGGCTACGAAAAAGACCGCCACGCCCAGTGTTTTGTGCAGTGAGAACAGGCGCGCCGCGCGGGTGATGTCATCCTCGGTCGTCGGGATGTTCGGGTCATAGATGGCCTGTGCCAGATCATTGGCGAAATAGCCCAGCGGAAAGGCGGTTAAGATCAGCAGGGCGGTCAGCCAGTGGAAGGTCTTGGCGACGCTGCCATAGCTGGAAAACGTGTTGGTCGAGGGCATCGGGTGCTCCGGCGAAAAGATGGTTGGGTTCAACCTATCGCCGTGCGGGCAGGACTCAAGGGCGCAGGGCGCACAGATACGGTGCCTTTGTGCAGAGATCAGGCAATGCTTGTGCCGCGCGATCACACAGTTTACACCCCGCCGCAACCTAACGTCATCCAAGAGGTTGCAATGACACGCGCATTTGTTTTCCCGGGGCAGGGCGCCCAGACCATCGGAATGGGCAAAGCTCTGGCCGAGGCTTACCCCGCTGCTCAGGCGGTGTTCGACGAAGTGGACGAAGCCCTGGGCGAAAAGCTGAGCGGCCTGATTTGGGATGGCGATATTGCTGAATTGACCCTGACCCAAAACGCACAACCTGCGTTGATGGCAACGTCAATGGCGGCAATGAGGGCGCTAGAGGCCGAGGGCGCCTCAGTCACCGATGCAGCCTTTGTGGCCGGGCATTCGCTGGGGGAATATTCCGCGCTGGCCGCTTCTGGTGCGCTGTCGGTTGCAGATACTGCGCGTCTTCTGCGCACCCGTGGTCAGGCGATGCAAAGCGCCGTGCCGGTGGGCGAAGGTGCGATGGCGGCGATCCTTGGGTTGAACCTTGAGGCCGTGCGCGCCGTGGCGGATGAGGCCGCGCAAGGTGAGGTTTGTCAGGCCGCAAACGACAATGACCCTACGCAGGTTGTGGTCTCGGGCGCGAAGGCTGCTGTGGAACGTGCGGCCGAGATTGCCAAGGAAAAGGGTGCCAAGCGGGCCGTCATGCTGCCTGTTAGCGCGCCTTTCCATTGTGCGCTGATGCAGCCTGCTGCCGACGTGATGGCCGAAGCTTTGGCAGGGGTTGAAATCAAAGCGCCTGCCGTGCCGCTGATTGCCAATGTGCGCGCCGAAGCGGTCGGTGACCCCGATCTGATCCGACAGTTGCTGGTCGCGCAGGTCACCGGCTCGGTCCGCTGGCGCGAAAGCGTGCAGTACATGGCCGCGCAGGGCGTGACCGAGACGTGGGAGATCGGGGCAGGGAAAGCTCTGTCCGGGATGATCCGCAAAATCGACCGTTCGATCGCGGGTAAAGCTGTCGGCACGCCGGATGACGTGCAGAATGTGACACAAGCCGAATCGTAAGACACCGCGCGCCGCGTGGCGCGTAGCAAAAGGACAAGAGAATGTTTGATTTGACAGGTAAGAACGCACTGATCACCGGTGCCTCGGGCGGGATCGGTGGTGAGATCGCGCGCTCTCTGCACGCTGCCGGTGCTACGGTGGCGCTGTCCGGCACACGGATTGAACCGCTTGAGGCGCTGGCCGCTGAGTTGGGCGACCGTGCCCACGTGCTGCCCTGTAACCTGAGCGACCCTGAGGCTGTGGCCGCACTGCCCAAGCAGGCGGCGGATGCGATGGGGTCAGTCGATATTCTGGTCAACAACGCGGGTATCACCCGCGACAACCTGTTCATGCGTATGTCGGATGACGAATGGCAGAGCGTAATCGACGTCAACATGACCTCGACCGCGAAACTTTGCAAAGGCGTGCTGCGCGGCATGATGAAGGCGCGTTGGGGTCGGATCATCAACATCTCGTCCGTGGTGGGCGCGACGGGCAACCCTGGTCAGGCGAACTATGCCGCGTCCAAGGCCGGGATGGTCGGGATGACCAAGTCGCTGGCCTATGAGGTCGCAAGCCGTGGAATCACGGCCAATGCGGTGGCGCCGGGCTTTATCACTACGGCGATGACCGACAAGCTGACCGACGATCAGAAGGCGGGCATTCTGGGTCAGGTCCCGGCGGGACGTATGGGGGATGCGTCGGAAATTGCTGCGGCAGTTCTGTACCTTGCCAGCCCCGAGGCCGGATATGTGACCGGAACCACCTTGCATGTAAACGGCGGTATGGCCATGTTGTGACCACCTGTCGGGGCAGGCGCGAAAGCGTTTGCCTTGGGCGTTGTCTGTGCTATAGGCGGCGCATCAATTCGGGGGTCGGCCATAGGGTCGGCCTTCTAGTTCCCGGCAATCGGGAACCCAAACCGCCCAGACGGGCACATCAAGGCCAGCCTGAGCGGGCAAGGGCAGAACCGGGCACTATGCCCTGAAATGGAATGAGGAATAGACATGAGCGACGTCGCAGATCGCGTTAAGAAGATCGTTGTTGAGCACCTGGGTGTTGAAGAAGACAAAGTAGCGGAAAACGCTTCCTTCATCGACGATCTGGGCGCAGACAGCCTGGACACTGTTGAGCTGGTCATGGCCTTCGAAGAAGAGTTCGGCATCGAGATCCCCGATGACGCAGCCGAGACCATCCAGACCTTTGGCGACGCCGTCAAATTCATCTCTGAAGCGTCCTAAGACCTTCGAAATCTTATGAAAGCGGCGCTTCCGGGCAACGGAGGCGCCGTTTTTTGTTGCCTGACGCGTATTCAGGCTTGTCAGATGTCCATTTCGCACGCACGCTTTCAGCTGAGGCAAAATTTCAGAGCGGGCAGGGCATGATACGATCCACCCCGATGATAAACACGGCACGCTTGACGCTTTGCGCCATGCGGCCTGAGGATTTCAACCGGTTCGCCGAGATCTGGCGTAACCCGTGTGTCGTGCGGCATATTGGCGGCAAACCGCGATCGCGTGGCGAAGCGTGGGATTCGTTTTTGCGCAATGCCGGGCATTGGCAGATGGCCGGGTTTGGTCAGTGGGCGGTGATTCAGCAATCGAATCGGCAGATGATCGGGCAGGCCGGCTTTTTCTATGGCAACCGTGCGTTGGGCGAGGATTTCGACAGTTTTCCCGAGGCAGGTTGGGTTCTGGCCCCCGAGGCGCAGGGACAGGGCATGGGCCTTGAGGCCGCTCAGGCCGCGCATGAATGGTTTGACCGCATCATGCCGGGGCCATTGGTTGCAATGATAAATTCCGAAAATGAGACTTCGCAAAGATTGGCGGAAAAACTGGGGTACCAGCCTCTGCGCGACTGCGATTATCAAGGAACGTCGGTCAAATTGCTGCGCCGGACAGGTCCACCCACACGTCACTGATCCCCGTGCTGCGATGCCGCAAAATGCCCGTGGTTTGCCGAAACTGGTTGCCGCACGGGTAATTTCTTCGGCTATGATACTGGGGTATAGCACAAGGATTGAGCGGAGGATCAGGCTCATGAGGATTTACCCCACGATGGAATTGCAGAACGGCCGTTGTGTCACACTGGACAAGGGCCGTCTGGACGAAGCTATGATCTGGCATGTGAACCCTGCCGAAACAGCCCGTAGCTGGGCTGCCGCAGGGGCGGAATGGATGCACCTGACGGATTTCGACGCCATCGAAGGGCGTGATACTAATGCGGAACTGGTCGAAGAGATCATCCGCTCGGCCGAGATCCCAGTGCAGTTGGCAGGCGGCATGCGCACCCGTGAGCAAGTCGAACATTGGATCGACAAGGGCGCGGGTCGGATCGTCATCGGTACATTGGCCGCCTGGGACCCAAATCTGGTAAAAGAGCTGGCAAAGCTGTATCCGGATCAGATCGTTCTGGCGGTCGATGTCTGGCAAGGTCACGTGATGACCGAAGGTTGGCGCAGCCAAAGCGCATTTACCGCCGAAGCTTATATCGAAGCCTTCGCCGATACTCCGTTTGCCGCAATTCTGGTGACAGATATCGACAGCGACATGGAAGATGTCGAGGCGCAGTTGGGTCTGATCTCGGGGGTTGCTGAGAAATCGCGCACGCCTGTCATCGCCAGCGGTGTTGTACGCACGGCCGACGATATCTCGCGCCTGGCCTATATCCCAAACATTTCGGGAGCGATTGTAGGGCGGGCGTTGTTCCGCAAGACGCTGGAGCTGTCGGATGCACTGGCTGTGGCCTCGACCGCACATGAGCCGGTGGCCGAATTCCAGTAAAATCACTTCCATCATGAATTTGCCGCCCTCTCAAACGACCTGAGGGGGCGGTTTTTGTTTTTCGGTGTCTGTGCGACGCACATGATGATAACTGGTTCTGGGCTGAATGCGCCCTTGCTCTTGCCCCCGGCCCCTACGCCGGGGTATGAGCGTTTCTTAAACACGAAGCAGGCAAGAGGCATTTCATGCGCAGAGTCGTTGTAACCGGTCTGGGATTGGTCACTCCGTTGGCCAGCGGGGTCGAGGAAACCTGGTCGCGGCTGTTGGACGGAGAATCCGGTGCGGGCCCGATCACTCAGTTTGATGCCGAAGGCAGTGGGGTCACGACGACCTATGCCTGCGAGGTTCCACGCGGTGATGGCACGAACGGAACGTTCAACCCCGACGATTGGATGTCGCCGAAAGAACAGCGCAAGATTGAGGACTTTATCCTGTACTCGATTGCGGCTGCCGATATGGCCTGCGAAGACGCTGGCTGGATGCCTGAAGATGAAGAAGCGCGCTTGAGCACGGGTGTACTGATAGGCTCGGGTATTGGTGGGCTTGGGTCTATCGCGGATACCGCCAATCTGATCCGTGACAAGGGCCCCCGCCGTGTGTCGCCCTTCTTTATTCCTGGCGCGCTGATCAATCTGGCCTCGGGTCAGGTGTCGATCCGTCGCGGGTTCAAAGGGCCGAACCATTCGGTCGTGACGGCCTGTTCGACTGGTGCGCATGCAATCGGTGATGCAAGCCGTATCATTCGTGCAGGCGATGCGGATGTCATGGTTGCAGGCGGCGGCGAAGGCTGCATCTGTGAGATCGGAATTGCCGGGTTCAACGCGTGCAAGGCATTGTCGACCAAATATGCCGATGATCCCAAGAAAGCCAGCCGCCCCTATGACATCGACCGCGACGGCTTCGTCATGGGTGAAGGTGCGGGCATTGTCGTGCTGGAAGAATACGAACACGCCAAGGCGCGAGGCGCGAAGATTTATGCCGAGGTGTTGGGCTATGGCATGTCCGGTGACGCCTATCACATCACCGCACCGTCCGAGGATGGCGACGGGGCCGAACGCTCGATGAAAGCCGCGCTGCGCAGCGCCGGGCTGGAGCCGAAAGATCTGGACTATATCAACGCGCATGGCACCTCGACCATGGCGGATACGATCGAACTGGGCGCGGTCGAACGCCTGCTGGGCGATCACGCGGCGAATGCGACCATGACCTCGACCAAATCGGCGACCGGCCACCTGCTGGGCGCGGCGGGCGCGATCGAGGCGATCTTCTCGATCCTGGCAATCCGCGATCAGGTTGCACCGCCGACGATCAACCTGGACAACCCGGCTGTCGAGACGCCGATTGACCTGGCCCCCAACGCCAAGCGCGAGCGTGAGATCAACGTGGCCCTGTCGAACTCGTTCGGGTTCGGTGGCACCAATGCCAGCGTGATCTTCGGAAAGGTCAGTTAAATGTGGCGGGCCCTTGCATCGAACATGCTAACCGTTTTGGTGGTTGGTTTGTTCCTGATGGGTGGTCTGATCTTGTGGGGGCAATCCCGCTACAAAAACGCAGGCCCGCTTGAAACTGCGATCTGCCTTCAGGTCCAGCGCGGTTCGAACATGGGTGCGGTCAGCCAACAGCTGCAAGAGCAAGGCGCCATCACCAGCGCCGTGCTGTTTCGGATGGCGGCAGACTATACCGACAAGTCCCCCCAGCTTAAGGCTGGCAGCTTTCTGGTGCGCGAAGGCGCGTCGATGGAACAGATCATTGATGAGATCACCAGCAGCGGTGCCAGCACCTGCGGGTCCGAGATCGAATATCGCATCGGCGTCACCCGTATTCAGACCCGCGTGCGCGAATTGAACCCGGCGACGCTGGATTTTGATGAGATTGCGACTTTTGATGTGACCTCGGACGAGGTGCCTGCCGCCTATACCGAGAAACGCGAAGATGCGGATACGCGCTATCGGGTGTCCGTGGCCGAGGGTGTGACCTCGTGGCAGGTGGTCGAAGGGCTGATGCAGATCGACGCGTTGACGGGCGAGGTGGCTGAGATACCCGCCGAGGGGATGTTGGCGCCTGACAGCTACGACATCGCGCGCGGAGCCGACCGGACGGCTGTGCTGAAGGGGATGCAGGACAAGCAGCAGCTTCGGATTAACGCGATCTGGGAAAGCCGTCAGGATGATCTGCCGATCTCGAACCCCGAAGAGATGTTGATCCTGGCGTCGATCATCGAAAAGGAAACCGGCGTCCCGCATGAGCGTGGGCAAGTGGCCAGCGTCTTCGTGAACCGGTTGGAGCGGGGTATGAAACTGCAAACGGACCCGACGGTTATCTATGGCGTGACCGAGGGCAAGGGCACGCTGGGGCGTGGCTTGCGCCGCAGTGAACTGCGCCGCGCAACACCTTGGAATACCTATGTGATTGACGGTCTGCCACCGACCCCGATTGCCAATCCGGGGCTGGCCAGTCTTGAGGCCGCCGTGGCACCGGAGGAGACAAACTTTGTGTTCTTCGTCGCGGATGGAACTGGTGGGCACGCTTTTGCCGAAACGCTGGACGAGCACAATCGAAACGTCGCCAAGTGGCGCGAGATTGAGGCCGAGAGAAACAGTTCGGGCAACTAAGAAAAAAAGGGCCGCGTCGAAATCGCGGCCCTTTCTTTTTTACGCAGCGGGGCGTCTGCGCGGACGCCGCCGTTTAGACGCTGAAGGCTTGGAGGATGTGTTGCCCCCCTGTGGCCTACGCGCCCGAAAACCGCCCTGTTTGCGCGGCTTTTTGGGCTCGGCGAATTCGGGCATGGTGCCGCTGGCGACCGGAATGTCGATCTTCATCAGCTTCTGGATCTGCTTCAACTGGTCCAACTCGTCCGGGGCACAGAAGGCGATGCCTTCGCCCTCGCGCCCTGCGCGGGCTGTACGACCAATGCGGTGGACATAGTTATCGGGCACCTCGGGCAGGTCATAGTTGATCACATAGGCTACGCCGGGGATATCGATGCCCCGCGCGGCAACGTCTGTCGCGACGAGGATGTTGATCTCGCCAGCGCGGAACGCCTTGATGGCGCGATCCCGCTGACCTTGGCTTTTGTTGCCGTGGATCGAGGCCGCGTTGAAGCCATCCCGAACGAGGTCCTTCATCAACCGCTCGGCCCCGTGTTTGGTGCGGGAGAAGACCAGCGTCAGAGCGTCCAAGTCGGCCGAGAGGATTTCACGCAACTTGCGGGGCTTGTCCGCGCGGGACAGGAAGTGCACGGACTGAGTGATCTTGTCCGCCGCCTTGCCAGGAGGCGACACCTGTATGCGCTGTGGGTTGGTGAGGTAGGACTGGCTTAGCTCCTCCATCTGCTTGGGCATAGTGGCCGAGAACAGCATCGTCTGGCGCGGCGTGCCCAAAGCGGGCGCGATTTTGCGGAGCGCGTGGATAAAGCCCATGTCCAGCATTTGATCAGCCTCGTCCAGCACCAGATGGCGCACAGAACCAAGATCGACGGCTCCACGCTCCATCAGGTCGATCAGTCGTCCCGGGGTGGCGACCAAAATATCGGTGCCGCGCGATAGGAAAGAAATCTGCTTGCCGATTGATTGCCCACCAACAACGGTGGCGACGCGTAGTTTTGTCTTTTGCGTGAGGGTACGCAGGCTGTCAGCGATTTGGTTCACCAGTTCGCGCGTCGGGGCAAGGATCAGCGCCTTGACTGTCTTGGGGGCAGGTTTGGCCGGTTGCGCCAGAAGGTGATCAATCAGCGGCAGACCAAAGGCCAGCGTTTTACCAGTGCCGGTCTGAGCCAGCCCAAGAATGTCATGTCCATTCAGCGCCATTGGGATGGCCTGGTTTTGGATCGGTGTGGGTTGAGTAAAGTTTGCCCGTTTCAGGGCGTCATTCAAAGCCGGGGCAAGGCCCAGCATGTCGAAGTCGAACACGTAATAATCCTTTGATATCCGCAACTTTGCGCGCGGATGCGTGTGACCGCGCAAAAGCGCGGCAGGCAGGGTTTAGCGAGACCTCGGGACGCACAGGCGTATCCTGCGCCATCCGGCCATCGCATCAAGAACCCTGCGTGAAGGGGAACCAGGAGAGATATGGTGCGCCGTGGGGGCAAAGGCCCGGATGCTCACGCGGCGGCGCTGATGGACGGCACATGAGCGTTGGCGCGGGCATTGTCAAGTATTTGTCTGATGGACTGGCGGTCGGAGTTCTAAATTCTGCTGGCGTTCTCAATCAGTTTGAGCCATCGATTTCCGAGTGGCGGTTCAGCGCGTCGTAGCATTGCGAGGCGAAGTTTGGGGTTGGGAATGACGGGAAGTGCACAGCAGGGCCATAGCCTCAAGCTCGCCAGTGGTGCCCTGGTTCTTGGCGGTATGATGTGGGGACTGTACTGGATCCCTGTCCGCTACTTCGTGGATCAGGGGCTGGAAGGGGCTTGGCCGGGGATCGTGATGTATTCGGCAGCGCTGCTTTTCCTTTTGCCGCTTTTGTGGCGCGGCCGGCATGGTTTGGCACGGCGCTGGCAGGATTTGATGTTCAGCGGCATGTTCACGGGTGCGGCCTTTGGTCTGTTCACGATCAGTCTGGTCTATACGGATGTCGTTCGAGCCATCCTGCTGTTTTACCTGACGCCGGTTTGGGGCACGATCTTAGGCCGGGTTTTTCTAGGCGAGCATCTGACCAGAACTCGCGTTTTGGGGTTGATATGTGGCCTAGGCGGCATGGCGATCGTCCTTGGCGGCGGTCAGGGGATCCCTTGGCCCAGCAATGTCGGAGATTGGGCGGCGCTGGTATCCGGCATGGCTTGGGCGGTGGGCACGCTGGGTTTGTATCGCTCCTCGGGCATTTCGGTTCCGGGGCAGGTTTTTGCGTTTATTGCCGGGGCTCTGATGCTGTCGCTGATCAGCCTGGTGTTCAGCGCGGGCGGAGTGCAAGAGCAAAGCGCGATTGTCGGTGTGCTGCCCATTGCGATACTGTCGGTGCTGTACACTCTGCCGATGATCTTTCTGACGATCTGGCCCGCGACCTTACTGACACCGGCTCGGGTGGGGTTGTTATTGATGAGCGAGGTTGTGGTCGGCCTGATTTCGGCTGCTGTATTTTCGGGCGAGCCCTTTGGACTGCGCGAGGCCACGGGGGCAGTGCTGATTGTGAGTGCCGCTGTGCTGGAGATCGCTCGGGGTTGAGCGAGTTTACCGCTGGATAGACAGATCAAACGCCAACAGTCTTAACAGGCAGTGCGGTTCCTGTTGCATGGGTGTTGCGCAACATATTGACTTTGCGTGCTTTTTGTCGTATTGATTGTGTCATGCTAGAAGAAATGAGCAACGGCCGCGGGGCAACCCGGCGGTCGTTTTTTCGTTTCTCTCGTGCGGAGAAAACTCACGCATGAGGTCACAGGCACACATGACTTTAATTACCCCGGAAGAGCGGATGTCCCAGACGGCGGAACTGTTGCAGTCGCTGGAAACATCTATTCGCGGTTTGCGCCAAGCAGCAGAAGAACTGCGCAGGCAAATCGGAACCGGGGAGGATGCAGATCTTGCCGGAACGGCAAAACAACTGGGTCAGTTAGAGGGGCTGATCCGAAGTTGTCAGAAAGTGGAGACAAGCTTTGTCGAACAACATCACAGACAAGCCGGAATTGCCCAAGGGGGATATGCGCTCGACCTTGAGCGCGCTCGATTTGAAATCGGGTGCAGGCTGGCTCGCCTCCGCCGATGCTGCGGTGAGGGACAGATTTCTGAGTGAGATCGGGGAGGGGGGGCTGTGCGCCCTCCCTTTCCTGTTTGAATTCTGGGCGCTGCCGCATCAACTACCGCCCGAGGGTGACTGGCGGTCCTGGGTGATCATGGGCGGGCGTGGCGCGGGCAAGACGCGGGCGGGGTCAGAATGGGTGCGGTCGATGGTCGAAGGGTCCAAGCCGCTGGACAAGGGCGAGGCTAGCCGGGTGGCGCTGGTTGGGGAGACCTTTGATCAGGTGCGCGATGTGATGATCTTTGGCGATAGCGGCATATTGCAATGCTCGCCCCCGGATCGTCGGCCGGTGTGGAAAGCGTCGGAGCGCAAGCTGAACTGGCCAAACGGGGCCGAGGCGCAGGCGTTTTCGGCGCATGATCCCGAGGGGTTGCGCGGACCGCAGTTCGATGCGGCCTGGGTGGATGAGCTGGCCAAGTGGAAGAAGGCGGGCGAGACCTGGGATATGTTGCAGTTTGCGCTGCGGTTGGGGGATCGGCCTCGGGTCTGCGTGACCACCACACCGCGTAATGTGAAGGTTTTGAAGAATTTATTGGCGTCGCCCTCCACCGTGCAGACCCATGCACCGACCGAGGCGAACCGGGCCAATCTGGCGGATTCGTTTCTGGACGAGGTGCGCGCGCGCTATGCGGGGACGCGGCTGGGGCGGCAGGAGTTGGACGGGGTGCTACTGTCGGATGCTGAGGGCGCGCTGTGGACCGGCTCGATGCTGGAGGCGGCGCGGTGCGCGCGGGTGCCTGCGTTGGATCGCATCGTCGTGGCGCTGGACCCGGCGGTGACGGCGGGGGCGGACGCGGATGCTTGCGGGATTGTGGTCGTGGGGGCTCAGCTACAGGGCGCGCCCGAGGACTGGCGGGCCTATGTGCTGGCCGACCGGACGGTGCAGGGCGTTGGCCCGGCGGGCTGGGCGCAGGCGGCGATTGGCGCGATGGATGAGTTCGGAGGTGAACGACTGGTGGCCGAGGTCAATCAGGGCGGGCAGTTGGTGGAAGAGGTCGTGCGGCAGGTGGACCCTCTGGTCCCTTATCGCGCGGTGCGGGCATCCCGCGGCAAGGTCGCGCGGGCCGAGCCTGTGGCGGCCTTGTACGAGCAGGGGCGGGTTTGCCATGTGGCAGGGCTGGACGCGCTGGAGGAACAGATGTGCCAGATGACGGCGCGCGGGTATGAGGGGCCGGGCTCGCCTGACCGGGTCGACGCGCTGGTCTGGGCGCTGCATGAGTTGGTTGTGGGGCCTGCGGGGGGGTATCGGAGGCCTAGGGTGCGGAGTTTGTGAAGGCTTTTGGAAAGTCTGGTTCGTCACAGCTTGACTAGGCGAGGCGTTCGGATTTGTCAGCTTTGGTTTTTTTACCGAACGACAAGCTAAGTCTTTTATGAACTTGGATTGATCAGAAAAAAGCCGCCACTTACGACGCAAGCCCAAAACAAATGTGTTTTCAGAGAATACATGTCGATTCCTGCATCCAAGTAAGAATTGGCCGCCCATCCGACGAAAGAAGGCAACGAAAGAAACCCGAGTGCCGAAAGCGATTGGGTAAGCCTTTGTTCGATCTCGGGCTTACGTGGGAACAATTTCCTGCTCAAACGATGCGCGGCAAACCCACCCACCGCGACACCTAAAGGCATGCTGGCTAAAAAGGCTACACCTGCGATACCAAGGAGACCTTCTCCGACAATAATCGCGCAAACTAAGAAAATCAGGATTGGAGTTAACCCGATCCACGGCAACCATTTCGAACTGCCAACTTTTTTAAAGAACTCAATCAACATGTTAGGTTGATACAGATTTTCTGACATTCATGTCACGTGTTTTTATCATGGCAGGTAAAACGTCGTAACCACACGAAAATGCCACCGTTGCCCAACCCCCGTACGCCCCATTCCCACGGCTTAAACTTCTTTCCTGCATAACTCCTTTCAACAAGCCGGGCAGAGCGGCGGCAGAAAGGAGCACAGATGGTATTCGATTTCTTGCGTCGTGGATCGGCGGGCGAAGCGCCCGATGCGAAGGCCAGCGCGGCGGGCCCCGTGGTGGCGTGGCAGACGGGCGGGCGCGTGGCGTGGAGCCCTCGGGACGCGGTGTCGCTGACGCGGACGGGGTTTTCGGGGAACCCGGTGGGGTTTCGCTCGGTCAAGCTGATTGCCGAAGCGGCGGCGGCGCTGCCCCTGGTGTTGCAGGATCAGGCGCAGCGCTATGAAACGCATCCGATCCTGTCGTTGATGCGCCGCCCCAATGCGGCGCAGGGGCGGGCGGAGTTGATGGAGGCTCTGTTCGGGCAGTTGCTGCTGTCGGGTAATGCCTATGTCGAGGCCGTGCAGGCCGAAGAAGGCTTGCCGCTTGAGCTGCACGTTCTGCGCTCGGACCGGATGAGCGTGGTTCCGGGCGCAGATGGATGGCCCAAAGCCTATGACTACACGGCGGGCGGCAAGACGCACCGGTTCCCGGTGGATGCGATCTGTCACATCAAATCCTTCCATCCGCAGGACGACCACTATGGATTTTCGCCCATGCAGGCGGCGGCGATGGCGATTGATGTGCATAACAGCGCGTCTCGGTGGTCCAAGTCGCTGCTCGACAATGCGGCGCGGCCTTCGGGGGCACTGGTGTGGAAGGGCGATGGCCATGGGGTGATGGCCGAGGATCAGTTCCGGCGTCTCTCGGATGAGATTGAACAGAACTATCGCGGAGCGCGCAATGCCGGCCGTCCGATGGTTCTGGAAGGGGGCCTGGATTGGAAGCCGATGGGGTTCTCGCCGTCCGATATGGAGTTTCAAAAGACCAAGGAAGCCGCCGCCCGCGAGATCGCGCTGGCCTTTGGTGTCCCGCCGATGTTGCTGGGGATACAGGGCGACGCGACCTATTCGAACTATCAGGAGGCCAACCGGGCGTTTTACCGCCTGACCGTGCTGCCTCTGGTGACGCGGGTGGCGGCGGCGGTGTCGGAATGGCTGGTGGGGTACACCGGCGAGGATCTGGTGCTGAAGCCCGATCTGGATCAAGTGCCTGCGCTGTCGGCGGAACGCGATGCGCAATGGGCGCGGGTGAATGGCGCCGACTTCCTGACCGACGCTGAAAAACGCGCGTTGCTGGGGCTGCCGGAGCGTGCGGATGGCTGAGGGGTATCCCCCGTTCGATTGCGCGCCGGGCCTGCGTCTGGCCGCGCATGAGAGAGTGGCCGAGATCCAGCACGCACATCTGTGCCGCAGGCTGGATCAGATCGAAGAGATGATGGAACGGCTGGAGAAACGGTTGTGGCTGACGGTCTATGGCGTGGCGGCAGTGATCCTGGCGCAGGTGTTTCAGTCATTCCTTGCGGCGACGCCGTGAAATCAGAGGCTTACGAGGAGGTGTTCATGGATTTGGAACACAAATTCGCGCGGTTCGGAGACGGGCTTTCGGTAACGGACGATGCTGTGATCGAGGGCTATGCCAGCCTGTTTGGTCAGGTAGATCAGGGCAGCGACGTGGTGCAACGCGGGGCGTATAGAGCCTCGCTTGACGGTCTGGCGAAAGCGGGGCAGCGGGTCAAGATGCTGTGGCAGCACGATCCGGCGCAACCCATCGGCGTCTGGGAAGAGGTGCGCGAGGATGACCGGGGCCTTTGGGTCAAAGGGCGTCTGCTGGAGGCAACGCAAAAGGGCCGTGAGGCAGCCGAACTGATCCGCGCGGGTGCGATGGATGGTCTGTCGATTGGCTATCGCACCAAGCGGGCCGTGAAGAATGACAAGGGCCAGCGGGTCCTGACCGAACTGGAGCTGTGGGAAGTGTCCTTGGTGACGTTCCCGATGCTGCCCAGTGCGCGGGTGGCAGCGAAGGGCGTTGAGCCTGACGTTGAAAACACCTGGCGCAGTATTGCCGAGGTGTTCAACACCGCCCGGCAGGAGCTGGCGCGGACCTAGCGCGCCTCAACCCCCACCCAAGAAATGGAAGTGCTGATGAGCAAGACCGAAACCCCGGCCTTGACCGGAGAGGGTGCGCCCCTGGTTCAGGAGGTGAAGCAGGCGATGACTGGCTTCGTGAATGAATTCAAGGGCCTCAAGGCTGAAGTGAAAACCCAACTGCAACAGACAGAAGAGCGACTGACCATGCTGGATCGTAAATCAACCATCGCGGCGCGTCCGCACCTTGCGGCCTCGATCGAGGACGGCGCACCGCACCAGAAGGCCTTTGACGCCTATGTGCGTTCGGGCGAGGATGACGGCCTGCGCGGGCTTGATATGGAATCGAAATCCCTGTCCAGCGCCGTGAACAGCGATGGTGGCTATCTGGTTGATCCGCAGACCGCTGAAATAATCAAGTCGGTGCTGAAATCCACCGCCTCGATCCGCTCGATCGCGTCTGTGGTGAATGTCGAGGCGAACTCGTTCGATGTGCTGATCGACCATACCGATGTGGGCGCGGGCTGGGCCGATGAGAACACCGCTGCGAGTGAGACCGCGACCCCGTCGATTGACCGTATCTCGATCTCGCTGCACGAGCTGAGCGCGCTGCCCAAAGCCTCGCAGCGTTTGCTGGATGACAGCGCCTTTGACGTCGAAGGCTGGCTGGCAGGCCGCATTGCAGACAAGTTCGCCCGCGCCGAAGCCTCGGCCTTTATCAACGGTGATGGGGCAGACAAGCCCAAAGGTATCCTGAGCCACACCAAGGTCGACAATGACGTTTGGGACTGGGGCAACATTGGCTACGTGCCCACCGGCATCGACGGCGGTGTTGATGCGGATGCGATTGTCGATGTGGTCTATGCGCTGGGCGCGCAGTACCGCGTGAACGGCACATTCGTGATGAACTCGAAAACCGCGGGTCTGATCCGCAAGCTGAAGGACAGCGATGGCCGCTTCCTGTGGTCGGACGGTTTGGCGGCGGGTGAGCCTGCGCGCCTGATGGGTTATCCGGTGCTGATCGCCGAGGACATGCCGGATGCGGGCACCGACAGTTTCTCGATCGCGTTTGGTGATTTTCAGGCGGGTTACACCATTGCCGAGCGTCCCGACCTGCGCGTGTTGCGCGACCCGTTCAGCGCCAAACCGCATGTCCTGTTCTACGCGACCAAGCGTGTCGGCGGCGACGTGAGCGACTTTGCCGCGATCAAGCTGGTGAAATTCGGCACCGCCTAAAGCGGGCTGAATCCTCGGGGGGCCATTGGCCCCCCGGGGCGGCGGGCGCGTGCCGGGGTGAGATCCCTTGCGTTGTCTAGCTGCTCCCCTCCGTCCGAGCAACGTGGGGCGGCGCGTGCCCGTCAATTCCTGAAGTTACGGCCCCGGAGGGGTCCGAGATTGCGGAGTGAATGGATGATGTTGATCGAAGAAACCGCCATCGCGGATGCGGCGCTGCCGGTGGACCAGTTCAAGGCTCATCTGCGGCTGGGAACGGGTTTCGCCGAAGACAGTGTGCAGGACGATGTTCTGAAAGGATTTTTGCGGGCAGCGATTGCAGCGATTGAGGCGCGCACCGGCAAGGTGCTGATCGCGCGCGCGTTTTCGTGGGATTTGAACGGCTGGCGTGATGCGGCGGGTGAGGTGTTGCCGGTGGCCCCGGTCACGGCGATCAGCGCGGTGACTGTGACCGACGCAACCGGCACTGACACGGTGGTGGACAGTGGCCGGTATCGTCTGGCCCAAGACAGCCAACGCCCGCGTCTGCGTCCTGCCGGAGCAAGCCTGCCGACCATTCCCACGGGTGGGTCGGTCAAGATTGCATTTACCGCCGGGATGGCTGCGGATTGGGGGGCTCTGCCCGCTGATCTGGGGCAGGCGGTGCTGCTGCTGGCGGCGCATTACTATGAATACCGCGATGAGACGGCGCTGGGCGCGGGCTGTATGCCCTTTGGCGTCACCAGCCTGATCCAACGCTACCGGATTGTGCGCTTTGGTGCCGGGGTGGCGCAATGAAGACGCCCCGGTTGAACAGAAAACTGGTGCTTGAAGCGCCGGTACGCAGTGCCGACGGGGCGGGTGGCTATACCGAGACATGGGCTGCCCTGGGCACGGTCTGGGCCGAGGTCACCGCGCGAAGTGGGTCCGAGCGGTCTGTTGCGGGCGTTCCGATCTCGCGCGTTGGCTATCGCATCGTGGTGCGCGGCGCGCCTCAGGGATCGTCGATGCGCCCAAGCCCTGATCAGCGGTTCTCTGAGGGCTCGCGCCGGTTCGTAATCCGCGCCGTGGCCGAGCGCGACCCACGCGGCCAGTACCTGACCTGTTTTGCAGATGAAGAGGTGGCAGCATGAGTTATGGCGTTTCGGCCGCATTGCAGGCGGCGGTGTTTCAAAAGCTGTCCGGTGACGCTCAGGTCAGTACGCTGTCAGGCGGCGCGATCTATGACGCGGTTCCGGCGGGTGCGGTGCCCCAAACCTATGTGACGTTGGGCCCGGAAGAGGTGCGCGATGCCTCAGACCGGTCGGGCACGGGGGCCGTGCATCGGTTCACTGTGTCGGTGGTGTCCGAGGCCGCAGGCTTTGGAACGGCCAAGACGTTGGCGGGCGCGGTGTGCGACGCGCTGGAAGGCGCAGCACTCAGCTTGGATCGGGGCCGCCTTGTGGGGCTGTGGTTCGAACGCGCCAGCGCCCGGCGCACGGGAACGGGCGGCGCGATCCGCCAGATCGACCTGAGATTCCGCGCCCGCGTGGAAGACGACTAAGCAATCAACGGAGAGAGCATATGGCTGCCCAGAACGGAAAAGACCTGTTGGTCAAAGTGGATATGAACGGCTCGGGCCTGTTCGAGACCATCGCGGGCCTGCGCGCCACGCGGGTCAGTTTCAACGCGGAAAGTGTGGATGTCACCAGCCTTGAAAGCCAGGGCGGCTGGCGCGAGCTGCTGTCAGGGGCTGGGGTCAAATCGGCCTCGATCTCGGGCTCGGGTGTGTTCAAGGACGAAGGTACCGATGAACGTGCGCGTCAGTTGTTCTTTGACGGTGAGACGCCAGATTTCCAGGTGATCATCCCCGATTTCGGCATTGTCGAAGGCGCGTTTCAGGTGACTGGCATCGAGTATGCGGGCTCGCATAGCGGCGAGGCCACCTATGAGATGAGTCTGGCCAGCGCCGGGGCTCTGACCTTTACGGCGCTGTAAGCCGATGGCCAATCCGTGGACGGGTGAGGTGGCATTGACCATTGATGGGGAGCCGCGTGCGCTCAAGCTGACGCTGGGTGCTTTGGCGGAACTGGAACAGGAGCTGGGCACCGGGACTTTGGTGGAATTGGTCCAGCGGTTCGAAGGCGGGGCCTACTCTAGCAGTGATGTGCTGGCGCTGATCGTGGCGGGGCTGCGCGGCGGTGGGGCGGATGTGACCCGCGCCGACTTGATGCGCGCCGATATCGAGGGCGGCCCCATGGAAGGGGTCCGCGCGGCGGCCGAGCTGCTGGCCCGCGCCTTCATGGTGCCGGATCGTTGAGCGGGTTCGACTGGCCCGCCCTGATGCGGGCCGGGATGACCGGCTTGCGTCTGACGCCGGATCAGTTCTGGCGTCTGACCCCGGCTGAGCTGCGACTGATGCTAGGACAGGGCGCAGGCGTGCCCGCGATGAACAGGGCGGGGCTGGACGCGTTGCTGGCAGCCTACCCGGACAAGGAACAAGGAGAGCGTGATGACGACGGATCGTGACGGGTTGGACGACCTTCAGGAGCGGGGTGAGGCGTTGGGCGACGCGCTAGGCGATGCCGCTTCCATGGCGGCAGCATTTGACAGCCAGATGAAGCGGATCAGCGCAGCCTTCGAGGAAACTGGTAAGGACGTTGCCACGCTGGAGCGCGGCATGTCTGGTGGGTTGCGGAGGGCCTTTGATGGCGTGTTGCTGGATGGGATGAACCTGTCGGACGCGCTGGGTGTCCTGAAGAACTCTATGATTCAAGCAGCTTACGCGGCGGCGATCAAACCGGTAACGGATCATTTCGGTGGACTGTTGGCAAACGGGGTCGGCAGTTTTGTGCAAGGTATTCTGCCGTTTGCCGATGGCGGCAGTTTTAGCCAGGGCCGGGTAATGCCCTTTGCCAATGGCGGGGTGATAACCGGCCCGACGACTTTCCCGATGCGCGGCGCGACCGGCCTGATGGGTGAGGCTGGCCCTGAGGCGATTATGCCTCTGGCGCGCGGACCAGATGGCAAGCTGGGTGTTCGCACATCGGGCGGAGGTGGAGCGGTGAATGTGGTGATGAACATCACCACACCTGACGTGCAGGGCTTTCGACGCAGTCAAAGCCAGATCGCCGCACAGATGAGCCGCGCCTTGGGTCGCGGCAATCGCAATAGGTAAATCACGGAGCAGGTCATGAATTTCCATGAGGTGAGATTTCCCGCCAGCCTGAGTTTCGGCTCGGTCGGCGGACCGGAGCGGCGAACGGACATCGTGACGCTGGCCAATGGTTTCGAAGAACGCAACACCCCTTGGGCTCATTCGCGCAGGCGGTATGACGCTGGGTTCGGGATGCGGTCTCTGGATGATATCGAGACTTTGATCTCGTTTTTCGAGGCGCGGCAGGGCCAAATGTTCGGGTTCCGCTGGAAGGACTGGTCCGACTACAAATCCGGTGCAGCAACCGCTGACGTGGACAAAGGCGATCAGGTCATCGCGCGCGGGGACGGTGTGAAGACCGACTTTCAGCTTGTTAAAACCTACAGTTCGGGCGGGTTCCAATATGCGCGCCCTATCACCAAGCCGGTTCTGGGCACTGTGCGGTTGGGCCTGGAACAGGATGAAATGCGCGAAGGGGTGGATTTCGAGGTTGATCTGCTGCGCGGGCAAGTGATGTTCGCCGACCCGCCGCCCGAGAATGTCGAGATCACCGCAGGGTTCGAGTTTGACGTGCCCGTGCGTTTTGACACCGACAAGATCCAAACCAGCGTTGCCAGCTTTCAGGCCGGAGACGTTCCCAATGTTCCGGTTGTCGAGGTGCGTATCTGATGAGCGTGGATCGGGAAAGCTTGCAAGCGCATCTGCAAACCGGGCTGACGACTACGTGCCGGTGCTGGGCCATCACGCGACCGGACGGGCAGGTCTATGGGTTTACGGATCATGATCTGGAATTGCAGTTCGAGGGGCTGACCTTCAAGGCCAGCACCGGCTTGACCGCCGCTGCGGTTGAACAAGCTACGGGCCTGTCCATCGATAATTCCGAGGCGATGGGCGCGTTGTCCGATGCAGCGGTTCGGGAACAGGATATTGAGGCGGGTCGTTTCGATGGGGCTGAGGTTAAAGCCTGGTTGGTGAACTGGGCGCAGCCAGAACAGCGGAACCTGCAATTTCGCGGCTCTATTGGCGAGATACGTCGTGCGGGTGGGGCGTTTCATGCCGAACTACGGGGCCTGACGGATCTGTTGAACCGGCCTCTGGGGCGGATCTATCAAAAACCTTGTACGGCGGTTCTGGGCGACCGAAGTTGTCGGTTCGACGTTGGAGCACCGGGGTTCCATGCCGAAGCCCAGATTGCTCGTTTGACTGCTGGTAGTGTGCTTGAGGTAACGGGTGCTGAAGCCGCTTTAGCCGCGTGGTTCGAACGAGGCCGCGTTGACGTTTTGTCGGGGCAGGCCGAGGGCCTATGGGCGTCGGTCAAGCAGGATGAGCCGATCTCAGGTGGTCGTCGCATCACGTTGTGGTCCGGGATAAGCGGTGGTCTGGCCGCTGGAGACCACGTTCGCCTGACCGCAGGTTGCGATAAGCGCATGGAGACCTGTCGATTAAAATTTAGCAATCTCATAAACTTCCAAGGATTTCCTGATCTTCCGGGCGAGGATTGGGTGATGGCCGTACCGAAGAAAAGCAATCCGAATGCAGGGGGAAGCAGACGATGACTGAAGAAAGGCAGGATATCGTGACCGAGGCGCGAAGCTGGCTGGGCACGCCTTATGTTCATCAGGCCTCGACCAAGGGGGCGGGCGCGGATTGTCTGGGTCTACTGCGCGGCGTCTGGCGCGCGGTCATGGGGGCCGAGCCGGAGGCGGTGCCTTCCTACTCTATGGATTGGTCTGAACCGCAGGGTGAGGAACGGATGTGGGATGCTGCCCGCCGCCACCTGATCGCAAAGCCAGTTAAGGAGGCGGCAGTCGGAGATGTTTTGCTGTTTCGGATGCACGACGGACGCGTGGCAAAGCATGTCGGACTTGTCAGCCAGATCAAACCATTGCCGCAGTTTATTCATGCGTATTCCGGCCATGGCGTTGTCGAGAATACCCTGAGCGATCCCTGGAGCCGCCGCGTGGTCGCCTGTTTCTGTTTTCCGCGGAAGGATATGTAAATGGCGACGATTGTACTTTCTGCGGCCGGTGCCGCGATTGGCGGCGCGATTGGGGGCACGGTCGCGGGGTTGTCTACGGCGGTCATAGGGCGCGCCATCGGGGCGTCGCTGGGTCGTGTGATCGACCAACGGCTGATGAGCCAATCGGTCATGGGCAGCGGCAGCGAGGTGGTTGAAACCGGACGGCTGGACCGGTTCCGACTGACAGAAACGGGTGAAGGTGCCTCGGTCGCTACCTTATTCGGGCGGATGCGGGTTGGTGGGCAGGTCATCTGGGCCTCGGACTTTCTGGAAACGCTCAGTACCAGCACAACCACGCAGTCGGGCGGCGGCAAAGGAAGCCCGAAAGCACCCGAGGTCACGACCACCACTCACAGCTACAGTTATTCGATCTCGTTGGCGATTGCAGTCGGGGCGGGACAGATCGCCGATTTGTCCCGGGTCTGGGCCGACGGAGAGGAGCTGGAACGCGCAGGCCTGAACATGCGGGTCTACCCAGGCGATGACGCGCAATTGCCTGATCCCCTGATCGAAGCGATTGAGGGGGCCGGTAGTGTTCCGGCCTACCGGGGGACAGCCTATGTAGTGATCGAAGATTTGCAGCTGGCGGCCTTCGGTAATCGGGTGCCGCAATTCTCGTTCGAGGTGGTGCGCCCGGATCAACCCGGTCTGCCAGAGACACCGAATGCGCTGTCCAGCATTGTGCGGGGTGTGGCCCTGATGCCGGGTACCGGCGAATATGCTTTGGCGAGCACTCAGGTAAATTACACCAAGGGGCGGGGGCAAAGCTGGGCGGCGAATGTGAACTCGGCCTCTGGCGTGCCGGACCTTGTAACCTCGACCCGCGCGTTGGAAGCCGAACTGCCGTCTTGCGACGCGGCCTCGTTGATCGTGTCGTGGTTCGGGAATGACCTGCGTTGCGGCGAATGTCAGTTGCAGCCCAAGGTTTTGCACAAGGAATATGAGGGCGAGAATATGCCCTGGACGGTTGCCGGCGTGTCTCGTGCCGAGGCACAGCTTGTACAGCATGAAAATGACCGACCGGTCTATGGGGCGACCCCGGCCGATGCGTCGGTCGTGCAGGCCATCCAGCACCTGAAGAAATCGGGCAAACGGGTGATGTTCTACCCGTTCATTCTGATGGACCAACTCAGCGGCAATAACCTGCCAGACCCCTGGTCGGGCGGAACCGGTCAGCCCCATCTTCCGTGGCGCGGACGGATCACGCTTAGCACCGCACCGGGACGCGCGGGCACGCCGGATGGCACCGCTCAGGCCGATGCGCAGGTCAATGCATTCTTCGGTCAGGCGCGGACGTCGGATTTTGCCATCGCCGATGGTGCAGTGACCTACACCGGCCCGCAGGACTGGGGGATGTTCCGTTTTATCCTGCACTATGCCGCGCTGTGTAAGGCCGCAGGTGGGGTCGAGTCCTTCTGCATCGCGTCCGAGATGCGTGGTCTGACGCAGATCCGAGGGGCTTCGGGTTTTTCGGCCGTTGCTCAGATGCGCACCCTCGCGGCCGAAGTGCGCGCAATTCTGGGGCCTGACACCAAGATCGGATATGCAGCGGATTGGAGCGAATACTTCGGTTATCAGCCTGCGGATGGCAGCGGGGATCGGTACTTTCACCTCGACCCACTGTGGGCGGATGACAATATCGACTTCGTCGGCATCGACAACTACATGCCACTGTCGGATTGGCGGGACGGCGAGGATCATGCCGACCTGAAGGCCGGCGCGAATGCGATCTACGATCTGGACTACCTGCGCAGCAATATCGAAGGCGGCGAGGGGTATGACTGGTTCTATGCCTCACCCGAAGAGGCCGAGGCGCAAATCCGCGCGCCCATTGAAGACGCGCAACACAACGAGCCGTGGATCTGGCGCTACAAGGACCTGCGCAATTGGTGGTCCAACCCGCATCACGAACGCATCGGCGGTGTGCGACAGGCGAACCAAACAGCATGGGTTCCGGGGTCGAAACCGATCTGGTTCACAGAGCTTGGCTGTGCGGCCATCGACAAGGGCACGAACCAGCCGAACAAATTTCTGGACCCAAAGTCCTCGGAATCCAGCTTGCCAGCCTATTCCAATGGGTTGCGTGATGACTTCATGCAGCTTCAATATCTGCGCGCGGTGCTGGGGTACTGGTCCGACCCGACCCTGAACCCGGTATCGGATGTCTATGACGCGCCGATGATTGACATGTCCAACGCCTATGTCTGGGCTTGGGACGCACGGCCATATCCAGCTTTCCCGAACCTGCGTAGCCAGTGGAGCGACGGCGAAAACTATGCCCGTGGTCATTGGTTGAACGGACGCTCGGGCGCGCGCAGTCTGGCGTCCGTGGTGACGGAAATTTGCCACGGAGCCGGAGTGACAAATATCGACACCACGCAGCTTTATGGTGTTGTCCGCGGTTATGTGATCGAGCAGGTCTCGGACGCGCGGGCGGCTTTGCAGCCTTTGATGCTGCGCTATGGATTCGATTCCATTGAACGCGATGGCGTTCTGATCTTTCGGATGCGGGCAGCGCAGACGCCACAGGTGATTGACCCCGAGCAACTGGCCATCAGCCCGGATGTCGAAAGCACTATCGAACACAGACGCGAAGCCGAAGCCGAGATGACGGGGCGCGTGCGGTTGCGTTTCGTGCAATCGGATGCCGATCACGACATCGTCTCGGAGGAGGCCGTTCTGCCAGACGATCAGACACATTCCGTCTCGGTCAACGAGATGCCACTGTCGATGACCCGCACCGAAGGGCGCCAAACGGTCGAGCGTTGGCTCAGCGAGGCGCGGGTGTCGCGTGAAACTGTCCGCTTTGCCCTGCCACCATCGATGCTGGATATCGGCGCTGGCGATGTGATCAGCCTGTCAGGCGATGAACAGGGCGCGCGGTATCGCATCGACCGCCTGGAACAGGCCGAATTGCAATTGGCGGACGCGGTCCGGGTCGAGCCGGGCGTCTATAGCGCCTCGGACATTCCCGAAGATTCGGTGCCCGAACGGCCCTTTGTTGCTCCGGTTCCGGTTCTGCCCGTATTTCTGGACCTGCCGCTGATCACGGGGGCCGAGGAGCCTCATGCGCCCTACATCGCGGTGTCGGCCGAACCGTGGCCGGGCGGGGCGGCTGTCTATTCCTCGGGCAGTGATGAGGATTTCAGCTTGCAGGATGTGATCTCGCGGCAGGCGGTGATCGGCTTCACGCAAACACCGCTGCGGCGCGCAAGTGCCGGAGTATGGGACAATGGCGCACCTTTGCGTGTCGAGCTGATTGCAGGGCTATTGGAATCCCGACCGCGCGACGCATTGCTGAATGGAGCCAATCTGGCAGCAATTGGCGACGGATCGCCCGACAATTGGGAGGTGTTTCAGTTCGCCCAGGCAACATTGGAAAGCCCCGGCACTTACGCGCTGTCTGGTCGCCTGCGTGGCCAGTTGGGCAGCGATGCCGCCATGCCGGATGTCTGGCCTGAAGGTTCGACCTTTGTCTTGCTGGATCAACGGATCGCTCAGACCAACCTTCTGAGGTCCGAGCGTCGGGTGGCCAAGCATTATCGCATAGGCCCGGCAGCGCGAGGGTACGATGATCCGTCCTATGTGCATCAGGTTCTGGCTTTCAACGGCAATGGCTTGCGACCATATGCGCCGGTTCATCTGCGCGCGCATCGCGCCGCGTCCGAGGACCAGATCAGCTGGATTCGCCGCACCCGTCTGGATGGCGACGACTGGGAGGGTTTGGACGTACCATTGGCGGAAGAAGCTGAAACCTATCTGGTACAGGTTCGCTCCAGCGGGTCCTTGATCCGAGAAGAGATCACTGCAGAACCGCGTTGGGTCTATAGCGCCGCGATGAAGCTAAGCGATGGTGTCTCAGCGGGGTACGATGTACAGGTCGCGCAGGTTTCCGCGAGCTTTGGCCCAGGTCTGTTTGCCCGACTGACGGTAGGACAAAGCTGACCATGCGCCCGGTGCTTCATGGCGATGTCAGTGCCGCCGCGCGGGTGCTGTTACGGGTTGACCCGCTGGACCGGGACCGCCTGTGCCAACGTATGATCCAAGAAGCAGAACTGGCCGATGCCTATGTCGGCCAGACCGGGTGTATGCATCCGCTGTTTGGAAATGGTTCTCTGATGGCGGCGGCGCGCAACAGGAAGCTGGCGGATGAGCCCAGCTTTGACGATATGCGCTATTGTCAGTGCTTTGAACTGGTGCTCCGTCACCTGATCGACACTCGGATCAACCAGACGCGCAACTGACGCATTTGCTGGCCGCCAGGTCCAAATTCAGGCGGCCAGCGGGGATATCCTCTCCACAACCCTCGCAAAACCCGTATTCCCAGTCCTCCATACGCTGCAATGCGGATTGCAACCTGCGCATTTCCAGATTCCTGTTTGCTTGCTGCGCCTTGGCCATGGCCTGATTTTGCAAAGCGTCCATTCGGCTCAGGCGACCGACGGCTTGCTGGTCCAGCTCGACAACCGCTTGCGCGTCCTGTCCAGCGGCTGAATCCTCCGCTAGTTCTTCCAACCGCGCTCGAATTTTGGCTTCGAATTCTGCCAGTTGCGATGCATTCATTTTCGTTGCCTTGCAGATCACGGGTTTGCGTTTGGCGTTTTTGCCACTAAATGGCATTCTAGGCGCAGCAAAGGATGAAAAGCCATGTTGGAAAAGCGCAGTCTTGTGACCCCCGTCGACCCCGTCTGGGACCGCATCACGACCGAGGCCGAAGCGGCCGTTGAAAATGAGCCCCTGATGGGCGGGCTGGTGCATGCCTGTATCCTGCATCACCGCAGTCTTGAGCGCGCGTTGTCGTATCGCGTAGCGGCAAAGCTGTGCTCGAACGAGATGTCGATGATGGTGCTGCGCGAGATTGTGGACGAAGCCTATGCCGACGATCCGTCGTTGATCGAGGCGGCTCGCGCTGACCTTATGGCGGTCTACGAACGCGATCCAGCCTGCCACCGCCTGCTGCAGCCGATCCTGTACTTCAAAGGTTATCAGGCGATGCAGGCCTACCGTGTGGCGCATTGGCTGTGGCAGAAGAAACGCTACGATCTGGCCTATTTCTTCCAGATGCGCTCGTCCGAGATTTTCGGGATCGACATTCACCCCGCCGCGAAAATCGGCAAAGGGATCATGATCGACCATGCCCATTCCATAGTGATTGGCGAAACTGCTGTGGTGGGGGACAATGTCTCGATGCTGCATTCAGTGACGCTGGGCGGGACCGGTAAGGAAGAAGAGCAGCGTCATCCCAAGATTGGCAACGGTGTTCTGATCGGGGCCGGGGCCAAGGTTCTGGGCAATATCGAAGTGGGTCATTGCAGCCGGATCGCTGCGGGCTCGGTTGTGCTACAGGAAGTGCCCGCGTGCAAAACAGTGGCGGGTATTCCGGCCAAGATCGTGGGCGAAGCAGGGTGCGATCAGCCCTCGATCTCGATGGATCACATGCTGGGAAAGGACCAGTAAGTGAGTATTAGTTCGAGCGGTTGTTCTTTTCGTTCAACCGCTTGAGCCGCCGTTCTTCCCGCCGTTTCTTACGCTCTTCAATTCGTTTGGAACGTTCTGCTTCCCATTTGGCAACCGCGCTTTTTGAATTGTATTTCGAGTTTTCGCCGGGATAGCTATTGGGCTTGGCATAGGCGTCGGCGGGTGCAATCGCAGCCAGCATCAGCAAAACCAATCCTGTTCGAGTAATTCGCGTGAAGGTCATGGGGCACCTGTGCATTCGTTTCTGATCTGCACTCAATTTGGTGTGCTGCGCAGAACCTAGCAACAGTCGGGCAGATCACGCTTGCTCACATCCCGTCAGGGCACCAAAAAGCCGCGCCGGAAAATCGGGCGCGGCTGTTTTGTGTTATTAGATGTTAGGCCAGCATAACCATCGGGTTTTCAAGGTTTTCCACGATAGCTTGCAGCAGTTCTGCCCCAAGCGCACCATCGATAACCCGATGATCGACGGACATGGTGACGGACATTACGGTTGCTGCGGTCAGTTCTCCATCATCGCCTACAACCGGTTTCTTGACACCGGTGCCCACAGCCAGAATTCCAGCGTGCGGCGGGTTCACGATAGCGTCGAAATTGTCGATGCCAAACATGCCCAGATTCGAGATCGCAAAGGTACCGCCCTGATATTCATGCGGTGCCAGTTTGCGTTCACGCGCGCGCCCGGCTAGGTCCTTCATCTCGGTCGACAAAGCAGACAGCGACTTGGTGTCGGCATCCTGCAGAACCGGGGTGAACAGACCGCCCTCGATCGCGACAGCGACGGCCACGTCCGATGGCTTCAGCTGCAGCACCCGATCACCGGCCCAAACCGCGTTACAGGCTGGAACCTGTTGCAGCGCGTTGGCGACAGCTTTGATGATGAAGTCGTTGACGCTGAGCTTCACGCCACGGCCTTCCAGCTGCTTGTTCAACTGGCTGCGGAACTTGAGCAGCGCGTCCAGTTTGATATCGCGGCGCAGGTAGAAATGCGGGATGGTCTGCTTGGCCTCGGACAGGCGCGCGGCGATGGTCTTGCGCATGCCGTCGAGCTTGATTTCCTCGTAGTCGCGACCCTCGTACATCTTGGCAACTGCGTCTGCCGAGGGGCCAGCCGGTGCCGCCGCCGCCGGAGCCGCTGCTGCAGGTGCGGGCGCTGCCGCTGGGGCCGTCGCTGTTGCGCCTTCCACATCTGCTTTGACGATACGTCCATGCGGACCCGAACCGGTGATCTGCGCCAGATCAAGGCCCTTTTGCGCGGCAATCCGGCGGGCCAGAGGCGAGGCAAAGATACGACCGCCATCGGCCTTGACCGGAGTAGCCGGGGCAGGGGCGGGCGCCTCGGACGCCGCAGGGGCGGCCTCGTTACCCGCAGCGCCTGCCGGGGCAGCCGCGGGGGCTGCTGCGGGTGTTGCGCAGATATCATCGGCGCTTTCACCATCTTCCAGCAGGATCGCGATGGCCGTGTTGACCTTCACGCCTTCGGAGCCTTCCGGGATCAGGATCTTGCCAATGGTACCTTCATCAACGGCCTCGAATTCCATCGTGGCCTTGTCGGTTTCAATCTCCGCCAGCAGGTCGCCAGACGAGACGGTGTCGCCCTCTTTGACCAGCCATTTGGCAAGCGTGCCTTCTTCCATGGTCGGCGACAGGGCGGGCATCAGAATTTCTGTGGGCATCTGTGTCGCTCCTTACCGGTAGGTCACTTGTTTGACGGCGGCGATCACCTCATCGGTGGTGATCAGGGCCAGCTTTTCGAGGTTCGCGGCATAGGGCATCGGAACATCCTTGCCGGTGCAATTGATGACCGGCGCGTCCAGATAGTCGAAAGCCTCTTGCATCACCACCGAACTGATATAACTGCCGACCGAACCTTGCGGCCAGCCTTCTTCGACAGTCACCAGACGGTTGGTTTTCATCACCGAGTTGATGATCGCGCCGGTGTCCATCGGGCGGATGGTGCGCAGGTCGATGACTTCGGCGCTGATACCTTCCTCGGCCAGCTTGTCAGCGGCTTCCAGTGCGTATTGCATGCCGATGCCAAAGCTGACGATCGTCACGTCTGTGCCTTCGCGCCAAATGCGTGCTTTGCCCAACGGCACAGTCAGGTCATCCACCTGCGGCACGTCGAAGGACCGCCCGTAGAGGATTTCGTTTTCCAGGAAGATCACCGGATTGGGGTCGCGGATCGCCGATTTCAGCAGGCCTTTGGCGTCGGCCGCGGAGTAAGGCATGACGACTTTTAGACCGGGGATTTGCATATACCACGCCGCGTAATCCTGGCTGTGCTGCGCGGCCACGCGGGCAGCGGCACCGTTGGGGCCACGGAACACGATGGGACAGCCCATTTGACCGCCGGACATATAGAGCGTCTTGGCGGCGGAGTTGATGATCTGGTCAATCGCCTGCATGGCGAAGTTGAAGGTCATGAACTCAACGATGGGTTTCAGACCGCCAAAGGCAGAACCCACTGCGATACCGGCGAAACCATGCTCGGTGATAGGGGTGTCGATCACGCGTTTGCTGCCGAATTCGTCCAGCAGACCTTGGCTGATTTTATACGCACCTTGATATTCGGCGACTTCCTCGCCCATCAGATAGACGTCTTCGTCACCGCGCATTTCCTCGGCCATCGCGTCGCGCAGGGCTTCGCGGACGGTTTCCGATTTCATCTCGGCGTCTGCAGGCCAGTCGGGCGACAGGTCTATCACGGGCGCAGCAGGGGCAGAAGCGGGGGCCTCAACCGCCGCAGGGGCGGCCTCGGTTACCGCTGCGGCTGCGGGCGCAGCCGCGGGCAGGGCGGAAGCGTCTTCGCCTTCTTCCACAAGGACCGCGATAGGCGTGTTGACCTTGACGCCTTCGGTGCCTTCAGCGATCAGGATCTTGCCGACGATACCTTCATCGACCGCCTCAAACTCCATCGTGGCCTTGTCGGTTTCGATCTCGGCCATGATATCGCCGGATGATACAGTGTCGCCTTCTTTGACCAGCCATTTGGCCAGCGTGCCCTCTTCCATTGTGGGCGAAAGGGCGGGCATGAGAATTTCGGTTGCCATGTCTTAGTCGTCCTCTCAGGCGTAGATATCTGTCCAGAGCTCTTCCACGGAAGGCTCGGGGCTTTCTTTCGAGAATTCGGCGGCCTGGTTGACGATCTCTTTGATCTCTTTGTCGATCGCCTTCAGGTCATCTTCGCTCGCGTGTTTACCGGTCAGCAGCAGCTCACGCACATGTTCGATCGGGTCGCTTTGTTCGCGGACCTTCTGAACCTCTTCGCGGGTGCGGTATTTGGCCGGGTCGGACATCGAGTGGCCGCGGTAGCGGTAGGTTTTGACCTCAAGGATATATGGGCCTTTACCCGCGCGGCAGTGGGCGACGGCTTTTTCACCGGCAGCTTTGACTGCAAGCACATCCATGCCGTTCACGATCTCGCCGGGGATGCCGAAAGCCTCGCCACGATGGTAGATATCTTTGGTTGAGGTCGAGCGTGCCTGTGATGTTCCCATTGCGTATTGGTTGTTCTCGATCACGAAAACCACGGGAAGGTCCCACAGGGCCGCCATGTTAAACGTCTCGTAAACCTGACCCTGGTTCGCAGCACCATCGCCAAAATAGGTAAAGGTGACGCCGCCGTTTTCTTTATACTTATCTGCAAACGCCAGACCTGCACCCAATGGAACCTGCGCGCCAACGATGCCGTGGCCGCCATAGAAATGCTTCTCTTTCGAGAACATGTGCATCGAGCCACCCTTGCCCTTGGACAGGCCGCCAATACGTCCGGTCAGTTCGGCCATCACGCCGCCCGGATCCATGCCGCAGGCCAGCATGTGGCCATGGTCGCGGTAAGAGGTAATTCGCTTGTCACCCTCTTTCGCTGCGGCCTCGAGACCCACAACAACGGCTTCCTGACCGATATAGAGGTGGCAGAAGCCGCCAATCAGGCCCATTCCATAAAGCTGGCCGGCCTTCTCCTCGAATCGGCGGATCAGCAGCATTTCCCGGTAATATGTGGTGAGTTCTTCAGCAGAAACATTTGGCTTCTTTGTGGTTTTTCGCGCAGCCATATTGGCGATCTCCCCCTCTCGGCAAGATAGTTTAGCGTTAAACTATTTCATAAAGCATTTCCGATGCTCTGGCGAGGGAAAATATGCGGCGACACTGACCCTGCAAGCACGGGTATCAAAGGGTGCGACGTCAGAGATTTTTCGTCGAAAAATCTTGGTCGGGCTTAGCGGATAACAATTTCGTCCGAGCGGATCATGCCCAGTACCGAGCGTGCCTGTTGATCCAGCAGATCCAGATCCAGATAAGTGTCCGAGAGGCGACGGGTTAGGTTCTCCATCTGGGCGATCTTGGCTTCCAGCTTTTCCAGATCGCGCGACAGGGCGTCCCGTTCCGCTGCAATCTCGACCCGTCGGAACAGGCCATAGCCCCCCTGCACGGCAGCGAAGGTGAAATAAACACCCAGCATAAATGCCACCATGAAGAAAACGACTGCGCCCAAACCGGGCCGATTGGAACGGGACACTCTGTTTACCGCCGTATGAAACGCCTCAACAACGGGCCCTTTTCGGACCTCTGAAAGCACTATGTCACAGGTGATTCGGGTTGTGAATCCCCTGATTCGCAAAAAAGTGTCAGGGGCCGTGAATTTTATTACTCTAGCGCGGCGACGCCCGGCAGGGTCTTGCCTTCCATCCACTCCAAAAACGCGCCGCCTGCGGTCGAGATATACGAGAAATCCTTGGCCGCGCCGGATGCGTTCAGCGCCGCAACCGTGTCGCCGCCGCCGGCGACGGACACCAACTGGCCCGAGCGGGTCAAAGCGGCGGCTTTCAAGGCTGCGGCGTTGGTGGCAGCGTCAAAGGGCTCGATCTCAAATGCGCCCAGCGGGCCGTTCCAAATCAGCGTTTTGCTTTCTGCGAAGATCTGGGAAATTGCGGCAAAACTGTCAGGGCCGGCGTCTAGGATCATGCCGTCATTGGTGCATTGATCCACGGGCAGAACCTGATGTGGGGCACCTGCCTCGAACTTGTCGGCCACAACGACATCCGTTGGCAGAACGATCTTGCAGCCCGAGTTTTCCGCTTTGGCCATGATTTCGGCTGCGGTGTCCTTCATGGCGGTTTCCGCAAGCGACTTGCCGACATTCAGGCCTTTGGCAACGAGGAAAGTGTTGGCCATTCCGCCGCCGATGATCAGATAGTCCACTTTTTCGATCAGATTGCCCAGCAGCTCCAGCTTGGTGGACACTTTGGCTCCGCCCACAACCGCCGTCACCGGGCGTTTTGGCGCGCCCAGAGCGCCCTCAAGGGCCTCGAGCTCGGCTTGCATCAGGCGACCGGCGCAGGCGGGCAGAAGGCGGGCAATGGCCTCGGTCGAACTGTGTGCGCGGTGCGCGGCCGAGAAAGCGTCGTTGCAATAGACTTCGCCGAGTTTGGCCATTCCAGCGGCCAGATCAGCGTCATTCTTGGTTTCAGCAGCGTGGAAACGGGTGTTTTCCAGCAACAGAACCTGGCCGGGCTGCAGCTGCTCTGCAGCCAGCTCGGCCTCGGTGCCGACGCAATCTGCGGCAAACAGCACATCTGCGCCAAAGGCAGTGGTCAGGGTGGGGATTAGCTGTTTCAGCGACAGGTTCTCGCGTCGTTCGCCACCCGGACGGCCGAAATGCGCCAGTAGGATCGGCTTGCCGCCTGCCGCAAGGATATCGCGCACGGTGGGCACGATGCGCTGAATGCGGGTGGCGTCGGTCACAACACCGTCAACGACCGGCACGTTGATATCGACGCGCACCAGCACGCGTTTGCCGTTCAGGTCCATATCGTCCAGTGTTTTCCAGCCCATCACTCTGTCCTTGTCGTTACAACCGATTTAAGCGGTTCTTTTCCTGCATTTTGCCCTCAGGTCAATGCGTCACTTGGCATTCACGCCCATGCCGCATAGGTATTTGCGCAAGATAAACGACAGGAGGGCCACATGGCCGAGATCAAGGATCCCGAAAACACCATCATCATCGAGCTGAAAGACGGCAATGTCGTCATCGAACTGCTGCCTGAAGTGGCCCCTCAGCACTCGGCCCGGATGAAAGAACTGGCCCGTGGTGGCGAGTACGACAACGTGGCCTTCCACCGTGTGATCGACGGCTTCATGGCGCAGACCGGCGATGTGCAGCACGGCGACATGGAAGACGGGTTCAACATCCGTATGGCGGGTACAGGCGGCTCGTCGCTGCCGAACGTTCCGGCAGAGTTCTCGAAACTGCCACACGACCGGGGCACGCTGGGCGCGGCACGCTCGCAGAATCCGGATTCGGCCAATTCGCAGTTCTTCATCAACTTCAAGGACAATCACTTCCTGAACGGCCAATACACCGTCTACGGTCGAGTCATCGAAGGGATGGAACATGTCGATGCCATAACTCGTGGTGAGCCGCCGATGAGCCCTGACCGCATGATCAGCGTCAAGGTGGCCGCCGATGTATAAGCTGGCCGCTGCTTTTGCCTTGCTGGCTAGCCCTGTGCTTGCCACAGGCCTTGAGATTGAGATCGAGGGCGAGGGTGCCAATGGCACCGTGACTGTCGATCTGTTTGACGATCTGGCCCCGAAACATGTGGAACAGATCAGCACTCTGGCTGCCGAAGGCAAGTATGACGGGGTGGTCTTTCACCGCGTGATCGAAGGCTTCATGGCGCAGACCGGGGATGTAGAGCATGGCCGTCTGGGCAGTGACCTGCGCCGTGCGGGCACCGGCGGGTCGGATCGCCCGGATCTGCCTGCCGAGTTCTCGGACTATAACTATGACCGGGGTGTTGTGGGCATGGCGCGGGCGCAAGACCCCAACAGTGCAAACTCGCAGTTCTTTATCATGTTTGCGCCCGGTCCGTTCCTGAACGGTCAGTATACGGTTGTGGGTCAAGTGACCGGCGGTATGGACGTGGTGGACTCGATCAAGCGCGGCGACGGTCCCAACGGCGCGGTGATCGGCCAGCCGGATGTGATGAAAAAAGTCACTGTAACGGAATAATTAAAAAGCCCCGATGCGCTGCATCGGGGCTTTTTGCTTCAGTCGTCACCCATTGCTTTCCAGATCAGCGCCCCGATTGCGGCCCCAATCAGCGGTGCGACCCAGAACAGCCAAAGCTGCGCCATCGCAGGACCGTCTGCAAAGAGGGCAACGCCGGTCGAGCGCGCTGGGTTTACCGATGTATTCGTCACGGGGATCGAGATCAGGTGGATCAGCGTCAGGCCCAGGCCAATGGCGATCGGCGCAAAGCCTTCGGGTGCAAAATTCGATGTCGCACCAAGGATGATGATCAGAAAAAACGCGGTCATCACGATCTCGATCACCAGCGCGGATAGCATCGAATAGCCTTCCGGTGAGGCCTCACCATACCCGTTTGAGGCAAACCCGCCTGCGCCTTCAAACCCCGGCGCGCCGCTGACGATCAGATATAACACAGCCGCTGCCGCAACCGCGCCTATCACCTGCGCGATCCAGTAGGGAATCAGATCCTTGGCGTCAAACCGTCCGCCGATCATCAGACCAAGGCTGACCGCCGGATTGAAATGCCCGCCCGAGATGTGACCGACCGCATAGGCCATGGTCAGAACCGTCAGGCCAAAGGCGAATGAAACGCCCAGCCAGCCGATACCCACATCGGCCACTCCGGCTGCCAATACCGCACTGCCGCACCCGCCCAGCACCAGCCAGAACGTGCCGAAAAACTCGGCCAGAAGTTTTGATGACATGAAAAGCCCTCCGAAAATCAATAGGCTTAGCGTAATTCAAAAATTCATTTTTGTTAAATGTTTAGGTCATTCCCAGTCTGCCGGGTTCAGTTGGAACAGCTTTGAAAGCTGGTCGTAGACCTCGGGCGCGTCGGCTTTCAGGGCTTTGGGCCGCTCGAAAAAGACCTCGACAGAGACGGCAAAGAATTCCTCGTGTCCGGTGGCGCCATAGGGGTCGATGACCGTGGGGCGGCCATGTTCCACGGCGTGAACATGGGTGTCATAGGCGGTTAGAAAAACCCGTTCCCATTCTGCGAAACTCTGCCCGTCGCTCAGGATCGGGACGCCGTTGGTGCCGCCGGACAGATCATCGACCTGATGCGCGAATTCGTGCAATACGACGTTTTGCCCGTCGCGATCGTCCAACGCGCCTTGCTGGCTGTGCCGCCACGACAGGATGACCGGGCCGCGATCCCAGCTTTCGCCGGTGCGCACGATCTCTTTCTCGCTGATCACATAGCCGTCTTGCCTGCGCTGACGCGACTTGAAGGCGTTGGGATAGATCAGAATGGTGGTCAGGTTGTCGTACCAGATGTCACGGTTGACCAGCAGCAAAGAGGCCTGCGCAGCAATGGCTAGCTTCATCTCCTCGGTGACGTCCAGTCCGTCGCAGCCGTGGAATTGTACCTGATCCAGGAATAGGTTGATTTTGCCATCCAGCTTGTCCCGCAGACCGACGGGCAGGCGGCGCAACAGCGGAACCTGTGCGTCGATGATCCGACGCTGATGCTTGGTCAGAGGAGCTGCCAAAAGCGCATTGCGTGCTTGGGTTTTGGACCAATGACGATAGGCGAAAAAGCCAACGATCAGCAAAAGAACCGAGAAAAAGATCAACATTTGCAAAGACTACAAGGGACAACGGGGGCGTGAAACCAAAAACGCCGCAGGTTTCCCTGCGGCGTTGATAGAATTGATTGCGTGTCGGCTTTACTGCTTGACTTCAGCAGCCGGGTTCGCACCGCCTTTGCCGCCGCGACCGGGGTTCAGCGGGTCGTCCTGACGCTGCACCGAACCTTCGAAATGCGCGCCGCTTTCGATAGCGATGGTCTTGTGAATGATGTCGCCTTCGACCCGTGCGGTCGACGTCAGACGGACTTTCAGACCACGCACCCGGCCTACGATACGGCCATTGATCACCACGTCATCGGCAGTCACTTCGCCCTTGATGGTGGCGGTTTCGCCAATAGTCAGCAGATGGGCGCGGATGTCGCCTTCGACCGTGCCTTCGACCTGGATATCGCCCGAGGTTTTCAGGTTGCCGGTGATGTGTAGGTCCGCAGACAGAACCGACGCCGGAGGCTTGGGCTTGGGTGCAGTGCTGGCCTTGGTTTCAGACGGGGCAGGTGCCGCCGGTGTGGCCGGAGCCGCAGGCTTTGCCGCCTCGGACGCATTGGATGCGGGCTCGTTGATTTTGCTCTTAGAAAACATTTCTCGCAGCCTTAATGTAAGTCATTGGGTTAACAGGTTTTCCGTTCACGCGCACCTCATAGTGAAGATGCGTGCCGGTCGACCGTCCGGTGCTACCCATATCAGCAATATGATCCCCGCGCGAGACCCTTTGACCAACCTTTACACGTATCTTGGTGTTATGAGCGTAAAGTGTCTCAATTCCGAAGGCGTGCTTGATTTTCACCAGCCGTCCGAACCCGGACTGCCAGCCAGCATGGGTGACCACACCATCGGCGGTCGCAAAGATATCCGTCCCGTGCGCACCAGCGAAGTCTGCACCGTTGTGCATGCGCCGGCCACCGGTTTTGGGGTCCCGGCGGGTGCCGAAGCCACTGGTGTAACGCACAACCGCATTCACGGGGCTGGCAAACGGCGCCTTCTCGGCAGCGATACGGTACAGGTTCAGCTGGTCCATCTGCTGTAGCAGAGTGTTGGCGCGGATTTCGTCGGGGGTCAGTTCCTCACCGCGCGTGCTGAAGGATATGGGGGTCAGGGGGCCACCCATGCCGCTGTAACCACGCCGCACTTCTTCGATGATGCGGTCTGTGGGCATTCCTGCCTGACGGAACATCTTGTCGAGTGGTTCGACCGAGATGACCATTGCCTCTTCCAGTTGACGGAAAATCTCGTCACTGCGTTCCTGCATGAGCCGGATTTCCAGCTCAAGATCGTCACGTTCTTCCAGCGCATCCTTGGCATCAGCTGCGATCTGGTCCCGTTCCAGCGCCGTACGGGCCAGCGCTTGGGTCATGAAATCCATCTGGGCGGGGTCGCTTGCGCTGGCCATATAGGCCGCATCCGCGCCGCCTTCCTGCTTGAGCTGAGCCAGTTCCAGACGCGCGTCTTCGCGCTGTTTCATCGTCGCGCGCAGGGTGGTCTGAATGACCTCAATGCCCGTTTCCAGCTCGCGGCGGCGGTTTTCCGAAGCTAGCAATTCGGATTGCATAGCCGAAATCTGCTGAAGCGCCGCGTTGAACCGGTCCTGCGCCAACAACGCCTCGGCGGCGCGCATGTCACGTTCCGCTGACAGGACGTTTAGACGTTCTTGGTAGGTCGCCTGATCCCGTTTCGCCTGATCGCGGAAATTGCCCGATCCGATACTGTCCATCAACAGGATCGCGGTTGCCACGGCGGTCCAGCCGACGATCAGCGCGACCCCAGCAACAGCTGCCACCTGCGTCTCGGAGCTGAGACGGATGAACCGTGTATCATTGTCGGATTTCAGAAATACCCGGCGTTCTGGTAGGTGCCGCTCGAGCAGTGAATGTAGTTTAATTGCCAGACGTGTTCGCACGCGTCTTCCCTCTGTCCATCCCCAATTCGGGACCGGTTGTGAGTTGTCTCCGTCCCTTGGGCCAAGTGCATAGAGGGGACGTGCGATTTGGGCAAGTTTGTTAACCAGTTCACACAACGAACCGGTTTTTTCCCGCCCATTTTAGGCGGGAAGTTGCCGATAACGTCAACTTGTGCAGGTTTAACGCGCTTGACCGGGCGCAGGTAGGTCCTCGGTCAGGGGCCAGTAGAAATCGGGGGGCAATCCGGCCTCGGCGCGTTTTTCTTCGTTGAAGGGTGGTTTCAGCACACCGTGGAAGTAGCGCCGCACCAAGGAGTGGAACACATCCTTGGGGTCGGCATTCTCGCGCCCGCAAAGGAAATGGAACCATTTCGAGCCATAGGCCACATGTCCTACCTCTTCGGCATAGATCACCTCGAGTGTGGCAATGGCGTGCTCATCCTTAGCTTTGCGGAAGATGCCGATCATGCCCGGTGTGACATCCAGCCCGCGCGCCTCGAGCACCATGGGGACGACGGCCAGACGGCCCATCAGGTCCTCGGCGGTGTCTTCAGCGGCGCGCCACATCCCGGCATGGGCAGGCAGGGCACCATAGTGGCTGCCCATGCGTTCCAAACAATCACAGACCATCTCGAAATGGCGCGATTCTTCTTTGGCGCATTTCACCCAGTCGTCATAGAATCCGATGGGCATGGGGACATGCCCGAAACGTGCGATGATGTCCCAATGAAGATCCACTGCGTTCAGTTCGATATGGGCAACCGCATGCAACAATGCGATCCGGCCCGCCTCGGTGCCGGGTTTGCGCTTGGGCACCTCGCGCGGGGACAGAAGCTCGGGCTTATCTGGGCGCGCGGGGGACAAAGGCGGAGACGCCGCGCCGATTTCAATCGCGGGCGCATCCCCGCCGCGGGCGGCGAACCATTCGGCGGCATAGCGTTTGGACAGCGCGGTTTTTGCGTGTCCATCCGCGGTCGTCAGAACTTCGGTCGCCATCTGGGTCAGGGTTTTAGACACCGTTTTTCTCCGCTTGATCGGACTGCGTCATAGACCGGATGGCGACCGCAAGAAAAGGGGTCAGAGGTCGCGGACGGCCTCAAGCACCTCATCCACATGGCCGGGTACTTTGACCTTGCGCCAGACCTTGGCGACCTTGCCCTCGGCGTCGATCAAAAAAGTGGATCGTTCGATCCCCATCGACTTGCGCCCATACATGTTCTTTTCAACCCACACGCCATAATCCTCACATACGGTCGAGCTTTCGTCGGACAAAAGTGGCGTGGTCAAGCTGTGTTTGGCGACGAATTTGTCGTGCTTGGCCACGCTGTCGCGCGAAATGCCGAAAACGTGAGCGCCCGCATCCGCAAAGGCCTGAAGTTGTTCCGAGAAACCGATGGATTCCTTGGTGCAGCCCGGCGTATCATCGCGGGGGTAAAAGAACAAAACGACGGCACCGCCGCGCAGGTCTGACAACGTGACCTCGCCACCGCCGTCGCGAGGCAAAGTGAAATCAGGGGCGATGTCTGTAACGTCGGGCATTGGAAACTCCGCTAAAGGTTTTTAAGTGCTGCCCGTGATCATAGGGCGGTGCGAGCGGGTTGAAAGGCGTGGATAGCAATTTGGTGCAGCACGACGACAAAAGTGCAGACCAGAGCAAGACACCCCGGCGTCGCAGGTCGCGCCGTCGGCTGGTTGCCTATGTGACCCTTGGCTTTACGTTGATGCTTGGCGCGCTGGCTGTCGCCGGTTGGTTCTTTCTGATCGGTCACCAGTTACACGCGCCCCAATGGATGCGCACGCAGGCTGAAAAACGGCTGGATCAGACGCTGGGCGGGCTGAAAGTTCGGTTCGGTGATGCGACGTTTTTCGTGAATGAACAATGGCTTCCGCGGCTAAGGTTACGTGACGTGACGATCAGTGACGCGGCGGGTCAGCAGATCGCGCAGGTCGGCGACTTGCGGACGCGCCTGTCTATGCGCGGCCTGTTGCGTGGCCAGATCCGCCCGCGTCGCATCATCCTGCAAGATGCCCAGATAGCCCTGACGCGCAACAAGGACGGGGCGTTGTCGCTGACGGTCGGGTCCGGCAGCTCTCCGGTGCAGCAGGCCCCGACGCTAGCTGAACTGATCGAGGAATCGGATGATGTGTTTCTGTCGCCAATCCTGTCGGGTCTGCGGTCGGTCGAGTTGCAATCGCTGACGCTGGACTACCAGGATTTGCGACTGGGTAGGGCCTGGGTTTTCGATGGCGGCCACATTACCGTCACACGCGACGGTGACGAAATGCGCCTTGCCACCGGCTTTTCGGTTCTGACCGGGCGGGACTATGCCAGCTCGATCGAGGCCAATTATACCAGTCTTCTGGGTAGTCCTCAGGCAAGTTTCGGATTTTCGATCACCGATTTACCTTCCGAGGATATTGCTGGGCAAAGCCTTGCGCTAGCCTGGCTGCAAGTGCTCAAAGCGCCGATTTCAGGGTCCTTGCGGGGCAGCATCGACGATCAAGCCGCGCTGGGCCCGCTGTTTGCCACCCTGAACCTTGGCGCAGGGGCCGTTCAGCCTACGCCCGAGACAAAACCCATTCGCTTCGAGTCTGCCCGGACGTATTTCACCTATGACCCAAGCCAGCAGGTGCTGGATTTTAACGAGGCGTCCGTGGTCTCGGACCTTGGAGCCATTCAGGCGGAGGGCAAGGCGTTTCTGCAAGGCATCGAAGACGGTGCGTTGGAAAGCCTGACCGCTCAGTTGCAGCTCAACAGCATCGACATCTATCCCGGCGGCCTGTTTCCGGAATCGTTGGAATCCGCACGGGCCGAACTGGATTTCCAGATGAAACTTTTGCCGTTCGAATTGCGTTTGGGACAACTGACCTTGACGGATGCCGATCACACATTGCGGGCCTCGGGGCGCTTACTTGGGCGACCCGACGGGTGGGTCGCGTCTCTGGATGCGCATCTGGATACGATGACCTCGGACCGGCTTTTGAACTACTGGCCCGAGATTTTGGCCCCCAAACCCCGCCTATGGGTGTCTGAAAACCTGTATGAGGGTGATTTCGCGGACATCGAATTCTCGCTTCGGGTCCGTCCCGAAACCAAACCTGATCTCTATCTGGGTTTCGGGTTCGACAACGCGAAGATCAGATTTGCCAAGACCCTGCCGCCCATTCAGGACGCACAAGGCCGGGTAAGCCTCCTGGAAAACCGCTTCACCGCCTCGGCCGAAAGCGGGGTGGTAATGGCCCCCGAAGGGGGCGCGGTCGATGCGTCGGGGACGTCCTTCATCATCCCCGATACGTCGATCAAAAAGGACTCGCCTGCGATTGCCCGGATCAAAGCCAAGGGCAAGGCGACTGCTGCGCTGTCACTTCTGGACCTGCCGCCGCTGGAATTGCTAAGCAAGGCCAATTTGCCCGTTGATTTAGCAGCGGGTGATGTCAGCCTGTCGGGCACGCTGTCCCTGCCGTTGATAAAAGGGCTGAAATTCGAAGATACCGAGTTTCATTTCACCGGTGACATCGACAATGTAAAAAGCGACCGGCTGGTTCCTGGTTTTACGGTCAGTGCCGACCGATTGACATTGTCTGGCGATCAAACTGCTGTCGAAATTGGCGGCTATGGTCTGTTTGGCGACGTGCCCATGCACGCAACATGGCGCCAACCCATCGGTGGCACCGAGCCGCAACGCAGTCTGCTGTCGGGCGAGATTGAACTGTCCCCGCGACTGATGACCGAATTGAAGGCGGGCCTGCCTCAGGGGATGCTGACCGGGCAGGGTACAGCCGATATCAATCTGGGAATTGGAGCGGGTGAACCGATCGCGCTGACGGCGACTTCGGATCTGGTCGGTGTCGCGCTGTCGATCCCTGAGTTGGGTTGGCGCAAGGGGCGGCAAGCCCAGGGAAGAATGACGCTCGACGCGACGTTGGGCGATCAACTGAGGGTCAATTCGCTGAAACTGGATGCGGCAGGGCTGCGCAGCACCGCGTCGATCTCATTCCGCGACGATGGTGAATTCGACAAGGTCGAGTTCAGCTCGTTCGATTTGGGCAATTGGCTTGCCGTCCCGGCCGAGTTGGTCAGCCGTGGCGCTTCGGTGCCTGATATTCGGGTGCAAGGCGGGGTGGTCAATCTGGGTGGCGCCACCTTTGGCGGCGGTAGCAGCGGCAGCGGGGGGACCGGGAACGGGCCGAATCTGGATGTGGTTCTGGATCGGTTGCAAGTGACGGAAAGTATAGCACTGACTGGTTTCAAGGGCGATTTCCGTACCACGGGCGGTGTCACGGGCGGCTTCACTGCGCGGATCAACGGCAGTGCCCCGGTACGCGGGACGATCACTCCACGCGGTGCACGCAGCGCGGTCGAGTTGATCTCGGATGATGCAGGCGAGGCGCTTCGCGCTGCCGGGGTAATCACACAGGCGCGGGGCGGCACACTGACCATGACGCTGGAGCCGGTCGGCAACGGCAGTGACTATGACGCCAACTTGAAAATCTCGAACACGCGGATCACCGATGCGCCCGCCATGGCGGCCCTGCTGAACGCAATCAGCCTGGTCGGGTTGATTGACGAAATGGCCGGGCAGGGGATCTTTTTTGCGACAATTGAAAGCCGAATGCGCATCACACCGACCGAGATCAAGGTCCTCAGCGGCAGCGCGGTTGGTCCTTCAATGGGGCTGTCCTTCGATGGAACAGTCGACCTTGCGAATGGGCTGCTGAACCTGCGCGGCGCGATTTCACCAATATACCTGGTCAACGCGGTGGGCAGCCTTTTGACCAAAAAGGGTGAAGGGGTCATCGGGTTCAACTATTCCCTGACCGGTCCGCTCACCGCGCCCAAGGTTGCGGTCAACCCTTTGTCGGGCCTTGCGCCTTTGTTCTTGCGTAATTTGCTTCGACCACCACCGCCAAAAGTGACGGACGGGCCGAATTCTCAGCCGGTCAAGTCGGACAACACGAAAGCAGCCTCTGGGACCCGCGGCGAGGACCGCTAAATTGGGTTGTTGCTGAATCCAGCCGGGCCTTGTAATGCGCCCGCATGAAACTCAGCGATTTTGATTTCCATCTACCCGAAGACCTGATTGCCACGCGGCCCGCGACCCCTCGGTCGTCGGCGCGTTTGCTGGTTGCGCACGGCAATGCCATTTCGGATGCGCATGTGTTCGATCTGCCCGGCTGGTTGCGGGCCGGGGATCGCCTTGTCCTGAACGACACCCGCGTCATTCCCGCCCGACTGAATGGTCGCCGCCACCGCGACAGCGCGCAGGGTCCGGTCTCGGCCGCGATCGAGGCCACCTTGCTGGAACCGCAGGCGGATGGCACGTGGACCGCACTGATCAAACCGTTGAAAAAGGTCAAACCGGGCGAGGATATCCGGTTCTCGGACGACCTCAGCGCGACGCTGGACCGGGTCGAAGAGGGGCAGGCCTATCTAAGGTTCAACCTGACGGGTGAGGATTTTGACGTCGCCCTCGAACAGGCAGGGGCGATGCCTTTGCCGCCCTATATCGCCGCCAAACGTCCTGCAGACGAGCAAGACAAGACCGATTACCAGACCATCTGGGCGCGAAACTCTGGCGCGGTCGCGGCCCCCACGGCGTCATTGCATTTCGACCCCGCTCTGATGCAGGCCATTGAAGCGCGTGGCGTGGAGTTCAGTCATGTCACTTTGCATGTGGGTGCGGGCACTTTCCTGCCCGTCAAGGTCGAGGATGTGACAACCCACAAGATGCACGCGGAATGGGGTCGTGTCAGCGAAGAGGCCGCGCAGCAGATCCGCGCCACCAAGGCTGCCGGAGGCCGCGTGATCCCGGTCGGTACCACCGCATTGCGCCTGATCGAGAGCGCCGCACGCAGCGGAGAAATCGCGCCGTGGGAAGGCGAGACCGACATCTTCATCTATCCCGGTTTCCAGTTCCACGTCACCGATGCGCTGATGACAAACTTTCACCTGCCGAAATCCACCTTGCTGATGCTGGTGTCGGCGCTGATGGGGCAGGATCGGATGCGCGACGTGTATGTCCATGCAATTGAACAGAAATATCGGTTCTTCTCATATGGCGACGCGTCGCTTCTGATCCCTGGGTAGATTAGGTGTCGGGATCAAAACACATGAATGTCGTAGACAGGCAGGACCGACGTCACGTTTCATCTGAAACTACCGGCAAACGTCTGGTCGGCAAAATTCGGAGACCCCAATGATTCAGGTCCTTTCCAGCGCATGGGCGCTTCTTCTTGGCATGGGCCTTTTGATGGTCGGCAACGGCTTGCAAGGGACGATGCTGGGTGTGCGCGGCGAAATCGAGGGGTTCTCGACGCTCGAGATGTCCTTTGTGATGTCGGCCTATTTCGTTGGGTTTCTGGGCGGATCGCGCCTTGCGCCCGAGATGATCCGCCGCGTGGGACATGTGCGGGTCTTTGCGGCGCTGGCCTCGTTCATCTCGGCGGTGATGATCATGTACCCGTTGCTGACCAACGAAATCGCATGGATTTTGGGGCGTATGGTCATCGGCTTCTGCTTTTCCGGTGTGTATGTCACAGCCGAAAGCTGGTTGAACAACGCAGCCGACAATGAAAACCGCGGGCAGGCGCTGTCGCTTTACATGATCGTGCAGATGCTGGGGATCATTACGGCACAAGGCTTGGTGCTGGTGGGGGACCCGTCCGGGTACGAGACGTTTGTGATCGCCTCTATCCTTGTTTCGGTCTCATTTGCGCCGATTCTGTTGTCGATCTCGCCTACGCCTGCCTTCGACACCACCAAACCGATGACCCTGCGTGAATTGATGGGGAACTCGCCGCTGGGCTGTGTCGGCATGTTCCTGTTGGGCGGCGTCTTTTCGGCCCAGTTCGGCATGGCGGCGGTCTATGGCGCACGCGCGGGGCTGACGCTGGTCGAAATCTCGACTTTTGTGGCGGCGTTCTACGTGGGCGCGGTTCTGCTACAATATCCGCTGGGGTGGTTCTCGGACCGAATGGACCGGCGCTTGCTGATCATGCTTGTTGCACTGACAGGGGCCGGTGGTGCAGTGACGGCTATGTTGTTTGGAACGATGTTCCCGGTCCTGTTGGTCTCGGCCTTCGTGATCGGAGGCATGTCGAACCCGCTCTATTCCCTGTTGATCGCCCATGCGAACGATTTTCTGAACAATGAAGATATGGCCGCTGCATCCGGCGGTCTTGTCTTCATCAACGGCATGGGTGCGATTGCAGGTCCGCTGATCACAGGTTGGCTGATGGGAGATGCAATCTTTGGACCGCCGGGTTTTTTCCTGATCATTGCCACGCTGCTGGTCGCTATGGCTCTCTACACCATGTACCGCATGACTCAGCGCGCTGCGATCCCGGTTGACGAGACCGGCACCATGTCGCCGCTGTATCCAACCGCGTCGCCGGTTGCGTTCGAGGTCGCTCAGGAAGTGGCCATCGAAGCGGCCGAGGCCGATCAGGATGCGCAGGAAGTCGCCTAGGACACAGGTTTATGTCGCATATGTTGCAATATGTTACTGTAACAAATCTGTAAATCGTCCTTAAATGACGTTACGTCCCTGGGGAGGCGAACAGACGGAGTATTGGGCAATGGCAGGGCCTGAAGACGTACTGAGTTTTTGGTTGGATGAAGTTGGTCCCAAAGGGTGGTATGAGCAGGATGAGGCGCTTGATGCTGAAATCCGCGAAAAATTCCTGACCACATGGGAACAGGCGTGCGAGGGCAAATTCTCGCTATGGCTGACCTATCCCAGCGGATCATTGGCTTACATCATCCTGATGGATCAATTCCCACGCAATATGTTCCGAGGCAGTGCTAAAGCCTTTGCATCGGACCGCGCCGCTCTGACGGCTGCGAAATGCGCGGTGGACAAGGGTTGGGACCTCAAGATCGACGAACCCGCGCGGCAATTCTTTTATCTACCGATGATGCATTCGGAAAACTTGTGCGATCAGGAACGCTGCGTGCGGTTGATGTGTCAGAACATCAATTCGGACTCCAGCAATCTGCTACACGCGCGGGCCCATCGTGAAGTGATCCGCCAGTTCGGTCGCTTCCCCTATCGGAACGAGGCTTTGTCGCGCCCCATGACCGCGCCCGAAGCCGCCTATGTGGACATGGGTGGCTACGGTGCAACGGTCCGTGAATTGCAGGCCGCGAACTAAGACGAAGGCACACAGCCACGAATGGCAATCACGCGGTCGGCGATTGCGTCGGCCGTCGTGTTTATGGCGGTATTAATTAAGTGATCCGGCGATTCAGTGAGATCGGCGATACGCGCCTGTGACGTTTGCAGCTTGGTTTCAAGCTGGTCAAGCTTGGCCAAGGCCAACGATATTTGTGCGGCGACGGCGCTGTCTGCGACAACCGCCGCCGATTGTAATGACGACAATTCACTGCGCAGGGCGGTCAATTCGCCACGCACTCCCTTCACCTCTTCTTTCAGCGGAGCAACGATTTGAACCTTTTCCGTGAGGGTCGTCGTGACATCGTCAACCGTCGAGGCGAGCTTCCACCCCAGAAACAGGCACAGGGCCACCAGGATCAGGGTCGCGTTCAATAGGGCAAGCAACAGGTCAGTCAGCGTTCTGGCCATGGTCGAAACTTCCAATACAATACAATCAATGAGTGCCGGGCGGGCCCGACATCTATGTTCTAGCCATTGTGTCTTGCGCGGTATAGGCTGAAAACAGCGTGTATCTTGTGCGCTGACCCTGCGTCGCTTTTGCCGCGGGACGATATTGTTGATGCATTTTGGAAGTTAGTTTAATGGTAAACTAATCTCTGAAACGACCTGCGCCGAGAGGGAACAATGGCAGCACACTCTTTTGATCTGATCGTAATCGGCGCCGGGCCCGGCGGGTATGTAGCAGCAATTCGCGCAGCGCAGCTCGGTCTGAAAACGGCCGTTGTCGAGCGTGAGCACCTGGGCGGTATCTGCCTGAACTGGGGCTGTATTCCAACAAAGGCGCTGCTGCGATCTTCAGAAGTGTTTCACCTTATGGAACGCGCCAAGGATTTTGGTCTGAAGGCCGACAAGATCGGGTATGATCTGGATGCGGTGGTTAAAAGGTCGCGCGGGGTTGCGGCGCAATTGTCAGGCGGCATTGGTCATCTGCTGAAAAAGAACAAAGTGACCGTTGTGATGGGCGAGGCAACGATCCCGGCCAAGGGCAAGGTCTCGGTCAAAACCAAAAAAGGGACCGAGGACCTGACGGCCAAGAACATCGTGCTAGCGACGGGCGCGCGAGCGCGCGAGTTGCCCGGTCTTGAGGCGGACGGCGATCTGGTCTGGACCTACAAACATGCACTTCAACCTCCCCGGATGCCTAAAAAGCTGTTGGTGATCGGGTCAGGCGCAATTGGGATCGAATTTGCCAGCTTCTACAATACACTGGGCGCGGACACGACCGTGGTCGAGGTGATGGATCGGGTTCTGCCGGTCGAGGACGCTGAGATCAGCGCCTTTGCCAAAAAAGCCTTCACCAAGCAGGGCATGACCATCATGGAAAAAGCGATGGTCAAGCAGCTTGATCGCGGCAAAGGCAAAGTCACCGCGCATATCGAGGTGAAGGGCAAGGTCGAAAAGCACGATTTCGATACGGTAATCTCAGCGGTTGGCATTGTCGGTAATGTCGAGAATCTAGGGCTCGAGGCCTTAGGGGTGAAAATCGACCGTACCCACGTGGTCACAGATGAGTTCTGCCGGACCGGTGTCGAAGGACTGTATGCCATCGGCGACATCGCCGGCGCACCCTGGCTGGCGCATAAAGCAAGTCATGAAGGCGTGATGGTCGCCGAGCTGATCGCAGGTAAACACGCACACCCGGTCAAACCCGAAAGCATTGCGGGCTGCACCTATTGCCAGCCGCAGGTCGCCTCAGTTGGATATACAGAAGCCAAGGCCAAAGAACTGGGTTATGACATCAAAGTCGGCCGCTTCCCGTTTATCGGCAACGGCAAGGCCATTGCCTTGGGTGAGCCTGAGGGGATGATCAAAACGATCTTTGATGCCAAAACTGGCGAATTGCTGGGTGCGCACATGGTTGGCGCGGAAGTGACGGAAATGATTCAGGGCTATGTAGTCGGTCGTCAATTGGAGACCACGGAAGAAGATCTGATGAACACAGTTTTCCCGCATCCAACCTTGTCTGAGATGATGCATGAAAGTGTATTGGATGCCTATGGGCGCGTGATCCACATGTAAGTGAAGGGGGGCTCTGCCCCCGCCGCGGCAAGCCGCGACTCCCCCGGGATATTTTTAGCCAGATGAAGCGGGAATCCTTCATTCATCTGGCCTTAAATATCCCGGAGCGCGAGGCAGAGCCTCGCTTAGCCCCTAGTTGCTCAGTGCGTGCAGGATACGGGCCCAGGACCGGATGCCTTTGTGGAAGCTCTTTACGTCGTATTTCTCGTTCGGCGAATGAATCGCATCGTCGTCATTGGCAAAACCGACCAGCATGGAATCCAGCCCCAATTCGGTGCTGAAATATCCAACGACCGGGATTGATCCTCCCATGCCAGTAAAGACAGCCTCGCGCCCCCATTCGTCCGATAGCGCGCCGCGTGCGGCCTCGAATTCGGGGCGATCCAGGTTCATCACCGAAGCCGGGGCGCCTTCAAGGTCGTTATCCCATTCAACCGTTGCATCTGCCGAAAGGCGATCCTCCACATGTTTGCGGATTTTGTTGCGCAGATCGTCAGGGTCCATATCGCCAACAAGGCGGCAGGTGATCTTGCAATGGGCGCGCGAGGGGATCACCGTTTTGGATCCCGCACCGTTGTACCCGCCCCAAAGCCCGTTGACCTCGAGTGTCGGGCGCGCCCATTGTTGTTCAAGGGTGGAATAGCCCTTTTCGCCATGCGGTTGCGAATAGCCGACGGAGTTCAGGTAGTCAGCTTCGTCGAAACCGCAGTCTTGCCATTGGCGCAACTGGTCAGCGGGAACCTCGTGGACGCCATCATAAAAGCCGTCGACTGCAACCCGACCGGTTTCGTCATCGTAGAAAGAGGCAACAATCTTCGACAATTCTCGCAACGGGTTCAGACCCGGTCCCCCGTAGTGGCCCGAGTGCAGGTCGATCCGGGGGCCGACGATGGTGAATTCGTCCTTGAGCATCCCGCGCAGCTGAGACGCGATTGAGGGCACCCCACGCGACACCATCGAGGTATCGCAAACCAGGGCCAGATCGGCTTTCAACTCGGCCGCGTTTTCGCGCAGGAAGGGCACCAGTGAGGGCGAACCGGATTCCTCTTCGCCTTCGAAGAAAAAAGTAATGCGGCAAGGCAGGGTGCCGTGAACGGCTTTCCAGGCGCGGCAGGCCTCGACAAAAGTCATCAACTGCCCCTTATCGTCCGAGGATCCCCGCCCCCGGATGACGGGGCCGTTGTCGGTGTCTTCGATGGCCGGGTCGAACGGGTCGCGGTTCCACAGGTTCAGCGGGTCCACTGGCTGCACGTCATAGTGCCCGTAAAACAGTACATGCGGCGCGTCGTTATCTTCTCCGATATGCCCAACGACCATCGGGTGGCCCGTGGTTTCGCGCTTTTCTGCCTGAATGCCGATGGTTTTCAGGTCGGCTACCAGCCAGTCCGCAGCTTGGCTGACTTGAGCGTCAAAAGCCGGGTCAGTCGAAATCGAAGGGATGCGCAGCAATTCCATCAACCGATCGATTGAGGTTTGCAGATCGGCGTCGATACGGGTGAGAACTGCGTCAAGCGTCATGAGGGGGACTCCGGCCAAAAGGATTTCTGGCGGCACCCTAACAGGGCGATCCTTGCCGTCCAGTCCGTTTGCTGTCAAAAAAGGCGCAATAACTGACGCATGCGACCGCCCCCTGCGTCGTTTCCTCGCGTTTCTTGGACGTAAGTTTACTTGTCGGGTAGGATGTGAGGCGATATTTGATGCAAATCAAATAAGCATTCCCAGACTCACTTATATGGTGCGATCACTTGGGACCATATCGGCGTCGGATGAAAACGGGGTCGGGGAAGATGTTCGGTCAATGCGGATTGGCCGGGCTTTTAAGGAGAAACCGGTGGACTATACTGCTCAGCTCGATACCGCGATTGCCAGGCTGCACGACGAAGGACGCTACCGGACCTTCATCGACATCGAACGTCGCAACGGCCATTTCCCGCATGCGGTACACACGCGCCCGGACGGGTCCACACAGAACATCACCGTCTGGTGCGGCAATGACTACTTGGGCATGGGCCAGAACCCGGTTGTCCTGAACGCGATGCACGAAGCTGTGGATTCGGCAGGGGCCGGTTCGGGTGGCACGCGCAACATCTCGGGCACGACGGTTTACCACAAGCAGCTTGAGGCTGAACTGGCTGATCTGCATGGCAAAGAGGCGGCGTTGCTCTTCACCTCGGCCTATATTGCCAATGACGCAACGCTGAGCACGCTGCCCAAACTGTTCCCTGGTCTAATTATCTATTCGGATGCGCTGAACCACGCTTCGATGATCGAGGGCGTGCGCCGCAACGGTGGCGCCAAGCGGATCTTCCGTCATAACGACGTCGCTCATCTGCGCGAACTGCTGGAGGCTGACGATCCGGCCGCTCCCAAGCTGATCGCGTTTGAATCCGTCTATTCGATGGATGGCGATTTCGGCCCGATCGAAGAAATTTGCGATCTGGCAGATGAATTTGGTGCTCTGACCTACATTGATGAGGTTCATGCGGTTGGCATGTACGGCCCCCGCGGTGGCGGTGTGACCGAGCGGGATCGTCTGGCGCATCGGATCGACATCATCAACGGAACGCTGGCCAAAGCCTTTGGTGTGATGGGTGGCTATATCGCGGCAAGCGAGAAAATGTGTGACGCTGTGCGCTCTTATGCGCCGGGCTTCATCTTTACCACGTCGCTGCCGCCTGCCGTTGCTGCGGGTGCGGCGGCCTCGGTTGCATATCTGAAGACTGCCCCGGAACTGCGTGAGCTGCACCAAACACAGGCGAAAATCCTGAAGCTGCGACTGAAAGGGTTGGGCCTGCCGCTGATCGACCATGGCAGCCATATTGTGCCGGTGATCGTTGGCAATCCGGTTCATACGAAAAAGCTCAGCGATATGCTGCTGGACGACTATGGAATCTACGTTCAGCCGATCAATTTCCCGACCGTTCCGCGCGGAACCGAGCGTTTGCGGTTCACTCCATCGCCGGTTCACGGGCCGGATGAAATGAACGCTCTGGTGCAGGCGATGGACGAACTTTGGTCACATTGTGCGCTAAATCGCGCCGAACTCGCCGGTTAACCTCACGCCAAAGTGTGCAACGCGTTCATAGCGTGTTAGGCTTAAGCTAACAAAAGTAGCAGACGAATCGGTAGGCATGATTCGGCTCTTGCGTGAAACACGCGTAGGCAGAATGGGGCAGCAGGAATGATTGGGCGCAGATCTCAGCGCGGATCGGATGAGGACAGTGACGTCCGGCCGAAAGGCTATGACGATTATGAGGTCCGACTTGGCGACATGATGCGCGGCGAACGCGCGACGATGGGCAAGTCTCTTCTGGATGTTCAACGCGAACTGCGGATCAAAGCCACCTACATCGCAGCGATTGAAGAAGCAAACCCCGACGCTTTTGACACACCCGGCTTTATCGCCGGGTATGTGCGGTCTTATGCACGCTATCTGGGGATGAACCCGGATGAAACCTTTGCCGCTTTTTGCAAGGAAAGTGGGTTCGAAGTGGCCCATGGCATGTCTGCGCAAGCGTCGGTAGTGCGCAAGCCTATAGGCGGGCTGCCGGCCCGTGGCCCGATGGGCCATGATCCGTTCATGTCGCCCAATACACCCTATATTCCGGGAAAAGAACCGCTGGTCAGCCAGATCGACCCACGTGCCATCGGCTCATCGCTGGTGTTGCTGGCTGTGATCTGCGGGATCGGCTATGGCGGCTGGTCAGTGCTGAACAGAATACAGCAGGTTCAGGTCAGCCCGGTTGAACAGGCGCCGGTCGTTTTGTCCGATCTTGATCCTCTGGATGTTGCCCGCGCAACAATATCGACTGAAACCACGGCTGAGATCGAACCACCCAGCGTCGAGGCGCTGGATCGTCTGTATCGCCCACAGGCGCTGGATGTACCGGTTCTGGTCGCGCGTGACGCTCCGATCTCGACCCTTGATCCGCGTACGGTCGGGACTTTCCTGCCGCCCGAGCCGCCTCAGATCGAAGTGGCCGAGGTGCATACTGTTGAACGCCCGGTGCTACCACAAGTGGTCGAGCAACTGGACACCACGCTCAAGATCGTCGCGGTCAATCCGTCCTGGATGCGCGTGACAGCCGCAGATGGCAGCGTCATCTTCGAAGGCACGCTGGGCACGGTCGAGCAAGGCAACACGTTCGAGGTTCCGCTGACCGAAGAACCACCGCAACTGCGCGCAGGCGCGTCGGGGTCGGTCTATTTCTCGATGAACGGTGAACATTTCGGCCCGGTCGGTGCGCCGGGTACCGTGGCTAAAGGCGTAGTCTTGTCCAAGGATGCCGTGGCGGAAAACTACACGGTCGCCGATCTTGAGGCCGAGCAGAACAGCGCGCTCAAACGCTTGGTTGCCGAGCTTCAGGCACAGGAACCCGTTGCCGCGTCTGAATGATCTAGCCATTGCGATGGCGGGTTAAGCAAACTATCTAAAGGCGCAACTCTGGCTGTCTTGGACCCGACCCTCATGTCCCTCAATCACGTGCGCCCGTGGCGAAACATCTATCGCCGCAAATCCCGTCAGATCATGGTTGGCGACGTTGCCATCGGGGGTGATGCGCCGATTGCAGTTCAGACCATGACCAACACGCTGACCACGGATGTAGCCGCGACGGTAGCGCAAGTGCAGGCCGCAGCCGAGGCGGGGGCGGATATTGTGCGGGTCTCGGTCCCGGATGAGGCGTCGTCAAAGGCACTGAAAGAGATCGTGCGCGAAAGCCCTGTACCGATCGTGGCCGATATCCATTTCCACTATAAACGCGGCATCGAGGCTGCTGAGGCAGGCGCTGCCTGCCTGCGGATCAATCCGGGCAATATCGGTGACGAAAAGCGGGTACAGGAGGTGATCAAGGCCGCCCGCGACCACAATTGCTCGATCCGGATCGGGGTCAATGCGGGGTCGCTGGAAAAGCATTTGCTTGAGAAATATGGTGAGCCATGCCCCGAGGCAATGGTCGAAAGCGGGCTCGAGCATATCCGCATTCTGGAAGACAACGACTTTCACAACTTCAAGATCAGCGTGAAGGCCAGTGACGTGTTCCTGTCGGCTGCGGCCTATCAGGGGATTGCCGAGGCCACAGATGCTCCCATCCATTTGGGTATCACCGAGGCCGGAGGGCTGGTCAGCGGCACCATCAAATCCGCCATTGGTCTGGGCAATCTACTGTGGATGGGGATCGGTGACACGATCCGCGTCAGCCTGTCCGCGGACCCGGTGGAAGAGGTCAAGGTGGGCTATGAGATCCTGAAATCACTGGGCCTGCGCCATCGCGGTGTGAACATCATCTCATGCCCGTCCTGCGCGCGGCAGGGCTTTGACGTGATTAAGACGGTCGAAGCGCTAGAGCAGCGACTGGAGCATATCAAGACGCCGATGAGCCTGTCGATCATCGGCTGCGTCGTGAATGGCCCCGGTGAGGCGCTGATGACTGACGTTGGCTTTACCGGCGGCGGTGCGGGCTCGGGTATGGTCTATCTGGCGGGCAAGGCCAGCCACAAGATGTCCAACGATCAGATGATCGACCACATCGTTGAACAGGTCGAAAAGAAAGCGGCTGAACTGGACGCAGCGGCCGAGGCTGCGGAATAACCCAAGCGCGCGGTTCCGGGGAGGGATGTGTTCTCGACAGGGTGAACCGGTCTGTGTTGACAGGCCGCGCCGTTCTGGGGCCAAGTCGGGCCTATGAAGGCTACACTCGTCCTTGTTCTACTAATGTGGACCGCTCCCATCGGCGCGGCGCGCGCGTGTGAATTGGCATTGGCTTTTGCGTTGGATGTGTCGGGCAGCGTCGATGAGGCCGAACATCAGTTGCAACGCGATGGCGTCGCCGCTGCGTTGCTGGACCCTGACGTTGTAACGGCGATTTCGGCCCAACCCGGTGGCGTGGCCCTGATGGTGTATGAGTGGTCAGACTCGCGCCAGCAGACGCAGATTTCGGCCTGGCGTCTGGTCAAAGGGGTGGCAGGGTTGAAATCGATCGCTGCCGAGGTTCTGGCGGCCCCTCGAAGTGCAACGGGTGGAACCGGCATAGGCCCGGCGGTCGCGTTCGGAGCGTTGATGTTCGACTATGGGCCCGATTGCCGTCGGCGCGTCATAGATGTGTCAGGGGACGGCAAACACAATAACGGCTTTCGCCCCCATGTCGCGCGCGAGATGCAGGTGATGCAAGGTGTCACCGTGAATGCGCTGGTGATCGAGGGGGCAGAGCCCGAGGTGCTGGCCTACTACGTCGAGCACGTCATTTCAGGACAGGGCGCTTTTGTGGAAATTGCGGCAGGGTATGAGGACTATGCCGCAGCCCTTCGGCGAAAATTGCTGCGTGAAATTCCGATGGCTGTAGCCGATCGGTAAGGGATAGGGCGGCGCACTATTGCGCGCCGCCTGTGTTTAAACTTAGCCTTGTTCAGCCCGCACGGCGTCTGCAATTTGCAGCATCTGGTCGGCAGTCAGATAGCCGCGCAGCATTTCGGTGCCAAGAACGAAGGACGGTGTGCCTTGGATTTGCATCCGCCGCGCCAATTCGCGGGTCTGGTTAATCTCATCGGTCACACGATCGCTGTCCATCGCTGCCAAAATGGCATCGCTATCCAGCCCCAGACCATCCGACAAACGGCGCAGAGAAACCTCGTTTGGCTCACCACCAAAGTCCAGCAGAGCGTCGTGCACCAGCTTATAAGCGTCATCGCCCGCCACATGCTTGGTGGCCACGGCAAAGCGGGAAGAGACCACCGAGGCTTCGCCCAGGATCGGGAATTCCTTGATCACCAGACGGATATTGCCGTCTTCGGACAACAGCTCGGCCACTTCGGGGACGGCCCGGCGGCAATAGCCGCAGCGGTAGTCCATGAATTCGACCAGCGTGATGTCGCCATCGGGATTGCCACCCACCCAGCTGTAGCCATCATTGAACAACTCGTCGGCATTGACTGCGACCAGTTCTTGATCCGCGGCGGCCTCGGCCTGAGCGTTGCGTTGTTCAAGGATGTTGATCGCTTCGATGATGACCTCGGGGTTTTCCAGAAGATAGGCACGTACCTGCGCGCCGAACTGCTCTCTCTCGGCATCGCTCATGGTGTTGAGGTCCAACGCCTGCGCCGGGGCGGCAAGCAGGGAAAGCCCCAGAAGGGCCGGTGCAGCATGTCTGAGGATCATTTCCGTTTCCTTTTCGATTTCTTTGCGTTTTCCGAGGCAATCAGCACATCCTGTGCCCGTTGCCAACCTGTTGAACCCTCGGGTAGTTGCCCGAGAGCGCGTCTTGCGTGAATACCTGCATCGGTAAGCTTGCCTTGCAAGGCATATCTTTCCGCCGTAACGACTGAGGCCATGCCAGTGTTGCCGACCCGCGCATATGCCACGCTCAGGTCTCGCAGAGAGCCAGTGTTGCGATGGTCGCGGGCGCGTGCCTTTTCAAGCACTTGCAGGGCGTCTTTCGTCCGATCCTGTGCTAAAAGCGCGCGACCGTAGCCTGCAAGGATCAAGGCGTTGTTTGGTGCCATCTCCATCGCGTGACCATAGGCCGCAACGGCCTCGGGCAACTGACGGTTTTCCAGCAGGATCTGGCCTTTCAGTTCATAGTAATAAGGATCGTCGGGGCGAATGGCCAAGGCGCCGTCAATGGCGCCCCTCGCTTCCGCAAGATTGCGGTTCTGGTGATGGGCCGCCGCCTCGCGCATCAGGCGAATGTCTTGCGCGGTTTCCTCTTTCGCGCGTCGCAATGTCCACGAGGGCGCGCGCAGGAAGGCGGATAACTTTCCTTTCACGCGGGCAAACCAATATTCTGCCTGCGCGTTGGGGACCGCAGACGCGCCAAATTCCCCTAAAAACGTCTGGGCCGCGCGCAGACGATCGCGGTTGGTGGGGTGCGAGCGCATATAGGGGTCCTGATTGGCCTCGCTCAGCAGCTCCTGACCCACGAATTTCTGGTGCAGGGCAACCATCCCGCTGGGTGAAATACCTGCCCATCGCAGATAGCTTGCTGCGCTGCGGTCGGCCGAGGATTCCTCGGCCCGTGTGTGCCCCAGAAAACTGCGCAAGGCCGAGCTCGAGGTGCCCGCAGCGATACCTGCCGCTGCTTCACCACCTCCGGCGACGGCAACGGCCAGCGCAAGCGCTGTTCCCAACCCGGCATTGCGTTTGGCGGCTTTCAGGTTTTCGAACCGGCGGGCGAGATGGCCGTTGGCAATATGGGCGGCCTCATGCGCGATCACCGCTTGCAGCATCTCAGGGGTGTCCACGGACAGGATCAGGCCGTAGTTCAGATAGATCGCGTTGTTGTCGATAACGAAGGCATTGAATGTGCTGTCATAAACGACCAGAATTTGCACCCGATTGGTGTTCAGCCCGGCGGCCCGCAGCACAGGAAAGGCCAGTTCACGTAGGCCGTTTTCGATGTCGGGGTCGCGGATCAAGCTTTGCGCATTGGTTTGAGCTGCGCTGACGAACCAAGTCATCACACATAGAAACAGGGCCGGGATTGACGCCAGCCTGGATACACGCTCAAAAGCCATACAAGCAACATGGGAGATGGGCATGAGAAACTCAACCCGGTCCGGCGTCGATCCGTTTATTGTGATGGACGTGATGGAGGCCGCACGAAAGGCCGAAGAGGCGGGTCGCCACATCATCCATATGGAGGTCGGTCAGCCCGGAACCGGAGCCCCCAAGGACGCGACCGAAGCACTGGCGAAGGCTATGCAGGACAACCCTTTGGGCTATACTGTGGCGCTTGGAATGCCCGCGCTGCGACAGCGGATCGCGCAGCTTTATGATGAATGGTACAAAGTCGATCTAGATCCCAATCGAGTTGTCGTGACGCCGGGCTCTTCGGGCGCGTTTCTGCTGGCCTTCACGGCCCTGTTCGACAGCGGCGACCGCGTCGGAATCGGCGCTCCGGGCTACCCGTCTTATCGTCAGATCCTAAAGGCTCTGGGCTTGGTTCCGGTTGATTTGCCAACCGCGCCTGAAAACCGATTGCAGCCTGTGCCTGCGGATTTCGCCGGGCTCGATCTGCAAGGGCTGATGGTGGCCTCTCCTGCAAACCCGACCGGCACCATGCTGAACCACGCGGCCATGGGCGCGCTGATCGAGGCGGCGCAGGGGCAGGGCGCATCCTTCATCAGCGACGAGATTTACCATGGGCTGGAATATGAGGCCAAAGCCGTCACCGCGCTGGAGCTGACGGATGAATGCTATGTGATCAACTCGTTTTCCAAGTATTTCTCGATGACCGGCTGGCGTGTCGGCTGGATGGTCGTGCCCGAGGATCAGGTGCGTGTGGTTGAGCGGATCGCCCAGAACATGTTCATTTGCGCGCCGCATGCCAGTCAGGTGGCGGCTCTGGCGGCGATGGAATGCGAGGATGAGTTGCAAGCCAATCTGGACGTCTACCGCCAGAACCGCGCTTTGATGCTGGAAGGTCTGCCCAAGGCCGGGTTCACCAATATCGCACCACCGGACGGGGCGTTTTACGTCTATGCCGATGTATCCGACCTAACCGACGACAGCCGCGCCTTTGCGGCCGAGATTTTGGACAAGGCCGGCGTAGCCGTCACGCCCGGTCTGGATTTCGATCCCGAACGCGGCCACTGCACCTTGCGCTTTTCCTATGCCCGCTCCACCTCTGATATCCGTGAGGGGCTAGACCGATTGCGTATCTTTATGACCGAGCGGGGCAATATTGGGTAGAGCGTTCACAAACCGGCGCGGCTGCGTTAGTCTGCTGGTCAAACGATCTCGGGATAACTTGAGGCCATGAGCAGGATTTTCTACGCCATAGTGCTGATCTGGGCGCTGACGGGGGCTGCGGTTGCGCATGAACTTAGCGCGCTGGCCCGTGTGTTGCCCGATGAAAGCCGCATCGTGGATGAGGGGCGCTCGGGCGTGCGGGTGCAGCTTGGGCTCAGCCAAGGGGTTCCCTACCGTGTGTTCACGCTGCGCGACCCCTACCGGATGGTTCTGGACTTTCAGGAGGTCGATTGGACCGGGCTGAAAGATGCGGATTTCTTGCAGACGGATCGGATCAGTAGCGTGCAATTCGGGGCCTATGTCCCCGGATGGTCTCGCATGGTGTTGGACCTTGGCGCCCCCTTGGCGGTCGAAGGCGCTGATTTGCGGATCGACGAGGCAACGGGGACGGCGGCCCTGACGCTTGACTTGAAGGGAACCGACTTTGATACGTTTGTTGCCAGCGCCGGAGCACCCCGCCAACCGGAGTGGGACTTGCCCGAACCCTCGGTGTCCGCGCCAGATCAAGAGGCGGATGGCCCGCGCCCGCTGCGGGTGATGCTGGACCCCGGCCATGGCGGCATTGATCCAGGTGCCGAGGTAAACGGGCTAGACGAAAAGACCCTGATGCTGACCTTCGCCCGCGAATTACGCGAAGTTCTTTTGCGCACGGGAGGCTACGAGATCGTTTTGACCCGAACCGATGATCATTTCGTGTCGCTGGAGCGCCGTATCGCGCTGGCGCACCGGGCGGGCGTGGATGTGTTCATCTCACTGCATGCGGATATCCTGTCGGAAGGGCGCGCTCATGGAGCGGCGGTCTATACCCTGTCGGAAGAGGCTTCGGACGTGGCCAGCCACAAACTGGCCGAGCGGCATGACCGGGGTGATCTGATCTCGGGCATCGACCTCAGCGGGGCCGACGATCAGGTCGCCGATGTTCTTCTGGACCTGGCGCGTCAGGAAACCAAACCGCGCACCGATGCGCTGGCCGCAGCGCTGGCCAATGGCATGACGCAGCAGGGCGGGCCGATGAACAACCACCCGATCCGCACCGCTTCGTTTTCCGTTCTCAAAGCAGCTGACATCCCTTCGGTTTTGATCGAGCTTGGCTTTCTGTCCAGTCCCAGAGACTGGAAAAACATCAATAATCCAGAGTGGCGCTTGGGTATGGCACATGGCATCCGCGACGGGCTTGAAGTCTGGCGTCAGCAGGATGTGATCCGCCGATCCCTGATTGGCCAGTGACCCTACGGCGCAAAACGGCTAATATGGGGCATCGTGTTTTGACCCAACGCGCGGGCGTCCCTATATAGGCGGCACCGCGAGCAAAAGGCAGTGACGTGATCCGTTTCATATTTTCGATCTTTGGGGCGATCTTCAGCCTCGTGACCCTTGGGTTTTTCATGGCCGCGCTGGTGATTGGCGCGATCTTCTGGATGTATGGGCGCGACCTGCCCAGCCATGAATCACTTGCGCAGTATAAACCACCCACGATTAGTCGGATCTATTCGGGTGAGGGTCAGTTGATCGACGAATTCGCGCAGGAACGCCGCCTGTTCACGCCTTCAGAAGAAATCCCTGATCTGGTGAAACAGGCCTTTATCTCGGCCGAGGACAAGAACTTTTACACGCACCAAGGCTATGACCCGCGCGGGATCATCGCAGCTGGCGTTGAGGCGGTGAAATCCAAGGGTGAAAACGTGCGTGGTGCGTCGACCATCACGCAACAGGTGATGAAGAACTTCCTGCTGTCCGGCGACCGTCGCGCCGAGCGCAAGATCAAGGAGATTATCCTCGCCACCCGGCTTGAGGATACGCTGGACAAGGAACAGATCCTGGAACTCTATATGAACGAGATCTTTCTGGGGCAGAACTCGTATGGTGTGACGGCGGCTGCGCAGACCTATTTCAACAAGACGCTGCAGGAACTGGCCCCGCATGAGGCGGCGACCTTGGCGGCGATGCCCAAGGCGCCTTCAGACTACCACCCGGTGCGCGAGAAAGAGCGCCTGCTGGCGCGACGCAACTATGTGCTGCGCGAGATGAATCAGAACGGATACCTCGACTTGGCCACCTATGAGGCCGAGGTGGCGCAACCGCTGCGATCGGTCCAAAACGGCGATTTCGAAAGCTTCCGTACCGCATTGCCGCCGCGTGACTATTTCACCGACGAAATCCGTCGTCAGCTGAGCGAGGATTTCGGTGAAGGTGAGTTCTTTACCGGTGGCTTCACCGTCCGCGCATCGGTGGATGAGGAAATGCAAGTCGAGGCCGCCAAGGCCCTGCGCACGGCGCTGCAGAAATACGACCGATCACGTGGGAAATGGCGCGGTACGGGTGAGGTGATTGCCGAAGACAAGCTCGCGGATGAAGCGCAATGGCGCGAAGCACTGGCGATTACGGAAATCCCCCGCGACGTAGAACTGCCGACGCAATGGTATCCGGCCGTTGTGCTGAACGTCGCCGATCAGTCTCTTACCGTGGGTATCGAGGACGGCCCGGCTGACGGCATCGTTCCTCGCTCTGACATCCAGTGGATGCAAGGTAACTTCTTTGACAACTTCAAGCGCGGCGACGTCATTCTGGTAATGGCCGGGGAAGTGGGCCAGTGGTCCGCCCGTCAGGTGCCCGAAGTGCAGGGTGGCTTTGTTGCGATGGACGTAAACTCGGGCCGTGTTCTAGCAATGCAGGGCGGGTTCTCGTATCAGGATTCGGTGTTCAACCGCGCCACGCAGGCACAGCGCCAGCCGGGATCGAGCTTTAAACCCTTCGTCTATGCCGCGGCGCTGGACAGTGGCTATAGCCCTGCCACCATCGTTGTGGATGCCCCAATTGAGGTGAACACGCCGCAAGGTCTGTGGCGGCCCAAGAACTCGTCGAACAAATTCTACGGTCCGACGCCCTTGCGGACCGGGATTGAACAGTCGCGGAACCTGATGACCATTCGTCTGGCACAAGAAGTCACGATGCCGGTGGTCGCGGGCTATGCCGAACGGTTCGGAGTCTATGACCGCATGGGGGCGTTTCTTGCGAACTCGCTGGGGTCCGAAGAGACGACGCTCTATAAGATGGTCGCAGCCTATGCGATGTTTGCCAATGGCGGCGAGCGGGTCGAACCCACTCTGGTTGACCGCATTCAGGACCGGTTCGGCAAGACGATCTACCGGCACGACGACCGGGAATGTCTGGACTGCAACTCGGCCTGGTTGGAGCCGGACGAGTCGCCGACCATCGTCACTGACCGTTGGCAGGTCATGGATGCGATCACCGCCTATCAGCTGACCTCGATGATGAAGGGTGTGGTGGATCGTGGAACGGCGTCGTCTTTTGTGAACCTGCCTGTGCCGACCGCCGGCAAGACCGGCACCACCAACGATTCGAAGGATGCGTGGTTTATCGGCTTTACCTCGAACATCGTGGCGGGCTGCTATATCGGTTACGACCGCCCGCGTCCCATGGGGCGGGGAGCCTATGGCGGCACTATGTGCGGCCCGGTTTTCCAAAGCTTTATGGAAACCGCGACCGAGAAATATGGCGGCGGTCCTTTCGAGGTTCCAGAGGGTGGTCATTTCATCAAGATTGACCGGTTCAGCGGCGCGCGCCTGCCACCGGAGGCGACCGGTGACTATGTGGTGGCCGAGTATTTCCGCGATGGTGTCGATGGGTTTATCGACCGTGTCTATGACGGTGGATTTGCGATGGGATCGGATCTGCCTTTGTTTGAAGAGGCCAGCTCGGGTCGTCAGGTGACAACCTCGACCGGGAACACCGTCACCGTCGGACCCAACGCCAGCCAGGGCGATGTGGCAACTGGCGGTCTTTACTGACACCTGATTGGTTTGCGGCCTCCGCTGTCTTGTGGTGGCCCCAACCTCTTGCTATCACGCAAGCCTGATTGAGCAAGTTGGGACCTGACCATGCGCGCCGAAACCCAGAATATCGTGGCGGAAATCGAAAAGTCGCTGGAGCTGCTGGCGCAGCGCATGGACTATGAGACCGCACCTCATCGTCTTGAGGAATTCAACGCGCGTGTTGAAGATCCGAACTTGTGGGACAATCCCGAGAATGCACAGAAGCTGATGCGCGAGCGGCAGATGCTGGTCGATGCGATTGAGACCTATGAAACCATCAAGACCGATCTGAGTGACAATATCGAGTTGATCGAACTGGGCGAGATGGAAGAGGACGAAGAGGTCGTTACCGACGCCGAGGGCGCGATCAAGGCGCTGCAGGCCAAGGCCGCCAAGAAAGAACTAGAAGCCCTGCTGGACGGCGAAGCCGACAGCAACGATACCTTCCTTGAGATCAACTCGGGCGCGGGTGGGACGGAAAGCTGTGACTGGGCCTCAATGCTGGCGCGAATGTATGTGCGTTGGGCTGAGAAGAAGGGTTACACCGTCGAGCTGCAATCCGAGACCGCGGGCGAAGAGGCAGGGATCAAATCGGCAGCCTATAAGATTTCGGGTCACAACGCGTATGGCTGGTTGAAGTCGGAAAGCGGCGTACACCGGCTGGTTCGGATTTCGCCTTATGACTCGGCGGCCAAGCGACACACGTCCTTTAGCTCGGTCTGGGTCTATCCGGTGGTCGACGACAATATCGAGATCGAGGTGAACCCGTCGGATATTCGGATTGATACCTATCGGTCATCCGGCGCGGGTGGTCAGCACGTGAACACCACGGACTCGGCGGTGCGGATCACGCACATCCCGACCGGAATCGTTGTGACCAGTTCCGAGAAATCGCAGCACCAGAACCGGGACATCGCCATGAAGGCGCTGAAATCGCGCCTCTACCAGCAAGAGCTGGACCGCCGGAACGCGGATATCAACGCCGCGCATGAGGCCAAGGGCGATGCGGGTTGGGGCAACCAGATCCGGTCTTACGTGTTGCAACCGTATCAAATGGTGAAGGATTTGCGGACCAACCATGAGACCTCGGACACAAAGGGCGTGTTGGATGGGGATCTGGACGGGTTCATGGCGGCGACTTTGGCGCTGGATGTGGCTGGCAAGTCCCGGTCCGAGGCGCAAGGCGAGTAAGTCTGGCAGGGTGCTCTGCCCCCGCCGCGCGTGCGCGCGACTCCCCCGGGATATTTTGGGACAGATGAAGGGGATCCTTGCGCGGCGGTGGACCAGAAAAGATACATTTAAACAGTGGGTTTAAATGGTGCGGCGGGGTCGTTAGGCTGATCGTATCGACGCAATATGACTGCCGATGGGACCGGGATGGAACTGAGCCAAATCACCGCAACTGAACTTTTGGGCGCAATGGCATCGGGGCAGGTCTCGGCTGCGGATGTCATGCGGTTGACGCTGGAGCGGATCGGGGCGGTCAATGGCCGATTGAACGCCATCGTGGCGCTGCGGGATGAGGCCGAATTGATGGCCGAGGCGCGGGCGATGGATGAAGGTCCGCGACGGAGCCCGCTGCATGGGTTGCCGATGGCGGTCAAGGATCTGGTCAATGTGGCCGGGATGGCCTCGACCCAAGGCTCGCCGCTGTTTGCAGGGCATGTACCGGAGGCTGACGATCTGATCGCGGCACGGTTGCGGGCGGCGGGGGCCATTCTGATCGGCAAGACCAATACGCCGGAATTCGGTTTGGGGTCGCACACGTTCAACCCGGTCTATGGGGCGACGCGCAACCCATATGATGCTGAGCGTAGCTGCGGAGGTTCCTCTGGCGGAGCCGCAGTGGCATTGGCTTCGGGGATGCTGGCGCTGGCGGATGGGTCAGACATGATGGGCAGCTTGCGCAACCCAGCGGCCTGGAACAATGTTTATGGGTTTCGACCAAGCTGGGGACGCGTTCCGTCTCAACCCGAAGGGGACGGGTATTTGCATCAGTTGTCGACTCTGGGGCCTATGGCGCGCAGCCCAGAGGATTTGGGCGTGTTGCTGGACGTGATCTCAGGGCCGGATGCGGGACAGCCGTTATCTGCGGCTTGCACGCCGGTTTCACCGGTCAGAGCCGCCGATATGCGCGGCCTGCGGATCGGTTGGTTGGCGGATTGGGGCGGTGCCTTTCCGTTTGAAGACGGAATTTTGGATCAATGCGCGCAGGCCCTTGCGGTGTTTTCGGATCTGGGCGCGGAGGTGGAACCACTTGCGCCGCCATTCGAAGCGGAATTGATGTGGGACAGTTGGGTGACGCTACGCGCCTGGAGCGTGGCCGCCGGGTTGAGCCCTTTGACTGAACACCGCTCAAAGCTGAAAGACACTGCGCAGTGGGAGCTGGATCGTGGCTTGGCCTTGACGGCGATGCAGGTGCATCGCGCCAGCGTCATTCGCTCGGACTGGTATCGCAAGGCCGCAGAGGTGTTCGTTGAGTATGACCTGTTAGTGCTGCCATCTGCGCAAGTCTGGCCGTTTGAGTTGGACACGCCGTTCCCGACGGAAATCGCAGGGGTGAAGATGGACACCTATCATCGCTGGATGCAGGTCATGGTGCCTGTCAGTCTGATTGGTCTGCCTGCCTTGTCCGTGCCCGTCGGGTTCGGGGCCGAGGGGTTGCCGATGGGGATGCAGATTTTTGGACCCAAAGGGGCCGATGGGCAGGTTCTGTCCATCGGGGCGGCGTATCATAAGGCCACGCGTTGGCCGCAGAAAAGACCGGCCTGATAGAAGGGCAGACGAGGGGAGGAGAATGTGATGGAGAAACCCTTTGGCGTTCCGAAAATGGGGCCGGTCAGCCGTGAGATGCTGCGCGAATCCCTGCACCGTGCCTGGGCCGATTTTCGCCGGGCGCCGGTTTTTGGGCTGCTGTTTGCAGGGTTCTATGTGCTGGCCGGCTGGGCGATTGCCTGGGTGACAATACAGACTCAGACTTCGTACTGGCTGGTGCTGGCGGCGATCGGGTTTCCGCTGTTGGGCCCCTTCGCGGCGGTGGGGCTGTATGAGGTCTCGCACCGGTTGGAACTGGGGGAGCCTTTGGATTATGGCGCGATCTTTGGTGTCGTGGCGCAGCAGGGGCGGCGTCAGTTGCCGTCGATCTGCGCAATCATCGTGGTCATGTTCCTGTTCTGGTTCTTTCTGGGTCACATGATCTTTGCTTTGTTCATGGGGTTGTCGACCATGACCAACGTTTCCACTTCAGTCGAGGTGTATCTGACGGCCAATGGGCTGACCATGTTGGCGGTGGGCACAGCGGTGGGCGCAGTTTTCGCGACCGTGCTTTACATGATCACCGTCTTGTCCATCCCGATGCTGCTGGACCGCGAACTGGATTTCGTTACGGCGATGATTGCAAGCTATAGCTATGTCAGTGCAAACCTGCCGGTCATGTTGGGTTGGGGGGTGCTGATCGCCGTTCTGACCTTTGTCGCCATGATCCCCTGGTTTCTTGGCTTGCTGATCGTATTGCCGCTATTGGGGCACGCAAGCTGGCATCTTTACCGTCAGATTACAGAGGCCGAAGGACTTACCTAAATCGGCTTTTCCAACCTGCGCGCGGTGCGGGCGGCGGGCAATGCCTCGGTCGGTTTGGTGCCCAGATGGCGCAGCTGGAGTTTGCGCATGGTGGTCGCATTTGCATTCGTCTTGGACAGGCAGATTGCGACGCCGCGCCAATACTCTTCTTGCGAGTCCGAATTGCGAGTCATCAGGTAGATGCGGCTGTTCTGGGCGGCGCGGCAGGACATCAGGATATAGATTTGATGACCGGCACAAGCGGCGATCCCCTGAACTTCGCGCGCTTTGGCTGAACTGTCTTTGCCATCCGAGGGGGGCTCGAAGCTGCGAATCAGGGTGCATTGGGGCAGGCGGCGGGCATGCAGCAGCCGGTGCCGGGACGGGAAGGGGTTTTCAAGATCCGTCTCTGACACAGAATAGAATCCGGCGGGCAGCAGCGCCTCGGTCAATGTCGTGGGGCCTGAGCCCAGAAACTCGGTCAGGGCCGAAGCGGCGGGGTGTAGAGGGGCCTTGTCCAATGCCTCAAGAGGGTGCAGCAGAATACGGGCGTCGACATCGAAGAACCGGCAAATGCGGTCCAGAACATCGGGGCGGGGAAAGCTCTCTCCGCCCAAATACCGGTTGAATTGAGTCCGGTTGATGCCAAGCTGACGGCAGAGTTCGGAAACAGAGGGGTATTGCTGCGCGAGCTGCCTGAGGTTTGCGCCGAACATCCTGCGCAAGTCAGCAGGGTTGCGGGTGTCGTTGGTCATTTCTGTCCCGGTATTCAAGTGTTTTTGTGAAACCGTACCATGTCTGACCAAACGGTCGCGCATGTTTTGAAATCGTACTTAGGACCCCAACAGGCGCATAGAAACGCCACGTTACGTGTCGAAGCTAACGCGCTAAACCACAAAGGCAATAGGCTTTATTTTTATTTGTATAATCTTTTATTCGATTATTTTCTGTTATGTAATAAATAAACAGACATAACTGCATATTGTCTGCAGTTTTGTGAATGTTTAGCCCCGTCCGATGCTTACATGCAATGGGCGGGGCAATTCATTCAGTCACCACGCAGCAAGGCCGCGACACCGGTACGGGCGATTTCAACCAGGCCCAGCGGGCGCATCAGGTCGGCAAAGGCGTCGATCTTGTCCGGGGCCCCAGTGATTTCGAAAATGAACGAATTCAGGGTGCTGTCTACTACATTGGCGCGAAAGATATCGGCCAGACGCAGAGCTTCGACCCGTTTGTCGCCTTCGCCCACGACCTTGATGATGGCCAGCTCACGCTCGACCGATGAGCCCTCGACCGTCAGATCGTGCACATCCCGGACCGATACGATGCGACCAAGCTGGGCCTTGATCTGCTCGATCACCTGCGGCGTGCCGGTGGTGACGATGGTAATGCGGCTCAGGTGGCCGGTGTGATCGACCTCGGCCACGGTGAGGCTTTCGATGTTATATCCACGGCCAGAGAACAGTCCGATCACGCGAGCCAGAACACCCGGTTCGTTTTCGACCAAAACCGCAATCGTGTGCCGTTCCTGCACGTCCGAGAATGTGGGCCTTAGGTTATAGGCCGAATGGCGGGTGGAGCCTTGTTTGATATGTAGGGCAGACATTTAAGTCCCTTTCATCATCCTGCGAAGGTCGGGTACTGAAGCGCCCGACAAAATTCGACGAATTTTGTTAAACCAGAACCGAACCTTTGGAGTCGATCACGCCCTGCGTTTCGGCCTCGCCCAGCAGCATTTCGTTATGGGCCTTGCCCGACGGGATCATGGGGAAGCAGTTTTCGTGCTTTTCAACCAGACAGTCAAAGATGACAGGGCCGTCATAGTTGATCATCTCCATGATCGCGTCATCCAGATCGGCGGGGTCGGAACACAGAATGCCCTTGGCCCCGAAGGCCTCGGCGAGTTTGACGAAGTCGGGCAGGGCTTCGGACCACGAATGCGAATACCGCTCACCATGCAGCAATTCCTGCCACTGGCGTACCATGCCCAGACGTTCGTTGTTCAGGATGAACTGTTTCACGGGCAGGCGGTACTGAACGGCGGTGCCCATTTCCTGCATGTTCATCAGCCAAGAGGCTTCACCCGCGACATTGATTACCAGCGCGTCGGGATGCGCCATCTGAACACCGATCGAGGCCGGAGTGCCATAGCCCATGGTGCCCAGACCACCGGATGTCATCCAGCGGTTGGGGTCTTCGAACCCAAGATATTGTGCTGCCCACATCTGGTGCTGGCCGACCTCGGTGGTGATATAGCGGTCGTGGTTTTTGGTCAGCTCTTCAAGACGTTGCAGCGCGTATTGCGGTTTGATCGTCTTTTCGCTGTTGGTATAGGCCAGGCAGTTGACCTTGCGCCAATCCGCGATCTGCGACTGCCATTGTTTAACCGCCGCTGCGTCGGTTTTACGCCCACGTGCTTTCCAGACCTTGAGGATATCTTCCAGCACATGTGCCACGTCCCCGACAATCGGGATATCGACGCGGATCACCTTGTTGATGGACGAGGGATCAATGTCGATATGCGCCTTTTTCGAGTTCGGCGAGAACGCATCAATGCGCCCGGTGATCCGGTCATCGAAACGTGCGCCGATGTTGATCATCAGGTCGCAGTCATGCATCGCCAGATTGGCCTCATAAAGACCATGCATTCCCAGCATGCCCAACCAGTTCTCGCCCGACGCCGGATAGGCCCCCAGTCCCATCAGGGTCGAGGTGATCGGAAAGCCGGTTGCATCCACCAGCTCGCGCAGCAACTGGCTGGCGGCGGGGCCCGAGTTGATCACGCCACCACCCGTGTAGAAGACAGGTTTTTTCGCCGTCTCAATCGCGGCAACCAGTTCGGTGATCTCTTCGAGATCGCCTTTCAAAACTGGCTGGTAATGTGAGGTCGAAGGTTTCGGGCCGGTATAGTCGCCCGAGGCGAACTGCACGTCCTTAGGAATGTCGATCAGCACAGGACCAGGGCGGCCAGAGGTGGCGACGTGGAAAGCCTCGTGCATGGTCTCAGAAAGCGAATCCGTATCCTTCACCAGCCAGTTGTGCTTGGTGCAGGGGCGGGTGATGCCAACGGTGTCAGCCTCTTGAAACGCGTCCGAGCCGATCATGAAGGTCGGGACTTGACCGGTTAGAACCACGATCGGGATCGAATCCAGCAACGCATCGGTCAGGCCGGTTACTGCATTAGTGGCACCGGGGCCTGAGGTCACAAGCGCAACGCCGGGCTTGCCGGTCGACCGCGCATAGCCTTCGGCGGCGTGGACCGCGCCCTGTTCGTGACGCACCAGAATGTGGCGAATGTCGTTTTGCAGAAAAATCTCATCATAGATCGGTAGCACGGCGCCGCCGGGGTATCCGAATACCGTGTCCACGCCCTGATCCTTGAGGGCCTGAACCACCATCTTTGCGCCGGTCATCTCACGTGTCATCTGCTTTGCTCCGTTCGCGACATGTGTCTTGCGTGTTGCCAAAAAAAAGCCCCCGAGATTTTCGGAGGCGCATGGGTTGAATTATGGTTTACCGTCACCGGCCCATGCGCGTGTTTCCTACGATTACGACTAGCGCTTTCATCGCCAGAGGCTCCTTTTTTGCGTGCAGGGACATTATGAGCGGCGCGACGGGGCGTCAACAGGCAATCGCACCAATTTTCTATCTCAGGCAGTGAATTTTGCGACATTTTATTGCGCAGATTGCCGCATGATGGGAATTTTCGGGAAAATCTGGAGGGAAATCCACGCGACTCTGTGATTTGACCGTGTCGGAAAGTGTCAAAGTGATGTCCGAAACGAGCATGATAGCGGCAACATGCTGGGGCAACGTGGACCCGAGCATATAGGCGATGGAGGCGGGATATCATGCACGATCTTATTGACCTTGGACGGTATCCGATAGATTGCCCCGGCTCTCGAGCATATGAGCGGTTGATCAGCGATCTGAGGCGTGAGTTGGATCAGGATGGCTGCGCGGTGTTGCCGGAGTTTGTGCATTCCGACGGTGTCGCGCATTTGCGACAAGAGGCCGATATGGTGGCCGAACACGCCCATCGTTCATTCAGCCGAACCAATGCCTATTTTACCCGTGATGAACCCTCGCTGGATCGAAATCACCCGGTTCGGCAGTTTTTTGACCGCTCAAACGCCTTTGTGCCAGCGGATAATTTCGCAAAAACGGGGCCGTTGCGACGAATTTACGAATGCGCAGACTTCCTGCCGTTTATTCGCGCAGCGTTGGATGAGCCCGACGACTGCTTCTTTCGCTATGACGATCCTTTGGCGGATGTGATCATCAATGTGGTGGAGGAAGGGCAGGGCTTTCCCTGGCACTTCGATACTAACAATTTCACCGTGACTTTGGCCATCCAAAACGGCGAAGGGGGTGGCGCGTTCGAATATGTACCGAACCTGCGCAGCCCAACGGACGAGAATTTTCCAGCCGTCTCAGCCGTGCTTGGCGGGGAAAGGGCGCGGGTCCGGCAATTGGAGTTGCAACCCGGCGATCTTCAGATCTTCAAGGGCCGTTACGCGTTGCATCGGGTCGCAGCGGTGACCGGGACGCAACGTCGCTACGTGGGTATTTTTTCATTCGTTGAGGCCGAGGGGATGTGCGGCAGCGTCGAACGAACCCGGCAGCTTTATGGGCGGGTGCTGCAACATCATCAAGATCGGGAAGGGCTGCGGCAGGACCGTTTGCTCGACTGAAGCGGGCAGGGCTCCCGCCCGTTGTCGATGCGCTTGCGGCCTATCTTCGCCGGTTGGGCCGGGCAGCGCGTGCCGCGCTGCGGTCAGAACCCTGGGCTGGTGCCCTGCAAGACGCCGTGTTCCAGCGCATAGCGGGTAAGACCGGCGGTCGAGGATATCCCCAGCTTGCGTTTGATGTTCTTGCGATGTGTCTCGACCGTGCGGACCGAGATGTCCAGTGTCTGAGCGACCTCTTTGTTGGACTTGCCCTGTGCGAGTTCCAGCAGGATCGTTTGTTCGCGCCCGGTCAGGGCCTCACGCGTGTTGTCGCCCTTGGGCTCAAGAGAGCCGCTGGCACCGGTGCACAGATATTGCTCGCCACGCATGACAGCGTCGATGGCCTGCTTGATTTCATCCGTGGGGACATCTTTGAGGACATAGCCTTTGGCCCCGTGGCTGAGCGCCGTCGAGATATATTCCGGGCTATCATGCATCGACAGGATCAGGATGCGCGTTTCTGGCAGGCGTTCGAGAATGATCTCAGTCGCGCTGAGGCCTCCGAGGCCGGGCATATTGAGGTCCATCAGAATGACATCCGGCTGCAACCCAGCCACCTGATCGACCGCATCCTGCCCGCTACCCAGAGTGCCGACCACCTCGATCTCGTCATAGCTTTCCAATATCGACTGGATCCCCTCGGCAACCATTGGATGGTCATCGACGATCAGAACCCGGATCGTGGTGTCGCTCATGTTCCGGCCTTTCGGTTTGGGGTTGCGTCTTCCTGCGGCGGCAGCAAGTGGCTGAGAGGTAGGCTGACCTCGATCACCGTTCCGCTGCGTGGGCCGCGTGATGACAGAATGCGCAGCGATCCGTCAAGTTGTTCGATCCGTTCCTGCATGTTGCGCAGCCCGATCCCGGCACTGCCATCGCTGGGTGCGCTGCGCAAACCGCGGCCATTGTCGGTGATCCGCATGGTCGCGCCCTTTTTGTGGCCGCGCAGGTCGATGGTGACGCGGGTTGCGCCGGAATGGCGCTCGATATTGGTCAGTGCCTCCTGCGCGATACGGTAGAGTGCGATCTTGCTGTCCTGATCCAGACGGTTGCGAAACACGACGGTCGAGAACTCGGTCTCGATCCCCGTACGCTCGCGGAAATCATCGGTTAGTGCCTTAAGAGCAGGGCCCAAACCCAGATCGTCCAGCACGCCGGGGCGCAGGTCACGGCTGATGCGGCGGACCTCGGTAATCGCGGTGCCCAGATGGTCGATCCCTTTGTCCAGCGGGTCGCGCGCGCCTGCGTCATCGCCGCGCGTCAGGCGGCGGCGGGCATTGTCCAGCGCATAGCGCACACCGACCAGGATCTGGCTGATCCCGTCATGGAGCTCACGGGCCACACGTCCGCGCTCTTCCTCTTGCGCGTCAAACACGCGTTGAGTCAGCTCTTTCAGCTTGGCATCCGCCAGCCTGCGTTCGCGCACATTCAGTAACATGCCCGAGGCAAACACGATCAGAACGGCGGCCAGAACGATACCGCCAATATAAGCAAAGGTGCGCTGCACGCGGGCTTCGACCTCGGCGCGGGCATTGGCGACGGTGGCGACGATATCGTCGATGAAGACCCCTGTGCCCACGGCCCATCGCCAATCCTGAAGACCAACCACATAGGCGATCATCTGCGCCTCTTCCCCGGTCGACGGTTTTTGCCACATGAAACTGTGCCAACCTGCCCCCTGCCGGGCGAGGCGGATGAACTCGTCCACAATCGGGGTGCCGTCGCTATCGGTCAGACCTTCCCAGTTGCGGTTGATGAACTGGGTCTGACGCGGGCTGACCAGATTGTTGCCGTCGTAATCATAGACAAAGAAGAAACCATCCTTGCCGTAGATCATGGCCGACAGAATCTGCGTGACCAGATTCTGAGCCACATTGTCGTCGGTCGAGGCGCGGCCGTAGATATAGGCGAACCCGTTGCGGGCCTGCGTGACGTAGTTGCGCAGCTCTTCTTTCTTGGCTTCGATCAGGCGACGTTCCAGCGCCTGAATTTCACGCTCGGCGGTGGCGCGGGCCTCGTAGGTGACGAAGAATGCAATCGCTGCCACGGCCACCAACAGAGGAATGGCCGCCACAAGCGACAGTTTCTGGCCATAGGTCAGCGAGATCAGATTGCGGATTCCCCTCATGGTCGAATCGTTACGCAAGCAGGCGTCAAAATGCAAAATCTTTGGGTCTGCGATCGTGACGTCGCCCGTTTCGCCGGAAAATGGGCCCCAGATTTACCGGTTTTGTCCCGCACCCACCTCAAAAACCGGCAATCCTACGTAGTAGTAGGTATTCACATTCAAATTCCCGTCATTAGGCTGGCCGCACTGAAAACGACTGCCCCCGCAAAGTTCGGGGGATTGGACTATGTAGGGGAGGAACACTCATATGGATCGTCGTTCATTTCTAAAAACATCTGCACTGGGCGGCTCGGCCGCTGCCGCCACCACGCTGGCAGCTCCGGCTTATGCACAGGGCAAACGCACCCTGACCATGGTGACCTCGTGGGGTCGCGGTCTGGCGGGCGTGTTCGACAGCGCGCAACGTTGTGCCGACAGCATCAACACTATGTCCGACGGCAGCCTGAATGTCGAAATCAAGGCCGCTGGCGAACTGGTTGGTGCCTTCGAAGTGTTTGACGCGGTGTCGTCCGGTCAGGCCGACATGTATCACGCTGCCGACTATTACTTTGTAGGTCAGCATCCGGGCTATGCGTTCTTCACTGCCGTGCCCTTCGGCATGACCGCGCAGGAACTTGTGAACTGGTACTACCATGATGGCGGCATGGAGCTGCATGACGAGCTGGGTTCGATCTTCGGCCTGAAATCCTTCCTGGCGGGTAACACCGGTGCGCAGGCAGGTGGCTGGTACTCGAAAGAGATCAACGGCCCCGAGGATTTCCAAGGTCTGAAGTTCCGTATGCCGGGTCTGGGTGGTCAGGCGCTGGGCAAGCTGGGCGCATCGGTTCAGAACATTCCGGGCTCGGAAGTGTATCAGGCGCTGTCCTCGGGTGCGATTGACGGCACCGAGTGGATTGGCCCCTGGGCGGACGAAAAGGCCGGTTTCCAGGAAATCACCAAGACATACTACACCGCGGGCTTCCACGAGCCGGGCGCAGGTCTGTCGCTGGCAACGAACCGCGATGTGTTCGACGAACTGACACCGGCACAGCAGAAGATCATCGAGATCGCAGCTGGCGAAGCGCACCAGTGGAACCTGGCGCAATTCCTGGCCAACAACGGTGCGGCGCTGCAGCGTCTGCAATCGGGCGGCGTGAAGGTTCTGGAGTTCCCCGACAGCGTCTGGGATGCCTTCGGTCAGGCCAGCCAGGAAGTTCTGGACGAAAACATGGGCGACGAGCTGTTCAAGAAAATCCACGACAGCGCAATGTCGTCGATGGCAGCATCCTCGGCGTGGCAGAACCTGTCCTCGGGTGCCTACACCACGCAGCGCGACCGCGTTCGCGGCTAAGCAACCTACTCACGACCAAATGGTTTCCCCGCCCTGTGCGGGGAAACCTTTCCCGTTGCACGTGCCGGGCTTGGACATGCCCGCGATAACACCTCGTGCAACTGACGCGACCTGGGGACAACATGCAGGACGATAACGGTATCTCGTTCTTCGGCGCCCTGTGGAATGGGCTGCTATGGTTCATTCAGAACATTGCCGAAGCTTTCTATAATTTCGGATATGCCATCACGCATCCGCAACTCTGGCTGGATTGGTCGGACAAGGCGTCGATCATGCGTTTTGTCTATTATGGCGGTTCGGTCGAGTTCTTCTTTGTGGTCTTTACCTTCTTTTTGGTTCTGACCGCAGTTGGACTGTATTACCGCAACTTCATGTGGGGAATGGTGCGGGTCCTTGAGGGTTTCGCCAACACAACCGGCCGCTTTTTCGCCTGGGCCGGCTTGCTGATGGTGATCCAGCAGATCGTCATCGTGTTCATGCAGCGGGTCTTTACCCGGCCCGATATGTCCTTTGGCCTGGGTATCCCGTTTACGCAAGATATCAGTTGGTTCGCGGAAGAACTTAAACTTTATAACGCCATGGTTGTCTGCCTGTGCTGCACCTACACTTTCGTTCAGGGCGGGCATGTACGCGTTGACCTGATCTACGCCGGGATCAGCCACCGGGCCAAGCGTGTGGTCGATATGTGCGGGGCGGTTCTGTTCATGATGCCGATGGCCGTGTTGACCTGGATGTATGGCTGGTACTTCATGTGGCGGCACCTGATCGTGCCGAAACCCTCGGCCAGTGATACGTTGGACCGCCTGGTCGCCAAGTCCCGCGCGCTGCGCTGGAACGTGGAAACCATCGGTTTCAGCCCCAACGGGTTCAACGCCTACTTCCTGTTCAAGATCCTGCTGGTGGCTTTTGCGGCCATGGTGTTCCTGCACGCCATCGCATTCCTCTACCGCTCGTTCCTGGAATACTCGGAAGGGTCCGAGAGCACCGGAAAATACCTCGACAAGGACAGCCTTGGTGAGGGTGAAGAAGCCTTCGAAGGCACGCATTAAGGACGGAGACCAAGACTATGCTATTCGGACTTGATGGCGTCGAGATAGGCCTCATTATCGTATTCTTCTGCCTTTTTGGAGGCATCCTATCCGGCTTCCCGGTGGCATTTGCTATCGGCGGGGCAGGGATCATTTCCTTCGGGATCATCGCTGCGCTGGACAGTGCGGGGCTGCTGATCCACCAGGCAATTGATACCGGCTCCCAAGCGTACCGGGACCTCGTCAATTCGGGGGTCAAACCAGAAACGGTATCGGTGTTCCGCTTCCCGGAATTACCGAGGATCGCCGAACCGGTCTTTGTGCAGGGCTGGGAAACCGCGCTGGACCGCAATGTGTCATTCATCGTGAACCGTATGAACGAACGCGTGCTGGCCGGTCAGTCGATTGAAACCCTGCTGGCCGTTCTGATGTTCGTCCTGATGGGTATCACGCTGGAACGCTCGAAGATCGCAAACGATCTGTTGACCACGATGGCGCGTGTCTTTGGCCCGCTGCCTGGTGGTCTGGCTGTGTCTATTGTGGTTGTGGGGGCGTTCCTTGCCGCTTCGACCGGGATCGTGGGCGCGACCGTTGTGACCATGGGCTTGCTGGCGCTGCCAACCATGCTGCGCAACAACTACTCGCCGGAACTGGCGACCGGTGTGATTGCGGCCTCGGGCACGTTGGGGCAGATCATTCCGCCGTCGATCGTGATCGTTTTGCTCGGGACACTGGCCGGTGATCTTTATTCGACCGCGCAGGAAACCCGCGCGCAAGATGCAGGCTGTACTGACGCGCTGACCTATCTGGGCGAACCTGCGGTGGTTTCGGTTGGGACATTGTTTCAGGCCGCACTTCTGCCGGGGATCATGCTGGCGCTGCTTTATGCGCTTTATGCCTTTGGCTATGCGCTGCTGAATCCGGAAAAGGCCCCGGCCGTTGAAATGTCAGGCGGCAGTGGTGAGCCGATCACCCGTGCCGAAGGTCTGACCTGGTTGCTGGGTGCACCGGTTGCGCTGATCGTTGGCATGATGGTTCTGAGCAGTGCTGGTGTTGTCGGAAGCCAGAACATCAGCGTCTCGGCTTTCTCGGATATCGGTGAGGGCGCATCGCTGCGCACGAACGTGTCCGAGGAATGCAAAGCCTCGATGATCGACCTGCATGGGCAACTGGCCTGGGATCAGGCCGTAGCCGAGCAAGAGGCCATCGACGCCGCAGGTGGGGCCGCCGAGTCGACCCGCCTGAGCGAAGAGGAACTGGCCGCTGCGCAACAAGCCAAGATCGCTTCGGCTGCGCCGATCGGAACCGGTGTGGCCGTCATGGTCGTGCTGCTGGGTCTGACGCTGGTCATGGGTCGCGGCATCGCGCCATCGAAGCCGACGCAGCCGCTGATTGTAGGGGCCATCGGCCTGTTGCTGATGCTGTTGGTCGATGTGCTGTTCATCGCTCCGACCACGTCCTCGGGTGTGACCTTTGTGCTGCTGGCAGTGCCGTTTGCGCTGGCCATCTATGGCTGCAAAGAAGCCGCCGCGCGCTGTGCGACCAATGATCTGATCCGTGTGGTCTTCCCGCCGCTGGTTCTGATCATCGCGGTTCTGGGCTCGATCCTGGGTGGTGTGACTAACCCGACGCCCGCTGCGGCGCTGGGGGCAGGCGGGGCGATCATGCTGGCCGCTTACCGCAAGCTGCAGGATCAGGGCCGCTCGGCCAAGGTGATCATCTGGGCGACTTTGGCCGTGATCGTGGCCTTGCTGATGGGTGTGAACTTCGATCTGCGCATTAACCAGAGCGATGTCAGCGTCGAGACCTGGATTGCCTTCATCGTGGCCTATGGCGCCTACTTGTTTGCCCTGTTCGGCTTGCTGTTTGGTTGCTGGGTCTTGTTCACCAGCGGGGTTCTGACGCCCGTGGTGCGCGAGACGGCCAAGGTGACCTCGATGGTCTTTACCATCCTGATCGGCTCGCAGTTGCTGAACCTTGTGGTGATCTCGTTCGGGGGGGAACACTATATCCAGCAGTTCCTGCGTAGTTTTGACAACGAGTTTACGGTCTTCTTGATCGTGATGCTGGTGCTGTTCATTCTGGGCTTCGTGCTGGACTTCCTCGAGATCATCTACATCGTGATCCCCATTGTGGGTCCGGTGATCTATGGCGGGTCGTTCGATCCGAAATGGGTGACGATCATGGTGGCGGTGAACCTGCAAACTTCGTTCCTGACGCCACCTTTCGGGTTCGCGCTGTTCTACTTGCGCGGTGTTGCTCCGAAAGAAGTTACGACGGGCCATATTTATCGCGGGATCGTGCCCTTCGTGCTGATCCAGGTGGTGGGAATCGCCATCCTGTGGTTCTTCCCGTCCATCGTGACCATCGTGCCGGATCTGATCCCGAACTGATCAGGCCGACAGAAGAATGACAGACCGGAGGCCCTGTGGCCTCCGGTCTTTTTTGTTCAGGCTTTTGCCTTTGGACGCGTCAGTTCCGCAAAAGCAGCTTCGGCCTCGTGGTCGATATCCAGCGTGGCGGGGGTCTGCGTCCCAGCGTCGGGGTCATTGAAGACCGCCCGGTCCAGCTTGCCGACACGCTGCGCAACGATGGTGGTGACAACCGCGTCGCCGGTGATGTTCACCACCGTCCGCATCATGTCGATGATCCGGTCAACGGCGAGGATGATGGCGATCCCGTCCAGTGGCATACCCAGCTGGTTCAGAACCATTGCCAGCATCACAATCCCCACGCCGGGAACGCCTGCCGTTCCGATGGAAGCCAGAACCGAGATCGAGATGATGGTCATATAGCCACCCAGCCCCAGATCAATCCCATAGGCATTGGCCAGGAACACGGTTGCCACCCCATGCATGATCGCGGTGCCGTCCATGTTGATCGTCGCGCCCAACGGGATGCCGAACGAAGCAACCGAGCGGTCCACACCAATGCGCTGCGTCACGCATTGCATCGAGGCCGGGATCGTCGCGTTTGAGCTTGAGGTCGAGAAGGCAAATACCTGCGCCGAGCGCATCTTGAGCAGAAACGCGCGCGGGCTGAGACCGGTGCACACATAAAGCAGCACCATCAGTGTCACGCAGAGGTGAAAGACCAGCGTGAGGCTGATGGTCGTCAGGTACCCGATGACCGGGGCGAACAGGCTGAACCCTTCGACCGCGAAGGTCTTGGCGATCAGGCAAAAGACACCGATCGGGGCAAAGGCCATCACGATCTCGACGATTTTCATAGCCAGTTCGTTCATGAAGGTGCAACCCTCGACAAAAGTTTTGGCGCGGCTGCCGATCATCAGCACGGCGATACCGACAACGATCACGTAGAAGATGATTTGCAGCATTTCGCCATTGGCCAGCGCCTGAACCGGGTTCTTGGGGATGATGTTTGCCAGTATCTGCCACGCAGTATCCTGCGTTGCGACGGACACATCCGCGCTGGCCATATGCAGGCTGTCAAATCCCATGCCGGGATTGATGATGTTGGCGAACACCAGCGCCGTCATCACCGCCAGCGCCGTAGTCGCCAGATAGGTGACAAAGGTCAGCCCGCCTACGCGGCCCAACACCTTCAGATCACCAATCCCAACCACGCCGCACAGCAGGGAAAACACCACTAGCGGCACGACCAGCATTTGCAGCCCGTTCAGGAACATCTGACCAACCATGGTGAACAGGCCGTTGACCATATGCTCCTGAAGGAACGGGATTTGCCAATAGTTCAGGGCCAGTCCAAGGGCTGAACCAAGCGCAAGGGCCGTTAGAATTTGCGTCGTCAGGTTGGCCGCAAGCAGCCGTCGCATAGCATGGGTCATTGTCCGTCTCCCTTTACCAAAGCCAAACCCGCAGGTCGGGAACCTGTTGCATCACGGGCTATGTCATTGAAGCCCAGCCGTGCGGATCTAAACGGGGTCGAACGGCTGAGGGTCAGGATTATTTGGTGACGTAGGGTAAGGATTCAATCGCTGAGCGTAGGGAAGTCGCCATTTAGATGATTAATAATTCTTCATCTTTTTTGAGGGATCTGCCCTGAGGCAGTCGAAATACCGGACCGCGCCCTAGCTGAATTCAATCAAATCCCAGCGATTTCCAAACGGGTCACGCCAGACCGCGACGGTTCCATAAGGTTCATGACGCGGGGTTTCCTCGAACGTCACGCCAGCCGCTTTCATGGCGGTGTAGTCGCGTTGAAAATCATCGGTTTGTAGGAAAAAACCAACCCGCCCGCCGGTCTGATTGCCAATCGCCGCTGCCTGTTCCGGGCCGTTAGCCTGTGCCAGCAAAAGCGAGCCTTGCTGGGCTCCCGCAGGGGCGATGCGCACCCATCGCTTGCCTCCGCCCAGGTCGATATCCTGCAACAGCGAAAAGGACAGGGTTTGGGTATAGAATGCAATTGCCTCATCATAGTCGGGCACGACCAGTGTGACCGCGTGCAAGCTTTGCCGCATGAGGGATCAGCCTTTGGTAGGGTGACGGTCGGGCAGTTGGATATTGGCGACCTGCTCGGCAATCGGAGCGGTAGACAGCGGATGATGTCCTGCAGCTGCAAGGTCGGAGGGATCACTGACGCGTGTCCATTCGCCCCGAATATAGACCTCCAACCCCGAGAAACGGGCCTTGTAGCCCATCTTGGGGCTGCCTGGCACCCAATAGCCCAGATAGACATAGGGCAATCCAGCTTCGCGTGCGATGTCGATATGGTCGAGGATCATATATGTCCCGAGGGAATTCTGCGGCTGATGTGGGTCGTAAAAGGAATAGACCATGCTCAGCCCGTCATCGAGTACATCGGTCAGGCTGACAGCGATCAGCTCATGCGAGTTTGGGTCAGCGTATTCTACGACGCGCGACCGGATCGGCGTTTCCTCGATCATCGCGGCGAATTCGAACACGTCCATATCGGCCATGCCACCATCGGAATGGCGGGTGTCCAGATAACGGCGGAACAGCTCATACTGCTCATCTGTGGCCCAGGGCGAGTTCGCCTTGCGCTGCAAATAGGCGTTGCGCTTGGCTGCGCGTTTTTGGTTTTTGCGGGGTTTGAAGGCCGACACGTCGATCCGTGCCGACAAACAGGCCGCGCAATCGGCGCAAGAGGGACGGTAGAGCACGTTCTGAGACCGCCGAAACCCTTGTTGTGAAAGGGAATTGTTCAACTGGTCCGCGCCTTCACCTTGCAGGGCGGTGAACAGTTTCCGCTCCATCTTGCCCTCAAGATAAGGGCAAGGCTGTGGGGCCGTCACATAGAATTGTGGCGCAATGGGCAGCGTGTGTCGCATGAACGTTCCGTGTTTCCTGGGTCGGATGATAACAACCGATCCCGGAACCGCCAAGTGATTCACGCGGCCCTGTTTGTCTTATGCGCGCTGGTTAATCATCACCGTTCCAAGGAACGAATCCGTCAGGCCCTGACAGCGGGCGCTGGTCAGCATCATGACCACCGAAACGATCTGCACGACAAAGAACGCCATGCTAACGAAATACCCAGCCGTGTGGGCCACCGCTTTGCCCAGATCCATCCGCGCGCCGAATGCGTCGCGCAGCTCGATCCCCATAAAGCGCATGCCCAGCGTGGCCGACCCGTTGGTGATCGTGACCACGCGGTAGACAAAGCTGATGACGCCGTAGATCAGCGGCAGGAAAAACAGCCCCGCGCCAAGAGTCAGGAAGACCGGCACGATACACAGCAGCGAAATCAGCGCGATATCGAACAGCCAGGCAACAAAGCGTTTAGTCGCCACCGATTGATAGAATTCCGGCTGGCGATCGGGATCGGGTAGATGGGTCATATAGGGATATCCGCGTCGTTGAATAGGATCACCCTGTCCCGAAATCCGGGGCAGGGCAAGGTCGGATCAGGCCGTCGCGCCGGTTTCGGCGTCGTCGCGGTTTTCGCGGGCGCGTTCATCCATGAACTGGTCGAACTCGGCCTTGTCCTTGGCTTCGCGCAAACGGCGCAGGAAGGCTTCAAATTCTTTTTGTTCACGTTCCAGTCGCGCCAGAGTGTCGGACTTGTAGGCGTCGAACGCGCTGTTGCCCGAAGGTTTCATGGCGCTCATGTGGCTGTTCCAGGATTTGCGACGGCTGCAGGATTTGCTGAACATGCGTTTGCTCCAGATCATATAGGCCAAAAGGGCAAGGCCCACGGGCCAGAAGAAGATGAAACCAAGCACCATTGCGGCGATCCAGGCGCCTTTGCCTTTGTCGTCCAGCCAGGCCTCGATACGGTGCAACCATCCCGGATTCGAAGGGACGGCGGGGTCGGATAGTGCGGTCATTTGGGTTCTCCGGGTTGATGTAAATTGTTTTCACATTGAATAGATGGGGACTACTAGTTGGGTTGCAAGGGGGTGATGTAAAAATGTTTTACATTGTATTGGTGTCAGTGACGCAGAGTGCCAGTTTCCGCTTGTACAAGCCTTTGAAATCAGGCCATCTCTGATCATTGTGATGCAGGAGGCCGCATGACCGACGCTCTGACAATTCACCGAATGCCGCGCCCGTTCGATCCGGCTTTGGGCGATGAGGCGCGCGCAGCGGTCCCCGATGCTACGCCGCAGCAGGGCGAATTGATTGCTGGCGTTGCAGGCTCAAGCCCGTACCTCAAAGGGTTGATTGATCTGGAAAAAGACTGGCTGGCGCAGGCGTTGCACCATCCCGATCAAGCCTTGGCTGAGGTAATGTCCGCCGCGCGCGCACTGCCACCGGATCAACTGAAGCCCGGTTTACGGCAAGGCAAGCGGCGGATGGCGCTGCTGACCGCGCTGGCCGATGTAGCAGGGGCATGGCCGCTAGAAAAAGTCACCGCTGCGCTGACGGATTTCGGCGCGCTGGCGGCTGATGTGGCCGCCAAGGCCGAGATCGCGGCGTTGATCCGGCGCGGTAAACTGCCCGGTATGGTCGAGGACGACGTTGAGACCGCCGCCGGGATGATCATTCTGGCCATGGGCAAGATGGGCGCGCATGAGCTGAACTACAGCTCGGATATCGACCTGATCGTGCTGTTCGATGAGACCCGGTTTGACCCGGATGATTTCTATGAGGCCCGGCATGGCATGGTGCGGGCCACGCGGAACTTCTGCGCCACGCTCAGCGACAAAACCGCCGATGGCTATGTGTTCCGCACTGATCTGCGCCTGCGCCCTGATCCGGGGGTGACGCCGGTTTGCATGGCGGCCGAGGCCGCCGAGCGGTATTACGAAAGTCTGGGCCGCACGTGGGAGCGTGCCGCCTATATCAAGGCGCGCCCCTGCGCTGGGGATTTAGCGGCCGGGCAACGGTTCTTGGATACTCTGCGCCCCTTTGTCTGGCGGCGGCATCTGGATTTTGCCGCTATTCAGGACGCCCACGACATGCGCCTGCGCATCCGCGAGAATAAGGGGACCGGCGGCGCTCTGACCATTCCGGGCCACGACATGAAGCTGGGGCAGGGCGGCATTCGTGAGATCGAATTCTTCACCCAGACCCGACAGCTGATCGCCGGAGGGCGCGACCCCGATCTGCGCGTTCGCGGCACGGTGCCGGGGCTGGCCGCGTTGTCCGAAAAAGGCTGGGTCCCGCAGGAGGTCGCCGACAAGCTGACCGACCATTACCGCGCCCACCGCGAGGTCGAGCATCGCATCCAGATGATCCATGATGCCCAGACCCACAAGGTGCCGCAATCGCCCGACGGGATCGCGCGTGTCGCCTGCCTGATGGGGATCGACAGCACCGAGCTGACCGCCGACCTGACCCGTCGCCTGACCGAAGTGCATGAGCTGACCGAAGGCTTCTTCGCCCCCGGAGCCGCAGCCCCCGCGCCGACCCCCGAGGTCGCGTTTGACGAAGGGGTCATGGCGCGCTGGCCGACCTATCCGGCGCTGCGCTCACAACGGGGTGCGCGTATATTCGAAAGGCTGAAACCGGAACTGCTGTCGCGTCTGGCCAAAACCGCGAAACCGGATGAAGCGCTGCTGGCGCTCGACGGATTCCTGTCGGGCCTGCCTGCGGGGGTGCAACTGTTTTCCCTGTTCGAGGCCAACCCACATCTGATCGATCTACTGGTTGATATCGTAGGGACATCTCACGCGCTGGCGGGGCACCTTTCGCGGAATGCCTCAGTTTTTGACGCGGTGATTGGCGGCAGCTTCTTTGATGACTGGCCGGGGCAGGCGGCCTTACAGGCCGATCTGGAGCAGGCGCTGGCGCAAGAGTCGGATTACGAGACGCAGCTAGATTTCGCCCGACGCTGGTGCAAGGAATGGCATTTCCGCATCGGCGTCCACCACCTGCGCGGATTAATCGACGGGGCGCAGGCCGGGCAGCACTATGCTGATCTGGCTAGCGCCGTGATCGCCGCGCTTTTGCCGCATGTGGCCGGGCAATTCGCCCGCAAACACGGGCTCGCGCCAGGACGGGGGGCGGCGGTGCTGGGCATGGGCTCGATCGGGGCGGGGCGGATCAATTCGCAATCCGATCTGGACATGATCGTGATCTATGACCCGCTGGATCAGGACATGTCCGACGGTCCGCGCCCGCTGGCGACACGAACCTATTACGCGCGCTTCACGCAGGCGCTGATCACGGCCTTGTCTGCGCCCATGTCGCAGGGGCGGCTCTATGAGGTCGACATGCGTCTGCGCCCTTCGGGAAATCAGGGGCCGGTGGCAACCAGTTGGGCCAGTTTCACTAACTACCAGCAGAATGAAGCATGGGTCTGGGAACACTTGGCCCTGACCCGCGCCCGCGTTGTGGCTGGAAATGCTGATCTGGCGCAGGATATCGAAACCTTCCGCGCCGAATTTCTGACCCGTCCCCGAGATACCGCGAAGGTGCTACGCGAGGTGGCCGAGATGCGCACGAGACTTGCCGCCGCCAAATCTCCGGCCGGTATCTGGGATGCCAAGAACGGCTCGGGTCGGATGATGGATATCGAACTGATGGCCGAGACAGGCGCGTTGCTGTCCGGTCTACCTCAACGTGATGTACACACGGGGATGGACGGCGCGGTCGCTGCTGGCTTGCTGAATGTCGCGCAGGCGCAAACGCTGAAGGACTGCTATGATCTATGCTGGTCGGTACAATGCGCGGCCCGGCTGCTGTCGGGCAAGGTGATCGAGGCCGACAAGATCGGCGAGGGCGGCACCGCTTTCCTGTGCCGGGCCACCGGGTTTGAAAAGGTCGACCAGCTTCAGGCCGCGTTGCAGGACAGTTACGACACCGCCGCCGGGATCATCGGCCGCGTGATTTCGGAGGATACCCATGGCGCGCAGTGACGACCCCAACGACCACAAGGGCCTGATCCGCGAGGCATATAATATCGAGGGCATCACCTTGCCCGAATGCCGCAGTATCTTCTTGGATTGGGCGCTTAGCCTGCCTGCGGATCGGGACCAGACGCAGGCGCTGACCGATCTGCACTCGATCTACGCGGCGCAGGCGGATCACCCGATGACGCAGGTGCTGGCCGAAGGGCTGCAGGCAGCACAAAAACCCAAACGCCGGGGCGGCTGGAAATCCCGCAGCCGCTAGGGCTTTTCCCCGCGCGCCGGAGCCACTAAGAGAGGCGGCATGACCCAAACCGCTGACCGGCCCCGTATCCGCCTGAAACCCAAAGCCAATGCGCGCGGCCTGCGCCACGGGTTCCCCTGGGTCTATGCCAATGATATCGTCACCGACCGCCGCACCCGCAAAATCCCGGCAGGGGCTTTGGCCGTGTTAGAGGATGAAAAACGCGCGCCCATCGCGTTGGTTGCAGTAAACCCCGAGTCCAAGATCATGTGCCGCGTGTTGGACCGCGATCTGGATGCCGATTTAAACGCCACGTGGTTCGAAACCCGCCTGCGCCGCGCGCTGGACATGCGCGAGCGTCTGTTCGACGCGCCTTATTACCGTCTGATCCATGCCGAGGCGGATGGTTTTCCCGGCGTCATCATTGACCGCTTTGGCGATGCCTGCGTGATCCAACCCAACGCAGCCTGGGCCGAAGCGCATCTGGACACCCTGACCGACGCGCTGGTCGCCGTAACGGGCGTGACCACGGTATTGAAAAACGCCTCGGGCCGGACACGCGGGCTTGAGGGGCTGGACGATGCCAACCTCACCCTGCACGGCACGGCCCCCGACGCGCCGCTGTCGGTGCCGATGAACGGCGCGACCTATATGGCCGACCTGACCGGCGGCCAGAAAACCGGGCTGTTCTATGATCAGCGCCCCAACCACGCCTTCGCGGCGCGTCTGGTTCAACCCGGCGCGCAGGTGCTGGATGTGTTCAGCCATGTGGGCGGGTTCGGTCTGGCGATGCTGGCAGGCGGAGCGGGGCAAGCGCTGTCCGTCGATGGTTCAGCCGCCGCACTGGATCTGGCCACTCAGGGCGCGCAGGCGTCTGGCTGTGCCGACCGGTTCCAAACCCGCCAAGGCGATGCCTTCGACGTGCTGACCCAATTGGGCGAAGAGGGCGCGCAATTCGACGTAGTGATCTGCGACCCGCCTGCCTTTGCGCCCTCGAAACAGGCGCTGGACGCGGGGCTGCGCGCCTATGAGCGCATCGCGCGTCTGGCCGCGCCGCTGGTCAAACCGGGCGGTTATCTTGGCCTGTGTTCCTGTTCTCACGCCGCCGATCTGGGTCGTTTCCGCGACGCCTCATCCCGCGGGATCGGCCGGGCCGGGCGGCAGGCGCAACTGATCCACACCGGCTTTGCTGGCCCCGACCACCCGCAACTGCCGCAACTGGCGGAAAGCGGCTACCTCAAAGCCGTGTTCTACCGGCTGTGAGGGCGGTTCTGGATACATGCGTCATCTACCCCACGGTGATGCGAGAGATGCTACTGGGCGCGGCAAAACTGGGCCATTTCGAACCCATCTGGTCGGCGCGCATCCTCGAAGAATGGGCCCGTGCCGCCCGCAAACTGGGCCCCACGGGCGAGGTACAGGCCCGCGCCGAAATTGCCCTGACACAATCGCACTGGCCCAAGGCGGAACGCGCGGCGCAACCGGGCGTGGAACAGCGCCTCTGGCTACCCGATGCCGCCGATATCCACGTTCTGGCCACCGCCATAACCTCGTCGTCAGATGCGATCATCACCATGAATGCCAAGGACTTCCCCCGAAACATCCTGTCGGATGAGGGCCTGATCCGCCATGACCCAGACACGCTGCTGCATGGCTTCTGGAAAGCCGATCCGCAAGGCCTCTCGGATACCGCCCACCGAGTCCTCACGCAGGCCAACCACCTCTCAGGTGACCAATGGACCCTGCGCGGGCTGATGAAAAAAGCCCGCCTCCCGCGTTTGGGCAAAGCTCTCACGACCTAATCCCGATCCGCCCTTCATCTGGCTAAAAATATCCCGGGGTGTGTGAGGGGCTGGCCCCTCACAGCCGAAACCTATCCACCCGCACCCCAACGCTGCTCCAACGCCTCCAGCGCCGCAATTCGTTCATCTGTCTTGGGATGGCTCATCAACCAGGCGGGCGTGACACCTGCGCGTTGCTCGGTCAGTTCCTCAAGCTTGTGAAACAGAGATTTCTGCGGCCCGATCCCAATTCCTGCCTTGGTCAACAACGCGGCGGCGTATTCATCCGCCTCATATTCATCGCCACGTGACAAGCGCGAGGCCAGCAGATGCGCGAGCATATTAGCGAGCCATGCGCCAACAAACGGAATGAACCGGTTCAACACCATCATCAACGCCGTCCGCAGTGCATTCTGACCGGAAAAATCAATCATCCGCCGCCGCGCATGACCCAAGGCCACATGGCCCAGCTCATGCGCGATCACGCTGGCCATCTCCTCGGCCGAGACGTCTCCATTGCGGAACTTGCGATAGAACCCGCGTGTGATGAAAATCCGTCCATCCGGTGCGGCCAGCCCATTCACAGGGTCGATCTCATAGATATAAACCGGCACACGTTCGATCTCGAGCGCGGCGGCCAATCGGTCAGTCATGCGTTTTAGAGCGGGATCCGCCAACTCTGTAGATTTCGCATCCAACTCGCGATGGGTGCGCCAGACGGAAATCCGGTACATGACAACGGCATAGGCAATCGCCAGCAAGATCGGAGTTAATCGCAGCATACCTCAGATATGGGGGGCGATCGGGGCGAGGGCAACAAAAAATCGGGGCTGAAACGATCACGATGCCCTAGCTCGCGTGACATCAATCTAGGGTGAGGTCGCCTGAAACGACTGAGCCTTTGCTTGCCGCGCGAGAGGTTGCGCCATACCCTTGTTATCATGTGGTCTTTTGCAGAAATCCGCCCATCTTACAGCCGCGCCGAGCGTATCAGCGACGGGTTTGTGCATATTCTGGGCGTCAGCGCCGCCAGCATCGCGGTTCCTACGCTCATTTTCTTGACGGTTCAGTACCGCACCGAGCCCGCCGCGATACTGGGCGTTTCAGTTTATGGGGTCACGCTTATTCTGATGCTGTCGCTTTCGGCAGCCTACAACATGGTGCAATCGGACAGGTGGGGGCATGTATTGCAGCGGTTGGACCATTCCGGAATCTATGTGAAAATTGCTGGAACCTATACGCCATTCATATTGATTTCGGGCGTACAGTCGCCGGGTTTGTTGATTGGTTTGTGGTCTTCGGCAACGCTTGGGTCGGCCCTGAAGATGATTGACCCGCATCGCTTTCGATGGTTTGGGTTGGGGCTCTACGTTTTAATGGGGTGGGCCGTCGTCTGGGCGGGGCAATCTCTGCTAGCGGACCTGTCCCATCCCGTTATCTGGCTGATGGTCGCAGGCGGCATTGTCTACACGACCGGGATTGCCTTTTACCTGTTGGACTGGCTGCCTTTTCACAACACGATCTGGCATGTTTTTGTTCTGACAGGCAGCGTTCTGTTTTTTGCCGCCGTTTCCGCGCATACGGCATGGGCCCCGGCGTTACCGAGCGAACCTTTATCGCGTTAGCTCGCGCATGCCCTGTTCCAGCCCAGCCAAGGTCATCGGCACCATGCGGTCCTCGAAAATCTCGCGGATCATGCTAACGGAATGAGTGTATTCCCAGTATTTCTCGGGCACTGGGTTGATCCACAGGTTTGAATTCCACTGGTCTCGTGCGCGTTGCAGCCAGACCTGACCTGCCTCTTGGTTCCAGTGCTCATTCGCCCCGCCGGGGTAGGCGATTTCATAGGGGCTCATGGAGGCATCGCCTACGAAAATACACTTGTAATCGGGGCCGTAGGTGCGCAGCACCTCATGGGTGGGGGTCTGCTGATCCCAGCGGCGGGCATTGTCGCGCCAGACGCCTTCGTACAGGCAGTTGTGGAAGTAGTAATATTCCAGATGCTTGAACTCGGTCCGCGCGGCTGAGAACAGCTCTTCGACCACCTTGATATGCGGGTCCATTGATCCGCCTACGTCCAGAAACAACAGCACTTTGACCGCGTTGTGACGTTCGGGGCGGGTTTTGACGTCCAGATAGCCGTGTTCCGCGGTGGCGCGAATTGTGCCGTCCAGATCCAGCTCATCCGCCGCGCCTTCGCGCGCCCAGCGGCGCAGGCGTTTCAGGGCGACCTTGATGTTGCGGGTGCCGAGTTCAACAGTGTCGTCTAAGTTTTTGAATTCGCGCTTGTCCCAGACCTTGACCGCGCGCTGGTGGCGGCTTTCCTTCTGGCCGATACGCACGCCCTCGGGGTTATAGCCATAAGCCCCGAACGGAGAGGTCCCGGCCGTGCCGATCCACTTGTTGCCGCCCTGATGGCGGCTTTCCTGATCCTTGAGACGCTCTTGCAGCGTCTCCATCAGTTTTTCGAACCCGCCCATGGCCTCGATCTCGGCCTTTTCGTCCTCGGACAGGTGCTTTTCGGCCATCTTGGCCAGCCACTCGGCGGGGATGTCCACGGCCTCGATCACCTGATCAAAGCTGATCTCTTCCAAGCCCTTGAAACTGGCAGCAAAGGCCTGATCGAACTTGTCGATATTGCGCTCGTCCTTCACCATCGAAACGCGGGCGAGGTAGTAGAATGCCTCGACATCATAGGTGGCCAGGCCCTTTTTCATGCCTTCCAGAAAGGTCAGATATTCGCGTAGTGAGACGGGAATACGGGCTTTGCGGAGGTTTTCGAAGAAGGGCAGGAACATGGGTCTACGCGATCAGTCGGACGAGAATGAGGGACAGGACCAGACCCACCAACGAAAAAGCGATGCCATAGCCCGCAGCATATTGCGCCATATCCGCGCCGCTGCCATTGCGTTTTCGTGCCGTCAGTGCCCCGAGGATTGCCCCCAGTATCGCCATTCCCAGAACTACGACCATGCGTTAACCGCCTCTGTTGTTGGACGGTGCTTCTGCAACCTCTTGCATCAGCGACCGGACCACCGTTTCCGAGCCAAAGCCGTAGCGCGCCCACCCCAGACTGTCCAGCCTGACGGAACGTGCCTGCGTGGACCGTCCGGCCTGATTCAGCGCTTCGGATTTCAGCAACAGCAAAGTCGCCAATTGCGAGGCGTTTTCGGCGCGGGTCATCACGTCGATGGCTTTGTCCAATTCGGGCAGGAAGTCGGGACCGCTGCCTTGCGCCAGCGCATAGGCGCCAAGCTGCGTGGTAATGTAGGCCTGATGCACCTCAGTACTCGGTGACGTGCGCAGAAATTGCAGCGCGATATCATATTCGCGCAAAGCGGCTTGCGGGTTGTCAAATTGCCCCATGCGCCCCATCAGGTAGTGCGGATAGGCGCGGCGGTGGTCGGTCCAGCCCTGTTCGTGTCCGATCTGCGCGGCGCGCTGGGCAGAGCGTAGCCGGGCCTGCACGTTGCGGTTGGGGTTCAGCGATTTTTGCACCGCCCTGATCCATTCACGCGGGGTTTCTGACGGGGGACCTACGGGCTGGACTTCGCCGTTTGGGTTCAGACGGCGTAGAATGCCGGGGATAACGGCTTCGACTTGTTCACGGCTCATGCCGCTGCGCAAGTCAGGCGAGTAGGCGGCGCGCAGCATCAGCATATCGAACCCGGTCAGAACGGTATGTATATTGTCATCGTTAAAGACTGAATCCGGCAGGTGATACAGGTCGTTCAGCGGCCCCAGAGCCTGTGCAATCTCTTCGTGCAGGCAATCGCGCTTTTCCTGCGGGCTGGCATCGTAGGGGATGAAAATCCCCAGTCGCTGCCGGTCTTGCAGCCGGACCCAACTGCTTTTCTTCTTGCGCCGATCCCGGCTGTATTCCTCGAAACTGGAGGCGTTCGGGACGACGAAACAGGCGGCTTGCGGCAGGATATCCTGAATTTGGTCCTGAGTGACGGCCTCGATGGTGATATTTGCCTGACCTTCGGGGATTTGCTTGATGTCGATCCGGGCTTCGCGGCGCAGACGGTTGAGCAACCGGGTCAAGTCCTGCTGCATCGACGGAGTAACCTGGCCGGTCAGGCGCACCGTTACGGGCCCCTCGAAGCGAGTAAAGACCGGTAGGGGCGTGCCGCTTTCCAGCGCAAAGTGAAGTGATACGAAATCGCGCGCCATATCGGCATTTGCCCGACCGGGCGGGGTAGGGCGCGGGGTTACAAAGGCCTTTGGGGGCGGCAGCCCTTCAACGGTGGGCTTCACCCGGCTGGGTGGTTCTGGGACGGAAACAGCCGTACATCCAGCCAATGCCAAACCGAACACAAGAGCAGCCCAGCGGATCATGCGCGTTGATACCGAATGAAAGGTGTCTGTTTGCCGATCCGATCATACAATTTGCGAGCGGTATGGTTGAATTCTTGCGTCAGCCAATAGACCGATGGCGCGCCTTGTCGGTCAGCCTCGTCATACACGGCTTGAATTAGCGCGCGTCCAACGCCGGTTCCGCGCGCCTCGGGGCGGGCGAACAGATCCTGAAGGTAGCAGACACTTTCCTCTTTCCACGCATGGCGGTGAAACAGGTAGTGCGTCAGGCCGACCAAACCATCGGAGCTTTCGGCAACAAAGCACGAGAAATCATGCGGATCATCCCCTAAAAGCCGCGCGAATGTGCTGTCATAGGTGTTGTCGGGTACGGATGTTTCGTAGAACGCCAGATAATCGCGCCACATCTCAGCCCATTCGGCCCGGTCATCGGGCCGCAAGGCACGGATCGTAAGGGTGTCAGACACTCAGATTGCCCCATCTGCTCGGATGCCCGACAGTCGGGCGATCATGTGCCAATGCTGACAGCCCGCTTGCCGTAAGGCAAGGCTGATCACTGGATGTTCAGCGTTTGCTACGCGCCATAAAGGCCAGACGTTCAAACAGATGAACATCCTGCTCATTTTTCAGCAGCGCGCCATGTAACTTGGGCAGCGCATTCGCCCCGTCGCGTTTCAGATCGTCGGCGGTCAGATCCTCGGCCAGCAACAGCTTGAGCCAGTCCAGCACTTCCGAGGTCGAGGGCTTTTTCTTCAGCCCCTGCGTCTCACGGATTTCATAAAACTGTGTCAGCGCGGTGGTCAGCAGGGCATCCTTGATCCCAGGGTGATGGACCTCGACGATGCGGCGCATCGTGGTCTCATCTGGGAAGCGGATATAGTGAAAGAAACACCGGCGCAGGAAGGCGTCGGGCAGTTCCTTTTCGTTATTCGAGGTGATGATCACAATAGGCCGGTTCTTGGCTTTGATTGTCTCACCAGTCTCGTAGACATGGAACTCCATCTTATCGAGTTCCTGCAGCAGGTCGTTGGGAAATTCGATATCGGCCTTGTCGATCTCATCAATCAGCAGCACGACCTTTTCGTCGGCGTCGAATGCCTGCCACAGCTTGCCCTTGCGGATATAGTTCGACACGTCATGCACGCGCTCATCGCCCAACTGGCTGTCGCGCAGACGGCTGACGGCGTCATATTCATACAGGCCCTGTTGGGCGCGGGTGGTGGACTTTACGTTCCACTCGATCATCTTCAGACCCAGCGCATCAGCTACCTGCTTGGCCAGTTCGGTCTTACCGGTGCCCGGCTCGCCCTTGACCAGCAAAGGCCGTTCCAAAGTGACCGCAGCGTTGACGGCGATGGTCAGATCATCGGTGGCAACATATTCGGCTGTGCCTTGAAAGCGTGCGGTCATTGGGGCCTCATGATAGGTCGCGCAGGTTGTGCCTTTGGGGTTACAGAGGGGCGAAGATTTTTACAACCCACGTCGCTGCGTCGCCCGATGCGGAATTGACCAGCAACTCCAAGGGCTTTGCTTGATTCGTGCGCTAACACACCCTGAGGCAATATAAAGTTTGCCCAGAAATCGCCCGCACTTTTTCACAGAAAAACAAGGTTTTGTTATTAGTTGTCTCATATTTAGACGCTTTAGGATTACACAACACAGGCGCGTCGTTTGCATAGTGACAATCCCCGCGCCGTCAGATAAACGCTCCGCAGAAGGGAATGCCTCATGTCTGGTGAAGAGAGAGCACTCGGCGTTGCAGGCCACACCGAGGGAGCAAAAATGAAGCAGGAAGTATTTCTGCCCGAAGATTATCGTCCAGCCGAAGACGAACCATTTATGAACGACAAGCAGCTTGAGTATTTTCGTCGTAAGCTGCTGGACTGGAAGACTGAACTTTTGGCAGGCAGCCGCGACACGATCGAAGGTCTGCAAGACAACACTCGTAACATTCCGGACGTTGCAGACCGCGCGAGCGAGGAAACCGATCGCGCACTGGAACTGCGCACCCGCGACCGTCAGCGCAAGCTGGTGGCCAAGATCGACTCGGCTCTGCGCCGGATTGATGAGGGCGAGTACGGCTATTGCGAAATGACGGGTGATCCGATCTCGCTGCGGCGTCTGGATGCGCGCCCGATCGCGACCATGACGCTTGAGGCGCAAGAGCGTCACGAACGCCGCGAGAAGGTCCACCGCGACGATTGATCGCTGCAAAATTCGGAAATCTTTGACGCCGGGGCCTGTCGCCTCGGCGTTTTTGCGTTAAGCCTTGCTCATGAATATCGACGGTTTGAGTTTTGCCGTAATCGGCGGCGGTATTGGTGGTTTGGCGGCTGCTCTGGCCCTGCGCCTGAAGGGCGCGCAGGTGACGGTGCTGGAACAAGCACCAGCCCTGACCGAAGTGGGCGCGGGCCTTCAGATCAGCGCCAATGGCATGGCTGTTCTGCGTGCGCTGGGTATTGAGCACACAGAGCCCCGTGTAGGACAACGCTCAAACGGAACGGTTCTTCGCGACTACCGCCGAGGCCGCGTCATCAGCCGTATTCCGCCCCCGACGGCCGGCCCGACCTACTACTACCATCGCGCCGATCTATTGGACCTGTTGGTGCAGGCCGCGCGAAACGCGGGGGTCGATATCCAGTTGGGTGCTCAAGTGTCGCAGGTGATCAAACATCCTGGCGAAGCCGAAGTGGTTTTACAAAGCGGTGAGCGATTGCGCACCGAATGCGCCATTGCCGCAGACGGAGGACGCAGCATTCTGCGTCCGATCCTGAACGGAGAGGAACAGCCGCAATTCACCCGCCAAATCGCCTGGCGTGCAACGATACCTTGGGCTCAACGCGCCCGAGCGCCATGTGCGTCACTGACAATGGGCCCGGGTCGCCATGTGGTCTTGTACCCTCTACGTGACCAGCAAATGATGAATGTGGTAGCAATCGAGGAACGCTCGGACTGGACAGATGAAAGTTGGCGCAGGGAAGGTGATCCTGACGATCTTAGGGCGCGCTTTCAGGATTTCGGCGGCCCAGTTCGGGAGGTGCTGACCGAGGTTGCGCAAACCCACCTTTGGGCCCTTTACCTGCGGCCGGTGGCGCAAAGTTGGCAGAACGGTCGGCTTGCTTTGCTGGGGGACGCTGCCCACCCCACACTACCTTTCATGGCGCAGGGGGCATGTCTTGCATTGGAGGACGCCTGGATCTTGGCGCGTGCATTTTCTGAGCAATCAGGGGTGACCCAGGCGCTTTCGGTCTACGAGACCACCCGCCGCCCCAGAGCCCGCAACGTCGTGGCCACCGCTGGTGCCAATGCCCGCAATTTCCACTTGCGCGGACCGATGCGTCTGGGCGCGCAACTGGCCTTGTCCGCTATCGGTGGGAAATTGGCACGCAAATACGACTGGATCTACAACTACGACCCGACCGCATAAGGAATTAAAGATCGAGTTCCACCCAAACCGGAACGTGATCTGAAGGCTTTTCGTGCCCGCGTATCTCGGAATCAATCCGGCAATCGCGCATCAGATCTGCCGCCTGTGGGGTTAACAGGAAATGGTCGATGCGGATGCCGTCATTCCTGTTCCATGCCCCGGCCTGATAATCCCAAAAGGAATAGTGCCCTGGCCCCTGTGTGCACGCCCGGAACGCCTCGGTAAAGCCCAGGTTCAGGATTTTGCGAAATGCCGCCCGGCTTTCAGGCCGAAACAGAGCATCCTCCCGCCATGCCTCGGGACGTGCGGCGTCTTCGGCCTGAGGAATGATATTATAGTCCCCGGCCATCAGCGCCGGCTCTTCACTAGCGATCAGCTCCTGCGCGCGCCGATAGAGGCGCTCCATCCAGGCAAGCTTATAGTCATATTTCGGTCCCGGAGCCGGATTGCCGTTAGGCAGATACAAACCGCAAATCCGCAACGAGTGCTTCCCGACGACCGTCGCTTCGATCCACCGCGCTTGTTCGTCTTCATCGTCGCCCGGTAGGCCCCGCGTCACATCTTCAAGCGGGAACTTTGAAAGGATTGCCACTCCGTTAAAGCTTTTCTGCCCATGGGTTTCGACATTGTAGCCCCGGTCTTCGAAAAGTTCCCTGGGAAAGTTCTCATCCACTGACTTGATCTCTTGCAGCAACACGATGTCGGGCTGCGCGTCATCCAGCCAACGGGGCAGAGCCTCAATCCGCGCTTTGATACCGTTGATGTTGAACGTGGCGATTTTCATGCGCGATCCTCCAGAGCCATTGGCAACCTATCGCGCAGAATGAACGCAGCGGCAAGATGGTGGGTTGGGGAGCGAGGCTCTGCCTCGCGCTCCGGGATATTTTTAGCCAGATGAAGAAACGGATCGTTAACCAATCCGTGCGATTTATGATCTGCGGTACAGGCGGGGACGCCGATGACCGCGCCAGGTGAAGCTCTCCGGCATTGAGGTCGGAGAGCGGATCCCTGCTTCATCTGGCCAGAAATATCCTGGGGGTGTGGGGGCAACGCCCCCACCGGTAGCTACATAGAAAACGAGGTGCCGCAGCCGCAGGATGAGGTGGCGTTCGGGTTTTCGATGACAAACCGCGCTCCGATCAATTCCTGAGTGAAATCTATCGTGGCGTTTTCCAGAAACGGCAGTGAGACCGAGTCCACGATGACTTTCTGTCCTTTACCCTCAAGGATCAGATCATCCTCTTTCGGTTCGTCCAGAGCGATCTCGTATTGGAACCCGGAACAGCCGCCGCCTTCTACCGCGACGCGCAGGGCTTGTCCCTGATCCGCAGCGCCAATTTCGGCCAGGCGATCGAAGGCGCGTTCCGTGACTGTTGGGGGCAGATTCATGCCACGCTCCAAAGGTTTATTTCTGTACCACTCTACCATATAGAAAACCCAAGGACAGGCGACAAGGACAAGACCTTTGGAAAGAACGGGTTTTGCCTCGGATCCCAGTTGCGCGCGAGGGCGGTTGGTGCCAGAGGAAGAGAGCAGTTTTCGGTCATGCTTTCAGCGTGATCGAGACAGGATCATTCATGCCAGCGCGTTTCGGCGGCTCAAGCACAAGACGCAGGTTTTTGTGGAGCATGAGGGGGATAGCTATCGCACCCGCCTGACGCATTCCATTGAGGTGGCGCAGGTGGCGCGGACGATTTCCGGTGCTTTGGGCTTGAACCCCGAACTGACCGAGGCGGTGGCTTTGGCCCATGATTTGGGGCACACACCGTTCGGCCATACGGGCGAGGATGCGCTGCATGCCATCATGCAGCCTTATGGTGGCTTCGATCACAATGCGCAGGCCATTCGCATCGTGACCAAACTCGAACGACACTATGCGGAATTCGATGGCTGCAACCTTTCATGGGAGACGTTGGAAGGGATCGCCAAGCATAACGGCCCGGTTGAGGGCGAGTTGCCTTGGGCGTTGGCAGAGTGCAACGGCGCGTTTGATCTGGAACTGCACACCCATGCCAGCGCTGAGGCGCAGGTGGCGGCATTGTCAGATGACATTGCCTACAACAACCATGATTTGCTGGACGGGCTGCGAGCGGATTTGTTCAGTGATGACGAAATTCAAACGCTGCCGATTGTGGGTGCGTGCTATGCCGAGGTCGATCGCGCCTATCCAAATCTTGACCCGTATCGGCGCAGGCATGAGGCTCTGCGGCGGGTCTTTGGGGTTATGGTATCCGACGTAATAGACACATCTGCCGCGTTGATTGCCGAATCCGGAGCGCACTCGGTGGAAGATATCCGCAATTTGGGTCGCCCAGTGATCCAGTTCTCGGCGCAATTATGGGCGCAGTTGCAGGATATCCGTGCCTTTCTGTTCACCCGGATGTATCGCGCGCCCTCGGTGATGGAAGTGCGGGCCGAAGTTAGCAAGATCGTCGAGGAGCTGTTCCCGATCTATCTTGCGGATCCGCGTCAAATGCCTGCCCGCTGGCACTCCGATATTGAGGCTGCCGAGGACGAGACTGTTCTGGCCCGGATCGTATCAGATTACATCGCCGGGATGACCGATCGCTTTGCGATACAGGACTATGTGCGCCTGACAGGGCGACCCGCGCCGACGGGTCACTCGACGCCGATATAGGCCAGTGCCCAAACCTGTTGACTTGCTTGGGCTTCGGCTGAGTCGGCTTCGTCGGTTGGCGGGAACACGATCATGGTGGGGCCATATCCTCCGACGCCCATCGGTTCACCGTCGGCATGGGTGGCTAAAATGGGTTTGTACGTCGAAATGCTGTCCCATGGGATTTCCGCCTGATACCCGTCCATTGCCATGGGACGTGCGGTTTTTCCTTCGGCTCCCGCAAGGATCATGACGTCCGACAGCAGCGGGCCACTGAAAGTGTAGTTGCGCTGATGATCGGGCGGGCCATAGGGAATAATGATTTGAATCTGGGGTAGGCTGTCCAGAAGGGCCGCGTCAAACCCTGCTGCACCCTCATGGGTCACTTCGAGAAACCCAAGCAGCCCGCCATCATTCTCGCCCCGCGCCGGCAGGTTGGTTTCGCTGACAGCGCCACCCAATGTCACCAGCACATGTCCTTGCGGTGCGGGCATCTCGGCCAGAACGGGCAGGGCGGTGGACAGAAGCAGGCTGAGGGGTAGGGCGAGGCGCATCAATGGTCTCCGAATTTCGCAGTTCGGGCAGACTGTAGCGGGGATTGCGCCCAAACCAAGGTCAAACTTTAGGCATCCATTGACCTTACCGCGCTGCGTGATAAACCGCCGGGCAAGCAAAAGGACATTCGAAATGAACCTGTTTTCCGAGATCCGCGCCCTTGTACTGGGCGCGCTGGCGCAGATGCAGTCCGAAGGTGCTCTGCCCGAGGGACTGAGCTTTGACAACGTGGCGGTTGAGCCTCCGCGCGACGCGGCACATGGCGATATGGCGACCAACGCGGCGATGGTATTGGCAAAACCAGCCAAGATGAAGCCGCGCGACATTGCCGATGTGCTGGCCGGAAAGCTGGCTGCCGATGATCGGATCACCAGCGCCGAGGTGGCAGGGCCGGGGTTTTTGAACCTGCGGCTGGCGCCGTCGGTCTGGCAGGGTGTGCTGACCGCCGTGCTGGAACAGGGCAACGATTATGGTCGCTCGACCATGGGACACGGGCAGAAGGTGAACGTCGAATATGTCTCGGCCAATCCCACCGGTCCGCTGCATGTAGGCCATACGCGGGGCGCGGTCTTCGGTGACGCCTTGGCAAGCCTGCTGGCTTATTCTGGCCATGAAGTTACGCGTGAGTATTATATCAACGATGGCGGCGCGCAGGTGGATGTACTAGCGCGTTCGGCCTATGAGCGGTATCGCGAGGCCAATGGCCTCAGCCCCGAGATTGCCGAGGGGCTCTATCCCGGTGACTATCTGATCCCGATCGGCGAGGCGCTGAAAGAGAAATACGGCGATACCCTGATCGACAAGCCTGAAAGCGAATGGCTTGAGGACCTGCGCAACTTTGCCACCGATGCGATGATGGACCTGATCCGCGCTGATCTGAAGGCGCTGGGCGTCGAGATGGACGTGTTCTTTTCTGAGAAATCTCTCTATGGCACGGGCCGGATCGAGGCTGCGCTGCAATCGCTGACCGACAAGGGCCTGATCTATGAAGGCGTGCTGGAGCCGCCCAAAGGCAAAAAGCCCGAAGATTGGGAGCCGCGCGAGCAGACTCTGTTCAAATCGACTGAACATGGCGATGACGTGGACCGCCCAGTCAAGAAATCGGACGGCGCGTGGACCTATTTCGCGCCCGATATCGCCTATCACTATGACAAGGTGAGCCGTGGCTTTGACGCTCTGATCGACGTGTTTGGTGCCGACCACGGCGGCTATGTCAAACGGATGAAGGCGGCTGTGTCGGCGCTGTCCGATGGCAAGGTGCCGCTGGATATCAAGCTGACCCAGTTGGTGAAGCTTTGGAAGAATGGCGAGCCGTTCAAGATGTCTAAACGGGCAGGGAACTTTGTCACTCTGCGCGATGTGGTGGATCAGGTGGGGCCAGATGTTACGCGTTTCGTCATGCTGACCCGCAAGAACGACGCGCCGCTGGATTTTGATTTCGACAAGGTGCTGGAGCAAAGCCGCGAGAACCCTGTGTTCTACGTGCAATACGCCCATGCCCGCGTCATGAGCGTTCTGCGCCGCGCGGCTGAGGCCGGGATCGCCGCAGATGATGCGACCCTCAAAGGGGCCGATCTGAGTAAGAACGATCACGCATCCGAGTTGACGGTTGCTAAAAAGCTGGCCGAATGGCCGCGTCTGGTGGAAATCGCTGCCCGCACGAACGAGCCGCACCGCGTTGCGTTCTACCTTTATGAACTGGCCGGAGACTTCCACGCGCTGTGGAACAAGGGCAACGACGAAACCCAACTGCGGTTCATTCAGGATGGCGATGTTGCCACAAGCCAGTCAAAAATCGCTTTGGCCCGTGCCGTTTCTGTTGTGATTTCAGCGGGCTTGGGTATTCTTGGCGTTACCCCGGCGCAGGAGATGCGGTAACAAACACCGCCCGAACCGCCGGTACGAGGTAGGCAAGAAATGACCCGCGCGCCTTATTTTCTGGCGCGAAACGGGCGGTGAGGCGGACATGGCAAATAACGTTTACTCGGGACAGATGCGTCCCGAGCAGATGCATTACACGAATCAACCCTCGGTTCAGGGCGGGTACGATTATTCCGACGACATGCACGGGTATGAAGAGACGCCGCAGGCAGCGGGCCTGGGTCGGATCGTGAATTTTCTGGGGGCGGCCGCGTCCTTGGCTTTGGTCGCCGGTATCGCCGTTTGGGGCTATAAGTTGGTCATGCGCGATGTCAGCGGTGTTCCGGTTGTCCGCGCGATCGAAGGGCCGATGCGTATCCAGCCGGAAAGTCCAGGTGGGACACCTGCAGATCATCAGGGCTTGGCGGTGAACGCAGTGGCCGCCGTCGGCACCGCAGCGCCGCCTGCAGATCGTTTGATTTTGGCGCCGCGGCCAGTTTCGCTAACGGATGAAGACACGCCGGTTGAACCGCTGAAGCCCACACCGGCCGTGCACTTGGTGGAAGAAGAAATCTCTGATCAAGAGGCGGCGCAACTGCGCCAAGGTGCCGTGGATGCGGTGGTTGCTGAACTGGCGGACAAGCCAATTGAACAGCCACAGGACGGTGTGCAACTGGCGTCGCTTGCGCTTGACGACGAACCGGCGATTGACCCTGCGGACTACGCAGCGCAACTGCCGGACCCCGCAATTGCAGCGCTGCCCGGTGTGCGCCGGTCGCTGCGGCCCATCACACGCCCGGCACGCAGGATCAGCAACCCGATCACACCTAGCAGCAGCACCGAAGATGCCATCAATGCGGCAGTCAAGGCCGCTGTTGGCTTGGATGTCGACGCTGATACCCTTTCAAAGGGCACCCGTATGGCCCAGCTTGGGGCCTATGAAAGCACCCAGGTTGCACAATCGGAATGGGATCGCCTGAACGGTCGGTTTGGTGAGTATATGGATGGAAAACAGCGGGTTATCCAAAAAACCACAAGCGGTGGACGTACCTTCTATCGGCTGCGGGTTTTGGGGTTTGATGATCTAAGCGACTCGCGTCAGTTCTGTGCCGCGCTTCAGGCGCAGGGGGCGGACTGTATCCCGGTCGCGGCCCGGTGACATTCGGCGCTGCGATCTCGGACGCGGAGGGGCTGCGGCTTACATCCGACGAGAAAAGACTGTTTCGCGAGATGAACCCGTTCGGGTTCATCCTCTTTGCCCGAAATATCGACACCTCCGATCAAGTTCGCGCACTGTGTGACGACTTTCGCGAGGCGGTGGGCCGCAACTGTCCGATTACCATTGATCAGGAAGGTGGGCGCGTTCAGCGCCTGCGCGCGCCCTTGGTCCGCGAATGGGCGCCGCCGCTGGATCACGCGGCTCGGGCCGGGGAACAGGCCGAACGGGCGATGTATCTGCGCTATCGCTTGATCGCACTGGAATTGTTCGAGCTTGGGATCGACAGCAACTGTGCCCCGATGGTTGATCTGGCGCGTGACGACACCCATGCGTTCCTCAAGAACCGCTGCTATGGCTCTGATCCTAAACAGGTTGCGAAACTTGGCCGCGCGGTTGCCAAAGGGCATCTGGACGGCGGCGTTCTTCCGGTCATCAAACACATGCCTGGGCATGGCTTGTCGACACTGGACAGCCACCATGACCTGCCGCATGTGGATCTGAATCAAGAAGCACTGGAGGGGGCCGATTTCGCACCATTTCGCGCGCTGAACGACCTGCCGATGGGGATGACCGCACATCTTGTCTATGACCGGATCGACCCGCAACCGGCGACGGTTTCACCTACGATGATCGGGCTGATCCGTGACAAGATCGGATTTGACGGGTTGATTATGACCGACGATATCTCGATGAAAGCCCTGTCAGGCACGCCCGAAGAAATTGCCGGGCAAGCGCTGGCTGCGGGCTGCGACGTGGTTCTGCATTGCAACGGCACGTTCGAGGCCCGCGCCAAGGTGCTGGACGCCGCTGGCGAGATGACCCCGCAAGCGCAAAAACGCGCCGAAAAAGCGCTGTCGATGCGGCAAAAGCCTGTGGAACTTGACATCGAAGCCGCCGAGGCGGAACTATCTGCCCTAATGGGCGGGCAGGTATATGAACGATAACCTTTTTAGCGAAGATCCGGTCTCGGTCGCGGATCGGCTTGCCGCCGAGGCGCTGATTGTTGATGTTGACGGGTTTGAAGGCCCGTTGGACGTGCTGCTGACCCTGTCGCGGACGCAGAAAGTTGACCTGCGCAGAATCTCGGTTCTGGCGCTGGCGCAGCAATATCTGACCTTCGTTGAAAAAGCCCGTGCGCTGCGGATCGAACTGGCGGCGGATTATCTGGTCATGGCCGCGTGGCTCGCCTTTCTGAAATCCCGCCTGCTGCTGCCGCCCGATCCCGATGACGAAGGACCGTCTGGCGAGGAACTGGCCGCGCATCTGGCGTTCCAACTTGAACGCTTGCAGGCCATGCGCGACGCGGCTGCGCGATTGATGGCGCGGGATCAGTTGGGGCGTGATTTCTTCCAACGCGGGCAGGGTGAGGATGTCACCCGCATCCGCACCGTGACCTATTCAGCCACGTTGTTAGACCTGATGCAGGGCTATGCTCGCATCCGCACCCGCGATGAATTCCGCCCCTTTGTCATGGACCGTGATGCTGTCTTTACCATGGAGCAGGCGCTGGAACGGATGCGCCCCTTGATCGGGTTTGCGGGCGTCTGGACAGATATGGAGACCTATCTGCCCGACGGTTGGGATGCCGATCCGGTGCGGCGGCGCTCGGCCACGGCGGCGACGTTTGCGGCCTCGTTGGAGCTGGTGAAAGAAGGACATATGGAGATCAAGCAAAGCGAAACCTTTGCACCGATCCATCTGCGCAAGAGGACCGAAACACGTGACTGAAACCTCTGAGGAAACCGGCACCCTGTTCGAAGCGCCCCCCTTGGCCGAACAGGAACGTATGGTCGAAGCCGTGCTGTTCGCGAGTGCTGAACCCGTTTCGATCAGCGATCTTGAAGCCCGGATGCCCCACGGCAGCGACGCGGCACAAGCGGTTGATCTGCTGCGCAAGCGCTATGAAGGGCGCGGCGTGCGCGTTGTGCGCGTGGGAGAGGCCTGGGCTATCCGCACAGCCCCTGATCTGGGCTTTTTGATGCAAAAGGAAACGGTTGAGACACGAAAACTCAGCCGTGCCGCCATCGAAACTTTGGCCATCGTGGCCTATCACCAGCCCTGCACGCGGGCCGAGATCGAGGAAATCCGAGGCGTGTCGGTCTCGCGCGGGACCATCGACCAGTTGCTGGAAATGGAGTGGATTCGATTGGGTCGCCGTCGTATGACACCGGGCCGGCCGGTGACATTTGTGGTGACGCCGCAGTTTCTGGATCACTTCGGGCTGGAAAACGCCCGCGACCTTCCAGGGCTTCAGGAATTGCGCGCCGCAGGGTTGCTGGAAAACAGGCCACCTCCGGGTACGATTCCCTTGGGAGAGGGCAGCGACGAAGAAGAAGATGAAGATCAGGTGGAACTGTTCGAGGAAGAGTGATCAAACGGCCCTTTTGTTGCCAGACAGATCACCTATTTTGAGGTTCAGGAAACGGAGTTGAGCAATGAATGCCAATCGAATGATCGATATGATCGTGCGTCAGGTGATGCGCCGTCTGGTCAATAAAGGCGTGGACAAGGGCTTTGATATGGCCAGCCGTATGGGCGGCAAATCGGATCAGGGCGGTGATACAGGCCAACAGAAACAAAGCAGCGGTCCACGCCCGTCTCAAAACATGAGGCAAGCGCAGAAGATGACCCGGCAGATGCGTCGCTTTATGAAGTTCTAGCCAACCGGCTTGAAGTGTTTGGACAGCTTCAACCCTTGTCCCTGATAGTTCGAGGCAATGCCCGCGCCATAGAGCTGCGTGGGCATTTCGGCCATTTTCTCATAGACCAAACGCCCGACGACCTGTCCGTGTTCGAGCACAAACGGGGCCTCGTGGCAGCGCACTTCCAGCACCCCGCGTGACCCTGCACCCCCGGCGGCCGCGTGGCCGAAACCGGGGTCGAAGAAACCGGCGTAGTGCACCCGGAATTCACCGACCATGGCCAGATAGGGGGCCATTTCAGCGGCATACATGGGCGGGATATGCACCGCCTCGCGGCTGACCAGAATATAGAACGCGCCGGGGTCGAGGATGATGCGACCGTCCGTGGTGCGTACCTCTTCCCAATATTCCTGCGGGTCATATTCGCCGATCCGGTCCAGATCGATCACACCCGTATGTGGCTTGGCGCGATACCCCACCAGATCGGTATCAGGCAGTTGCAGATCGACCGAAAAGCCCAATCCGTCCTGAATCACTGCCGGTCCATCCACCAATGGCGACTCGGCGTGTAGCGCGTTTAGTTCCGCATCGCTTAGCACCGCTTGGCCCTGACGGAATCGTATCTGGTTCAGACGCATTCCGGGCCGCACCAGGACCGAGAATGATCGCGGACAAATTTCAGCGTATAGAGGCCCGGTATAACCCGCAGGCACCCGGTCGAACTCGGTGCCGCCATCGGTAATGGTGCGGGTCAGCAAATCCAGCCGCCCGGTCGAGCTTTTGGCATTGGCCACGGCGGTGACGCTGCCGGGCAGGGCGAGCGATTCCATCAGTGGCACCAGATAGACGCAGCCTTTTTCCAGCACCGCGCCGTCGTTAATGTCGATGCGGTGCATTTCAAACTCGGCCAGACGGTCGGCGACCGAGCGCCCTTCTCCCGCCAGAAACGAGGCGCGCACGCGGTAAGCCACTGTTCCCAAACGCAAGTCAAGGCTGGCCGGTTGTACCTGCGGGTCGATTACGGCGGGATCGGCGGTGATCTCACCGCGTGCAATCATGCCTTCGATCTGCTGGTTTGGGCATACACCTGTCATTCCGATCCCCCCTGATGCCAGAGCGGGATCTGGCCTGTCTGCCATAAACGTCGTTGTGATTTGGTCGGGCTAGCAGGACTCGAACCTGCGACCTTCCGTCCCCCAGACGGACGCGCTACCAGGCTGCGCCATAGCCCGACGTTGGAGTGTTCATAACGGTTTTCCCGGCAGGGGCAAGAGGAAAACATTGCCTTTTTCTTATCCCGCCGATCGATTCTCAATTCGGTTCAGAAGGGCGCGCAGGTCACGGGCAACAGGCGCGATCTGACGCAGCAGCTGATCGTCAAATTCAGTCCGATTCCACGCTTGGGTTGCGATGCCACCCAGCAACGGCGCCTCATCCAGCTTGTCCAAAACAGGCTGCGGCGGCACGGGCGCTGCGGGCACCGGTGCCTCGGGCAAATCAAGCGAGATCTGTTCTTGGGGTGCGGGTGCGGGCTTTGCTGCAAAGGGAACTACCACGTTGTCTTCGGTTGCGGCGGGCTTGGCCTCATCCTCCAAACCCTGAGACAATGAGGCGACGTAGGCCACGCCTTGTTCGCGTAAAATGCGTTGCACGCCTTTGATGGTGATCCCATCCTCGTGCAGCAGCTTTTTGATACCACCCAGCAAGCGCATGTCATTGGGGCGGTAATAGCGCCGCCCACCGGCGCGTTTGACCGGTTTGACCTGCGTGAAGCGGCTTTCCCAGAATCGCAGGACATGGGCCTGAACGCCCAGCCAGTCCGCTACTTCACTGATCGTGCGAAAGGCGTCTGGGGACTTGCTCATGGCGCTGCCGTCCTGATCTTATTTGCGGTTCCCTGCGGCGACGCGATCCTTCATCAGATGCGACGGGCGGAAAGTCAGCACGCGGCGTGGCTGAATAGGAACCTCTTCCCCGGTTTTGGGGTTGCGGCCGATACGGGCAGTTTTGTCCCGAACGCTGAATGTTCCGAAAGACGAAATCTTGACTTGCTCACCCCGCACCAGCGCGTCGGACATATGGTCCAGAACGCTTTCGACCAGCTGTGCGCTTTCATTGCGTGAAAGGCCAACCTCGCGAAAAACGGCCTCGCTCAGATCCATTCGGGTCAGTGTTTTGTCGCCCATGCCAATCCCCCTGTTGATGGTAGAGCATAGGGTCAGGGCAAATTCACTGTCAATATCAATGAATTGCAGGTCTGTGTGTAAGCCGTTTTGCGCCTGTTACCACCGAAGGAGGACTGATCCCCAGGCCAATCCACCACCGATTGCCTCAGTAACAAGTAAATCACCCGGTTTGAACTGGCCGCGTTGCTTGGCCACGGACATGGCCAAGGGAATCGATGCCGCAGAGGTGTTGCCGTGATCCTGTAGGGTGACTACGACGTGATCCATGGGAACACCCAGTTTCTTGGCGGTGCCCTGAATGATGCGGATATTGGCTTGATGGGGGACAATCCAATCCACATCCTCGTGACCCAAACCCACTTTTTCCAAGCAAGTCTCGGCAGTTGAGGTCAAACGTTCAACCGCCTGGCGGAACAGCTGATTGCCCTTCATCCGCAGATAGCCCGTTGTTTGCGTCGACACGCCGCCGTCTACATACAACAAGTCTTTATAGCGACCGTCGGAATTCAGATCAGTGGCGAGAATACCGCGATCTTCGGCCGTGCCGTCACCTTCTTGTCGTTCAAGAATCAGCGCGCCCGCACCATCGCCAAAAAGCACGCAGGTGGACCGGTCCGTCCAATCCATGATTCGCGAGAAGGTCTCGGCCCCGATTACCAGCACCCGCTTGGCCTGATCCGAAAGGATCAGTGCGTTGGCATTAGTCAGAGCGTAAACGAATCCCGCACAGACGGCCTGAACGTCAAAGGCAAACCCTTTGGTCATACCCAACCGCGATTGCACCATGGTGGCCGCTGAAGGGAAGGTCAGGTCCGCCGTCGATGTGGCCAGAACGATGGCGTCGATGTCGTCGACCGTCAGTCCAGCATCGGCAAGCGCTGCTTCGGCCGCCTTTGTGGCCATGTCGGATGTGGTCTCGCCCTCGGCTGCGAAATGGCGGCGTTCGATGCCGGACCGCGTCTTGATCCACTCATCGGAGGTATCAAGCGACTTTTCGAACTCGGAATTCGGCACAATTCGCTCTGGCAAATAATGTCCGACACCTACAACAACTGAACGGCCTGCCATGTTGGGGTACTGCCTTTTTTGTTATTCGCCCGCCTTGGACGGAGCTTGGGCGGCATCTTGTGCAAGCTCGACTGTCGATGCAACCCGTGCCGCCAATTTTTCAGAGAACCCGGACTGTGCCAGGGTAAAGGCCAGTTTCACGGCGGCCGAAACTCCGGTGGCATCTGCGCCGCCATGAGATTTCACCACAGTCCCATTGAGGCCCAGGAAAACCCCGCCATTTACACGGCGTGGGTCGATACGTTTCTTCAACCGGTTCAGTGAGGTGATGGCCAGAACCGACGCCAGCCGAGACAGGGGCGAGTATTTGAACGCCTCACGCAGAAGGTCCCCGATCAGGCTGGCCGTGCCTTCGCCGGTCTTGATCGCGACATTGCCGGTAAACCCATCGGTTACAATGACATCTGCCTTGTCACCGGGGATATCACTGCCTTCGACAAAGCCCACGAAATCAAAGCTCGCCTGATCCGCAAAGTCCGTGATCATGGCATGCGCTTCTTTCAATTCAGCGCGGCCCTTGTGTTCTTCCGTGCCTACGTTCAGCAGGCCGATCCGGGGGCGTTCCAGCGCCATGCCGTTGCGCGCGTACGAGGCGCCCATCAGCGCGTATTGCAGCAGATCCTTCGCGTCGGCGCGTACATCGGCGCCCACATCCAGCATCACGTTGAACCCCTGCGGGTTGCGCGAAGGCCACAGAATCGCGATCGCCGGGCGGTTCACGCCAGGCAATTTGCGCAGCCGCATCATCGACAGCGCCATCAACGCCCCGGTATTGCCGCAAGACACCGCACCATGGGCTTCGCCCTGGCGCACCGATTCCAGTGTCGACCACATTGAGGTCTGCTTGCCGTGGCGTACAACCTGGCTGGGCTTGTCTTCCATCGTGACCACGTCGGTGCAATCACGAAAAACGACGCGCCCATTCAGGACACGTCGTTTCGCAACAAGTTTGCGCAACTCAGCCTCAGGCCCGTGCAGGATGAACGCGATGTCGGGGTTCTTGTCCGCCGATTTGGCGATCCCCGCCACAACTGCGGCGGGACCCGAATCTCCGCCCATAGCGTCAACCGAGATGGTGATCCGTCCGGTTTGCGTGGGCTGTTCCGTCATGCCTTGGCCTGCGCTTTGAAAGGCTTAGGCCGCGTCTTCGTCCAGGTCGATTTCGTCGGCCTGAGCGACGACTTCGCGGTCATCATAGTGGCCGCAGGACGCACAGACATGGTGCGGGCGCTTCAGCTCGCCGCAGTTTGCGCATTCGTTCGGGTTTGCAGCAACCAGAGCGTCGTGTGCGCGGCGGTTGTTGCGACGCGACTTGGAAACTTTGTTCTGTTGGACGGCCATGGTCTCAACCTTTGTCTACTGAGGGTCCGCAGATTCGCTGCCGACCGGGTTTCATTCTTCGTTTTTTACGTGGTTTGACGCGCGTTTAGGGGACGAGCCCCGCAATGTCCAACCCAAATTCCGATGAGCGCGCGAAAATACTGCGATTCTCGACATGTTCAAGCGATTTTTCTGAGGGCGTGCTATGACAGGAAATCAGACCCGTGTCACTCGTCTTTTTTCAGTGCATCGCGCAGGCTGGCAAGTCCGGCAAAGGGTTTGGTATCTTCATCTGTCATCGCCTGTTTGCCCGGCTCTGTATAGTCGGCCTGTTCCAGTTCCGCACCATCTTTGCGCGGGTATTGGGGCAGGGACAGCGACAGCGCCTCGATCATTACAATGGCTGGGTCGATCTCGGACCCCAAGGGCTCCGACTCGTCGCCTTCTGGGATTTCGAACTCTTCCTCATCGGGGGCGGTCCAATCGGCCAGAAATACCCGCGTGACGGGCACGTCGATCCGGGTCGTCACCGGCTCTAGCGTGACGACGCAGGGCTGGATCACTGTTGCGCCCAGCTTACCTGCGAGTGCCCAGTCGCGTTTTCCTTGCGCGCGGACGTCTCCGACAAAGCTGAGCTTTCGCAGACCCAGCAGGCCCAGGTCATCGCGGATCGCCTCAAGCGCTTTGGTGTCGGGGCGCAGATCGAACGAGGTTGGCGCGTTTTGCGGCAGGTCGGCCACCCGCAGAGATGTCTGGTTGCTCATTCGTTACCCTTTCCTGTGTTGAACCGGGGCTGCGGTTTGATGTAAGCGGATAGGGTCCGCAAGGGACCAAGGCAAGAGGGTGTGCATGTTAAAGGTTGTGAACAGGTTGAAACCGGCGTCCAGAACGCTCGTGCTTGCAGCCTGTGTGGCAGGTATCAGCGCGTGCTCACCTGTGTTCGAGAATCACGGGTACATCCCGCCCCCCGAAGATCTGGCCGAGATTCAGGTAGGCGTGGACACACGCGAAAGCGTCCTCGACTCGGTCGGTGCGCCGTCCTCGTCCGGCGTAGTGCGGGATTCTGGATTCTACTATGTGCGGTCTCGGGTGCGTCACTATGGTCCGAAGCGACCCGAAGTGGTCGAGCGTGAGCTTGTCGCCATCAGCTTTGATCAGGGTGGTGTGGTGCGGAACATCGAACGGTTCGGCCTTGAAGACGGGATCGTGGTCCCTCTGGAGCGGCGGGTAACCGAATCGAGCATTCAGAACCGCGGATTCCTGCGCCAGCTGTTTGGCAATATCGGCAACTTCAACCCGGCCAATATTCCGGGCGCGACCAACTAATCAGCCTTGGCCTCTTGTCCGCGTCACAGGATGGTCACACATAATGTGGTAGGCAACGAGACGGGATGAAACGGGTTGGTGATCGCCGAATAGAGGACGACCATGGCTTTACTGCTTGGCAAAGGCCGGTATCGCGCCCGGTTGGCATTAACTGGGGCGGACATCGTGGCGGCACAGAAGTTGCGCACTCTGGCCTTTGGAACGGATCAGACGGATCGGGATGATTTTGATCGCCTCTGTGCGCATGTTCTTGTCGAAGATATGCGTTCCAGTGGCGAACTCGTCTGCTGTTTCCGCATGTTGACGATGGAGCGTGGGGACGAAATCGGCCTCAGCTATTCAGCGCAATTTTACGATCTGTCCGCTTTGGAGGATTTTCAGGGGCGCATGGTCGAGATGGGGCGGTTCTGCATTCATCCCGACTGGACCGATCCTGACATACTGCGCGTCGCATGGGGCGCGATGACGGCTTATGTGGATCAGAACAACGTTGAGATGCTGTTTGGCTGTTCGTCCTTTGCCGGGACAGAAACGGCCGAGTATCTGGATGCTTTTGCCATGCTAAAACACAGCCATCTGGCGCCCAAGCGCTGGTTGCCACGGGTCAAGGCACCGGATGTCTTTCGTTTTGCCGCACGGTTGCGGCGTCGGCCTGACGTCAAAAAAGCGATGTTGCGGATGCCGCCCCTGCTGCGCACCTATCTGTTGATGGGCGGCTGGGTGAGTGATCACGCAGTGGTCGATCGGCATATGAACACGCTGCATGTGTTTACCGGGCTCGAGATCGGGGCGATTCCACCAGCCCGGAAACGTCTGTTGCGGGCGGTGGCCGGGTAGATTCCGTATTTTTGGCGAGAACAAGGGCTGGGCGTTGACGCGCCGACCCTGCCGGTTTAGCTGGCGGGCATGGCGAGAATTCCTTTGTTGCAGATGTCCGGCATTTCCCTGACCTTCGGGGGCGATCCGGTGTTTTCCGAGCTTGAACTGGTGGTCCAACCCGGTGACCGCGTGGCGCTGGTTGGGCGCAACGGGTCTGGCAAATCGACCCTGATGAAAGTGATGGCCGGTCTGGTCGAACCGGATCAGGGCAACATTGTTGTGCCTCCGGGCAAATCAGTTGGCTATATGGAACAGGATCCGGGCATGGAGGGGTTTGCCACGCTGGGCGACTATGCCTCCAGCGGGCTCGAGCCGGGAGAGCTGTATAAGGTCGAGCGCGCAGGCGAGGGGCTGAAGTTCGATCCGGCGCGCCTGGTCGAAACGGCCTCGGGCGGGGAGCGTCGCCGCGCGGCATTGGCAAAACTGATGGCCGAAGCGCCAGACCTGATGCTGCTGGACGAACCGACCAACCATCTGGACATCGAAGCGATTGCCTGGCTGGAACGTGAGTTGGGCTCGACCCGCGCGGCTTATGTCCTGATCTCGCACGACCGCGCTTTTCTGCGCGCTTTGACCCGTGCGACCCTTTGGATCGACCGGGGTGCGGTGCGGCGGCAGGAACAGGGGTTTGATGCGTTCGAGGCATGGCGCGACAAGATCTGGGAAGAAGAGGATCAGCAGCGCCACAAGCTGAACCGCCTGATCAAATCCGAGGCGAAATGGGCCGTTGAAGGCATCAGCGCCCGCCGCAAACGCAATCAGGGCCGAGTGCGTGCCTTGCAAGCGTTGCGGGCTGATAAGGCAGCGCAGATCAAACGTCAGGGCTCGGCGGCGATGACGTTGGAGGCAGGGCCTAAATCGGGGCGCAAGGTGATCGAAGCCAAAGGGTTGGCCAAGGCTTTTGATTCAATACCCATCGTGCGGAATTTTGATCTGCTGGTGCAGCGCGGTGATCGTGTTGCCTTTGTTGGCCCCAACGGTGTGGGCAAGACGACGCTACTGAAAATGCTGCTAGGTCAGGAAACCCCGGATGAGGGCGCAGTCACGCTGGGCACCAATCTTGAGGTTGCGGTCTTCGACCAGACCCGTGCCCAGTTAGACCCCGAGATGACCCTGTGGGACAGCCTGACCGGCGATCCCGAAATGCGGGTTTCGGGCAAGGCCGATCAAGTCATGGTGGGCGGACAGCCCAAACATGTGGTCGGCTACCTCAAGGAATTCCTGTTCGATGAACGGCAGGCGCGGGCTGCGGTCAAATCCCTCTCGGGCGGTGAGAAAGCGCGGCTGTTGTTGGCCAAGTTGATGGCCAAGACGTCCAACTTGCTGGTGCTGGACGAACCGACCAACGATCTGGACGTGGAAACGCTGGACCTGCTGCAAGAGCTGTTGGACGATTATGACGGCACCGTTCTGCTGGTTAGCCACGACCGCGATTTTCTGGACCGTGTCGCTACTACGACCATCGCGATGGAAGGCAATGGCCGCGCCACTGTCTATGCGGGTGGTTGGTCGGATTACATAGCTCAGCGCGGCGATCTCCTGCCTAAGAAGGATGAGAAATCAAAACCTTCCAAGCCGAAGGTCAAGCAAGAGGCACAGCCGAAGGCGGGTCTGTCCTTCTCGGAAAAACATCGCCTTGAAAAACTGCCTGCCGAGATGGAACGGCTTGAGGCCGAGATCGGCAAGCTGGAAGAGCTGATGTCCGACCCCGAGTTGTTCACCCGCGAGCCGGTTAAGTTCCAGAAAGCGACCGAGGCTTTGGTCGAGCGGCAGGAAAAACTCGCCGCTGCCGAAGAGGAATGGCTGATGCTAGAGGAAAAAGCTGAGGGCGCTTAGGCTGGCAGCACGCGAGCTGGGTTTCCAACCACGGTCTGCCCGGCGACGACATCCTTTGTGACTACGCTGCCCGCGCCGATGGTGGCATTGTCGCCGATGGTGATACCGGGCAACAGGATTGCTCCGCCTCCGATCCAGACATGTTTGCCGATTGTGACAGGCAGGCCGACCTCCAGCCCCTGCGCGCGGTCTGCCGGATCTTTGGCATGTTGGGCGCAATAAATCTGCACATGTGGCCCGAACATCGTATCGTCGCCGATCCGGACCGGGGCCGTATCCAGAACGATGCAACCGGCGTTGAAATAAACTCTGTCACCCAGATGAATGTTCATCCCATAGGCACAGTGAAACGGTGCTTCTAGCAAACAGTCCGCGCCCACATGACCCAAGAGGGCGCGTAGTTCCGGCCCCATGTCGGTGCGCCGGTCCGGTGAACTGGTGTTGTGCGCATGAACGGCGCGTCTGGCTTGATCGCGCAAGGCGTTCAGTTCCGGGTCCAGACAACAATACCACTGCCCGGCCTCCATTTTCTCGCGCTCGTTCATGGCGCAGGTTTACCGCATTCTGAGCGCACCGTCGATGCGGATGACCTCTCCGTTCAGATAGCCCATTTCCACGATGAACCCGGCCAGCCTCCCATATTCGTGCGGGTCGCCAAGGCGAGCAGGGTTAGGCACATCGGCGGCCAGCTGCTGTTGCACCTCTTCCGGTAGTCCGGCCAGCATGGGCGTCATGAATATGCCCGGTGCAATCGCCATCACGCGGATACCGGTCGAGGCCAGGTCGCGCGCCATGGGCAGGGTCATTCCCACGATCCCTCCTTTTGAGGCCGCATAGGCCGTCTGCCCCTTTTGCCCGTCGAACGCTGCGATAGAGGCCGTGTTGATGATCACGCCGCGTGCACCGTCCGGTTCTGGGTCATTCTTGGCCATCTCAGCCGCCGCAAGGCGCGAGACGTTGAACGAGCCGACCAGATTGATGTCGATGGTGCGCTGAAACGCGTCCAGAGGATGCGGGCCGTCGCGTCCAACGGTCTTGATGCCCAAGGCGATGCCTGCGCAATTCACAGCTGCCGTGACACGCCCCATCTTACTTGTCGCAAATGCAACGGCCTCGGTCACCGATGCCTCGTTGGTCACATCGGTCTGGACAAAGTGACCACCGATTTCGTTGGCGACATTTGGGCCCCGGTCGGCATCGCGGTCCAGAATCGTGACCTGCGCGCCCTGATCAGCGAAATGGCGTGCGGTTGCCTCGCCCAGACCCGACGCTCCGCCGGTGATGAGTGCGGCTGTGTTGGACAGGTGCATTGCGGGCTCCTTTGCAAAATATGAACACCTGTTCAATAACGTGTCGCCACCCTGTCTGTCCAGTGACTGGTTGCAGGGAAGGGGCAGTGCCACGAGCAAATATAAAGGCGTCTTCATGTTTGGCTCATGTGGGGATCACGTCCAATCGCCACTTCGTGACCGAAGAAACTTTGCAATTCGCGTGTTTGGTGAATGGAGGTGCTGTGATGCGTAATGTTTTGAAAGGTGCGGCCGGAGGGCTTTTAGTTGTCCCCTTGGCGAGTGTGATGTTTGTGGGTGAAGCCTCGGCCGCGCCTGAAGTGTGCAATTGGAAAACCGCGCGCGATGTGACCAAAAGCGGTGATTACGCGGCCTTGTGCGACTGTGCGCAGGTGACGCCCAGCTTTTTGGAGCGGTTGCAAAAACAGAGTGATTTTCTGACCACTTTGCAGGTAACGGGCGAACAATGTCCGGGGCTTGCAGGTTTGCTAACAGATTTGCCGACTGCCTCGATCGGATCCAACGCTCCGCTTGGGGAAGATCGTGACAACGAGCAGTCGGCCGATGCAGGGCCGGGTGTCGGCGGTCCGGGCGGTGGCGGAAACTCTGGCGATGGGCCGGGTGACGGCGGCGGCGGCGATGGGCCCGGTGACGGGCCTGGTGACGGCGGAGATGGGCCGGGTGATGGCGGTGGCGGCGACGGACCAGGTGATGGTGGCGGTGGCCCCGGCAATGGTGGTGGACCCGGCAATGGCGGCGGTGGTAACGGCGGAAATAATGGCGGTGGCAACGGCGGCGGAAACGGCAACGGTGGGAACAATGGCGGCCCCGGAAACGGGAACGGCAATGGTGGCAACCCCGGTAACGGCGGCGGCAATAATGGCGGCTCCGGTCCTGGTACCGGTAATGGCGGCGGCAATAACGGTCAGGGCGGAGGCTCAGGCAACGGTGGCGGCGGAAACGGCAACGGCGGCAATAATAGCGGTGGCAATAGTAGCGGTGGCAACGGCGGCGGCGATGGCAACGGTGGGAACAATGGCGGCCCCGGAAACGGGAACGGCAACAACGGCAACCCCGGTAACGGTGGCGGCAACACTGGCGGGTCCGGCCCAGGCACAGGTAATGGCGGCGGCAACAATGGTCAGGGCGGCGGCTCGGGCAACGGTGGCGGCGGAAACGGTAACGGCGGCAACAATGGCAACCGTGGGAACCGCTGAGACAGGCCAAACCTGAAACGACGACGGCCACCCATTTGGGTGGCCGTTTTTCTTAGCGTAGAACTGAGCTTAGCCCAGTTGCACCAGCGCGTGGCGCTTTTTACCCGCGCTCAGTTTGATCGGAGACGACAGCGCACCGGCGTCGATCATCAACCCTGCATCAGTCAGCGGCGCGTCATCCAGTTTGGCTCCGTTTTCGGCGATCAGGCGCTTGGCCTCTTTGCCGGTTTTGGCCAGGCCTGATTTCACGATCAACTGCACGATCGAAGTAGGCAGATCATCTGCGCGCAGCGTCAGCGTTGGAAGATCATCGCCCACGCCGCCTTTTTCAAACACTTCGCGGGCGGTCGCCGCGGCGGTTGCGGCGGCCTCGGCCCCGTGCAGCAGAGTAGTGACTTCGTTGGCGAGGCGGATTTTGGCCTCGTTGATCTCAGATCCTTGCAATGCGGCCAGACGGTCGCATTCATCCACCGGCAGTTCGGTGAAGATCTTCAGGAAACGCCCCACATCCGCGTCGGTGGTGTTGCGCCAGAACTGCCAGAACTCATAGGCTGACAGCATGTCGCCGTTCAGCCAAACCGCACCGCCCTGCGACTTGCCCATCTTGCGGCCGTCGCTGGTGGTCAGCAGCGGTGTGGTCAGGCCGTATATCTCGTGATCCAATACGCGGCGGGTCAGGTCGATACCGTTGACGATGTTGCCCCATTGGTCCGAACCGCCCATCTGCAGAACGCAGCTATAGCGGCGGTTCAGCTCAAGGAAGTCATAGGCCTGCAGGATCATGTAGTTGAATTCGAGAAAGCTCAGCGATTGTTCGCGGTCCAGCCGCGATTTTACGGACTCGAACGACAGCATCCGGTTGACCGAGAAGTGCCGCCCGATATCGCGCAGGAAATCGAGGTAGTTCAGGCTGTCCAGCCATTCCGCATTGTTCAGCATCAGCGCGCCGGTCTCGCTGTCATCATACGACAGGTACTTGGCGAAGACCTTCTGCATCCCTGCGATGTTGGCGTCGATCTGTTCGGGCCCCAGCAGGGGGCGTTCATCCGACCGGAACGAGGGGTCGCCCACCTTGGTCGTACCGCCGCCCATCAGAGTGATCGGCTTGTGGCCGGTCTTTTGCAGCCAGCGTAGCACCATGATGTTCATCAGGTGGCCCACATGCAGCGACTGCGCGGTGGCGTCATAACCGATATAGGCTGTTTGCACCCCACTGATCAGCGCTTCGTCAAGGCCCTGATAATCGGTGCAGTCGGCGAGAAAGCCGCGCTCGATCATCGTGGCGATGAAATCCGATTTGGGGTGGTAGGTCATATCCGTGCCCTTTGGGTTTATGTTGCGGGGCAGTGTATAGGCGGTGGGGGTGGCAAGGAAAAGGCACCTTTTGCACGAAAAGCGCGGGCCACGCCCGATGTGGCTTGCACTGTCTTCGCGTTACCGTGCAGGTTGAGGCCAACGCGCCGGATCAACGGGCGTGAGGAACGCGAGGGCAAACATGGGTCGGGCGATCAGCAAAACGGGCGCGGTTAGGGCATTGGGCGCCATGTCGGGCACGTCTCTGGACGGTGTTGATACGGCTGTGGTCGAAACCGATGGTGTGCGCATTCTGGGCTTTGGTCCCAGCGGATACCGGGCCTATTCTGATGCCGAGCGTGCGGTTCTGCGGGCCGCGCTGGGCCAGTGGCACGGGCCCGAGGTCGATGCCGCCGCCGAGTTGGTCACGGTTGCCCATGCCGAGGCGCTGTCCGAGTTCGATGAAATCGACTTGATCGGTTTTCACGGTCAGACCTTGGCGCATGAGCCGCGCGGGCGGGGGACGTTGCAGGTGGGCGATGGAGACGGTCTGACACAGGCGCTGGGTGTTCCGGTCGTGTGGGATTTCCGCAGCGACGATGTAGCGATGGGGGGCGAGGGTGCTCCGCTGGCGCCGTTCTTCCATTTTGCCTGCGCGAAATGGATCGGCGCGACCGAACCCGTGTGCTTCCTGAACTTGGGCGGAGTGGGGAACCTGACCTATGTGGACCCCAGCTTTGACGGCCCCGAGGCTCCCGGCGCGCTGCTGGCCTTTGACACGGGACCAGCCAACGCACCAGTGGATGATCTGATGCAGGAGCGGCTGGGCCTGCCGATGGACCGGGACGGCGCGCTGGCCCGTCAGGGTGCGGTCGAGGCGGGCGCGCTGGAGCTGTTCCTGTCCGAGCCCTTCTTTAACAAGATGCCCCCCAAATCGCTGGACCGGAACGATTTTGCCGAGATGATCAGACTGGTGCAGGAACTCTCGGACGCTGACGCCGTGGCGACCCTGACCGGCATGTGCGCCGCAGGCGTGATGCAGGGGATGGAGCATTGCCCTAGACCCGCCGCGCGTGTGCTGGTGACGGGCGGAGGCCGCCGCAACCCGGTGCTGATGGACATGCTGCGCGCGGGCCTCGATTGCGCTGTCGAGCCGGTCGAGGCCGTGGGTCTGGACGGAGACATGCTGGAGGCCCAAGCCTTCGCCTATCTCGCCGTCCGTGTGGCGCGGGGCTTGCCGACCTCATGCCCCGGAACCACAGGCGTCAGCGCGCTTGTGGGAGGAGGCGTAGTGAGTAGTGTCGAGCGTATTGAGGACTCGATTAAGCGTTTTTAGATCACTCTATGTGTCACACCAATAACTATCATTTAGTGTGCTTTATGCAAACAAAGCCTAGATTTATTGGTCTATTGTTGTGAAATGAGTGCACTAAATTCGCGTCAAGTCACATTTTAGTCATTTTCTTTTGTTTGGATTAGATCCTCGAAAATAAACTGGGTGGCGGTATTCGACTAGGCTCGAGGGAGAAGGGTATGCCATCTGAAAACAGTGGAAATTTCCTTGACTACGTGAAGTCATCAGGCGCGGGAGCTTCGCGTCTGCATGAATCCGAAAATAACAAACAATCCATCGGAACTTTGAGCGGTGATCTGCTGATGATCGATGAGTCAGCGGCCGCCAGGGGCAGCAAAGGGCCGCCAGCAGGCATAGGCGGCGGGGGTGAAACCGAAACAGAGGTTGTCACGGACACGTACATCACCGGTCAAGGCGACGGAATCGACGACAGCCTTCAATACAATATTGAAGTCCGGTTTGTAGGTGACTGGCCTGAAGATCTGAAGTCAGTGTTCATTGCGTCCGCAGACTATTTGGCTTCGCTTGTTGATGGCGATATCGAAGACGCTGTCGATGGAGAAGGGAACCTCTACGACGACCTCGTCATCATGGCGGATTTGGATGCCATAGACGGAGAAGGCGGCGTGCTGGGGCAGGCGGGTCCGACCGCAATACGCTCTGATACTGGTTTGCCAGCTTTGGGAGAAATGACGTTCGATGAAGCGGACGCTCTGGCGTATCATGATGCTGGGCAATTCGATGATATTGTTCTGCATGAAATGATGCATGTCATGGGTCTTGGTACGCTTTGGGATTACTACGGTCTGGTATCGACTGTGGTGGACGACAATGGCACCAGACGGCCGACTGATGACATAGTGACCAGCGTTTATACCGGTGATGCAGCGAACTCAGCATATGTCGGCTACTTCACTGAAGACGATTTCTTGTTTGTAGAGACTGACGGTGGGTCGGGCACAGCCGGAGGACACTGGGACGAAGAAGAGTATCAGGATGAGCTGATGACCGGGTATATCGGGTATGTGGCAGATGATGGCTCGTATGATGCCACCAACTATTTGTCAGATTGGTCAGTCGCGTCCCTAGAGGATCTTGGTTATGTCCTTGCGGAAGGTGCGGCTGGCATCGAAAACGAAATCGCACTGGCGTAATATTCTGGTCATAAGCTGCTTGATGACGTCTGGTTGCTAGCCATCCAGAGCAACCGCCGGTGTTGTTAGTTCCTTACTTTGCGGATGTACGCGCTTGTAAAGTCAGAATACCCGTCTGATGTCGATCTCAAATGCGCTCGGGTCCATCTGTGCAGCGCGGGTAGCTGATGGAAGGGGACATTCGGAAAGGCGTGGTGCTCGGCGTGGTAGGGCATGTTCCAGGCCAGAAAGCGGATCAGGCGGTTGGTGAAGGTGGTGCGGGAATTCTCGAGCATATTTGCGACCGGCGGACAGAGGCCGTGCTCGGCCAGAAGGTACAGCCTCAGAAAGGGCTGGCCGACCAGAATAGGGAGCAGCCACAGCCACCACAGCACGGGTGATTTAAACAGGCTGACAAGCGCCATGGCGTAGAGGCCCAGCAGCACCCGCGCCTCCAGACGCATGGCTTTGTGCTGACGTGTCGGTAGATAGGGCGCTTTGATCTGGCCGCGGGCATTTTGCACCAGAACCTGCGCCATGCCGTGCCAATAGGACCAGCCGCTGAGGTAAATCAGCAGGCTGGGCCAGTTATCGGGCTTGGGTTTGCCACCCAGTTCGGGATCATTGTCGGGGTGGTTGGTCCATTTGTGATGGGCCAGGTGAAAATAGCGGAACCAGACAAAGGGCAGGGCAATCGGAATCGCCACCAGATGGCCCATGACCTCATTCAACCAAGGGGATTTGAACGGCGTCTTGTGCGTGCATTCATGGCTGAGGGTGAATAGGAACACCAGCAGGGTACCCTGAGGCAGGATCAGCAAAGGCCAGAAAGGGGCCTGCGCGATGATGCCGATACTGGTGGCGGTCAATGCCAGCACATAAAGCGCCAGATGCCGCAGCCCGGCCGAGTTGGACCGCTCTTGCAGTTTGTCTTTCGCCTCGGCTGGAATGGACGCGATGAGGGCGCGGTGATCCATGGCCTAACCCTTTGGTATATCGAAACCCGGTGCGGCCAGTTCAAAGCCATCGAACTCGAACCCAGGAGAAACCGTGCAGCTGACCAGCGTATAGGCTCCGGTACTGCGTGCGGCCTGCCAATGACCCTTGGGGACGATGAGTTGCGGCGCGCCTTTGGTCAGGTCGGGGGACAGCATATGATCTGTGGCAGGCCCCGCATCCGAGGCGCTGAGCGACAGGATCAGTGGATCACCGGCGTGGTACAGCCAGATCTCGGTCGCATCGACTCGGTGCCAGTGGCTGCGCTCTCCTTCGGCCAGAAGGAAGTAGATGCAGGTACCGCTGGCGCGGCCTGCGTTGTCGGCGCGCCATGTCTCGCGGAACCATCCCCCTTCGGGGTGCTGTTGCAGGTTCAGGTGGTCGATAATCTCTTGTGCGGTCATGGGGCCCTCGGGGTGTTTGGAGCGATTATGCACGGGATTGCGTGATCCGCTATGGTATTCGCGTGGATGAGGAATATCTTTGGCACATGACCCTGACGATCCCGTTTGACAACAGCTACGCCCGCCTTCCCAACAGCTTCTACGCCCGGCAGGCCCCAGTGCCTGTGCGCGCGCCGCAATTGATCGCCTTTAACACCGATCTGGCGAAGGTCCTGCGGATCACACCGGGTGAGGTGCAGGACATGGCCGAGGCTTTTGCCGGCAATACGCTCCCCGAGGGGGCCGAACCCATCGCGCAGCTTTATTCAGGGCATCAATTCGGCAACTACAATCCCCAGTTGGGGGACGGGCGCGCGGTTTTGCTGGGTGAGACCGTCGGAACAGACGGTCTGCGCCGGGATATTCAGTTGAAAGGGTCTGGCCCCACGCCCTTTAGCCGTCAGGGGGACGGGCGCGCTTGGTCGGGGCCTGTGTTGCGCGAATACGTGGTGTCCGAGGCGATGCACGCGCTGGGCATCCCCACGACGCGGGCTTTGGCTGCTGTCGAGACGGGCGAGGTTGTTTTCCGCGAAGAACCCATGCCGGGCGCGGTTCTGACCCGCGTCGCACGTAGCCATCTGCGCGTGGGGACGTTTCAGGTCTTTGCCGGGCGAGGGCAGTTGGACAGCCTGCGCCGCCTGACTGAATATGCCATCGAACGCCACTATCCGCAGGCTGCGGGTCCTATGGGTCTGTTGCGCGCCGTGGCGCAGGCGCAATCTGAACTGATTGCCGGGTGGATGAGCGTGGGCTTCATCCATGGGGTGATGAACACCGACAATTGCTCGATTGCCGGTGAGACTATTGATTACGGCCCCTGCGCCTTCATGGACAGCTATCATCCGAATACGGTCTACAGCTCGATCGACCGGATGGGGCGCTATGCCTATTCGAACCAACCCGGCATCGCGGTGTGGAACGTGGCGCAACTGGCGACGGCCCTGATCCAGCAGATAGACGACAAAGAGGCCGCTGTGGAAGAAGCGACCGAGATCGTTCACGCCATGCCCGATCTGATGGAACAGCATTGGCTAACGCGGTTCCGGGCCAAGATCGGGCTTGTGACCGAAGAGGACGGGGATCGGCAACTGGTTTCGGACCTTTTGGCGCGAATGGCGCAGAACCAGGCCGACTTTACAAATACCTTCCGCGCGCTGGGCGGTGATACTGCGCGCGATCAGTTCACAGACCCGCAGGCCTTTGATCAATGGGCCGATGCTTGGAAGGCGCGGCTGCAGCGGGAAAACGATCCACGTGCCACCATGATGTCGGCGAACCCGGTTTTCATCCCGCGCAATCACCGTGTCGAGCAGATGATACAAGCCGCCTTACGGGGCGATTATGCCCCGTTCCACCGTTTGAATGACGTGCTGTCGCGCCCCTATGAGGATCAGCCTGAAGCGATCGACCTGACGCGCCCGCCTTCGGAAGGTGAAGTGGTTCACGCCACGTTTTGCGGCACCTGACGACGGCCTAGGATCTCGAATTCTAAACAGGCCTCGGAATGTTCGAGGGGCAATGTGGGAGAGATCAGGCCGCTATCAGCCAGCATGACAGTTTCACGCTTAAGCTGGATTTCCCGCCCGCCTTCGGATTTGACATAGGTGCCTGATGTGCTGCGATCCGACAGGATCAGCCTGCCGTCTTTCATGGTGATCACCATATGCAGACGGGACACCCAAGGCTGGCTGAGCACCACGTCGCATCCCGGCGATCGACCAACCGTCAGCTCGCCATTGTCGGGGCAGCTCCAGCTTTGGCCCTCGTGTCGCAGGACCAGCGTCAGATGCTCGGGTGCGGCAAGATTGTCTTCGGTGCGGCCATAGGATTGGGGCAGGCGGGTTTGGGTGAAGGAATTTGCCGTAGGGCTGATCAGCGAATGCGCCGCGAATTGTTCGGTCAAACCCTTGAGGTTGAGCTGACCCAGCGGGGTCAGCATCTGGCGCGCGCCGTTGTGCAGCAACGCGGCGGCTTCGTCACTGACGCAGGCCTCGCCGGGATTGGCCACAGAGGCAAGACGGGCGGTTACGTTCACGGCCTCGCCATAGACACCCTTTTCCGCAATGACAATCGGCCCACAGTGAACGCCGACATGGACCGACAGCGAGGTTTCCGGTGATCCTTCGATCAGGGTCAGAACGGCGTTGATTGCCGCATCCGCATCCTTAAAATAGCTGAGAACATCGTCCCCCTTCTGACCGACCTGCACCCCGCCATGCTCAAACAGGACGCGCCGCAGGCGATCCAGTTCCAACTGGATCAGCCTTTGTGCCTCGGCATCGCCCACGGCCTTGTACAAAGGCGTGCTGCCGGAAATATCAGCAATGACCAGGGTCGCGAAGGTGGTGCTCACGTGGGGTCCTCGGCTTGGGCAGGCGGTGTATGGACTATTATGCCAAAGGGTATACAAGGCGAAAACCCTCTTGCACATCCGATCCTTTCGACACGCGCGGAAATTTACTGTTGCGCTGGGCGCAGGGCGTGGCACTGTTGTGGTCAGATATTTGATCCGAGCGCTATGACATCCACGCCAACGCTTCGCATTGCCAGCTACAACATCCAGAAATGCGTCGGGCTTGATTTCCGCCGCCAGCCGCAGCGCATCATGCAGGTCATCGACAATATGAAGGCCGATATCGTGGTGTTGCAGGAGGCCGACAAACGCCTGCCACCGCGCCCCGCAGCCCTGCCGCATTTCATGCTGGACGAGGCCGGATGGCAGATTGTCGATCTTGGTGGGGCAGGCAGTCTGGGCTGGCATGGAAATGCGGTGATCTGGAAGGGCGACACGATCCAAGTGCGACAGACCGGACATCACGACCTTCCGGGGCTGGAGCCTCGGGGGGCGGTGCGGGTTGAATTCGACACCCCCATCGGGCCGCTGCGCGTGATGGGCATGCATCTGGGTCTGCTGCCCGCATCGCGCCGTCAGCAGATCACCCATATCCGCCGCTGTGACGTTGACCTGACGCAGATGCCCACGGTCTGGGCCGGGGATTTCAACGAATGGTCACGCCAGCCGGTGCTGGACCATCTGGCGCCTGACATGCGGTTTCTGCCTCCGGTTCCCAGCTTTCCCGCAGCGCAACCTTTGGGCGCGCTGGATCGCATCGCGGTGGGCGCAGGGCTTGAGGCTGTGGTGCATGGCGTTCACGATGCGCGGCCTGCGCATATCGCCTCGGACCATTTGCCGATCTGGGCCGACCTGCGGCGCGTTGCCTAAGATACAATTCCCCTGTGGCGCAGAGTGCGCAGACGTATTAAGACAGAGAACCGAATACACCCCGAGGGTCACTCATGTCCGACACGATCATCGCCCGTTGCGAGGCCAAGGGCCTGCGCATGACCGGTCAGCGCCGAACCATCGCCCAGGTGCTGCAACAAAGCGACGATCACCCGGATGTAGAAGAACTGTATGCCCGCGCCTCAAAGGTCGATGCGGGGATCTCCATCGCGACGGTCTATCGCACTGTGAAGCTGTTCGAAGAGGCCGGGATTCTCGAGCGTCTGGAATTCGGTGATGGCCGCGCGCGCTATGAGGATGCTGAACGGGACCATCACGACCATCTGATCGACATGCAATCGGGGCAGGTCATTGAATTCGTCGACCCCGAGATCGAGGCTTTGCAGGAAAAGATCGCGGCCAAGCTGGGCTATAAGCTGAAAGGCCACCGGCTGGAGCTCTATGGTGTTCCGCTGGAACAGGACTGATTCATCACGAATCGCGAACGGTGACCGCACGCGAATTCATGTATTCCATGCGGATAGGACTTGCCTGACCAAGCCGCGTTCGATTTCTGTGATCGGGCGAACAGCGCTCCTCTGACGGATCGGATCATGAACAACGTAAACGGCATCTTGCTGGTCGTCGGCGCAATGGCGGCTTTTGCGCTTGAGGATATGTTCATCAAGCACCTGTCGGCTTCGGTGCCGACCGGTCAGATCATGATTTTGCTGGGCGCGGTGTGCGGCCTGATCTTTGCGGTGATGACCGTCGTAACGCGCAAGCGCATCTTTGATCGGGCTGCGTGGCGCCCCTTGCCACTTGTCCGTGCAGTCAGCGAAGGGGTCGGTGCGATTGCCTTCGTGACTGCGCTGGCCTTAGTTGATCTGTCCACAGTCGCCGCTGTTTTCCAGGCATTGCCGCTTGCCGTAACTGTCGGCGCGGCGCTGTTTCTGGGTGAGCAGGTCGGCTGGCGCAGGTGGAGTGCGGTCTGCGTCGGGTTTCTGGGCGTTTTGATGATCATCCGCCCCGGTCTGGCCGGGTTCCAGCCCGAGACCCTGTTGGTTGTGATCAGCGTTTTTTGTATCGCCGCCCGCGATCTGATTACGCGGCGACTGGACGCTGATATCGCCTCGTCCGTGGTAGCGATGCAGGCCTATGTCGCGGCGATCTTGGGTGGATTGGTACTAATGGTGGTTCAAACACAATCGCTGGTGCCGATCGCAGGCCCGCAGATGGGGCCGTTGATTGGGGCCGTCCTGTTTAGTGTTTTGGGCTACTACGGCATCGTCACGGCGATGCGAGTGGGGGACGCCTCGGCGCTGACTCCGTTCCGCTATACGCGGCTGGTGTTTTCGATCACGGCGGGCATGATCATGTTCGGCGAACGCCCGGATCTGATGACCATTGCGGGGGCTTCGTTGATCCTGGGATCGGGTCTTTACACTTTCCTGCGGGAACGTCGTTTGGCGCGGGTCATGGTGGCTGCGGCTTGACGGATCGTCGCAGGTTTGCGCAAACACCTGCTGCGCAATGTGTTAGCGTTAACATGAATGGTTTACTTTTTGCCCGGTGATGGTATGAGGCGTGCAACGGATTGCAGCCACAGGGACGGGCCTCATGAGCACGATTATCGACATCCACGCACGCGAAATTCTGGACAGCCGGGGCAACCCGACGGTCGAGGTGGACGTGATCCTGGAAGATGGCACCATGGGCCGCGCGGCTGTGCCCTCGGGCGCGTCTACCGGCGCCTATGAAGCGGTGGAAAAGCGTGACGGTGACAAGGCGCGCTACATGGGTAAGGGCGTGCTGGAAGCGGTCGCTGCCGTGAACGGCGAGATTGCCGAGGAGCTTGTGGGTTTTGACGCGACTGAACAGGTCGCCATCGACCAGGCGATGATCGAACTGGACGGGACCGAAAACAAAGGTCGTCTAGGCGCAAACGCTATTTTGGGTGTCTCTTTGGCGGCAGCCAAAGCGGCGGCGGATTTTACCACCCAGCCTCTGTACCGCTATGTGGGTGGCACCTCGGCCCGCGTTCTGCCAGTGCCGATGATGAACATCATCAATGGCGGCGAACATGCCGACAACCCAATCGACATTCAGGAATTCATGATCATGCCGACCTCGGCCGCGAATATCCGCGAGGCGGTGCGCATGGGGTCCGAAGTGTTCCACACACTGAAAAAAGAGCTGTCCTCGGCCGGTCTGGCCACCGGCGTCGGTGATGAGGGCGGCTTTGCCCCCAACATTGCCAGCACGCGCGAGGCGCTGGATTTCATCCTGAAATCCATCGAAAAGGCTGGCTACAAACCGGGTGAAGAAATCCACCTGGCGTTGGATTGCGCCGCGACCGAATACTACAAAGACGGCAAATACGTGCTGGCGGGCGAGGGCACAACACTGACGTCCGAGGAAAACGCGGCCTATCTGGCGGCGCTGGTCAATGATTATCCGATCATCTCGATCGAAGACGGCATGTCCGAAGATGACTGGGACGGCTGGAAAGCTCTGACCGACGCCATCGGCAACGAGGTGCAATTGGTGGGTGACGACCTGTTCGTGACCAACCCTGAACGTCTGGCCGAAGGCATCGATCGCGGCTGTGCGAACTCGATGCTGGTCAAAGTGAACCAGATCGGTTCGCTGACCGAGACGCTGCGCGCAGTCGATATGGCCCACCGCGCGCGGTACACCAACGTGATGTCGCACCGTTCGGGCGAGACCGAGGACGCCACCATTGCAGATCTGGCGGTTGCGACCAATTGCGGTCAGATCAAAACCGGCAGCCTCGCGCGGTCGGACCGGCTAGCCAAATACAACCAGCTGATCCGCATCGAGGAATCGCTAGGTGAGGTCGCAGAATATGCGGGGGCTTCGATCCTCAAACGCTGATCGTACCAAAAGACGCAAATAGGCCCGGTCTTCGCTGGAAGGCCGGGCTTTTTCGTCTCTCGCCCTGAACTCGTGGGGAATCGGTTATGCGGATTGTCCGATCCGCACCCTTTATGCGCGTTGAAAACCTCGTGCTGTCGCCTGAAAAGTGCGCGCAGGTTACGTTAGGTAAAGAATCTTCAATTTTTTGAAAAATTTTTGTCCAACGTTTGCAGGTAGTTGCCAATATTGTGGCAACATAAAGGCAATTTTGTGTGAACTTTTCCCTATTTGGGCGAGGCCGCCAAACCCTAACCTGAGGTCACTACTCGAAAGGAGAATACCATGACTGGTTCCAAATTCCTTCTTGCGGCAACAGTGATTAGTACTGTTTTTCTGGCGGCCTGCTCGGCACCAGGTGTTTACCCGGTTTCAGGGCAGTCAGTTTCGGCAACCGACCCCGTCAAAGACATGGATGCGCCGATCTATATGTATAGAGGCGAGTTGCGCTAACGTGCTGTCGCTGGGGGGCTGACAAAAGACTGCTATCAGAGCTTCTTGCTCATCAATACATAGCGATCGCGCGGTTTGAAGCCGGTGCGCAGATATAGGTTCTGCGCGGTTTCATTGGTGCGGTCGACCTCAAGGTGCAGGGCGGTCAGCCCGGCACTGGCAAGGGCTTTGGGCAGGTCCAGCAGCACCTCGGTGGCGATGCCGCGACCCCGCACGGCGGGGCGGATGTAAATCTCGTCGATAAAGGCGTCCATTCCGCCGAACTCGACAGACCACCCAAAGGTCAAAACCGCGTATCCAAGCGGTGCACGCGCCGGACCGATCAAATATACGCAGCCATGGGGAATACCGTCCAGCAGCGGTGCCAGCGCGTTGCGCCGGTGATCAGCGTCCTGATCGATGCCCGCTTCGGCGTGAAAGGCGGCGACAAGGGTCATCAGACGGCCCAGATCCTCAGGCCGGGCGAGTTTAAGTGCCGCACTCATAGTCGAGCCAGCCGTTCGGTTAGCAGATCGAAGAACCCTTGTGCATCGACGCTGCCCATGAACATGGCGTTTGCCGGGCGATCTGTGACGCGCCACCAATCGGCAACGGTCATGCCCAGTGTCAGCTCGGACTGGGTCTCGATCTCGACATTGATGTGACGGCCCGAGAACAGCTCAGGCCGGATCAGATAGGCGGTGACGCAGGGATCGTGCAGGGGTGCGCCCTCCGATCCGTATTTTTCCTTGTCGAACCGTTCGAAGAAATCAGTCATCTCGGCCACTGCGTGTCCGACCTTGCTGTCCAGCGCGCGGAAGGCGTCGTTGCGGTGTGGCGTGACCAGCGCGTCATGGGTCACGTCCAGTGGCATAACAACGATGTGCGCGCCGGATTTGAACACGATATCAGCGGCTTCAGGGTCGACATAGATATTGAATTCCGCCGCCGGAGTGATGTTGCCGACCTCAAAGTACGCCCCACCCATCAGCACGATTTCCTGTACCCGGTCAACGATATCGGGGGCCTTGGTGAAAGCCGTCGCAATATTGGTGAGCGGCCCCAGAGGGCATAGAGTCACCGTGCCCGGCTCATGCGCGCGCAGGGTGTCGATGATGAAATCGACCGCGTGCCCTTGGGCCAACGGCATTTGCGGATCGGGCAGAACGGGACCGTCCAGTCCGGTTTTGCCGTGCACATGTTCTGCTGTGACCAAAGGGCGGTTCAGCGGCCGATCACAGCCTGCATAAACCGGCACGTCCGTGTGGCCGGCCAGTTCGCAGACGATGCGCGCGTTCTTGGCGGTTAGCTCCAGCGGCACGTTCCCGGCGACGGCTGTTACGCCCAGCAAGTCGATTTCATCCGGGCTGGCCAGCGCCAACAGGATGGCAACGGCGTCGTCCTGACCGGGGTCGGTGTCGATAATGATTTTGCGCGGCATGGGTGTCTCCGGGGGTCGTGAAGGGCGGACACTCGCAAGTGTCACAGCACTTGTCCAGCGGTTTCAGACCCCCGTGGCGACATCCACCGGCGGGAGTTTGCCATTGGCGCGATGCTCCTCGGTTTTCACCTCGTCCCACAGCGCGTCCATCTCAGCCAGATCGCTTTGGCTGGGTGTTTTACCGCGTTCGGCCAGACGGGATTCGACCTGTTCAAACCGGCGAGTGAACTTGGCATTGGTGCGGCGCAGGGCGGCTTCGGGCTCGATCCCCAGATGACGGCCCAGATTGACGATCACAAACAGCAGATCGCCGAATTCGTCTTCGAGTGCATCGGCATCCATGCTGTCGCGGGCCTCTTCCAGTTCGGCGGCCTCTTCGGTGATCTTGGCTAGAACATGGCTGGCGTCGGGCCAGTCGAACCCCACGCGCGCGGCGCGTTTTTGCAGCTTGTGCGCGCGCAGCAGGGCAGGCAGGTTCGCGGCCACACCGTCTAGCGCGCCTTTCTGTTCCTTACCTGCACGTTCCGCTGCCTTGATCGTTTCCCAATCCAGCGTCTGCTGTTCGGCAGACTTGTCGCGGGATTCGTCACCGAACACATGTGGGTGACGCGCAACCATCTTGTCGGACATGGTGCGGACCACGTCTTGAAAGGTGAAATGCCCAGCTTCTTCAGCCATTTGTGCGTGAAAGACCGATTGGAACAGCAGGTCGCCCAACTCTCCCTTCAGCTCGTCATAAGCCTCGCGTTCGATAGCATCAGCGACCTCATAGGCTTCTTCGATCGTGTATGGGGCAATGGTCGCAAAATCCTGCTCGATATCCCACGGACAGCCAGTCTGCGGGTCGCGCAGGCGGCGCATGATCTCCAGCAGACGTTCGATGCCTGCGTCTTTATCGTGGATCAGAGGATTTTCGGCCATTGCGAACCCTTTCGTTCCGGTGTCAGATGCATCCATTCCGCAGACCGCAACAGGAGTCCACCCCAGATGCCCGTCGTCAACCGAATTGCCGATTATACCGCCGATATGACCGCGTGGCGGCAGCACCTGCATACGATCCCTGAACTGAAATTCGAATGCCATGAAACGGCAGCTTTCGTGGCCGAGCGTCTGCGTGAATTCGGTGTGGACGAGATTCACGAGGGGATCGCGACCACCGGCATCGTCGCCATTATCAACGGGCAGGGCGAAGGGCCTACCATCGGTCTGCGCGCTGATATGGATGCGCTGCCGATCCCTGAGGAAACCGGGGTGGACTATGCCTCGACCAAGCCGGGGAATATGCACGCCTGCGGTCACGACGGACATACGACAATGCTGCTGGGCGCGGCGCGCTATCTGGCCGAGACGCGGAATTTTTCGGGCCGCGTGGCCCTGATCTTTCAACCCGCCGAAGAGGATGGCGGCGGCGCGGGCGTCATGGTCGAGGAAGGCATCATGGAGCGGTTCGACATCTCTCAGGTCTACGCCCTGCATAATGCGCCGGGCGTGCCCGAGGGGATGTTTCAGACCAATACCGGTCCGATCATGGCTGCGGTGGACACGTTTGAAGTTCATATTCAAGGTGTCGGCGGCCACGGGGCGATGCCGCATGAAACCCGCGATCCTGTGATGGCGGCCTGCGGGATTGCGCAGGCGATTCAGACCATTGTCAGTCGCAACAACTATGCGCTGGACGATCTGGTGGTCTCGGTCACTCAGATCCATACCGGTTCTGTGAACAACGTGATCCCTGATACTGCCTATATCAACGGTACCGTGCGCACCTTTGATCCGAATGTACAGAAGATGGTGATGGATCGAATGGCGCAGATCGTGGAGGGTCAGGCGCAGTCTTACGGGGTCGAAGCTCGGCTGGATTATGAGGTCAATTACCCCGCCACGATCAACGACGCCGCCAAGGCTGAATTCGCCGCCGATGTGGCGCGCGATATCTCGGGGGATGAGCGCGTGCTGACCGAGGTTCCGCCGATGATGGGGGCCGAGGATTTCTCATTCATGCTACAATCGCGCCCCGGTGCCTATCTGTTTGTGGGGCAGGGTGATGGCGCCGGGCTGCACCATCCGAAATACAACTTCAACGATGAGATCGCGCCCATCGGGGCATCCTTCTTTGCGCGGATCGTCGAAAAGGCACAGCCACTGGGCTGATAAGGAAAAGACATGGGACTGGAAGACGCAAAAACTCAGGTGGATGAGGCATTCACCAACCCCGACCTCAAGGGGCTGTCGTTCGAGAATACCTTTGGTGGAGCGACGTCGTTTCTGCGGCGACTATACACCAAGGATTTGAAAGGGGTGGACATCGCCGTGACCGGCGTGCCGTTCGATCAAGCGGTGACGAACCGCCCCGGCACCAGGCTGGGCCCGCGCGCAATCCGCGAGGCCAGCGCGCTGCAATCGCCCGATGCGCCCTATGGCTGGCCCTTCGATGCGCTCAGCGAGTTGGCCATCGTAGATTATGGCGACATGGCCTATGACTATGCCAATATCCCAGCCTTCCCCGACAGGCTGACCGACCATATCCGCACCATTCTGGCAGCTGATGTCGCTTCGGTCACTTTGGGCGGGGATCACTATATCAGTTTCCCGATCCTGAAAGCCTATGCCGAGAAATACGGGCCCATGTCGCTGCTGCAATTCGATGCGCATACGGACACATGGGCCGATGACGACATGACCCGCGTGGATCACGGCACGATGTTCTACAAGGCGGTGAAATCGGGGATCGTGGACCCCAAGCGATCCGTTCAGGTGGGTATCCGAACCACTAACGAAGACACTCTGGGCGTCAACATCATCGATGCGCGCGAGGTCTACGAATCCGGCCCGGCCGCCGTGGCGCAAAAGATCAAAGAGATCATGGGCGACAGCCCCGTTTATCTGAGCTTTGACATCGACGGATTGGATCCCGCTTTTGCCCCCGGCACCGGTACACCCGTCTGGGGTGGTCTGAGTTCTATTCAGGCGCAGATCATCTTGCGTGACATTGCCGGGATCAACATCAAGGGCGGCGATGTAGTCGAGGTCTCTCCGCCTTTTGATACCTCGGGCGCGACGGCGATCGCCGGTGCCCATGTGGCGACGCAGATTATTTGTCTTTTGGGATGGAACAAACTGCAGCCTTAACCATTGGTTAGCCATCTTTCCGGTATCACCTTAGCCAAAAGGTCGGACGGGAGAGATACGGGCATGACACAGTTTAACCAACCCCTCAGCGGCAATGATCTGGCGCGGTTTTCGGGGCCGAACACGTTCATGCGCCTGCCGCAGGCGGAGTCTCTGGCGGGGCTGGATGTGGCCGTGCTGGGCATACCGATGGATATCGGCACCTCGTGGCGGTCGGGCACGCGGTTCGGGCCAAAACAGATCCGCGCCGAAAGTGCGATGATACGGCCCTATAACATGGCCAGTTTTGCCGCGCCCTTTGACAGCCTTCAGATCGCCGATATTGGCGATCTTGCGATCAACACGTTTTCACTGGCAGAAAGCCTGAAGATCATCAAGGAAAGCTATGACGCCATTCTGGCGCAGGGGGTGACGCCAGTTGCGATGGGCGGCGATCATTCGATCACCCTGCCAATCCTGCGGGCGATCGCGGCCAAGCACGGGCCTGTGGCGCTGGTGCATGTGGATGCGCACGCCGACGTGAATGACGAGATGTTTGGCGAGCGTGAAACCCATGGCACCGTCTTCCGCCGCGCCTATGAAGAGGGCCTGATCGTCCCCGACAAGACCTTTCAGATCGGCATTCGCGGCTCGGGCTATGCGGCGTCAGATTTCACCCAGGCCAAGGGCTGGGGTTTCAAGCAATTCCCCGCGTGGGAGTTGTGGCAGCAGAACCTGACGGTAATCGGCGCGCAAATTCGCAATGAGATCGGAGAGCATCCGACCTATATCACCTATGATATCGACAGCCTTGATCCGGCCTTTGCGCCCGGCACCGGTACGCCTGAGATCGCCGGATTGACCACGCCGCAAGCTCTGCAATTGCTTCAAGCTTTGAGTGGGGTGAACGTGGTGGGCTGCGATCTGGTCGAGGTGTCTCCGCCCTATGACCCTGCGGGGACGACGGCGCTGACGGCGGCAAACCTGCTTTTCGAACTGCTATGCATCCTGCCTAGTGTGACGTCACGGTAAGGGGGCGCTTGGTGCCTTGCCGGGCGCTAAGAACCAAATAGGTTCTGCGGAAACACGAGGTTCAGGATGAAGAAGATGGTCGTTTGGGTGCTAGTCGGGGCTGTTGTGGCTCTGTGGGTTTATATCCGTCTCGCACCCTCTGACCCTGCCCAATGGCATATGCCGCTGACTGCAACGGCGGATACGGATATGCAAGGCGGCGTCATTCGCATCGTTGAAACCGGGCCGGAAGGTCTTGCCCGACTGGACGACATCGCGCAGGCCACGCCGCGCACTACCGTGCTGGCCGGGTCAGTGGATGAGGGGATGATCACCTACATTACCCGCAGCAAAGTGATCGGCTTTCCCGACTACACCACGGTCCAGCAAGACGGCGATACCCTACGCATCCATGCACGCCTGCGCTTTGGGCGATCAGATTTTGGGGTAAACCGAGACCGAGTTGATGAGTGGCTTGCTGCGCTCCAACCCTGAGGACAAACACCCCTCGGACACCTCGCGCCACATTGGCACGTTCAGCGACATCTGACACTGTGCCATGAACATGCGGCCATCGACCTGCAAGCAGATCATCTCACCCAAATCCACGCGTGCACCTGATTTGTCTGTGCAATAGCAGTCGCGCACCTTGCCGTCCGGCCCGACGTAATCCGCCATGGCAGGCACCGCAAACAGCGATAAAACGAAAACCAACCCCTTCATGTCGGCTATCTTAGCACAAGCTCGGCCCTTGACCAAAGCGGCATATTAGGGGACACCGCCCAGATGATCCCCGAAGAACGCCTTGAGCAGATAACCCAGCGATTCCAATACCTCGAAGCGGCCATGTCCGATGGTGCCTCGGGTGGAGATATTGCGGCCTTGGCCAAGGAGTATTCGGATCTCAAGCCCGTGGTTGATCAGATCATGGCCTGGCGGCAGCTGCGGGCCGATTTGGCCGAGGCCGAGGCAATGCTGGCCGACCCCGACATGAAGGAACTGGCCGAAGAGGAAATTCCTGATCTTCAGGCCCGTATCCCGCAAGCAGAACATGCGCTGCAATTGGCGCTGTTGCCCCGAGACGAGGCCGACGCACGCCCAGCGATGCTGGAAATCCGACCGGGCACGGGTGGGGACGAGGCCGCATTGTTCGCAGGCGATCTGTTGCGCATGTATCAGCGTTACGCCGAGGCGCGCGGCTGGCGGTTTGAGATCATCGAAGAACAGGCCTCCGATCTGGGTGGCATCAAAGAGGTGGTGGCCCATATCAAGGGCGAGAACGTCTTTGCCCGGATGAAGTACGAATCCGGCGTGCACCGGGTGCAGCGCGTGCCCGAAACCGAAAGCGGGGGGCGGATTCATACCTCGGCAGCCACCGTGGCCGTTTTGCCCGAGGCTGAGGATGTGGACATTCAGGTCGACGCCAATGACATCCGTATCGACACCATGCGCAGCTCGGGCGCGGGGGGACAGCATGTGAACACTACCGACTCGGCGGTGCGCATTACCCACCTTCCGACCGGGCTGGTTGTGACCAGTTCCGAGAAGTCCCAGCACCGCAACCGCGAGATTGCCATGCAGGTGCTGAAAACGCGCTTGTATGATTTGGAGCGTCAGCGGATCGACAGCGAACGCTCGGCCGATCGGGCCAGTCAGGTGGGGTCCGGAGACCGCTCCGAGCGGATCAGGACGTATAATTTCCCGCAGGGCCGCATGACGGATCACCGCATCAACCTGACGCTTTATAAGCTGGATCAGGTGATGCAGGGCGATTTGGACGAAATCATCGACGCTCTGACCGCCGACGATCAGGCGCGTTTGTTGGCCGAGATGGCGCAATGAACGGGCCGCAGACAGCGGCTATGGCTATGGTTGCCGCCACGGCGCGGCTGCGTGCGGCGGGGGTCGATGATCCGGCGCGCGATGCGCGTGTTCTGCTGGCCCATGCCGCCCGGATCGAGGCCAGCCGTGTCACCCTGATCGCGCCCGAAGAATTGGCCCCGGAAATCGCCGAACGCTATGATCAGTTGATCGCGCTGCGGGCCATTCGGGTCCCGGTGTCGCATCTGCTGGGCGAGCGTGAATTCTACGGCCGTCGGTTCCGTGTCAGCCGCGATGTTCTGGACCCACGCCCCGAGACAGAGACCTTGATCGAAGCCGCCCTGAGCGAGCCGTTCGATCACGTTCTGGACCTGGGCACAGGTTCGGGCTGTATTCTGATCACTTTGCTGGCTGAACGCACCAGCGCGTCGGGCGTTGGCGTTGATCTGAGTGAATCGGCCTGCCTGCAAACCAGTGCGAATGCCGTGCATCACCAGGTACAAGACCGGGTGGAGGTTCTTCAATCTGATTGGTTTGGAAACATTGAGGGTCAATACGACCTTATTGTCTCGAATCCCCCGTATATTTCGCTGTCCGAAATGGAGGCGCTGTCCCCGGAAGTACGCGAGCATGAACCGCGCATGGCTCTGACCGACGAAGGGGATGGGCTTGGGGCGTACAGACGCATCGCCGCCGGTGTGCCTGATTTTCTATTACCGGGCGGGCGGTTGCTGGTGGAAATTGGCCCGACGCAGGGCGCTGCCGTGGCGGCGCTTTTTGATGCGGCAGGTTTGTCTGAGACGCGCGTTATTCCTGATCTGGATGGGCGCGACCGCGTCGTTTTCGCCAGAATGCCGCAATGACGACACGTTCTGAGGCCGATTTCTGCCGATTGATGTAAAAAAGCAGCGAAAAATGGGACAAACCCCTTGTCTGAACCTGCCGGACATGTTTACTCAGGAATAGTCAGCGAGGTTGACGCCGTTACAGCGCGCCCCTGACGCCAAGCCCAAAAAGTCGACATCGCGTCACAGCTAAAGCCTTTGAGCAGTGTACGTCGCGAGGTGATCGACATCGTAAGACAAGGCTGACGAAAGTAGATGAGATCTTCCAAATCCCGCTCGCGGGCCAAGAATAACCGCAATCGTCCTTCTGGCGGCAACGTTGTAAACCGGGTCTTTGACAGCTCGGGGCCGGAAGGCAAAGTGCGCGGCACGCCCCAGCAGATCATTGACAAGTACAACCAGCTTGCCCGCGATGCGCAGCTGTCCAATGACCGTGTGGCCGCCGAGAATTTCCAGCAACACGCCGAGCATTACCTGCGTCTGTTGAGCGAAGCCCAACGCGAGATGGAAGCCCGCCGCGAAGAGCAGGAGCGGCAGAACCGCGAACGCCAGGCCGAACGTGACCGCGAGCGCGCCGAGCGTCAGGAACGTGAAGCCGCCCGTCAAGCCGACCCCGCAGAGGCTCCGCAGCCTGATGTGATGGGGTTCGCGCCCGAAGATGCGGCACCTGAATCCGGTCTGGTGGAGACACCCGAAAGCAAAGGCGGCGACGCCGCACCTGAGAAGAAAGAAAAACCGGCACGCAAGCCACGTGCGCGCAAGCCCAAGGCCGCGCCCGCTGCGGAAGAACCCGCTGCCGACAAGGGAGATGCTCCAGAGGCGGCTGAGTAATTGGTTTGAATAGCAAAGTTAAGCCTCGGGTTTCGACCCGAGGTTTTTTGTTTCTTGGGGCTGCTTCACTGCACGAGCCAGAGCGCAGAAGGCTTCCAACGGGACCTGTTCGGCCCTTTCGGTGGGTTCTATGCCAGCAGCGCGCAACCTGTCTTCGATATCGGGGGCGACTCCTTTCAACGAGGCACGCAGCATTTTGCGCCGCTGGTTGAAGGCTGCCGCGACAACGCGGGATAGGGTGGCTGCATCTGCCGGAAAACGAGGCTCGGGCAGGGCGGTCAGGTGGACCACCGCGCTGGAAACTTTTGGGGGCGGCGTAAAGGCGCCCGGCGGCAGGGACATGGCGATCCGCGCCTCGGCCCGCCATTGGGCAAGGATGGCAAGGCGGCCATAGGCTTTGCTGCCGGGTTGAGCGACGATCCGCTCGGCCACTTCGCGTTGGAACATCAGGGTGAGGCTTTGCCAGAACGGAGGCCATTCGGGTGGGGTCAGCCAGCGCACCAGCAATTCAGTGCCCACATTGTAGGGCAGGTTCGCGGCAATGCGAATGGGGGGCGTCAGGTGGGCGAGCGGGTTGATTTCAAGCGCATCGCCGTTAATGACCTCTAGCCTGCCCGGATAGGCGGCTGCGATCTCGTTGAGGGCGGTGATACAGCGGGTGTCTTTTTCAACGGCGACGACTTTGCGGGCGCCTTCGGACAGAAGCCCACGGGTCAGGCCGCCGGGACCGGGGCCGATTTCCAGCACGTCACATGTAGTCAGATCACCGGCCTGACGGGCGATCTTGGCAGTTAGGTTCAGATCCAGCAGAAAATTCTGGCCCAGAGATTTGCGGGCCGAAAGCTGGTGTGCAGCGATGACTTCGCGCAGTGGGGGAAGGGTGTCGATGGCGCTCATGATCCGGTTACCGTGGCGCGGGTTGAGGCGGTGCGCCAGTTTTTTTGCCTCCGGCGGGGATATTTTCAGCCAGGTGAAGGGTCAAGTGCTTTGCGCCATGCGTTGAGCGAGTTTCAGGGCTTCGATTAGGCTGGAGGGGTTGGCGATGCCTTGCCCGGCGATGTCCATGGCGGTGCCGTGGTCGGGCGAGGTGCGGATGAAGGGTAGGCCCAGCGTCACGTTTACGCCGCGGTCGAAGTCCAGCGTCTTGATCGGGATCAGCGCTTGGTCGTGATACATCGCGATAGCTGCGTCATAGTGGGAGCGGGCGGCGGCGTGAAACATGGTGTCGGCAGGATGCGGACCGGTGACCGTGTAGTCATAGGTAGGCAGCCTATCGATCAAGGGGCCGATCCAGTCCAGTTCCTCATGCCCCATTTTGCCGCCTTCGCCTGCGTGAGGGTTGAGGCCCGCGATGGCGATGCGAGGGTTCGGGATACCGAATTGGGTGCGTAGGCCATGCGCGGTGATCTCGATCGTGTCTTGCAGGAGGTCAGGGGTCAGTTCCGCATGGACGCGGGACAGCGGAATGTGGATCGTTGCGGGCACCACACGAAGCTGGTCGCTGGCCAGCATCATCACCACCCGTTTGCGACCAGAAAGCGCCGCCAGAAACTCGGTATGGCCGGGATAGGCGAAACCGGCGCCGTCGATCAGTGCCTTTTTGTGGATCGGTGCCGTGCACAGTGCAGAGGCCGCACCGGATTGGACCAGGGATACGCCAAGCTCGATTGCATCAATGACACCTGGCGCGTTGGCGGAGGCAGGGCGGCCCGGAAGAGCGGGTTCGGGAAAGTCAAGCTGCAGGACGGGCAAGGCCGTGGTACAAAGTTTCAATGCCTCGGCTGGATTAGAAATTTTTGCGGTCGGGGTCCCGCCCGGCAAATGCGCTGCGTCTCCGATGAAGAAGAACGGGCAGGTGTCGCGCAGCTCGGCCCAAGCTTTTGCTGCGATTTCAGGGCCGATACCGGCCGGGTCACCGCAGCTTAGCGCGATAGGGGCTGTCATTGCTCGACGATCGTGGCATCGGCGCGCAGCTGCTCCAGAAGGCTTTCGGAAAAGGCTTGCAGGCGCTGTTGCGTCAGGGCGTTGGCGACGTCTGCCCGCGATGTTTCTTCTCCACGGTCCAGTGTGCGCGTGCACAGCATCAGGAAGCGCAGTGTCTGACCATTGTTGCTGGTCAGGGTGGTGGATACCTCGTTGAGGTCCAGCTTGGCCAGTTCCAGCGCTATATCGCGCGGAATCTCAGCTGGTGCGGCCTCAATCCGTTCCAGAACTTCTGGGGGCTGATCCTGTGCGATACCGTAGAGATCGTCGCAGGTATCGACTTTTTCACGCAATTCGGCTGCGCGCGCTAGAGTTGCCGGGCTGCGTCCGCCTGGCAGATTGTAGATTGCGTAATCGATCTTGGAGTACTGTGGCGCGGCTGTTGCGCTTTCCCGGATGCCCCGCATCTGAAACAGTGCGACGGCGTTGGACAGGGATATGGGTTGGGTGATGTCACCGGTCTTCAACCCAAGAATAACCGGCTGCAAAGCGGGCGGAAGCTCGGTCAGGTTCAACCAGTCCAATTGACCGCCATTGGTGCGTGTGCCGGCGGCCGAATATTGCGTTGCCGCCGCTGAAAAGGCATCGAACCCTTCGACCAGAGCGATTTCGTCGGCCAACAATTGCACTTGCGGCAGAGTCTGCGGTGTCACGGGGATGATGATTTCGGAGAGCAAAACCTGAAGGCCGCCGCTGCCCGATTGGCCCAGGGCACGGTTAATCTCATCCTCGGTCGGGCGCGCTTGCGAGATAAACCGGGCGCTGATGAAATCACGCCACGAGAGTTGGTCGGCGATAAAATCACGTACGGTTTCACGTGATACCCCGGCATCAGCAAGGAGTTGCAGGAATTCATCGCTGGAAAGCTGGCCGCGTGCTGCGAACTCGTCAATGCCCAGTTGAACGGCCTCGGGATTGGCCGAGATTCCGGCCTGACGCATGACCTGTCGGCGTAGGCGGTCATCAATAAGGGCCTGGCGGACTTCTTCGTCTGATGCGCCTGGCGCGCCCAGAACGGTCAGGAATTGCTGGCGTTGATCCAGTTCGTACCAGGTGACGATATCCTGATTGACCTTGATTGCAGGCGAGAACAGGCTTTGGGCCTGCGTTTGCGGAGCGACGAAAGCAAGGACAAGCGCGGTCAAAACCGGAGCAACCGGTTTAAGCCAACCGGAACGAAGGAAACTTGAGAAACCTGGAATCAACTGCATCTTCTCTTGAACTGTTGGCCACTGCCTTCAACGGAATATCCCGTCAAAGCTACGGTAAAGCCGAATTCTGTCGAAGGCTCAATACTTGATGACGAAGTAAAGCGCCTGCTGACACTCATGTTAACTTGTACGCATTCGTTGCGGTAGGTGACGCCAAGCCCGTATCGGATCGGCTCGGATTCACTAATGTCATATCGGGCGAGGGCCTGGGTCAGCCAGTTTTGGTCAATTGTATAGCGCCCGTCCAAACGTATTTCCGATATCTCGTCGTCGATATTTTCATCCGGGTCGGGTTCTTGCCAGACGTAACTTCCTACGATCCCAACGGTTTCCCTTTGCCAGGCCGCGCGCATCTCGGCCTTGGCGAAGCTGAAATCGCCGTTCAACAGACCGCGCCCCGCGAGGGACCAACCATTGGCGGTTTGCAGCTGCCCGGCCAGCAACAGATCGGACGAGGTTCCCTGCAAGCCCGAGGTCAGGTTGAACTCGGGGTCTGCATCTGCGCGATAGACCTGCCCGACTGTAACCAACGCACGGCGACCATTGCCCGCATATCGGGACCAGTTGAGCCCGAATACGCCCGTGACCCCATCCTCGCGCCTGTCGGGTGCGGGAAAGCGCGACAGGGACAAAAGGTTCCCTTGGTCGAATTCCTGAAAGGTGCTTTCATCCAGTGGCACATCATTGGTCGAAACCTGGGTCCAACCGACCTGCGCAATCGGCTCCAGCACCTGTGTTGCCCCGCTTTGTTCGCGGCGTGCCATCGGATAGCGCAGGGTCAGCGCGGTGCGCGGCGTGGTGCGCGTCACCTGATCGGGAAAATTGCTGTCATGGCGAATGTTGAATGTGTCCACAGACGCACCCAGTTGCGCGTCGGCACGCAGCCCGGATGCAAAAGTCCAGCTGCGAAGCCATTCCGCATCGAATGTCGCCCGTGCGACGTCGCGGCCCAGCACGTCTTCGTCGCTGGTGCGCTCATGCGCGTGGGTCTCGACACCTAGCCGTACTTCGCCTCCGACCGATTTGGGAAACAGGCGTTTCTCGTAGAACAGATCGAAGATGCGCGATGGGATTTCATCTTGATCTTCACTGTCGCGCAGGGTTTTGAAGTGGATAAAGCTGGTGCGGAATGCGGTATCGCGCTCGTACCGTTCCAATGCAATTTCACTGCGCAGGCGGTCGAATTCGGGCAGGCCATAATCGGCCAGATACGCGTCGTCCGACGTGGTTTGCAGGTTGAAACTGAGCAGATATCCGTCGTTAAGCCCAAAATATCCGTTTGCAAATAAGAACCCGCGATCCTCACCGGGTTCCAGATCGTCACGTGTATACGCGCCATCTATTTCAATCCGCCCCCGCTTGAATGCCTGCCGATAACGATAGCCCAGCGTTTTGGTTTCGGGCGAGATATAAGGCGTTAGCGTCAGATCCCGGTGATCACCCAGCTTGAAGAAATAGGGAACCTGAACTCCGGTCCCAAGCTGCGATGTGGTGCGGATCGACGGCACCAGAAACCCCGTGGCGCGGTCCAGCGTCGGATCGGGAAGGCGCAGATAAGGGAAGTAGAAGACAGGCAGGTCCAGAATCCTGAACTGTGCGCCTTCGAAGTATAGTTGCCGCTCCAACTGGTCATGCGTGACTTTCCGCGCCCGGATCTGCCAAAGAGGCGGCCTGCCGTCCGAACAGATATGACAGGATGTGGCAGAGACCTTGTCGAACTGCGTATACCGTCCGCCCGCGCGTTTGGCCTGAACGGATGCAATCTGCACCTGCTGTTCGAACACCATCCGCGCACCTATCAGCAGGCCGTTTTGGATGCCGCTGTCCAACGTGGCCGAATCCGCCAGAATCGTGGTTGTCCCGGCCTGATCAATGCGCACGGGGCCTTCCAGATTCAGCTCGCCGGTGTCGCGGTTATACGTGATCCGGTTGGCGGTGACTTTGGCGTCGCCCTGAAACGCCTCGACATTGCCCTCAGCCACCAGAACGCGGTCGGGGGTGATAAAGATCTTGTCGGCCACCAGCAACGCCGGTTCATCCTGTTGCGCCTGATCCTGCGTTGGGGCGGCCGTAGGCTGTACTTGCGCTGTCGCAACTACTGGCAGTGTGAGCGCGACGGCACCAGACAACAATAAACGCGCGAAAAGACGCATCAGCCGTCCTCCGCGTGTAAAAGGAGGCCGAGCGACAAAAGAATGGCTGCAAATGGCGGAGCCCAGGCCGCGACGAAGATAGGCAATTGTCCGTTTTCTCCCAGAATTTGGGCAAAGTTTCTTACGAAGTAGATGGCGAATCCCAGCAGAACCGCCGACAGTACCGCGATCCCGGTGCCTCCGAACCTTACATGGCGCATGGTGAAGGCGGCCCCGATCAGGACCATTGCCACCAGAAAGAAGGGCCGGGCAAGCTGAACTTGCAGCCAGACCTCATATTGTTTGGTCGAAAACCCCGCTTCACCCAAATCGCGGATCAGTTCTGGCAGGTCATAGACCGACACGGATCCCTGATCGCCCAATGTATCCAGAATACGCTGACGGGTGAGCGAGGTCGGAATCTCCAGCCTTTCATGCTCTGTCGCGTTGGTTTCAGGATTGACGCCTTGGATCAACGGCCAAACCTTTGCGTTGCTGAGGATCCAATTCCCGTCCTTAAGTTCAGCCGCGTCTGCCTGGATCTGCTGGTTCGGTGTCCCGTCAGGTGAAAAGGTGATGATTGTCACCTCGTTCAGGACCAAAGTGTTCCCATTTGCGGTGCCCCGCGCGTGGATCACCGATTGTCCATTGCGCGAGCCCTGTCGCAACCACAGGCCTTCGCTGCTGATCGAAAAGGCCGAACTTCCGTTGTTGCGGTAGCTGTCGGACAGGCGTTGATATTCCTCGGACGTGGCAGCCGCAATGGGATTCAGCAGGGCGACCGCTCCTGCGCCGATGACCAGCGCCAGCGTGGCGGGCGCGAGCAGTGCGCGAATGCCTGACCGACCGATGGCGCGTGTCACCACCAGTTCCGAACTGCGGGCCAGACCGACAAAAAGCGCGATTGTGGACAGGATCACCAAAAGGGGCAGCATCTCGCTGATGGCAGCGGGGGTATTCAGCAGGGTCAAATGCAGCAACCGTCCGAAGGACAGGTTTTCGTCGTCAAAGCGGCGCACCTGTTCGATCAGGTCGATCAGAATCAGCAGGGTCAGGAAAATCGCGCCGATGACTAAAAAACTCTGCATGAAGCGGCGGGCGAAGTAGCGGTCGAGGATCATGCCGCCCATCCTGCCGGACCAATATTTGTGGGAGGCAACGGATCGGACTCACCGCGGGCCGCGCTTATATGCGACGGCATATGCCTGCCCCGTCTTACCACTGCACTCTCCCACCAACCTGCCGGAATTTTTTCGCGACTGTACTGCAAATGCCTGTCGGGGAAAACTGCTATCTGGTCAAGCCGGGCAGCGCGGGCTAGGTCTTGGGAAACAGATTTTCAGGAGTTCGCCATGAGCAGTCTTATCCCGATCCAGTTTCAGTCTTTCGACATCGACGTAATGGCACAGGCCGAGGGGCGCGTGGCGATAATCATCACGGACGATGGCAAGATGGGCCCAGCGGCACGGCGTGCCAATCGTCTGACCCGTGGAGCCGTCGCACGACTGGTGGAAAGCGAACGCTTCGGCAAGGTGAAAAGCGGTGACGTGATCACGCTGGCTTGGCCCGGAGGAATGGTGGCCGAGGCACTCGACATCCTGATTCTGCCCCGCCGTCCTGATCCGGCCGAGGCCCGCAAGGGCGGTGTTGCGCTGGCCAAACTGGCAGGCGGCAAAGCGCTATTGGTCATGGCGGCGAACCAGATTAGGACCGAGGAACTGGCCCTTGGTATCGCCCTTCGCAGCTATGATTTCGATGCGCACAAGACAAAAGATGCCGACGCGGCCGCTCCGGTCACGATCGCGCATCAAAAACCCGATGAGGTCGAGGTGGCATTTGCGCCGCTCTACGCCATTGCCGACGGCGTGCGGATGACGCGCGACTTGACCAATGAGCCTGCAAACGTTCTGACCACCACCGAATTCGCCGATCGCTTGGTCGAAATGCAGGAACTGGGCCTTGAGGTCGAGGTTCTGGAAGAGGACAAGCTCGAAGAACTGGGGATGCGCACATTGCTGAGCGTCGGGCAGGGCTCGGTTAGCCCCTCGAAGGTTGTGGTGATGCAGTGGAACGGTGGCGACAAGGGCGATTCTCCGCTGGCGCTGGTGGGCAAAGGCGTTGTGTTCGATACCGGCGGGATTTCGTTGAAACCTGCGGGTGGCATGGAAGACATGACCATGGATATGGGCGGCGCAGGAGTTGTTGCTGGCACCATGCGCGCGCTGGCCAAGCGCAAGGCTAAGGCCAATGTAGTCGGCCTTGTCGGGCTGGTCGAGAACATGCCTTCGGGTAATGCCACGCGTCCCGGCGATGTGGTCAAGTCCATGAAAGGCGACACGGTCGAGATCATCAACACCGATGCCGAGGGTCGATTGGTCCTGTGCGACGTGATGTGGTACGCGCAGGAACGCTTCAGCCCGGTGGGCATGGTCGATCTGGCGACCCTGACCGGCGCGATCATCATCGGTCTGGGGCATGAGAATGCGGGGGTCTTCTCGAACAATGACACGTTCTGCGATGCCTTCCTGAAATCCGCCAAGGCCGAGGATGAGGGCGCGTGGCGGATGCCGTTGGGTGATGCCTATGACAAGCTGTTGAAGTCGCGTATCGCGGATATGAAGAACGTGGGCGGACGGCCTGCGGGCTCAATCACGGCGGCGCAGTTCCTGCAGCGGTTCGTGAAAGAGGAAACGCCGTGGATTCACCTGGATATCGCTGGTGTGGCCTCGGTCGCGTCCGAGACGTCTTATGCGCCCAAAGGGGCAACAGGATGGGGCGTGCGGGCGCTCAGCCGGTTTGTGCAGGACAATTTCGAGTAATCGGATGGGGGCTGTCTATTTCTACCACCTGACCCAACGCCCGCTGGAGCACACTTTGCCGGCGTTGCTGGACAAGGCGCGTCAGGCCGGGTGGCGGATTGCCGTGCGGGGCACTGATCTCGCACGGATGGACTGGCTGGATGAAAAACTGTGGCTGGGGCCCGAGGATGGGTTCCTGCCGCATGGTCTTGCGGGAGGTCCGCATGACGCGGATCAGCCCATCTTGCTGACCACCGGCCCGCAGGCTGGCAACGATCCGGCTTGTGTGATGGCCGTTGACGGTGCCGCTGTTGCCCCGGACGAAGTGAACGCGTTGGAGCGGGTATGCATCCTGTTCGACGGCAATGATGAACAGGCGGTGCAGCACGCGCGGGGGCAGTGGAAAGCACTGACTGACGCAGGTTGTTCGGCGCAATACTGGTCCGAGGCTTCGGGTCGATGGGAGAAGAAGGCCGAGGCTTAGGCCCTGCCGTACAGATTTCAGGAGAGTGATAAATGGAAATGAAGCCTTTGGGCCGCACCGGCATCATGGTGACCGATCTATGTCTTGGGACCATGACATTCGGAACCCAGACATCCGAGGCGGACGCCCACATTCAGATGGATATGGCGTTGGAGGCCGGGATCAATTTCGTCGACGCAGCCGAGATGTATCCGGTTAACCCGATCTCGGCCGAAACGGTGGGGCGCACCGAAGAGATCTTGGGGAACTGGAACGCGGCAAACCCGTCGCGCCGCAGTGACTATGTGCTGGCGACCAAACATTCAGGAGCAGGGTTTACGCATGCGCGGAACGGGTCTCCAATCTCTGCCCAAACCATTCCAGAGGCGGTCGAGGGATCCCTGCGGCGGTTGAAGACGGACTGCATCGACCTTTACCAATTTCACTGGCCAAACCGGGGCAGCTACATGTTCCGCCAGAATTGGACCTTTGCGCCGGCAGGTGACAACACCGACGAAGTGCTGGCCAACATGCAGGAGTGTCTGGAGGCGCTGCAGGTGCAGGTGAACAAGGGCAATATCCGCGCCTTTGGCCTGTCCAACGAAAGCGCTTGGGGCACCGCGCAATGGTTACGCTTGGCTGAGGCAGGGGCGGGGCCACGGGTGGCTTCGGTTCAGAATGAGTATTCACTGCTTTGTCGGCATTTCGATACCGATATGGCCGAGTTGAGCGTGCATGAGGATGTGGGATTGATGGCGTTCTCACCTTTGGCTGCGGGGTTCCTGACTGGTAAGTATCAGGGCGGTGCGGTGCCCGACGGATCGCGCATGTCGATCAATGCCGAGATGGGTGGGCGCAAGTCAGATCGTGTGTTTGACGCGGTTGCGGCCTATCTTGATATTGCAGATCGGCATGGGCTGGACCCGGTCCAGATGTCGCTAGCATGGTGCCAGACACGGAAGTTCATGTTGTCGGCAATATTCGGGGCCACGACGGTCGAGCAACTGGAACGTATCCTTGCGGGTAAGGATCTTGAGTTGTCCTCGGAAGTTTTGAGCGAGATCACCGCGGCCCATCGCGCCTTTCCGATGCCGTACTAGGTTTCGCGGTGGGTCGGGGGCTCTACCCCCGCCGCCCTTTACGGGCGTCTCCCCCGGGGATATTTTTGGCCAGATGAAAGCGGATCCGGTCAGTGATGGGTGGGGTGCGCGCGTTCTTGTCTTAGGTCACGGGCCGACAGGCCGTGGGCCGTGCGGAAGGCGCGGGCGAAGCTTGATTGCGAGGCAAAGCCTGTGGCCAGTGCTACGTCCATCAGCGGCATGTCAGTATCTGTGACCAGACGGCGGGCCTCGGCCAGGCGCAGTTGCAGGTAGTGGTCTTGCGGCGTGGTGTTCAGGCGCAGGCGGAATTGCTGTTGCAGGGTGCGGGGGCTGGTACCCAGTGTCTCGGCTATGTTGGTAAGCGGCAGGGGGTCATCCAGCGCGGATTGCATCAGGCTGTTGGCTTTGGCCGTCAGCGCTGTGTGGCGGTGTGGGGCGCCGGTGCGGCTTTGCGGTTTGCTGGGGTCGGGCGCGCCGTCATAGAGGAATAGGCCCGAGACGCGTGCGGCGAAGCCTGCGCCGTGGCGGGCGGCGATGATATGCAGCATCATTTCGACCGCTGGGATTGCGCCGCCTGAGGTGAGGCGGTTTTGCGAGACAGCGAACCGGTCGGGGCGGACGTCGACTTCGGGGAAACGGGCTGCGAAATTATCCAGGTCTTCCCAATGGGTTGTTGCGGCGTGGCCGTCCAGCAGGCCTGCTTCGGCCAGTAGCCAGGGGCCTCCGTCGATGCCTGCCATTGTGGCGCCGGTGTTTGCGATCCGGCGGAGACCTGCCAGCAGGCTGGGGGTTGCGTGGCGCGCCAGTTGGAAGCCTGCGACCACGATCATCAGGTCGCAGCTTTGCAGGCGCGCCAGCGGGATACCCGGTACGGTCAGTGCGCTGGTCAGCATCGCGGGCTGGGCCGTGGCGGTGACATAATCCCAATCAAATGCCGGACGATCCGCCAGACGGTTGGCCGCGCGCATCGGATCAACGGCGGATGCAAAGCTGAGCGTGTTGCAGTCGTCCAGCACCAGCACCGCCGTTTTCAGGGCACGATGTTCGGGCTGCAGTATGTTTTTTGCGGATTTCATCAAGTTCGATTCGCATTCTGGCAAGTGTTTTCACAATGCTGCGTCAGAGTCGCGGGCAACGCAAATCGATTGCCGGGGAGAAGTCTGGGGAAAACTCAGGGCAAAACCGGGTATAAGTTGGGGAGAACGCCATGCCTTTGGAAATGAACCGCGAGGTCTTTATCACCTGTGCCGTGACCGGCTCGGGCGGGACGCAGGATCGCAGCCCGCATGTGCCGCGCTCGCCGCAGCAGATTGCCGACAGCGCGATTGCGGCGGCCAAGGCCGGGGCGGCGGTGGTGCATTGCCATGTGCGCGACCCCGAGACCGGCGCACCCAGCCGACGGCTGGACCTGTATCGCGAGGTGACGGACCGGATTCGCGATGCGGATGTGGATGTAGTGCTGAACCTGACGGCCGGGATGGGTGGGGATATCGTGTTCGGCGGCGTCGAGAGCCCGTTTCCGGTGGCTGAGGGCACCGACATGATCGGCGCCTCCGAGCGCGTCGCACATATCGCGGAATGTCTGCCTGAGATTTGCACGCTGGACTGCGGCACCATGAACTTTGCCGAGGCGGATTACGTCATGACCAACACCCCAGGCGCGCTGCGGGCGATGGGGCAGATGATGACGGATATGGGTGTGAAGCCCGAGATTGAGGCTTTTGACACCGGTCATCTGTGGTTCGCCAAACAGTTGGTGAAAGAGGGAATTCTGGAGCCGAACGCTCTGGTTCAGCTGTGTATGGGCGTGCCGTGGGGCGCGCCGGATGATCTGAATACGTTCATGGCGATGGTGAACAATGTGCCTGATGACTGGACGTTCAGTGCGTTTTCCTTGGGGCGGAACCAGATGGCCTATGTGGCGGCTACTGTGCTGGCAGGCGGCAACGTGCGGGTTGGGTTGGAGGACAATCTGTGGCTGGACAAGGGTGTTCTGGCCGAGAACTGGCAGTTGGTCGAGCGTGCGGGGACCATTATCGAGAATATGGGCGCGAAGGTCATTGGGCCTGCTGAGGTGCGCGAGAAGCTGGGTTTGACCAAGCGTGCGCCGGCGGCGAAATAAGCGCGGACTGGGGGCCTGCCCCCAAACCCCCGGGATATTTTTAGCCAGATGAAGAGGCGGATCGACGTGAAAACAGCGGCAATCATTGGTGGTGGTGTGATCGGCGGCGGTTGGGCCGCGCGGTTTTTGCTGAACGGGTGGGATGTTCGGGTTTTTGACCCTGATCCTGAAGCTGAGCGCAAGATTGGGGAGGTTCTGGACAATGCGCGGCGTTCGCTGCCGGGGCTGAGTGATGTTCCGTTGCCACCCGAGGGTTCTCTGAGTTTTCATGAAGATATGGTTGAGGCCGTGCAGGGCGCGGAGTGGATTCAGGAAAGTGTGCCCGAGCGGTTGGATCTTAAGTTGAAGGTTTACAAGGGGTTGCAGGAGGCGTGTGATCCGGGCGCGATCATTGGCTCGTCGACCAGTGGGTTCAAACCTTCGGAATTGCAGGAGGGTGCGTTACGGCCCGAACAGATCGTTGTGACGCATCCGTTTAACCCGGTGTACTTGCTGCCACTGATCGAACTTGTACCGACGGACAAGAACCCGTCTGAGATGGTCGAGCGGGCGCAGGGGCTCCTGAAATCGGTGGGGTTCTTCCCTCTGCACATCAAAAAAGAAATCGACGCGCATATCGCTGACCGGTTCCTTGAAGCGGTTTGGCGCGAGGCGCTGTGGCTGGTCAAGGACGGCATCGCCACCACCGAAGAGGTGGACGAGGCGATCCGTATGGGGTTCGGCATCCGCTGGGCGCAGATGGGCCTGTTCGAGACCTACCGCGTGGCGGGGGGCGAGGCCGGGATGCGGCACTTTATGGCGCAGTTCGGACCAGCGTTGAAATGGCCCTGGACCAAGCTGATGGATGTGCCCGAGTTCACTGATGAACTGGTCGATATGATCGCCGATCAGTCGGATGCGCAATCGGGGATGCATTCCATCCGTGAACTGGAGCGCATCCGCGACAATAACCTCGTGGGCATGATGCGCGCGCTCAAGGCGCAAGACTATGGCGCAGGGGCGGTGCTGAACCAGCATGACGCGCTGCTGAAACCAGGTGCTCTGCCGACGATGGAGGAGGCCGCTCTGAGCCAACCGATCTTGACCTTGTCGCGCGCGGTGCCGCTGGATTGGACGGACTATAACGGCCACATGAATGAGGCGCGCTATCTGGAGGCCTTTGCCGCTGCCACCGACCGGTTCATGGAGATCATCGGTTGTGATGCGGACTATATCGCCTCGGGCGGCAGCTACTTCACCGCTGAGAACCACATCCGCTATGTGGATGAGGTGCATGCAGGCGCAAAGATACAGGTGCGCACGCAAATGCTGTTGGGGCAGGGCAAGAAGCTGCACGTTTTCCACAGCATGTACGAGGGCGACAAGCTGCTGGCCACGGGTGAAAGCTTTCTGCTGCATGTCAGTCTGGACACCCGCCGTCCAAGTGCTCCGTCAGCGGAGATCGAGGCGGCCATGGCCCGTATTGCCGAGGCGCAGGCCGGGTTGCCTTATCCCGAGGGCGCGGGGGCGGCGATCCGTAAACCTGCATGAGCGCGCGGGTTCTGATCACGGCCGGGGCCTCGGGCGTCGGCCGGGCCATGGCCGAGGCGTTCGACGCCGTTGGGGCGCAGGTCTGGGTCGCCGATCTGGATGCGGAGGCGTTAAGCGCGTGCCCAGAGCATTGGAAACGGTCGCAGGTGGATGTGGCGGATGAGCCCTCGGTTGCCGCCCTGTTCGCCGAGATTGCGGCGCAATGGGGTGGGCTGGATACGCTCTGCGCCAATGCCGGGATCGCCGGACCGACGGCGTTGGTCGAGGATGTGGCGCTTGACGAATGGCGTGCCTGTCTGGCGGTCAACCTTGAGGGGGCGTTTTTATGCGCGAAATACGCGGCACCGATCCTCAAGCTTCAGGGCAGTGGGGCGATCATCATCACTTCGTCTACGGCCGGGCAATACGGATATCCCAATCGCGCGCCCTATGCGGCGGCGAAATGGGGTGTCATCGGACTGGCCAAAACGCTGGCGATGGAACTTGGCCCTCACGGCGTGCGTTGCAATACGATCTGCCCCGGCGCGGTCGAAGGCCCCCGGATGGAGGGCGTTCTGGCCCGCGAGGCCAACGCCAAAGGCATGACCCGCGATCAGGTGTATAACGGCTATGCCGCAGGCACCTCGATGGGGCGGTTTGTCGAGGGGCGTGACATTGCCGATATGGCCGTGTTTCTGGCGTCAGACGCGGCGCGGCTGGTTTCTGGGCAAGTGATCGCGGTGGACGGGCATACCGTCAACCCCGACCCCAAGATTTAGCCCTGATTGGGACCACGAATCTGGCGGATGGTCTGGCGGACCGCCTGCCAATCCTGTGCCTGTTGCATATTCCCGGCGGCCTCGCATTCACGCATCTTCTGCGCGGCTTCAGCCTCGGCTCTGTCTCCGTGGGCGGAATATAAGGCCCGTGCGTATTGGGCGGTTTGCATTGCGTCCATTCCTGTGCTCCTCCGTTCATAATCGGAATGCGAAAGGGTTCGCGCCCAGTGACGTTAGCACAGGATTGAGTTCAACGCATACTGTCGCGTAGCGCGCGCAGATGGCCGGGAAAATCCCGCGCGGTGACGTCGGCCTCGCGGACCAGAGTGTCAAAATGGCGGGTGAACGTTTCGATCCGGTCACGGTCGCGGAACGCCATATAGTGGCTGCCCGCATAGAACACGCAGAGCAAGGGGCCAAAGATCGTGACTGGTGCCGAATAAAGCCTCTTTGCATCAAACAGATAGACGCGCAGGCGCGGGTAGAGTTGATCGCACAAAGCAAGTAGATGGTCGATCTGATCCTGACGTGTTTGCAGATCCAGCCCTCGGTAATATCCCGTTGCGCTTGCGAAGCTTTCGATTTCAAACAAAGGCATGGCAATTTCGTAGTCCGACTGCGCTCGGCGCATCCAGGTCAACCGGTCCTCAGATGCGCCGATGGCCTGATTTGCCGTCCGCCCCAGATGCGGTGCATACTCCCATTCCAGCACGGCGCGGGTCTTTAACATGTCCGGCAAAGTCGCTGGAACATAACGGATTTTGTATCCGGCGGCCTCTTGATGCCATTCGAATATCCGCTCATCCACCAACGCGCGGGCGGCCTCAGTCACAGTTAGCGCACCCGCCAAAAGTTCAGCCGCGCTTTCGGGTCGGTCCGAGAGCGACAGGAGCCAATCCGCCGAAACTCCCAGCGCTGACGCGCAGCCACCAACCACATGCGCATTCGGCAAACGAGCTCCGTCGCCGGTCAGAAGTTGCGACACGGTCGAGCGATCTACGCCGATGTTTCGCGCCAGAGCACTTTGGCTCACGTGCCGCTCCTCCATCGCGCGGGCAAGGCGGAGGCGGAACTGTGCGGCACGGTCTCGTTTGTCGATATTTTTGGACATGTGTTTGGTTTTATCACAGATGATGAATTTTGTTAATCACATTCAGAATGTTCACCATCTGCGTGATCCGTAATTCTTAAGCCATAACAAAAATATGGGTGACGGAATGGAGACACGACGCAGATCAGTCGTGAAGGCCGTACTGTGGAATGCGGTGGGCCTTGTGGTGATGACCGTTGTGGGGTTGGTCGCAACCGGCTCAGCCGCGATCGGGGGCGGTTTGGCTTTGGTCAACACGGCCATCGGCCTGACGCTCTACGTGATTTACGAACGTATATGGGCAGGTATCTCATGGGGCCGCAATGTCTGAGCGTGCAGGGCCTGAATGGGGCACCCTTGCCCTGATCCTTGGGTGCTATGGGGCGTGGTTAGCGATGCTGTTTTATTTGCCGGTTTGGGCCGCTGTGCCATTGGTGGGCGTCGTGGCGGCACTGCATTCTTCGCTGACGCATGAAGCGATCCACGGCCACCCCTTTCGGCAAAAGGCGTTGAATGAGGCGTTGATGGCGTTGCCGTTGACGCTGTTCATTCCGTACCGCCGGTTCCGCGACCAGCATCTGGCACATCATCGGGATGCGACGCTGACCGACCCCTATGACGACCCCGAATCTAACTATCTGGATCCACAGGTCTGGGCAGCTCTGCGCGGTTGGCAGAAACGCTTGCTGGCAGTGAACAATACGTTACTAGGGCGCATCGTGTTGGGTCCGGCCATTGGTCAATTTGTGTTCATACGGAATGAGTTACGGTCCGTTTTGCAACCAGATATCCTGCTTGCCTGGGCATTGCATCTATGCGGAGTTCTGGTGGTGCTGTGGATTGTGTCGCTGTCGCCCATGCCAATCTGGGCCTATGTTCTGGCTGCATATCTGGGGCTAGGCTTGGTGAAGATCCGAACCTTTCTTGAACACCGCGCCCATGATCGGGCTTCGGCTCGTACGGTGATCATCGAAGATCGGGGGCCCTTGGCCTTTCTCTTTCTTCACAACAACCTGCACGTGGTTCATCACATGAATCCAGCGGCGCCGTGGTACCGGTTGCCCGCCTTGTATCGCGCAGGGCAAGACACGTACTTGGCGCGGAACGAGGCCTATGTCTATCGCTCTTACGCGCAGGTGTTTCGAGCCCATTTCCTAAAGGCCAAGGATCCGGTGCCGCATCCGCTCTGGCCAAAGGGGTAAATTGCGGCCACAAGGGGCGGTATGAGCCTCTGGATACCCGTCACCATCGCCGCCGCCTCGTTTCAGACCGTGCGGTTTATGCTGCAAAAATCACTGAGCAGCGTGAAATTGTCCGCCGCAGGTGCGACCTTTGCCAGATTTGCCTATTCCATGCCGTTGGTCGTTCTGGCGCTTTGGGCTGCACTGCAACTCAGCGAGTTGTCTTTGCCTTCGATGCCACCCGTGTTCTGGCTGTTCGCGACCATTGGCGGCACAACGCAGATCTTGGCAACCATCTGTGTGGTCGCCTTGTTCAAGCAGCGCAACTTCGCGGTCGGAATCACGTTCAAGAAAACCGAGGTGATCCAGACCGCTATCGTCGGTTTCCTCGTTCTGGGCGACCAGGTTTCAGCCGGAGCGCTAGTCGCCATTCTGATGGGCCTGACCGCAGTTCTGCTGCTGTCGAAAAACCCCGGAGGGGACGGTGCGTGGTGGAAACACCTGACCAATCGCGCGTCACGGCTGGGGCTGGGGTCGGGGATTCTGTTCGCCTTTTCCTCAGTCAGCTACCGGGGCGCATCACTGCAGCTTGGCGAGATCGACGCATGGTTCCGCGCGCTGGTGACGCTGGCCGTTGTTGTGACATTCCAATTCGTCAGCATGGGGCTGTGGCTGCTGTGGCGAGACCGCGCCGAACTGCGCGCGGTGTGGGAGACGCGGCGCACCGGCGTCTTCGTAGGCCTCACCAGTCTAAGCGGGTCGTTTTGCTGGTTCTTCGCCTTCACATTGCAGAATGCGGCTTATGTGAAGGCGTTGGGGCAGGCTGAACTGATCCTCAGCCTGTTCGCCTCGATCCTGTTCTTCCGCGAAACCATCACCCGGCGCGAGATCGCCGGGATGGCATTGCTGGGGGCCTCAATCCTGGCCCTGGTGCTAACGATTTAAGAGGCGTCCGCCTCGGCTAGCGCCGTTACGCCTGCGCGGCGTTCGTCAAAGCTCAGCGCTATGAAGCTGGGCAGGTGATCACCCATGCCAACAACCGCCGGACCTGAATCGGTGCGGCGACCACGGCCACGCAGTTCCTTGTCCTTTCGGCGGTCCGCGTCCTTCTTGCGCTCGGGCTTTTTGTCGACCTTTGCCTCGTCGACCGGCTTAATCTTTTTCTCGCGCTTGGGCTTTTCGTCCTTGGGCTCTTCCTTGACCGGATTGTCGAGCCGGGGAATGTCCTTCTGGATCAGCTTCTCAATCGCATCCAGCGCCTTTTCATCGCGGCCCGAGCAGATCGTGATCGCCTTTCCCTCGCGCCCCGCTCGACCGGTGCGACCGATGCGGTGAACGTAATCCTCGGCATGGCCGGGGACGTCAAAGTTGAACACATGGCTGACCGAGGGGATATCCAACCCCCGTGCGGCCACGTCCGAGGCCACTAGCAGGCGCAGTGAGCCGTCGCGGAATCCGTCCAGGGTTTTCATGCGCTGCGACTGATCCAGATCGCCGTGAATGGCGGCGGCGTTATAGCCGTATTTCTTCAGCGATTTCGCGCAGATATCCACATCCGTCTTGCGGTTACAGAAAATGATCGCGTTGGTGCAGCCTTCACCCTCGGCGTCGATCAGCGCGCGCAGAACCTTGCGCTTGGCGCTGGCCTCGCGGTCGCGACGGCCACCTTTGAACATGACCACGCCCTGTTCGATCGTCTCGGACGCGGTGGCCTGACGGGCAACCTCGATCCGGGCAGGGGCGGACAGGAACGTGTCGGTGATACGCTCAATCTCGGACGCCATGGTCGCCGAGAAGAACAGTGTCTGACGGGTGAAGGGCGTCAGCGAGAAGATGCGTTCGATATCGGGGATGAACCCCATATCCAGCATCCGGTCGGCCTCGTCCACCACCATGATCTGAACGCCGGTCAGCAGCAGCTTGCCGCGTTCGAAATGGTCCAGCAGGCGGCCCGGAGTGGCGATCAGCACGTCGACGCCACGATCGATCAGAGCGTCCTGTTCCTTGAAACTGACTCCACCGATCAGCAGTGCTTTGGTCAGTTTCACATTCTTTGCATAGGTGTCGAAGTTCTCGGCCACCTGTGCGGCCAGTTCCCGCGTCGGGCACAGCACCAGCGAGCGCGGCATCCGCGCCCGTGCGCGGCCTCGAGCCAGCAGGGTGATCATCGGTAGCGTGAAGCTGGCGGTTTTGCCGGTGCCGGTCTGGGCGATGCCCAGCACATCCTTGCCTTCAAGCGCGGGTGGAATCGCTCCGGCCTGAATCGGGGTGGGTGTTTCGTATCCGGCTTCCTCAATGGCTTTGAGGACCTTCGGGTTCAGGTTCAGTTCGTTAAACTTTGTCATGTATGTCCGGTTTTTGCGGACACTCGACCTGGCCCGCGCGTATGAAGGTGTGCCGGGCCCGGATGGCCATGCGCGTCCCGCGCATTTCGGCTGAAGCGGGACATAACAAAAACGTTGGGCAGGGTCAAATGAAGAGGGGTTTAGATGTCCGCGGCCCGATACCATGCAGATTTAATGCAACAATTCAGATGCTTCCGGGGAAATGTTTCGCAAGTTTTCGGTCCAGATCCAGTGGCCGGTGCCGGATCAACCCGTGTTGTTCCAGCCGCGCCCGCACGTCGGGGTGTGCGCCGCTGATCTCATCGAAAAACGCGCGCAAGCCGTCGATACCGTCCTCGGCTTCGATCCAGCTGAGCAGTTCGTTCATATTCATGCCGCCCTCATCTCGCGGGACATTTGGCGTCAATCCGGGTTTGTATGACCCACGCTCAAGTCGGAACCGGTAATGCGCCAGCCAGTGGTCCCAATCAGGAGCGTGCCTGTGGCACAGCGCAGCCTCGGCAAGTTCCGCTTTGCAGATCAGGCGTTCCCCATGCTGGAACAACCCGTGAATGCGGAAGTTGATGCCTGGCAAACCGGTGCGAGCAAACACCTTGCCTTGAAGGTGACTGAGAAACCCACCCTTCACGAAAGCCCCATAGTTGGGATAGAGCGCCTGCACCGTTGCGGCACGATCAGGCCCGAGCGGGATATAGGCTTTGTACAGGTCCTTGGTTTCGGCCACGGCCTCTTCCGGGCGGACGCGGATATAAGGGGTATCCTGCGCGACCTCGGCCAGCAGATCGGCCACCGGGCGGTCGGGCCACAGAAACTCGTCCAGATCAATATGCAGCAACCAGTCTTCGTTGGCCTTTCGGTAAGTGAATGAGGCATTGGCGGTCTGGCGCACCTGATGCTTGTCGGGGCGCGCCCGCTGACGATTGGCCCAGAACCCGTCGTCGCAATTGCGGACCTCAACCTTTGGATGCCGGTTCAGGGCGTTGAAGGCCTTGGGGCAGGGTTCGTCCAGATAGACATGCATCCGATCCACCCCAAGGTCGAGGTGATAGGCCACGAAACGCAGGATGTCCGGGGCCGCCCCCCGGACCGTCGAGACAGTTCCCCAGGTCGGTTTAGCGCCCATGCGCGGCCCTTTGGCCGGTCACGTCATCATTTCCTTGGTCGCAGTCAGGGTCAGGTCAGGATAGTCCCGCACTACCCGGTCGATATCCCATTGCAGACGTGTCAGGTAGACGATGTCGCCGTCATGATCATGCGCGATGTGCTGCTTGTTGGCGTTGACGAACTTGTCCACCGCCACCTTGTCACCACTGACCCAGCGGGCGGATGTGAACTGAGACGCCTCGAACCGCACAGGCAGGCCGTATTCCATCTCGATCCGGCTGGCGAGCACTTCGAATTGCAGCGCGCCGACGACACCCACGATAAAGCCCGACCCAATCGAGGGTTTGAACACCTTGGCTGCGCCTTCCTCGGCAAATTGCATGAGTGCCTTTTCCAGGTGCTTGGCCTTCATCGGGTCGCCCGCACGCACGCCTTGCAGCAATTCCGGCGCGAAGGACGGGATGCCGGTCACGCGCAGCGCCTCACCTTCGGTCAGCGTGTCGCCGATGCGCAACTGGCCATGGTTGGGGATGCCGATGATGTCACCGGCCCATGCTTCATCCGCTAGTTCGCGATCCGAGGCCAGAAACAGCACCGGGTTCGAGATTGCCATAGGCTTCTTGGACCGCACATGGGTCAGTTTCATGCCGCGTTTGAAATGGCCCGAGGCCATCCGTACAAAGGCCACCCGGTCGCGGTGCTTGGGGTCCATATTGGCCTGAACCTTGAAGACAAAGCCTGCGACCTTCTTTTCATCCGGCGCGATCTGACGTGGTTCGGCCGATTGCACTTGCGGCTGCGGGCCGTAAGCGCCGATGCCCTCCATCAGTTCTTTGACACCGAACGAGTTGATCGCCGAACCGAACCAGATGGGGGTCATATGCCCCTCAAGAACCGCCTGCGGGTCCAGCGCGGGCAGCAATTCACGCGCCATCTCGACCTCTTCCAGCAGTTTCTCAAGCAAGTGCTCGGGAACATGTTCGGCTAGTTTCGGGTCATCCAGACCGTCGATCTGAATGCTCTCGGCTACCTTGTTGCGGTCGGCGCGGTCCATCAGTTCCAGCCGGTCGCGCAGCATGTCATAGCAGCCGATGAAATCGCGACCCACGCCAATCGGCCACGCGGCGGGCGTGACGTCGATGGCCAGCATTTCCTGAATCTCGTCAATGATCTCGAACGTATCGCGGCTTTCGCGGTCCATCTTGTTACAGAAGGTCAGGATCGGCAGATCGCGCAGGCGGCAAACCTCGAACAGTTTCTGCGTCTGGCTTTCCACACCTTTCGCGCCGTCGATTACCATGACGGCGGCGTCCACGGCAGTCAGAGTGCGATAGGTATCTTCCGAGAAATCGCTGTGGCCGGGCGTGTCCACCAGATTGAACCGGAAGTTCCCATAATCAAACGACATGGCCGAGGCGGAAACCGAGATACCACGATCCTTCTCCATCTGCATGAAATCCGAGCGCGTGCGCCGCGCCTCACCCTTAGCGCGCACCTGACCGGCCATCTGGATCGCGCCGCCATAAAGCAGGAACTTTTCCGTCAGCGTCGTTTTGCCCGCATCAGGGTGCGAGATGATCGCGAAGGTCCGGCGACGGGCGATCTCGGGCGGCAGGGTGGGTTGGTTCGAGGTATCAAGCATAATCGCGCGTATAGGCGGGGAATCCTGCCGAGGCAAGACAAAGGGGGTGGTTCGAATCGTATGCTTATGGCAATAAGAACATATAGTGAACAAATAGTGGAGAGAGAGAATGAATTTAAAAGAGATTGCCGACGAGCTGGTCGCAGGTTGCCGCGAGGACCGCGCCAAGGAAAATCTTGAGAAACTCTATGCTGAGGATGCCGTCTCGGTCGAAGCGCAGGATTTCATGGATATGGGCCGCGAAACCCACGGTCGCGACGCGATCCGGGGCAAACATGAATGGTGGGAAGGCGCGCATGAGGTTTCCGGTGCCTCGGTCAGCGACCCGATGCCCCATGGTGAAGACCGTTTTGCCGTGATCTTCGAGGTCCAAGGTAAGGTAAAAGAGACCGGTGAAGCCTTTGATATGAAAGAAGTTGGTGTCTATCACGTCGCAAATGGCAAGATCGTTCGGGAAGAGTTCTTTTACTGATATTGCTTGAAATCTGGTCTTCTCTGTCTGGCCGGTGCTAGACATGGCAACAATAACAGATGGGGAGGATCAGATGGATCTAGGTATCAAAGGAAAACGCGCGCTGGTCTGTGCCAGCAGCAAGGGTTTGGGTCTGGGCTGTGCCGAAGCTTTGGCCGAGGCCGGTGTCAATCTGGTGATGAACGCCCGCGGAGCCGAGGCGCTTGAGGCCGAAGCCGCGCGCTTGCGGGACACCTATGGCGTTGATGTTCAGACGGTGGCCTGTGATGTGACCTCGACCGAGGGGCAGGCGCAGGTGATCGAAGCCGCGCAGGGTGTTGATATCCTTGTGACAAATGCGGGCGGTCCGCCTCCGGGTATGTGGTCGGATTGGGAGCGTGAAGACTTCATCAAGGCGCTGGATGCCAACATGCTGACACCGATTGCTTTCATGAAGGCATTGTTGCCGGGGATGATGGAAAAGGGCTGGGGGCGTGTGGTCAATATCACTTCGCAATCGGTGCGCGCGCCGATTGCCGTGCTCGGCCTGTCGAACGCGGCGCGGACTGGGTTGACCGGCTACGTCGCGGGAACCGCGCGGCAGGTAGCCCCCCAAGGGGTGACAATCAACAATCTGCTGCCGGGTATCCACGCCACTGACCGCGCGGAGTCCTTAGATAGTGCAGTTTCGCTGCAGAAAAATATCTCGATGGAAGCCGCCCGTGCAGAACGTGCCGCCACAATCCCGGCGCGCCGCTACGGCACACGGCAGGAATTTGGGGCGGCCTGTGCTTTCCTGTGCTCGCAGCACGCGGGCTTTATCGTGGGCCAGAACATCCTGCTGGATGGCGGGGGAACCAATCTGACGATGTAGGCGATGGCGCAGAATTTTTCACTGAAAGACCAGCTGTTTAATGCAGAAAAGACCCGCTATCTGGCGGGGCTTTTTTCGGCAGCCGACCCCGCTTTCGAGGCAAAGGCGTTCGAGGTTCAGGTCATGTCCCGCCTGCTGGATCTGGAATTGAAAGAGCGCATGGCGTGGATAGCCGACTGCCTGCAACAGGTTTTCCCCGGCTCGCTGCCGGACATTGCGCCCACGCTGCTGCGAGCATTGCCGCCACCGCTGGACTCGTCAAAGAAAGATGATGATTTCGGCGATTTCATCTTTGCGCCTTTGGGTGATTGGGTTGTGGCCGTTGGCCTCGACCATCCCGATCTGGCGCTGGACGTGCTTGAGGAGCTGACGCAGAGATTCTCGATGGAATGGGCCATTCGCCCGTTCCTGAACGCTCATCAGGAAACGGTGTTGGAACGGATGCAGGCATGGTGCGCCCATGACAGCTATCACGTACGGCGTCTGGTCAGCGAAGGCACCCGCCCGCGTTTGCCGTGGGGGCAGGCGGTGGGCCTGGAACTGACTGACCCGTTGCCTTTGCTAGATCGGTTACACAGTGATCCGACGCGATACGTGACGCGGTCGGTGGCGAACCATCTTAACGACATTGCCAAGAAAGACCCCGATCTGGTGCTGGACCGTCTGCAGCAATGGCGCGAGGGCGGGCAGGACGCAGATGAGTTGCGCTGGATGACCAGCCACACCCTGCGTGGATTGGTGAAATCCGGACATCCCGGCGCGATGAAGATGCTGGGCTATGATCCTGACGCCGCAATCTCGGCTGACATTCAGGTGCAAGGAGATGCCCGGATCGGGGGTGCGCTGAATTTCGATGTGGCGCTCAGTGGTGCCGGAGACCAGCCCGTTCTGGTCGATTATATCATTCACTTTCAACGTCCTGGCGGCAAAATCTCGGCCAAAGTGCACAAGTTGAAACAGACCGCGCTGCGGGATGGTGCGCTGACGCTAAGCAAGACTCACAAGCTGAAGGGCAATGCGACCACGTTCAAACTGGTGCCCGGTCTGCACCGGCTGGAGGTTCAGGTGAACGGGCAGGTGCGTGCGGGCGTGGATTTCCAACTGCTAGTGTAACGCTTTTGTAAAATCGCACATGTGCGGATTGCGCCATGGTGCTTGCTGCATTAGCTGATCCATAACCAGACATAGGGGATAGGTTCGATGAAGCATGAATCGGTGCAGAATTATTACGGCGATGTCCTTCAAAGCAGCGCGGATTTGCAGACCAATGCCTGCTGCACACCCGATGACATGCCGGATCATGTGAAGAAAATACTCTCTAAAATCCATGATGATGTGCTGACGCGCTATTATGGCTGCGGTCTGATCGCACCGTTGGACCTGGAAGGGATGAGCATCCTTGATCTGGGCTGCGGTGCCGGGCGCGACGTCTATGCTCTGTCCGCGATGGTCGGCGAAAATGGCCGTGTGGTCGGTGTGGATATGACGCCAGAGCAGCTTGATGTAGCCCGCGCCCATCAGGATTATCACGCGCAAGCCTTCGGTCATGGCGCGTCGAATGTGGAATTCCACCACGGCTATATCGAAAAGCTGGACGAGTTGGACCTTGAGCCCGGATCCTTCGACATCATCGTCTCGAACTGCGTGATCAACCTGGTCACCGATAAAGAGGCCGTTCTGCGCGGCGCGCAGCGTCTGCTGAAAGAGGGCGGCGAGATGTATTTCTCGGACGTCTATGCCGACCGCCGCATCCCCGCCGCCATGGCCGAGGATGAGGTTCTGTATGGGGAGTGCCTGTCGGGCGCGCTTTATTGGAATGACTTCTTGTCGATCTCGCGCAAGGCCGGGTTTGCCGACCCGCGCCGGGTGACGCATCGCCCGCTGACCATCGAAAACCCGGTGCTGGAAGAGCGCGTTGCGCCCTTGAGCTTCTTGTCGGCCACGTATCGTCTGTTCAAACTGACCGAACTGGAACCGGCCTGCGAGGATTACGGCCAAGCGGTGATCTACAAGGGCACGATCCCCCACGCGCCGCATCTGTTCGAACTGGATGACCACCATGCGATCGAAGCAGGCAAGGTCTTTCCGGTCTGCGGCAACACCTGGATGATGCTGAAAGACACGCGATTTGCGCGCCATTTCGAGTTTATCGGCGATTTCTCGACCCATTATGGCATCTTCGAAGGTTGTGGAGGGGAAAGCCCATTTGAAGCCACTGGTGTCAGCACCGGTGAGGCCGCCTCGGGCGGGTGCTGCTGACCGCTTGCGCCTGACGGGCGGGGTTGCTATCCCCGCCTAAGCCCGATGAAATTGATCGGGAAAGGCAACGGGGTCCTTCGGTGACAGTGAATTCAACTCCTCCACGTCTGGAAATCCGCAATCTGGTCGCCCGGTATGAAGGGCGCGTTGTGGTGGATGACGTCTCGCTGAGTGTTCAGGCGGGGCAGGTGACGTGTTTGCTAGGCCCGTCGGGCTGCGGCAAGTCGACCACCTTGCGGATGATCGCCGGGGTTGAGATGCAGGAGTCCGGCCAGATCTATGTGGATGGCAAGCTGATTTGTGACACGGTGTTTCGTGTCCCGCCCGAGCGGCGCGAGATTGGGCTAATGTTTCAGGACTTTGCGCTGTTTCCCCATCTAAGCGTGGCCGACAACGTGGCTTTTGGTCTGAAGGGCCACAAGGACGAAAAACGCGCGCGGGTCGAAGAACTGCTGACCAAGGTCGATCTGATGCGTTTCATCGACAGCTATCCGCATCATCTGTCAGGCGGCGAACAACAGCGGGTCGCACTGGCGCGGGCTTTGGCGCCGCGTCCCCGGATCATGTTGATGGACGAGCCGTTCTCGGGGCTGGACAATCGTCTGCGCGACGGTATCCGGGATGAAACGCTGGCAATCCTCAAAGAAGAAGACGCCGCTGTGGTTTTGGTGACGCATGAGCCGGAAGAGGCGATGCGCATGGCCGATGAGATTGCCCTGATGCGGCGTGGTAAGATCGTGCAGCAAGGCGCGCCCTATAATGTCTATACCCGGCCAGCGGATAAAGCGGCGGTTGCGTTCTTTAGTGATGTCAATGTGTTGAAGGCGCAAGTTAACGGAGCTCTGGCGGAAACGCCATTCGGCCAGTTTCTTGCGCCGGGTGTACCTGACGGCACGGACGTTGAGATCGTCTTCCGCCCGCAGCATGTCAAACTGGATTTCGACCGAAACGGCAAAGGACCGCTGCCCACACCGACTGATGGGGTGGCCGCGCGTGGCGTGGTCCAGCGGGCGCGCTTTCTGGGCAATGAAAGCCTGGTTGAGTTCCGCATGGACTATGACGGTTCGATCTTGAAGGCCACGGTGCCGAATGTCTTTGTGCCGCAGCCGGGGCGCGTTATGTGGCTGACCATTCGCCGCGACCGGTGCTTTGTTTTCCCCGAATAATACCTGACGTGGCATTTTAGACCCAACTGGTGCGCGAATGCCGCAGATTGCGCGTGCGCGTCGCTTGCCGAGGCGCGGGGCCGGGTCTATCAAGGGGGAAACGCAGGGATGGATGGGGCATATGCGTATTCTTCTGACCAATGATGATGGCATCAATGCACCGGGCCTGATCACGCTTGAGGCAATCGCCGCCCAGCTTGCCGGGCCCGACGGAGAAGTCTGGGTCGTTGCGCCAGCATTCGAGCAATCCGGCGTGGGCCATTGCATCAGCTATACCCATCCGATGATGGTCGCCAAGCTGGGTGAACGTCGCTATGCCGCCGAGGGCTCGCCCGCCGATTGCGTGCTGGCCGGTCTGCATGATGTGATGAAGGATGCACTGCCTGATCTGGTGTTGTCCGGGGTGAACCGGGGCAATAACTCGGCCGAAAATACGCTCTATTCCGGAACGATCGGTGGCGCGATGGAAGCCGCTTTGCAGGGTGTCCCAGCGATAGCCTTGTCGCAATACTTTGGCCCGCGCAATCTGGGGCTGGACGACCCGTTCGAGGCCGCCGCCCGGTTTGGGGCGGATCTTGTGCGCAAGATCTTGGACGCGACCCTGGCCGAGCAGGGCGATTACCGCCTGTTTTATAACGTGAATTTCCCGCCCGTTCCCGCAGATGAGGTGCTGGGCACCCGCGTGGCGCCGCAGGGCTTTCGCCGTGACACGCATTTCTCGGTCGAACCACACAGCTCGCCCTCAGGGCGGCGGTTCTTGTGGATCAAGGGCGGCTATCAGCACAATCCGACCGCGCCCGGGACGGATGCGGCGGTCAATCTGGCGGGCTATATCTCGGTCACGCCGATGCGTGCGGACCTGACAGCGCATGACACGCTTGAGACCTTGAAGTCGATCGAATGACGGGCTTGAGTGCAGAAACCAAGATGCAGTTCCTGTTTGCGCTTCGGTCACGTGGCGTGACAGACAAGCGTGTGTTGGCGGCGATGGAACAGATCGACCGGGGCCAGTTCGTCAGGGGCCTGTTTGCCGAGCGCGCCTATGAGGACACGCCGTTGCCGATTGCTTGCGGGCAGACGATCAGCCAACCTTCGGTCGTGGGGCTGATGACGCAGGCGCTGGATGTGGGGCCGCGCGATACTGTGCTCGAGATAGGGACCGGGTCGGGCTATCAGGCGGCTATCCTGTCCAAGTTGGCCCGCCGGGTCTACACAGTTGAGCGTCACAAGCGATTGGTGCGGGAAACCGGCGCGTTGTTCCGCGAGCTGGGTCTGACCAATGTGACCGCGATGTTGACGGACGGCTCATTTGGTTTGCCTGAACAGGCGCCGTTTGATCGTATCATTGTGACCGCGGCGGCTGAGGACCCTCCGGGCCCGCTCTTGGCGCAGCTCAAAATCGGCGGTATCATGGTATTGCCGGTGGGGCAGTCGGATGCGGTTCAAACTCTGATCCGTGTGCGACGGACCGAAACCGGCCTGGACTATGACGAATTGTTGCCTGTTCGTTTCGTGCCCTTGCTGGAAGGGCTGGGAAAAGACGAGGCGTAGAAGTTTATTCTGAGGAACCCACCCGAACCCCGGTCAACAGGGGCAGGTGATGAGGACGGTAAAATGAGAGCAGTTTCCAAATCAGCGACGCTCCGCTGCGCAAGCGGCATGGTGGCAATGGTGGTTCTGGCCGGGTGTGAAGGCCCGCTGGACTATGATCTGCGCGGTCAGGTAGGCGGGTTTTCGACCGCTGACGCGGCGCAATCGGCCACCACAAGGCGCCCTGCGCCCGATGCACGCGGGGTCATTACTTATCCCACCTACCAAGTCGCCATCGCTCGGCGCGGCGACAAGGTCAGCGACGTGGCGGCGCGGGTCGGATTGCCCGAAGGGGAACTGGCCGTATTCAACGGTTTGAAGCCGACCGATACGTTGCGGGATGGCGAGGTGATCGCGTTGCCGCGTGCGGTCAGTGCGTCGTCGGGCAATGTCGATATTGCCACGATTGCCGGGACTGCAATTGATGAGGCGCCAACTGATGGGTCTGTGCGTACCTCGACACTTGCGCCTGCGCAGCCGCTGGCAGCGCCTGCACCAGTGGCCTCGGGGCCGGAGCCCATCCGGCATCAGGTCAAGCGGGGGGAAACCGCGTTTACGATTTCGCGCCTTTATGACGTGCCGGTGGATGCACTGGCGGATTGGAACGGATTGGATTCCGATTTCACCGTGCGCGAAGGCCAGTATTTGCTGATCCCGGTAAAAACACAGACGCCGCCACGCCAGACAGAGGAACCGTCGACAAATGTGACTCAGCCGGGTGAAGGCTCACCCACGCCGACGCCTCCAAGTGCCACCCAGCCTTTGCCTGACGAAGAGGTCGTAGCAGCGCCGCCTGCGCCGGATGTGACGGCGGAAGCGCCGACGTCTCAGAGCAACTCGGCGCTGGGTTTGCCGGTGACGGGTTCGATCATTCGGACCTATGAAAAAGGCAAGAACGAGGGGATCGACATTGCGGCAGCTCCGGGCACCGCGGTAAAAGCGGCCGATAGCGGCACTGTCGCGGCGATCACTGCGGATGCAGATCAGGTTCCGATCATTGTGATCAAGCACAACAATGATCTGCTGACTGTTTATGCCAATGTGGACGGTATCACCGTGAAAAAGGGTGATCGGGTGCGTCGTGGTGAGAAGATTGCCGCCCTGCGGGACGGGGACAATGCTTATGTCCATTTCGAAGTTCGTAAAGGGTTTGAGGCTGTCGACCCCGAACCGTTTCTGAACTAGGAAATGGCCCGGTCCGGGCCATGCCTCCGGCGGGGATATTTTTGGCCAGATGAAGGACGGATCAGGTTTGCGGATCGAAGTCGCTGAGGCGTTTGCCGGGCTCATCTGTGAACAGTTCGGGCAGGGGGCGGATGGCTTCGATCAGGTCAATGCGGAAGACGCGGAAGCTGTCTCGTAGCTCACACCATGCGGTGAGTGTCCAGACGCGGCCCCAGTATTCCATATGAAGCGGGCGGATTGTGCGGTCGGTCAGTGCGCCGTCGATCCGGCGGTAGCTGAGGTGCAGTTTCTGGCGCGATTTTATGGCGGCGCGGATCGGGGCCATATGGGCCAGTCCACGCGCGGCATCGGCAAAGGGGTAGACAGCGAATTTCCAGGCGTCGGCCTCGGCGATGACTTGTGTGGGTAGTACCGCGTCGATCTTGTCGGCGAGCGTCTCGGCTGCGGTTTTCAGATCGGGGTCGGCGGCTTGGGCCACGATGGCCATGCCAAGGTTCAGCGCCTCAAGCTCGGCCGGGGTCAGGTTCAGCGGCGGCAGGGTGATCTGTTCGCGCACCATATAGCCCACGCCGCGCTCACCCTCGACCGGGACGCCTGACGCGACTAGCGTATCCATGTCGCGATAGATCGTGCGGACCGACACCTCGAGCCGGTCCGCGATGTCCTGCGCGCGGTGCAGTTTTCCGTCGCGCAGGATTTGGATGATATCGAACAGACGATCCGAGCGGCGCATGTCACGCCGTCCGAACCGCGTTTAAGCGGTCATGTTCCATAGCACTTTCTCGTGACGCATCTGGATGCTGTCGGGCTTGATTGCCGTCATCAAGGCGGCAGCGAAGTCTTGTTGCGGGAACTGCGCGGCGGCGTCCTGTGCGGCTTTCATATCGGTCCAGACAACGTAGTCGGTCCAGCGGCCATCCTCGCCTTGGCTCAGCTGTCGATGCGCAAAGCCGGGGGCCGCGCGTACGAAGGCTTCGGTGGTTTGGCTTAGCTTCACGAACGCCTCGGGTGTGGTGCTGTCAGCGAGGGAAAAGGTGACGATTTCGGCAACATGGGTCATTTCAATCTCCGTTGACCTGGTTTCGATGATCTCTTCCTAGTCACGTACAACTGACATAAACCTGTCAGTTGAGAAAATCCAGCGCCCAAAAAACGCGTGAACGGGGCGAATTCGAACGCGGATTTGATCTGGCGCACTGTTGTCCGCGGCTCGTCAGGCGTAGACACATGGCCAAACAACATTCCCGGCGCTCGGCGTCGATGTAGAAGGAGACAAGACATGCTTAACAATATCGGCCTTCCCGGTCTGCTGCTGATCGCCGTTGTGGTTCTGGTTCTGTTTGGCCGCGGCAAAATCAGCTCGCTGATGGGCGAAGTGGGCAAAGGCATCACCTCGTTCAAGAAGGGCGTCAAAGAAGGCGCGGATGAGCTGGAACAGGACGCCTCCGAGATGGCCAAGGACGTCACCCCCGAGACCGACAAAGACAAGGCCTAAGCGCAGATGTTTGATCTGGGCTGGACCGAGCTTCTGGTCATCGGCGTTGTTGCCCTGATCGTTGTAGGGCCAAAGGACCTGCCGGTGCTGTTCCGCAATGTGGGGCGGTTTGTCGGCAAGGCCCGCGGCATGGCGCGCGAGTTTTCCAGCGCCATGAACGAAGCCGCTGACCAGGCGGGTGTCAATGAGATCAAGAAGGGTCTGAACGCGGCCACCAACCCTGTGGGCAGCGCCATGGATGGCGTGAAAGAGGCCGCGCAGGATCTGGCCAAGAGCATCGACCCGACCAAGTTCGACCCCGAAAGCGAGACCGGCAAGCTGGCGGCCGAACGGGCAGAGCAAGCCAAGAAGATCCAGGCCTCGACTGCGCGCGCCGCCGCCGAGCGCAAGGCGAAAGAGGCGGCTGACGCTCTGGCCAAGGCCGAAGAGGCCGAGGCCGCGCTGAAATCCGAAAGCAAGACATGACCAAGACCGACGAGATCGAGGACAGCTCGGCCCCATTGATCGAGCATCTGGCAGAACTGCGTACGCGGCTTATCCACTGCGTCGTGGCGTTTCTGATCGGGATGATCATCTGCTTTACAGTGGCCACCCCGCTGTTCAACTTTCTGACGCAACCGTTGTGTGACGTTCTGGCCGAGCGCGGGCAGGATTGTGGGCTGATCTTCATCTCGCCGCAGGAAGGGTTCTTTGTCGCCATCAAGGTCTCACTGCTGGGTGGGTTCATTCTGGCCTTTCCCTATATCGGGATGCAGATGTGGCGGTTCGTGGCTCCGGGATTGTATAAGTCTGAAAAGAACGCGTTCCTGCCGTTCATGCTGGCCTCGCCCTTCATGTTCCTGTTGGGGGCCAGCTTTGCCTTTTACGTGGTCACTCCGCTGGCCTATGACTTCTTCCTTGGCTTCCAACAATTCGGCGCTGAAGGGGAGGCCGTGACGGATGGCGTAACCGCCGCACCGCTGAGCGTGGTCTTTCAGGGCTCGGCGCAGGAATATCTGAACCTGACGATCAAGTTCATCGTAGCGTTTGGTCTGTGCTTCCAGCTACCGGTTCTGCTGACGCTGATGGGCAAGGCGGGGCTGGTAACGGCCGAAGGTCTGGGTTCAGTCCGCAAATACGCCGTGGTCGCCATTCTGGTGCTTGCCGCGCTGGTAACACCGCCCGATGTGATTACTCAGGTGATCCTGTTCGTGGTGGTTTACGGACTGTACGAAATCTCGATCTTCCTCGTGGCCCGTGTCGAGAAAAAGCGCGAAGAACAGCTGCGCGCTGACGGCTACTATGACGACGAAGAAGAAGCCGACGCCGATATCGTCGACGAAGAAAGCAAGTAAACCGGCTTAATCCTGATCAGGCGCGCTCACCGGTGGCGCGCCTTTTTCATGCATGGGCCTTGCCGCTTGCATCTGATCATGGTTTGAACCCCAAAACAGTCGGAGGCCCTGATGGATGACCAAGCCCTGAACCGCATTGCTGATGCCTTGGAGCGCATGGCTCCAGCCCCCTTGGCAGCCCCGGATTTCGGCGCGGCACCGGCTTTCGTCTGGCATGTGGACCCGGACCGGCTGGAACCGGTGACAAAGGTCAACCGGGTCGATCTGGACCTGCTGGTAGGCATTAACCGCTCGCGCGATACACTGTTGGACAACACGCGGCGCTTTGCGGCTGGGTATAAGGCAAACAATGCGTTGCTCTGGGGTGCGCGGGGTATGGGCAAGTCCAGCCTTGTCAAAGCGGTCCACGGGAGCCTGCAAGATGAATACCCCGATCTGAAACTGGTCGAACTTCAGCGCGAGGACATGGGCTCGGTCGCGCGTCTGCTAAACCATCTGCGGGCCGCGCCGCATCGGTTCATCCTGTTCTGCGATGATCTTTCGTTCAGCCATGATGACCAACACTACAAATCGCTCAAGGCGGTGCTGGATGGTGGTATCGAAGGCCGCCCGGAAAATGTTGTCTTCTACGCCACCTCGAACCGCCGCCACCTGATGCCGCGCGACATGATTGAAAACGAACGCTCCAGCGCCATCAACCCGTCTGAAGCGGTCGAGGAAAAAGTCTCACTCTCCGACCGCTTCGGCTTGTGGCTGGGTTTCCACCCCTGCGATCAGGACGAATACCTCGCAATGATTAACCGCTACTGCGCCGCCTATGGCGTCAACGTCGCCCCCGACACCCTGCGCGCCGAAGCCATCGAATGGCAGGCCACACGCGGCGCACGTTCTGGCCGCGTAGCGTGGCAATTCTTCGTCGATCTGGCCGGGCGCACCGGTACCCATATCGGCTGATCCGCCCGCTTCATCTGGCTAAAAATATCCCTGCCAGAGGCATGGCCCGCAAGGGCCATTCCCCTATAGCGACGCCAAAATCCGGGCCGCCTCATCCGTAGGGCTCGTCAAAGCACCACGGTCCTCGCCGGGATGGAATCGGGCGCGTACGGCTGTGGGCATGGGGGCGGGCTCGACAATAGACACGCGCGGGCCAGTACGCTCGGTCTCAAGCTGCCAACTCCGCGCCAACGCCATCTGTGCGCCTTTGGTCGCGCCGTAGATGCCATAGAATTTCTCACCCGCCTTGGGGTCGTCGAAAAACACAGCGTGACCGCTCTCGCCCAACAAAGGCGCGACATATGGGATCAGAACTGAAGTCGCCGTCGCGTTGGTGTTCAAAGCCTTCGCCCATTCCTTGGGATCAATGAAGTGCGTAGGCGTCAGGGCCGAGGTGTGGATGGCGGTATGCAGCCATAGGTCCACCTTGCCCCAGCGATCGTGAATGCCCCGGCACAGGGTTGCCATGGCGTTCGGGTCGGCGATGTCCATTGGCGCCAGCGTGGCCGCGCCGCCCTTGGCCTGAATGCGGTCGTCCAACTCTTCCAGCCCACCGGTGGTGCGGGCAACAGCAACGATGTGGTATTCGGGGGCCAGCGCCTCGGCCAGGGCAGCACCCAGGCCCCGAGACGCCCCGGTGATGAGGGCAATTTTAGTCTGATCGGTCATGGGTGGGGTTTGAACCCCTGCGCGCAAGCCGTCAAGACAGGATTAGCGACCGGGGATGGCGATCCGCTGGGTCTGGCCGCTTTGTCGCAGCATGATCCCTTCGGCATCAATGGCTACGACGGTGCCCGAGGCAACGCGGCTGCCCGGTTTAACCTCTTTGACCCGACCCGAGGACAGGCGCATCAGCGCTCGTAGCTCGGTTTTGGGCCCGAACACGCCCAACAGGGCGACCGAACTTTTCTTTAGCGCGTCCTTCTGCGTAGCCGCGCTTTCGACGGTGGAATTTGGCATGGTTTGCGGCAGGGGCGAAGGGCCCCAACCCCTTATGTCTGAGTGAGTGGTGGCAGCGGCCTAGCAAATGAGCAGGTGAAACGAAAGGCGGCGGTGCTCGCTGGTTTTCTCACAATTTCGCGTGGGTCTGCGAACCCATTGCGATTGCGTTTCCTTCGCCAGAGAGTTGTGTGTCAGAAAATTTTGCCCCCGGCGCTGCATCTGACAAAAAAGCCCGGACCGACACTAAGATCCGAGCTTTTCCGCGCTTCTGATTCGCTGGATTTATGAACCCGACGCCAATTTCGTGGCGTTCCAAGACCCGCCCGGCACCTGCATGTCCTCGCGCTTTTTGCTGACGCGGGTGCTGTTTTCCAGGCTGTCCAGATAATCGTCGCTGACGCTGCCGGTGATGTAATTACCGTCAAAGCAGGAGCAATCAAACGCCTCGATCTCGGGGTTGCCTTCCTTGGCGGCCCAGATCAGGTCGTCCAGTTTCTGATAGAACAGCGCATCTGCGCCCAGTTCCTGCCGGATCTCTTCGATCTCTTTGCCGTTGGCGACCAGTTCATGCTTGGTGGGCATGTCGATGCCATAGACATTGGGATATTTCACAGGCGGCGAGGCGCTGGCGATATAGACTTTTTTCGCGCCAGCCTCGCGGCACATTTGCACGATCTTCTTGATCGTGTTGCCGCGAACAATGGAATCGTCGATCAGTAGCACGTTGTGACCTTTGAACTCCAACGGGACCGCATTCAGCTTGCGGCGCACCGATTTCTGGCGTTCTTCCTGACCGGGCATGATGAAGGTTCGGCCGACATATCGGTTCTTCACCAACCCTTCACGGTAGGGAATACCGGTGATCTTTGCAGCCTCAAGCGCCACTGGGCGGGCGCTGTCCGGCACCGGGATAATCCGGTCGATTTCAAGCCCCGAGTCCTGAATCTGCTTGGCCAGAGTCTGCCCCATACGCATCTGAGTTTTGTAGACGGAGACCCCATCCAACAGCGAATCCGGACGGGCGAGGTAGACATATTCAAAGATACAAGGCGTCAGCTTGCCTTCGACGGCCTGAAACTCATGCTTGTTGCCGTCGAGATCGATCAGGATTGCCTCGCCGGGGCGCAGGTCGCGCAGTTTGTCAAAACCGTTGATGCCAAAGGCCACATCCTCGGACGCAAAGGCAAAATCGTCACCGTTCACATCCGACTCGCGGATCGCCACCGACAGGGGGCGAATCCCGTGCGGGTCTCGGAACGCAAGCATGCCGACACCGGCAATCAGACAGATCACCGAATAGGCGCCCTGAATACGCTCCATCGTCATCTTCACACCGGCAAAGATGTTGCGGACCGGATCGGCATTGCCGTTGACCTTGATCGCATCAGCCACCTTGTCTGCCAGCACATTCAGCAGAATCTCGGAGTCCGAGGTGGTACGCAGGTGGCGGCTGTATTTGCCGGTCACTTTCTCTCGCTGTTCGGCCGTGTTGGTGATGTTGCCGTTATGGACCAGATAGATGCCATATGGGGCGTTCACGAAAAACGGCTGCGCCTCGGCGGCGCTCAGCGATCCGGCGGTTGGATAACGCACATGGCCGATGCCCACCTTGCCCAGCAGGGTTTCCGCATCCTTGACGTTGAAGACGTCCTTGACCAGACCGTTGGCTTTCTTCTCGCGGAAGAATTCGCCGTTATAGGTGACGATCCCCGAGGCATCCTGACCCCGGTGCTGCAACATCAGCAGCCCGTCATAGATTTCCGCAAACACATCATGCGTTCGGCTTGCGATCCCCAAAATCCCACACATGTACGGGCTCCAACTTTCTATGACGTAGCGATTGACGGCAGGTTGAGAAACATCGGGGCGCTTGCCCTGTTCAAAGCCGCTGGCTTGCCTGTGGATACAGTCGCACCCTTACCGCAACGGGCTGGTGCGAAAGAAAACGGGTACAGCAAGATCGGTGGCTCCGATTCCATCTCAGTTCGGCCCTCACATACTGCGTAACGATGCCTGTGTCATCAAAGGATCACAATTCACATCTGATGCAGGCGAAATTTGCTGCAACGACGCCTGTTCAAGTGACAGGCAGGGCAGGGTGTGCTGTCATGACCGGATAGAGACTATCATTTTTTTCGCCGGGATGAATTGAGCCATGTGGCAACACAAACAGGGTCAAAAGAAAGAAACACCCCCAAAACGCCGGTGTCACCGATGCCGTGGCATGGGGCGCGCGCCCTGTCAGATCTGCAATGGCGCAGGCGAAGTGGTCAAAAGCCGCGATGTGTTTGGAAAACCTATAACCAGCCGCTGTGATGGCTGCTTCGGCTTGAAGAACATCCGCTGCACCGTCTGCGCAGGCGAGGGCTTTACCTAACCGGTAAAAGAAAAGCCCGGCGAAGGCCGGGCTTTCGGGGTTATTCAGTTGCTGCCGGTTCGGTCAGCTCTTCGGTCGCGGCGGGCTCGGTCGAGCAGCTGGCGACAAGCTCTTCATATTGCTGTGTGATCCAGCCAAGCGCCTCTTCCGGGTTTTGTTCTTCGATCTGGTCGCTGAATTGTTCGAACACTTTGGCCGAGCGGCTTTCATCGACGATCGTATAGGACTGACCGGTCATGACGGTGTCGTAGACAAAGAAGGCAATGGCGACCAGCAGGATGCCACGCGCAATCCCGAAGAAGAAGCCAAGTGCCTGATCCAAACCACCAAGGGCTGAGCGTTGCACCAGCGATGAAAATAGCGGGGTAAAGATGCTGACCACGATCAGAGCCACCGCAAAGACCGCTGCAAAACCAGTGATTACGGACAATTCGCAACTGTCGCGCAGGAAATCTCCGACCACCGGAACTTCTTTGACCAGCGGAACCGCTTGGGGGGCGAAAATAAAGGCCAAAACAGCGGCCGCGACCCAACCTGCAATTGCCAAAATCTCGCGCAATAAACCGCGGGAATAGGCCAGAAGACCCGACACCACGATGATCAGGGCAACCACCCCGTCAATAATTGTAAAACCTTCCATGGCCCTCGCCTGTAGTTTTTTTCAGCCTCTCAAGGCTTTACCTTAACCTGCTCCGAAGGTTTCGCCAACAAACCCTACTAAATCAGAGGGTCGGGTGAGTGTCAGACCTGCCACAGTGCCGGTTTTGCCACCTGCCGGAGCTATAGCTGATGTGAAACCAAGTTTCTGGGCTTCTTTCAACCTGTTTTCGGTTTGGGCTGCGGGTCTCAGAGCCCCGGAAAGAGAGATTTCTCCGAATACGACAGTATCTGCAGGCAGGGCGGTATCCTCGCGCGCACTGAGCAGGGCTGCTGCCACCGCAAGGTCGGCTGCGGGCTCGCTGACCTTCAGGCCTCCGGCGACGTTCAGGTAGACGTCCAAACCGGTGAACGGCACGCCACAGCGCGCTTCGAGCACCGCCAGGATCATGGCCAGTCGCCCGCTATCCCATCCTACTACGGTGCGGCGCGGTTGTGAGTGGGGAGAGGGGGCGACAAGTGCTTGTAACTCAACAAGAACCGGGCGGGTGCCTTCGATCCCGGCAAACACGGCCGAGCCGGGACTGGGCGTGCCGCGTTCGGACAGGAACAGGGCCGAAGGATTGGTGACCTGTGCCAATCCCTTACCCGTCATCTCGAATACGCCAATCTCGTCGGCGGGGCCAAAGCGGTTCTTAACTGCGCGTAGAATACGGAATTGATGTCCGCGTTCGCCCTCAAAATACAGCACCGTGTCGACCATGTGCTCCACGACGCGGGGGCCCGCGATCTGGCCCTCTTTGGTGACATGGCCGACCATGATGATCGAAATGCCGTATCGTTTCGCAAACGTGGTCAATTCATGGGCTGCGGCCCTTACTTGTGACACGGAGCCGGGTGCGCTGTCGACATTGTCGGCCCACATGGTCTGAATCGAGTCGATTATAGCAAGGCCGGGCTTTTCCGCCTCAAGCGTGGTAAGGATGTTGCGCAGGTTTGTTTCTGCCGCCAGTTGCACCGGCGCGTCCTCCAGCCCCAGACGGCGGGCGCGCATCCGTACCTGGGCGCTGGCTTCCTCGCCCGAGACATAGATGGTTTTGACGCCAGCACGAGCAAACCGTGCGGCGGCTTGCAGCAAGAGGGTGGATTTTCCGATGCCTGGATCTCCGCCCACCAGTAGGGCCGAGGCGGGGACAAGGCCACCGCCCAGTACGCGATCCAGTTCCTCGACCCCACACAATGTGCGAGGCGGAGGGGTTTCCTCGGTCGACAAGTCCGTGAGTGCGATGGTCTGGCCCCGCTTGCCGCCGAGGGATTTCTTGGCCGGGCCAGCCGAAAGGGGGGCTTCTTGTACAATCGTGTTCCACTCGCCGCAGCCGTCACAGCGGCCGGACCAGCGGGAATGCGTGGCGCCACAGGCCGAGCATGAAAAAGTCGTCTTTGCCATGCGGCCCTTGGTGCCCGAGGTGGGGCGGTTCTTCAAGCCCTTGCGGGCTTTCATTGCCGCCGGTGGCGCGCCACGTCCTCAAGCCCTGCGGGCCATCGTCCGCGGCGGGCGCCCAAGGGCGCCTACTCTGCGGCGCGTGAAGGCGACATGGCGATGACGCTGGATGTCGCCGTTTTGCGATCCTCTACCGGGGCCTGAAGCTGGGTCGAAAGTTCGGGCAGCAGGTCGAACAACTCGTCCCGCAGGCGTGCCAGTTGCGATTTGGCGATGGATTCTTCGATTTCGACATCGCGGGTCCATTGCCGCAGTTCTTGCTGGATGGTTTGAGCGTCACCGATGCGCTGCTGGAATTGTTCGATCTCTTCCTGACGCTGTTGCAGGAAGGTGCGCGCTCGGGCCACGCGTTCATCACTGTAGGTGACGGCCAATTCATGGCTGATCTGACTCATCTGAGCGGCGAGTTCCAGAATTTCAGGCTCCAGAGCTTGCAGGTCAGGATGTTGGCGCAAAAAGGCGATACGTTCTTTGACGGCATCGAACTCGGACGACATCATGAATGTGTCACCCCGATCCGCGGCATGAGCCAGTTGGTAAGCGTAAGTTATGTCCTGCATGTTCATCGCAAACTTGCGATGCGCATTTTCAAGCGCCATCATCCGGCTATTTGCGGGCAGGTAGAAGGCCAGCATGAGAATCAGTGCGGTCAATCCGATCTGTATGAACATGCCCGCATCTGCGGTCGGCGCGGTGCCGAAACCAGCTTGCATGGTCAGCCAGGGTAGGACCCCGAGTGCGGATAATGCGGTGGTTGCCACGGCCGCAAGCGCAGCCATGCAGATGAGGAAAAAAGTCAGTCTTAAAAAGGCATTCTGAAATTGCAATGTTATGTTGTGGAGGGCGGCCATGGTTGTCGATCTCCTTCTAGAACCGGAACACACCGGAGCCGAAGCGGAGTAGACTTAACGCATACAGAGTGATCCGCTACGGACCCGAAAACTACAATTTGCTGCTCGAAATATTAAGATGATACTTGGGTAAGTGTTTTCAATCAATTGGCTTTAAGCTTTTCGTGAGGTGGATGTCATCTCTGTAATATGTCCCAACGCCAGCGAGGCCAGAATACAGCCTGTAAACAGGTAAAGACCCCAGGCGGTTTCGATGGTGGCGTAAGAGATGCCCTTGGCCAGTGTGATGTAGAGCGCGATCAGGAAAACATCGGCCATGGCCAGCTTGCCAAGGACGTTGAGCGCGGGCTGGACGCGCGGGTCTAACAGATTCCATTGGATCAGGGCTGTGCCGATGGTTTTGATGTAGGGCGCGAAGAGGGCGAAGACGGTGACGACCAGCGCGAGGAAGATGTCGGATTTCCAGAGCGACTGCAGCCCGGTGATGACACTGATTTCGCTAAGGCCGAAGATGGGTAGCAGGCCTGCGCGCATCAGAGGGGCAAACCATGCGATGGGGTAGAGGATTAGGAGCGAGAGGGTGGCGAGGCGGAGGGGCATGACTGGGTGTCTTGGCGAGATTAAAAATTCGCTGCGATGTTCTGCTATGCTTAACCGAAATCAGCGCTCACCACAGAGTTATTTTTTGAAGGGAGGAACGATGTCGGGTTTTGTGGCCTACAAGTCAATTGTCGACCCATCGGACTGTGATTTTCTTGGGCACATGAATGTGTCCAAGTATTTTGCAGCCTGTTCGGATTCCGTTTTTGCGCTGCAGGCTGAGTTGGGGCTTACGGCCGACGACATGCGGTCGGGACGAAAGCTGTCCTTTGCGGTGGTCCATGCAGACAGCAATTTTCTTGCGGAATTGAGTGCTGGCGAAGCCATCCAGATGGAAAGCGAGATTCTAGAGGTTGGAACGAAATCTATGACTTTCAGCCACAAACTAGTTCGCGTTGCTGATGGAGAACCTGCATTTACGACCGTTTTCAAATGCGTTTTGCTCAATTTGCAGACTAGGCGCGCCGAAGTCATTCCGCAGGAAATTGTCGAGCGTTCGGCATATTGGATGGCAAAGAACGAAGATTAACGCACCGCCTCAATCGGCCCCTCGGCACTGCCGCTGATGAACTGCTCCACATAAGGATCACCGGATGCGTCCATCTGGCTGACAGGGCCGGTCCACTGAATCACCCCCCCGTGCAGCATGGCGACGTTGTCGGCAATCGCGCGGACGGAACTCATGTCGTGGGTGATGGTCATGGCGGTGGCGCCCATCTCGGTCACGATTTCGCGGATCAGGTCGTTGATGACGCCCGACATGATTGGGTCCAAGCCCGTGGTAGGTTCGTCAAAGAAAATGATCTCGGGCTCGGCGGCGATGGCACGGGCGAGGCCCACGCGTTTTTGCATCCCACCCGACAGCTCAGACGGAAAGCGGTCGGCCACGTCGGATTTCAGACCCACGCGGCGCAGTTTCTCGATGGCGATCTCGCGGGCGTATTCTGGCGGGCGTTTCAGCGGGCCGCGCAGCAGGCGGAAGGCGACGTTTTGCCAGACAGGCAGCGAGTCAAACAGCGCCGCGCCTTGAAACAGCATCCCGAAGCGGGCCAGAAACGCGTCGCGGTCGCCCTTGGTGGCGTCTTTGCCGTCCACGTAGATCATGCCACTGTCGGGTTTGATCAGACCCAGAATACACTTCAGCGCCACGGACTTACCGGTGCCCGAGCCGCCGATGATCACCATTGAGGTGCCCTGGGGGATCTCAAGGTTCATGCCCTGCAGCACGCGGTTGTCGCCAAAGGCCTTGTGTACATTCTCAAGCCGTATCATACCGAAAAGAACACCCCTGTCAGAATGAAGTTGGCGGCCAGGATCATAATGGCTGCAGCCTCGACCGAAGACTTGGTGGCACGCCCGACGCCCTGTGCGCCCCGGCCCGAGTTCATGCCGTAGTAGCAGCCCATCACGGCGGTGATCAGGCCGAAGGCGGCCCCTTTGGTTAGGGACGAGATCACGTCGATCAGCTCAAGAAAATTGACCGTGTTTTGCAGGTAGACGGCGGCGTTGAAGCCAAGGCTTTGCGTTGCGACCACATAGCCGCCGGCGATGCCGATCACGTCGCCCACGGCCACCAGAACAGGCACGGTGAGGATTGCGGCCAATACGCGCGGAGCGGTCAGGTACTTCATCGGATGGGTGGACAGCGTGACCAGCGCGTCGATTTGCTCGGTCACTTTCATCGTCGCGATTTCCGCCGCGATCGACGAGGTGACGCGCGCTGCGATCATCAACCCGCCCAGCACCGGGCCCAGTTCGCGTACCATGCCGATGGCAACGATTTGCGGCACCACGGCCTCGGCGTTGAAACGGGCGCCACCGGCGTAGATCTGCAGCGCCAGCGCGCCCCCGGTGAAGATGGCAGTCAGACCGACAACCGGCAGCGACAGCCAGCCGATATTCATCAGTGCTACGACAAATTCGCGCGGGTAGTAAGGCGGGCGGAAAATGTGCGAGATCGCATCGACCGTGAAAAGCGATACCTTGCCGAAGTTCGCAAACAGGGACAGGACGACGCGACCCAGCCCGCCCAGCATATACAAAGGGTTCATTCCACGTAGCCTCGGGAATAGCGCGCGCCCAGCGATGTGAGGATTTCATAGCCGATGGTGCCTGCGGCCTCGGCCAGATCATCCACGGTCTGGTGGCCGTTCAGGATGCGCAGGCGTTCGGGGTCTTCGGGCAGGTCGGTGACATCCACGGTGATCAGGTCCATCGAAATGCGCCCAACAACCGGGCAGGGCTGACCGCCTGCAAAGGCGTCGATGCCGCCCCCAATCGCGCGATGCAGCCCGTCGGCATATCCGGCCGCGACGGTGGCGATGCGGGACGGACGACGCGCGGTCCAGCTGTTGCCGTAGCCGACCGTCTCACCTTCGGCAAGTTCACGGACCTGAATGACGGGCAGATCCGCTGTCACCACGGGTTTCGCCGCAGCAAAGGGCATGCCGCCGTAAAGGCCGACGCCAGCGCGGCAGAGGTCAAAGTGATATTCGGGTCCCAACAATATCCCACCGGTTGCTGCCAAGGAGCGTCGTGCAGTGACACCCTCGGTCATCTCGCGGAAATTGCGCAGTTGATAGGTGTTCATTGGGTGGTCGGGCTCATCGGCGCAAGCCAGATGCGACATGATCAGCGCAGGGTTTTGTGCCTCGATCCGTTCGCGCAGTTCAGCCCAATCTGAGCGTTCCAGACCCAGACGGTTCATGCCCGTGTCGAGCTGTATGCCGAAGGCGTGGCCGGGCAGACTTTGTTCGTGGCGCTGGACCTGTTCGGGTGAGTTCAGCATCGGCGTCAGGTCATGGGCCTGCAACAGATCTGCATCGCCCTCCATATGGCCTGAGAACACGCCGATCATCGGACTGGCGCCTACGGCGGCACGGACCTCGGCACCTTCTTCCGCAGCGGCAACAAAAAAGGTGCGCACGCCTTCTTCGGCCAGCGCATCGGAAACGGGGCCAGCCCCAAGCCCATAGGCATCGGCCTTGACCACCGCAGCGGTCTCGGCATTCGTCTTGGCATCCAAGGCGCGCCAGTTATTGGCCAGCGCAAGAAGGTTGATAGTCAAACGTGCGGTACTCATGGCACTGTTCATGACATTGGATCGCGGCAGGTCAAGGGGGTACGCACCGTTTATTGCCCGGTTTGACAGGAACGTGGACAGGGATTGGCCGCGGATCAGGGAAAAGCGCGCAGGAAATCGCAAAAAATCTCAATCCCATTGAAATTGCCGAACGGCAGTCGCAGGGTTAGGCGAGGAATCATGCTAAACGGTGTTATGCAGCGGGCAAGGGTGAAATTATGAAGCTATCTTCGGGGCTTACTGGGCAAGAGGCCGCAATTCCTGAATTCTACCGCGATGTGTTCGCAGCGTCCGAGGGCGAAGCGGAAGGCGATGCGCTTTTTGCGCTGACGCAAGCACTAATGGACACCACGCCCCCCGAAGACCTGTTCTGCGTCACCGCTGGCGAGGTTGGAGATCTGAAGGGTTGTATCTTTTTTTCTCGGCTTTTTTACGAAGACGATCCGCGCGACGTGGTTCTGATGTCTCCGGTCGCGGTTCGTACAGACTGTCAGGGGCAGGGGATTGGGAGAAAACTGATTGCGTATGGTCTGGACCTGATGCGTCAGACCGGTTTGGATGTTGTCGTTACCTATGGCGATCCCGCTTACTATAGCAAAGCGGGATTTCAGCCAATGACGGTAGAGTTCGCCAGCCCACCCCACGCGCTGAGCATGCCACATGGATGGCAGGGGCAATCGCTGACCAAATCGGACCTGACGCCGCTGGCAGGCTCGTCACGCTGCGTGTCGGCCTTCGATGTGCCAGAAATGTGGTAGGTCAGTAGCCCTCGATCTGGCCGTCCTGCTGCCAGGGTTTGACCAGATTGCCAAAGCGGGTGAACTGCGCCTCGAACGAGAGTTCAACCGTGCCGATGGGGCCGTGGCGCTGCTTGCCGACGATGACCTCGGCCTTGCCATGCAGGCGGTCCATGGCCTGTTTCCACTCTTCCATCTTTTCCAGCTCATGATCGCCGGGCTTTTCGCGCTCTTTGTAGTATTCCTCGCGGAACACGAACATCACCACGTCGGCATCCTGTTCGATCGAGCCCGATTCCCGCAGGTCTGACAGTTGCGGACGCTTGTCGTCGCGGTTTTCCACCTGGCGCGACAGCTGGGAGAGGGCGATGACCGGGATGTTCAGTTCTTTGGCGATGGCCTTCATGCCCATCGAAATCTCGGCAATCTCGTTGACGCGATTGTCGGCCATGCCGCGACACAGCTGCAAATAGTCGATGACCAGCAGGTCCAAACCGTGCGTCCGCTTCAACCGCCGCGCGCGGGCAGCAAGTTGCGAGATCGGCAAAGCCGGGGTGTCGTCGATGAACAGTGGGCAGGCTTCCAACTCTTTCGCCGCGTCTACAAAGCGGCGGAACTCGGCTTCGGTCATGTCGCCCTGACGGATCTTGTGCGAGGAGATTTCCGAGGCTTCGGCCAGAACCCGGCCTGCCAACTGCTCGGCGCTCATTTCCAGCGAGAAGAAACCGACCACTCCGCCGTCAATCGCACCCTCAGACCCATCTGGCTTGGTGCCGCGTTTGTAGGCTTTGGCCACGTTGAACGCGACGTTGGTCGCCAATGAGGTTTTCCCCATCGACGGACGACCGGCCAGAATAATCAGGTCGGACGGGTGCAGGCCCCCAAGCTGTTTGTCCAAGTCGGCCAGACCGGTGGAAATCCCTGCCATGCCACCACCGCGCTGATACGCTTCGTTGGTGACGTTGACGGCTTCTGTGACCGCCTTGAGGAAGGATTGAAATCCCTGTTCGGTCTGGCCCTGCTCGGATAACTGATAAAGCTGTTGCTCGGCCTCGACGATCTGTTCCTTGGGCTCGCTGCTGACATCCACCCGCGCCGCCTTGTCCGAGATATCGCGGCCCAGCCGGATCAGCTCGCGCCGGATGGCGAGGTCATAGATCATCTGGGCATAGTCATGCACCGCAAAGGCACTGATCGACGCACCCGCCAGTTTGACCAGATAGGCGGGGCCACCCAGTTCCTTGAGGCCCTCATCCTCGGCCATGAAGGATTTCAGCGTCACGGGCGAGGCCAAAGCATTCTTGGCGATGCGATTGGCCGCCACCTCGAAGATGCGGGCATGGACCGGGTCATAGAAATGCTCGGCCCCAATGATCGAGGCGACGCGATCATAGAGATCGTTATTGGTCAGAATCGCGCCCAAAAGCTGCTGCTCGGCCTCGATGGAATGCGGCATGGTTTCGGCGTTCTGAATCTGCGCCGCCGCCTGCTCGATACTGCTTATCTCGTTCATTTTGTCCCCACTGCCCGTGCGACAGTTCTAATCAATCCGGCACCCGTTGGGCCATCTGTAAATCTCTGAAGATAAGTCGCGAATAACTCGACTTCAGCTTGGGATAAGTTTGGACAACTTTGCCAAAGAACACCGCGCGGCGCAACATTTAGTGCAGCTTCATCGCGGCAGCACTAGATGCGAGCGCTGAGGGGGCGATTCTTTGCCGAGTTACCCCCAGCTTATGCACAGGCACTTTAGGAGGGTTTGTTGGCTTCCTGCCATCCACGCGGGTCGTTCAGGAAGGCTTCGACACCGTCAAGTGTCTCTGCATCAAAGGCTTTCTGCGCTTTTGCTTCGGCCAAAACATCCCACCAAGTGCACAGGTGATGCAGTTTCACACCGTGATCGCCCAGGGTTTTCTCGGTCTCGGGGAAGATGCCGTAGTAAAAGATCACCGCCGTGTGGCCGCAGGTCGCCCCGGTGTCGCGGATCGCATCCACGAAGGACAGCTTTGATCCGCCGTCGGTGGTCAGATCTTCGACCAGCAGAACGCGCTCACCCTTGGACATTGCACCCTCGATCCGGGCATTGCGGCCATAGCCCTTGGGCTTTTTGCGCACATAGGTCATCGGCAGGGCCATCCGCTCGGCGACCATGGCGGCAAAGGGGATGCCTGCGGTTTCACCACCTGCGATGTTGTCGAACGCCTCGAACCCGGCTTCGCGCATCACGGTGACGGTCAGGAAGTCCATCAGGGTCGAGCGGATGCGGGGGTATGAGATCAGCTTGCGGCAGTCGATATAGGTCGGGCTGGGCAGGCCAGAGGCCAGTGTGAACGGCTCGCGCGCGTTGAAGTGGACGGCTTTGATCTCCAGCAGCATGCGCGCGGTCAGGCGGGCGATTTCGGTGCTGTCGGGGTACGAGCTGGGGATCATGATGCAAACCTCTGGGCTGATAACACGTTGCGGGCTGATAGCCCGCCGCAGGGCACAGAGTCGAGGGGGCGGACAAAAGAAAAGCGGACCCGCAAGGGGCCCGCTATGCACATTCAGATTGACGCGCGATCAGCTTGTCATGTCGTAAGCGCGCTCACCATGCACCGACAGATCGAGGCCATTGGTCTCGGTCTCTGCATCCACCCGCAGCGGAGTGATCAGCGCGACCAGTTTGATCAATACAAAGGTCACAACGACTGTGAACACACCTACGATGACCAAGCCACCCAACTGTGCAGTCCAGGCGCCCAGGCCAAAGACGGCGATCATAAGCGTGCCAAAGATGCCGCCGACGCCATGCACGGCGAATACATCCAGCGTATCGTCGATTTTCAGAACGTTGCGGATGACATTGACGGCTTCCTGACACAACACACCGGCCACGGCACCGATGATCAGCGCCTGAACCGGATCCACATAGCCCGAGGCGGGTGTGATCGAGGCCAAGCCGGCGATCGTACCTGTCACTAGACCGACCATCGAGGCCTTGCCGTACTTGATCCGCTCATACAGCGCCCAAGTCAGAGAGGCAGTCGCGGCCGAGATATGCGTCACGGTCATCGCCATCGCAGCACCGCCGTCAGCGGCCAGTTGCGAACCGCCATTGAAGCCGAACCAGCCAACCCACAGCATCGCGGCACCGATCATGACAAAGCCCGGATTGTGCGGCGGCGTCGTGCGGTTGCGGCGCGGGCCCAGAACCACGGCGATAATCAGCGCGGCCAGACCGGCGGTTTCATGCACCACGATTCCGCCTGCAAAGTCACGCACGCCGACCTCGCCCAAAATGCCGCCATCTGTCAGAATGCCACCACCCCAGATCCAATGCACCACCGGCGCATAGCACAGCAACATCCACAGGCCCGAGAAGGTCAGCACAAAGCCAAAGCCCACGCGCTCGACATAAGCGCCGACGATCAGGGCAGGGGTGATGATGGCAAAGGTCATCTGGAATGCGAAGAAGAGAACCTCGGGCAGCGTGCCCGATAGGCTGTCTGCATCGACACCGTTCAGAAACGCCTTGCCCAGACCGCCCCACAAGCCTGATCCGCCATCGCCGAACGCGATGGAATAGCCTGCGACCAGCCACAGGATGCTCATCAAACAAGCGATCGAGAAACAGTGCATGAACACGCTCAGCACGTTGCGGGCGCGCACGAGGCCGCCATAGAACAGGGCCAGGCCCGGCAATGTCATGAACAGGACCAAGGCGGTTGCCACAATGATCCAGGCTGTATCGGCTCCATTCATCGGCCGGTCTCCTCTTCAACTTGCGTGGCGCGGCTTGAAGCGGATCAGGGACGAGGAAAAAAGAGGCAACATCACAAAAAGCAGCCTGTTTTCGGGGCTTTTTGTGAAAAGGTGATTAAATAGGCGGCGATCAGAGCAACACGCCCTATTTTTGAGCAATACTAGAAAGCGCCTGAGAAAGCAGGCCCAGCGCGTGATCTCGAGCCGCGCGCCGGACGTTTTCCCGACCTAACGGACCAAATTCAACTGTCTCAGATCGTGTGTGCAAACCATCGGCGGCAAGGCCGAAGCAGACACGGCCCTCGGGTTTGAACTCGGACCCGCCGGGGCCTGCAATGCCTGTGATCGACACGGCAAGTTGTGCCTGTGAATGATGCAGCGCGCCTTCGGCCATTTCGCGTGCGACCTCTTCCGAGACTGCGCCGTAAGCATCCAGCGTCGCAGCCTTCACGCCCAGCATCTGTTGTTTGGCGGCGTTGGTGTAGGTGACAAAGCCGCGATCCACTACGGCCGAACTGCCGGGGATATCAGTCAGGGCAGCCGCTACCATGCCGCCAGTGCAGCTTTCAGCAGCGGCAATCATCACACCTTGCGCCTTGGCGCGGTCCAGTAACGTGGCGACGATCAAAGTCCCAACACCCCGTGCGCGATCCCGGCCAGGATCAGCACGCCGATGGCGGCAAACACCCCGGCGATCACATCGTCCAGCATCACGCCCATCGCATCTCCCTTGCGATCCGCCCAACCCACCGGGCCGGGTTTTGTGATGTCGAACAGCCGGAACAGCACGAACCCTGCAACCCAGCCGGGCCAGAGAGCGGTTATATCAATACCATGCGCCCAGGAGGGGTAAGAGATCGCCCAGAGCGCGATGAACTGCCCTGCAACCTCGTCGATAACAATCTCGGACGGGTCGTGGTCGTCTTGTCCTGCAGTCATCACGCGTGTGGCCCAGAGCCCACCGAAGAACGCCGCCAGCGTTGCGATCACCAGCAGGGGGAAACCGCCCAGCGTGTGAAGCAGCCACGCCAAGGGCAGGGCGGCGAGCGATCCCCATGTACCGGGCGCGGGGCGCAGATAGCCCACACCACAGACGGTGCCGATCAATTGTGCCGCGTTCATGATTTCACCAGACAGGCTGTAGCCAGAGAAGCAATACCTTCGCTGCGGCCCGTGAAACCCAGCCGCTCTGATGTGGTCGCCTTGACTGAGATCTGATCGGTCCGCAGCCCCATGATCCGGGCCATCTCGACCCGCATCGCCTCGGCATGGGGGCCTATTTTGGGGTACTCACAGACCAGAGTGCAATCGACATTCGAGATCGCGTATCCCATCGTCGCGGCCAGTTCGACCGCATGGCGCAGGAAAATCTCGCTGGCGGCCCCTTTCCATTGCGGGTCCGAGGGCGGGAAGTGTTGGCCGATATCGCCCTGCGCCAGCGCGCCATAGATGGCATCCGCCACGGCATGCATCCCCACATCTGCGTCCGAATGCCCCTGAAGGCCGCGATCATGCGGCACCTGCACGCCGCACAGGATTACATGATCCCCGTCGCCAAACCGATGCACGTCATAGCCATTGCCCAGCCTTACATCCATATTCGTTCCCAATATGCGTTCCGCCCGGGCAAAATCCTCGGGCCGTGTGATTTTGATATTGTCCGCGTCGCCCGGCACGATGGTTACATCCAACCCTGCGGCGCGGGCAACCTCGACATCGTCGGCGGCACCACCGGAATGCGCGGCATGGGCCGCGACGATAGCGTCATAGTGAAAGCCCTGCGGCGTCTGCGCGGCGAACAGGCCGCTGCGGTCTTGTGTGCCGGTGACGGTTACGCCATCTCCGGTCCAAAGCGCGTCTGTCACCGCCAATCCGGGGGCTGCTGCCGGGCCAGATTCAAGCGCTTGCAACACGTTGTGAATAATCTGCGTGCCGACACAGGGGCGGGCGACGTCGTGGATCAGAACGCGGGTCACATCCAGTCCGCTCAGGGCGGCCAGCCCATTGCGCACCGATCCCGCGCGATCCGCGCCGCCTGCGGTCAGAATCAGACCCGATTCGGCAAGCTCTGCCCACGCATCTTGGTCATCCGGTGACAGAACCAGCGCAATATGATCGACCTGCTCACGAAACCGCTCGATCGTCCAGTCGGCGACGCGGCGTCCGGCTAGAGGCCGCCATTGTTTTGGGATACCCCCTCCGGCGCGCAGGCCGCGTCCTGCGGCAACGATAATGGCGGCGGTGGTCATAAGGAGTGTCTCCGGCAAATTCAGGGGAATGTTTAGGGCGCGGTGAATGCAGAGGCAATCACTCGCGTTAATCTGCCCAATAATTAGGCAAGTGATGATTTCGAGGGCTTTTTCGTCGCCGTTTTGTTGTTCATATACGCCAAATTCGATATCAAAAGCGCGACTGCCCAAGGATTAAGCACGTTGAGACTGCAACTCGCTGACAAAGACCTGAACCTTCCGGTTCTGCTGGCCCCGATGGCCGGAATCACCGACCGCCCGTTCCGCGATCTGGTGATGCGCTTTGGTGCGGGCATGGTGGTTAGTGAGATGGTCGCCAGTCAGGAAATGGTGCAGGCCAAACCCGGCGTGCGCGAACGGGCCGAGCTGTCGGCCGACGTGGAAAACACCGCCGTTCAACTGGCCGGGCGCGAGGCGCATTGGATGGCCGAGGCCGCCCGGCAGGTCGCTGATCGGGGCGCGCGGGTGATCGACATCAACATGGGGTGTCCCGCCAAAAAGGTAACGAATGGCTATTCCGGCTCGGCGCTGCTGAAAACGCCGGATCATGCGCTGACATTGATCGAGGCGGTGATCGCGGCGGTCGATGTTCCGGTCACGCTGAAAACGCGGTTGGGGTGGGACGACAAGTTACTGAACGCGCCGGACGTCGCGCGGCGCGCGCAGGAGGTGGGCGTGCAAATGGTGACGATCCACGGGCGCACGCGCTGTCAGTTCTACAAAGGGCAGGCGGACTGGCAGGCGATCCGCGCAGTGAAAGAGGCGGTCGATATCCCCGTCATCGCAAACGGGGATATCGTGGATACGGAAACAGCGGGAACCGCGTTGGACCAGTCAGGCGCGGATGGTGTCATGATCGGTCGGGGCGCACAGGGTCAGCCCTGGGTCCTGGCGCAGATATGCCACGATCTTTATGGCGCGCCCGCACCGGTGGTGCCGCAGGGCGATGACCTGATCGAGATGGTGCGAACGCATTATCAGGCGATGTTGGGCTTTTACGGTACCGATCTGGGTCTGCGCGTCGCGCGCAAGCATCTGGGTTGGTACATGGATCAGGCCGGAACGCCCGCAGCCTTGCGCCGCGCTGTTCTGACTTCTCGCGATACGGATGAGGTGATCCGCCTGCTGGGTGACGCGCTTGGGACGCAAGTGGAGGCGGTTGCATGAATTCGGACCAGAGTATTTGGACTTCGCTTCCGGTACCAGCCTTCATCATTGATGGCGACGATCGGATATCCGACGTCAATTCAGCCGGAGAGGGCTTCCTGAACGCCTCGCGTAAATCGGTGATCGGGCACCCGGTGTGGGATCAGATCGCGGTTGATGCCCCCCTCGAGGAAGCGTTCGAGAGGGCGCGGGCACAGGGAACACCCCTGTTCGTGAATGATGTAGATGCGGGATCGGGTAATCGTGCGCCGCTGCAATGCGCGCTACAGATTGCCCCTTTGGTTGGGCATCCGGGGTCGATGATCATGATCATCTCACCACGCGAGTTGGCGGGACGGATGACGCGGGGCAATACGGTTAAATCGGCGGCGCAGTCGGCGATTGGTATGGCCGAGATGTTGGCGCATGAGATCAAGAACCCGCTGGCCGGCATCACCGGCGCTGCGCAATTGCTGAGCATGAATATCTCTCAGCAAGACCTTGAGTTAACAGATCTTATCGTTGCCGAGAGCCGTAGAATTGTAAAGCTGCTGGAACAGGTTGAGCAATTCGGAAACCTGTCGGAGCCTGACTTCAAACCCGTCAATATCCACGACGTTCTGGACCGCGCGCGACGGTCCGCGTTGCTGGGGTTCGGCGCGCATATGAAGATTATCGAGGACTACGACCCCTCGTTGCCCTTGGCCTATGGCGACCCCGATCAATTTCTCCAAGTCATTCTGAACCTGTTGAAGAATGCCTCGGAAGCAGCTGATCCAAAAGGCGGAACCATTCGTCTGCGGACGTATTTCGAACATTCCTTCCGCCTGCGGCGCAGCGATGGCTCGGGCCATTCGTTGCCCCTGCAGGTTGAGATCATCGACGATGGTCCGGGCCTGCCCGAGAAAATCCGTAGCGATATTTTTGACCCTTTCGTGTCGGGCAAGGAAAACGGCACCGGCCTCGGGCTGGCGCTGGTGAGCAAGATCATCTCGGACCATGACGGCTGGATTTCCGCCGACTCGGTGCCGGGCCGTACGGTGTTTCGTATCTCGCTGAGGCGGGCACCGAAGGATGCAACGTAAGACAAAGCCGAGAAGAGCTTAAGGAGAGCACCAATGGATGGAACAGTACTGGTCGCAGATGACGACCGCACGATCCGCACCGTTTTGACACAGGCCCTAACGCGGGCGGGGTGCAAGGTGCACGCGACCTCTTCGTTGACCACGCTGATGCGCTGGGTTGGCGAAGGAAAAGGCGATGTGGTGATCTCAGATGTCGTTATGCCGGATGGCAATGGCCTGGAGATGCTGCCCAAGATCGCGCAGGACCGACCCGGCCTGCCTGTCATCGTGATCTCGGCCCAGAACACGATCATGACGGCGATTCAGGCGGCCGAGGCCGATGCCTATGATTATCTGCCCAAGCCGTTTGACCTGCCTGATCTGATGAAACGGACCGCGCGGGCGCTGGAGCAGAAACAGCGCGTGCAAACCGACGCCAGCGAACCGGCGCAGGACCGCCCAGAAGAACTACCCCTAGTCGGGCGGACCCCGGTGATGCAGGCGCTGTACCGGTTGGTCGCACGGGTGATGAACACTGATCTTTCGGTGATGATATCTGGTGAAAGTGGAACAGGTAAATCATTGATTGCGCGTGCTATTCATGATTTCTCAGACCGCCGCACACTGCCCTTTGTCACGGCAACAGCCGCTGATTTGCGCGATCTGGAAGGTCCTGCGCGGGTGATGGCGCGGGTTCGAGGTGGGACGTTGCTGATCGACGAGATTGCCGATATCGAGGACGAACTGCAGGCTCGCATCGTCCGCATGATGGACACGCCCGGCGACCACGTCCCACGCTTTATGGCCACCAGCCAGTCGGACCTGACCGACGCGATGGAGAGCGGGCGCGTGCGTCAGGACCTGTATTACCGTCTGTGCGGCGCGACAATCCACGTGCCTGCGCTGCGCGAACGTGTGGATGACATCACCCTTTTGGCCGACCACTTTCTGGCGCGGGAAGAGCGCGAACACGGCACCAAACGCTGGCTCAGCCCGGATGCGGTAGAGCTGGTGCGGCGCTATTCGTGGCCGGGCAATGTGCGACAGTTGGAAAACGCGATCCGCCGCCTCAGCCTGACCAGCCGCGCCGATGAAATCTCGAAATCCGAGGTCGAGGCGGTTCTGGGCAGCCAGCCCGAAGCCGAACCTGTTCTGGGCGATGGTGAGCGCGAGAAACTGTCGACTTCGGTCGCGCGTCACTTGCGGCGGTATTTCGACTTGCACGGCAATATTCTGCCGCCGCCGGGCCTGTATCAACGCATCCTGCGCGAGGTAGAGGCCCCTCTGATCGAGTTGGCCCTGGATGCAACCGGCGGAAATCAGGCAAAATGTGCTGATCTTCTGGGGATTAACCGGAATACGCTGCGGAAAAAGATCACAGACCTCGATATTCAGGTGACACGCCGCCGCAAACTGATGTAATATCGCCACACAAAGCGTGGCATTCGGGTTCAACCCCGACAAGGACCACGAAATATGGCGGTTTGCCGTGAAAACGGCGCATCAGGATGAGGGCAGACGGTGGCATCCCGAGCACAGAGCGGGCTGATCCTATCGATTAATCGGTGGCGGAAATCCCGAAAGCTGCGCAATATTAGCACCTTGGGTCTAGTTCTTCTGGGCCCGGTTCTGGCGTTGGTGACCTATCTGGTCATCGGTCCCTTTGACTTGGGCACAACCGCGCCGTCGCTGCGCCTGATTCTGCTGGCAGATCTGGTCTATGTGCTGGTGGTTGCTGCGCTGGTTCTCAGCCAATTGGGCAGTTTGATCGCCGCGCGCCGGGCGAAATCGGCCGGATCGCGTCTGCACCTGCGTCTGATTGGTGCCTTTACCCTGCTCGCACTGGTGCCGACAGTGACGGTGGCGATTTTCGCTGGCCTGACGGTAAATATCGGTCTCGAGGGCTGGTTCTCGGACCGGGTGAGGCAGGTTGTTGGCTCATCCCTGACCGCCGCCGAAGCCTATGAGCAGGAGCACCGCGAAGGTTTGCGGCAGGACGCGACGGTTCTGGCGCTGTACCTCAACAATGCGCGCGCGGTGGATTTCTATATCTCGGACGCGGAATTGCGCGCGGTTCTTGCGCAAGGACAATCGCAAATTCAACGTGGGCTGCGTGAGGCTTATGTCATTGACGGAGCAGGGGAAATAAAGTCGCGCGGCGACCGGTCTTACCTGTTCAACTATGAGGCACCGACGCCCGAGCAGATCGTAGAGGCCTCTGACACAGGCCTTCTGATCATCGACGATTGGCAAAACAGTGAATTCCGGGCGCTCGTGCCGCTACGCGCCTATCTGGACCGGTATCTCTATGTCAGCCGCGAGGTGGATGGTCAGTTGTTGACGCTGCTGGATGACACCAAGGAAACTGTGCAGTTCTATCAACAGCTTGAAAGCGAACGGGGCAGGGTACTGTTCGAATTTGGTCTGCTCTATCTGGGATTTGCGGTCATTTTGATCTTGGCGGCGATGTCGCTGGGTATGTGGTTTGCCGAGCGCCTGTCGCGTCCCGTCGGACGGCTTACTACAGCGGCGCAACGTGTGGGGGCCGGTGATCTGAGCGTTCAAGTCATCGAAGAGGCCAGCGACGATGAGATTGCCATATTGGGACGTTATTTCAACCAGATGACGCGGCAACTTAATGCACAGCGCGACACTCTGCTAGAAAATACCCGCCAGATCGAACGTCGTCGTCGGTTGTTCGATTCGGTGCTCAGTTCGGTCACGTCGGGCGTTGTTGGTGTCGATCCCGATGGGTGCGTTACACTGGTGAACCGTTCGGCGGAACGATTGTTGGACTGGTCGCGCGGGGACGAAACGCTGGCGATTGGCATAGCGGTGCCCGAGTTTCTGCCCTTGTTCGAAAGCCTTAAGGAAAGCGGGCAGGAAGCCGTTCAGGGTGAGGTCAAGGTGACGCGCAAGGGCCGTCTTGAAAACCTGCTGGTGCGGATGGCAACCAGACGGGGTGAGGATGGCGGGCTGGAAGGCTATGTTGTCGCCTTTGATGACGTGACCGATCTGGTTAGCGCGCAGCGGATGGCCGCGTGGGGCGATGTGGCGCGACGCATTGCGCATGAGATCAAGAACCCGCTGACCCCGATCCAACTGAGCGCCGAACGGATCAAACGCAAATTCTCGCGCAAGCTGGATGAAGAGGATTGCGATAGCCTTGTATCCATGACCGATGTGATCGTACGGCAGACCAATGATCTGCGGCGGATCGTGGACGAATTCTCAAAATTCGCACGGATGCCCGAGCCCGATCGGCGTGAGGAAAACGTTGTCGATCTGGTACGCGAGGCGGTTTTGTTGCAGCAATCAGGGCAGCCCGATGTCGAGATCACGGCGCAATTGCCGGATGATCCGATCCCAGCTGATCTGGATGCGACGATGTTGAACCAGGCACTGACGAACCTGATCAAGAATGCCGGGGAAGCCATAGAAACCCTTAAACAAAAAGGCCCCCCCGAGAACCTGAAGCCACAGATCAAAGTGGACGTAGAAAGCGATGACGCGGGTACCGTCATCACAATTGCAGACAACGGCATTGGCCTGCCCGAAGATCGGGCGCGCCTGTTCGAGCCGTATGTGACAACGCGGGATGCTGGGACAGGTTTGGGCCTGCCCATCGTCAAAAAGATTATCGAAGAACATGGCGGCGCGCTGACTTTGGAAGACGCGCCGGTCTTCGACGGACAGGACCATTTTGGCGCGATGGCCGTGATCCGTTTACCAGCGGGTAATTTTTCCCCGTCTGACGCGCCCCAAAAGCAGGCAATTCAAACAAACAAACTGAAAGCAGGCCAAAGATGAGCGACATTCTGATCGTAGATGACGAACGCGATATTCGCGAACTGGTGTCCGACATTCTGGAGGACGAGGGCTATACGACCCGCTTGGCGGGCAACTCGGATGAGTGCATGGCCCAGATCAACTCGGAACCGCCGGGGCTGTTGATTCTGGATATCTGGCTGAAGGACAGCCGGATGGACGGGATCGATATTTTGAAAGCCGTCAAACGTGACAACCCGGATGTGCCGGTGGTGATTATTTCCGGCCACGGCAACATCGAAATTGCGGTCGCGGCGATCAAGCAGGGGGCTTATGACTTTATCGAAAAACCCTTCAATATTGACCAGTTGATGGTGGTCATCCGCCGCGCAATGGAAACATCGCGTCTACGTCGCGAGAATGCCTCGCTCAAGCGCAAAGAGGTGACAAATTCCGACATGATCGGCAAATCCGCCTCGTTCCGAGCGATGCAGGGGCAGTTGGACAAGGTCACAAAATCGAACGGCCGCGTTATGCTGAGCGGCCCGGCAGGGTCGGGCAAAGAGATCGCGGCGCGCTATATCCACGCGCATTCAAACCGTGCCAACGCGCCCTTCGTGACCGTAAACTGCGCCGGGATCGAACCCGAGCGCGTGGAAGAAGTTCTGTTTGGCCGCGAATCCTCGGACCGGGGGGTGGAATCAGGTCTGTTGGAAGAGGCGCATGGCGGTGTGGTCTATTTCGACGAGGTCGCGGATATGCCGTTGGGCACGCAATCCAAAATCCTGCGCGTGCTGGTCGACCAGCAATTCCAACGTGTCGGCGGGTCGGACAAGGTTCGGGTGGATTTGCGCGTGATCTCATCCACCAACAAGGATCTGGATGCCGAGATTGCCGCTGATCGCTTCCGCGAGGAACTGTATCACCGGCTGAATGTGGTGCCGATCGACGTGCCCTCGCTTGAGGATCGGCGCGAAGATATTCCGGTTTTGGCCCAGCATTTCATCGAGATGTGCAACGAAACGCAGGGCCTGCCGGTTCGCGAGATTTCCGAAGAAGCGGTGGCCTTGCTGCAGACCATGACATGGCCGGGTAATGTGCGTCAGTTGAAAAACCTGATCGAACGGGTGCTGATCCTGGGCGACGGCACGGGGCCGATCGAGGCTAAGGAACTGCCGACCGAGGATGAAAAGGCCGACGATTCCGGCCGCGTTGTTCTGTCTGGCGCGCTGGCGACCTTGCCGCTGCGCGAAGCCCGCGAGGCGTTCGAGCGGGAATACCTGCTGACCCAGATCAACCGCTTTGGCGGCAATATCAGCCGCACCGCCAGCTTTGTCGGGATGGAGCGCAGCGCGCTGCACCGCAAGCTGAAATCACTGGGCGTGGTGACGTCGAACAAATCGGGCGCAAGGGTGGCGCAACTGGACGAACCGGAGCCGGCGGAATAATCCGCCGGTCCTTCACCCCGTCTGGCCGGGTGTGATGATCTGAAACGATCCGTCGTCGAATTTAACAAAGCAGGACTCGGTTCCAATCGGCGGAAATTGGGTCGTGCGTGCGGCTGGGACACTGGCTTTTATCCGTTGCTTGCACGGTGGCAGGCTGATCGGGCGATACCCTTTGGCCGCCATGCACTGTGCTTCAACACGGTCGCGTAGGCCTTTATTGACGTCCACGGTGTAGATCTGCCCAGGCTGCCACCATCCCGCTGTGCGATAACAATTGCCGCGCCCGTCGCAGCGGGTACGGCCCGGCCAATAGGTGGGGGGGCCTTGACGCACCTGGGTCGCCACCGGAGCGTCATCCAGTGCCTGAACCTGACATTGTGTAGTCTCGGTCTGCACACGCGAAACGCTTGCGCCTTCTTGGTAGTACATCGAAAGCGGACCGCATGAGGTCAACGCAAAGACAGGTATCAGGAAACGGGCAACTGTTTTCATAGGCTTATCTTGCCCTCGGCAGGCGGAAATGACAATTCGATTGACCGTTTTGGGGCCATCTGTCATTCAATCCTTTCAGGCAGAAGGGCCAGGTATATGAAGGTCATCATTTGCGGGGCCGGTCAGGTTGGCTGGCAGATTGCGCGGCATCTGTCGGGCGAACTGAATGACGTTACAGTGGTTGACAACAACCCGGACCTGGTGCGTCGCGCCACGGAAACACTGGACGTTCAGGGTATTGCCGGTTTTGCCAGCTATCCTGATGTACTTCAGCGCGCGGGCGCCCGTGATGCGGATATGATCATCGCCGCCACCCATTCCGATGAGGTGAACATGGTCACCTGTCAGATGGCGCATTCTGTCTTTTCGATCCAGCGCAAGATTGCCCGATTGCGGTCTAAATCCTATTTACAGGCCATCCATTCCGACCTGTATCGCCGCGATCACTTGCCCATCGACGTGGTCATCAGCCCTGAACGCGAGGTGGCCGCCGCCGCCATGCGCCGCCTTTCGGCCCCCTCGGCCTTTGATACCGAGATGTTCATGGACGGGCAGGCGCAGCTTTTGGGCATCCGCATTGACGAGGATTGCCCGATCGTAAACACGCCCCTACGTCAGTTGACCGATCTGTTCTCGACCCTCAGCTCGATCGTGGTTGGGGTGCGGCGCGAGGGGACTCTGTTTGCCCCGGAGTCCGAGGACCAGCTGTTCGTTGGTGACGAATGCTATGTCTTTGCCAACGTAAAAGACGTCGACCGCACGATGGAGGTTTTCGGCAAGGCGCAAAAGAAACAGGACCGCGTGGTCATCGTGGGCGGCGGCAATGTCGGGCTCGAGGTTGCGAGGACGCTTGAGGAACGCGAAAGCCGGGTGCGCGCCAAGATCATCGAACGCGACCGCAGCTGTGCCGAACTGGCCGCCGAAGCGTTGGAGCGCACGATTGTTCTGAACGGCGATGGCTTGGACTCCGCGCTGTTGCGCGAAGCCGGGATCGAGCGTGCCGACGCGATGCTGGCCGTCACTGACGACGACCGCGCCAACTTGCTGGCCGCCGTGCGGGCCAAGGCCGAGGGCTGTGCGCTGGCGATTGCACTGATCAATGATCCGAGCATGGTGGCCTTGATGGGACCTTTGGGCATTGACGCCTATATCAACCCGCGCGCTACCACTGTCAGCTCGATCCTGCGCCACATCCGCCATGGGCGCGTGCGGCAGGTTTATTCCATCGGCGATGCCGAGGCCGAGGTGATCGAGGCCGAGGTTCTGTCGACCTCTCCCATGGCGGGGCAAAGGCTGCGTGACATCGACTTTCCCGAGGGCGTTCTGGTCGGGGCTGTTCGCAAAGGTGATGAGTTGCTGCGCCCCACGGGCAGCCTGCGGATCGAAGAGAAAGACGTGCTGGCGATCTTTGCCATGGCCAAGGACGTGCCCGAGGTCGAGCGCTTGATGCAGGTTTCGATTGATTTCTTCTGATGGAGCGCGCGCGGACACAGCGGATCGGATTGGTGCGGCGTTTGCCGCTGTTTCTGCTGATCTGGGCCCTTGCCGCGCTGTCCATGTGGATACCCGCGATTTATGCGCTGGTTCTGGATGATCACGACACCTCGCGCTCATTTTTTTATTCCGGGTTTCTTGGGCTGTTCATCGTGGCCATCATTGCTTTGGCCTCATCGAACCGTGTACCGCGCAGGGGGACTTTGGGGCAGTTAGCGGTATTGCTGGCCAGTTTCACCGTTTTGCCCCTTTATCTGGCAATCCCCCTGCATGACGCTTTGGGGAATACCACCTTTCTGAACGCCTATTTCGACATGGTCAGCGCGCTGACCACGACCGGCGCCGACCTGTTTCCCGACCCCGACCGTCTAAACGCGCCTCTGCATTTCTGGCGCGCGCAAGTGGGGTGGATGGGCGGCCTGCTGATGTGGATTTCAGCCGCCGCGATCCTGGCCCCTCTGTCGCTAGGCGGGTTCGAGGTTACGGCGCGCGGCCAGCCGGGTCGTCCGGTCTCGGGCGTGGCGCAAAGCGAAAAGGTTGATCCACGCGGGCGGCTAATCCGGGTCGCGCGGACGCTGACACCGATCTATGCCGGTCTGACGCTTGTGATCTGCCTGCTGCTGTTGATTGCGGGCGAGCAGGGTCTGACGGCGATCTGCCACGCCATGTCTACGATGGCGACCTCGGGGATTTCTCCGGTCGGCGGAATGGAGGGTGCACAGGCCGGGTTCACGGGTGAGGCGATCCTGTTCTTGTTTCTTTTCTTCGCCTTGTCGCGCCTAACCTTTTCGACCGACACCGCAACAACCGGCTATTCGCGCCTGGACAAAGACCCAGAATTTCGCATCGGACTGATGATCGTTGGCGCCGTCGCTGCGCTTTTGTTCGTCCGGGTTTGGCTGGGGGTCAATGAGATCGGCAACCGGTTAGAACCGATGCAGGCGGTCAATGTGATTTGGGGTATGCTCTTTACAGGCTTGTCCTTTTTGACCACGGCAGGGTTTGAAAGCGCGAACTGGAACGATGCGCAGCAACTGTCTGGCCTTGGCACGCCGGGTCTGATCCTGATGGGCATTGCTCTGATCGGCGGCGGGGTCGCGACAACCGCCGGTGGGGTCAAACTGCTGCGCGTGTTTGCGCTCTATCTGAATGGTGCGCGCGAGATTGACCGGCTGATCTATCCATCCTCGGTCAGTGGGGTGGGCGGCGGTAACCGACGTATTCAAAGCGATGGTGCATTCATTGCGTGGATCTTCTTGATGATGTTCGCGTTGACCGCCGCGCTGTTCAATATGTTGCTGGCCGCGATGGGGGCGGGGTTCGAACAGGCGATGGTGCTGACGGTCGCGGCGCTCAGCACCACGGGTCCGCTGATCGAACTGGCAACCGATGTACCTCTGCGCCTGATTGACCTTTCGTCAAGCGCCAAGCTGACCATGTGCGCGGCGATGGTGATTGGCAGATTGGAGACTCTGGCCATTATTGCCTTGATTACGCCCACGCTCTGGCGGGACTGAGAATCAACACTCGTGTTAATGATTGATTTTTCATCTGGAAACTCGGTTAACGACACTCCATACTCCGCCAGAGGGAGCGCGTTGGTCCGCAGCGCGTAGCAAGAACAATGGCGAGTTTATAAAAATATGGCTTCGGACAGACAGAATCTGCAGGACGCGTTCCTGAACAATGTACGTAAGGCAAAGGTCCCGGTCACAATTTTCCTGATCAACGGTGTGAAATTGCAAGGTGTGATCACGTGGTTTGATAACTTTTGCGTGTTGTTGCGTCGCGACGGACAGTCGCAGCTGGTTTATAAGCACGCGATCTCGACCATCATGCCATCACAGCCGATCAACCTGTATGAGGGCGAAGACGCCTCTTGATGGAACATGACAGGACGCGCACCCGTGCCTGGGTGCTGCATCCGGAAATCAAGTCAGATGAACAGCGTCGTGTCCCCGAACCGGCGCTGGCAGAGGCGGTTGCACTGGCCGCTGCGTTGCCCGACCTCGACGTGGTCGGCTCTGAAATCGTGCGCCTGCCGCGGGCGCAGGCCGGGTTGTTGTTCGGCAGTGGTAAGATCGAAGAACTGGCCGAGCGGCTACATGACAATGAAATTGAGTTGGTGCTGATCGACGGCCCGGTGACACCCGTTCAGCAACGAAACCTCGAAAAAGCGTGGAAGGTCAAAATCCTCGACCGGACCGGGCTGATCCTTGAGATTTTCAGCGACCGCGCCCGAACACGTGAAGGTGTTCTACAGGTCGAGATGGCCGCGCTCAGCTATCAACGGACACGATTGGTACGCGCCTGGACCCACCTGGAACGCCAGCGCGGCGGATTGGGTTTTGTGGGCGGCCCCGGCGAGACGCAGATCGAAGCCGACCGGCGCGCCATTGACGAACAACTTGTTCGCTTGCGGCGGCAGTTGCAGAAGGTGGTCAAGACCCGCACCCTGCACCGTGCGGCCCGTGCCAAGGTGCCGTATCCGATTGTGGCGTTGGTGGGTTATACCAACGCGGGCAAGTCCACTCTGTTCAACCGTCTGACCGGGGCCGAGGTGATGGCCAAGGACATGCTGTTCGCCACGCTTGACCCGACCATGCGCCGGGTAGAGCTGCCCGATGGCCCCGAGGTGATCCTGTCAGACACGGTGGGCTTTATCTCGAACCTGCCGACCGAGCTGGTGGCGGCTTTCCGCGCCACGCTCGAGGAAGTGTTGGGCGCGGATATCGTCGTGCATGTGCGCGACATCAGCCATGAAGAGACCGACGAACAGGCTCGCGATGTCGAAACGATCCTGACCTCGCTGGGTGTGGATGACGCGCGCCCTCGGCTTGAGGTCTGGAACAAGATCGACCTGTTGACCGACGACAATCGCGAAGCCGCCATAGCCCGCGCCGAGCGTGATCCTGCGGTTTTTGCCATCTCGGCGGTGACGGGCGACGGGGTTGATGTGCTGCTGACCGAGATCGCCACCAAGCTGCAAGGCGTCCGTCACGAGATCACCCTGACGCTCAGCTTTGCCGAAGGCGACAAACGCGCGTGGCTGTTCCGTCAGGATGTCGTGCGGACCGAGGAGCAGACTGAGGATGGCTTTAAGATCACCGTTTTGTGGACGGATAAACAGGCGGCGCAGTTCGCCGCCTTGTAGGCACTATGCCCCGTCGATCTGCCGCTGGTAATCGTCAGCATCGAACCAGCCTAGCGAGGATTTGACCTTGTTGTCCGCGGTCAGTTCCCATTCTTCCCAGCCTCGGGCGACGACGTGGTTGCCGGTCTGTGCATGGTGCCCTTCAAGGGTCCAAACAAAGATGGCGTGGCTCCCCGCCCAACGCAGCATGTCGCAGCGCACTTCAAGATCCGGGAAGTCTGCATAGAACCCGCGTGCCATCTCGGCCACCGCAGCGCGACCGACAATGGGCTCGCCCCGATTGATGATGATTTGCCCGTCGGGTGCATAGAAACTTGCAACGGCGTCCGGGTCGCCTGAACTCCACGCGATTGCATAGTCGCGCGCAAGATTGTTCATCGTATCTCTAATACTGGCCATCAATTCCCCCCGGTCTCAAATCGTTTCACCTTGAGATCGTAAGCCAGAACAAGGGTCTGCGTCCACGAAACCTTGGTTTCAGGGCAATGTCTTGCCTAAAACCCGGTTGTCAGCGCGGGGTCAGGTGGGTCACGCCGACCGCCGCCGCACGCGCCAGATCAAGGTCCAGCGACATCGGGATGTATTCCCCGCGCCGCCAGAGTTGCGCCTGATCGTCATAGTAGCGCGACAGGAAATGGCCCGACTGACCTGTGGCCGTGATAAAGACCGAGCTGTCAGGGTCGGCGAAATCATAGACGCCCCGATACCCCGCGCCATGTACGTTCTGGAATGGGTCCGGCCCTTCGCCCGAGGTACGCCCCCGCAGCAAAGTATTGTCGCCGCCGCTGGTGGATTGACGGATGTTGACGAAGAACCGCAGAACCGGAACCGAGCCCAGAACCGGGTGATCATGGGTGGCCTGATGTGCATCGCCCCAACGCAGAGATTCCAGCGCGCCACCGTATTTCTCGGAAATCCAGATCAGCGCATCGTCCAGCGCCAGTCGCGCCATGTCAGTGCAGGTTTCGACCGGTGCGCTTTGACGGACGTCACACCAAACTGACGCGCCGTCGATGTCGCGGTAGACGCGCTCGATGAACAGCGGCTCGACATGTTTGTATTCCGCGGCTAGCGGGCCCAGCTCGTCCGAGATCAGGCGGATTTGTAGCGCCCGCAACCAGGCGGCATAAATCAGCGGTTCGGGCAGGTGCTCGTTCATCTCGCCGTTCCATTCGGCCAGCAGACCAAGCGCGATCTGGCGCTGGCGTTCGGGCGTGCCTTCGGGTGCAGAGGCACCGGTGAACCACAGGTCCGCACCGATCAGCGGCAGAAGCGAGCGGGCTGTGAAACTGACCGTGTCTAGCTGCGCCTCGATAAAGCTGTCGCGGGTGTGCACTTCGCGCGATTGCATCAAACGCTGCCAGCGGTGAATGCGCTGTGTGTCGCCCCATTCGTATGAAACATGTTCGGGAAAGGGTCGGTCGATGATCTTGTTGTTGGTATTGCCCAAAATGCCGCCCGCCGGGGCCACAAATTCGGGGTTGTCGGCATAGGGCAGGCGACCTTGCCAGCGGTTCTCGTTCAGCCAGCCGGGCGTCGGGATACGGCCCCGGCTTTGGTTGCGCAAGGCGCGGCGTGGCATGGCCCCGATCAGTTTCATCCCGATGGTGGTCCGATCGACCAGCGATAGGTTCTGTGACGGAGCGATATAGCCCTCGGCTGCTTCGATCCCTTGCCGCACGCTGTTGGCATTCATCAGGGCCAATGCGGCGGACATGGAGGTGTCCTGCGCACTCAGCGCGGTCCAAGACAATGAAGTCACGTGACCGGGTGGAGTGATCGTTTCCAGATCATAGTGGCTGCCGGGCAGCACAGGTCCGTTCTCGGTCCAGCGCAGGGTCAGGGTGATCGGGGCTTCGTCCTTGATCTCGATGATCGAGGGGCGCGCGCGGAAGGCTTTGAACCCGTCCGGTGTTTCGTATTCCTCGGGGTTGTCGGGGTTGAGCCGTTCGATATGCACATCCTGATCGTCCAGATAGGACGAGGTCAGTCCCCATCCCAGCCGATCACTGCGCCCGGCCATGACCGCAGGCACACCAGGGATTGTCGCGCCGATCACGCCGCCTTTGGCCAGCTCTAACCGTGCCAGATACCAGACGCCAGGTGCGGTGAAGCCCAGATGTGGGTCATTGGCCAACAGCGTGCCGCCAATAGCCGAGCGTGAGGGGGCAGCTGTCCACGCGTTAGACGCGCCTGCAAGGCCGCGCTTGGGGAAAGGTGACAGCGGGCTATCGGGCATCGGCGTGCCATGGGCATAGCGCGGAAGTCCGGGAAAGAGCGTGGCATATTCCGGCAGAGCCGCGATCCCGGCACCGGGTACATCGGGCAGGATATCGGCCAACCGAGCCGAGTCGTTCAGCATAAGCGAAGTGCGCGCTCGCAGCACCTCGTCCTCAAGGTGGCCGGACAGTTGCAGCGCCATCAGCTTGATGACGGCAAGGCTGTCTCCGGGCTGCCAAGGCGAAACGGGGGCGTTGAACAGAAACATCTCGGGCGCGCCGCGGCCAAGGGCCATTTCGTTGATCTCGTCCAAACGCGCATTCACGCCCGCCGCATAGGCCCGCAAGGCGGCTTTGGTATAGTCGTCCTGTACCTGAAACGAGCGATGCGCCAGACCGTACAGGTCCAACCGGCGCAGCAGCTTGTCGATATTGACCGTGCGTGCACCGAAGACCTCGGACAGGCGACCTTGGGCGGTGCGGCGCATGACGGTCATCTGCCACAAACGATCCTGCGCGTGGGCGTAGCCCAGCCCAAAGAACACATCCGGGTCGGATTGACCCAGAACATGGGGTACATTTGCGGTGTCTCGTACGATTTCGACAGGAGCGGTCACGCCCCGCACGGCGACGGTCTGGTTATACTCGGGCAGGGATTGGCTGGCCAAGAAATAAACCAGAAGCACAGCCCCCAGCGTCAACATGACAAGGGCCGAGGTGATACGCACCAACCAGCGAAAAACTATACCCATCTGCGGTCCATAATCCGTTCCGTCAAACCTTGTTCGCAGAGTAAAGGAAGGCTGTACCAACCGAAAGAGGAACGCCACGAAATATGCAGGTTTAACTCTGCTTTAGAAACGCGAAACCCCGCCACAACCGTTGGGCCATGACGGGCACTTAGCGAGGGGGTGGTATTTCAGCTTTACGGAATGATCCGCGTATATTTTGTGCCCTCGACGGTCGCCCCGATTTGCAGACCCGCTTGACCAAACACAGCCGCCAGAACAGGCGAGCGCAGTGTCGTCGTGTCGGTCGAAAGGCTGTCACCCTGATCGCTGACCACGTAGCCGATGTCGGCTCCGGCGGTCCAACCGCTGGCGCGGCGGAAGTCGTTCAGCGCATCTTGTGTCATGAAGAACAGAACATGCGCATACTGCTGGGCGCCGATCTGTAAGCCGGCGGTGCCTTTGACGGCTGAGTAGTAGTCTACTGTTGCCCCGTTGATGCGCAGCGCGCCACGCCCAAAACCGCCGCCGAAGACAAAACCTGCTTCGGTGATCAGTGGCATGACTAGCATACCATTGGCCTTGTTGGCGATCTCAACAGTGTTGGGATAGCTCGCATACATTTCGGTCAACGTCGCATCGACGCGAGCGTCGATCGTTGCCGCATTGGAATTGCCGACGCCATTGCCACAGGCGGCGGTCACGGTCAGACCGGCCATGCCAAGCGCAAAGCCACGACGGTTCAGTCGGGGAAGGTTGGAACTGCTCATATGTTTTCTCTGTATAACTGCCTGATTTGCCGGGTGATCCCGATCTTATGTGCAAGACTACGCCGATTGCGGCGTCCTGTCACGGGAAAGCTGCCGCCGCACTCATCACAATCGGCGAAAAACCGCGTCACACTGGAATTTTATCCTTGCAAGAGGCGTGCGACCGTGGGCGCGAAATAGGTCAGGATGCCGTCACAGCCCGCGCGCTTGAAGGCCAGCAGGCTTTCCAGCATCACCTTTTCTCCGTCGATCCAACCGTTTTGCGCCGCCGCTTGAACCATCGCGTATTCGCCTGAAACCTGATAGGCATAAGTGGGCGCGCCAAAGGCGTCCTTCACACGGCGACAGATATCCAGATAGGGCATCCCGGGTTTGATCATCACCATGTCTGCGCCCTCGGTCAGATCGCGCTCGATCAATCGCAAAGCCTCGTTCGAGTTGGCGGGATCCATTTGATAAGTTTTCTTGTCTCCGGTCAGCGCACCCGACGCGCCCACGGCATCGCGGAACGGCCCGTAAAAAGCGCTGGCATATTTCGCGGCATAGCTGAGGATCATCACGTTGTGATGCCCGGCGTTTTCCAAAGCACGGCGCATTTCCCCGATGCGTCCGTCCATCATGTCCGATGGTCCGATGATATCAGCCCCGGCCTCGGCCTGCGCCAGCGTCATTTTGACCAGTGCCTCGACGGTCTGATCGTTCACAATCTCGCCATCCACGACGTATCCGTCGTGACCGTTGATGTTGTAAGGGTCCAGCGCGACGTCCGTCATAACCGCGATATCGGGGGCGGCGGACTTGATGGCCCGGATCGCCCGGTTCGACAGATTGTCGGGGTTCCACGCCTCGGCGCAATCTTCGGTTTTCAAGCTCGGGTCGGTATAGGGAAAGATGCAAATTGCCGGAATCCCCAATGCTTGAGCCTCAACAGCGGCTTTTGCGATCATATCGACCGAGCGGCGGACGACACCGGGCATCGAAGGCACGGGCTCTTCCACGCCTTCTCCATCGCGCACAAACACCGGCCAGATCAGGTCATCTGTGGTCAGAACGTTCTCGCGCACCAGTCCGCGGATGGCTTCGGACTGGCGGGCCCGGCGAAAGCGCGTCAGGGGATAAGGGGCGATGGTCGGTTTCATGTCGCGCTCTCCTTGAATATTCGTGCATTGGGTGGCATGAATTCGGCGTAGTCTCAAGGGTAACGATCGACGCGGGTCCCTCAGGACAGTGAATTAAAGGGCTGACGCGTGGACTTGTTTTCTTCGATTTTCGAAATCATCGATATGCGCAGCTTTTCGAACCTGTGGTATTGGATCGGGCTGGCCGTTTTGTGGTCGACCGCCAGCCATTGGTCGATGGGTGTGCCGTTTGATCTGGTTCAGCGCGCCCGCCGGATCGGGGGGCAGAGCGAGCAGGATCTGCTGGACATCGTCCGGATCAACCGCAATCGGCTGCTTTATATTGTCGAGGTGTCGGGACTTGCGCTGCTGGGGCTAAGTTGTTTTTTCTTCACCGGGCTGGCCATGCTGGGCTTTGTCTATGGCGTGGAATTTGCGCAGGCGGTGTTTTTACTGATGTTTCCACTGGTGTTGGTAACGTTCATCAATATCTCGGCCGCGCGCAAGTTGAGCCGGGTTGAACCTGAATTGGCCTTTGTGGCGAAAACCCTCACGCGGTGCAGGATCTATACGCAGATCGTGGGGATGATTTCGATCTTGATTACCTCGCTTTGGGGTATGTATCAGAACTTTTCCATCGGCGTTCTGGGATAGAGAATTCGGAAAGGTTAGGCGATGAAGGCTCCGAACCATGTCACGGTTGGCGGCGCCCCCGAAGGGTTTGACGCACAGCTTGTCCTGAACGAGATCGCCCGGTCCGGCGGGCCGGTGTGTCATGTGGCGCGCGACGACAAAAGGCTTGAGGCGATGCGAGCAGCCCTTGCCTTTTTTGCGCCCGACATGCCGGTCTTTGTGTTTCCCAGCTGGGATTGTCTGCCCTTTGACCGGGTCTCGCCCAACGCTGATATCGCCGCCGCGCGCGTGGCGACGCTGGCTGCGTTAGTGCACCAGATGCCAGATCAGTTCGTGCTGCTGACCTCGTTGAACGCGGCCACCCAGCGGGTGCCCGCCCGAGAGGTTCTACGCGAGGCGGCCTTTACCGCTCGTGTGGACCACCGCGTGGATGAGGCCGCGCTGCGCAATTTCCTTGTGCGCATGGGCTTCACCCAAAGCCCCACGGTGATGGAACCCGGCGACTATGCCATTCGCGGCGGCATCATCGACATCTTCCCTCCGGGCGAATCCGGCCCCGTGCGTCTGGACCTGTTCGGAGATGTTCTGGACGGCGCGCGCCGGTTCGATCCTGTCTCGCAGCGCACTACCGAAAAGCTGGAGGTGGTGGAGCTGGCCCCGGTGTCCGAGGTCATTCTGGACGATGCTGCCATCACGCGCTTCCGCCAGAACTATCGTATCGAGTTCGGCGCGGCGGGCACCGACGACCCTCTGTACGAGGCGGTCAGCGCAGGGCGCAAACATCAGGGCATCGAACACTGGCTGCCTTTCTTTCACGAAAAGCTGGAAACGCTGTTCGACTATCTTCCCGACGCAACGATCACCGTAGATGATCAGGTCACACCCGCACGTCTGGCGCGGTGGGATACGATTGCTGATCAGTATGAGACCCGGCGTTTGGCGCTGGAAAACCGGTCCCGAATGGATACGGTTTATAAGCCGACCCCGCCCGGATTGCTCTACCTGGATGATGCCGCATGGGAGCAAGCGATCGGTGATCGTCGGGTGCTGCAATTCAGCCCGCTACCACAGGCTAGCGGGCCGGGTGTAATCGACGCGGGCGGGCGGATCGGGCGTAACTTTGCGCCTGAGCGGCAGCAGGAAAGCATCAGCCTGTTTGGCGCTCTGGCCGCGCACATCACCGACAAGATGGCCCAAGGCCCGGTGCTGATCGCCTCCTATTCCGAAGGCGCACGCGAACGCCTGACCGGGTTGATCGAAGACGAAGGCTTGGCCGAGGCGATCCCCGTTACCGACGGCACCCGCGTCGGCAAACGGGGCCTGCATCTGGCCGTCTGGGCGCTGGAGCATGGGTTTGAAACCCCCGACTTGACCGTTATCGCTGAACAGGACGTGCTGGGCGACCGCCTGATCCGCCAGCCAAAGAAGCGCCGCAAGGCCGAAAATTTCCTGACTGAGACTCAATCCCTGACCCCCGGTGATCTCGTGGTGCATGTGGATCACGGCATCGGCCGCTATCAGGGGATGGAGGTCGTCACCGCCGCTGGTGCTGCCCATGAGTGCTTGCTGCTGGAATACGCCGAACAGTCCAAGCTGTACCTGCCGGTCGAAAACATCGAGCTGCTGTCGAAATACGGCCATGACGAAGGTCTGCTGGATCGTCTGGGCGGCGGCGCATGGCAGGCCAAGAAAGCCAAGCTGAAAGAGCGCATCCACGAGATGGCGGACAAGCTGATCCGCATCGCCGCCGAACGCGCGCTGCGAAAGGCTCCTGTGATGGATCCGCCGCCTCACGCATGGGAAGAGTTCAGCGCTCGTTTTCCCTATCAAGAGACGGACGACCAATTGCGCGCGATTTCCGAGGTGATGGAAGACATGCATTCCGGCGCGCCGATGGATCGCCTGATCTGTGGCGATGTGGGTTTCGGCAAGACCGAGGTCGCAATGCGCGCCGCCTTTGTCGCCGCCATGTCAGGCGTTCAGGTCGCGGTGATCGCGCCGACAACGCTGCTGGCCCGTCAGCACGCCGCCTCGTTCAAAGAGCGCTTTCGGGGTTTCCCGCTTGAAGTGCGGCAACTCTCTCGTTTCGTTTCAGCGAAAGAAGCGCAGCAAACCCGCGACGGGCTGGCACGCGGCACCATGGATATCGTGATCGGTACTCACGCATTGCTGGCCAAAGGTATTCGGTTCAACAATCTGGGCCTGCTGATCATTGACGAAGAGCAACATTTCGGCGTCGGCCACAAAGAGCGCTTGAAACAACTGCGCAGCGACATCCACGTCCTGACCCTGACCGCCACGCCGATCCCGCGGACATTGCAACTTTCCCTCACAGGCGTGCGCGACCTGTCGATCATTGGCACGCCACCCATCGACCGCCTGGCCATCCGCACCTATGTCAGTGAGTTCGACGCGGTCACCATCCGCGAGGCCTTGCTGAGAGAACACTATCGCGGTGGGCAGAGTTTCTACGTGGTCCCGCGTATCTCGGACTTGCCTGAGATCGAAGAGTTCCTAAAGGAACAACTGCCGGAACTGACCTATGTGGTCGTCCACGGTCAGATGGCGGCAGGTGAGCTTGATGATCGGATGAACGCCTTTTACGATGGCAAATACGATGTGTTGCTGGCTACGACGATTGTGGAAAGCGGGCTTGATATTCCTACCGCGAACACGATGGTCGTACACCGCGCCGATATGTTCGGCCTGGCGCAGCTCTACCAAATCCGAGGCCGGGTGGGACGTTCAAAAACCCGCGCCTACGCCTACCTGACCACCAAGCCTCGTGCCCGCCTGACAGCCACAGCCGAGAAACGTCTGCGGGTTCTGGGCTCGTTGGACACGCTGGGCGCCGGGTTCACGCTGGCCTCTCAGGATCTGGATATTCGCGGCGCGGGCAATCTTCTGGGCGAAGAACAATCCGGCCAGATGCGCGACGTGGGCTACGAGCTTTATCAGTCGATGCTGGAAGAGGCGATTGCCAAGATCAAAGCTGGCGAGATGGAAGGGCTGTCGGATGCCGATGATCAATGGGCGCCGCAGATCAATCTGGGTGTCCCGGTTCTGATCCCCGACGACTACGTACCCGATCTAGACGTGCGTCTGGGCCTTTATCGCCGTTTGTCCTCGCTGTCGACCAAGGTCGAGTTGGAAGGCTTCGCCGCCGAACTGATCGACCGGTTCGGCAAATTGCCGAAAGAGGTAAACACCTTGATGCTGGTCGTTCGCATCAAAGCCATGTGCAAACGCGCAGGTATCGCCAAGCTGGATGGGGGCCCAAAGGGTGCTACCATTCAGTTCCACAACGACAAATTCGCGTCTCCGCAAGGGCTGGTCGAATTCATCCAAAACCAACGTGGCATGGCTAAGGTCAAAGACAACAAGATTGTGGTGCGGCGGGACTGGAAGAATGACGGTGACAAGATCAAGGGGGCGTTTGCGATTGCCCGTGATCTGGCCGAGAAAGTCATCGCCCAGAAAAAGAAGTCCAAAACCAGTTGAAACCGGTGGAAGGGGGCGCTGCCCCCGGCGCGCGTGTCGCGCGACTCCCCCGGGATATTTAAGGCCAGATGAACGGGGGATCCCAGCTTCATCTGGCTAAAAATATCCCCGCCGGAGGCATCGCGCTTTAGCGCGATTTAGCTTTGCATCGCGGCTTGGGCGCAGAAACACGAAGCTGCGACCGCCCGGTCGGCCCGAGCTAGAGCGAGGTCTAGCCGTTGTTTGATCTGTTGGATTTCGAGCGTTTCATTCCGCGCCTTGAGGCAATCATGCAGGCCCTTGAGGCTCCAGACATTGTCCGGGTGGATCGAGGCGCGGCTGAGCGTTCCGCCCAGACCCAGATCTTCCCGATATACGGCTTCGGCCTGGGTCACGTGACCTTGTTCGAACAAAAGCGCCCCAAGCGCGTGGCGGGTGGGCTGCATCCAGCCCCATGGCTCGTCGTAGGGCAGCGTGTCATCCAAATCGACCGAGCGGCGAAGGTGCGTGTATGCCGCTTCATAGTTTTCTTTGCGGTATTCGATCTCACCCCGCAGCATTTCACTGGCGATTTCCAGCAGGTCGATGACTCGGTTGTTGTGTAGGCGGCGGGCCTCGGGCACGCGGGCTTTGGCGGCGTGGAACAGGGATTCTTCCGCTTCGGCTTCGGCAACCTCTCCGGTCGCAGCATGGGCGAGTGCGCGGGCATAGTGGGTTGTGGCCGTGAGCGTTCGGTAGAGGTCGGGGTCATCCGGCAGGTCTAGCGTTTTGGCCTCGGCCCAACGACCAAAGCGGATCAGGATGTGAGGTTTCATGGACAGATAGGCTTCGAAGAAATCAGCCATCGGCGGGCTTTCGATACGCAGCATCTCTTCCGGGGTTGTGTCCCACATTGCCTGATTTGCGGCCAGAGCCGGTGCCATCTGACCCAAAAAGAGCGCGCCATATATTGCGAAGTGGTAATTGTGCAGCCGATAGCCGGTATAGATCGTAAAGGCGCCTTCGCGCTCGTAATACTTCACGTCCGCGACCGAGGCCTGCTGGTTCCATTGAACGACATCGTGGTAGTGGCCGCACAGGACGTCGATATGGGTGGGCATGTGAACCAGGTGCCCGGCCTCGGGAACCAGTCTGCGCAGCACGTCGCCTGCCTTGAGCGCTTTTTCCGGGGTTGGCGACATCTCCATCAGGTGCACGTAAAGGTGTAGCAAGCCGGGATGAGACATGGCAGCAGGATCGTCGGTCATGGCGTCTTCCAGCGCGGTTTGCGCCTCAAACGTTGCGGCACCTTCGGCAGGTTGGCCTGTCTTCAGGTCCCACATTTGCCAGGGGGTGAGGTTCAATAGCGCCTCGACATAAACCGTGCGCAGGTCCAGATTGCCGGGCTGCGCGGCAAAGGCGTCACGCATGGCTTCGGCAAAGTCATGGTCCCAGCTGTGCATGTCGGGGATTGGTTCGCGCTGCGGATAGCGTGCGGGTAGGGCGTTGATCAGCGCTTGTTCGACCGGGTTGCAGATTGAGGCCAGAGCCAGTGCCTGCTGCGCTGCGTCATAGGCTTGCTCGAGCGACTTTTTCTTCCCGCGGTCATCTCGCAAATCCCAGGGAAGGTTATAGTTAGGACCCGCCGCATAAGCGATACCCCAAAAGGCCATGGCACAGTCCGGGTCGGCCTCGGCAGCGCGCTGGAAACAGGCGACGGCCTCGTCATGGTTATAACCGTAGGTCCAGTTCAGCCCCCGATCGAACCAAAGCTGCGCGTCGTGTGAAGTCGTAGTGATCGGGCAGGAATATGGGCCCAGATCGTAATAGTCGCTCATTTCAGTCTCCCCTCGGGTCGAGCGGAGGTTAGCGCGTTTCAATCAAGCTGCACAGGTCAGACGAGTAGTCTGTTTTCGATCCGGCCCATATGCAGCATCAGGCCGAAACCCAATGTGCTCATGGTCAGTATACCCGCGCCCAGAGGCAGGATCGAACCGTCAAAGAGCAGACCGATTGGGCCAGCGATCAGCGCGGCCAGAACGGTTGAAACCGAACCGATCACCGAAGCCGCCATGCCCGCGATATGGCCCATCGGTTCCATCGCGATGGCGTTGAGGTTGCCCATGGTCATTCCGGCCATGAAGAACACCGCTGTCTGCCAACTGACGAATAGCGCAAAGGACAGGTTGGCCGACAGGTCGAACGAATTCAGCAGCAGCACGAATGAGGTGAACAGGATCTGACCGCCCAGCCCCCAAGTCACCAACCGTCGCATGCCCAGACGCACAACAAGGGTCGCATTCAGCAAACTGGCCGAGCCCGACATCAGTGCCACAAAGCCGAACCAGAAGGGAAAGCTGTGGGCGCTGTTGTGGATCTCGTCATAGACCTGCTGGACCATGGTCAACATGGTAAACAGCATGCCAAGGCACAGGGTCTGCACCATGATTGACAGGCGCACCGTGGGGTGGCTGAACATCTCGCGGGCGGCATCCAGCATTAGCGGCAAGCGCAAGGGACGGCGGTTTTCGGGCGTCAGCGACTCGGGCAGACGCAGGCCCATCCATACGATGGTGATCAGCGAAAACAGCATGAAGGAGACAAAGACCGCGCGCCAACCGGCCAAGGCGATCACGCCGGCGCCCATCATGGGTGCAATGGCCGGGACCAAAGTGAAAATCATCATGGCGATGGAGACGATCCGCGCCATCTCGCGCCCAGAATAGAGATCGCGGATTATGGCCATGGCGACCACACGCGGCGCGGCGCTGCCGACACCTTGCAGAACGCGGGCCAGCAGCAGCATTTCCAGCGAAGAACTTGCCCATGCGGCGGCAGCGGCAAGGATATAAAGGGCCGAGCCTACATAGATTACAGGTTTGCGCCCGAAAGCGTCCGACAACGGGCCGGTGAAGAAGGTGCCGATACCCATACCCAGCACAAAGGATGTCAGGATAAGTTGCGCCTTGTTGGTGTCATCGGGGCTAAGCTGTGCGCCGATATCGGGCAGCGCAGGCAATATCGAATCGATGGAAAACGCAATTGTTGCAAACATCATTGCGACAAGTGCGACGAACTCTCCGCGAGACATGCGACTGGCCATGGTGCCCTCCTGACCCGTTCGCGCTATCACGCGCGGTCAGGGGGCGCCAGTCATGCCAATGCACACAGACCTGTGCTAATTTGCAGGGGAGGCCTCAAGTTGAGACATGATGTCCGCGATCACGCGCTCCCACATCTCGGGCGGCTGCGCACCGGGAACGGCGTGCTGGTTGGCCACGATGAAGGTCGGGACCGAGTTCACGCCCATTTGGCGCGAGTGGCTGTCGCGGTTGCTGATATCCGAACGGTCTGCGTCTGACTTCAACAGTTTCAACACTACGGCGGCGTCCATGCCGACGCTGTCTGCAATATCGCCAAGAACCTCATGGTCTCCGATATCGCGCGCCTGGACGAAATAGGCGTCGAACAGGGCGTCCACGGCCTCGGTTTGCTTGCCCTCGATCCCGGCCCAATGGATCAGGCGGTGCGCGTCCAGCGTATTTGGGGTGCGCTTCATGCCTTCGAAGTCGATCTTCAGCCCGGCATTCTCGGCATGTTCGACCACCGGCGCATAGGCCCGCACGGCGCCTTCTTTGCCGCCGAATTTACGCTCCAGATATTCACGACGATCCATGCCGTTATCAGGCATGTCGGGGTTCAGCTGAAACGGGTGCCATTCGATGACGAAGGGGTGGTCGGGGATCGCGGCCAGCGCTTTGTCCAGATGGGTCTTGCCGATATAGCACCACGGGCAAATCGGGTCGGACATGATATCAAGCTTGACGGTCTGGGTCATTGTTGGCTCGCCTTGAAGTAGGCCGGAAGCGCCCGGCGCAGGAGTTTGCCGTTCCCACCGGTCGGCAGTTCGGGCAGATAGATAAAGGCGCGCGGTTGCTTGTAGCGCGCCAGATTTGCTTCCACATAGGTGCGCAGGTCCGCCTCGTCCAGTTCTTCCGGCCCGGTATAGAAAGCGGCGATCAGAAAAGTGTCCTGTTTGACCTCAACCGCTGCCGCTCCGACCTGCGCGATGCCTGGGTATTGCGACAGCACCGCTTCGACCTCAATCGGTGAGACCCGATAGCCGCCCGCGTTCATCATGTCATCGTCGCGCCCCAGATAAGTGATCTGGCCGTCAACGGCCATCGCCCCCTGATCTCCGGTTAAAAACCAGTCGCCCTGCATTCGCGCTTGCGCCTCGTCCGGGGCGTTCAGATAGGTCAGCATCAGGCCGGGGTCCGAACGGTGGATGGCGATGGTGCCTGCCTGACCCCGCGGTGCAGGGCCGTCGGGCCCCAGAATCGCAACGCGACGACCGGGTTGCGGTTGTCCCAATGACTCTCCCCGTGCCGGATGGTTAGGGCTGGAGGAGATGAAGGTCGAACATTCGGACATACCGTAAGCTTCGAACAGCTCGGTTCCCGTGGCGCGCATCCAGGCATGGTGCAGCGTAGGCGACAGCTTTTCCCCGGCGCACAATCCATGGCGTAGATCGGGCAGGTGCAGGTTATCAGGGGACGATACGATCTTGCGGAACACCCCCGGAGCGGCGGCAAAGATCGTGGCTTGGTGGTCGCGCAGCAAGCCGGGCAGGGCGGTCAGATCGGTGCCCGGTTCTGGGATCAGCGCCGTGGCACCGATTGTCCAGGGATCCATCAACCCGGTGCCCAGCGTATAGGTCCAGTTGAAGGCACCCGCGTGGCACAACCGGTCATCTTCGCGCAACCCGTACCAGCCATCGACCATCATCTGCCGCGCCCAGATCGCTCGATGGGCATGGGCAACGGCGCGGGGTTTGCCCGAAGTGCCGGAGGTGTAGACGACATAAGCCAAACGCTCGGGGTCGCCCATCTGGACTGTGGCGGGTGCGAGGTCCCGCATCATGGTCAGGTCGGACAAGGAAACTTGAACTGGATGAGGAGCACAAGCCACCGATGGGTCACGCAGCACAGCCGCTGGTTTCAGATCCTGAATGATTTTCGTCGTTTCTGGCTCGGTCAGTTGAGACGAGGTTGGAACGGGGACAATCCCCACCGCAATTGCGCCCAGATACGCAATCGGAAAATCAACCGTGTTTCCCAACCGCATCAACGCGATATCACCCGGGAACAGACCCGCCTGCAGCAAGCCGGCGCCTGTGCCCAGTATGGCGCGTTTCAACGCGGCATAAGTCCAATGTTGCGCGCTCTGCGCACCCAGCACTGACAAAGCGGTCTTTTCCGCAAAATCATCCGCGTGACGCAACACATGCGCAGCCAAATTGAATGGTACGGGGCAAGCTGGTGGCGGGCCTTGATCGAAGACAGACAACATGGACCTTGGCTAACGTGACGTCTGACGCGTTGCAAGCAGGACGGGCTGGCCCTATAGAAAAACGCATGAGCACCCAAGAGCAGACATCGCTGATCCGCATCGCGCGGGAATCCGGAGACCATACCGAGCTTGAGCCGTTGGATCTGGGCGCCCGTGTCCGCGAATTGCGCAAAGCGCGTAACTGGACGCTGGAACAGGCGGCCACGCAGGCAGGGCTGGCGCGTTCGACGCTTAGCAAGATCGAAAACGGTCAGATGTCGCCCACCTATGACGCGCTGAAGAAGTTGGCGGTTGGGCTTGAGATCTCGGTGCCGCAGTTGTTTACGCCCCCGCAACGCGAACAGGTGATCGGGCGGATGTCTGTCACCCGGATGGGTCAGGGTGCGGCACATGCGACCGCGACTTACGAACATGAGTTGCTGGCGGAAACACTGACCAAGAAACAGATGCTGCCCTACCGTGCGCGCGTACGGGCCCGCTCGATGGACGAGTTCGAGGGCTGGGTACGCCATGATGGTGAAGAGTTTCTGTATGTCCTGACCGGCGTCGTGCGGCTGTATACGGAATTCTATGAACCGGTTGAGATGCGTCGCGGTGATAGCGCCTATTACGACGGCAGCATGGGCCACAACGTCGTGTCTGTCAGCGATGAGGATGCAACGATCCTGTGGGTAACGTCACTTACGTAACGTGCTGCTGAATTCGCGGTTCAGACCTTCTGTGAACAGAAAATCCTCTAGCTCTTCATGGGCTTCGTTTACGGTCAATTGGTGTCGCTCGGCCAGATAGGCTTCGAACCCTTTGCGATCCTTGCCCAGCTTTGGCTTATCCTGATCGCGCAGGTTCGGAAACCGCCGTTTGGCGCGTGCGTACATCGCATCCCAGTCTTGCGTCAGGTCAGTCCAGTTCAGCATGTGCAAGCTTTCCGGTTTCCAGGTTTCAAGGCTGCCCGGCCTATATTCAGGTTACGAAGCCCCTGCGCGACCCCGTGCATGACAAAATGTCGCACCTTGCGCTTGCGTATTTTCGGAATGGAAATGCCCGTTGCAGCCGCACCGCAACGGGCTGTCGGACCTAAGGTTGGAGTGAGTGGAGGCAGGTCCGTTTCTCAGACGCGCTGCGGGGTACGAAATTGGCTAAAGTTCAAGAATAAAAGCAAAAATCTTATCACACAGAGCGAAGTATAGGCCGAAGGCTAGCGGCAAAGATGTATTCGGTAAAGCTCTTTTTGAGACTGCGCCGATTTTGGACGAAAATTCGCGGACCCGCAGATTTTGTGGTAGTGAAAACAGTGACTACTCTATGTCGTCAGAAAACCGAATGTGCCAATTTTCGCCGACAGGCTGCGACGGGCGAGATCAGACCTTGGCTCGGAGGGCGGAATGGGGCGCGAAAGCGCCCCATTTGGGCTATTCTTCGAACCACCAGATCTGCGGCATGTATTCCGGCCCGTCCCCGTAAATCGGCAGAGTGTCGGGGAATTTTAGCTCTTTCGCGTGGGCGATGCGGCCAACGTCGAAATTCCAGATCGGGATGACATAGCGCCCGGCGGTCAGAACCCGGTCCAAGGCGCGGGTGGCGGCCACGAAATCCTCGCGGCTTTCCGAGGCAAGCATGGCGTCGATCATCCCATCTACCGCAGGCGAGGCAACGCCCATCAGGTTACGCGTCCCCGGCGTGTCGGCGTTCTCGCTGCCCCAATAGAGCCGCTGTTCGTTGCCCGGAGACAGTGATAGTGCCCGACGGAAGAAGGTCATGTCGAAGTCCAGCTCGGAAGTGCGACCCGTATGTTGGGCGCTGTCGACCATCTCGGTCGTGACCTGAATACCCAGACGCTCCAGCGCGCGACTGTAAATCTCGATCGCCGTTTCGCTTTCGGTGTCACCCTGTTGCAGAAGGACGGTGAGGGTAAAGGCATCGCCCGCTGCATTGCGCAGCACGCCGTCCTGAATGGTCCAACCCGCCTCGGCCAGCAGAGCGGTCGCTTTGCGGATATTGGACCGGTTACGCGCTGATCCGTCACTTTCGGGTAGGCTGTAACCCTCAAGCACGCCAGGCGGCAACGTGTCTGCAAAGGGTCGCAGCAATTCAGCGACTCGGCCCGACGCTTCGCCTGGTTGCATGGCAAGATCCGAGCCCGAGAAATACGAGGTAATCCGGGGCTGTGCGCCACCCGTGATCGTGTCGTTGATGAATTCGAAGTTGAAGGCAAGGGTCAACGCCTCGCGCACACGCCAGTCATCGAACGGGGCCTTTCGGGTATTCATGACAAAGCCCGTCATGCCCGAAGGTTTGCCATGCGGGATTTCAGTTTTGATCACGTCGCCACGCTGGATCGAGGGGAAGGTGTATTGCGTGTCCCACTTGTCGGCGTTGAATTCGCGCACAGCGGTCAGAGCACCGGCTTTGAAGGCCTCAAACAGGACCGTGCCGTCCCCGTAGAATTCGATCCGCATCTCATCCAAGTTCATGGTTCCCCGTCGGAACGGGATGTCCGCGCCCCAATAGTCCGGGTTCCGGCGCAGGGTGACATAGCGGCCGGCCTCATAGTCATCGATCACATAAGGGCCGGTGCCGACGGGGAAGTCATGCAGGGTGGCGTCAGCGAAATCCTTGCCCTCCCACTGTGCCTTTTGAAGGATCGGGCGCAGACCGGCGATGAGCGCCAGCTCTCGGTCGGGGTCGTTAAAGGTGATCCGAACCGAGCGCGGGCCGGTCTGTTCGATACTGTCGATCTTGCCCCACAATCCGCGATATCGCAGGTGGCCTTCGGTGCCCAAAATCTCGTACGACCAGATCACATCTTCGACAGTCACCGGGGTTCCGTCTGAAAATTGGGCGTTTTCGCGCAGGGTGAATTCGACCCAAGAACGGTCTGGTGCTGTTTCAACCGATTCGGCTAACAACCCGTATAGCGAGAATGGCTCGTCCCAGGATCGCCCCATGAGGCTTTCATGGGTCCAAAATCGCAATTGCCAGGGTGGGGTGCCTTTTTGCACAAACGGGTTCAAACTGTTATAGCCGCCGGTATTTCCAAAAACGACTTTGCCGCCTTTTGGCGCATCCGGATTTGCGTAAGGCAATGACACAAAATCCGGTGGTAGTGCGGGCGCGCCATACATAGCTATGCCATGAGCCGATTCTGCGTTAGCGATAGCACTGCTCAAAAGCAGGGTGATTCCCGTGATCACAGGGCGAATGGGGCGGAGAATATTGGGGCGCATTTTGGAAACAATCCTGCTCTGGCCTTATTTTGTTGGGATTCACCGTACCGATGATTTTTCTTATTTTCAAACTTTTAGCTTGGACGGAGGCGTGGAATTGCTTATAAAGGGTGCACTGCTCGATAGGTTTCTTGCCTGTATGAAACCTGCCTCAATAACTTAACGCCCGCTTCGTGCGGGCGTTTTTTTTGTGCAGATTTTTGGCGCTGTTTCGTGCTTTTGTCATTCGCCGTTTTCTTTGCAGGTGCAGCATGGCACTGTGGCGGAAATTCGGATTTCGAAGGAGAGCGGCCATGAGTCTTTCGGGCAAGACTGCAATCATCACAGGGTCAAATTCAGGTATTGGATTGGGTATCGCACGCGAGTTGGCGAAGGCCGGGGCGGATGTGGTGTTGAATTCGTTCACCGACCGCGACGAGGATCACGCGCTGGCCGCTGAGATCTCGGATCAGACGGGAACAAATGCGCGCTATGTCAAGGCTGATATGTCCAAAGGCGACGAATGCCGGGCGCTGATCGAGACTGTGGGCGTATGCGATATTCTGGTCAACAATGCGGGTATTCAGCATGTGGCGCCGATTGATCAGTTCCCGGTCGACAAATGGGATGCGATCATTGCGATCAACATGAACTCAGCTTTTCACACGACAGCCGCCGCCTTGCCGATGATGCGTAAGGCCGGGTGGGGGCGTGTGGTCAACATCGCCTCTGCCCATGGTTTGACGGCGTCGCCCTACAAGGCGGCCTATATCGCAGCCAAGCACGGTGTAGTGGGTATGACCAAGTCCGTGGCGCTGGAGACGGCGCAGGAACCGATTACCTGCAATGCCATTTGTCCGGGCTACGTGTTGACCCCGCTGGTCGAGGCGCAAATTCCCAATACGATGAAGGAATATGACATGAGCCGCGATGACGTGATCAAGAATGTGATGCTGGAGCGGCAGCCGTCGAAAGAGTTTGCCACGGTTGAGCAGTTGGGAGGCACAACGGTGTTTTTGTGCTCGGACGCGGCGGCGCAGATCACCGGCACGACGATTTCCGTGGATGGCGGTTGGACGGCGTTGTGAGACTGCGTGGGGGCTCGGCCCCCACACCCCCGAGGTATTTTTGAACAGAAGAAGGGGTGAGCGTTGTGAAGAGGATCAATCTGGCCCTGCAGGGCGGTGGTGCACATGGGGCGTTTACCTGGGGTGTGCTGGACCGGATTTTGGACGAAGAGGATATCGAGGTCGCTGCGATCACCGGGACTTCGGCCGGGGCTTTGAATGGTGCCGCGTACAAGTCAGGTATGGTTCGGGATGGGCGCGATGGTGCGCGTGCCAACCTGAACGGGCTTTGGGCTCGTATGGGGGCCGTGGGCGACATGCGGTTGGCCAATTGGATGCAGGCCGTTGAGCCTGCTCAGGTCGCGCAGGCGATGGAGTATTCCTTGCCGTTTTCCGTGGGGGATACGTGGTCGCGGTTGGTGTCGCCTTATGCATACGGGCCGTTCTACAAGAACCCGTTGGAGTCGGTGATTGATCGCTTCAACTTTGATGAGGTCTGTGCGGATCTGGGACCAGCCCTGTTTGTGTGTGCGACCTGTGTGCGCAGTGGCAAGATCCGAGTGTTTACGGGGGACGAGATTTCGACCGATGCGATTTTGGCTTCGGCCTGTTTGCCGACCTTGTTTCAGGCGGTGGAGATTTTCGATCCAAAAACGGGGCGGACTGAGGCCTATTGGGACGGTGGGTATACCGGCAATCCGGCGCTTTACCCTTTGTTTGACAAAGGTTTGCCCGATGATGTTGTGATCGTGAATATCAATCCTCTGGAGCGGGACGAGGTGCCGAAGACCCCGCAGCAAATCCAGAATCGGGTGAATGAGATCAGTTTCAACTCGTCCCTGTTTCGGGAGTTGCGAGCGATCAGTTTCGTACAGCGTCTGTTGGCCGAGGGCAAGTTGCAGGCGGGTGAGATGAGCCGCGTGTTGGTGCATATGATCGCGGATGACGAGCTGATGAATGATCTTTCCGTGGCGACCAAGACGGTGCCGAACCCGGTCATCCTACATAAGCTGAAAGAGGCTGGGCGTCGGGCTGCTAACCGGTTTCTGACCGATCACAAGGCGGATTTGGGCCAGCAAAGCACTGTCAACCTGCCGGAGATGTTCGGCTGATTACTCGGGCGGCTGGGTCGGGTCTTTTTCGTTCGGGTAGACCAGACCGGCTGAAATGACCAGTTTGGCGGCGTCCTCAATGGACATGTCCAGCAGGATCACGTCCTCTTCAGGGAAAAACAGCAAGAAACCGGAGGTCGGGTTCGGTGTTGTGGGCACGAAGACGCTGAGCAGTGCACCGCCGGTTTCGGCACGGTCGCTGACCTCGCCCCGTGCAGTGGTCGAGACGAAGCCGATGGCCCAAATGCCACGGCGGGGATATTGGATGAGACAGGCTTTTTCAAACGACCGTTCGGTTTGCGCGAAAACCGTTTCCGAGATCTGTTTGATCCCGGAATAAACCGACCGCACAACTGGCATCCGATTCACAACGCTTTCGCCGAAATGGATCAGCGACCGGCCCAAAATGCCTTTCGCGATCCAGCCGACGATCACCGTGAAGATCAGGAAAATCACCACGCCGACGCCGCGCAGATTGATTCCTACATACTGTTCGGGGTGAAATTGCTGTGGCACAAGCGGCAGGACGGCGCTGTCGATCCAGCCAACCACAGACCAGATCAGCCAGACCGTTAGCCAGACTGGTGCAATAACAACGATGCCCGTCAGAAATGACGCGCGCAGCCGGGAAAACAGGCCCGGTCCGCGGTGAGGTTCTTCGTCAAAGGGCGTGTTCATTGCGGTCCTGAGTGATTTGCCGATTTAGTTAAGCAGTCCGGGGCCTTGGTACAATAGCTTTGCTCACTCGGACAGGGCGCGGGCGATTCCGGCAGCCAATTTTGCGTTATTTCTGACCAATGCGATGTTTGCGGTCAGGGAACGGCCCTCGGTCTGTTCGTAGATGCGCTGCAACAGGTAAGGGGTGACGCCTTTGCCTGTGATCCGGTGCGCGTCGGCGTCTGCTTGGGCCGAGGCGATGATCGGGGCCAATTCCTCGGCCGGGATTTGATCTGCGGCGGGGATCGGGTTGGCCACAAGTTGCCCGCCAGGCAGCCCAAGGGCGCGGCGTGTGGCGTGGGCCTTGGCGATGGCTTCGGCGGTGTCCATACGCAATGGCGCGGCATAAGGGGATTTGGCGGACCAGAAGGCGGGGAATTCGTCCTGCCCGTGAGCTATGACGGGGACGCCCAACGTTTCAAGAACCTCGAGCGTTTTGGCCAGATCGAGGATGGCTTTTGCACCGGCGGCCACAACCGTCACAGGGGTTTGAGCCAACTCATGCAGGTCCGCTGAAATATCGAATGAGGTTTCGGCGCCTTGATGCACGCCGCCTATCCCGCCGGTGGCGAAGACCGGAATTCCAGCGTAGTGCGCTGCGATCATTGTGGCGGCGACGGTTGTGGCTCCGGTCCCGCCGGTCGAGATACAGGCCGCCATGTCCGCGCGCGAGATTTTGGCGACACCTTGCGCCTGACCAAGCGCTTTGAGCTGATCCGCTTCCAGCCCCACGTTCAGCACACCTTCGATGACCGCAATCGTTGCTGGAACGGCACCTTCATCGCGGATGTCCTGTTCGACCTGCGCCGCGACCTCGATATTTTGAGGGTAGGGCATCCCGTGGGTAATGATGGTGCTTTCCAGCGCAACGATGGGGTGGCCTGCGTCTTTGGCGGCGCGGACCTCGGCCGAGTAGTGGATGTCGATCACAGTGGGGTTTCTCCGGAAACGTAAGTAGCAGCGGCGTGCAAGGCACGGGTCAGGGCAGCGTCGGGGGCGGCCCCGGCGGCCTCGGACGCGATATGCGCCGCCATGAAAGTGTCACCCGCGCCGGTCACGCGTGTTACCAGAACGGACGGGGGTGTTTGGGTCAGAATCTCATCTGCGGTGCCCACGGTGGCCGAGTTGCCGCCATCTGTGACCAGCACTCGCAAGGCGCCGCGATCCAGCAGACCTTTGGCGGCGGATTCGGAATCGGTGAATTCGCGCTGGCACAGGATGCCGGCCTCTTCGAGGTTCACATAGAGCGTCGCGCGGGCGTGTTTGAGGAAGGGCAGCAGGCGCTCGGCCTTCCCGGGTGAGGCCGGGGCCACGCGCAAATCGGCTTTTGCGAAGGCCGGGCTTTGGGCGATTTCTTCCAGCAAAGTTAGCGTCAGGTTGCCATCCAATGCGATGGGGCCTTCGAACGGTGTGTTCTCGTAGCCCAACGGTCCGTGCATCAGCGGGCGTAGGATTTTGGCCCCAGCAGCCTCAAGCGAATGCGCGTCGGCGATGGCGGCGATCAGACCATTGGCACCTTCGACAGCCATATAGCGGTCGGTCGGCAAATCCTGCGAGCGGTAGACGTGATCCGTGACCATGCCCAGCCGTGCGCAGGCATTGACCAGTTCGTCGCCTTCAGGGTCGCGGCCAATTGCGGTGAGCAGGGTGGGCGTCATACCGAACCGCACCAGTGTCATGGCGATGTTCATGGCCACGCCGCCGGGCAGACGGGTGATCCGCCCCGGCACGTCTGACCCCTGCCGCATGGCGCTGGCAGACCGCCCGATCACGTCCCAAAGGACCGATCCGATACACAGGATTTCGCTAGTCTGAGTCATGCCCGTGTCATGCCGCAGCGTCACGGCGGGTGCAAGGGTTAACGCTCACATCGCGTCGGTCAGCGCCTTCAACGCGGCGGCAGGATCGTCCTGCGACCAGATCTCGTCGCCAATGCCGAAGAAATCGGTGTGCGTCGACAGCGCGCGGATCAGGTCTGGGGACAGGCCGCCTTCGGCCACAACCGGAACCTCGATCATTTCGGACCACCACTGAAACAGGTCTTTTTCTGCGATTGTGCCATCGCCCAAGGCCGATGCGCCAACCGGGCCAAAGGCCACGTAGTCCGCGCCATGCTCGCCTGCGGTCATGCCATCATGGCTGGAGGCTGCGCAAAAGCTGCCGACGATGGCATCCGCGCCCAGTTCTTTGCGCGCCGCCCGGACCGAGCGCGCACCGTCATCCAGATGCACCCCGTCCAGCCCTAGCCGCTGCGCCAGCAGGACATGGTTCGAGATCACGATCGCCACATCCCGTGCGTGCGCGACCTCGCGGCAGGCATCGGCGGCGCGGGCGATGGTGTCTTCGTCGCTACCCGCCAAGGCGAGGCGGATGCAGGCGATCTCGGCGCTGTCCAGCACGCGGCCCAACTGCTCGGGGAAGGTGCTCAGGGTGATCGTGGGCGGGGTGATCAGGTAAATCTGCGGCTGCTCGGGGGTGTCCATCGGCGCGTCCTTCGCTTTCAGTCTTTGGCGCGGTTTAGCGGATTGGGCCGGGGAAGCAATCTTTTTAGCCGGATATTGGCGCAATTGGCCGCCCGGACGGCTTGCCCTGCGCCAATGTGCCGATTACAGCAGGCGGAACTTTCGGAGACAGCCATGCCCAGCGACAAATCCCAGCCTTCCTTTGTGCTCGTGCGCCCTCAGATGGGCGAAAACATCGGTGCTGCCGCGCGGGCGATGTGGAACTTCGGGCTGGACCGGATGCGGATTGTTGCCCCACGTGATGGCTGGCCGAACCCCAAGGCTGTGGCGATGTCCAGCGGGGCGGGGCGATTGCTGGATGAGGCGCAGCTGTTTGATGATCTGGCCGGGTCTTTGGCTGACAGCACCTTTGTCTTCGCCACCACTGCACGCCAGCGCGGGTTGACCAAGCCAGTCTACAGCCCGGAACGCGCCATGCAGATCGCTGCCGAAAAGGTCGCAGCGGGTGAAAAAGTCGCCGTATTGTTCGGCCCTGAACGCGCGGGGCTTGAGAATGAGGATATCGCCAAGGCCAACGCCATCATCTCGGTGCCGGTGAACCCCGAATATGCCTCGCTCAACCTCGGGCAATGTGTGCTTCTGACCGCCTATGAGTGGATGCGCCAAAGCGCCGATGTGGTGCATGAGGCCACTGATTTGGGTAAGGGCGATTGGGCGACAGGGATCGAGGTTGAAAAACTGGTCGAACATTACGAGGACCGGCTGGAAGAGGCGGGGTTTTTCTACCCGCCCGAAAAGGCCGAAGGGATGAAGACCAACCTGCGCAACCTGTGGTCGCGTATGCGGATGACGCGGGCCGATGTGCAGATGCTGCACGGGATCATGCGGCAGATGGTCCGCTGGAAGGACAAGGGCTAAGGCTGGACCTATCTTCCGCTTCACCCTAGCGTGCGACGAAACAAGGACATGAGGACAGCATGAGCGGCAAGCGCAGCATCTTCGAAGAGGTCTCGGGCGACCAGAAACAAGAGGCGGTTCAGCCCGGTATGATCGACCGTGGCCGGGGCGGCGCGCGCAAGGCAATCCGGGCGTGGCTGATGATGCTGTTCGCGCTGGTCGTGGTGATGATCGCTGTGGGTGGCCTGACGCGCCTGACCGATAGCGGGTTGTCGATTACTGAGTGGCGACCGATCACCGGGGCTATCCCGCCGATGTCCGAGACAGATTGGCAATCCGAGTTCGACAAGTACAAGGAAATCGACCAGTGGCGCATCCAGAACCAGTGGATGGAGCTGGACGATTTCAAATTCATCTACTGGTGGGAATGGGGTCATCGTCAGCTGGGCCGCGTGATCGGTCTGGTCTGGGCCATCGGGTTCTTTGGTTTCTTGGCCGCGCGGAAAATCCCTACGGGTTGGACTAGTAAGCTTTTGATCCCCGGCGTTCTGGGCGGGGTGCAGGGGGCTGTCGGTTGGTGGATGGTCGCCTCGGGCGTGACGCAGGGCGAGGGGATGACTGCCGTCGCCAGCTATCGCCTGGCCACTCATCTGGGTCTGGCCTTTGTGATCCTCGGGTTCCTTGCGTGGTACATCTTTGAGCTGGGCCGCGAGGAGCGTGACCTGATGCAGGCCCGCCGCGCGAAAGAGGCGAAGCTATTCTCGCTCTCGACCGGTTTGATGCATTTCGCATTCCTGCAAATTCTGATTGGCGCACTGGTCGCCGGGATTGATGCGGGGCGGTCTTTCACCGACTGGCCTTTGATCGGCGGACAGCTTTTGCCGCCCGATGCCACGATGCTGGAGCCGATGTGGCGCAACTTCTTCGAAAGTCCTGGTCTGGTGCAGTTTATTCACCGTTGCGCGGGCTATCTGCTGCTGATCTTCGGCGTCATCGTCTGGCGGCGCGGCGGTACCAGCGCGCATCCGCAAACACGGTTTGCCTTTAACGCGGCTTTTGCAGCGCTGGCACTGCAAGTGGTGATCGGTATCGTGACTGTGGTCTATGCCGCGCCGTGGCAGATCGCGATTGTCCATCAGTTCATGGCCGTGGTCGTCTGGACCCTGATCCTGCGCGCGCGTTTCCTGACCGCTTACCCAATCGCAACCTTGATCCGCGGAGCGTGACATGACCGCCTTTGACGACCTGATGGCCTTTCAACGGGAAACCTCGGCGCTGGGGCAGATTGCCGGGCGGCTGGGCTGGGACCAGGAAACGGTGATGCCGCGCGGAGCTGCGCCGCAACGGGCCGAGGAAATGGCTGCGATCGAAGCAGTTCTGCACGCGCGCCGATCCGACCCGCGCGTGGCCGAGTGGCTGGATCAGGCCGATCCGCAGGATGAAGCTGGCAAGGCGCAGATCCGAGAAATCCGGAGGTCCTATGAGCGCACGGTCAAAGTTCCCGCTGATTTGGCCAAGGCGATTGCGCGTGTCACATCCGCTGCGCAGGGCACATGGGCGCAGGCCCGTGCGGACGAAGACGTGGCCGCGTTCCTGCCCGTGCTGCAACAGGTCGTTGCCTTGAAACGTGAAGAGGGTGCGGCGCTGGCCCAAGGCGGTGATGTTTATGACGCCATGGTCGAAGATTATGAGCCCTACACCACGGGCACTCAAATTGCCGAGATATTCGACCAGATGCGCCCGCGCCTGGTGGCCCTGCGCGCCGCTGTTCTGGATCGCCCCGCGCCGCAAGCCCTGACCGGCACTTTTGACGAACTAACCCAGATGCGCCTGTCACAGAAACTGGCGACCACCTTCGGCTATGACCTGAACACGGGTCGCGTGGACAAGGCGGTGCATCCGTTCAGCTCGGGCAGCGGGCTGGACGTGCGGATCACCACCCGTACCAGCGAGACCGATCCGTTCAACTGTTTCTACTCGACCATTCACGAAGTCGGCCACGCCGCATATGAGCAAGGCATCGACCAAGCTTATGCGCTGACCCCGCTGGGCAGTGGGGTGTCGATGGGCGTGCATGAAAGCCAAAGCCGGATTTATGAAAACCAGCTGGGCCGCTCGCGTGCGTTCACCGGCTGGCTGTTCGATCAGATGACAGCGGCCTTTGGCGATTTCGGGATTAGTGACGCCGACGCATTCTATGCCACCGTCAACGGTGTTCATAACGGCTATATCCGAACCGAGGCGGATGAGGTGCAATATAACCTGCACATCATGCTGCGCTTTGATCTGGAGCGCGCCCTGATGGCCGAAGACCTGCAGGTCAGCGATCTGGAGGCCGCGTGGAATGACCGTTTCAAGGCCGATTTCGGCTATGCGGTCGACAAGCCTTCAAACGGGTGCTTACAGGATGTGCATTGGTCGGTGGGGCTGTTTGGCTATTTCCCGACCTACTCGCTGGGCAATGTCTACGCAGGATGCCTGTATGAGGCGCTGCGCGCGGCGCTACCCGATTTGGACGCGCAGCTTGCGCAAGGTGACTCGACGGGCGCAACCGGCTGGCTGCGCGAGAACCTGCAGCGCTATGGCGGGCTGTACGCCCCGCGCGAGGTCATAACCCGCGCAAGTGGGGTTGAACCGGGGCCAGAGCCACTTTTGGCCTATCTGGAAGATAAGTTCGGTAAGCTGTACGGCCTCTGACCCTCACGTTTCAGTGTTCGGCCGTGGGAATCTTTGTGCCAGACGATAGAGTGCCCCAGAGGCGATTTGGGAGGGGCATGTGTCGATCAAAAACAAGTTGAAAACCCAAGCTGCGGTTGTGCTGACCAGCGAGGGCCTGCACGTCGCAAGACAGCGTATTGCCGAGGTGCGGCGGAGGCTCAGCGGCAAACCTTACACCGTACAGTATTTTCACGATGTAGCTGACCCCTATTGCCACCTCAGCCTGCAGCTTTTGTTAGAGTTACAGAACAAATTTGATGTCCAGATCGAGCCGCATCTGATCTCGCGCCCGGCTTCGGATATCCAGCCGTTGCCCACCGAATACTGGCAGAATTCATGGGCCGACACTGTGCGATGGGCGCGACGTTTAGGGTTGGCAGCGCCACAGCAGCCGGCCCCGTCTGACGCGGATTTTGCGCAAGCCGAGCGGCGTCTTGCGGCCCTGTTGGGTGATCAGGACTTCGCCTCAAAAGCACGGCAAATCAGCACTGCGCTGTGGTCCGGTCTGGATATCCCCGAAGGGGCGCACTCTGATCCGAATGTGGCGCGGCGGGCAGGGGATCAGGCTCTTGCCGCCGCCGGGCATTACCTTGGCGGCAGCTTTGCGTATGGGGGCGAATGCTATTGGGGGCCGGACCGGCTTGGATACCTGGACGGGCGTTTGGCGACGCTTGGGCTTGGGCCGTCGCACCCGCCCATTGTGCCGGACTATTCCGAGCCCTTCCCAGATGCAACAGGGCAGGAACTGGAGTTCTTTTTCTCGTTTCGAAGCCCGTATTCCTATCTGGCTTTCGACCGTGTACGCGATCTAGCCACGCGGACCAATGCGCGTTTGATCTTGCGTCCGGTGCTTCCGATGTTGATGCGTGGACTGCCCGTTCCCAAAGCGAAATCATCATATATCTTGGGGGATTGCGCACGCGAGGCGCGACGTCTGGCCATCCCCTTTGGTCGTATTAGCGACCCTTTGGGCGCGGGCATTGAACGGGGGTACGCCCTTTTGGATTATGCCGAAGCCGAAGGCCGCTTACCGGAATACTGCGCGGCTTTCATGACAGGCGCTTGGGCCCAAGGATTGGATGCCAGCACCGATACCGGGCTTGCGGAGGTCGTGCGCCAAGCGGGTTTGGAATGGCAAACGGCCAAGACATTGATTGGCACTTCTGACTGGCGGGCCCGGGTCGAGGCCAACCAGGAACGTCTTCTCCAAATCGGGCTTTGGGGGGTTCCCAGCTTTCATCTGAACGGCCAAAGCGTTTGGGGTCAGGACAGGCTTTGGGTGCTTCAGGATCTTATACGAGCACAAGCTTAACAAGCCATCCCGCTACGTGTGTGTCAAAGTATGACCTCGCCGCTCAACATGGGTTGCACGGCGAGGTCACCAGATGGTTTTGGACTACTCAGCCTCTTCATCGCCCTGATCGGCGATCCAAGCGACGCTGACGACTTCTTCGCCCTTGCCGGTGTTGAACACCCGCACGCCGCCTGCGCTGCGCGATCGGAAGGAAATCCCGTCAACCGGCACCCGGATCGACTGCCCCTTGGAGGTGGCCAGCATGATCTGATCGTCGATCTCAACCGGGAACGAGGCCACAAGATCGCCGCCGCGCATGGCCTTGTCCATCGCCGCGACGCCCATGCCGCCGCGTCCGCGCACCGGGTAATCGTGGCTGGAACTCAGCTTGCCAGCACCGCCCTTGGTGATCGTCAGGATCAGGTTTTCAGCCGCCGACATCTCGGCGTAACGTTCCTGCGGCAGCACACTGTCGGCGTTGCCTTCCTCGTCATCGCCCTCGGCTTCATCGGTGACACCGGCCATCAGGCGGCGCATCTTGAGGTAGGCTGCACGCTCGTCCGAGCTGGCGTCGAAGTGGCGGATGATCGACATCGACACGACCTCATCGTCGCCGTTCAGGCGCACACCACGCACACCAACCGACGAGCGGCTATTGAACACCCGCACATCCGTGGACGGGAAGCGGATCGCGCGACCGGATTTGGTAACCAGCATAACGTCGTCATCCTCGGAACAGATACGGGCGTTGATCAGCTTGGTCTCGGCGTGCTCGTCCTCGAACTTCATGGCGATCTTGCCGTTGCGTTTGACGTTGGTGAAATCCGACAGGCGATTGCGCCGCACGGTGCCCGCGCTGGTGGCGAACATGATCTGAAGGTTCTCCCATTCCTCGTCTGGAACATCCACCGGCATGATCGCCGCAATGGAGACCCCGGTCGGGATCGGCAGGATGTTGACGATCGCTTTGCCCTTGCCGGTGCGGCCCGATTGCGGCAGGCGCCAGGTCTTGAGCTTGTAGACCATGCCGTCCGTGGTGAAGAACAAAAGCTGCGTATGGGTGTTGGCCACGAAGAGGGTGGTGACCACGTCCTCTTCCTTGGTCTGCATCCCCGAAAGTCCCTTGCCGCCACGTTTTTGCGCCCGGAAATCGGCCAGCGGGGTACGCTTGATATAGCCGCCCGAGGTGACGGTCACGACCATGTCTTCACGCTCGATCAGGTCTTCGTCTTCCATGTCGCCAGACCAGTCGACGATCTCGGTGCGACGCGGCACGGCGAACTGATCGCGCACTTCGCGCAGCTCATCGCCGATGATCGACATGATGCGTTCGCGCGATGACAGAATATCCAGATATTCTTTGATCTTGGCGGCCAATTGCTCCAGCTCGTCCGTGACCTCTTTGACGCCCAGTTGGGTCAGGCGTTGCAGGCGCAATTCGAGGATCGCGCGGGCTTGAACTTCGGTTAAGTTGTAGGTGCCATCGTCATTCATCTTGGACAGAGGATCGTCGATCAGGCGCAGATAGCCTTCGATCTCGGCCGCAGGCCAGCGGCGCGTCATCAGTTTCTCGCGCGCCTCAGCCGCGTCAGCCGACGAACGGATGGTGGCAACCACTTCGTCCACGTTCGAGACGGCCACGGCCAGACCACACAGGATATGGCTACGTTCGCGCGCTTTGCGCAGATCGTATGCGGTGCGGCGGGCGACGACGTCTTCGCGGAAGTCGATGAACGACGTCAGGAACCGGCGCAGGGTCAGCTGCTCGGGCCGACCCCCGTTCAGGGCCAGCATGTTACAACCAAAGGACGTCTGCATCGGTGAGAAGCGGTATAGCTGGTTGAGCACTACCTCGGGCGTTGCGTCGCGCTTCAGTTCAACGACAACACGCACGCCGTTGCGGTCGGATTCGTCCTGCACATGAGCGACGCCTTCGATGCGCTTTTCTCGCACCGCCTCGGCGATCTTTTCAATCATCGAGGCTTTGTTCACCTGATAGGGAATCTCGTCCACGACGATGGCGTAACGGTCCTTGCGTAACTCTTCCACGCGGGTCTTGGCGCGGATGATGACGCTGCCGCGTCCTTCCAGATAAGCTTTGCGCGCGCCGGACCGACCCAGCATGACGCCGCCGGTCGGGAAATCAGGGCCGGGGACGTATTCGATCAGTTGCTCCGACGTCAGGTCCGGATCGTCGATCAGCGCCAGTGTGGCATCGACCACTTCGCCCAGATTGTGTGGAGGGATATTCGTCGCCATACCAACAGCGATACCGCCAGCACCGTTGACCAGCATGTTCGGAAACCGGGCAGGCAGGACGGTCGGCTCTTTGTCCTTGCCGTCGTAGTTGTCCTGAAAATCAACAGTCTCTTTTTCGATATCGGCCAGCAGGGCGGCGGCAGGCTTGTCCATCCGTACTTCGGTATAGCGCATGGCCGCCGGGTTATCGCCGTCCATCGAGCCAAAATTTCCCTGACCATCCAGAAGTGGCAGCGACATCGAGAAATCCTGCGCCATCCGCACCAGCGCGTCATAGATCGCGCTGTCACCGTGCGGGTGGTATTTACCCATCACATCGCCGACCGGACGGGCCGATTTGCGATAGGCCTTGTCGTGGGTGTTCCCGGTTTCGTGCATGGCATACAGAATCCGCCGATGCACCGGTTTCAGCCCGTCGCGCAGATCGGGGATCGCGCGGCTGACGATGACCGACATGGCATAGTCCAGATACGAGGTGCGCATCTCGGATTCGATTGACACCGTCGGACCGTCATAGACGGGACGCTCGGGCGGGGTTTCATCCATGTTTTCTGGGGTTTCTGGCGTATCGCTCACGTAAACTGCCCGATCTTTAGCTTGGGTCTATATCTTGTGGATGCACTCTATCAGACCCGGCACATAAGGTGCAAGCAAGCTGATCCTTTCCGGCAAAAAAGCCACGGTAACAGCTGGGTAACATATTGTTATCAGCCTGTTAGGGGGTTTGCGTGTTACCCTGAAGAGACCTTGCAAGAAATTGGAGGTCTATATGACGCAAAGCGAAACCGAATTGATGCTGAAAGGGTACGGGCTGACGACGGCGGAATTCTTCTATCACATGCCCGACTATATCCACGTCCTAAACACGTTCATCTGGCAGGATTACGATCTTGCCCCGGACCATCCGAAACTGTTCGATTTCATCGAATTCTGGCAGCGTGAGATTGAAGGTCCACTGCATTCGGTGCGCTACACGCACCGCAAGATGATCGCGCCCGGTGAATGGCGCAACATGGTGGGTGAGTTTCGGGTAAACTAGCCGACCCGCCAAGCATAGACCGAGCAGCCGGTCGATCCCGATCCGGTAAAGCTGTTGCCATCCTCGGACAGGCGGCCGCGCCATGTCACGGTGATGCCGGGGAAATAATCCGTTCCGTTAAGCTCTTGCTCGTTAAGGTAGACGACCGTGTTGGCTTTTTGCCCCAACGAATCCGTCAGGCTGCCCGTGAATTTGTTGCTACCCGCTCTGGTGTACCTAACTGAACCGGTCACTTTGACGACCAGCGCGCAGGTTGCTTTGAAGCTCCAACTTCCGCTTAGGGACACGGCCGAAGATGCTGTGGTACGGGGGGTTGTAGGTGCAGGTGCTGCGACGCAGATAGTGCCGCTTTTGCCTTCCAGTTCGTCCAGCGCGTGCCGCGTGCCCAGATCGTCCGCACCCAGATTGGATTTGCTGGCGCGCCGGTAATCCGCAAAGGCGCGTTTGGTACGGGGACCTGCGACTCCGTCGGCCCCGCCCGCATTGCATCCCAGCGCGTTCAAGGCCGCTTGAGTCGCCTGCATCACCTGCTTTGAATCCTGAATGACAGCGGGTGCAGGGGTCTCGGGGTCCTGTAGCCCGGCACGCAATTGCAACGCGATTTCATAGGTATAGTCAGTGGACTGGTCCGCGTATGTCTCAAGAAACGTGTCCAGCGCCGAAACCGTACCGACGGACCGGGCCAATTCCAGATCGGCGCGCATCTTTTCAATCGGCGGCGTGACCGTATCGACGGAAGGCGCGGCGACAGCGGCCGGGGTGAAATAGAACTCGCCCAACAGCTCATCATAGTAAGCTGGGACTTGATTGTGCTGCACGGTGCGAGACAGATCTCGGACTTCGCGCCTGAGATCGGCGACCATGCTGCGCAGCTCTAGCCCCGGTTGCGCCAGACGTGGCAGCAAGGCGCGGGTAAAGACCGAGTTCGGCTCGGCCTCGCTATCATGCAGCCGATCCAGCGCCATCTGCCCTGCGCCTGCCGAGAATATCACGAACATCCCCTGCGGGGCGTTGATGCGGCCTAACCCGCGGGTGCCGCCGATGCTACGTCCGGCAGTGGTTTCAAACGGGTTGTCTCGGCAGGCGTCGATAATGGCGATTGATGTCCGCGCCCCGGTGCTACGCACGCGGTTCAGCAGGTTCGACAGGGCGATGGATTCGGATTTGACGAAATCTGTCTCACCCGAGAACGGAGTTTCTATATCCGTTGGCAGCAGGTAGTTTTCACCGTCAATTTCCACGCCATGCCCGGCAAAAAACACAAAAGCTGTGTCTCCGGCCTGAAGTTGGGCCGTAAATTCCGAGATTCTCTGGTTCATGCCGCGCCGGTCCAGATTCAATCCTTCAATGGTCTCGAACCCTAGATTCTGAAGCTGACGCGACACAGCCTCGGCATCGGCGACGGCTTTTTGCAGGACCGGAACGGAATCGTATTGATTGTTGCCGATCACAAGAGCCAACCGGTCGCCAGCCCATGTGGGTGACGCAAAAACCGTAAAGAAAAACATCCAAATCCATCTCATTTCGGTAGCCTTTTGAACGTTACCCTGAACCCAACCTAGCGGAAGCTTACAAAATCCTCAGTGATTTCGGTTACAATTTGAAAAAGACTTTGATTTTGTGAATGCGTTGCCGTGGATTTTACGCCGGTCTTGTCTATGATCTCATCAGGTTGGATGTATCGGGGGACGGCATGAAAAGGCTTGTTTTGGGCATAGTTGTTATTGCTCTGGGGTGTGGTTCAGCCCAAGCGGACGGTATCTTGTCCAACATCAAGAAGGGGGCGCAGAAGGTTGGTGACACCGTCGACAAAGGCGTCGACGCTGTTGGTAACACGGTGGATTCGACCGCCGAGCTTGTCTCGAATGAGGCGACCCCCGAAGAAACCCGCGCCAAGCTGGATGTGATGGCGGATGAGGTTCTGACCCAGCTTCTGGCTCAGAACCCTGAAGCCGACGCGCTCTATCAGCTCAGTGCAGGCTATGCGGTGTTCGATTCGCGAAAGGTGACCGTTTTTCCTGTGTCTGCGGGCTATGGGCGTGGTGTCGCGGTTTCGAAAGCTACAAAACAGCACGTCTACATGAATATGGGCACCGGCGGGGTCGGAGCCGCGCTGGGAATCGGCGGATTTGAGTCGAAATTTGTGATCTTGTTCGAAACGCAGGCGGATCTGGATAAGTTCATCACACAAGGGTTCGAGGCCACCGCCGAAGCAGGCACCATGCAAGGCGATGAACGCACCGACGACGCGATCAGATTTACCGACGGGCGTTCGTTTTTCATGCTAGACAAAAAGGGCTGGCGCGTCTCGGCCGGTGCAACGGGGACCAAATACTGGAAATCACCGGAGCTGAATTAATCAGCCGGAACAACTCGCTCCGCCCAAGACGCAGAACTTAGCGCAATGGGGGTGGTTGAGATGCACATCCGCTTCGGCCTCGGCCAGGGTGGTGCCCATTTCGAACGCGGGCTCGTAGGCCAGTAGGGTGCAGGCGAGAACGGCGGGTTTATCCGCGCCCCTGCGCTTGACTACCATTCGCGCGTTCGAGCACATCACCGCGTCTGGTGACTTGTCCAGAATACCCCAGCAAGATGTCGTGATCTCGGGCACTTCAACAGTTTCGTCCATCTCAGGGAATAGCACCGTCTGGGCCGGGTTCTGCGCGTCGATGTCAAAGCCGTGTTTCTCGAAAAAGGCCGCGTATCCAGCGCGACTATCGGCATCGCTGTCGCCCCAGACCGTCCGACCGGCGACCGCCATGCGAAACCCATTGTCGCGTAGCCACTCCATGCCGGTCACAGTCTTTTTAAAGCTGCCCTTGCCACGTTCTTCATCATGCAGGTCAGAGTTGTGGTGGTCGACGGAAATCCGCAGGGTCAGCTTGTCGCCATACCTGCGTTGCAGTTCCAGCAGCCCTTCGCGCATCTTGCGACGCATCATCGGGACCATCGCGTTGGTCAGGATCAGAACCTCAAACCCACGCTCAAGCGCGGCACGGGTCATTTCGATCATCTCGGGGTTCATGAAGGGTTCACCACCCGTAAACCCGATCTCGCGCACCGGCCAGTTGCGTTCTTCGATCTGGTCTAGATAATCGCGCACCTCATCGGCGGTGATATAGACCAGCGCATCATTGGAGGGGCTGCTGAGGATATAGCAGTTCTGACATTCGATATTGCACAGCGTGCCGGTGTTGAACCACAGCGTTTCAGGGTTCTTCAACGCCACCGACGCCCGGGTTTGTCCATCGGCTGTCACCAATTTGTCCTGAAACTTGCCGATATTGGCAGCGCTTGCGGCGTTGTCTTTCATTCCGGTATCCGGTTCTTTGAAGTCATTGCACTGACTTAGACGGTTGGGGCGGGTTCGTTAAGTGCGACACGGACGTCCTGACAGAATTTTGAAGATGAGGGTTTCTGAATAGATGATTGCGCTAACATTGGACATGCGTCAGCGGTCAAGGTAAGGAAAACACATGGTTTCTCGCGTCATCCCTGTTGATCCCTTTGATCTTGTCATTTTTGGCGGAACCGGTGATCTGGCCCAGCGCAAGATCCTGCCGGCGCTGTTCCGCAGATTTTGCGCCGGGCAATGGGTGGACGGTGCCCAAATCATAGGCGCTGCGCGCACGGGATATGACAGCAACGGGTTCCGCGATGTGGTGCGCGAATCGCTCAAGACTCACGCGGCGAAGCAATGTCAGGACGTCTCGGCGCTCGAGTCGTTTTTGCGGCGGCTGGACTATGTGGCGCTGGATGGGGTCTCGGATGAAGGGTGGGGGCATTTGGCCCGCCGGCTAAAGCCCGGTCGGGTGCGGGCCTTTTACTTTTCGGTTGGGCCGCGCCTGTTTGGTCCGCTGGCCGAACGGATTGAGGCGCATGGGCTGATCACACCCCTGACGCGGATCGTGGTCGAAAAACCTTTTGGTCATGACCTGGACAGCGCGCAGGCTTTGAACGCTACTCTGGCCGCGCATTTCACCGAGAACCAGATTTACCGGATTGACCATTATCTGGGCAAGGAGACGGTCCAGAACCTTATGGCCGTCCGTTTCGGGAATATGCTGTTCGAACCGCTCTGGAACAGCCAATACGTCGATCACATCCAGATCACGGTGGCTGAATCCGTTGGGATTGATGGGCGGGAAGAGTATTATGACCGCGCAGGCGCCATGCGTGACATGATGCAGAACCACCTGATGCAGCTTTTGTGCCTGATCGCGATGGAGCCTCCAGCGAAGTTCGACCCAGACGCGGTGCGGGACGAAAAGCTGAAGGTCATCCGCGCTCTGGACCCGGTCGAGCCGCATCACATTGTGCGCGGCCAGTTCGAGGGTGAGGGCTCGGGCTATCGCCAGGTCGTGGGCAATGAACGCTCGACCACGGAAAGCTACGTGGCGTTGAAGGCGCATGTTAGCAATTGGCGGTGGGCGGGCACACCTTTCTATCTGCGCACGGGGAAGCGGCTGGTTGCGCGCTCCTCGGTGATCAACGTGATGTTCAAGGACGCGCCGCACTCGATATTCGGTGCTGATGCGGGGCGTCATGCGAATGTGCTGTCGATCCGGTTGCAGCCGAATGAGGGCATCACGCTGAAAGTGACAATCAAGGAGCCGGGCCCGGGCGGTATGCGTCTGGTCGATGTGCCATTAGATATGAGCTTTGCCGAGGCGCTGGGACCGGAAAATCAGGACCCGCCCGATGCCTATGAGCGGCTGGTGATGGACGTGATCCGGGGTAACCAGACCTTGTTCATGCGTGGGGATGAGGTCGAGGCTGCATGGGCATGGACCGATCCCATCATCGCCGGATGGCAGGCACGTGGTGATGTGCCGAAACCTTATGATAGTGGCAGCACAGGACCGGGCGACGCCGAGCTGCTGATGAAACGGGACGGTCGCCGCTGGCAAGGAATAAACCCATGAATATACAGGAATACCCCGACAGGGACATGCTGGCCATCGACGTTGCCAATGCGTTGGCCGGAGATCTTGAGGCCGCCTTGCTGCACCACGATTTGGTCTCACTTGCGGTGCCCGGCGGCACCACGCCCGGGCCGGTCTTTGACGGGCTATGTGCCGCCGATCTCGATTGGGACCGTGTGCGCGTCCTGCCCACCGATGAACGCTGTGTGCCCGGTGACAGCGACCGTTCAAACGAACGACTTATCCGCGAGCGTTTGCTGACCAACCGCGCCTCGGTCGCGCAATACGTGCCGCTGTTCGTGGAAGGAAAAGACCCAGAGGCAGTGCTGCCCGAGATCGAAAGCCTGATCACGCCAGTTCTGCCCCTGTCCGTATTGGTGCTGGGCATGGGTGAGGATATGCACACGGCGTCTTTGTTTCCGGGGATGGCGGGGTTGGCGGCTGCCTTGGACAGCCACGCGCCGCCCTTGACCATCGCCCGTACCGAAACGCAGCCTGAGGCGCGTATCTCGCTGACGGCCCCAGTGCTGGACGGTGCGTTATCCAAGCATCTGGTCATTTTCGGCTCTGCTAAGCGCGAGGCGCTGAACAAAGCCATGGCGCTACCGCCGGAAGAGGCTCCGATTGCCGCCGTTCTTAGCGGCATGACAGTCCATTGGGCGGAGTGATGCGATGAAACTAGACGACCTCATGACCCTTGCGAGCAGCACAAAAACCATTCTGGATCTGTTCGAACAGAACCCGAAACGGGCGCAGGAGTTCTCGGCCTCGACCGGGGATATGCTGTTTGACTATTCCAAGACCCAGATTGACGGCGATATCCGCGCGGCGCTGATCAATCTCTGTGACGACGCCGGTCTGGCGGATCGGCGCGAGGCGATGTTCTCAGGTGTCAAGATCAATGAAACCGAAGGGCGCGCGGTGTTGCACACGGCGCTGCGCAAACTTGATGGCGGCCCGGTTGAGGTCAACGGGCTGGACGTCATGCCTGATGTTCTGGACACACTGCACCGGATGCGGATCTTCGCCGAAGAGGTGCGCGGGGGAACCTATGCCGGGGTAGGGGGCAGCTTTACCGACGTTGTGAATATTGGCATTGGCGGGTCCGATCTGGGGCCCGTAATGGCGACGCACGCCCTGTCGCCCTATCATGACGGCCCCCGGCTGCACTATGTGTCCAATGTGGACGGGGCGCATATTGCGGATACTCTGCGCCAGTTGGACCCGACGCGAACGTTGGTGATCGTCGCCTCGAAGACCTTCACCACGATCGAGACGATGACCAACGCCCGCACTGCACGGGCGTGGATGTCTGAAGGTGGTGGTGATCCGGCCCGCCAATTCGCGGCCGTTTCCAGCGCTTTGGACAAGACGCAAGCCTTTGGCATCCCGGCAGAGCGTGTGTTCGGGTTCGCCGATTGGGTCGGTGGGCGGTATTCGGTCTGGGGGCCAGTTGGTCTGCCAGTGATGATCGCCGTGGGATCGAATGCCTTTGATGCGTTCCTGCGCGGTGGCCAGTCCATGGACGTGCATTTCCGCGCTGCGGAGTGGGCCGAGAACTTGCCGGTGATGCTGGCCCTGGTCGGTATCTGGCATCGGCAGGTTTTGGGCCATGCCAGCCGCGCGGTTCTGCCCTATGACCAGCGATTGCTGCGCCTGCCTGCATATTTCCAACAGCTTGAGATGGAATCGAACGGTAAATCCGTCGCGATGGACGGCACAGCGTTAGAGGTTGCGTCCGGCCCCGTGGTCTGGGGCGAGCCCGGCACCAATGGCCAGCATGCCTTTTACCAGTTGATCCATCAGGGCACAGATGTGATCCCCTGCGAATTTATGGTTGCCGCAGAAGGGCACGAACCCGAGCTGGCCCATCATCATCGTTTGCTACTGGCAAATTGTCTGGCTCAGTCGGAGGCGCTGATGCGCGGCCGGTCCCTGGACGAAGCCCGCGACCGCATGGCCGCCAAAGGTCTGGAAGGGGCCGAACTGGACCGTCAGGCCCAGCATCGCGTCTTTCCGGGCAATCGCCCGTCCACCACGCTGATTTACCCACAGCTTACTCCGTTTGTTCTGGGCCAGATCATTGCGCTGTATGAACATCGCGTCTTTGTGGAGGGCGTCTTGCTGGGCATCAACTCGTTCGATCAATGGGGGGTCGAGCTGGGGAAAGAGCTTGCGACCTCACTGGGTCCGATCGTGGATGGCGAAGAGGACACCGCAGGCAAAGACGGGTCGACCGCCGCGTTGGTGGCCTATGCGTTGCGTCAGCGGGGTGAGTAAAATCGGCTTGCCGTAGCGGCAGGCTGCATTCTTTTATTGTCAGACAATTAAATGATTGGCAGGATTTGTCCTGACCGTCCCGACGCTAACGTCGGGCCAGAACAAGGGGCCGCCGCACAGAAGCGGCCACCACCAAGGGAGGATGTCCATGCTGGGACAAATGATGACGCAGCCGTTGCTGATCTCGTCGCTGATCAAGCACGCTGATTGCTACCATGGTCAGACCGAGATTGTTTCCGTCGAAACGGACGGAACGGTGACGGAAACCAACTGGTCCGAAGTTTCGACCAATGCGCGGAAACTGGCCTCTTCGCTGACGGCATTGGGGCTTGAACCCCAAGCACGGATCGGGACGCTGGCCTGGAACAACCGGCGCCATCTTGAGATCTACTATGGCACCTCAGGCGCCGGGTTCGTGTGCCACACTATCAACCCCCGTCTGTTCCCTGAGCAGCTGACCTATATCATCAACCACGCGCAGGACCGGGTGCTGTTCTTTGATGCAACGTTTATCCCTCTGGTTGCCGCGCTGCATTCTCATCTGACCGAAGTGCAGCATTTCGTGCTGATGGGCCAGCGCAACGAGGATGCGATCGCGCAGGTGCCGGGTGTTCAGTTCTATGATGAGTTTATCGAGACCGGGGATGCCGGGTTTGATTGGCCTAGCTTTGATGAAAATACCGCGTCCAGCCTGTGTTATACCTCGGGCACGACCGGGAACCCTAAGGGTGTTCTGTATTCTCATCGTTCGACAGTGCTGCATAGCTTTGGCTCGAACACGCGCGATGTTATCGGGTTTTCGGCTATGGATGTCGTGTTGCCAGTGGTGCCGATGTTCCATGTGAACGCCTGGGGTTCGCCCTATGCCTGCGCGATGTCCGGGTCGCGCATGGTTTTGCCGGGGCCAGACTTGCACGGCGAAGCTCTGGTCAAGCTGATCGACACATATGGTGTGACGCTCGCCATGGGTGTGCCGACGATTTGGCAAGGGCTGCTGGCTTACGCGCAGGAATCGGGCAGCAAACTGGAAACTCTGGAACGCACGGTCATTGGCGGGGCCGCGTGCCCACCGTCGATGATCGAGACCTTCCGCGAGGTCTACGGCGTGGACACCATCCACGCCTGGGGCATGAGCGAAATGAGCCCACTTGGTACTGCCAACCATCCGCTGTCGAAACATGCGAAACTGCCGATCGAAGCGCAGCACAAACTGCGCGAAAGCCAGGGTCGCCCTTGTTATGGTGTCGAGTTGAAGATCGTGGACGATGACGGCAATGAGTTGCCGCGCGATGGCGAAACGCAGGGCGATCTGATGGTGCGCGGGCCGTGGGTGTTGGACAGCTATTTCCAGATGCAGGGTCAGGATCTGTTGCAGGATGGCTGGTTTGCCACGGGCGATGTGGCGACGCTGGATGCGGATGGTTATATGACGATCCGGGACCGGTCCAAAGACATCATCAAATCGGGCGGTGAATGGATCAGCTCGGTCGAGCTGGAAAACATCGCCGTTGCCCATCCCAAGCTGGCAACGGCTGCCGTCATCGGCGTACCGCATCCGAAATGGGACGAACGCCCCCTGTTGGTGGCGGTGAAAGCCGACGGCGCAGAGCCGAGCGAGGAAGAACTGCTGGCCTTTTTCGACGGCAAGATCGCCAAATGGCAAGTGCCGGATAAGGTTGTCTTTGTTGATGCTTTGCCACTGAACGCAACGGGCAAGGTTCTGAAACGCAACCTGCGCGTGGATTTCGAAGACGCCCTGACGGGTTGAGGTCTGCACTTGGGAAGAATGGCTCCGGCGGTAGGGATCGAACCTACGACCAATTGATTAACAGTCAACTGCTCTACCGCTGAGCTACGCCGGAACGGTTCGCGCCGTATAGCAATCACAATCTCTGTCGTCCAGAGGGGATGGTGAAGTTTTTTCGACGAAAAAACTTGGCCCGCGTGAAGGCAAATGTTTCGCGCCAAATCTGTGTGTTTTGAAGGTGGATTTGGCTCCGGCGGTAGGGATCGAACCTACGACCAATTGATTAACAGTCAACTGCTCTACCGCTGAGCTACGCCGGAACTGAGGGCCGTATAACAACACCGAAATTTGCCGTCCAGAGGGGATCGGCATCAAATGACGAAAAAGTTTACGCCTTATGGTAATCGGGTGAACTCGGCCTCGACGGACAGCACACCTTTGGGCGAAGCCATTGATCTGACGGTTAAATCGACCAGATGAGCAAATACGTTGCGCGTCGCGGCCGGAAGCAGTGCGGCGGGGGTTTCGGTGTAGATCCTCTCTGCCAGCTGGCGGGCTGTGCCGGGACGATCCTCTAATGCGGACAGAATCTGGGCCTCACGCGCTGTGCGGTGTTGGATCAGCCAGTCCAACCGGGCGGCAGGGTCGGTGATCGGCGCGCCGTGCCCGGCGTGAAACACCGACCAGTCGCCGGCGCGCAGACGGTGACAGGCTTGCATGAAATCCGTCAGGTCGCCATCCGGTGGCGAAACCAGGGAACTCGCCCACCCCATGACGTGATCTGCGGTGAAACAGGTCTGCCCCCAACCCAGCGCAATATGATTGCCAAGGTGGCCTGGTGTGTGAATGACCTCTAGCTGCCAGTCATCGCCCGTGATGACCTGCCCATCGGTTAGTTCGATATCAGGGCGGAAGGCCGTGTCGATGCCCTCTCCGCCGCCGGTCAGCCCTTTTTGGGCGAGCTCTTGCATCACAGCGCTGCGCCCGGCCTCGGGGCCGCCAAAGGCCAGAACCGGCGCGCCGGTCCGCAGGGCCAGAGGGGCGGCAAGCGGGGAGTGATCCAGATGCGTATGCGTGACGATGATATGGCTGATGCGCTGGCTGGGGGTCAGGGCGGACAGAATCGCCTCGAGATGCACATCGCTGAGGGGGCCTGGGTCGATAACGGCACAGTCCCGCGTGCCCAGCAGATAGGTGTTCGTGCCTCGATAGGTCATAGGCGACGGATTCGGGGCCAGAATGCGCCTGAGGCCGGGCTGCAATTCGAAAGCCTGACCGGCGGGTGGATTGAAATCGTCGGGGGCCTGCATTCTGTGCTCTTTCTCTTGTCCGATCAGCCCGTTAGGTTTAGCGCATGTCGAGTGCCTGGCTCAAATCCTATATGCCGCGCAGCCTGTACGCGCGGGCGGCCATCATCCTGGTGTTGCCGGTTGTAGTTTTGTTGCTGGTGGTCGGTATCGCCTTTCTGCAAAAACACCTTGAGGATGTGACGGCACAGATGACCACCTCCTCCGCGCGCGAAGTCACGCTGATTCTGGAAACGATGGAGGGGGCTGAGACGCAGTTGCAGGCGCTTGCCGCCATACGGCAGGACCTTGTTGCCCTGGATATGAAAGCGCGGTTTCTGGGTATTGATGAACGTCCTGCGGTCGGAATGCGGCGCTGGTATGATTTTATCGCGCCGCAAGTTGCAGCGGAATTACAGGCCAAGCTGCCACAACTGACGGCAGTGGCTTTGCCCAGCGGTGACGAGGCGCGCCTGTATCTTCAAACCGATCTGGGCCCGTTCGAACTGGTGCTAGATCGCCGCCGCCTGTCCCCGGCCGCACCACATCAGTTGATCGTGACGATGGTATTTTTCGCAGTCGTCATGACGACGATCTCGTTTCTATACATGCGCAACCAACTTCGGCCCATCACCCGCCTGGCGGATGCGGCCCAGGCATTTGGGCGCGGGCGGGTGGTACCGTATTCGCCAGGTGGCGCGATTGAGGTACGCGCCGCGGGGAGCGCGTTTTTGGACATGCGCGCCCGGATCGAGCGGCAAATCGAACAGCGCACCCTGATGTTGTCCGGTGTAAGCCACGATCTGCGTACACCTCTGACCCGGCTCAAGCTGGGATTGTCGATGCTGCCCGAAGATGAAGCCGCACCTCTGCAAAAGGATGTAGACGAGATGCAGTTGCTGCTGGATGCGTTCCTCGAATTCTCACGCGGTGCAGCCGAGGGTGCACCGGAACAGGTTGATCCGCGCCATTTGCTGCAAGTGATTGTTGATGACGCACAGCGCGCGGGTTACGACGCGCGTTTGGTTGCAACCGATGGGGAAGGGCAGGCCATGCTGCGTCCGACCGCGATCCGGCGGGCAGTCGAAAACCTGATTGGCAATGCTGTGCGCTATGGCAACAAGGCCGAATTGAGCCTCTCGTTGACCGCCAAAACTTTACGAATCCGGGTCGAGGATGATGGCCCCGGCATTGCGCCTGAAGACCGGGCAGAGGCGGTCAAGCCATTCTCGCGCCTTGATCCGGCACGCAACCAGAACAAGGGCAGTGGTGTGGGTCTGGGGCTGGCGATCGTCGCTGATATCGCGCGCGCGCATGGCGGAGTTTTACGGTTGGGCAAAAGCGACAAGCTGGGCGGGCTGAGCGCCGATATCATCATCGCACGTTAGAGGTTTCAGCAGTATTTTAGGCAACGGATTCGGGGTGTGTGGTCTGGGTTTGTTGTTTCAACAATCAAGCCATTTTGTTTGCTTTCAACAACAAAGTAGCCAAAACCTATTGAATTGTGTATATATTAACTCAAAATGAATGTGCTGTAGTACATTCCGCTAGGGATGGTGAGTTTTTCAGCGTATTAAAGTTCAGTTAATATTCGAGGTTGTGGGTGTCGGGTATCGCTTTTCAAAGCGAGGTGGTTGCAGTGAACTGGATTATTGTTATCGGAATTGGTGCCGCGTTTGGCGCTGTTGCTATGGGGTGGTTTGAACCCTGCGACTCGTTTTACGAAGTCTGCCAATATGTCAACAATCGCGCACGGAACTGAATTTCCGGTTCCGGTAGGATCTAATAGTCAAAGCAAAGCACGAGGCGCCGATCAGCTTCGTATCCAGTTATGGCAGATTTTGGTAGGCCCGGCAGGACTTGAACCCGCAACCAAAGCGTTATGAGCGCTCTGCTCTAACCAATTGAGCTACAGGCCCGCCTGAGCGCTTTGAGTATCACGGTGAACGCCCGCGTCAAGCCTGACCGTTGCAACATCTTCCACAATCGACTAACCCGCGCGGGAACCATTCATGAGGGGTTGGCCATGACAGCGGGCAAGAACGGAATCACCTATGCGGACGCGGGTGTTGATATTGATGCAGGCAACGCTCTGGTTGACCGGATCAAGCCTGCGGCCAAGCGGACCAACCGTTCCGGTGTGATGAGCGGGTTGGGCGGATTTGGTGCTCTGTTCGATCTTAAGGACGCAGGCTACACCGACCCGATTCTAGTCGGCGCGACCGATGGCGTGGGCACCAAGCTGCGCATCGCCATTGATACCGGCGTGGTTGACGGTGTGGGCATTGATCTGGTGGCCATGTGCGTCAACGACCTGATTTGTCAGGGCGCTGAACCGCTGTTTTTCCTCGACTATTTCGCCACTGGCAAGCTGGACACCGACACGGCCGCTCGGATCATTGAAGGCATTGCTGAAGGTTGCGTGCAGTCTGGCTGCGCCCTGATCGGTGGTGAGACGGCAGAAATGCCCGGCATGTACCCTGATGGCGATTTCGATCTGGCAGGGTTCTCGGTCGGCGCGATGGAGCGTGGCGCGCATCTGCCCGCAGGTGTGCAGCAGGGGGATGTGCTGCTGGGGCTGGCCTCGAACGGGGTGCATTCCAACGGCTACTCTCTGGTGCGCAAACTGGTCGAGATTTCTGGGCTGGGATGGGACGCCGAGTCGCCGTTTAGCGACGGTACGCTGGGCGAGGCACTGCTGACGCCCACGCGTCTTTATGTCAAACAGGCGCTGCAAGCGATCCGGGCAGGGGGCGTTCACGCGCTGGCCCATATTACCGGCGGAGGCCTGACCGAAAACTTGCCGCGTGTCCTGCCCGAGGGGTTGGGCGCTCAGATCGACTTGAACGCTTGGGATTTGCCGCCCGTCTTCCGTTGGATGGCCGAGACCGGCGGGATTGCCGAAGCCGAGATGCTCAAAACCTTTAACTGTGGCATTGGCATGATCGTCGTCTGTGCCGAAGACCGCGCCGATGATCTGGCTGCTCTGCTGGTCGAAGCCGGCGAAACTGTCTCGCGTATTGGCACTGTCACTGACGCGCCCGGCGTGGCTTACTCTGGCAAACTGCTGTGAGCCATAAGCGCGTCGCCATCCTGATCTCGGGCGGGGGGTCCAACATGGTGTCGCTGGTTGATTCCATGGCCGGAGATCATCCCGCGCGACCCTGCCTAGTTCTGGCCAACGATCCGGAAGCGGGCGGTTTGAAAAAGGCCGCCGCGCGGGGCATTCCAACTGCGTCAATAGATCATCGCCCGTTCAAAGGTGACCGCGCTGCGTTCGAGGCGGAGCTGCTGAAACCGCTCGAGGCCGCGGGGCCCGATATTGTCTGTTTGGCGGGATTCATGCGTGTTCTGACCGGTGATTTCGTATCGCGGTTTCAGGGCCGGATGCTGAACATCCACCCTTCACTGTTGCCGAAATACAAGGGTCTGAACACCCATGCCCGCGCGATCGAGGCAGGCGATGCCGAACACGGATGCTCGGTGCATGAGGTGACGGCGGCACTGGATGACGGCCCGATCCTGGGTCAGGCCCGTGTGCAGATTGACGCTAACGATACGCCCGAAGCTTTGGCCGCGCGTGTGCTGGTTTGCGAACACAAGCTCTATCCCGCTGTGCTTCGACGTTATGCGAGCGGTGATCGGACACCAGTGTTGCTGCCATGATCTGTGCAGGGTGATTTACACGCCCGTGTTATTCGGCCTATGGTCTGCACAAGCGCTCGGATCGGTATGAAAGCGACGGGCAGTCACCAAGAAGAACAAGAGCAAGAACACGACCGCGCATGAAGACCCTGACAACGACGCAAGAGCTGGCCGATTTCTGCGAGGCCGCCGCAAGCCATGACTATGTGACAATAGACACCGAATTCCTGCGCGAGCGCACGTACTATTCGAAACTCTGTCTGGTTCAGCTTGCCGTCCCATCCGCGGATGAAAACAGCGCGGTGTTGGTCGATCCTCTGGCCGAGGGTCTGTCGCTGGAACCACTATACGACCTGTTCAGAAACGAGGGCGTGGTCAAGGTGTTTCACGCCGCTCGTCAGGACCTTGAGATTTTCTGGGTCGAAGCAAATGTCTTTCCCACGCCTCTGTTTGACACGCAGGTTGCTGCGATGGTCTGCGGGTTTGGTGAGCAGGTCGGGTATGAAACCTTGGTGCGCAAGATCTGCAAACAGGGGGTGGACAAGACCTCGCGCTTTACCGACTGGTCGCGCCGTCCGCTGTCTGATGCGCAAAAGACCTATGCTTTGGCTGATGTGACTCATCTGCGGCAGATCTATGAGCATCTCGCGAAAGAATTGAAAAAGACCCAGCGCAGCCATTGGGTGGCTGAAGAACTGCGGACGCTCACCCATTCAGATACCTATGACATTCGCCCGGAAGACGCGTGGAAGCGGGTCAAGACCCGCACGAACTCGGCCAAGTTTCTGGCAGTCGTCCGGGAACTGGCGCATTTCCGCGAGGCCTATGCGCAGCAAAACAATGTCCCGCGCAGCCGGGTGTTCAAGGATGACGCACTGATCGAGCTGGCCTCGACCAAGCCCAAGTCGCCTTCTGATCTGGGCGGATCGCGCCTGCTGCTGCGCGAAGCGCGCAAGGGCGCGATTGCCGAAGGTATTCTGGCGGCTGTCAAAAAGGGTGTGAACTGCCCTCCCGAACAGATGCCGCGTGTGGATAACAGCCGCGACAAACTAAAGGTTAATCCAGCCCTCGCCGATCTGCTGCGCGTGTTGCTAAAATCCAAGACTGAAAGCTCGGGCGTGGCGGCCAAGCTGATCGCAACCAGCTCAGAACTGGATCAGATAGCCTCGGGCGAGCGAGATTTGCCAGCGATGTCGGGTTGGCGTTTCGAAGTGTTCGGTGAAGATGCCCTGAAGCTGTGCGAGGGTAAGATTGCCCTGGCTGCACAAGGCCAGACCGTCAAAGTCGTGGCTTTGTAAGAGGTTTATCGACGCCGCGATTCCAGCGCGTTTTGCTGACCTATGACCCGCACCAGCCGGATATTAGCCAGATCATCCTGTGTCACGTTGGTGGCGTCCGTCACTTTGCGCGAACGATCTGTCCCCTGATTGGTCGCATAGCTTGGGTAGCTGACGCGGAACGTGTACTCCAAAACGCCGTTCTTCGCGTTTTCTTCGCTCTCAACAGGGACAAGCTGGGCTCCAAACGCGCCTTGCCGCGCGGCCGTGCCGGATACGAAGATGATCGCGCCGCCGGGTGTGGGATCAATGCGCAACTGGTCAATGCGCGCGATGGGTACGCTGTTGTCCTCGGGTTCCGGGCGTCCAAACAGCCTTACGCGCTCGCGCTGTTGGGGCACCAGCGCATTTGGGTCGTAGGCCGCTGTTTCGGTCGGTGCAGGCGTCGATGTGCTGGACCCAAACCAGTTGCTTGGATTCGCGCGCGAGTCGCGCCACCCGCTGCAAGCCGACAAGGTAAGTGTAGCGACCAGAAGAACAGACAGTGTTTTTTGCATGGATCCAAAGCTCTGAGCGGTATTTCTCGCACTGGCCTAACGCAAATTCCTTGCTTTGAAAACCCAAACCGGGTCTGGACAGGCCGAGGTCGGCGGCATAGGTCACGAATGTGAATGCAATGAAAGGACCGTCGCACTATGGCAACGCCTGCCTTTGAAGAAATCGTCGAGGATTTCGAGTTTCTGGAGGACTGGGAAGACCGGTACCGCCATGTGATTGAGCAGGGCAAGGCAATGGAGCCGCTGGAAGATGCCCTGAAAGTGCCTGCCACAAAGGTGCATGGATGCGCCAGCCAAGTCTGGCTGCACCCAGTGATCGAAGGTGGCGTTTTTCACTTCGATGGGGATAGCGATGCGCTGATCGTGCGGGGCCTGATTGCGGTATTGCGCGCTTTGTACAACGGTCTGCCCGTCGCTGATGTGCCCAAAGTAGACGCAGGCGGAGAGCTGGCACGACTGGGCTTGAACGATCACCTGTCAGCACAACGGTCCAACGGTTTGCGTGCTATGATTGAGCGCATCCGCGAGGTAGCGCAGGAAAACGCCTGACGGGCCTTAGCCGCGCTTGGCCCAATCCGCCAGTGTCGTCTCCAGATCTCCATAGCCGGTAAAGCGCCGCTCGAACGTCAGCCCCATGCGGTCGGCGCAGTCCTTGGCGCGCGCGGTCAAAGCAGGGTCGTTGGTCTGGGCTTGATAGACCAGCTTGGTGTAATTGCCGAAATACATATCCCGCAGCTCGGGGTGGCGGTCGAGGCCCAGAGGTTTCCAGACGAAGGCATCGAATTGCCGAGCCAGGAAATCGGTCAGGTAAAAGGCGGTCGTTTCATCCTCGCCCCGTGCATCAAAGATGTCATTGCCTTCGAAAAAGGAATAGCAATGCGGGCCTTTGATCATTTCGACGCCTAACTCGGCGCAGGCTTTCTGCAGCAGACCACCGGTGCCGCAATCGGCATAGACCACGTAGACCGCGTCATATTGATCGCGGTGCTTGGCCACCGCTTCTTGCACGGCCTGTGTAATCCGTTCGGGGTGGACGTGCAGGATGGCGGGCAGGCAGGTCAGGGCCATGTGATCCCAGCCGTTGCGCTTCTTGAGGTCCAGAATCTCGCGGGCCAGTGCGCCGCAAGCCAGCAACAGGATACGCCCTTGTTCCGAGTGGCTTTGATAGCCATCCGTGGTCAGGCTGCTGTCATCGGGAACCCGTTCCTGTGTCATGTCACCCCCATGGGCCTTGGGTGTTGAATAAAAAAAGCCGCCCGGTTGCCGGACGGCCTTGAATTCGGAGTGTAGGTCCGATCAACCCGCCAGCTGGTTATGCTTGCGCGAGACGAAGTCCTTTGCCATTTCCACGGCGACGGCTGCGTCACGGCAATAGCCGTCGGCGCCGATCGCTTTGCCGAACTCTTCGTTCAGGGGCGCGCCGCCGACCAGAACGATGTATTCTTCGCGCAGGCCTTGCTCGACCATCGTGTCGATCACAACCTTCATGTAGGGCATGGTCGTGGTCAGCAGGGCCGACATGCCCAGAATATCGGGCTTTTCGGTTTCAAGTGCTTCCAGATAGTTCTCGACCGGGTTGTTGATGCCGATATCGACCACCTCGAAGCCGGCGCCTTCCATCATCATGGACACCAGGTTCTTGCCGATGTCGTGGATGTCGCCCTTCACGGTTCCGATCACCATTTTGCCGACGCGGGGTGCGCCGGTTTCGGCCAGTAGCGGCTTAAGGATGGCCATGCCGCCCTTCATCGCGTTTGCGGCCAGCAGAACTTCGGGAACAAACAGGATGCCGTCGCGGAAGTCGTGGCCCACGATGGTCATACCGCCAACCAGCGCCTTGGTCAGGATGTCGTAAGGGGTCCATCCGCGTTCCAGCAGGATGTTCACACCTTCTTCAATCTCTTCTTTCAGACCGTCGTACAGGTCGTCGAACATCTGTTCGACAAGTTCGTCGTCGTTCAGTTCGGACAGGACGATGTCTTCTTCATCGGACATGGGGCGTTTCCCTAGGGCTGTTCGGGCATAGCGCCCGTTGGTGGCATTTTTTCCGTTTTGGCCAAAACGTCGCATCCAGACTGTGACGATTGCGACCTTGGCGGTTCCGAGACCGACCTATACGGCAAAATCTCAATCAACTCGACGTCATTTCCCGCAAGATCATCCTGAATTGGTTTCAGGTTTCAGTCAAATCGAGGGGCGGTGCAAAGGTTTGAAAACTCTTGCGGGATGGTAACCAGGCCTTGCGATTCCGGCGGTTCGAGCCTAATTTGAGAGTGAGAACAAAAGGGAAACAAAATATGTCGCGACCGCATGTCCGAGCCCGCGGTGTCGCAACCAACGCAGCAGGCCGGTTCGAACAATTCGAGACCGAGACCTGCACGGATGGGTGGGAGCTTGAGGAAGATCTGCTGCCCCTGCGCACCGAAGTGCGAACAGAAGTCGCGCGCAGTCTGATCATCTATAACCGGTCGCCCGATCTGCCGTTTGATCGCTCGATCAACCCGTATCGGGGGTGTGAGCACGGCTGCGCCTACTGCTTTGCCCGCCCGTCTCATGCCTATCTCGGGCTGTCTCCGGGGTTGGATTTTGAAACCCGCCTGATCGCGCGGCCTAATGCGGCTGTTGTCTTGCGTAAAGAGCTTTCATCGCCGCGTTACAAGGTGGCAACCATTGCGCTGGGGACAAATACGGACCCGTATCAACCGATTGAGCGGGATTTGAGGATCACGCGGGAATGTCTGTCCGTATTGCGGGACTTCCGGCATCCTATTGGGATCGTTACCAAAGGGGCCCTGATCGAACGCGATCTGGATATCCTGGCAGAGATGGCGCAGGACGGATTGGTGCGGGTCGGAATTTCGCTGACCACTCTGGACGCCGATCTGTCCCGCCGGATGGAGCCACGCGCGCCGTCACCGAACCGCCGTCTGGCGGCCATTCGCCGGTTGACCGGGGCAGGGGTGCCAGTGCGGGTCATGACCTCACCCCTGGTTCCGGGCCTGACCGACCATGAATTGGAGGCGCTGCTGGAGGCTGGCCGGGACGCAGGTGCGGATGCGGCAAGCTGGATCATGCTGCGTCTTCCGCGGGAGGTGTCCACCTTGTGGCAAGAGTGGTTGCACGACCACGAACCCGCACGCGCGGAAAAGGTCATGTCCAAACTGCGCGAGATGCATGGCGGTCGGGACTATGACCCGCGCTGGGGCCACCGGATGCGCGGTGAGGGCGAGTATGCCGCGCTGATAGCAAAGCGGTTTGCTTTGGCTGTCAAACGGCTTGGGCTTGCGACGCGCAGGCCGCCTCTGCGAAGCGATCTGTTTGCCAGACCAGCGCAACCGGGGGATCAGCTCGCTCTGTTTTGAACCCAAAAGGTCGTGGTTTTTCTGCGGCTAAACATTGGCTTTTAGGCGTCTGTTTTTACAGGAATATTAAGTTTTGGTCATGCGATGAAACACATCTGGATATCTCGTGGCTGCCCCGATATCTCCCGAAGCTGAGGTTACTGTTGAGGAGGAAAAGATGGGTACCCCCAAGGAAATCGAAGCAGCCGCGAAGAAGATGCAGGCCGCAACGGCAGTCTATCATAAATCGCAACAAGAATTGGATAAGGCCAACAAGGACCTGTCGAAGTACAATGACATCATCAAGGGCGGCAATGTCTCGGCGATGGGCCCGGCGACGATAGAGCTGTCCAAAGTTGCGGCCAAAATCGGCACGCTGCACAAAAAGGTCGGTGATGCGAAAAAGAAAATGGACGACGCGATCAAAGCGCTGAGAAAGGTCATGCCGAAATAGGCGGAAACGTCCCGATTTCGCCCACTGAGCGGGTGCTGTCAAAATGAAAAACCCCGCCAGGTAGCGGGGTTTTACTTTTTCGATAGGGTATATCAGCGGTTTTCGATATCGACGTAGTCGCGGGTGGTCTCGCCCAGATACAGCTGACGCGGACGACCGATCTTGTTCTGCGGATCGGCGATCATCTCTTTCCACTGGCTGACCCAGCCCACGGTGCGCGACAGGGCAAAGATCGGCGTGAACATCGAGGTCGGGAAGCCCATCGCCTCGAGGATGATGCCCGAATAGAAGTCCACGTTCGGGAACAGCTTTTTCTCGGCAAAATACGGATCTTCCAGAGCCTGCTTTTCCAACGCCTTGGCTACCTGCAGCTTCGGGTTGTCTTCGATACCCAGCAGATCCAGCACTTCGTCGGCGGACTGTTTCATCACCTTGGCGCGCGGGTCAAAGTTCTTGTACACGCGGTGGCCAAAACCCATCAGACGGAACGGATCGTTCTTGTCCTTGGCGCGGGCGATGTATTCGGGAATGTTTTCGACCGAGCCGATCTCTTCCAGCATCTCAAGACATGCCTGGTTCGCGCCACCATGGGCCGGGCCCCACAGACAGGCGATGCCGGCCGCAATACAGGCAAACGGGTTGGCACCCGAGCTTGAGGCCAGACGCACGGTCGAGGTCGAGGCGTTCTGCTCGTGATCGGCGTGGAGAGTAAAGATGCGGTCCATCGCGCGGCTGAGGATCGGGTTCACCTCATATTCCTCGGCCGGGACGCTAAAGCACATACGCAGAAAGTTCGACGCATAGTCCAGATCGTTTCGCGGATATACGAAAGGCTGACCGGTGTGATATTTGTATGCCCAGGCCGCGATGGTCGGCATCTTGGCGATCAGGCGATGCGAGGCAACCTCGCGCTGATGAGGGTCCGAGATATCGGTTGAATCGTGATAGAAGGCCGACATTGCGCCGACGACACCAACCATGATCGCCATCGGGTGCGCATCGCGACGGAATCCACGGTAGAAATACTGCATCTGCTCGTGCAGCATGGTGTGACGCGTGATGGTGGATTCGAATTTTTCCAGAACGGGCGCGGTCGGCAGCTCTCCGTACAGCAGCAGGTAGCAAACCTCGAGGAAGTGGGATTTGCCTGCCAGCTGGTCAATCGGATAGCCACGGTGCAGCAGTTCACCTTTTTCGCCATCAATATAAGTGATTGTGCTGTCACAGCTGGCGGTCGAGGTGAAGCCGGGGTCATAGGTGAACACACCCGCAGTGCCGTACAGCTTGCGGATATCGATCACATCAGGCCCGGCAGTCGGCGAATGAATCGGCAGCTCATATGTTTCGCCATGCACGGTAAGAGTGGCTGATTTGTTGCTGTCGGTCATATTTTCCCTTCCTCAATCTTGCGCAAAACGGAACGCTGTCCGATCCTGCGGGCAACGGATGCGCGCACGCGCGCAGTCCGGGTGTTAGCGGAGCAGCGTTACCCAAATGTGAAGATCGGGTTTAGTTCGCTGCATCAGATAGCCGCGCCAGAGTTTCCTCCTGGCCCAGCACAAGCATCATGTCAAAAACCGAAGGAGTTACAGCCCGACCCGCCAAGACGGCGCGCAACGGCCCCGCCAGCTTGCCGAACTTGAGGCCCTTGGCTTCCGCAAAGGAATTCAAGGCCTCCTCCAGTTCGCTCCGCGACCAGCTAACATTTTGCAACTGCGGCGTCAATTCATTCAGTATACCATCGGATACTGATGCCAGCGCCTTGGCCGCTTTCTCATCTGGTTGGATGGGGCGGGAAGTCAGGGCAAAATGGGCCTTTTCAAGCAGTTCCGGGAAGGTGCGGGCCCGATCCTTGAGGCAATACATCGCACGTTCCAGATCACTCGATTGTGTATCGGTTAGCGCTGGCAATTGGGCCGCATCAAGGTAAGCTTCGATTTCCTGCCGCAGTGCAGCATCGTCCGAGATAGCGATATGTTGCCCGCACAGATTTTCTAGCTTTTTCAGATCGAACCGGGCCGGGCTTTTGCCGATCCCGTCCAGATCGAACCATTCCTTCGCCTGTGCGTCGGTGAAAAACTCGTCATCGCCGTGACTCCAGCCCAGACGCGCCAGATAGTTGCGCATGCCGGCCGCAGGATAGCCCATGGCCTGATACTCCTGAGCGCCCAACGCGCCGTGGCGTTTCGACAGTTTCTTGCCGTCGGGCCCATGGATAAGCGGGATATGGGCCCAGACCGGAACGTCCCAGCCCATGGCCTGATAGATCATCATCTGACGCGCTGCGTTGTTCAGGTGGTCGTCGCCCCGGATCACGTGGGTCACACCCATATCGTGATCGTCCACCACCACGGCCAGCATATAAACCGGTGTCCTGTCCGAGCGCAGCAGGATCATGTCATCCAACTGATCATTGCGGATGGTCACGTCCCCCTGAACCTGATCGCGGATCACGGTCGCGCCGTCCTGCGGGGCCTTGATGCGGACCACAAAAGGTGCGTCTGGATGGGTCGCGGCGTCGGCGTCGCGCCAGGGGCTGCGGTACAGGGTCGATTTGCCCTCGGCCTTCGCTTGTTCGCGGAAGGCGGCGATTTCATCTTGGGTGGCAAAGCATTTATACGCCTTGCCCTCGGCCAGCAGCTGGTTGGCCACTTCGGCATGACGCGCCGCGCCCTCGAACTGGCTGATTACATCGCCATCATGGTCCAGACCCAGCCACGCCATACCTTGCAGGATGGCTGCCGTCGCCTCGGGGGTCGAGCGCTCGCGGTCGGTGTCCTCGATCCGCAGCAGGAACTTGCCACCGCGGCCACGGGCATAAAGCCAATTAAACAGCGCGGTGCGCGCGCCGCCGATATGTAGAAAACCGGTGGGCGAGGGGGCGAAACGGGTGACGACCTGATCGGACATTGTGTGGATTAACCTTTTGGTAACCGTGTCGGGCATAGTTTGGCGCCTGTCTAACGAGGCTGAGGGACGGGGGCAACCATGCGTGTTCTGGCCCGGGTCGAAGCCGCATTGCTGAACCAGACCGGGTACCTGTTTCCATGGTCTCCTGTGTGTCTGGCGATGGGGATCGGTCTGTATTTCTCGCTCCGGTTCGAACCGGCTTGGCAAGTCTACGTCTGTCTCGGCGCGGTCGTTCTTGCGGCTTGGGGGTTAGCCCGCAAGGTACGGTCCGGCTGGGCCTCGTTGGCAATCGGGGGGGCGCTGATCGCGGTCGGGTTCATACTGGCCGGTATCCGCGCCCATACGGTAGCAGAGCCGGTTTTGTCGTGGCGATACTATGGCCCGGTCGAGGGGCGGGTCGTCGCCATTGACCGCTCTGCGTCGGATGCGCTGCGGGTGACATTGGATCGGGTGCGGATAGGGGATGTGCCCAAGGATCGTCGGCCGCAGCGTGTCCGGCTCTCGCTACATGGCCCAGTGGCGCAGATCGAACCGGGGCAGCGCATCATGACCACAGGGCATCTGTCGCCACCGCAAGGTCCGGTGGAGCCCGGTGGTTTCGACTTTCGCCGCCATGCATGGTTTCAAAGCCTCGGCGCGGTGGGATATACACGCGTACCGGTCCTGACGATTGCCGCAGCAAATCCCGAAGGGGTGCAGATCACAGCGTGGCGTATGGCGATATCCGGGCATCTCCGATCCATCCTGCCTGGTGAGGTCGGAGGTTTCGCCGCAGCCGTCACCACCGGAGATCGCAGCGGTATGGGTCAGAGCACGTTGGAGTCCCTGCGTGCATCCAACCTGGCGCATCTTCTGGCCATTTCGGGTCTGCATATGGGGCTGTTAACGGGCTTTGTGTATCTTGCGCTCCGTATCGGCCTGTCAGCAGTGCCCGTCTTGGCGCTCAGATGGCCTGTGCGCAAACTGGCCGCGATCGGGGCGCTGATCGCGGCGACGGTCTATCTGATGCTGTCAGGCGGTAGCGTTGCGACCGAGCGTGCCTTTGTCATGGCCAGCGTCATGCTAGGGGCGGTACTCATCGACCGCCGGGCCATTTCGTTGCGCGCGGTGGCCGTTGCCGCGCTGATCGTATTGATTCTGCGGCCGGAATCGCTGTTGAGCCCCGGTTTTCAGATGTCCTTTGCTGCCACCACCGCTTTGGTGGCCGTCTTCGGCCAATTGCGCGATGTCGGCCCGCTACCCGGACCTAAATGGTTGAAACCAGTAGCTGGGCTGTTCCTGTCCTCTGCCATTGCCGGGCTGGCGACGGCGCCGATCGGTGCTGCGCATTTCAACACGATGTCGCACTATGGGCTGGTGGCAAACATGCTGTCCGTGCCGGTTATGGGCATGGTTGTGGTGCCAGCCGCGGTGGTTGCGGCCTTGCTGGCCCCCTTCGGGCTGGACTCACTGGCGCTGGGGGTGATGGGGCTGGGGCTGGAGTGGATATTGCTGGTGTCCGAACGGGTCTCGGGGTTGGAGGGCGCCGTTGGACATGTCGCAAGCCCGCCCGGTTACGTGCTGCCTCTCTGTGCATGTGGAGCGTTGTGGATTGCCCTTTGGCAAGGGCGTTCAAGATGGCTGGGGGTCAGCGCCGTGGCGGCTGCCTTTTTGCTGTGGGGGCAAGGCCAACGCCCCGAGGTTCTGATTGCTGATTCAGGCGGGCTGGTGGGCGTCATGACCGATCAAGGCCGCGCGCTGAGCAAGGAAAAAGGCAGCGGATTTATTGCGACGGTCTGGCTGGAAAACGATGGGGACGGGGTGGCGCAGCCCAATGCCGCGGCGCGTTGGCCTGAACCGAGTGCGATCCAGCGGTATTCATGGCGCGGGAAAGAGCTGATTCACCTGACGGGAAAACGAGCAGCCTCGGGTTTTGGGGACTGCACGTCGAACCAGATCGTGATTGCTGCCGTAGAGGTTGATCTGAAGGGGGACTGTGATCTCTATGATCCTGCGCGGCTGTTACAAACCGGCAGTCTTGCCCTGTCTGGAAGTAAGGTCATGACCAGCCGAAAGATTGTCGGAGACCGGCTGTGGTCTCCGAAAACACGCGGCGACAAACGGGCTCAGTAGCTTCGGATCAGGCCGACCAACCGGCCTTGTACCTTGACCTTGTCCTCGGGCAGCACTCGGGTTTCGTAGGCGGGGTTCGCGGCCTCAAGCGCAATCGCATGCCCACGCCGGAAAAACCGCTTTAGCGTGGCTTCCTGATCTTCGACCAGCGCCACGACGATATCGCCATTATCCGCGACCGAGGTTTCTCGGATCACCACGACGTCCCCGTCATTGATTCCGGCGTCGATCATGGAATCACCCCGCACCTCAAGCGCGTAATGCTCACCCTTGCCAGAGACCATTGTGCCCGGCACTGCAACACGGTGCGAGACATGGCTGATCGCCTCAATCGGGACACCGGCGGCGATGCGACCCATGACGGGCAATTCCATTGCGTCAACGGTCACGGGGTCAAAATTGGCTGGGCGCGGGCCATCGGGCCTGTCGCCTTCGATCACACGCGGCTTGAATGCGGCCGTAGGCTCACCCCCAAGGCTTTCGGGCAGTTTCACAATCTCAATCGCACGGGCGCGGTGGGCGAGGCGACGAATAAAGCCGCGTTCCTCGAGCGCGGTGATCAATCTGTGGATGCCGGACTTGGACCGCAGGTCCAGCGCCGCCTTCATCTCGTCAAAACTGGGGGGAACACCATCCGCTTGAACGCGTTTGTGGATGAATTCCAACAAATCCAACTGCTTCTTGGTCAGCATTGCTCACACCTCGTCGGTCATGCGTTTTCTTTTGTTCTACGCATGTTCACGTTTTGTGTCAATGGTTTTGGCGCATCAGATCGGCAGGTACTGAACCTCGTCCCCAGCCGAGCGCGCAGGGTCATCGGGCGGGCGCACTAACAGGGCGTTGGCTTGTGCTAGAACGCTTAGCAGCGAACTGTCCTGATCATCGCAGGCGCGGATGCCTTCATAATCCAAAACGGCGCGCATGTAGTGTTCACGTGGCCCGTTCTGGCTGATATCGGCCGCCAGTTTTGCAGTGCGGAAGGGTTGAAGAACCTCTTGAATTCCCAACATCCGGCGGATCATCGGAACAAGGAAGAGATAGCCGCAAACCATTGCACTCACGGGATTTCCCGGCAGTCCAACCATCGCGCTTTGCCCTAATCGTCCGGCCATCAGAGGCTTCCCGGGACGCATCCGGATCTTGTAGAAGGCGCGGTCCATCCCCAAATTGCTTGAGACATCAGAGACCAAGTCGTAATCACCGACCGATGCGCCACCGATCGTCACGACCAGATCGGCCCCTTCAGCCAAACCAAACGCGGTTTCCAGAGACGATTGCGTGTCGCGCGCTATCGGCAGGACTCGCACATGTGCTCCGGTCTTCTCGAGCAACGCCTTGAGGCCGAAAGTGTTGGACGCGATGATCTGGTCAGGGCCGGGGATCTCTCCGGGCATGACCAATTCGTCGCCGGTCGAGATCAGCGCGACAACCGGCTTGCGGGCGACGGGTACTTCCGCAATGTTCATTGCGGCCATCAGCGCAACATCTTCGGGTCGTAACTGTTTGGGCGCGCATATTTTTGTGCCGCTTTTGAAGTCGGCCCCGGCAGGGCGAATGTTCGTCTTCTCCCCTGGCTCGTCGGCAATGGTCAACAGATCGCCGCGCCGGTCGGTGTCCTCTTGGATCACGACGAAATCGGCCCCGTCAGGAACGGGCGCGCCGGTGAAGATGCGCACGGCTTGTCCCGGACCCACTGTACCTTGAAACCGCCGCCCAGCTGCAGCTTCGCCCACGACCTTGAACATGGCGTGCAGTTCGACCTCTGCGGCTTTGACCGCGTAACCATCCATCGACGAGGCCGCAAAGGGTGGTTGATCCCGAGTGGCAACGACGTCAGCGGCCAGGCACCGGCCTGCAGAGTCTGCCAAGGAAACGGTTTCGGACGGCAGGGGCGAAACCAGCTTGAACAGCAGCGCGCGGGCGTCTTTGACTGAGATCATGACGCCTCGTATCGCCCTGATTTACCACCATCTTTCAGCAATACGCGAATGCCGCCGATCTCCATCGCCTTGTCCACTGCCTTGGTCATGTCATAGACGGTCAAGGCGGCGGTCGAGGCGGCAGTCAATGCCTCCATCTCGACGCCCGTCTGGCCCGAGGTCTTGACGGTCGCCTCAATCTGCACACCGGGCAAGTCCGGGTCCAACATCAGTTCAACCGCGACCTTGGTGACAGGCAGCGGGTGACATAGTGGGATAAGGTCCGGTGTTTTCTTGGCGCCCATGATTCCGGCCAGTCGGGCCACGCCCAGAACATCGCCCTTTTTGGCCCGGCCTTCTGATATCAAATCAAAGGTTTCCTGCGCCATTTTAATGTGTCCGGAAGCAACGGCGACCCGATTTGTAACCGCCTTTTCAGACACGTCGACCATATGCGCCTGACCCTGTGCGTCGAAATGAGTTAACGGCATCACATCACTCCGGGGATGAGAGGATTGGCCAGCAGGTGGCGCGTAGCCGAGGCGACGTCGTCTTGACGCATCAGGCTTTCGCCGATCAGGAAACTGCGCGCTCCATAGCGGGCCATATCTGAAAGGTCGTCGGGGGTGCTTAGACCGCTTTCGCAGACAATAGTGCGATCGCCAGGCACCAGTTTTGACAAGCGACGGGTGGTATCAAGAGTTGTCTCGAACGTCTTGAGATTGCGGTTGTTTATCCCGATCAGAGGGCTTTTAAGGCCCGTCGCACGCTCAAGCTCTTCCTCGTCATGCACCTCGATCAGAACGTCCATGCCCCAGTCGAAAGCGGTCTGTTCCAACTCTGCGGCCTGAGCGTCCTCGACCGAGGCCATGATGATAAGGATACAATCTGCCCCCAGCGCACGCGCTTCGACCACCTGATAGGGGTCATACATGAAATCCTTGCGCAGTGCAGGCAGCGAACAGGCGGCACGCGCAGCGGTTAGGAACGGTTTGTCGCCCTGAAAGCTGGGTGTGTCGGTCAATACGGACAGACAAGTGGCCCCACCATCCGCATAGGCTTTGGCCAAGGCGGGTGGGTCAAAATCGGGACGGATCAAGCCCTTGGATGGACTGGCTTTCTTGATCTCTGCAATCAGGCCATACCCTGTGCGGGCAGCGGTTTGAATGGCTGCAGTAAACCCGCGTGTCTCACCGGCTTCTCGCGCTTCTTCTTCGAGCGTTTCCAGCGATTTATACGTCTTATCTGATGCAACTTCCTCAAGCTTGTAGGCTTTGATTTTATCCAGTACCGTCCCGGTCATGCGGCCTCCTGAGTAATACGGGCCACAATGGCAATTTTGTCTTTCGCGTTTCCGCTATCGATGCTCTCGGCTGCCTTGGCAACCCCTTCCTTGAGGTCCGAGGCTGCATCCGCAACCACCAGCGCGGCTGCGGCATTCAGCAAAACCGCATCCCGATAGGCCGATGGTTGGCCTTCCAGCAATGCTCGGAACGCAACCGCATTTTCTTCGGGCGTGCCACCTAAGATGTCCTCGAAAGGGTGAACCGGCAGGCCAGCGTCCTCGGGATGCAATTCGACCTCTTTGACGCGTCCATCCTCTAGCGCGGCAACCCAGCTTACGCCGGTGATGGTCAACTCATCCGTTCCGTCGGATCCATGCACCAACCACGCGCGGTCGGCGCCCAGCAGACCCAAAGTCTCAGCCATCGGGCGGATCAGATCGCGGCTAAACGCGCCGGTCAGTTGCCGTTTGACGCCTGCGGGGTTGGTCAGCGGGCCAAGAATATTGAAGATCGTGCGAGTCCCAAGCTCTTGCCGTGTGGGCATGACATGGGCGATCGCCGGGTGGTGCATCGGGGCCATCATGAACCCGATCCCGGCCTCTTGCAGCGCCTTTTCAACGGTTTCCGGGCCGACCATAACGTTGATCCCCAACTGCCCCAAAGCATCAGCGGCCCCGGATTTCGAGCTGAGGTTGCGGTTTCCGTGCTTAGCTACCGTCACCCCGGCGCCGGCAACCACAAAAGCGGTTGCGGTCGAGATGTTCAGAGTGCCTTTGCCGTCTCCGCCAGTGCCGACGATGTCCATCGCGCCCTCGGGCGCTTGGACTGCGTTGCATTTGGCGCGCATGACAGCGGCGGCGGCGGCGTATTCCTCGACTGTTTCGCCCCGGGTGCGCATGGCCATCAGCAGCCCACCGATCTGGCTGGGCGTGGCAGCACCGTCAAACAGAATGCCAAAGGCCTGTTCAGCCTCGGCGCGGGTCAGGGGCCGGTCGGCGGCGGCCCCGATCAGCGGTTTCAGAGCGTCGCTCATGCGGGGACTTTCATCTCGGACAGGAAATTCTTGAGCAGGACGTGGCCGTGCTCGGATGCGATGGATTCTGGGTGGAACTGAACGCCATGAATGGGCAATTCTTTATGTTGCAGTCCCATGATGGTGCCGTCCTCCAATTCTGCCGTGATTTCAAGGCAGTCGGGCAGGGTGTTACGGTCCACAACCAGCGAGTGATAGCGCGTCGCCTCAAACGGCGATGGCAGCCCTGCGAACAGACCTTTGCTTGTATGGTGCATGGTGCCCATCTTGCCGTGGACGATCTCGTGACAGCGGATGACGTCGCCACCAAAAGCCTGACCGATGGTCTGATGTCCAAGGCACACACCCATCAGCGGTGTCTGCGTTTCTGCCGCGGCCTTGGTCAGAGCCAGGCAGATGCCGGCCTGATCAGGATCACAGGGGCCAGGGCTGAGCAAGATGCCTGTCGGGTTCATGGCCATCGCTTCTTGCACATCCAAAGCGTCGTTGCGCCGGATCACCATTTCGGCCCCAAGTTCGCCCAAATAGTGGACGAGGTTGTAGGTAAACGAGTCGTAGTTGTCGATCAGCAGCAGCATGTGAGCACTTGTCTTAGATTGGGCATTTCGGACTGGCGATGCAGCCCCGAGCCGCGATATAATGTCGGGACATACATGCTCAGGCTTGCGGGGCAGCGTCAAGAGGACATCCGACCTGACGCGCCTGCAAGGTGAGTGTCGCAGAAGACGGCACATTGACAGTCGACGCAGGAATTGGACGAGAGGCAATTATTATGGGCGGATTTGTGGGTGGAATGATCGCAGGTGCGGTCGTTGTATTGCTGCTGGGCGCGGCGTTGTCGCTGAATACCCCCCTGACGCGAAAACCGGAGTTGGTTGAAAAAGCCCCTGAACCGGCCGAAATCGAAGCCCCGCAAGTGACCGAGGCCGAGGTAGGTACGATCGCCGATGCCGATGTTTTGACGCTGCCTGCCCCTGATCCGGCTCCGGCGGATGCGCCCGACACTGTGGCGGGGCTGTCCGAAGTTGAAAACGCGCCGAACACTGTCCCCGAAGTGAATGAGACCGCCGTTCAGGTGGACAGCGCCGAGCAGGTTGAAACCAACGACGTGGCCATTGCAACTGAAGCTCCTGTTGCCCCACAGGCTCCGACCTCTCCTCAAGTTCCTGAAGCACTGGCCGAGGCTCCGCTGGCCGAAGACGTGCCTGCTGTGATTGAGGAGGCTCCGACACCTCCGGCCCCTGTCGAAGAGGTGGTTGTGGAAGAGGTTGCGCCAGCGGAAGACACTCCTGCTTCCGAGCCGCTGCCCGAGGTGGCCGCCGTTGAGCCGGAACCGGAAACGCAAGACCCCGTTGCGGTTGAGCCGAAGGATGAAGAACCGACCCGTACCCTGCCGCGTATTGCCGCTGTGCCCCAGATCGGGGCCGATCAGGCCACCGAGGGTACTCAGGGCGTCGGCCGGCGCGTTGTTCCCCTGACCGAGCGAGACGGCGGTGAACCCGTTGTTGAAACCGCCGACGCGGCCCCAGTTTCTGACAAGCCGATCGAGGCTTATGCCGCCGAATTCGACCAACCCGGCTCGGTGCCACTGATGTCGATCATTCTGATCGACGACGAAGGCGCGTATGGGGCCGAAGCGTTGCAGGACTTCCCTTATCCGATCAGCTTTGCCATCAGCCCGTCCGACCCCGAAGCTGCGGAAAAGATGGCCCGTTACCGCGCGGCAGGATTTGAGGTTCTGGCGATGGCGGACCTGCCCAAAGAAGCCAGCGCGCAGGATGCCGAGGTCTCGCTGTCTGTATGGCTGGATATGCTACCTGAAACGGTTGGCATCCTTGAAGGGGTCGATACGGGGATTCAGGGCAACCGCAAGCTGGCTGATCAAGTTGCGGCTATCGCAGGCGGCACTGGTCGCGGGTTGATCACTCAAGACAATGGGTTGAACACGGTGCAGAAACTGGCCGCGCGGAATGGCATTCCGTCCAGCGTAATCTTCCGTGATATCGACGGTGCGCGTCAGGAGCCGAAAGTGATGCGTCGCTTTCTGGATCAAGCGGCCTTTCGGGCCGGGCAAGAAGGTTCGGTTGTGATGTTGGGTCGTTTGCGCCCCGACACGATCTCGGCATTGTTGGTTTGGGGATTGGAGGATCGTGGCGGTCGCGTGACAATGGCACCGATCTCGGCCGTGATGAAGCGACAGGTTCAATAGGCGCGTTAACTGCGCCTATTTTCAGCTATTGCCCGAACCGGTGAATCGCGCCGCATCCTCAGCAGCGCGGCGGATGGCGTTGGATTTATGGACTGTTTCCATGAACTCGGCCTCAGGGTCGCTGTCATAGACCACACCGCCCCCGGCTTGGATGTAAAGCTTTTGATCCTTCACGATGGCTGTGCGCAGGGCGATACACATATCCATGTCGCCCCCCGCGCTGAAATAGCCGACACCGCCGCCATAGATACCGCGCTTTTCGGGTTCCAGCTCATCAATGATCTCCATCGCCCGCACTTTCGGTGCGCCTGAGACGGTCCCGGCGGGCATGCCGGCGAAGAAAGCGTCCAGCGCGTCTTTGTCGTCGGCCAGCTCTCCGACCACGTTCGAGACGATGTGCATCACGTGGCTGTAGCGTTCGATGATGAACTCTTCGGTCGGGCGGACAGTGCCAATCTTGGACACGCGCCCCGTATCGTTGCGGCCCAGATCCAGCAGCATCAGATGCTCGGCCAGTTCTTTCTTGTCGGCCAGCAGGTCGACCTCATTCGCCTTGTCCTCTTCGGGCGTCGCACCCCGAGGGCGGGTGCCTGCAATGGGACGGATCGTGACCTCATTGCCGAAGACACGCACCAGAATTTCTGGGCTGGCGCCGACGACCTGAAATCCGCCGAAGTTGAAATAAAACATGAAGGGCGACGGGTTGGTCCGACGCAACGAACGGTAGAGCGCAAAGGGCGGCTGGGGGAAATCCTGCGTCCAGCGCTGCGCCGGGACGACCTGAAAGATATCGCCCGCGCGGATGTATTCCTTGGCTTTTTCAACCGCTTCCATGTAGCCGGACTTGGTGAAGTTCGACTGCGGAGTCGCGACTTCCGATGCATCGCCAAGATCGCGCGATTCAGCAGGCATGGCGCGTTCCAGATCCCGCACGGCGTCCATGACACGCTCGGCGGCCTGTGCATAGGCCGCTTTGGCCGATTGCCCTTCGCTGACCCAGGCGGGCGAAACAACCGTAACCTCACCCTTGACGCCGTCCAGCACAGCTACGACGGACGGGCGCAGCATCACCGCATCAGGCAGCCCAAGCGGATCAGGGTTCACATTGGGCAGGTATTCCACCAGCCGCACCATGTCATAGCCCAGATATCCAAACAGCCCGGCAGCGGCCTGCGGCAGATCATCGGGCAGGTCGATCCGGCTTTCGGCCAGCAATGCCCGCAGGTTGTCCATGGGATTGCCGGTTTGCGGATCGAAAGCTTCGGGGTCGAAGCGGGCGGAACGGTTCAGTTCAGACGCTTCCCCCCGGCAACGCCAGATCAGATCGGGCTTCATTCCGATGATCGAGTACCGGCCGCGCACCTCGCCTCCTGTCACTGATTCCAGCATGAACGCGTCTTTCTGCGCGCCCGTCAGCTTGAGCATCAGCGACACCGGCGTATCCAGATCAGCGGCCAATCGGGTGTAAACGACCTGGTTCTCGCCTGCCTCATAGGCGCGGGCGAAGCTGTCGTATTCAGGTGTCAGGGCCATAGGGGTCTCTTAGTAGCTCGCTTGGACAGCGTTCAGGGCCTGTTGATCCACGACGGGACGGGCGCGAACCTGTGCGTCACGGACATAGGCGTCGAAAATATTCTGAGCCAGAGCTTGGTTCAACTGCGCCGCAAGGGCTTCGCGTGCCTGACGCAACTCGTCTGTCTCATCAGGCGGCAAAAGCTCTTCGAGCCGCACAACAAAGGCAGTACCAGTGCCAGGGATCACGCGCAGCTCATCCAGTTCCATGTCAAACACGTCCGACATGAAGGTTGCGGGAACGTCATCCAGAAAAGCGGTCCGGGTCAGGGCGTTTTCCACGCGGAAGGGCAGGCCGGTTTCAGTGAAATCGCCATTGCTCTCAAGCTGTGCAAGAACGGTTTTGGCCTGCTCTTCCAGCGCCTTGTCCGTCTCTGCCTGCACCCATGCGGCAATCACGCGCTCCCGGGCGCTGTCCAGGGGTTCCGGGCGGCGGGGCAGAACTTCGTCCAGTCGCAGGGCAAAGATTGAGCCGTCCTCAAGGAACGCAACTTCGGGGAAATCGCCTTCGTTCACGTCCTGTGCGGCAACGCGGAACCCGTCATAAGCGGCCACGCCATCTTCGCTTTGCCGAGTCCAGTCGATCTGGCCCAGTTCCATCTCAGTCTCGCCCACCAGCTCTTCCAAGGTGGCACCACCCGCCAGCAGGTCGTTGATGTCTTCGGCTTGCGCCTCGATCTGGCGGCGGGCACGGTCAGCGGCCAGTTCTTCACGCAAAATTGGAGCGGCGTCTTCGAACGCAATGATGTTTTCCGCCAGCGTGCCGTTGATGCGGAACAGTGCCGGGCCCAGAGGCGACGGAAGGGGGCCAACAACATCGTCCAGTTCGGCGGCAAATACGCCGTCGGCCGCGTCGCCAAGATCGTCCCGGGTCACGTCACCCAGATCGACATCGCTGAGTTCAAGATCGCGGTCGCGCACCAGTGTTTCGAACGTTGTGCCGCCGACAGCGATTTGCGCCATGGCGGTCTCGGCAGCGGCCTCGTCCGAAAATGGCAGACGTTCGACCAAACGTCGCGCGGGCTGTTGGAATTCCTCCGAGCGCTGATCATAGAGGCGGCGCACCGCGTCCTCATCCACCTCAACGCTGTCCAGCAGCATGTCGGGTGACAGTATTGCATAGGTCAGCCGCTTGGTGCGGGGCAGGGTGAAAAGGTCGGCATTGTCGTCGTAAAAAGTTTGAACCTGCGCATCGGTGGGCTGTCCGATTGGCTCAGACAGGGCGTCCGGGCTGACGGTCGCAACAGTAAAGCTGCGTCGCGCGCCGACGAAATTGGTCATCACATCTGTCAGGGTCTGGGGCATCTCGACGCCGCCCATGATCGCGCCCTGCACGATGGTGCGTGCAGATTCCTTGCGCAGATCGGATTCGAATTCGCTGTCGGTCAGGCCAACCTGATCAAGCTGAAACTCATACGAGTCGCGGTCGAAACTTCCATCCACCCCCTGAAAGGCCGGGATGGCCAGAATTTCCTTCTGCAGGTTCTCATCCCCGATCGAAAGGCCCAGCAGACCGACCTCATTATCCAGCGCGGCAAGCGCGGTCAGGCGCGAGAGGGCAAGCTGGTCCAGCCCGAACTCATGCGCCTGCGAGATTTGCATCGGTTGCCCGGTCTGACTTTCGACGGCGCGGATTTCGCGTTGAAGCTCACGCACATAATCGTTGATCGAGATATCTTCGTTGCCTACCTGCGCGACACTGCGCGCGGTTCCGGTCAGGCTTGTGGCCCCGAACCCGGCAAGGCCCAGCATCAAAAGACCCATCAGGATCCAGACAAAGGTCTTTGAAAGGTTTTTCATGCCTGCGGCCATGGTGCCCTCATTTGTGGTTTTGTGGCAGATTGCTGCCCTGTCGGTTGCGGCCTTGAATACGACGCGGACCGGCGGGGGGCAAGCTCAGAAGGTAGCGTCGGTCAGCCGATCGAACAATTGGCGCAAGCCTTTGCGGTCTAGATTGGCAAAGGCGATGCGGACCTGCCGCTTGCCGGCTGGATCGTCCTGCGGCATGAACATGGTGCCGGGCAAAAGCAGGATGCCGGTTTCGGCCACCATGCGTTTGGCCAACTCGTCCGAGGGCAAGTCGAACGGGTGTTCGAAATAGGCGAAATAAGCGCCTAGCCCCAGAAGTTTCCACCCCTTTTCCGCAAGATCGGGCAACATGTCCTGAATGGCGGCGCGTCTGTCGAGAATCTCATCCCGTTCTCCGGCGACCCATTGCGACAGGTTCTGCATTCCCCAAAGGGCCGCGAATTGACCCATCTGACCGGGGCAGATGGCGACGGTGTCGAGGAATTTTTCGATCTCGGCCAGAAGGTTTGGGCTGGTCGCGATTGCGCCGACCCTGTGGCCGGTCAGACGGTAGGATTTCGAAAAGGAATAGAGATGCACCAGCGTCTCGTCCCAACCGGGTTGTTGGAACAAGTCGTGGGGCGGGCCGCTGCGGCTGTCGAAATCACGGTAGGTTTCATCGACCAGCAGGCGAATTCCGGCCTCTTGCGCCAGATCGTAAAAGGCGCGGACCAGTTCCGCCGGGTATTCGACGCCACCCGGATTGTTCGGCGTCACCAGAGCAATCGCACGTGTTTTATCAGTAATCAGCGCGCGCGCAGCCTCGGGGTCGGGGAGCAAATCGTCCCCGGTTTGCAACGCGATGCTGCGTACCCCTGCCATGTCTAGCCACATTTTATGGTTGAAGTACCATGGGGTTGGCAGAATGACCTCATCCCCCTCATCGGTGACGGCCGAGATAGTGGCGGCGAAAGCCTGATTGCAACCCGAAGTGATGGCGACCTGAACTTGCGAAAGGTCCGCGCCGTAATGGGTGCCGATTTGTTGGGCAAGTTCGGCCCGGAGTTCAGGGTTTCCCAGCACGGGGCCGTAGAGATGCGCGCTGTCTTCACTGACGGCAAACTCGGCCATGGCCTGACGCAAGGCAAGCGGCGGCGGATCGACCGGAGCTGCTTGGCTGACATTGATCAGAGGGCGGTCTTGGGTGAAGTCCACGCCTTCAAGCCAGCGGCGCGCCTCCATCACCGGAGGGGGGAAGGTGGCGCGGGTACGGGTTTGGGACATGGCGGATCATTTTTTGCGAGGCTCTGCCTCGCGCTCCGAGGTATTTTTGAACAGAAGAAAGATCAGTCGGTGCCCCGGTAGGGTTCGACATATTGCAGGGCCATATCCCATGGGAAGAATATCCATGTGTCCTGGCTGACTTCGGTGATGAAAGTATCAACCATCGGGCGGCCTTTGGGTTTGGCATAGACAGTGGCGAAATGCGCCTTGGGGTACATGTCGCGGACCAGTTCCAGGGTTTTGCCACTGTCGACTAGGTCATCGATGATCAGTACGCCGGTGCCGTCGCCCATCAGGCCGGCGTCCGGGGCCTTCAGAACTTCGGCTTCGCCTTGTTCCTGATGGTGGTAAGAGCGGACGCTGATCGTGTCGACGGTGCGGATGTCCAACTCACGGCTGACAATCATCGCCGGGGCCATGCCGCCGCGCGTGATGGCGACAACGGCACGCCAGGCGCCATCTTCGGGGCCTTGCCCGTCCAGCCGCCAAGCCAGCGCGCGCGAGTCGCGGTGAATCTGATCCCAACTGATGTGAAAGCCTTTTTCGTGGGGCAGGCGGTCTTTGGCGCTCATGGATATTAACCTTTTTCAACGTCTGGTGCGTCAACGGCCTTCATGCCGACGATGTGATAACCTGAATCCACGTGCAGATTCTCACCGGTTACGCCTCCGCTGAGGTCAGACAGCAGATAGAGGGCTGAGTTGCCGACGTCATCAATGGTCACGTTGCGGCGCAGGGGCGAGTTATATTCGTTCCATTTCATGATATAGCGGAAATCACCGATCCCGCTGGCTGCCAGCGTCTTGATCGGGCCGGCCGAGATCGCGTTCACGCGAATGCCGTCTTTGCCAAGATCTTCGGCCAGGTATTTGACCGAGGCCTCAAGCGCCGCCTTGGCCACACCCATGACGTTGTAGTGGGGCATGACTTGTTCTGCGCCGTAGTAGGTCAGCGTGACCGCGCTGCCGCCATTGGTCATCATCTTCTCGGCCCGCTGCATTACGGCGGTGAAGGAATAGACCGAAACATCCATGGTCAGTTTGAAATTGGCGCGCGAAGTATCAACGTAGCGGCCGCGCAACTCGTTTTTGTCGGAAAAGCCGATGGCGTGGACGACAAAATCCAAATGTCCCCATTTCTGCGAAAGCGAGTTGAATAGTTCGTCAATCGACTCTTCGTCGCTGACGTCGCAGGGCAGGACGATTTCACTGCCCAATTGAGCGGCCAGCGGGTCCACCCGCTTTTTCAGCGCATCGCCTTGATACGAGAACGCAAGTTCGGCCCCTGCGTCAGACAATGCGCGGGCAATCCCCCATGCGATTGATTTGTCATTCGCCAGTCCCATGATGAGGCCGCGCTTGCCGGCCATCAACTGATTTGACATGTTCGGTTCTCCGCCTGTCCTTCGCATTATGTCTGGATGGTTTATGCCATTGGATGGTCTGCATCAAGGCCGTGTGGTCTTGCCCGTGGCGGGTTCTCGCCCTAGGGTGAACATTAAGAGTTTCCAGGGGATGGAAATGAGCGAACGAGACGGCATTTTCGCCGGTACCGATCCGTTTGAAATAGCGGCGCGGTGGCTGGACGACGCCAGGGACAGTGAACCGAACGATCCGAACGCGATTGCCCTGGCAACCGTGGACGCGACTGGTATGCCAAACGTTCGGATGGTCCTGCTGAAAGAGATCGAGGCTCAGGCCTTTGTGTTCTACACGAATTACGAAAGTACCAAGGCGGCCGAGTTGGACAGTGCCGGGAAAGCTGCTTTTGTGATGCATTGGAAATCTTTGCGGCGTCAAATCCGAGTTCGTGGTACAATAACTCGGGAAAACGGACCACAAGCGGATGAATATTATGCGTCCCGATCCCTAAAAAGCCGGTTGGGTGCTTGGGCGTCGAAACAGTCACAGCCGCTCAGCAGCCGGACGGCTCTGATGGCCGAGGTTGCAAAGGTGACCGCAAAGCTGGGACCGAATCCGCCGCGTCCACCGTTTTGGGGTGGATACCGGTTGGAGCCGACAGAGATCGAATTCTGGGCTGACGGAGCCTTCCGTTTGCATGATCGGTTCCAGTGGCGGCGTGAAAACGCAGATACTGAGTGGCAGATACAGAGGCTGAATCCATGACATTCACGTGCCGCGAAATGCAACACTCGGAGTTTAAAGGGTTTTTTCAGCTTGAAATCGTGGGACAATCCCATACACATCAAAACCTTAACGAATTATTAAAACGCGCGATAGGAACACTGTGCCAGACGACCTGAACAACATGTACCGCGTACGTGGACACGTGAAATGGTTCGACCCTGCCAAGGGGTATGGCTTCGTTGTGTCCGATGAGGGTGGCCCGGATATTCTGTTGCATGTAAATGTCTTGCGGAATTTTGGCCAAAGCTCGGTCGCGGATGGTGCCGGCATTGAGATCATGACGCACCGCACCGATCGCGGTGTTCAAGCGGTCGAGGTGATCAGCGTAGATCCTCCGGCGCGCGCCGACTCGATGATGCTTGCCGATTTCGCCGAGCTGGACCCTGTGGCCATAGCCGAAGCCCCATTGGAAGCTGCGCGCGTAAAATGGTTCGACAAGGGCAAGGGATTTGGATTCGCCAATGTGTTCGGTCGGGACGAAGACGTGTTTCTTCATATTGAGGTTTTGCGCCGGTCTGGTCTGGCCGATTTGCAGCCGGGCGAGGCTTTGGCGATGCGGGTGATCGATGGCAAACGTGGACGTATGGCCGCGCAGGTTCTGGCCTGGGAAGCCGCGCTTGATAGCTAGAGCATGATGATCAGGGTTCTTTCGGTTGCTGCGACGATACTATCGGTATGGACGGGAACGGCCTTTGCGGCCTGTAGCGCGGATCGCGTGAACCTGAAAAATGAAAAGTCTCAGATCAGCTTCGATATCGAACTTGCCGTGACACCGCAGGAACGTGCGCGCGGTCTGATGTTTCGGGAATCCATGCCGCAACGGGCAGGGATGCTGTTTATCTTCGATCCGCCGCAGCGGGTCGCGTTCTGGATGAAGAACACACTGATTCCCCTGGATATGATTTTTGTGAATCGCGCAGGTGAGGTCGTGAATGTGCATAGTGATGCCATCCCCGGCGATTTATCGCTGATTGAGGGCGGCGATTCGGTCTATGCCGTGTTGGAGGTCAACGCAGGGCTGGCGCGGCGTTACCTGATTGAACCGGGCACGCAGATGCAGCACGAAGTTTTTTCGCAAGGTCCTGCAATTTGGCCCTGTTAGGGCTTTTCAAATCAGAACGGCCCCGTTAGGAAGGCGCACGGTCCGGGGCGTGGCGCAGTCTGGTAGCGCACCTGTTTTGGGTACAGGGGGTCGTAGGTTCGAATCCTGCCGCCCCGACCACTTTCTTTCAAGATGGAGCACCGCCCATCGCGCGATAAAGCGCGGTAAGGGCCTTGTCCAATTGTTCGCTTTCGACGGGCACCTGAATGTCGGGCGCATTCTGGCGCGGTACGTTGAAATAGAGTTCAGCGTCGACGCGGTATCCGCCGGAGTTTTTGGTCGAGGTTAGGCGCATCACGCTTTTGGGCAGATCCTGCGGGTAACCATCATAGTTGAGAATCAGAAAGGCCGTCGTTTCGGGGGGCAGCAACTCGGTGCATTCGAACAGGCGATTCCCGACACGCCTGAAATCTTCTCCAGGGCCATCACAGCCGACTTCGAACGTATCGAACAGCCGCGTGGGATAGGTTTCAAACTGCGCGCTGCGCGATGGAGGGGGCACATCTTGTGGTGTGCAGGCCACGATCAGCCCCATCAGGGGAAGGATTCCAATCTTCGACATCTCTGCTCGTACCTTTACTTCGTGCTGCGTTGGTCGGCGAAGCTGTTTTCGCGCCGAACAAACGCAGGGATGATTCTATTCGAGTTTAGATATCTTAACTTCGGTTTATCAAATGCCGATAACTGTGCCGGAAATCACGGTTAATTGTTCTGCAGAATTTTGCGCCGGTCCATTTGAACCCGTGGATGAACCTGTGGAGGAATCGGCCCACCCCGTTCAGCGCCATTTGAGAGATCTTGGGTCAATATAAAAGATTCCAAAAATGACGGAAAAATGACGTTGACGATCTATGGCCGAATACGCCAGATTGTATGGGCCGAATATGATGCCACTAAATCTGGTAGGAAATCCGGAGCGCGGCATAGGGCGAGGGTCGGAAAGCACAACATAGAGACGTGCAACCGTTGAAACGGAATTTCGTTGCCATTGGCAGCGACCGGTTCCTTGCACCCAATTTTCTGGCACGGCCAAAGGTTCGCTTTCTCGAACTTGAGGCGACAAGGACAAGTAATTGAATCTAGGGCGGCGGACATGAAGATTGACAGAAAATTCACCAAATCAGGACAAGACGCTTATGCGGAGCTGGACTTTGTTTCGGCAACGTCAGAAATCCGTAACCCTGATGGTACGATTGTTTTCCGTCTGGATGATATCGAAGTGCCCTCCAGCTGGAGCCAGGTGGCAAGTGATGTCATCGCCCAGAAGTATTTCCGCAAGGCTGGTGTTCCGTCCAAGCTGAAGAAGGTCAAAGAAAAGGATGTACCTGAATTCCTGTGGCGTTCGGTCCCTGCGGATGGCGCGGAATTCGAAGGTGAGACTTCGTCCAAACAGGTGTTCGACCGACTGGCGGGTGCATGGGCCTATTGGGGTTGGAAGGGCGGCTATTTCTCAACCGAGGAAGACGCGCGCGCCTACTTTGACGAGATGCGCTACATGCTGGCCACCCAGCGTGCCGCGCCAAACTCGCCGCAGTGGTTTAACACTGGCTTGCATTGGGCCTACGGAATAGATGGCCCGGCGCAGGGGCATCACTATGTCGACTATAAAACCGGCAAGTTGACCAAGTCGAAATCTGCCTATGAGCATCCGCAGCCGCACGCGTGCTTCATCCAGTCCGTCGATGATGATCTGGTGAACGAAGGCGGCATCATGGATCTGTGGGTGCGCGAGGCGCGCCTGTTTAAATATGGCTCGGGAACCGGGACCAACTTCAGCCATCTGCGTGCAGAGGGCGAAGCGCTGTCGGGTGGCGGCAAGTCTTCGGGCCTGATGGGCTTTCTCAAGATCGGCGACCGCGCCGCTGGCGCGATCAAATCAGGCGGAACAACCCGTCGAGCAGCAAAGATGGTAATCGTCGATGCAGATCATCCCGATATCGAGCAATTCATCGAATGGAAGGTGATCGAAGAGCAGAAGGTGGCCTCGATCGTTGCCGGATCGAAGATGCACGAGAAGATGCTGAACGGCATTTTCGAGGCCATCCGCAGCTGGGACGGTGCCGCCGATGACGCCTATGATCCGAACAAGAATGACAGCCTCAAGAACGCTGTGCGCGAGGCCAAAAAGGTAGCAATCCCCGAGACTTACATCAAGCGCGTGTTGGATTACGCAAAGCAGGGTCACGACAGCATCGAATTCCCGACCTATGATACGGACTGGGATTCGGAAGCTTACAGCTCGGTCTCGGGTCAGAACTCTAATAACTCGATCCGTGTGACCAACGCGTTCCTGACCGCCGTTGAGAAAGACGCCGATTGGGAGCTGATCAACCGCACTGATGGCAAGATCGCCAAGACTGTCAAGGCACGCGATCTGTGGGAGAAAGTTGGACACGCCGCATGGGCTTGCGCCGATCCGGGCATTCAGTTCCATGACACGGTCAATGAATGGCACACATGCCCCGAAGATGGTGAGATTCGCGGTTCGAACCCGTGCTCGGAATACATGTTCCTCGATGACACGGCCTGTAACCTGGCGTCGATGAACCTGCTGACATTCCTGAAGGATGGTGAGTTCCAGGCGGCCGACTACATGCACGCCTCTCGCCTGTGGACGCTGACGCTGGAAATCTCGGTGACCATGGCGCAGTTCCCGTCGAAGGAAATCGCGCAACTGTCTTATGACTTCCGCACCTTGGGTCTGGGCTATGCAAATATCGGCGGTCTGCTGATGAACATGGGCTACAGCTACGACTCGGATGAGGGGCGGGCAATCTGTGGCGCGTTGACCGCGATCATGACAGGTGTGGCCTATGCGACCTCTGCCGAAATTGCCGGTGAGCTGGGTGCGTTCAAAGGCTATGAGCGGAACGCCGATCATATGCTGCGTGTCATCCGCAACCACCGCCGTGCTGCGCAAGGTGTGACCGAGGGCTATGAGAAGCTGGCGGTAAAGCCGGTGCCTCTGGACCACGGCAACTGCCCGGACAAGCGTTTGATCGATCTGGCCATGTCCGCTTGGGATGAGGCGCTGAGTCTGGGTGAAAAGAACGGTTATCGCAACGCGCAGGCCACTGTGATCGCCCCCACCGGCACCATCGGTCTGGTGATGGATTGCGACACCACCGGGATTGAGCCGGACTTTGCGCTGGTCAAGTTCAAGAAGCTGGCCGGTGGTGGTTACTTCAAGATCATCAACCGTTCGGTTCCTTCGGCGCTGGAGAAGCTGGGCTATTCCTCGTCTCAGATCGAAGAGATCGTGGGCTACGCGGTCGGCCACGGTACCATCGGGAACGCGCCGGGGATCAATCACACCTCTTTGACCGGCCACGGCTTCGGTCCGAACGAACTGGCGAAAGTGGATGCTGCGCTAGAAAGCGCCTTCGACATCCGGTTTGTCTTCAACCAGTGGACGCTGGGCGAGGATTTCTGCACCGGCGTTCTGGGCATCCCGGCCACCAAGCTGAATGACCCGACCTTCGACCTGCTGCGTCACTTGGGTTTCACCCGCGCAGATATCGAAGCGGCGAATGATCACGTCTGCGGAACCATGACACTGGAAGGCGCGCCGCACCTGAAAGAGGAACACTATTCCATCTTCGATTGTGCCAACCCGTGCGGCAAGAAAGGTAAGCGTTTCCTCGGGGTTGACAGCCACATCACCATGATGGCGGCGGCGCAGAGCTTCATCTCGGGTGCGATCTCGAAGACGATCAACATGCCGAACGACGCGACCATCGAAGACTGCCAGAAGGCATATGAGTTGTCGTGGTCGCTGGGTGTGAAAGCGAACGCGCTGTACCGCGACGGCTCGAAACTGTCTCAGCCTTTGGCCGCTGCATTGGTTGAGGATGATGATGAGGCCGCCGAAGTTCTGGAAAGCGGCACACCGGCCGAAAAAGCTGCCGTGCTGGCCGAGAAGGTCATCGAGAAGGTCGTCGTCAAGGAAATCGTCCGCTCGCACCGCGAGAAGATGCCCGAGCGTCGGAAAGGCTACACTCAGAAAGCCATCGTGGGCGGCCATAAGGTCTATCTGCGGACGGGTGAGTATTCGGACGGCTCGTTGGGCGAGATTTTCATCGACATGCACAAGGAAGGCGCTGGCTTCCGGGCGATGATGAATAACTTTGCCATCGCAGTCTCGGTCGGTCTGCAATACGGCGTGCCGCTGGAAGAGTTCGTGGACGCCTTTACCTTCACCAAGTTCGAACCGGCGGGGATGGTGCAGGGCAACGACTCGATAAAGAACGCGACGTCCATCCTAGACTACATCTTCCGCGAGCTTGCTGTCAGCTATCTGGACCGCACCGATCTGGCCCATGTGAAGCCCGAAGGTGCGACCTTTGACGATATCGGCCGGGGCGAGGAAGAAGGTGTCTCGAACGTCTCGGAAGTCAGTGAAACAGCGGCCTCCAAGTCATTGGAAGTATTGAAACAAATCAGCTCGACTGGGTATCTGCGCAAGCGGTTGCCGCAGGATCTGGCCGTGTTCACGCCGCAAGCAGATGCAACGGGAATGGCGGAACCTGCCGCCGTCTTTGATGCCCCTGCTGAAACCGCAGTGGCGACCGGTATGGACGCCCGTACCAAAGCCAAGATGCAAGGGTACGAGGGCGATCCCTGCGGTGAATGCGGAAACTACACGCTGGTGCGCAACGGCACCTGCATGAAATGCAACACCTGCGGTGCGACCAGCGGGTGTAGCTAAGGCAAACGCCCCGTCAGGCGGGGTGTAGGGACCTGGGCTTTCCCCCGAATGCCCGGTCCCGACGAAAACGGAAGAAGGCGCCGAGACTTACCGACGATGCCTTTTTCCACTCGGCCGACATGCCCGTGTCGGCCGGGAACAGGGTGGGGCGGAATATTGCTCTTTCCCACTCTCTCACGGGACGGGTGCGCTCGTCCCATGCGCAGTCCAGGCCGCAGGCAAAAAAACACCGGGCGGTCAACGAGATGAGCCTGGATGGCGAAACTTAAAGGGGGCCTCGGCCCCCTTTTTTTCAGGCACTTACGTTGGCAAATGAATGTTAAATTTCTCGCGAAGCGCCGCTTCCAGCATGGGATCGAACCGTGCGGGTGACGGTGCGGACAGGATTTCCTCTTTCCGGGCCGTGGCCTTGGCGATCAGGTCAGGCTTGTCCAATTCGGCCCATTCTTTGGGTGACGTTCGGTCGCCATAGGTCGGATACACGTAATCGGCTTGCATCCGGCTGAGCGTTGCTTCGGTGCCCAGATAGTGACCGGGGCCGCCCATGCAGACCTCGGCCATCTGATCAAGGGCAAGGGTCTCGTCCGTAACCTCGATCCCCCGCACGCAGCGCTGCGCTTGACCGATAAGATCGTCCCCCAAGATAAGGCTTTCAAAGCAAAATCCAAGAAGGGAGGCGTGCATACCAGCGGCCTCATAGACCATGTTCACCCCGGACAGGCCGGCCATAACGTTCGAGCACATCTGCTCCCATCCGGCCTGCATGTCGGGCAATTTTGAATCTGACGCACCAGCGGCGGCACCGCCCGGCAGATCGTAGAAATGATGCATCTGGGCGCAGCCTGCGGTCAGCAGCGCTTGTTCGCCCGACCCGATGGACATCGCGCCTGTGCGCAGGTCCAAGCCAAATGGCCATGTTCCAAAAACCGCAGGGGCCCCAGGGCTTACGGCATTTACGTAAACCAACCCTGCAAGACATTCCGCCGTCGCCTGAGCGATTGCTCCCGCGATAGTCGACGGTGCGGTCGCCCCCGCCATTCCGGCCGAGAGCAGCAGAACCGGCATTCCAGCTTTGATACATTCCTCCATCACTTCGCAGCTTTCGGTGGCGAATTTCATCGGAGGCACTACGAAACAGTTCGAATTCGACACGAAAGGCCGCTCACGCCATTTGTCCTCGCCGCCAGCAATCATGTGCAGCATTTCCACTGCGGGGGCTACATGGCTAGGTTCGGTGAACGAGGTGCCGATATGTTTGAAGGTGCCGGAGCAAGCGGCATAGACCGTGTTCAGATCCATTTCCAGATTGTCGGTGATGTCACGACACACCATAGGGCGTTGAACAAAATGGATATTGTCCAGTTGCTGGCAGATGCGTGCGGCGTCGTGCAGGTCTTGCACGGTCGAATCGCGGTACTCTCGCCCCTCCACATCGACCATGCTGACAGCGGCGCCTGCGGTGCCATAGTGGACGCGGGTACCAGACAGCTCCAGATCAGTTTGCCCATCGCGGCTGTGCAGGGTTACCGAGCGGTTCGCCTTGGCGATCGTATCCTCGACCAGTGCGCGCGGAAACCGAATGCGTCCGTCCTCGCCCAAGGTACAGCCAGCGCCCACCAGATAGTCGATTCCGCTTTGCGGTGCATCGGCAAGTCCGATGGTTTCCAGCGCTGTCAGCGCCGCTTGGTGTATTTGCTCGACCTGTTGAGCGGTCAGAGGTTTATACGTACCGCCCTCAAGGCCGGGGCGCACTGGGCGCAGGTGATCGGGTAGGGCCGTGGCGCGGGCGGCCCGACGCGCGGCGCGTCCGCCGCTGCGCGAGGATGTACGGGATTGGTCGTTCATTTCAGGATCCGATAGATGAAAAGCGTACAGGGTGGCGTCAATTAGTGCCCGAATGGACGCCCCCGCGCCGCGCGACCGCGATCCGCCCCGATCGTACGGCTGATCAACCGGATTTTCCAAACGTCGCTTTGCATACGGTTCCTCGCTTCGTGACGTTCAGTCTTTCAATCCGAAACGTCGCAATCTGTTCTGTTTGCGACCTGATGGGTCAAAAGCGAAACAATCCGTGTCGTCAGATCGCTTAGGTGACGTAAAGTAAAGAAAAGACCCCATATTGCGGGAAATCTGTTATACTTCGGTCACTTGTTTAACAGCTTTTCGTGATCTCAATTGAATTTTAACCATTTACATACAGTTCTGTGCCAGTCTCTGAAGAATACTCAAATTTTTTTATGAAAGGCCTTCGCAAGGCGATGAAACTGTTCCGCGCAATCCTTGCCTCCATTTTGGTGGCCCTCGCAGCCCCCGCTGCGGCTGAGGATTGGAGCGGTGCCTATGCTGGTTTCAGCTTTGGCTATGCGGATGCGGATGGGCCCAACGGGTCAAGCGGAAGCGATGCTAGCTTTGGCCCGCATGTCGGATATGATTTCGATTTCGGCAATTTCGTTCTGGGCGGAGAGCTTGAATATAACCGACTGTCCCTTGGGTTAAGCCAAAATGAAGGCAGTCTGGACAGCACGACCCGGCTGAAGCTGCGCGGAGGGTACGACTTCGGCTCCGCTTTGGGATATGTCGTAGTTGGCGCTGCGCGGGCCGAGACCTCGGCGGATGATGACACCGCTGCGGTTTATGGCATTGGAGTTGCTTACCCGATCAACGATCGGTTCGTCATCAGTGGTGAGGCGTTGCGGCAGGAATTTGACGATGCCACCCAATCCGAAGGAGGGCTGGATTCCAACGTGTTCAACCTGCGCACCACGTTCCGGTTCTGATTCAACTATCGCCCTGAACTCAGCTCCGCTGCAAAGCAGCATATGGTCCGCAAAGCGGCGGCAAAACGATCGTCGTCTATGGTCATGGCAACGCGGATATGTCCTGCGGCGGCTTGGCCGAAACTTTCGCCCGGCATGACGGCAATCGCGTGCGTATCCAGCAGGGCATTGGCAAATCCCTCGCCATTCAGGCCGGTGGGGCGAATGTCCAGCATCAGATACATCGCGCCCTGGGCTGGAATCAACCCGACCGTGTTTTGCGCGGCCAGAATATCCATCGCCAGCTTGCGACGTCTGCGGAAAGGGGCGGCGATGCGGTTCTCAAGCTCGGGGCCTGCGTTCAACGCGAAAACCGCAGCGTCCTGAATGAAACCAGGAACGCCATATGTCGTGTGCGTGGCCAGATTGATCATGTGTTCGATCACATCCGGAGGTCCGGCAACCCACCCGCACCGAGATCCGGTCATGGCGTGGGATTTCGACATCGAGCCGATTACCAGCGTGCGGGCGAGCATATCTGGCAGCGCACGGGGCGAGATATGCGTGCCGTCCCACACTTGAGTGTCATAGACCTCGTCCGAGATCAGCCAAAGGTCGCGCCTGCGGCAGACTTCCGCAACGGCTTCCAAAGTTTGGCGCGAATAAACGACGCCAGTGGGATTGTTGGGCGAGTTGATCAGAAGTGAGACAGCGCCCTCCGACGCCGCGTCGATCCTGTCTGCACGTGGTTGAAATGCGTCTTCTGCCTTCGTCTGAACCACACGCGCAACCGCTCCGGCCCCTCGGATCGTGCCGGGATAGGTGGCATAGTAAGGGTCGAGATACAGGCCCACATCACCGGGGTCACAGACGGCTACATGCGCGGCGAACAGGGCCGACTGACCTCCGGGCGTGATCAGAATATTGTCTCGGGTTGTATTGACACCGGTGCGGGTCTGAATGCGGGCGGCCACCGTCTCGCGCAGCAGTTCGGTGCCGGGCACCATGGCGTAGCCCGTATGACCTTGGCGTGCAGACAGTTCCATCTCAGCCAAGATCGACGGATCGGTGCGAATGTCATGTTCACCAATGGTCAGTTCGGTAACCGCTTGTCCCTCACTTATCATCCGGCGGGCGCGATAGAACACACCCCACCCGTCGCTGCCGCCTTGGGTAAGCTGCGTGATCCGCTGCGACAGTTTCATGGCCGGTCTCCGTCTGGGTCTTACGTGAGTTGGGCCAGAGAGACTTGCGATTGTCAATCGGATCAGAGCCGGAAATCAGGGGCTTGGCGAGGTGGCGCGCGCGTGATACTCACATCCTATGAACCCGATGAACTGCATCATTATCTGCTGCATTTCCTGCTGATTTATCACGCGGGCCGGTTTCTTTCGTTTTCATCCCTGAGACAAGTTGCTAAGCCCGCGCCAACGCGAGACGCCACGTTGTTCCTAGGAGCTGACCGATGACCACGATCAAACTGCACAACACACGGACGCGGACGAAAGAGGTTTTCGTGCCGATCAGTGCTGACAATGTGCGGATGTATGTCTGTGGTCCGACGGTTTATGACCGCGCCCATCTGGGCAATGCGCGGCCCGTGGTGGTGTTTGACGTGCTGTACCGGTTACTGCGTCACACCTATGGGGCGGATCACGTGACTTATGTGCGTAACTTTACCGACGTGGATGACAAGATCAACGCGACCGCCCTGGCGCGTCAAAAGGCCGGCGCACCGGGCACATTGGAGCAATTGGTGCAGGAACGCTCGGATGAGACGATCGGCTGGTATCTGCATGATATGGGGGCGTTGGGCGCGCTGGAGCCGAACCAGATGCCGCGTGCGACTGAATATGTTCCGCAGATGATCGCGATGATTAAAGGGCTGATCGACAAAGGCCACGCCTATGCTGCTGAGGGGCATGTGCTGTTCGCCGTAGACAGCTGGAAAGAGCGTTATGGCGCGCTTTCTGGGCGGTCGGTTGATGACATGATTGCAGGGGCACGGGTCGAGGTTGCGCCCTACAAGAAGAACCCGATGGATTTTGTGCTGTGGAAACCGTCGAGCGATGAGCTTCCCGGCTGGGACAGCCCGTGGGGACGCGGGCGTCCGGGGTGGCATATCGAATGCTCGGCCATGAGCTATGAGCTGTTGGGTGAGAGTTTCGACATTCACGGCGGCGGCAATGATCTTATGTTCCCGCATCATGAGAACGAGATCGCGCAAAGCTGCTGTGCCCATCCCGAGGGTGAGTTCGCGAGGGTTTGGCTGCATAATGAGATGCTGCAGGTTGAAGGCAAGAAGATGTCCAAGTCTTTGGGCAATTTCTTCACTGTGCATGATCTACTGGATCAGGGTGTTCCGGGTGAGGTGATCCGGTTTGTGTTCCTACAAACGCATTACCGCAAGCCGATGGATTGGACCGAGAAGAAGGCCCGCGAGGCCGAGGCGACGCTGCGCAAGTGGCGGGCGCTGACAGCGGGCATCGAGCCCGCCGCCAGCGCGGCCCCCTCGGTGATCGCCGCGCTGAGTGATGACCTGAACACGGCGGGGGCTGTCGCGGAACTCCACCGTCTGGCGGCAGAGGGTGACGCAGCGGGCCTGTTGGTCAGTGCGCAGGTTCTGGGGGTGTTGGAGCCTGAAATGGGCGCTTGGGCCGATACGGGCTCAGCGGATCTTTCTGGCCATGCGGCGCGTCTGGCCGAGGCGCGGGCCCAGGCGATGCAAAGCAAGGACTTCTCGGAAGTTGACCGGCTGAAGGCGGCCTATGTCGCGGCGGGGCTGGAAGTGCGGATGAGCAAGGACGGTGTGGAGCTTGTACCAGGTGCCGGGTTTGACGCCGCCAAGCTGGAGGGCGTTTGATGTCGAAGGAACGACTTTATCTATACGACACCACTCTGCGCGACGGGCAGCAGACCCAGGGCGTGCAGTTCTCGACCGCTGAAAAGGTGCAGATCGCCAAGGCTCTGGACGAGTTGGGCGTCGATTACATTGAGGGCGGTTGGCCGGGTGCGAACCCCACCGACAGCGCGTTTTTCGAGGTTGCACCAAAGACCTCGGCCCGATTGACGGCCTTTGGTATGACCAAACGGTCGGGGCGTTCGGCTGAGAATGACGATGTTTTGGCCGCTGTTATGAACGCGGGGACGCAGGCCGTCTGTCTCGTGGGAAAATCGCATGATTACCACGTGACCCACGCGTTGGGGACCACGCTGGAGGAGAATGTTGAGAATGTCCGCGCCTCGGTCGCGCATATCGTGGCGCAGGGGCGCGAGGCGCTGTTTGACGCCGAGCATTTCTTTGACGGCTACAAGGACAATCCCGCCTATGCGGTCGAAGTCTGCCGGGCTGCGTTGGATGCGGGCGCGCGTTGGGTCGTGCTGTGTGACACGAATGGTGGCGCGCTGCCCGCCGAGGTGTCGCGCATCGTGTCTGAGGTGATTGCCGCAGGGCTGCCTGGCGATCGGTTGGGCATTCATTCGCATAACGATACCGAAAACGCGGTGGCCTGTTCACTGGCCGCTGTCGACGCAGGCGCGCGGCAGATACAAGGCACGCTGAACGGGCTGGGTGAACGGTGTGGGAATGCGAACCTGACTGCTCTGATCCCGACCTTGTTGCTGAAAGAACCCTATGCCTCGCAGTTTGACATCGGCGTCAGCACGCAGGCGCTGGCTGGGCTGACGAGGATCAGCCGGATGCTGGATGATATCTTGAACCGGGTGCCCAGCAAACAGTCGGCCTATGTGGGGGCCTCGGCCTTTGCCCACAAGGCGGGGTTGCACGCCAGTGCGATCCTCAAGGATCCCTCGACCTATGAGCATATCGACCCCGGTGCAGTCGGCAATGCGCGGATCATCCCGATGTCGAACCAGGCGGGCCAGTCGAACCTGCGCAAGCGTCTGGCCGAGGCGGGGCTGTCGGTGGAAAAAGCCGACCCGGCGCTGGGGCGTATCCTTGACAGGATCAAGCAGCGCGAGGCCGAGGGCTATTCCTATGACACCGCGCAGGCCAGTTTTGAATTGCTGGCGCGGGATGAGCTGGGTCAACTGCCAGAGTTCTTCGAGGTCAAGCGCTATAAGGTTACGGTCGAGCGGCGCAAGAACAAGTATAACAAGATGGTTAGCCTGTCCGAGGCCGTGGTCGTAGTGAAGGTCGACGGTGAAAAGAAGCTATCGGTCAGTGAATCTCTGGATGAGGATGGCAGTGACCGAGGCCCGGTGAACGCGCTTTCCAAGGCGCTGGCCAAGGATCTGGGGCAATATTCACAGGTGCTGTCCGATATGCGGCTGGTGGATTTCAAGGTGCGTATCACCCAAGGCGGGACCGAGGCCGTCACCCGCGTCATCATCGACAGCGAAGACGGGCAGGGGCGGCGCTGGTCCACAGTTGGCGTCAGCGCGAACATAGTCGATGCCTCGTTCGAGGCGCTGCTGGATGCGATCCAGTGGAAGCTGGTGCGTGATTGCGAAACACAGACTGCGGTGGCCGAGTGAGCGTCGCCTTTGACGATGACGTAAAGGCCTGTGCCGCGCTGGTGCATCGCGCCGATCCGGATCGGTTCATGGCAGCGATGGCCGCTCCGGTTGCCGCGCGGGTTGTTCTGTTCCCGATCTATGCACTGAATGTCGAGGTCGCGCGCGCGCCCTGGGTCACGCAGGAAACCATGATTGCCGAGATGCGTCTTCAATGGTGGCGGGATGCGTTGCAGGAGATTGCCGAAGGCAACACGGTGCGCAGGCATGAGGTCGTCACACCCTTGTCCCGCGTTCTATCACCACATCTGGCTGCTGCTTTAGATGAATATGTGGCCGTAAGGCGTTGGGATATATACCGAGACCCGTTCGAAGATCAGGCGCATTTCGATAAATATCTGGATCAAAGCGCAGGGTCGATGATGGTCGCTTCAGCGCAGGCCTTGGGTGAAGCCGACGAGAAAGTGCTGCGCGATTTTGGGTATGCTGTAGGCGTTGCCAACTGGTTGCGGGCGATCCCAGAACTTGAAGCACGCGGTCGTATCCCATTGTTGGACGGGACCCCTGCAGGGGTGCAGGCGCTGGCGGGATCGGCGTTGGAGCGTTTAGAATCCGCACGAGCGAACAGATCGCGTGTTTCGCCCGAGGCATGCCCTGCGATGCACGTAGGTTGGCAGACCGATTGGGTGTTGCGCAAGGCGATTGCACAGCCCGAGCGCGTTGCCGCGGGTGCGTTGGCGCAAGGCGAAATTCGTCGGCGGGCGTCACTGATGTGGAATGTGGCGCGGGGGCGCTGGTAGGTCTCAGGCCGTTTCCGGCTCGGCCGGGCGCAGGACGAGCCACAGCAGCGCGCCTCCGGCCAGTGTCAGCAGCGGGATCATGGCAAGGTTCACGGCTGTCCACCCTTCAACCGGGGATCCGCCCGAACAGTTCATCAACCCGCCCGAGGACAATGATGCCAGTGTCACGCCTCCGAACACCAACAAGTCGTTGAGGCCCTGCATCCGCCCGCGTTCGCTTACGTCATGCGAGGCGGCCAGCATCGTGGTGGCGCCAATAAAGCCAAAGTTCCAACCAATGCCCAACAGGATCAGGGCGATGAAAAAGTTTTCTAGCTCAACGCCTTGCAGCGCGACGACACCGGCGCCTGCCAGAATGGCAAGGCCAAAGGCGACGATTTTTTCCACCCCGAAGCGCGCGATCAACTGACCGGTAAAGAAACTGGGGATATACATGGCCAGCACATGGCCGGTCACCACATCCGCCGCATCATTGGCCGAGAAGCCGCATCCCACAACAGCCAGCGGGGTCGAGGTCATCACTAGGTTCATCAGCGCATAGGACACCATTGCGCAAATGATGGCCACGGCGATGCGCGGGGTTTTCAGCATCTCAAGGCGCGTACGACCTGTAGATGCGCCTTCTTCTGCTTTCGGTGGCGTTGGAATATCCAGAAAGAAGAACAGGGCCGATCCGATGATGTTCAGCGCGATGATCGCCAGATAGGTGCCAAGGAACGGAATCACATAGGCGGTCGAAGTCAGCTTGACGATCTGTGGGCCGATAATGGCGGCCGCCAGACCGCCAGCCATGACATATGAAATCGCCTTGGGCCGGAATGCCTCGGACGCGGTATCGGCAGCAGCAAAGCGATAGAACCCGTGCGCGCTCATGTAGACACCGGTCAGCAGGCTGCCCAGCAAGAACACCGGAAACGACCCGAGGTAGAGGCCATAGGCCCCAACCAGCCCGCCACACGCGCCCGCCGTGGCGCCTATCAAAAACCCGGTCCGTCGTCCCCAGCGTTGCATGATAGCCGAAATCGGTGTCGCCGCTAACATCGAGCCGAGAACGATCAGTGAGATTGGTAGCGTTGCCAAACAGGCATTGGTCGCCAGCGATTGACCGGCCAACCCGCCGACGATGAATACCATTGGCATCTGCGCACCCAGCATGGCTTGGGCTGCGACCAGCACTGCCACGTTACGTTTGGCTTGGCTGTCATTGGGGGCGGTGGCGGTCTTCGTCATGCGCTCATGGGTATCCGCGAAACTGCAGCCGTACAAGCGGCTTGCATATGCGGCAAAGCAGCCTAACGTGTGCGCAAACAAACAGATTGGGGCCTGCATGTCCGTCGGACGTATCATCGAAACCAATGACTGCGTGCGAGAAGGGGCCGAGTGGCTGTGTGATGCGTGCCCGCGCATGGCTTATGCGATGGAGCAGGTGGGTCCGTTACCTCTGCGCCGTAGGCCTGACGGGTTTGCGCAGCTGCTCAGCGCCATTGTCAGCCAGCAGGTCAGCGTAGCTTCGGCGAATGCGATTTGGAAACGCTTGCAGGAGGCGAAACTGACCGGTCCACGTAAGATCATGTGGGCCACGGAAGATGACCTGCGCGGCGTTGGGTTGAGCCGTCAGAAAATCCGTTATGCTCGCGCGCTGGCCGAGGCGCGTATTGATTACAAGGCATTACGCGACCTTCCTGATGCGGATGTTGTCGCTATTTTAACCGAGGTTCCCGGCATCGGGGTCTGGACAGCCGAGATTTATGCCATGTTCTCGCTGGGCCGAGCCGATGTGATTGCACCCGGCGATCTGGCGCTGCAAGAGGCCGCGCGTATTCTCTACGATTTGCCCAAGCGACCGACCGACAAAGAACTGCGACAGATGGCCGAGGCGTGGTCGCCCTGGCGCTCGGTTGCTGCGCGGGTGCTGTGGGCCTATTACCGGGTGGCCAAGGAACGAGAAGGGATCAGATGACTAGAGTATTGAATGCGCTCCGAAAAGAGCCGGTTTCGGGCGACACACGCTCGGTCGTGGTGTTTGTGCATGGCTATGGCGCTAACGGGGCCGACCTGCTGGGTCTGGCCGATCCGCTTGGTGAACACCTGCCGGACACGCTGTTTGTTTCGCCTGATGCGCCAGAGCAAATCCCCGGTATGCCCAACGGATTTCAATGGTTCCCGATCCCGTGGATCGATGGCTCCTCCGAAGAAGAGGCGCGCCGTGGCATGGAGATGGCGATCGAAGATTTCAACGCCTTCCTTGACGCGCTGATGGTCGACGAGGACGTTTTACCTGAACAGGTGGTTCTGTTCGGGTTTTCACAGGGCACGATGATGAGCCTGTATGTCGCCCCGCGTCGCGAGGATCCGGTCGCCGGGATCGTAGCCTTCTCGGGCCGGTTGCTGGAGCCAGATCTTCTGCCCGATGAAACCGTCAGTCGGATGCCGGTCCTGCTGGTGCATGGTGACGCTGATGACGTGGTTCCGCCTCAGTCTCTGCCCGAAGCCGCCGAAGCTCTGCAAGCCGCTGATTTCAAAGAGGTCTACGCCCATGTCATGAAGGGCACCGGCCACGGGATCGCCCCCGATGGCCTGAGCGTGGCACTGGCCTTCATGCGCGATAAGCTGAGCCTTTGAACCCCTATTTGGGTCTGAACGAGTTTAAACCAGAAAGGATTGGCAATGCTGGTGGTCACAGGAGTGGTTGAGGTCGCGCCAGAAGGTGTTGAAAAAGCTGCAAAAGCAGCGCAGGAAATGGTGTCGAAAACGGTGCAGGAAATGGGCTGTATCGTTTATGAATTCAGCCAGATTCTGGGGCATCCCAACCTGTTTCGTGTCTACGAAGAATGGGAAAGCCAAGCCGCGCTAGAGGCGCATTTCGCCACTACGCATATGGCTGCGTTTCGGGCCGCTCTGGCCGAGGTTGGCGTGATCTCGAACAGCGTGTGCCGGATTGTGGGTGGTGAGAAACAGCCACTGAGCTAGGGTCAGCCCCACAGGTGGGGTTCTGCGAACTCCACCGAATTACCCGCTGGGTCGCGCACATAGATCGAACGCGCGCCGTTAGGCCAGTCGAACTCCGCATCAATTGGCACGTTCCAGTCCAGCAGATGTTTGCGCATCGCTTCGATCTGCGAGCGCGGCATGGACAGGCACACATGGCCCGGTCCACGCGTGCCGTGCGGCGGCACGGGCAAGTCTGGGTTCTGGGGCGGTTTCTCGGTCTCGTCCGCGTTGAACACCAGCAGAACCGAAGCGCCGACCCGATAGAATACATGCCGGTCGGCAATGCGCTGGATTTTCTCTAACTCCAGAATCTCACCATAGAACCGTTCAGCGGCGTCTAGATCATCGACATAGATCGCAGCCTCGAGAATACCGTTGGGGGCCGGGATATCTGGTGTGATCTTCATGGCGTAAGCCTATCACAAATCGCGGTTTTTGTCACCGGCGCGTGCGGCGGTCGCGTTTACGTTGTGGGGCCACGTTGAACGCCGGTTCGGGCAGGCTGTCCCATTGGCCAGGCTGCAACCCGTCCAGCGTCCAGTCGTCGATTGAAGCGCGGATCAAGCGCAGGGTTGGGTGCCCCACAGCCGCCGTCATACGACGAACCTGTCGGTTCTTTCCCTCGCGCAGGGTCAATTCGATCCAGCAATCCGGCACCGTCTGACGTACCCGGATTGGAGGGTTGCGCGGCCATAGCCCTTCGGGTTCGTCCATCAGACGAGCCTTGGCGGGGCGCGTTACGCCGTCTTTCAACTCTACCCCGTCGCGCAGTACCTTCAGGGCGGCGGTGTCGGGCCGCCCCTCGACCTGAACCCAATAGGTTTTGGACATTTTGTGTTTGGGATCCGAGATATGGGCCTGCAGACGGCCATTGTCTGTCAAAAGCATCAAGCCTTCGCTGTCCCGATCCAACCGACCGGCCGGGTAGACACCGGGTAGGTCGATGAAATCCGACAGGGTACTGCGCGGCGAGCCTTCATTGGCGCGGTCGGTGAACTGCGGCAGCACGTCAAAAGGTTTGTTGAATCGGATGAACCAGGCCATGGGCCCGCCTTAGCGTGCAGGAGACAGCGGCGCAAGCTGTGGATAACCGTCACGTCACTGTTACGGATTCGGAATAACCAATCCCGAGATATTGTGGAAACTCGGGGCTTGTCAGAGTTTTAACACGATATATAGTTAAGTTAAGGCCGGGGCGGGTGTTCCCCGCTCTGATGTCAAACGGGCAGAGCAGAGCGAGGAGCGATTCTGATATGGACGCAGACTTCAGGACCGAATTTGTCAGGGAACCCGGTGCGCTGAGGCATCATCCGGCATTGGTTTTGAACGCCGATTATCGCCCCTTGTCCTACTACCCTCTGTCGTTGTGGCCCTGGCAAGAAGCGATCAAGGCGGCCTGGCTGGATCGGGTGGATATCGTGGCCGAATATGACGAGGTCGTTCGAAGCCCCAGCACCCAAATCCGAATACCGTCGGTTGTTGTGCTGAAAGATTACGTAAAACCCAGAAAGCGCGTGGCCTTCACGCGCTTTAATTTATTTCTGAGGGATGAATTCCGCTGTCAGTATTGTGGCAGCCGGGGTGATCTGACCTTTGACCATGTGGTGCCGCGCGCCGCAGGTGGCGTGACCAGTTGGCAGAATGTTGTGGCGGCGTGCAGCCCTTGCAACCTGCGAAAGGGGTCGAAATCCTTGCGGCAGGCGGGGATGAGCTTGCGTAAACCTCCGCGTCAGCCCGATGCCGAAGCGTTGCGCAATATCGGGCGGAAATTCCCGCCCAATCACCTGCATGACAGTTGGATCGACTTCCTTTACTGGGATGCGGAACTGGACGAGTTCTGACGCCACGCCGCCAGCCAGATCAGCACCAACCCGGCCGAGATCACGGCGTTCCATCCAGCCATCGACAAACCCAGCATTTGCCACGGGATATCGTCGCAGCGCACTAGCGGAGCGGTCATGATCTGATCGAACAAGTCATTGGTCGACATCCCACCGATATCGCCCGACGTGCAGCTTGTCGGACCTTCCCACCAGCCTTGCTCGACCCCCGCATGAAAGACGCCAATGGCCGAGGTGGCCAGTGCGGCCAGCGCTCCAAGCAGTGGCAGCACTCCAGAGCGCGGCAGCGCCAAGGCCGAAGCGCCGATCACGACAGCGGCCCCATGTGGGTAACGCTGCCAGATGCACATTTTGCACGGTGCCAGACCGCTTAGATACTGAAAGCCCCACGCCCCCAGCAACAGCGCAGCCGACCCGCCGGCCGCACAGAAAATCAACATAGTACGTCGTGTCATAGGTATTTCACCACCAGAAAGCCGCCAAAGAGCAAAATGATGAACAGGGTGAACATAAGACCAAGGCGCTTTTCGATGAAACCTCGGATGGGCTCGCCAAAGCCCCACAGCAGACCCGCCACCAGGAAAAACCGTAGCGCGCGGGCCAAGATCGAGGTTGCAATGAACGTGCCCAGCGGCATCCCTGTCCAACCCGACATGATGGTGATCACCTTGTATGGGAAGGGGGTCACACCTGCAGCCAGCACGGCCCAGAAGCCGAAATCGTTGAAGCGGGTGTTGAACTCCTCCATCGCGTGGCCCTTGCCCATGGATTCAAGGATCGGTGCACCGATACTTTCGTAAAAGAATGCCCCGATGGCATAGCCCAACATTCCCCCCAGAACCGAGGCGACCAAGGCGACACTGGCAATCAGCCACGCGCGAGACGGGCGGGCGATGATCATGGGAATCATCAACACGTCCGGGGGGATCGGAAAGAACGAGCTTTCGATGAACGCCACAAAGGCAAGCGCCCACAGCGCGTGCGGATGTTCGGCCAGACGAAGGGTCCAGTCGTAAAGAGATCGCAGCATCAGACGCTCAAATCCTGTTTCATTCCCCGCCAGCCAAATCATGCGCTGTGTGGGGCGTCAACCTTGCAGGTGAAACAAACCTTTCGCGCGGTGTTTTTTGCCTCTGGACCTTCTGGGCCATGGGCGCTAATCCAGTGTTCGTTGCCCAAGTGGCGGAATGGTAGACGCAGGGGATTCAAAATCCCCCGATGGTAACATCGTGAGAGTTCGAGTCTCTCCTTGGGCACCACCTCCGCAAATTGTTCTGATACGTTACCCGAACAGGGGTCATTTCTTGGGTCGAAGCACGAGCCAGATCAGAAATCCCATATAGGCAAAGACGTTCAGGTTCAGAACGGTATCGATCAGGGCTTGGCTCATGAACGGGCCTCTTGCGATAGGGATTTGAACAGGCAGATCACCAGAACTGGAACGATGAAGACAAATGCGATGGCCGACAGCGCGATGATAGAGCGGACAAGTCCGATATCCCCGACCAGAATCATCGCAAGCCCCAACGCTCCGAGAATGGCGCCCCAGACAGTTCGAATACGCGGCGAGGGATTCTGATCGCCGCCGGTTCCGATCATGGCAAGAGTGAAGCCGGCGCTGACGACACTAGTGACGACAAACAGGAACGCCGCCAACACGGTCGCGGCCCGCGTGATGGCATCCAAGGGGAACCGTTCCAGCAGGGCAAACGTGGTTGCGTCCAAATTCTGGGCGTTGATAACCGATAGCGCCCCGTCCTGACGCAGGGCGTCATAGAAGCCAAGGCCGCCAAAAATACCGAACCAAAGTATCGAAAACAGGGTGGGTGCTATGATCACGCCGACAAGAAATTCTCGGATCGTTCTCCCGCGCGAGATCCGGGCGATGAAGATGCCGACAAAAGGCGACCACGCCAGCCACCAGATCATGTAGTTCAGTGTCCAGCTTTGGAACCAGTTTACGATGGTTTCGTCAAAAAATTCGGCCGTCGAGAATCCAGCGGGTAAAACTTCGAACAGGTAGCGGCCAAATCCGGCGACAATGTCATTCATCAAAAATGAGGTCGGGCCCAGAATCAAAAGATAAATCATCATGGCCACGGCAATCAGCATCGCCGCGTTCGACAGTTTCGCCATTCCATCTCCAAGCTCTTTTCGTAGCGGGATGATGAACGCGATACAAAGCGCAATGAACACCGGGTAGGTCAGGACCTCGGGCGTATCTATTCCGATCAGGCCAGCCACGCCGGTTTGTATCTGGAATACACCCATTGCCATTGACCCGGCCAGGCCGACCGCGATGGCGACGATGGACAGGAGGTCAAAGATCCATCCCATCGCACGAGTCCAGCGTACATCGCCCAACGCCTCGACGACGGGTGCGCTTAGCAACATTGACCCACCCCGACGATAGGCGAAATAGGCAATGACAAGCGCTACAATTCCGTAGATCGCCCAGGCGTGAAAGCCCCAGTTCAGGTAGGTCACGAACATCGCATAGCTGGCGGCTTCGGCATCGTTATTGTACTGTTTGAGAACCTCGAAATGAGTCAGAGGTTCGGCTGCGCCGTAAAACAACAGCCCAACACCCATTCCGGCCGCAAACAGCATCGCGATCCAGGCGGGTGTCGAGAACTCGGGCTCGGTCGCGTCGCTTCCCAGACGGATATCGCCAAAGCGGGACAGGGCAAGGAAAATAGCCACGAAAAGAAGACCGCTGACCTCAAGCATGATGAACCAGCCGCGGCTGTTGAACTGAGCGGCCACCGCAGTTTCAGCCAATCTGCCCAACCCTTGAGGGTCAGCGAGACCCCAACCGGCAATCGCGGCACTGAGGAGCAACGCAGTAATCAAAAGCGGGCTTGGGCCGTTGTTTTCCAAGTTTTTTCACCTTCTGGTCTGTTAGGCTTAGTTAATCCCATCCCCGGCTTGAAATAAAGCATTGGACATACTGTGTCGCGCTGCGTAGCGGCCGAAAGGGGGTCGACCGTTCTACTGAGGGGAATTTTCGTCATCGGCCCTCAGATATGCGGTGCCGGGACGTTGCGCTGCGGGCGGGGGTTGACAAGCCGGGTCTCTGAATGAAACGTCGAAGCAGTTGGGAGACGTAGAAAATTCAGATGTTTGACCCTGTTGCCAGGTTGAACGGTGCAAAGCTTGTGCATGTGCCCGGCCAAGGCGCTCTGAAAATTCTCTCAAACACAATAAAAACATGGGAGTTATTCAAATGAAACACAGCAGAAAACTGGCCCTTGGCTCTGTCGTTGCCGCATTTTTGTCGCCTGCGGCTTATGCTGAGGAGTTTATCACGATTGGCACGGGTGGTGTAACGGGTGTTTATTATCCGACGGGTGGCGCGATTTGTCGTTTGGTTAACAAGGGCCGTAAGGAGCATGGGGTTCGGTGTTCGGTGGAATCGACGGGTGGGTCGGTTTACAACATCAACACCATCCGCGAGGGTGAGCTGGAGTTTGGTGTGGCGCAGTCTGACTGGCAGTACCATGCTTACAACGGCACCTCGAAATTCGAAGATGCGGGCGCGTTTGAGAACCTGCGCGCGGTGTTCTCGGTCCATCCTGAGCCGTTCACGGTTGTGGCGCGCGCGGATGCGGGGATTTCCAGCTTTGAAGACCTCAAGGGCAAGCGCGTGAACATCGGCAACCCGGGTTCGGGTCAGCGCGGCACGATGGATGTTGTGCTTGAGGCCGTGGGCTGGACGCTGGACGATTTCGAGCTGGCCTCGGAGCTGAAAGCGGCTGAGCAGTCGGCGGCGCTGTGCGACAACCAGATCGATGCGATGATCTACACCGTGGGTCACCCGTCGGGCTCGATCCAGGAGGCGACCACTGCCTGTGATTCCGTTCTGGTGAACGTGACCGGCGAGGCGATCGATGGTCTGATCGACGGCAATTCCTACTACCGCACCGCGACCATCCCCGGTGGCATGTATCGCGGCTCGGATGGCGACACCACGACCTTTGGTGTGGGCGCGACCTTTGTGACCTCGGCGGATGTATCCGATGACGCGGTCTATGCGGTTGTCAGCTCGGTCTTTGAAAACTTTGACGATTTCAAAAAGCTGCACCCTGCATTTGCGAACCTGAAGCCCGAAGAGATGATCTCGGACGGTCTGTCGGCGCCGCTGCATCCGGGTGCCGAGAAGTACTACAAGGAAAAAGGCTGGCTGCAGTAAGCCGGACCTGATGTGGGGCGCGCCTGTGACGGGCGCGCCCCTTTTGCACCCGGAGCAGCCGGGTGGACGATAAGGCCGAAACGGCCATATGACGGGGAGACGCCAGATGAGTTCCGACACACAATCCAACCGCCCGCTATCCGAGGAAGAGCTTCAGGATCTGGTGGCGTCCTCTGACGCGGGCGCGCGCAATCCGGCGGGGAATGTGGGGCTGTTTCTGGCCATCGTGGCGGTGCTGTGGTCGGTCTTTCAGGTGGTGCTGGCCTCGCCCTTGTCGAATGTGCTGCTGCCGGGCAGCGTGGTGAACAACTCGCGCCAGATCCATCTGGCCTTTGCGATCTTTCTGGCCTTTGCGGCCTATCCGGCGCTGAAATCCAGCCCGCGCAATTACATCCCCGTGCAGGATTGGATCATGGGCGTGGTGGGTGCGGTGATCGCGCTTTATGGTTATATTTTCTACGAAAAAGTCGTGAACAATGGCCTGCTGGCCGATGACGTGGACAAATGGGTGGCTCTGGCTGGGTTGCTGTTGCTGTTCGAGGCCGCGCGGCGTGCGCTTGGCCCTGCGATGGCGATCATTGCCACGATTTTCCTGGCCTATGTGTTCTTTGGCTCATCCTCCTGGGTGCCCGAGGTGATCCAGTGGAAGGGCGCCAGCCTGAAAAAGGCCATGAGCCATATGTGGATCACGTCCGAGGGGGTCTTTGGCATCGCTTTGGGTGTCTCGACCAAGTTCGTCTTCCTGTTTGTGCTGTTCGGTGCGCTTTTGGATAAGGCGGGTGCGGGCAATTACTTTATCAAGATGGCCTTTGGCGCGCTGGGTCACCTGCGCGGCGGCCCGGCCAAGGCGGCTGTGGTGGGGTCTGCGGCGACCGGGCTGATCTCGGGTTCTTCGATTGCCAATGTGGTGACTACCGGCACCTTCACCATCCCGCTGATGAAGCGGGTGGGCTTTTCCAGCGAACAGGCGGGCTCGGTCGAGGTCGCCTCTTCGGTGAACGGTCAGATCATGCCGCCGGTGATGGGGGCAGCGGCCTTTTTGATGGTGGAATATGTGGGCATTTCCTATGTCGAGGTGATCACGCATGCCTTCCTGCCGGCGGCGATCTCGTACATCGCACTGGTCTATATCGTGCACCTTGAGGCGGTGAAGCGGAACATGCCGACGCTGGGCAACCGCGTGGTGTCGATGGGCCGCACGATCGGTGGCATGGCGCTGTTCTTTGTGGGCTTTGCCGGGCTGTGCTATGGCATCCAATACCCGATCAAGGCGGTGATTGCGCTGATCCCCGGTGCCTCGGGTCTGGTGCTGTCGGCGCTGGTTGTTGTGGCCTATATGATCTTGTTGAAACTGGCCTCGGGCGTCGAGGATCTCGTCCCCGATGACCCCAACGCCAAAGAGGTCGAGCTGCCGGTCATTGCCGAGATCTACAAGGCCGGTCTGCATTACCTGCTGCCGATCATCGTGCTGGTCTACTTCCTGATGATCGAGCAGAAATCGCCAGGTCTGTCGGCTTTCTGGGCCACATCGCTGCTGTTCGTGATCCTGCTGACGCAGAAGCCGCTGAAGTCGATCTTCCGGGGTGAGAACAACACGGCCAATGCCTTCATGGCTGGCGTGGCCGACCTGTGGAACGGCCTGATCGACGGCGCACGCAACATGATCGGCATCGCACTGGCCACCGCCACCGCAGGCGTGATTGTGGGCACCGTGACGCTGACCGGTGTGGGGCAGGTGATGGCCGATCTGGTCGAGTTCCTGTCGGGCGGCAACCTGATCGCCATGCTGGCGCTGGTGGGCCTGCTCAGCCTTATTCTGGGCATGGGCCTGCCGACCACGGCGAACTATATCGTCGTCAGCTCGCTGATGGCGGGTGTGGTCGTGGAACTGGGCGCGCAGGACGGTCTGATCGTGCCGCTGATCGCGGTGCATCTGTTTGTGTTCTACTTCGGCATCATGGCCGATGTGACGCCGCCCGTGGGTCTGGCCAGCTTTGCCGCTGCTGCCGTGTCAGGAGGCGACGCGATCAAGACGGGCTTCACCGCCTTCTTCTATTCCTTGCGCACCGTGGCGCTGCCGTTCGTGTTCATCTTCAACACCGATCTCTTGCTGATTGATGTGGGCTGGGTGCAGGGCATTCTGGTGGCCATCTCTGCGACCATCGCGATCCTGATCTTCACCGCCGGCACCATGGGCTGGTTCCTGACCCGCAACCGCATCTACGAAAGCGTGGCGCTGATCCTGATCGCCTTTGCGCTGTTCCGTCCGGACTTCTTCATGAACCGCATCGCGCCGCCCTTCGCGCAGATCGACCCGGCACAGCTGGAGCAAGCCGTGGGCGACGCCGCACCGGGCAGCACCCTGCGGATCGAGGTCGCGGGCCCCGATTTTGACACCGGCAACATGACCGAAACCACCGTGGTCCTGACGGTCGGCGACGAGGGTGATGGTGCGGCCCGCATCGACGCCCTTGGCCTGTTGCCGCTTGAGGAGGACGGCCTGGTCAAGCTGGATGAGCCTCTGTTCGGCACCCCGGTCTCGGACGAGCTGTCGAACTTCGACTACTACGCCGACGAGCCCGTCCGCATCACCACCGTGCAGGCCCCCCAGAACCAGCCCCCCAAAGAGCTGATCTTCATCCCGGCGCTGATCTTGCTGGGCTTCATCGCCTTCCTGCAACGCAGCCGTGCAGCCCGCACAAGCGAACAAGAGGTAACATCATGATCAAATCCGTCCTCTGTGCCGTAGATGCCGGGAAGCCCGAAACCGATGCCGAGGTCCTACGTCAGGCCGCGCGGCTGGCAGAGCTCGACAATGCTCAGCTTGATGTTGTTACGGTGCTGCCCGATTTTGGGGAATCCTTTGTCGGCAGCTTCTTCGAGCCCGAGCATCACGAGCAAGCCGTGGCCAAAGCGCAAGAAGCGCTCGAGGCGCTGGGTCAATCGGTCCTGGGCGAAGCGCGCAACGCACAGGTACGCCATGTGGTCGCCACGGGCACGGCCTATCAGAAAATCCTGCACACGGCCAAAGAAGCAGGCAGCGACCTGATCGTCATCGGCGCACACCGGCCCGACCTCAAAGACTACCTCCTCGGCCCAAACGCAGCACGCGTCGTCAGACACTCAGAAGTCTCAGTCTACGTCGTGCGCTGATCAATAGCCGGTCATTTCAAGGTAGCCGCGCCCTGTGTGACTGCCTGATACCATGATCGGGCCTTCCCAATACTCAAATCGCGTTGCCATCCATGCTTTGGGCGTCAGGGCCGTGACTTCGACATCCACTCCGCGTTCAGGCAATTCAACGCGCCAGCGAACGGGGATGTCTCGCTCTGCGATCCGCGCTGTGTCCAGCGGGGTGAAACGGGTTGACCCGTCCGGCAACGGGGTTGTGGTGCCATCTGCGCCAATCCATGTGGCCGCCGTGAAATCTTGTTGCGTCCCACGAAGACGGAAGGCCATCAGCTTGTCTCCGTCGTCAAAACTGAGCGAGAACCAGTCCCATCCGATCTGATCCGCGGCCAGAGGTTGCGAGGACCATTCTCGATCCAGCCAGCCCTGACCCTGCACGGCGACATTGCCTTCCGGCAGGTGCAATGTTCCCTCAACACTGTAGAAGGGCTGCGAGTAGTAGTGGCTTGCCTGTCCTTCGGCGGATTTCACGGAATATCCGTCCGCCCCGTGAAACACCAACGGGCCTTGGGCTGTCAGGCTCAGGTCATACGTGAACTCTGCGCCGCTGGCACGCAGCTGCAAGCTGTTCAGATCATCCCCTCGCATATACCAATCATCGACCCATGCCTCGAACGGCGAGGCCGTCACTCCGGCCTGACCGATGCCGCCGCGCGAGAGACGCTCGGCCAGAAAATGGTTGTCAGGCGTGGTGACGGCAGCGTGGCCCAGCCAAAGCTGTGGGTTTTGCCAGCCATCTGTTTGAAAGGGCTTCAATGCAGATCGGAACAATGTCCACTGGATACCATAATCGCGCCCGTCCTCGCCTTGCAGATTGGCCGTCAGGTACCACCACTCGATCCGGTAGTCGGGGTGAGGGCCGTGGTCAGCCGGGAATTGAAATTGATATCCGCGTTGAGGGATCGCAAAGCCTTCGGCAGATCCGCCTAGGCCCGCATAGCCTTGCGCGTGAGCCCAATTGGGTAGAAGCAGAACGGCGATCAAAAACCAAGCCCTAACGTTCATTGGCAAATACCCTCAGTAAGTCCGCAGGTGGCAGGCGCAGCAGGCGCAAGGCAGGCAGGCCGCCCGCAACAAAAGCCGCCAGAATGGTCAGCGCCAGAAGATAGGCCCAATCCACAGGGAAAAGATACATCGGCAAGCGCCAGCCAAAAGCCTCGACATTGATGACGGCCAGCAGGGCCCATGCAAGTGCAAGCCCAAGTGGCAGCGCCAGCACTGCTGTCAGTGCTGCCAACAGGATACTGCGCAGCACCTCGAGCCACGCCAGCCGATTCCGGGTTAGCCCCAGCGCCCAGACCGGCGCGATCTGGGGCAGGCGCTGGGTCCACAAGGTCAGCAGGCTGGTCAATATGGCAAACCCGGCCACACCCAGCGTCAGGACATTCAGAGCCGAGGTTACGACAAATGTCTTGTCGAACACTGCCAGCGATTGCGCCTTGATCGCCGCTTGCTGAACCACGGCGCCCGACGGCAGATCGAACCGGTCTCGCAACTCCTGCGCCAGAGCCGAGGCACGCTCGGGCGGTATGCGAATGCCGAATTGCCGTGTCTCGACCCCCGGTGCGATCATGTCCAACAGCGGCATTGCGACAATGGCCTGCCCGGTTGGGTTGCCATAGTCGGAATAGACGGCGGCGATGGGCAAGGTGGTCGCCGATGTCAGCGCCAACTCATCGCCGGGCCAGAGGTTTTGACGGCGGGCGAGTTGCTCGTTGATCAATACTGCGCGCCCCTGCATCACTTGGTCCCACGCGCCGTCGGACGTGGCGATCAGCGGCCAGTTCTCGCGATAAGTCGGATGGTCCAGAACGCCGTATAGGAACAGTGGACCGCTTTCATGCGCTATTTCGGTGTTACGAATGGGCAGGATCATATCAACCTGAGGGGCAAGCCACTGTGTGATCTCTTGGCCCTGCGCATCGTCTGCGGCGGTCAGGTAGAGTTCCGAGGCCAAACGCTGATCGAGCCAGCCGGTAAAGGTCAGGCGGAAGCTCGATACCATGGTGCTGACCCCGATATTGGCGGCCAGTGCCAGCAGCAGGGCCATCAATGCCAGCGAAAGACCCGGTAGTTGCGCGCGCATATCTGACCAGACCCATTGCGCGACGGGGCCGTTCGCCCGAGCCCCGAAGCCGCGTAACAGGATGGACAGAAGGAACGGAAGCAGTAGGGCCGAGCCGGTCAGAAGGCCCGCGACCAGGATGAACCCAGCGATCAAGCCTCCGATCGCCAATTGCGCGCCGATACCCAGAGCAATCGCGGCTACTCCGGCCATCGCGATCACCCGTCGGCCCGAGGCAGCGCTGCGCCAGGCTTGAACGCCTGCCCCGGACAGCAGCGGCAGGTGGGCTAGTCGATACAGGGCGTGACCACTGGCCAGCAAGGTACCACCCAGCGCCATGGCAAGTCCGGCCAAAGCCCATTGTGGTTGCAGGCTGATCTGCCCGCTGACTGGCGCGCCGTATAGACCGCGCAGCGTGGCGGCCACATCAGGCAACAAGGCACCAGCGATAAAGAACCCGAGCAGCAGACCCAACACGCCGCCGATCAGGGCCAGTAGGGTCAACTCGGCCAGAATGGTCCAGACCAGCCGCCGCATCGACACGCCAAGGGCGCGCAAGGTGCGGATCATCGCGCGCCGTTGGGCGAAGGCCAGCCCAACCGTGCCATGCACGATGAACAGGCCCACTGCAAAGGACAAAAGCCCGAAGGCGGACAGGTTCAGATGAAAGCTGTCGGTCAATTGCGCGGTGTCCAATTGGTCCGCGGCGGGGATACGGTCGAGATCGGGGGTGATCTCTGGCAGAGCGGGCAGGCCCTTCGGTTGTTGTGGCAATACGACCAGGTGGCTGATCTGGCCTTGACGGTCCAGCAGGGTCTCCGCCACGCCTATATCAGTCAGGATCAGACCGGGCGGCAGGGCGTCGCTGATCAGGACCGGCGGCAGAGACGGCTGGTTTTGCAACCGGTCGGCCACTGCAGGCGTTGTCAGCAAACGCCCCGGCGCGGTCAGCATATCGGCAGGGTCGGGCGGGGCAGTCCCTTCTTCGACCTGAGTAACAGCGGGCAGGGCCGGGTAAGCGACCATATCAACACCAAGCAACCGGAACCTGTTCTCTCCGATACGAACCGAACCTTCGAGCACAGCGGCCACCTGCCACCCTGCGCGTCTGAGCGTTGCATATTGCTCAATCGGGATCGTCCCCGAGGGGTTACGCAGCGTGTCGAAGCGGCCCAGCAGCAGTTGGTCATTGGCGCGCTGATAGCTGGCCCGCGCCTCGGCATTGATGGCCTGAACCGCAGACCACAGGCCTGTGGCCAGAGCGATGCCGATCAGCAAAGTGGCAAGTTGCAACCGATGCGCCCGCCAATGGGACAGCAGAGCCAGCAGGACGACACGCGTCATGCCACCCGCCCACCAGACAGATGCGCGTGATGATCCAGTCGCCCGGCAATGTCCTGTGAATGCGTGACAAGCAGCAGCGCCGCCTTGGTTTCCGCGATCAGGGACAGCATCAGGTCCAGCACCGTGGCGCTGGCGGTTTCGTCCAAATTTCCCGTCGGCTCATCCGCAAGCAGCAGCTTGGGTCGTGTTGCCATGGCGCGACCGATGGCGACGCGTTGCTGCTGGCCACCTGACAAAGTTTCGGGGTAACGGGCCAGCAGTTCCGACAGCCCGAGTCGCGTGGCTAGATGATCGACCCATTCAGCGTCCAGCCGGTTCGCAAGCCGCGCATGAAAAGCAAGGTTCTGCGCGACGGTCAGTGAGGGGATCAGGTTGAACTGCTGAAACACCAATGCCATGCTTTCACGGCGCAAGGCCGCCCGACCGGGATCGTCCAAACCGGACAGAGCGGTCCCGTCCAGTGTGATCTCGCCCCCGTCGAACCCATCAAGCGCGCCCACAAGGTTCAAAAGCGTGCTCTTGCCGCTGCCGCTTTCGCCCGTCAGCGCCAGAGTTTGCCCGCGATCAAGGTTCAGCGTCACCCCTTGCAAAACGGGGCGACCACCCGGATAGGATTTCCGAACGTCGTCGATCTTCAGCAGCATTTCCAAGCCTCTAACGATGTCCGTCACAATGTGGACCCTTCGGCATTAGTGTCCAGACCAGAGTTGATTTCGCACCCTTTCGTCGCAGCCGGGCAGGTGGGGTTGTTCAGCCCTGTTGAACACGTCATGGTGAGGTCAAGTGGTCACAATGAGACGGGCGAGCATGACATTACCAGAGCAAATTGTCTGGGGCAGTCTTTATCTGGGGATTTGCTTCCTGATCGAGATCGTGCTGCTGACTTGGTGTACGCAGGTGATCCGAGTGCTTTCTCTGCGGTTGGAGCAGAGCAAACGGTTCTTTACCATCGCAGCACCTTTATGTACCGCGCTGGCGTTTATCGTTCTGATTCATACGTTTCAGGTCTGGCTATGGGCCGTTGTGTGGGTGCTGGGGGAAACACTGCCGGAATGGAATGAGGCGCTCTATTTCTCATTGGTGACATTCACGACACTTGGCTATGGCGATATTGTCTTGGGTGAGGGGCTGAGGATTTTCGGCGCCTTCGCCTCGGTGACGGGCCTGTTGGCGTTCGGGTTGTCCACAGCCTTCATGGTCGCCTTGATGACCCGTGTTTTTCAGGAAGAGTTGATCTCTTAAAGGATCGGCGCAAAGAGCCGCGCCAGAGGGGAGCCGAAGCGGATATAAAGGCGTTGTTCGGACAGGTCGCGGTCCAGCTCGTAGCTTTGTTCGAAATCCGCCTCCAGCATTTGGGCCACCGCATTGGCGGCGCGGCTGTCAAAAAAGAGCGCCATGGCCTCGAAATTCAGGCGGAAGGATCGGTTGTCTAGATTCGTGGTACCGATGGCGGCCAACGTGTCATCCACGACAAAAGCTTTTTGGTGCATGAACCCGTTGGTATAGCGGAAGACCCGCGCGCCACAGTCGCGCACCTCGTCGAAATAGGCAAAGGCTGCCAGCCAGGGCAGGCGGTGATCCATCACTTCGGGTACCAGAATGCGCACGTCTACCCCGCGCAGGGCAGCGTGCTGAAGGGCGGTCATTATGTCGATATCGGGCACGAAATAGGGCGATGCGATCCACAAACGCTCTTTCGCCTCGGTAATGGCGGCAAAGAACATCATTGAACCGGTTTCTGTTTCGTCACCGGGACCAGTTGCAACCAAAAGCGCGTTCATGTCCTGATCAGACTCCGAGCCTGCCCAGTCCAGATCGTCGATCAGGTCTTCTTCATGGGCCCAGTGCCAATCTTCGGTAAAGATCAATTGCAACTGCCGGACGATATGACCGCTCATCTTGATATGCGTATCGCGCCAGTGCCCGAAATAGTTGTCTTGCCCCAGATATTCGACGCCTACATTGTGCCCGCCGATAAACCCGGTTTCGCCGTCGATGATCACCGTCTTGCGGTGGTTGCGGTAGTTGAGCTGAAAGCGGTGTTGAGGTCCGCGCCGATCACGCGGGTTGGCAATCTCGACCCCGGCTTCGCGCAGCGTGTCCAGATAGGCCGTGGGCAGGCCATAGCTGCCGACAGCGTCAGTCATGAAGCGCACGCTCACGCCACGCTGGGCCGCTTCGATCAGTTTGGACTGCAACCTTTGGCCCAGCGCGTCATCGCGCACGATGTAGAACTGTATCAGGATGTAGTTCTGCGCCGCATCAATCGCCTCGAATATGGCGTCGAACGTGGCTTGCCCGTCGACCAGCAACGCGGCCCCGTTCCCGCGCGAGACGGGCAGGTGGGCAAGTGCCTCGAACGGGCGCGGGTTGATCCGCATCGTGGCCGGATCGGGTCGTGAGAAATCGGCGAATGTCTTGATCCCTTCGACCACACTTTCGCTGTGCTTGCGCGCGATGCGATAACCGCGAAACCTGTGGTGGCCCAGAAACAGATAGAGCGGGACGCCAAACACCGGGGCCGAGATCAGGAATACCACCCAGCCTACGGCCCCTTGCGGCGTGCGCGCGGTCTGCGCGGCGCGGATCGCAAAGACTGCCGCCAGCACATAAAGCGCAAAGACAAGCGCAGAAACAAGCAATGTCCACACGGGGTTATCGGCCCTCGTTCCAGTTATTTGCCCCAGTGTAGACCCGTTTGCGATCCGGGGCTATACGCGTGCTGAGATTAAAGCAACCGAGCCGCCAATTGCGCGAGGTCGGCCCGCAAGGTGTCCCGAACCTCGCCTGAATTCGGGCGGTCGCGCAGCGTTTCAAACCAATGCAGAGGTGGCCGCTTGCCCGCAGCCCTGTTCCAGCGCAGGCCGCGCAAAGTGCTTTGCGAGGTGTTGTTCAGCCGGTCCGGGATCTCGGTCCCGTTCAGCACCGCCCAAACACCTGTCCAAAGTCGGGCGACTGACCACGGGTTGTATCCGCCGCCACCCAACACCAGCAGGCGTGGCGCCAAGTCGCGCAGGGCTGCCACGGTGCGCCAATGGGCGTTGTTGGACAGGGTCAGGCGCGACAGAGGGTCCTCGGCCACTGCATCGGCCCCGCATTGCAGCACAATGGCCTGAGGTCGGAACGACATTGTGGCGGGCAGGATCAACTGGTCGAGGATCGTATAGAACTCATCATCATTCAGCCCGCGTTCGACGGGCAGATTGAACGCTGCACCGCCCGCCGTGTCCGTCAAAGCGCCGGTAAAGGGCCAACGGCGCGTTTCGTGGACCGAGATCATGCGGATTTTGGCCGACCCTGCAAATGCGCTTTCAACCCCGTCGCAGTGATGGGCGTCAATATCCACGTAGACGACTCGATCCAGCCCGGATTTCAACAAGGTCAGTATCGCCAGAACAGGATCGTTCAGATAGCAAAACCCGTTGGCGCGGTCCGCAAGCCCATGATGCGTGCCGCCTGCGGGGCTGAAAACGATGCCGCCCTCACGCAGCAGTTCGGCACCCAGCATCGACCCTCCGGCGGCGGTGGCGGGACGGCGGTACATCTCGGCAAAAACAGGGTTTGACAAAGTTCCCAGCCCGTATCGGCTGCGGGTGTCATTCGAGACGGCCTGCTCGGCCTCGGCCTGTTGCAGCGCGGTGATGTAGTCCGGCGTATGAAATGCGTGCAGGGCAGAGGGTTTTGCGCAAGGACTGACACGGTAGTTCTGCTGGTTCAGCCAGCCTTGCGCGCGACACAGGTCGATGACCGTCGACACACGCGGAATCGCCAGCGGATGCTGTGTGCCGTAGGTAGAGTTCCGATAGATCTCGGACCCGATGAACACAGGCTGCATGGTTCACCCTGCACGCGGGTCTTCGCCCAAGCTTCCATCCAGCGACATCATGATCGCAATCGGCCTGAGCGCAGGGATATGGCTGAACACGATCAGAATGCAGACGGTCAGCGGCACGCTGAGGAACGCGCCAATCATGCCCCAGACCGTGGTCCAGAAGGTCAGTGCCAGAATGACAAGGAAGGTCGACATGTTCAGCGATCGCCCCAGCATGGCCGGGTCTACGAAATTGCCGATCAGGAATTGGATGGTGCCGCACCCCAGCACGATGATCAAAAACGGACCGATGCTTTCAAATTGAACCAGCGCGATCATGGCCGGGAAAATGACCGCAATGATCGAGCCGATCGAGGGGATGAAATTCAGCGCGAAGGTCAGGACGGCCCAGGTCTCGGCATATTCCAGCCCGAGAACGCGGAAGATCGAATAGCTGATCCCGGCCGTGACCAGGCTGATAAAGGTCTTTACCCCCACATACCGTTGCAGACTAAACGAAATGGCATCCAGCACCGCCGCGAAGTCTGCTCCGGTTTGAGGGTTCCCCGCAACCAGTTGTATTTTCTTGCGAAACGCCAACCGCTCGGCCATCAGGAACGCAACATAGAGGCTGATCAGAAAGAACTGATTCAGCAACGAGGTAGCGCTGCCCAGCATTACGCGCGCGACATAGGACATGTCGATGCTGATCAGATTGTCACGGATAAAGCTTGTAACGTCATTGCCCACCAGCCCCGCGATCCGGTTCACTGCGCTGTCGAACTGATCTTCGTAGGTGTTGATCGAGCGGGCAAACTGTGTCGCCTGACTGCCCAGAATATACATGATCATGAACAAACCGGCCAAAACAACGATAACACCGGCGATGTTGGCCACCCAGACCGGCACGCGCGTGATGGAGATGACACGATCGCTGACCGCGATGATCAGAACGTTGATCAGCAAGGCCATGGTAAGCGGGATCAGAAAGGCGGACCCAGCATAAAGGCCCAGTACCACCAGCGTGGCGACTATCGCGGTGTCACGCACGACCGACAGGCGCAGTCGCGGTCGTGTCACATGTGGGTCCTGATCCAAAGGCATCGTTTTGTCTGTTGCCATTCTAGCTGTCTTGAGAAGCCGATTTACTGCCCTGATCCTGCACAGCCGAGCAGGATTATGCAATGCGCGCAAGCGTTTGGGAGTATTAATTTGCGTTGAACCGGGTTTTGACGGTTCTGTGATCCGGCGCGCCGCGTTAAGACTTGGACATGAGCGCCAATATGATTCCTTCCGCAAAACGACCCCTTCAGGCGCTATGGCTGGCCTTTGGCCGGTTCAGTGCCAAAAACGGAATGGTCATGAGCAGCCATGTTGCCATGTCCCTGATGCTGGCCCTGTTTCCCTTCGTCCTGTTCACAGTCGCCTTGGCGGGGACACTGTCGCAAGACTATGTCACCAATGAGTTGATCGAGCTGATTTTCGGCGCCTGGCCCAAAGATGTCGCCGATCCGATCGTGGCCGAGCTGAGAGCAGTTTTGCAGGCTTCGAACTCCAGCGTAATAACGCTGGGGGGGCTGTTGGCAGTGTTTTTCGCCTCGAACGGGGTGATGGCAGTGCGGGCGGCGATGAATCAGGCTTATCATGATCAAGACAGTTGGCCGTTTTGGAAAACCCGCCTTTACTGTCTTGGACTGGTGATTGCCGGAGGAGCGACCGTTCTTGCGATTGCTGCAGTCGAGGTTGTCTTGCCCGTATATACAAGGCTTGTGTCCGAAAAAACGGATGTGAACGTGTCCAATTGGCTGTCCGTGGATCGGTTGCGCTGGACCTTTACAGTGGCGGTCCCAGCGGGGCTTGTGATGCTGGCCCATCTTCTGCTGCCGACGCGGCGCCACAAGCTGACGCAAATCCTGCCCGGCGTGGCGTTGACGCTTGCGCTCTGGGCGGCGGGAGGGTGGGGCTTCTCGATCTATATCGGGCAGTTCGCCTCGTACAACGCGACCTATGCGGGGTTGGCCGGAGTGATGGCGGCACTTATTTTCCTGTATCTCTGCGCGGCTATGCTGATTTTGGGGGCCGAGTTCAACGGGGCGTTGATGGATCTGGGCGAGGCGGCAGACTAGCTTCACCATATCCCGGCGCTGTGCTGCCTTGTTTGGGTCATTTTCCCGGCAAATTCTGCGTGTATCGGTACGGACAAGGTCAAAACCTGTCTGTGTTAAAAGGTGCCCAATGTCAGATAAACCGGTTCACACGTCGCAACTGCAACGCCCGCTGTCGCTGGCGCAGCGGATCGAGGATTTGCGGACCCGCAAGCCGGAATACCTCAACCATGGGGACGCGCTTTTGATGCAAGGGATTGCTACCGCATCGTTGCGCCAGCAGGTTCTGGCGGGTGACTTCCTGTCGATGGAAGATTAAGTCTCGCCGCGAAACCCCGTCGCTACAACGAATTTTTCCGAACTGTCGGACCGCGAGGCAGGCGGTTTCACGTTGGCCACCTTGGTGAATTTCTGCTTAAGCAGCTTTTGCAAATCGCCCTCGGCCCCTCCGGCCAGAACCTTCGCGACAAATGTGCCGCCTTCTTCCAGCACATCAAAGGCGAAGTAAGCGGCGGTTTCACACAGTGCCATGATGCGCAAATGGTCGGTTTGCTTGTGCCCGGATGAGGCAGCGGCCATGTCCGACATCACCACATCAGCCTTGCCGCCCAACCACTCTTTAACCTTCTCGTCGGCATCGTCTTCCATGAAGTCCAGCACATGCGCGGTCGCGCCCGCCACAGGCTCGACCTCTTGCAAGTCCACACCCAGCACTGTCCCGATCCGCTTGCCGCTTTTTTCGCCCAGCGCGTTCACCCGTTTGACGGCGACCTGCAACCAGCCTCCGGGCGCACAGCCCAGATCCACGACGCGCGCGCCGGGAACCAGAAAGCGGAATTTATCGTCCAGTTCCAATATCTTGAATGCTGCACGCCCCCGGTATCCCTCGGCCTGTGCGCGTTTGACATAGGGGTCGTTCAATTGCCGTTCCAGCCAGCGGGTCGAGCTGAGTTTGCGCCCACGCGCCGTCTTGACCTTAACCTTCAGGTCGCGTTGCCCGCGGCCCGAGTTGCTTTTTCCAGTCGGTGTCTTCGCCATCAGAACGGTCCGTCTTCCAATACGCCGTCCGCGCTCATCTGCGCATAAAGCAGTCCTTCGCGCAGCCCCCGGTCCGCCACGGAAAGGCGGTCGGTGGGCCAGCAGCGCAAGAGGGCCTGCAAAATGGCCGAGCCGGACATGATCAGGGCCTGCCGGTCGTCGCCAATGCGCGGGTCCCGGCGCCGTCCCTGAGGGCCGAGTTCTAGATACCCTCGTATCACTTTGTCAATCTGATCGCTGGTCATGCGCAAACCGTCTACCTTGGTCCGGTCATAGCGCTTCAACCCCAGATGCGAGGCAGCAACGGTTGTCACCGTCCCGCTGGTGCCAACGATCTGGAACCCTTCGCGGGCCTGTTCGTCCTTGTAAGGCGCAAAATCGGCAAGGTTTTCCTCAAAGAACCAGCTCATCAGCGCAAAGCGGGCCGAGTCATCCTCTACATCGTTGAACTGATCGCGCAGTGTTGCAACACCCAGCGGAACGCTGATCCAATCCACCACCTTGGCTGCAGGGAACGGGCTTTCGACCGGGTGAAACCCATGGTGCAACCGCATAATCGCAGCAGGCCGGTCACGGCGGGCAATGGATGAGATATCGATCCACACCAATTCGGTCGAGCCGCCGCCGATATCGACCACCAGCAACTGCTCGGTCTTGGTCGACACGAGAGGCGCGCATGAGATCACGGCCAGGCGTGCTTCTTCCTCGGGCTGGATGATCTCAAGCGTCAGGCCGGTTTCGCGCTTTACCTGACGAATGAAATCACGCGCGTTCTTGGCGCGGCGGCAGGCCTCGGTCGCGACAAGGCGCATCCGTTTGACTTTATTGCGTTTCAGCTTCTGCTGGCAGATGCGCAATGCCTGAATGGTGCGCGCCATCGAAGACCGAGACAGCCGTCCGGTCCTTTCGAGCCCCGCGCCCAACTGCACGGATTTCGAGAAACTGTCGACCACATGAAAGCCGCTGCCCTTGGGCTGGGCAATCAACATGCGACAACTATTTGTACCCAGATCCAGCGCCGCATACAGCGCATCGGGATCGGGCCTTGCCGGCGCGGGGCTTTCGACCGCCTTCGGGAACGCGCCCGCACCTTTGGGACGCTTGGGCGCCATCTTCAACGCCCTCCGATTTTCGAGTTACCCCGACCATAGGTCGCGCGTTCTTATCGCGCAAGACGCTCATTATAGTGATGAGGATTTTGATATGCGCGTTTGATGCCGAATTCGTTACAACCCCGGTATCCCGTCGTAGGCAAAACGTCGTTTGAAATGCGCCTTGTGTCGAAAACCGACCGACCTGCGACCATATAGATGTTTAGAACCGGTCCATCTGGTTAGGAGGAATCATACGCGATGCCTGACGTCACCATCGTTTACTGGCGCGACATCCCCGCTCAAGTCATCGTCGGCAAAGGCCGTCGAGGTGCCAAGCGGCAGTTGGAGGAGCGGTTCGAACAAGCCATCGACCGAGCGGCGATGAAGGTGAATGCCAAGGACAGCGATGCCTATCTGGCCGAATGGCGCAAAGCAGATCCTTTCGCGGTCGAGGGCGAGCCCTCGGAGATCGCCGAAGCCGAAGCAGCGCGTCTGGAAGCGGAATATGATCAGGACCGTATCAAAGCGCTGATCGCAAATGACGGTTGGGCATGAGCCCGAAATCTATATGGGAGGCCGCTATGGCTTTGCTGAACTTCAAAAAACGTGATGCCGCCGAAAACGGCCCTGTGAACCCGACCGTCGAAGCCTTTTTGCAGGGCTATTCGATCGAGGTGATGCCGCGCACCGCCGAAAAGGTCGAAGATTTCCGCGCGCTGCTGCCCGAAGGCACTCGCGTCTACATCGCCCATATCGAGGGCACGCCCATCGAGGACATGGTCAAGACCGCCAAGCGCATCGCCGCCGAGGGCTATCCGGTGATGCCGCACTTCCCCGCGCGGATCATCAAGGACGCCGCGACGCTGGAAAACTGGATTTCGATGTATCAGGGCGAAGCGGGCGTTGAGCAGGCGCTGCTGCTGGCCGGTGGTGTCGAGAAACCCCATGGCGATTTCCACAGCTCGATGCAGCTGATGGAGACCGGTCTGTTCGACAAGGCAGGCTTCAAGCGTCTGCACGTGGCTGGCCACCCCGAGGGCAATAAGGATATTGACCCGGACGGTTCGACCAAGAACGTGGAAGACGCGCTGCGCTGGAAACAGAAATTCAGCGAAACCACCGACGCCGAAATGGCGTTGGCCACTCAGTTCGCCTTTGACGCCAAACCGATCATCGCTTGGGCCGACAGCCTGAAAGAGGCAGGGATCGATTTGCCGATCCATATCGGTATCGCGGGTCCGGCCAAGCTGCAGACCCTGATCAAATTCGCCATCGCCTGCGGTGTTGGCCCCTCGCTGAAGGTTCTGCAAAAGCGCGCCATGGACGTGTCCAAGCTGCTGCTGCCCTACGAGCCCACCGATGTTCTGACCGAGTTGGCCAACCACAAGGCCGCCAACCCGGACTTCAACATCACCAACGTGCATTTCTTCCCACTTGGCGGTATCAAAACCAACGCCACCTGGGCCATCAACAACGGCGGCGCTTCGGCAAAGCCTGCAAACTCCTAAGGAACGGACATGACCCGTACTGTCGTCGAATCAAAAACAAAAACTGCCGTTCTGGGCTTTGACGAACCGTTCTGCGTGATCGGTGAACGGATCAACCCCACGGGCCGCAAGAAACTGGCTGCGGAACTGGAAGCGGGCGATTTCTCGACTGTTGAGAAAGACGCGCTGGCACAGGTTGCGGCAGGCGCGACCGTTCTGGATATCAACGCGGGTGTTGTCTACAACTCGAACCCCAACCCGAACGAGACCGAGCCGCCGCTGATGACCAAGATCGTCGAGTTGGTGCAGGGTCTGGTCGATGTGCCGCTGTGCATCGACAGCTCGGTTCCTGGTGCTCTGGAAGCCGGTCTTGAGGCGGCTGAAGGCCGTCCGCTGCTGAACTCGGTCACCGGTGAAGAAGAGCGTCTGGAGCTGGTTCTGCCGCTGGTCAAGAAATACAACGTGCCGGTTGTGGCGATCTCGAATGACGATACCGGGATTTCCGAAGACCCCGATGTGCGGTTCGACGTGGCCAAGAAGATCGTGGAACGGGCAGCCGATTTCGGCATTCCGGCGCATGACATCGTGGTTGACCCGCTGGTCATGCCCATCGGCGCGATGGCAACCGCTGGCCAGCAGGTGTTTGCGCTGGTCCGTCGTTTGCGTGAAGAGCTGGGCGTGAATACCACTTGCGGCGCGTCCAACATCTCGTTCGGCCTGCCGAACCGCCACGGCATCAACAACGCCTTCCTGCCGATGGCGATGGGCGCAGGCATGACCTCTGCGATCATGAACCCGGTCGCGCTGCCCGTTGGTCCCAAGAAGCTGGCTGAAAAGAAGGCCGAGGTCGAAGCCAAAGGTATCATTCTGCCTGCGGATATGGATGATGAGACCTTCTGCCAGCTGTTTGGTCTGGGCTCGACCCAGCCGCGTGCTGGCAAGGAAATGGAGGCCATCCGCGCCGCCAACCTGCTGACCAATAACGACCCGCATGGCGGGGCATGGATCAAGTTCAACAAATCACCTGAAGAAGCCGCAGCAGGCGGTGCTGCAGGCGGTCGTCGCGGCGGTGGCCGTCGTCGTCGCGCCTGATCCGTCGGCAAGAAAGAACAGAAGGCCGGGCCAACTGCCCGGCCTTTTTTGTTCTGGATTTTCTTGTCCTTTGGTGAAGGTTGCGACTTGTGTTTGGGAAAGCGGCAATGCTATCCCAAACCCTGCGGCGGGTATGATGTAATGGTAGCCTGTCAGCTTCCCAAGCTGAACGCGCGGGTTCGATTCCCGCTACCCGCTCCAGTTTTCCCAGATCAGATCACGCGGCCCGGCGCGCCTGAAACAGGTTGATAATTGCCGGGATTTCGATGCCGTTTTCGGTGTCGAATTGCTCAAGGTTTTTGGCAACGTCGGCTTCAATGGCCGCTACATCCTCGTCGGTTCCATTGAAATAGCCGATCACACGGGCCGCCGGTCCAACTCGCGTACACAGCGCAGCGGTGCCCGGCACACCGTTGAAACCAGGCAAGGACAATGGCACGGGGTCTGCCTTGATGTCGGTCAGTCCAGCGTCGTTCATCATCCCGGCGACATGGTCCAGATCGTGAAAGGCAAGCGGTCCGGGGGCAAATCGGCCATATTTGGGCGGATTACCCAGACGCGCAGTGGCAGAGACGTGAGGAATCTTGAACCAAGGATTGCCTGCGAGCGGCCCCCATGCGGCAAAAGTCATCTGTCCACCGGGTTTCAGCGCGCTTGCGATATTGCGGAATGCCGCAACCGAGTCCTGAAAGAACATGACCCCGAACCTCGAAATCGCAGCATCGAATTCGCCTTCCGGAAAAGCCTGTGTCTGGGCGTCAGCGCAAAGAAAACTCATATTTGTCAGGTTTTCAGCGCGTGCGCGTTCCTGGGCGCGGTCCAGAAAGGCCTGCGAGATGTCTGCGCTTTGGACATGACCCGAACCGCCGACACGCTTCGCCGCTGCAAGCGAACTGACGCCGGTGCCACATCCGATGTCCAATACCCGCATACCTTCGACAATATTGGCGCGGCTTAGAACAAGGTCCAGCACTGGGGTGAATACGTGATCCAACTGATCCTCGTATGTCAGCCATTTCACACCCGACGGCGACTTGCCCCAATACTCAGCCTGTTCTTCGTTCGGTGTGTGCATTGGGGCCTCCGTCGTTTGATCCGACTATGACCTGCGGCGGCGACGACGGCCAGATTTTTCGTCATCCCCGCCGCCGGTGTTGAAGGACGGCGCGGGCAGGGTGACCACCTGCGCCAGTTCTGGGAACGGGTCGGTTTTATGCGGGATCGCGTTGGCGGCGACGAAATGTTCCTGAAACTTTGGCTCGATGGCGGTTTCGACCTTGGTGATCTCGCGCACAACACGCTCGATTTCCTTACGCGATCCGATGTTGCACAGCGCGATCCGCGCGCCGGTGCCAGCGGCGTTGCCCGCGCTTGAGACCTTGTCCAGCGGTGCGTCGGGGATCATGCCCAGCACCATCGCGTGTTTGGTCGAGATATGCGCGCCAAACGCCCCGGCCAGAACCACGCGGTCAACGGTGTCGACCTCCATCTCATCCATCAGCAGGCGCGCACCGGCATAGAGTGCCGATTTCGCCAGCTGGATGGCGCGGATGTCACCTTGGGTCACGGTGATACGCGGGCCGCCCTCGGCGCTGGCATCGTGGATCAGATAGGCGTGGGTGCGGCCTTCGGGTACGCAGCGGGCGGTGCCGGTTTGCTCGGCGGACCCGATCAAGCCGCTTTCATCCAGCAGCCCGGCGATGCGCATCTCGGCCACAGCCTCGATAATGCCCGAGCCACAGATGCCAGTGATCCCGGTGGTGGCGATATCCTGATCAAAGCCGTCTTCGTCCGACCACTTGTCCGATCCGATGATGCGGAAGCGGGGTTCCTTGGTTGCAGGGTCAATTTCGATGCGCTCAATCGCGCCGGGGGCGGCGCGCTGGCCGGAACTGATCTGCGCGCCCTCAAACGCGGGGCCGGTGGGTGAGGAACAGGCCAGCACGCGTGTGGTGTTGCCCAGCAGGATTTCGGCATTGGTGCCCACATCGACGATCAACACGAGGTCTTCGGACTTGCCGGGTTCTTCGGAGAGCGCAACGGCAGCACAGTCGGCGCCCACATGTCCCGCAATACAGGGTAGGATATAAACCTGCGCGCGCGGGTTCATCTTGGTCAGGTCCATCTCACGTGCGGGCAAGGACATGCTCTCGGATGTGGCCAGCGCGAAGGGGGCCTGCCCCAGCTCGACCGGGTCCAGACCCAGGAGCAAATGGTGCATGACCGGGTTGCAGACGAAGACCGTTTCCACGATCAGCGCGGCGTCGATCCCGCCCTCATCCGCGATCGAGGTGGTCAGGTCGTTGATCGCCTCGCGCACCGCGCGGGTCATTTCCTGATCGCCGCCGGGGTTCATCATGGCGTAGGAGACGCGGCTCATCAGGTCTTCGCCAAAGCGGATCTGCGGGTTCATCAGGCCCGAGGAGGCCTTAACCTCACCGGTTTCCAGATCGGTCAGATGGGCTGCGATGGTGGTTGAACCAAGGTCGATGGCCAAACCGTACAGGCCTTGTTCATGCAGACCGGGCCAAATTTCGACCACCTTGGCGACCTCATCCTTGTGGCCTTTGTGGACGGCCACCGTGACCTCCCATTTGCCTTTGCGCAGCACCGGTTGCAGCTTGGCCATCAGCGACAGATCGGCAGTGACGGCGTCGATCTTCCACTGCTCTCGCAGGGCACGTTCCAGCCGTTCCAGATCGCCGGTGGGCGAATGCATGTCGGGTTCTTCGACCACCACGAAATACAGCCGCGTCACCGGGTCCATGGTGATGGCGCGTGCAGCAGCCGCTTTGCGGACGACCTGACGATGGACCTGAGATTCAGGGGGCACGTCGATTACGATATCGCCTTGAACCGTCGCCTGACAGCCCAGACGGCGGCCCGGTTTCAGCCCGCGTTTGTCGTCATAGCGTTGTTCAACCGCGTTCCATTCGCTCAGCGCGTCCTCGGATACGGTGACACCGTGCTTGGGAAACTCGCCATAGCTGGGCGTGATCTGACATTTCGAGCAAATCCCGCGCCCGCCGCAGACCGAGTCCAGATCGACGCCCAACTGCCGGGCGGCGGTCAGAACCGGGGTGCCAACGGGGAAATGCCCGCGTTTGCCCGAGGGGGTAAAGACAACAAGGGGGTCGGTGGTCATGTCGGGCCTGCCTTTTGTATTCGCGCGTATGCCGGGGAAGATATGGGTTTGTGCGCAAAGGGAAAGGCCAATCAGCGGCACGTTTGTCACCGGTTGCGTCGTTTTTTGCCGCGGCAATGACCCGCAGGGGAAAACTAGTTCAGATCAGGGGCTTTCCCTTGGGTTCAATCCATGTCATAGGGTCGCCGTCAAACGGGGTTTTGCATGGGGTTAGCAGATGCAGATTCGTGAGGCACTCACCTTTGACGACGTACTTCTGGTTCCGGGCGCATCATCAGTGCTGCCCGCAACGGCGGATACGACCACGCGTGTGACGCGCGAGATCACCATGAACATTCCGCTGCTGAGTTCGGCGATGGACACAGTGACCGAAGCCCGCATGGCGATTGCCATGGCGCAGGCCGGTGGCATCGGAGTGATCCACAAGAACCTGACAACCGAGGAACAGGCCCGCGAAGTGCGCCGGGTCAAACGGTTCGAATCCGGTATTGTCTATAACCCCGTCACCCTGCGCGCCGATCAGACTCTGGCCGACGCCAAGGCGCTGGTCGAGCGGTACAATTTCACCGGCTTCCCTGTGGTCGATCCCGATGGTCGCGTGGTCGGGATCGTGACCAACCGCGACATGCGCTTCGCGACCTCGGACGACACGCCGATCCACGCAATGATGACCACCGACAATCTGGCAATGCTTCAGGAACCGGCTGATCTGGAAGAGGCGAAAAGCCTGATGAAGGCCCGCCGGATCGAAAAGCTGCTGGTCGTAGATGGCGCAGGCAAGCTGACCGGCCTGCTAACCCTGAAAGACACCGAACAAGCAGTGCTTAACCCCACAGCCTGCAAGGACCGTCTGGGCCGCCTGCGTGTTGCGGCGGCGACTTCGGTCGGGGACGCAGGTTTTGAGCGGTCCGAGCAATTGGTGGATTCAGGCGTCGACATCATCGTTGTGGACACCGCGCATGGCCATTCGCAAGGTGTGTTGGACGCGGTGAAGCGGGTGAAGACCCTGTCGAACGAAGTTCAGATCATCGCGGGCAACGTCGCGACCGGCGACGCGACCAAGGCGCTGATTGATGCGGGTGCGGATGCGATCAAGGTTGGGATCGGGCCGGGCTCGATCTGTACCACGCGGATGGTGGCTGGCGTGGGCGTGCCGCAGCTGACGGCGATCATGGATTGTGCCTCAGCCGCCGGAGACGTGCCGGTGATTGCCGATGGCGGCATCAAGTTCTCGGGTGATTTCGCCAAGGCGATTGCCGCGGGGGCGTCCTGCGCCATGGTCGGTTCGATGATTGCGGGCACCGATGAAAGCCCTGGTGAGGTCATTCTGTATCAGGGCCGTTCGTTCAAATCCTATCGTGGCATGGGCAGCCTGGGCGCGATGGCGCGCGGCTCGGCCGATCGCTATTTCCAGAAGGACGCCGCCAACGACAAGCTGGTTCCTGAAGGGATCGAGGGGCAGGTGCCTTATAAGGGATCTGCTAGCGCGGTGGTGCATCAACTGGTCGGCGGTCTGCGCGCGGCCATGGGATATACCGGCTGTGCCACCGTGGAAGAGATGCGCAGGAACTGCAATTTCGTAAAGATCACGGGTGCAGGGCTGAAAGAAAGCCACGTGCATGACGTGCAGATTACGCGCGAAAGCCCGAACTATCGGGTGATGTAAAACCTAAACCATTGCAACTCGGCGCTCGGTTTGGGCGCCGTTTTGCATTCCAGCCACCTTATCGGACAGACCTATGATCCCAGCAGCCCGGGTACAGGCCTCTATCGAGATTCTTGATCAGATACTTTTGGGTGTCCCGGTTGAAAAAGCGTTGACGGGCTGGGCGCGGCGCAGCCGGTTTGCGGGCTCCAAGGACCGGGCCGCGATACGGGATCACGTGTTTCAGGCGTTGCGGTGCAAGCGATCTTATGCCGCCCTAGGTGGGGCCGAGACCGGGCGTGGCCTGATGATCGGCGCTTTGCGTGCTGTTGGGGCGGATTTGGCTGAAACGTTTACGGGGCAGGGCCATGCGCCAGATGCGCTGACCGATGACGAAGTGGGCCGCGATTTCGCGTCGGATGCCGAGCGCTATGACATCCCCGACTGGTTGTGGCCTATGTTTCAATCGTCTCTGGGCAATGAGGCTGTGGCGGTCGCCCAGGCACTGCAAAACCGGGCACCGGTTCACGTGCGGGTCAACCTGTCCAAGTCGGATCGGGCAGGTGCCATTGCCGCTTTGGCGACCGACGGAATAGTGGCGCAAGAACACCCGGCTTGTGACACCGCGCTGGAGATTGGGGAAGGCGCGCGCAAGATTGCGCAAAGCCGCGCTTATTCCGAAGGTGTGGTCGAATTGCAGGATGCGGCAAGTCAGGCCGTTGTGGCAGCACTGGATTTGCGACCAGGTTTGCGCGTTCTGGACTATTGCGCTGGCGGCGGGGGGAAATCTCTGGCTTTTGCGGCCTATTCCGGGGTCGAGGTTTTTGCCCATGACGTAAACCCCGAACGGATGCGCGATCTGCCCGCGCGCGCCGAACGGGCCGCTGCGCGGATCAAGATGCTGGCAACCGATGAGGTGGCGTCCCAAGCGCCTTTCGACATTGTACTGGTCGATGCGCCCTGTTCCGGCAGTGGATCATGGCGGCGGGCGCCGGCGGGGAAATGGGCGTTGGATGCGCAACGGCTGACTGAATTGACAGCGCTTCAATCCCGAATTCTGTCAGACACGTCTGTCTTGGTCGATGCGGGCGGTGTGCTGGCTTATGCAACATGCTCGATGCTGAACGAGGAAAACGGTGCCGTAGTAGATAAATTTACGTCCGCCCATCCTGACTGGTCAGAGAGTTTTCGCAAACTGTGGCTGGCGTCCCACGGAACGGATGGGTTCTTTGCAGCACACTTGACGCGATAGGCGGTCGCGAAATAACAACCTTGAGGAGAGTGTCTGAATTTCATTAAACGGACATTAACCTATTTTGGGCTCACTTGCGCGAACGCCCCAAGACCAGAGTTGTTTATGTCAGAAACCACAGATGTTTTTTCCGACCTCGCCCTTCGCAAAACTCCGGCAGTGGCGCGGCTGACGCTGTTGGCTGTTGTTGGAATTCTGGTCGCCATAGCCCCCTTGGCAGGCGTGTTGCCGGGCGGCTGGGGTGGGGGGTTTATCGTTGCGGGAATCTCGCTTTTAACGGCAGGTGCGCTGGTTGCGGCACGTGGTGGCATCATGGATTGGGCCACGAGGAAATCCGCGGGGGTGATGGCAGCATTTGCGGAACAAGACCTGTTTCCCTGCATCACCGCCAATGCAGATGGCGTCATTCTGACCGCAAACACCGCCGCACGTGAACGGTTTCATGCAGCGCCAGGCACGCGAATTGATAAGTGCCTTACGGCCATTTTTGCTAATCCGGCGGCGATTTTACTGCGCCTTCAGGCAATGGCCGAAATCCACGGCAAAGCGCGAGAAGAGGTTGTTTCCGTCGGTTCAACCGTTCCGATATCGGTTTTTGAGGTGAACAATGACTTGTTTTGCTGGCGGTTTCATCTGGAAGCGCCGGGTCAGTGGGAAGACGTTTCGGTCCCGGTAGTGACGCTTGGACGCAACGGAGCAGTGATACGTTCCAACAGGATGGCGAAACATCTTCTGGGTCAGACACCGGAAACAGCTAAACAGCTCCTTTCCAGTGAGCCGCCTGAGGATGGTAAAATCGTCTCGATTGACACCAAGGATGGTTCGGTTTCCGTGGTCACTAAGGAACTGTCCAAATCGGGATCGGTCGTCGACTTGGCTCTGGTTCCAGTGGACACTTCAAACACTCCTCGAACTGAGGCTCAGTTTGCTGACCTTCCGGTTGCCATCATGTGTCTGTCGCCGAACGGAGAAATTCTGGACGCCAACCGGCTGGCCGTGAAACTTGTTGGCGAGATCGTTCCAGGCCAGACAAATGTTGTCCAGATTATGCAGGGGCTCGGCTATCCCATCTTGGATTGGCTGGCCCGCGCAGCGGCCGAAGACAGCCCGCCAAGTTCGGAGTTTCTGCGCTTGCCAAGGCAGGACAAAGAGATGTTCGTGCAGGTGACGCTGAGCCGCGTGGTAAATAACGGCGAGGTCTGCCTGATCGCGGTTCTGAACGATGCCACCGAACTCAAGACACTTGAGGCACAATTCGTACAGGGCCAAAAGATGCAGGCCGTCGGTCAGTTGGCCGGGGGCGTGGCGCATGATTTCAACAACCTGCTGACGGCGATTTCGGGGCATTGCGACCTGTTGCTGCTGAGGCATGATCAGAATGATCCTAACTATGGTGATCTGGTGCAGATTAACCAGAATGCCAACAGGGCGGCAGCACTGGTCAGTCAGTTGCTGGCCTTCTCTCGCAAGCAGACTTTGCAGCCCGAGGTGTTGGACTTGCGGGACACGATCTCGGACCTGATCCATCTGTTGAACCGGCTGGTGGGTGAGAAAATCCGCCTAATCCTCAGCCATGATCCAGTGCTGAAACCGGTGCGCGCCGACAAGCGGCAGTTGGAACAAGTGTTCATGAACTTAGTCGTGAATGCCCGCGACGCCATGCCCGAAGGTGGCGAGGTGCGGATCGAGACTGAAGTGGTGTCGCTGACTGAGCCTCTGCGCCGCGATCGCGCTACAGTGCAACCGGGGGAGTATGTCACCGTCAAGGTGATTGATAGTGGTACGGGTATTCCGGCGGACAAGCTGCAAAAAGTGTTCGAGCCTTTCTACACAACTAAACGTACGGGCGAGGGGACGGGGCTAGGCCTGTCAACGGTCTACGGTATTGTGAAACAGACCGGCGGTTTCATCTTTGTTGACAGCGTTTTGGGCCGGGGAACCGAGTTTACGGTTTATCTGCCGGTCTCAGCCGCATCCGAACGTGTCGAAGAACCCGCCGTGCAGGCACCGCAAACACAAGCTGCGCGTCAGGGTGAAGGCGTAGTTCTGTTGGTCGAGGATGAAGCACCGGTGCGCGCCTTTGCAACCCGCGCGCTGCGCCTGAAGGGCTATACCGTTTTGGAAGCAGATTCGGCAGAAGAGGCGCTGCATCTGCTGGAAGACGGGGCCCTGAATGTCGATCTCTTCGTCACCGACGTGGTGATGCCGGGCATGGATGGCCCAACCTGGGTGCGTCAGGCGATGAAAGACCGTCCAGATGTCCGCGTCATTTTCATGTCGGGATATACCGAAGGGGCATTTGGCGACTCGGGTCCCGAGCTTGCGCATTCGGCTTTCCTGCCGAAGCCGTTTTCCTTGAACGAACTGACCGAAGCGGTGTTCCAGCAATTGAACTGAAACAGTCAGAGGGCCGCGTCGTGACACGCGAACTCGGCCGCATGTTTGCGCCGGAATTTGCGCTCGGTTTCGGCGCTTAGCGTCAAGTCACGGAGGGGAGAGACATTCTCGCGCGGTAGTGTGATCTCCATATTCAGACGGGATTGTAGGAAGCTCAGGATTTTGTCCTGATGTTCATATTTGAAGACGTGCGTCGCCCCGAATCCGTTGCTGCGGGTGCGGAAGAACTGGCTCTGGCTGCCGACATCCGCATATTCTGGACGCGGGGATTGCATATAGGCCTGAACATAGTCGTCAAAGCTGAGATCATGGGTTGAATGAGGGTGATTCAGCCGCTCGGGACGGCTGCGGAATCGATACCAACTGCCCAGCCAGTCGATCGGTTCGCGGACCACGGCCATGATCTCCATCTCTGTGTCGTGCATTTTTCTGAAAATGTTCTGAAAGAAACGGTCATAGCGCCGGACCGGAGCATGTTTCAGGTCGGGCGGTCCTGTGACAACGATATCCGCCCGGTCCCGCAAAGCGCTGTGGTAAGCGGTGCTGCCGGTTTTGGGGACGGACAGAAATGCAAGACGTTCCACATAGAAAACAAGCATTTAATTGTCCCTGTCAGAGTTCATTCTTTTTTGCAGATTGGCGTAAACGACTCTTTAACACAATTGCCGAAAGGTAAGTTCTGTAAGTTTTAGTTGAAATGTTCTCTTTTTGGTCTCATAAGGAACAAGAGGCGAACAAAGCAGTGATTGCCGCCCGTTCAAGGGTGTGACACAAGAGAAGGCGACAGGACAATGGCGGATCTTCTGACGATGAGCGACAAGAAAAACGCAGACAAGCAAAAGGCGCTCGACAGCGCGCTGGCCCAGATTGAACGGCAGTTCGGCAAGGGCTCGATCATGAAGCTGGGCGAGGATTCCAAACAGGATATCGAGGCCAGCTCGACCGGATCGCTGGGTCTGGATATCGCGCTGGGGATTGGCGGTCTGCCGATGGGCCGAATTGTTGAGATTTACGGGCCAGAAAGTTCGGGCAAGACCACGCTGACGCTGCATTGTATTGCAGAACAACAAAAGCGCGGCGGTGTCTGTGCGTTCGTTGACGCGGAACACGCGTTGGACCCGCAATATGCTCGTAAGCTGGGTGTCGATCTGGACGAATTGCTGATCTCGCAGCCGGACACGGGCGAGCAGGCGCTTGAGATCACTGATACTCTGGTGCGCTCGGGTGCGGTGAATATGGTTGTGGTCGACTCGGTCGCGGCGCTGACGCCGAAATCTGAGCTGGAGGGCGACATGGGCGACAGCAATGTCGGCGTGCAGGCCCGTCTGATGAGCCAGGCGATGCGCAAGCTGACCGGCTCGATCAGCCGTTCGAATTGTATGGTGATCTTCATTAACCAGATTCGGATGAAAATCGGCGTCATGTTTGGCAGCCCGGAGACGACCACTGGGGGCAACGCGCTGAAATTCTACAGCTCGGTGCGTTTGGACATTCGGCGTATCGGCGCGATTAAGGACCGCGATGAGGTTGTCGGCAACCAGACCCGCGTCAAAGTTGTAAAAAACAAGGTGGCCCCGCCGTTCAAGCAGGTGGAATTCGACATCATGTATGGCGAAGGCATCAGCAAGATGGGCGAGCTGCTGGATCTGGGCGTTAAGGCCGGTGTGGTTGAGAAGTCGGGCTCTTGGTTCAGCTACGGGGACGAGCGGATCGGGCAGGGGCGTGAGAATGCCAAACAATATCTGCGCGATAACAGTCGCTCGGCGTTGGAGATTGAGGACAAGATCCGCGCCGCGCATGGGTTGGACTTCGACATGCCGCCCGGTGCCACTGAGGATGACGATATTTTAGAAGCCTGACGGCATCCCGGAATTGTGAACGCAGGGCGGTCCATTGGGGCCGCCTTGTTTCGTTTGCGCAGCCTCACCTGTGGACTATCCGCAGGGACAGCGATAAACCCGTTTTCGAACAAGATGATTGCGCGCTGAGAGAGCCTTATGCCCACGCTGAACGATATCCGATCGACCTTTCTGAACTATTTCGCCAAACAGGGGCATGAGGTTGTCGCCTCCAGCCCGCTGGTGCCGCGCAATGACCCGACCCTGATGTTCGTGAACTCGGGCATGGTGCAGTTCAAGAACCTCTTCACCGGGCTTGAGACGCGCGACTACAGCCGGGCGACCACTGCGCAGAAATGTGTGCGTGCAGGTGGCAAACACAACGATCTGGACAATGTGGGCTATACCGCGCGCCACCACACATTCTTTGAGATGCTGGGGAATTTCTCGTTCGGTGACTATTTCAAGCATGAGGCGATCCCCTTCGCGTGGGAGCTGATCACCAAGGAATTCGGCATCGACAAGAACCGCCTGCTGACCACGGTCTATCACACCGACGATGAGGCATTCGAGATCTGGAAAAAGGTCGGCGTGCCCGAAGACCGGATCATCCGCATCGCCACCAGTGACAATTTCTGGCAGATGGGCCCGACCGGTCCCTGTGGTCCATGCACCGAGATTTTCTATGACCATGGCGACCACATCTGGGGCGGCCCTCCGGGTTCGGCCGAGGAAGACGGCGACCGGTTCATCGAAATCTGGAACATCGTTTTCATGCAGAACGAGCAGTTCGAGGACGGCTCGATGGTGGAACTGGACATGCAGTCCATCGACACTGGCATGGGGCTGGAGCGGATCGGCGCTCTGCTACAGGGCAGTCATGACAACTATGACACGGACCTGTTCAAAACGCTGATCGAAGCGTCTGCCGATGCCACCGGTGTGGATCCTTATGGCGATCAGAACGTGCATCACCGCGTGATTGCGGATCACCTGCGGTCGACCTCGTTCCTGATTGCCGATGGCGTGATGCCCAGCAATGACGGCCGCGGTTACGTTCTACGCCGGATCATGCGCCGTGCAATGCGCCATGCGCATTTGCTGGGTGCAAAAGACCCGGTGATGCATCGCCTTGTGCCCTCGCTGGTGCAGCTGATGGGCGCGCAATATACAGAATTGGGGCAGGCGCAGGCGCTGATCGAAGAAACGCTGCTGCTGGAGGAAACCCGGTTCAAGCAGACCCTCGATCGCGGTCTGAAACTGCTGGATGATGAGGTCGCGGGCCTGCCCGAGGGCGAGGCTCTGCCCGGTGATGCAGCGTTCAAACTGTACGACACATATGGCTTTCCGCTGGATTTGACGCAGGATGCGCTGCGTGAAAAGGGCCGGACTGTGGATACCGACGGGTTCGATGCAGCCATGGCCGAACAAAAAGCCAAAGCGCGCGCTGCTTGGGCGGGTTCGGGTGAGGCGGCGGATCAGGCCGTTTGGTTTGATGTACTGGACAGCGCAGGGGTCACGGATTTCCTGGGTTATGACACCGAAAAGGCCGAAGGTCAGGTGGCTGCTCTGGTCGTGGATGGCGCGCTGGTCGAAGCTATTGAACAGGGTGGCACCGGTTGGGTTATCGTGAACCAGACCCCATTCTATGGTGAGGCCGGTGGTCAGGTCGGCGATACCGGTGAAATCCGTCGGCTTGAGAACATGCAGGACGTGGCCAAGGTCGAGGACACCCGCAAATTTGCCGAAGGCAAGGTCTATGCGCATAAGGTAACGGTCAGCCAGGGCACACTGTCCAAGGGCGACGCGGTCGAGCTTGAAGTCGATCATACCCGCCGCAGCGCGATCCGGGCAAACCACTCGGCCACGCACCTGCTGCACGAGGCGTTGCGCGAAACGCTGGGCGATCATGTAGCCCAGCGGGGGTCTTTGAACGCAGCGGATCGTTTGCGGTTCGATTTCAGTCATTCTAAGGCGCTTGCTCTTGACGAAATCCAGAAAGTCGAGCGGGAGGTGAATGATTTCATCCGACAGAACTCGGCCGTTGAAACACGGATCATGACACCGGAGGATGCGCGCGCATTGGGCGCTCAGGCGCTGTTTGGCGAGAAATATGGTGACGAAGTGCGCGTCGTGTCGATGGGCAAAGCGGCAACTGGCAAAGGTCAGGACGGTGAAACCTGGTCCATCGAGCTGTGCGGCGGTACGCATGTGCGTCAGACCGGAGATATTGGCACTTTCGTTGTGCTGGGCGACAGTGCCAGCAGTGCCGGTGTGCGTCGGATCGAGGCCCTGACTGGGGATGCCGCCTTCCGCTATCTGTCGGCACAGGATCACCGTCTGGCGCAAGTTGCACTCGAGCTGAAAGCGCAGCCCGATGATGTTGTTGGCCGGGTGAAATCCCTGCTGGACGAGCGCAAGGCATTGCAGAACGAAGTGGCGCAATTGCGCCGTGACCTGGCGATGGCAGGCGGTTCAGGGCAAGGCGGTGCCGAGGCCAAGGACGTGAACGGTGTGCCGTTCCTGGCACAGGCCCTTACAGGCGTGTCTGGCAAAGACCTTCCTGCTTTGATCGACGAACACAAAAGCCGTTTGGGCACGGGCGCTGTTCTGCTGATCGCGGATGCGGGCGGCAAGGCGGCGGTGGCCGCCGGCGTGACCCCGGATCTTACCGATAAGGTCTCGGCCGTGGATCTGGTGCGCGCGGCGGTGGCCGAACTGGGTGGCAAAGGCGGCGGTGGTCGCCCCGACATGGCACAAGGTGGTGGTAAGGACGCTACAAATTCCGAGGCTGCGATCAAAGCGGCCGAACACGTTTTGGGAGGATAATATGGCAGCTCTCTGGATTGCACATGTGACGGTGACGGACACAGAAGCATATGGGAAATATGCAGAATTGGCCGGACCGGCGATTGCCAAGCATGGTGGAACATTTATCGCGCGCGCTGCACGCTATGTACAGCTTGAAGGAAAAGAACGCCCACGCAATGTGGTCGCGCGCTTTCCTTCGCTTGAGGCTGCGGTCGAGTGCTACAACTCGGATGAATACCAGGCTGCGCTGGATTTCGCACGTGATGCAAGCGAGCGAGAATTGGTGGTTGTTGAGATCACCGAATAGAATCGCACCTGCTGCCGTGTACCTGTGAAGGGTGACAGCGCTTTGATGCGCGGATTTTGGCCCAGTCGGACAAGTTTTACTATGTATCGACTGGGTCATCTATTTGATTTCAAAAAAACCTTATATATTTCAAATATTTGCCTTGTCATCCGTTGAGGTGGAACAAAGCGCGCGCCCCACAATTGTGACCGCAGCACCGCAATTCTTGCCTGAAATGGTCATATTGAGTGACGAATTTCCGCCTCTTTTCCCCGTCAATTTTCCCTTAGATTGCGTCGACGTGCCCGTTTACCGATAGTTTCCGAAATGGGGATACGGTCCGGTTTGTCGGCAATCGCTTGGATGAACCAGGATCGAGGGACAGACATGATATCGTTTGGCAGTGAACTCGGAACCGTTGTTAGGCGCCTTGTGCCTGCGACGGCTCGGGCTGTTGGCCTAGCTGCATTGGCATCCGGGGCACTTTTTGCACCCGCCCCGGCCGAAGCCCGAGAAAACAGCTTTATCCAGACAGCTGTTTCGTCTCCCCCACCTTCAGGTGCGCGACAATTGTGTCGACAATATACTTGGGCCTGTTCCAGCAAGCGCTCGGTTGTGCTGACCAGCCAGCAAGAGATGCAGATTGTGAACCGTGTGAACCGCCGCGTAAATGCGACGACGCGTGAAGTGACCGACCAATCGCAGTACCGCACGCGCGAACGCTGGGCGTTGCCGACTTCGCTTGGCGGTGATTGCGAAGATTTTGCCCTGCTGAAGAAACGTGATCTGATCCGAGCAGGTATTGATCCCAGCAAGCTTTTGATCGCCACAGTGCTTGACCGACAGAGAAACGCACATGCCGTTCTGGTCTATCGGTCCGCCTCGGGGGATCTTGTTTTGGACAATCTGACCAATCGGATCAAACCCTGGTCGGATACCCGCTATTTCTTCTTGCGGATGCAAGACCCTCGGAAACCCAGCAGTTGGGTGGGAGTCTACGGGCGTTCTTAGCGTGACCCGATACTAGAGCGCAGGACGAAAAAAGAGGCGACCGTTTGGTCGCCTCTCTGTCTTTGGGTAAACGGGCCCAGATCAACTTTCGTCGTCGTTGGCACCATGGCCTTGGCCGGGGCTTGCGTCTTCACCACCGTTGCCGCCACCGTTGTTGCCTTGGTTACCGTTGTTGCCGCCGTTCCCGTTCCCGTTGCCGTTCCCGTTTCCGTTGCCACCGCCGTTGCCGTTGCCGTTGCCGTTGCCGTTGTCACCGCCGTCGCCGTTGTCACCGCCGTCGCCGTTGTCACCGCCGTCGCCGTTGTCACCACCGTCGCCGTTGTCACCACCGTCGCCGTTGTCACCGCCGTCGCCGTTGTCACCGCCGTCGCCGTTGTCACCGCCGTCGCCGTTGTCACCGCCGTCGCCGTTGTCACCACCGTCGCCGTTGTCACCACCGTCGCCGTTGTCGCCACCGTCGCCGTTGTCACCACCGTCGCCGTTGTCACCACCGTCGCCGTTGTCACCGCCGCCACCGTTGTCACCGCCGTCGTCGTTGCTACCGCCGTCGTCGTTGTCACCACCGTCGCCGTTGTCACCACCGTCGCCGTTGTCACCGCCGTCGTCGTTGTTACCGCCGTCGCCGTTGTCGCCGCCGTTACCGTTGTCGCCATCGTTATCGGATTCATCCGCATCACCGTCGCCGGTGCGCTGTGTATTTGAAGCGATCGTTGCGGTAGGAATATCCGTCAGAACCGCCGCAAAAGCCGGGCAGAACTCAGATGTACGTGCCAGAATGTCTTCGAAATCTGCGCGTCTCTGAATATAGCGCAGCATCCGTGCGTCAACCACAGAGCATCCGCACAGAGTTTCAGTTGAAACCGACTGACGCGCTGTTTTTACGGTGCACTTGTCGGCGGCCAAGGCCGGTGCCGCAAACGGAATTGCGGCCGAAATGAAAACAATTGACAATAAACGAGATTTTACGCGCATGGCGTTACTCCTTAGTACTCATTAAGCCGTATTTGCACGAACACTCGTGCCATACTTTAAACATAATTACAGCCATCCCTCGTCACATTTTCAAGAAGTGCGGGAAAAAGAAAAGCCCTCAATTTCGGGGCAAAAAAGGAAAATATATTAAAAACAACAATAAAGCCCGCCGGCGAGGCGGGCCTATATGTTGTGTGTTTTTCCGTGGTGGACGCAAATATGTCACGATTGTGGAATTGTTTCCACACTGTGAACTGTTTTACAGTCTTTTAGCTAGGCGGACTTTGCCATGCGTTTGCGTTCGTGCGGGTCCAGGAATCGTTTGCGCAAGCGGACCGCATTGGGCGTGACCTCGACCAATTCGTCATCGTCGATATAAGCGATGGCTTCCTCCAACGAGAACTGGACATGAGGCGTAAGGCGCACCGCATCGTCCGAGCCGCTGGCACGAACGTTGGTCAGCTTTTTGCCCTTCAGCGGGTTCACTTCCAGATCATTGTCGCGCGAATGCTCGCCGATCACCATACCCTGATAGACATCTGTTTGTGGCGCCACGAACATGCGGCCACGCTCTTCAAGGTTCCACAGGGCGTAGGCGACCGCCTGACCTTTCTCCATCGAGATCAGAACGCCCGCGCGACGTCCGGGGATCGCTCCCTTATGCGCGGCCCAGCCGTGGAACACGCGGTTCAGGACACCGGTTCCGCGGGTGTCGGTCAGGAATTCACCGTGATAGCCGATCAGTCCGCGCGAGGGGACATGCGCGATGATGCGGGTCTTGCCGGCACCTGCAGGGCGCATCTCGACCAGTTCACCCTTGCGTGCACCTGTGATTTTTTCGATCACAGCGCCCGAGAATTCGTCATCCACGTCGATGGTGACTTCTTCGATGGGCTCCAGCCGCTGGCCGTCTTCTTCGCGGAACAGGACCTGCGGGCGTGAGATACTGAGTTCAAACCCTTCGCGGCGCATGTTTTCGATCAGAACGCCCATCTGCAATTCGCCACGGCCTGCGACCTCGAACGCCTCGCCACCGGGGGTGTCGCTGATGCGGATGGCGACATTCGATTCGGCCTCTTTCATCAGGCGGTCACGGATCACGCGGGACTGGACCTTTTTGCCGTCACGACCGGCCAGAGGCGAGTCGTTGATGCCAAAGGTCACTGTGATGGTCGGCGGGTCAATGGGCTGAGCGGGCAGGGCCTCGTCCACCTGCGGGGAAACCAGCGAATCTGCCACGGTTGCCTTGCTCATGCCTGCGATGGTGACGATGTCACCGGCTTCGGCCACGTCGATGGGCTGTTGCGCCAAACCACGGAAGGCCAGAATTTTCGAGGCGCGGAAGTTTTCGATCAGGGTCCCGTCGCGCGACAGGGCCTTGAGGCTGTCACCCGCTTTCAGAGTCCCGCTTTCCACACGGCCGGTCAGAATGCGGCCGATGAACGGATCGCTGCCCAGCGTGGTGGCCAGCATGCGGAAGGGTTCGTTTTTTTTGTCGGCCTGTTTCGGCGCAGGCACGTGATCCACGATCAGATCAAACAGAGCGGTCAGGTCCTTGCGGGGGCCATCCAGCTCCATATCCGCCCAGCCCGAGCGGCCCGAGGCGTACATGGCCGGGAAGTCCAGTTGATCATCATCGGCGCCCAGATTGGCGAACAGGTCGAAACATTCATCCAACGCGCGGTCGGGTTCAGCGTCGGGCTTGTCGACCTTATTCAGCACAACGATCGGACGCAGGCCCAGTGCCAGCGCTTTGGAGGTCACGAATTTGGTTTGGGGCATCGGACCTTCAGCGGCATCTACCAGCAGAACTACGCCGTCGACCATCGAGAGGATGCGCTCTACCTCGCCGCCGAAGTCGGCGTGGCCAGGGGTGTCGACGATGTTGATGCGGGTGCCTTTCCACTCGACCGAAGTCGCTTTGGCAAGGATGGTGATACCGCGCTCGCGTTCCAGATCGTTGCTGTCCATGGCGCGTTCCGCCACGGCCTGATTTTCCCGGAACGCGCCGGATTGTTTGAGCAGCTCATCCACCAGGGTCGTTTTACCGTGGTCCACGTGAGCGATGATTGCGATATTGCGCAGGTCCATGAGGTCAGCCTTAAAACGGGAAGTTGCCGCGCGCATAGCGCGGTTTGAGCAAATAGGCCAGCCCTAACCGGCGGTCAGTGCCCTGCAGTCTTGGAAAACAGGTGAATGACGAGGATTCCGGTCAGGATCATGCTCAGTCCAAGCACGGCGGGCCAATCCAGGCGCTGGCCAAATACTACGAAGCCGATGATCGCGATCAGAGCAATGCCCATACCGGACCAGATTGCATAGACGATCCCGACGGGCATGTAGCGAAGAGTCAGCGCCATCAGATAAAACGCAATGCCGTATCCGACCACCACGAGAACCGAGGGCCAGAACCGTGTGAACTGCTGACTGGCTTGCAAAGCGGTGGTGCCGATGGTCTCGGCGATCACGGCGAACAACAGGATGAAATAGGCTTTGGGCATCGGGGTCTCGATCTGAGTGTGGCGGCTTGGATTGACCATGAAACTATCGGCGCAGGCAAGGCCTTTCTTGCGCAAAGTAGAGCGTTTGAAGATCGTGCGGATTTACTTCAATTGGTCAGGATTACCGGACTGTTTTTGAAAAAGAAAAATGGTATCAAAGCGATAGTTTTTCGAGTTTAAAGGTTTTTGAAAATGACGATTTTTGCGAAATCCGTGGTCGCTCTTTCCGCCTTGATTGTTCTTTTCGGCTGGTTGGTCAGCGCGGGGTAATCTCGTGACAAAGCAGATCAGGAAACCATACGTGAAGTGGGCGTTCAGGTCTGATTTCATACTGGGGCAAGAGGTCACGCGGGGTGGCGACTGGCGAAATGGGCCTCAAGCTGCGGCCGCAGCCATGACCAAAGCTGCGGTGCGCCTCGGTTGATCGGAACGCCAACGCGGCTGTCGATCTGCGCAAGGCTCACGTTATAGTCCACCCATGATCCGCCACCGGTGGCGAGGTTGCCGATTGGGGTTTGGAACCGGTCAATGGCCTTGGCGAATTGTGCATCAGGCGTTTCGGCCGTTTCGAATTCGAGCCAAATCGCGTGAAACGCGTCGCGCTGGTCGGTGGGCAGAAGCCCAAACAGACGCTCCGCGGCAGCACGCTCTTCGGCTTCCTGCGCGGCTTTGTCTACTTGGCCGTGGATAGGGTGGTCGCCCGCATCGATTTCTACAATGTCATGCAACAACAACATCCTGAGCACGCGCGAGATCGAAACCTCAGCCCCACCATATTCTGCCAAAACCCACGCAAACAGCATGATATGCCAAGAATGTTCAGCCGAGTTTTCAAAGCGGTCGTTCGACAACAGTCGCGAGGCCCGCAGAACCGCTTTCAACCGATCGGCTTCCACCAAAAAGGGAAGGCGGGCTGAAAACGCGGTTTCGACTGGGGCTTCATTGCGCAAGATCGCATGGGCATGCGCGAATGCGGCGGGGAAAGCTGTTTCAAGATAGGCCGCGCGCCCTGCGCTCAGGTTGTCTTGGGCAATCTCGACATGGTCCGGGTTGGGTTCAGGCGCGCACAGGACCTGAAACAGAGGCTGGCACCGGTCCAGTCGCTTGGCGAATTGCGCGTCAGGCGTCGCGTCTGCTTCGAACTCTTGCCAGAGGGACAGAAATGCTTGCGCCTGATCCGACGGCAACAGGCCAAAAAGCTCAAGCGCCGCTGCGTGTTCGGCTTCCTCTACCGCGTCCCAGTCTGTTTTTAGGTGGATGGGATGATCGCCGACCACGATCTCGACCAGATCATGCAGCAACAACATCTGGATCACGCGGTCGATCTGCACCTCTGCCTCGGCCAGTGGGGACATGACCAGCGCCCACAAGGCCAGATGCCAGCTATGTTCGGCGGCGTTTTCGGCCCTCGACTGGTCCAGCAGCGTGTTGGCGCGATTGACGGATTTCAGCTTGTCCGCCTGTTTCAGAAACGAGATCTGAGCGGACAGCCGTTCTGTCATTGCTTTTCGATCGCCTTCACCTGACTGCGGTGTTCCGCCAGTCTCTGCACCACGAATTTTCGCGCTTTGCGTTCGGCCAAACGAACGCGAATTTCGGTCAGAAACGCCTCTTCCAATGTCTGGGACGAGGCGCCCAGCATCTCGCCAACTTCGACAAAGAACCGGTCGTCGCCAGTTTCGTCCATCACTTTCATTGTGTCTTCGGCCAGCTTGGACGCCAGTGAAGTGATCGTGTCGGACATCAGCGCGTATTCTCGGTCAGGCGGCGTTTCACATAGTCGCTGACATCGGTGATCAGCGTGTCCATATGGCGGTCCTGGAAGAAGTGATCGGCGCCTTCCACCTCGTTATGAGTGATGGTGATGCCCTTTTGCTCGTGCAGCTTATTGACCAGCGATGTGGTATCCGCCGGAGGGGCCACGCGGTCTGCCGATCCGTTGATGATCAGCCCCGAGGACGGGCAAGGGGCCAGGAACGAAAAGTCGTACATATTGGCAGGCGGCGAGACGCTGATAAAGCCGGTGATCTCGGGGCGGCGCATCAGCAACTGCATCCCGATCCACGCGCCAAAGGAAAACCCTGCGACCCAGCAATGTTTCGAGTTGTTGTTCATCGACTGCAAATAGTCCAGCGCCGAGGCCGCGTCGCTCAGCTCGCCCACGCCCTGATCGTATTCGCCCTGGCTGCGGCCCACGCCACGGAAGTTGAACCGCAGAACGGTGAACCCCATGTTATAGAACGCGTAGTGCAGGTTATAGACCACCTTGTTGTTCATGGTCCCGCCGAATTGAGGATGCGGGTGCAGCACGATGGCGATCGGTGCGTCTTTTTCCTTTTGCGGGTGGTAGCGGCCTTCCAAGCGGCCTTCTGGTCCGGGAAAAATCACCTCGGGCATGTGTGCGTCGGTCCTGTCTTTTTCTTCTGGGTGCCCAGAAATACTTGACGGTTATCGTCGGGCACCTTAGAACGGTTCTAATTGTGATGCTGGGCGCCGAAGCGCTGCCTGTCGGAGATACGCACTGGCAGCGGCGACGTCAATGATTTCGCGCGTAAACTGCCATGAGGGAATGCAAATGAAGCTGTCGACCAAGGGTCGTTATGCGATGGTGGCGCTGGCCGATATCGCCCTTCAGCCCTCGGGCGGGCTGGTGACGCTTGGCGAAATTTCGGCGCGTCAGGATATCTCACTGCCGTACCTTGAGCAGCTCTTCGTCAAACTACGCCGGGCCGACTTGGTATCGTCGGTGCGTGGACCGGGTGGCGGCTATCGTCTGGCCCGCCCCGCATCCGAGATCCGCGTGGTTGAGATTCTGGCCGCAGTCGATGAAACCGTCGACGCGTTGCAAAAAGGCGCAGGTGCGACCGGGGCGCTGTCTGGCAGCCGGGCGCAATCTCTAACCAATCGACTGTGGGAAGGGCTGAGCGCCCATGTCTACGTTTTCCTGCATCAGACGCGCCTATCGGATGTGATTCAGAACGATCTTGCGCCTTGTCCGGCGGTGCCCAGCCTGTTTGCCGTTGTGGACGAATAAGATGGCAGGGAACAAACAAAATGTTCTGGTCGGCGAAAAGGTGAATCCGTGACACGTGTTTACCTGGACCATAATGCAACAACCCCACTGCGCCCCGAGGCACGCGAGGCGATGATTGCCGCGATGGAGATGTGCGGCAACCCGTCCTCGGTCCATGCTGAAGGTCGCGCGGCCAAGGCAGTGATTGAGCGTGCGCGGGCACAGATTGCGACTGCATTCGGGGCGGATGGTGCGGATATCGTATTCACATCAGGATCGACCGAAGGGGCAGCGCTGGCTTTGGAAGGTCGAAGTCTGCACGGGGCTGCCATTGAACATGATGCGGTTCGCGCGTGGGCGATGGAAGACTTGCCAGTTTCCCCGGACGGGGCTGTTACAGTGACCGATCCGGCGCAATCCACGCTGCAACTTGCCAATTCCGAGACAGGGATCGTTCAGGCGTTGCCTGCAGGTCTGGCGGTGACGGATGCGACTCAGGCGTTCGGGAAACTGCCGGTGGCGTTCAACTGGCTGGACGCTCAGATGGCATTGATCTCGGCCCATAAGCTGGGCGGTCCAAAAGGCGTTGGCGCGGTTGTGATGAAGCGCGGCACCGATCTGCCCGCCCGGATCAAGGGCGGTGGGCAAGAGATGGGGCGACGCTCGGGCACCGAAAATGTCATTGGAATCGCGGGCTTCGGGGCTGCTGCTGAAGCTGCTGCGCGTGATCTGGCCGATGGAGTTTGGGCGCGGGTCAAAGAATTTAGAAATATTCTAGAAAAGGCCCTTGAGGCCGGTTCTAAATCTACTATTTTTGTCGGGAAAGAACGCGAACGCCTGCCGAACACCCTGTGTTTCGCCACCCCCGGATGGAAGGGTGAGACACAGGTCATGCAAATGGATCTGGCAGGGTTTGCGGTTAGCGCGGGTTCGGCCTGTTCCAGCGGCAAGGTGCGTGCAAGTGCGGTTCTGACCGCAATGGGATTTGACGAGGCTACAGCGTCCAGCGCCATTCGCGTTTCGCTGGGGCCTGAGACAACGGAAGAAGATGTGCTGCGTTTCGCGGAAACGTGGCTGGAAAAAGAGAAAAAGCATCGCGCGCGGGCCGCGTGATCAGACGGAGGGTGTCTTATGGCCGCTTTGGACCAGACCCAGGTAAAAGAAGGTGTCGATCAGGAAACCGTGGATGCGGTACGCGAGGTCGGAACCTATAAATACGGCTGGGAAACCGATATCGAGATGGAATACGCGCCCAAGGGCGTGAACCCTGATATCGTCCGCCTGATCTCGGAAAAGAACGAAGAGCCCGAGTGGATGACCGAATGGCGTTTGGCCGCGTTCGAGCGCTGGACTCAGATGGATGAACCGAACTGGGCGATGGTCAGCTATCCCAAGATCGACTTTCAGGACCAGTATTACTATGCCCGTCCCAAGTCGATGGAGGAAAAGCCCAAGTCCTTGGATGAGGTTGATCCCAAGCTGCTGGCGACTTACGAAAAGCTGGGTATCCCTCTGAAAGAACAGATGATTTTGGCGGGGGTCGAAGGTGCCGAGGATGCCCCGGCTGAGGGTCGCAAGGTTGCCGTGGACGCGGTGTTCGACTCGGTTTCTGTTGGAACCACGTTTCAGGAAGAGCTGAAGAAAGCGGGTGTGATCTTCTGCTCGATCTCTGAGGCGATCAAAGAGCACCCCGAATTGGTCAAGAAGTATCTGGGTTCGGTGGTTCCGGTCTCGGACAACTTTTACGCCACGCTGAATTCGGCCGTGTTCTCGGATGGCTCGTTCGTTTACATCCCGCCGGGCGTGCGCTGCCCGATGGAGCTGAGCACCTATTTCCGTATCAACGCGGAGAACACAGGCCAATTTGAACGTACGCTGATCATTGCCGATAAGGGCTCGTATGTGTCCTATCTGGAAGGCTGCACCGCACCCCAGCGCGATACCGCACAGCTGCACGCGGCTGTGGTCGAGATCATCATCGAAGAAGATGCCGAGGTGAAATACTCGACCGTCCAGAACTGGTTCCCCGGTGATGAGAATGGCAAGGGCGGCATCTATAACTTTGTGACCAAACGCGCCGATTGCAGGGGCGACCGTTCTAAGGTGATGTGGACGCAGGTCGAGACCGGTTCCGCTGTAACATGGAAATACCCGTCCTGCATCCTGCGGGGCGAGGAAAGCCAAGGCGAGTTCTATTCGATTGCCATCGCCAACAACTATCAGCAGGCCGACACCGGCACCAAGATGGTCCATCTGGGCAAAAACACCAAGTCACGCATCGTGTCCAAGGGCATCAGCGCGGGTAAGGCGCAGAACACCTATCGTGGTCTGGTCTCGATGCATCCCAAGGCTAAGAACAGCCGCAACTATACCCAGTGTGACAGCTTGCTGATCGGCGACAAATGCGGGGCGCACACAGTGCCTTACATTGAGGTCAAGAATAACTCATCGCGCGTTGAGCATGAGGCGACCACATCCAAAGTGGACGACGATCAGCTGTTTTACTGCCGACAGCGCGGCATGGACGAGGAAGAGGCCGTGGCGCTTGTCGTCAACGGGTTCTGCAAGGACGTGTTGCAGGCGCTGCCGATGGAGTTTGCCATGGAAGCGCAGCAACTGGTCGCCATCTCGTTGGAGGGGTCGGTGGGTTAACCACCTGCCTGTTTCAAAAAGGACGTCTCACATTGGCTGCGCACTCGAAATATGTGCTGAAAACCGCTGCGCCTGCCGGGTATTGCGCCCGGCGGACCGCTGGGGTTTTGCGCGGCGCTGGCGTGGGGCGGAGATAGGCGATGGAACAGTCTGTAGCGCATCCCGACAAGCAGCCGGTCAAGCTGTATTGGTGGGCCAGTCGTCCCAATTTTGGCGATGACCTGTCACGCGATGTCGTGTCTTTCGTGGCCGGCCGCGATGTGGTCTGGACCAAACCTGTGCGGGCGGATTTGTTTGCGATCGGGTCCATCATGTCATTGGCCCGCAAAGGGGCGCTGGGGCGTGGATCGTCACATAAGCCGATGATCTGGGGAAGTGGATGTCTTGAACCGCTTCCTGCGGATTTTGTCGAGACGTTGCAGTCGCCGAAAACCGTGCGCGGGCCGATCACGGCGTCCCTGCTGAACCTGCGGGGCGTAACCTACGGTGATCCCGGTATACTCGCGGCCAAGGTGCATGCCCGGAGCGAACCACAGCAGGATATCATCGGCATCGTTCCGCATCACACCGAGGTTGACGATCGTGCAATTCAAAATCTGGTCGGCTCAGACCCGCGTTTTCGCCTTATCGACACGCGGCGCCCGGCCAAGGTCGTGTGCGATGAGATCGCGGCCTGCTGCATGGTGTTTTCATCCAGCCTGCACGGGCTGATCGTGGCCGACAGCTACGGCGTGGCCAACCATTGGTTTACCCACAAGGAAATACATACGAAGCCCGGTTTGAAATTCTACGATTATGCAACCGGAATAGAACGTGCTTTGCCCATGCCTCTTGGGGTGGACGACATTGCGCAAAAAGCGAAACAAGAGCCTCCGGCAACGCTGACATACCAGGATGGTATCGAACGAAGTCAGTCGAACCTGTTGGAGAGCTTTTCAACGAACAGTCAGGAAACGGAACTCCATCATGCTTGAAATCAAGAACCTGCACGTGAAACTTGAGGAAGAAGAAAAGCAAATCCTTAAAGGTGTCGATCTGACGGTCGAGGCCGGTAAGGTGCACGCGATCATGGGGCCGAATGGCTCGGGTAAGTCGACGCTCAGCTATGTGCTTTCGGGGCGCGACGGGTATGAAGTAACCGATGGGTCGGCGACTCTGGGCGGTGAAGATCTGCTGGAGATGGAACCGGAAGAGCGCGCCGCCGCTGGTGTCTTTCTGGCGTTCCAATACCCGGTCGAAATTCCGGGCGTGGGCAACATGACCTTCCTGCGTACCGCCGTGAATGCCCAGCGCAAGGCGCGCGGTGAGGATGAGCTGTCAGCGGCTGACTTCCTGAAAGAGGTCCGCGCCAAGGCCAAGTCGCTGAAAATCGACGCAGACATGCTGAAACGCCCTGTCAATGTTGGCTTCTCGGGCGGTGAGAAAAAGCGCAACGAGATCCTGCAAATGGCGATGCTCGAGCCCAAGATGTGCATCTTGGACGAAACCGACTCGGGTCTGGATGTGGACGCGATGAAGCTGGTGGCAGAGGGTGTGAACGCGCTGCGCGACGAAGGACGTGGGTTCTTGGTGATCACGCACTATCAGCGCCTGTTGGATCACATCAAACCGGACGTTGTGCACATCATGGCGGACGGCAAGATCGTCAAAACTGGTGGCCCCGATCTGGCACTGGAAGTTGAAAACAACGGTTATGCAGACATTCTGGCCGAGGTGAACTGATGGCGCTGCCCGAAGTGAAACAAACCGCTACCGAGGCGCGGTTGGCCAATCTGGTCATGCCCGACGCCGGTTGCACCCGTGCCGCGCGCGAAGACGCGCTGGCCCGTGTGTTGGAAATGGGTCTGCCCGGTCGCCGGGATGAGTATTGGAAATACACCCGCCCGGATACGCTGGTCGCGCCCGAGGCCCCTCGGGCCGCACTGTTCGATCCGGACGAGGCCATGTTGTTCGCCGATCTGGACCGTTTGAAGATCGTTTTCGTTGATGGCGTTTTCAGCCCTGAGGAATCCGATGATCTGACTCTGGAAGGTGTCACCATCGACCGGATCGAGGACATTTGCTTCAAGGATATTCATTGGGCGAAAGAGCTGTACGGCGTGCTGGAAGCGCGGGGTCAATCGCCTGTGCAACGTCCTCTGGCGGCGCTGAACACGGCTTTTGCGGCGGATGGGATTGCGATTCATGTCTCAGGCAAGCCGTCCAAGCCGATCAGCTTTATTTATCGCCATGCCTCGGAAACCTCTGACGCGATGCTGCACCATATCATCCGCGTCGAAAGCGGTGCCGAGGTGACGATCCTTGAAAACGGCCCGGCGGCTTCGCGTTTCAACAAATGCATGGAGATCGACATTGCCGATGGTGGGGTGTTGCATCACGTGCGGGCGCAAGGCCGCGATCATGAACGTCGCGCGGCGACCCATATGTTCACGCGGCTTGGGCAGGAATCGGTCTACAAATCCTTCACCCTGACTGTGAATGGCGTGCTGACGCGCAACGAACAGGTGGTCGAGCTGACCGGAGACGATGCGGTGGCCCATGTTGCCGGTGCCTGCGTTGGCGACGGGGACTTCCACCACGACGATACCGTGTTCATCACCCATGACGCCGTGAATTGCGAAAGCCGTCAGGTGTTCAAGAAAGTGCTGCGCAACGGTGCCACCGGCGTGTTTCAGGGCAAGATCCTTGTCAAGGAGGGCGCGCAGAAGACGGATGGCTATCAGATCAGCCAATCGCTGTTGCTGGACGACGACAGCCAGTTCCTCGCCAAGCCCGAGCTTGAGATCTATGCTGATGACGTGGCGTGTTCGCACGGTTCGACCTCGGGCGCGATTGATGAAACGGCCCTGTTCTATCTGCGCTCGCGCGGGATTCCGACCAAAGAGGCGACCAACATGCTGACGCTGGCGTTTCTGGCCGAGGCCGTGGACGAGATCGAAGATGACGCCCTGTCGAAGGCCATTGTCGATCGCCTTGAAGGCTGGTTGTCGCGGCACAGCTGATGCCGGTGACGTCGGATATCGCCGCCACGTATCGCGGGCCAGGGCGCGTTGTGCGTCGGCTGCTCGATCTGGGCCAGCGCGAAGATCGCGCGCTGGTCTTTGTGATGGCGTTTTGCATTGTAGCTTTCGTTGCGCAATTGCCCGGCCTGTCTCGCCGTGCCCATCTGGAAGGGCTGGAGCTGAATATGCTCATGGGCGGGGCGTTGCTGGGCACGGTGATCATCCTGCCCCTGTTCTTCTATCTGCTGGCGTTCATCTCGTATGGCGCGGCGCGGTTGGTTGGAGGGAAGGGGACAGCTTACGGCGCGCGGGTTGCTTTGTTCTGGGCGCTTTTGTCCTCATCCCCGTTGGTGCTGTTGAACGGTCTGGTGGCGGGGTTCATCGGGTCAGGGCCGACACTGACTGCGGTCGGGCTGATCTGGTTCGTGGTCTTCCTGTGGTTCTGGCTGGCAGGGTTGCGACAAGCACAGAGGGGGTCGCAATGAGCGTACAAGCGTTGATCAGTTTGGCCGTTTTGACGGTGACAAGCCCGGCCGACGCGGCACGACAGTTGCTGACCCTGCGTCCGGGACGAGAGGCGCTGTGGTTGGCGTTCTTCCTAGCGGTTGTGCTGAACGGGTTGTCTCAGGTCGCTGTGCAACAGCTTGTGATGGTCCCCGAGGGGGATCTGGCCGCGCCATCTCAGCCGGTCTTTCTGGGCTTGCTGCAATCTGCCAGCATTCTGTTGTACAGCATTGTTGCGTTCTTGCTGATCGGACGGTTCCTGGGCGGGGTGGCCTCGTTTGAAGATGTCATGACCCTGATGGTTTGGTTGCAGTTTCTGCAAGTTGCAGCGCTGCTGGTGACACTGATGATCGCCATGGCGTTGCCGTTTCTGATGGTGATTTTTGTGCTGGCCAGTTTCATCGTCAGCCTCTACATCACACTTCATTTCATCAATGAAGCGCATAAGTTCGGTTCGATCTTGAAATCCTTTTGGGTCATAATGTTATCTGCTGTTCTTGCAGTTCCATTTGTCCTGATGTTGATGCCCAGCGGCCCCGTATAGGGAAGAAAATACCATGTATGATGTACAGAAAATCCGCGCGGACTTTCCGATTCTTTCGCGTGAAGTAAACGGAAAACCGCTGACCTATCTGGATAACGGCGCTTCGGCGCAGAAGCCGCAGGTGGTGATCGACGCGGTGACTCGCGCCTATGCTGAGGAATATTCAAACGTACACCGTGGATTGCACTATCTGTCCAATCTGGCGACCGAGAAGTACGAGTCGGTGCGCGGCACGATTGCGAAGTTTCTGGGCGCTTCAGATGAGGATGAGATTGTTCTGAATTCTGGTACGACCGAAGGGATTAACCTCGTCGCTTACGGTTGGGCCATGCCGCGTCTTCAGGCAGGGGATGAGATCGTGCTGAGCGTGATGGAGCATCACGCCAACATCGTCCCCTGGCATTTTCTGCGCGAACGGCAGGGGGTTGTCCTGAAATGGGTTGACGTGGATGCCGAAGGTGGGCTGGACCCACAGGCTGTCATTGACGCCATTGGCCCCAAGACCAAACTGGTTGCCGTCACTCAATGTTCCAACGTTTTAGGCACCGTTGTGGACGTCAAAGCGATCACCGAAGGGGCCCATGCCAAAGGTGTTCCGGTTCTGGTCGATGGCAGCCAGGGTTCGGTACATATGCCGGTCAATATTCGGGACATCGGTTGCGACTTTTATGCGATTACGGGTCACAAGCTCTACGGTCCCTCCGGGTCCGGTGCGATCTACATCAAATCCGACCGCATGGCTGAAATGCGCCCCTTCATCGGGGGCGGTGACATGATCAAAGAGGTCAGCAAGGATCAGGTGATCTACAATGATCCGCCGATGAAGTTCGAGGCCGGAACACCGGGTATTGTGCAAACTATCGGACTGGGCGTGGCGCTGGATTACATGATGGACTTGGGGATGGAGAACATTGCCGCCCACGAAGCTGGTCTGCGCGACTATGCGATGGAGCGGTTGACGGGCCTCAACTGGTTGCAGGTTCAGGGCACCCGTGCTGACAAGGCCGCCATTTTCAGCTTTACGCTGGACGGGGCAGGGCATGCGCATGATGTATCGACCATTCTGGACAAGAAAGGCGTTGCGGTGCGCGCAGGCCACCATTGCGCCGGTCCGTTGATGGATTTCTACGGGGTCACTGCCACCTGCCGGGCGAGCTTTGGGCTCTATAACACCAAGGATGAGGTCGACACATTGATCGACGCGCTGGAACTGGCGCATGATCTCTTTGCGTGAAACCTGTCTGTTCCGGGTGGATTTGCAGTTGCACCCGGATCGGAACAAGGTTAGCTAACGGCCAAGGCACCTGTAGCTCAGCTGGATAGAGCGCTGCCCTCCGAAGGCAGAGGCCAGAGGTTCGAATCCTCTCAGGTGCGCCAAACTTTTCAAACGCTTAGCTGAAACTGACCGTTAAAATTCGGTTTTTTACAGTCAGGATTTGTGAACACTCGCGATGAATCCGCTTCTAAATCTTCCTATTCGAGCCTAAGCAACCCTAGTCGAACCTAGCTAAAATTAGATTTGCTATGAATGCCCCACGGGGCCTTTCAATTCCAGTTCAGTCGGCAAGGGATGGTCAGGCGGTTCAACGCCGTGCTTGTTCAGCCATTCAAAGACCGCGCTCCAGTCGTCCTGCACCGAAGGCGGGCTGCGGTATTGGCGCAGAGATTCCAGTTTGCATCGAAGGTCATAAGGGATGGTTTGGGGCCATTTACGCATGGCGAATGTTCTACAGGCGTTCTCATTCCGGTCAATTAAAAATAGGCGCTCTTTGAATCCGTCCGTCTATTTGGTGCCTTCCAGCTTTTCCAACCGGGCAGCTATTTCCCTTAGCCGCCGCTCCACCTCGTCTGCCCGCATGTAGCCGGTCGCCCCTTGATCGTTAACCAACGCCTCCAAAGCCTCCGAGAACATCGGATCGTCGTGCAGACGAGCGTTTACGCGGCGCATCAGATCGCGGTGTTCGGCATCGATCCGCATGGAAGTGGTTTGTCTGGGCATAGTCCGTCCTCAAGCTGACGTTGCGTTACGTGTTACGTTTTGTAGTGCCATTGGCTTGCATGTAGGAATGGCATGCCTATCTGTCCATCGCAACACGTAACGTAACACGTAACGGAGCACGGACATGAAACTTGCACTGGTTAGTTTGGGATCGATCTGCACCTGCTTCGCTCTCTACGTTTTTGCCACGACGGCTGACATGGTGACGACTTTAAGCGCGGTGTTTGGAGAGTCGCCTGACCTGATCACCTTGCTGCAGGGAACGGTAACGCCGGCACCCACGAGCATCCTTGGAGGGTTGTTCTTTGGCGGCGTGTTTTTCACAGCAGCTAACTTTGTAGATCAGAGGACACAGACATGAAAACTGAAAGCAAAAACCCGCACGGCACAGCCGTGTACGAAGAACCGTTTGGGGGCGCTTGCGAATTTGGCGGCTGGATCGCGGTCGCAGGCTGGATAAACCTGCTAATCTTCGGAGCAGGATTTCTGGGCGCCATTTTTCTTCTGGTTAACGCAGATGCCAACCTGAACAGCTATTACGGCAGCGATTTGGGGCTGGGCTACATGCAACTCGCCGGGGCTTTTGCGACCGGTCTTACGACGGCAATCACTTGCACCGTTATCGGGCTGCTGACGCGCATCGCCAAGGAGGTGGCTCGCCCATGAAACTCCGTGACAAATTGAACGCTGCCGTGATGGTAGCCATCCCAACCATCCTGCTCGCCGCTGGCGCAGCCAACGCCGAGCCGGAGATAGACATTGTAAAACCAGTGTGGTTCTGCACCGCCGACCAGATAGCCAATAAGTGGGAACTCGGAATGACGTGGGAGGAGTTCAAAGTCGATCCCGATGTTGACTTCGAACTGCGGGCTTCCGCCGAAAACATTGTGGACAGCGTTGCAGCCATCATGGCGCTGCTTTTTCTGGAGACGGACGACAAATTGGATGCAGGCAAGGCACTGCTTGCCAACGCTGATCCCGACATTGATCCGGAAAAGATCAGCCTCGTCATGACGACCATAGACGAGTGCTGGGAGACGATGCAGCTAGACCCCACGCAGCTACAGTGACAGCGGCTACATGAGCCGCACCAACTGCTGCTGATCGGAGACTGACAGGTTTTCCATGAAGGCCGGGGTTGCTCTGTCCACGCGCGCGGCCTGCGGCGTCCTGCTGGCAATCCCGAAACCCAATTTACCCGCCAGAGTAAATCCGCTTTTCAGCGGCACCGTGGCCCGGCTCATCCGGGGCCACGTCCCGATCCTAGCACAGCACCCCGAAAAAATCGCCACACAGCGCCGCAAGGGTGTTTTCCGGCGCTACCGGCCCCGGCGCGCGCTTTTCGCGCGTGACGGTCGAACGTGGCGGCGCAGCGGGCCTTTTTCAGCCACCCGTTCCATTACAACCGTCTCCAACAGGACAACCACCTCGCGCTCATCGCGGCCAGTGACGGCATTCACCCAGATTGCGGCGGTTCGGATACTGCCAAGGCCGAGAAGGTTGCCTCCCCTTTGGTCGGTCGTCTCGGCGCTGACTGAGCAAGGACCAAAGCCTCCACCAGATCGAGGCAGGCGAGGTAGTCCACAGGTTCCTGCCGGGCTTCAAGATTGGCAATGAGATCGTCCAGCACCGGTGTCGCGATCACTGCAACCGGCGTCTCGGCATCGCGAATGGCCTGTAGTTGCGCGCGTTCGAGAAATCGTTGGCGCGAAAGTGCCCGACCATTGGGTGCGGGATCAGGTTATCGAGGCGACTGGAAGTGCCGAAAGAAATCTCTCAGTGCCAGGAAAATGAGAGAGGCCACAGGCCGAATGGATGTGCAGGACTTTCAAATTACAGTATGTGTTGCCAATAGATGCAATTTTTTCTGGCAGGTAAACAATTGACGCAAATTAATCTTCGTCCGACGCAGAAGAGCACTAGCTGGGTCGAGAGCATTGTTTGGCTTGGAAAAACGCTCACGAGGGAACTCCCGTTTTGCGAGCTCGTGTAATGCTTTTCGGTTCGGATCAGGGCGAACGCACGAGGTTGTATGCGGGTGCTTGGACTGCGGCGCTTTATGTTGTCGCGATGTCGGGCCTGTTGCTATTCCCGCTGGTGGTGGGTGGTTATGAAATGTCGGGAGACTCGGCGGCATTCATGTGGTGGACAACACATCTGTCGCTCGCGCTTGTGGGGGAAATCCCATTCAACGCCAACATCGGCGCTGAGAAAAATCTATTCTTCTCACTACCCGCTGCTATTGTGGCCGCGCTGACCGGCCTCAGGTCGGTTGAAACCTATGTTATCACGTATTGGGTCATCTGCTGGTGCCCGTTGCCGTTTCTCTACGCCGGGCTCGTTGGGATCTTCCGAATTCCGGATACGTTCGACTGGATGACAGGTTGTGTGCTGGCGAGCCTGCCGCTCATCGTAATCTCGACGCTTGGGTACTTTACTGATATCGCAGCCTTCACGGCTGTGTTGGCGGGCGCAGTTGCCCTCGGGCACGGCCTGCGCCGGAATAACACAATTCTGATCGCGCTCGGACTTTTTTTTGTAATGTGCGGAGTTACGACTCGCCTCTCAAATGCTCCGTACTTTGCGTGCTGCGGCGTTCTGTTTCTATGGCTGATGCGTGCCGAATTGATTCACAATTGGCTGCGTTTTCTAACCGGATTTGGGATTGCGCTTCTGACCTACGTCCCCATCGCACTTGCTCTGGATGTCCCCGAAACTACGCGGAACCTTATTGCGCTGCGCGCAGAGCTGGGTGCTACAATCTGGGCCTATGATAACTACGGTTCTGATTTCGGAGTCGATAACGTCGTCGCCAAGCGCTTCAACACCTTCATTTTGTGGAATCTTGAACTCTACTGGCCCTTACTCTGCTTGTGGGCAGTTCAGTGGTACTTGAGCTTTGTCCACCGCGACTTGAGATCACTGGCCTTCCATGCTGTCACCACGTCAACTATGGTCGGGTTGACCTTGCTGTTGGCCTTTGTGGCAATCGAGAATCCTCGCTACCTTCTCCCTATGGCATTGTTGCCAATCCTCGCTCTTGCCTCCTCAAATACGGATGAAAGGGCACGACGGCAGCCGACAGGATTTGCTGCAATGCTTGCATCACTTCTCATTCGATTGCGTTTGCAATACGCGGCAGTCTTGGCTGGCGTATTGTTCTTGTGGCAGGCTGTACCGCTCATCCAAATGACAGCACAGTCAGCACGCTACGACTGGTACTTGCCTGCACGAAGTTTCCTGTTGCTCGGGTCTACACCGGTAATGCAAATGGTTCTCGACCAAGTTGAAACTCAGACACCATCCGAAGCGCCCAGGGTTTTGGTCTCTCCCATGGTGCTAACCACACCCAGGGCGTCGCAGCTGTCTAACTGGCAACTGGCTCATCGCGACATGAGTGGTCTGCGTGCCGAGCAAGCGGCGCGCTTCCGCACGCCGCTCATCGTACCAAGATCCACTGCCGCGCCGCCAATCGCGGCACTGACCGCCGAGGGCGAACTGGCAGCACTTTCTACCGCAGAGCTTCTTCTGCTTACGAATCCGGCAGATCCGGATGAGCTGAAAAACTACAGTCATGCGATGTCTACAACGGTGGCTGAGGCCATGCGTAAGGTGAAGCAAGCTGGACAGATGTCCGAGATGGGGCTGGCGCCGATCTCCAGGATCGCCCTGCCATCCGAGAGTCCCGACACGCATGAGACTATTCTGCTTGAAGTGGTCGATGCGGACCGTTGGCACAATTGGCTGATCATGGTGGGTTGCCCGGTGCTCGACGGGCTTGACGTCCGGACACCTCGCTGCGGAAGCCTTAAACTAGGTCCAGATAAGGTCAAACTCGAGGTCGATGAGCGCACTTATCTGAGTTCAGCCAGTGTGGCATTTAACCTTGATGGCACGCCCCACATTTCAATACAGACGGAAGGAATCGAGTTGGGCACAACGCATCTTGTCTTTGTCCACGCGTTGCCAGACGACCTATCCTATGCGTGCCCCTTCATCGCGAAAAGTGCTCCAGCACCAGGACATGATAATCAGGTCGCGTTCAGAGTGACCGAGACCGAGGCCACGATGTTAACTACATGCAACTATACGATCCGACTTGGCATTTACCACACTCAAAACGACACGCATGAATTCTGGCGGACGGGATCGTAGAACCAGTAGTGTCGAGAATTGTAGATTTGGTGGCAGTATCCATTCCTTTAGGCTAATAATTCTGACGATACGTTCCAAGCCATCTCCTCACCACGGCAGAACGGTTAGGCTGTCTGTCGCTAGGGACAGCAGGTCGCCTTTGACAGAACCGTCGATCTCGCCGGTGGCCAGTACCCGCGCAACAGCACCCATTTCTGTCGCCGTTTTGTCCAGCGCAGGAATGACGTCATCCATCGCGTCGAGCGCGCTGTGCATCATTTCCAGATCGGCCAACGGGGAGGAGCTCTTGCCCATCTTGTTACGCAGGCGCTTTGCGAAGTTGACGGCTTCCTTGCCGATCTGCGCGGAGATTTTGCGGGAAAGTGAAATTTGCGACCCGTTCTCAAACTGGACTGCGGGTGGCGCTGGGAGGTGCTATAGCACGGGGCCTTTTCCTTTTCGCTTTCGACCGTGGACCAATTCCACGCGTGAACACGAAAAGACTGCCCCAATAATCAATTGGTCGGCTAGGGGCAGTGGCACTAACATGCTGTATTTATTGGCTAAGTGTCAATGGCACGATGTATGGCAGAACGCTGCATCGATACGACATTGAGTGTCGCGATCCGGGGCTGTGGGGCAGGCTGTGCGATGCGACCCGAGTTTTCAGAGGGATCGGTTCCGTCTTCGGAGCATCCGAACATGGTATGAAAACCGCCCGTTTCACCCAGCCGCCTTTGCCTCGGCCTCCGCCATGCGCTTGAGTTCCGCATCGGACTTGCCTCGTAGGTGGGCCACCTCGGACTGAACCTTTCGAAAGATCGGCGGAAGGAAACCACCGAGCAGCGAGATAGCCATCGTTCCTTCCTTACCAACGCTCTGGGCCATCGTTTTCCAGCAGTAGTCGTACAACAGCCGTTTTGATGCTGGGCCGGGGCAGAGGTCAAAACGCGGCTCGCCACCCAGAATCCGCACCAGTTCGGCGTCCGTCATGGGAGACACGCCGCTCATTGGATCAAGCCCCGCAGGTGTTTAGGTAGGCCATTTTTCGCGTCGCCGTTAGGCTTGGACAGAGGTTCGTGATACTGCCGAGGCCGGTTGTTGATCAGGTTGCGCGGATCGATAGCCAAGTGAAGGTGTAGCGCCCGCGCCAGCGCCATGCGTCGGCGGCTAAGATCACCTTCGATGGACACCAGCGGGTTCTCTTGCGGAGTGCCATCCTTGCTTTTGATTAGAACGCCGAGGCTGTCCATCTGCTCCTGAATAATCAGGATTTGAACCTGAACTCTGGCGTATTCAGCGATGACGGCTGTGTCCGTTGAAAGCCAGTCATCCGGCATTCGGGTCTGCCAAACGCGGTCGGCGACAGCCAGAACCCTCTCCCGGTGATCGGTATCGATGGGCAATGCGACCAAGTCCGTCGGCCATGGAAAATTACCCATTCGGGCTTGCGCGCGTTCCTGTTCTGCTGCGATACTGTCACTACGTTTACGTCTACCAGCCATTCTCGTCCTCACCTGCTGTTAGTTGCAAATGTAGCCGCCAAAATTTTACAATAGCAAATCAGCGAGACTACCCCCGTCGGTCGACCGCCTTCGCGAGAATTTCGACCGTCCCCCCCTGCAAAGGCTGTTCGAGACTGGATCGCCGCCGTTGGCGCCAAGACGGCTTACATCGAACCTGGCAGCCCGTGGGAGAACGCATACTGCGAATGCTTCAATGGCAGGTTTAGGGACGAGTGACTCAACGGTGAGATCTTCTACAACTTGCGCGAAGCGCAAATTCTGATCGAGCAATGGAGGAAACACTACAACACAAATCGCCTTCACAGTGCACTTTCTATCGCCCGCCAGCGTCCGACACCACATCCCGATGGATCACAGGCCGATGATGCACTAACAATCATCTTTGACCCGTCTAATGGGGCTGCTCACTAGGCCACACTATTTTTGTTTTCTAACGGTGTTTTCCGTGTTCGATTTTGCAATCGTGAAAAATTGCTTTCAGACCCTTTTCAGCGGTCTTCAGTGCGTTCAGCATGTCCTGCTTGATATGTTCCCGGTCCCGGTCGGCCAGCGCGAGGTCCAATGAACCGTTTTCATCGGAATGCAGTGTCGCGCGAATCTGGTGATAAAGCCGAACAAGTTCGGTTTCGATGAGGGGTTCAACCCTGCCCGTTTTTTCCATCTCATGTTCCTTTTATGGGCCAGCCGTTTAGTCGGCGTGCTAGGCTGGATATAGGCGGAGAGGCGTCGAGCGCTCAAGCCCTTGGGCGTAGAATGTGGCATTCAGGCCAAAGGGTAAGATTGACCCGAATTTGTGCCGGGAGCATTGAGATTGGCAGTTACGCGAAGCAAGTTGGCGAAGTCTCACAATCGGTCTGTTCACTCTGGTAACACATACAGATGAATCGACTTAAATTAGAGTTTGGACATCATGCTTAAGAAAATTGCCTTGGTATGCGCAGCGTATGTCGTTCTGACTGCTTGTGACGTATCCACGATGGGAACCGGAACAAACCTGCAAGATGCCGGTTGGCTTCTCGTCGCTAAGAATGATGCACAAAGTGAATTCTACATCCGAAAAGCGGAAGGGGTTCCGGGCAACGTCTATTGGGAAACAATTCGCACTAGCCAGAGTGAGTTCGTATATCAGCGTGAGTATGATTGCAGAAACAAGCGGTATCGCGATCTGACAGCGGCTGTTGAACGCACTAAGGGATTGCAGCTGGGCAATCAAAATAAAGAATGGGCGCCGATCTCATCGCTTATTCCGGACAGCTCTCCCGCATACATTGCTGATATGATTTGTAGTGGTCGGATTGTTCCTATCGCGGGCTGATGAAATAGTCGCACTTTTTCATAGCCTCAGAAACTCCCGATAAGCTTGAGAAACAGGTAGTTAAAATTGTCCGGCGCTTCATCGCTAATCATTTTGAGCAATGGCGTTGCGAAACAGTTCAAAGTGTTCGGCATTCATTTCCGCTGTGATTGACGGTTGCGGATTGGTCATTGTTTGCCCATTCACAAACGTGTGGCTGTTCGACCCATCCACAGAACGGGCAGTGCAACCGCCCGGCTGGTCCGTACCTCTTCCAAAAACAATGAGTTTCAAAATGGTCAGGGTCATAAACGCCACCAGCGAAGCTTTTCGGTCGGCCAAAATTGTTTTTTGGGGTCATGTTGCGTCCCATTCAGTTTAGTTACAGACGCAACGATACCCCAAACCGTTAAATTTACAGTGTTGCAGTGCCACATTGTAAAAGGCGGGTCTGGCATTAGGTTTTTCCCTTCCAATAGAGTTGGTTAACGATGTTTTTCAGTTCGGGCCTTCTGGGCATGGGTAAGGTTTTTTCTACGGCGTGTTTGTATATACATTCGATCACGCTGGCCCATGCGTTTGCAGCGGCGACTCGTTCTTCCAAGCGTTCAGACAGGCTGTAGGCGGCGAGGACTTGGCTGGTGGTGGAGATCGCGACGTGGTTCAGCATGCGGTCCAGAACATCCCGTGGCAGGCCGAGAGCGCAGCCCTCCGTCACCATTGATTTTCTAAAGGCGTGGATTCTGGCCCAGCCCGGCGAAGTACCGCGGTGCAGTGGTGTCGCCCGATTGGCGTTACAGAAGGTTATGAGGCCACGCTTTTGATGTTGGTCGATACGACCGCCGGTACGGCTTGCGAACAGCGGCGCATTTCCGTCCGTGCGGTCACCCACGGCATCCGTGACGACCTTTAGGGTGAACGGCGGGAGAGGGATCATTAGGCCCGCGCCGTTTTTCGTGAGGGGAGGTGGCAAGGTCACCATGTCGGCGCTCGGATCGAAGTGGCCGACGTTTGCCGCCATTGTTTCGCCCGACCGGCACCCGGTTAATACTAAGAACAGCAGGAACCGTTGCTCCCATTCGGCTAACTGGTCAAACGCTCTGAACAGCGTGAACAGGTCGACTAGGGTAAACCAATTCGGGTCGAGTGATCGGGCTGGGCGCTTAATACCCGCCGTCGGGTTGTGGTCCACCAATTCGACTTGTTTTCCGTAGTTGAAGACGGCGCTCAGGTTGTCGAGCGCATTGCGCAGCGTTGGTCCCTTTTCCTGCCGGATTAGGTTTGCGATTGGCTTAATGTGGTCTCGGCTAATGAACCGAGCATCGTGTCCCAGCAGGGGCTGGAACGTGCGTCTGACGATATTGGCGCGGTGCCGGGCGGTCGCCGTGCCGTTGTTTGCTTGCCATTCGTCCACGAGATCGCCCAGAGAATGCCCGTAAGGGGCCTGTCGTGGGGTTATGGGTGCAATACCCTGCTGGACCCGCTCTCGGTTAGCTGTGTGCGCGTCTATGGCTTTTTCAACGCTCATCAACGGCCAGTACCCTAGCCGCAAACGTTTCTCGCGTCCGTCGAGGTAGTAGCGCCCCTGCCAGCTATGGGATCGGCGACCCACCCTCAGATACAGGCCGGGCATGTTCGCTGCCGTCACCAAGCCGGTCTGGATTTTCTCGGCCATGCGCCCGACCTGGCTCCGGAGCGCGTCGTCCGTCATTTGGCCGATGCGGAATACAGGATCACTCATTCGGCAGCTTCCACCGAAGCTGGCGTCCAGCCCTCGTTGTTCAAAGCCACCTGCAACGGTTCCTCATACGGCCCCAAACTTGGAACCGGGATCGACGTTCCGGGCTAACACGGTTTGAGGTTGTTCATTAACCTGAATGCCACAGAGGTCCAAGATTCATTCCCTCTGACGTCGGTGCCTATCTCGGTCTCGTCAGACTCTCGGTCCTCCTTTTCTCTATTAATTATTCCTTCTTTCTTTGTGATTCCGCATTTCGCGGATTTTCATTCCGCGTTTCGTGGATTTCTGAAATCTCCTGTTTTGCGGGTTTTTTTGGGGTAAATTCCGCATTTCGCGGATTTTCTAAAAATCCCTGTTTCGCGGATTTTGCGAGTATTGAAAGTTGCAATGGATCGACGCGGTATTTTTGGCCGCTGCGAATAATCAACCCGGTCTGCTCCAAGGCCAGCAAGCCGCGAGTGACGGCGTTTTTGTCCAATGCCCATTCTGTGACCAGATCACCGGCACGGATGTTGTGCCAGTAATACGGCGCTAATTGCGCTCGGAATAGAAGCGGCTGGAATATGAGTTTGGCGGCGGCTTGACCCTGGAATCCGCTACAGAGGGGTTTGTGGTATTGCAGGAGGTCCATTTGAGGCTTTTTGCCCATTCCGTCAGGCTTTCTTTTGTGGAGAGCCACGGCTAATCTACACACGGTTATTAGGTAAATTGGCCGGGTCTCCCGGTTTGACCTTTGAAACGCGTCGCCCCTTCAGCGGCGCGTTTCGCTTTTGCTGGTTGGCAACTCCTCCTTGTTCGCCCCGAGGCGTTGCCGTGCTTGGTCAATCTTCTGATAGGTTAGGCTGCGGTCTCCGCCTCGCGCGCCGCTTTTCCCCGCCGCTTTCCTTCCCTAATTTTCTCATTCGGCACAGCGGCGTCGCGCGCTTCTTTGAGGTCTTGAGCCGTGACGCGGATTTGCCCGGTGGCCTGTGCCATGAACCACGCGTCGAGATAGCCAATGTCGACCATTCGCCGGTTGCCCAAAAAGAATGTCTGTGGGCCTTTTTCACATCGCGCGATCTCGTTTGCCTTGTTTTTCTTGATCCCGCGACGGTTCATTTCCTCAACGTATGGCACCGCTTTACCGCTTGGCTTCGCTCCCGCTATGATGGCTGGCATCGCTCAAATCCCCCATGGTTTCGATTCAATTTCAATCTAGGGTTACCCGGCAAAAGTTAAATCATAAGAGTTAAATTTACAAACAATTGAACGCGCATATTGAACAAATAGTGTTTACCTCTTAGTCATTTCGTATAGACCCGGATCAATCCGAAACGGTTAAGGACGAGGTAACCGATGAACACGAAAAAAATTTCGCAGCCTGAAACGAAGGCAGAAGCGCGGAAGGCAGTGGACGCCGCAATCCCGCCATTTCACAACTTGATCGGTCAGGTCCAGTTGCTGAAAGAGAATCCTGAGTTGGCAAAGAACCTGCCACCGGAAAAACTCCTGAAGCATCTGGTGGACCTGAGCGACGCAGCACAGACGCTGGCAGGAAATCAATCGCGCCTTATCACCCTACTTGAAGCACCGAGAAAGACGGTTGGTCTTGTTTACTCCGACGTTGCCAAGTTGAGCGAATGGATCAAAGAGCAAACGGGAAAGCAGCCCACACAACGAGAATTGGCTGAACACTTCGATGTGTCGCCAGCGCGAATTAACCAAATTCTGAACAAGGAACGACCGACATGAACATCAGAAGCCAAACTGGCCGGTCGCGGTTAGAAGTCCGCTCTGCGCCTTACTACGAGACTGTCGCTGAAAACGTGGCGCTCGGAGTGTACGTCGGCAAAAAAGGGATGACTTGGAAAGGCCGCGTGGAGAACCTTGGGAACGGGAAGAGATTTGTCTACGAGACTTTTGCTCCATGCGCGCCAGAGCGCGACGGTATCGGGTACGAAGAAGCGCTGCTCAAGGTATTGGGCTGGGCAAAGCAAAAACGCGCTGAAATGGCCGCTAAGGAAAAACGGCGGGGCGAACCAACCGTTCGTTCCTGTGCCGATGCTTGGCTGGCAAAAATGAAACGAAACAAGGGAAAGCGCGTGTCCGAGAAGTCTATCCTCGGTTGGGCTGGGCGTGCAGCAAACTCTGCGAGTTCCTCGGCGATGACACACCGCTGAGCCAGATCACCGTCGACATGGTCAACGAGTGGGCCGGGCGACCAAAAGAGCGCGCCGACAAGGAAACGGGATCGACCGAGAGAGGCGGGGAGGGTTTCAACAGAGAAATGGGCCACGTCAAAGCGGTCCTCACAGCCGGTGCGGCGGAGTACCATGGGCCTCGCGCATGGGAAAAGGCTCAGAAGATTCCAAAAGGGGAGTTGGCGCACCGAAAAGCTGATGCGGATGAGTTAGATGGAATTGCATTGTCGGTGCCGGAGATCGAGGCGGTCATCGGGACGTCTACCAACATCGGTTTCGCGCGATTTGCGCAAGCGATGTTCCTGACGCTGCAGCGCGTTCAATCCTTGAGGATGGCCGACGTTCGGGACTTTGATGCCGACCGAGCGGAGTTGACACTCAGGTACGGAAAGAACGCAGCAAAGAAAGACACGCCGCTCGTCATCCCGTTGTTTGCGGACGCGGTTGAGTTCTTTCAGGGGTTGGTTGCAGGACGGTCTCGCTGGGCTCCATTGATCACGGACACAGAAGGAAACAGGCTAGAGCAAGACTTCCAACGATACCCAATGAAGTGGGCTGTGAAGAAAGTCGGGCTTCCGAAGGAGGCGACCTTGTACGCGATCCGGCGTGGCGCGATCACCCACGCGGTAGAATCGCAGGCGACGGACCTTCTGACGATCTCGCAGATGAGCGATGTAGACCCAAACCTGATCCTGAAACACTATTTTAAGCGCACCGAAAAACTTGGACGTCTGGCTAACCTGAATACCGGTTCTGTGGCGCAGCTTCGCGTCGTAGAGTAAGCGCCTCTTAGCAGTCCTTAAGGCTCATGGCCGACACTCGCTGCTATCTGAAGCAAAGTCCGCTTTCTGCGCGTTTCTGTAATTGGGGCAACGCGCAGCATCGGTCAAAGTGGGCTCGAAACAGCCATTCGCTACAGCTTGCATGAATGTCCGCTCTGCGGACTTAGCTGCCGGATGCTGATGCAGCAAACATCGCGCGCCCTCACCAACCAGATCGCAAAAATACTCGCGGCAATGCAGCGCGATTTCCCGAAAGCGGACGTCCAAATCACGCAAATCGACCGAAATCCAATCCGGACATTAGCTACGCTCCAGTTCTATGTCTCACATGCGGACACACCGGAAATTCGTAAATGGCTGGATTCCGCAGCCTACTCGATCAGCATGTGGATCTCAGCACTTACATCGGAGTTGCAAAATCCTGTTCTTCGGCCAAAGCTCGGAAACTACCTTAGTAGAGTAGAAGGAGACCCCATGGCTAATCTGGGCACACGTCAGATCAGGACGCGCGACGACATAGCTGAGTTCGAAGCCGAGATGACGCTCGACGAACGGTTGCCCGAGCAAAGCATCTTGGAGGTCTTTGAAAACAGTGCTGAGCGTGATCCCGATGCTGTTGCACTGACGATGTTGATGACCGGAGCACCAGATGAGCAGCCTCGTCGTGTCACCTACGGCCAGCTACTTGGGCAGATCCGGCGCGCAGCAAATCTTTTTGCCGAGATTGGAGGGGAGGCACCGGGCGTGGCGTATATGTTGCCCGCTTTGGTTGAAACACACGCCACGCTTTGGGGCGCAGAAACGGCTGGATACGCTGTGCCCATAAACTTTCTTTTGCAGCCTGAGAGCATAGCAGAGCTTATCAAAGCGTCGGGGGCGAAAATCCTCGTTACTCTTGGCCCACACCCACAACTCGACATCTGGCAGAAAGCTTTGGCATTGAGGGAGCAAATCCCGGACCTCGTGCTGGTACGCGTTTCTCCCCCGGGTACGCCTGCTGAAGCCGGGGTGATTGACCTCATCGAGGCATTGTCTGACCAACCACAGGATCACCTGGCATTTGGGAAGGCCCGGAGCGGTTCTGATCTGGCGGCCTATTTTCACACCGGGGGTACAACGGACGTTCCAAAGCTTGTTGCACACACGCATCGCAGTCAATTGGTTGCAGCTTTCGGGGGCGCAGCTATGTGTGGTTTTCGTTCGGATGATGTTTTTACGGCCACGTTCCCGCTTTTCCACGTCGCCGGCACGATTGTGGGCGGGCTCAGCTGTTTCATGGCAGGCGTAGAGCTGCTTGTGATGACGCCCGCGGGTTTGCGTAATCCATCGGTGGTCGAAAGCTTCTGGCGGCTTGTCGCAGATCACAAAGTCACGATTGTCGGAGGTGTTCCAACCGCGATTGGGGCGATCCTGCAGACACCGATTGGTGATAATGACGTCTCGGGCGTGCGGGCGGGTGCAACCGGCGCATCACTGCTTCCACCCGCCGTCGGGCAACGCTTCAAGGAGGTCACGGGCTGCACTTTGTTCGAAATTCTTGGCATGACAGAAGCGTCCGGACTGATCAGTATCGACCCACTGGGTGGTTCTGGCACTGCGGGCTCAGTGGGTTGGGCGTTGCCATACACAAGTGTCGACGTTCTGAAGCTGGAAAGCGATGGCCGTCTGGGAGAGGAATGCGAGGTCGGCGAAATTGGTGTAATTGCAATTACAGGCTCCCACGTGTCTCCAGGATACAGCGAGCCGAGCTTCAACACTGGGGTATTCGACGAGGGTGTCCTAAACTCGGGCGACTTGGGATACAAAGACGCTGATGGCTGCCTGTACGTTGCTGGCCGTTCGAAAGACCTCATTATTAGAAGCGGTCATAATATAGATCCGGCCATGATCGAAAACGCGATGAGCACCCATCCCGCTGTCGCGTTGGCCGCTGCGGTCGGGATGCCTGATCCTTATGCCGGAGAACTGCCCATGTGCTTTGTTCAGGTTCACACACCGGATGATGTTACGGTCGAGGAACTCATGGAACATGCTCGGCAGACCATCGACGAAAGACCGGCATGGCCCAAAATCATTGAAATTGTTGATGAGATCCCCCTGACGTCCGTGGGCAAGATTTTCAAACCCAGCCTGCGATGCGATGCTGCAAAGCTGGTCGTGACAAATCTGCTTTGTGACGAACTTCAGGTGTCTGATGCCGATGTGCAGGTGGAGGCTGGAGGGCCACGCGGGCTTTGCGTGACGGTGAAACTGAATGATGCAAACACGACGTCCGAACCTCTTGTTGAGCAAAAGCTCAAGGATTTCCTGTTCGAGACGCGCATTGTGGGAGGATCGTAAAACGCGCTCGTCCTCGCTGCGCGAGTTTCCGATCGCAAAATTTATTGCGCCGCGGACGCCCATTGTGCGAGCCTCTTAAACGATCGTATTGTTCGGGGAGGGCAAAATGGCGGTTCCGTTGGGTGTGATATCGGTCTTCGTCGGTCTGGCAATATGGGCGGGTCTGGCTGTTCATGCGGTCATGAAGAGAAAGTTCGTGCCCGTACTTCTCTTTGGCATTCTGCTGATGCTGTACTTGAACGCCGGATACGTCATTTACGGCCCCGCGGCCTCCATAGCTAACTTTGTCGGTATCTATGACGTCTTGATCAATTTGGGACTGAGCGATCCGGTGAGTGCCGCTGCCGTCTCCACGTGCCCCGACAATTCCTGCTCTGTCTGGGGCAACACATTCACAAACCATCCTGCGTGGGGCGTTGCCTTTTATGATCGTTTTGCGAATGGACCAGAGCTGAGATCGGCTCTGCTGCTTGGGCATGTCGTCTGCAATTCCATTGTTTTTGTGCTGATGCACGTACAAATGTTCTTTCCCGGTGGGCGGGGGGCGAACCACGCGATCCTTGGGCGCATCAGCTTTGGGATACTGACAGTTGGTGTTGGTTGCGCTGCGATACTCGCGGCCCAACACGGTCCTGTTGGAGAGTACGGCGGGGCCCTGTCGACATGGGGCTTTTTCTCAATGTCTATCTTCGTCTATGCCGCCGCTGTTATGGGAATACTGGCAATAAGACGACAGGATACAGCCCAGCACCGTATCTGGATGTGGCGCTTTGTTGGTTCGATGTGGGGATCATTCTGGTTGTTTCGTGTTCTACTTTTTGTCATCGATCCGCTGTTTCGCGACATCGAAGCCCTCGCGATCCAGATTTGCATTTGGGGATCGGCGCCGGCAGGCATTTTGATTGCTGAGATGGTTCGAAGACGAGTCGATGAACGGGATGAAATCGCACCAGTCGTAGCTGAATAGGCTTTTTTGCATCATCAGATTCACGTATGGCGATCCATAAGCACCATTCGAGACGGTCTCAAAAAGAGGCTGCTTAGGGCTCTGAGCGGTTGGCGAACCAGGATTGTCCCAACGACAGCTTCCGAAATCTGAATGTCAGCGCATTGGGCGAAGACGCTGAAAACGCCCGGTCATCTCGACGATTGCAATGCCTGCTTTCGGGAGCAGTCCGCAGTTCGAACCGCTGCGGTGCCGCAAGTCCGCTTCGAGCCCAATCTGTCTTATGCTGGGGAACAGCCGAATGTCCGCTTTTCTCCCAGGTGACCATCACGGCACGCGCCATTGCAATAACCTTAAGTCAGCGTGGAATAAACCTCGGCAACTCGCTGAAAGGTCCAAAAGCAGGCGATAGCCGCACATCCACCGGCCAAGCCCACTCGTAGGGACATCCACAAACTGGAGTTCACGCGCCGACACATTACCAAGGCAGGCCAGAGTACAAGAACAATTGCAACTTGGCCAAGCTCGACGCCAAGATTGAATGCAAGCAGGCTTTGCCAGATGTTTGGGGATGTAACCTGCAAAATCTTGTGCAACACAAAGCTAAACCCAAGCCCGTGCAAGAGACCAATCATCGTTGTCAGAAGCACCATCGTGATCTCAGAACGCGCGTTGTCCTTGAAACTCATAAACGCCGCTGCGGCTGCAAAAATGATAGAAAGCGCGATTCCGGTTTCAACGGCAGGAACAAACCAAGCGCCCGATGGCACAAACCCAAAAAACCCCAGCGACAGCGTTACGCTATGCCCAACGGTAAAGCCAGTCGCACGCAACAATAGTGCCCTGAGTGTCTGCGCTCCAATGACCAAACACACAACAAACAAAACATGATCCAACCCTTCGAGGATATGTCGTATACCTTCCCAGACAAAACTCAGGAATCCTCCATACCCCTCTTGCTGAACCACCAATGGTTCAGTCATCAGGCCCCGAGATCGGAATATCTGCGGTGTGTCCGACGCGTAGTCGAGAATGAGGTTGGCCGTTTGATCCTGATCCGGCAAGCCGGGGTCCAGCACGTTGGCAATGCTGTATGATTGGACCGGGCCGTCAGTGTCATAATGCAGGACGAGATCGACAATTGTGTCACCAACAAAAAGCGGTGGCAGGAGGGCCGTTTCGGTGTCCACGGCCTGTTGAGCTTCGGCCAAAGTTGCAAATCCGGGCTCATTTCCAACGCGATGCAAGCGAACGGACTTAACTGTTCCTCTTAGGCGCTGATTGTCGACCAACAGATGCAACCCACCTTCGGCGAATTGCCCCAGCCCATTGGGATCGTTCATGACAGCTTGCAAGTCGACAAAGTGGACCAACTGACCGTCGCTCATGGCATTGGTCGTGAATGGTGCAGCTTCCGGCAAGGCATCACCATTCTGATCACCGACCTTATCTGCAACCAGATAAGGCATAGGCGTGCGCATGTAGATACGTAGGCCGTCTTCGGAATGCTCGACATGCGAAATTCGAACGTTGAGGTTTAGTAAAAAATGCGCCGAGGCTGACAGCGTCAGTGACAAAAGCACTCCGACAAACAGAGCGCCGAAAGCAAAAACCTTTGGTCTTAAACGCTCATGCATTTGGATCTCGGGCCTCGATTACAGTTAATCCATCCAGCTTCCATTGCCCTGACTCAGGTATGACCTCGGCCAGCACCCGAAACGTAACGGCGCGTATATGGGCGTGTCCCCAATGACCGCCTTGTGCTTTCACTGTCCATTTGGTCAGGGCACTAAATCCTCCCGGCTTGAGGGTCGGGTTAATACGCTCCAATTTCAGGTCGCTGATATCGGTAACTGTAGCAAGATTGCCTCCTGGCGTTCGGATCACGAGACCACGTTCCACCTCTGTTGCGATGTCGCCCAGAGACGCTGCCGTCACAATGTGGGCCAGCTCTGCCTTTCTTGCTGCCGGCGAAACTTCCAGAGTCACCGTGTTCAAGTTTTCGACCATCGAGCGCAGTATATCTTCCGCAACCTGTTGCTCAGGGGGCTCGGGCTTATTCCAGGGTAATTCCGGCAAATATCCCGAAAATACAAACGTTGCCGAAGCAGCGGCAACCATAGTCACGCAACTGGTACGCTTTGCGACTTTGCCTCTGGCTAGCAGGAGAAAACAGAGTGAGGCGGCACTGATAATCCCGGCGATCAAAGCCACGGCCGGGTTCTGCCGTTTCTGCTGTTCAACTGGAATCTGAGTAACAGATGCTCTTTGGTATTGGAGTAGGTGGTTCTGCCAGTGAAACTGGGGGTCCGCTGGTGTCACAGCTCCAAAGAATGGCCCGGCGATATCGTTTGAAATGGTCGCAACGCGGGAAATTTCCTCGTCAAACATATCCCATGTGACCGTCACCTGATCGGGAAGGTCTGCCGATGAGAACGACAGGATAGCTCCGATAAACGCATTGTTCACAGACACTTCCTTTCCAGGCTCGACAACCTGATAACCCTGCGATGTTAGCTCCAGGAGTTTTGCTGTAGCGTTTGACGGTTGCACTAATTTGCCATCAATTGTCACCGGGTTACGAGACGCCAGGAAGGACGCCGCCTCGTTTACGATCAAGGCGCTGCGCTGTGGCGAAAGCATTTGACCCACTTCCGTGGTTTCATCAATCCAAGGCGCTAGTTCACGCAAGCGGATCAGTGTTTCATGACGAACTTCACGAGGTTCGATGTAAAGAAAGGTGGATGTCCCGTCCTGCGCTTTTCGATTCAGGCTTTCAGCAGAAAAGCGGCTATCCCACGGATCAGGCCAGTGAATCTTTAACTCTGCTGGCTTTGACAAGAAGCTGAAATCCGTGACCGGAACCTCACGGTCAAAAACCTGCATCCCGATAGTCGCCAGTGGTTCACCAAGCCGCGATGGCGGCACTATAGTCAGCTCCTTGGGAACTAAGTTTTGAAACGGAAAGAACACTTCCGCGAATAAAACGCGCGGATCTTTTGGCGGGCTGGGAACAACTTGCCCCGAGAATGGATCGCGCTGACCTGCAAGCGGCGCGGCCCGGTCTATGCGCGTTCGGTATTCCACCTTTCTGATATCAGCGTTTAGGACCCGTTCGTCGCCTGCAACAATCGAAAGCGCCCGGCTTTCGGCTTGCGCATAACCTTGATTGGTATCTTGTTCAGCCTCCGGCTCACCCCCGACGAAATCTGATGACCATCCTATTGGCAACATATCCGCAAAAAACGGAATATCTTCGACATAGATCTCAAGGTCGACGTAGACCCCATCCTCTTTGACATGAAGGACAGCAATATTGGGGGCAACTTCTGAACCGTTTGTCAGAACGACATCTGCTGAAACGGCCAATGCACCCGAGACCATCACGCTCAGCATCAGGAATAGTCGGCACAGATACCGCCAAATTAGAATTTTGTTCACCCCTGAACGTTAATTTTCCGGCATTGGCGGTGGCGTGTAACCATCCCATTTGCCGGCTTGAACCTTTTCAGAAGGCTCTTTTTCTTTTGAACGCGGTGCATTGATGTATTCGTCGCTCACAGCTGGTGGCAGAGCATATTCGTCAACACTCGCTTCCCGAACAACGATCTGATCCTTAGTTACGTTTATCACCTGTAGATCTCGCGCCAGCGTGAGCGGTCCATCGTATGTCGAACGGACACCTTCCAGGATTGCCTGATAGTTTTCGGGCGAAAGAACAGAGTGATACCCTAGGGCCATGCGTGGCTTGACAGCGGACATAACTTTGCCGAAAGCCGCAGGTTCCGTATGAACGCGCGTAGCTACATAAGTCGCCTGTTTCATATCCCAGCCAAAGTAGGGGGCTAGCGCATCCGGTGGTAGAAACGCCTCGTGAGAAGCGAGGTCCGCCCCTTTGGCATATTCTACATACCATTTGTTAGGGTATGTATCGCCACCAAAGACGTATTTCAGCCCATTCCATTCCAGAGAATAACTTACCGAGCCATCTAGACTGTGGATCGCAGGCCAAGAACGGATAGTTACGTCGTTCTCCTGATAAACGATCTCGTTTTCCTGCATGTAATCGAATTCAGTGACTTCAAGCTTGGCGCCATCATCCGGCAGCGCCCCCGTACGTGTGGCCAAATCCCAAGCATAGGCTTTAGACATGCCCTCAACATAGGCTTTGGTGCCCAGTTCATCTTCTGATCCGGACGGGCCGAAGATGCGGAGCGGTGTATATCTGCCCGAAAGCCAACCTCCAACGTGGAGGCCCATGAAGTCTCCAACGTGATCAACATGCAAATGGCTGAAGAAGACCTTGTCGATCTTTGCGAAGTCCGGTCGCAGCGAGAACAGGTTTCCCGTTGCGCCAGTTCCTACGTCAAACAGAAAGACGTCCCCATTCCCAAGTTCCACATAAAACGAAATCGAGACGGCTGCCTTGGTTTGGTTTGGCATACCCGTCCCCAATGCCGTGATACGCATTTCATCCGTGCCAAGGATTTCAGTGTTGGGAAAGTATGACGCTGGATAAACACCATTTTCTATTGCAGAAGCAGTTCGACCAGTCGGCAGCGCATTTTGCGCTGAAGCGGTGCCAGCCAACGACAAACCCAAAGCCAATAGTGCGCCAGTCGTGGAATTCATAATGCTTTTCATTGATCCCCCCATTTCTGCATGGCGTTTCTGAGAGCACGATGTCGTGAACTCCCAGTTGCCCATAGACTCCTCTACGGTACGACCATAGACTACTCTATGTCAAATAATGAATGCTATAATCTGAATGTCAGAAACTGCCACCCGAGCCTCACCCAAAAACGCCGCGACCAAGGAAGACTGGATATTGCTGGCCTACAAAGTCCTCAACGAGGGTGGCGTTTCCGCGATAAAAGTCGTGCCAATGGCAAAGCGACTGAACCTGACAAGCGGTAGCTTTTACTGGCATTTCAAGAACGTCCGAGAGCTTTTGGATGAGGTTCTCAGATATTGGGAGCAGGAACTGACTGACAAAGTGATCGCACAGGCAAAGACATTTGGCGGTCCCCCGGAAGACCGCATTCTTCTTCTTATGAAAAAGGTCATAGAAGAGGACGCCGCCTTGCCGGATCACGCTGTCTCAGTGTGGGCGAACACCGATGAGAAGGTGAAAGAATCGTATCAAAGAACCATCGGCAAACGGTTCCACTTCGCCGCCTGGATGTTTGAACAGGCCGGGTTTTCGAAAGAAGAAGCGAAAGCGCGCGGAAGACTGATGGTGACTTCGCTAATGGGAGACTCTTCGACCGGTCTGAAAACGCAAGGCGATTGGGAAAAGGTTATAGAACGGGAACACGCAATTCTTGTCGGAAAGTAGAAGATAGAACAAGAAAGTTGCCCGGCATTGTAAGCTTGCTCGAAACGGACAGACAATTTTTAATTGCCCTGTAGAAACAGCTCACGCAACAATGCCAGAAGCCGACGTTCAGTCTGTGACCATCAAGGTCCGCTTCGTCCGCAACTCGGACATCCGCATAGTCATTTTCGCTGAGTTTGGGCTGAATGTCTGCTTTTCTCACTGCGGCACGGCTAACCATTTTGGCGTTCGCGTTGCTGCACTTGCGAACTTTAGCGCAGGACCGCTTCCGGTTTGGGCTGATGTCGTTGAAAAACTCTTCCTTGATTGAGAGGCAAGCTGCTGATTCAATTCTC